>NZ_LT574837.1:662759-920259 GCF_900086725.1 Bariatricus massiliensis | reverse complement strand
AGTGCGCAGAATGGATTACAGGTTTGTGACGCAAGCTGGCTTGCAGGAACAAAACTGGAAGACAGGATGCATAAGAAGGATTGAATCTAACGAGATGAAGCAGAGCGGAATCGAGTTAGAAGAAAGACTGCACTCACGGAATATAACTTAATACCGCTGGTGGCGATGCGGTCAGGGGAGACACCCGTTCCCATCCCGAACACGATGGTTAAGACCTGACCGGCCGATGGTACTGCACTGGAGACGGTGTGGGAGAGCAGGTGGCCGCCAGCATTAAAAAAGAATAAGCAGACTGTGCTTGATGTAGATGAAGCTTTGGAGATTCGCTCCGAAGTGTCAAGCGACTAGATGCGGTTAGCTACCGTACCAGTCTTTGAGCATAGATACAGGCGAACGGAGGTATGCCGGGAACCAACCCAATCAGCAGGGCAGTGCTGTTATGATAGCTGGTCTTTACCAGTGATCAGAGATTGAAAGAAAGCTTTTGATTTCTGATGACTGATAAAATTCAGTCAAGATGTGACCTTTGCACCTCAAGAACAAGTTCTTTCGGTCATGGCATTACATGCCAATACATAAGAAAGCAATTTTGCTTAGGAAAGCGAGCTTTCCACACAAAACCGTTTCTTATGTGCTCACATCTTCATGTACCTTGAAAATCGCATACAAAAAATAATCAATTCTCAAATAGAAATATTTAAGAAAAGACATCCGAGGATCCACTGTGAGAGCAGTGGAAACACGATTCGAGAAAACGAATTCAAAAAACGAACCTGAATACCAACGCACATCACGCTAGATGTGTGTGGCTTATCCCCATCCCGTGGGGAGGAGCTGGTTGGTTATGCTAGAAAGAGCGCAGGGTGGATGCCTTGGCACTAAGAGCCGACGAAAGACGTGATAAGCTGCGAAAAGCTTCGGGGAGGGGCAAATACCCATCGATCCGGAGATATCTGAATGGGGAGACCCACTGGAGCAGACCTCCAGTATCCATACGCCAATCCATAACGTATGGAAGGGAACCCGGTGAACTGAAACATCTAAGTAGCCGGAGGAAGAGAAAGAAACATCGATTTCCAAAGTAGCGGCGAGCGAAATGGAAAGAGCCCAAACCAGAGTGCGTGCACTCTGGGGTTAGGACCGCAGAAATGATTCAAGAAGACTAACAGAACGGTTTTGGGAAAGCCGGCCAGAGAGGGTGAAAGCCCCGTACGTGAAAGTCCGAATGACATGGCGGTATCCAGAGTACCACGAGACACGAGAAACCTTGTGGGAACATGCGGGGACCACCCCGTAAGGCTAAATACTACTTAGTGACCGATAGCGCATAGTACTGTGAAGGAAAGGTGAAAAGGACCCCGGGAGGGGAGTGAAAGAGAACCTGAAACCCTGCGTTTACAAGCTGTGGAAGCACTTTATATGTGCGACCGCGTACTTTTTGTAGAACGGTCCGGCGAGTTACGCCGGCTGGCAAGGTTAAGCACTCCAAGGTGCGGAGCCGAAGGGAAACCAAGTCTGAATAGGGCGCCAAGTCAGCCGGAGTAGACCCGAAACCGGGTGATCTACCCATGTCCAGGTTGAAGTTGCCGTAAAAGGCAATGGAGGACCGAACGCACATCCGTTGAAAAGGGTGGCGATGAGGTGTGGGTAGGGGAGAAATTCCAATCGAACCCGGAGATAGCTGGTTCTCCTCGAAATAGCTTTAGGGCTAGCCTCATGACAGTCTGCCGGAGGTAGAGCACTGAATTCCCGCGGGGGCGTCAAAGCTTACCAAAGGATATCAAACTCCGAATGCCGGAAAGATAGTCATGGGAGTCAGACTACACGAGATAAGTTGGGTAGTCGAAAGGGAAAGAGCCCAGACCTGCAGCTAAGGTCCCAAAATGTGTGTTAAGTGGAAAAGGATGTGGGATTTCAAAGACAACTAGGATGTTGGCTCAGAAGCAGCCATCCATTAAAAGAGTGCGTAATAGCTCACTAGTCGAGAGGTCCTGCGCCGAAAATGTCCGGGGCTGAAACACACTACCGAAGCTCAGGAATTACGAATGTAATTGGTAGAGGAGCATTCTTAGAGGGAGGAAGCAGTACCGTAAGGAGCTGTGGACTTCTAAGAAGAGAGAATGCCGGAATGAGTAGCGAGAGGAAGGTGGGAATCCTTCCGGCCGAATACCCAAGGTTTCCAGAGTAAAGCTGATCTGCTCTGGGTAAGTCGGGGCCTAAGGCGAGGTCGAAAGACGTAGCCGATGGACAACAGGTTGAAATTCCTGTACTGCAGTATGACAGAACTGTGGGGACGCAGAGGGAGAGCACAACCCGGGAATGGGATCCCGGGGCAAGCGGGGTAGGAGTGAAATTGGCAAATCCGTTTCACAATCCGAAGACGTGACGCGTACCGAACTATAAGTAGGGAAGTGTGTGAGCCAGCTGCCAAGAAAAGCCGCTATCGTTCATACTGTACCCGTACCGTAAACCGACACAGGTAGGTGAGGAGAGAATCCTAAGGCCGACGGGAGAAGCATTGTTAAGGAACTCGGCAAAATGACTCCGTAACTTCGGGAGAAGGAGTGCCAGCGAGAGCTGGCCGCAGAGAATTGGCCCAAGCAACTGTTTAGCAAAAACACAGGTCTATGCAAAACCGAAAGGTGAGGTATATGGGCTGACGCCTGCCCGGTGCTGGAAGGTTAAGGGGAGAGGTTAAGGACTCGTCCTGAAGCTTTGAACTTAAGCCCCAGTAAACGGCGGCCGTAACTATAACGGTCCTAAGGTAGCGAAATTCCTTGTCGGGTAAGTTCCGACCCGCACGAAAGGCGTAATGATTTGGGCACTGTCTCGACAATGCACCCGGTGAAATTGAAATACCAGTGAAGATGCTGGTTACCTGCGCCAGGACGGAAAGACCCCATGGAGCTTTACTCCAGCTTGATACTGGGATTCGGTATTGTATGTACAGGATAGGTGGGAGGCTAAGAAGTGGTGACGCCAGTCGCCATGGAGCCGCTGTTGGGATACCACCCTTGCAGTACTGGATTTCTAACCAGCAGCCGTGACCCGGCTGGGGGACAATGTCAGGTGGGGAGTTTGACTGGGGCGGTCGCCTCCGAAAGGGTATCGGAGGCGCTCAAAGGTCCTCTCAGAATGGTCGGAAACCATTCGCAGAGTGCAAAGGCAAAAGAGGGCTTGACTGCGACACCGACGGGTGGAGCAGGTACGAAAGTAGGACTTAGTGATCCGGTGGTATAAAGTGGGATTGCCATCGCTCAACGGATAAAAGCTACCCTGGGGATAACAGGCTTATCACTCCCAAGAGTTCACATCGACGGAGTGGTTTGGCACCTCGATGTCGGCTCATCGCATCCTGGGGCTGAAGTAGGTCCCAAGGGTTGGGCTGTTCGCCCATTAAAGCGGTACGCGAGCTGGGTTCAGAACGTCGTGAGACAGTTCGGTCCCTATCCGGCGTGGGCGTAGGATATTTGAGAGGAGCTGACCTTAGTACGAGAGGACCGGGTTGGACTGGCCGCTGGTGTATCTGTTGTTCTACCAAGAGCATGGCAGAGTAGCCAAGCCGGGAAGGGATAAACGCTGAAGGCATCTAAGCGTGAAGCCCCCCTCAAGATGAGATATCCCTACGAAAGTAGTAAGACCCCTTGAAGACGACAAGGTAGATAGGGCAGAGGTGGAAGTGCAGCAATGTACGGAGCTGACTGTCACTAATCGGTCGAGGGCATAACCAAGAGGTAGGAAGGGAAAAATGGATGGAATGATTAGGTTTGTATGCGGTTTTGAAGGTACATGGAAAAAGTAGAAGAAGATACTTGTAAAATCAGAAAAAATGTATATAATATAAGAAGTGATCCTCGATAGCTCAGCGGTAGAGCATTCGGCTGTTAACCGAAGGGTCGTTGGTTCGAACCCAACTCGGGGAGTTGAGAGAAAGCCTGCAAACATTATTGTTTGCAGGTTTTTTTGCATTTAAAACAAAAGGAAATAGAAGTTTTTTTGGTTTAACAATATATCGAAAAAAATCAATATGTATATTGACAAATGAACAAGTGCTCGAAGTTATTTGCGAATGTTGAAGAGGCTGTTAAGAATACAGGAGTCAAGGCAGAAATCTTGAAGGTGGAGGATTTGATGGAGATTGTAAAATTAGGTATAATGGTCTCGCCTTCACTAATGATTAATGGTAAACTTGTATTAAGTGGTACTGTTCCGTCGGTAGAAAAAATTGAAGGGTATATACGAAAATACATGTAATAAATCTTTTTAATGAAGGAAAAGGGGGAGTGAAAGAATGTTGGACGATAAGTTGGTTGTGCATATGATCGATACAGCGCTGGGGCAGTTAAAGTATTCCTATACGCCGTATTCTGGTTTCAAGGTTGGAGCCGCTCTGCTGGCTGATAATGGGAAGATTTATACGGGATGCAATATAGAGAATGCCGCTTATACGCCGTCAAACTGTGCGGAGCGTACGGCATTTTTCAAGGCGGTCAGTGAAGGAATCACTAAATTCAAAGCGATATGTATTGTGGGCGGTAAAGACGGCGTGGTGACAGAGTATACGCCTCCCTGTGGTGTGTGCAGGCAGGTGATGATGGAATTCTGTAATCCGGAAACCTTTCAGGTTATTTTGGCTGTGGATGACAGGCGGTATCATATGTATAGGCTGAAAGAATTGCTGCCGCATGGATTTGGGCCATTCAATTTAGAGTAACTGGAAATATGGCAGTATATGAATGCTGCCTGTGGAAGGTAGGAGAATTGTGGATAGAATAGAGACAAAAATATATTCCCTGATAAGCAGCAGCGATGGGATTAAAGCTAGGGAAATCGGAAAGAAATCAGGGCAGACAAGGTATACTATCAATCATTATTTGTATGGTTCTCCATATATGAAAGAGCTGTGTTATTGTGACAAAGAGTACCGATGGCATGGGTTGATCCGCCAGAGCGTACCACATCAAGGAATAGGTGAATTTTCCGGGTATTACAGCTGGGTAAATGAATTTCTAGACACGGATCTTGAGGAGTTTTTGGAACGTCTGAAGGAGGGATGTAGGAATATTGGGCGAAATCTTAACGACAAAAGAGGACTATTTCACTCCTTTGAGGATACTTACTATTCCATGCAGAATTTATTTGCCAGTTTGAGTCAAAGGGGAGCAGACCATTCGCTTTGGGAAAAATGGGAAATTATATTTGAACTTCGTATTAAGAGGGCCAAGACTATACGCATTTACGCGGATGTTATCTTGATTACTGAGGGGAAGATTTTCACGCTGGAATTTAAAATGAAGAATAGCTATGCGGAGGAAGATGTTCTTCAGGCGGTTAAGTATTGTGAATATTTGGAAGTACTATTTGGGGAGAAGTATGATGTGATTCCGGCATTGGTGCTTACGGCGGCGGAAGACACTTATGAAGATATACAAATTGAAGGTACGACAGCTATGGTGCCCGTCTGTTCGTCGGACAGGCTATACAGTTTGATTGCAGAATACTGCGGATTGTAAGAAGCGGCATGTTAGAGGGGAGAGAAGCTAAACTTCTCTCTCCTCTTTAGCTGCTTATCTCCTTTTTTCCTCTGCCAGAAGAGCTGCGCCCAGCGCTCCGGCGTACCGTCCAAATGCAGTTGGTTCCACATGCTTTCCTGTCTTTTTGGACAGAACATCTGTAAAATAGGGATTATTGCTCAATCCTCCGGTGAGAATTACTTTTTCGGGCAAGTCCTTTCTCTGGGCAAGCTGGGCAACCTTTGCCGCCACGGATTCTACTACACCGGCGGCAATATCTTCCCGTTTTCTCCCTTCCCCAATATAGCTGATAACCTCGGATTCTGCAAAAACAGTACAGAGGGAGCTGATGGACACTGGATTTCCTGTTGAGGCAAGTTCGAATAATTCCTCCAGCGTGACGCCCAGCCGGTTGGACATAATTTCCAAGAACTTTCCGGTTCCGGCGGAACATTTGTCATTCATAAGGAAATCCTGTACCATACCATGGCTGATAAGGATAATCTTAGTATCCTGCCCACCCACATCTATGACGGCGCAGTTATCTCCGCAGAGTTCTCTGCCGCCCCGGGCATGGCAGGTAATCTCTGTGATGACATTGTCGGCAAAATCAACGGCGACCCGTCCATAACCGGTCGCGGTCACACGGTTTGCCTCAGAATTTACATCGATTCCCTGCGAGAGAAGCTTCTCCTTTATTGTGATAGTAGTTTCTTTACTGCTCCAGCCTGTGGGCAGCACAAAGTGAAAATCCTCCTCACCGCGTACTACGACTTTTGAGGCGGTAGAGCCTATATCAATTCCTACATAATTCATCGTATCATTCCTGCCTTTTATTCTTAAAGCATTTCTAAAAATGCAGTGATTCTTGTATTCAACTGTCCGATATCCGCCTGTGAATAATCGGTCTCAACGGCGATATAAGGAATATGCTTTTCACCGGTCACAAAATCACGGATTCCCTTGGATTCAACGGCGTATGTATGGCAGGCCTGCAGAAGCATTTCCACCACACCGTCCACCTTGTATTCGTCAATCAACCTGCCCAAAAGTTCGAGCCGGTTCGGGTTAGGCGCCATGACGGAACATCCGATATCTAAATAGCGGCGAGCTAAAGCATCGTATACATCGGGGTTGTCTTCATCTACGAGCTTGTCGATTGACTTGGCGCCGCTGCAGCTCTCAAAGGTCACGGCTATACCGCCGTTGTCCTCCACGGCACGGATGATTTTCTCGGTTGCACCTCCGATTGGGCATCCGGTAATTAAAATTCTTGGTTTTTTCTCTTCCATTTTGCCTTCGGCATATTCTTTATTAATTTTGGCGACGAGTGCGTCAACCTCTTCTGGAATTTGTGAACGGTCGAATTTGAAGGTGCTGCCGTATAGAACTTTGAAGAGATCCTGACCTTTAATGGGAACGGGGTCATTTTTCATAGTTTCATACAGTGCTTTTAGAGAGCGGCGTCCGGCGTTGTTGATCTTGATTGCATCACGAATCTGCTCCTCGGTGATTTCTACATCAAACTTCTCTTCAAGATATTCTTTAAAGCGGATGATTTCACTTCTCCATAGCTTTAACGCTTCTTCTTTCTGTGTGTTTGGGAGCTCCATTAAAAATACGTCCTTGAATTGCCCCATATATTCATACATTTTCTTCTTGCCGTCACAGGTTGTCTCTCCTACGACCAAGTCAGAAAAATAGAAGAATGGACATTTGTCTGTTATAGCAAAACCGTAGCTGGATTTGATAAGGGGGCAAAGATTCTTCGGAAGATCCTTCTCTGCGTCCGGAATAGTCTCATCCGAAGTGGAGCAGAGGCTGACGGTAGCCGCGCCCATAGCCATGGCGATTTCCTGAGGAAAGTAAGTACAGTATGCTCCTACCACAGGTACCCCTTTGTCTTTAAGTTCTTTCATGCTTAAAAAAGATTTTTTACGCTGTTCGGCAAATTCTTCAAATACTTCCGGCAGCTCTTTAATGATTTCCATATAATTCTCCTCCGTATTGGCAACATTTTACATATAACTATTATAGCCCGGGCACGAAAGAATTCCTAATTCAAAAGCCCTATAAACGAAGTTGATTTATAGAAGAAAGCAATAGTGTTTGGGCAAAAATATTGCTATAATAGTATAAAGAAAATGATGCTGTTTCGACAGAAAGGAGAATTATGTTAAAACAACACCGTACCATGACACGAAAAAAGAAATTTTTGTATCTGACCCTTCTTCCGGCATATTTCCTGATTGCGGGGCTTTTTCTCCAGCCGCTGCCCGACATTTACCGCGGGTTGATTACGATTTTAAAGGAGCCGGATTTTCTGATTACTGATTATATTGCTATCGGCGGTATCGGGGCCGCTTTTATTAATGCCGGTATCCTGACGCTTGTCTGTATTGGGATTTTATATTTCCTTAATATGGAAATGGACGGGCATACGATCACATCAATCTTTCTGATGATGGGCTTTTCTCTGTTTGGCAAAAATATACTCAACATCTGGGCCATTCTGTTCGGCGTGTGGTGTTATGCCAGATACCATAAAGTTTCCGTATCAAAATATATTTATGTAGGGTTTTATGGAACATGTCTGTCGCCAATTATAACGCAGATTATGCAGCTGCCGGAAGTGCCCCCTGCACTCAAGCTTATCCTGAGCCTTTTGGCCGGCGCGGTCATTGGATTTGTCCTGCCGCCCTTGTCTACACATGTTTTCTATCTTCACAAGGGATATTCTCTGTACAATGTGGGATTTTCATCGGGGATTATTGCGACGGTCATTATTTCCGTGTTTAAATCTTTTGGACTTGAGACGGAATCCAGACTCATCTGGTCTACCGGAAACGATAGAATATTTGCCGTTCTCCTGTTTGTATTCTTCTTACTAATGATAGCGCTTGGTCGTTTTCACTCGCCGACAGCATTCAGCCAGTTTAGGGCTATATTAAAATCAAGCGGCTTAGGGGGTACTGATTATGTACAGGAGGATGGATTCAGTACCGCGCTGGTGAACATGGGGATAAATGGAATTGTGGCTACGGCCTTTGTACTTCTTGTCGGGGGTGATTTGAATGGACCGACGATAGGAGGTATTTTCACGGTGGTGGGATTCGGGGCTACTGGGAAGCATGTGAGAAATATACTACCTGTCATGATGGGCGTGTGGCTTGCCAGCCTGACGAAGACGTGGAATATTACAGATCCGTCTCCAATCATCAC
Organism: Bariatricus massiliensis; assembly: GCF_900086725.1. GTDB lineage: Bacteria > Bacillota > Clostridia > Lachnospirales > Lachnospiraceae > Allocoprococcus > Allocoprococcus massiliensis. The sequence goes on along the minus strand of NZ_LT574837.1, from coordinate 911,524 downwards.
CTTGCTCTTCTCTACGACACTTGCGCCGATTGCGGGTGAGTTCGGGGTAATCGCCGGAATAATCGCGGGATTCCTGCACTCGTCAGTGGCTATGAATGTGGGAATTATTTATGGAGGCATGAATCTCTACAATAATGGATTCGCAGGGGGAATCGTTGCGGCCTTTATGGTGCCGATTATTCAGTCTATTGAGGACAGGAAGGCGCGGGCAAAAGGAACTATGCCGCTTTAAGGCATAAGGAAGCTGCTATAAAAGGCGGAACACTTGATTTGCGGCAGCCCGCAGGTTAGCTCTGGCGTTGTCAGGCTTCATTGCCTCCTCGAGTGTAGTGATGTCCCTTATAATAGGGAAAAAGGCGTCGATGCCGGCTTGATTGCAGGCGTCAGCGTCGTCTGCCACGGTCCCGGCAAAAGCAATCACTTTTGCGTGATGCTTTTTCGCCAGTTTTGCAACTCCTAAGGGAGCCTTTCCCATGACCGTCTGTGAATCCAGTCGACCTTCCCCGGTGACTGCGATGTCTGCGTCCTTTAGGTCTGCTTCCAGATGAATGGCATTTAGAATCAATTCGGTCCCGGGTATGAGCTGCGCGTTTAGATAGCTTAGGAAGGCGTATCCAAGGCCGCCGGCCGCTCCTGCACCGGGGACTTGAGAATAGTCCGTATTTAAAAACTGGGTTGTTTTTTGGGCAAAGTGAGCCATGGCTGAATCTAGCTTTGATATCATGTGGATGTCGGCGCCTTTTTGCGGGCCATAAACATAGGTAGCTCCATTTTTGCCACAGAGTGGGTTGGAGACATCACATGCAATCTGAAACCGGCAGTGTTTCAGATTAGGGTTCATGCCGCTTGTGTCGATGGAATTTATTTTTGCAAGAGCGTTTCCGCCTTCGCCCACATCGTTCCCGTGGATATCGTGGAAAGTACATCCCAGAGCTTTAAGCATGCCCAGACCTCCGTCGTTGGTAGCGCTTCCGCCAACTCCGATGATAAAATCCCGGCAGCCTTTTGAAAGGGCGTCAAGAATCAATTCTCCTACTCCGTAAGTGGTTGCGTGCAGCGGATCCTTGGCAAAAGAGGGGATAAGGGTGATTCCGGCAGCGGCGGCCATTTCTATAATTGCCGTTCCAGTATGGGGAAGATATCCGTAATAACAGGAGACAGGATGAGCGAGAGGGCCGGTTACGGACAGACAGACTTTTTCGGCGCCATACCCCTCGATCAATGCGTCTACTGTACCTTCCCCTCCATCTGCGAGAGGCCGGACGATGACTTCTGCATCCGGTACGGCAGCCAGAATCCCTTCTTTAACTGCAAGGCCGGCATCCATGGATGTGAGACTTCCTTTTAGTGAATCGATGGCGATAACTACTTTCATATGCATCCCCTTTCTATAGTTCAATGATATAATCAGGATATCACAAAATGTAATAGCCAACAATCGCTAAGTTAAGTGCTTTGGCTTGTGTTTTTTTATGGGATAACGTATTATGGATATAGTGGTAATTATAAGAAAAAAGGGGGAGAATCATGGAAGAATCGGAGAATTTGTATATGTTGTTTTCTGCGTATGACATTTCTTTTTTAATTCCTCTTTTTTGTGTGAAATCTGTTGTTGATGGTATGGAGGATATGGGAGACTTGCCGGTTTTGGATTTTGCAGTATTGGCAGGCGGGATAGCAGCGGACATGAGGAAATATCAGCTTGTTGTCCAAAACGGAGAAGATATATTAATTTTGAAAGTGGATGATATTGTTGGGATTGTGGAAGTTTTGGAGAAGCAGATAATAGAATTCCCCGTGGAGCTTGCGAATGACAATAATAGGTATTTGCGCGCTATTGCCCGCATGTGGAGCGATAAGGGCGGCGAATATCCGGCGTATATTATCGAGCCTTGTGTATTATATGAGATGGAATAATAAGGTAAGGGAGAGCGATAGGGCATGAGATATATTGAAATAATTTCTGGTCCGCAGACACTCTATATTGATGAAGAAGAACTGGAAGCGATTATAGAGAATCCCAGTGTACACCGTGTGCCCGGGCAGCCGCAGGATATTGCGGGTATTTCCTATTACATGGGGAAGCTTGTGGTATATTATAATCCTTTTGATATGTGTGGGACTGCACAGGAGGTTTATAGATGTGGCATTATTCTAAGAGGTGGAACAGGCTATAGGGGGATTCTTTCAGATACAGTGGGGGAAGAAACAAATAATGGGCAGGAGATGGAACAGATAATCAAAGGGGTATGGGTGAAAAAGCATGATTAGACTTAATCAAAATGAATTCAATCAGATTATTGAGTACATGCGGGATACATATGGAATTAATCTAGAAAAGAAAAAGGTCTTGATTGAATGCAGGATGACGAAGGAGCTTAAAAGACTGGGAGTGAATAGCTTTGCTGAATATATGAACCTGCTTCGCCGGGATAAAGATGGGAAACTGGCGGGACAGATGGTGAACCGGCTGACCACGAATTATACATATTTTATGCGGGAACCGGTGCATTTTGAAATATTGGAGCGTACCATCTTTCGAGAATTATTTTCCCAGAAAGCCTTTGGAATCGGTAACATTTGGTGTGCGGGATGTGCGACCGGGGAGGAATGTTATACGCTTGCTATGGCGCTGGAGGAATATAAGGCAAATAGAGGGCAGCTGGCCGATGCAAGGATTTTAGCCACCGATATATCAGATGAAGTGCTTCAGATGGCTAGAAAGGGTGTGTATTCTGAGAAAGAGCTGGATGCACTTCCTACGGGCTGGAAGCAGAAATACTGTAAAAGGGTAAATGAAAATTATTTTGCGGTAGTTGAAAGTCTAAAGAGTAATATCAGATTCCGTAATCACAATTTAATGACGCCGATAAGCAATCCGGCTAAGTTTGATTTGATACTGTGCCGTAATGTAATGATATATTTTGATAGAGATTCCAGAAGGAAGTTAGTCAGACTTTTAGAAGAAAGCCTAAATCCGGGCGGATACCTTTTGATTGGGCATGCAGAACTTTTGTCCGCGGATGAGACAGAGCTGGAATCTGTGTATCCGGCAGTTTATAGAAAAAAGAAACAACCCGCCTAGGGGGTAAGGAGGAAGAGAGGCGCTATGGAAAAATTGATTCTTATTGTAGATGATGCCATGTTCATGAGGCAGGTAATCCGCAAAAATCTGGAAGAGGCAGGATATAAGAACATAGTGGAGGCGAAAGACGGTGCAGAAGGAGTAAAGGCCTTTGAGGAATTACATCCTGATTTGGTGATACTTGACATTACGATGCCCGTTATGTCAGGAATTGAAGCTTTGGAAATGATAAAGCAGGTGGACTCGAATGCCAGAGTAATTATGTGTTCGGCCGTAGGACAAGAGCTTATGATAGCTAAGGCGCTGGACGCGGGTGCCAGTGATTTTATCGTGAAACCTTTTGAAAAAAATAATTTTGAGCGTACTGTAAGATATTATTTAGATGATAACCGAGCGTAGGTTGAGGAATGGATGATGAGACAGAAGTATAAAAATTTAAAGATTGGTACAAAGTTGATGATTGCTTTTGCGATTATTATAGTAATATATGCCATAACTGTAATTACAGCAATATTTAATATTAATTCTATGTCGGAGAGAATGGATAGACTATATGCAGAACCTTTTGAGAATTTGGAACTATCGTACAAAATTATAGGAAATACACGAGCGGTACAGAAAAACCTTTTGCTCATGTGTGCATCGGACAGTGCGGTAGATACGGAAGAATGCATTGAGGAAACAAGGGGTTATGTCGACGAGCTGACTGAGAATATAAAAACATTGGGTTCAGGCTACGTTTCAGACAAAGAGATGGTAAATAAGCTGCTTGAGGCATTTGAGGCCCTGAGAGCGCCGAGGGATGAGGTTCTGCAATATTTGGCGGCAGGTGACCGGGAGAGGGCTCTTACCTTATATTTAAGTGACTATGAGCCGCAGACAAAAGCGCTCAGAGACGCGTCTAATAATATTGCGGATATATCTAAGACAGACGCAGAAAAATGGATTACGGAATCACGAACAATGAATAGGAACATTATCACAATGATAGTTGTGTTAGCCGTGGTCAGTGTGCTGTTTACTATTGCGATTTGGTTTATAATCACTAGAAGTATAATTACCCCGCTCAATGAAGTTAAAAGAGCTGCGAATGAGATTTCTAATGGGCAGTTAAGTGCCAGAATTTCCTATAATGCCAAGAATGAGCTGGGAGAACTAGCCAATGACATGAGAAGTATCGTGGATTCTTTGAGCTTGTATGTATCAGAAGTCGGTAAGGGAATGGTGGCGCTTGGAAGAGGAAAGCTTAATTATAAATGTGAAGTTGCATTTAAGGGGGACTTCATAGCGCTTGCCGAAGCTATGGAGGAAATCGGAGGCTTGCTCCGGGACTCCATGGAGCAGATTAGCAGCAGTGCGGAGCAGGTATCCGCGAGTGCGGAACAAGTTGCGAACGGTGCACAGACACTGGCTGCCGGTGCTTCTGAACAGGCTAGTTCGATTGAGGAGCTGGCGGCTAGTATTAATGAAATTGCTGACAGCGTCAAAGAGAATGCAGATAATGCGGTAAAGTCCAGTGAATTAGTGGATAAAGTGGGCGGCAAGGTGCTGAAAAGCGATGAACAGATGAGAAGTCTGGTGAAAAGCATCGAGCAGGTGAAAAAGAATTCCAAAGAAATTACTGGTATTATTGCGGAAATAGAGGACATTGCATTTCAGACGAATATATTGGCGCTAAATGCGACGGTAGAGGCAGCCAGAGCAGGGGAGGCTGGAAGAGGCTTTACCGTGGTGGCCGGAGAGGTAAGGCGATTGGCGGCTAAGACATCGGCCGCGTCAAAAATGTCAGCTGAGTTGATTGAAAAGAACGAAAACGCTGTGGATGAGGGCCTGATGGCTGCCAAGGAGACGGCGCTTTCCTTGGGAGAATCTGCCGAAGGAGTGGAAAAAGTTAACATGACAGTTGGGAAAATATCCGAGATGTCATTACAGCAGGCAGATGCTATCACACAGATTAGAAAGAGTGTGGAACTAATATCTGATATTGTTCAAGGTAATACTGCAACTTCAGAGGAGAGCTCTGCCGCGAGTGAAGAACTTTCCGCACAGGCGCAGATACTAAAGGAACTAGTGGAGCAGTTTGAAATATAAGTACATAAAAGAGGGACAAAAATATGGATTATGACTATGACAGGCTGGACGAAATGTCGATAGATATTTTAAAGGAGCTTGGTAATATTGGGACAGGCAATGCTGTCACCGCAATGTCCCAGTTGATGCAGCATCCGCTTGAGATGGGGCTGCCCAGCTTCCAGATTATCAAATATGAGGAGATGCATGGGATTCTGGATGAAACAGAAGAGCTGCAGGCTGGCATTATTATTGAGACAGAGGGGGAGTTAAGGGGCATTTTTCTATTTTTATTAAAGGAATCATTTACCGATAAAATCTTACGTACCATGCTTGGAGCAGTGCCGGAGAATCTGCTGGATCTTAATGACATGGAGAAGTCTGCCTTGTGCGAAGTGGGAAACATTATGTGTGGTTCGTATATCAGTGCACTGTCTAAGCTCACTAATTTGATGATTACGGTGTCTGTCCCGGATATCTGCATTGATATGGCGGGGGCAATATTGAGTGTGCCGATTATTAAAGGAATGAAGTCCAGTGATAACGCCTTGCTTATTGAAAATACATTTTCAATGGATGGAGATATCTTTTACAATCGTATTCTCTTTTTTCCGGAGCCGGATTCTTTAGAGAAGATATTTCACATATTTGGGGGCTGATGCGTATGGAGTCTATTGTGGTGGGGATTGCCGAGGGTAAAGTTGTCAAAGCTCCGCAAGTGCTTGTCTCTTATGCGCTGGGCTCTTGCGTTGGCGTGTGCCTGTATGACGCTAAGAATAGAATTGCGGGGATGGCTCATGTGATGCTTCCTGACAGAAGTGCGTCTACCGCAGGCAATAATGAATATAAATTTGCAGATGAAGGGATACGAAGGCTGCTCCGTGAAATGAAATGGCATGGGGCTCAGGAGCAGTACATTACAGCAAAGATAGCAGGCGGTGCTAAGATGTTTGCTTTCAGTAAACTCGAATTTGAAATTGGAGCCAAAAATGTAGAGTCTGTGAAAAAGACGCTAAAAGAGCTAGGCATTAAATTAGTAGGTGAGGATGTTGGAAAAAACTATGGAAGAACAGTTTTGCTTTATGGGGACAGTGGCAGTGTTGAGGTGAGATCATTAAAGGGTATAAAGCTGGTACTGTAGTGATGACGGAGGTTAGTTATGATAAAAGAGGGCAGACAGGTTTTACTGATTGTAGATGACAGTGTTTTGATTTGCGAGCAGATAAAGACTGCGATGAAAGAAGAAAAGGTGTTTGTATGTGAGGCGCACACCGGACAGGAAGCCTCCGAGATGATGGAGAGGTATCATCCTGATGTGGTTCTGCTCGATGTGGTGCTGCCTGACGCGGATGGGTATGAGTTATTTGGCAGATTAAAAGAGCTTGATAAAAATGACGCGTCGATAATATTTCTTACGTCGAAAGCAAATGACGAAGATGTGGTCAAGGGATTTGCCATGGGGGCTTATGACTATATTAAGAAGCCATTTGTAAAAGGGGAACTTTTGTCCAGAGTGCATACGCATCTGCAGATTAAGAAAAAGAAAGATGAACTGAACCGTCAGAATAAAGAGCTGCGCAGCAGTATGGCAAAACTTAATTATATGGCGTTTCGGGACGGTCTGACAGGACTTTATAATCGCAGGTATGTGGTGGACGATATGGTTGAGGATATTAATCATCATAATCGGGAAGACACCAAAAATGTTGTTATATTGGCTGATATTGATGATTTTAAGAATATAAATGATACTTATGGGCATGATGCGGGGGACCGGACGCTAGTCTGCATCGCTAATCTTTTAGAGGTAATCTGCCGCAGGCACCGGGTCATCCGCTGGGGAGGGGAAGAATTTCTTGTCGTTCTCTTTGCGGTCACAGAAGAGGAGGCATGGGGAATCAGCGAGCAGATAAGAAAAGAGGTAGAGGAATTCACGGTATTTCACAATAATTCTGAATTTTCCTGTACATTGACATTGGGGCTCCATGTCTATGATACTAGAATGGGGGTCGATGAAAATATTAAGTGTGCGAATCAAGCGCTTTATCAAGGAAAACGGAATGGAAAGAATCAAAGCGTATGGTACGAAGAATAAGGTTAGGCGGAGAATGTGATGGGATATTTTGATGCAGATACGAGAGAGATGCTGGATATATACATTCTAGAGACAAGACAGCTGATAGAACAACTGGGCGCTGTCCTTCTTGAGGCGGAAAAAAAAGATATATTTTCCGGGGAAGACATTCATGCTGTTTTTAGAATTATGCATACTATGAAAAGCTCCTCTGCCATGATGGGGCTTAATGCGTTGTCGGCTGTGGCACATACACTTGAAGACTTGTTTGAATATTACAGAGAGGAATTAGGAAGGATTGTCAAACCGGAGCCGGAACTGTTTGATCTGTTATTTTTGGTCGCGGATTTCATTGAGAATGAGTTGAAGCAAATGGGGCGGGAGGACTATACTCCCACGGATACAAAAGAACTTGAACAAAAAATAAATCAATACCTTAACATAGAACAAGGATGTAATTTTGCCGGTGGGACAGGTACTGTCGTGAAAGTCACATTTGAGCCCGGATGTAGAATGGAAAATATTAGGGCTTTTATGCTTGTCCGTCAGATTGGGGCACTCTGTACAAATATCGAGACTTATCCGGCAGAGTTGGAAAAATCTCAGGACAGCGCCGAGTATATCGAAAAGAATGGAGTGCTGATTCATTTTGAGAGCGACTGTAAAGAGGCGGTACTAGAGGCACTGGAGAATGGGCTGTTTGTTGACCGCTGCGAAGTCCTCGAAAACGAGACAGACGTACAATTGGAAACGAGGGATGCCGGGCCGTCAATGGATGAACAGACGGAATCCGCAGGAAATGTGGAGGAGTCCCAAAGTGTAGAGGCTGAATTTTTAAATGTCCGTATGGACAGGCTGGACAAGCTCCAGAATATGGCCGGAGAGATGATGATACAGCTGCTGCCATTGGAAAATGAACTGGCTGAAAAAGGGCTGGATGAACTGAGAGAGGGGAATTTACATCAGCTAAGCCGCCTTGTCGCAGATGTAGAGCGCACTGTCATGGAGATGCGGATGGTTCCGGTATCCAGAATCATTCCGCAGTTAAAGAGAATACTTCGTGATATCTGCCGCGTACAGAAAAAAGAAGTAGAATTGATTGTGCAGGGAGCCGACATCGAGGCGGATAAGAATGTAATTGAATATATATCAGAAGCGGCCATGCATATCATTCGAAATGCCTTGGATCATGGAATTGAATCTCCGGAAGAGCGTGAAAGGCGCGGAAAGGATAAAAAAGGGAAAATTCATTTTAATGTGGAAAGTACAGTAGGCGAACTGCTGGTATCTATTAGCGATGACGGCGGCGGATTGGATGAAGAGAAAATCAGGAATAAGGCAAGAAAAGAAAATTTGTTCAACAGACCGGAGGAGGAGTACAGCTTTGAAGAGATATGTGAGCTTATCCTTATGCCCGGATTTACGACCAGTGACTCAGTGACGGAGTATTCCGGGAGAGGGGTGGGGCTTGACGTAGTAAAAAGTGTTCTGGAAAACGCCGGGGGACATATTTACATTCAGAGCCGGCCGGGATTTGGCAGCACCTTCACAATTACTGCTCCGCTCACGCTTGCCACAATGGAATGTATTCGTTTCCGGGTAGAGGAATATCGCTTCTCGCTTCCGGCACGCTACGTATACCGGTTCATGGAATATGCCGATAACTTAAAAAATATTGAAGTCATAGGAGGCAAGGAATATATTATTTATGAGGATAGATTGGTTCCCCTTATTGATTTACGCAAATTCTATGGCTTTGAAGGAAAAATACCGGATACGGCCCTCATTGTTTATATAAAAGGAACGAAACGTGAAGGGTGCGTGGTGGTGGATAGGATGTACAGCCAGAAGCGTATAGTGATCAAGCCACTGCCAGCCTTATTTGGCATGAATTTCAGACGCAGCACTGGTATGAGCGGCTGTAGTATCATGGGGAACGGAGGCATATGTATTGCACTGGATACAGAAATATTGATAGAAAAATATGAGAAGGAGGAGCGGTATGGAAGAGCGTGATACAGAAGAACTGCTGTGCATTTCCGCAAATGATAAGACTTACGCTTTTGAATTTCCCTATGTGGCAGAGATAAGTAAGGGCATGAATATATCTAAAATCCCGGCTCTTCCTGAGTATTTTGCAGGAGTTTGTAACAACAGAGGCGAAATTATTCCTATCATCAGAATGCCGGGAGAGATGTCGGAGACAGACAGCCTCGATGAGAGTGGACTTATTATGTTGATTATTAAGTATAAAAATTATAAATTTGGCATAATATTGGATAAGGAGCCTTTTATTGCTTCAAGTGATAAAATAAGCCGTGTGAAGACCAATCTGGAAGAGCTGGAAGACTGTATATGGGTGGAGAAAGAAATATGGAAAAGCGATAAGGGAATCATTTCGTTGATTGATGTGAAGAGGATGACGGAAAGGCTCATTGTATTTAGGTAAAAAACGTAAAAACTTTTTGAAAACCTATTGCAAATCTATATGAAGTATGATATTATAATTTTCGGTCACCGCTTGCGGTACCGAGAATACGGCTCCTTGGTCAAGCGGTTAAGACATCGCCCTTTCACGGCGGTAACACGGGTTCGATTCCCGTAGGAGTCATTGCGCGCATGCGCACAAATATACGGCGCCATAGCCAAGCGGTAAGGCAAAGGTCTGCAACACCTCTATCACCAGTTCGATTCTGGTTGGCGCCTCTTAAAAAGTCCAGAAATTAATAATTTCTGAGGCTTTTTTTGTTTTGCCATTCAAAAAAGTGGACGATAATTCACTACTATTTAACATGTCAGGGTATCTACAAGTGCAACTTTCATTTCCCCCATCTTATTTGTTACGACTCAGTGAGTGTAATTACAAACTCGCTGAGTAAGTGTTGATAAAGCAAATGGAACCAGTTATTATATGAATAAAGGACGATTTAGTATCAGTGGATGAAATTACACTTACATAGTAAGGAGTATCTTCAATGACATATAAAGATATAAACAAACAGAATTGGCATGACTTTTCCTTAAATGATATTAAAATAGATTATGAAAATATAGTGGTAAGTTTACTAGATGCATCTGATAAACTTATTAAGATTATGTGCAAAGGATTTATCGGGATACACTATTTAGGACAGTGGGATGAAAATGTGGTTAAGGACATTAACATTGGGAACGAAAGTGATATTCTGGAACAAACTTTACAGATAATAAAGGTAAATAATGGAACTTCTTATAAAGGGGGAGGTCTTAGAAATCTTAATCATCAGTGGTTGGAGTTGCAAATCCAACTAATTGATGGTGTGGAAATTAAGATTCCTTGTATGGAAGTTAAAATTATAACTTAAACGTCTATTTATATAATGTGGGTCCGTTTAAGATTCATATAGAACCTCAACTGATTGATATCGATGGTGGTTCAATTTCAGATGGTGGAGATTCGGCAAATGCTATTAGAGGCATAAGCAAGAAGAATCCTAAAGCAGAGCATTACATGGATGAGATGAATAAGGAGTTTAATAAATGAGAAGAGTAAAAATTGGAGATGTATATGCTATTCCATTACCTAATGGACAGTTCGCATTTGGAAGAGCTTTCAGAGACGCTGGTTTTGGTGTGTATAGAAAAATGGGAACTTCAATTACGGATTTACCCAATATGAAGGATGAGGACTATCAATTTGTTGTTAGTGTGTATAGAGATTTACTTCGCGATAACGTATGGAAATTTATTGAGAATCGCCCTTTTAAGTCTGAAGAAATGGAGTGGCCACCCCAAAGATGCATAAAAGATTCAATAAGTGGGGAATACTCGATTTATTACAAAGGGGAAATTTATCCAGCAAAAAAAGAGGAATGCGAAGGGCTAGAGGTGGCCGCTGTTTGGGATAGAAATCATATCATAGATAGGATAATGGGTGACACAAAATGGAACCTTTAAGTAGCAGGGTGAAAATGCTATGTATTGGAAATAATCATAGTATTTAACTATACATATCATGATTCAAATATTTTTGTCTATGCATCTGAAAAAAGAATACTGGGAGGTGCAGTAGGTGCCGCTTGGACCAGTATTGCTCAGTGTGTGCACAAAAAAAGCTATTAGAATTATCCTTTCAAGAAAATAAAGAAATTTTTCAACAAATTGATAAAAATGTAATATTAGATAATGATGGGCTTACTTGCTTAGAATGTGGAATTGGAATATATGCACCATATGCATGTATAGAACCCGGATAACCAACTGGAAAAACGGATGCACCATTACAGTCTGGATATGACAATAAACCTATAGGAGAGAAGAAAATGAGTCATTTTTTATTTGGGGAGTATAGGAAGGGGCAATCCAATGACGTGGAAAATTATTGGGATAAAAATAATGTGATTTTCACGTTTGATAATAAGATAGATTTTTATCCAGATATTTTCACCATGGTTGAGGAAAACACTACATTAACAAATAGAAGGGTATTTTGCTTAACTTCAAATTTGCAAATGAAAAATAGTGATGATTTAATTTTCCCATATGATAAGTATACTAATGAAGAATTATTTCCGCATGGAAAAGACCGTAGTATTTACGCGAATTTTTGCAAACAAAATTTAGCAATATTAGCGGAGAGTTTAGAAAATTTTATGAAAGACGTCAAACCAAATAGTTTAAGAATTTATGTTGTAGATGGGTATGATAGCAATTTTAGGATTGTTAAATGTAAATTAAAAGATATGATTGACGATATATATAATCAAGTAATAAATAGTTTTGTATTGGAATCTAAAATTTACGAGATATTTTAATTTAAAGTTTTGGTTTTAGAGCAGCAAAAAACATATAAAGCGAAAGAAGGAGTGTACTAAACGATATGGTGAATAATTTGGAAAATACTTGTACATTATGTGAGGAATACTTAGCGGTTTTGGATATAAAACAAAAGCAACAATTATGTCAAAAAAACTTTTGCGAATTACAAACTGATTTAAGAGAATACAAGATGACTAATGTCATTCGCTATTTTATCAGAAAGGTTCATGAGGATTTGATCTTTTTGGGCATCTATCTCTCTTGTAAAGAAAACGATATGACATATATGCATAATAGTATATTCCAAGGGAATCGTTTTGGTACTATTAGATCAAACTGTTTACAAGGGGGAGTTGACCAAGCAGATAATCTAACTAATATAATTCTGGCATTAGCTAGTAATGATATTGAAATACTAGATAAAATTATGCCGTATCATTTAGGATTCTCAACCAATGGATTTCTTCATGCCCATTATAATATGATAATGTCACTTATGAATAAAGACATAGAAAATGCAAATAGAGCAAAGAACCAATTGGAAAAATTTATGTCAAAGAAAAGAAGTAAACTAGAATTATCTTTTAGTCGATATTTAGTTAGTTTAATTGAGCGTGATTTGAATAAAATCAGCATATATCTGCAAGAAATCTGTGTGTATTTGACTAGAACAGATTGGGTTCAACACGCAATCTTTTTATCAGTATCATATAATAAGTTAGGACATTCAGTGGCATTATTTGCACACGGCCTGTACCATTTAGCATATTTTTATCTAACGCCAGAGGAGTTCTCGAAAATAGAAATGCCAGAACATAAAAGCTTTATAAAGGAATATGAATATTACAATCATAAAAACGGATTTTGTTCTGGGAAGACATTAATTGATTTTACAAATGAAAACAAATTGTTAAGTAGATTGATAGATATTGATATTATTCCTGAAATAACATTAAAGGAAGAATCAAATAAAAGATATCTTAACGTTGAAGAATTTGAAAAAAAGCTATTATATAACCTTAGAGATGCAGGGATAATTAGTTTCGAGATGGAAGGAGAAGAATATGTTTTTAAATCATTTAAATAAGGAGAAAACTAACGAGTGATAAAGGAGAACATGATATGAATAAAAAAAGAGGATGGGATTATATGTGTCTTGCATTGTATGCATTCGCAGGACTAGGAATAGAAGCGCTTCTTGCATTTCTCATAGAACCCTTTTTATACGGAGTTGGGATGAGTGAGTGGACAGTTTTACAAAATATTGTCCATTGGATAATAACATGTATTCTTTGGGGGATTGTTATTGCTCTTCTGATAAAAGAAGCAAAAAGTAAATATGGTTTTGATCTATTTGAGAAAACTCAGAAGATGAAACCGCTTCAGTGGATTGCTGCCAGTGCATGCCTGATATTTACATTGTCAATATCATATATTGACTGGGGTGGGTTTAAAGTTGCAAAAGAGTTTTATTACAACGGGTTGTTAAAGTTCATATTCCAATATATTTATTATGTTTTTGAAACAGGGTTATTTACCCTTATTATCGTTTTTGGACAAAAGGCATTTGAAGAATGGTTTGGGCATAAAAAATTCCCATATGGTGGAATCCTGGTTGCGTTGACTTGGGGGGCAGGGCATATTTTGACAAAAGGGTCACTATCTACAGGACTATTGACCGCATTTAGCGGTTTTATATATGGGGTTACATACCTGCTGGTCAATAGAGATATCAAGAAAACATATTTTCTATTGTTCGTGATGTTTGTATTTTAAGGTAAAACTATCCGTGAATTGCTTGTTTCCTAAAATATCAGAAATAATAACCATAAAATTGTGCACATTAATAGTAAAACAGAAAATGTTAGGGTGCCTGTTATGGAACATGTTATATTACATTCTGATATGAACAATTTTTATGCCAGCGTGGAAAGTCTCTATAATCCGTCTTTCCGGGAGAAACCGATGGCTGTGGCCGGAGACCCGGAGGCCCGTCATGGAATTGTATTGGCAAAAAACTATCTTGCGAAGCAGGCTGGGGTTCAGACTGGCGAACCGTTGTGGAGGGCCAGACAAAAATGTCCGGATATTGTTTTTTCGGAGCCACACTACGATAAATATATTCATTTTTCTCAGATGGCCCGTGAAATATATGAAGAGTATACCGAGCAGGTGGAATCCTTCGGGCTGGATGAGTGCTGGTTGGATGTTACGGAGGTTCAGGAGCTGTTCGGCTCAGGGAAACAAATTGCAGATGATATCCGAGACCGTATTAAGTTCGAACTGGGGCTTACGGCCAGTGTCGGCGTGTCTTATAATAAGATTTTTGCCAAGCTTGGAAGCGATTTAAAGAAGCCGGACGCGACAACCGTCATTGGACATGATTTTAAGGATAAGATATGGCATCTTCCCGCAGACATGCTTTTATATGTAGGACGGGCAACGTATCAAAAATTAATGACACATGGAATTTATACCATTGGGGATTTGGCACAAACGGAACCTTCTTTATTAGAACGTCTTCTCGGAAAAAACGGCCTGATGCTGTGGGCCTTTGCAAATGGCCTTGATACGTTACCTGTAAACCGCAGTGGTTCTGGCCGTATCATTAAAACTATCGGAAATAGTACTACAGCGCCCAAGGACTTAATAACCGATGACGATATCAAAATCACCCTGTACATTTTATCTGAAAGTGTTGCCGAGCGTATGCGTAAGGAAAATTTCTATTGCCGGGGAGTTCAGATTATGATTAGAGATAACCAACTAGTCTCCTTTGAACGGCAGGGGCGGCTTAAGGCGCCAACTTGTACATCCCACGATATTTTTCAAAAGGCATATGAGCTGTTTCAAAGAAATAAACCAGTGAGTCCTGTGCGCAGTTTAGGAGTTCGGGCTATAAAACTGATAAACTGTGAGTATCAACAGCTTTCTTTTTTAGAGGATGTGGTCAGGCGTCAGAAGCAGGAGGAGCTGGAGCGGACAGTTGATAATATACGCAGACGTTTTGGTCATTTTTCTATCCAGCGAGGTATCATGCTTCTTGACCCGGTACTTTCCAGACTTGATCCAGTTGCAGAGCATACCATTTATCCGGAAGCATTTCTTAAGAGTAAAACATGATGGATAACGAGGAGGGCTACATGAGCCGAAGAATTAATGTG
This sequence comes from Bariatricus massiliensis, assembly GCF_900086725.1. Classification (GTDB taxonomy): domain Bacteria; phylum Bacillota; class Clostridia; order Lachnospirales; family Lachnospiraceae; genus Allocoprococcus; species Allocoprococcus massiliensis. The sequence continues at coordinate 896,334 of NZ_LT574837.1, read as the reverse complement.
GAAGTGATAGCTCGGTTTAATCTGGAGGGGGATATTACGCCGTTGCAGATTAATTGGGAGGACGGGCAGGTTTTTAAGATAGACAGAATTCTGGCTTCACGGCAGGCCGCATCTTTAAAAGCTGGAGGGCAGGGTATCCGCTATACTATAATGGTTGGCGGCAGACAGGCTTTTTTGTATTTTGAAAATCCAATTTGGTTTGTGGAGGGAAAAGCAGATGTGCGGGAGATATAGCTTATTTACAGAAGAAGAAAATCAGGAGATCATGCGGATCGTGAGAAGGATGAGCGAAAAATATCCGGGAAACGCCATGAGGCAGGGAGAGATTTTCCCAACAAATCAGGCCCCTGTGCTGCAGCTTCTGGGGGATAAGATTGAACCGGAACTTGCGGTCTGGGGATTTCCACGTTTTAATGCTAAGGGTGTAATTATTAATGCACGTTCAGAAACTGCTGACGAACGTCCGATGTTTCGAAAAAGCCTTCATGTGCGCCGCTGCGTGGTCCCGAGCACTGGTTTTTATGAATGGTCACAAGATGCTCAGAAAATCAAATACCATTTTGCGATGCCTGAGCAGGGCGCACTTTATATGGCAGGCCTATTTAATGAATTTCAAGGTGAGAAACGATTCGTTATATTGACAACTGCAGCGAACCTTTCCATTTCCGATGTCCACAACCGGATGCCGCTGATTTTACCGAAGGATAAAGTTGAGGATTGGTTAATGACAGAAGAATTTGCCATCCCATACCTACACGCAGCCATGCCGGCGTTAATCCGGGAAAAGGTTGAATAAAGGTGGCTTCAGTTGTTGTTTTGAAGGGAACTTAGACTAATTATTTCGCAGCCCTTGTTTTTATAATAACACAGCATTTCATCGATTTTCCTTTTATCATAACTTGTAATGCAATCGGATAAAACAGAAACTCTATAATTTGCTTTACACAGATTGTAACAGGTTGATTTGACACAGGCAGCAGCATCCGCGCCTGCTATATAGAAATCATGTATTTGATTCTTCTCTATGAAGTCTGCAAATTCTTCACTGCTCAACGCATTTCCTTTATACTTTGTGAAAATATTATTTGACACAATTTTTAAATCAGGAGCTAATTCAGCTCCATGTGTATTGGGCTTAAAAGTTCTTGTGCCGTTTGACAAATTCTCATGTCTTATATAAACAACGTGAATATTGTTTTCTTTTGCCCAATCTATAGATTGGTTTATATTGTCAATTATCTCCTTATAATTTTTTGTTATGTCATTTTGAATGTCTATTATTACTAATACTTTCTTTAACATAGCGGTTCCTCCTGATAGTGTGATTTATTTACCGCTATTATAACTAAATATTAATGACACCAGTATGTCACTAATCTTTGTAAAGATTTTGAATTTGCATACTTTTTTCTTTGAGCATGTCAATAACTTCCTGCGGTTCCAGAACCTGAACAGCATCGCCGAACCCTAACAGCATGGAAAACCATATCCGCTCGTTTTCTATTCCGTTTGCCAACATGATAAAATCACCGTTCTCACGTTCTTCTATGATTTTCCCCTTTGCATATTCCATTATAGGGACTCGTGCTTCCGCCTTGCACAGTAATTTCATAGATATATTTCGGCGAGTATCATTTCGCCATTGCTTTTCCAGAAGGTCAGGGATGTTTCCGTGTTCATGCTCTATCAGTTTATCAGTAATAATTAGGTCTGCTAACCGGTTAAGCTTGAACAACCGGTAATCGTTTTTATATGTGCAGTACGCCAACATATACCAGGCATACCAGCGGTAATTCAGCGCCAGCGGCTCAACTATCCTGTGGCTTTTTCGGCCAGTGCTGCCGGTATAATCAAACTCTACTATATTTTTATTACAGATTGCCTCTTCAATTTCACGCACAAGCTCAGTGATATTTCTGCCCTCACTAACAACGCCAAAATCAATGAATACTCGTTGTTCCTCATCTTTATAATGGCCTGCAGTCAACATTTTTTCCAGAGTTGTGTTAATCTTTTTATTGTCATATGCCGAACACATCCCTTTGAGTGCAGTGATAATAAAAAGATAATCTTCTACCGTGGTAATCTGCTTATTCAATTTAAAGGTGTCAAGTATTTCATATCCACCTGCCGCTCCGGTGGAGGATGATATAGGAATGCCGGCACTGGAGAGTGAATCGATATCCCGTACAATCGTTCGGACAGATACTTCGAATCGCTCAGCGAGTTCCTTTGCCGACACGACATTGCGGTTCAATAGATACATTGTAATTCCAATAAGACGGTCAATTTTCAAATATAATCCACTTCCTTTCTTAGGTCTATTACCTCATTTTCTATATGTAACGTTCTTTTTCACATGGCCGCTGTCAGCGCACAAATTCTTTAAATAACCCCTTTACCGCTGACAAATCAAATGAAACTACGTGGTCAAAATCATAACTTGTCAGAATGAACTGGATAAACTTAGCCGCAAGATAATATCCGGCATCCCCGAATCCGTGATACTTTACCCAGTCTCCAAAATATCGCTGAGTCTGGCTGTTCATTGAATTCAAGTCATGGTTAAAATCCTGCTTTAATTCCTCAAAATGAGCATCCATGAAGGTCTTCCAGCCATCCTTATCTTGGTGATAGAATTCCCAATCCCCAATAAGCCTCTGCTCAAAGTACATGGCAATCCCCTCAGTGAAAAGCTGCCAGATAAAACCATCGGCAGAAGTCGGACATTCCCTCTCAAGCGTGCCATACTGATATTGGTAAACATGGCCCAGCTCGTGGTAAATAAGACCATACATCTCCTTTTCTGAACACCAATCCAATTCGATAATCTTCTCTATGCCCAACAGTACCATTATCTTTTCGTTAAATTTTGTCACCCAACCTGCGCCATGGCATAGGCCTAAATACAAAATGACATCCGCATCCAGTTCCCGGTGAAAGACCGTTTTTATTTTTTCATCCAGCTTATTGGTGATTGTCTCAAAAGCTGCAATCACTTCTGTACGTTTGTTCTTTCGGGCCAATGCGTTCTTGATTACTGGCAGACATTGACTGTCAAAGTCATATCTTTTAATTTTTATTGTGAAAATTTCGGATGAATCAGGCACAATGCTATTAATGTACTTCACCCAACTATCCATACAGAAAGTGTTATGTTGAAATATAGTATCCAATTCACAACAAGCATTTAAGATACGCATTAGATCCTCCTTATATTTTATTACTAATCAACTCTGTTTTCCCTCTTCATTGGCAGTTACATTATATCACTCACATATAAAACTTTCTACTAACTTGCTTACTGCCTTTTAATAAAAAACTATTTTTAGTATTAGTTTTTTGCTATAATATAGATAATTAAATTTTAACTAGAGGAGAAATATTTGAATGCATAAAAATGATTCAATCAAAAAGTATACAACACTTTATATGTCTCTGGGCATATGTTTTGGTGTATCGATAGGTTTAGTGTTTGGGCGGACTGTCTACTCTGATAATATGTCTCTCGGTATATGCTTCGGGCTTCCAATAGGAATGTGCATTGGAGCAGCAATCGGCGCCGCTAAGGATAAAAGACTTTCAGAAAATATGATGCGAGTATGCAAAATTGAAACGCTGAATGATTCAGCAGATGTGATGATTTACGTCGTAGATAAAAATAACATCGAAAAAGAGTATAAGGTTACTGAGAAAATGATGAAACAGGAAAAATACTCGGTCAATGACCGAGTCGCAGAGGAAACGGATGGCCTGTTGGTATCATTAGAAATTAAATAATTATAAGGAGGCAAGTTAAATGCAATATGAAGGAGTATGTATCGCGGTGAAAGATGTGAATCTTTCTAAAAAATTTTATCAGGAATTATTCAATCTTGAGGTTTTTCAAGATTATGGTATTAATGTTTCATTCGGTGGATTATCTTTGCAGCAGGAATTTGACTGGTTAGTAGGTATTCCTAAAGAAAGCATATTAGAAAAAGCCCATAATATGGAGTTATATTTTGAGGAAGATGATTTTGATGGCTTTATTGCTAAGCTAGGGCTGCGCGGTGACATTGAATATATAGGGGAGGGCGTTAAAGAAGCCAGCTGGGGACAACGTTCCATACGTTTCTATGATTTAGATGGGCATATTATAGAAGTTGGCGAGAATATGAAAGTGGTGGTGAAGCGTTTTCTTGATTCTGGTATGTCCATGGAGGAGACTTCCAAACGTATGGATGTATCTATACCAGACCTAGAAACACTTTTGCGCAGTTAATTTAAGGCAGTTGCGACCCTGATATGAAACGGGGATGAAAGGAGAAAATGTGGAGCTCAAGAAGATTGACTACAACTTTTCTGTTTGTAAGGTGAAAGACTATTCTCAAACAGATTTTGACAGCGAATACTGCTTTACTGGTAAAACGGATGATGAGAAGTCATTAGTGTGTCTGACAGGCAGTGTTCCTAATAATGCAACCGCGTGTGAGCATGGTTGGAAAGCTTTTAAGATACAGGGTGTTTTAGATTTTTCTCTCATTGGTATTCTTTCAAAAATATCGACACTATTGGCAGATAATAAAATTGGTATTTTTGCAATATCAACATATAATACTGACTATATACTGGTAAAACAGGAAAATTATGACAAGGCATCAAAGCTTTTAGTGGAAGCAGGTTATAAGTTTGTTTAAAAAGCAGGCTGCAGTTCATGACAATGGGAAGTTAGAATTTACAGAGGTGGCAGAAAATGATTAGTAAAATAAAAAAATGGGAATTATCGGACGCAAAAGATTTTGCGGCAGCGCTTTCCAATACAAAAATACAAGATAATCTTCGAGATGGATTACCATATCCTTATACAGAACAGGACGGATTAGAATACATTTCCGGCATGTTCTCAGCAGATAAAAGTGAGACATTTGCTTTTGCTGTCACCACAGAAAGCAAAGTTATCGGAAGCATTGGCATATTTCGTCAAAAAAATATTCACAGGCAGACAGCTGAGTTAGGATATTTCATCGCAGAGGGCTATTGGGGCAAAGGAATTATGACCGAAGCAGTGAAGCAGAGTTGTAAATATGTTTTTGATAATAGTGATATTATCCGTATCTATGCAGAACCGTTTGCCTATAATGCAGCATCCTGCAGAGTACTTGAAAAAGCTGGATTTCAATATGAGGGGACGTTGAGAAACAATGCTGTCAAGAATGGCAAGGTTATAGATATGAAAATGTACTCTTTGCTGAAAACAGAAATATAGTTTTTAGTTCATCTTCATCAGGGTGGAATCAAAATATGCCGAGGTAAATAGACTATGAATAGACCAATAACCACATTATTTATGCTGATGTCAGTAGATGGGAAAATTAGTACCGGTGCATCAGAACAATTGGATGTAGATAAAGACTTTCCATGTATAAATGGCCTTAAAGAGGGACTGCATCAATACTATGAGCTTGAACAGATGACAGATTTATGGTCTTTTAATACAGGAAGAGTGCAAAAGAAATTGGGGGTCAACGAAAAGGACTTTCCGTCAAAGTCGCCAGTGTCTTTTGTGATTTTGGATAATAATCATTTGACAGAACATGGAGTTCGTTATCTATGTGCATGGTCAAAAACATTTGTGCTGATAACACAAAATCCTATACATCCAGCCTTCTCGGTAATGGAAGATAATTTACATATTATTAAACAAGATTCTTTGGATTTGGCGGACGCGCTAACAGTTTTAAAGACGGATTTTGGATGTGAACGGTTAACGATTCAATCAGGCGGTACTTTGAACGAAGTTTTTTTAAGAAATAAATTGATTGATTATGTAGATATAGTCGTAGCTCCGGTATTGGTAGGCGGAAAAGATACTTCGACGTTAATCGATGGGAATTCTATCATATCTGCTGATGAGCTGAAACTTATGGGAGTGCTCCAGCTTGAAAGCTGTGAGGCTTTGGAGCACTCCTATATTCGCTTAAGATATAAAGCTGCTACTTGATTTCCCCTGCCCACTTAAATGCATACTTTGCGACAATTACTGCTATAATTTCATTGATAATCGCTGCTGCGACAATTGTCCCTGACACGATATTTGCAAGTGCAGACTCACAGGCGGATAGAGAGGTGGTAGCAATTCCTGTAAATATCAGGGAAACTCCTGAATGTGGAAGTAAGGTAAGACCGAGGTATTTGGTGACCATGGGTTCGGCATTAGTCAGTCTGCCGCCAATGTATGCACTGCCGATTTTCCCAATAGCTCTGGATAGGATATAAACAATTGTAAAAATCCCTGCGCCGGCAATCAGCCTATAATCCAATGGCATGCCCAGATTAACAATCACAATAATTAGCGATAAGTTCAGTAATGGATCATATAGCTTCAGAGTTTCTTCGAACTCCTTTTCAGGCACAAGATTAGCGACAGTTGAGCTGAAGGCCATGCCAATTAGTAAATAGTTTAATGTGAATGAATGAAAAATATAACAGTCAATCATCAAACCGGTGAGTGTAGAGAGAATAAGAAACAGCATCAGCAGACAAAAGCGAATGCTGTTTTTTTTCATGTTTTTCATTAAAAAAGCGGTCAATACTCCTAGAACAGCACCAATTACAAGTGGAAGTAGTATCATGGCGATAATGGTAAGTGGTGAGACAGCGCTGCTTCCGTGAGTTCCGTTGACAATCGAAATGACTGTAAAGAATACAACCACACCGATAACGTCATCAATTGCTGCAAGAGGCAGCAAGGTTCTAGTTACGGGTCCACTTGTGTGATATTCATTAACAATGGATAAGGCGGGAGCAGGAGCGGTTGCCAGTGCAATTCCACCGAATACAAATGCCAGATAGACAGGCACACTCGTGATGGCGAATACTATCAAGAAAATGAAACTCACGAATACGAATGTGCCAATAGACTGCACAAAAGTGATTCCAATAATTTGTTTACCTGACTTTGCAATCTTCTTAAATATAATTTCGCGTCCAATCATTACCCCTGCAAAGCACTCAAACATTTTTATTATTATCTTATACCATAGGGAGTTTGTGATATCAAAGGTCACTAGTTCGGCAAGATACGGGCCGAACACAATTCCTACAATGAGCCAGCCCAGAATGGCCGGCAGTTTTAATTTGGAAATTAACTTTCCACAAGTGTAAGCTACACAAAGAATTGCAAAAATGCGAAGCAAGCCAATTACCATAATATATTCACCAACCTATCAATTACTTCATCAGGAGTAATTTTTTCATTACAAAGTTTTTCAAAAGTTCCATCTAAGATTATATGAAGGGCGATTTTATCTTTCTCTGATATACTTTCATCAAAAGATGAGGATATTATGTTCCAAAGGTCATTATTTTGCTCTGTAGTGTATGAGTATAAAGATTTATTAAGCTTATATTTATTAAAAATATTGTCGCTCGTCATTAATTTGGCGTCAAAGTAAAGAAATAACAATTTTGAACGGGCGGAACCAGAGCTGTCTGCTGTCAGCCGATTGGCCTGTGCTTTTACATCGGCATAGTAAGTCTGATATAGCGCAAAGGCAAGCGCCTCCTTGTTAGGAAAGTATTTATAAATAGTTTTTTTTGAAATGTTGAGTTTTTCAGCTACGGTGTCCACTGAAAAGCGCAAACCTTCTTGACGGAGGCCTTCAATAGATTCATAAATAATACGATTTTTCATAATGGAAACAAAATCTCCTTTTTTTGTTTCCATTATATCGGTCTAAATGCTCAATGTCAATATATTAGATTAAGATTTGAACATTCAAATTCAGTAAAAACTTATCTCCTATTTTCAAAAGTCAAAAGTAAGCAGTTTCTGAAATATATGACAGGATTGCAACTTGTAGTTGACAATGTGCATTTCAAGTGTGATAGACTAAAACGTGACTATTTGATAGTATTTTGTTATCAAATAAATAGGAGGTAACAGAAATGAATTTTGGTGAGAAACTATTTAAACTACGAAAAGAAAAAGGACTTTCTCAAGAAGCATTAGCCGAGAAATTGAACACCACTAGACAGGCGATTAGCAAATGGGAAAATAATCAAGGTTATCCTGAAACAGAAAAGTTGCTTATGCTTAGTAACATCTTTGGAGTGTCTGTTGATAGTTTACTTAAAGAAAATCCAGAGCAGATAAATTCAAATGAAAATGGGTATTATGTAAGTAAAGAATGTGCTGAGGGATTTTTGAGTTTTCATAAGAAAACAACTAAGCGTACAGCTACTGGTGTTGCACTTATGGTTCTTGGCGGTGTTCCATATTATCTTTTCCAAGATAACCGTATAGTATCGATTACCCTTGCTTGTGGATTTATTGTAGCAGGACTTGCTTTTATTTTAAGTATGGCTTTTATGGGAAATCCCTATAAAAAGCTAAAGAGTGAGCGTTTACTTTTTGACCCATCCTATTTTTCGTGTTTAGCAGAAGTACATGAAGTACAAAAGAAAAAGTATATTGCGCTTATTCTTCTGGGAGTAAGTCTAATTTTGCTGGCTGGTATATTAAGCTTTACAAATATACCTGAGTTTCCTATAACTGAAATACAATGTCTTTTGACAGCGTGTTCCGTATACTTATTTATATACGTGATAGGAGTTATAGACATTTATGACATTTTGCTTAGAAGTGAAGAACGCATGGAATCGACTTATTGGAGAGTGATAAAAAGGATTAGAAAATAAATTCATGTGTCAGATGTATCATGTAAAAATGCTGTTTCTGTAGATACTTACTCTACAGAAACAGCAAGTGTAATGTCTTAACTTAGAAGGGCTTCCTTTTTCTCAAGAATTGCTTCCACTGCGGCGCAGGCAGGGCAGTCACAATATTTTGCTCCACAAGCCTTGATTTCTTTTGCGTGGGACGCCACATTCTTTGCGTTATCTGCTCCAAAGACTTGTGCGCCCGCATCGGACTCTGCAAAAGCAATTAAGTTGTCTATCGGCATAATATCTTCTTCCAGCTCAGCCACATAACGCTTCGTCTCTTCCGCTTCCTTGTCCGTTCCCACAGCGTCAAGCCATGTCTGGGCAGCTTCTTTCGTTTCACTGCTGCATGTAGGTGCATCAATTAATTCACGTGTTTTTTCTACCACATAGTTCAATACTTCTTTATCCATGATCGCCCCTTCTTTCTTTTAAAATATAAGTAAATTTTATCACAATCACCTGACCTTTTAAAGATTTTTATTGACACTTTCCAAAACAGTGCTATGATAACAATGTGGCATTTTTAGTTTAGGGGGATAAAGCGATGGATTACAACAAGATAGTGCAAGGCATTTTGGACATTGGAGAAGCGATGCTGATCTGCGGAGCGGAGAATTTTAGACTAGATGACAGCCTTTACAGAATGTGCAGGAGCTATGGCTTTAAACGGTATGATGTGTTTGCCATACCCAGTAATATACAGATAACAGTAGAAACTCCGGAAGGGGAGATTATTACTCAGATACGGCATATTGAATCCACAGATATTGATTTTGACAGGCTCGACTATTTGAACAATCTGTCCAGATATGTCTGCCAGCATAAGCCAGATGGGAAACAGCTTCGCGAGAAGTATGAGGAAGTCATGAGCAGACCCCCACAGAAACCATATACCAAATACTTTGCCGCAGTGATGGGCGGGACCGGGTTCGCAGTCTTTTTTGGGTGTGATTTTGCGGATGCGATTGTCGCTGTGCTGGTGTCGCTTATGATAGTTGTTGTCGGGGGCTGGCTTAGTAAGAGAGAAGAAAATTTGCTGGTGTACAATTTGATTTTGTCGTTTCTGTCCGAAGTGATTATCATTGTGGCGGTCCGTCTGGGGCTTGGCAGTCATCCGGAGAGAATCATGATAGGGATTGTAATGCTGTTGATCAGCGGACTTAGTACTACGAACGGAATCAGGGAAGTGCTGCAGAGAGACTTCATATCCGGATTCCTGAACATCATGAATTCCATACTCGGGGCGGCCGGCATTGCATGTGGGACTGCACTGGCCATGCTGCTTTTAAAAGGAGTATCTGCCGAAGGATACATATTGAATCACAATATTCCAATCCAGTTAATCTCCTGTACGATAGCCTGTATTGGATTTGCGTTCTGGTTCAAGATTCGTGGGAGACAGGTTGTCTATTCCGGAGTGGGCGCATTTTTCACATGGGGAATCTATGTGGTAGTGTACCATTTTTGGCCCAGTAATTTTTTAGCGACTCTGGTTGCATCTGTCTTTGTAGCCTTTTATGCATTTATCATGTCCAGAATCAATAAGGCGCCGTCTACCATTTTTTTGACGGCATCCGTCTTTCCTTTGATTCCGGGACCTAATCTGTACTATATGATGTATGGCTGTGTGAGCCGTGATAATGCGATGGCTTTCAACGAAACGATTATACTGCTGGTAACATGTCTTGCTATTGCTTTTGGATTCAACATTGTGGATATATTGTCCAGATCGGTAATGAAGATGTTGAAAAGAGAATATCATATCGGAAAAAATTCATAATATGTATGTTTTTCATGAGACATGACACATAGCTGTCGTGTTCCTCCTGATATAATAGCGGTTAAAAAAGGAGGAGACAGCTATGATTGAATCAAGATGTGGCATCTTATGTGAGGAGTGCGGATATAAAGAGGAGGCAGGCTGTAAGGGTTGTGTACATATTTCCAAACCGTTTTGGGGAGAAGAATGTCCTGTAAAAAGCTGCTGCGAGTCTCAAAAGCATGAGCACTGCGGGCAATGCACCGAGTTCCCGTGTGACTTGCTGAATAAGTTCGCCTACGATGAAGAGCAGGGAGATGGGGGCAGACGGATCGAACAGTGCAAGTGCTGGGCAGAGGCGTAGGGGTGAAATTCTTAAAGCAGCATTATTTTCTCGCCTTTTGTGTCATATTCACCAGTAAAATGGAATCCAATTTGTTTATATAGGGCAATGGCGGCTTTATTTGCCTCGTAAACACTTAGATATATATCAATGTTGTTATATTCTCTGTGAAGTCTTTCTACGAGTGCAGCTACAGCCGCTTTTCCATACCCTAATCCCTGATAATTTTTGTCAATCAGAAGGCGGTCCAGCCACAGCCTGCCGTCGTGGAGTGAAGTGCCAAAATAGCCATACATAGCAAATCCTACCAGCACATCGCCGTCATAAATTCCTAGAGGCCGCCATTGGCAGAATTCGTCTGCTTCGGTCATACATTCGGCCACAGTCTCGATAAATCCAATCTGTTCCGCAAAAATCTGGAGTGATTCAATTTCCTTTCTGTTTTCCGGGCAAACCGGTTCAAAGTGCAATTTCATATGATTCCTCCTAAATAATAAAAGCCGGATAATACAGGGAACCAGCCAGCTGCTTTTTTCATGAATCCATACGGGATTAGCAATTGGTCGGTTCGTGCTGCTTTATCCGGCTTTTGCAGGTACGCCTGCATTCCGTTTCATCTATTTTAACAAATGAATAGAAGAAAGTCAATTTTTAATGAGCCATATTCAGTTGTAATTAAAATAACTATTTGTTATAATACTTTATATTAATATAATATGAGCAAGGTATAAATTTGGACGAACTATTGTAATCAGTTATAAGAGGATGGAGAGTAAATGGACGGTGAAAAAAAGGGGCAGGAGGATTTAATAAGCAAAAAGATATCCTGGATGGGGACGATTACTTTGCTTATTTTGTTAGTGCTTTTTCTGGGAGTGACGCTCTTTAGCAATAATAAATTAACATCTCAGATTCGGCTTCTTACGGAGCATCCGTTCACGGTCAACGGGGATATAGGTGACGTCAAGACGGATCTGGCGTTGATGCGTATACGCACTGAGAGGCTGCAGTCCTATAATCAGTCTGCAGACATAGACACCGTAAGAATCGCTCTGAATGATATTTATTCTGAAATAGAGGACTTGATAGAAGAGATAGATGAACTGTATCTAGGACCGGATGAACATGTTGTGAAACTTAGAAACACTTACAATGATATTAAGGAGGAACAATCCCTTCTCCTTCAATTTGCCGAGCGCCCTAGTTCTTCGGGGCGGGTGATTGCTGACTATGAGGAAGAGAATCTTTATCCTTTATATGAAGAGTTTGAGACGGATGCACAGCAGATACTGAATTATGTCCGGAAAACCCAGCAGAATATTTTCATTTCTGCCAATCATATGAGTTGGTTTACTGTGGTGGGAGCTTTTATCATTATGATTGCTACGTCTTTGAGCCTGATTTTTTTCCAATCTGCGATTAGGAAGATTAATCGGCGGTTATATCAGAGGAACCGCCAATTTGAAATATTGTCAGACACAGTAGATGAGGCATTCCTGATGTTTAGGAAGGAGCAGGTGCAGTGTGATTTTGTCTCCAATAATGCAGAAAAGGTATTGGGATTGACTGTCGACTCCCTTAGACAAGATCGTACCTTGATATATCAATATATGAGTGAGGAAACAGCCGAGAAAATACGCCGGAAGATATATTTAGAGGAAAAACATACTTGGGATATGGTCATTGAGTACCAGCATCCTAATTCTAAGGACATATGCTGGCTGCAAGTGCGCTTTTATCGGATAGGCAGCCCCGCGGACATACAATACGTCATAACACTGACCGATCGTACACAGGAGCATCATGCCAATCTAGTGCTGCAGGACGCGCTAGTCAATGCACAGAATGCAAATAGTGCCAAGCGGGATTTCTTGTCCCGTATGAGCCATGAGATTCGCACGCCCATGAATGCGATTATAGGAATGACGACGATAGCGGCTGCGTCCATCCAAGACCAGAGCCGGGTGGAAGACTGCTTGGAGAAAATAAGTTATTCTTCTAAACATCTGTTGATGCTTATTAATGATGTTCTGGATATGTCCAGAATTGAAAGTAATCGGATGAAGATTAACAGGGAACCCTTTGAGCTTTACCAGTTTCTTAATGCTTTTGTCTCGGTGGTGTATCCACAAGCAACAAGCAAGGGGGTAAAGTTCACGGAAAAGACATCGAATTTTACGGAACATACTACTTATCTGGGCGATTCTCTGAGATTAAACCAGATTCTTCTGAATCTTGTCTCTAATGCCATTAAATTTACACCGCCGGGAGGAGAAGTTGGAATAGAAGTCATACATCTGCCCTCACGAGGCCAAAAGTGCTGGCTACGTTTTATTGTGTCTGACACTGGAATCGGCATGGACGAAGAAGCGCTGACTCACCTTTATACACCATTTGAGCAGGGGGATGCCTCTATCGCACGTAAATACGGAGGTACAGGGCTGGGAATGTCTATCACTCAAAATTTGGTAACCTTGATGGGGGGACATATTGATGTGAAAAGTACACCGAGGGCAGGGACGAAGTTTACGGTTGAATTGCCCTTGGAACAAAGCGACATTGATATAGAGCCGTTTCGGGAGGATGCATTTCAGACGTTAGACGTCCTTGTGGCGGACGACGAGCGGGATATTTGTGAGCATATGACGCTGCTGCTTAAAAAGATGAATATCAATGCACAGTGGGTTCTCAGCGGCAGAGAAGCGGTTGAACGTGTAGTCTCTGCTTATGAGACAGGGACAGGTTTTGACATCTGCTTTATTGATTGGAAGATGCCGGATATGGACGGCATAGAAACGACAAGATGTATCCGGGAGAAAGTTGGGCAGGATACACCTATTATTATTATTTCGTCGTATGATTGGACTGATATTGAAGAAGAGGCCCGGGAAGCAGGAGCCAATGCATTTATATCGAAACCATTCTTTCAATCTTCTGTGTATAATGCTATAGTGGGAGTCGTGAACGGTGCATTTGACATGAAGGGGCCGAGAGTGAAAATTGCCGGGAATTCATTGGCGGGAATGCGTATTTTGCTGGCGGAAGACAATGCTTTAAATATGGAAATTGCCGTAACCTTGCTTGAGATGAACGGTGCGACTGTGGAGTGGGCAGAAAACGGGAAGGTGGCTGTGAATATGTTTATGAGTGCGGAGCCTGACTATTTTGACGCAGTTTTAATGGACGTCCAGATGCCGGTCATGGACGGATGCGAGGCGGCCAGATCTATCAGAATGTGCGGGCATGGCAATGCAGAGACAATTCCAATTATCGCCACCACAGCCAATGCTTTTGCCGAGGATGTTTCTATTGTATTGGCGGCAGGAATGAATGCGCATCTCGGTAAGCCTTTGGACATTGAGCAGCTTTGCGGCCTCCTGCTGCGTCTATGTGGGAAAATGAACAATATGTAGGTGACGGGTTAACAAAACCTGAAAAAACCTGTATAATAACTCTTAGAGTTTTATACGGGTTTTTTTGTATCTTAAAATCGGGGAGAATGGAATTATGGAGCGGATTCGCGGGTTTCTTAACAGAAATATTTTTATTTTTTCGGTAAGGCAAGGGCTTTTATTGACCATACCTTTTTTAATCATGGGCTCTTTTTCTTTAGTCATTATCAATTTTCCGGTTAGCTCGTGGCAGCAGTATCTTTCCTCGGCAGCGGGAGGAACGCTTCATATGTTTCTGATGGGAATCTATCAGGCTACATTCGGCTCCCTGTCTTTTATTTTTACGCTGATGATTTCCTATGCCTTTGGAGAAGAGCAGAGAGACTATGAAAATACACGTGTGTTTTTTCCGGCGGTATCCTTGAGTGCTTTTATCGCGTTTTGCTATCCCAGCGGACAGACGGCTATCTGGGGACCGGAGTGGAGCTTCACGGCTATCTGTATCACGCTTCTCAGCTGCTGGCTTTTGACCGTCTTCTACCGCTTGGTTTCCCGTCATCACCAGCTGTATACCATTGGTGTTGCGTATAATTTTAATGCGTCTATGCAAAGTCTGATACCTGCAATTGCTACGGTGTCCATCTGCGGCATCATTGGAATTTTGCTCTATCTAGTCTTTCAAGATACAAATATCATGAACTTTGGCTCTTACTTGTCTCTCCGGCTGTTTGGCAGCATGGGAAACGGATTAGCATCGACACTGCTCTATATATTTATATCGCATATACTTTGGTTTTTTGGAATTCATGGCACCAATACTTTGGAGGCGGTATCCCGGAAATTGTTTGAATCTGAAATTATCATAAATCAGGGGATGATAGCGCAGGGCTTGTCCCCGACTCATATATTCAGCAAGACGTTTCTTGACATATTTGTGTTTATTGGAGGAAGTGGGAGTACGCTTTGTATGATTCTGGCTTTGTTCATCATAGCCCGTAAAAAGAATAACCGGCGTCTGGCGAAACTTTCCCTTCCTGCGGTGCTGTTTAATGTCAATGAACTCGTGCTGTTTGGTTTCCCTATTATATTCAGCGCGGATATGATAATCCCCTTTATTCTGACTCCTGTTGTGCTGTCCCTTGTCAGCAGTCTGGTCATGTATATGGGACTGGTTCCCGTGGCTGCCCAAAGTGTAGATTGGACGGTTCCGGTTCTGTTCAGCGGATATATGGCGACGGGTTCATGGAAGGGGAGTCTGCTGCAGTTCTTTAATTTATTTTTGGGCACGCTTATTTACATACCGTTCGTCAAGAAAAGTGAGAGTATACAGGAGAGAGAGTTTCTGACTAAAATTAAAAAGCTGGAAACCGCCATGGAAGAGGAACGCCGGTCAGTATGGGTACTGAATTTCCGTTGGAAGTCGTATGAGAACCGGCAGACAGCAAAGCTCCTCACCGCGGATCTGCAGTATGCATTAGAAAAAGGAGAGCTGGAACTGCATTACCAGCCTCAGATGTATCATGACGGTACGCTCTACGGATGTGAGGCTCTGCTTAGATGGAATTATATGGGGCACGCTTATGTAAATCCGCCGTTAATCATCGCGCTGGCTGCACAGTCTGGATTTTTAGATGCACTGGGCTTATCTATCGTCCGGAGGGCGTGTGAGGATATGAAGCAGGCAGAAAGAGAACTGGGATATCCGGTTACGTTTTCGGTCAATATTTTGCCGCTTCAGCTAGAGTCGCAAGGATTCGCACAGAATGTGAAAGAAATACTAAGAGAAACAAAAGTGGAAGCAAAATATATGACCGTTGAGCTTACGGAACAGGTAGCCTTAAATCCGGGGACCGTGCTCGAAGAGGAGTTGAATCAGCTGAAGGAAGCCGGTATAAGAATCAGTATGGATGATTTTGGAGTAGGGCATGGTTCATTGAATTATCTGGATTCTTCCCACTTTGATGAAGTAAAAATAGACGGCGCTTTGATCAAGCGCCTTCCTGAGCATGCCCAGACATGTAGGCTGGTCGGGAATATTATGAGTATGACACATATTTTGAGGGCAGAGACAGTGGCGGAATGCGTGGAGACGGAGGCGCAAGTCGATATGCTGGAAGGTCTGGGATGTAAAATCTATCAAGGATATTACTACAGCCGCCCGCTGCCGCTGGCCCAGTTTATACATTATGTGAAAAATATTGATGCGAAAGGAGTTTAGTTATGAAGTTAGGAGCAATTGGATGCGGAAATATGGCGAAAGCGATTCTGGGAGGGATTATCAAGAATGGGTTGATAAAACCTGAAGATATCATGGGGGCGGATATATATCAGCCGGGACTTAAAGAAGCGGCTGATATACTCGGAATCCGCACCACCTCTGATAATAAGGAGGCCGCACAGGCGGAAGTGTTGCTGCTTGCCGTGAAGCCAGAGAATTACAGAGGAATCATTGAGGAGATCAAAGATGACGTGAAGGAAAGTACGATTATCTGGACTATTGCGCCGGGAGTTACCTTGGCGGATATAGATGCCTATTTTGGCAGAAGCGTAAAGGCGGTAAGGACGATGCCGAATACACCGGCAATGGTCGGGGCTGGTGTGACTGCTGTGACGCCTAATAGTCAGGTGACGGAAGAGGAGGCCGAGTATATCTGCAGTTTGATTGGCAGCTTCGGGGTCGCGGAGCGTATTCCGGAGAGTATGATGGATGCTACGATACCGACTTCCGGCAGTTCACCGGCGATGATTTTCATGCTCATAGAGGCTATGGCCGATGGAGCAGTCCGTGAAGGGTTTTCAAGAGAGCAGGCATACCGGCTGTGTGCACAGACAGTTCTTGGAAGTGCGCAGATGGTCTTGGAGAGTGGGAAGCATCCGGGAGAATTAAAAGATATGGTATGTACGCCCGGCGGCATTACCATAGAAATGGTGAAAAAGCTGGAGCAGTATGGGTTCAGGAACGCGATTATGGAAGGAATGGAAGTCTGCACGAAGTGTATTTAAAAAGATGCCATCAGTTTTTCTTTTTCGTTAGAAAAACTGATGGTTTTTTTTGCACTCTATTTTAGATGTTTTTCGTTGAAATTAGACATATTTCGTCAAAATAAGAGGTGTTTTTCGAGGTTTTGGCGCTTTTTAAGATATGCTGTCGATGAGTTTTAGTGGATTTTTTATGTAAAACAATGTAACATTATGTCATACAGAAAGTGATTTCTTGAAGTACAGAAAGGAGAAAACATGGAACTTACACAAGAGTTTTTTATAGCGCTGGGAAATAATTATAGTGATGCTAATATTGAGAGGGCATTAGAACATGTCGATTATCTGATTTCTGAGGAGGAGGCTTATTTTGAGCTGGGGACAGCGGCAGTAAAAGAAGAATTAGCTGCATTGTCTGATTTAGTCAGAGAATTTGCGTCATATATACAGAAGGGAAGATATCGCTTCCTGAAGAAGCTTATTCATCTCTAAGTAAAGCGCAGATGGAAAATACATACGTATGAAAAAACCGCACAGGGAATCATGCCTGTGCGGTGATTGTCAAGGTGTTACCATACTTTGGGTTTATAACACATATCGGCCACTGTGTATACGGTAATGAATGCCTCTGTGTCCTGATGGTTGATATAATTCATCAGTTTCTGATATTCACTTTTATTTACGATTGTAATAATTTCATTGCGCTTTTCCATATTGTACGCTCCGGTTGCCTCGTAGATGGTAGCGCCGCTGTGCAGGTTGTGAATGATAAAATCACGAAGCTCATTTTCTTTTTTCGTGATAATACACACACGGCGTTTTATGTTCTGTCCAAAGATAAAGTGGTCCAGAATCATCCCGTTAAAATATGTTCCCAATATACTCAGGATAACGGTCTTCTTGTCATATACAAGCGCGGATGAGAGCGCGACACACATGCCGGAGAGAGACATGGCTTTACCTAAATCCATATGCAGATATTTGTTCATGATCTTGGCGACAATATCTAGTCCGCCTGAGGAAGCATTTCTGTTGAAGAGGATACTCAGTCCAAAACTTACGACAAGAATATAGCACAGCACATCCAGCTCCGCACTGCCGGTCATCGAATGATAGTCGGGCAGTATCTTTTCAAATAGACCAAGAAACAAAGGCAGCAGGATGCTCGTATATACGGTCTTTGCGCCAAAGGCTTTCCCACAGGTTAGGAAACCGATAATCAACAGTACAACATTCAAAATCATTGTGATTGCCGATATGGAAAGTGGGGCAAAGTTAGAAAGTATCATAGCCAGACCTGAAATACTGCTGACTGAGGCATGGCTGGGAATTAAAAAGAAATACACGGCAGCCGCTATGATTGCCACGGCCAGAGTCAGTATTATTCCTTCTCTAATCCATTCTGTCTGTTTTGAATAGGTAGTTTGCTTCTTTTTCATCTTGTTTATCCTTCCTGTCTCCGATGTAGACAATTGTTTCTAACAACAATTATATTAGCGGGAAGTCACTTCGGCAAGTGCCTTTTTAAATTGGACGGTAAACAAAATGGCCGTGAAGGTCACTGCGAAGAAATCTGCAATCGGTTCGGCCAGATATACAGCCTGCGTCTGGTTGCTGCGGAAAATCTGCGGCAGTATGTAAATGAGTGGAATCAGAAGGACGAATTTTCTCATGACTGCCACGACTATGGAAGCTTTTGCCCTTCCAAGTGAGGTAAAAGTCATTTGGCAGGCCAGCTGGATGCCGAAGAGCAGCAGGCAGGCCAGATAAATGCGCAGTGCATTCCCGGTAAAGTTCAGAAGAGTTTTATCCGAGGTGAACATCCCGGCAAAAATCTTAGGGAACAGCATAACGCAGGTCCACAGCAGAGTAGAGTAACACAAGCTTACCTTTAAAAGGAGCTTGAAAGCTGATTTCACACGTTCTACATTTTTTGCACCATAATTGTAGCTGATAATCGGCTGGGCGCCCTGCCCCAGCCCTTGCAGTGGAAGCATCGCGAACTGCATGACGCTGGTGAGAATCGTCATAGCGCCCACGGCGATGTCACCGCCGTATTTCAACAGGGAGGAATTGAAACAGACGGAGATTATACTTTCGCTGGCCTGCATGATAAAAACAGACAATCCAAGAGCCAGACAGGGAAGAATGATTTTCGGCTGAAGGCGCAAGTTATGTTTTTTGATTTTTAAAAAGCTTTTCTTTCCAAAAAGAAACAACAAGACCCAGACACAGGAAGCGGCCTGAGATATAATGGTGGCCAGTGCGGCGCCCTGAACGCCCATTCCTAATCCGAAGATGAAGATTGGATCGAGAATAATATTGAATACAGCTCCGATTAAGACTGAGAGCATCCCGGTCTTGGCAAATCCCTGAGCAGTGATAAAGGTATTCATTCCTAATGTGAGCTGGACGAAGATGGTGCCGACTGCGTAGATGTTCATGTAGCTCACTCCATATTCAATGGTATTTTTGCTGGCGCCGAAGGCGAGTAGGAAGGTACGGTTGCCCAGAAGCAGTATGATGGTAAGAATAACGGATATCATAATCTGCAGTGTAAAACAATTGCCCAATGTTTTTTCGGCAGACTCGTTATCGTTCTGCCCCATGAAGATGGAAGCTCTTGGAGCGCCTCCGCTCCCGACTAAAGCAGCGAAAGCGGCTACAATCATGATTAGGGGCATGCACACGCCTACTCCTGTCAACGCTAACGCGCCGGTCTTTGGGATGTGGCCAATGTACATCCGGTCTACTATATTGTAAAGCATGTTGATAAGCTGTGCGGCGACGGTGGGAAGAGCCAGTTTTAACAGCAGCCTGCCGACCGGTTCTGTGCCTAGAAAGTCTTTTTCATTCTTCATTTTATCTATCTCCTTTTGCTGCATTTTTCATATTTTCCATAAGCCTTTGGTTCAATATATGAAAGGTGGTCAATTCTTCTTCAGAAAATCCTGTGAAAAGTTTTTCGTAAAATTGCTTTTGTATTGTGTCTACAGCATCGGTAATCGGCTTTGCCGCAGGCAGTAAGGAAAGATGAACTTTTCTCCGGTCGGCAGCATCCGGGGTTCGCTGCAGTAAAGATTTCTGTATGAGCAGCTCTACTGCGTTGGAGACATTGCCTTTGGACAGCATTCGCAGTTCAACGATGTCACCGGCTGTGTCTTTCTCGGGGTTGTTATGGAGGAAACTGATGATAGTCGCCTCAATCATGGTTAAATGGTACTGAGAACAGATTTCTTTAAGCAGGCTTTCATGAAGCTTGATAATGCGGCGGATATTCATTAGAAAATCAGTTGCGTACATAGTATCACTCCTTAATGATGTTTTGAATAAAACAGTTTTAAAAAGAACAAGTATATAAAAATTATACGCCCCGGAGGGAATTTGTCAAGCGTAAAATCTTACGGAAGCGGTAAAATTATATGAACCAAGCGGAAACTTACGGCGAATATAGAGTGAAAGTAAATGAGAAAAATGATTATTATAGGAGCGAGGAGGTGAGATGTTGAATGCCAGAGAGTTGGAGCTATGTGTTGACCGATTTGGTACAGATATATACCGGTTCTGCCTAAAGATGTGTACAGACAGGCAGGATGCGGAGGACTTGTATCAGCAGACTTTTTTAAAGGCTATGGAGAAAGAGTGGACGCTGGATTGGGGACAGAATCCGAGGGCATTATTCTTCTCACTTGCACATTATATTTGGAAAAGTTCTAAAAGAAAGAGTGCGAGGCGTGCATCTATTGCCCCGTGCAGTAACTTAGAGGAAGAGCAGACGAACCTATTGCGGGCGGAAGGGAGCCCGGAAGAGGATTATCTGCGGGAGGAGCTTTTCTTTGAGGTAAACAGGTTGATAGAGGCGCTGCCGGAAAAAATCCGCGTTCCGATCACCTTATATTACCTTTTCGAACTGCCAATAGAGGAAATAGCACAGATACTGGAGAAACCCGCTGGAACGATAAAGAGCCGGCTGTTCAAAGGACGCAAAATTATTAAGAAAGGATTGGAGGAATCAGGCTATGGGATATAAAGAACATGACAGTGAGCTGGACGCACTTATCCGGTCATCGATGAAAGTACAAGATAAACCTTCTACAGAGCTGAACAACAGGTTGAAAGCCAGACTTTATGAGCAGGAAAACGCGGTTAAGAGGGAAGAGAAGACGCGCACGATTTCTCTTTGGTATTTGCCTATGATTTGTAATCTACTCACATTTTCATTATTTGCAATACTTGCACTTGTGATGATTCCCAACCCATATTTTGCAAGATTAGCGGCTGCTGCATGCGGATATATAGGAATTGCCGGTATTATTATAACAGTGGTCGGTGTCAGAAGAACAAATATGAAAGAGAACATTGTAATCTGTGTGAAGAAACGAGGGTTGGAATATGAAGTATAAAGTAGGAAAGAATACAGGCAAAAAGATATTTTATATAGGAATTCCCGCTGTGGTAGTATTGGGTATTGTGTGGGTGGCAGGACTTTATCTAAGGTCGGACGGGTTTGAAGGAATCTCGGCGGCTATCGTTCTGGAAATTGCAGGAAGTATAGTATTTGCGCTTCTCACATCCATAAGCTTTGCGGCGTGGGTCTTTGAAGACTGTAAAAAAAGAGGGGAAGACGCAGTGCTGTGGGTTATTCTCATATTTATAACAGGTACATTTGTAGGACTTCTGCTCTACCTCCTGAGGCGCTCCGAGGTGAAACGAGACTGTCCGTCCTGCGGACACCGCATCTCCCTACGGGCAAAGTATTGTGAGGAATGTGGAAATTTGGTCGAGAATAGAGAGGAAGTAATGCTTATGGAGAAAAGAACACATCATCTCAAATATCTTATTTGTGGAACCGTCTGTGCCGTACTCATGCTGACATGTCTGGTGGGCTTCTGTGTTAGCTTGGCGTCCGGAGAGGGAGTCAACAACTCTGTCTCTGCCGATAAGAACCTTTGGAATTCTGGCGTTATCACGATGAGCGTTGAGACAAAGCTGGGCAATACTTGGAAGGTCAGATTTAACAGCGCAAGCAACGGCTTCGTGAAAGAGGCTAAGATGAAAATCGACGACATCTCCGAAGAAAAGCTATATGCAGATATCTCATGTGGGGAAGTACCAGAAGGCGCTGAACTTATACTGTGGCTCGTACAGGGAGAAAAGGCCGAGTCAATTAACGTAACCAATCTCTCAGAACCACTGGAATATCCCCTGAACGAATTCCAACAAGGAAAAATACGAATCCGCCTCCAGATCAACGGAGTCAAAGAAGTAAAATCCCAGATTCAGATTAAATAAAAAACTGACAGTGTTATATGGAATGGTTACATTGGGGGTACAGATATATAAACTTTTTCGGAGGGAATAAAATATAAAACGGAGAAATATGCTGGCTTTGCCGGCATATTTTTCATTTTAATAAAAGTCAATTTATCATGCTGGAATTTTATGCTAAAATAAATATAATGATTACAGTGTTTCGAGAAGATACTATGTGATTTTGTTAATAAGTGAAGAAGATGATAATATGAAAGCTAATGAACGTATATATAAGAATGTGACTGAACAGCGAAAAAAGATAATGAGCCACATACGAAGAAAAGATACTTCGATTGAGCTTACACTGAGGAAAGAGTTGTGGCACAGGGGTTACCGATATAGAAAAAATTATAAAGATTTGCCAGGCTCTCCAGATATTTGTTTAACGAAATACAAATTGGCTATTTTCTGTGACAGTGAATTTTTTCATGGGAAAGATTGGGAGGTATTAAAGCCTAGGATTGCAGAAGGGAATAATGGGCAGTATTGGGTGAAAAAAATACAAGAAAATATTAATAGAGATGAAGATGTAGACAAGCGTTTGAATTATCTTGGGTGGACGGTTATTCATTTCTGGGGTAAGGATATTCTGAAAAATACTGATGAATGTATAAAAGTTATAGAGGAGACAATATTTGATTTAAAGATGGAAGAAGTAGACTTTGAGTGAGGTGAAAACGTGAATTTTAAATTAGGATATGATGAGACAAGTCCTGCTTCTATTGAGAAGTTTGCCAAAGGATTGATAGGTAAAACATTTGCGGATGTTTGTGCTGAAGATACTTTACATGGAGCAGAGGTAGTGAGAGAGATTTCAAATTATGAAACTAGCCATGGTAATAAAAAGCGTAAAGGGGGTTTAGGAGAACTAATTGAGGAACGGTATTTTCATTATCGATCCAATAATGACTCCAGACCAGATTTTGATAAGGCGGGGGTTGAATTAAAAGTCACACCATATAAGAAAAATAGGAATGGCCGTATTGTGGCCAAAGAGAGATTAATAATTACTATGATAGATTATTTTTCTGTAACTAATGAAAAATTTGAGGACAGCCATTTATGGAGTAAGGCGAAACTAATACTTCTTGTGTACTATTTATACAGTAAGGAGATTACGGATAGATTAAATTATAAGATTGGATACGTACAGCTATTTTCACCACCTGAACAGGATATAAAGATTATAAAGCATGATTATCAGGTTATTTTAGATAAAATTAAGGTAGGAAAGGCCCATGAACTGTCAGAGAGTGATACTTTATATTTGGGTGCGGCACCGAAGGCTTCAACATCACAAGATAGGCGTAAACAGCCCTTTAGCGATGAGTTGGCAAAGCCCAGAGCTTTTGCATTTAAGAGCTCTTACATGACATATGTTTTGAATAATTATATCATACCAGAAAAGAGTACTTATGAGTCAATAATCAGGAACACACCGGTTGATTCTTTTGAAGATTATGTTACAGCAAAAATCGGTGAATATTGTGGATGGACTGTTCAGAAACTATGCAGCAGATTTCATATATATTTTGAAAAGAAGCCTAAAAATCTTGAATCAATGATTGCATATCGTATACTTGGAATTAAGGGTAATCATGCGGCAGAATTTGAGAAAGCTAATATTGTTGTCAAAACTATTAGGATAGGTAAGAATAATACAATTAAAGAAAGCATGTCATTTCCAACATTTAAGTTTAAAGAACTAGTAAAAGAGGAGTGGGAGACGTCTACTTTTAGAACATATCTTGAGGAAACAAGATTTCTCTTTGTGGTATATAAATTCAATGATGATAATGAGCTTGTGTTAAAGGGATGCCAGTTTTGGAATATTCCTTATGCAGATTTAGAACATCAGGTATATAGTGTATGGGAAAAAACAAAACAGGTAATAAATAATGGGCTTCAAGTAAAAAGAATAAATGGGAAAAATTATAATAACTTTCCTAAAGCTTCGGAAAATCCAATCTGCCATGTAAGACCTCATGCGCAAAATGCACAAGATACTTATGAACTTCCCGATGGGCGTAAGTATCCAAAACAATGCTTTTGGCTGAATAGTAGTTACATTATAAAGCAAATCGATAATAAATTAATTTATTAAAAGGAGGGATAATATGGCGCAAATCTTAACGAATAACCAGTTGAAAGAGGAACTGCAAGTTGATTATAGTTCTAGAACTGTCAATAAAGAGTCAATAGACTATAGAAAGTATAACATTGATGCGTTTAATAAAATTGAAAGAACAGACTTGAAATATGGGCAGAAAGAAAAACTGATTTTGCTCTATAATACTTTGCAATCAGAAAAAATTTATATTCAATTACCAGGTAAGGAGTCTGCTGAGACACCAAATATGCCCTTCGATTTTCGGCCTAAGCTTCAGCTATGTACGGGAGAATTTATTTCAGATATTTCTTTTGGCACTATCTGGGACATATTAGATAAGATAGGAAGAGAACATAAGGCATACTTAAGCTATGTTGCTACAATTTTTTTAAGAATGGGTTATTTGTATGGGTATGTGAAAGAGAATTGTGCCCATCAATGTTTAGAAATTGACTTTAATTGCAGCATAGGCACAAAGTACAGGGAAGTAGATAGTATTAATTTATCGTGGTATAAGCTAGAACTATCAGATAATATTTGGTACACACTTAATGACAAAATTGGCTGGATTGCTCTGGATGATGGTAAGAAAGTTTCGTTTGAAGGATTTGTAAAATTAGTGGATCTGCTATTTCAAAATGAGGATTGTAAATATTATTATAGAAATGTAATTATTAAGAATAATGCCAATTACAAATATAATAATGGAAGAACTAATTCTAGTGCAGCAAATTTGTTGATTTTAAATTATTTAGAAGGAAATGAGAAAATTTCAAAATTATTAGATGCGTTTCAAAAGAGTAGAGGTGTTCCGGCATTTCCAAAACGAAAGTATTCAATGGTAACCGATGGTATTGTTGTAAATATTGATTTTGAAAAAAGAAAAATGTGAATGTAGTAAGAGAAAAGGACCGAGAGACTAGATAGCCTCTCGGTCTTCTGCAATATTGAGTAATACTTCGTGTTCAAATATTTTGTTCAGATAAGTTCCCATACGAGTAATAAGGCCTACAACCAATGCATTTCCCATGCAGAAATAGCGAAATCTTTCGGGCATACCTGTCTTAGTCCAATTATCATCAAAGCCTTGAATGCGTTCAGCTTCAACTGGTGTCAGGAGACGCAGGTGCCCCGTCTCAGGATCTCGGATAACATGTGTGCTTCGGTTCAAGCTCGATTCGCTAGTAAGCATAGTCCGAGCGGGTTTATCGATAGAATCAGGAAAAGAAATGGGACCTTCGGAAAAGATATACTTATGACCGCTTTTACTTGTGCGTTCTATCTTTTTTGCTCCTTTTAGAAACTCCCATTTTTCTAGATTCTGAGCCAGATAATATTTGGAGTCCACATTTTTTTCTATTATACTTTTTAAAAGAGTAGGATCCTCATAAATAGGGGTTGTATTACAGGTGTGGATTGTACCATTGTACATAAATCCAGAATTACCGAAACTATATGCAAAATGTTCTGTAACATCAGCTAAGTCAGATTCTACTAATTCTGTAGTACAAATATTATCTGAAGAAATAGCTTCAATTTTAAATGTATGGGCAAAAAATCCGCCATTATTGAAAATGCATTCTGGACTTTTTGCAAGTTTTGCTATATATGCGGAATATGCTGTTGTGTTTTTATATGCGAATATGAAAACACGGCGCCTTCTTTGAGCAAAACCGTATTCGGCCGCATTAATAATACGCCATTCCACGTTATACCCTAATTGGTGGAAACAAGTTAATATGATTCCGAAGTCTCTTCCGCGCTGTTTGGCAGGAGACTTTAGCAGCCGGTCAACATTTTCTAGAATGACAAAACTGGGGCTCTTAGCTTCCAGTATATCTCTTATATCCCACCACAGAACGCCCTTTTTCCCGTTGATACCTGTCGCGCCAGTTCTGGCAACAGAATAATCTTGGCAGGGAAAACCACCAACAAGAAGATTATGGTCAGGGATGGATGTTTTATCTACTTCAGAAATATCTTTATTTACATGATTAACACTTTTACCGAAATGACAACAGTAACAATCAAAAGCATGTTGAGCTTTTTTGCCAGGCTCCCACTGATTAGCCCATACGGTATTCCAGTCTGGATTAGCTCTTTCAAGCCCTAGGCGAAATCCTCCAACGCCTGCAAATAATTCACATACGGTTTTTTCCATCGGCGAGCCACCTCCTAAATGATAAACGAACGATCGTTCGATATAATTATAATACGATAATTCCGTGTATTTGTAAAGCGAAATTTTCAATATCATTTTAATATTAACATACATACTTATGTAAGACAAGATCCAATGTGACCAAATTAGTAAAATCTTATATTTGGAATAGAGTAATTACTCTTGTGATTGAAGAAGTTTAGTGCTATTATTGACATCAACAACTAAAATTTACATATCTAGGAAAGGAAACAAATAACGTGACTTACAAAGAAGCAAGGGTATATTTGGATGAGATATCCAAATACGGAAGTGTACTTGGCTTGGATACGATTCGCGGACTGTTGCGGGAGCTTGGGAATCCTCAGGAGGATTTAAAGTTCATACATATCGCAGGGACGAACGGAAAAGGCTCTGTGCTTGCGTACACTTCGACAATTTTAGGAGAGGCGGGATACAGGACGGGAAGATATGTGTCGCCGACAGTGGTTTCCTATTTGGAGCGGATTCAAGTGGACGGGAGATGGATACCGGAGGAGGAGTTCGCAGAATTGGTGGAAATGGTTCGAGAGGCTATTGCACGTATGGAAGCCCGTGGGGAGGCAAGTCCCACTGTTTTTGAGGCGGAGACGGCAATAGCTTTTTTATATTTCCGTAAAAAGAAGTGTGATTTGGTAGTTCTGGAGACGGGACTGGGAGGTGCGACTGACGCGACCAATGTTGTCGGCAACACAGTGGCGGCTGTATTCACTTCTATAAGCAGGGATCATATGGGATTTCTCGGCGATACGCTGGAAGAGATTGCAGAGGTAAAGGTCGGAATTATCAAGTCAGGCTGCCATGTGGTGTCGGTCAGGCAGAAGCCAGAGGTGCAAAATGTCTTAGTGCAAAAGGCCCAGAGGGAAGGATGCAGGATAGATATCGCCGACCCGGAAATGGCAGAGATAATCGAGGAGAGCTGGGATGGGCAGACGATATCCTATGGGAAATGGAAACACCTAAAAATCTCGCTTGCCGGCAGGCATCAGATCGGGAACGCTGTGACTGTCCTGACGCTTATGGAGTCGCTGGTGGACGCGGGGATTCCGGTGTCAGAGGAGGCTGTACGGAGTGGCTTTGCCAAGACATATTGGCCGGGAAGATTCACTTGCATTGGCCGTAATCCTTTCTTTTTTATTGACGGCGCGCACAATGAAGAGGCAGCCCTTCGTCTGAGAGAGTCTTTGGAGCAGTATTTTGCGGGACGTCGGATATTTTTCATTATGGGGGTATTCCGAGATAAAGAGTATGATAAGATTGCGGCGATTATGGGGCCTCTGGCAGAGCGGATTTACACGATAAGCCTGCCGGATGAGCAGCGGACGCTCTCGGCGGAGATGCTCAAGGAAGCGGTAGAGCCGTATTGTGCACATGTTGAAGCTTGCGGGGAGATAAAGAAGGCAGTAGAAGCAGCCTTAGATACAGCGGCGCGTGAGGACGTTATACTGGCTTTTGGCTCTCTGTCCTATCTGGGACAGGTAATGGAATTAACGAAAGATATGAGGGTGCTATAATGATAGATCAAGAGAAGGTTAAGCAGGCAGTACGACTGCTTCTTGAGGGCATCGGTGAGGATGTGGAGAGAGAAGGACTCGCCGAGACACCGGACCGTATTGCCAGAATGTATGAAGAGCTGTATGGGGGAATGGACGAGGACGCAGGAGAGCATTTGAAAAAGACATTTACGGTGGCGGACAATGAAATGGTAGTGGAAAAGGACATCACTTTTTATTCCACCTGCGAACACCATTTGCTGCCATTCTATGGAAAGGCACATGTGGCCTATATCCCTGACGGTAAGGTGGTGGGGTTGAGTAAGCTGGCCCGGACGGTAGAAGTGTACGCAAGGCGGCTCCAACTGCAGGAGCAGCTGACAGGGCAGATAGCGGATGCGCTGATGGAGCATCTGAATCCCAAAGGCGTGTTAGTGATGATCGAGGCAGAGCATATGTGCATGACGATGCGTGGCATCAAGAAGCCGGGAAGTAAGACGGTTTCCATTGCAAAGCGAGGTGTGTTTAAGGAAGATACGGAGCTTTCGAATCTGTTTTTTCAGATGATTAAGTAAGGAGCATGGTATGGAGCAGATAGAAAAAATCAGAAGGCATCCTCTTTATCAAGAATGTATGGGAAAAATAGAGGCAGCGGAGAAAGAGCGGATATTCTGCGGACATCATACCGAGCATTTACTGGATGTGGCCCGTATTGCCTATATTCGGAATCTTGAGCAGGGACTTGGATTTTCTAAAGAGACCATCTACAGTGCGGCGTTGCTTCACGATATTGGCAAGTTCCGGCAGTATGAGGACGGTACACCTCACGAGAAGGCGGGGTATGAGATATCTCGACAGATACTTGCGGACTGTGGAGTGGACGGAAAAGAGCGCCAGAACATATTGGACGCCATTTTGGAGCATCGCAGAATAACGAGCCCGATGACCGAGCTGGGCAGACTGCTCTATGACAGTGATAAGATGTCGAGAGCTTGCTATAGCTGCACGGCGGAAGCGATGTGCGACTGGAGCAAGGATAAGAAGAATATGAAGATTGTATACTAGCTGCACGGAAGCTATGTGGGGACTTAGAGAGAGGAGACGACTTATGCAGATAGGCAGACACAATTTTGATACGGAGCGGCATACATATATTATGGGAATCCTCAATGTGACGCCGGACTCCTTCTCCGATGGAGGACGGTATCATAAGATGGATGCGGCTGTGCGTCATGCAGAAGAAATGATTGCAGACGGAGCAGATATATTGGATGTGGGAGGAGAGTCCACACGTCCCGGTCATGAACAGATTAGTGAAGAGGAGGAAATCTATCGTGTAGTGCCTGTGATTGAGCGGCTTACGGCTGAGTTCGATGTTCCGGTATCTATTGACACTTATAAGCCAGTGGTGGCACGGGCTGCGCTGGATGCAGGAGCCGCTCTGGTAAATGATATCTGGGGGCTGAAGTATGATGAGAAGATGGCAGGAGTAATTGCGGAATATCAGGCGGCCTGCTGTCTGATGCACAATCGTGAAAAGGCGGAATATGTAGACTTTGTGCAGGATGTCGTGAAAGATTTGGAAGAGAGTGTGGACTTGGCTCTTCGTGCAGGTATTGCGGCGGATAAAATCATGCTAGATCCGGGAGTTGGGTTTGGCAAGACATATGAGATGAATCTGGAGATTATCAGGGAACTTGGAAGCCTGAGGAGACTAGGATATCCGGTTCTTCTGGGGACTTCAAGAAAATCGGTGATAGGCCTGACGCTGGACCTTCCAGCCAGCCAGCGTGAGGAGGGGACTCTGGTGACGACGGTAATGGGCGTTTTAAATGGGTGTGCATTTGTGCGTGTCCATGATGTCAGGGGAAACAAACGTGCCATCCAGATGGCAGAGGCGATATTGAGAGAACATGAGGTGTAATATGGATGAGATTAGGATAGACAATCTGGAAGTATTCGCAAAGCATGGTGTATTTCCAGAGGAGAACGTGCTTGGGCAGAAGTTTTTAGTCTCTGCGGTTCTGCACACGGATACAAGGCCTGCAGGGCGGTCCGATGAGCTGACAGCTTCCATTCACTATGGTGAAGTAAGCGCGTTTATCACAGAATTTATGCAGAAGAACACGTATCAACTGATCGAGCGTGTTGCGGAGAGTCTGGCGGAGGAACTGCTATTGCACACGGAGCATCTGGAAATGCTGGAGCTGGAAGTGAAGAAACCGTGGGCTCCGGTGGGACTACCGCTGGAGTGCGTATCCGTGAAGATAACCCGTGGGTGGCATACGGTGTATCTGGCGCTGGGTTCGAATATGGGGGATAAAAAGCAATTTTTGGAAAATGCGGTGAAAGCTCTGGATACATGGAAAGGCTGCCGGGTGGAAGAAGTTTCCTCTTGGATAGCCACTGCCCCCTATGGAGTGACGGAGCAGGACGAGTTCCTAAACGGATGCCTAAAGCTTCGCACGCTCTTGACACCCGAGGAACTTCTCCAAGTGCTGCATAAGATTGAGCTGGACGCCGGACGTGAGCGCAAGATTCACTGGGGGCCGAGGACTTTGGATTTGGATATTATTTTTTATGATGATTTGATTGTGGAGACGGAAACATTGTGTATCCCTCATGTAGAGATGCATAAGCGGGAGTTTGTACTGAGGCCGCTCCACGAAATCGCACCCTATAAGCATCATCCTTGTAACGGGAAGACCGTAAGAGAGATGCTGGAAGAACTGTAATATGAAAATCACCGCTTGAGAGGAGGGGCTTATGATTATCGAAAATAATCCGGTAGAAAAAGAGGCCATGGAGGCGTATAGGCGTGGGGACAGAGGGGAAGCGCAGAGGCTGCAGGAGAAGTTTGCCGCACAGTTTCGTGAGGAATATAAAGAAAAGGATCATTGTCCCTGCAAAAAGGCGTGCAGGTATCATGGGAACTGTAAGGAGTGTGTAGCAATCCACAGGGCGCATCAGGAACACGTTCCTAATTGTATGAGAAGGATGCTGAATGACAGAATAAAAAAATTGTCTGAGCTTACAGAGCATACCATCGCTAATGAAATTGAACCGCCACAAGAGATATTGAGGAAAGAATAAGAGAGGAAGTGGGACTACATGAGTGTAAAATTAAGGAATGTTCTATATTTACTGGGCAGTGCCTGCATCTTGCTGCCGTTATATATTCTTTGCCATGAAAGCGGCCATATGCTGGTGGCATTATTCTGCGGTGCAAAAATCACTAATTTTAGCATAATAGGGGCGTCTGTGAGCTCAGTAGGCGGCAATTACAACACAGTGACGCAGGGATTGATGTACAGTGCAGGAACGCTGCTGCCGGCAATAATTTCTATTGTTTATATGTGCTTATACAAAAGGGAAAAGAAAAGTATTTTTTATCGGATGTTTTCCCTTCTGCTTGTTATGGCATTTTCGGTACCTTCGGCAACGTGGATTTGGGTCTCTGTCCTATATATGATGGGAAAAGCCCCGGTGGGTGACGATGTCACGAAATTTCTTGATGCGACAGCAATGAACCCTGTCATTCTCATTTTCATCACGGCCCTGCTTTTGGTGTTAAGCCTCATTTTCGCATGGCGCAGAGGTATTTTTTCTAATTATTGGGAGGAACTTAATCGTGATAAGAAGAAATAATCCTATATTTTATGATACAGAATCGTTAAAGAATACGGAAATATTCCTCAGACTTGACAGGACGGCAGAAGCGGATGTAGTAAAAGGGTGGGTTCCAGCCTATTATTTTACTATTTGTCTGCTGGATGGCACGGAGGTGGGGACATGTGATTTCCGGGTAGGATATAATGAGAATACATATTACGGAGGAAATATTGGGTATGCTGTAAAGGAAGCATACAGAGGCAGCCACTATGCGGGAAAGGCCTGCCTGCTTCTATTTGCCTTAGCCCGAAAACACGATATGAAGGAACTGATTATCACCTGTAGTCCTGACAATATGGCATCCAGAAAGACTTGTGAGTATGCAGGCGGCAAGCTAAAAGAGATTGCCCGTTTGCCAGAAGGTTGTGAGATGTACTTGAATGGCGATAGGGAGAAATGTATTTATGTATTTCATGTTTAGTGGTATAATAGAGGAAAGTTATGAGTTTAAAGGTGGGATACCATGGGGGATGAAAGACAGAAAATTAAGGCCAGAATACAAAAGTTAACAGTTCTGACAGTAGGGGCGCTGCTCTTTCTCATTCTTTTGCTGGATGTGAAGGGCAATTACCGGCTGGAGGCGGTGGATGCTGCTCTTTCTGGTGCGGTTCAGTCGATGCAGTGCCCGTTTCTGACTGGGTTCTTCCGTGTAGTTAATAATCTGGTGCATCCTCTGGTCATGCTTATTATCAGTATGATGATGATTCATATACTGCGGCAGAGGAAATATTTAATAGTTCTATTTGTAAATCTTGTGCTGGCAGTACTTTTGAATCTGTCCGCCAAGGGGTGGATTATGCGGGAGAGGCCGCCAGAGGAACATAGGCTGATTCTTGAGACCGGTTATAGTTTCCCTAGTGGACATGCCATGGTGGCGGCAGCGTTTTATGGTTTTATTATTTTTCTGTTTTGGCAGACTAAGAAGAAGCGCACAGTAAAAGTGGTAGGAACGATAGTGTGCATGGCTGTAATTTTCCTTGTAGGGACAAGCCGTATATATTTCGGCGTTCATTATGGGACGGATGTGGCAGGCGGTTTTCTGGCGGCATTGGTGTATTTGATTATTTATACCTCCATTGCCAAGAAATATTTCGAAAAGGGCGTGCCTGCTTTGGAGCAGATGGAAGATATCAGGATACCGCCCCTTATTCGAAGTTTCCGCTATGCGTTCGAGGGGATTATCGCGGGACTTAAGACAGAGCGGAATCTGATGATTCACTATTCTGCGCTTGGGCTTGTGGTAGTGTTTGGCATCACACTGAATATCTCAATTACAGAGTGGTGTATCTGCCTGATATTATGCGCACTGGTCATTTCGCTTGAGATGGTCAACACTGCGGTGGAGGCTGTGGTAGATTTGGTGACGAGGGATCAGAAGCGCAGGGCGAAGCTTGCTAAGGATACGGCGGCCGGGGCAGTGTTGATTGCCGCTGTGACTGCGGCGGTCATCGGAGGAATTATATTCCTTCCTAAGATAGCGGCACTGTTTACTGCTTAACGAAAGGCGTAAGTGAAAGGAGAGAAAGAGTATGGATAATTTAGGAGAAAATTTGAAGAAAGTAATGCTGGCAGGTGTTGGCGCACTTGCGACAACGGCGGAGAAATCAAAAGAGATTCTTGAGGAACTGGTAAAAAAGGGTGAGATTACGGTAGAACAGGGCAAGGTGCTCAATGAAGAATTGAAGCACACGGTGAAAAAGGCCGTAAAGGAGAATGTGACGGTGAATGTAAAGCCTTCCTCCCCGGAAGAATTGAGCGAATTACTGGACAAGATGACGCCGGAGCAGCTTGCGCAGTTGAAAGAGCAGATTGCAGGTATGGAGGCGGAGGCTGAGAACTCCTGCGGCTGTGAGGAGAAAGCAGAAGAGGAATCTGCCTGCAGCTGTGATGCTGAGACGGAAGAAGAGCCTGCCTGCAGCTGTGATGCTGGGACAGAAGAAGAACCTGCCTGCAGCTGTGAGGAGAAAGTGGAAGAATAGAATAACAAGATTGGCAGCGAAGGCGGGAGCCTTCGCTGTAATTGAAAGAGGGAGCAAATGAGTAACAAAGCGACGACAGAGTATGGTACCAGACTTAGAGAAATAACAGCAGTCTTAAGAAAACATAGTATCGCTAGAGGGGTCACGCCAGAAAAGCTGCGTTTGATTTTGGAAGATTTAGGGCCTACGTATATTAAACTGGGCCAGATTATGTCTATGCATTCAGACATACTTCCCAAACGGTATTGTGACGAGCTGATGCGCCTTCGCTCGGAAGTGGCGCCCATGCCTTTTGCACAAGTGAAGGAGGTCATCGAGAGTTCTTGTGCCTGCCCAGCAGAAGAAATATTTCAAGAGCTTGAGAAGGAGCCGCTTGGTTCTGCGTCCATAGCACAGGTACACCGGGCTGTGCTGAAGACGGGGGAGCAGGTCGTGGTGAAGGTACAGCGTCAAGGTATTTATGAAACTATGTCCAGAGATATCGGGCTCTTGCACCGTGCGGTGAAGTTCTTGCCGCCGGTAAATATGAAAGGGCTGGTAGATTTAGATTTGGTGCTCGACGAACTATGGAACGTGGCGCAGGAAGAGATGAATTTCCTTACAGAAGCTTCCAATATGGAAGAGTTTGCAAGGCTTAATAAGGATGTGCAGTTCGTCGCCGTACCTACTTTGTACCGGGAGCATTCTACCAGTCAAATCTTGGTGATGGAATACATTGACGGCTGCGGAGTCGATGAAAAGGAACGCCTTCAAGAAGACGGATATGATTTGAAGGAAGTGGGGGCCAAGCTGGCGGACAATTATGTCAAGCAGATTATGGAGGACGGCTTCTTCCATGCAGACCCTCATCCCGGCAATGTGAAGGTGAGAGATGGTAAAATCATCTGGATTGACATGGGGATGATGGGACGTTTGTCTGTACGTGATAAAGAACTGATATCCAGTGCAGTCCGGGGAGTCGCAGAGAATGATGTTGGCAGGATTCTGGAGGCGGTGATGGCGCTTGGAGAATTCAATGAGAAGCCGGATCAAAGCAGGCTTTATAGCGATATCGGCAGCCTGCTGACAAAATATGGGACTGTGGATATCGGAAAAATCAAAGTGGCCAAGATTATGGAAGACTTGATGGAGGTCATGAAGGAGAATAAAATCACTATGCCTCACGGACTTACCATGTTAGCCAGAGGCATGAGCCACATGGAAGGTGTCATAGCCGACATCAGTCCTGAAATAAATATGGTGGAGGTGGCGACAGCCCGCACGGCCTTCAATCTGTTTTCCGAGGGTAATTGGAAACAGGAGCTTAGAAACAGTGGGAAAAGTGTGTACCGTTCTTTCCATAAAGCCTTGGATATACCGGCCCTGACGGCGGATATCCTGCGGGGGTTCATCAAGGGGCAAAATCGAATTAATCTGGATCTACATGCCACCGAGGACTTGAATGAAGTGCTTACAAGGATTGTCAAAAGACTGGTACTGGGCTTCCTTGTGACCGCCCTCCTCATTAGCTCCAGCATTATATGTACGACCGATATGCAGCCGAAACTATGGGGAATCCCGGCTTTGGGAGCGATAGGATACTTGCTGGCTCTAGGCATCGCGCTGTGGATATGCCTCACCAATATACATTTCCGAAAATGAGCGGAAATTATTTCCGCCTGCGGTATTCCCGGGGAGACATTCCGATTATGGATTTGAATTTATTACTGAAATAGCTGCTGCTGTTAAAACCTGCATCGATACAGATGTCGGAGATAGGCCGGTCAGTATCAAGAAGCAGTTCGGCTGCACGATGGATGCGGTATTCTATCACATAGTCGAAGGGAGTCTGCTTCAGACACCGTTGAAAGCAGCGGCAGCATTCGCTGACACTGACGGAGGCCGAGGCGGCAATGTCTTCGGAGGTCAAATCGCTGGCATAATTCTCGTGAATATAGGAAAGCATAGCGTGAATCCTCAGATAGTCCAAATCTGCTCCGGCAGGAGCATTTTCAATATCATTTCTGGCAAGAGCGAGAAGATTCAGCCATATTTCGGAGAGCGAATTGCGGGTTGTGATTTCATAACCAAATTCTTGCTTTTTATGTAGGAAAACGATTTGGCTCACTTTCTCGTAGATAGTACTGTGATAAGGACAGCTATAATCAATAATGATGCAAGGGATGTTCTTGCTTTTCAGCAGCGGGTATAAATATTTTTCATCAAATAAGAGAGAAATGCTGCTTGAAATAATAAGTGGATCAAAAACAAGGGATTGAAATATAACGTCCCCACATTCGTAGGGGTGCATAGAATGAAGGCAGTTTGAATTGATAAAACAGCCTTCATTTTCTTTTAGTATAAATTCGCCGGAGGTAGTATTCAGCCGGATGGCTCCTTCTAAGACAAAATAAAGCTCCACCTCCTTATGCCAGTGCCACGGCGTATATCCTGCTTCGTAGGAACTGAGATGAAAATGGTAGACCCCGATGGGAAGGTCACTGTTGCCATGCCGCTGCGTTTCCTGATTGGTCGTATAATCTATCAAAAATGGAATTTTTTTCATGGGCCCGCTCCTTGACAAAATATTGATAAAAAGTGGTGAAATAGTGAATGCATTCTACTTTTCAAGCTAATATAATACAATTATAAAACGAGAACAAAGAAAAGACAATAGAAGATTAGATTAAGGAGGTGCATTTATGGAATTTATTCTGGGTATGGCCGTTTTGGCGGCAGCGATGCTAATTATGGCCGGGGGTATGATGTACGTGATGTCCGAGTAAAAAAGACACAAAGAATGATGTTTTGATGAAATGGAAGTCAGCCGAGAGCTGATGCAAAAGTTGACAGGTCAACTTACTTTTGCATCGGCTCTTTTTCCGTGTTACTTATGTAATCCCAATAATGTGACATGATTAAGTCGACCATACGGTCATAGCTCTGTACTCCGTCGGTCTGCCCGTTGGCCTTTAAGTAACTGTCATTTATCTGATTGGACACTTCTGCTATTTGTCCCTCATATTGTTCCCAGAATTGGTTGTTCGCATTTAAGTCGGCGCGGACGTCCGGCGACAGACTGTCATATGTATTTCGGTAGGCATCATAATCAATCTTATAGAGTTGATTTGACGCATAGAGCCATCCCATGAGGTAGCCGCTGTACTGAAATGTGTCCTCCTCTGAATTGATGCAGGCCAGCCAAGCGATAAAGTTGGCTTCTTCCTCCTGCATAAAGCCTCTCAGATGCGAGAGTTCGTGGCAGGCAGTGAAGGGAAGATTGTATTCTGTCATGGCACTGTTATAGTTGGCTTCTATTGTAAAAGGTGAATAGATGCCGGACAGGTTCTGGATCGAGAGAAATGCCGGGAAAGTTAGGCCTTTGGGGCGGGGATAATATCCGGACAGTTCTGGATAGAGGGTCCCCAGATGTTCCATGGCTGATTGGGCCTGCTCATTTATGGAGGAGCCCATAAGCGCAGTGCGATCTTCTGCCCTAGTCATCTTTTCCGAAAGTTCATTCGTCTTTTCAGCCAGTATTTTACAGACGGCAGACAGTTCCTCTGCTGTATAGGACACATTTTCCAGACTCGCCGTCTCGGAAAAAGAGGTACGTCCGTAGTTGATACCACAGCACAGTGTATAGAGCAGAAACAAAGAGGCGGCGGCAGCCAAGAGATTGAGACCGAAATTCTTCCAGTTATTCCATCCAGCTTTTTTACGGATTGTTTTTGCAAGAAGATACAACAGCGATGCTAAAAAAACTCCGGCGGAAAGATAGAGTAAAAGTTCCGCCAAGGAAAATGGTAGAAGACCCGTTGCACGTCCATAAGTACTTACCAGCATTTTATAGATATGCTCACTATACCAGTTCGAAAAAGCGGAAGATGACTGGGCAGCAAAAAGAAGCAGCAGGCTTACACATGCCGATAGGATACTGAATATAAAGCGCCGGGAAAGAGAAAGAGATTTTTCAGTAAACTTCATGGTAGAACTCCTTTAAATATGGGGGAATATGCTGAATCTGCGTACATACCGTCCGCGACGAATGCCCACTTCGCAAGCAAGCTTGCTCAGTGTCCGTTGCACTCACATAGATTAGAATAAGAGTCCTTATGTCTGCCAGCAGCCAACGGCCTCTTTTTCTAATCTGCGTTCATATCGTCCGCGACGAACGCCCACTTCGCAAGCAAGCTTGCTCAGTGTCCGTTGCACTCACATAGATTAGAATAAGAGTCCTTATGTCTGCCAGCAGCCAACGGCCTCTTTTTCTAATCTGCGTACATACCGTCCGCGACGAACGCCCACTTCGCAAGCAAGCTTGCTCAGTGTCCGTTGCACTCACATAGATTAGAATAAGAGTCCTTATGTCTGCCAGCAGCCAACGGCCTCTTTTTCTAATCTGCGTACATATCGTCCGCGACGAACGCCCACTTCGCAAGCAAGCTTGCTCAGTGTCCGTTGCACTCACATAGATTAGAATAAGAGTCCTTATGTCTGCCAGCAGCCAACGGCCTCTTTTTCTAATCTGCGTACATATCGTCCGCGACGAACGCTCACTTCGCAAGCAAGCTTGCTCAGTGTCCGTTGCACTCACATAGATTAGAAAAGGAGTCCTTATGTCTGCCAGCAGCCAACGGCCTCTTTTTCTAATCTGCGTTCGTCGCTATGCGCTCATTGTATCATGGTTTGGTGGGGGATGCTATAGGGGTGAGGGATATGAGGGGTGTTATTTTTTGGGAATTTTTGAAAAGCTATTGACAAGTGTTATATACTGTTATACACTGTTTATAGAACAGGAGGAAATGAGATGAAGATAATTATCAATAATTCTTCCCAGCAGCCGATATATGAGCAGATTATCGACCAGATAAAGTCGCTTGTGGTCAGTGGGGAGTTGAAGGAACATGATATGCTGCCTTCTGTACGTTCTCTTTCGAAAGAATTGAAAATCAGTGCGTTGACGGTTAAGAAAGCATATGACGCGCTGGAGGAAGAGGCGTTTATCATCACTGTACATGGAAAAGGAAGTTATGTGGCAGGGATGAATCAGGAGCTTATCATGGAGGAACAGCGCAAGGAGATTGAAGCCGATTTAGAACTGGCCATTCTGAAGGGCAGAAGATGTGGTATGAAAGATGAGGAATTAACCGAGTTGTTTAATTTAATTTTGGAGGGATAGATTATGATGATTCAAGCGGTCGACATACAAAAGAAATATGAGGGGTTTCAGCTTAACTGTTCTATGGAGCTGGAGGAAGGCTGTATTACAGGCGTAGTTGGACAGAACGGCGCCGGAAAGACGACACTGTTTAAAGCAATTCTTGGATTGATTGCTTTGGATGGTGGTGAAGTAAAAGTTTTTGGAAAAAATCCGAGACAGTTAGAGAAAGAAGAGAAGGAATGTATCGGGGCAGCGCTTTCCAGCGGAAGTTTTAGTGAGTATTTGACGTTGGGTGAGGTGAGCGGCATATGTAAAAATATGTATACGAAATTCAATGAAAATAGCTTCAAAGAACAATGCAGGCAATTCGGTCTTCCTATGGACAGGAAAATTAAGACTTTTTCTAGTGGGATGCGGGCAAAGGCCAAGGTGATAATTGCAATGGGGCATCAGGCGAAATTATTGATATTGGATGAGCCAACAGCCGGTCTTGATGTGGTGGCGAGGGATGAGATATTAGAACTCATGCGCGACTATATGGAGGATGGGGAACGCTCTATCTTAATAAGCTCTCACATTTCCAGTGATTTAGAGGGGTTATGTGATGACATATATATGATTCATAAAGGAGAAATTGTGCTGCATGAGGAGACAGACAATCTGCTGGCCAAGTATGGACTGATAAAAGTCGATGAAAACCAGTATGAGAAGCTGGATAAACAGTATCTGCTGCGCAGGAAAAAGGAATCCTTTGGTTATAGCTGTCTGACGAATGAGCGGCAGTTTTATCTGGAAAATTACCCAAAGATTGTGGTGGAAAAAGGGAATATTGACGAAGTGATCACGATGACGATTAAGGGGGAGAGAGTATGAAAGGCATGTTATTGAAAGATATATTTTTGCTGAAAGAATTAAAAAAGATGGTATTTCTGTTTGCGGCGGTATCAATTATGATGTTGATCGGCGGAGGAAATGAAGCAATTGTGCTTGGGTATTTTAATGTGCTGATGCTATCCGTTGCTATGAATTCTACGTCCTATGATGATTATAATAACGGATATTCTTTTTTGTTTACACTGCCGATAACACGGAAAGAATATGTCAAAGAAAAGTATATTTTTGGTTTTCTGGTGGGCTTCAGTGGGTGGCTGTTTACGGTAGTTATCACGTCCGTAAGTCTTCTTGCAAGAGGGAAAATGAATGTGGGAGAGTGGGGGCCGATTTGTCTTATATTCCTCGGACTTTCCATACTTGGCCTTTCCGTATCGCTTCCGGCGGCGATTAAATATGGCTCTGATAAAGGGCGGATCATGATGATTTTATTTATGGCGGCAATCTTCGTGATAATTGTGCTCGGTGAGAAATTGGTGACTAGAATGGGGATTGATTTGGACGAGCTGATATACCGTTTGTTTGACTCCCAATTGATTCCACTCATTTCGGTAGTAATAGTGATATTGGCGGCGTTTATTTCCTATTCTTCCAGCGTGAAAATTATTGAGAAAAAAGAGTTTTAAAGAAGAGGGGGCAGATATTTCCTGCCCCCCCTTTTCTATCTGTTACAGTATCTCGACAACCTCGAAGCGTTCAAAGGTGATTGGTGTTTGACTGGTGAAAATATAACCGCGTCTGGCGGCGTCCCTTGTCCAATAACGTATGTTTCCCGACTTCCATTGCTCAAAGTTTTCATCCTCACCCTCAAGCTTTACCATATCCCAAGTCAGGTCGCAGAACTTGACTGTTTCAAGATGCACCGTTTTTATAACACAGGCTGGGGTGCCATGCCCATCAAGCACCAGCGATAAATCACCAACGGCCGGTGCCTGTTCGCCTTCCAGTAAGATTGAGACTGTAGCCGTTTTCTTGCCGGCAAGTACCAGAGCCAAAAGTTCGTCTGCCATTTCAGGGCTATCCCCAAAGGCAAAGCATTCATAATAGTCTTTATTCGTTTTTTCTGTAGAATCCATCCCTTATTTAAGCCTCCTATACAAGGTTTTACTGTAAATCTGTTTCCTGTGTTATTAGTATAACCTGCAATACGGTATCAAAGTCAAGCAGAAAATATCTACAGCATTCAACCATTACACTTTTACAATTTTTAAGAAATTTAAGATTTCTTTAGATAACATTCATTGTTTTTTTAAACAGACAGACGTATGATAACCATACGGACGATATCCCCGGCTTTTAGGTAGAGGAAAACCGGGGTATCTGCTTTGAGCGATAATAATAGATTTGGAAGTGGAATGATGAAGTTACTGAAGAGAAGATGGAAACTAATTTTGGTACTGGGGATAATAGCGGCACTGCTTGCGGGAGTCATGGGGCCTTTTATTCCTTATAAAACAGTATCAGAGAAAGCGGCGGCGAAAATACATACTGAAGATTTCCGTGGGGAAAAAGAGGGGCCTGACAGGGCAATGCTTCTGGAGACCAATGTTTCAGCGTGGGAGGAGCGCATACGCCTGATTAATCAGGCGAAAGAACGAATTATAATTTCTACCTTTGATATGCGTGAAGGCGAGAGTACAAGGGATATTTTGGCAATGCTGCTTGCTAAGGCGCAGGAGGGAGTGCGGATTGAGATAATGGTGGACGGAATGAGCGCATTCACACATATGAAGTCTGAACCATTATTTCAAGCTATATCGGCACAGCCGGAAATAGAAATACGACTCTACAATGAAGTAAATGTACTTCAGTTCTGGAAACTGAACGGGAGGATGCATGATAAGTATATCATTGTAGACAATATGGCCTATATTCTGGGAGGCCGCAATATGTTTGATTATTTTATCGGCGATTATAAGACCAAAAACAGGAGCTACGACAGGGAAGTATTGATATATAATACCGGAGATAAAGAGGAGGGGATAAGCTCTTTGTATCAGGTGGAGGATTATTTTAAGAAATTGTGGGATTCTGAGCTTTGTACCTCCTACTATAATGACACAGAGCTTTTAGAAAAACAGGAGGTCGCCGGAGAAGTGGACTCGCTGAAAGAGCGGTATGAAGCGTTGAAGGAGAAAAATCCACAGTTATTTGCGGACTGTGATTACGACGAAATGACGGTTCCTTCTAATAAAGTGACTCTGATTTCTAATCCTACAGGGGTGTATGGCAAAGAGCCCATTGTATTCTATACCTTATCCCGCTTGATGGAGGAGGCAGAACAGCGAGTGATCATACATACCCCCTATATCGTCTGCAACTCCTACATGTATGAAGAGCTCGGTAAAATCAGCCAGAAGGTCCCGGATGTAGAGATGATGATCAATTCCGTGGATAACGGAGATAATTTTGTGGCATCCAGTGATTACCGGTTCCATAAAGATGAAGTGCTGGATACCGGAGTGAATCTTTATGAATATGACGGAGGGCTGTCTTATCACGGGAAATCCTTGGTTATAGATGATGATTTATCCATTGTAGGCTCCTACAATATGGATCTTCGCAGTACTTATGTGGATACGGAACTTATGTTGGTCGTCAACAGCAAAGAGTTCACCACTCAGTTGACGAAGGCTATGGGAGAATTACAGAAAGATTGTAGGGAAGTGGTGGACACCGACACGTATAAAGTGCCAAAACACTTGAAAATTAAAGAGGCGCCCCCTTGGAAAAAGGCGGCGTGGACGGTATGCGGGATACTCCTGCAGCCCTTCCGCAGGTTAATTTAGCTATGCCCCAGTTGTTTGTGCTTGCACATAAATAACTGGGGTTTGGCTTTTTTCATACTGCTCGTTGGCAGCGCGGAAAAGTACTTTGAGTGTTGGTGGGAAATGTGTTATTATTTTAACTGAGAGAAAGAGGAATGAAAATAAAGAGTGAGGTGAGAAAATGGATATACAGTTGGAGCCGAGTCAGAGTCAGGTGCTTTCGCAGAAGATGATTCAATCTGTAGAGATTTTACAGATGAGTTCTCAGGAGCTTGTGGAGTATATTAAA
Organism: Bariatricus massiliensis; assembly: GCF_900086725.1. Classification (GTDB taxonomy): domain Bacteria; phylum Bacillota; class Clostridia; order Lachnospirales; family Lachnospiraceae; genus Allocoprococcus; species Allocoprococcus massiliensis. The sequence continues at coordinate 853,294 of NZ_LT574837.1, read as the reverse complement.
GAGATGTCTATGGAAAATCCTGTGGTGGACTTGGAGGAGGTTCACGGGGAAGATAAGGCTCAGGAGCGGCTCAAAAAGCTGGAGTGGCTTGCGAGTGTGGACGAGCAGAACCGGATATACTACAAGCAGGAGTCTGAGGATTCGGATATGAATGATATCATGAATATATGTGGACGGGAAGAAGAGACGCTGAAGGATAATTTGATGTCTCAGCTGATTGGAAAAGAATATTCGCAGGAGGAGCTGGCTGTTTTTGAATACATAGCGGAATGTTTGGATTCCAGAGGATTTTACACTGGTTCTTTGAAGGAGATTGAAGATGAGTTCGGCATTTCCAGCGATAAGGCGGAGCGCTGTATGGAAGTGATGAAAAGCTTGGAACCCATGGGAGTCTGTTCAGCGTCTGTGGAGGAGTGCCTGCTGAAGCAGCTGGAACATGAGAGGGAGAAGACCGATGTCGAGAGGCGGATTGTTTCAGAATATCTGGAACTGCTGGGTAAAAACCAGCTTCATGTGATTGCGAAGCAGATGAGACTTCCACTGGAACGTGTGCAAGAAGCGAAGACGAAGATTCAGTCGCTGAATCCGAAGCCGGGGAGCGGATTCTCCAGCAGAGAAGTGTTGCGGTATTTGACGCCGGACGTGACGGTCGTGAAGCTGAAGGATTATTTCGAGGTTCTGGTGAATGATAGTTCTTATCCGGTTTTGAGAGTGAATCAGGAATATATGCGGATGTTAAAAAGTGACTGCCCGAAGGATGTGCAGAAATATATTTCCGATAAGGTAAGGCAGATTGAACAGGTACAGACTTGCATCACGAAGAGGAACAGTACACTGCTGGAGCTGGCGAAATGTATCGTGGATGTACAGCAGGACTTTTTCGTCAATGGAAAGGGATACTTGAAGCCGTTCCGTATGAAAGAAGCGGCGGAGAGACTGGGGGTTCATGAGTCTACGGTCAGCCGCGCTGTCAAGGAAAAATATCTTCAATGCTGCTGGGGGATTTATCCGTTAGGCTATTTCTTTTCCAAAGGCTTTTACAAAAAAGAAGATGATGAGAAGATAGCCACAGTTCATATAAAACAGAAACTTGCGGAGCTGATAGAAGCAGAGAATAAGAAAAAGCCTCTCAGCGACCAGAAATTGTCAGAACAGCTGCGGGAAGACGGAATCGATATCTCACGGAGGACCGTAGCAAAATACCGGGAGAGCATGGGAATTTCAGACTGCAGAGGCCGCAAAGAATTTTGATATTGAGGTGTGGATATGATAGAATAGGAATAACAGCAAAGTGGGGACGTGAAAGAAAAATAGAAAGTTGGAGGATAAGTATGGTGAACACAGTGGACATCAAAAAATTATGTGAAGAGAAAAACATCCGGATGATTGATTTTAAGATGACAGATCTGGATGGGAGATGGCGCCACATCACAATTCCTGTGGAGAGATTCAACGATGATATCTTCGTGTACGGCATTGGGTTTGACGGCTCCAATTATGGTTATGCGGCGGTTGAGAAAAGTGATATGGTATTTATTCCGGATCCGTCAACGGCTGTTGTCGACCCGTTTACAGAGGTTCCTACCCTTACTATGTGTGGCGACGTGTGCGTGATAGGTAAGGAGAATACTCCTTTTGACCAGTATCCTAGGAATGTGGCGCTGCGGGCCATGGATTACATGAAGGCGGAGGACATCGCGGACGATATGCTGATAGGGCCTGAGTTCGAGTTTCATCTGTTCGACAATGTAAGTTATATGGTAGAGCAGAATAAGACTGCGTTTACAGTGGACACAAGGCAGGCTGCGTGGAACAGCGGAAAAGAATCGGCGGATAACGCAGGTTATCAAGTTCCCGGTAAGGGGGGCTACCATATCGCCGCACCACACGACGTTGCGTACAGTCTGAGAAGTAAGATGTGTATGTATATGGAAGATTGGGGCGTGGATGTCAAGTATCATCACCATGAAGTGGGCGGCTCCGGTCAGATGGAGATTGAAGTAGAGCTGGGCAATATGGTGGATATGGCTGACAAGACGATGATTATTAAATACATTATAAAGAACGCAGCTGTGCAGGACGGACGCACTGCCACGTTTATGCCGAAGCCGATTTACAAGGAAGCGGGAAATGGGATGCATGTGCATATGCTGCTCATGAAAGACGGAGAGCCGATTTTTTATGATGAGAATGGGTATTCTGGACTTAGCAAGACGGCACATTACTTCATCGGAGGGCTCTTGAAGCATGTCGCGTCACTGTGTGCATTCACGAATCCGTCTACCAACTCATTCAAGCGGCTGGTTCCCGGATATGAGGCTCCTGTGACTATCGGTTATGCTACATCCAACCGAAGCGCGGTCATCCGTATTCCGGCATATGCCAAATCACCGTCGTCCAAACGGTTCGAGCTGCGCAATCCGGATGCCACGGCCAATCCGTACTATGCATACGCGGCAATTTTGATGGCGGGACTTGACGGAATCAAGAATCAGATTGACCCCGAGGCTCATGGCTGGGGGCCGTACGACTGTAATCTGTATGATCTGCCGGAAGAAGAGAAGGCAAAAATCCAATCGCTCCCGAAGACGCTGGATGAAGCATTGGATGCTTTGGAAGCCGATCACGACTATCTTACTGCGGGGGGCGTGTTCCCTGAGAAGCTGATAGAAATCTGGCTGAAGAGAAAAAGAGAAGAGTGTCTGGAGATATCACAGATACCGCACCCAGTAGAGTTCCAGAAATATTATGATTTGTAATCATGGGGTCTATATGACGGCTTAAGATGAATATGAGAAAAGCTCTCGTCCTTTGGAAATATGAGGCCGGGAGCTTTTTCATAACACAGGAAAAGATATAGAGAATTGAAGTGGACTTGTCCACTTTATTCTATAGGATTGTATTAAAGTTCCGCGATGTAATTACTCTCCTTCGGCGAACATGATTACAAAAGTGATGAGTAGGATTACACTGGAACACCAGATAGCTTTTTCGTGAAAACGCAGGGTTATCACGCCGCCTAGGGCAGCGCCTATAATAAAGATTAGAATAAATCCGTAGTAAATCAAACTCTTTTTTAACAGCTTTTTATCTCTGTGCACGGCGTAGTTGCTCAACAGATCGGTAGCAATGCGGAGGTTGCCGATGCACATGGTGGTTGCATAAGTATAACCGTTAAGTTTTCGAAATGCCTGTACCTGCATCGCGCATACAAAGGAGGCAAGAACGACGGCCGGCATGTTATAGCTCTGGGGAAGGAATCCCACGAAAAAGAGCAGTAAAGCCTCAAGCAGTACCACGATCTGGCGCCAGTGCAGCCTTTCATAGTTTTGATACTTTTTTCGCAGCAGCTCCGAGCAGAAAATACCGGCGGCGAATGCCAGAACCGGAATTAGATAGCGGAAACCGGCGGAAAAGTTGAGGGTGGCGAAGTTCTGACCCATCAGCACCATATTTCCGGTCTGGGCGTTGGAAAATACTTTGTCTCTACAGTTATAAGTATAGGCGTCCATGAAACCGCCGCTGATGCAAAGAAGCGCAATCAAGGGAGCGGATTCGGACATTTGACCTTTCAAATTTGTCTTCATGATATCATAATAGTACTTACAGTGCGATTTGTAAATTGTATTTTTGCCGAAAAGTATGCTGTGTTTTTTGATTTTTTGTATTATAATTTGAAATAACATATTTGGAGTGAATAGGTAGTTTGGAACGATGTGTTAAATGAGGAAGAAAGAGGACTTTGACCTATGAAATTAACAATCCCGGAATATAAAACATTGGAAATTAATACGATTTTTTTGGACTATAACGGAACCATCGCTGTGGACGGTATAATACCTGCCAGCATGAGGCAACGGTTGGAGCTGCTCGGCGAGAGCTTTCAACTTTATGTGCTTACGGCCGACACCCACGGAAATGCCGAAAAGCAGTGCGAAGGGCTGCCACTGATTGTACAGACGTTCCCCACAGGCAATGCGAAGGAATATAAGCGAGAGCTTTTGAAGTCCATGGGAGGTAAGCGCTGCGCGGCTATCGGGAATGGCAGAAATGATGAAGGTATGCTGAAAGAGGCGGGACTTTCTATCGTTGTCATGGATAAAGAAGGGGCTTACGGGAAACTGTTGAAAGAAGCAGATTTGTGTGTGCGCTCTATGCTGGACGCACTGGATTTATTCTTGTATCCGAACCGGATTGTCGCCGGGCTCAGAGGATAGGCACGCCTATGATTGAAGTTTGATTTTACTATGCGTCAGCGTGGAATTGTGTTAAAATGACTGTGTGAAACTATTAACAACATAGAGAGACATGATGAAAGGAGTACACAGTATGGCAAAGATTTTAATCAGCCCTGCAAAATATGTGCAGGGACCGGGAGAACTGGCAAAGCTGGGAGAGTACGCGGCTAAGTTTGGGAAGAAGGCCCTTATTTTGATTACATCTTCCGGATACAAGAGGATTGGGAAGGTTGTGGAGTCAGGATTTGCAGGGGTACCCTGTGAGATTATATTTGACTATTTTAACGGTGAGTGCTGCCGGAAGGAGATCGGACGCCTTCAAGAGATTGTGAGGGCACAGGAATGTGATATGGTTATCGGCATCGGCGGCGGGAAGATTCTGGATACGGCAAAGGCAGTCGCGTTCTATGAAAAGACGCCGGTTTTAATCTGCCCTACAATTGTGTCCACCGATGCGCCGTGCAGTGCACTCTCTGTTATCTATACAGAGGACGGTGTGTTTGAAGAATATCTTTTCTATCCGTCTAACCCGGATTTGGTTTTGATGGATTCCGAGATAATAGCGAAGTCGCCGGTGCGGCTTACGGTCGCGGGAATGGGAGATGCGCTGGCCACTTATTTTGAAGCCCGGGCGGTGAAGGCTAAGGGAGCGGTGACCTGTGCGGGCGGACAAGTGACAGGGGCAGCGCTGGCTCTTGCGAAGTTTTGCTTTGACACACTGATGGAAGAAGGGGTCAAAGCGAAGCTTGCACTGGAGGCAGGGGCGCTCACTGAGTCGGTGGAGAAGGTCATAGAGGCCAATACTCTGCTGAGCGGTCTGGGATTTGAGAGCGGCGGTCTGGCAGGAGCCCATGCCATTCACAATGGCTTCACCGTTCTGGAGGAATGCCATCACATGTATCATGGCGAAAAGGTTGCCTTCGGAACGATTACCCAGCTTGTTCTGGAGAACATCCCGGCAGAGGAGCTGGAAACGATTATAGATTTCTGCATTGAACTGGGACTTCCGGTTACACTAAAAGAGCTGGGTGTCACTGAAGTGACAGAGGAAAAGATTATGGCAGTGGCAAAAGCTGCATGTGCAGAGAACGATACTTTACACAACATGCCTTTTGAAGTGACGCCGGAGAGTGTGTACGCGGCAATTATGGCTGCGGACCGCTACGGACATTATTTTTTAGGAGAGTAGAAGAATGAGTATATTGTTTTTAGAGTATCCCAAGTGAGGAACTTGTAAAAAAGCCAGAGCATGGCTTGAGGAACAGGGAACAGAATTTGAGGCAAGGCATATTATAGAGCAGAATCCAACTATCGACGAGCTGAAAGAGTGGCATAAGCGGAGCGGTCTTCCGCTGAAGCGCTTTTTCAATACCAGTGGTATGAAGTACAAGGAACTGGGGCTGAAGGACAAGCTGCCGGAGATGACAGAGGAGCAGCAGTATGAGCTTCTGGCCACAGACGGAATGCTGGTAAAGAGGCCGCTCCTTGTGGGGGACGGGTTTGCGATTCCCGGATTCAAGGCTGAAACGTGGAGTGATGTGCTATAGGGAATCATGATTAAAGGAAGGCAGCGGTTGTGGAAGTAAAATCATATGACAGCATAGAGGAACTTATGGAGGAATTGCCGGAGTACGGCTGCATTCATATTGAGTGTAACCGGGAGAAGTCGGAGGAAATCCTTGCATATGTGAGCGGGTGGAAACGAGGGGCAGGCTCTTCGTTTCTGACCGCCACTGACAAAGGATATGAACGGTCTACCGTAAAGGAGTATTTACGCTTTTTTCGTGAGTTATCGGGCAGCAGGCGGGAGCTGGAAGCTGTATTGAGTGAGTTCGGTTTGATGGAGATACGCAAACAGAAGATGGGACGGATAAAGCCGGGCGATTATACGAAGACAGGCATTGCAAGGCTCAGTATGCGGGATACGGATTTCTATTTTATCGAGGAACCACTGCTCAATCTGGAGGCGGAAGATATGAAGCGCGTCCTGAGCTGGATGGAGAAGCGGATTGAGTCAGGAGCAAGTTTTGTGACTACCAATTCGTCCATGCGCCACGCGATAATGATGCCGGGGACAGCGTTCTATCTGGAGGAGGGAAGATTCTCACAGGTGGAGCAGGAAGCGGAGAATGATGCTGGAGAGGATGATGAAGTAGAGATTCTTAAGATTCCGGTGAAATCGGGCGAGAGCACGCTGCTCTTTGAGCCTCGTGACATCGATTACATAGAAAGCCTGAATAAGTGTGTCTACGTCTCCGTGAGAGGTACCTTGTTCCAGACACAAAAGACGATGTATGAGCTGGAGGAAGTGCTGAAGAAGGCCGGTTTCTTCCGGTGCCACCGCTCTTATCTTGTAAATATCCAAAAAGTTGGACGACTGGAAAAGTGGACAAAGAATAGTTATGTGCTCATCTTGGAAAATGGGGAGAAGAGTCAGATTCCTTTGTCGAAAGGCCGAATTGACGAGTTGAAGGCAGAGTTCCACTGGTAAAAGAGTATCCATTCATCTTGTTTATAGCTCCATTCGTCAGATCATAGAATCCGTTTATCGCGGGAAAACGCCGCATAAGCGGATTCTATTGCGTTTTTCGGAAGATGTGAAATAATAAGCGCATGGCAAATGGATATTTTAGACAGGAGGACAGTGATATGAAAGAAATGATTTATCTGAATGAGGTATGTCTGGATTTTGGTACCAGCTTTTCACTGGATCATTTAACATTTCAGGTAATGCCGGGAGAGATATTTGGGTTTCTGGGGCCCAGCGGCGCGGGAAAGACCACCACAATGAAATTGTTGACGAAGCAGCTTCACAAAAAATCAGGAAGCATCCGTATATTGGGAAAGGACATCGAAAAAGCAGAGAGAAGCGATTATGACAAAATTGGCATACTTACAGATACCAACGGGCTCTACGAGCGCATGAGTATAGAAAGTAATCTCAAGTTTTTTGCTGAATTGAAGGGAATCAAAGAGGAGGATGTAACAGATGTCTTAAGAAAAGTCCGGCTCTATGACGACCGGAAAACGATACTTAAGAAATGTTCAAAAGGAATGCGGCAGCGCGCGCTTCTGGCGGCGGCGGTACTACACAGGCCGGAGCTGTTGTTTTTAGATGAGCCCACCAGTGGGCTTGATCCCGCCACCATTCAGGAAATACATAAGATGCTTTTGGACATGAATCAGAATGGAACCACTATATTTTTGACCACGCATAACATGGAGGAGGCCGATAAGCTCTGCGGAAGAATCTGTATATTGAATCAGGGAAAAATCATAGCGTCGGGCTCTCCGGAGCAGTTGAAGCTTCAGTTCGCGCAGGACAAAATTGAGGTCATGACCACTGAGAAGGAAAAAATAGTATTGACGAAAGGGCCAGAAAGCGCAGAGTTTATAGGGAGGCTGCTGTCGGCAGATAAGTGTCTGACGATACATTCGATAGAACCGAATTTGGAGGAAATATTTTTACAGTTGACAGGGAGGGAATTTTAATGAGTATTTCGATGAGAAAACTAAAAACCCTTTATAAGAGGGATATCGTTGACTATCTGAGGACGCCGTCTATTGCGGTGTGCAGCCTGATGCCGCTTCTTTTTATTATTTTTTATAAAAATATCGGAGTTCCCAATGCTGCCGGAAATGAAACAGAGTTTCTATTAAATTTTGGCATGATGTTGAACTCTACAATGTGTGCGATTATGATACCTTCCACCACCATCTCAGAAGAAAAGGAAAAATTCACACTGAGGACATTGATGCTCTCCAATGTAAACGCGATGGAGTTCTTTCTCTCAAAAATATTGATGACGACGACCATAACTTTTTTAGGAAATTTAGTCGCCTTTATTCTGGCAGGCGCGGATACGGTACAGTTACCTGCATACATAATAAGTACGCTTTTTGGGAACAGCTGTGTGATTGTGCTGAGTGCGGTCATAGGAATTTTGAGCCGGGATCAAATGAGCTGTAGCGTGATACAGATACCGGTCATGTTGTTGTTTCTTATGCCCCCTATGTTTGCCGAAGCCTCCAAAGTACTGGAAATGTTGGCAAAGGTAGTTCCTTACGGGGCTATGCTTCAACTTTTTTACCAATTGAGAGGCCCTATGAAGGCGGCCAAAATAGCGAGTGCATGCGGAGTGCTGACGGTATGGCTGGTTGTCTCGGTTGTATTGTTTGCCTATTTTTATAAGAAGAAGGGAACGGATAACTAATGTGAGAAATCATCCGCCGGCCGAATTGGCCGGCGGATGATTTTTGTGAAATAGAAAACTGCGTTCCCTATGTTACAAAAACCCCTCCGGGGGATGCACACAATGTGCCGAGGAAAGCTGCTTCGCAGCCGCACATTGGCGCGCAAAGTGTACAAGTCCCTCATGATTGAGGGAGATAGGGAGTTAAAGTGGACTTGTCCACTTTGTTGTCAGAAAAAGACGAAATAATGCGGGATATTTCTAACATATTATTGACAAAAGAGATTATATTATATAGAATAAAAAGAGGATGAACGTGTTCAGTGAACACGATATGAGAAAAGGAGTGAGGGTTATGGGTGAACAAGAAAAAACTAAGAAACTAAGCATGTGGACGGTGGTTCTTCTGACGGTCGTACCGACATTTGGATTTGGTAATATTACCAATAATGTCGTGGCGCTGGGGCCTGCTTCCGTGCCGTCATGGCTTATTGTAGCGCTTTTGTTTTTCCTTCCGCTATCTTTGTTTATCGCCGAACTGGCGTCGGTAAAGGATGCGGGAAGTGCGGGAATCTATACGTGGATTAAGATGGGACTGGGCGAGAAATGGGCATTTATCGGGACATGGTCCTATTTCGTGTCTACACTGTTCTACCTGCAGATGGTATTTGCAAAGGTACCGGTCATGATATCATGGACTATTTTTGGCGAGAACCGGTTTACGGACGACAGTGCTCATCTGCTGCCATACATGAGTGTCTTTCTGGCTGTCTTCCTTACATATGTAGCTACAAAAGGAGTCAAGAAGTTCTCCAAAATCAGTGATTTAGGAGGAAAATTAACACTTGCGATTACGGTAATCTTCATTGTGTTTGCCTTTGTAGGACTGGCGACAGGGAAGCCGTCCCAGACACAGTTTACGGCAGAATCATTGATGCCGACTTTTGATACTTCCTACTTTGCTACCTTCTCATGGCTGCTACTGGCAGTTGCAGGGGCAGAAGTGGGCGGAACTTATGTAAAGAATATGGATAATCCAAAGAAGAATTTCCCCAAGGCCGTATTTATTGCCACATTCTTGATTGGATTTGCCTATGTAATCGGCTCCGTGGCTGTTCTCGTTGTATCTTCTCCGGAGACAATTGCCAATGCGGGAGTGAAGGACGCTGCCTACGTTGTATATGAGACACTGGCGACGAATTTTGGATTGAACGGCAAGATTATCATTCGTATCTATGCACTGATTCTTACTATTACATCAGTAGCGGCATACATTGTATGGATGGAATCTCCCCTCCGGGCGCTTTTCTCAGAAGTACCGGAAGGTGCTTTCCCGAAAGTCCTGACGAAACAGGAAGAAGATGGAACACTGAAAAACGCATTATGGATTCAGTGTGCGGTTGTGGTAGTATTGATTGTAGTACCGCTGTTCGGTATGGGCGGACTGGATGCATTCTTCAATACCTTGACTGACTTATCCGCACTTTCCTCTGTGCCTGCTTACGCAATGCTGGCCATCGCGTTTTTTGCCTTCCGCCTAAAGAACAAGAAGTCTGAATTTACAGCCTTCAAGTCCAAGGCATTTGCTCTTGTTGTGGCGGGACTTGCGATATTGCTTGCGGTTCTGGGATATATCGGTGCAGGCCTTGATTATGTTGTATGGGCAGAGTCAGCAAAAGAAGCGACTATCCTTACAATCAAGACATACGGAGGGCCTATTCTTCTCATTGCGGTAGGTTATCTGCTGCGGGTATGGTGCCTTAAGAATTATGCGAAGAAACAAGAGGGTAAATAGAATGAGGATAATTGATTTTCATTGTGATACGCTTATGAAGATGTATGACCTTCATAAGGTGGGGGACGACAGTCAGAGCGTATGGAAAAATGAATGCCAGATTGATGTTCAGAGGCTTGTGGAGGCGGGATATGGAGCGCAGTTTTTTGCCTGCTATCTCTGGTGGGAGGATAAGCCGTTTCTGGCCTCACACTATGAAGATGCCTTGAATATGGCGGATATTTTTTACAAAGGACTGCAGGGGCATGAGAAACAGGCCGCATTTGCAGGCTCCTACACAGAGTATCTTAAAAATAAGGAAGAGGGAAAGGTATCCTGCTTTCTGACGGTGGAGGAAGGCGGTATTCTTGAGAACAAGATAGAGCGTCTTGACACACTGCATAAAAAGGGAATTAGGATGATTACACTGACCTGGAACTATGAGAACTGTCTGGGGTATCCGGGCTGTATACCGGAGGCCCGTGACAAGGGTTTGAAACCGTTCGGCTTTGAGGCGTTGGAGCGGATGGAAGAGCTGGGAATTATCGCAGATGTCTCCCATCTGTCAGACGGAGGTTTTGAAGACATTTACCGGCACTGTAAGAGACCATTTATTGCTTCTCATTCCGATGCCAGAGCGGTCTGCGCCCACAACAGGAACTTGACGGACGATATGTTGAAAAAACTGGCTGATAAAGGGGGCGTGACAGGGTTGAACTTCTGTGGAGATTTCCTGTCACCGGATGGAAAATGTACGATTGACGCCATGCTCCGCCATATTCGCCACATGATAAATGTGGGCGGCCGTGAGGTGGTGGCAATAGGCACCGACTTTGACGGCGTGGAAGGTGAGCTTGAGATAGCGGGATGCCAATACATGGATAAATTACCTGAGGCCATGGAGAAGGCCGGATTTACAATCGGTGAGATTGAGGATGTATGCTTCCGCAATGCAGAGAAATTTATGGAGCGTTACTGGGGTTAAACGGGATGTTATAAAAAATAGTTATGGACAGTAACATGAAGTTGTGACACGATATAAGTTGTTTGACAATTCCGCAAGCAAATATTAGAATAGAATAAGCTAAGTTAGGTTTTGTCGCCTTTGAAGAAGAAGGCGTACTTTATCAAATGGATGCACAAACTATTTGCTTAGGGAGGCGTAATGAAATCATGCTTATACAAAACATGGTAGGCGACATATCTACACTAACGGATAAACCTGTTATCATCACAGGAGGCGGCGGTGGAATTGCACAGGAAGCTGGGATTGCGCTGGCATATCTGGGCGCAAAGGTAATCATTGGCGAAGTGGATGAGAAAAAGGGCAGAACAGCAGAAGGTATGATTGCGGCTCTATTCCCTGACCGTGCCCGGTATATCCCTCTCGATCTTGAGAAGCCCGATGTAATTCAACACTTTTGTGAAACCGTATCGGCAGAATATGGAACCCCCTATGCCATCATCAACAACGCCGCCATAACACCTTTTGATTCGATTGAGCGGCTTCCACTTTCGGATTGGGACAGGAGCTATCAAGTCCATTTGCGGGGGCCGCTGCAAGTGATACAGTTTTTCCTGCCCAAAATGGTGGAGAAAAATCAGGGCGTGCTTGTGTTCACCCCATCTTCCGGCGCTGTGGCCTACATGGGAGGCTATGAAGTGTTTAAGACCGCGCAGGTGGAACTGGCCAATACATTGGCGGCGGAACTGGAGGATACCGGGCTGTCGGTTTTCAGCATTGGACCCGGCCTCGTGAAGACCCAAACGGCGATGCAGGGGATTGAAAAAGTGGCGCCTCTTATGGGGATTTCCACCGACGAGTTTTATCACATGAACAGGGAAAATATTGTTTCCGCAGAGGAGGCAGGAACAGCTTTCGCCGTGTCATTGCTCCTAGCAAAGAAATATCATGGACAGGAGATCGGCGGAATACAGGCGCTGATAGATGCGGGAATCCATGAAAAATCAGGTGAACAAATTTCGGCAACATTTTGTGAAGAAGGACGGATTCTGCTGACGGCTATCGTCCAGACCTTTGACGAGCAGAATAATGGTTGGAAAAAGCGAAATGTATTTGAACGGCAATGGATGCTGCGTGATTTCAAGAAGCATGCGGGACGCTCCGCCGACGAGATGGCGAACGCCCTACACCAATATCAGATTGCCTACACTGAAAAAGACTCTGAGCAGCTAAGCGGGTTATCGGCACTTCTTGCGAGCCTCTCAGGATATTACCAGCACCAGTTGGAAATGATGCAGGGGTATATTAAAGATTCGGAGAAAAGGCAGGAATACGACTCATGCATCAGAGGGTGGCTCAAGGACATTGAAACGATGAAACGCATGGTGTAGGATGGAGGGGCATGGGAACGATAAAAGCCCGTCTTCTCGGTGCCCCAATGGTGATTTCTGTGAAAGAAAAATCGCTGAGGTCGATTAACCTCAGCGATTTTTTATTAGGGGCATTTATTCTTGCCAATGGATGTACTATTTATCGAAAGGTGGAAATACATTGAGAACAGAAAATGTTGAACTTACTGTTTTATGTTTAATTCATAAAGATGACGAATATTTACTGCAAGATAGAGTTGCAAAAGATTGGAAAGGCTTCACACTACCCGGAGGACACGTTGAAATAGGAGAGTCAATTGTTGACGCTGTAGTACGGGAGATGAAAGAAGAAACTGGATTGAATATTATAAGTCCTCGTTTATGTGGTATTAAACATTTTCCAATTGATAATGGGAGATATATAGTGTTTCTTTTTGAAACAAATCAGTACGAGGGTGAACTAAGGAGTTCTGAAGAAGGGAAAATGCATTGGATAAAAAAATCTGAATTATCAACAGTAAATCTCGTTAATGATTTTTATGAATTATTAAATGTAATGCTTGACGACAATTTATCAGAGTTTCAATATGTAATCAATGATGGGAAATGGCAAATTTTAAAGAGATAGGCGGTTATAATTTATAAGTGTCTGTGATTATCTCAATAAACAAAAGAGGTTGGTAGTATAGAGGACTAAGAAAAGGAGAGTACAGATGGCAGAATATTTATCACCGGGGGTATATATAGAAGAATTTGATAATTCACCACGGCCAATGGAAGGGGTGGGAACAAGTACGGCAGGGTTTGTAGGAATGGCGCGGCGAGGCTCTACTTCAGGAGCGCCGGTGCTGGTCACGAATTTTGGAGACTTTGTTCGAAAATATGGGAACTATCTGAGTGAGACTACACATGGAGAGTACCGGTATCTGGCGAACAGTGTGGAACAGTTTTTTATGAACGGGGGCACACGGTGCTATATTTCAAGAGTGGTTCCCGAGAATGCGGCGGCCGCACAGGCACAGGCAGGAATCTTACATATTAGTGCGGCGGATGAAGGAAGCTACGGTAACCAGATAGTGCTTCGTGTGAATCCGACAGCAAAGAAAAAGTTCCAGTTGTTAGAGAAAATCAGTGACCTAGAGTATAAGGCTAAATCAACGGCAGGACTCGAGGCAGGAAGTATCGTGGTAATTGACGGTGAATATAATCGCATTGAATCCATCTCTGACCGCCAGATAACATTTGCACGCCCCTTCAGCCGGGATGTGGTGGACACGGGGCTGGTTCCGGAGAAAGTACTCTGCATGGCAGAGATGCAGATTTCTGCCCAGTATAATGAGGAAGTGGAAGTCTACGAGGATGTGAACCTTAACCCGCCTTCCCCCAATTATATTGCTGCCAGACTGGAGAAGAGTGCTCTGATTAAAATAAAGGCTGGGTTATTTACTGAAATACGGGAGCCGTCGGAGGCGATTGCGGGAGCGGAAGAAGTTGTTCTTGCAGGCGGCAGCGACGGGACCCTGAATAGGGTGACCGCCGCGACTTTTACAGGAAAGGATAACGGACCGGGCAGGCGCACGGGAATTCAAGCATTTTTGGAGAACACCACGGTTAGTATTCTGGCCGTACCGGGGATTACTATGCCGGAGGTGATTGATTCACTGATTGCCCATTGTGAAAATACAAAAAGATGCTTTGCAGTCATTGATATGCCAGCCGAATTGTCAGGAGTGAAGGAGCTCACGGAATTCCGGGAAAGGATAGACAGCACTTATGCAGCCATGTACCATCCGTGGATTCAACAATTTGACCGTTTGAGCAAGAAAAACGCTTACTTTCCACCGTCGGGCGCTGTGATGGGAGTTTACGCCAGAACGGATGTCGGGCGGGGCGTACACAAGGCGCCGGCCAATGAGACTGTAGCGTGTACTGGACTTTCCGTACAGTTTTCAAAGGTGGAGCAGGATAGTCTGAACCCTATCGGGGTCAATTTGATTCGCAACATACCGGGTTCTGGAATCCGGATTTGGGGAGCCAGAACGGCAAGCAACAATTCGGCCTTTAAATATGTCAATATCCGGCGTCTTCTAATCTATGTGGAAGAAAGTATTAAGGCGAATACGAATTGGGTTGTATTTGAGCCAAATGACCAGATGCTGTGGGAAAGAGTCAGTAAGTCTATTTCTTTATTTTTGACCCAAATGTGGAGAAATGGGATGCTGGCGGGGGGCAGTGAGGCGGAGAGCTATTTTGTTGATCTAGGTCCGTCCACGATGTCACCGGATGATATTCGAAACGGAAGGCTGATATGTAATGTGGGAGTTGCGCCGGTCCGCCCCGCAGAATTTATTATCTTTCGTGTCACCCAGCATACGGTAGAGGCAGGGGAATGATTCTTCAAAGTTCAAATATAAATTTATCGCTCCGGTAAACGGTGCGGGCGATTTCCAGTACGGTTCCGGCCGGCTGTGACAGGCAGCGGGAGGTCAGTACGAGACTGGGAGCGTATCCTTTGATATCAAGAAGGGTACGCTCTTTTTTTGTCAAAGAGGAGACGGTGAGCTGGGCATTTTCCGAATGGAGGTGGATATAGCCACAGTTGTGCATATAGTCGTACAGAGAAGTAATCTCTGTCCCGTCCTCGGCGATACAGGGGAAAAGGTCTTCGGACAGATAACTAACATGGATGGCGATAGGCTCCTTGTCCAGAACCCGAAGCCTTGTGATTTTATAGACATCCTGCGTGAGATCAACGCCCAGCATACTGTGTATCAGCGAATCATTCTGAACCTTACGGCAGCCTAAATTGTGGGTTTCCAGAGGAAGGTTTAAGGTAGCCATCTTTCGGGAAAAGCTTTCATTATTCATGAACAGACGTATTTTTTCACGTTTGCCAGAGAAAAAGCTTCCGTATCCCTGCATAGAATAAACATATCCAAGTTCTTTCAAACGCTCATAGGCTTTGCGTATTTCACTGCGCGTCACACCGAAACGGATTGCCATTTTATTTTCACTGGGCATTTTTTCTCCTTTTTTATAGAGCTCCTGCCCGAATTCCTTAATTAGAATATCTGTTATCATCTCCCAAGTATAGTTCTGCTTCATCCGTTACCTCCTATATATCGACTTTCTGCTTGTACCTAATCTTACAGCAGCTTTTTCCAAGGCTCAATACAAAAGCGTATGTTTTACAAACAATTAACACAGCCAAGTTGGCAACTTTACAAAAGTTCATTAAGATGCACAAGAAAAGAAAAATTCCTATGTGAAGGAGGAAGCTATATGACAAAGCGGGAGTTGTCTGCAATTTTGGCAAAGGCTTCGACAGAAGAGACGGCGGAGCTTGCCGGAAAGATTAAGCGGGAATGCGAAATTAAGATGCTCAAGGAGCCGCAGAAAACATTGGTTATGGTGAAAGTGCGGGAGTCGGTAAAAAACTCATTGTTTTATCTGGGTGAAATTCTGGCGACCGAATGTATGGTGACTGTGAATGGAGTCCGCGGGATGACTGTGATTGCAGGTGACGACTTTGAGAAGGCTGTTGACGCTGCGGTAATTGACGGATATCTCAACTGTGTGGGTGAACCCAAAGCGTCCATTGTCATAGATAAAATACGTGAACTGGGCAGGGAGCAGGCTGAGGGGCGGGCAGCGTTGAACCGGCAGCTTAGAAAGTCAAAAGTAAATTTCAATGTGATGGGGGAATAAGAAATGGCAGAAAAAATGCAGACGGCATATCGGTTTGATTTTGTTCATGATGCGCAGAAGGTGTTTCGGGAGCTGTTGAGCGCATTGGCAAATCCGGGGGAGAAAAAAAGTATCGAAGAGCAGGCCGGAAGGTTTGAAAAAGGACATCCATCTCTTCTTGCCCTTGGATGCACCCTGCTGGACAATGAGGAAGGGCTGTATGTGGAAAAGAATCCGGCGCTTTCGGCCGAATTACACAGCCTGACGCTGGCAAGAGAGGCGGGGCTTTGTGAGGCAGATTATGTCTTTCTGTCTTCAGAGCTGAACTATGGCTCCATGGAGCAGATTTTAAAAAATGTAAAGTATGGCACTTACGCAGATCCGCAGCAGTCGGCGACCATATTCTTATTGTGCAAGAGTGTGGACGGGGCGGAGAACATGACAATCAGCGGGCCGGGAATTAAGGGGGAGAAAGTGATACAGGTCTGTCCCTATATTAAAAAGGTGATAAGGATGCGGGAAAAGCTGGATATAGAGTATCCGCTTGGCGTAGATTTGATATTTACCGATGGCGCGGGAAATCTGCTGGCAATCCCTCGTCTTGTGAAAATAGCAGAGGAGGATGAAACATGGCATATGTAGCAGTAAGCGGAGGGAAGGAAGCCATCGAACAATCGCTGAAGCTGCTGGAGATTTTCCGGGAGAGCAGGGAGGACATTACGGTTTCTGGCATCAAAGAAAATATGGGGCTTTTGGTGGACAAGATTATGAGTGAGGCGGGATTTTATTCCCCTGAATATGCGGCGCTTGCGTTAAAGCAGTGTGAAGGAAGTGTGGAGGAGGCGGTGTTTTTGCTGAGAGCTTATCGCTCCACGCTGCCGAGAAATTATTATTCCTGCCCGGCAGACACACGGGATATGCGTCTGATTCGGAGAATATCCGCCGCCTTTAAGGATATACCGGGCGGGCAGATATTGGGGCCCACTTATGACTATTCCCACCGGCTCCTTGATTTTTCCTTGATGGAGGAAGAGACGGGAGAAAAAGCAGAAGAGGGAGAAGGTGTCGGGAGTGAATCGGGAGAAGATATTCGCTGTGGGCGTGTGACGGACATACTTCGAGAGGAGCATGTGCTTGAAGAAGTAGAGGAGGACAATACAGAGCCTTTTGACGTGACAAGCAATCTGCTGACCTTTCCGGCTCCGAGAAGCGCCAGACTACAGACCTTTGCCAGAAGTGACGCCGGGTTTTTGGGAGGAGTGGCCTATAGCTCCATGCGGGGATATGGCGCGGTACATCCCACCGTATCAGAGCTGAGGTGCGGGTATATAGAGATTGATGTCCCCTACATATTGGACGAAGAGGAGTCGCTCTGTATCGGGGAAATATTGGTGACCGAGGTGGAGGCCCTTGTGCCGTCTCACACAGAGACGGATGAGGAATTTGACAAGATGTCGTTATCCGGAGGGTATGGTTTGATTTTTGGAAGGAATGAAAATAAAGCCATTGCCATGTCAATCGCGGATGCCAGCCTTGAGACTAAGGGAGATACACCGTCGCAGGATGAAGAGTTTGTCCTCACCCACGGGGATTGTCTGGAGATGAGCGGCTTCATCTCCCATCTCAAGCTGCCCCATTATGTGACGTTTCAGTCAAAGCTGGACCGTGTGAGAGCAAAGGAGGAAGGGAAATGATAGATGCCAGACATTATAATTTTGCTTTTTTAGACGAAGGGTCTAAGAGGGAAATACGGAGAAGTATTTTGAAAGCAGTGGCGATTCCCGGATATCAGGTGCCCTTTGGCTCCAGAGAGCTGCCTATCGGAAGAGGCTGGGGAACCGGCGGAATCCAGATTACGCTCTCCATCATAGGAAGAGAAGACGTGTTGAAAGTTATCGATCAGGGAAGCGATGAGAGTGTCAACGCGGTGAATATTAAAAAGCTGGTGGAGGAGTGTACGGACGTAGCTATCACATCGGACTCAGAAGAGGCAAGTATCATACAGAGCCGTCACAGGATACCGGAGATTCCCATGAGAAATGACCAGATTCTGGTACTTCAGGTGCCTACACCGGAACCACTGCGTATTGTGGAGACAAAGGAGTCTGTGACGAAGCAGATGCACGCAGAGGCCGAGTATAGTCCCATGTGGCTGTCACTTTTTGAGGACTTGACGCAATATGGTGAAATCAGCGTGAGCTCAGAATATCCGGTTATGGTGGAGGGGCGTTATGTCATGAATCCAAGTCCCATTCCCAGATACGATAACAAAAAGCTCAGTGACAGTGAAACACTCTATCTCTTTGGCGCAGGACGGGAAAAGAAAATCTATGCCATCCCTCCCCATACCGACGTGGTGTCCATGTGCTTTGACGATATACCCTTTCAGGCAGAGGACTTTGAAGGGAAGCATTGCCGGTTGTGCCAAGCGACGGGCGTGTACTTGGATGAACTGATTGACGAGAAGACCGGAGAGAAAGTATACGAATGTAGTGACACCGGGTTCTGCAGAGGAAGAAGGGAGCAAAAAACATGGAAACACCAGTGCTAAGAATCGATCATTTGACCGTGCGGTACGGGAAGACTTGTGACTATTGCAGAAACGGAGGAGAACTGCATAAAAACACATGTCCTCGCTGCAAGACTGTATGGGCGTGCAATGACATGAATGTAAAGCTGTATGAGGGGGAAATTCTGGGAATCGTGGGAGAGTCCGGCTCCGGAAAGTCTACGCTGATGAAAAGCCTGTTCTTTGATTTTGATGTTACAGAAGGGAGTGGGTTTCTTCGGGATTTTGGCGGCGGGGAGGCAGACATTTTCGCACAGAGCCTTCAGCAGAAAAAATATATAAAAAATCATTTGATGGGGATGGTGTACCAAAACCCGATGCTTGGGCTGCGCATGGACTATTCCAGTGCGGGGAATATCGCGGAGAAGCTGATTGCGGCAGGTCAGAGGAGTTTTTCAGGAATGAATGAGCGGGTGGAAGAGCTGTTGGATGCGGTAGAGATTCTACAGTCCAGAAAGAAAGAGCCGCCTAAAAACTTCAGCGGCGGTATGCAGCAGCGTGTGCAGATATCAAAGGCCCTTGCCAACAATCCAGCGATTCTGCTTCTGGATGAAGTGACGACCGGGCTGGATCTTTCCGTTCAAGCTAAGGTACTGGAGCTGATTCGCGAGATTCGCCAGCGGTTCCATATCTCCATTATGCTCGTATCCCATGACTTGGCAGTGATTCGCATGCTGGCGGACAGGACCATCGTGATGCTGGACGGGAAAATTATCGAGCAGGGACTGACGGATCAGATTCTGGACGACCCACAACAGCCTTACACGCAGCAGCTCGTACATTCTTTGCTGTAGGATAAAGAGGCTTAGACAAAGGAGAGGTATATGAAGACAAGAATTACGAACGGCAGATTGGTTCTGAAGGATTGCCTGTTGGAGGGCCATGACATCGTGTTTGCGGATGGGAAGATTACAGGGATATGTCCGGCGGGCGCGGAAGAAGGGGACGAGATATATGATGTGGACGGAAGCTATGTGATGCCGGGAATCATCGACATTCATTCCGATATGATTGAATCTTATATCCAGCCAAGAAGTACCGCGGTCATGGACTTTGAGATGGGGTTCGGCGAGGCGGAGAAGGTACTGGCAGGCTGCGGGATTACCACCATGTTTCATTCTATATCCATGTTCCGTGAGGGGGCGTGGGATGTGAAGCAAATCCGGCAGGCGCCGCAGGTGAAGAAGCTGGCGGCACTGGCGGCCAGATACCGCCATCAGGAGCGGCTAATCCGGCACAGATACCATCTGCGCTATGAGATTGACAATCTGGCCTGTTATGACGATGTGATGGAAATGATGAAAAAGGGGTATGTGGATCTGCTGTCGTTCATGGATCATACACCCGGACAGGGACAGTATAAGAATCTGGATATCTACCGCAGACATCAGCCCGATGAAGGGAGGAATCTCTCGGAGCAGGATTTCAAGAAGCTGGTGGAGTCGGAGCTTCAGAAAGCCACCGTCACGGAGGAGCAGTTAAAAGTCATGGCGCAACTTGCCCATGAGCTGGGAATATCGGTGGCCAGCCATGACGACGACACCGTGGAAAAGCTAGCCGTCAACAAAGCCTTAGGAGTTTCCATCAGTGAGTTTCCCATTACTATGGAGGTGGCGAGGGAAGCCAGAAGGCGGGGATTCCTTACGGTTGTAGGCGCTCCCAATATCCTGCTCGGGGGTTCCCATTCCGGCAATCTGTCAGCGCTTCAGGCAATCCGGGAGGAAGCGGCGGATATTCTCGTCTCGGACTATTATCCGCAGGCGCTTCTGCAGGCCGTGTTCTGCCTCTTTGAGAAGGAGGATATCCCTGTCTGGGAGGCGGTGCGCTATGTGACGCTTAACCCTGCCAAAGCAGTCGGTCTGGATGGGATGCTAGGCTCCTTAGAGACGGGCAAGGCAGCTGATATGCTGGTGGTGAGAAGCAGGGCTGGACGGCCTGCGCTGGAGCAGGTATTTGTAGCGGGAGAATGTGTGCTTCGCTGTCACTACCGCGAGGTAGATTAGGAGGATATATGGAAAAAATATTAGAGATTCAAGGCTTGTCAAAGGACTTTTTCCTGCATGAACAAAAGCGGGAAATAAAAAGCTGCAGGGATATTTCATTTGCTCTGGATAAAGGAGGCTTCATCGGGATTGTAGGCACCTCCGGGGCGGGCAAGTCCACTGTGCTGCGCTGTATTTACCGCACCTATCTGGCGACAACGGGGAGCGTGATTTACGACTCCCTCTCTTATGGAAAGCTAGATCTGGTTACCGCCTCGGAGCGTCAGATTATTCATCTGCGGAAGGCGGAAATGGGGTATGTCTCCCAGTTTCTGTCGATTCTGCCCAGAACCACGGCAAGACAGCATGTGATAAACGGCGCGCTGGACGCAGGCTTTTCCTACGAGGAAGCCTCACAGAAGGCTGAGGAAATGCTGCGCTATTTCAAGCTCCATGAGAATTTGTGGGATATTTATCCGAATACATTTTCAGGAGGAGAAAAGCTGAGGTTGAATCTGGCCCACGCCATGGTAAAAGCGCCGCGTCTGCTGTTGCTGGACGAGCCCACCGCCTCTCTGGATAATCATACAAAGCGGCTGGTAAAGGAGCTGCTTGCCAAGCTGAAAAGTGAGGGGACTTCCATGATAGGGATTTTCCATGACTTAGAATTTATGGAGGGCTTGTGCGACAAAGTCTATAATATTTCTCAGGGAACATTTTGCTAGGAGGAAGAGCCATGTATTTTGCAGACTTGCACGTACACACGGATGTCTCAGACGGCAGTGAGACGGCTGAGACCATTTTGCGGGAAGCGAAGGAAAAGGGCATCACCCATATTGCATTCACGGACCACGATACAACAAAGAGTGCCTCAAAGCACAAGGAGTTGTCCGCTTCCTTCGGCATACAAGCCGTCACGGGGGTGGAGCTGTCGGCGTATGACTTCGAAGGTAAGAAAAAAGTGCATATTTTAGGCTACGGGTATACCCGGGGAAAACATATCGAAGCGCTGGGGCGGGAGACACTGGCCCACAGACAGGAGAACTGTCTGCGGCAGATTGGCATACTGGAACGTCTGGGATACCAAATGGACGTGGAGAAAATACAGGCCCTTGCCGGAGGAAGTATCTACAAGCAGCATATTTTTGATTACTTAGTGCAGACGGGACAGAGCGAGGAAATGTTCGGGGCGGTTTATCAGGAGATATTCAAAAACGGCGGGGCATGTGATTTTGATATCATATATCCTGCCGCCGAGGAGGCGGTGAGGGCGGTCAAAGCTGACGGTGGAGCAGCGGTTCTGGCACATCCGGGGCAGCAGGGGAATTTTGATATTATCGGCAGGCTGGCGGAGGCCGGACTTGACGGCATAGAATGGAATCATCCCTCCCACACGGAGGAGCACAGGCGGCAGGCAGAAGAGGCGGCCAAATGTTACCGGCTGTTCCTCACCGGAGGAAGCGATTTCCACGGAAGGTATGAAAGAAGCAGCGCTCCACTGGGGGCGTATCCAGCGCATATAAGCAGCGCCGGGCAGTTATATGGAGACTTGGCTCCAGCTATACACGGTCAATAAAATTTATCGTTTATGCCATTATTTATAATAATACCCGGGTAAAGGTATATTATAAATAATGGTTTTTTTATAAAATAGAGAACTTTGTTTGTAAAAGGAGAAGAGGGTGTGAGTAAGGAGAGCTATCGTAAGGACAAGAATGGCTGGAGTTATATTTGCGTCAGGGGGACTGCGGCACAGCGGGGATATGAGCATGGGCGGCTGCTTGCGGAGGAGATTGTCACGGGGATTCGGGAGGCGAAGGAGCTTGCCATACTCCAGACAGGCCTGAGCTGGGATTGTTTTTTATATGACGCGGGCAGTATTCTGCATAAATGGCGGGAGGTGCTTCGGAGAGAGCCTTATCTGGAATTTTACGAGGAGATGGAGGCCATCGCGGAGGGTGTCTGTTCTGTGCGGCCGGAAGCGGGAATTACGGTGGACGATATTATCTTGTGGAATGGATTTGAGGAGCTGACCAACTATTGGCTTCCGACGACCGTCGATGCTATCTATGAGAGGCTGCCCGGACAAGGGGGCGGCAGGACAAGGAAACATTTTATATCGGGGGCGCATGACCACTGCAGTGCGTTCATTGCCACCGGTTCTTACACCGCAGACGGGAGGATTGTGCTTGCCCACAATAGCTTTACGCCTTATGAGAACAGTAATCATTCGAACGTGATTCAGTATGTGGAGCCGGACAAGGGATATCCTTTTATCATGCAGTCGCAGCCCGGATACATTCATTCCATGTCTGACTTCTATCTCACGAAGACGGGGAAGGGGCAGGGACTGATGATATCGGAGACTACGATTGGAGGGTTCTGCGCCTATGAGCCGGAGGGCGTCCCGGAATTTGCCCGTATCCGTCTGGCGGTTCAGTATGCGGACACCTTGAATCTTTTTGTAGAAAAATTCTGGAAACACAATAATGGAGGATACGCAAATACTTGGCTGGTGGGAGATGTGGGGACGAACGAGATTATGCGATTTGAGGCGGGGCTCAAATTTTTCAAAGTGGACAAGACCACGGATGGATATTATGCAGGATTTAACGCCCCGGAGGACCCCCGTATCCGCAATCTGGAATGTGACAACTGTGGCTATGGGGATATCCGCAGACATCAAGGCGCAAGGCAGGTGCGTATTCCCCAGCTTATGGAGCGTTACAAAGGGGCGATAGACAGCGGGACCGCCAAGCAGATTTTGTCAGACCATTACGATGTGTATCTTGGGAAGGAAAATCCTTGCTCCAGAACCGTGTGCTCCCACTATGAGCTGGATGAAAGGGCATATATGAGCCAGCCCGGCCGTCCCGTGCCCTTTCAGCCAAGGGGCGCCGTGGACGGCTTGGTGGCGGCGGCAGAAGACGCAGAGAGCCTCGCGCTCCATGCCCGTTGGGGGAGCTCCTGTGGGATGCCTTTTTACGTGGAGCCGTTTTTAGAGAAACACCCTCAATTTAACTACCTGCGCCCTTATCTAAAGGACAGGCCTACCCGGCCTTGGACGAGGTGGGAGGCGGAGGAATCGGGAGGAACAGCTCAACGTTAAGAAAATTTTACATTTGAATCTTTAAATTTTTCATAATTCTAACAGGAACTCCACGAGAATTCAAAAATGACCGGATATAATAGGCAACGAATCAGAAAAAGAAAATCAGGAGAACAACGGAGGTTTTGAGAAGATTATGAAAAAATTAGTTGTACTTGCAATGGCTGCATTAATGGCAGTGACAAGCCTGACAGGGTGTGTGACAAAGGCAAATGCGGACGGGAGCACACAGTCGTCAGAAAAAGATGAAAATGTATTGAATGTATACACTGCACTGGAAGATGAGCAGGTGAACGATTATCTGGAAGAGTTTAAAGAGCAGAATCCGGATGTCACGGTAAATGTAACAAGAGAATCTACAGGTGTCATCACTTCTAAGCTGCTGGCAGAGAAGGACAATCCGGTGGCGGACGTGGTGTGGGGGCTTTCCGCGACAAGCCTTCTTGTGTTAAAGCAGGAGGGAATGCTTGAGGAATATGCGCCGGAAGGTGTAGAGAACATCCTTGACCAGTTCAAAGACAGCGCAGACGTTCCGTCATGGGTGGGCATCGACGCGTGGGAGACAGCGTGGATAGTGAACAAAGAAGTATTAGAATCAAAAGGAATCGACACGGTGCCAAAGTCCTATGAAGAGCTGCTCGACCCGAAATACGAAGGACTAATCGCTATGTCCAACCCGGCTTCCTCAGGAACAGGACTTCTCACTGTAAATGGTATCTTAAGCCTGATGGGAGAAGAAGAGGGATGGAATTACTTAGACGAGCTGGATAAGAACGTTGCCGTTTACATGCACTCAGGAAGCCAGCCGGCCAAAGAAACAGCAGCAGGAGAATACGGCATCGGCGTTTCTTTTGGCTACAGATGCCTGATATCTGCTGAAGAGGTAGGCAGTGATATCTGCGAGGCGGTTTTCCCGAAAGAAGGTTCCGGCTGGGATATGGAAGCCAATGCCCTGATTAAAAAGGACGGAGAGAAGGATATTGCCAAGAAATTCCTTGACTGGGCAATTTCTGAGAACGTGATGAAGAAATATGCCACAAATTATCCGATTGTCGCGACAGGCGTAGGCGATGAAGTGCCGGAAGGATACTCATCGAACCCGATTGACCAGCTGATTCCGGATATTGATTTTGATAAGGCGGCTGAGAACCGAGAAGAAACATTAAATGAGTGGACCGAGCGTTATGACGCGAAGAGTGCACCGGAAGAATAGAGGTGGATTCATGAGTGTAAGTTTGAAAATATCAAATGTATCGAAGGTATTTGATAAGAACGTAGCACTGAACAATGTGAATCTGGACATCCAAGCAGGCGAATTTATTTGCCTGCTTGGTCCGTCCGGGTGTGGGAAGTCTACGCTTCTGCGTATTATAGCCGGCTTAGAGCAGCCCAGCGAGGGAAAAGTATACATAGGAGACCGGGACGTGACAAATCTTCCGCCCTCCAGACGGAACTTCGGCATTATGTTCCAGTCTTATGCGTTGTTCCCCAACTTGAGTGCTTTCGAAAATGTGGCATATGGGCTGCGCAATAAGAAAATGAAGACAAGAGATAT
Organism: Bariatricus massiliensis; assembly: GCF_900086725.1. Classification (GTDB taxonomy): domain Bacteria; phylum Bacillota; class Clostridia; order Lachnospirales; family Lachnospiraceae; genus Allocoprococcus; species Allocoprococcus massiliensis. Next base: position 827,853 of record NZ_LT574837.1, on the reverse strand, counting down.
CGAGGAGAGGGTGAACCGTCTGTTTGATATGATTAAGCTTTCCAATGCCAAGAACCGCCTGCCATCGGAGATGTCCGGAGGGGAGCAGCAGAGGGTGGCGCTTGCGAGGGCGCTTGCTACGGAGCCGGATTTTCTACTGCTCGATGAACCGCTGTCCGCATTGGATGCGAAGGTGAGGATTTCCCTCAGAAAAGAGATATGTAATATCCAGAAGGAATTAAAGCTGACGACGATTATGGTCACCCATGATCAAGATGAAGCGCTCACCATGGCCGACCGCATTATCGTCATGAATAAAGCGGTGGTCATGCAGTCCGGGACACCGGAAGAGATTTATGAGAAACCTGAGAATCAGTTCGTGGCAGACTTTATCGGCTCCATTAATTTTATAGATGATAGGAAGAGCAAGGCATACGGGTTCAGCCAAAAGGGCGAGACGGCAATCCGTCCGGAAAAGATTGCCATTAGCAGAGAAAAACAGGAGTCGGACATGAGAGGCAAAATTACAGACATTGAATTCAGAGGATTCTATGACAGAGTGTCTGTAAATGTGAACCATATCATTTACGGAGACTTGAATCTGGCTGTGGACGTCCCGTTCCAGACCGCAAAAGCTATGGAATTTCACGTCAACGACAATGTGTTCATAAAGCTTCCCAGAGAGGAAATGCTGACGTTCGAGACACGGGTATAGGAAGGAAATGAGGAGAAAATGAACAGAATAAAAGAAAAAATCCAGCACTGCACGAAAGAAGATATCGTGCGTTTTCTGGCAATCTATGCGGTGGCGGTGTTTTTGATACTGTTTCTTGTATGCCCGCTTTGCACACTATTCATCAAGGCATTCCAGGATAAGAATGGGGCCTTTGTAGGCCTCATGCAGTTCGCCAAGTATTTCAGCAGCAGATCCATGGTGTACGCGATTTCAAATACATTTTTTGTAGCCATCGCATCCACGCTGATATCGGTGACGCTCGCTTTCTTTTTTTCCTATGCGCTGTCCAGAAAAAATGTTCCGTTCAAAGGGTTCTTCCGCTATGTGGGGATGATTCCTATCTTCGCGCCTACTATGCTTCTCGGTATTGCCTTGATTTATCTGTTTGGGAATAAAGGGATTCTCACGGCGCTGGGGCTTGCGATTCCCTTGTACGGCAAGGTGGGCATAATCATCGCAGAGAGCATTTACTGTTTCCCGGTGGCCACCACCATCCTTATGGTAGCATTTTCGGCTGCGGACAACCGGCTTTATGAGGCTGCGGAAACGATGGGCACCTCGGCGCTTCGGAAGATGCTGACAATCACTATCCCCAATGTGAAGTATGGACTTGTCAGCGCATTGTTTGTGGCCTTTACATACAGTTTTACAGATTTTGGCGCGCCTTCTGTAGTTGGCGGCAATTATAATGTACTAGCCACGGATGTTTACAAACAGGTTGTCGGCCAGCAGAATTTTAATATGGGCGCGGTAGTCGGAATCATACTTTTGTTTCCGGCGGTATTGTCATTTGTTGTAGACCGCATTACGAGCAAGAAGCAGAGCGCGGCAATCAGTGCAAAAGCAGTGCCATATCAGATCAAACCCCACAGATCAAGCGATTTTGCCGCCACGGTCTTCTGCTTTATCATCTCTCTGGCAATGCTGCTTTTTTTTGCGGTGGCTCTTTTTGCCTCCGTGATTAAGCTTTGGCCGTACAATCTGACCTTCACACTGTCCAATTATGATTTGAGCAATGCGGCGGCGGGGAACGGGGCGGCCGCTTTCCGCAATTCTATTTTGATTTCTGTCATATCGGCGTTTTTGGGAACGATACTCACATTTGTGGGGGCTTATATGATAGAAAAGAGCAAAAAATTTGTTATTAGCAGAAAAATCACGTATTTCCTATCTATCACACCACTGGCGATTCCGGGGACTGTGGTCGGGTTAAGCTTTATCATGTTTTTTAACGCCCCTATATTTCAGATTCCCTTCACGGAGTACGCACTGGTAAATCCGTTCCACGGCATCTATGGAACCATATGGATCATTGTTCTGGCAAACATGGTTCATTTTTATTCTGTCCCATTCTCCACGGCGACTACGGCCTTGAAACGGATTGACAAGGAATTCGAGACGGTATCAGAATCACTGGCGGTGCCGTTTTATAAGACACTGCGCAGGGTGACCTTGCCGATGTGCTTTCCGGCCATCTGTGAGATGTGGGTTTATTTCTTTGTGAATTCGCTGGTAACGGTATCCGCTGTGGTATTCCTTTATTCACCGGCCTCTCCCATCGCGCCGGTCATGATCGTCAGTATGCAGGGGGCAGGGCAGACCGCTCCGGCCGCGGCCATGTGTATGCTTCTGCTGTTCATCAATCTGGCTATGCGGCTGGTATATGAAGGGCTGCGTAAGCACCAGCAAAAGAAAGCAAAGATTAAAAATCAGGGCGGGCAGGGCTGATACCTTGCCCGTCCTTATTTCCTCGCTTGATATTATTCATTTAGACGGATATAATATATAAAACGCATATAACGAAGGCCTGAAACGTACAGATAGCCGTGTCTGATCTATCGTAAAGCAAGGAGATATATAGTGAAAAATTATAAAATAATGGTTGTGGACGATGAAAGAGATATACTAAATTTACTTGAAAAAGCGTTGAATATTGAGGGATTTAGAAATATTTTAAAAGTAGAAAATGGTATGTCTGCCGTGAAGGTTTGCGAGGAGCAGCAGCCTGATATGATTATTTTAGATGTAATGCTGCCCGACATTGACGGATACGAGGTCTGCAGACAAATACGGCAGTTTTCCCGCAGCCCTATCCTGTTCCTCTCTTCTAAAAATGATGAACTTGATAAAATATTGGGGTTAGCCGTTGGCGGGGATGATTATGTCACAAAACCATTCAGTCCGAAAGAAGTGGCGTATAGAGTAAAAGCACAATTGCGCAGAGCGGGTTATATGGAAAAAACGTCAGAGAATCAACTGCTTAAAGTTGGAGATTTGGTCATTGACGTTGAAGGATGCAGGGTGACGAAAAAGAATCAGATGATTGAATTGACTGCAAGAGAGTTTGAAATTTTATATTATCTGGCAGAAAATATAGGGCGTGTTATCAGCCGTGAGCGATTGTACAAGGCGGTCTGGAGTGAGGACAGCTTTGGGTGTGATAATACCATTATGGTCCATATCCGGCATTTGCGTGAAAAAGTGGAAGATAATCCAAACGCTCCTCAATATATCATCACGATGAAAGGCTTAGGATATAAGATGGTGGTGCCAGATGAAAACGAGAAATAAAAACGTATTATTGCTGCGGATAGTGGCCTTCATATCAAGTATCGTCTTATTGCTGGCCGCCATCGTAATGGGCATGGTCTATTATATTTTCTATATCCCAGAGCCGGAAGGGCTTAGTTTAGCCTCATGGCCAAGCACTTTTACGAAGAGCTTTTCTACTTGGCTCTACAGTGAAAACGGAGACATTTGTGTAGAAGAAATGGGATTGGAAAGGCTGGATGATTATGGGTTATGGGTACAAATCGTCGATGAGAGTGGACGTGAAGTGTTTTCGCACAATAAGCCAAAAGACTATCCTGACAGCTATTTGGCTTCTGAGCTGATTTCGTTTGGCACGGATAACTACGATGAAAATTATACGGTATTTGTAAATAGTTTTGAAGATGAGGGAAACACTTGGAATTACATAGTTGGTTTCCCGTATGCAATCGGAAAATATATGCTATATTACAATGGAGAAAATGTTGGACGGCTTTCCCCAATGGTGAGAGCTGCTATTTTTATTGCGTTTACTGCACTCTTACTCTTCGTGATTGCATACTGTTTTTGGCTTTCCCATAAGCTTTCCAAAATTTCGGGCGGAATTAAGAATATTTCCCGGCGCACATATGAGCCGATAAAAGAAAATGGCACTTTCAGTGAGGTTTACAGAGCATTAAACAAAATGGACGATGAAATTAAACACGCTGATAAAATAGAGGATGAAACGGAACAGACACGTAGAGAGTGGATTGCAAACATAACGCACGATATGAAAACTCCCCTGTCGCCAATCAAGGGATACGCCGAATTATTGGCGGATGGTAAGCTGGCTGATATCGATGAAATACAAGAATTCGGTACAATCATTTTGAAGAATGTAAATCATACGGAAAAGCTGATCAATGATTTGAAGCTGACCTATCAACTGGAGTCCGGAGCTTTCCCGTATCACCCGCAGGAAGTTTCCATTGTCCATAGTTTAAGAGAATGGGTAATCGATGAGATAAATGACCCACAATTTGCCGGGAACGATATAGAACTTGACTGCAGCAATTCAGAAATATCCGCACAAATTGACGAGGACTTATTCCGCAGGGCTGTTCAAAATATAATTATCAACGCTTTTGTCCACAACCCACCGAAAACAAAGGTAACGGTTTATGTTTCGGATGAGAGTGACAAGAGGATTACCATTTCTATCCGCGACAATGGAAATGGTATGGACGAAGAGGAGTTATCAAAGCTTTTTAGCCGGTATTACAGAGGGACAAGTACAGAACAAAAAGCGGAAGGAAGCGGCTTGGGACTTGCGATTGCCAAGCAGATTATCATTCTGCACGGCGGGGATATTGCGGTTACGAGTAAGCCGGGAACGGGCACAGAATTCGTCATCTCTATCCCACGTCTTATAAATTAAGATAGAATTAAGGTACGGAAAAGTACAGCCTAAGATAGGTGATTTATGCTATGAGCATAGGTCACCTACTTTTTTATTATAGATGGGAGGTTTTAAAGATGGAACTTCGATTACAAAACTTAAAAAAACAGTATGGAGCGAAATGCGCCGTGGACGATATAAATGTTGTACTAACGCCCGGCGTATATGGCCTGCTGGGAGCGAACGGCGCAGGCAAAACAACACTTATGCGTATGATCTGCGGTGTCTTGAAGCCGTCATCTGGCAGTATCCGGTTGAATGGCAGGACTTTAGAGGAATTGGGCGAGAAATACTACGCTCACTTAGGTTACATGCCGCAGGATTTTGGCTTTTATCCGGACTTTACTGCCCGTGAATTCATGCTCTATATCGCGGCGGTAAAAGGGATAGGGCAAAGAGCAGCGAAACACAGAACAAATAATCTTCTTCAAATGGTCAATCTGCAAGATGTGGCAGACAAAAAGATTAAATCGTTCTCTGGTGGGATGAAGCAGCGGCTGGGCATCGCGCAGGCAGAGCTGAACAATCCCTCTATCCTGATTTTGGATGAACCTACGGCAGGGCTTGACCCTAAAGAACGTGTGCGCTTTCGTAACCTGATTTCTGACTTTGCCAAAGAAAAAATTGTTATCTTGTCCACTCATATCGTTTCTGATGTCTCTTACATTGCAGATACAATCCTGATGATGAAAAGAGGGAAACTGCTCTTGCAGGAGCCAATGGGGACGGTTACCGATTGTATTGAGGGGAAGGTGTGGGAACTTTTAGTGGATGAGCGTGAGGCTATGAAATATAATGGCCGCTTTTCGGTCGTTAATCTTCATCATGAAAATAATGCGGTGCGTTTACGGATTGTGAGCGATATACCGCCGTCCAAGAAAGCGATTACCGTAAAGCCTAGTTTGGAGGACTTATTTTTATATTATTTTGCGGAAGAAGTAGAAAGTGAAAGGGGCGGGAAGCAATGAGAACATTGATTAAATATGAACTTTTAAAAATACTGCGCAAGAAGTCCACACTGCTCATTATGACAATCAGCCTGATTTTGACGGCATTTCTTTTTGGCCTCCCTATTATGCAGTATCAGACATACAATCAAGATGGCGTACTGCAAGGTACGGAGGGCATCAAGTACGAAAAAGAGCAGGCGTCCCAATATTCCGTTAGCTTGACCGATGAGTTCGTCGAAGAAACCGTACAGGAAGTAAATGAGCTTTTCCAAAATCCGGATAATGTTGGATTTGACGGAAATGAGAAATTTTTAATCGGGGACGCGTATTGGGAGAACATAGCGCCGAAGGAAAAACTTTTGCGTTTAATTGCCACAAACTACGCAGAACAAGGCGCATATGCAGGGTATAACAGTTTGCCCGAATTGGACTTGGGCGGTGGAGCGAATTTTTATGAGGCGAGAAACGAGAAGATTGAAACAATTCTCAACGCTTCCTCGCGGGATATGTCTGAGAAACAGAAAGAATATTGGCGGGAGATGAACAACGACGTAGAGACACCACTTCGTTATGGATATCACGAAGGCTGGGAAGTAATTATAACGAGTTTTGAACTCTTAATGTTTGCCATACTTTCGGTCTGCATTGTAATAGCCCCTGTATTCGCAAGTGAATATCAGGCGGGGACGGATGCGGTCATCTTATCCGCAAAATATGGGAGAACAAAACTTATTACCGCAAAAATTGTTTCTTCGTTTTTATTTGCTATTCTAGCGTTTACTGTCCATCTCATTGTTGCCTGCGGATTTCCGCTTGCCTTTTTTGGCGTGGACGGGTGGAATCTGCCTTTGCAGATATTGGGCACGACAATTCCGTATCCGCTTAGTTTACTGCAGATGACCCTTATTAATCTGGGGGTAATCTATCTGGTAGTGATTGCGATGGCTGGACTGACATTACTGTTATCCGCAAAAATGAAAACACCTTATTTGGTATTAGCTGTACTCGTACCTGTTCTATTCATACCAATGTTCTTGACGCCGACAGGCATAGCAGGGATATACAATCAACTATTGTTCCTGCTTCCATACCGTTCCACTATGCCCGAGTTTGGCAAATATGTTTCTTATCAGTTTGGCGGCTTGGTTTTAGACGCCCTTTCTGTAAGAGCGATTGTCTATACAGTATTAACGGTCATCTCGATTCCTTTTATAAGACTTTTCTTCAGAAAACATCAAGTTTCGGCATAGTAGGTACAATGAAAAAGAAAAAGCAAATACTTATTTTTATATAGGACATATAAGCGGGAGATTATAATGACGGATATCTGTTTTTAATATTCATATTCGCCTTTGAAAGGTGTGGGAAAAAGTATATTTAGGGGGTGAAATGAAAGAACCCGGGAAGAAAAATGCAAAAAGCCACATCAATTTTAACTAAAGCTAAATTCACAAAAATAAAGATAAAAAATTATATATAATACACAAAAATACACCATAAATACAAAACTATATTGTGCATAATGGCAGACTATGTTATATTGGCTAAGGCAAGAAATGAAAGATTTCCTGCTGGGGAAAACAAAACAGAGAGAAAGAAAAAGAGAGGTTAAAAAGATGAAGTCAAATGACAAGAAGATTTTGTGGTATAGTCTTGCGTTTATGGCATTTTCCGCAGTTTGGGGATTTGGAAACGTCATCAACGGATTTTCAGAGTACAATGGACTCAAAGCGATTGTATCATGGGTGTTAATCTTTGCGATTTATTTTGTGCCGTACTCCCTTATGGTTGGAGAGATGGGAAGTGCGTTCAAACATGCAGGAGGTGGAGTGAGTTCCTGGATACAGGAGACGATTGGACCGAGAATGGCATATATGGCAGGGTGGACTTACTGGGTCGTGCATATGCCTTATATATCACAGAAGCCAAGTGGCGCGCTTATAGCGGGGAGCTGGGCGGTTTTCAGAGATAATCGTGTCAGCAGCATGAACACTATGTTGATGCAGTTCCTCTGTCTGGTTATTTTTATTGTCGCTATCTATGCGTCCTCAAAGGGAATCGGCGTATTGAAAAAGATGGGTACACTTGCCGGAACAGCTATGTTTGTCATGTCCCTGTTATTTATCTTGATGATGCTGGCCGCGCCTGCCATAACCGGAGCAAGCCTTACAAAGATTGACTGGTCTGTGAAGACATTTATGCCTACATTTGACGCGAAATTTTTCCTGAACCTGTCTATTTTAGTTTTTGCAGTCGGTGGATGTGAAAAGATTTCACCCTATGTTAATAAGATGAAAAACCCGGCAAAAGATTTTGCAAAGGGTATGATTGCGCTGGCTGTCATGGTAACTGTTTGTGCCATCCTTGGGACAGTCGCGCTGGGAATGATGTTTGATTCCAATAATATTCCGGCCGACCTGATGACCAATGGGGCCTATTATGCATTCCAGAAGCTGGGCGAGTACTATAAGGTGGGAGATTTGTTCGTCGTGCTGTACGCCCTGACCAATCTGATATCCCAGCTCAGTGTACTCATACTCTCTATCGACGCACCGCTCCGCATGCTCCTTGACAGCGCCGATGAGACCTACATACCGAAGGCAATGCTGAAGCAGAACAAGAACGGTACTTATGTCAATGGTATGAAGCTTGTATTTGTGATTGTCGCAATTCTCATTGTTGTTCCGGCATTTGGCATAAGCAGTGTTGACGTACTGGTAAGATGGCTGGTAAAATTAAATTCAGTATGTATGCCGCTGCGTTATCTCTGGGTATTTGTGGCCTATGTGGCTTTGAAAAAGGCCGGGGACAAATTCTCTTCGGAGTATTATTTTGTCAAGAACAGGACGCTGGGAATGGCGCTGGGCGGCTGGTGCTTTATCTTCACTGCCTTCGCGTGTATTTTAGGAATCTATTCAGAGGATACATTCCAGCTTGTGCTTAATATTATCACACCGTTCATTCTTATCGGGCTAGGGCTTATTATGCCGGCAATTGCAAGGCGGACTAACAAAAAATAAAAGGAGTTTGCAATTATGGGTACAACAGAACACACAAAACGGCTTTTAGACTTAATTGAAAAATCAACTTCTGCTTACCACACTGCGGAGGCAGCCAGAGAGCTGCTTGTGGAGGCGGGATTTACAGAGCTTTTTATGAAAGACAGCTGGACACTTGAGAGGGGCGGAAAGTATGTGGTAAAGCAGTATGGCTCAGGGCTGTTCGCGTTTACCGTGGGCAGGCAGGCCGAGGCTTCCGACGGCTTTCGCATCGGTGCGGCACACGGGGATTTCCCCGGACTTCACATTAAGCCGAATCCGGAAATTTTTGCGGACGGCTATGTAAAATTAGATGTGGAGGGCTATGGCTCAGTGAACTTGATGAGCTGGCTGGACAGACCGCTTTCCGTGGCGGGAAAGGTTGCCCTTCGCTCTGAGAATCCGTTTGAGCCTGACGTGCGTCTGGTGGACTTGAAAAAACCGGTTCTTATTATTCCCAATGTTGCGGTACATCTTGACAGGGAAATGAACAAAGGCATGGAGCTGACGAAACAACTTCATATGCAGCCAATCATGGGGCTTGCAGAAAAGAAAGAGGATATAAAGGATGCACTTAAGGGCATGATAGCCGAGGAACTTGGCGTCAGTGCCGGAGATATTCTGGACTATGAACTGAACATATATAATCCGGAAGCGGGAATGGTCATCGGCTCAGGGGAGGAATTCCTATCTGCGCCAAGACTGGATAATTTGACTTCTGTGGAAGCGCTTGTGAGCGGGATTGAGGACAGTGTCCGTGACCGTGGCATCAATGTGATCGCTGTATTTGACCATGAAGAGATAGGAAGCCGCACGAAGCAGGGGGCCGCCTCTACTCTGCTCGGCATTCTGCTCGAGAAAATATACGGCTCTCTTGGCTTTAGCGATATGGAATATAAAAGCGCCCTTATGAATACCCTTCTGATGTCGGTGGATGTGAGCCATGCACTGCATCCGGCTCATGAGAGCAAATATGACCCGATGAATAAAAATATCCTTAATAAAGGATTCAGCATCAAACAGGCCTGTTCACAGAGCTATGCCACAGACAGTGAGGCCATAGCCGTCGTACAGCAGATTTGTGATAAGGAAGGAATTGCTTACCAAAAGTTCGTCAACCACTCCGACCAAGTGGGCGGAAGTACGTTGGGAAATATAGCGTCCGCAATGATTCCTGTGCGCACGGTTGATATGGGCGTGCCACTTCTGGCGATGCATTCCAGCAGAGAACTTATTGGAGTGAAGGACCAGAAGAGTCTGGCAGATTTTCTGAAAGCTTACTACACGATTTAAAAACAAATTTTTCATATGCCCGAATAACCTTGATTTGCAGGTTATTCGGGTATTTTTTATAACATAGGAAACTTCGTCCCCTATGTTATAAAAACCTTCCGGGGGATGCACACAATGTGCAGAGGAAAGCTGCTTTGCAGCCGCACATTGGCGCACAAAGTGTACAAGTTCCTTGTGAGTGAGGGATATAGGGAGTTGAAGTGGACTTGTCCACTTTGTTACTATATCCCCTTTTATTGCTATCCGCCCAGTACGGAAAATGAGCTGAAAATAATGGCCGTACATGTTAGAATGTAGTTTTAGAAAGGCGGGTATAATATATCATTATGGAATGGAATGAAAAATTACAGAAAATTATTGATTATATCGAGAATCATCTACAGAGAAAAGAAGAAGCGGTTGACAATGAGGAAATAGCCAAAATGGCAGGCTGCTCATTTGATTTTTTCCAAAAAGTATTTTCTTATATGATTGGCATTAGTTTTGCTGAATACGTCCGCAGCAGAAAATTAACTCTGGCAGGATATGATTTGAAAAGTACGGATTTACGAATTGTAGATATTAGCTATAAATATGGATATAATTCGCCTACTTCGTTTACGAAAGCCTTTCAGCAGTTTCATGGTGTTACGCCGAAGGAAGCACGAGAAAAAAATGTGGAATTGGCTGTCATGCCCAAAATGCAGGTGGCGGAAAAACAAAAATTTTTATGGAGGCTTGAGAGAAAACCGAGTTTGAGGCTGATTGGAAAAAGTATCAAAGTTTCGTGCGTAAATAATGAGCATTATCAAAAAGTTCCAGAGTTTTGGTGTGACTGTCAAAAAAATGGAAGCTATGCAAAACTGGTATCTTTGGACAGGGGAAATCCGAAAGGCATGTTCGGGGTGTTTGACTACTATGATGAAAATTGTAAGGAGTTAGAATATTCTATTATGGTCATATCTGATGAGGAGCCGCCGGACGGTTTTACAGAAATCGTACTGCCTGAGACGACTTGGGCGGTATTTGACTGCGTAGGTGTGGCGCCACAGTCTATACACCAAGGCTGGAAATATCTGAATGAAGAATGGCTGGTAAGTTATCCCTTTAAGCATGCTCCCTGCCCGGAATTAGAATGGTATAGCGACGGAAACTCTTACGATACTAATTATTTAAGTCAAATATGGATACCCATTATAGAGGAGGTTTAATAAAATGGTACATTTAATATATTGTGATAATGTGGGAAAGAAAGGCGAAAGGGTACTTGATAAAATTTTAGAGGGTACAAAGACTATGGTCGTCCGCGGGGCAGCAGGCAGGAAGATTCCACACAGCAGGGTTTTTGTGGGAGAACGCCTTTATTTTATGGAAAAAGGAAGTGCCTTAATAACAGCGACAGCAATCGTGAAAAATGTTCAAAATTATATCAAGTTAACGGATGAAGAAATAACAAAAATTCTTGAAGAAAACCAAGGTATGTTAAACTTATCTGAAAAACAGAAGGTACGCTGGCATAAGAAGTGCTTATGCTTGGTAGAATTTGAAGATGTAGAAAAAATCGAACCGTTAGACTTTGACCATCAAGGGAATATGGACGACTGGCTTATTATAGAAAAGATTGAAGATGTGGTAGTAGGGACAAGTATTCCATATGATTATAAAAAATCAGCTTTGAAGGTTACAAGGAATTAACAAAGAATTTTCTATGTTAAAAAGGCTCCCGGAGGTGGTTATTCCGAGAGCTTTTTCAAACATTGATTTACAAATTCTTTGGCATGGCATAAATCGCCTTTGTCGGGATGAACCATAGCTGCGTCAAAGTTCTGAATCTGCCGTTTGACCTTTTCATCCTCCTCGCTGTCTCCTTGATGCAGCATAGACTCATATTTCATGCGCACCTGCTGGGGCATCTTGCCTTGACAGATGAAACCGCCAAGGTATAGGTTGTCGTCTTCCAGCCAGATGCGGGCGCTGTTCTCAATATTACGGAAATATTCCTCAGAGTTCCCTGCGCCGCAAGTGCCGAACAAAGCCACTGCTTTTGCGGAAAGACTCCCAAGAAAATTTCCTACTTCCAGACTGCATGTGCCGCGGTGGACACAGAAACCTACAAAATAAACTTTTGCTTCGGGAATATCGGTCCGTTCATGGAGCTGAATCAAATCTTTGGACATTCCGGGGAGTGCGGCAAAGATTTCGGTGGCAATCTTTTTCGTGTTGCCTGTTTCGCTTTCATATATTACAAGATAATCTAACATGTTAAAACCTCCTGTTCTTAATAATACGGTCTTCCGCCACAGCAGAAACCACTTCCGCCGCAGCAAAGATTGCATACCAGATTGGCAATGCAAAGCTTCACACAGAAGTCGTTTCCCGACAGAGGGGAACCGCCGTAAGGTGTTCTCATGTTTTCGTACCAACTTCCGCCGTTTTCCAGACGGTTGACGAGGGTCTGGTATTGATAATTATCTGGCTCCCGCTTGAGCGCTTCCTTCGCGTGCTCGAGGGCGATGACGTTGTTGCCCGCCCCTGAATTTGCTGCTGCGCTGTAGTAGTACCATTTTGCACTTCGGTCCTTCATGTTGTTCAATACATTCAGGGCTTCCTGATAGTGGCCGCTGTTTATATAGTTGGCGGCTGCCCTCAGGTAGACGGTCTCTTCGCTCTCATTATTGGCCTGCCGGCTTTGCTGCTGGTACTGGCCGTAAAATCCGCCAAAAGGACCGAAGCCGCCAAAACCACCGAAACCGCCGAAACCTCCTGCCTCCCCGTATCCGCCGTAGGAGCTTCCGCTTTGGGAGGAGTAGGAAGGGCCATATTCTTTTTCGTGCATAATTTGCTCGTAAGCCTGCTGTACTTCTTTAAATTTGGCTTCTGCGGTATCTTTGTCCGGATTGTTGATATTGGCGTCCGGGTGGTATTTACGGCTCTTTGCCCGGTAGGCCTTCTTGATATCTTCGTCGGAAGCATCTCTTGAAACTCCCAACACACTATATGGATCCTGCATTATTTTTCTCCTGAATCTCTTCTTTTTGCTGTTTGCGTTTCTCCGTTGCCAGATCAAAACGATACCACACACCGGAGTAGAGAATATTTCTTAGAATCTCAGTATACTGTATTATGGGGAGAATTTCAAACCGCCTGCAGCACTCAGACATCATCATAGTCAAAATTCGTCTACATTCCTGCTCGAAATCGGGCTGTCCGAACTTGTGCGCCAATGGGTTGTAATTTCCTTCCTTCTGATCCTTTTCCACATCCTCATAAGCATCGGCGAGATAGATATATTTACCGAGAAAGAAACCCATGGCGCGCAGCGTCTCGCACCATTCGTCCTGACGGTAAGCAAAAATCTCTTCCATCACACGACCGAAATATCCGGCCATCTTGTCGATATCCATATCTCCCGTTTTCTCACAGGCTTCAATGTCCAGCAATGCTTTCGTGATTGCGGCGAATTTGTCGGGATATTTTTCTTTTATTTTATCTACCGCTTTTTGTAATGCCTTAGAATAAACCAGTTTCCCATATTTTCGCTCATCATGCCAGTCATCAAGGCACTTGTAATAGGATAAGAGCAGGTTCATATCTGCTACATATTCGGAGCATTCATTGGTGAAATACGGGTGCTTCTCCAGAGGATGTGCGGCACATTTGGCAACACCTGCCGTTGTCTCCGGTTCGTACAGGCCGCTCAGCAATACAAGAAGGAAGGTCATATCGAAGGAGAGGGTCATTTGTCCTTTTAAGCCATACTGGCTTTTTAAAGTACGGCACAGTCCGCAGTAAAATCCATGGTAGACATCATAGTCTTTGAATTTCATCTCTCCTTTGTTGATAATGATATATCCGAACATGTTAACTCCTCTTTACAAATGTATTCTGACATTTGGGACAGCGAATCTCAATCTTTCCTTTGCCCTTTGGCACGCGGATTTTCTGGTGGCAGCTTGGGCACTTGTATATATGGTGTGTTTTCCGTTGCTTCATAAGGTTCTTCTGGTTCCACCAGAAACTGCGAATCTTAGCGGTACGCTTCAGATAGGACTGGTTCTCGGCGGAGCGCTTGTAAATATTTCTTGAGAAGATTCGGAAATACGCATAGATAATCACCACCCAGGCCAGAAGCGGAATCAGGCGGAATCTGGTGAATCCCGAAAAGATAATAAGCGCCAGACCTAAGATTACAAGAAATTTACCAAAAGCATCCACTCCATAGCGGCCATACATAAATCTTATAAATTTTTCCTTCATAAATACATCATCCAATCATTTTATATTCTAAGGAGATATCCGCAGAGAGATTCTGTTTGCGGTCAACCTTACATAAGTGCTATTTTACGCTTTTTTTACGCAGAATCAATAAACTCACTATTAAAAAAATATAAAAAGTGTGATACACTAAAAAAAGCAGACACAGATTGCACCGCGGGGGCCAGACGGTACAGAGGAGGATATAGATGAGCGAACGTAAGAAATATCACAGAGGAAGACGGAAAAAGAAGAAGGGCGGCATTGTCAGTACGGTTATTCTGATTGTTGCTGTTATTGTTTTTGTGGTTTCGGCTTTTCAGCTGGGAAAGATATATTATGGATACAGCAAGGGGAAAACAGAGTATCATGACTTGGAGGAGACGGCAATTTCTACCAAAGATGACAGGTTCCGGGTGGATTTTGACGCCCTTAGGGAAATCAATCCCGATGTAGTTGCGTGGATTCGATTTGATGAACCTTCTATTATTAACTACCCGGTAGTTCAAGGCAAGGATAATGAAGAATATCTGGATAAGACCTTTAAGGGGTATGAGAATACGGTAGGGACTATTTTTGTCAATGTAGACAACCATCCCGATTTTAATGACAAAAATACGATAGTGTACGGGCATCGTATGAACAATAAGACGATGTTCAACAGGTTGGAGGAATATAAGGATCAGGAGTTCTATAAAAAATATCCTTTCTTTTATATTTATACGCCGGACGGAGCGGAGATCAAGTACCAGATTTATTCTGTGGGCGTGGTGAAGGACACATCGGAAAGTTATACGTATCAATTTGCGGATGACGCGACCTTTGAGTCGTTTATTGCCGCGACGAAGGGGGCCAGTCTCTATGACACAGAAGTGTCTCCGGGGACGGACGCGCAGATCGTCACCTTGTCGACGTGTACGAAGGATAACAACGATGAGCGGCTGGTCGTGCTTGGAATGAAAGTGACAGTGAATTAGTGAGGAGTGGATATCGATGGACGTAGTGTATGAAGTCGGTGACGTTGTAAGGCTTAAGAAAAAGCATCCCTGCGGAAGCTCTGAATGGGAGATTCTTCGTGTGGGGGCGGATTTCCGTTTAAAATGTATGGGATGTGGACATCAGATTATGGTGGCCAGAAAACTGGTGGAAAAAAATACAAAAGAAATAAGAAAAAAAGCTTGAACCAAATCTTTCTTTATGGTATGATATCAAATTGTGATATACTATTTAATTCCTTGTTCCCGGCTAATCCGGGAGCCAGAGACCATAAGGAGGTGCAAGACATGAACAAATATGAATTAGCTGTTGTTGTCAATGCTAAACTCGAAGACGACGCCAGAGCAGAAGTTATCGAAAAGGTGAAAGCGCTTATCGTGCGTTTCGGCGGTAACGTAACTGACGTTGATGAATGGGGTAAGAGAAGATTAGCTTACGAAATTCAGAAAATGAAAGAAGGAGTTTACTACTTCGTTCACTTTGAGGCTGATTCAACCGTTCCTGCCGAAGTTGAACAGAGAATTCGGATCATGGACAATGTAATCAGATATTTATGCGTGAAACAGGAAGCTTAAGAAAGAGGCGAACGTATGAATAAAGTAGTTTTAATGGGACGCTTGACACGAGACCCTGAAGTTAGATATTCACAAGGTGAGAATGCTCTCGCTATTGCAAGATATACATTAGCTGTAGACCGCAGATTCAAACGCGACGGAGAACAGAGCGCAGACTTTATCAACTGTGTTGTGTTCGGTAAGAGCGCTGAATTCACCGAACGTTATTTCCGTCAGGGAATGCGCGTTACTATATGCGGGCGTATCCAGACCGGAAGTTATACGAACAAGGATGGTGTGAAGGTCTATACGACAGAAGTTGTTGTTGAAGAACAGGAATTTGCTGAAAGTAAGAATGCAAGCGAAGCAAACCACTATCAGGCAGCCCCGACTCCGGCACCAAGCGCAGATGCTGGTGACGGCTTCATGAATATTCCGGATGGAATAGATGAAGAATTACCGTTCAATTGATGAAAGGAGTGCAAGCAAAATGGCTTACGAAAAAGGTGGCAGACCGGATTCTCCGATGAAGAGAAGAGGCGGACGCAGAAGAAAAAAAGTTTGTGTATTCTGTGGCAAAGAGAATAATGAAATCGATTATAAAGATGTAGCTAAATTAAAGAAATATGTTTCTGAAAGAGGAAAAATTCTTCCGAGAAGAATCACAGGAAACTGTGCAAAACATCAGAGAGCTCTTACCGTAGCAATCAAGAGAGCAAGACATATCGCTTTAATGCCGTATGTACAGGACTAATCCTGAACTTAGATAAGACATCAGAGACCGCCGATACCTGTGTACCGGCGGTTGTTTCGTTACGTGGGAAAGTTTGTTCTGTGTAACAAAAACACTCCGTGAGGGCCGCAGTGCACGGAGAAGAAATGGGGTGACGGGAAAATGCCGGCCATATTATTTGATATGGATGATACATTGTATAATTTAATGATGCCCTTTGAGACGGCGTGCCGCAAAATGCTGGGGAATCGGTTTGATTCGTTGATGGAGCCTCTGTTTTTAGCGCACCGCATGCACAGTGACGAGGTGTTTGAAGCGTCCAGAAACGGTGAGATTACGATGGATGAGATGTATATCTACCGGATTCAGAAGGCGATGGAGGATTTTGGATTTTCTATCAGTGCGGAAGAGGCCTTGAATTTCCAGCGGATTTATGCTGAAGAACAGAACAGGATATGGATGTCGGATACGGTCAGGGAGATGCTGGAGTTTATAAAGGCCAGAGGAATCCCTATGGGCATGATTACCAACGGGCCGGAGGAACATCAATGGCGAAAGATTGTAACCTTGGGGGCAGACTGCTATGTGCCCAGAGAATATGCCATAATATCAGGCGGGGCAGGAGCAGCAAAGCCTGATATCAGAATTTTTGAATACGCAGAAGAAGCCATGGAACTTCGAAAAGAAGATACATGGTTTGTGGGCGATTCTTATGAAAACGATATTGTGGGGGCGGTACGCGCGGGCTGGCATGCTGTTTGGTTCAATCGCAGAGGGCGCCATATCCCGGAGGAGAGGCCGAAGCCGGACTATACCGTGGAAAGCGAGCAGGAGCTTTTCATGATAATCAAACAAATCTGCGCTACTCAAAGCTACCTTCGGCCATTGCTTTGATGGAGGAAGCGTACTCGGAAGGCGTCATCCCCGTGAGCTTTTTGAACTGTCTGGAAAAATAGTGGATTGAGGTATAACCTAGGCGTTCGGAGATCTGTGTGAAGTTCAGATGTCCGGTGCGGATCATTTCCTTGGCGGCGTCAATTTTCATTTTGGAGAAGTATTCTATCACGCCTTTATTACTTTTCTCGCGGAAAATTTTCTGAAGCTGAGAGCGGCCAATCAGGTTGTCCCGGCATATCTGCTCGATGGTGACATGGGAGGCGATATTCGCTTCCAGATAGTCTACCACACGATTAAAGACTTCGGAATCACTGCGGCTTTTGGTTGCCTTGGGCGGCAGCGTGTGCAGCTTCTTCTTGAAGACAATGGGGTTGGAGTGCCGGCGCACAAGATGAATCAGAAGGTGCTCCAAGTGGAGGCGGATCATCTGTTCCGCCCCAAAGGTATCCGGTATTTTTTGACTCATGTGCGTCGAATAAGGGTCGTCCAGACGGCAGGCAAAGCAGCTTCTTGCTTCTATAATAATATCGGCGAGAAGGTTGCGCTCCAGTTCGTCTACATGGAGTATCTTGTTCTCAAAGAAGGTCAGAGCTGTGCTCGGGGAGGAGAAAGAGACAACTACAAGGTTGGGGGCGCTGTCTCCGGTGGCCTTCACGTTATGGAACTCATTAGGCTTGTGGAAAATGATATCGCCTTTTTTTAGCACGATACTACTCTTATCCGCAGTTACGCCGACCTCTCCCTTATCTACATAAAGAAATTCCCAAAAATTGTGGGATTCTCCTTCAAATGAAAAATCGCTCATATATTCAAAGTAATGAATTGTAAATATTTCTTCTATATGAATGGAATCCTGTAGATGAACACTAACATAACCCATATCCGACACCTCGCTGGTAATTTGTGAAAGTAAACAGTTTTATCTTTGGAAATTTGTCTATTCTTAACATATTTTAACTCATTGTGAAAGAAAAAGCAATCTAAAAAGTGCGGATAGTACAAATTATGAAATTGATAGGACAAAGACTTTTGTGCAAATTTGTACTAAGATAGATTTAACAACTCATAAAAACTTTTTATAAAAGAGGAGGAAAAGATTTATGAAAAAGAGAATTTTGAGTGTATTGCTGTGCGCTGCTATGGTAGCTACTATGGCGGTTGGCTGCGGCGGTAACAAAAAATCCGGGGACGACAGTAAAAAAGACGGCGGCGAATCAAGCGGCAAACTGGTTTACTGGTCCATGTGGGAAGAAGCTGAACCTCAGGGGCAGGCTATCAAGGCTGCTATCGACGCTTACACAGAAGAGACGGGCGTTGAAGTTGATGTACAGTTCAAGGGACGTACCGGTATCCGTGAAGGACTTCAGCCGGCGCTTGACGCAGGAACAAATATTGACTTATTTGATGAAGATATCGACCGTGTAAATGGAACATGGGGCAAATACCTCATGGATCTGGAAGATTTTGCAAAAGAGAATGACTATGAAGCTACAGCTAATGCTGGTCTGATCAGTGCAGCTAGAGAAGTTGGCGGTGGTACATTAAAGTCTATTCCTTATCAGCCAAACGTATTTGCATTCTTCTACAATCAGAAATTATTTGATGAAGCAGGAATCAAAGAAGCTCCGAAGACATGGGAAGAGTTCCTTACTGTATGCCAGACATTGAAAGATGCAGGCATTACACCGATGACAATGGACGATGCATATGCAACATGCGTAATCGGATATCACCTTGGAAGATTAGTTGGTGAAGAAGCTGTTGTTAAAATTGTAAAAGAAGGACTTTGGGATGACCCGGCAGTTCTCCAGATGGCAAAAGACATCGAAGAGTTAGCATCTAAAGGATATTTCTCTGAAAACGTTGGAACAAACGTATGGCCGGCAGGACAGAACACAGAACTTGCCAGCGGAGAAGTAGCTATGTACTTAAATGGTTCTTGGCTTCCGAACGAAGTTAAAGATGCAGCAGGTCCTGATTTTGAATGGGGATGTTTCGCATATCCGGCACTGGACGCTGTTGAGTCTAACATCGAAGAAGCAGCTGCAACCGGAACAGAGACAAACAACTTTGGCGGACAGGTATTCGCTATCAATAAAGATTCCAAAATGGGCAAAGAAGCATTTGGCTTAATCGAAAAGATTACAAAGGGCGAATTTGACCAGAAGTTAGCTGACGAGTCTATCGGTATCCCGGCTGACACAACTAACACAGAGTGGCCGGCACTTGTAAGCTGCGCAAAACCTGTTATGGAAGGTTCTACAGCACGTTTCACATGGGCAGTTGGCGTTGAGAGCAATGAGAACATGACACCGGTTATCAAAGAGAACTTCATCAAATTGATGGCTGGAACTCAGACTGCAGATGAGTTTGTAAAAGCTATGCAGGACGCAAGCAAATAAATAAAGCATTTGAATATGGTGGCATCGTTTAACGCGCTGCCACCATATTTTTATAACATAGGAAGTTGAAGTGGACTTGTCCACTTTGTTCCGATATGGATTTCTTTAGTTTATGTAGTTAGATCTTTAGGAAAGGAGATGCACACATGAAAAAAAATAAAGGGATGATAGTAGCATTCTTAGCCCCGGCGGTGCTTTTCTTTGTTGTAATCTTTGTGTACCCGATTATCAGAACTCTGTTGATGAGTTTTTTTAATATCGAAGGTGTTACAGACGGTATCGGATTATGGACATTCACCGGAATTGACAATTATAAGACCTTGTTATCTACGTCGCTGTTCAGGACGGCGATGACTAATCTTGCCAAGATTTGGCTGTACGGCGGAATTATCGTAATGAGTTTTTCTCTGCTGTTCGGTGTTATCCTTACGAGTGGAATTAGATTCAAAAAGTTTTTCAGAGCGATTATATACCTGCCGAATATCGTAAGTGCGGTAGCTCTTGCGACGATGTGGCTGCAATATGTATACAGCCCGAAGTTTGGCCTTTTCAAATCATTGTTTACATTTCTCCATTTGGATAAGTTGGCCAACATTCCTTGGACGGACGGCGACCACAAATTTATGGCGCTTTTGATTGCGTACTGTTTCGGTATGATTGGATATCATATGTTGATTTGGACTAGTGGTATTGAACGTATCAGCCCGGATCTCTATGAGGCGGCTACCATCGACGGCGCGAATAAGCCTCAGCAGTTCCGTTATATGACACTGCCCCTTCTGAAGGGTGTATTTAAGACGAATATTACGATGTGGAGCGTAAGCTGTGTAGGCTTCTTTGTTTGGTCGCAGCTGTTCTCGACTGTAACAGCAGAAACGTCCACGATCGTTCCTATGGTTTATATGTATCTGCAGATGTTTGGCGCGGGTAATACGATAACAGCCCGTAATGCAGGTCTGGCAGCGGCTATCGGTGTTATCTTAAGCCTCTTCGTAGTGCTTATCTTTACGATCTGCAACAAGTTGTTAAAAGATGATGATTTGGAATTCTAAAGAAGGGAGAGAAAGTTATGGCAAAGGAAAAGAAAGCAAGAACTCCGTTTAATTTGAAAAAAGAAGCAAAACTGCTCCCCGGATATATCATTATCATCCTCTGGGTAGTATTTACTGTTGTATTGTTAGGATGGGTTATTTGTGCCAGCTTTGCGACAACGCCGGATATTTTCGCGGGCAATGCGCTGAAGTTCCCGACAGGGCTTCACTTTGAAAACTATATCAAGGCATGGACCACATCCAATGTATCCGAGTTCTTTATGAACTCCCTTGTTTATTCCATTATTTCCTGTGTCGCGCTGATTGTAATCTGCGCGCCGGCTGCATATGTGCTGTCCCGGTTTACATTCCTTGGAAATAAGGTGATTCAGACAAGTTTCGTATCTGCAATGGGAACACCGGTTATCATGGTTATCCTTCCATTGTTCGGTATTATCTCGGCACTTGGCATTTTGAATAATGTATTTGCCAATAAGATAGTTTTGATACTGCTTTACATAGGTATCAATGTACCGTATACCACTGTATTTTTGCTGACTTTCTTCAGTAATCTTTCCAAGACGTATGAAGAGGCGGCGGCCATTGACGGGTGTCCTCCGATGAAGACATTCTGGAAGATTATGTTCCCTATGGCGCAGTCAGGACTGGTTACGGTTACAATCTTTAACTTTATTAATATCTGGAATGAATACTTTATCTCTCTTATTATCGCCAATTCGAACCAGACAAAACCGGTTGCGGTTGGTCTGTATGGTATGATAAACTCTATGAAGTATACTGGAGACTGGGCGGGTATGTTCGCGGCCGTTGTTATAGTATTCTTACCCACATTTATCCTTTACATCTTCCTGTCAGAGAAGATTATCGGTGGTGTAACGGGCGGTATCAAAGGTTAATTTAAGCTAGAAGGTATTTAGGAGGTAGCAAAATGAAGAAACCAGTATTGGTGATTATGGCAGCAGGAATGGGGAGCCGTTACGGCGGATTGAAGCAGATTGACCCAGTGGACGAACAGGGACATATTATTATGGACTTTTCGATTTTTGATGCAAAAAGAGCCGGATTTGAAAAGGTGATTTTTATTATTAAGGAAGAAAATGAGGCCGATTTCAAAGCTGCGGTTGGAGACCGCATGGAAGCAATCATGGATGTGTCCTATGTATATCAGGATATGAACAATATCCCGAAGGGATTCAAGGTGCCGGAAGGCAGGGTAAAACCATGGGGAACAGCCCATGCAGTATTGAGCTGTATCGATGAAATCGACGGATCTTTCGCTGTGATCAATGCGGATGACTTCTACGGAAGGGATGCATTCCAAGTGATTTATGACTATCTTGCTACTCACGAAGATGACGACAAATACCGTTACACAATGGTAGGATATAAACTGGAAAATACAGTGACGGATAACGGACATGTTGCCAGAGGCTTATGTTCAACAAACGCAGACGGGGAATTGACGGGTATTTTTGAGAGAACGAGAATTGAGAAGAGGGACGGAGGAATCGCGTACTCTGAGGATGACGGGCAGACTTGGGTTCCTGTATCGGGCGATACGCTGGTGTCCATGAATATGTGGGGATTCACAAGGAGTATTTTAGATGAGATAAAAGCAGGATTCCCGGCATTTCTTGAGGAAGGGATTGCTAAGAACCCGATGAAGTGTGAATACTTCCTGCCTTCCGTTGTCAGCGGCCTTCTGGAGGAAGGACGTGCGACGGTGGCGGTTCTTGAGTCTGCGGACAAATGGTACGGAGTTACTTATAAGGAAGATAAGCCGGTAGTGATGGAAGCCATCAAGAAGATGAAAGAAGAAGGACTTTATCCTGAAACGTTGTGGGGTGACAGATAATGGCAAAGGGTATAATAAATGAAGCAATTGCTAATTTCCGCTTTGATGGGGTGCTGGTAGATGAGAGGCCATATGGCAGCGGCCATATAAACGACACTTATCTTCTTGTGTTTGAAATTGCGGAGATGGGGCAGATTAAGGTGATTCTTCAGCGGATGAATAAGGATATTTTTAAAGAGCCAGTGGAGCTGATGGAGAATATCCTCAATGTGACCTCTTATCTTCGCGAAAGAATCATTGAAAACGGCGGGGATCCGGAGAGAGAGACGCTTAATGTCATCCCTACAGTGAACGGGAAGCCTTATTTTGTGGACTCTTCAGGAGAGTATTGGCGGGCTTATAAGTTCATCACGGACGCCACAAGCTACGATCAAGTGGAAAGCGCGGATGATTTCTACCAGAGTGCAGTGTCCTTCGGTAATTTCCAGCGTCTGCTGGCAGCGTATCCGGCGGAAACCCTCCACGAGACGATCAAGGGATTCCACGATACGAGAGCACGTTTTCAAGTGTTCAAAAAAGCTGTGGAGGACGACGTGTGCGGCCGTGCGGCTTATGTGCAGGAGGAAATTCGTTTCGTGCTGCAACGGGAAGATTTGGCTAATTTCTTCGCCGAGCTGTTAGATAAGAAGGAGATTCCACTTCGAGTCACACACAATGACACAAAGCTCAACAATATTATGATTGACAACAAGACAGGAAAAGGAATCTGCGTCATTGATTTGGATACGGTCATGCCCGGACTGGCCATGCATGATTTCGGTGATTCGATTCGGTTCGGGGCTAGTACGGCTGCCGAGGATGAACAGGATTTGAGTAAGGTTTCCTGCGACATGGATCTTTATGATATTTATGCGAAAGGCTATATCGAGGGCTGTGGCGGAAAGCTGACAGAGCGGGAGATAGACTTAATGCCTATGGGCGCTAAGGCTATGACCTTTGAATGCGGCATGCGTTTCCTGACCGATTATCTGCAGGGAGACACTTACTTTAAAATCCATCGTGAGAATCATAATCTGGACCGGTGCAGAACACAATTCAAGCTGGTAGAAGATATGGAAACAAAATGGGAGACCATGCAGAGCATTATTCAGAAATATAAATAAAGTGATTACGAAAGCCTGTGTGAAAACGCAGGCTTTTAGTAAAAAGTAGAGAGATATTTACTAAAAGAGATTAAAAATTTAGTAAATAAAGTATTCCATATTTTTGTTTCTTGTGATATAGTATTTATAGAGACAATAATCAACCAATGTGACTGAAATGTATAGGAGGAAGATATCATGGCAATTTTGGTAACAGGCGGAGCTGGATTTATCGGAAGCCACACATGTGTGGAGCTTTTGAACACAGGATATGAAGTTGTGGTTGTAGATAATTTGTGCAATGCATCCGAAGAATCCTTGAAAAGAGTAGAACAAATTACCGGAAAAAAGGTGACTTTTTATAAAGCGGACATCAGGGACGCAGAAGCGTTGAATGAAATTTTTGAAAAAGAGAGCATCGATTCAGTTATTCATTTCGCGGGACTGAAGGCGGTAGGCGAGTCTGTGGCGAAACCGCTGGAGTATTATCAGAATAATATTGCGGGGACTTTAGTGCTCTGTGATGTGATGAGGAATAACGGGGTGAAGAATATCATTTTCAGTTCTTCCGCCACTATTTATGGCGACCCTGCATTTATCCCGATTACAGAGGAGTGCCCGAAGGGAACCTGCACCAATCCGTACGGTTGGACGAAATGGATGCTGGAACAGATTCTGACCGATCTGCATACGGCAGACCCGGAATGGAACGTTGTGCTTCTTCGCTACTTCAATCCAATCGGCGCACACAAGAGCGGCCTCATGGGAGAGGACCCGAAGGGAATACCGAACAACTTGATTCCTTATATCACACAGGTAGCCATCGGCAAGCTGGAGTGTCTGGGAGTATTTGGAGATGACTATGATACTCATGACGGCACCGGCGTGCGCGACTATATCCATGTAGTGGACTTGGCGGTTGGACATGTGAAGGCTCTGAAGAAAATCGAAGAAAAGGCAGGAGTCAAAGTATACAATCTCGGCACCGGTGTGGGCTATTCTGTGCTTGATATGGTTCACGCATTTGAAAAGGCATGTGGAAAAGAGATTCCGTATCAGATTAAACCGAGGAGAGCTGGTGATATCGCAACGTGTTACTCGAATGCGGAGAAGGCAAAGGAAGAACTGGGATGGGTTGCAGAGCGCGGTCTGGAAGAGATGTGCGAGGACTCTTGGAGATGGCAGAGTCAGAATCCGGATGGTTATGTAAAGTAAAGTCATATTAATACAGAGGGCAGTCCCGGGCAAACGTATGGTTGCGTGCGGGGCTGCTTTTTCACTTCCATAATGGGGGAAAAAGTGGTATAATGATTGCACATAAGTGCAATTAAAGGCAATTACATTGCCTTTATGCCGCTTATAGCGGCACATTATACCGGCAAGCCACTACTTGAAAAGTAAATGGCGCAAAGCGCCGCTTCCTTTTCTGCGTAAGTGGTATAATGATTGCACATAAGTGCAATTAAAGGCAATTGCATTGTGTTTGTATTGTGAGCGCAGAGGAGTTTGGCGAGTCTGCAGGATGATGAGGGTGTAAAGATGAAACAGAACATCAAGTTAAAGGGACAACTTAGGCTATATATGCAGTGGCCGGCGATTATGACGGTTTTGCTGATTGCCATGAATATCTGGATATATAAGGCTGACAAGCGTGCAGGGGCTGCTATGAGTGTGTTTGTCATCATATATGCGGTGATCGTGGGGCTTTTGTATTTTTACAATAAGTCTTTGATTCTGGCTGACATGGTGGAATTCGCGGCACAGTATGGAATTGTCCAGAATACGTTGTTAAGGGAGTTATCGATTCCGTATGTTATTCTTTTGGACGACGGCAAGGTGCTGTGGATGAATACGCAGTTCAGGGAAGTTCTGGGAACAGATGTGAGGAAAGAGACGCATTTGAGCAAATATATACCAGAGCTGAACCGTGGAGTTTTCCCGAAGCAGGAGAATGAAAGTGTCAGTTTGGAATTCAGTTATAAGGACAAGGACTATCAGGCAGAGATACAGTGTGTTTCTGTAGAAGGGTTCAGCGAGACGGAGCAGCTTCTTGAGCTTCCTGCGGAGAAGGAATATTTTATTGCCATCCACCTTCAGGACGTGACAGAGCTGAACCAGTATATCCGCCAGAATGAGGAAGAGAAGCTGGTGGCAGGGCTTGTATACATTGATAATTATGATGAGGTCATGGAGAGTGTGGAGGAGGTGCGTCAGTCCCTTCTGGTAGCGCTCATTGACCGGAAAATCAATCAGTATATCTCTGCGCTGGATGGTATCGTCAAGAAGCTGGAGAAGGATAAGTATTTTATTGTTATTAAAAAGCGCAGTTTTGAGATGATGGCGGATGACCGGTTCTCACTGCTGGAAGATGTGAAGAATGTCAACATAGGTAATCAGGTTCCGGTTACCTTGAGCATAGGGCTGGGAATGAGCACGGATACTTATGCTGTAGGGTATAACTTTGCGCGTGTCGCTATCGATTTAGCGTTGGCACGAGGCGGCGATCAGGCCGTTGTGAAGAACAGTAAGGGAATTTCATATTACGGCGGCAAGCGGGAGCAGATGTCCAAAAACACACGTGTCAAGGCACGTGTCAAGGCGGAGGCGCTGCGTGAGTTTATGATAGCGAAAGACCGCGTTATCGTCATGGGGCATAAGATGACGGATGTGGATTCCTTCGGGGCGGCAATCGGTATTTACCGAGCCGCGGCGGCGATGGAGAAAAAGGTCAATATCGTATTGAACGATATTTCCATGACGTTGAGGCCGCTCTACGAAGCATTTAAGAACAATACCGCTTATCCGGAGAATCTGTTCGTCAATTCTTACGAGGCGGAGGAACTGGCGGACGAGAATACGATGGTTGTAGTCGTAGATACGAACAAGCCTAAGATGACAGAATGTGAACGTCTCCTGAAATTAACGAAGACGATAGCCGTACTCGACCACCACCGCCAGAGTGATGAAGTGATTGAAAATGCGGTTCTTTCCTATATTGAGCCATATGCTTCATCTGCTTGTGAGATGGTTGCAGAGGTACTGCAATATATTGGAGATGACTTGAAGCTTACCTCTATGGAGGCCAACAGCCTCTATGCGGGTATATTAGTAGATACAAACAACTTTGTGGCCAGAACGGGCGTGCGTACTTTTGAGGCTGCAGCCTATCTGAGACGATGCGGAGCGGACATCACTTATGTGAGAAAGCTTCTCCGGGATGATATGCTGTCCTACCGTGCCAAGGCCGCAATTATCAGCAGCGCAGAGGTTTACCGGGATGTATTTGCTATCGCCAGAGGTGAACGGCTGAACATCGAAAGCCCGACAATTATCGGGGCACAGGCAGCCAACGAGCTTCTGGATATCGAGGAGATAAAGGCCTCCTTTGTACTGACGGAATATAACGGTAAGATTTATGTGAGCGCCCGCTCTATTGATGAAGTAAACGTCCAGATTATTATGGAGAGAATGGGAGGCGGGGGCCATATCAATACAGCCGGAGCCCAGTTCGAGCATACGGACATGGAAAGGGCTATAGATGCCTTGAAGAATACAATTAATATTATGATAGAAGAGGGAGATATTTAGATGAAGGTTATATTGTTAGAAGATGTAAAGTCACTTGGAAAAAAGGGCGAGATTGTGAATGTAAGCGACGGATATGCTAGAAATATGATTCTGCCAAAAAAGCTGGGGCTTGAGGCTACAAGTAAGAATCTCAATGATTTAAAGCTGAAAAAGCAGAATGAAGAGAAAATCGCACAGGAGAATCTGGAAGCGGCCAAGGCGCTGGCAGCTGAGATAGAGGCGGGCAAGGTAGAGCTTTCTATTAAGACGGGAGAGGGCGGCAGGACATTTGGCTCTGTCTCTTCCAAGGAAATCGCTGAGGCTGTGAAGGCACAGATGAATCTGGATGTGGATAAGAAGAAAATCCAGATGAAGGAGCCCATAAAGTCTCTGGGCGTACATCTGGTGGCGGTAAAGCTGCACCCACAGGTGACAGCAGAGTTGAAAGTACATGTAGGCGAAGCTTAGGGGGAGTCTCAAGATGGATGAAGCACTCATTAAACGAGTACCGCCGCACAGTATTGAAGCAGAGCAGTCCGTTGTAGGGGCCATGCTGATGGATAAGGATGCCATCACCAGTGCGGCAGAGATTATCTGCGGGGATGATTTTTATCAAACAGCATATGGAGTGATTTTCGATTCCGTGGTGGAACTTTTTAATGAGGGAAAGCCTGTTGACTTGATTACACTTCAGGACAGGCTGAAGGAGAAGGATGTGCCGGAGGAAATCAGTAGTCTGGAATTTGTCAGGGAGCTGGTAGCGGCGGTTCCAACTTCGGCTAATGTGAAATATTATGCAGAGATTGTCGCGGAAAAGGCGATGCTCCGCAAAATGATTAAGATGAATGAAGAGATAGCCAATGCCTGCTATATCGCTAAGGAGCCGGTGGAGGCTATTATGGAGCGGACCGAGAAGAAAGTATTCGAACTGGTCCAGAACCGCGGGAGCGGTGATTATGTACCGATTAAACAGGTTGTTCTCAACGCTCTGGAGAAGATAGAGAAGGCGTCTAAGAGTAAGGGGACTGTGACCGGTATTCCCACGGGATTTATCGATTTGGATTATAAGATGTCCGGTCTGCAGCCTTCGGACTTGATTTTGGTAGCCGCCCGTCCTTCTATGGGAAAGACGGCCTTCGTGCTGAACATTGCCCAGCATGTGGCGTTCAAGCAGAATAAGACAGTTGCCATATTCAGTCTGGAAATGTCAAAGGAGCAGCTGGTGAACCGTCTCTTTTCTTTGGAGTCCTACGTGGACGCTCAAGCGCTCAGAAGCGGAAACTTAAAGGATTCTGACTGGGAGAAGCTGATAGAAGGGGCAGGCACAATCGGACGTTCTAATCTGATCATAGATGACACTCCGGGTATTTCCATCTCGGAGATGCGCTCTA
Source organism: Bariatricus massiliensis (assembly GCF_900086725.1). Classification (GTDB taxonomy): domain Bacteria; phylum Bacillota; class Clostridia; order Lachnospirales; family Lachnospiraceae; genus Allocoprococcus; species Allocoprococcus massiliensis. The sequence goes on along the minus strand of NZ_LT574837.1, from coordinate 799,104 downwards.
AATGCAGGAAATATAAGCTGGAGCATAATCTGGAGCTGATTATCATCGACTACCTTCAGTTGATGAGCGGAAGTGTAGGCGGGCGCAGTGAGTCCAGACAGCAGGAGATATCTGATATTTCCCGTTCGCTGAAATCTTTGGCCAGAGAGCTGCACGTTCCGGTCATTTCCCTGTCTCAGTTGAGCCGGGCGGTAGAGCAAAGGCCGGATCACCGTCCTATGCTGTCCGACCTCCGTGAATCAGGAGCTATCGAGCAGGACGCCGACGTGGTAATGTTTATTTACCGTGATGACTATTATAATAAGGACACGGAGCATATCAATGAGGCGGAGATTATCATTGCCAAGCAGAGGAACGGTCCCATCGGTACTGTTGTGCTGACCTGGCTGCCTCAATATACCAAGTTTGCGAATTCGCAGAGGAAAGTGGAAGAGGATTGATGTTTTATAGTATCACATGAAGAAAGAGCTGTATGTTTTGGAGTGGGTGTTCTGCCGGGTAGCAGGGTGAGTATTCCAAAACATCAGCTCTTTTTGAAATTAGGACTCTCCGAAAATTTTACGGAGATAACGGGACGGTGCCGGTCTCGAGGCTTCTTTGCGGATAGTCTGCTGCTGGCGGATAAGATGGTCCAGTTTCCGAAAACGGTCTTCTTCCTGACGATCCTTTGCCTGCAGAAGGAAATCCATATCCTTTGCCACTTTTTCCGTGACACCTTTGCAGATGTTCTCTTCCAGAATTTTATTGTTTTGCAGCATTACGTTCTGCATGACAGAAGTAAGCATTGCCTCTGCCTGCCGGTAATCGGGAGTGAGCTCCAGAACTTCCGGCTGCACATTAGTCTGTAATTGTTTATCGTTATGTACTGAATTACTGTCTGAATTGACAGGTGTGCTTATCGGATGGCGTTTCGCCTTGAGTTGTTCTTTGGCACGAAGCATGTCCGGGATGACTCCCTTTAATTCCTTGAGCTGCATGCCTTGTTCTTTGAGTTCTTTGATACAGCAAAAAAGCTGTATATCTTCTTCCGTATAGTGCCGATGCCCCATTTCGGTACGGCCGATGGGAAGGTTAAGTTCTTCTTCCCAGTAACGCAGAACATGGGATTCTACTCCCACACGTTTCGCGGTCTCCGAAATCATATAATGAACGTCGCCCATACGATACCCCCTTACTACTGCTTGTCCCCAGAATGGTTTATGAAACATTAAGATATTAAAAAGTTTCTGAGGTGTTTTCTTTAACAACTTTATTTTAACACAATATGCGGGAAATGACAGAAGAATCGTTCGACAAATAAGGAGAGCCTTTGTCATGATAATATAAAAAAGACAAGCATTACCGCGCAAAGTCGGGAATCTTGTCTTTTTATAGTAATTAACCGGACTTGCAGCCGCTAAAGGACGGTAAGCCGGGCGCGGACGTGTATCGTCCACGCTATTTTATTTGACTGCTGTCTGAAAATTAACCCTGAGAAATAGCTCCTGTCGGGCACTGTGCTGCACAAGCACCACAATCTACACAAGCGTCAGCGTCGATTTCGTAATGGTCTGCTCCCTGAGAGATTGCTCCTACTGGACATTCTGCTTCGCAAGCGCCACAGCTTACGCATTCATCTGAAATTACATGTGCCATGATATGTATCCTCCTTTTCTATTGAACAGTTGTTACTGTTTTGCATGACTCTATTCTAATACATCTTATTCAAATATACAAGGGTATTTTATGCTCAAAATTAGGAACATTATATACAGTAGGTTATACGATACACAAAATTTTCATGAATTCTTAAGAAATATTTTTACCTTTTTTCACCGTTATGGTGTATAGTGATTACTGTATGAATTTGTATGAATTAGCATGATTTGCGAAATGAGGCGATAGGTTATGAATAAACGATGGGGGATTTTGGCTGCGGCGTTGTGTGCGTCATTGGTCTTTGGCGGATGTCAGAAAGAATCCTTGAATGACGGAGATACAGGCGAGACGAATACAAATAAAACCGACAGCAAAGTGAATGAGAAGCAGAGTAATCTGGATGTACTTCAGCCATTGGCTTACGGCAATGTAAACGGACTAAACCTTGAGCCGGGGACTACGCTCTCCATTATTGGAAGGGGCAGTTCTTCTGCATATTGGAAGGAAGTGGAGGCAGGCGCTAAACAGGCTGTTGCCGATATGAACAAGGCTCTTGGATATAAAGGGGAAGATAAAGTAAAGCTTACCTATTCTGCACCGGGCACGGAGAACGATGTGGACGATCAGGTGAATATATTGGATGAAGAGCTGGCGAGATATCCTGCGGCGGTAGGTATTGCCGCGGTAGACTCCGGGGCATGTGCCGTGCAGTTTGATCTGGCGGCGGAGAATAATATTCCGATCGTGGCTTTTGATTCAGGGGTAGATTATCAGGATATCGCAGCTATGGTAGATACGAACAATCTGGAGGCGGCGGCCACAGCGGCCAGAAAGCTCTGCGACAGCATTGATGACGAGGGAGAGATTGCCCTTTTTGTCCATGACTCTAAGTCTACCTCGGCAAAGGAACGGGAAAAAGGCTTCCTAGATGAGATTACACAGAATCATCCAAATGTGAAGGTAGTTAAAGTATATCACTTAGATGAACTGGAGGAGATGCAGAAAGAGATCGCAGGCGTCCCGGAAAGCGGGGAACAGCCAGATACAGAAGAGCCTGCGGAGGGAGCAGACGCGCCGGAGAGTGAGGCTGACAGCGGAAGCGATATCACACAGGAAGAAGTAGTGAAGTACATTCTGGAGAAGAATCCGTCTATCAAAGGCTGCTATACGACGAATGAAGAAGCCGCTAAGCTGGCGGTAGAGGCTTGTGAGTCTCTTGAGAGAGAAGACATGAAGGTTATAAGCTTCGACGGCGGCAAGGATCAGCTCGAGCTCTTGAAAGAGGAGAAGCTGGAAGGACTGATTGTACAGAATCCGTACGGGATTGGATATGCTACTGTAGTGGCATGCGCGCGGGCCGTTCTCGGTCAGGGAAATGAGGCGGTTGTAGACGCGGGATATACATGGGTAACCAAGGATAATATGGAGGACGCGCCCATTGCCCGCATGATGTATTAAGTTAAAAGATATCGATTTATTATATAATTAAGGCAGTCTTATATTTACGGAATACACCGAAAATATAAGGCTGCCTTTTCTTTGTGTCCAATTAATTACTGCTTATCTCTTGGGAGTGAGAATATGAACTCGGTTCCTACCCCTTCTGTACTGATTACATTAATGTTTTCATTGTGAGCCTGAATGATTTCCTTTACTATAGAAAGCCCTAGACCGGTTCCCTTCTTGTCCTTGCCTCTGGAGAGGTCAGTCTTATAAAAACGTTCCCAGATTTTGTTGATGCTGTTTTTCGGGATTCCAATGCCGTAATCTTTGACAGAGATGTAGACTTTTTCACCCCGTTCTGTTGTCTCGACGGTGATAGAGGAGTCGGCGTTGCTGAATTTGATCGCGTTGTCAATCAGGTTATACAATACCTGCTGGATTTTCCTCTGGTCAGCATAGACCGTCAAGTAGCGGGAGGCAAAGAGGAGTTCGATTGAGATTTTTTTACTTGTGCAGGTTCCTTCAAATGCCGCCGCCGTGTTTTTTATCATCTCATGTATATCAAAGACCGACTTGTCTAAGAGCAGGTCTTTGGTGTCGAACTCATTCAAAGTCAGCAGATCGCTTGTCAGGTCTGTCAGCCGTTCTGTCTCAAATAAAATGATTTTTAAGTATTTATCCTGTAATTCGGGCGGGATTGTTCCGTCGGCCATAGCTTCTATGTAGCCTTTAATGGAGGTGAGTGGAGAGCGGAAATCATGGGACACATTTGCCACAAATTTCTTTTGGTAATCCTCCATATCTTTCAACTGAGAAGACATATAGTTCAAAGAGGCGGACAGGTAACCCATCTCATCCTGTGTGTTGACTGGTATCACGACGTCCAGATCACCGGATGCGTACTGGGTGGCGGCATCCGTTATTTTTTTAAGTGGACGGTAGATCAGAAGATGAATCCCTAAAAATATAATAAAAGAGAGTAGATAAATTACGAGTACAACAACATAAGTATTGCGCATAATCGTAAATCTGGCCTCCTCCACGGCCGAGTAAGGCTTGTGAATCAACAGATAACCTTTTGTGGAGAAGCCTTGTGTTACCGGGGCGATTACCGTGATCATATCTTGCTCAAAATAACCATGGTAATCACCAACCTGATAAGGGGAGCTTCCTCCTTCGGCTGGGTCAAAATTATGGATGGTGGAGGGGGTAAAGGCGACGTCCTCCGTCCGGGCGGAAGCAATCATTTCCCCTTCCCTGTCAACGAACCAGATATTAGAATCCAGATAGGCTTTCATGCCGGACAGCTGGTTATAGACGTCAGCAGACGTAATCGCGTCAGAAAAGTATCCGGGAAGATAGTCGGAGGCCACTAGGCTGGCCTCCTGATATAGGTTTCCTGATATATCGCTCTCCAGATAACTGGTAGTCAGGGCGGAAGAGAGCGCGCTGACTGTAAAGAGGCTCAGAAATCCGAAAATGATATAAATCAATATGAATTTCAGATACAACGTACTCCGCATTTATTTCACCTCAAATTTGTAACCGATACCCCAGACCGTACCAAGACTCCAGGTCGGATGGTCCTTGACTTTTTCCCGGAGACGCTTGATGTGGACATCGACGGTGCGGGTGTCTCCGATATATTCGTAACCCCATATTTGATCCAGAAGCTGCTCTCTTGTAAACACCTGATTTGGCGATGAGGCAAGAAAGTAAAGAAGTTCCAGTTCCTTGGGGGGCATATCCACATTTAATCCGTCTACCATGACCGAATAGTTGGTCAGGTTTATCACAATCCCCGGGTATTCCACGCATTTGCCCTTGTCATGTACCGGTTCTTCCGCTTTACAAGGCTGATAGCGGCGCAGTACTGCCTTCACACGGGCCACAAGTTCCTTGGAGTCAAATGGCTTCAACATGTAATCATCAGCGCCCAGCTCGAGTCCCAGAACTTTATCGAAAATCTCTCCCTTTGCGGAGAGCATGATAATCGGCACGCTGGATTTGCTGCGAATCTCACGGCATACCTGATATCCGTCGATGCCCGGGAGCATCAAATCCAGAAGAATCAGGTTGGGCTGATACCGCTCAAAGGCGGACAGGGCGTCCTCTCCGTCGTGTACCATCATGGTATCAAAGCACTCTTTGGTCAGATAGAGAGAAATCAACTCTGCTATATTTTCGTCGTCATCTACAATTAATATTTTCTGCTTAGCAATCACCCTAAATCGCCCTCCCTTATTTGAATTCTACAATAGTAACACCGGCGTCGCCTTCGCCAAATGCGCCGAGCCGGTAGGATTTCACATGTTTCTGCCGTTTCAGATACTGATGGATTCCGTTTCTGAGAGCGCCGGTACCCTTGCCGTGGACAATACGCACCGGGCTTAGGTGTGCTAAATAAGCGTCATCCAAATATTTGTCCAGCGCGGCAATCGCTTCGTCTACTGTCTTTCCCAGCAGGTTAATCTCAGAGCTGATGTGCATAGACTTGCCCATTTTCATCTTGCCGCCGGAGGTGCGCCGCATCTGCTTGGCGGTGAGAGTGAGAGGCTCTTCGATAATCTCTAAATCTGACATGTGGACTTGTGAGCGTAGGATTCCCATCTGCACGAACAGATTCCCTTTGGCGTCGGGAAGGGAACTGACGGTTCCGGTCAGATTCATGCTTAGTACACGGACCGAATCTCCCAGATGAAAATCGCTGGCTTTATGCTCTTTTTGTGGCTTCTTCTTCTCAAGTTCGCTCTTATTCTGCGTCTTTGCAAGCTGCTTGCGGATTCTTTCGCGCTCCCGCTCCATGTCAGCCGCGGAAATGCTTTCCTTTCCGAACTTCCGGAAGTTTTTCATGGTCTCATCGGCAAAGTCTTTGGCTTCACGCACGATAGCGCTCGCCTTTTCATTGGCCTCCTTGAGTATCCGCTCCCGCTGGGCATCCAGTTTTGCCTGCTTATCTTTGAGCTCCGACTTCAGCCGTTCAATTTCCCGGCGGTAGGCGGCGGCTTCATCCTTCTCCCGCTCAATCATCCTGCGGCTTGCCTCCAAATCGGTGAGAAGGTCTTCAAAGGATTCGTCCTGTTCGCTCAGATGCTGCTTTGCTTCCTGAATAATATAATCCGGCAGTCCCAGTTTCTCCGAAATGGCGAACGCATTACTCTTCCCGGGTATCCCTATCAGCAGATGGTAGGTGGGGCTTAGCGTCTCAATATTGAATTCGCAGCAGGCATTTTCAACGCCCGGTGTAGAGAGGGCGAACACCTTGAGTTCGCTGTAGTGGGTCGTGGCCATGGTACGTATGCCCCGGCTGTGAAGGTGTGACAATATGGAAATGGCAAGAGCCGCACCCTCTGTGGGGTCCGTCCCTGCGCCCAGCTCATCGAACAGAACAAGCGATTTTTCATCTACGGTCTGAAGGAAGGAGACAATATTCGTCATATGGGAGGAGAAGGTACTGAGGCTCTGCTCAATGCTCTGCTCATCGCCGATGTCTGCGTAGACCTGTTCAAACACCGCTAATTCAGAACGGTCAAGGGCGGGGATATGAAGCCCTGCCTGCCCCATGAGGGTAAACAGCCCCACTGTTTTCAAGGATACGGTCTTTCCTCCAGTATTAGGCCCTGTTACGATCAGAAGATCAAAAGTATCCCCTAGTGTGACCGTGATAGGAACCACCTTTTTCTTGTCAAGCAGGGGGTGCCTGCCTTCCCGGATGTGAATGCGCCCTTCGGTATTGAAAATAGGACGGCTGGCATTCATATCCAGAGCCAAAGCGCCTCTTGCAAAAATGGTGTCCAGCTCGGTCAGCATCTGGTAGTTGGTGCGGATCTCCCCAATATACTCAGCGGCGTCGACACTTAAGCGGGCCAGAATCACTTGAATTTCCTCCTGCTCCTGCCCATAAAGTTCTTTTAAATCATTGTTCAGCTTTACAACGGCCATAGGTTCCATAAAAAGAGTGGAGCCGGTGGCGGACTGGTCGTGAATCATACCGTTCACCTGATTGCGGTACTCTGCCTTCACGGGCAGACAGTAGCGGTCCCCACGCATTGTAATAATCGCGTCCTGCAGGTATGTGCGCCAAGAACCGTTGACCAGCCCATTCAGTGTAGAGTGAATCTTATCATTCATACCCGCGATGCTGCGGCGGATCTGCTTTAACCGTGAACTGGCATCGTCGCTGATCTCCTCCTCACTGATGATGCAGCGGTCGATCTCGGCGCTTAAAGCTGCCAGAGGGGAGAGCTGCTCAAAGTACACATCCAGACAGTCCGCCAGTTCGTCCACCGTATCATGGCGGCCGTAAGCCTTGGCCCGGCCCGCGGTCTTCAGAAGCTTGCCGATGCGGAGAAGCTCGGCTGCATTCAGCGCACTGCCGATCTCCAAACGCATAAGGGAATCATGCACCACATAGCATCCGCTGAAAGAGAGATGTCCCTTTTTGACAATGCGGGTGAAGGCGGCCTGAGTCTGTTCTTGAGCGGTATTGACGGCTCCTATATCTGTCATAGGCTTCAAACCGCGGCAGGCCTGTTTACCGCCCGGAGAGGACGCGTGCTCTGAGAGCAAATCTATAATTTTTTGGAATTCTAATTTATTTAAGGTCTTTTGATTCATCATTTATTACTCCCTTGTATTTGTAACCACGTGTATGGCTTTATTTTAACTTATTTATACTTGAAATGAAAGTAAAAAGGAGAAATTTTGATTATGATTGAACATTTGTCTGGAATCATGTATACTTAAACATATGGGTGCTGCTTAAAACTCTTTGTAAATGAAGGAGAAATGCAATGTCTGATGAGCTGAAACACAATCAGGAACAGGGTAGTAGTGAGACTGAGAACAAGGAAGAATCTGCAGCGGCAGAAGAGGCAGGACAGGAAGAACAGTATTCTTTCCTTCAAGAGACGTTTAAAGACGAACAGAAAAATAGAAAAAATATGCACGGTAGTATTTGGAAGACAGCAGGCAGAGGGCTTCTCTTTGGGGCGGCGGCTTGTCTGGCTTTTTGTGCTTTAAAACCATTCATAGAATCCAGAATAGGGAACAATCCTGATGTGGTCACGATTCCAGCCGATGATACGGCCGAGGAAGATAAGGCCAAGGAGGAGGGGGAAGACGGCGCAGAGGAGGAAGCGCCGGTGCTGCCGTCTCTGACAGTGGACAGTTATCGTGAGATGAACCGGGAGCTGTACCAGATAGCCGTTGCCTCCAGCAAGGCGGTCGTAGAGGTCACCGGTATTCAAGAGGGGAACTGGGAGGACACGAACTTTGATGAAAAGAACAGTGTCTCCGGCGTTATTTTCTACGATAACGGCATAGAGCTTCTCATGCTCGCGCCCTCCAGAATTATCAAGGACGCGCAGGGATTTACGGTCACATTTACCGACAATACATCCTATTCAGCAACCATAAAGAAACAGGACCGCAATCTTGGTCTGGCGGTATTTTCTGTAGTGAGAAATAAAGTCTCCGAGTCAACTTGGGCGCAGATTCAAGTTGCCACATTGGGGAATTCCAATATTGTCAACCGGGGCGACCCGATGATTGCGCTGGGCAAGCAGTTCGGCTATGTGGGAGGCCTCGGCTACGGTACGGTCAGCTCCGTGCGGAATAAGGTGGCAGTGGCGGACGGAGAATATAAGCTATTGACTACGGATATTGCGGCGGCTGAAAATGGCAGCGGGATACTGTTCAACACCAACGGCGAAGTCATAGGTATCGCGGATCAAAAGATATCTGACGGGCCAAGCAACGCGCTGGTGACGGCATACGCTATCTCAGATATCAAAGACTGCCTAGAGCTTTTATCCAACGGCAAAGCCGTACCATATCTGGGAATCAAGGGCGTGGAAGTGACGGAGAACATCGCGCAGGAGCAGGGACTTCCGGAAGGCATTTATGTGAAGGAAGTGGAGGCTGACTCTCCTGCCATGCAGGCCGGCATCCAGAGCGGAGATGTGATTACGAAGATTGGAAAGACTACCGTGACCACGCTCAGCGGATATCGAAAGAGCCTTCTCGATTGTACTTCCGGGCAGCCGCTCAAAGTCAACGGACAGAGGCAGGGCGCTTCTGGTTATGTGGAAATCAGCTTCGATGTGACGGTGGGAAGTAAAGAATAAATATAGCGTGCCCATGGCAGTAACAGAATAGAATATTAGAAAGAGGAACTTACATGAGATATATCAATACATTACACGAAGGCGAGACTATCAGAAATATTTATCTTTGTAAAGGGAAACGAAGTGCGGAGACCCGCAACGGGAAGCCGTATGACAATCTGATTCTTCAGGATAAGACGGGTACTCTGGACGGTAAGATATGGGATCCTAACTCCAGCGGTATCGCCGACTATGACGAAAAAGATTTTATAGAAGTCTTTGGAGACGTTATCAGCTACAACGGGAATCTCCAACTGAATATCAGACAGCTCCGCGTGGCCCGTGAGGAGGAGTATACTCCGGCAGACTTTATGCCCACCAGTGAAAAGAGTGTGGAGGGGATGTATGCGGAACTGATGAAGTATGGCGCTCAGGTGGAAAATCCTTACCTCCAAAAGATTATTCAATACTATTTTGTGGAGAATGAAGCCTTTATCCGCCGTTTTCAAGGCCATTCGGCGGCAAAGAGCGTACACCATGGATTCGCGGGCGGTCTGCTGGAACATACGCTGAGTGTAGTGAAACTGTGCGAGTATTTTGTAGGGGCTTATCCGATATTGAACAGAGATTTACTGTACACTGCGGCCATGTGCCACGATATCGGAAAGACGGAAGAATTATCATCCTTCCCGGACAATGATTATACAGACGACGGGCAGCTGCTGGGACATATTGTTATCGGTGTAGAGATGATGGACGACGCAATCCGCACCATCGACGGATTCCCAAGAAGGCTGGCAAGCGAATTGAAGCATTGCATTATTGCCCATCACGGCGAGCTGGAGTATGGTTCTCCGAAGAAGCCTGCACTTGCCGAGGCGCTGGCCCTTAATTTTGCGGACTGTACCGATGCAAAGATGCAGACGCTGACAGAGATTTTCAAGGATAAAGAGGGAACGGACTGGCTCGGATATAACCGGCTGTTTGAGTCCAATCTGAGGAAGACCAGCATTTAGGTGGAGCAGTTTGTAAATAGTAGTTTTGAACATACAAAAGGGCGGAGGAGACTCGCCCTTTTATTTTAACATAGGAGAGTTTATGAAGAAAAATGAACGTGTCGTGGTGACAATCACAGATATGGGAGTGAACGGAGAAGGAATCGGCAAGGTCGATGGTTATACGTTGTTTGTAAAAGATGCGGTAATCGGTGACGTGGCGGAGGTTCTGGTGACTAAGGCGAAGAAGCAGTACGGATATGGGAGGCTGATGAAACTTGTGGCACCTTCGCCGGACAGGGTAGAGCCTGTATGCGGTGTAGCCCGCCAGTGTGGGGGATGCCAGATCCAAATGCTTTCGTATGAGAAGCAATTGGAATTCAAACAGAATAAAGTGCGGGGCAACCTTATACGCCTCGGTGGTTTTGACGCAGAGCTGATTGACAGCATTATGGAGCCTATCGGCGGAATGAAGGAACCCTTTCATTATCGGAATAAGGCACAGTATCCAATCGGATCTGACAAGGAGGGGAATCTCATAGCGGGCTTTTATGCCGGAAGGACTCATCAGATTATCCCTAATCTGGACTGTGTGATTGGTTCTGAGGTGAACATGCCTATCCTGAAAAAGGTGCTGGAATTTATGAAACGGAATGGGTTACAGGCTTATGAGGAACAATCGGGCCGGGGACTTGTACGTCATGTGCTGATTCGGCGGGGATTCCGTACCGGAGAGATTATGGTCTGCCTTGTGCTCAATGGAACGAAACTTCCGTCTGCCGAGGACTTGGTGCGCTCTCTCCGCGAGATTGAGGGGATGACCAGCATTACGGTCAGCGTAAATAGAGAGAAGACGAATGTAATTATGGGAAGTGAGATTCATCTACTCTGGGGGCAGGATTATATTACCGATTATATCGGTAATGTAAAATATCAGATTTCTCCGCTTTCTTTTTATCAGGTGAATCCGGTACAGACGGAAGTGCTGTATGGACAGGCACTTGCATATGCCGGCCTTACAGGAAATGAAGTGGTATGGGATGTGTATTGCGGGATTGGAACCATTTCCCTCTTCTTGGCTCAGAAGGCCGGGAAAGTCTATGGCGTGGAAGTAGTGCCGCAGGCTATTGAGGACGCGCGGAAAAATGCAGAGATAAATGGAATAGAAAATGCAGAGTTCTTTGTGGGCAAGGCTGAGGAAGTACTGCCTGAGTATTATGCACGGTATGAGAGAGAGCATGACGGTGAGACGGCTAGGGCAGATGTGATTGTGGTGGATCCGCCGAGGAAAGGGTGCGAGGAAAGCGTGCTGCGGACTATGGTGGAGATGCGGCCGGAGCGGATTGTGTATGTGAGTTGCGATTCTGCGACACTGGCTAGGGATTTGAAAATGCTTTGCCAGTGGGGGTATGAGATGAAGAAGTGGAGGGCGATTGATATGTTTCCGCATTCGGGGCATGTGGAGACTATAGTGTTGATACAAAGAAAAACTATGTAGAAATCCTTAATTTTAGGCACTTTTTCAAGCATATGGTGTTTACTGGCGACGGTGAAAAATACAGAAATAAGGTCATAAAAGATTACATCAATGTTTCTGTGGTAGTTGATATAGAGTGTGGAGATACAACAGAATAAGATTTACAAAGAGGGTACTGGATAACAACAGTATCCCTTTCTTACGTTTGGGCGTTCAGAAATGAGCGTCTATTTTTTTACCCAAAATCACGAAAGGAGGATTTACAACGATATGAAAAAGATTATGAACCATCTGCTTGCTGGCGTACTAAGTCTGGCTGCGGTATTCACAACCTTACCAGCTTCACAGGTACAGGCTGCGGAGAAGCAATACTGGACAGACGCACAGGAAAAGGCAGGCTATGTAGAAAAAGTCATGAATGATGGCAGTATCGGTTCTACATTCCATGAGGGCATTATGCAGGTGGAGGGCGAAACCGCTTACTGTATTGACATCAACACAGATTTTCAGTCCGGCTACAAGACACGTTCGGACGCAAGTTCCCGTATGAGTGCCGACCAGATTGCTGACGTTGCCCTCTCACTGGAATACGTCAAACAGTATGCAGCCAGCCACAAGGAGCTGAATTACAAACAGGTCTATCTATTGGAGCAATGCGTTGTCTGGCAGCGTTTGAGCGTGCATTTAGGATGGAGCTGCGACAATGTACGAGCTGCCTATGACGAGGTATCCAAAGCAGTACAGGACGAGGTATACGCTGGCGCAAAGGCATTTGTAAAAGCCAACAAAGGACGCTATGACTGCGGCGGCTATATCTATTCCGGCGACGGGCAGGAATTAGGACAGTTCTGGGCGAAGCTGGATGTGGGAAATGCGGCACTTCAAAAGGTGTCCTCCAATCCCACCATTACCAACGGAAACAACAGCTATTCCCTTGCTGGTGCGACATATGGTATCTTTGCTGATAAAGGCTGCAAGGAACAGCTTGCCACCCTTACGACAGATAAGGACGGGAACACCGAAGCGGTGGAGGTAAAGGCTGGCAAAGTCTATATCAAAGAGCTGTCCGTTCCGGCTGCAGGTTTCCAATTAGACAAGACGGTATATCCCTTGACCGTCAAAGCTGGTGAAACATCCGCCTTGAAAGTCAGAGATACACCCAAAGTCACAACCACATTGATTGAGCTTTTTAAGATAGACATGGAAACATCAAAGGGAGCGGCACAGGGGGCAGCTTCTTTGGAGGGGGCAGAGTTTGTCTGGAATTATTATGACGGCGACTACAACAAAGATAATCTGCCAGCAAAGCCGACCCGTACATGGACTACAAAGACCGTGGCTGAAAAAGGCAGCGACGGAACTACCCATTACATCACAAAGCTGGCAGACCGCTACAAGGTATCCGGCGACAGCTTCTACTTACAGAATGGCGTGCCATGTCTGCCGCTTGGAACACTGACCGTATCTGAAAGTAAGAGTCCGACAGGCTACTTGTTGGAGGGTGCGTATATGCAGGCGAACGGCAGCGAGGAACAAATCAAAGGCATGTATCTGGCACAGATTACCGAAGATGGAGAACTGGCTGTACTTACAGGCAGCAACCAGTATTCCGTTTCTGACAAGGTTATCCGTGGCGGCGTGAAAGTCCAGAAGCGTGACCTTGAAACAAAGGACACGAAGCCACAGGGCGGTGCGACCTTGAAAGATACAGAGTTTACCATCACCAGCCTAAATGAGAACGCTGTGCTGGTGGATGGCAAGCTCTACAACAAAGGCGAGGTTGTAAAAACCATCCTTACAGGCATTGACGGTATCGCTTCTACGGCTGCGGATACACTGCCTTATGGAACATACCGCCTAGATGAAAGCAAGAGTCCGGCAGGATATTTGACGACGGGTGCGGTTTCCCGTGAGTTTAGCATCAAGGAAAATGGCAAAATCGTGGATTTGACTGGTGCGGAACAATCCATCTACAACCAGATCAAGCGTGGAGACATTGAGGGCGTGAAAATTGGCGACAGTACACACAAGCGTCTTGCTGACGTTCCATTCCGCATTACCAGCAAGAACACAGGTGAGAGCCATGTTGTCGTGACTGATAAAAACGGTCAGTTCTCCACTGCTGCTGACTGGGTATCCCACAAGCAGAATACCAACAGGGGCAAGACCAGCGAGGACGGTATCTGGTTCGGCATATCTGAACCTGACGACTCCAAAGGTGCGCTGCTTTACGATACCTACGAGATTGAGGAATTGCGCTGTGACAGCAACAAAGGCTTCAAACTCATTCCGGCTTTTGAGATTGTGGTATCCAGAGATAAGGTAGTCATTGACTTGGGAACGCTCACGGATGATTACGAGAAAAAAATCTCTATCCATACCACGGCTGCGGATAAAGCTACGGGCGAGAAAGCAATCGTTGCCGGTAAAGAGGTCACGATTGTGGATACAGTTACGCTGGACGGTCTGAAAAAAGGCACAAAGTACCAGCTCAAAGGCTGGCAGATGGTAAAGGACGAAAACACCGAGCTTCTTGTTGATGGTGAGCGTGTAGAAAGTGAATACACATTTACAGCCGACGGGCAGACGGTATCCATCAAAGAGCGTGTAATTAAAATCCATACCACTGCTGCGGACAAAGCCACGGGCGAGAAAGTAATCGTTGCTGGCAAGGAGGTCACAATCATGGATACGGTCACGCTGGACGGTCTGGAAGTGGGTACAAAATACCAGCTCAAAGGCTGGCAGATGGTAAAGGATGAAAACACCGAGCTTCTCATGGATGGCAAGCGTGTGGAGAGTGATTATACATTTACTGCCGATAAGGAGGAAATGAAAGTGGAGGTCGCCTTTACATTCAATGCTTCTGCCCTTGGCGGCAAGAACTTGGTAACGTTTGAAGAACTCTACGACATCACCAATCCCGACGAGCCTGTAAAAGTCACGGAACATAAAGACATAGAGGACGAGGGGCAGACGGTGCTTATCACAGAGCGCATCATCAAAATCCATACTAATGCCGCCAGCAAAGACGGTGAAAAAGTCATAGAAGCTGGCAAAGAGGTTACAATCGTGGATACGGTCACGCTGGATGGTCTGGAAGTGGGTACAAAGTACCAGCTCAAAGGCTGGCAGATGGTAAAAGATGAAAAAGCCGAGCTTCTCATGGATGGCAAGCGTGTAGAGAATGACTATATATTCACCGCTGCCGATACAAAAATGGAGGTGGAGATTGTCTTTACATTCGACGCTTCAAAGTTGGGCGGCAAGCAGCTTGTGACCTTTGAGGAACTCTACGACATCACCAATACCGACGAACCTGTAAAAGTCACAGAACATAAGGACATCACAGACAAAGGGCAGACGGTCACAATCAAGGAAGTGCCGGAAACGCCTGCGCCCGAAGAACCAAAGAAACCGGAAACACCAGACACACCGAGCCATAAGGTGACGGACTCCCCCAAAACGGGTGACAACACCAATGCGGCTGCCTTTGCTGTCCTGCTTGGACTCTCTGCGGCTAGTCTTGTCTTTGCAGCCTATAAGAAACGCCGTTCCATGAAGCATGACAGTGATAAATAAGATGTGAGGTGACTGTCTATGAAGCTGCATACACCCTCACCGCCTACTGGATGGTTCAAACTGCCGGATAAAACCTTTACACTGTTTCTTTTCTGTCAATCGTTTTTTTGATTGATAGAAAAAAACAGTCCACTAGGGGGTATGGGGGATTGTAGCTCCCCCATGCTCTTCCTTTAAAGCTACGCACATAAAAAGAAAAGAGGTAAACACATATGGAATTAAAACACGTAATCCCTAACATGGAAAAGACATTCGGAAACTTGGAATATGCTGGAGAGGGCAAGACCGAGCAGCGCCGGGTAAACGGGCGCATGACGGTCATTTCCCGAAGTTTCAATCTGTACTCTGACGTACAGAGAGCGGACGACATTATTGTTGTCCTGCCTGCTTCTGCCGGGGAGAAAAATTTCGAGGTAGAGGAAAAGGTAAAACTTATCAACCCGAAAATCACGGCTGACGGTTACAAAATCGGCACCCGTGGATTTACCAACTATATCCTGTCCGCTGACGACATGGTGAAAGCATAAGGAGGTCATGAGATTATGAGATTAGCAAACGGAATTATCATTGACAAGGAAAAGACATTCGGGGTGTTGAAATTCTCTGCCCTTAGACGTGAGGTACACATCCAAAATGAAGATGGTACGGTATCCGAGGAAATCAAGGAGCGCACCTATGATTTAAAGTCCAGAGGACAGGGGCGCATGATACAGGTGAGTATCCCTGCTTCTGTGCCATTAAAGGAATTTGACTACAATGCCGAGGTGGAGATCATCAACCCTGTGGCAGATACGGTGGCGACCGCCACGTTTCAAGGGGCAGACGTTGACTGGTACATCAAAGCCGACGATATTATATTGAAGAATAAAGGCGGTCAGCCAGCAGCCAACCCACAGAACCATAACCAGCAGCCGAGAAAGGACAATCCCAACGGAAAATAAGCCTCTTTATTGGATTTTGACAAAGGGCAGAAAGGAGAATTAAATTTATTGAGCATTTAGCAATACGGGAAATCCCCAAAGATACGGCGGTTGCTTTCATACGGGAGTACCACTATTCCAAAGTGATACCACGGCTCTGTGTCTACTTCTTGGGGATTTATCATGAAAACCGATTAACGGGGGTTGTGGAACTTGGATGGGGCACGCAACCCTTACAGACCATCCGCAAGATTTTCCCACAGCATGAGCTGGTGACATCCGATTATCTGGAAATCGGGAAAATGTGCTTTCTACCAGAAATGAACCATAATCAGTATTTTGGCAGCCTTGCCCTCTCCGCTTTGATAAAGTGGCTACGGGTGAACACAGGCTGCCTTTTTCTATACACCCTTGCGGATGGCATTGAGGGAAAATGCGGTTATGTGTATCAAGCTTCTAACTTCTACTACCTTGGCAGCTTCAAGACGAGCGTATACCGTGACCGGGAAACGGGCGAAAAGATACATCCCCGAAGTGCCAGAATACTACTGGAAGAAAATGCCCGTATGGATGGCGTAAAGAAGCGGCACTGGCTGACCCATGCGTTTTGTGAGTACAAAGGGATAGAGAAGATCAACGGACTTATGTTCCGTTATATCTACCCACTGGCAAAAGAAGCAAGGCAGATTTTAAACGCCTATCCCTGTTACGCCAGACACCACTATCCCAAAGATGGCAGCCTGCTGTTTCAAAGACGGGTTTCTAACAGAGTCTATGAAACCATCCGGCAGCCGCATTTTGATAAGAACACCTGCCGCTATAACACACAGGACTATAACCACTGTTGAAAAGGAGGACTTATGCAACTTTACAAACACTATAAAGGCAACCGTATCCGAGCCAGTGACAGGTCGCTGGTGGTGCGGTCATTGTGCGGTCGGCTGGCGAGCCTGCTCCTTGCGGTCGTACTGCTTTTAAATATCAATACGCTGCTGCATACGGACTGGAACACGGTTTCGCTATTTCACAATGGCAGCATAAAGCTCACGGTCACACCGTACATGATAGTATCTCTCATAGCAGCGGTGATGGTGTGCGCCTTAGCTGCGATCCTGTACGCCCGCTACCAGCCGGACAGGATAAAGCAGCTCTGTCACCGTCAAAAGCTGTCACGGATGATACTGGAAAATGGCTGGTATGAGTCCGAGCAGTCACAGGATGGCGGCTTTTTCAAAGACCTGCCAGCCAGCAGGTCAAAGGAGAAGATCACCCACTTTCCCAAAGTGTATTACCGCCTAGATAACGGACTTATTCACATACTGGCAGAAATCACCTTGGGAAAATATCAAGACCAGCTCCTGCACTTGGAAAAGAAGCTGGAAACAGGCTTGTACTGTGAGCTGGTTTCCAAAGAACTGAAAGACAGCTTTGTGGAATATGTGCTGCTCTATGACACCATTGCCAACCGTATCACCATAGACGAGGTACAGGCGGCAGGTGGCAGCCTGCGGCTCATGAAAAATGTGTATTGGGAATATGACAAGCTCCCTCATATGCTGATTGCTGGCGGCACTGGCGGCGGTAAGACCTACTTTATCCTTACCATCATAGAAGCACTCCTGCGTACCAACGCCAAACTGTATATGCTTGACCCTAAGAACGCCGACCTTGCCGACCTGTCCGCTGTCATGCCCGGAGTCTACTACCGAAAGGAGGAAATCACAGACTGTATCGACCGCTTTTATGATAGCATGATGGAACGGAGCGAAACCATGAAGCTCATGGACGGTTACAAGACAGGGGAAAACTATGCCTATTTAGGTCTGCCGCCCCACTTCCTCATTTTTGATGAATACGTGGCTTTTATGGAAATGCTGACGACAAAGGAAAACGCTTTGGTCTTGAATAAGCTGAAACAGATCGTCATGCTTGGTCGGCAGGCAGGATATTTTCTTATTCTCGCCTGCCAGCGACCCGACGCAAAATATTTGGGTGACGGTATCCGTGACCAGTTTAATTTCAGAGTGGCACTTGGAAGAATGTCAGAGCTTGGATACTCCATGATGTTCGGAGAAGTGGACAAGGACTTTTTTCTGAAACAGATCAAAGGGCGTGGCTACGTGGATGTGGGTATAAGTGTCATATCAGAGTTTTACACTCCCCTTGTACCCAAAGGGCATGACTTCCTAAGAGAGATTGGACAGCTCATGCAGAACAGGCAGGACGGACAGGCGGCGTGCGGAGCGAAAGCCGCTGGTACGGACTAGCTGTGTTGGGGCGGCTTGCCGCCACAACCATACGCCCCTCGGTATCTAACAGAGGGGCACAAATACAACAGGAAACAGTCACAAAAGTTGGGAAAGTCCTTGAAATATAAGGACTTTTTCCACTTTCAAAGGGTGTCAACTGGAACGCTTTTAGTTGACACTTTTTCAGATTGGAGGGATTTTTACTGAATGATACAGACTGGATAAAGGAATTTAAGGAAAAGCGGCTGGCATATGGTGTTTCACAAAACAAGCTGGCGGTGGCGGCTGGCATTACCCGTCAGTACCTTAACAGGTTAGAGTCTGGCGGTGTTGCCCCCAGCAGCGAAATCAAGGAAAACCTGCTGAAAGCTCTGGAACGGTACAATCCAGAAACGCCGCTTACCATGCTGTTTGACTATGTGAGGATACGGTTTCCCACCACGGACGTGAAATTCGTGGTCGAAGCCATCCTCAAATTGAAGCTGGATTTTATGATACATGAGGACTTTGGCTTTTACTCCTACCCAGAGCATTACTACATGGGTGATATTTTTGTGTTAGTATCCCCCGAACAGGAAAAAGGGGTGCTGCTGGAACTGAAAGGAAAAGGCTGCCGCCAGTTTGAAAACTTTCTGCTGGCACAGCATAGGAGCTGGTACGACTTCTTTATGGACGCTCTCTGCGAGGGCGGCGTATGCAAGCGGATAGACCTTGCCATCAACGATATGGCAGGAATACTGGACATTCCAGAGCTGACCGCAAAATGCAGGAATGAGGAATGTATTTCCGTGTTCCGAAGTTTCAAGTCCTACCGCTCTGGGGAGCTGGTGCAGAGCCACGAAGAAAACAAGTCCAGCATGGGGCACACGCTCTATATCGGCTCGCTGAAATCAGAAGTCTATTTCTGCGTATACGAGAAAGATTACGAGCAGTATGTGAAATACGATATTCCCATTGAGGAAACGCCCATTAAGAACCGCTTTGAAATCCGCTTAAAAAATGAGCGTGCCTATTATGCGGTGCGTGACCTGCTGACTTACCATGACGCTGAACGCACTGCTTTTTCAATCATCAACCGCTATGTGCGGTTTGCCGACAAGGACGAAAAAAAACGGCGAAGTGAATGGCAGACGAATGACCGCTGGGCGTGGTTTATCGGTGAGGATCGTGGGCGGCTGAAACTGACGATCAAACCAGAACCGTATGACTTCCAGCGTACATTGAACTGGCTGGCAAGGCAGGTCGCCCCCACCTTGCAGGTAGCTGAAAAGCTGGATAAACAGAATAACACGACGGTCATTAAAGATATGGTGAAAAATGCGAAGCTCACCGACCGACTGGAAAAGGTCTTGCAGCAGCTATCCGTCACCGTGGATGAAATGACCGTCAAAGACAAGGAGGAATAGGAAAATGTGGCATTTATTATTTGACCTGCTGCTGGTGTCAGCAGGCATGGGAATGGGTGTGGTGCTTATGTGTATCCTGCAAGTGGGAAAAGAAGCAGATACCCACTTAGAAGAAATGGAAAGGAGCAATGACAAATGAATTTTGGACAGAATTTATACAACTGGTTTTTGAGTAACGCACAGAGCCTTGTGCTTATGGCAATCGTGGTAATCGGTATTTACTTAGGCTTTAAGCGTGAGTTTAGTAAGCTGATTGGCTTTCTGGTGATTGCCTTAATCGCTGTCGGTCTGGTGTTCAACGCTGGCGGCGTAAAAGACGTACTCTTAAACCTGTTTAATAAAATTATTGGGGCATAAACCAATATTGATTGTTCTTCTTGTTACCAAATGTTATACTACAAGCGGAATGATAAGTGAAAGGTGGAATAAATGTGTTGGAAAAAATAAATGCCATTCGTGTAGCATTGGAAAAAGAATGTTACTTACCTGCATTAGCACTTGCTTTGACACTTCCAGATATTTGTGGACAAATTGAGTATCCCGAACTTATTAGAAAAAATGGTAGCAGGCTTGTAGGACAGCAGTATAAAAAATGGTTTAAGGAATGGGTTGGACACTATTATGCAGACCATACTGGATTTAAGCAGAATGGTAAATATCCAAAAAATCCTTATTTTACAGACGAAATGTGCTATCAATTACGCTGTGCATATCTTCATTCTGGAAATTCAGATATTGATGAATTTGGGGAAAAAGAAGATAAACAGTTTAAATACATATATCATTTCAGTTTATCTGTGAATGGTGGCGAAAGCTACGGCACATGGTGGGAAGAACCTCAACTAAATGTTGATAAAATGTTCAAGCATAGAACTGTGTGTATAGATGTTGTAAAGCTATGCGAATTTCTCTGTTGTGCTGCCGAAAAGTATTATAATACTAAAGAAGATAAAAAGGTATTTTATGAACATCAAATATCAATAACGGATATTCAAAGAAAAGCCTTTGAAATTCAAAAATTAAATTCAAGAAATAAGTAAGGTATCAAGCAGTAAATCATAAAGGTTTGCTGCTTTTTTCTTACCCATTTATCAGTATCCTGTTTATTGGGAATACTAAAGTAAAATGAAAGGACGTGATATAACAGATGTATGAAATGAGATTATATATCCTCAACACCACAAAGCCTTACAATGACGACGAGGACGGTTATGAAGGCGCATGGTTTACCTGCCCTGTGACCTTTGAGGAAATCAAGGAAAAATTAGGCGTGGAAAAAGAGGAAGATTTTGAAATTGAGGACTACGAGCTGCCCTTTTCCCTCAATCCAGATATGCCGCTTTGGGAAATCAACGCCTTGTGCCGCATGGTGCAGGAAATCGAGGGCACGCCCCTTGGCAATGAATTAAGCGAGATACAGGCAAAGTGGTTTCAAAACATCAGCGACTTTTTCGACCACAAGGACGAGATACGCCACTATGATGTGCCGGACTCGGCTTCTCTTGCAGAATACCTTGTCATGGAGGAACACCGCTTCGGGGAGCTGCCGCCGGAACTTATGAAGCACATAGACTTTATTTCCTACGGTCATGAGCTGGAACAAAGCGACGAATACCTCTTTACGACCAGCGGTGTGTTCCGCTATCGGTAAGGCGGTGGCTGACTTTGGAGGAAATGCGTGTCTATATTGCCAACCTTGGCAAGTACAACGAGGGCGAGCTTATAGGCGACTGGTTCACGCCGCCTGTGGACTACGACGAGATGGCAGAGCAGATCGGCTTGAATGACCGATACGAAGAATACGCCATCCATGACTATGAGCTGCCCTTTGAAATCGACGAGTACACGCCCATTGAGGAAGTCAACCGCCTGTGCGAGATGGTGGAGGAACTGGACTATCCGCTGAATGAGGTGATTGACGACCTGCTCTGCCATTTTTGCAGCGTGGAGGAACTCTACGACCATAAGGATGACATTATTCAGTACCCTTGCGATAACATGGTGGACGTTGCCTACCACTTAATTGACGAGTGCGGCGTTCTGGGCGAGATACCCGACCGATTGCGTAACTACATAGACTATGAAGCCTTTGCCCGTGACATTGACTTGGAGGGATGCTTCATAGAAACCAGATACGGAGTCTTTGAGTGTCCGTATTAACAAGCTGGCAGACCTGCACAAACGTGTGATTCTGGCAGCTAATTTTATATATGACAACAGGTGGTAAATCCATCTGCTTTATGCAGCAGTCTGTGAAATGCAGGCTGCTGTTTCCATTTTAGAAGAAAGGAATGGTACAAAACATTGAAGAAAATAAGAAGCTATACCAGCATTTGGAGCGTGGAAAAGGTCATTTACGCAATCAACGACTTTCAGCTCCCGTTCCCCATCACACTTACACAGATGGCGTGGTTCGTGGTATCCCTCTTTGCGGTAATCGTGTTTGCAGAGCTGCCGCCCCTAAACATGATTGACGGGGCGTTCCTCAAATACTTTGGTATCCCCGTGGCGGTGACGTGGTTCATGAGCCAGAAAACCTTTGACGGAAAGAAGCCTTATGGTTTCCTAAAATCCAGTTTCAGCTACCTGCTGCGCCCGAAAGTGACCTACGCCGGAAAAGCGGTGAAGCTGAAAACCGAATTATTGAATACAGCCATTACGGCAGTTAGGAGTGATGTGTATGTTCCCCATTAAATATATCGAAAACAATCTGGTGTTCAACCATGACGGGGAGTGCTTTGCTTACTATGAGCTGATACCCTACAATTATTCGTTCCTGTCGCCGGAGGAAAAGTACATGGTACATGACAACTTCCGGCAGCTAATCGCACAGAACCGTGACGGGAAGATACACGCCTTGCAGATCAGCACCGAGTCCAGTATCCGGCAGACACAGGAACGCTCCAAAAAAGAGGTCACAGGCCGGCTCCGTGAAGTGGCTTGTGCAAAGATAGACGAACAGACCGAAGCGTTGGTTGAGATGATTGGGGAAAATCAGATTGACTACCGCTTTTTTCTTGGCTTCAAACTGCTGGTGAATGAGGAAGAAATCAGCTTGAAGCACGCCGGAAAGTCCGCTGCCATGACCTTTGCCGACTTTCTCTACGAGGTCAACCATCAGCTCATGGGGGATTTTGTGTCTATGAGCAATGATGAAATCGCCCGTTTCCAAAAGATGGAGAAGCTCTTGGAGAGCAAAATCTCCCGCCGCTTTAAAATCCGGCGTTTGGAAAAGCACGACTTCGGCTACCTAATCGAGCATATTTACGGGAAAACAGGCGTTGCCTATGAGGACTATGCCTACGACTTCCCGGTAAAGAAACTGAAAAAAGAAACGCTGGTGAAGCGGTTTGACCTTATCCGTCCGACACGCTGCCAGATTACGGAGAACCAGCGGTATTTAAAGATGGACAGTGAAGAACAGACGACCTATGCCGCCTACTTCACCATCAACAATATCGTCGGCGAGCTGGACTTCCCATCCAGTGAGGTATTTTACTACCAGCAGCAACAATTCACGTTCCCCGTGTCCACGTCTATGAATGTGGAAATCGTCACCAACAAAAAAGCATTGACGACGGTAAGGAACAAGAAGAAAGAGCTGAAAGACCTGGACAACCACGCTTGGGAGTCCAACAACGAAACCAGCAACAACGTGGTGGACGCTCTGGACTCTGTAAATGAGCTGGAAACTACCTTAGACCAGTCCAAAGAGTCCATGTATAAGCTGTCCTACGTGGTGCGTGTGGCGGCTGACAGCTTGGACGAGCTGAAACGCCGCTGTGATGAAGTCAAGGACTTTTACGACGACCTCAATGTGAAGCTGGTGCGCCCGTTCGGGGATATGCTTGGTCTGCATGGGGAGTTCATTCCAGCCAGTAAGCGATACATCAACGATTATATCCAGTACGTGACAAGTGATTTTCTGGCAGGTCTTGGCTTTGGTGCGACCCAGCAGCTAGGAGAAAGTGACGGTATCTA
Source organism: Bariatricus massiliensis (assembly GCF_900086725.1). GTDB lineage: Bacteria > Bacillota > Clostridia > Lachnospirales > Lachnospiraceae > Allocoprococcus > Allocoprococcus massiliensis. Next base: position 775,306 of record NZ_LT574837.1, on the reverse strand, counting down.
TATCGGCTACAACCTTGATACGGGCAGGAACGTCTATCTGAAACCGAGCCTTGCGGCACAGGGAGTCAAAGGCTCGGTCACAAATGCGCTGGCGGCTGCATTCCTTGGCTCACTTGGGGGCGGCAAGTCCTTTTGCAACAACCTCATTGTCTACTATGCGGTGCTGTTCGGGGGCAGTGCGGTCATTGTAGACCCAAAATCCGAGCGTGGGAACTGGAAAGAAACGCTGCCGGAGATTGCACAGGAAATCAATATCGTGAACCTTACCAGTGAAGCGAAAAACAAAGGACTGCTTGACCCTTACGTGATTATGAAGAACTTAAAAGACGCTGAAAGCCTAGCAATCGACATCCTGACCTTTTTAACAGGTATCAGTAGCCGTGACGGTGACAAGTTCCCCGTGCTTAGAAAGGCAATCCGCTCTGTCACACAGGGCAAAAGGCGAGGTCTTTTGTGCGTCATTGACGAGCTGCGGAAAGAGGACACTCTTGTTTCCAACAACATAGCGGAGCATATCGAGAGCATGGTGGACTATGACTTTTCCCATCTGCTCTTTTCCGACGGTACGGTGGAACAGTCCATCAGCTTAGATAAGCAGCTCAACATTATACAGGTGGCTGATTTGGTGCTGCCAGACCGTGACACAAAGTTTGAGGAATACACCACAATGGAGCTGCTCTCCGTGGCTATGCTTATCGTTATCAGTACCTTTGCTCTCGACTATATCCACTCCGACCGGAGCATTTTTAAGATGGTGGATTTAGACGAAGCGTGGACGTTCTTACAGGTGGCACAGGGCAAGGCTCTGTCCAACAAGCTGATACGTGCCGGACGTTCCATGAACGCCGCTGTCTATTTCGTGACACAGAACTCCGGCGACGTGGACGACGAGAAGATGAAAAACAATATCGGTCTGAAATTTGCATTTCGATCCACGGACATCAGCGAGATCAAGAACACGCTTGAATTTTTTGGTGTGGACAAAGACGACGAGAACAACCAGAAGCGGCTACGGGATTTGGAGAACGGACAATGCCTGTTTCAAGACCTTTACGGTCGGGTGGGCGTTATCCAGATACACCCTGTCTTTGCCGACCTGTTCCATGCCTTTGATACCAGACCGCCAATCAAGACAGAAGAAACGAGGTGAAGCCTATGCGTAAACATAAAATACTGCGCTATGCAGGTATCACCCTCTTAGTCATTGTGGGTATCCTCGTTTTCCTGTCCATCACAGGTACGGTGGCTCATGCCGCCGGATTGGTGGACGACACGGTGGACGCTGCCAACCAGTATTCTAAGTATCCGCTGGAAAACTACCAGCTTGACTTCTACGTGGACAGCTCATGGGATTGGCTGCCTTGGAACTGGCTGGACGGTATCGGCAAGAGTATCCAGTACGGCTTGTACGCTATCACCAACTTTGTATGGACAGTGAGTATGTATATCTCCAACGCCACAGGGTACGTGGTGCAGGAAGCCTACAAGCTGGACTTTATCTCCGATACCGCAAACGCAATCGGAACAAACATCCAGACCCTTGCCGGGGTAAATGCAGGTGGCTTCTCGACACAGGGGTTTTATGTGGGTTTCCTGCTTATCCTTGTACTGCTGGTGGGTATCTACGTGGCGTACACAGGTCTTATCAAGAGGGAAACCACAAAGGCTGTCCATGCAGTCGTCAATTTTCTTGTGGTATTCGTCCTGTCTGCGTCTTTTATCGCCTACGCTCCCAATTACATCACGAAAATCAATGATTTTTCTTCGGACATCAGCAGTGCGGCACTGTCACTGGGTACGAAAATCACCCTCCCAAACTCCGATAGTCAAGGGAAAGACAGTGTGGACTTGATACGGGACAGCCTGTTTTCCATACAAGTACAGCAGCCGTGGCTGTTATTGCAGTACGGCAGCTCCGATATGGAGGACTTGGGTGCAGACCGTGTGGAAAGCCTGCTCTCTGCCAGTCCGGACACCGACACCAGAGAGGATACGGTAATTGCAGAAATCGAGGACAAGGACAATCCAAACATGAGCGTCACTAAGACCATGAGCCGCTTGGGAACGGTGGTCTTTCTGTTCCTATTCAATATCGGTATTTCCGTTTTTGTATTCCTGCTTACGGGCATGATGATTTTCTCGCAAGTGCTGTTTATTATCTACGCCATGTTCCTGCCCGTGAGCTTCATCCTGTCCATGATACCCTCTTACGAGGGCATGGCAAAGAAAGCCATCACAAAGCTGTTCAACACTATCATGATGAGGGCAGGCATTACCCTCATTATCACCGCCGCTTTTAGTGTGAGTACCATGTTCTACTCCATCTCGGCAGGCTATCCATTCTTTATGATTGCCTTTTTGCAGATCGTCACCTTTGCAGGCATTTACTTCAAGCTAGGCGATTTGATGGGAATGTTCAGTTTGCAGTCCGGCGACGCACAGCAGGTCGGCAGGCGTATCTTCCGGCGACCTTATATGCTCCTAAACCGTGGGGCAAGGCATATGGAGCGTCGTGTCGGCAGGACGTTAGCCGCTGGCATGGCTGGCGGTGCGGTAGGTGCTGCGGTGGCTTCTGGCAGCCGTAAACCCGATACAAGGAAATCTGCGGACAGACAGAACCACGCCACAGGCAGCCGCACCAATCATGATACCGGGCAGTCCGGGGATACTGCTACTTTTGGCAAGCGTGCTGGCTCTAAGGTGGGTGCGGTGCTGGATACAAAGCAGAGAGTCAAGGACAGGGCACAGTCCGTTAAAGAACAGGTGAAAGATATGCCGATACAGGCTGGATACGCCGTTCATTCCGTGAAAGAACGGGCAAAGGAAAACGTGTCCGACTTCAAGCGTGGCATGGTGGAAGAAAAAACCACCCGTCAGCAAGGACGGGCGGCAAAACAGGACAGCCACAGGCAGACCATAGCAGAAAAACGTATGGCAATGGAAAGAGCAAAACCTACAGGATCAATGGCGAAAGGTGCTGCCCCTGTCCATGAGCGACCAGCCACAACGCCTGTATCCGGCGTAACAGCACCACAGGCGACCGCTGCGAAAGGTGCAGCCGCTAAGACAGAGCCGACCAGCAGGGAACGTCCGGCGGCGGTATCCAGAGAAAGCTATGAGAAGCCGACGACCACGAAAGGCAGCGAGCCAGCGGCAAAACCACAGGAACAGCGCACACAAGTGGTACGGGAGTCGGGGGCACGTCCACAGACAGTCAAAGAGCCAACAAAGGCACAGATAAAAGAGCCTGCTCCTGCCGGAACTAAGACCACTCGACAAACCAATACACAGAAAACGAGCCAGAACATCCAGCGTAACACTGTGAAGAAATCCACCAACCACAACATGAAGAAAGGACGGAAAAAATGAAGCTGCGGCATTTAGCACTGCTTGGTGGAATTTTCACGGTGATTATTAGCCTGCTGCTGTTTTTGTTTATCATCACAGCGGACGACGAGGAAAGCGGCGGCAGTTCCGGCTTTGACTATTTGGGGATGAATCTGTCAGCGGAGGTCATGAAACACCAGCCAACAGTGGAGAAATATGCAAAGAAATACGGGATTGAGGACTATGTGAATTACCTGCTTGCCATCATGCAGGTGGAGTCCGGCGGCACAGCGGTGGACGTTATGCAGTCCAGCGAATCGTTAGGTCTGCCGCCCAACTCTTTAGGAACAGAGCAGTCCATTGAACAGGGATGTAAATATTTTGCTTCTCTGCTTGCTTTGGCAAAAACGAATGGCAGTGATATAAATACCGTCGTCCAGAGCTACAACTATGGCGGCGGTTTTGTTGATTATGTGGCAAGCCACGGGAAGAAATATACCTTTGAATTGGCGGCTGGTTTTGCAAGGGAGAAATCCAGCGGTGTCAAGGTAACTTATAAAAATGAAATCTCCATCAAGGAAAATGGCGGCTGGCGGTATAAGTACGGAAATATGTTCTATGTCCGTCTGGTGGCGCAATATCTGGCAGTACCCAATTTCAGTAACGCTACGGTACAGGCAATTTTCAATGAAGCTCTCAAATATCAAGGCTGGCCGTATGTATTTGCTGGCAGCAACCCAAACACCAGCTTTGATTGCAGTGGTTTGACTTCATGGTGCTATGCAAAAGCTGGACTCTATATCCCCCGAACCGCACAGGCACAGTATAATTTCATGCAGCATATCCCACTTTCACAGGCACAAGCTGGTGACTTAATATTCTTCCACTCGACCTATATCACCAGCGATTATGTGACCCATGTAGGGATATATGCAGGCAATAACCGAATGTATCATGCAGGCGACCCCATCGGCTACACATACATTCTTGGCTCTGATTTAGAAAAATATCTGATTGGAGCAGGAAGAATCAAACAATAGAAAGGAATTGATAGGATGTTTAAAAAGAAAGAAAAAGAAGCAAAACCAAATAAGGTTAAAAAAGTGCGTGTTGTGAAAGCAGGTACGCACAAAAAATCCGTGATTGCCCTGTGGCTGGTGCTGATTGCCAGCGTCAGCTTCGGGGTGTATAAAAATTTCGCCGCCATTGATATGCACACCGTCCATGAGAAAGAGGTTATAGAGCAGCGTATTGTGGATACCAACAAGATTGAAAATTTTGTCAAGGACTTTGCAAAAGCCTATTATTCATGGGTGAATAACAAAGAAGCCATTGAAGCAAGGACAAAAGCCATCAGTCAGTATCTAACAAAGAGCTTGCAGGATTTGAATGTGGACACGGTGAGAAGTGACATTCCCACCAGCTCTGCGGTGAATGAGGTGAAAATCTGGAACTTGGAACAGGCTGGCACAGACGAGTATACCGTCCTCTATTCGGTCGATCAGACCATCACAGAGGGCGACCAGACCAGACGAAATACTGCTGCTTATACTGTGGTGGTTCATGTGGATGGTGACGGAAACATGGTAATCACAAAGAACCCGACCATCAGCCGGATACCAGCAAAATCCGGCTATGAGCCAAAGGCAGCGGAAAGTGACGGAACGGTGGGCGCTGCCACCACGGAGGAAGTGACGGAGTTCTTGGAAACATTCTTCAAGCTGTATCCGGCGGCTACGGACAAGGAGCTTTCCTACTATGTGGCTGGCAATGCGCTGAAACCTGTAAACACTGATTATCTGTACTCCGAGCTAATCAATCCGCTGTTTACAATGGATGGAGATAAGGTCAAGGTGTCCTTATCGGTGAAATATCTCGACCAGAGGACAAAGGCGGCACAGATTTCACAGTTTGATTTGGTGCTGGCTGAAATAGATGGGAACTGGAAGATTGTAAAATAACCCCAATAGGGCATAGTATTTTTTCTATGCCCTAATTTGTATTGACTTTTTATGTAATTGGAGTTATATTGATAGTAGTATCAATGATACTATAAATTAAAGGAGGTCAATAATGTCAATCATTAACCTAATGCTTTTAGGCTTTCTTATGGAAAAACCAATGAATGCATATGAAATAAAAAAGGAGGTCGAAAACAGAAATTTAACATGGTGGATAAAAGGTAGTTCGCCATCTATTTATCGGAATATCAATAATTTGTCGGCAAAAGGTTATATAAATGGCAAAGTGGTACGTGATGGCGAAATGCCGGAGAAAACAGTTTATACGATTAACGAAGTTGGTAAAAATTACTTTAATGAGTTAATGGAAAAGTATTCTCTTACACCACCACAAATTTATCTTGATTTTACAGCTGTAATTTCAAATATTGGAAAACTGGATAAAGCAACCGGAAAGCAGAGGATTAGAGAGATGTATAACTCTTTTCTCCATACAAATAGTGTTTTGAAATCGGTAGAAGATGTATTTAAGCCATATCAGGCGAAAGCGGTAATAAATTTAAGTGAAAGAATGTATGATTTATTTTGTGCATGGCTGCAAGAATTTTATGAAAATTATTATAAAGAACCTTTTGTCAAATGAATATGTTATATTGTTTATGACCATGCTGAATGTCAATAAACTTAACAGCATATTTTTTTAATCAACAAGTATCAATAATACCGGTATCTGTGATACTAATTAGGAGGAACTTATATGTTTAAAGTATTTGAAAATCTGTATCTCATTGAAAATGAAATGGGAGCAAATGTTTATCTCATCAATAATGGTAAATCTTTTGACTTGATTGACACTGCAATGTTTATGGAAACTGATAAGTTAATTGCAAAAATTGAAGATGGGGGCTTTCATATCGAAAATTTGAACAAAATTATTTTAACGCATTGCCATTGCGATCATATTGGCGGTGCTGCTGAATTAGTTAAACGAACAGGTGCAAAAGTTGCTGCACATACAAAAGATATACCGTATATCCTTCATGAAAAGGTTATTGATGGCTCATATCATTATATGATGATTCAAGAACAAGCCTATATGAAACAATATAATTGTGTTCTTGAAAAAGTCGATATTGTTCTATCGGATAAAAATATCATTGATACATTGGGTGGTTTAGAGGTCATCCATGTTCCAGGTCATACACCAGGTAGTATTGCATTATATCAATCAGAAAATCAAATAATGTTTTTTGGTGACGTTATAAGAAATAAACATAATAAGGGGCTGGTAATTGGTGTACCAGATAAATTCAATTATGACACTAATCAAACAATACAAGACGCTCAACATTTGATGGAATATCCTATAAAATATGCTGTTTTCGGACACGGACTACCACTGACTGAAAATGTGGAACGATTACTTATAACTGCCCGAACACCAGAGGAAGTCAAGGCGAGTAGAAAAAAATCAAAAGCACATAGAAAATTAGCTAAAGCAGAATAAAATACAAATGTATTTTGGGAGGTATATATGGATGAACAATTTAAATGGTTATTGTGTCCAATATGTAAAAGTAAAACTAGATTAAGGATGCGGAGTGATACAGAACTTAAAAATTTCCCCCTGTATTGCCCAAAATGTAAACAGGAAAAGCTAATCAATGTCAGTAAGTTAAAAATAACAGTTATTAAAGAGCCAGACACTAAGATGCAGAGCCGATAATTCAGAGGATTTTCCACCTCATAGATTATCGGCTCATTTTTTTCTGCCCTCTTTTAATCTGCAAGCAAAAACGGATTTTGTATTTTACTTGACAATCCTATCTTTAAGCAGTAAAATCAAACCATAATTCAAACGGTGTTTGAAAATGTATTCGATATTATGAAAGGATAGGATCTGCCCATGAAAAATGACACTAAAAATTTGATTATTGATACGGCTATTATGTTGATTAAGGAGGTTGAGAAAGAACCAGAGAACATTACCATTAGGGATATAAGCAAAAGAGCTGGAATTGCTGTAAGTCAAATCAATTATCACTTCCAGACAAAGGAAAACTTGCTGTCGCAATGTGCTCAAAAAATGATTAGTAATGTTATAGGAAAATTTGATGATTGCCTTACAGAAATGTCTTGTATGACGACTTTTGAGGGATTGGAGAATATGCTTAATCTTACATTCACCTATCTGTATGAAAATGAAAACTTAGCAAGAATTTCAATCTTATCAGACCACAGAACTCCGTCACCCACAGATAACACTAATCAGACAATGAATGTTTATAAACCTTTAGTGGATAAAGTATGTACTGAAAAAGGCATTACAAATTCTCCATTGGTGGAAATACTTTTAATGCAGTCTTTACAAGGTGTTTTTCTTAGGACTGATGTTATTAAAACTGAACTAGGGGTAAACCTTAGAAATCCAGAAGAAAGGAGAAAATTCCTTCATGAAGTTTTAGAGAGATTTTTCACAGGTATATGATTATGTCAAAGAAAAAAAAGTGTGTGATTATTCTATTACTTTTATGTGTTTTATTTTTTCTGATTGGAGGTTTGTTTATGCACAAGAAAATGGTTAAGGAAGAAATGTTTACTTCACAAGATATTGACGCTATTTTATTAGACGGAAATATAGCTGATATTACAATAACGCAAAGCAGGACGAACGATTTGAAAATAAAGCAATATTCAATGAAAAAAATCGAAAAGTCTATGGAATATCAGTCGGAAATAAGTAATGGTGCTCTTAATATTAAAGACCATTCTGATCAAGTAGCTTGGTTTATGGGAATTAAGGGAAGTGCTGGTATTTCATATGAAATCCAAATACCCATTGATAAAACGGTTGAATTGAAGATTAATTTGAACAAAGGAAACATACAACTTGCAGATGGAACATTTAGCAGTGTAGATATTGTAATAAATAAGAGCGGTAATATTGAGCTTGATAACACTGTCTTGAAAAACAATTCAGAAATATATACATGTGCAGGAAACATTGATATAAAGTTTAGCTTTGATAGTGAAAATTTTGAAGTAAATGCTATTGTCACATCTGGAAACAGGAATATTGATAAGAGTTATTCTAAGGGCGACTATCTACTTAAAGTGCGAAGCGACAAAGGAAATATTACAGTAAAATAGATTACAAGAAATGAGGTGATATTTTTATGAATGATACCGAATGGATACTTTGCCCTATTTGTGGAAATAAAACCCGTTTGAAAATTCGTAGAGATACGCAATTAAGGAATTTTCCACTGTTTTGTCCAAAATGTAAACAGGAAAAGTTAATCAATGTCAGTAAGTTGAAAATAACAGTTGTTAAAGAGCCAGACACTAAGATGCAGAGCCGATAATTTAGAGGATTTTAGACCTCATAGATTATCGGCTCATTTTTATTGCCTGTCACCATATCCCGAATGATTGGCAGGTAAATAAAAATGGAGGAACTAATCTTCCCCCACTTCCTTTGATTTGATAATACCAGCAGCGACACTTTCCATGATAACCATATCTTTGTCGTCAAAAGTATCAAGCTGTTGTTCCAACTGTCTGCGGCGAGTGCTTTTCACTTTATCGCCGGACGGGAGGAAAATTTCATCAACGGATACATTGAGTAAAGTTACAAGGTCGTAAAATACCTGTAAACTTGGGTGCTGCCCTTTATTCTCAATGTTTGTCAGATAGCGTGGGTCAATCTCAATTTTTGCTCCCACCTGTTCACGGGTCAGACCTTGTTTCATCCTTGCTGCTTTAATAGCAAGTCCAAAGGCTCTGAAATCGTATTTATCTTCTGTTTTACGCATAGTTAATCACCTCACTACATTTTACTGTTCCTAAAGAATTTACAACAGGTACAGTAAAACGTATTGTAAGGTTTATCAGTTCCTATGAACAGGTGAATAATAAATATATATGCTGCTTGGCGGTAATAAAAAAAACCGTTGTCAGCAGTAATGCTTTTATATGCCCTTTTCGATAAAACGACGGTTTATACAGCCGCCGTTTTATTTTTTCCTAACGGTGGACAGACTACTGGATGGTTTTGTTTTAGCGGCTTTAGGAGGTAGCCGCATGGAACGCCTGCATATTCGACAACATTCGACCATTGGTAAACCGTCAAAAAAATCCGTTTAATCTCTGCGGTATTTCATACTCCTGTATATGGTTTTTCACGTCATATAGCAGGAACAATTTGGAAAGCACAAGATCAGTACGCGAGTATTGTCCTTGTGCTTTTTTGCTGTACAAAACTTTTTAGAGAAGTTTTTGCGGTTGGGTATCAAATCCCACCTCTTGCGGCGAGTGTTAGTGCGAAAAGAGGTAGAAGCCTTTTCGCTTTAGCAACTTTAGCTGGAAAGGAGGTGAGATTATGAAGCCATCTTCTTTCGAGAACGCTATCAGACTTCAATTTGATTGTCTGGCTCGCAAGGTTGTAGGAACAACCGTAAAGGACTATAACCGTGAGCTTGGCAGACGTGCAAAGCGTGAAACTCCATTCTGTGAGCTGCCGGAAATGGAATTAAACCATATCGGCACTTGCGACGAATACTCGGTCGAATTTACAGCCTTTGAGGTATTCGGCAATGAAGTCCGTATCTATGATGAACAGCTATGTGAAGCAATCAAAGAATTAAATGAAAGGCGACGTAACATTCTGCTTATGTCCTACTTTCTTGAGATGACCGACGCTGAAATTGCACAGGTCATGGAAATGGAACGATTTTCCGTTTGTAGAAACAGGCTGCACACATTAAAGCTAATCAGAGATATGTACGAGGAGGAATAAACCATGATGAAGTCTACAAAGAAGTGTCCGCTATTTTCCACGATCAGCTCGGCTGCTGACGGTGACGAGGTAGCAATCGAAAAGATTTTAAACCACTATGACGCTTACATATCAAAAGCCAGCTTGCGCCCGTTCTATGACGAACACGGAAATATGTATATCGTGGTCGATATGGAACTGAAAGGCAGAATACGAGCTGCGCTGATTGAAGCAATTTTGGGATTTGAAGTCAAAGTGAAATAAGTGTAATAGAGAGTGCCTACCACCTCATTTCCGCTCTTTACCGTTCTTTGAAAACTGAATAAAGTAATCAGATACGTTTGATATGCGGCGAGCCTGCGGACTGGAACGCCACGACCACTGAAAGGAGGGACACCAGCGAGCGACCACGCCAGTGATCCGCAAGCAACTATTGGAAAGGTTGCTGCCATGACCCGTATATCAGAATAATGATACACCCGTATGACACGGTTCACCCATCAGAATGGGAATGGTGAAAGTCCAGTGGAGCTGCCGAAGCCATCTGATTACTTCTAAATCTAAAAATGCAAGGAGGGGTTTCATGAATAATTTGATTCGTTATAGTATGCAAATTGCCATGCTAAAACAACTGCTTGCCCGTAAATTGATTTCTGAAAGAGAGTATACCCTTGTAAAACAAAGATTGATGAAAGATTACAAAGTGCTTTCTGACATAACTGCTTGAATTGTGTTTATAAAAGTGATATTATAACACTATAAAAGGAACACAAAACAAGGAGGTATATTATGCAGGAAGTTGAAGTTATTAAAGCAAGAAATGTTTTATCAAAGCAAGCCCGTGGAAAAGCCATTGAGCGTTTACGTGTAGCTGCATATTGCCGTGTCAGCACAGACAGCGAAGATCAGTTGAACAGCTATAAGTCACAAGTCCAGTATTATACGGATATGATTAAGAAAAACAAAGAGTGGGTATTGGCTGACATTTATGCGGATGAAGCGATTACGGGTACACAGGTGACAAAAAGAGAAGATTTCCAGCGTATGATAAATGACTGTATGAATGGCGACATTGATATGGTGATTACAAAATCAATTTCAAGATTTGCCAGAAACACGTTAGATACATTGAAATATGTTCGTATGTTGAAAGAGAGAAATATCGCTGTCTATTTTGAGGATGAAAAAATCAATACTCTTACAATGGACGGAGAATTGTTGCTTGTTGTCCTTAGCTCTGTCGCACAGCAGGAAGTTGAGAACATTTCAGCTAATGTGAAAAAAGGCTTAAAAATGAAAATGAAGCGTGGCGAGCTGGTAGGTTTTCAAGGCTGCCTTGGCTATGATTATCACCCGGAGGACAAGACAATTACTATTAATCAAGAAGAAGCAGAGATTGTCAGATACATTTTCAATCGTTATGTTGAGGGAGCTGGCGGTTCTGTTATCGGACAGGAACTTGAAAATCTAGGCTACAAAACAAAATATGGCAGTTCTACATGGGCGCCATCTACAGTCATTGGAATTATTAAGAATGAGAAATACAAGGGTGATATACTGTTGGGTAAAACATTCACGGTTGATCCAATCTCCAAACGTCGGCTTGAAAATATGGGTGAAGAAGATAAGTTCTATATGAAAGACCACCATGAGCCAATCATCAGTGAGGAAGTCTTTGAAAAGGCACAGGAAATTCTTAACCGGAGAAATAAGAACCGGACGACAGTAGGCAACGGTAAGCGTGAAAAGTACAGCAGGAAATACGCATTTAGCTGTATGCTGGAATGTGGTTTCTGCGGCAGCACTTTATCAAGACGGAATTGGCACAGTAGTTCGGAGTACAGCAAGGTTATCTGGCAATGTGTAACAGCTACGAAAAAGGGCAAGAAATTCTGTCCAGACAGTAAGGGAATACCAGAAACAGCAATCGAAGAAGCGTTCATTGAAAGTTACCGTTTATTATGCGATAATAACAAGGATGTATTAGACGAATTTCTGCAAAGGCTGGATGATACTTTAAGTAACAGTACAGTGAACAAACAGCTTTCCAAAATCGAAAAGGAAATCAGTGCAGTAGAGGGCAAGAAGAATAAGCTGGTTGATATGCGCCTTGAAGATAGCATAGATAAAGATACATATGAAACGAAGTATGCTGCACTTATGGAAAAAGCGGAACAGCTTGTTGCCGACCGTCAGAAATTGCAGGAAACAGCCGCTAATGAAAAAGATATTAAGCGACGTTTAAAGGAGTTTAAGTCTACGCTTGAACAGAATGAGGTTTTGGATGTGTTCGACCGCCATGTATTTGAAAGCATTGTTGAAAAAGTAATTGTCGGCGGCTATGATGAAGATGGAAACAAAGACCCTGCACAGCTCACGTTTGTTTATAAAACAGGGGTGAAAAACAGTGTAGATGGCAGCCGATTTAAGCCGCAAAGAAAAAATGCGAGAGGACGACATAGAAGTGATGAATTGTGTTCACATAGAAGTAACGAGGTTGATAAAACGTGTTCCGATAGGAGTACCGACACATGTTGAGTGCGTTTGTTTAATGACCCGAAACAAGTAGAAAAAGTGCCGAAAAAGCCGATAAAATGGGCATTTCTCGAAAGTCTGGATTGGCGGTTGAGAAACGGATAATTTGAAAATAAGGGCGAGATTTCGATATGACCTTGAGAGTAAATCGAAATCTGCCCTATGACTTATTATTTGATTTTGCCTTGGTGAGTGCTTACGATTGCTGACATAGTGGGAGTGTGTAGGATTATTGACAGCAATCGGAGCGTTTGAAAGGTAAGCAAAATGGCTACGGTGCAGCATTGATGTCAAATGAGCAAGGAGGATTTGAAGTGATAAATTTAGGACAACTTAAAGAGATAAAAGACTTAAGAAAGGTATGGCCTCATGAGGCATTGGATTTCACACCGTGGCTTGCAGAAGAAGACAATCTAATGCTGCTGTCAGATGCAGTAGGGTTAGAGATTACCGTGGATGAAACTGAGTCAAGTGTCGGTGATTTCAATGTAGATATTTATGCGACTGAGACCGGGACGGACAGAAAGATTATTATCGAAAATCAACTGGAAGATACCAATCATGACCACCTTGGCAAGTTGATTACATACGCATCAGGAAAAGCTGCAGATATTGTGATTTGGATTGTAAAGCGCGCACGTGAAGAACATAGAGCAGCCATTGAATGGCTGAATAACCATACGGATGAAAATATCGCATTCTTTCTTCTGGAAATTAAGCTGTATCAAATAGGTGACTCTGATATTGCTGTAAAATTTGAGGTTATTGAGAAACCAAATGACTGGACAAAGGAAATCAAGAGACAGACAAGCAGTTCGCCTACACTGCAGGCGAGGTATGATTACTGGGTTGCTTTTAACGAGTATGCATTTAATCATGCTGCATTTGCTAAGGCATTTAACAGAAGAAAGGCCAGTACTGACCACTGGATGACTTTGAGCGTTGGTTCTTCTGCCTGTCACATCAGTTTGCTGCAAGTCAGGAAAGATAACAATATTACTGTGGAATGGTATATCACTGATGATAAGGAACTTTATCAGAAATTCTATTCTCATAAGGCGGATATTGAATCAGATATGGGAATGACACTGGATTGGAGAGAACTGCCGGACAAGAAAGCAAGCAGGATTTTGGTGATTCATGAGGCGGATTTTGACAATAAGGACAAATGGCCGGAGCAATTTGATTGGGCGATGGATGTTGCAATGAAGATGAAGAAGGCCTTTAAAAAATATTTGTAGAGTATCATTAAGAGAGAAATATAAACAATTAGAGAAGCAAAGGAGCGCCACCCAATAAGGATGTACGCTCCTTTGCTGTGCTGGTTGGACTGTCTAAATGGTATTCAGATGCCGCCCTCGATGTCCACTTCAAATTTGCTATAAATAAAGTCAAGCAGTTCCGCTGCTGTAGGGGTATTACCCACTTTTCTTATGCGTTCCCAATATAGATTGTCTTGAGAAGCCAGTCCCATTGCTATATATTCATTAAATATTTTGGAGAGATCATTTTCTGTCATGCCGCAACGTTCAGCCATATGTTGCAGAACCGTCTTTCCATCAAATCGTAATCCCTGCATATATGATTTGCTGTATGCCAGACGGATTGACCGGAGAGCATTTTCCTTGATTCGTTTTACTTTGTCAGGGGGTATGTTTTCCGTTTTAGCGACTCTTGTATATTTCTTTAAATAGTAGCATTTCAATAGGATGTTAATCTGCTCTTTGGTTACAGGTTCATAATTTTCCATGAGTCTGTACCTCATCCGTATCTGACGGTATCATATCCAGAAAAAGCTGGAAGATCTGCCTGCTGGTTTCAATGTCACGATAGGTTAGTTTGTAGAGTAATTCATCCGTAAATCCCTGTGCAAACAAAGTGGAAGCTGGTGCGATAATAAATCGCTGCTTTATTCTCTTGTTTAATTCCTCCAGCATTGACTCACCAGCTATGTGGGAAATCTGGTCATAAACTTCCTGTACTCGTATGATATCCACGGAGCCACCAATGTTAGTCACCTGTTCTTTTACAAACTTTCCTGTGGAGGTCAGTATTGCCTCATCTGCCAAAAAGAGAAGCAGTATGGAAAGATTAGTGTAGCGTTCTTGGAAAATCAGTTTGTCTTCGTATTGTTGGTAAAGTTCTTTCATTCGTGGATAGAGCGGATGTTCATGCTGTGGTTCTGTTCCATCCAAAACATGAAACAGCAGACCTTGCAGTTCACCTCCTGCTCGGAAACCCTCATCTGCGGATTCAAAGGCAAGTTGGCCACTACTCATCCCTTCAAAAATCATGGAGAGGTAGTGATCCAGCAAATACCCTTGTTTGCCAAGCTGCAGACGAATCTGCTTTGCCAGTTTGAAAATTGACAACAGGGAGTCTTCGGTGACTCTGCTGTCTGGACAGCTGAAGAAGCTGTCTGTGTGATGGAAAATGTTCATGTTATCCCGACCTTTCATTTATAGGGTCGGGTATTTCCCGTATCTTCAAAAGCGCACGCAATGGCGGAGGATGGAATCCTCTTTTCCCATGCACACGCTGTTAATTGCTTATTGTGCAGCTGTGATAAATGCGATATAATAGCCTTGTCGTGGTGCCGCTTTTGCGGTTGTGCTGGGTGGCTTAATCACCTTAGTGCAGGACTGGTGTGGTGCAAACACATCAGTCTGCCATGACGTTTTTTATTGTCGGGGAAACCCCGCCGTTGTTATATAAACTCTAAAAAGCAGGATTGTCAAGTCACAGTTTTCTATGTGGTAAGGTAAATTTTTTGATTTGGAAAACAGATGGAACAGTAGCGACATTGATACCAAGTGAATATCGAAAAACAGCCTAAATCGAGGCTTTTGCAAAGTGCTGACCTGCGAAGGTCTTATTTTTTGCCTTGAGATAGAATTTTGCTGCACACGGTCATTTGAAAAATGAGTTATTTTGCATACAGCATTAACGATAGCATAGGGGTATCGTTGCAATGGTTGAACGCTCTAACGATTGTTTCTTTGTGAGCGTGAGAATTGAAGCACAAAAAAGTCCGAGCAGACTTGATGTCATGCTCGGACAAAAGTATTATTTGGCGTGATTATGCAATTCTTGGTACAGCCTTTCTGCAAGAGCCTTTTGGATAATGCGATACTTGTCTGCATCCATGAATAATTGCTCATAGGCTTCCATGTTTTCTACATAAGCGGCTTGTGCCATATCCTCAAAAATTGTTGGGAAAATACTGCGTTCATACACCTGTTGGTCGTTTGATTTTGCAGCTTTTTTGACTTTTGAGTCTTTTTTCATTTTGTTGTACAGAGTATCAACAATAACTCGGTCGGTCTCAGTGAAGTCTCCAAAGAATTCTTCGTTGATTTTGTCGATGATTTCTTCCAATGGTGTAAGGCGTTCTTTTTTTGCACCAGCTTTTTTGGGAGTAGTAGGCTTCCATTCGCCAGTGGTTTCATCCAACTCGATTGCGCCTTCATATGTCTTTTCCAAGCGGTAGTATTCCAATTTAACACGATTGTCAAGGTCAAACTCAGGTGCTGGGTCTGCAGGGAGAAGTTTGCCAAGGTACGAACACAGGATATATTCGTTGTGGAGTTCCTTATCAAACATTCGTGTAATCTGTGAGATATAGTTATACCATTTTGCAAAAGCACGGACTTCTCTTCTGAACTGATAACGCTGTTCTTGATCTAACTTGTTATATTTATCAGCAATAGGCTTCAGAGCATTGGAGATTTGTCCCTGTGTGGTATTTGCTTTTCGGACATCTGGGTCAAAGTAAATATTAGCAACATTTTGAACATCTTCCTCTGTGTAGACATTCATGCCACGGATGATTTTCTGTGTAGTATAAATCAAATCAAAGTTAATTTCCTCGGTAAGGCTGGTTTCTTGATAGAATTGTTGGAAAGCCTCTTTGATTCGTTCCACAGGATTTACAAAGTCAAGGATATAAGTATCCTCTTTGCCGGGGTAAATTCGGTTCACACGGCTGAGTGTTTGAACAGCCTTAACATCACGCAGCTCTTTATCAATAATCATTGTGTGAAGGAGTGGCTCATCAAATCCAGTCTGATATTTCTCTGCTACAATCAAAATGTTTCCTTCATCATGGAATACAGCTGCAGTTTGGCTCTCTTTTACTCGGTTGCCATTACGGTCTACATTCATACCTGTTTCGGTATATTCTGTTCCGTTAGGGTCATCAGGGTCTTTAAGGCTTCCACTGAAAGCAATCATGATTTCTACATCGTCATATTTGTTTGTTTCCAAATAGCGCTTAATCTCATGATAGTAGCGAACAGCAGCAAGTCTGGAAGCGGTAACCACCATCATTTTTCCTTGACCGTGGATTTTCTTCTTTGTCACATCACGGAAAGTCTCAACAATAATAGCGGCCTTCTGATGAAGATTATGCGGATGCAGTTCTTCATATCTGCGGATAGTACGTACTGCTTTAGAGGTTGGAACCTCCGGATTATCCGGCACATTCTTTGCCAACTTATAGCACATTTTGTAGGTGGTGTAGTTAGCGAGTACATCCAGAATAAAGCCTTCCTCAATCGCCTGACGCATGGAATATACATGAAATGGATGGAAGGAGCCATCTGCTTGCGGTTCTCCGAAGATTTCCAGTGTCTTTCCTTTTGGGGTGGCTGTGAAAGCAAAGAAACTCATATTTTGATGTTTGCCTTGACTGAGCATTTCTTGCACAAGAGGGTCGTTCTTTTCAATTTCCTCTACAGCTTTTTCTTCCAACTCAGCGTATTCCTTTAATGCATCGCTGACATCTGCAAGTGCAGCCTTCAGTTTCAATGCACTCTGACCAGTTTGACTGCTATGTGCCTCATCTACTATAACAGCATAATGCCTGCCGACTGTGGAGTGTACCTCATCATAAATTACAGGGAATTTTTGAAGGGTAGAAATAATGATTCGCTTGCCCTCGTTAATAGCATCTCTGAGATCCCCGGAGTTCTTTTTCTCGTCAATGGTTATAACGCTGCCAAGCGTGTGATCAAAGCCGGATACTGTGGCTTGCAGCTGTTGGTCAAGAACACGGCGGTCTGTGACAATGATAACACTGTCAAAAACAGGATTATTGTTTTCGTCATGCAGACTTGCCATGCGGTAAGCAGTCCAAGCAATAGAATTTGACTTGCCGGAGCCCGCACTGTGTTGAATAAGATAGTTGTGACCAGATCCGTTTTCACGCACATGAGAAACAAGACCTCTTACCACATCCAACTGATGATAGCGAGGAAAAATCACTTTTGACGATACAGTTATTTTGGTTGAGCCATCCGGCATTATTTTTTTCTTTTCGGAACGCTCATAGCTTATAAATTTTTGGAGGATATCAAGCAATTTGTCTTTCTGTAAAACATTCTCCCAGAAATAGCTTGTGACATATTTTCTGTCCTCCGCTTGAGGATTTCCGGCACCACCATCTCTGCCGGGACCGTTGCTGCCTTGATTGAATGGTAGAAACACAGTTTCTGCACCGTTCAATTGGGTGGTCATATAGACATTGTAAAGGTCACAAGCAAAATAAGCTAAGACACGCTTATTAAATCCAAAAGCATACTCCTTTGGATTGCGGTTATATTCCCATTGACGCATGGCATCATCTACGGACTGCCCGGTAAGCTGATTTTTGAGTTCAATTGCAATAACGGGAATACCATTTACTGCAAGCATCATGTCAATGCTATTCTTGTTTGCTTCTGTGTAATGCCACTGTCGGATGCACTGACAAGTGTTTTGACTGTAATGTTCATTCGCTAAATCATTTAGTTCGGACTCTGGTTTAAAGTAGCAGACACGAAAACTTATGCCACGGTGTTTGAAGCCGTGACGAAGGACGGAGATTAAGCCGTCTTGAGTAACAGCGTTCTCAAATGCCTTGTAGAACTGATGAATAGGACTGATGGTACACATACGCTCAAAGCGTCTCCATGCCATCGGCTGCGTAGCCTGCACAAAGTTGGTAAGCGTAGTAATGTCCAAAGCCATGCCGCGGCTTTCTTCACTGCAATATCCTGCATCGGTAGCTTTTGTCCAGCCACCTTCTTCGGAAATTAGATAGTTCTCGATATGCTCCTCGAAGTGCTTTTCCGATTCGTTCAGTCGCTGGAAAGCATCTGAATACGCTTCCATACGGTCTGCTGTCGTTTTACTGTTCGCCATACTTACACCACCTTTCTTTTTCCTGTTACGGTTTCGTATATGAGAGATTTTTTATATGAATCAAGATCATCGATTAACGATTGCTTCTCTGAAATGAGAGAATCAATAGCACCGCACTTATTGGTGAGGTATTTTGTAATCGTTCGCTGTTCATCTATGCTATTGGGAATTACAATAGGCATTGCATATACAATGGTCTTAGTAAGGTTAACTATGAAAGAACCCCTACAATTAACATCAATAAAAGGTTGAAAAAATGTGCTTTTAGAGAAAAGCCACATAAAATAATTGGTATCTATTTTGCTGGTATCTAATCTGAATTTTGCTAACCTTTGGTTAATGATTCCTTCGGGCATCTCATTTGTGATAAGCATAGCACGACCTAAAGAACCGACAATCGGGAAAATAATATCACCCGGAGTAATGAAAAATTGTGACATTTCCTCACGTCTGGAATTAGGTAAATACAAATTCTTGTCGCTGACAGTCGATTGGTTTGCTATATGCTCAGGGGTATACACAAGAATGTTACCATCACGAGCCAATTTATCTGTTATCAATGAACTGCCAAAAGGACCCGATTTATATTCTTGAATGAAGTAACGAAGAGCGATAATGCGATTACTGGCTGCAGTTTTTCCAATCCATTCTATTCCGCTGTCTCTCATCTCAGTATTTGGATTTAATCCTTTTGTTATTGTTCTGTGTATGAGAGATGCTCGCCATTCCTTGTACTCCTCAATACTATCCTTAGCTTCAGCAATCAGTATATCGATTTTCTTACATTGTTCATCAAGATAAGTGACTATCGCTACTTGTTCTGTATCAGAAGGAAGTACCACACGGAGTTCTTTTACCTCATCATAATTTAGTCCTTGGCGAACCCCTGAACCCATGCCATAAAAACCTTTTTTGAGGTCAAAAGAATGCAGCAGGTAGTATAAATACTTCGCTGTTTCCTTTCTGATGGGGTGGAGGGTAGTGTATGCAGAGGTAATGATGCCACGCTCTGTTGCCAAACCAACACGCAAGCTGGTGTGATCGTTTTGCAGGTCTGTCAGCCGAAGGACAATGTCTCCGTCTTCAATGATGTTATAGCCATTAAAGGATTCTGGCAAAAGACCTCCATTGGAGTTAATATCTTTTCTCTTTATTCTGCCGTAACTCAAAGAGAGCAAATTGTCTTCACGAAGGTCTGAATTCTTGTTTTTTACTTGTGTTACAAGTTGATATAGTGTATAGGTTTTCCATGTGGATGGAATAGCACCAATCCAATCAATTCCGCTATTCTTCATAGTTTCGTATTCAGCCACCTTACTCACCACCATTCCCAAACAATTCATGAAGTTTTTCCATCATGGAGTGTTCATGCTTTTCTATGCGCTTTGCAATATCAGCAGCAGGTTCCAATTCCTTATATTCATAGAATGTACGAGTGAACGGAATTTCATAACCGACTTTTGTTTTGTTTCGGTCAATCCATGCATTCGGACGATAAGGCAGAACCTCTCGCTCGAAATAGGCGTCAATGTCCTCATCAAGCGGCACATTTTCTGTATCTCTTTTTGATGTATCCGCAACCAGTTTCTTTGCTTTCTTAATTGGCTTTCCATTCTCATCCAACTGCGGACTTTCGATGGTAATTTTGTTATATCCCAAGCTGACAGCATCCATCACTTTTGCTTTGCAGATGATTTCAGTACCATTGGCAAGCTTATGGGTATAATTGTGGGTGATGTAATCACCATAGGCACCGATGATTAAATTACGGCAATCCTCTGTAATATCAACGCGCTTATTACCAATAGGCTTGCGGCGCTGCTCATAACATTGGCTGGCATCAATCAGAAGCACTTGCTCTCTGTGAGATTCCGGCTTATCTTTTGTTACAATCCAAACATAGGTAGCAATACCCGTGTTGTAAAAACTATCATTCGGCAACTGAACAATGGCATCCAGCCAGTCGTTTTCAATAAGGTAACGGCGGATTTCACTCTGCCCACTTCCGGCATCGCCTGTGAAAAGAGAAGAGCCGTTTTGAATGATGGCCATGCGGCCGGTATCCTTTAGCTTAGAGAGACCATTTAACATGAACAGCATCTGACCATCAGACTTAGCGGGCAGTCCAACGCCAAATCTTCCGGCATCGCCCTTTTTGTGTTCTGCCTCTACGTCAGCGGCTTCACGTTTCCAATCGATACCAAATGGAGGATTGGAAATGACGTAGTCAAAAGTATAGCTTGAGAACTTATCGTCATTCAGCGTATTTCCGAACTGCATATTTTCTGGGTCTCCGCCACGAATCAGCATATCGGCTTTTGCAATACCAAAAGTAAAGGGGTTGATTTCTTGTCCATAGCAGATAATGTCTGCCGTGTTATCCAATGCTTTAACACGTTCTTCCATGCAAGTGAGCATCTGGCTTGTACCCATTGCCATGTCATATACAGTTTTTGCAGGTGCATCTTCATCAGAGAAGTCTGCATTCGTGGTTAACAAGTCACACATTAAGTAAATAATATCTCGGCTTGTGAAATGCGCTCCGGCTTCTTCGTTATAGCTTTCTGAAAAGCGTTGTACAAGGTTTTCGAATACATAACCCATGTCAATTGCAGAAATTCTTTCAGGGTCCATATCTGCATCGTCTTTGCAGAAGTCGCTGATTACTTGATAAAGGACTCCGGCATCTGTCATTCGTTCAATCTGAGTAAAGAAGCCCATATTTGCAAGAATGTCGATTACATTGTCTGAGAACCCGTTGATATAGTCTTCAAAGTTAGGCTTGATATTTTCGGGATCGGCTTTTAATTTCTCGAAAGTGAATTTGCTGGTATTGTAAAAGCGATAGCCGGATGCTTTACGCAAGAAGCCATCTTTGACAGCCAATTGCTTTACTTTTTCGTAGGTTTCCAATACTTTCTCCTGCGTAGGCAAAAGGCAGTCATGAAAACGCTTGATAACAACCATCGGCAGGATAACCAGACCGTATTCGTGCGGTTTATAGGCCCCAAAAAGTGAGTTTGCCACATTCCAGATAAGGTTTGCCTTTTCTCCTATATTTGTACCAACAACTTGGATTTTTTCATTAGAGTTCATACTCTCGCTCCTCCTTGATATTTTCAGTGATTTTCTTAATGTTGTCGATGAATCTTGCAGCCGGAATGCCTAATCGCTTTTCACAATCATCTGAGGCGATGGTGTCATGTGCAATAGTCAGCATACATCTGGCTCGTAATACATCAAAGATACAGTGGGGCATTTCACTAATTGCATCACAGATGCCTTTGACTACAGCAGTATATTGTGTCGGAGGAGATTCCTCCGGCTGCAATGAATTTTGAATTTCGACATCATAGAATTCCGTTATATCGATTAAATCTATAAACTCCGATAGTTCATCTGGAATTGAAGCTGTCCAAGATGAGAGATCCCCATACTCCCATTTGCCATCAAAAATATCTAATAGCATCTGAAATTGATTGTATGCTTTATTCAACCGTGGACGGTTGCTCATCCCTTGTTTAATCTGAGAGACATCACGCCCGGTTATGAATTTTTTGTTTTGTGTTAGTTTATCGTCTTTATGCACTACGGGAAAACGCTTCCCATCAGAGTGAATGATTTCAATAAAAGCATTGCGACCATGCCGTAGCACACACTCTTGTGAGAGACACGGTGGAACAGTGGGAAAGCAGGCTGCAATCGCACTTCGCAATTCTTCGTTCGGTTCTATATAAATATGTTTGACTTTATTAGCTTCAAACATACGGAAGAACTTAATATAGGTCGCTTCCGAGCAATCCACCAGAATATCTAAACAATAAATCTCTTTTCCCTCTATTCCCAAAATCATAGGATACAGTTCTCTGTAATAAGGGAATTCCACAATGGCTAATGTCGATGGAGTAGAGAGCGTGGGTTGATTTGCTTCACGATACTGAATTCGTCTTCGCATGATGGCACCGACCGAAGCAGTGGAAGCAGGTACACCATAAAAATCGCATACCTTCTTATAAGAATATCTGAAAGTACCCTCTGCCAATAAATCTGATAATCGGTTAGTGAAGCGACTGCCTTTCTCTGAAAAATCTATATCCTCCGGAAAGACACTGCTCTTGCATCCATCACATCGCAGATAACGCTGATGGAAAATCAAGTCAATGATTTCAAAACCATCATCGCCGGTAAGGATATCCTTAAACTTGCGTGTAACTACCTTTGATGTCCTTGTCTTTTGTGACTGACAAGCAGGGCAGGTACATTTTTCATTTCTGAAATAGCGCTTATGTACGGCAGAAAAGGAACTGCCATCACTTTCGTCATCTAAAACAAGAAGGCTGCTAATGCCCAGCTTTTCAGTTTTGGCTTTTGAAACATCGGTCTTTTTATACGTTTTCTTGCCCAAGGCATAGTCCTCCTATTTTCTTTTTACTACATTATACCACCATAAAGTAAATAAAAATAGAGTTTAATATTAAATTTGTGCAAAATACCACCAAGAACTAAATAGTACAATTTTTTAGCAACGAGTGATTTTGATATAATGTGTATAGTGAAATTGGAGAGGAGGCGAAGCGTATCGAAACATGGAAAAATGAAGCAGGAAAGCGTGTTTGTGATTTTAGTACAGACCATACAATTGTGGAAATTGTGATAAAAGGATACATAACACGCATAACAGCAAATCAAGACGGAACTCTCAAAATTGAGAATCTTCCATATCAGAAAGCAAGTTAATAACCCGCCAGAACGCTTAGACGGCAGTGCGGACCCAAGAAGCCTTTAAGGGCAACTGGGTCACACTGCCGTTTTAATTTTGATATATAGCTTGGGAGTAATCCCAACTTTATATATAAACCCCGTTTCAATGTTCACTGCCTGATCAGCAGTGCCCAGAGCGGCGAAACGGACACAAGTAAATAACAGTCAACCCACTGGGACGGTTGGCCATTTGAGAAGTGAGGATTCATTTTTATGGCCAATTATTATGGGATGTCCTGTGTGGATTCTCACTTCGGTAATCAGACCGAAGGAGGGTCTACACAATGTACAATTTTGAAAATCTACAGACAAGCAGTGAAAACAAGCGGTATTACATCCCTATGGAGGTAACAGCGGAAACCATCAAGGATTTCTGTATTAACCCGGCGGATGTGGTATGGACGAGAATCGGCAATAGCAAAGTGCGTGTCATCATGATTCAGGCCACCAAGGAGCAGTATTACGAGTATATGCGCCCGCTTTGGAAAGAGGACAAGCGCCTGCAGAGGCAGGAGTCGATGGCATCGCTGGATAAGCTGTACGAGGAAACCGAGTATGAAACAGTCGATACAGCAGACCTTGAAGCAGATGTTATGAAGAAGGTAATGATTGACGAACTGCATAAGGCTCTTGATGAACTGGAAGAAATCGACCGCACGATTATGGAAATGTACAGCAATGACCATAGTGAAAGCGAAATCGGACAGGTTATCGGCATGAGCCAAAAGGGTGTCAACAAACGCAAGCATAGGGTATTGCTGAAACTCAAGACTAGATTAAAAGATTTTGAATAAGGGATAATCTCTGCCTGCTCCGCCGCAGCAGTATCCGGCGGAGCAGGTTTTTATATTTTTTTCTGAAATAGTGGTTCTTAAAACACAAGTGGATGTCCTTTCACTCTCAGAGGGGCAAACAAAGCACCTCGGAAAGGACGGTAAATGTATGACAAACCGATGCAGAACAGGCACGAACGACTGCAAAAGTCAGGAACTCGACCGTGAGTTATCGGATGTACTTATTGCAATCAGTGTCGTGTCAAAACGAATCGCTGACAGGCTTTCTGCAGTCAGCGGCGGAGAAAAGATGAATATGGAAGGAGGAAATCCAGATGGGAAAGGTAAGTGAATTGTCCGTGCTCGTTGATGAGCTGCGCAAATGTGGAGAGACTTTGGTAGGCATTTCACAGGAACTGGCTGATATGTTCAGCGGCGCCGAGGAAGAAAAGCAGCCTATAAAAAAGACTGCGGCTAAGAAGAAAGCAGTTGAGGAACCAAAGCAGGAACCGCAACCGGAGACAGAAAGGCCGCTCACTCTTGAGGATGTCAGAGCCGTGTGTGCGGATAAATCCCGCAGTGGTTTTACAGCAGAGGTTAAAGCAATTCTCACAAAGCATGGCGCAGACAAGCTGTCGGAAGTAGACCCGGCAGAATACAAAGCACTGCTTGCGGAAGTGGAGGTGCTTGGCAATGCCGGATAAACAGAAGGTGAATTGCACTGCAGGTGCAAGAGAGGCTGGTCTGGGCCACGCAGTATTATCAGCATCGTCCAGTCACAGGTGGCTGGAATGTCCGCCATCGGCTCTGCTCTGTTCCAAGGCAGGAGATACAGCCAGTGAGTTTGCATTGCAGGGTACCGATGCCCACAGCCTTTGTGAACATAAGCTGAAAACCGCACTGGGGCAGAAATCAAAAGACCCTGCGGAAAATCTGCAGTATTTCGATGAAGAAATGGCAGACTGTTCGGATATGTATGCCCAGTATGTGCTTGAGCAGCTGGAAGCGGCAAAAGAGAAATGCAAAGATCCGATTGTTCTGATTGAACAGCATCTTGATTTCTCCAAATGGGTGCCGGAGGGATTTGGCACCGGGGACTGTGTCATCGTATCAGATGAGACCCTTACAGTCATTGACTTCAAATATGGTGTCGGCATTTTGGTGGAAGCGGAAAAGAATCCGCAGATGATGTGTTACGCACTGGGAGCCTTACAGCTGTTTGACGATATCTACGATATTGATTCGGTGACCATGACCATTTTCCAGCCAAGACGGGACAGTGTCAGTACCTATACCATTTCCAAAGACGAACTTTTGAAGTGGGCGGATGAGGTGCTTTGCCCTACGGCACAGCTGGCGGCAAAGGGCGAGGGCGAATACAAAGCCGGAAACCACTGCCAGTTCTGTAAGGTAAAAGCCACCTGCCGCAAGAGAGCCGAGTACAACCTTGAACTTGTGCGTTACGATTTTGAAATGCCTTCCACCCTTGAAGACGATGAGATAGAGGCCATTCTTTCAAAAGTTGACGCACTGGTATCTTGGGCGGGCGATATCAAGGAGTACGCTTTGCAGCAGGCAGTCAGCGGCAAGGAGTGGAAAGACTGGAAGATTGTCGAAGGACGCTCCAACAGGAAATATATCAACGAAACTGCCGTGGCGGATACGGTTAAGGATGCCGGATATGACCCATATGAACATAAGGTTCTGGGAGTTACGGCAATGACCAAACTGCTCGGCAAGACAAGATTTGAAGAACTGCTCTCAGGCTTTATCGAAAAGCCGCAGGGCAAGCCAACATTAGTACCTATGTCGGACAAGCGTCCGGCAATGAATACAGCAGCTAACGATTTTAAGGAGGAAAACTAATATGTCAAAGAATTATACCAACCCTACCAAGGTAATCACAGGAGTAAACACCCGCTGGTCTTATGCAAATGTGTGGGATGCGAAATCCATCAACGGCGGCGCACCGAAGTTCAGCGTGAGCCTTATCATTCCCAAGGACGATACTGCAACGGTCAACAAGATTAAGGCAGCCATCCAATCCGCGTATGAGGAAGGTCAGTCCAAGCTGAAGGGTAACGGCAAGACCGTGCCTGCACTTTCCATCCTCAAGACTCCGCTTCGTGACGGCGATCTCGAAAGACCCGATGATGAAGCCTACGCAGGCTGTTACTTCGTCAATGCCAACTCTGCATCTGCTCCGGGCATCGTAGATGCAGACCGCCAGCCTATCATCGACCGCAGTGAGGTATACAGCGGTATGTATGGCCGTGCCAGCATCAATTTCTATGCGTTCAATTCCAATGGCAATAAAGGTATTGCCTGCGGTCTGAACAATCTTCAGAAGATGAGCGATGGAGAGCCTCTTGGTGGTAAGAGCCGTGCAGAGGATGATTTTGCAACTGATGACGATGACGATTTTCTTTCTTAAGGAGGGCACCAGAATATGACAACAGTGCAGAGTATGATGCTTGCGGTTTGCTTTGGTGCAGTAGTGGGTACCATGATTGCCAATGTAGGATTCCTCATCAAGTGTGCCATTGACAGCCATAAGGAAAAGAAGCGTAAACGCATGGAAGAACAGAATAATCAGTAAACAGCGGGCGGCGGAGGTACATTCTTCGCCGCCTTGCTTATAGAAAGGAATGACAATATGGGAAAAATACAAACGCTCTCGATTGATATTGAGAGTTACAGCGATGTGGATTTGCAGAAGTGCGGAGTATATAAATATGCCCAATCCCCTGCATTTGAAATCCTGCTGTTTGGTGTATCGGTAAACGGCGGTGAGGTTATGGTCTATGATCTGGCACAGGGAGATACCGTGCCGATGGAGATCATAGAAGCACTGACAGATGATTCCGTGACAAAATGGGCATTCAATGCGGCTTTTGAGAGAGTGTGTCTGTCAGTATGGCTGCAAAGGCACTATCCCGAACATTTCAGCAGTTACAGCATTAACGAAGATACGGTTGGAGATTACCTTGACCCATCTGAGTGGAAATGCTCCATGATATGGTCGGCATATATGGGGCTACCTTTATCCCTTGCTGGATCTGGCATGGTGCTTGGCGTGGAAGAACAGAAATTAAAGGAAGGCAAAGACCTCATCCGTTACTTCTGTGTTCCATGCAAGCCAACCAAGGTCAACGGCGGACGGACACGCAATCTGCCGGAGCATGATACAGACAAATGGAGTCTGTTCAAATTCTATAACAAGCGTGATGTTGAGGTGGAGATGTCCATACAGGACAGACTGAAAAAATATCCCGTGCCGGATTTTGTGTGGGACGAGTACCATCTCGATCAAGAAATTAATGACCGCGGGATTGCGCTTGATATGAATGTGGTTGAAAATGCCATTGCTTTTGATTCGAAGTCCAAGGCAGAGTTAGCAGAGAAAATGCAGGAACTGACTGACCTTGATAACCCCAACTCCGTGGTACAGATGAAACAGTGGCTTGCGGACAATGGCTTGGAGATGGACAGTCTTGGCAAAAAGGAAGTGGCGCAGGCGGTCAAAACTGCTCCGAAGGAACTGGCGGAGGTTCTTCTCCTGCGGCAGCAGTTGTCCAAATCTTCCGTAAAAAAATATCAGGCAATGAAGAATGCCGTCTGTGAGGACGGCAGGGCGAGAGGAATGTTTCAATTTTACGGTGCTAATCGTTCTGGGCGATGGGCAGGCAGAATGATACAGCTGCAGAATCTTCCGCAGAACCATATGCCCGATTTGGAACAGGCACGAGGTCTTGTGGCATCCGGCAATTATGATGCCATGGAACTTCTATATGATGATATCCCGGATACCTTGTCGCAGCTTATTCGTACAGCTTTTGTGCCAAGAACCGGGATGAAATTTGTGGTGGCAGACTTCTCTGCTATTGAAGCAAGAGTGCTGTCATTCTTGGCAAAGGAAAACTGGCGAATGGAAGTCTTTCAGAATAATGGGGACATCTATTGTGCATCGGCATCTGCCATGTTTGGTGTGCCTGTGGAAAAGCATGGCGAAAACGGACATCTTCGTCAAAAAGGCAAGATCGCAGAATTGGCTCTCGGCTATGGCGGTTCAGTCGGTGCATTGAAAGCGATGGGTGCTTTGGATATGGGACTTGCCGAGGAAGAGTTGCAGCCGCTTGTGGATTCATGGAGAGCAGCCAATCCAAACATTGTGAGGTTTTGGTGGAATGTTGACCGATGCGTAAAGGATACGGTCAAAAACAGAGTAACCACAGAAACACACGGCATCCGTTTTATCTATCAGAGTGGAATGATGTTTATCGAATTGCCAAGCGGCAGACGGCTTTCCTATGTGAAGCCACGCATGGGTGAGAACCGTTTCGGCGGTGAGTCTGTTACCTATGAGGGTGTGGGCGGTACGAAGAAATGGGAACGCATCGAAAGCTATGGTCCCAAGTTCGTGGAGAATATTGTGCAGGAAATCAGCCGTGACATTCTTGCCTATGCTATGCGTACCCTGTCCCACTGTTTTATCTGCGGTCATGTGCATGATGAATTGATTATTGAATGCAGCATGGGAGTTTCAATTGATGCGATTTGTGAGCAGATGGGAAGGACACCGCCTTGGATAAACGGACTTCTGCTCCGTGCGGACGGGTACGAATGCAGCTTTTACAAAAAAGATTAAAAATACGGTTCTTAAAGTTCAGGGTTTTGTCCTTTCACTATCAGAGGGCAAGACCCTACTTTTATGGAAGGACGGTATTTTTTATGAAAGAACTGATACAAAAAGACGAATATGGCATTTTTGCCGACACGCACGACACAGCGAGGGTGGACAGCCTGTATGTGGCAGATTATTTTGAGAAATCCCATAACCACGTGGTGCGAGATATTAAAAAAATACTTTCGCCGCAGTCTGGATTGAGCGAGGAATTTAATGTGTCCAATTTTGGACGCATTACCTATACAGATTCCAGAGGAAGAAAGCAGAAAGCTTACGCTATGACCCGTGATGGATTCACGATGCTTGTTATGGGATATACGGGTGCAAAGGCAATGAAATTCAAGGAACTGTACGTCAAGCGTTTCAATGAGATGGAGAAATTCATCAAGGCATTGGTATCCGCAAGACAGGAGTTCCCACTGCTTACGGCAAACATCAAGCTGCTCCATGATGCTCCCAAACCGTATCACTTCAGCAATGAATGCGATATGTTAAACCGCATTGTGCTGGGCATGACTGCAAAGCAGTTTAGGCTTGCCAACAACATCGAAAAGGGCAAAAGCATCAGACCGTATCTGTCAAAGGAACAGATTGATATGCTGGAAACCTTGCAGAAGGTCGATGTGGGTCTGCTTGTGGCATTTCCGAATTATGAAGACCGTAAACGCCATCTTGAATGGTACAAAACCAAATTAGAGGAGGACAAATAAGATGTTTTATGTGAAAGAACAGCTGAATGATGCAATGGAGATTTTAAGATAATTCAGATAAAATCCTTGAAGTAAAAGATTACACAAATATAGAGAATAGCGAGATTGAAGATTTAGTTTCGTATGAAGTCTTAAATAAGGCATTAATTAGAATATTGAAAGGATATGATGATGAATTTGAAGATGATTATTCTAAAATGCAACCAATAATAAACCAAATCGAAAAATTTGCACAAGAAAATGAAATTGTTTTGGAAGCTGGATGGAAAGTTGAATTATCAAAGTCTGTTAAAGTATCAATGCAAAAATCAAAAATAGTAGTTAATGACAGCACTTTGGAAAAGTGGATAAAGCTGTTTAATGATTTTTTAAAGTAGTTCGATATAAAATAAATAGAAATTAAAATGAAGCTTTATATCGTCTTGAAATTTTAGGCTTTATCAGACTGAAAAAACAACAAATCCAGTTGTGTTTTTAACCTTCTATATAAATACGTAATTGTTTGGACAATGAAACGCAAGTTGAGGCAATGGTACTTCTTTCCCATAAAAAACCAGACAGTTATATTAACGTAAAAGTGGAGTTTGGCGAGGGTGAGGGCAAAGTTCCATTGGATAAAATTGCGGAAAGAGCCGAAGCGTATAAACCAAAAGAGAAAGTTACCTACAAGATGATTATGAAGTACCTACAAGCTGAGTACGGCTTCAAAGTACATACTGCTTATATAGCGGGGGTAAAGAGGGATTTAGGCTTACCGATGTACGATGCTCCTAATGCAGTAGTGGAGTTGAAACATCCTCGGAAACATCCGACTACTGTGCAAATAGAAGCTATAAAGGATGCTTTGAAGTATTTTGAAATTATCTAAAGTAGCAAGCGTATCATTAGGAAAAATGATACGCTTTTATACAGTTTGATATAGATACATAAGAATTTTACGCTTATTATTTGGCTGATAAAACCGATGTAGAGAACTAGGCGCGACATTAGCTTGCCTTCTATAGGATATATCAAATTATTGTTGGATATTCATGGAAAATCGCAAAGAGTTGATGTAAAATATATTAAATTAAAAGAGTATTTTATGATAAAATTAAAGGAGTCACTATTGAGTCAACGATGCTATTCCAACATGGAGTGGGTTTAATTATTAAGGTAAAATAACATTACTATGTTCGTTAATTGAAATAAACAAAATGATTAGTATTGATTCTGACGTGAATTGTAAATCGAGATGCAACCTCTACGACTTACAATTCACGAACAACATTGAAGTTGATGTTAAGGTGAAGTGCATAGCGGGTGAATTAACGCAGGCACAGCTTGCAGAGAAGATTGGAACAACGGGACAGTATGTCAATCGTATAATCAAGAAAAAAGATGGTGTGGTGAACAAAACGTTTGTGCAGATGTTGGAAGCTCTTGGGTACGATGTTGAACTTACTTATGTTAAAAGAGAAGATTAGGTGATAAGAGATGATTATTTATGCGACCAAACAAACCTTTGAGAGATATAAATTAAAGCTGCCATCGGAGTTATCTCCCCCTATCAATATAATTGCAGAAACTGTTATTAAAAATGAAAGCGGAGATAAACTTCTTGAATGGGGCGCAAAGCTGTTTTATTTTGATAAAAGAAAATGCATTCAAGTTGTAAATTTCGCAAGCAAATTCACTTTGTTTTTAGTTGATGTTAAAGTAGCTGATTTAGAGAATGTGGGAGATATGATGGCTCATTACCTACTTGAACTTTATAAAGATGATAAGCAAATGACTAGGGCTCTAAAAAAGTTGTTTGAAGGAAATTCAGTGACCTGCTTTGCAAAGCTTACGGATAAAAGTGCAATCGCAACCTTGAATACAACGCAGAGCAGATTTGCTGATGATGGATACCGTTTTTATGAGTTTATTCGAGATGGCATTCTGCACACTATGGAAATCAATCATGCAGTGAATTTTAAGTGGTTGTTTACCATGAAGATAGGCGGCAAAACAGAGTATATTTATGCTGGAGAGAAATTCCGAGAGTGTGTACTTGAACGATATGGAAACCCTAAACAGTGAAATTTGGAGGGTTACCATACCGAAAAAGAATAAAGAAGAAATAAGAATCTGTTCTAGTGTGGCTGAATATCTTACCTATGTCACTTCCGCTGGTGACAGCGAGGATAGCTTTGAAATGCGTTATAAGGACGAGAATGTATGGCTGGACGCAGAAGATGATGGCAAGAACTATAGTACCAATCATTATTCTTTGGAGATAATCATTGCTGTTGGCTTTAAGGTTAACTCTGAACGAGCAGTCCAATTTCGTAAATGGGTAAATCAAATTGCAAAAGATTATACGATTAAAGGCTGGGTAATGAATGTAAAACGTATAAAAAGAGGTACATATCTTACTGAGAAATATTTTGAGAAATAGCTTGGGTGTGTCCGTGAAATACGGGCAAGTGAGAGAAAATTTTACCAATAAATAACAGATCTTTATGCCACGGCGGTTGATTATGATAAGACTGCCGCGACAAAACGTTTTTATGAAACGGTACAAAATAAAATGCATTATGCCATTCATGGACATACTGCTACTGAAATAATTGTAGAGAGAGCTGATAGCGAAAAAGATTATATGGGGTTAACTACATGGTCAGATGCACCGAGTGGAAAAATCAAAAAAGCGGATGTTTCAGTTGCTAAAAATTATTTTTCAGAGTTTGAAATGGGGCAGTTAGAACGTATGGCTTGCTTAAAGAGGTGGGAAAAGTATCTGCTGAGATTGCAAAGCTTCACGCAGAAACGGAATTTGAAAAATATCGGGTGATTCAATACAAATTGTTTATGTCTGATTATGATAAGTTTTTGCTGGAATTAGAAGAACAAACAAAGAAAAAATCGTATTGAGTATAAACCGCAGTTGACATTGTAGCAGAGATTTAGTTATTCGGAAATCCCGAACAACTGCTGTAAACTTCGGAATTAACCACGAGTCAACCTGTCGGAATTTTCGACAGGTTAGAAAAAAAGCATTTTGTCTATAAATAAGATAGAGTAACATGGAGGACTGATATGAAAAGATATATCGCCCTTTTAAGAGGCATCAATATAAGTGGGAAAAACAAAATTTCTATGGCGGAACTGAAATCATGTCTTATAGAAATTGGTTATGCAGATGTTTTTACATATCTCAATAGTGGAAATATTGTTTTTTCGATTGATGAGAGCAATGAAATTGTAGTTGCTGATAAAATAAAAGAAATGATACAAGAACGGTTTGGTTTAGATATTCCTGTTTTTGTTATTTTACAGGAAGAATTGAAAGACTTATTAAGTAAAGCCCCTGTTTGGTGGGGAACGGATGACAAAGAGATTTATGACAATCTGATTTTTGTAATGCCTTCTGCTACCGCTGAACTGATTGCTGAGAAAATAGGTGAGCCAACAAAAGAACTGGAGCAGATATGTATCTGTAAGAATGCTATTTTCTGGTCTTTTGATAGGAAGAAATATGCGAAAGCGAACTGGTGGAAAAAAACAGCAAGTGCAGGAATTGGCGAAATGATTACAATTAGAACAGCCAATACTTTGAAAAAGATAGTTGAAATGTAATGTTTAAAAACGTCCGGCTTGCCAGAACATTCGTGAGAATAAAACGGTTGCCTGTTCCCCTATGAATAGACCTCTGTTTCCTAAATACCATTGACCGATTTGGAAATGCAGATTCAGTGGATTTATTACCCGATATAATAAACTGAACTTAGCCTAAAATTTGAACTTGAGGTGATGATAATATGATATTTGAAACGGATAGGTTATATTTACGAGAGATGAATCGGTCTGATTTCAAATCTTTAAGCAAGATATTAAAAGATGAGGAAACTATGTACGCTTACGAAGGGGCGTTCAGTGATATTGAAGTGCAGGAATGGTTAGATAAACAAATTTTGCGTTATCAAAAATGGAACTTTGGTTTATGGGCAGTCATCCTTAAAGAGACGGATGAAATGATTGGCCAATGTGGACTTTCGATGCAGCAGTGGAAAGAGGAGGAAGTGCTAGAGATTGGTTATCTTTTCGAACGGCTATACTGGCATAAAGGGTATGCTACCGAAGCGGCAAAGGCATGTAAAAAGTATGCGTTTGAAATTTTAAAAGCGGATGAAGTCTGCTCTATTATCAGAGATACCAATGTTGCATCTCAAAATGTAGCCATAAGAAACGGTATGACAATGACGGACACATGGACAAAATATTATAAAGGTGTCGATATGCCGCATTACCGCTATATCGTATATCGCTGACGAGTCCAGTCTGCTTGAAATTTTTTTATATGAAGCTATTTTTGTGCCAAAGAGTGTGCCTGCTCCGCCGAGGAAAGTCGTCGAACAGCCTGAGCTACAGGTATATGTAACGGATTTTGCGAAGAAAAAGAATCGGTACTGCTTTCATGTAGGAAATGCTTTGTATATTAAAACGAAGAGGATATCAACAGGCATCACTTGTTGTACAAAAGGAAAACTACGACGTAAAGTCATACAAAAAAGTGGGATTTGAAATTGTCGATGGGAATGAGGAAGAACGGATGGGGAAAAAATTGTCTCAGATGAATTTGGAGGAGCTATGGCAGTTATTTCCGATTTTTCTGACAGAGCATGAGGAGTGCTGGAAAGATTGGTATCACGAAGAAGAAACGGCTTTAAAGGGAATTTTGCCTTCAGATAGGATAAAGCGAATCAGCCATATCGGAAGCACAGCTATCAAAGCAATATGGGCAAAGCCAATTATAGATATCCTTGTGGAAGTATCAGAGAGCTATAACTTGCAAGAATTTAAGGAGCCATTATCGGAGGCAGGATATATAGGTATGGCAGAGTCGGAGAAAAGCATTTCATTCAATAAAGGGTATACGGAAAATGGGTTCGCAGAGCGGGTTTATCATCTCCATCTGCGCATGGAAGGTGATCATGACGAATTGTATTTTCGGGATTACCTGAATGAATATCCTGCTATAGCAGCGGAATATGAAGCTCTCAAGCTGCGGCTGTGGAAACAATATGAGCATAACAGGGATGATTATACGGAAAGTAAGGCCGCTTTTGTAAAGGACCAGACAAGGCGTGCAAAGCTTGATTTCGGGAATAGGTATGAAGATTAAAGTGTATTCTCTTAAAAAGCTCATTTACAGAGACGGAGAGGTATCTATCATGAAAGGTTTTTTATTGCTAATTCCATTTTTTCTGATACGGTTCGGACTGTTGACACTTTTAAATAAAGATGCGGTGAAACGTGCCGCTTATTTTGCTCCGTTAGCAGGAAAAGAAATAACAGCATATTGGGTTTATCAAATATCAAATTTGGCAATATTCATTTATATATGTTTCCTTACGGTAAGAATAAGATTTTTCTGGATATTTTGTGCCGGATTGTTTTTTTATGCGACAGGATTGATACTTTGTGCGGTTTCGATTGTGAATTTTGCGAAACCTTCGGATGACGGGCTAAATTGTAATGGACTTTACCGATTTTCCCGTAATCCAATGTATGTATCCTATTTTATTTATTTCGCAGGGTGCGCACTGCTGACGCAGTCGCTCTCGTTATTCGGGATTGTAATCATATTTCAAATTTCTTCACATTGGATTATTCTTTCAGAAGAGAAATGGTGCATAGAAACATTTGGGGAGGAATACAGACAGTACATGAAAAAAGTTAGACGGTATATTTAAGGTGTTGGTAAATAGCAGTGGAAAAATGGAAATCCAGTATAGGGGTGCACTGTAGAAATATCTCCACAATTTTCCTTTGACAATTCTCATGCTCCTGCACCGTCAATTTTCTTTAAGCTTTCCATACCTGATTCAAATCTTGTTTTCTTCATTTCTTTTTACCTCCAATTTTGATAAAATGTAGTTATCTGTTAAAGAAAGAATAGTACTTAGGCTATAGGTTCATACACTCTGCGTTATTATGAGAAAAAGGGAGTGCTTTCTGTGAAACATGATGCTGGAGGAGAGCGGGATTACCGTGAAGAAGATGTGAAATGAATGAAATTATTGATTCGGCACAGGGAATCCGTATTGGAAGAGCAGAAGAGATGGGGGATAGAAATGAAGAAAGTTCTTGAATTTGATGCAGTTTTAATTAAAAATCCAGATATGGATGCTGCATATGTAGAAGTGCCGTTCGATATAAAAGCCATTTTTGGAAAATCACGTCTGCTGGTACACGCAACTTTTGACGGAGAGCCTTATGACGGACAGGTGGTGAAGATGGGTACGCTATGTCATATCATTGGTGTTCGAAAGGATATCCGTACAAAGATTGGTAAACAGCCGGGGGAGAAGATTCATGTGACTCTGGAAGAACGGGAAAAGCCAAAGCCGGCGTTTTCTACTGTAGATGAATATATTGCTAGCTACAGCAATGATGTGCGGCAGCGCATGGAAACATTGCGGCAGATTATTTTAGAGTGCTCACCGGATATTACCGAGAAGATTTCCTGGGGTATGGCTACCTTTGTACTTAACGGCAATCTTGTTCATTTTTCGGGGGAAAAGAGACACTTGGGTTTTCATCCTTCTCCAAGCGCAATTGAAGCATTTAAGGACAGTTTTGCGGATTACAAATATTCAAAAGGCACGTTACAGCTGCCGTATGATAAACCCATGCCGTATGAATTGCTTCGTCAGATGACATTGTTCAGGGTACAGGAACAAAAGAAGAAATGAAGCAGGGAACTATTGCAAGAGATTGTTATGGAAGAATTTATCTGGACTTTAAAAGGTGAAAGGGCGGATAAACTGGAATGTGCCATACGAGGGCGGGAGCTTTCAGGAGATGTAAGGATATGGTAGACAGAATGGGAATTTCACAGAAGTGGCACGATTTTCAGGCAGAGTATTACAGGAAACTGGCAATGGAGTGGTGTCGGGAGCATGGGCTAGAGTATGTGGAGGGGAGCATATGAAAATTAGGTTTGCAGAAAAATCAGACATTGAAATTCTTTCTACATATGATAAACACATCAGGATAACGGAACTGGAATCTGCCGTGTCGCTTGGCCGGGTAATTGTGGCAGAAGATAACGAAATACTTATAGGTTGGCTGCGATGGAATCTGTTCTGGGATAACACGCCGTTTATGAATATGCTGTTTATACTTGAACAGTATCGTAGCAGTGGTTATGGAAGAAAAATGGTTGCTTATTGGGAAAAACAAATGAAGACTGATGGGTATCATTTAGTCATGACATCTTCTTTGTCGAATGAAACGGCACAGTATTTTTATCGTAAACTGAACTATGTGGATTCTGGTGCACTCCTGTTGCCCGAAGAACCCTTGGAAATTATTTTTGTGAAGAAGCTATCTTTTATGAAATCGGTTGTCGAAATATGATAGCAAGAGTAAAATGAACTACCAAATAACATAATCTTTTTTAAAAAGAAATGTCCATGCAGTATTGGCAGCTTCGTTATAAGTTCCGGCACGTATCAGTGCAAAATATCAAAATTATCTTTATAAAAATACGAAAGGAACAATGTTTATGGAAGAATCGTAGGAGTTTTAAAGTTTATGAGAGTAGTGTATCTTCGTCAAGTGGATACGACTATCGAAAATTGTGATACAAAACTGTGCCGCAAATTAGAGTGCAGGGTAAGTGGTTAGAAGAGCTAGGTTTTGAATCTGGGTCTGAAATCAACATAGAATGCCTTGATGGTAAATTGATTATTACAGGAGAGAAACTATAGCTTAATAGTTAAAAAAATAACTGGTGGAATAGACTGGTAATCTTTTTGCATGTCAGAAAGTGTTAATAATTATACAGTTGAAACTATTCCGATAAATGAATATAATATAAGAGTAAGTGGTTGATTCGAAAATGGAGGCTAATATGGATTTTTTGACGACTAATGAAATGTCTAAAATATGGAAAATATCAGCACGAAGAATTTCACTGCTATGTAGTGAAGGCAGAGTAGAAGGCGCGGTTAAGAAAGGGAAAACATGGCTTATTCCAAGGGATGCGAAAAAGCCGGAAGATCCAAGACGCGCCAAAGGCAACGAATAGAAAATCAATAGAAAAGGTGAAATTATGCGATACTTGGGAAGTAAAATTAAATTACTTTCATCAATAGAAGATGTGATAAAAAAGAACAATATTCAAGGTGAGACATTTGCAGATTTATTTGCAGGTACTGGGTGCGTAGGAGATTATTTTAAGGATAGATATAACGTGATATCAAACGATTTTCTTTATTTTTCGTACGTGTTAAATATGGCTAAACTGAAATATGGAAGAACGCCAAAATTCAAAAAAATTGAAAGAAAGATTGGTTGTAACATTTTTGACTGGTTAAATAAAATGAACTTCACACCTGATGATAAATTCTTTTTTTATAATAACTATACTCCAATTGGGGATAGAATGTTCTTTACAGAGTCCAATGGAATAAAAATTGATGGAATAAGACTAAAAATAGAAGAACTGTTTACAACAGACGAAATTAATGAGAATGAATATTACTTCTTACTTGCATCTATGATGGACAGTCTAACAAGAGTTTCAAATACATCAGGGACCTACGAAGCATTTTTTAAGTTTTGGGATTCGAGAGCTGGAAAAGAATTTGAACTTCAGCCTCTCGAAATTAATGAAGTTGATTTATATGGTAAAAACACGGTTTACAATCGAGATACAAATGAGCTAGTTCGGGAAATAACGGGAGACATTGCATATATCGATCCTCCATACACAGTTACACAGTATGTATCTGCTTACCATATGTTTGAAACTTTGACAAAATATGATGCACCTGCAATCAAAGGTGTCGGAGGAAAAAGAGGCAGGGATGGTCAAAACTCTCTATACGCACAGAGAACTAAGGCAAAACTTATATTTGAAGATTTATTTAGACAAATAAAATTTGAACATGTACTGATTAGTTATAGCAATCAGGGCCTTGTTCCATTAGAGGAGTTGTGTGAGTTGGCAAGTCATTTTGCTGTTGATGGAGAAGTTCAAATCAATCATTATGACTATCAAGAATATCAGAATCACCGTTCGAGCAATAAAAGAAATGGTAAAGGGCTTAATGAGGTAATTATATATTTCAAAAAAGATATGAAGATTAACAAATCACCAATAAATTATTCAGGTAGTAAGGATACATTACTTCCAGAAATTTTGAAGGCATTACCGGCTCAGATAGATACTTTTGTAGATGTAATGGGTGGTGCATTTAATGTAGGAGCAAATGTAACTGCGACAAGAAAAGTTGTTTACAATGAAATAAATCCATACATTTATGAATTGGTCAGTTGGGTGCTTGGCGAAGATAAAACTAAAATCATCAAAGATATAGAAAATAAAATAGCCTCTTGTGGACTTGAAAAGGGCGGAAAAGAACAATATGAAGCATTGAGGTCTTTATATAATGAAAAACAGAATCCGCTTGAATTGTACGTACTACACATGTATGCATTTCAAAATATGATAAGATTTAATGGCTCACATAAATTTAATACACCAATAGGAGTAGCTGGTTATAGTGAAGATATTAAGCAGAGAATCCTTAATTTTAAGTGTAAAGCTCCGGAAGTTGAGCTCATTAATGGCGATTATGTTAATTTGAAATGGGAAACATATCCACCAGAAACAGTATTTTATTTTGATCCTCCTTATTTTATTACTAGTGCTGCATATAACGATGGTAAACGCGGAATGAAGGGGTGGGGACTTAATGAGGAGATAGAACTACTATCAATTCTTAAACAACTTGATTCTCTGGGATATAAGTTTATTTTATCCAATGTGATAAAACACAAGGATAAGGAAAATACTTTATTAATGCAATGGATAGAAGAGAATGGATATAAAATAATCGAGGTGGGAGTGAGTGGCTGGAGATATGCCAAAAACGAGGTTTTGATAATAAATTACTAGGAAGGAGCACAGTATATGGAACGTTGCTTGGTAATACCCCAAGATTTAATTGATAAGCTAAATCGCGCTTATGCAGATGCCCCCACAAGGGGAAGATGGACTGCGATAGGAGTTAATAATGTCAATGAAATGATACAACGGGTAATTGATGAGTTGAATCTTAAAAATCCTAAATTACTTATTCGTAATCATAGAGTTGAAAATAGCACCAACATTAGATATAGGGTAGAAAACTCTGGTACTACATCAAAGTTTGGTGGCTATATAGAAAATAATAAGGGCAATATAGATGCGTTGTTTTTTTATATTGAGCCTAATGTTAGTAGTGCTAATGATTTTCTATCAAGATATGTCATGCCTTCTATTCTGGGAATTTACAAAAGTGTCGAGAAGCGAACAAAAGATTTACATATAAATAATATGCCAGTTTATATTGTAAGTTTGTGTTCGACATCAAGAATCGGTAATGATTCTGTAAAAAGGACAATTATTTGCGCAGAAACGATGGGATTTGATTATGTGGACGTTTTTAATAATTCGTATAAAGAGGTAATAAACAGATTTGATGTTAATGGTAATCCAATAACTACAATTGAGACATTACAAGAATTGGATTATTTTCTCAAGTATAGTGGTACAAATGAGTACTTCAATTTGGATACAGTTACAAAAACCATGACAATATTATCTGGTAGATTTACAGCGAATAATTCAAATGTCACAGCTGAATTATACAGATATGTATTGAGAGTTATTCCGGCGTCTTACATGGCAAGCAATGAAGGGTATAAAATTGATGCAACAAGTCTTTCTACGATTAATAATGATAGTGTTAAGTTGATTAAAAAATATATGGAAAAATTTTAACATAAAGTGGAGGAGAAAAAATTATGCAAACAATATATTACGGTGCTCCGGGAACGGGTAAGAGTTATACGATTGATACTACAATTATTAGTGGAGTACCTGACGATCATGTTTTTAGAGTGACATTCTACCCTGATTTTACTTACAATGATTTTATTGGCCAGTTGTTGCCGAAAGTAATACCATCGACTGTGCCTGGAGGCGCTAGCACTATAACATATGATTTTCAAAAAGGTGTGTTTACTTTAGCATTAGAAAAAGCATATGAAAATACATCAAATGCAGTTTATCTCGTAATAGAAGAGATGTCACGGGGGGATTGTGCTGCTATATTTGGAGATATTTTTCAATTACTAGATCGAGAAAAAAGTGGCGTCAATAAGGGGTATAGTAAGTATTTTATTGATAATGAATTAATATCAAAAGACATTTTGCCTTTGAAACCATCAACAAAGGTGAAGTTACCTCCTAATTTTCATATTTTAGGAACTGTTAATACCAGTGACCAGAATGTGTTTGTTATGGATACAGCATTTAAAAGACGATTCGAATGGAAATATATTAGTCCAAAACCAGTTGCGGGCAGTAGTTCAGGAACTTTTAAGAATAATGTTCAACTTTCTATTAATGACGGTACAAGTCTTAAGCCTATTTTCTGGGTTGAATTATATCAAAAGCTTAATATTTTTATTGCTGACGAGAAGTATTTAGGTTTAGGAGAAGATAAGCAATTAGGACCATTTTTTATTGAGTTTGACTTGAGTGCTTCAGCGACAGAACATAAGAAACAGATAAAGAATAAGCTGTTACATTATTTGTGGAGCGATGTTCATAAAGCTTCATATAGAAATGATATGAAACTATTTAAAGAGAGCATAGGAACGTTTGCTGAATTATATGATGCGTTTGAAGCGGACGAACAAGTATTTAGTGCTACATTCATTGGTATCCTATAAGTAAGGGAGAGTTAAGATGGCAGCCATTTATTATTATGGCCAAGACGGAATTATAGTTGATGACGAATTGATAGAGATCTTTGGTCTGGGAACAAAAGAAATAAAGTATTCAGATAAAATAGGTAAAAATGTTTTTGATATGGTAGGCTTTGTTTTCAGAAATAATAAAACTCTGGTCGTTTTTCCCAAAAACTATTATGACAGTTCATACATCAATCTACTTAATAAATCTCATCAAGAGTTAAGTCAAGATATAAGATTATTATTTGGTGTTATTAAGAAATACTGTGAAACTGAAAATACTTCTGCTTCTGCAGGCTCATATATGGGCGCAAACGCTGGATATGATTCAGACTACCCATTTAAACCTTTTTATGAAGTTTATGAGTATTATCAGAAGTATGGGCTTTATAAAGAAAAAGAAACTAAGATTGTAGAAGGTACGTCATGGAAAATAGACTGGAAGTCGACGATTAGTAAAGCAAATAAGATAATTAGTGGAGGGAACCTAATATTTTCTCCACTCTATGTAAGTAAAAAGAACTATAATGCGGTATTTATAACTGAGTGCATGGCCTTTATTATAGACCATACTATAGAAAATTATCACGATTTTCTATGTATGAAGAAAACTGGTTCCAAATCAAAATTCGACTTTTTAAATAACATTGATTATGTTTTAATGCAGTTAAAAATTAGTGAAAATACTGTGTTTAAGGATGTAAACAAAAAATTAGTACGCAGTATGATAGAGTTCTTTGAAGAGCATAGAGGAAAAGCAAGAGGTGGATATACCCATGTAAAAATAAGATACTTTGATATGATATGGGAGAAAATGGTTGCCTCATTCATAAATAAGCATTTTGTGGGTATCGATTCAAGCACGGGTGCAGCGCTATTTGATGTGTTTTTACAGACATCAATGATTTCTTTTGAGGATAAAACCTATAATGATATTGATGATTCATGGCATCATTTTAGCATCCATATAGACCATCTTGCATACGTAAATGACAAGCTTTATATTTTGGATTCGAAATATTATACAAGTGTTAATAATCTTAATTATAAACAGTTAGCTTACAATGAAATTCTTAGATATCATTATCCGGGAATAGTTGAGATTAATAATATCCTATTATTGCCGGGGATAGAGCATGTAGACAATCATTTTTCGTACTCTGCAGGATATATTGGTAGCAGAACTATTGGAACAAAAATTGTTGAACAGTTTTTATCACCAAAGAATATAATGGAGGACTATTTGAGACAGTAATATTTACTATGGTAATGGTAAAGAAGAGAGGTGTTATGTACGGCAAATGGAAAATATATTTTCTGTTTTGCAAAGAGGATGATGATTCTGACTCTGTGTACATAGGAGAAGCATAAAATATATTTCAAAAGAGAGGTGCTCCAATGCTGTTTAAGTATATATTAAGTTATGCTATTGGTTTGGTAATCGTATATTTTTGTAATGATGAAATTATATATTTATTGAGTGGAAAGCAAGCGATTATTAGATTTATTGAATTGACACTTCCTTTAACAATACCAAGTTTAGTATATTTCTTTCAAGTAAACAGAGCCAGACAAGAACGTAAAGAAAAGGAAGAACATAAAAAAGAAAATCTTAAAAAAGATGAAAAGGATAAATTTGAGAAATCATTACCCTTTTTTTATGTTAGAGATGGAGTGATTTTTGCTAAAAATCCACAAAAGGCGCCTATCCTTAATGTGAAGCTTCAGGTCGAGACGATGAAAAATAATTTCTCTGTAGAAGAGGACTTAGATATAAGAGGTCTAATTTATTCAGAACATTATATAGCAATAGGAGGATTAGTGGATGGGGATGAAATAAAAATAGATGAGCTCTTAAAGAGTAACAACATTCCTTTGGATATCAAATGGTTAGGAGTGTCAGCTATGACTATAACAAACGATATTGTTTATTATATATATTTGCCAAATATAAAAATGGGTTGGCATTTTTATAAGAATAATGACTTATTAGATTCAACAATAGTAAAGTATATAGGTGATGACCCCTACAGCGAATTAGCACAATTTTTAGCGGTACATATCTCGGATAATGAGAATGAATTTTCATATAAGGAAAAGATTCTGAATGATATAGTGATTTGTTTGGAGAAGAATAATCTGCGCGGAGCTTTGGCAAATCTGATTGCACTGGTTCGACAAGTAAAAGAATTGGAAAAATGCGAAAAGCTTTATATATTATACCA
The DNA here is from genome assembly GCF_900086725.1 of Bariatricus massiliensis. Lineage (GTDB taxonomy): Bacteria > Bacillota > Clostridia > Lachnospirales > Lachnospiraceae > Allocoprococcus > Allocoprococcus massiliensis. The sequence continues at coordinate 731,586 of NZ_LT574837.1, read as the reverse complement.
ATCATATCTGATGCTTAATCAACTGGAGGATTCTCGAAAAATAGAGCCTAATTATTTTAAAGGCAATTTAGTTGAAGAATGCGGGTTTACAGAGAAGTACAGGGAAATGATAGAAAATAGTAGACAGAAGTTCTCCATAAAGGAATATTTATTTGATATTATTCAATTAATAAAATCAGATGAGAAAGTCTCTTTAGATTTCTGGCTTCGTAACGTAGAAGTGTATGTACTAGACCAAAGCTATGTATACAATGAAAGAACTCTAGAGGAAGAACTTAAACAGACAATTCCGCATATTGTTGGTGATGTCATAAATTAAGTTATTTGTGCTAACTTTAAATAGATTTTTTGGATTACTATTTTAAACTGGATGAGTGACTGGGATATGGTAGAATTTTCATGTAAGCCAGCAGAGCTGGAAGAATACAAAAAACATAGGGCATCCTTTGTGCGGAGCTATTCCGGCAGGGGATGCTTTTGTATTTTAGTAAAAGCAAAAACTAAATTAGTTAATTAGTATTGACATAATAACTAATTACATGATATTATATCTACAATACAAATGAGTATACGGAGGTTTAACGGTGAATAAAGAAATCAGATTGAATATGAATTCAGATGTGTATGAGAAATTCTGCCTTGCCTTGAAATTAACGAATGAATCAGAAGAGACGGTAATTGAAAATTTTATGCGTTCGTATATTGCAAGGACTTTTGAGAAGGTATCTCAAGAATATAATCCAAAGGTGGCAGAAAAACAAAATAAAGCTGCGGCGAAGGACTATTATGGAAAAGCACTCAATAGGATTCCTGTTTGGGCATTAAAGCCCGAACAGTATAATCACAAAATCATCAAGGCATATTTCACCGCGGTTAATACCTCAGGTAAAGCAACTGTCACAAGGATGGAGCAGTTATGCAGCGATAAAGACCACCCGGAATTATATGTTCCTACATTTAAAAATAATTATTCTCAGATGAAACTGGATGGCCCCAAGAGCCATGGTAAAGTTTTTGAGGATGACGGCGATGAAGTTTGGATTTGGAGTGAAGTCGAGGAGATGCTTATGAAGTATAAGGATAGTTTTTTCCATGAAGAGGCGTAGCAATGGCTGTTAATATGAAGTTTTAAATGAACATTATTTCTGCCATCTTGTAAATGAGAGTCAATACGAAAAGAGGAATGATGATGAAAAGAGAATTGGGGATTGGAAGATGTGGACTTGCCTGTTGTCTATGTTCGAAAAATACATATTGCACAGGCTGTGATTCTGGAGAATGTCCGGGTAAGGAATGGTGTGAAAATAGAAAATGCTCTATTGAAAAAGGAGTCGCTCATTGCTATACATGTGAGGAAGAGTGTAAAAAGGGGTTGCTGGGAAAAATAAAACCTTATGCGTTTAACCTCTTTATAAAAAGATATGGTGAGGAGCAGCTTTTAGACTGTTTGGAAGCAAATGAGAAGGCTGGTGTCGTCTATCATAGAGAGGGAGTAAATGGTGATTATGATGATTTTGAGGAAATAGAAAAATTAATTGCATTTATACAAACTGGCAGACAACTTTAAGTCAGCCGACTTGAAATTTCGTAATATTATATAAACTTTGTCCTGTTTGAAATATTGATTGATAAACGTGGAGGAAATGACGTGGAAAATAGAAAAGTATATGTTTCAGATGACAGCTACCTTTTGTACAGGCTTGCGGAAGACGATAAAGAAGATTACATTAGCTTACTTAAGGAAGCTAATACAAGCACCAATCTTTACGATAGTGAAGAGAATTGCAATATCATGTGGAAGATTGCTATAGAGACTGGATGGGAGTTTTCTATTTTCCATAAAAATGGAGATTACTGTGGAAATATTATGTTGAAGTATCCAAAGTCAGAGCATCCGGAGATAGGTATTGATATTGTGGGCAGATATCGCAATCATGGGATAGGACCGAGAGCAATCAGGATGTTTGCAAGAAAAACATATGAAGAACGACCGGTTGAATATTATGTGCTTCGAGTTTCTTCGAAGAATTTGTATAGTAAACATGTAATAGAAAAACTTGGTGCAGTACCAGATGATTCAGAAGATTTGTTCCTGAAAAGAGTGGTATCCGTATTCAAAGATGTGCTTGGAGAAGAAGCATATCAAAAGGCAAGGGAGGAGGCAGAAAAACTGCTTACCGACGATGAGGAGGAGATATATCAGTACAGATATTTACCGGAATCGTTTTTGAAAAATTAGTTTTCCGTAAAGATGGGATTATTGAAAAATAAATTTGTTATACCAAATGTAACCTTTAGAAAACTAAAAGTTTGTAATGACACGATAGAAGATTACTTCTAAGGTAGAGAAATAGAAAGGAGAGTTCCTATGGATTTGTATTCACCTATATTTACCCGCGCTTCCACGCGCAAATTTGATTCGTCGCCGCTTCCGGCAGACACGCTTTCACAGCTCGAGGACTTTATTTCAGGGTTAAAACCTCTTCTGTCTGACGTAAAGCTTAAACACAAGATTGTGAGCGGCAGTGAGGTCAAAGGGATGGCGCTGCCAAAAGCTCCCCACTATCTGCTGATTTTCGGCAAGAAGCATCCGCTGCGCGACACAGCCGCCGGTTTTTTGTACCAGCATGCTGAGTTGTGGTTATATGCGCAGGGGTTTGCCACACGGTGGCTTGCAGGAGTGAAACCAAAAGAGGCAGACCCGGACTATATCATCGGGATAGCATTCGGAAAACCGGCTGTGCCGACGGTGAGAAGGCCGGAAGAATTTAAACGGAAGCCGCTTGAAGAAATAGAGAGAGGGGTGGATTCCCGCCTTGAGGCGGCAAGGCTTGCGCCGTCCGGCAAGAATGGCCAGCCGTGGTATTTTATCGTGGACGGGAGCAGGGTATACACCTATTGCAGGACGGGCTCTGGCAGCCTGTTCGGAAAGATGTACGGCTTTACGGATTTGGACGTGGGGATTGCACTTTGCCATTTGGCTGTGGCAGGTGAACACGAGGGAAAAGAGTTCCGGTTTGCCGTGATGAAAGAGGGAGCACCGGTTCCACCGTCGGGATATACTTATGTGGGGACGGTTGAATAAGAGTATAAGAGGAGGCAATTTTCATGAATAAGGATGTGCTCTATTTTTTCGACAAAAAACCAGAGGCTTTATCTTTATATGAATTTTTTGAGCAGAAAGTCCTTTCAGAAATTGGGCCTGTAAGTATCAAGGTTCAAAAAACGCAGATTGCTTTTTCTAACAAGCACAATTTTGCCTTTGCATCATTTATACCGGTGCGGAAAGCAAAAGACAGGCCCCCTAACTATCTGGTCATAACCTTTGGACTTGAGCATCGTGTGGAGTCGCCGCGCATTGATGCCGTGACAGAGCCATATCCTAACCGATGGACGCATCATGTCCTGATTCAGACAACAGAAGAAATTGATGAAGAACTTATGGACTGGATTAAGGAAGCCAGCAGGTTCTCAGCGTGCAAGTAAGCTGCCGTCCGGAGGGCAGACGCATTTCGAGTCACAGCTCATAGCCGTGGGACAAAAGCTTGCGCACGGCTTCGACAAACCGGTGGACATCTGCCGGTGCGTCCGGACTGTACAGCAGACCGTAGGGAATGCTGTAATCCCACTCTACCGGTATGGACACCAGTCCGGGATGGACATCCTGCCAGCATTCGATGGTGAGCAGGACGTTCCCCTTCTCCGCACAGCGGTTGAAGACTGACATGTCGTAAAACTGGGCGGTATCCTCTATGTGGATTTGTGGATGGTGTGTTTCCAGCTCATTGCGGATGAAATCATTCACCTCAGAATCCCCATGCTTTACCATCATCAGTGTTTCTCCGTACAAATCTTTGACAGTAATAGACGTTCTTTTGGCAAGGCGGTGCTCTCTTGGCACTGCCGCCATCTTCTTATAGCTTCCGAGTGGCAGGAAATTACTGAGACTGAGCCACGTCTTGGAATCGCACACCCCGATTAGAAAATCAAATTTTGTTCCCAGCTGACGGATTTCCGTGAGAATGCCTTCATGGTTGTCTTCGAAAGGAACCAAATGAAGCTTATATTCAGGGAATTCCTTATTTACCTGATACCAAAGATCCATGAAAGGTTTGGCGGGGTTCAAAAGCGAGGTCCCCACACAGAAGGTAGTGTCTGCCATATGCACGGCGGCCCGGGCGCTTTCGAGAGACTTCCGGGAATAATCAATGAGAAATTTAGCGTCACGGTAGATCATGGCGCCGGCATCGGTCAGTCTGACGCCGGAGGACGTACGTTCCAGCAGAAGCAGATCCAGCTCTTTTTCCAGCGCATTCATCTGCTTCATCACGGCTGTGGGCGAAACATACAATAAGTCAGCAGCCTTTGTAAAGCTTCCACAGTCGGCCACTGCTATAAAGGTATCGAGCATACGGTTATACATAGAACATCCCTCCACATCACAAGCGCATTAACAAAAGGTTTATACAATGATAACATTTCAGAGATTCCAGGTCAAGCGGACGGAAGGTATAATAAATATAGAGCAAACCAAAAAGAGAAAGGATGAATGATTATGAAACCGTTAGTTGTATTTTTTTCCCGCGCAGACCAGAACTATGTGAACGGAGCGATTAAGACATTGGAGACTGGCAACACAGAGGTGGCCGCCGGCATGATACAGGAGCTGACAGGGGCGGATATGTTCAAGATTGAGCCGAGACAGAGCTATTCCAAAGATTACAATGAATGTATCGCCGAAGCGCAGGCGGATCAAAAGCGGGATGCCCGTCCGGAGTTGAAACAGTATCCCGACAGCCTTGACGGCTACGACGTCATATATTTGGGGTATCCCAACTATTGGGGGACGATGCCTATGGCAGTGTTTACCCTTTTGGAGCATTTTGATTTTACAGGAAAAACGATAAAGCCGTTCTGTACCCATGAGGGAAGCGGGATGGGGAACAGTGAAAACGACATCCGCAGGCTGTGCCCGGGGGCGAAGGTGGAAAAGGGACTGCCTATCCGGGGCGGCAGCGTCAAGAGCGCAAAAGCAGATATACAAAAGTGGATTTAGCGGAAAGAAAGGGAAAATATGAACTATAGAAATTTGGGCAGTACCGGATTGAAAATCAGTGAAATAGGTATGGGCTGCGAGGGATTTGGGGAGGATGGATGTCAAATGGCCGGAAGGCTCTTTGACTTTGCTGAGAAAAATGGAATCAACTATTTTGACTTATATACGTCCAACCCTGAGGTGCGCCGGGCCGTGGGCAAGGCTTTGGAGGGAAGAAGAGACAAGTTCATCATCCAATCCCATATCTGCTCCGTGTGGAAAGAGGGACAGTATAAACGCACACGGGATTTGGATGAGGTAAAAAAAGGTTTTAAAGAAATGATGGCCTTACTGCAGACGGATTTTGTTGACGTGGGCATGATTCACTATGTGGATTCTATGAAGGACTGGGAGACGATTGTAAACGGGCCGGTGTTGCCGTACGTACTGGATTTGAAGAAGGCGGGGCGAATCCATCATGTAGGGCTCAGCAGCCATAACCCACAGGTGGCGCTTGCGGCCGCCGAAAGTGGATTTATAGAAGTCCTGATGTTCAGTGTGAACCCGTGTTATGACCTGCAGCCTGCCAGTGAAGATGTGGAAGAACTCTGGAAAGATGAAAATTATGAGGCCCCCTTGGTAAATATGGATCCTCAGAGACAGCGGTTATATGAAATCTGCCAGCAGCGCGGGATTGGCATTACCGTGATGAAAGCGTTCGGGGGCGGAGATTTGCTGGAGGAAACGATGTCACCGGCGGGCAAAGCCTTAACGGTCAACCAGTGCCTCCATTATGCCCTGACCCGCCCCGGAGCATCATCGGCCCTTGTGGGAGCCCACAGTGTGGAGGAGCTGGAAACCAGCCTTGCCTATGAGGAGGCTGCTGAAGAAGATAAGGATTATGCGCTGGCGTTTGCCTCGTTTCCCAATATCAGCTGGCAGGGACACTGTATGTACTGCAGCCATTGTGCGCCGTGTCCGAAAAAGATAGATGTGGCGTCGGTCACGAAATTCCTGAATCTTGCGAAGGCGCAAAAGACAGTTCCGGAGACGGTCCGGGAGCACTATGCCCTTCTTCCACATCACGCCGGCGAATGTATCGCCTGCGGTGTATGCGAGAAAAGATGCCCCTTTGGCGTAAATATTCGGGAAAATATGAAAAAGGCAGAAGAAATATTCGGGCAATAGAAAAGATGGGAGCATTTTGACATCATAAATCCTAAAGAAAAATTTATGTTTATTTTACTGGATGTTTAGACCTCACTGCTATGATTTTTTACAGATGCAAATCATAAGACAGGGAGGAACATAAAATGCAGTTTTTACTGGAATACATGAAACATCCGTCCAAAATAGGGGCGGTAGCGCCAAGCAGCAGGTATCTCGCAAGAAAAATGGTGGAATCTGTCTGCTTCCAAGAATGTGGCTGTATCGTCGAATACGGCCCGGGAACCGGAGTGTTTACGGAGCAGATCGTGTTGAGGAAAAAAGAAGATACGGTGCTTCTTGTGATTGAGCAGAATGAGCAGTTCTACGAAATTTTAAAAGAACGTTACGCAAATAAGCAGAATGTGTATGTCATTCACGGCGATGCGGCAGATATTCTTCACTATCTGCACAGCCGCGGGATACCGCAGGCCGATTATATTATTTCTGGCCTGCCCTTTACATCGTTGCCGCCGCAAGTTTCTAAAAAAATATTCCACGCAACAAAGAAGGCTATGGGAGAGGGGGGAAGATTTATTACATTTCAATACACGTTATTGAAGAAAAAGCTTTTTCAATACTGGTTCAACATTGAACATATGTCTTTCGAATTAAAAAATTTACCTCCGGCATATGTTTTCACTATGACAAACAGGTGTTAAAATGGAGTTGTTCTATTTTATCTGTTATTGGTGTTTTGCTGAACGCCGCACAGATAATGAAGTGGAGGAACAGATAGGGAGGGATTGGGCATTGAACGACGGTTATGTATTGATTGTGGATGATGATGCGGATATCCGGAACATGGTAGGAATCTATCTAGAAAATGAAGGACTGCCTTATATCAAATGTGAAGATGCGGGGAAGGCGCTTGAAATTCTTGACAATCATAAAATCGATTTGATTCTGCTTGATATTATGATGCCGGGAATCGATGGAATGGACGCCTGCATACAAATCCGCGAAAAATCGCAGATTCCGATTATATTCATGTCTGCCAAATCACAGGATATAGACAAGGTACAGGGTTTGATGGTCGGGGCAGACGATTATGTTGTAAAACCCTTTAATCCAATCGAGCTGATCGCGAGAGTAAAGGCCCAGCTGCGGCGGTATAAGCAATATAATGAAAACGCAGTTTCCAAAACGATGCAGTATAAAGAGCTGGTATTAAACGGACAGACAAGGCAGGTATGGATGAAAGGGGAAGAAATCAGGCTGACACCCAAAGAATTTTCCATTCTTGAACTGCTGATGAAGAACCGGGGGATTGTTCTGACAATATGCCAGATTTATGAGCAGGTCTGGCGTGAAGAATTTGCAGAAAATGATAATACGGTGCTGATGCATATCTCTAATTTAAGGGAGAAAATAGAAGGGAAGGGGCAGGAGTTCCAATATATAAAGACGGTGTGGGGAGCAGGTTATAAAATATGAGATATAAAATACAGGTCAGACATGTTACCGGTATATTGGTGGGAGCCGCATCGGGGAAATTCGTATACGATGAAATGGACCTGCTGGCTCGGTACTTGAAAATGAAAGGTATATATTCTGACACGGACGGACTGAGGTTTTTCGGTGGATTGTTAGCGCTTGCAGTATTCGGTGTAGTTTGTTTTCTGTTTTCAAAATATGGAAAAAACGGTCTTGGAAATTATCTGCTGTTATCGGTTGTCGTATCCCTTGCCGTTGTCATTGCTCTTGTATTCCTTTCCGGATTCGCGATACAGGTACCGGCCGTGCAGAAAGCAGTCAGAGAGATGACGGAGCAGCAGGGCCTGCTTATCTCCGGTATTCTTTATATTATATTCGTTGTATTGATTTTTATATTTGTATTCAGCTTTCGGTTTCTAGTGAAAAGCAAGGTAAACTATATCCAATATATCACCAGTGAAGTCCGGCAGATAGAAAAGAATGGATTCGGCAGGCAGATAAAAGTAAAATATCAGGATGAATTGGCAGAGCTAAGTCTGGGAATCAACAATATGTCTTTAGCCTTGAAGGAGAAACAGGACAGGGAAAAGGAGCAGGAGGAACAAAAGAACCGTCTGATTGCGGATATTTCACATGATTTAAGGACACCGCTCACCTCGATTATCGGGTATACTGAGCTTATGAAGGAAGACGGGTTCAGTGACAAAGAGAAATGCGGACAGTATTTGGAAGTGATTGACCGGCGGCTGGGAAATATGAAAACGATGGTGGACCAGCTGTTTGAATACACACGATTGACACAAAGTGATTATCATTTAAATCTTCAGCCCGTAAAATTAAATAAGCTCTTGGATTATATCAACTTTGAATATGGAAGCATTCTGAAAAATATGGATTTCAAATGGGTGATGGAGGTAGAATTTCAAGACACCGTCATACTGGCAGATGAAGAACGGTTTATGCGTGCCATGGGGAATCTGTTGGACAACGCAAAAAAATACAGCCGGCCCCAAACTGAAATCAGATTAGACGGAAGGAAGAGGAAAGATTTTGTCCAAATTGAACTGTCTAATGAGCTGGAAGACCCTGACAAGATTGATACAACCTGTATTTTTGAACGGTTTTATAAAGGAAATCAGGCAAGGCTCTCGGAGGAGGGAACCGGGCTTGGACTTCCCATAGTAAAAAAGATTATAGAACTACATGGCGGGACGATAGGGGTAAAGACGTTGGACAGGAGAATTGTATTCACAGTAGAAATGCCTTTGTACAAAAAGGAAAGCGCAAGATGAACGTATAAAAACAGGGGGCAGGACGATGCTGTTAGAGCAGATACTTGTTCTCTCCCTGAAACTCATTTAAAATACCAGCCATATAGAGGATAGGATTGTTGGGAAGAAGGAAGTCTGTGAATTCTATCAAAAATACCGGGAATTAAACACAAAAATCAAGGGAGAGCAGCGTACTGTTTTTGCGTATACGAAATAAACTCTCTCACAGCAATTGAAGTACGTTTTCTATCTTTTACAGCGATTCCAAGCGTACGGTAGTAGGGGTGGGCGGTCCTTTTGGGAATTACCCGGAAACAGGTTCTGGACACCACTAATTCCGGAAGGATTGCAATACCCAGACCATTCTCAACCATAGAAAGGACTGTATTATCTTCTTTCGAAGAATATTTGATATTTGGTGATATATGGTTTGCTTTGAAAATAATCTGGCTATCATTATCATTGCCTTCATCCAGATAAATAAAAGGTTCGGTTTTCAGGGATTCTATCGGGAAAAACAGCTCATCAGCCAAAGGATGATCTTCTGGAAGAAGGACAAATAACTGGTCTTTCTTTAAGGTAATAGTCTCAAAATTGGTAATATTTTGAATTGCAATAAGACCAATATCAAATTGTCCTGCAGAAAGACCATGTTCTACTTCAGTAAAATCTCCTTCTGAAATCTCAAAAGTGATATTGGGGTATAATTCTTGGAATCCTTTTATCAGAGGAGGAAGAATATAGCATCCAATAGAATGAAATGATCCAATACGTATCGTGCCCTGAACAAGACCGTGCAACTGGTTGATTTGTTCAGCAAGTGCGTGCTGGTCGTTGATTATATTCTGAATATAGGGAAGCAGAATTTCACCCTCAGTTGTAAGAGAAATCCCGGAACGGCTGCGCAGTAATAAAACGGTTCCCAGTTCATTTTCCAGAGAATGTATTACCTGACTGACGGCAGACTGCGTATATCCAATGAGATCTGCTACTTTGGTGAAACTGCCAAGTTCAATTACTTTTAGAAGTATATCGTATTTGGAAAGATTCATAATAAATCCTTTCTAATAAACATAAATACAGGTTACAAATCATTATAACACTGCACAAAAAATATGCAATATTCGAATCGAGACGAATATTGCATAGGGGAAATTTTTTACTATTTTAGACGAGGGACTGGCCTAATATCTTCGCAGCTTTGGGGTAATCACTGTTTTCAATATCTTCTCTGGTGTACATGCCTATTGCCTGAATAGATCCAAGATCTTCCCAGTGAAGGTATTGGCAGATATTTAGGTAGTGTTGGTGAAGTGCGTCTAAAGTCCAACTGTCAGTATCTCCGCATGCAGCTAAAAGAATCGCTTTCTTTTTCAGGCTGCGAAGGGCTGCGTTATTGGCATAGAAACGGTCAATGACCATTTTCATCTGGGAACTCATTCCAAAATAGTATAAGGGAGTCACGAACACGACACAATCCGCATTTTTCAGGAGTGGGTTTAGTGTTTCCATTCCATCTTTATAAATACATCCATTTTCTGTAGTACGGCAATGATCACAGCCGGTACAAGGATGAAGCTCTTCTTTACAGGCATGAAAAGTAGTGATATTATGACCGGCAGAAGCAGCACCTTCTGCAAATTTGTCGCGCAGCAATGCAGTTGTTCCTTTGGTATGTGGACTTCCATTAATTATTAGAATATTCATGATTAGAACCTCCTTTTAAAATTATCATAACGGTAAATAGCCAAAAAGTAAAATTAGAAAATGACATATATTACATAAGAAAATCTAATGTAAATATTATTGACATAAGAAAAAAGTCGATGATAAAGTGAGAGAAAATCAGAATATTATAAGAGTGTTATTAAAATATGGGCCGGTAAATCTTAATCATATAGAAAGTCACTGGTATAAACCAAAAGATTATATCACATAAACAATGTAGAACTACTCAAAAAATAGCTAAGTTGCTAAAATAATAATATGGAATGATTTACATAAAACACAGTTTTGTATGCCGTTAAAGCCAGTGTCTGCAACACATTACAGGATCAGGTGGTGAATTTATTGAAAACGATTATTGTGATTGCTGTTATCGTAGTGGTAGTAGTGGCCGTTATTTTGGTTTTTGCTAAGAACCGGAAAAAGTAAATCCCCAAGAACAAAAATGTTATTTGGCTTTACATACAAATCTTGAAAAAAGCAGCTTTGATGATATACTTTTTTATCTTGCGGCAGCTCTCCGCTTCCAAAACGCACGGCTCAGCAATTTTGTAGATATTGTTGATGAAAAAGAACAGACACAATTTGCAGCGTTTCATATTACTCTTTCTATAATACGGTTTATATCGCTTTTCGAGGAACCGACTTCACTATCGTTGGCTGGTGTGAAGATTTTATGATGGGGTATCAGGTTGTACCAGCACAGCGTTATGCAGCAAAATATAATAAAATTGTAAATAAAGTAATACGCATTGTGCCGGAATTCAGCAACATGATTTATTAATTTGGAAAGTTTCTGTAAACCAAGTTAAGCAGTGTGAAATCCTAACTTCCCAATGTCGTATGTGCAATGACGTCATTGACCGGGGGTGCATTATAGTCATTAGGCACGGCATTTTTCTTGTTTCTGCTGTGTTACGCTTCTTTACAACTCCGCCGTTTTTTCTGCCAATGGAGGAACAGTCAACAGATAAAGAAAGCCAAGGCAATTTTTTATGGAAGTGTGGCGGGAATCTACCTTACCATTCACAGTATTTTGCAAATTAATAATTTTGAAACAAAACTCAAACATTAGGCAAACAAATATCTGATATGTTATATAAAACAATGGCAGAGTGGGAGGTGGATTTATGTCAAATAGGATACGTTCTATCCGTGATACCAATAAATTCATCATTGAAAAGGTCGGGAAAAATAAAAGCTGGTCAATGCACATTACCGGTGCATCCTGCATGGGAAATCTTTTTGTAGGTATAGGGAAATTGGTCATGGGAATTATGTCCCTGTCTTTTTTTACCTGCTTCAGTGCTTTTTATACATTTGGAATGGTAATAGCAAAAGTCTATCTGCTTAAAGGCTTGATTCAGGAAAATGCACAGGAAAAGCAGTACCGATATTACAAATTATCTGGTATGATATTGATTGCAGCGAGTGTGCTGTATGTGATTTATTCCACCCGGCTTTTATGGCATCCTATGGTCAGCCATTATGACAAATATATTGGACTTGGTATTGCTACCTTTGCCTTTACAGAGCTTGGATTAAACATTCGAGGAGTTATCGTGGAGCGTCATAACCATACGTTACTTTTCCACGCAATCAGAATGATTAATCTGGCGTCTTCGCTGATCTGCCTTGTACTGACACAGACAGCCATTCTATCTTTTACTCATGATACTATGCCGGACTATGATCCGTCTGTCTCAAATGGGCTGATGGGGATTTTAATGGGAACAGCAGTAACTTTGATTGGCTGTGTCATGTTGCGGCGTGTGCAAAGACTTAAACGAAAATAGGAAACGGAGGAAAATAAATGATACACATTCTGGTGGTTGATGATGACTGTAAGCTGAACCAAACAGTCTGTACTTATTTAAATGACTGTGGTTTTCAAGCAAAAGGCGTTTTGGGTGCTGAGGCTGCTTATGATGAAATGTATAACAATTTATACGAGCTTATTATATCGGATATTATGATGCCGGAAATTGATGGTTTTGAGTTTGCACGGACAGTACGGCGGCTCAATAAAAACATTCCCATTTTATTTATGTCTTCCAAGGATGATATACCCTCCAAGCAGAAAGGTTTTCAGTTAGGCATTGATGATTACATGGTAAAGCCGATTGAACTGGCTGAATTGGAAATGCGAGTCCGGGCGCTCTTAAGACGGGCGAATATTGAAATGGAACGCAGATTGGTGGTGGGCAATCTGGAACTGGATGCAGATGGCATGACGGCGGAAGTCGGCGGCGAGGAAATTATGGTAACTACAAGGGAATTTAATATCTTATATAAGCTGCTCTCTTATCCTAAAAAGACATTTTCCCGCGCCCAGCTAATGGATGAATTTTGGGGGATGGAAAGCGAAACCAGCCTAAGAGCGGTGGATGTTTACATCACGAAGCTACGGGATAAATTTTCTGTTTGTGATGGCTTTGAAATTAAAACCGTGCGCGGACTTGGTTATAAGGCGGTATTATTATGAGGGAAAAGAAACAGTTTGCAGACCGGCGTGTGAAGAAAAAGCTATTTCCGATTTCAACCTTTATTTCCGTTTTCTTCGCATTTGCTGTGTTTACTACCATTCAAATGAAAATATTGGGAAAGTCTATTGATGCTGCCAATATACCAAAATCAAATGAAATTGCTATTTTTGTGGTTTGGCTTTTATCAGCGGCAGCTTTTACGCTGTGGACAAATATCCAAATTACAAGGCATTATCAAAAACCAATTGAGGAATTTTCGGAGGCTGCCCGCAAAGTGGCGTCAGGTGATTTCTCAGTTTATCTTGCCCCGCACCACACAGCCGATAAATCCACGCATTTGGATGTACTATTTGAGGATTTTGATAAAATGGTGGAAGAACTGGGAAGTATTGAAACACTGAAAACGGATTTTTTCTCAAATGTGTCGCATGAAATAAAAACACCCCTTGCGGTAATCCAGAATAACGCAGAGCTTTTGCAAAAAGACAGCCTGACAGAAGAACAGCGCAAGGAATATGCAGAAACAATCCGTCATGCGACAAAGCGGCTTTCTAATCTCATTACGAATATGCTGAAGCTCAATAAGCTGGAAAAGCAGGCGATACAGCCGCAGCCACAAATTTATGATGTCTGCGAACAACTTTGCTCCTGCGCCCTTCAATTTGAGGATATGTGGGAGGATAAAGGAATAGAATTTATAGCAGAAATAGAGGATTACGCCAAAATAGAAGCGGATGCGGAACTGATGGATTTAGTATGGACGAATCTACTCTCCAACGCACTTAAATTTACTCCACAGGGAGGAACTATTACGCTGCTCCAAACCTCAGAGCCGGAGGAAGTTATTATATCTGTAAAAGATACCGGCTGTGGCATAGATGAGGAAACCCTTCGCCATATTTTTGATAAGTTTTATCAGGGAGACACCTCCCACTCTACTGAGGGCAACGGTCTTGGCCTTGCTCTTGTTCAGCGTATTTTACAGTTATCTGATGGCAGTATCACAGTAGACAGCACCGAGGGGAAAGGCTCAACCTTTACTGTCCGGCTGCCGGTATCCTATCGCAAGGAGGCTTGATGAAGAATCATGCAGGTTGAAAAAGGAAACAAAACCTTTGTCGGATATGAATATAAGAAAATTACGGTAAATAAAAATGCGGTGTCTATGTATCTGGACTGTTACAAAAACTTCGGTTGGTTCATCGATGAAAATGTAGCAGATGAAAGCGGAAAATCCCAGATATCGATACAGATGAAGCGAGACCGGAAGCTCATAAACAGAGTGGAGCTGACACGCTTGCAGAAACATTTTGAGGCTTGTGCAAACGAGATAGAAACTCTGGAAAAATCTAAGACTTCCACTGCGGCTGTGTGCGCACTCATTGTTGGAGTGATTGGCACTGTATTTATGGCTGGCTCCACCTTTGCCGTAACACATGAACCGCCCGTTATATGGTTGTGTGCCGTACTTGCCGTGCCTGGTTTTGCAGGGTGGGTGCTTCCTTACTTTCTGTACCATTTCATGATCCGGAAACGAACGAAGAAAGTGTTCCCTATCATCGAAGCAAAGCGGGAGGAAATATACGAAATATGTGAGAAAGGGCATTCTCTTTTATAAAAATGATGATGCAGATGTGCCGATGCTCCGATTGGAGTGTCGGTGCTTTTTTTTATTTCAGATTAATATTACGCAAACAATATTCAAGCAATACCGAAACAAAAGCCAGATATACTAAAGGCATAGTCAGAGACAAAAAAATCAAAAAAAGGAGAATAAAATCATGAGTAACTTTAACGCAAACGGGCAGGAGCAAAAGAAAGCGGAAAGTATCCGCCGCCAGTACATTTCCCATGAGGACAACAAAATGGAACAGCTCCAAAAGCTGGATAACAAAGTGAAAGCACCGGGTAAGGTAATTGCCAGCATCCTTGGTGTCATTGGAGCCCTGGTCATGGGGGCAGGAATGGCACTGGTCATGGTATGGGGCAACATGACAATGGGGTTGGCTTTAAGCATCCCCGGTCTGGTTGTGGCACTGCTGGCAATTCCGATTTATGCCTTGATTACAGCCAGCCGTAAAAAGAAATATGTATCTGAAATTATGCGGCTGAGCGACAGCCTGATGCACCAATAAGGAGGGGAAATCATGCAGGAAAACAGCTTTATCGGATATGAATATCAGGAGGTATCTGTCAAACGCAGCATGGCCTCCGTATATGCTGATGGATATAGTAATTTTGGCTGGCAGATAGATGGCACGACAGAGCAGCCCGGTAAAATGGGTTCTATTTCTATGAAGTTTAAACGAGACCGTAAAATCCGCAACAAGGCGGAACTTACAAGACTTCAACGCAATTTCGATTCATGTGTATCGGAAATTTTAACGCTGGAATCCTCTAAATATATTATGGCCTCTGTGGCAGCTTATGCTGTGGGAATTATTGGTACTGCTTTTATGGCAGGCTCCGTGTTTTTCATTACTGCCAATATGCCCATTCCATGCGTTATCCTTGCTATTCCCGCTTTTGCTGGTTGGGTGCTTCCCTATTTCCTCTATCGGGGCATTATGAAGAAAAAAGCATCTCAGGTCACACCATTGATTGACCAGAAGTATGATGAGCTTTACACAGTATGTGAAAAAGCAAATGGCCTTTTAGACGGCACAGACAAATTAAGAAAGGACGGAGATATAGATGAATAAAGTGATTATTTCTATTGCTGCCATTGGTACATTGGTTGCCGCTGGCATAGCATTTTTCGTACATCGAAAACACAAAGCTGACTACTAACACATCCATAATATTCGGATAAATCGAGGAGGTGGTGAGTTCCATACTGTGTTGCCTTATTATAATTGTTAGAATTTTTGAAGACAAGGAGAGTAAGATATATGAGAGCAGCAATTTATAATGGCCGAAAGAATATCTTATTGACTGAACTTCCGACTCCCAGTGCCGGTGATGATGATATTGTGGTACGAAATATATATGCCAGTATTTGTGGAACGGATGTGGCAGTGTATCAGCGCGGCCCCAACACCGGACATCGTGTGACATTGGGCGGTGAGTTTGGACATGAAATGGTGTCAGAGGTAGTGGAAGTCGGAAAGGGTGTCAAAGGGATTCAGGTGGGAGATCGGATATACCCCTACCCCCGCCTTGCGAAAGGCGATAGCAAACGAGCAGGAACGGTAGGTGGTTTCTCGGAGTATGTGTTGATTCCCAATGCAAAACTAAATGAACAGGTCTATCACATACCTGATCAGATTTCGTCTAAAACAGCTTGCCTGATTGAACCTTTTACAGTCGGCTGGCGTGCCGCACGGCGCTCAGAACCGAAAAAAGGTGAAAACGCGATTGTTTTCGGAGCCGGAACCATTGGTCTTGCTGCCGCCATTGCGCTGAAAAGTTTTGGCTGCAGTCAGGTGATGGTCTGTGACTATTCGGATTTCCGTCTTGAAAAAGCAAAGGCATTGGGTTTTGCTGTCTGCAATAATGGGACAGAGGACTTGCGGGAAATAGCAAAAGCGTATTTTGGAGAGGCTTCCTGTTTGACAGGAGCCACCGCTGATGTGGATATTTATATTGATGCGGCGGGCGCCGAATCGATTCTGGAACTGTATCAATCTATGGGGAAGTTTGAGAGCCGCATGGTTGTGGTTGCCGTTTTGGCTGGAAAGCGCCCGGTGGATATTTTGAATATGACCTTTGCACAACACGCACTCATCGGTTCCGGCGGCTATTTTCCGGTCGATGTTGATGACGTGATTACAATGATGGACAGCCATAAGTGGGATATAGAAAGTATCATCACTCATGATTTTTCATGGGAGGATTTTCCGCAGGCGATTGAAAAAGCATCCTGTGTCAATGAAGCGCTTAATGTGGTGATTCATTATTGACGGTGAGACATAAGCCCTGGACGGTCGGTGCAACCCGACCGTCTTTTTTTGCGTACAATTGTCAATTAATAATACATAAACAGGATATAAGCAAAACTCAAATATTGGAAGGTTATTCTTTTCTCAGATTAAATAGAGAAAGAGGAAAATGAAATGAAAAAGATTAACAACAATATTTGTTATTTGATAATCCTATTTTTTACTGGAAGTATGATTGGTTGGTTTTTGGAAATGATTGCTTTCAAAAGCTCACATAGTAATTTTACTTGGGTTGAGATTATCTTAAATCTACGTGGCGTTTTGCACGGCCCGTGGGTGCCTATTTACGGTTTTGGTTTCGTATTACTTGTTTTACTTGGGCAGAAATTGAAAAAACGGCCTGCTGTGCTTTTCTTAGGGAATGTTGTGGTCTGTGGTCTTTTAGAATATATCACTTCCTTTGCTCTGGAATTGATTTTTCATGCACGGTGGTGGGATTACAGTGCAAAGTTTCTGAATCTTAATGGGCGTATTTATGCTGGAGGACTGCTGCTTTTTGGACTGGCTGGCATGATTGCCGTCTATATCTTAGAACCGTGGTTGCGTTCCCGGATTGTGCATATCCGACATCAAATAAAAGGAATTCTTGTTACTTTTCTGGTCATTGCTTTTTGTATGGATACCTTTGTGGCATTACAGTCTCCCAATCTTGGAATTGGAGTATTGATCACGGAGGTGAGATAGCATGAGGACGATTACGGTTTTACTAACAAAATATTCGGATTGGATTTCCACCCTTGTTTATTATATTGGGGGCCAAGGTTATACCCATGCATCGTTATCGTTGGACGAAGATGAGAATACATATTACAGTTTTAATTACCGTGGATTTTGTGTGGAAACATTAGAAAAGCATCGCCATCGTGGAGTTAAAAAAAGTTTAAGTTACCAGTTAAGTGTTTCTGACGAAACCTATGAAGAAATGAAAAAGAGCATTGGACAATTCAAATCTCATAGGACAGAATATCAATACACAAGAATAGGCGTGGCTTTCTGTGCATTAAGAATACCGTTCAAATGGAAAAAGCACTATTTCTGTTCCCAGTTTGTAGCAGAAATGTTGGCGGCTTCTGGTGCTGTTAAACTGAAGAACAAGCCGCAGTTATATCTCCCTAATCATTTTACCCGTGAGTTACGGGAAAGCAGCCAGCTTTTATCCACACATTATAATTTGGTGTAAATTAATAATTTGCAAACACAATTATAGCATTCAAGAGTTTTTTCT
The DNA here is from genome assembly GCF_900086725.1 of Bariatricus massiliensis. GTDB lineage: Bacteria > Bacillota > Clostridia > Lachnospirales > Lachnospiraceae > Allocoprococcus > Allocoprococcus massiliensis. The sequence goes on along the minus strand of NZ_LT574837.1, from coordinate 713,260 downwards.
GGAAGCTTTATATTGTAGTATCAAAATACAACAACGTGTCGGATATACTATACACATAGCTAAATTAGATGTCAAACAGGTGGCTTATGGATAAGTTTATGAAAAAATACAGCTTTTTTCTAACGTCGTTGCTGGGAGTCATAGCGGTAGTATAGCTGGTTATAGGATGGGGTGAAATGGATATGTTAAGAAAGCTCCCAATTATTTATATCGTGGCATTAGCTGTTCATGAAATTGAGGAGCTAAAATTTCCGGGTGGTTTTGTGGAACTGGTGACGGTCATGACGGGGTTGAAACTGAAGAAATTGGGACTGGCCCAATTTGGCTTACTAATGTTTACTTTATTCGCAACCATTATTCCTACCTTTATCAGCGGACATGTCTGGACCGTTATGGCAACGTTGTTTATTGGTATTATTGAGATTTTTGCCCATTTAGCTGCAGGAAGAGTCAATCCAAAGAAGTTCTATTCTCCCGGAATGCTAACGGCCATTGTAGTACAGCTTCCTGTAGCCGTGTATGGATTTTACTATTTATTTTCTAATCAGATGTTTGCCCCCATGATGAAAGATGTTCTTAAAAATCTTGAAGTGGTAGTCATAAGTTCAGAGGATATGGATTCCGACGTATACACATCAAAAAATGCAGGACTTGCCGATGAACTATTCTTTAAGTTATTCTCAGTTGTTATAAATGGAGGCGGCAAATAAGAAGGTGGAGATTAGTATATATGAATCCTGCCGCTATTACGCAGTAAAACTGAGGGTTGAATTGCTAATTATAATATTTTACAGATGTAGTGTATCAACACTGAGTTTATACATAGTAAACTAAAGAGAAATTCACGAGTCACCTCAAAGGTGCTAAAATAACAGAAAAAAGCATACATAAAACACAGTTTTATATGCTGTTAAAGCCAGTGTTTTCAACGCATAACAGTGAAGGGCTACATTTTATTATCCCAACTGGTGAGGAATTGAAGTCTGATATTCAGAGCTGGGCAGCCGGGCATGGTTTGTAAAAGAAAGGAGAAAAAAATGAAAGATGTAGTGATATTAACGGGAGCAGGACAGATTGGGATGGCGATTGCAAGGAGGACTGGCTATGGAAAGAAAATCCTTATCGGAGACAAGAATCCGGAACATGCGCAGGCTATTGCAAAGACGATGAGCGATGCGGGCTTTGACGTGGAAGCGATAGAAATGGATTTGTCTTCCAGAGATTCTATTCTAAATATCATTGCAAAGGCGAAGGAATTTGGTGATATCACTGCGTTGATCAACGCGGCAGGGGTGTCTCCCAGCCAAGCTCCGGTAGAGGCTATTTTAAATGTGGATCTTTATGGGACAGCCGTGCTTTTGGAAGAGGTTGGTAAAGTTATCAAAGAAGGAGGCGTAGGCGTGACTATTTCCAGCCAGTCCGGGCATCGTATGCCGGCTCTGAGCGCCGAAGTGGACGCGCAGCTTGCCACGACGCCGACAGAAGAACTGCTGAATTTGGAGGTGCTGAAGCCGGAGAATATCAAAGATACGCTTCACGCGTATCAGATGGCGAAACGGTGTAATGAAAAACGTGTCATGGCGGAAGCTGTTAAGTGGGGGAAAAAGGGTGCAAGAATCAATTCTATCTCACCGGGAATCGTTGTGACTCCTCTTGCGGTTGACGAGTTTAACGGGCCGAGGGGAGATTTTTATAAGAATATGTTTGCAAAATGTCCGGCAGGAAGGCCGGGAACAGCAGATGAGATTGCAAATGTGGCGGAACTCTTGATGAGCGATAAGGCAGCGTTCATTACAGGAGCAGACTTTCTGATCGACGGAGGGGCCACTGCATCTTATTTCTATGGGCCACTGAAACCGGAGGAATAAATTTCAAAGAATGCAGATAGAAAGAAGGTAGTATTATGGCGATTACGAAATGTTCAAGAGAATATCATGAAAAAATGTTTCCGGGATACCACTCTTCACTTTGGGAGACGGATCCGGAATTTATAGAGCGGTTCGATAACTTTGCCTTCGATGAAGTTATCAACGAAGAAGGGCAGGGGCTGGAGGACAGGACAAGGTTCATGGCAATCCTTGCGGCACTGCTGGGATGTCAGGGAGTGGATGAGTACAGGGCCATGCTTCCGGCGGCTATGAACTTTGGGGTGGCTCCGGTGGAAATCAAGGAAATCGTCTATCAGGCGGTGGACTATCTAGGTATCGGCAGGGTGTTCCCGTTTTTGAAAGTAACCAATGAGGTCTTGACAGAACAGGGGATTCAGCTGCCTCTTGAAGGGCAGGCGAAGACAACAATGGAAGACCGGCTGGAAAAGGGGATTCAAGCACAGGTGGATATTTTCGGCGAGGGTATGAGGGAGTTTTACAAGTCCGGGCCGCAGGAATCCCGGCATATCAACCGCTGGCTTGCAGAGAACTGTTTTGGAGATTTCTACACGAGAAGCGGTCTTGATTATTGCCAGAGAGAGATGATTACGTTCTGCTTTCTTGCGGCGCAGGGTGGGTGCGAGCCGCAGCTTATAAGCCATGCGGCGGCAAATATGAAACTGGGAAATGACAGGCGGTTTTTAATCCGTGTGATTTCCCAGTGTCTCCCTTATATCGGTTATCCGAGAAGTTTAAATGTGCTGCAGTGTGTGAACAAAGCGGCGGAATAATTTTATCGGGGATGTTTAGGTATAGAGTGAATAAGAAAACACAATCAGAATAGGAGAGAAGATTATGAGTACAAAACAGGAAGTAATAGAACAGATGATATTCCCTATGGGGGAGAAAAATGATGTATTTGCCAAATACTTTGTGGGACAGAGCTATCTGAACATGATTTCTACAGAACAGGTCGTGGTGGGCAATGTAACCTTTGAACCGGGCTGCCGTAACAACTGGCATATTCACCATGCAGACAAAAACGGCGGACAGATGCTTCTTTGTACAGCCGGGGCAGGCTATTATCAGGAATGGGGGAAGGAGCCAAGAAAGCTTCAGCCGGGAGATGTCGTTCATATCCCGACAGGTGTGAAGCACTGGCATGGTGCGGCGCCGGATAGCTGGTTTACGCATCTGGCTATAGAAGTCCCGGCAGAGAACGCTTCTACAGAATGGTGTGAAGCGGTTTCAGACGAGGATTATGGAAAACTAAAAGGATAGTTCCCTATACCAGTTCTTACATGGTTTTTATAAAATATAGAATGTGAATCATGGAAGAAATCAAACTGGATTTACGAGAGGGGAATGAAGAAAATACGGTCGTCGGTGCAGGAAGTATCATGACGAAGGTTATAACGGAGAAATAGTAATAGACTGAAAAGACAAATAGGAGGTAATAAAGATGAAACAGACTTATATCACATTGAATGATGGTAACAAGATTCCACAGTTCGGTATGGGTGTCTATATGGTGCCGGAAGGCAGGGAAACTTACAGGGCGGTTCTGGAGGCGCTGACGCTGGGGTACCGGCATATTGATACTGCACATGCTTATCAGAATGAACGGAGCGTGGGAGCGGCGGTAAGGGAGAGCAGAATTTCCCGGGAAGAGATATGGATTACTACCAAGTTGTGGCCAAGCGAATATGGAGAAGGCAAGACGGCGGCAGCCATCGACAAAATGCTTTCCAGACTGGATACCGGCTATATCGACCTGCTTTTGCTTCATCAGCAGTTCGGCGACTATCTGGGGGCATGGAAGGATATGGAAAAGGCTGTGGAAGCCGGGAAGGTTCGTTCGATTGGAATCTCCAACTTTGAGTCGGAACGTTTGGAAGAACTTTGTGAGGCCGCGGTAATCAAACCTGCCGTTCTTCAAGTGGAATGCCATCCATATTATCAGCAGAACGCGCTCAAGGAGCGTATTGCACCCTATGGCACAGTCATTGAGAGCTGGTATCCCATTGGCCATGGAGATGAGGGGCTGATTAATGAATCCGTGTTTACCACACTGGGAAAGAAATATGGGAAAAGCAATGTGCAGATTATACTGCGCTGGCATATTCAGGAAGGGAATATCATCTTCCCGAAGTCTGCCAATCCGCAGCATATTCGTGACAACTTTGATATCTTTGATTTTGAACTGACCCCTGAGGAGATGGATGCCGTCCGCGCGGTGGACAAGGGCGAGCGATTCTTTAACATGAGCCTTGCTGAACAGGAGGCAAATCTGGGGCAGTTTGTTCCGGCAGATTAATGAAATACGATTACTTTTTCAGCTGCAAACCGTCTTTGAAGGCTTCGCCAACTCTTTCAGCCACCCTATAGTAGCCATGCGTATATGGGTCAAAGGCGATAGCGTTTACTAAGGACATGTCGATTTTATCGCCGGTCATGACACTTTCATCTGCGGTTACGTTTACCACCTTACCGATAACACCACACCCGTATTTTCCGTCCTGATACTCAATGAATTCGCACTCCAGACAGAGTGGGAATTCATTGATGACTGGCGCGTCCAATTTCTCGGATTTACTTGCGGTAAGACCACTGTTTTCAAATTTGTTTGAAACCCTGTTTCCGGACTCGACACCGAAATAATCCGCCTCGGCCACATGGGCGGCATCGGCAATGCTTACTGTAAACGCACCCCTTGCCTTGATGTTTTTAACTGTTTTATGTGTCTCTGTCAGGTTGAGGGCTACATGGCCCCTTTCCTGCATAGTGCCCCATGCGGCATTCATGACATTCACACTGCCATCTTCATTGTAAGTTGCCACCATCAAAACGGGCATAGGAAAAATACCTTCTGTTATATTAAGCTTTTTTCTCATCGTTATTACCTCTTTTCTTTTATAGGATTGACAAACAGCATGCTCTTATCTATGATTGTAGCATGCAACAGAAAAAGTACAAGATGATTATCCTCTACTGTCTGATGGAGTTTGAAATTGTAAGGTTTAATGAATTAAAACGATATTTGAAAAATGTGACAGATAAAACACTCAGCAATCATCTGAAAGAACTTGAGTCAGACAGGCTTATTATCAGGAAAGAATATCCCCAGATACCGCCAAAGGTTGAATACAGCCTGAGCGACAGAGGAAAATCTCTGATGAAAGTTTTAGACCAACTATGTATTTGGGGCGAAGAAAATAGAGAATAATTGAATTTTAAAAGGGCGCTACTTCAAGTTGCGTATAAGCAAATATAGGTTGGTAGAGAAACCGGCAATGAAAGTATATATTGTAACCATAGAATATGAAGGGAGATGTATTTTATGAGTTTCGCAGAAAATTTGAAGAATATAAGAAAAGAAAAAGGCATGTCACAGGAAGAGTTAGCGGAAATAATGGATGTCAGCAGACAAGCGGTTTCTAAATGGGAGCAGGGGTCAGGGTATCCCGAAGTTGAAAAGCTCCTGCTTCTTTCCAGTAGATTAAATATTTCTTTGGACAGCCTTATGTCTGAAGAAATTGCCCAAAGTTATAATTCAGAAAATCAAAAGGCTACAGGGACGATCTGCATCTCATCCCCAAATGAAAATGTGATAGCAACGTGTTATAAAGTGATGTCATCGGGCAAAATGGCGGGCGGAAAGAAGTCTCCGCAATATGCCTTGTTTGGTGTCGGTAATGGAAGCTCTTCGTTTTGGGGAGAACCGACTGTCTTTTTAGGCTGGTATGCAAGCCATGAATTACTCTCAAAAGAAGTTAACGAGATACAAAAGGCCATTGCTGCGGGGATTCCTACGTATGAATTAAAATATAATGCCAAAGTCGAAAGAAAATGGCTGAGGATGAAACTTATAGATGAGGGAGATAAGGATAAGCCTTAAAGGAGGCGAAAAGGTGAAGGGAGAAGGGCATGAGTTGGAGAATCACAGCAATTTTAATTCTGCTGGTTTTTTATGTTGTATATATAGGAAAAATGATTCTGCAGAGAAAAAAAGGCATACGTACAGACCAGATTGCAAAGAGGCAGAGGCGGGATAAGATATTTTATACAGAACTAGTCATGAAAATAGCAACCTACTTTGTAGTACTTGTGGAGGTAGTAAGTATTTTAGTGGTGAAGCCAGATTTCCCGGCTGCTGTTATCATCATCGGGATGCTTTTGGGGATTGCCGGAGATATGATTTTTGCTGCTGCGGTAGTGACTATGCGGGATAGCTGGAGGGCTGGAATTGCAGAGGAAGACAAGCGGGAAATGATTACTTCCGGCATCTATAAAATCAGCAGGAATCCGGCATTTTTAGGTTTTGATTGTGTATATCTTGGAATCCTTCTTATGTTTTTTAACTGGATATTATTGGCCGCCTCAGTGTTTGCTACTCTTATGCTGCATTTGCAGATATTGCAGGAAGAAAAATATTTACCCGCTGCCTTTGGTGAAGCGTACATAAGTTATAAGAAGTGTGTGCGCAGGTATTTGGGAAGAAAGGAATAGGGTGTGGACTGTTATGAGAGAATATAAGATAATGATTGATAGAATTCCGGCAATTGTCTATGGGGAGGCCTCCGAGAACTGCTACTTGTTCATCCATGGGAAACAGGGATTCAAAGAAGAAGCAGAGTCCTTTGCCCGAATCGCCGTCCCAAAGGGCTGGCAGGTTCTTAGCATTGACCTGCCGGAACACGGAGAGCGGAAAATGGAAAAGGATAGGTTTAATCCATGGTGCGTTGTGCCGGAATTGAAAATGGTTTTGCAATATATGAGGCAGCATTGGACAGTGGCAGCACTAAGGGCGAATAGCATTGGAGCATGGTTTGCCATGCAGAGCTTTTGTGGCTTGGAGTTTGTGAAATGTTTATTTGTTTCCCCCGTGCTGGATATGGAGAAGCTGATTCAAAATATGATGCAGTGGGCGGCGGTATCTGAGGAGAGATTAGAGACAGAATCGCTGATTCCTACGGATTTCGGAGAGACACTTTCATGGGACTATTATAAATATGCAAAAGCACATCCGGTTGTGGAATGGCAGTGCAGGACTGATATCCTTTATGCTGAACACGACCAGATGACGTCACGGGATACGGTTACGGATTTTGCGGAGCGGTTTCATGCATCACTCACCGTTATGAAGGACGGTGAGCATTGGTTCCATACACCAGAACAAGTGGATGTGATGAACAAGTGGACGGAAGAGTGTGTGCAGGTGTTGGGGAAAAACTAATAAAAATTTTATTCATGATGATATTTGCGGTACTCTGTCGGCAGCACTCCAAAGTATTCTTTGAAGGAGGCGGTAAACTTACTCTGATTTCCGTATCCTACGGCCTGCGCGATTTTGGAGATACTGTCTTGGGTTTGCAGCAGGAGTCTGGCGGCCCGCTCCATTCGGTGTTCTTTTGTGTGGGCGGCGATAGAATTTCCATAAACCGCCTTGAATACGGTTTTTAAGGTGGTAGGATTTATCAAATACTGCTTTGCCAGAGACTCAATTGTAAAGTGCTGCTCCATATGCTCGGTCAGCAGCTGATGAATATTCCGTATAATCTCAACCTGCTCTGATTGATAGCCGCTTAAATGCTCTTTAGAAGAGACATCACGCTTGCCTAGGTACAGCAACAGTTCCAGCACCTTTAGCTTTTGATAAGGAAGGCGGAAGGATTCCCGCTGCTCGTAGAAACCGGAGAAAATAGACTCGGTCTCTGCATTTCCGGCAAAGGAAGCAGGGGTACCGTTTGTACAGAACTTATTCAGTAAAAATTCTCCGGTGATTCCTGTGCCGGCGAGAAGTTCCGGGGGATTCTGGGTAAGTATGTTCGAATCTATACAAAGTGTGAAGCCTTCATAATAGTCGTTGGGCAAAGTCATGACAGAATTTGCACAGGCGTCCATCGTATGCAGGCTGTAATCTCCCGCGCCGAGGTAAATAGTCTCTCCGCTTGCCATTTTCCATCCTATACGGCCGGCTCTGCAGTAATTAATCTCCAAAATGTGTTTGAGCGCGTCATGAGGGAGCGCTATCTTATCGGATTTGAGGGTAAGAAAAGAAAGCTCTATACCGTGGTGTAGGCGGCATGTTTCTATCCGGTTTTCGTCTGGAAGCTGGGAGAGGCCGGTTTCTATTTGTTCTAAATTATACTTCATCTTATTCTCCTGTTCTAATCGGGACATGTGATTTCCATTATTTTTTCTATCATTTGATGCAGCAGGCGGCTCTGTTCGGTGTCGGCTGCTTTATAATACACTTCTTTACCCATACGTCGGCTGACGATCAGGCCGGTACTACGCAGCAGGCGGAGGTGGTGGGAAACAGCGGGGCTTGACATTTCCATCATGGCAGAAATATTAATGACACATTCTTCACAGTGGCATAACAGCCAGAATATGCGGATTCTGCTTGTATCACCTAACTGCCGGAAAACTTCGGAAACGGTCTGAAAGTTTTGAACTTGTGAGAGCTGCTCTTGCAAGTGATGAGAAGTATCCTGCGCTCCATGTTGATGCGGTAATTTCATTATATCCATATAAATATCTCCTTTTTGCTCTAAATAGAAATGAATTTAGCCCGTTTGGCAGGGGATGCCGGAGGGGCATTGACTTGTGCATTTACCCGTATTATACTTCAGTCATAACAATTAAACAAGTGCTTAATTGTAAAATTAAAAATGAATTCTAGAAAGGGGTATATTCACATGAAAAAAACTTACAAAATCGAGGTAGACTGTGCAAACTGCGCAAATTTGATGGAGGATGCGGCCCGCAAGACTTCTGGTGTGGCTTCTGCTGTTGTCAACTTTATGACACAGAAGATGACGGTAGAATTTGTGGATGGACAGGAGCCGAAAGCGGTTATGCAGAAAGTACTCAGAGCATGTAAAAAGGTGGAGCCTGACTGTGAGATTGTACTTTGATTCATATGTCTGACGGGGTAAATGGAAAGAGAGGGTCATTATGAACAAAAAACAAAAAAGGATGCTGGCCCGCATTGTGATTGCGGCCGCCATGCTAGTTGTATGGAACGTTATTCCGATTGCCGGAGCGCTGCGCCTGATCTGCTATCTGATTGATTATCTGGTCATCGGTTATGATATTTTGAAAAAAGCAGGAAAAGGTATTTGGAACCGCAGAGTATTTGATGAGAATTTTCTAATGGCAGTGGCCACAGTGGGGGCGTTCGCGCTGGCGCTATACTCCGGAAGCGGCGACTACAATGAGGCTATAGCCGTGATGCTGTTCTATCAGGTTGGGGAATTGTTCCAGAGCTATGCTGTGGGTAAGAGCCGCAAGAATATCAGTGCGCTCATGGATATCCGTCCTGACTATGCCAATATGGAGCAGAATGGAAAGTTAGTGAAAGTGGATCCGGACGAAGTGGAAATCGGCAGTGTAATCGTAGTGAAGCCGGGGGAAAAGATTCCGCTGGATGGAGTTATCACAGAGGGAAATTCCAGTTTAAATACCAGTGCACTCACTGGCGAGAGCCTGCCCCGGGACGCCAAGGCAGGGGATTCTGTCATCAGTGGCTGTATCAATATGACCGGTGTGCTGAAAGTGCAGACCACGAAGGAATTTGGCGAATCAACAGTGTCTAAAATTTTGGAACTGGTGGAAAACTCCAGCTCCCGTAAATCCAAATCCGAAGATTTTATTTCCAAGTTTGCAAGAGTTTACACACCTGCCGTCTGCTATAGCGCGCTGGCATTGGCCTTTCTTCCGCCTCTAATCCAGATGGCGGCGGGGAATCCGGCCCAGTGGAGTGTCTGGATTTACCGTGCGCTGACATTTTTAGTTATCAGCTGTCCCTGCGCGCTGGTCATCAGTATTCCGCTCAGTTTCTTTGCCGGTATCGGTGGAGCCAGCAAGGAAGGGATATTGATCAAGGGCTCCAACTATATGGAAACCTTATCACAGGCAAAATATGTTGTATTTGATAAGACCGGAACTCTGACGCAGGGAGTGTTTGAAGTCAGCGGCGTCCACCATAATGAGATGGAGAACGCCAAGCTTTTGGAATATGCGGCATTGGCGGAGAGTGCGTCTTCCCATCCAATCAGCAAGAGCCTTCAAAAGGCTTATGGCGGCCAGATAGATTTGAGCCGGGTAGGCGATGTGGAAGAGATTGCCGGATATGGCATCAAGGCTCAGGTGGACGGCAGAACAATTGCCATCGGCAACAGCAAACTGATGAAGGAGCTTGGCATTGAATATTACGACTGTCACTCTGTGGGAACGATTGTCCACATTGCTGTTGACGGCGAGTACGCCGGCCACATCGTGATTTCTGATATCGTAAAGCCTCACTCCAAAGCTGCTGTCGCGGAGCTGAAAAGGGCGGGCGTAGAAAAAACGGTGATGCTGACCGGAGACGCAAAGCGTGTGGCAGAGCAGGTTGCCGGTTCTCTGGGAATCGACGAGGTGTACAGCGAGCTGCTGCCCGCGGATAAAGTCGCCAAAGTAGAAGAGCTTCTCTCCGCAAAACAGGAAAAGGCAAAACTGGCTTTTGTAGGGGACGGAATCAATGACGCCCCGGTATTGACCCGTGCAGATATTGGCATCGCTATGGGGGCTATGGGCTCCGATGCTGCAATTGAGGCGGCGGATGTAGTGCTGATGGATGATGACCCGATGCAGATTCCGAAGGCTGTCAAAATCTCCCGTAAATGTATCCGCATCGTGTACCAGAATATTAGTTTTGCGCTGGTGGTTAAATTTGGCTGTCTGATTTTGGGAGCCATGGGTATCGCAAACATGTGGTATGCGATTTTTGCGGATGTGGGAGTGATGATTCTGGCGGTTCTCAACGCCATTCGCGCTCTGCGGGTGCATGGGCTTGGAGAAAAACAGTGAATGTTACCTTAATCCAATCAGAAAGTTTTTTGAGCCAAATAGAAACAAGCGCTCAGAACATATTGACTCTTTCCATAAAAATGCTATTATGATAAAGAGAGATAGTTAGAATCTGCTAACTAGAACGGAAGGATGAGACATATGACGCTAAGAGATTTGAAAATTGGAAATACGGCAACAATCCTCTCTGTCGGGGGAAACGGGGCTTTGCGGCAGCATTTTTTGGATATGGGGCTGATACAGGGCGCCGAGGTGACGGTTGTCAAATATGCCCCTATGGGAGACCCTATAGAGCTTCGGATTCATGGGTATGAGCTGACTATCCGTCTGGAGGATGCAAAGAAAATTGAGATAAGCAATCCCCATGAGGCAAAGCAGGAAAAAACAGCGCGACGAAAAAAGGAAACCATTCCCCATCCGGGTTACGGAGAAGGGGGGAAGTACCATGAACGCAAAACAGAAAATCCTCTGCCGGAGGACACGGTGCTCACCTTTGCGCTTGTGGGAAATCAGAACTGTGGGAAGACGACGCTGTTTAACCAGCTGACAGGCTCTAACCAGCACGTAGGCAATTTTCCCGGGGTAACGGTGGACCGGAAAGACGGAGTGATTAAAGGACACAGCAATACGCTGCTGACCGATTTGCCGGGAATCTATTCTATGTCGCCATATAGTAGTGAGGAACTTGTCACACGTGAATTTTTGCTGAAGGAAAAGCCAAAAGGCATCATCAATATTGTGGATGCCACCAATATTGAGCGTAATATGTATTTGTCCATGCAGCTTCTGGAGCTGAACATGCCTATGGTTATAGCGCTGAATATGATGGATGAGCTGCGGGATAACGGAGGCTCTGTACTGGTGAATGAACTGGAGGACTATTTAGGTGTGCCGGTGGTTCCTATCTCAGCCTCAAGGGCAGAAGGGATTGACGAGCTGGTAAAGCATGCCATACACGTCGCCAAGTATCAGGAGTGTCCGGAGAACACAGACTTTTGCGATGAATCCACGGGAGGCATCCATAGGGGAATCCATGCAGTAATGCACCTGATCGAGGATCATGCCAAAGATGTAGATATCCCAGTGCGCTTTGCGGCAAGCAAGATTCTGGAGGGGGACAGGAAGGTTCTTGAACATTTGAACCTCACACAGAATGAGACGGAAACGTTGGAACATATTTCCCGCCAGACGGAGGAGGAGACCGGGCTTGACCGGGCGTCGGCGATTGCATCCATGCGTTTTGACTACATAAAGAAGGTCTGCGGAGAAACAATTGTAAGGCCGCATGAAAGCAAAGAGCGTATCCGTAGTAGGAAAATGGACCGGATACTGACCGGAAAATATACTGGAATCCCGGCGTTTATCGGAATTATGGCCTTGGTCTTCTGGCTGACCTTCAGCGTGATCGGCGAAGGCCTTAAAAACCTGCTGGAGATGGGAATCACATCTCTCACCGGCCTCGTAAGCGAAGCTATGGCTGCGGCGGGAGTCAATGAAGTGCTGCGCTCCCTTGTGGTAGACGGCATATTCACCGGAGTGGGAGGCGTGCTTAGCTTCCTGCCCATTATCGTTACCCTCTTTTTCTTCTTATCGATTCTGGAGGACAGCGGTTATCTGGCCAGAGTGGCGTTTATTATGGATAAGCTCCTGCGCAAGTTAGGATTGTCAGGACGCAGTATTGTACCGATGCTGATCGGGTTCGGGTGTACAGTTCCCGGCGTGATGGCAAGCAGGACACTGCCGTCCGAGAGAGACCGCAAGATGACCATTTTACTGACACCGTTTATGAGCTGTACAGCAAAACTGCCGATTTACGCATTCTTTACAGCGCTGTTTTTCCCCGAGCACGGAGCTCTCGTTATGATCGGACTGTATTTGTTCGGGATTGCCGCAGGAATCTTGATGGCGCTTATTTTCAAGAAGACAATGTTTCAAGGGGAGCCGGTTCCGTTTGTACTGGAGCTGCCGAACTACCGGATGCCCGGGGCAAAAAACGTTGCCCAGCTTCTCTGGGATAAAGCCAAGGACTTTCTTCAGAGGGCCTTCACCATTATCTTCATTGCGGTCCTTGTGATTTGGTTCCTGCAGAGCTTCGATTTGAGTTTCCATCTGGTAACGGATTCCAAGGATAGTATGCTGGCAGCCGCCGCAGGTTTTATTTCTCCAATTTTTACGCCCATTGGCTTTGGCGACTGGAGAATATCCACAGCCCTCGTCACAGGGTTCATGGCAAAGGAAAGTGTTGTTTCCTCCTTGACAGTCCTGTTCGGCACTACGGACGCACTGCTTGGCACGCTTACTACGGCCAGCGCCGCTTCCCTTCTCGTATTCTGCCTGCTGTATACACCTTGTGCTGCGGCAGTGGCTTCTATAAAACGGGAGCTTGGCGGTAAATGGGCGCTGGGAGTTGTATTTGGACAATTTGCTATTGCGTGGATCGCGGCGGTTCCAGTGTATTACATCGCAGTGCTGTTATAGGACAAGTAACCAGTCAAAGGATGAATTAAGAATAGACAAACAGTCAGATGTAGAAGTCTGACTGTTTTTTTGCGCAGGCAGAAATTGCAAACGTTTGCATTTTTGATTGACAAAAGTAAAATAAGAGTCTTATAATGAGAAAGACAAAATGCAAACGTTTGCAAAAAGGATGTGAAAAGATGGTTACAATCAGTGATATTGCTAAAGAATTAAATCTAAGCATAAGCACAGTATCGAGAGCCTTTACTAATCCGGAAATGGTAAAGGAAGTGACTCGTAAGCAGATTATAGAAAAGGCGGATGAGATGGGATATCAAGTCAATATGATTGCAAGCCAGCTTCGCAACAAATCATCCAAACTTATAGCACTTGTATCCCTGCAGCCAAGGATGTCTTGGTTTACTGACGATTTATTAAATGGAGCACAAGAATATGTGCGGGAGGAAGGCTATGAGATAGTGACCTTGAACGCGCACAATGCCAAGGTAGACAGTATATCCATATGTGAGAGAATGCGGTTTGCCGGAATTATCATCGCCGCTACGGAATTGGGAAGAGATGTTGAAGTAAAGAGGAGTAAAATGCTGCCCACTGTATACGTGAACCGCATGAGCGAGGAAGGGAACAATATTTTAACAGATGACGCTGCGGGGATATCTGATTTGATGGACTATTTATATTCTATAGGTCATCGTAAAATTGGATATATCAGCGGTCCCGAAAATTCCCTTAACTCGGTGATAAGACTTAATACATTTAAGAAAAAAATGCAGGAGTACGATTTGCCAGTCCGGGATGAGTGGATAGAAAGAGGAGAATGGATGGCAGAGGATGCCCGTGAAGCGGCAAGAAATATTTTAAGTCTTCCGGAGTACCCTACCGTATTAGTCGCAGCAAATGATCAGATGTGTATCGGTGTGTATCAGGCAATTCAGGAAAAGGGATTGGTGGTGGGGAGAGATATCTCTGTAGCCGGCTATGACAATACTGAATTTTCCCAGTGGATGAATCCGCCATTGACAACAGTGTCTTTACCCCTATATGAGATGGGGCAAATTGCTGCCAGAACATTGTTGATGAAAATCGAAGGAAAAGAAGAGATTAAAAAGGAACAAATAGTCAGAGGTGAATTGATTATAAGAGAGTCTACCAGGACAGTTTAAAGATTAGAATGGAGGAATCAACCGATGAAGAAAACTTTTTATACGCCAATAGAAGTCGGAGATTATAAAATCACCGATAATTTCTGGAAGGCGAAGCTGGATATTGTGAAGGACAAGATGATACCTTATCAGTGGGAGGCCTTGAACGACCGGATTGCGGACGCGGCGCCCAGTCACTGCATCCATAATTTCAAGATTGCCGCTGGTATGGAAGAGGGAGCGTTTGCCGGCTGTGTGTTTCAGGACAGTGATCTGGCAAAATGGCTGGAAGCGGTTGGGTATATACTCCTCTATAAAAAAGATGAAGAACTGGAAACCATTGCCGACAGTGTGATAGATATCATTGAGAAAGCGCAGCAGCCCGACGGATATTTGGATACTTACTATATTATTAATGGACTGGATAAGCGTTGGACAAATCTGACCGATCATCATGAACTGTACTGCGCGGGGCATATGATTGAGGCGGGGATTGCCTATTATAATGGTACGGGCAAGGAAAAGCTTCTGGAGGTCGTGAAGAGACTGGCTGATTGTATCGACGGCACGTTTGGCCCCGAGGAAGGAAAAATCCACGCCTACCCCGGTCATGAAATAGTGGAGATGGCCTTGGTCCGCCTGTATGAGACGACGGGGCAGAGGCGCTACCTTAAACTGGCGCAATACTTTATTGACGAGCGGGGAAAAGAACCACTGTATTTTAAGGAGGAAATAGAAAAGAATGGACGCTCTTTTTATTGGGAGCGGAGTCTGTTCCAATACCAGTATTATCAGGCCGGCAAGCCGGTCAGGGAGCAGAAGACGGCGGAAGGCCATGCGGTGCGGGCGGTATATCTTTACTCTGGGATGGCGTCAGTCGCCAAGGAGACCGGGGACGAGACGCTGACGGCGGCCGTAAAGGAGCTTTGGGAGAATGTTACAAGGCGGCAGATGTACATAACCGGCGCAATAGGTTCCTCGGATTATGGAGAAGCCTTTACCTTTGATTATGATTTGCCTAATGATGAGATATACGGAGAGACCTGCGCTTCAGTTGGCCTGATTTTCTGGGCAAGGCGAATGCTTGAAATGGAGTTGAAGGGGGAATATGCGGATGTGATTGAGCGCGCGCTCTACAATGGCTGTCTCAGCGGAATGTCTCAGGATGGGACAAGATTTTTCTATGTGAATCCGTTGGAAGTGAATCCGGAGGCCTGCCGGAAAGACCAGCGCAAAAGCCATGTGGCTGTGGAGAGACAGAAGTGGTTCGGGTGTGCCTGCTGTCCGCCTAATCTGGCCCGCCTGATTGCCTCACTGGGGAATTATGCCTGTGCCTTCTCTGAGAACACGATGGCCGTGCATCTCTACATTGGTGGAGAGATAAAGACGCCCTTTGGGAACACAAGGCTGATTGTTGACAGCAATTTCCCGTGGGAGGGCAAGGTGAAAATCAAGGTTATAGGAGGCGGAGGGAACTTCAATCTAGCTCTCAGAATTCCGGGGTGGGCCCGCGGATATACCGTAACGCTTAATGGAGAGCCCACGGAGGGAAGCTGCAGGGAGGGATATCTGCATTTGAGAAGAGACTGGAAGGACGAAGATGAACTTACGTTGGAATTCCCGATGAGAGTTGAGAAGAACTATGCCAACCCCAATGTAAAGAGCGACCTCGGCCGGGTCGCTCTCACCAGAGGCCCTCTGGTATATTGTCTGGAAGAGATTGATAACGGCAAGGGCCTGACAAAAATAGGAATCAAAGAACATGCCGGTTACCAGCTTGCCGCAGATGGGATGGAAGCCGGTGAAGTCGACATCATCACACAGGGAACGATTGCTGATGACAGCGGCTGGGGAGAGAGCCTGTATCGGTTTGACGGGCCCCCGAACCTGAATGAGATAATGTTAAAATTTGTACCCTATTACCTTTGGAATAACCGGGGAACAGGGGAAATGATAGTCTGGATAAAAGACTGTTAAAATGTTGTGGTAAATGCTCAGCTGGGGCCATCGTTTAATTGTTCTCTCAAGATTGTGATGAACTTTTCAGCCGGTTTGGATAAGATCTGGTATTTCTTCCATATGAGATTCATCTCGGCCTCTACCTTCGGAGTCAGGGGACGGAAACAGAGGTTACTGTTCCCTGTCGTATTGATGATTCTGTCGAAGCTTATGGCATATCCCAGACCTTCATCCACCAATATGGAGGCATTAAAAATAAGATTAAATGTGGCCGTAATATTTAATTCCCCTGCCTGCTTCTTGAGCCACTGGGTTATGTCCCCGCCCCGGTTTTCCTGCTGGGACAGGATCAGTGGCTTATCCCACAAATCTTCGGGGGAAATCACTTCTTTGGACGCCAGCGGAGAATCTTTCCGCATCAGCACGCCCCACACATCTTTGGCCGGTATCCTTATGGCGTTGTATTTGATTAGATCCACTTCTCCAAATACGATTCCAAAGTCGAGCAGGCCTTTATCCAGACGCTCTTTCACAAATGTCGCATTGCCGCTGGAAAGGTGGTAATGGATTCCGGGATAATCCTTCTGTAGTTTCTTTGCCGCTTTGGCGATAATACGCATGGCATCGGTCTCGCCGGCGCCGATATAAATGTCTCCGATGATAATTTCGTCGGAGCAGGTAATTTCTTTTTCTGTCTTTTTCACCAAATCAAGAATTTCTTCCGCACGTTTCCGAAGTATCATTCCTTCTTCCGTTAAAGTTACCTTCCGTGAACCCTTTGTGCCCCGGATGAGAAGCTGCTTTCCAAGCTCTTCTTCCATATTCCGAATCTGTGTAGACAGTGTGGGCTGGGAGAGGTGCAGTGATTCTGCCGCCCGCACGATACTCTGCTCCCTAGCCACGGCGAGGAAATACTGTAATACTCTTAATTCCATCGAAGACTCTCCTTTCAAAATAACTTTTTACAATAGATTTATTAGTCACTAGTTTATCAAAAAGATGAATAGGTTTCAACAATACAAATCTATTTAATATAAGTATTTGATATTTGAATATTGCAGATTTATAGTAGAGTTGTATTAAGGTATAGGAATTCACCGCGGGTATAGGCCCGCTCATAACAAGGAGGAATAAATAATGTTAGGAAATTTTGTGTTTTCAAATCCCACG
The DNA here is from genome assembly GCF_900086725.1 of Bariatricus massiliensis. Classification (GTDB taxonomy): domain Bacteria; phylum Bacillota; class Clostridia; order Lachnospirales; family Lachnospiraceae; genus Allocoprococcus; species Allocoprococcus massiliensis. The sequence goes on along the minus strand of NZ_LT574837.1, from coordinate 695,784 downwards.
AAGCTATATTTTGGAGAGGATTCTTTGAACTATCTGAATGAAGAGCTGCCAAAATACGGAAAGAATGTGCAGCTGGTGTATGGCGGCGGTTCTATCAAGAAAAATGGAATCTATGACAAGGTAATTGATATTTTAAAGGCAAACGGAAAGGCAATATTTGAGGATGGCGGTGTCATGCCGAACCCAACGGTAGAGAAGCTTTACGAAGGGGTTCGAATCGCGAGGGACAATCAGGTGGATTTTATTCTCGCTGTTGGCGGGGGCTCCTGCTGTGACTATGCCAAGGCAGTGTCCATTTCTGTGAACTGTGAGGAAGATCCTTGGGAGAAGTATTACTTGAAGTTTGAAGACGTGGATATGGATACAAAAATTATCCCGGTAGGGTGTGTGCTCACTATGGTGGGAACCGGCTCTGAGATGAATGGGGGAGCGGTGATTACGAACCACGAGAGCAAGCTGAAAATCGGGCATGTCTTCGGAGAGCGTGTATTCCCCAAATTTGCAGTGTTGAATCCGGCTTTCACATATTCCCTGCCAAAGTATCAGATGACAGCAGGGTTCTATGATATTATGAATCACATTTGTGAGCAGTATTTTTCCGGTGAGGATGACAATACATCCGATTATCTGATGGAAGGGCTGATGAGGTCTCTCATTTACAGCTCCAGAATCGCAGTCAAAGACCCGGAGAACTATGAGGCAAGAAGCAATATTATGTGGACTGCCACATGGGCGCTCAATACGCTGGTGGCCATGGGCAAATCCACAGACTGGATGGTGCACATGTTAGGGCAGGCGGTGGGCGCGCACACAGATGCGACCCACGGGATGACGCTTTCCGCAGTCTCCCTGCCCTATTACCGCCACATTATGCCCTATGGACTTGCCAAATTCAAACGTTTTGCAGAGTGTGTATGGAATATAGAGCCGGAAGGGAAATCGGATAGGGAGATTGCAGAAGAAGGACTGCGTGCCATGGAGGCATGGATGAGCGAAATCGGGGTAGCCATGAACATCAGGGAGCTTGGTGTGACGGAGGATATGCTTGAGAATCTTGTAAAAAGCACCCTTGTCATGGAAGGCGGATATAAAGTGCTGACGCAGGAAGAAATTTTAGAAATATTCAAAGAGAGTCTGCAGTGAAGAAAATGATGAATTTAGAATCCAGAGAAAAAGTTGTTCAAAATCTGAAGGATGCGGGGTGCGGTCCAGATATCATTGAAGATTTTCTTTTATACTTTGACAGGGAGCAGAAGGAAGAGCAGATTACACTGCTGGAAAAGCATAGAAGAGAACTACTGAACGTTGTGCACAAGGCGGAAAAGAAGATTTACTGTCTTGATTATCTGATATACCAGATAAAAAATGAAAAAGAAAGAGGGATATAGATGGAAAAAAATATTTTAGTCATTTCGACCAGCCTGCGGAAAGGAAGTAACTCGGAAATTCTGGCTGACGCATTGATACGTGGGGCCAAAGAGGCGGGACATCGTGTGGAAAAAGTATGTATCCGGGATAAGGAGATTGCTTTCTGCAGAGGCTGCCTTGCCTGCCAAAAAACAGGCAGATGTGTGATTCAGGACGGCGGGGATGAAATCGCCCGTAAAATGCTGGCGGCCGACGTTCTTGTTTTTGCCACACCGATTTATTATTACGGGATGAGCGGACAGATGAAGACGATGCTAGACCGGGCAAATCCGCTGTATTTTCTGGATTACCGGTTCCGGGACGTCTATCTGCTGGCGACGGCGGCTGATGAAGAGGAACAAGCTATGGACGGCGTACTCAATGGCATTCAGGGTTGGATTTCCTGCTTTGAAAAGGCACGGCTTGCAGGGAGCGTTTTTGCAGGCGGAGTCGATCAGGCGGGAGAGATTGAGAACCATCCGGTACTTGAAAGAGCGTATCAGATGGGAAAGGAAATATAAGGAGAACATAGACTATGGATGCAAAGATGTTAGAAGGAAAAGTTGCAATTATTACAGGGGCAAGTTATGGAATGGGCCAGACAATGGCAGAGCTGTTTGCAGAAGAAGGAGCCAGTGTTGTGCTCACCGCCAGAGGACAAGAAAAACTGGATAAGGTCGTGAACGGAATCCGTGAAAAAGGCGGGAAAGCCATTGGCGTTGTGGCGGATACCTGTTCCACGGAAGATACAAAGAGAGTGATGCAGGAAACACTGGCGGCTTTCGGCGATTTGGATATCCTGATCAACAATGCGGGAATCGGGGAGCAGAAAATGATCGATGAGACGGACGACGAATGGATGATGCAGGTGATGAATACGAATTTGGGCGGGCCTATGCGGTATATCCGGGAGGCACTGAAAATATTTATGCCCAAAAACGAAGGGGTCATTATCAATATCTCCTCCGTAAACGGAGACAGACCTTTCTGCGGGGCTACTTATACTTCCACAAAAGGCGCGCTGAATACGCTGACGAAAAATGTAGCCATGCGGCTTGTAGATACGAACATCCGGTGCAATGCCGTTGCGCCCGGAGCGACCATCACACCGGCCCATCTTGCCAACAAGGCGGGAGAACAGCCCGGGGGCAACGAGATGCTCAAATACAGCGGCCATTATGTGTATTTCCCGGGGCCGGAATGCGATGCCATGGATCAGGCCTATGCCTGTCTGTATCTTGCCAGCAAGATGGGAAAAGCGGTGAAGGGGCAGGTGCTTCAAGTCTGCAATGGAGCGTTTCTGTAAGTATGGCAATGACAATCAAGAAAAAAATCAGGCTGTCCAATATTATGATGGTCCTGATACCAATCCTGTTTACGGCAATCGTGATAAGTGTGTGTCTGCACACATCTCTGGGCAGTTTTTGGTATACGCTGGAAGCTATGTACAGCGATGAAAACAGCATACAGTTTGCCCAGAGCATGATTTATACCTACCAGAAGGAGCTGTGGGAGAATAACTGGGGGCAGGACGGGCATACGGATGACGCCGGGGAAATTAGAAAAAGTGATGAAATGTACCATCTGGAGAATAAACTGTCCGGTATGGGCTATCAGTTCATGATTACAAAAAATGAGAAGCTTATTTATACCAACCTGACAGAGGAAGACATGCAGGCCGCTCGGTCTGTGGCTGGAGATGCCATTGATACGGCGAAATCTCTGACTGCCAGCAGGCACGAGGTGTCCGTCATTAAAAATACCTTTTACCACGGGGAGAAGGCCTTCTGTATCACTGCTGTCCACAGGCAGCAGACGGATGGAACCGTGGTGAATTATCTGAAAAACTATATTTTACGGTATCTGTATGGATTCATCCTCTTGTTTGTGGTTCTTACGGTATTTGTAAATGGAATCACTTCCTGGTGGATTTCCAAAAGTATCCTGAAACCCTTGAAGCGCCTGAGCATGGGAACAAAGGAAATCAGGGAGGGAAATCTGGACACGAAAATGGAATACCGGAAACAGGATGAATTTGGGGAAGTGTGCAGGGATTTTGATGAGATGCGCGCCTACCTACAAGAATCCGTAGAGCAGCGCCTGAGAGACGAAAAGCGAAGGAGGGAGCTTATAACAGGTATTTCCCATGATTTGAGGACCCCTCTGACTTCTATCATTGGCTATCTGGACGGCCTGATGGATGGGATTGCGGATACTCCGGAAAAAAGAATGCGCTATTTACAGGCAATCAAGACAAGGACAGGGAATCTTGTGAGCCTTGTGGAGAGCCTTTCGGAATACAGCAGGCTGGATGACGGTTTCCGATACCGTGTGGAAGAAACAGATTTCAAAGAATTTGTGGAGCAGTATCTGGAAACCTGCAGGCATGACACAGAACAGAATCAGGTGACGGTTTCGTTTGTATATGGAAAAGAGACTTATCCGGTACGGATTGACCGGGAGGAGTTAAAGCGCGTGTTTGACAATCTGTTCACGAACACAGTGAAGTACAGGACTTCGGAAAAATCGCAGATTGAGATATCGCTGAAACGCACTTTAACAGGTATGGATATCGAGCTGGTATTTAAAGATGACGGTCCGGGCGTGCCGGAAGAAAGTCTGGAACAGATATTTGACAGTTTTTACCGGGTGGATGACGCACGGACCCAGTCTGAAAAGGGAAGCGGCATTGGACTCGCCGTGGTCAAAGAGATTATCCTTGGCCACGGAGGAAAGGTTCAGGCGGAAAACAGAGAGGGACTGGCAATCATCATCCATCTGCCGATTGCCGGGGAGGACATAGATGGAAAAAATACTGATTGTGGAAGACGATGAATTGATTGCGGAGCTTGAGCGTGATTATCTGGAGGCCAACGGGTTCGAGACAGAAATTGCTTCTGATGGTCTGGAAGGAGAGAAAAAGGCGAAAACAGGAGAACATGACGCTGTTCTGCTTGATGTGATGCTTCCGGGGAAAACCGGCTTTGAAGTATGCCGGGAGCTGCGGCGTTCTTTGCACCTGCCTATTATTATGGTGACAGCAAAGAAAGAAGATGTTGATAAAATCCGTGGATTGGGCCTTGGCGCAGACGATTATCTGATAAAACCTTTCAGTCCGGCGGAGCTGGTAGCCCGGGTCAAGTCCCATATTCATATTCATAACCTGCTTCTGGAATCCCAGACAGAAAAAGAAGAGACGGAGATTGCGTACCAGAATCTCACAATTCTCCCAAAATCCAGAATGGTCTATCTGGACGGAAAGGAGGTTGTTCTCGTGAATAAAGAATTTGAACTCCTGCTTTTTTTGGCAGAGAACCCCAATATTGTCTTTTCTAGGGATACCCTGTTTGACCGAATCTGGGGGATGGATTCCCTTGGGGATGCGTCCACCGTCACGGTACACATCAACCGTCTGCGGGACAAAATCAGTAAAAATGCTTTAAAGACACAGTTTATTGAGACGGTCTGGGGGGCGGGGTACCGTTTCCGGATTAGTTGACGGTTGAAAAGCTGAAGGTCCTTTCCATGTGAAACAGGAAACCCGTATGGAAGAGATTGCAGATTATTTTACAAAATATGTATAGAAAGAAGGAGTTTTTAATGATGAAAGAGCAGTTGAATTTAACAAAAGAATGGGATAAAACGTTCCCACAGAGTGAAAAGGTAGACCACAGCAAGGTGACTTTCCACAACCGATATGGCATCACGCTGGCGGCGGACATGTATGTGCCGAAGAACGCAGAGGGGAAACTGGCAGCAATTGCGGTATGCGGGCCGTTTGGCGCGGTAAAGGAGCAGGCTTCCGGACTGTACGCGCAGACCATGGCGGAGAGAGGCTTTTTGACCATCGCCTTTGACCCCTCCTTCACTGGGGAAAGCGGCGGGACTCCCAGATATGTGGCTTCACCGGATATCAATACAGAGGATTTTCAGGCGGCAGTGGACTTCCTGTCCGTTCAGGAAAATGCCGACCCTGAAAAAATCGCTATCATCGGTATCTGCGGATGGGGCGGAATGGCGCTGAACGCAGCGGCCATTGACACCAGAATCAAGGCAGCAGTAGCCTCCACAATGTACGATATGGGCAGGGTCAACGCGAAAGGGTATTTTGATTCCGAGGACAGTGAGGAAGCTAGATATGAAAAGCGCAAGGCTTTGAACGCCCAGAGAATTGAGGATTATAAAAACGGGGAATATGCCCTTGCAGGAGGCGTGGTGGATCCGCTGCCTGAAGATGCACCGTTCTTTGTAAAAGACTATTATGATTATTACAAGACAGACAGAGGATACCATGCAAGGTCACTGAATTCAAATGGCGGCTGGAATATCACCTCCTCCCTGTCATTCCTTAACATGCCGATTTTACAGTACAGTCAGGAAATCAGGAATGCAGTGCTGTTGATTCACGGTGATAAAGCACATTCCTGCTACTTCAGCAGAGATGCCTTTCAAAAGCTCAAAGGGGAGAACAAAGAACTTATGCTCATTCCGGGGGCAGTCCATACCGATTTATATGACCGGACAGATGCGATTCCATTTGATAAGATGGCAGAATTTTTCAAGAAATATCTATTATAAAAATGATTCCGAAAAATATGAAGGAAGAACAGCTACCATACAGAATCGTACTCAGATAGGATAGGAGAGTGAATATGAAACGAATCATGGCCGCCGCATTAATCATCTGTATGATGCTCACACTGGCATCATGCTCTTCACAAGAGAAAGCGAAAGGCGCAAAAACAAATCAACAGACTGAAACAGATGGTGCAAAGCATATATTGACCGCCTATTTTTCCTGCACGGGAACGACAGAACAGATTGCCGGCTGGATTGCGGATAAGACAGACTCGGATATCTATCAGATTACGCCCCAATCCCCATATAACAAAGACGACTTGAATTATGGTGATTCATCTTCCAGAACGACGACAGAGCAGAATGATGCATCTGCAAGACCCAAGATATCCGGCCGGGTAGAAGATATGGATAAATATGACGTTATTTTTCTTGGCTACCCCATCTGGAATGGGCAGGCCCCGCGTATTATCAGTACCTTTTTAGAAAGCTATGATTTCTCAGATAAGACCATCATCCCGTTCTGCACGTCCCACAGCAGTGGAATTGGCTCCAGTGACACACAACTGCATAGTCTCTGTCCCGATTCTGTAACGTGGAAGCCCGGAGAGAGATTTTCGGCAGATACCACAAGCGATGAGGTAAATGACTGGGTCGGTGGATTGAATATAACGATGGAAACAAGCGCAAATACAGGCATATTTCATTTCGAGACGAAAAAGGTTTTATTAAACAGCGGTTATGAAATGCCAATCATGGGTCTTGGCACTTACAGCCTGTCAGATGAGGAATGTGAGAACTCTGTTAAGTCATTGCTGGAGGCAGGAGGCAGACTGATAGACACCGCCTATATGTACCACAATGAAGGGGCGGTCGGAAAGGCTGTCCGGGAATCAGGCATTCCAAGAGAAGAAATCTTTGTTACGACAAAAATCTATCCAAGCCAGTTTGACAATGCTGCCGGCGCCATAGACGAGGCATTGGAGAAAATGGATATGGAATATATCGACCTTATGCTCCTGCACCATCCTGGTGACGGCGATGTAGAGGCTTATAAAGCCATGGAGCAGGCTGTGGCTGACGGGAAACTCCGCTCCATTGGACTTTCCAACTGGTATGTGGAGGAGCTGGAAGATTTTCTTCCCCAGATTACAATCATGCCTGCCGTAGTACAGAATGAGATTCACCCCTATTATCAGGAAAATGACGTGATTCCCTACATTCAGGAGAAAGGAATCGTTGTGCAGGGCTGGTATCCATTTGGAGGACGTGGCCACACAGCGGAATTGCTGGGGAATGAAACCATATCTGCCATCGCACAGGCCCACGGTGTCACATCCGCACAGGTGATTCTCCGCTGGAATCTGCAGAAAGGTGTGATTGTGATTCCCGGCTCCAGCAATCCGGAGCATATTCGGGAGAATCTTGAACTTTTCAGTTTTGAACTGACAGCCGAAGAGATGGAACAGATCAATGCACTTGACCGTAATGAAAAACATGATTGGTATTAAAAACCTGCTTAAATAGTTGTTATATAGATTGAATAAACTGCTCTACATAAAACAAAGCAGCGCCGATAGCTGGAGTATATTGTCCGTGCACACCGACCAATATATGATTTTTTCCCAATGCAAAAGGAGAACTTGAATTCATACGTTTTTGTAAATAATCAATATCTGCTTCTGTAAAATAAGGTGCCAGATATCCACTGATGATAATGGGGGCATCAATTACAAGATTCAGATTTCTCATGGCAAATGCCAGATGATTGAGATAGTCTTCCCAGATTTGTGTAAGCTGGGGAGACTTTTTTTCTCTTAAAAGAGGAAAAAATTCCTTTATAGACAATCCAGAAGCGTGTTCCAGCGAGTTAGCGGAACAATATGTTTCCAGACAGCCACGGTTTCCACAATAGCAAAGCGGACCATCGGGATTGACACACATATGTTCAATGGTGCCGCTATGCATGGAGCTTCCCTGATGGATAACACGATTCGTTATGACAGCGCCGCCCATATTTCTATTCAACAGAAATATCACAGCGCTGTCAAGGTCTTGATGATTCCACAATTCCAGACTGGCAGCAGATTTAGAATCATGCTCTAAATGACATGGATACGGAAGGTGAATGGAAAAGTCTTCCAGTTTCATGTTGGTATTATTCATTATAGCTCCATAAGTTACCGTTGTATGATCCGGGGAAGTGATTCCCTGAGTAGCAATGGAAATTCCAAGTATTTTTTTTTCGTCATATTGATTTACGGCAATAAATTCTTTGATTTTGTCGGCGACTTGTTTATAATATGACGAATTATTTGAATAGGGCAGAGAGATTGTATCTGCATAGAGTGTATTTCCGTATAAATCAATAGCGGTAATATGGAACAGATTTTTCAAAATACCGATACCGATTGAAATTTTATAGTTAGAGACAATCCGGATTGCGTGGGCCTTCCTTCCTCCGGTAGAGTCAAAGTATCCGTTTCTTTCAATTAAGCCTTCTTCTTCTAATAAATTCAGATTTTGGCTGACCGTAGATAAACCCATCTGCATCTCTTGAACAATTTGAAGCTTGGAGGTGGCTTTTTTCTTATAAATATATTGATAGACCTTTGATTTATTTATTTTTTTTAAGTTGATTGTGGTCAATCCCTTTTCACTCATAATATTCTCCTGACCCGGATAAAGCGGGAAAATTAGTAGTAGACGCCTAAAGTTATATCTTAATCATACGGTTAAGATTTAACTTTATTTTATTATAAATTAAAATGGAATGCAATAATCAGAGAAAACATAGTGATAATACACAAAAAACAAAATCCAATATTGTTGTTTTTGTCAATGGATTTATGAAAAATCAAGTTATATACTATACTTACAATTAAGACTTAAGCATAAGTATTGAACGAAAATGAAAAGAGGAGGTAACAGCATGAAATTAACAATCAATGGAATTAAAGACCGTGAGTCATGGGAAAGGGCAGGAATCGTACTCCCCACATATGATGTGGAGGCGGTCTCGGAAAAAGCAAAGAAGGAACCAAAATGGGTACATTTTGGTATTGGCAACATTTTTCGCATATTTATAGGCGGTATTGCAGATGGACTTTTGGAAGAAGGTGCAATGGATCGGGGCATCACCTGCGTGGAGACATTTGATTATGATGTGGCAGATAAAATTTACGAACCTTATGACAATCTGGGCCTGAGTGTGATTCTACATGGAGATGGAACCAGAGAATATAAGGTGCTGGGTTCACTCGCTGAGGCAGTGAAAGCACAGTCTTCCAATCCGACGCAATGGAGTCGGTTGAAAGAAATTTTTACCAGCCCGTCTCTTCAAATAGTTTCTTTTACAATTACAGAAAAAGGATATGCATTGCAGAAAGCGGATGGAACATGGTTTACCTTTGTAGAATCTGACATTCAGAATGGCCCGGATAAAGCTGTGGGAGCTATGGCAGTGTTGACGGCTATGCTCTATGAACGATACAAAGCTGGAAGATATCCTTTAGCATTGGTATCGATGGATAATTGCTCGAAGAACGGTGAAAAACTTCGTGAGTCTGTGCTGGCTATGACAGAAGAGTGGCAGAAAGCAGGCTTTGTGGATGCGGGGTTTGCAGCCTATGTAAGTGACGAAAATACAGTTGCTTTCCCATGGACTATGATTGACAAGATTACGCCCCGCCCGAGTGAGCAGATTGCGGAAGACCTTGAAAATCTGGGCGTGGAGGATATGCAGCCGGTTATCACAGAGAAAAAGACCTATATTGCTCCTTTCGTGAATGCTGAAAAGCCCCAGTATCTTGTGATTGAAGACAACTTCCCCAATGGCCGTCCTGCTTTGGAAAAAGGTTTTGGTGTATATATGGCTGATAGGCAAACCGTAAATCTGTCTGAACGTATGAAAGTAACAGTATGCCTGAATCCAGTGCATTCTGCCACAGGCCCTCTCGGTGTGGCGCTGGGATATGAACTGTTCGCCCATATGCTGAATACAGATGAAGATATGATGAAAATGGCCCGTATGGTAGCTTATGATGAAGGACTTCCCGTTGTACCAAATCCGGGAATTCTCTCCCCACAGGAATTTGTGGATGAACTTTTTCAAGAGCGGTTCCCCAATGAATATTTGGGAGATACAAACCTTCGTCTGGCGGTAGATGTGTCTCAGATGGTAGGTATCCGTTTTGGAGAGACGATAAAAGCATATGTGGCAAAATATGGAGATGCTTCACGACTTACCGCGATTCCGCTTGGAATTGCCGGGTGGCTTAGATATATGCTGGCCGTAGATGATGAAGGGAAAAGATACGAACTTGCCCCTGATCCTATGAATGAGGAAATTCAGGAACAGTTAAAGGACATTATCGTAGGGCAGCCTGAGACTTTTACAGACCAGCTTAAGGCAATTCTATCTAATGAGCGTATATTCTTTATTAACATTTATCAGGCCGGACTAGGTGAAAAAATTGAAACGATGTTCCGTGAAATGATTGCCGGATCTGGAGCCATAAAAGCAACCGTACATAAATATGTAGGAGGAAGGTAAAATGACAGAACCGGTATTTGCAGCCGAACCATCAAGACTGTTGATTGCAGCAGTAGCAGGGATTATTTTATTATTGTTATTAATCATTAAATTTAAAATTCACCCGGTGTTATCCCTGTTGATTTCTGCGTTGTTTATTGGCCTTGGAGCCGGAATGCCGGTTCCGGCTCTGGTCAATACTGTGGAAAAAGGGGCGGGAGAAACACTTCAAGGAATCGTGCTACTGATTGGACTGGGCTCTCTGTTCGGCGGTATCTTAGAAGTATCAGGAGGAGCACAGTGTGTTGCCCAGACATTAGTAAATAAGTTTGGAGAAAAAAAGGCAGGCGCTGCCTTGGGAATTACCGGATTAGTAGTCGGTACAACGGTGTTTTTTGAAGCGGGCGTTGTTATATTGATTCCTTTGGCATTTGGACTGGCTAAAAAGACAAAAAAATCAACACTGTATTATGTAATTCCTCTTCTGGCAGGTTTGGCAGCCGGATTTGCTTTTATCCCGCCATCTGCGGGTTCTGTACTGGTCGCAAATATGCTGCATGTAGACTTGGGAGTTATGATTGCCGTAGGTGTGCCGGTGGGTATATTGTCTCTGATTTTTGCGGGAATTTTATGGTCTAAATTTATTGGAAATAAGATTAACACAGGACTTCCCTCAAACATTCAGGAAGTCAGGGAAGCGGAGGATGGTAATCTTCCGGCATTTTCCACCGTACTGTGTATTATCCTTGTGCCCTTGGTTTTAATTCTATGCAGTACAATTTCAGCTTATATTCCGGGGATTGGTTTTATCCGTCCGGTATTGGATTTTCTTGGAACACCTTTTGTTGCCCTAATTATAGCTGTACTTTTGGCAATGTATTTTCTGGGAAAGAAGCAGGGGTATAATGGAGAACAGTTAAAGAAGATACTGGACCGGTCCCTGCGGCCGACGGGACAGATTCTTTTAGTTATTACAGGCGGCGGAATTATCCGCTGGGTATTACAGGATTGCGGCATGGGAAATATTATCGGACCTGCACTTGAAAAAAGTGGCCTTCCCCTCGTTCTTGTTGCTTTTTTGATTGCGGCGCTGATTCGCATATCTGTCGGGGCGGCAGTTGTAGCGATGACAATGGCAGCGGGAATTATGGCGGCATTGCCGGGAGTTGCAGAGCTGTCACCAGTTTATCTGGCTGCCATGGTATGTGCCATCAATGGAGGGGCCACTGCATTCAGCCATGTAAATGATTCTGGTTTCTGGCTTGTAAATTCATTGTTAGAGATAGATGAAAAGACAACCTTAAAATCGTGGACAATCATGGAGACGATTATAGGAATTACGGGATTAGTATGTGCGATTGTAATTAGCATATTTGCGTAGGGGGAAGATGGATGATTGTAAAAGTATTTTTGGGAACAATGCAAAACGCAAAGAAATTGGTTAGTATCACTGAATCCATTCCATATGATGTGGAACTATGTAATGGCCGTTATGTTGTAAATGCAAAATCTATGCTTGGCGTGTTAAGCCTGCCGGATTTTGATATAGGGGAATTACATATTCACACGGATAATGAAAAAGAATGTGAAAAGCTGCTGCATCATTTATTAGAAGAAAATCTTTTGCAGGATACGAATGATGCTGTTCGCAGATCTATTTATGATATAACGGTGTTTGGAGAAATTTTGATTGATTTTACTTCTCAGGGAATCAATGAAAATGGACAGATGCTATATGCAAGAAATCCGGGAGGAGCACCGGCAAATGTTGCTGTTGCGGCTGGAAAACTGGGAGCACATACAGCATTTATTGGAAAAGCCGGAAGAGATATGCATGGAGAGTTTCTTCAATCAGTTTTAAAAAGGGAAAACGTGGATACGACAGGATTAATTCTGGATGAACAGTATTTTACTACACTGGCGTTTGTAGAGGTAAGTGAAACGGGTGAACGTACTTTTTCTTTCGCAAGGAAACCCGGAGCGGATACGAAGCTCCAAAAAGAAGAAGTAGAGGTAGATATTCTGGATAATACGCATATTTTTCACGTGGGTTCCCTGTCACTTACAGAGCAGCCGGCGAGAGACACAACATTTTATGCGGTGAAAAGGGCAAAGAATAAAGGAAGTATTATTTCGTATGATCCGAATTACCGGGTATCTTTGTGGAAAGATGAAGAAGTGGCAAAGCAGCATATGAGAAGTCTTGTTCCATATGTGGATCTGATGAAAATATCGGATGAAGAAACGGTACTTTTAACAGATTGCAAAGATATTCAGGAAGCAGCAGAAGCTTTATACCGTCAGGGGGTAAAAATTGTAGCTGTTACACTCGGGGCAAAGGGCGCCTATATTTACTGCAAAGAAGGTGGCAGCATGGTCCCGGGATTTACTGTAACAAAGCCGGAAGATACAAACGGGGCAGGTGATTCGTTCTGGGGCGGATTTTTATATAAAATCAGTACTTCTGAAAAGCAGTTAGATGAATTAACAATAAAAGAATTGGCGGAGTATGCACGATTTGGAAATGCGGTTGCCAGCCTTTGCGTGGCGAAAAAGGGTGCGATTCCGGCTATGCCTAGATTGTCACAGGTAGAAGAAAGGTTAGAAAACTAAAATAAGTATATTGGATAAAATCGGAGCATCTGGAATTTTTAATTATTCCAGATGCTCTATTTATTGTCTGGCTGCACAAATAAGCATTGAAAAAACCTATTCAAATCAATTATTTCTAAGTATTTGTTATCCATTTGAACCAATGCTATGATAAAAGCAGTTAAGGAACACGAAAGAATCCGTTTAGAAATTGTTTATCTTTTTGTTAGCTGTGTGTTATCCGCAGACATTAAAGTATAACTTGAAGCAGCAAGGCTGGCTTTGATTCAGATTAGGAAAGGAAGTACGGGAAATGAAGAAAAAAATATATATGGCATTCCTGCTGTCGCTGGCAATGGGATTTGTCACCGGATGTGGAGAAAGTGCAAAACCATCTGATACCGTACAGACGGATAAGAATTACATCAAGCCGGATAAAAAAATCCAATCACTGGAGGAAGGGCTGTCCGTAGTCCGGTTTGAGGGTAATTACGGTTTTGACGGGTTTTTGGAGCAGGGAGGCGCCTCTTCTGATAATGGGGTCGTGGAGTATTTAAGCAGTGCGCTTATGTCCAATATACCTAAACTGCTCATGGGCCAAAGTCCATTCGGATGCAGCACCCTGTCTGTGAAGCATACAGAAGGGGGAAATCTGTTCGGGAGGAACTTCGACTGGAACACCTGTAATGCACTGATCGTAAGCGCCAGACCGGAGGAGGGATATGCCTCGGTTTCCACCGTCAATACGGACTTCATTCAGGCCGGGGGACTGGACATTTCAAGGCTGCCGGACACGGCGCAGGCGATTATCGGGCTGTATACCCCCTTGGACGGTATGAATGAAGAAGGGCTTGCCGTGTCCGTCAATATGATTGAGGACTCGGCTACTATAGAGCAGGATACGGACAAACCGGATATCACTACCACGACCGCCATCCGCCTCCTTCTTGACAAGGCGTCAGACGTGGAGGAAGCGCTGGAGCTGCTCTCACAATATGACTTCCATGCTTCCATGGGCATGATGGTTCATCTGGCTCTTTCCGACGCGCAGGGAAACAGTGTGGCAGTGGAATATATAGACAATGAGATGGTGGTCACAGAGACCCCCGTTGTCACGAACTTCTATCTGGCGGAAGGAGTAAAATACGGGGTTGGTACATTACAGTCCCACACCAGATACGACATCCTGAATGAGGCGCTTGAAGGAGCAGAGGCCATGACAGAGGCGGATGTAAGGGATGCCCTTGACAGTGTGGGCAAAGACAACTTTGGTGAATTTGAATCCACGGAGTGGAGCATTGTCATGAATCAGGAGACAAAGGAACTGACCTATTATCACAGAGAAAATTATAAACATGGATATACCATTTTGGTGGAGTAAGGAGGGAGGCGCATGAGGAACTATATAAAAATACTGGTGGCTTTATACCGATTAAAGAGGCAGGCAAAGCTTAGCGCAAGAAAGATGCGCGCCCTGCAGGAGAAAAAATTGAGGACCATGCTGCACTATGCGTGGGGAAACTCCGTTTATTACAGAAGAACTTTTGAAGCTGCGGGAATCACGGAAGAACAATTAGATGAGCTCCCCCTTTCCTGCTTTCCAACCATGGATAAGAAACTATTTCTGGAGCATTTTGACGAGCTGGTCGTGCCGCAGGATTTACGTCTCTGTGAGGTTCGGGAGTTCGATGCGGCAGAAAACGCAGACCGGAAGCCCTACAAAGGGAAATACCATGTAGTACATTCTTCCGGAAGTACCGGAAAACCCGGCTACTTTGTATATGACGAGGAGGCATGGAACAGTATGCTGGTAGGCATGCTCCGTGCAGCGCTCTGGAATATGTCCATGCCTCAGATTCTGTCCCTGCTGGCGAAGCGTCCCCAAATTGTGTATATTGCGGCCACGGATGGACGCTATGGAGGGGCGATGGCGGTGGGCGATGGGATTTCCGGAGTGGGAGCGAGCCAAATGTATCTGGACATTAAGATGCCTCTTGACGAATGGATACGGCAGATCAAAGAGTTTCAGCCAAATATCATCATTGGATATCCCTCCGCCATCAAAATTCTTGCAGAACTGGTGGAAAAGGGGAGCGTTCAGGTGAATGCGGTGCGGGTGATCTCCTGCGGGGAGCCTCTTGGGGCAAGCCTTAGAAGCTATCTGGAGAAAAGCTTTGGAACAGACGTGGTTAATTTCTATGGAGCCAGCGAATCCCTTACACTGGGGGTGGAAATGAACCCAGAGGAAGGGATGATCCTCTTCGACGATATGAATTTCATTGAAGTGGAGAGCGGTGCGATGTACCTGACCTGCCTGTACAACTTTGCACAGCCGTTGATCCGTTACCGTATCTCTGACAGCCTGATGCTTAAGGCAGCCGGGGAGAACAGCCCTCATCCATTCACAAGAGCCGTAGGCCTTCTGGGGAGAGATGAAGATATCCTCTGGTTTGAAGACGGCTCCGGAAACAAAGAGTTCCTGCATCCCCTTGCCATAGAAGGCTTTTGCGTCGAGGGGCTTATGGATTACCAGTTCCGACAGGTTGGGAAGGACGCATTTGAGATGTATGCCGAAATTACTGAATCTGCATCCGAAACGCATATCCGGACAGAATTACTGGAGCAGATGAAAAAAATACTTTCCGAGAAGAAATTGGACTATGTACAGTTCTATGTAAATTTTGTGGATGAAATCCTTCCGGATGCAAGGACTGGTAAAAAGCCGTTGATTTCCGCAGAGAGGGGATTTGATACAGAAAGGGAGGCATGGCAGGATGAAAAAAGTGTTATTGCAGGGTAGAGGACTTACCAAAGTATTTACACAGGGCCAGACAAACAATAAGGCGTTGGACGAAGTGGATGTGGATATCTTTGAAAAGGATTTTACCATCATCATGGGCTCCTCCGGGGCGGGAAAGTCTACGCTTTTATACGCTCTGAGTCAAATGGATGCAGTGACAGAGGGGACGGTGTCCTATAGGGGACAGGAGCTCACAAGACTTAAAGCGAAGCAGCTGGCGAAGCTCCGTGCAGAAGAATTTGGCTTTGTATTTCAGCAGACTCATCTGGTCAGCAACCTGACACTTTATGAAAATGTAGCTGTGGCGGGCTTTCTGGGCAAAAAGGGCAGCTCTTCACAGATACAGCGCCGGGCGCAGACTTTGCTCACTCAGATGGGGGTGGAAAAGGCAGAGAACCGCCTTCCCTCTCAGGTATCCGGCGGTGAGGCACAGCGGGCGGCCATAGCAAGAGCCATGATTGGAGAACCGGGGCTTCTGTTCGCGGATGAGCCTACCGGGGCACTGAACCGCTCACATACCGGGGAGGTACTGGACCTTTTGACAGCGCTGAACCAATCAGGGCAGAGCGTCCTGATGGTGACCCACGATTTGAGGGCGGCTGTGAGAGGAAACCGGATTTTGTATCTGGAGGACGGAAAGATTCTGGATGAACTGGAACTGCCCGCCTATCAGGCTGCACAGGACAGACAGAGGGAAGGCAGGATAAGCGGATGGCTTTCCAAATTACAATGGTAGGAGGTGCAATGCGTGGAAAACAGAATCTTATTCCGGGCCGGAATCAGAAGGCATAAAGGCAGCCTGATAGGAATTGCCGTCCTGCTGTTTTTGGTATCGCTCTCCTTATCCACCGTCCTCACTGTATCTCTTGGGGGAGGCAGCTATATCCGTCAGGAGATGCAAAGGGCGGGCTTTGGAAGCTTGACCGCATGGGTGTCCGGCGTGCCGGACATGGAGCTGTTGACAGACAGCATAAAGGCACAGGAAGGAATCGAAGGGCTCCAAGTACAGAACCTGCTTTTTTCCGACTATGAGGCAAAGGGAGTGGAGTCGGACAGCGAAGGGCAGCTTATTCTTTGGAGTGGCGGGGATAAAACATACCGTTTTTTCCGGAATGATTTATCCGGTTACAGTGAGGCGCCAAAGGAGATTGCACACGGAACGGTCTATGTATCGCCTTCTATGATTTCCATCATGAATCTGCAGATTGGAGACAGCATTACCTTTCCGATAGCAAGAGGGGGGCAGAACGTAAGCCTTACGGTTGCGGGGTACTATGAGGACCCCTTCATGGGAAGTTCCATGATCGGGATGAAAGGTTTTTTGATTTGTGAAGCAGATTACACAGCAATCCTTCAGGACATTGCGGAGACCGGTATGGACAGTTTGGCCAGAAACGGAGCAATGCTCCATATTTTCACAGAAGCAGGGAGTAATGCCAGTATCGCAGACATCAGCCAGCTTCTGAATGAGAACACGACCATATCCCAGTATACGGAGTTCATTCACAGTGCGGATGCCATCGAAGGCTTTATGGGGATTCTTCAAAATGCTTTCTGCGGACTTTTGGCGGCATTTGCCCTGATTCTGCTGGCGGCGGCCATGGTGGTTCTAGGGCACAGCATTTCCGGTGTGATGGAACAGGATTATAAAAATCTTGGGATATTAAAGACCATTGGACTGACTGGAGGCGGTCTGGTTCGGGTGCAGCTTGCGCAGTATCTGGCAGCCATGCTTGTGGGAATTTTACCCGGAATTTTGGCGGCATATCCGGCGGCCAAGGCGGCAGGCAGGATGACACTTACCACCACAGGAGTTCTCCTTCCCGCAGATTTACCGGTACTGCCATGCATGGCAGCTTTTACGGCAATCCTGCTTTTGCTCATGGGATTTACAGTCCTGAAATTGAGAAAAATCAGTTCAGTCACACCCATGAAGGCCATCCGTGGGGAAACAACGGAAATCAGATGGAAACCGGGAAAGTCATTTCAGATGAAAATAGAGGGGCTTCCCTTCCGGTTAGCCGTGCGTCAGCTTCTGTCAGGAAAAAAACGGTATGTAAGCGCCTGTCTGATTGCCGTCCTGCTTGTGTTTTTCGCTTCATTGGCCGGACGGATGAATACATGGCTTGGGCCGGAGGGCAAGGGGATGATGGATGCCTTTAACCCGGCGGATCTGGACATTGGCGTGCAGGCCATGGGAGAGCTTGAGCCGGAGGAGATGGAGAATATGGTGCGCTCCTACACGGACATAACGGACAGCTATCTTCTCGCCATGCCAAGCGTCTCCGTGAACGGGACCAATTATACGG
Source organism: Bariatricus massiliensis (assembly GCF_900086725.1). Lineage (GTDB taxonomy): Bacteria > Bacillota > Clostridia > Lachnospirales > Lachnospiraceae > Allocoprococcus > Allocoprococcus massiliensis. The sequence goes on along the minus strand of NZ_LT574837.1, from coordinate 677,564 downwards.
CAAATGTGATTACTGAGCCGGAGCGCTTCCATATCAGTCAGGGGGATACCAGCCGGAGCCCGGATGAGGTGGTGCTGACGGAGACTGCCGCCTCTGATCAGGGGGTGGGCATCGGGGACAAAGTGACCGTCCGGGGCGACACGGGAAGCGGGGAATTCACGGTTTCTGGAATCTACCACTGTGCCAATGACATGGGGGCCAACATCGGAATGAACCGGGAAGGATATCTCACCATCGGGCAGGATGCCCCACAGCTTTGGTGCCATCATTATTTCCTTGCAGACCCGTCCAAAAGGACAGCGGTCACAGAGGCGCTTACAGAAGCATACGGCGGCGATGTGCATGTCCACGAGAACTCGTGGCCGGGGCTTTTCGGAATCATTGCAGCCATGCATGGGCTTTTGGTCTTTATGTATGGGATGATTGCCCTGTTTGTACTTATCGTGGTTCTCATGGCGGGAGGCAGGATTCTGGCAGCAGAGCAGAAAGACTTGGGCATCTATAAATCCATGGGATGTTCTGTCAAAATGCTGCGAGTCACCTTTTCCCTGCGGTTTGGCATCGTGGCTTCCATAGGAGCCGCAGGAGGGACGGTATTGGCGGCAATTCTTACGGATTCGTTTGTTTCCGCTGTGATGCGGCTTGCGGGAATCAGCAATTTTGCATCCCGCCCTGACCTTTCCAACATCGTCCTGCCGGGTCTGATAGTCGTCCTATTATTTCTTGGATGTTCCTATCTGGCGGCCGGCAGGATCAAGAAGGCGGATATGGCGGTCCTGACGGCAGATTAACATATAAATATATTTTGGTGCAGAAGCGCAGAAAGGATAGAGTATGAAATATAAAACAGTGAAAAAAGTAATCGGAGTGGCAGCCGTAATAATGCTGTCAGCCGTAATCCTTGGAGGGTGCGGACAGGATGAGGCAAGCCGGGATGCCGGGAGTGCCGGTCAGAATGGGGCTGAATCAGATATGGAGACCGGCAGCCAGACAGCAGGCCGTGTTTCGGAGCTTGAGGTCCGGTTCGGAGATGACGGGGAACCGTTCATGATGCAGCTGGAAGAGAATGAAACCGCCGAAGCAATTGCCCGCTATGTGGGGACATCGGACTGGCGTCTTCCTATCTATGAGCGGGACCCCGATGCAGACTACGATGTCATGCAGTATTATGATGTCTCCAGCAGATATGACATCCCTTCCGACCCGGAGACAGTAACTTCCGAAAAAGCAGGGGAGGTATACTATTCAGACCCCAACCGTATCGTACTTTTCTACCATGATGCGGAGATTACCGGGGAGTATACCAAGATAGGAACCTTTGACGCGACGGAAGCGTTTGTGAAGGCGGTAGAGGAAAATCCGGTGCTGGAGGGATGGGGAAATAAAATCGTACAGATTGCCCGTCCATAGAGAAATACCATATGGAATGATAACAATGGATCAAACAAAGAAGGAGATTAAAAATGCAGGAAATGAAAGAAATCAGACAGGAATATTTGACAGGGGAGCGCCCGCTTTTCAAAGGGGAGAATTTGAAAATATACGACACCATCTTTGCGGACGGGGAATCACCATTGAAGGAGAGCAGCCATATTGAACTTTACCAAAGCATGTTCAAATGGAAATATCCACTTTGGTACGCAAAGGATATCTTGGCCGAGGACTGCACATGGTTTGAAATGGGCCGGGCGGGGGTATGGTATACCGACAATATCACAGTGAAAAACACAGTCATTGAAGCGCCGAAAAATTTCCGCCGCTGCCATGGCGTGACTCTTCAGAACGTAAACTTTCCAAATGCCGCTGAAACTTTGTGGAACTGTGACGGTGTGACCATGGAGCAGGTGAGCGCCAAAGGAGATTACTTCGCCATGAACAGCCAGAACATGAAGCTCTATGACTTCCAGCTGGTAGGTAATTATTCCTTTGACGGAGTGAAGAACATGGAAATCCACCGGGCAAAAATGATTTCCAAAGATGCATTCTGGAACAGCGAGAATGTGACCGTATATGACTCCTTCATATCCGGGGAATATCTGGGCTGGAATGCAAAGAATCTGACTCTGGTCAACTGTACCATCGAGAGCCTGCAGGGAATGTGCTATATTGAAAACCTTGTGATGAAAAACTGCCGTCTGCTGAATACCACGCTGGCCTTTGAATATTCTACCGTGGACGCGGAGATTGAAGGAAAGATAGACAGTGTCATGAATCCGTCGGGAGGAAGTATCACGGCAGACTATATTGAAGAGTTGATTATGGAAAAAGACAAGGTGGACCCGGATAAAACGGTCATTACCTGCAGAGCAGGGAATCAGGAAGAAAAAATGGCGGTGTAGCCTCATCGAGGAGGGTGAAAGGAGGGTAACAGATGGCCAGTTTTATTTTACGGGGGATTCTCATTGGCCTGCTGTTTGGAATGCCTGCAGGTGTGGTGGGAGCTATGACGGCCCAGAGGACGTTGAATTACGGTATGAAAGCAGGTCTTTTGACCGGTCTTGGCTCATCTGCCGCAGACTGCCTTTACGCCTATGTTGGCGTTTTTGGGCTGACGCTGGTATCCGATTTTTTGCTCCGGTATCAAAGCATCATCAATCTTGCCGGCGGCTGCTTGATATTGGGAATGGGTATCCGAATGCTGCTCATCAAAACTAGCAGACCAGAAAATACAACGGCCCCTGCCAAAGGCATCTGGCTGTTTGTCTCCTCCTTTGCTGTAGGAATTACGAATCCCGCAGCCATTCTGACCTTTCTGTTTGCCTTTTCCTGGTTTGGCATAGATGGACAGACAGGACAGGCTAATGGAATAGGAGTAGTCTATGGGGTATTTGCCGGGACATTTTTGTGGTGGATTTTACTTTCCGGCGGAGTTCTTTTGTTTAAGAAAAAAGCAAGGAATCCTCGGTTTTATATCATGAACCGAGTATTCGGAAGCATTCTTATTTTCTTTGGCGCAGTGGTGCTGATTCGGAATTTCTAAGAAAGGGATGAACAAAATGAAGATATTGCTATTAAATGGAAGTCCAAGACCCAACGGAAATACAGCTAAGATGGTAGAAGCATTTAAAGAAGGTGCTGCTGCAGGCGGGAATGAAGTAAATGTCATAGATGTCTGCCGTAAGAATATCAAAGGGTGTCTTGCCTGTGAGTATTGTCACACCAAAGAGAAGGGACAGTGTGTCCAGAAGGATGATATGCAGGAGGTTTATGCTCTGCTCAAAGAGGCAGAAATGCTTGTCATTGCATCGCCTATCTACTATCACGGGATATCCGGCCAGCTAAAGTGTACCATAGACAGATTTTACTCTGCCGCTTATCCGGTCAGGCCGGAGAACCTTAAGAAAGCGGCGATGATGCTCTGCTCCGGTGACAGAGACCAGTATGATGGAGCGAAATTCTCGTATGACGGCGATTTCCTTGGCTATCTTGGTTTGGAGGATATGGGGGTCATTACAGTAGCAGGCGATGTTACACAAGATAAATTAGATGAGGCTAGAGCTCTTGGCACTTTATTGTAGAAAGAAGCAAAGCCAACGATTGACTGCTCTAAGGGGATTGCGGCTGCGGCAAAAACAGAAGACGGAGATGTATGGGGCGTAATCTCTAACATGGTTACCAATGAAAAGATTGGTTTAGGCGGAAGTGCCTTACTCCCCAGAGCCGCATTTGAGAATCCGGAGCTTAGCTTTTCACTTCCTGCGTATCAGACAGCCTGCGGCATTGGCGGAACCTGAGAATTATGAAGCAAGGGCAAATCTTATGTGGGCAAGCTCCATGGCGTTGAATACGATTCTTGACGCAGGGACAGTGCACGGCTGCGCCTGCCATGCGATGGAACATGAGCTTTCTGCATATTATGATATTACCCATGGACATGGACTTGCGATCGTGACACCCCGATGGTTAGAATATATTACAAATGAAACAACCGCTCCTGCAATCTATCGCCTTGGTACAAAGGTCTTTGGACTTGAGGAAGGATTGGACGATATGGATGGGGCAAAGAAAACTGCGGAAGCAGTGGCAGAGCATGCTTGTGGTGGTGGGGTGATAAACGGAATCAGAAACCTGAATGCTGATGATGTGGAGAATATCTATAAAATGTGTTTATAAGCATAGGGACTGTTTGGACAACGGTTACGGGTTCTTTATATGACTCAAGAGAAGAACGGCAGGAGGAAAATAACATGAAAAAAAGATGTTTCGCTCTATTATTAGCGGTTCTATCGGCAATCTTGCTGACGGCCTGTGGAAGCAGCGCAGACAGTGGAGGAGAAAAAGGCCGGTCTGTGCGTCCAAAGTCAGAGGACGTGGCACAGAATACGGAAAATAAGGAAGGGGCAGGAGATGAACAGATGCAGGAAATGATAATTGATGCAGGCGGACAGAGCTTTCGGGCTGTCCTGTATGACAATGAGACAGCCCGCGCGTTAACGGAGCGGCTTCCCATGACGCTTCCTATGGAGGAACTGCATGGAAATGAAAAATTCTATTATTTGGAGGAAGGACTGCCCACGGAAGCAGAAAACGTAGGGAGCATTCAGACAGGAAATATCATGCTGTTTGGCTCAGACTGCCTTGTCCTCTTTTACGATGGTTTTGACACCTCGTACAGTTATACAAGAATCGGACAGATTGAAGATGCACAGGGGCTGGCAGAGGCACTGGGAAACAGCACCGTGGAAGTGGCCTTCCGCGCGGGAGAATAGGAGGAAACAGATAGGATGAAAAATCTGTTTGATGAAAGAATCGACCGGAGAAATACCGGTTCTATGAAATGGGATGTGGCAGACAAGGAGCTTCCCATGTGGGTGGCAGATATGGACTTTCAGACGGCACCTGAGATTACAGAATGTATCAGGAAGAGGACTGAGCACGGGATATTTGGGTATACCGTATTGACAGATGAATGGTATCAGGCTTACCAAACATGGTGGAGAGAGCGGCATCATTTTGAAATTGACAGGGAATGGCTGCTCTTTTGTACCGGAGTCGTGCCGGCCATCTCCAGCATTGTCCGGAAGATGACAACAGTTGGGGAAAATGTGGCAGTCATGACCCCTGTTTACAATATATTTTTTAATTCCATCTTGAACAATGGACGAAATGTGCTGGAAAGCAGGCTGAAGTACGATGGTCATGAATACCGGATTGATTTTGATGATTTAGAAGAAAAGCTTTCTGACCCTCAGACTACACTTCTAATCTTATGTAATCCCCATAATCCCATTGGGAAGATATGGGACAGAGAAACCTTGGAGCGAATTGGTGATTTGTGCAGCAGATACCATGTGCTGGTGCTTTCGGACGAGATACACTGTGACCTTACAGAGCCGGGACGGGACTATACTCCCTTTGCATCTGTATCGGAAAACTGCCGCAAAAACAGCATGACCTGTGTGGCGCCGACAAAAGCGTTCAATCTGGCGGGCATCCAGACGGCTGCGGTGATTGTCCCTGACGAAAACCTGCGCCATAAGGTGAACCGGGGTCTGAATACCGATGAGGTGGCGGAGCCCAGTGCGTTTGCGGCGATTGTGCCTGTTGCGGCATTTACCCGCGGCGGGGAATGGCTGGATGCCCTGCGGAAGTATCTGTGGGAGAATAGAAGATTTGCAGAAGACTATATCGAAAGGGAGATTCCGGGAGTATCAGCGGTTGCCGCTCAGGCGACCTATCTGCTCTGGCTTGACTGCAGGGACCTGACTGGAGACTCCACGGATTTCTGCCGCTCTATCCGTAGCCACAGCGGCCTTTATCTATCTGACGGGAATGAATACCGGAATGGAGAGGGATTCCTGCGCATGAATCTTGCTTGTCCGAGACAGCAGGTGGAGGATGGACTGAACCGACTGAAAGAAAGTGTTGCTGTCTATGAGACAGGGGTCTGTGAGCAGTGTTAAACCATAGATATGGAAAATGCAGGAGGAATACTTTATGAGAAAGAATAGGATAAAGAAAGTGCTTGGCATCTTGCTTGCGCTTGCGGCAATTCTCGTATTGGCGGCGGGATTGTTTCTGATTTTCTGGCCTGCTCTGGGCAAAAATCCGTCTAGGGAACAGCAGGCAGAATATGGGGAGCGAACAGATGCTTTTTATGACGGCGCTTTTCACACGCCGGAATACTTTCAGCTTATCGTAGAGACGGAAGATAAAACAGAAGAGAAAACAGAGCAGACGCCGGAGGGTGCCATCCCGGTAAATAAGATTACAGAGCTTCCGGAGGTAGGCATTCAGGATTTGACTTTCACATGGTTTGGGCATTCTACCTCTCTTTTGCAGATGCATGGAATGACCGTATTTATCGACCCTGTACTCAGTGAGTATTCCTCCCCGGTAGGGGTTGCAGGAGCAAGGCGTATGGCGGAAGTTCCGATGACTGCTGAAAATGTACCGGAGATTGATATTCTCCTGATTTCCCATGACCATTACGACCATTTGGATTATCAGACGATAAAAGACATTGACGCAAAAGTAAAGAACTATTGTGTACCTCTTGGGGTAGAAAACCATTTGGAGCGGTGGGGAGTGAATCTGGAAAAGATTCATACGATGGCCTGGTGGGAGGACACAGAAATCGGCGGGCTTACCATATCCTCCACGCCGGGGCAGCACTATTCAGGTAGACTTCCGTGGGGAAACAACCGGACTCTGTGGAGCGGATACTTCCTGCAGGATGAATACCACAAGGTCTATTATAGCGGAGACACCGGATACGGAGAATTCTTTAAGGAAATCCGGGAACGGTACGGGGAACCGGAGCTGGTGCTGTCTGAGGACGGGCAGTATGATCCGGAGTGGCCCTACTGCCACATGAGTCCCCGGGAAGTCTTACAGGCAGCCGAGGATATGGGGACAGAATGGGTCATCCCTATCCACTGGGCCGGATTTGTGCTTTCCAGACATGCGTGGGATGAGCCGGCGGAACAGCTCACTACGCTGGCTGCCAGTTCGGATGTCTCCGTATCGACACCCAAAATCGGTGAGACAATCCGCTTGGACAGGATAGAGCAATATCAGGAGAAGTGGTGGCGTGAAGTCCAGTGACATTTATGTATAAAAATATTAGATTCCTATATTACACCGTAACCGTATCCTCCGTCTGGCTCTCCCAGCCGGCAATCTCCTCCAGCCGCCGCACGATTCCGAGGTGCTGGGTACACTCCTGCTCACATTTCCTGCACTTGATACAGTCCCCGGCCCTTCCCTTCGTGTTGGCGCTGTAGTTATAATACTCCAGCCCATACACCATATCGATCATCTCTTCCTCCGTCTTATGGAACATCTGCTTTTCGTTATACAGCAGCATATAGGCAGGAATATTGATTCCCTTTGGGCAGACACGGCAGTACCCGCAGCCGGTACATATTTCCTTTGTGGCCCCATGGAACTTTTCCTTGATACGCTCCAAATCGGACGTCTGAAACGGTACTGCATGGTCCGCCATCTCACAGGCCTCATCGATATCGCTCTTGCGGCTGAACCCAATCAAAGAAATTGTGATTTCGGGACTGGCAATATTGAAGCGCAGAGCCGCCTGCGTCACGGTCTCTCCGGGTTCGGCGAGAAAGGCCAGCTCTTTTTCATGAGCCGGGATTGTACCGCCGCAGAGCGGGTTCATGGCCACGACACCATAGCCCTTTTGATAAGCATATTCTACACCCTTCCAGCGGTAAGGAAAATTAAGCAGGTTAATCCCCATAGTTACGCCTGTAAAGGTGTGGGCATCCAGCACTTGTACCACTTCCTCGCCCGGCTGGTGGGAGGAGAAGCAGAGATGGTCGATAAGTCCCTGTTCCTGACACCATTTCAGACCCTCGTACTGTCCGCCTTTTGCCATGGACAGTTCATAATGCTCCATTTTCCGGATACACCATACATGGTAAAAGTGGATTTTCGGAATCCCCATGATTTCCAGAGAGCGTTTCACGGAAGCGATTGCCAGTTCCTTTGTCGGGCACATCTTCGGCTTGCTTTTTGTGGAGACGTAAAAGTCCGTCTTTCCTTCTGCCAAAAGCTTCCGGAAGGCGATACCGAATATTTTCTCGCTCCTGTCATCACAGTATCCGGGAGCGGTGTCAAAATAATTGATTCCCTTATCGTAGGCATACAGTATCATGTCAGCGTTCTCTTCATCGGTTTTATCAAGGCCAAACCGCAGACCCCCGAATCCCACTACCGATACCTGCTTATCAGTTCCGGGATAATTTACATATTTCATAATGACCTCCAGCTTTTCTTTCTGTTTTCTATTGTGACATAAAAATGGAAAATCTGCTACTCATAACTTTACGTCAAAAACGGTCTGTATACAATCATATATACTGTAAAAGTGATGACAAATATGGAAGCGGTATATATTGCCTTACTGTTTGTCCTTTTATAAAACATTGCTCCCAGCGTGACGGAAGCGATTATATCCATCAAAAGTTGAAATAGAAATACCTTATTATTCATAAAGTAGATCAGTACGCCTATGGCCTCTGCCGCAGCCAAGCGAAAGAACCGAATATAAAATAAAAAGATTTGTTTGAAATCCATCATTATCAAATGCCGGTGAGACCAATCCCAGTATATATTTCAATACATAAAAGCTCAGTGTCATCCCAAACATATATAAAAATGTGTTAATTCCTGAGCTTAAATTAGAAGTGCTTTTCAAAACGATAATTACAATACAGATAATCCAAAATCCAAAAAGTGTGGCGACGGATGAAAAACACCAAATGCTGTCCGCCGGACAAAAATCTGTCAGGCGGCATAGTATTCCTGCAATAATGCCATATATAAAAAATATCGGTGTCGCATTCTTTCTCATAATATTCTCCTCAATTTCATTTTTATCAGGTTCATTTTATTATTCTCCCACGCTGATGTCAAACAATTCTACAATCTATTAATCAGAAAAAAATAATTGACAGAAAAATAACCATTATTGACTTGACTTGTCAGAAAAGATATAATGATGATAGTAATTAAAAATGATAATCATTATTAAGAAGGAGGATGGATACATGGAGGCTAAGAAACTTACAAATGAAGTAGGGGCGCCGGTAGCTGAAAATGAAAATTCGTTGACGGCAGGCCCGAGGGGTCCGGTTGCGATGCAGGATGTATGGCTTTTAGAAAAGCTTGCGCATTTTGACAGAGAAGTGATTCCGGAGCGGAGGATGCATGCCAAAGGCTGGGGAGCTTACGGAACATTCAAAGTAACACATGATATTACAGAGTGGACGAGAGCAAAGGTGTTTGAGCCGGGGAAAGAAACGGAAGTGTTTGTCCGTTTTTCCACGGTGGCAGGAGAGCGTGGAGCTGCGGACGCTGAACGGGACATCAGAGGCGTTGCATGTAAATTTTACACCGAGGAAGGGAATTGGGACTTGGTAGGCAATAACACCCCGACCTTCTTCCTCAGGGACGTACATAATTTTCCGGATTTGAACCGTGCAGTTAAAAGAGACCCACGTACCGGAATGCGCTCTGCGCAGAACAACTGGGATTTTTGGACACTGCTTCCCGAGACCTTCCATCAGACCACCGTTGTGATGTCTGACCGGGGAATTCCTGCATCCTTCCGCCATATGCATTTTTACGGAGAGCACACCTTTAGCTTTTACAATGCAGAGAATAAACGTGTGTGGTGTAAGTTCCATTTCCGCACACAGCAGGGCATTAAGAACTTAAGTGACAAAGAAGCGGCTGAGCTTATAGCCGTGGACCGGGAAAGCCATGGGCGTGATTTGTACGAATCCATTGAAAAGGGAGAGTATCCGAGATGGACGCTGTATGTACAGATTATGACGGAGGAACAGGCATTGAAGCACTATGAAAATCCGTTCGACATTACAAAAATATGGCGCCACAAGGAGTTTCCGCTCCACGAAGTGGGAGTTTTGGAATTGAACAGGAATCCGGAAAACTATTTTGCAGAGGTAGAACAGGCGGCGTTCACACCGGCCCATGTGGTGCCCGGTATCGGATTCTCGCCGGATAAATTCCTGCAGGGAAGGCTGTTTGTCTACGGGGACGCGCAGCGCTACAGGCTGGGCATCAACTACAATCAGATTCCGGTAAACAAAGCGCGCTGCGAGGTCAATGATTATCACCGGGACGGGGCCATGCGTGTGGACGGCAACTACGGCGGAAGGCCGGCCTATACGCCGAACAGCGCGGGGGACTGGGCGGCACAGCCAGACGTGATGGAACCGCCGCTAGATTTGTCCGGTGCACTGTATGCGTATGATCCCAAGGACGACCCGACGGACGACAACTTCCGCGCGGGCGGAGATTTGTACCGGGTGATGACAGAGGAAAAAAGAGCGGTTCTTATTGAAAATACGGCGAATAATATAGCGCCGGTAACGGAAAATATTAAGTACCGCCATGCCGTACACTGTTATCTTGCGGATGAGGAGTACGGAACCCGCATGACAGAGGCTCTGGGATTGGATTTTGAAAAAGTGAAAGAGCTGTCAGCGCTTTCCAATGAGGAGCTGATTCGGGCGACTCTGCGGGAATAAAATGGGAAAGAATCCCGAATCGCATTGTTTTAACGGCTGAAAAATGATATACTTCACCTAAAAAAGTAGTTATCATTGGGAGGCGGGGAAGGGATGTACCGTATTGCGATTTGTGATGATGATGAGCAGTTTCTCCATCATCTGAACCGGAAAACAGAAGAGATTATGACTGAAAACGGCCTGACGCGCGGCCGGGATTTTGAAATCGATGTATTCAGCGGGGCGGCGTCGATGCAGCGCAGAATGCCGGGGGACATAAACTGCTGGAACATCCTGCTTTTGGACATCGAGCTTTCCGATGAAAACGGGATAGAGCTGGCTAGGACTTTGCGGAAACAGCAGGTTACGTGCAGTATTGTCTACATTACGGCCTACCGTGACTATGTATTTGACTGTTTTGACACGCAGCCCCTTTGGTATCTGCTAAAACCAGTGGATTTTAAAAAATTAGAAACTATTCTTATGGCGGACTACCTCAGAAATTATGCGGGGACACGGCTTTCCCTTAAGATAGAGGGCAGGCAGGTATTCATTCCGTTTCCGGATATTTATGCGTTGGAATCTACCCAGCACCGCACAAGAATATGGCTCGGCGACAGCTTCCGTGACTGGAACGGCGCACTTTCTGCCTTGAAACCTCAGCTTCCCGCATTTGGTTTCTGCCAGTCCCACAACAGTTACATCATTAACCTGAGCCATGTCAGGGAGATACAGCGCATGGACGTGCTCATGGACAATGGAAGGACGTTTCCCATAAGCCGCCGCTGTTATGACCAGTTCTTTGAGAAGTATTTTGCTTTTTTGAAAATCTGACACAATTTAAAACACTGCCATTTCCACCTGAAGGAAAGGGCAGTGTCTTTTATTGTACAGAAGAGTTTGTATCAGGCATAAGGAGGGCGGTGCGGACGATGACGGTACCGTCTTCCTGTTTTATCTGGAGCTTGCTTTGGTATTTTTTCGCAATATCTGACATGGCTTTCATGCCGTACCCGTGCCCGGCGCCTTTCATGCTTCGAAAAAGCCCTGTTTCTTTGTCTGTCAGGGTAGTGCCATCACAAGGGTTCATAGTTTCAACAAACAGATAGCGTCCGCGCACGTGCATAGTCAGTTCGAGTACCCGCTCCTTTTTTCCGGGGAGCAGAGACAGCGCCTCTATGGCATTGTCCAGCATATTCATCAGCAGAGTACACAAGTCTGCGTCGGGGATAGAAATATCTGCGGGCACTTCCACGTGTAGATTCATTTGGATACGTTCTCTCTTCGCTTTGGCAAGGGCACGTGTTACAAGGGCATTGACGATAGGATGCTGGCACACTCTTAACGGCGGGATTGTTTCTGTTTCTTTCGTCAGTTCTTCGAGGTAACGCTGTAACCGCTCCGCATTTCCCTCGTGGCTCAAATCCAGCATTGTGTGCAGATGGCGCAGCATATCATGGCGCATGCCCGCAATCTCGGTACTGCTCTCCTGAATACTCTGAATGTTCTCTTGAATCAGCTCATTTTTTGCCGATATCACAGACAGCTCACTCTGTATGGCTGCCGCTTTATGTACAGCCTGAACAAAACTGACTCCGCCACCAAGGAGCAGCAGGATGCCGCCGTAAAACTGAAAGGCTTCATACAGCATGACAGTCGGGGAACGGAGCATACTTACAAAAACGGAATCCCCGTGCCCGGCCAGTATAAGATATGAAGCGGCTGCGATGCCGGCTGCGATGACCGCAAATAAGGCCGGCGTGAACAGGCGAAAGACCGTATTCTTATCCTTCCATTCCAAAACGGCGAACACACACAATGCCAGCAGAGGAAGATACAGTAATGTATCACACGAAGAAGCGAAAGAGAAATCTGGTATGAGGTGGGCTGCAAGCGACAGTACAAACGGCACTAGTATAAATGACGCATACCATTTCTTCCAGCGTTTCATCTGCAGGAGCAGGTACAGGATTGGCAATTCCAGCGATAAAGGGATAAGCAGCCCTACCGGTATAAAATTGAGTGAAAAATGAGAGCTGAAATAAAACTCAAAGTTCAGCAGGACACGCAGTGACTGTATTAAGGCCGCTGCGGTCAACAGCAGGTTGGAATATGACTTTTGCCCGTGATACCAGTTGTAAAAGAAGAGTCCCAACAGCAGGAGGGCAGCCGCCATATAAGCCGTGGCAGGCATGGAAATCCGGTTCGCGTCACTGACAAGCAGCTGTGTCAGAATGTTTTCGCTGGACAGACGGACCATCGGCAGCCCGCGGTAGTCTGCCGCGGTATAGGACGCGGCGGCGATTGTCAGTGTCTTTCCTGCATAATCCGGGGGCAGTGTCAGGCGTACATACTCACCCATCCCCGGAAGCCCTTCATATTCTTTCGGGAATTCCACGGAGCCGATGCGGTTGTCGAGGCCCGGATTCACAGTATAGAGAAGCTCTCCATCCAAAAAGACACTCTCCTGCCAAGTTGTGCCATCCAATTCCAGTACGGTATACCCGGCCTGTTCCATGCCTTTATCCAATACACGGGAAAGATAGAACGTCTCGCCGGAACTGTCAAAAAGCTCCTGAACAGAGGCCTCTTTTTTTGTACCGTTCTCCATTTTATAGATATCCCAGCCATTAGAATCCTCAAATGTAGGCGTGAGGAACAGCCTGTCTGCGTCGGTAACTGTATAAGAGCGCATAAAAGTAAACGCCAAAAAGATGAAGAGCGCATAAAGAGGGAACAGCACTATTTTCCAGTTTGATTTTATGTAATTCAAGAAAAAAACCTCCTTTTCTATCAGCATACCAGCAAAGAGGGAAGCAAATCAAGAGCAACCTTTACCAGTTAAGGGCAGTTTCCTACCAATTAGGAAGACCCTCTTTTTTCGCCCTCCGCTTTTTTGCTAAGATTAAATCCGTAGACATCAAGTGGGTGAAAGACTTTTTGCCCCTAACATCATCACATAATTGTATATAAAAGCGCAAGGGAAGAGAGGTATATAGAAGAATGAAACGAAAGAAAAGACTGGCGGCATTTTTGGCAATCGCACTGACGCTTCTGTCCACGAACCTTACTGTCTTGGCGGAGGAGCCGGCAGACGAAATCACGGTGAGCGGCACGGTAACCGACACAAACGGTCATGATATGGACGGGGCGGTGGTGACCTTCACCGGTATCAATACAAGCGGACAGGCAAAAACCTACACCACACAGGTGGCGGACGGGGCGTACAGTCTCGGCATGGAAGCCGGAACCTATCAGGCGGCAGCCTCACTGAGCGGCAGTCAGATTATCATCACTTCCGGCGGCATCGTTACGGTGGACAGCGACAGTGTGACACATGATATCGCGTTAGAGGCTTCCTTTCTCATCCGTCAGGTCAGCGGCAGTCTCACAGAGGAGAACGGCTGCAATCTGGACGGGGCGGTGGTGACCTTCACCGGCGGCGGCCAATTCTTTGAGACGGTTCTGACAAACGGCAGTTACAGTGTCGGTGTGCCGGAGGGGACTTATACCATTACGGCGGAGAAACCGGGGTATACGATAGAAATCAAGGACGGAGCTTCCATTGAGGTGTCAGACGGCGACGTCTCTCAGAATATCAGCGCAGCGGCCACGCCGAATACGCACACAGTTTCCGGAAAACTTGCAGATTCCGGGGGGAAACTTAAAGAGGGCGGAACCATAATGTTCAACGGCCGGAGTACGGCGGACGGAACACGAAAGGTGTTTACCGGCACTCTCACAAAGGATGAGGAGACAGTTATCCCCTATAGATATAAATTTGAGGTGGCGGGCGTATGGGAAGGGACTTATGATGTTACGGTCACTGGCCCGATTACAATCGGGGGGGAGAGTAAATGCATTATGGTTACGAAGCCTCATGACGGAAGGGTCGTTGTGCAGGATACAAACGTATTCGCGAATGTGGAAGTTAATTCATCCTATCCTTCCGGAACCGTGTCAGGAAACGTGACAGATATGGGAGGAGTTTCCATGGAAGGCGCGGTGATAAGATTCACCGGCCCAACCTCTATGGACAGCCAGACTAGGACTTACAGTACAACGATTGATGGCAGTGGAAATTATGAGGTGCTGGTGTGCAGGGATTGGGAGGGTAAAGGCGGCTATACCATCACGGCAGAAAAACCGGGGTACACCGTGGAGGTTCAAAGCGGCAGTCCGGTCTCTGTCAACGATGGCTATGAAGCTGACGGCATAACCCCAAAAGCGAAGGATATGCCTGACACCAATATTACGGTAACCGCCTCCCCCAATAAGGGCAATGTAAGCGGCAGTGTGGCGGGAA
>NZ_LT574837.1:373801-662478 GCF_900086725.1 Bariatricus massiliensis | reverse complement strand
GCATAACCCAAAAAGCGAAGGATATGCCTAACACCAATATTCCGGTAACCGCCTCCCCCAATAAGGGCAATGTAAGCGGCAGTGTGGCGGGAACCGGCGCGGAGCTCTTAGAAGGAGCCGACGTTACGCTCTCCGGCACGAGCGTTCTGGGCGGAATACAGAACTTCACCGGTACGGTTGCGGACGGCAGTTATACTATAAATGACGTGTCGGAGGGAATCTACGGGCTTACGATTGCCAAGGCAGGTGTTACATCCAGTGTCACAGCCGGCGGTATCGTGACGGTCAAGGACACCGATGTGACAAACGATGTGGAGCTACTTGCACCAATCCCTGCCGCCACGGTAAAGGGGACGGTTAAGGATAACGACGGGCATGCGGTTGCGGGCGCGACGGTCACGCTCACCCAAACCGGCACGGCAGGCGGTCAGGCGAAAGCATTCACCGCATTGACCGACACAGCCGGGAAGTACAGCGTGGACGTGCCGGAAGGCAGTTATGAGGCCACGGTTGAAAAACCGGGATATGTTATATCTGTGGTAAGCGGCGGCACGGTTTCCGACGTCTCCGGCGAGAAAGAGAATAATATCAAGGTGACCTGTAAGGACAGCAAATGGATTCAGATGCAGGAGCTCATCGATCAGGCAGAGGAAAACGAGGTCATTGATATTACTGCATTATGCCTTACCTCTGCGGATGTGACGCTCTCTGTTTCAAAAAACATTACGCTCAGAGTGGAGCCATCCGATAAAGCGTTCGCTGACATTGAGATAAAAAATCTATTTTTTGACTTGAGCGATAACGCTACATTGACACTGGAAAATGTGGCTATCACAAATACCCGGCTTGACAAGTCCGTGATAAGCGGAACCGGCAATGTTGTTCTCTCAAAATCAATTTTACAGCCGAGTACGGCAAACGGTACAACGACGGTATATGACCCACCTGCAACGATTGACGTGGCGGGCGACGTGACGGTCAGGACAGATGCAGAGCTGTTCAGCTGCATTGTTGCCGGAGCCACCATTTTGGAAAGAAACAGCGGTAACGCCGGTCAGGCGGGAGCCGCGATTAAAGCGGTAAATGTGACAGTCGAGGGCAGTCTTGTGCAGGGCGGCGCCAGCTTTGAATCGAATTGTGACGGCGGCGACGCGATTATTGCAAGCGGCAATGTCACCATAAGCGGCGGTGCAGAGGTACAGGCCGGCAGCATGGGGGCCAGCACGGAGAATACAACCGTAGGTCTGCCCGTACATTTCACGGAAGACCCGGACACCCAGAGAGTGTTGTCCGTGAAAAGCGCGCATGTATTTGGAAATAGCCGAAGCGAAAATGGCAGCGCCGCTCCGTATACGATTAAGATGTCGGGAAAGGATATCGCCATCATCGATGGCAGCGAGATTGGCTGGTATACGGATATCCCTGTATTTTCCGAGGGCTTTTATTATATTACGAATCCGTTGAACACAAGGGGAACTTTAGATAATGCGACAGAAGTCTATAACTTAGCTGTGACGGGCGCGGCAGTATCCGGTACAAAAGTCGTGAAACAGGGGGATACGGATATGCATTATGCCCCGAAAGACGCAGCCATTACAATTCAGGCGGATGCTCCCGCCGCCGGAAAGCAGTTTAAAGAATGGAAGGTTGTTTCAGGCGGTATCACGCTTGCCGATTCGAAGAGTGCCACAGCCACTTTTGCAATGCCGGGAAAAGATACGGCAGTAACGGTGGCTGCTGTATATGAGGATATTCCCGAGCCGCCAAAGGCTCCTGAATATTCCTATACTGAGGGCGCAAATAGTCAATGGACTGCAGGTTCTGACAAGGGCCTGACGGTGAAGACAAATGGAGATTTTGCGAAATTTAAAGGTGTGAAGGTAAACGGAGCATGGATTGACGCTTCCTGCTATACGGTGAATTCCGAAGACGGCAGCGTCACATTGAAACCGGAGTATTTGAAGACCTTAAAGGCCGGTACCTATCGTCTGGCTGTTGTCTATACGGACGGGGAAGCCGTGACGAGTTTTACAGTCAAGGACGGTGGAAAGCTTGTTGATGGCGCGGTTAAGACAGGTGATAACGCTTCTTCCGGTTTTTGGATAGTGCTCATGGCACTGGCTGCGGGAACAGCCGTGCTGACGGGAAGAAAGAGATATAAAGAAAAATAGAAGAACGGGAAATAGGAAGGGCTGCCTTTTGGGGCAGCCTTTCTGCGTCAAGTGGGAGCACAGGAAATAATTGACGGATATATTGTTTGGTGGTAAACTGATTCAAGCAATTATGAAGGAGGAGAAAATGCAGTGGTCATATTAGTCTTAGCAGGGATGATACTGCTGCTGGCATCCGGCCTGTATTGGCTGACCGGCAGATGGCTTTCGCTCTATCGGATTGATGTCAAGAAGCGGAATATCCGTCTTCTGCGGCTGGGAATTGTATTGCTTGTGGCCCTATTCTGTGTGCTGTGGAGAACAACCATTTTGCTTGTGATGCATTTGATGGCGCTGTTCCTTTTGATGGATATAGGCGCCTTTGTAATACGGCGTTTGGGCGCAAAGAACAGGGAAGAAAAATGGTTCTGCACCTTCAGAAGAATTTACCACAGCGGCCTTGTCCCTGTAGTCATCACATGTCTGATGCTGGCGTACGGGGCTTACAATATGGTACATATTGTACCGACAGAGTATACGGTTTCGACAGAGAAGGTGCAGTCAGATTACAAAGTGATTTTGCTTACCGATATTCACTATGATACGGTTCAGAGTCCGGATATACTAAAAGGCAAAATAGATGAAATCAATGCATGGAATCCGGACTTGATTGTGCTTGGCGGTGACATCGTGGAGGAAGGCACTTCAAAGGCATCTATGGAGGAGGTATTCCGGGTACTTGGCGGGTTGAAGAGCACTTTTGGCACTTACTACGTCTACGGAAATCACGACAGGCAGGATTATGCCGATGCATCTAACAGAACACGTACATATACGCCTCAAGAGCTGCAGGAGGCCATTGAATCTAATGGAATCACGGTTTTGTGCGACAGGTGGGTTCCTGTTGGAGAAGAACTGATTTTGGCCGGAAGAGACGATGCGTCCAGACTGTCCGGGCGGGCCGCCGCAGAGGAGTTATTAAAAGATACAGACAGAGAGCGGTTTATCATAACGGCGGACCATCAGCCCCTTGAGACAAAAGAGAATGCTGAGCTGGGAGTGGATCTACAGCTCTCCGGACATACCCATGCAGGGCAGATATTCCCAGTAGGCTATTTTACAGACTGGCTTCTTGAGCCTAATTATGGAAAGTATAAAGAAGATGAATGTACATTGATCGTGTCCTCCGGGACGACCGGATGGGGTTTTCCTGTCCGTACGCAAGGGAAATGCGAATATGTGGTCATAAATGTAAACTCAAAAAATAAATGACAAACAGAAGGTTGAGAGGCATGTAGAGAACATGTCTCTTTTGCTGTTTAAAGGGCAGACACAGATTGCTTTATAAGGTTTTTGATGCTATAATTTAACTGGTATTGGTTCCAAGAAATAGAAGATAAATATATCTGGTGCAGGAATGTAAGGAGAAAAAATATGGGTAAAAAGATGTCTGCTTTGCTCTGTCTGGCCATGCTTGCAGGGCTGGCGGTGGGATGTGGAGATAAATCAGGGGCGGCAGAAAATAAAACCGTAGTATCCATACTCTATATGAGCAGCTTTCCGGAGTTGGAGGAGCTGGTAGAGTCAACGTACTCGGATATTGACCTGCAATGCGAAATCATGCCTTATTCCACGGAGCAGCTTCGGCGGCTGCGAAAGGGCAACGGCCCGGATTTGGTGATTACTTCACAGCCTTCGTCCGCCGAGATGCGGCAATATCTTGCGGACATCAGCGACACCGGCGCCAGTTCGGCGTATGACGGCACCATTATGAAGCAGATGATGCTGGAAGGAAAGAGTTATCTGCTCCCTTTACCGGGGGAGTATTCGGGTTATATTGTCAATGAGACTCTGCTGGAGCAGGCGGATCTGCCGCTTCCGACAAACAATCAGGAGCTGGTCTCTACTCTGGAAAAGTTAAAAGAGCTTGGTCTGGGGGTAGGGGAGGACGATACGAATTTTGCCATTCAGAGCGCCTACTTTTCTGATTTGGGCATGTTTTATCTAGGCTATATGGTTCCGGATTTCCTTGGGAAGATGGAGGGCGTGAAGTGGCTGGCAGATTATAGGAATAAAGTGTCCACCATTGCAGAGAGCTGGGGGAATATGTTCGACTTGACGGATTCTCTGATTGAGAAAGGCCTGCTTGATAAGGAGGCGCTTGGCGGACAGCGAAACTCCATCCGCAGCCGTCAGAGGATGGGCGAGGGGACGTTGGTGGCAGTCTTTGGCAATTCCACATTATTTTCTCAATGTCAGGAGGAAAATAAAACAGCGGTTACAGAGGGGAAAGCTCCAAATTATTCTTATAGGATGCTGCCCTTCCTCAGCGATGAGGGGAACGAGCCATGGCTGATATTTTCACCCTCTGCATATATAGGCGTTAACGCCGATGCCAGTGAAGAAAAGCAGGAGGCAGGTAAGAGAGTGTTGGAGCTGTTGTCTACGCAGGAGGGGCAGGACGCGGTCATGGAAGACATGAAGATGGGGGTGTCGTGCCTGAAAAATTATGAGTCGGACGGCGCCTACATACCAGCCGGTGTGGACGAGTACGTGGAGTCCGGCTACATCTACAATGTAAATTTTCCGGATAAGATTATAGAATATATGGGAAGCAGCGCGCAAAAAATGATGGCGGATAAGATGACGAAAGAAGAAGTCCTGCAGGCCGTCGATCAATATTATTATGAAGGATCGGAGACAGTCGACTATAATCTTTCTGTCGTGGGCGTGATGGAGAAAGATTTACTGCTGCAAAATTTTAATGTCCGCAGGGAAGAGACGGAGCTTGGGAATTTTCTGGCTGACTGTGTGGCAGAGGTTACCGGTGCCCCGATTGCGGTCGTGAATGGTGGAAGTATAAGAAGCAGTCTATATGCGGGGGAGATTTATGGTGACGATCTGGAGGCTCTTTTTCCGTTCGACAACCAAATCGTTATCATGGAAATGGACGGGCAGACGCTGTGGGATATGTTGGACAACAGTGTGTCGAACTGCAGCGATGAATTCCCCGGAGGGCGGTTTCTGCAGGTATCAGGCTTACGTTATACTTTTGACAGCAGTAAACCCGCGGGAGACCGTTTGTGTGAAGTAACACTGCCGGATGGCACGGCCATTGATAAAAAAGAGAAGTATCAAATCGCGCTCAATAATTATATGACTGGTACGGTTGGATATTCAGAAGGCAACGGAGATGGGTATACGATGCTCAACTGGTATGACAGTACATTGCCGAAAGGCAGTGTAGTGCTGGTGGAGGAGACGAATCTGACATATCGGGACGCTCTGGAGCTTTATTTTGACAAGCATGAAGACAAGGCTGCCGGTGTTGAGCTGGATGGACGCATTGCAGATTTGGCGCTAGAACAATGAGCAATCCAGAGGAAGGGGGAGACTACAGTTGAAGAAGGGCAGTTCTGAGAGAGAAAAGCGGGTTGGCATAACTTTTGCCTTGGGTCTGATGCTGCTGGTTATAGTGCTCTGTGCCGTGGCATGGTCTGCATATAAGAAAGAGATGGCTCAGACCGTGTCCCAGATCAGTGAGGTTTATCTTGAAGAGATGACTAAGCAGCGAAACCAGCATTTTAAAACCAATATGGACAGCCAGTTTGCACAGATTAAGACAATGACCAATTCTCTGTCGAACGCGGAACTGGAAAATGAGAATGCCCTGTTGTCCTTTTTGGAGGAGGTTCAAAAGGATAATGGGTTTTCCCATGTGGCTATTCTGAGCAGCGACGGGATCGCATACTCTCCCGAAGGCGTGATTCCGGCTATATCTAAGATTACTGCGCTGGATGAACTGTTGGAGGGGAAAGAAGAGTTTATTTCTGTAGATGAGACAATTTGGGACAGTGATGTGATTTTACTCGGAACTTCCATTCAGCCGAAAGATTTTGGGAAAGAACAATTGATTGCGGTCATCATCGGAATTGATGCTTCTTCTATTGGGGAAAAACTGGCGCTCAGCCAGGAAGGAACGAACTCCTATGCAAACGTTATCACCAAAGAAGGGAATTTCGTGATAAAGGGCGATAATATCAACCCGGCACTGACAGGGTCAAATTTGTATTCTATTTTTGAGAAGAAGGCGGTTTTTGACAAGGGATACGATTTGGCAGAACTTCAAAGAGGGATTGTACAAGGCGAGAGCGGCATGCTGTCCATGCGGCTGGGAAAGCAGCATGAGTATTTATTTTTTGCCCCGATTGAGGACACTTCATGGTATATGATGACGAGCATGGCGTATGAGACAGTCAACTCTCAGGTCTCATATCTCAGCCGGTTCATGGTGATTGTTGGAGCGGGGATATTTGTCATTGTCCTGATTATTATTTTTGTGTTCTTTGCGCTGTATCGGCGCAGTGAGCATAAGCATCAGCTGCTCTTAATGGAAGAGAAAGAGCGGGCGGAGCAGGCGAACCACGCAAAAAGCGATTTCTTGTCCCAAATGTCCCATGAAATCAGGACGCCGCTTAACGGTATTATCGGGATGGTGGAAGTGGGGCAGCGATACATCGAGCAGCCGGAGCGGATGGCAAATTGTTTGTCCAAGATTAATCTCTCCTCACGGCATCTTTTGACATTGATCAATGACATATTGGATATGTCCAAGATTGAGCGGGGGAAGATAGATTTATGCCAAGAGCCGTTTGACTTTAACCAGATCTTGAAAGCGTTGACGGCAGTATTCTACATTCAAGCCCGCGAGAAGGGAATTGCCTTGGAGGTATATTTACTGGATATAATGGAGGAGGCACTGGTAGGGGATGTGCTGCGGCTCAATCAGATACTCAACAACCTGCTCTCCAATGCTTTAAAGTTTACCCCGGTGGGCGGCAGGATTGCGTTAACGATAAGAATACTGAAGCAGGAAAGCCAACAGACTTGGATTGAATTTGTCGTAAGCGACAGCGGATGCGGAATCGCAGAAGAAAACTTTGACAGAATATTTGAGCCTTTTACACAGGAAACCTCTGGTGTGACACGGCGATATGGCGGTACCGGTCTGGGACTGCCCATCACAAAGCGATTTATAGAGCTGATGGGGGGACACATTACGCTGGAGAGCCGGGTAGGGGAAGGCAGTAACTTTAAAGTTGAGCTGCCCTTTGAGCGGGTGGAAGCTACAGAAGATTACAGAAGATGTGGGGAAGGACAGCGAGTCCTGATATTGAACTCTGTGGGAAGAATCCGGACATATTTGACAGAGCTTTTGCGCTGGCAGTCGTTCACGGTGGAAGTGGCAGACACACTGGAAGAAGCGGCGGCCATGACGGCACAGGCATCTCGGAATGACAGGCCGTATCATTTATGCTTTTTGGGCTGGAGCTTTGAGCCGGATATGAAGAAAGTATCTCGGAAAATCAGGGAGGCGGCCGGAACCTGTGCTCCTAAATTGATTCTCACCGGCTATGACAAAGATGAGATGTCAGAAACGGCCGGTGAAATCGGAGCGTCGGGCACGGTCTCCCACCCGGTTTTCCCTTCTGATATAGCGCAACTTTTGGAAGGGCTAAATGGCGCAGGGAAAAGGACGGACGAGGAAGAAACGGTTTCCGGTTTTGAAGGGAAAAAAGTGCTGGTCGTGGAGGACAATGATATCAATATGGAGATTGTGCTGGAGCTGTTGAAATTTGCAGGGGCAAAGACAGACACGGCAGGCAATGGGCAGGAGGCTGTAGATTGCTTTGCGTCTTCACCGGAGGGATATTATGATTTGATTTTGATGGATATACAGATGCCGGTGATGGACGGCTATCGAGCCACACAGATGATTCGTGCGTTGCCGCGCAAAGACGCAGGTTCAGTGCCAATCATTGCCATGACTGCCAATTCGTTTCAGGAGGATGTGAGGAAGTGTCTGGACAGCGGTATGGATTCCCATATCGGGAAACCCTTTGTTATGGATGACATTATCAGAAAGTATGCGGAGCTCAGGAACAAAGTGGACAAGTCCACTTCAACTCCCTATATCCCTCGCTCATGAGGGACTTGTACACTTTGTGCGCCAATGTGTAGAGGAAAGCTGCCCAATATCTCGGGTTTGACCCATCGAAATTCTTGTGATAAACTGAAAGACATAACAGAAATTCACAGGTGGGTATTCGATGAAAAATGATGTAAATCTATACCAGAAAATATATGATAATCTAAAAAATAAGATAGAATGCGGCCTGCTTCCCGGCGGGTACCGGCTGCCCTCCCGGGCTAATATGTGCAAGGAATTCCAAACGTCGGAAAAGCCCGTGCGGTGTGCGATAGAAATGCTGGTAAGGGATGGACTTGTGGAGTCAAAGCCTCGCAAGCGCCCCACCGTAGCTTACCATCAAAATGTTGTACATAAAGCGGCGGAGCTCTCACTGCAGAGGGCGTCTGCTGTTCCGGCAAATGACGCATTAAAGACAGGTGTTTTGTTGTGTTACCCGGTAATTGGCCGGGGGATTTCTCTGTGCCGGGAGGAAGACTGGGTCATTCCTCAGACAATCGTGGAACATATGGATCCTCGGCAGGAGTCAAAATTCTGGAGACTTTCCAATAATTTTTGGCGGTTTTTTGTGGCCAGAAACGGCAATGAATTTATTCTCCGCACGGTGGACAGCATGGGGTATTCCGATTTAGACTCTCTGATAGGGAGCTATGAGGTCAGGGAAAGATACCACGCTACATTGAAAGAATTTTTAAATACAGTGAGAGACGGAGGGGAGCCGGGCAGTGTTCCCTTTGAGGATATGTCTTTTGTCTATGGCTTCAAGGGAGAGCAGAATAAAGACACGCCCACATACAAGGTGCCGCCGGATTCGGTTTTCGTTCTCGGGGCGGAAGAATTAGAGAAGAAGATGTGTCAGGGTGAGGAGCGGTATTCCAGTGTCTATCTGGATATCATAGGCCTGATTGCCATGGGATATTATAAGCCGGGAGATTTTCTGCCATCCCATAAAGAGATGCAGAAGATTTATGGTGTCAGTATAGACACCACATTAAAAGCTGTTAAGATATTAAAGGAGTGGGGCGTCGTGAATGCGGTACCCCATAAGGGCATTTGGGTTACGATGAGCCGGGAGGAATTGAAGGAATTTCCCATCGATCCTGAGCTGATTTCCTGTCATGTCCGTAGGTTTCTGGACAGTCTGGAGCTGCTCACTCTGATGATGGAAGGGGTGGCGGCCCATGCCATGGAACATGTAAAGGAGGAGGAAGTGGAAGAACTCTGCGCTAAGCTGGAGAGCCACTGGAGCGATTCTCTTTTGTATCATTTTTTCCCCAGCGTCCTGCTGGAATTTATCACGGAACATATTCAATATAAAATGCTTCGCTCAATCTATAACGTTCTGCGCAGGAATTTCCGTATTGGAAGAAGTATACCGAAACTTATAAGCAGAGAAAAAACAAGCGCAGACTATGATAATTATGCAAAATGCCTTAGCGCGGTCAAGACTTTGCGGGCCGGTGACGTCCACTGCTTCGTGGAGAAAATCTCGGAATTGTTTCAGCAGATTCGAGGGCAGATTATAACATCATGTAAGGATTTTGGCTATTGGGAAGCGGCGATGCAGGTATATGACGGAACAAAATTGTGGCAATAAAGGCTTGCCCCTACTTTGGTGGGGGCAGCTTTTTTTATTATATAGGAAAGTCCTTCGAACTTTCCTATATAATAAAACCCTCCGGGGGATGCACACAATGTGCAGAGGAAAGCTGCTTCGCATCCGCACATTGGCGCACAAAGTGTACAAGTCCCTCATGAGTGAGGGATATAGGGGGTTAAAGTGGACTTGTCCACTTTGTTCCAGCCCCTTTGTTCTATAGGAAACCCACTTTATTCCGTTAAAAACGACAAATACTGCAATTGAAGTATCCGGTAAACAATGTTATAATATATTATCTGGCATGAGTACCAAATGAAGTGAACAGTGAAGAAAGGTTGAATTTATATATGAATAGAGAATCTCAGAAAAGGAATAAAGGCGGGAAGTGGGAGATTTCTTTTTCGCCGATTACCCGGTACAGCATAGTATTTTGTGTAATAGTGCTAATTATTATCTTTTTTGGGGGCGCCATTTTATCCATCAATCAGATGAAGTCAAAAGCGGAATTATCTTTGACCGGAAGTGACGCATTGATTTCAGAGCGCGTCAACGGGACGATTGAGTTTCTTGAATCGCTGGCGGATTTACCAGAATTTTATGACCCGGAAGTTCCACCCATCGATAAGGTAAAAAAACTGGATCAGATGAGTCCTCATTTTGGATATATGATGATCTGCTATGTGGATGCGGATATTATCGTATATTCCGACGGCTCCGAGCCGGCAAGCCTTGCGAGCCGGGAGTATATGCAGCAGCTTTTTTCTACTGGACAGCGGCAGGTGACGGATAGTTTTGCGGCCGGTGCGGACGGCGCTACACTGAACTATACGGTAGCAGTACCCCTTCAGGATGAGGAGGGCGAGCTTACGGGATGTTTGTTCAGCGCCATCTACTTTGATGAAGTGGAGGCCATTTTGGAGCGGACGGCGCAGGCCAGCGGTTCGGATGCCACGCTGATTGGCTCTCAGGGGCAGATCATGTCTTCATCGAAGGGTGTTCCTTATGGCAGTCCCGTGATGGAGGTACTTCAAGATTATACGATTTTTGGAACCACACCTGATAAACTGCAGGAACGGATGCTGGCGATGCAGTCCGGCTCATACTGGAGCATTCAGAATGGAAGTTTATGCTATACCACTTATCAGCGCATTGAAAATACGGGCTGGGATATGTTATGTACCATCCGATTTTGGGAGGCCTTTTCCGAGATTCTTCCTAGTTTGACGTTGGTTGCATTTCTGACGATTCTTGTCTGTGGAGGGCTTTTGTGGCTTGTACGTCATTATATTGAAGGCCAGATGAAGGTAGTCGATATGCTGGTGAATTCCATAGGGGAATTGGAGAAGAAGATTTATCAAAACGAAAGGCCGGACAATGTGGACTTCAATGAGATTCTCCGGCTGACCAGCAACGGCCTTTCGGACAGCCTGACAGGCGTAGTTACCCGCTCCGTCTTTCTAAAGCGCGCGAAAGAGCAGATAAGCAAGCTGGACAGTCAGACAGTGAGCGCCTTATTATTTGTGGATATGGATAATCTGAAATATATCAATGATACATGCGGCCACAGCGGCGGGGACATTGCCCTGCAGAGTATTGCCTACGTTTTGCGCGAGTATGAGAAGAAATATGAGGGAGTGGCAGGTCGGTACGGCGGGGATGAATTTGTACTGCTGTTGACCGGTCTGGATGATGAGTCGGAGCTGCGTGGTATCTTGGATGAGATTGTACTGCGTTTTCAGTCCGAGGTAGGGTCAGGCGGCCAGAGCATTCCAATCAAGTGTAGTATAGGAGTCGCAGTTTATCACTCCGGCGCGGGGCTGGAAGAGATGATTGCCGATGCGGACGAAGCGCTCTATTACGTGAAGCATAACGGGAAAGGATATTATCATATCCACCAGAATTGAGGGAAATATGAATAAACACAAACACAAAAGACTGCGCATTTGTATCTCTATCGGTGCAGTACTGCTTGTTTTCTCTTTGGTTGGGGGAATATGGAGTTTTTTACGCCAAGAAATGATTAAAATTCGCCAAAGAGAGGCAGAAAATATTTTATATCATTATAGCGACAAAATTATGCTTCAATTACAGGGAACCTTAAATGAAGCCGAGGCTCTGGCACAGACAGCGCTTGTCATGGACAATGCCAGTACAGATTGGTTCGAGCGGGCGGCATCGAACCTTTTGGAGCGGGAAGAGGTCCGGTTTGCTTTACTGTTCGAGGGCGACACAATGGTAAGCGGATGCCCTCAGGCAGAGTTCAGCAATTTGACAGGAAGGGAGCTGAAAGATTTTTCTTACAGCTTTACTTTGGCAAAAGTTGTCAAAGATGTGGTCATTGAAGGGCCCTCTACGATGGAATTTGATTCTTCCGGGCAGGAGGTTTTTTTGTTTCTTCAGCCGATCGTGAAAGACAATGTCTATTTAGGCGAGGTGGCAGTGGCTCTTGAGCGCGGCTATGTCTTGGAGCAGCTCGGTCTGGAAAATTTATCTGAACAAGGCTATGATTATGAGCTTTGGCGTGTGGAGCCTCAGAGAGGGGCCAAGGAGATCATTGCCAGCACACAGGCGGGAATTGACTTTTCTCAGGCACAAAAAATAGTCTTTTACCTGCCGAATGAATGGAATCTGAGTATTCAGCCAAGATTCGGCTGGCTCTCTCCTGTACAGGAGATGAGCCTCATTATCGTCTGTGGGCTGCTGGCATTTCTTTTGCTATTGTTATTTGTTTTGTTGCAGCGCACACACCTCTTGAGGTGTGCTCTCAAGCAGACAGAACTTAAAGATAAACAGACCGGACTGTACAACCGGAAGGGATTTACCATTAATTTGGAGCAGTGGCTTTCATCCGGTAAGGATTCAGTTATCTTGTTTTATTTTTCAATTGAAGGGTACAGTCAGACGGCTCAGCTGGTGGGTCCAAAGGCGGAGGCAGATTTCCTTGGCAGTATCAAGGAACGATTGTGCGAATATATTCATAGTCCATTCTTAGCAGGACGAGTGAGTGATGGGGATTTTTTGGTGGCCGTCCGGGAGAGGATGGAGGAACGCCAGCAGGAGAGCTTTGCGAAAGGACTTGCCTTGGAGCTGTTGTTTAAGTATCGGCTGGATGGGCAGAAAAACTTTTTGATGCCTCGTTTTCAGTACAAACGCTGTCGGGAAAATAGGACCGGGGCGGAAGCCGAAATCAACGAATTGATTCACGATTATTATCTGCGGGTATCCAAGGAATCGCCGGTGAGAATGCTGACTGAGAAATGCCAGCAGCTCATCGAGGGAAAGAGTGATGTGGTCTTTGATGAATATACGAATTCAGAGATGCTGGAATTGTCCAAGACATTCAACCGATACCGCAAACAGGTGGAGCAGCTGGCATATTCAGACCCGGTGTTCAATGTGGGGAACCGGCTTAAATTTTTCCGGGATGCCAACATGCTTATTTCCTATGATAAGAAGCGGAGGTTCAGCCTTTTTTGTCTGGATATCTGCAGCTTCAGCCAGTACAATGAGCTGTTCAGCGCGGATGTGGGCGATGCAATCTTGCATGAGGTGCGGGGACGTCTGTCACGGCAGTTCGGCTCTTACCTCTATCGTATTAACGGGGATGTATTTTTGGGAACTTCCTTGTCCGACGAAAGTATGGAGTCTATCGCTGAGCGTCTGCTGGAAATGTTCAAAATTCCTGTTACAGTTAAGAGCATATCCTTTTCTTTGCAGGTGCGGATCGCTGCTTGTCAATACCCGTCGCACGGGGACAATCCCAGCGGTTTGATAGACCATATCCAGTCCGCCCTGCGTTTTGCCAAAGAACTGGATCAAAATATAGTGATTTACAATGACACTTTAGATGAAATAGTCCGCACGGAGACTCATATTCTGCACCGCTTGAAGGATGCTATTGAGCGGAGGACGTTGGAGATATGGTATCAGCCCATCAGACTTTTGCAGAGTGGCTGTTATAGCTCTGTGGAGGCGCTGGTCCGCCTGCCGGATGGAAAGGGAGGTTATTTTTCAGCCGCGCAGGTAATCTCACTTGCTGAGCGCAATGGGATTGTGGAGCAGCTTGGCGACTATGTGTTGAGCAGCGCGTGCTCTTTCATGAAACAGCACGGGGAGGAGCTTGGACTTCTCCGTATGGGAATCAACCTTTCTGTGCAGCAGCTTTTAGTGGGAAACAGTGCCGCCCACATACAGAGATTAATTCATGATGCCGGTGTCAAAGCAGAGCAAGTTACGCTGGAGATTACGGAAAGTATCCTGATTCAATCCATTGATCAGGCGGCAGAATCACTGGAAAGCCTGAGGTGTGCGGGAGTTCATATCGCGTTGGATGATTTTGGAGTTGGCTACAGCAGCCTGAACTACCTGTCCAATCTTCCAGTAGATATTATAAAAATCGACCGTTCTCTCACCAGACAGATTCTTACGAATTTCAAGCAGCATACGTTGTTGAAGTCCATCGTAGATATGGCTTCTATTAACGGTCTGATGGTTGTGGCGGAAGGTGTGGAGACGGAGGAAGAGCAGCAGGTAATTGCTGCGTCCGGAGTACAATATATACAAGGATATTATTATGCACGTCCTATGCAGGAGGAAGAATTAATCCGATTCCTTAGGTAAATGCCGCAGTTGACGTTGCTTTACATTTGCCCCAATGATATACTTAAATTAGTATGCTGCCAAGCATACAGATGTAAAAATGATTCTGACTGCAGTTGGTTCGACGCAGCAGAAAGGCAGGATAGAGAGTATGAATAGATTGGGAAAGATGATGACAGCAGGAGCAGCCGTTTTATTATTCTTGCTGGCCGTGATTCCGGCTTATCCGGTACATGCGGCGGATACGAGGAGGGTCGTCCGGGTGGCGTTTCCCGAAGCGGCTGGACTCAATGAGACTTATGAAGATGGAACCCGGGGCGGTACAGTCTATGAGTGGCTGATGGAGATTGCGAAGTACACAGGATGGAAGTATGAGTTTGTAGAAGGTGAAGCCATAGACTTGATGGAGGAGTTGAAGGCTGGCACCTGTGACATGATGGGGGGCATGTTTTTAAGGGAAGATTTGAAGGAGCTGTATAATTATCCCAAGTACAGTACGGGCTCCAACTATTCTTTGCTTATTTACCGTAAGGATGATGAGGATATAAAGGGCTTTGATTATTCCTCCATGAACGGAAAGAAAATAGGTGTGTTTGCAAAGGCCACAGATAAGATTGAACGTTTGAACAAATTTCTGGATTTTAACGGAATACAGGCACAGCTTGTCAGTTATGAACGAGGGGAGGAGTATGAAAGATGTCTGGAGAATCCGGATATTGACATCATGCTGGGCAGCGATGTGTACATGACGGATGCTTATAATGTGGCCGCAAAGTTCGAGTCGGAACCTTCTTACATTGTCACGACAAAGAAGGAAACGGAGCTTTGTGCGGAGCTGAGTCAGGCGATTGAGTCCATTTATTCTGCGGATCCGGAATTCAGCAAAAAGCTGTACGACAAATATTATCCGGGGCAGTATATCAATTCTATCTATTTTACAGATAAGGAGCGTACATTTATTGAAAATAATGGACCAGTGAGGGTAGCTGTGGTAAAGGACAGGTACCCTATTTGCTATGAGCAAGATGGGGAGAAAAAGGGTTCCGCAGTGACTTCCATGGAAATCATAGGGGAGAAAACAGGACTGACATTTGAGTATGTCTATGCCGATACTTATCAAAAGGCGATGGATTTGGTAAAAGAGGGAAAGGCAGACGTTATCAATGGATTTATGGACAGTGATGATACGGCCGTAGAGATGGGCATGGTTCGGACAGCGGCGTATGCCTCCATCAATTCTGTGATTCTCAGGAATAAAAATAGTTATGAGAGTGGAGAAGGACGGGTGATGGCGTTACCTCAGGGCCATAAGCTAAAGACATGGGGAAAGAATGACAGCATAAGATATTACGGCACATATGTGGACTGTCTGAAGGCGGTAAACAGTGGAGAGGCGGATTACACCCAGATGCCTACGGCATTTATGGAGGGGATGTATGCGGAAGATTATTATGCCAATGTGGTTCTGGCGTCGGATAACGATATGCCGCAGGAACTGTCTGTCGCTATGGCGGTGCCTGTCAATGTTCCCTTATATTCTATTTTGAGTAAAGCTGTCAACAATCTCTCGGAAGAGGAACGGTCTGTTATTATCGGGCAGAATACATTGGGAATACGGGAAAGTGCGGCTACATTGAAATCGCTGGTATATTCCAATCCGGTGCTGGCGATAAGTGTTTGTGCAGGAATGATACTGCTTATATCCGGTATTGCCATTTTAATTATTTCCTATAGGTCGCGGGAGAAGATTATGAAAGTTCGTTTGGAGAAGGCGGAGGAGACAAGTAAGGCTAAATCTGACTTCCTTTCCAGAATGAGCCATGAGATACGGACGCCAATGAACGCAATTATCGGTCTTACCAGCCTCACGAAAATGCAGGAGGAAATCCCCCCGGCAGTGAGTAAGAATCTGGAGCAGATAGATTCGTCAGCAAAATTTTTACTGTCCTTACTCAATGATGTATTGGATATGTCCAAAATAGACAGTAATAAAATGAAAATGGAATGCGCGCCTTTTGATTTGAATCACATTTTCGCTCAGATAAACAATATGTTCACAGCGATGATAGAAAGCAAAGAGATGAAGTTTACCATAACTTGTGATTTGAACGGGACGATGTTCAAAGGAGATGAGATGCGGCTGCAGCAGGTACTCACGAATCTTTTGTCCAATGCCTGCAAGTTTACCCCGGATGGAGGCAGGATTGAGTTGATTGTCCGGGAGGAAAGCCGCGATAAGAGGAAAGCAGTGCTTTATTTTGCAGTGAAGGATACCGGGATTGGAATTCGACAAGAGGATTGTGAGCGGATATTCCATGCCTTCGAACAGGCGAAAGAGCATCAGAGCAATACTGCCGGTACGGGGCTTGGTCTGGCAATCAGCTCAAGTCTGGTGCAGCTGATGGGCGGTGAGCTGAAAGTAGACAGTCAGCCGGGAGAGGGCTCAGTATTTTACTTTACCCTCCAGATGCCTGTTTTTGAAGGAAATCTGCCGGCAGAAGAGGAGAAGTGTGAAGGAAAGCGGTATTCCTTAAAAGGGCTGCATGTACTTTTGGCGGAAGATAATGATATCAATGCGGAGATTGCCGTGGAACTTTTGGAATTGGAAGGGATATTGGTGGAGCGGGCGGCCAATGGCCGCAGGGCGGTGGATATATTTGAGCAGAGCGCACAGGGAAGTTTTGATATTATCTTGATGGATATTAATATGCCCGATATGAATGGATTGGAAGCTACGGCTGAAATCCGTGCGATGCCCCGCTGGGATGCGTCTACGGTTCCTATCATTGCCATGACGGCCAATACATTTCAGGAGGACAGGGATGAAGCGGCAGCGGCGGGCATGTCTGGATTTTTGTCTAAACCTTTTGATGTGGAGCATCTGTATAAGATATTGGCGCACTCGGCGGGACGAAAATTTTAAAAGATTGGGAGAAGATGGTGTTATGAAAGAAAATAAATATGATGATGAGCAGTTTTTTAATAAGTACAGTGAGATGGGACGCTCGAAACAGGGACTCAAAGGGGCGGGGGAATGGTCTGAGCTTCAAAAGGTTCTTCCGGATTTTGAGGGAAAGCGGGTGCTGGATTTAGGATGCGGGTATGGCTGGCACTGCCTGTATGCGGCCGAGAACGGAGCAGATTCAGTTCTTGGAACTGACATTTCCCAAAAGATGCTTCAGGCGGCCAGAGAAAAAAATTATCATGAGAAGATAGAATATATGCAGGGCGCTATGGAAGATTTACAATTTGATGAGGGGGCGTTTGACGTTGTGCTCAGTTCGCTGGCCTTTCATTATGTGCAGGATTTTAATATGGTGGTTTCCAATATCGTCCGCTGGCTGGCTCCCGGAGGACAGCTGATATTTTCTGTAGAGCACCCGGTGTTTACTTCCTATGGAACACAGGATTGGTACTATGATGAAAACGGGAAGATTCTGCATTTTCCGGTAGACCGTTATTATTATGAAGGGGAGCGGGACGCCGTTTTTTTGGGAGAACATGTGACGAAATATCATAGAACGCTGACTACGTATCTCAACACGCTTTTGAAGAGTGGTCTGGAGATTCGGGACATTATTGAACCTCAGCCGCCCGAGGAGATGATGGATATTCCAGGAATGCGGGATGAGATGCGCCGTCCAATGATGCTGATAGTAGGAGCATATAAAAGAAAATAAAGCAAATACAAGGTGGAAAATGAAAGATAAGATAAAAAGTGAAGTTATTATCAATGGGCAAAGCTACAAGTTTTATAACCGGATTGGGGACTCTAAGGAGCTGCTGGCAAGCTTTAACAGCCTTGCTTCCCGGACATTCGGTGGATTGACATTTGACTGTGTGGGTGGATACTATGAGCCCCATGTTCTGGTAAGGGAAGGTCAGGTCTGTGCCAATATCTCAGTGAACCAGATTCCCTTTGTCTTTGACGGCAGGGAGATATTCTGTGTACAGCTAGGAACTGTTATGACAGAGGAAGCTTACAGGCAGCGGGGACTTTCGCGCTGGCTGATGGAATATATATTAAGTCAGTGGGAAGGACAATGCGATGTCCTGTACTTATATGCTAATGACAGTGTGACACAGTTTTATCCAAAGTTTGGGTTTGTGGAGGAGAAGCAGTTCTGCGTCTATAAGCAAGGGATTGAGCCGTCTGATAAAAGGGCAGAAAAGCTCCGGATGGACGAGGAGGAAAGCCGGAGGCTGGCGCTTGAAAAGTATGCTCAGGGCAATCCATTCTCCAGACTCTGCATGCGGAAAAATGACACGTTGTTTTCTTTTTACGCCAATCGTGTCATGAAGGACTGTGTTTTTTATTCGAGAGAATATGATGTTATTATTTTCGCAAGCGAGGAAGCGGGACGCCTGTACTGCTATGATATTTTTGGCCGGACAGAGGGGACATTGGAGGATATTCTGGGCGAAATCACCACGGACAAAGACCAGAAGATTTATTTGGGGTTTACGCCGAAAGAGATGGACGGCTTTGCCAGTGAGGAGTATATCGAGGAAGACACTACCTTCTTTGTGCATCGGTCGAGTGACAACATCTTCAGGGCAGATAGGCTGATGTTCCCTGTGATATCTATTGCGTAGGCGGCATTTTGAGATTCAATTAAGTGGATTTGGAAAAGGAGTATAAAAGAAGGATGGAAAATCAAGAGCAGAAGCATAAAAGACGAGTGAGATACAGTGGCACACATCCAAAAAGCTTCCAAGAAAAATATAAGGAGCACCAGCCGGAGAAATACGCGGACACTGTCGCCAAGGTCATACAGAAGGGGAGCACGCCGGCCGGCATGCATATCTCCATCTGTGTCAAAGAGATTCTGGATTTTCTGCAGATAAAACCGGGACAAAAGGGGCTGGACGCTACGCTCGGCTACGGTGGGCATACGCTGGAGATGTTAAAATGCTTGAAGGGCGAGGGGCATATTTATGCGCTGGACGTAGACCCCATTGAATCAGCAAAGACGAGGGAGCGTCTTGCCGGTCTGGGCTATGGGCCGGAGATATTGACGGTCCGGCTTGAGAACTTTGCGAATATTGACAAGATTGCGGCGGAGTATGGAAAGTTTGATTTTGTGCTGGCGGATCTGGGGGTGTCGTCCATGCAGATAGACAATCCGGACAGAGGATTTTCATATAAGACGGAAGGGCCTCTTGATCTGCGCCTGAATCCGGAAAAGGGAATTTCTGCGGCCCAGCGCCTGCGGACGGTCTCTCAGGAAGAGCTGCAGGGGATGCTGACGGAAAACGCGGACGAGCCCTACGCTCCTGAAATTGCGGAAGCCGTTGTGCAGCAGATTAAGCGGGGCGGAGAGATAGAGACTACAACGGAACTTCGCAGAGTGATTGAGAAAGCATTGGCATTTATCCCGGAAAAAGAGCGGAAGGAAATGGTCAAGAAATCCTGCCAGAGGACATTTCAAGCGCTTAGAATCGATGTAAACAGTGAATTCGAAGTATTGTATGAATTTATGGAAAAGCTTCCCGGTGTACTGGCTGAAGGAGGAAGAGCGGCTATACTGACCTTCCATTCCGGCGAGGACCGAATCGTGAAAAAGGCATTCAAACAATTACAGCGGGAGGGTGTATATTCGGATGTGGCAAAAGATGTAATCAGGCCGTCGGCGGAGGAGTGCGCGAGAAACAGCAGGGCGCGCTCCACAAAAATGAGATGGGCCATTAAAGCTTAGAAGGATTGGTGTTATAAACTTTTGAGCCTTAAAGTGAAGGTGCATCCGCCTCCGGGGGTGTCTGTCAGAGTCAGACCTGCCTCGTGAAGGTTGGCCAGCTCTTTCGCAACGCTTAAGCCCAGACCAAAATGTGACTTATCTTTGCGGGATTGGTCTGTGCGGTAAAAACGGTCAAAGATTTGCGGCTTTTTATCATCTGCAATGCCGGGGCCATGATCCGCCACAGATATTGACAGATGGTGCTTTGAGCTTTCCGCCTTAAGCTCAATGAGCCGTCCCCCTGCATCGGAGTCCGGTGATATTCCATAGGCCATGGCATTGTCTATCAGGATGGAGAGAATCTGCTCCAGACGTTCTTTGTCCCCAAGAACGGGGGGCAGAGGCGCGTCCGGCAGGCTCAGAGTCAAGTTGAGGTGCTTCGATGAGCATAGCTGCTCGTAATGTTCGTAGGTATCCAAGAGCAGGGTGTCCATGTCAACATGCTCACGTGCTACCTGCCATCCCTTAGTATCGGCGGAGGCGAGGACCAGCATATCATTCACGAGCCGGGCCATCCTTTTACATTCCTTTTGAATCGTCGATAGGAATTGCCGGCACTTTGACGGGTCTGCAAGAATAGCGGACGAAGATGCGTCGATAACCGCGAGGGGTGACCGAAGCTCGTGGGATGCGGCGGCTACGAAGGCATTCTGCTTTTCTCTATTTATTGCAAGGGGCTTTAGGGAATGGCCCACAAAGAACCAGCTGACTAGAAATATAGCTGCGATGCCGAAAAGTCCGGTGATAAGGAATACAATGCGCCCACTCATAATCTGGGCGTTTTTTTGTGCGTTATCGTGTAGCAGCACGATACTTTTAAACCCTCCATTCTGAGAGGGCAGTACCATCGCACAGGCAAGATAAGAGTCTTTGTTCGAGCCGGTTATAGCCATGACGTCTGTTCTCTGAAGAGAGGTGGAGATAGGAGCGGCATCGGTGTTCACCTGTTGTTCTCTGGCCAGCTCCTTCACTTTTTTGATGAGGCTGTCCCTGTCCGTTTGCGCGGGATAGGAACCCGGAAATAAAAAGGGTACGGCATTCTCTTCTATATGGATAATGAGCTGGTTTTCTATTTCTTGTTCCGTAAGCCAGAGCTGTGAGATGGAGCTGCTATATTGCAGCTTAGACAGGATTTCCATCGTAATTTTCTCAAAGCTGTCTGCATTGCGCTCCGATATATAATGCTCAGTCATGATCAATATCACGGCCAGCACACAGGCAAGTATCATGCCGACGGTGATTGTGTATGCCAGTGTCAGTTTTTTCCTCAGTTTATGAATCATTGGAATCCTCCATACGGTATCCGACCCCGTGAACAGTGACAATTTTTACCCGGCTGTCCAGCGATTTGAGCCGTTTTCTTAAAAAATGGATATAATTGTCCAAATTCCCGTCCTCTACTTCCGTGTCCGGTCCCCAGATATGTGTCAGTATGAGAGAGCGGGGCAAGGTCTGTCCTACATTTTTGATAAAATATTCAAATAAATCTGCTTCTCTTTTCGAGAGGGTTAAAAGCTGGCTGGAACATGAAATTTCATGCTTTTCTTTGAGCAGTGCCAAATCACCAAAGGTGAGCTTATGCTCGGACAACAGTGCGGCCGGGCGCCGGGTCAGCGCTCTCACTCTGGCCATCAATTCCATCATGTCGTAAGGTTTTACAATATAGTCGTCAGCGCCGGAATCCAATCCGTCGATCCGGTCGGAGATATTGTTCATGGCGGTGGCAAGAATGATTGGCGTCTGAATACCATTTCTTCTCATAGACTGGAGTATCGTCAAGCCGTCGATTTCGGGCAGCATCCGGTCTAGGATAATGGCATCGTACACTTGGCGCGAAGTATAATACAAAGCATCTCTGCCGGAATGGCATATATCCGTCTCATATTTTTCATTTACCAAGTGGCAGCGCACGGCCTCACACAAATCTAAATCGTCTTCGATCAGTAATATTCTCATGATGACAGCATCCTTTTTCTTTTTAGTATAACAAATATTTCTCTAAAAAATCTTTAAAAACAATCATAAACCTTAAAAGATTTTTAGAGAACTGTCTGGTAGACTTAAGGCATACTTAAAATGAAATGGAGGCTTATAAAGTGAAAATAAGAAGGTTCATAGTGGCCATGCTGGCTGTATCTATAACTATAGCGGGACTTTCGGGCTGCAGTACGAAGAAAGCCGGAGGTAAGAGCGGTGACGATGGCAAGGGCAGATATGTAGAAAAAGAGATTGAACTCCCCCTAAAAGAGAATGAAGAGGCAGTGGGGCTTGTAAAAGGAGAAGAGAAAGGCGCGGTTCTTTTTGCGCTTAATCAAGCGGACAGTACGTATCTGGCCTACCACTACGACGGGAATGCGTTTACAGAGGGCGATGCGTCATGGCTGACTCACGCAGGACAGTCAAAAGACAGGCTTATAAAAGTAATCCGGGGCGAGGACGGGAATCTCTATGCCTTGTTCAGCGACAGTGAAGGCAGATCCTATGTAGTGAAAGATGCGGGCGATGGCAGCAGCCAGCCCATTGATATACCGGCGCTGGGGATGGACAGCGGGGAAATGTACCCGTATATCACCAATCTTTGTGTGGATAAAGAGGGGAACATTTTTCTGGCGGATTTACTGACGGGTGAAACCGCAATGTATGAGCAGGGCACAGGGGAAAAAATCGGAAGCTTTGTCAGTGGGCAGTCGCTCAATGTGGCGGCGATGCCGATGGATGTCAAAGACAATAAAATCCTTCTGAGCGGCAGTGAAGACGGTGAATTATTCTGTTATGATACGGAAAGCGGGAATGAACTGGATAAAACGGTGTACGCGGATATGGACTTAGGCGGAATTGTCAAACTGGGAGACAGTGATGACTGTATTTATGCCGATTCAAAAGGACTCCACCATTTGACGCTGGGTGGCAGCATTTCTGAAGATTTGATTGGACAGAATACTTCTGGGTTCGGGGCTGCACAAGCAAGTATCGTGGATATGGTAGAAGCGGTGAAGGGCGAGTATACGTTATTGTTTTCAAATCAATCGATAAGCGGCTCGACGACATTCAAAATGTACCGCTATGTATATGACAAGACGGCAAAGGCCAAACCTTCTCAGATTTTGACGGTATATGGCCTGAATGAGAGCAGTGCAGTGCGGCAGGCCATAGCCAAATTTCAGGAAGATCATCCCGACGTAGGGATAGAATACAAGACTGGAAACGTGGGAGAGGGAACAGGGACAAAGGCGGACAGTATCCGTGCGCTCAACACAGAGCTGCTTGGAGGCAGCGGAGCGGATATTCTTATGCTGGACGGCCTGCCGGCGGATTCTTATATTGAAAAAGGTGTTCTGGCGGACTTGGGCAGTTTATTGAAAGAGATAGAGAAAAAGTCTGAGATTATGGATAATATTGTGGGGCCGTACAAAAAGGAAGGAAAAATATATCAGATTCCTACCCGCTATGGCATCCCGATTTTGGCAGGAAGCGGTGATAAGACAGAGATTTTCAAATCGGCAGATGCACTGACTGCCTATATAGCGGAACACGGATGGGAAAATGTCTTTGAGAAGACAAATAAGGAAGCAGTGATGCGCCTTCTGTTAAATATGTATTACAGGGATATTATCAATGATAAACAACAGATTGATACAAAATTACTTGCCAAATTGATTGAAGCGGCAGGAAAAGTCGAGGAATCCGACGACAACTTAAGCTTCTATGGTGAGGCCGGAGGACAGGAAGAATCTGACTGGGACGTAGGAGGCGCCGGCAGTATGGCTGAGGACGGTTCTATAAGCGCCCATGAGATCAAGGGAGTCATGGGGATGATGATGCCGTTCCATTATCTGCGGAAGATGGGAGCCGTTCCGGCGGACGTCAACGAAATCTATACACCTCACGATATTGTCGGTATTAATAAGGCGTCCAAAAATATAGAATTGGCAGAAGAGTTCGTGAAGGTGCTCCTGTCTGAGGAAATACAATCTGTGGATATAGAAGGCGGATTTCCGGTAAATATGCCGGCAATGAAGGCGTGGATAGACGATATAGATGAAGAACCCGGGGAAAATGCAGCCGAGATAGGGGTATCGTCCTCTGCCTCCGCAACCGAAGATGGAGAGCGCGGAGAACCGGTGGAAGATATTATCAGGCTTCCCTCTAAATCAGAAGTACAGTCGCTGGCTGAGCTGGGAAAGAAGCTGGTCGTGCCGGTTCAGAAGGATGATATTATAGGAGAGATGATATTAGATGGAGCTAAAACATATTTTGACGGCAGTAGATCGGCGGAAGAGGCAGCGGCGGATATCGCCGAAAAGGCAGACACGTATCTCTCGGAATAAGGCCAAACCATACCTTTTTCTTTTACCGAGCTTTATAGGAGTGGGAATATTTATTTTATTCCCATTTCTGGATGTATTCAGACGCTCCTTTCTTGATGCCATGGGAGGCAGCTTCGTAGGCGTGGATAATTATCTTACCGTGCTGGGGAAAAGCTCTTTTAAGCTGGCTGTCTCCAATACAGTACGCTTCATAGCTGTCTGTATCCCTCTGCTTATGCTGTTGTCCCTTACGATAGCAGTGTTGATAAGCAGTATTTCAAAATTGAAAGAACTGCTAAAGACCATATTTTTATTCCCTATGGCAATACCGGTTGCCTCCATCGTAGTGCTGTGGAGGCTGGTATTTGACAACAGCGGCTACTTGAACGGATTTATTGAGAAGTTTCATATCAGCCCTACCGACTGGATGAACGGACCGTCCGCATTCTATGTACTTGTATTCAGCTATCTGTGGAAGAATACGGGCTACGACATGGTACTGTGGCTGGCAGGGCTGAATGAGATACCAGAATCGCTTTATGAGGCGGCACGTATAGACGGGGCGGGGAAAAAGGAGTGTTTTTATTATATTACCCTGCCTCTTTTAAAGCCTACGGCAGCGATGATAGCGGTCTTATCGCTGGTGAATTCTTTCAAGGTATTCCGGGAGGCGTATTTGATTGCGGGGGACTATCCCCATAAGAGCATTTATATGCTGCAGCATCTGTTCAACAATTGGTTCGTGAAACTTGACATACAGAAAATGAGTGCGGCCTCTGTCATGATGGCATTGGCCGCAGCGTTGATTATGATTGGAGTGCATGTATCCCATGAAAAGAAAAAATAGAATGATTACGGCTGGCCTTGTCGTGCTGAGCAGTGTGATTTGGTTTCCGCTTTTCTTTATGGCGGCCCAGTCGCTGATGGGGAGCACGGAGCTGATAAAGAACACAGGGGCTGTGCTTGCGGGGACGGGAGGAAAGGCGCGCTTTACTCTGCTTCCTCAGTTCCCCACATTGGCGCCGTATGTGGAACTGCTTCTTGATTCACCGGGATTTTTCGTGATGTTCTGGAATTCATGTAAGCAAGTCTTTCCCATACTTCTGGGGCAGCTGCTGATAGGGATGCCGGCGGCGTGGGCTCTGGCACGCTATAAGTTCAGAGGAAGAA
Source organism: Bariatricus massiliensis (assembly GCF_900086725.1). Lineage (GTDB taxonomy): Bacteria > Bacillota > Clostridia > Lachnospirales > Lachnospiraceae > Allocoprococcus > Allocoprococcus massiliensis. The sequence goes on along the minus strand of NZ_LT574837.1, from coordinate 636,925 downwards.
ATGTACTGATGCTTTTATATATGATTTTGATGATTATGCCGTTTCAAGTTACTATGGTATCCGGATATCTGGTCTTGAAGAAATTCCAGATACTGGATACACACTTCGCGCTGATACTCCCGGGAATCTTTAATACGTTCCCGGTATTTATCATGACGAAGGCGTTTGCGGGGATACCAGATTCGTTAATGGACGCGGCCAGAATTGACGGAGCCGGGGAATTCCGGGTATTTACTTCCATCGGTATTCCTATGGCACTGCCGGGGATTATATCGGCTGTTATACTCGGATTTTTGGAATGCTGGAATGTAATCGAACAGCCCATGACTTTTTTAAAGACGAAGAACTTGTGGCCGCTATCGTTGTATTTACCTAATATCACAGCCGATAAGATGAACGTTTCCTTTGCCGCCTCTATTGTAATGATGCTTCCTGCGGTCTTCTTATTCTTATGGGGGCAGGCGTATCTGGAGCAGGGAATCGCGGCATCAGGGCTGAAAGAATAGAGCAAGGAGAGGCACTATGGTTCAATGGTTAAAATCTGTTAACATAAAAAATAAGCTAAAAAAGAGGGCGTTCTGGGGACAGATGCTTGGCATCTTTTTTGTGGTGATGCTGCTCTGTACCTTCGTGTCAAGGGCCGCAGACTCTGTGATTATGCCAAAAGCGCAGCTTTTCAAGCCTGCGCCGGGGAACTTGAACTATAAGATGAAGGGGGCAGGCAGTGTCGTAGCTTCGGAAGGAGAGCTTGTCACTGTGCCGGATAGTCTTAGAGTGAAGGAGATAACGAAGCCGGGGACAAACGTTGAGGCGGGAGATGTGCTTGCCGTGATAGAAACGGATGAACTGTCGAGGGTTCTTGAGGAACAGAATGCAAAGCTTGCCCAGCTTAAGCTGCAGTTGGAGGGAGAACGGGTGAATGCCACACCGGATGCGGTGACTCCCCAGACCTTTTCGGCGGGCAAGAGCCTTGCCCTAGAGCAGAAGCGCTATAATGAAGCGGCAGATAAGCTTGCGGCGGCAGTGGCGGCAGAGAAAGATGAAGCGGCGGAGAGACAGAGAAAGGCGGAGACGGATAAGAAGGCCGCCTATGATACTTTCCTCGAGCAGGGGGGAGAAAGTAACCCGGAGGCCAAAAGTATTTACGACCAGACGGTCAGCGGTATTGAGCAAGAGTTAGAGCGGGCCGCAGCGGAGAAGAAGGCGCAGATTGCTGCGCTGGAGGAGAGCAGAAATGCGGCTGCGGACGCCTTGGAGCAGGCACAGACGGCCTATGAGGTGGCTGCCAAGGAAGATGAAAATGCAAAAGCCAACCGCCAAAAAGCACAGCAAGGTTCTGATATTACACAGCAGGGACTGGAGATAGATATCCAACAGCAGCAGAAGGTGGTGGATAGGCTGGAAGCGATAATGGATGACGGGGGAGTCATTAAATCACCGGTGAAGGGAACGGTCACAGAGAACAGTCTGACGGAAGGGATGATTACTTCCGGGCAGGAATATATCAGAATCGGTACAGGTGGATATGAGTTCTTGGCTTCTGTCGACAAGGAGAATGCCCAAAGGCTTAAGGTGGGGGATACCATGGAAGTGGAATTCACTGGTCTGAAAGAGAAGAAAAAACTTAAGATTGCCGATATTCGCACCGAGATGGGGAAACAGGGAGAAGGCGGGAATGGAGATGGCACGGAAGGCAGCCCGGGGACATCCTCGAATCAGGGGGAGGTCATGTATATCACAGCAAAGCTTGAGGGGGATGAATATGCAGACGGCATGACGGGAGATTATGCCGTCAACAAGGATTCCGATATACGCTATGACTGGATCCTGCCCATGGGGGCAGTGCGTGAGGATCAAAAGGGCGTTTACTGCCTTGTAGCACGGAAAAAAAGCACAATCCTCGGAGAGGAGTATGTGGCGGAGAGGCTTAACCTTACGAAAAAGGCCAAGGATGTGGAGCAGATGGCAGTGGAAGGCGCATTCACCAACGAGACGAAAATTATAAAAGGAAGTAACAAAGAAATCAATGAAGGAGACAGGTTCAGGGTTGAGGAAGAAGATTAGGACATCTCAAATTATGTTAACGCTGCTGAGTGTATTCCTTCTGGTGTTTTCCGCCATACAATATATTTATATATATCGGACCGAAAATGTGATACGTGTCAGATTTGAGGATGATGTTATAAGTGCAGTGCAGCTCAGTGAATATTATGAGCAGAAGAAAGAGGAACCGGATATTCCGGATATCACGCTGTGGAAGCTGAAGGAGCAGGCCGAAGTAAGCACAGAAGATTGCTCCCGTGTGGATGGATTTGCGCTTATAGAGGGGTATGGAGATTTGGGAAAGGTCATGCCTGACAGGCTGGTGGAAGGAGGGTATCCTGTTAAGAGCGATACAGACGGATGCGCACTCAGTGAAGCAGGGGCAAAAGCCCTGTTTGGCAGCAGTGACGTGGTGGGAAAGCCACTGAAGTTTGGCGGTAAGGAATATATTATCCGGGGAATCGTAAAGAGCGGGAAACGGATGCTTTGGATTCAGAATCCGGCGGCAGGTTTTCCTTTCGCAGAAATGAGCTATCCGGATAGGGTGGCTGCCTCTGATGCGAAAGGCTGGCTGATGCAGCAGGGGTACGGAGAACCAAAGGTGATGCTTTCCGGTGGTGATTATTCTGCGTTCAATTTTTTGTTTATAACGTTGCCGGTATGGGTATTCTGTATACATTACTATTTCAATTTAAAAAGAACAGTCCGGCGGTTCACGAACAGATATGTAGGTTATGGACTCACATTTCTGTGGTCTGCTGGCCTGATTGTGTTAATCTTTGCCGGGATAAAGTACAGCTTTCGGTTCAGCCTTGACTATATACCAACAAGGTGGTCGGACTTCGGATTTTATAGCGGGCTGGCGGCACAACTGGCCGAGTCGGCCAGAAGCATCGCAGAATATAAACGCCTTCCCGGTGACGCGGAACTTCTGATGCACAGTAGGTACAGTGCGTATTGTGCATGGGGAAGTCTGGCGCTTATGATAGGGGCTGTCACCAGACGGGGGAGAAAACAGGCAAAGTAGACAAGAAATTCAAAGAATTACGAGTCATGATTTCCGGATTCCAGATAATCTGTCCCCCAGCGGCACATAGCGTCAAGGACAGGAATGACGGTGAGTCCAAATTCTGTGAGTGAGTATTCCGTCTTTGGAGGCACTACCGGGTAGACGGTCCTGTGAACCATATTACTGCTTTCCAGTTCCCGCAGCTGCTGTGTAAGCATTTTGGGGGTGGCCTTTGGAATCAATCGTTGGAGTTCACTAAAGCGTAAGGTTTTATCCTTTAAATGCCAGAGAATGACAGATTTGTATTTGCCGCCTATCAGGTGCAGCGTCGCTTCTACCGGATAATTGAATTGCTGTTGACAATATTTCATAAGAATCCTCCTTATAGTTTCTTTTGGATACTATATATTAAAATGCATAGTATATACCGAAATAGTGCGTTCTTGCATAAATGAAAATTAATGTTATGATTATATCACAGAATATAATAAGAAAGGATGGATAAGATGAAATTTTTAGAACTGGCAAAGCAAAGATACTCTGTACGTGCGTATCAGGACAGAAAGGTAGAGCCTGAAAAATTAGAGAAGATATTGGAGGCGGCCCATGTGGCTCCCACTGCCGCGAACCGCCAGCCGGTCCGCCTCCTTGTAGTACAAGAGGAAGAGGGACTTTTAAAGGTTGCGAAAGCGGCAAACATTTATCAGGCTCCTCTTGCTGTCATTGTGTGTGCCGACCATGAAAAGGCTTGGGTTCGCTCCTATGATAATAAGAATACCTGTGATATTGACGCCACGATTCTTACCGACCACATGATGCTGGAAGCCGAGGAGCTAGGTCTGGGAAGCGTATGGATCTGCCATTTCAGACCAGACGTGCTGCGGGAAGAATTCCAAATCCCCGATAATCTGGAGCCAATCAACATTCTGGCTGTCGGCTACAGCAGTGAATCCCCTGCAAGTCCAGAGCGCCACAGCCAGACACGAGTTCCGGTAAAAGATATAGTGCTGGGAGATTTTTCGTTATAATTCAGGCAGAAACGCAGATACTAAGAAAAACGCTGCCATCTGCCAGAGAAAGGACGAAAAATGAAATTTGACGCAGTTTATTATGAGCCGGATAGTCTCAATTATACGCTAGGAGAGAAGTTGAGGGAAGAATTTAAGAATTTGCCTTGGATAGAGATTGAAAATCACAATTCTATCAAGGAGATGCGTGAGAAACCGAATGCTGAATTCGGGCATATGAAGAGGAATCTTATAATCGGTACTCGGAAAACACATAAATATGTGGAAAACCAGAAGGTTTCCGATTATCTGGTCCCTTACACTTCTTCCGGCTGTACGGCCATGTGCCTCTACTGCTATCTGGTATGCAATTATAATAAATGCGCATATTTACGGGTTTTTGTCAATCGAGAGCAGATGCTGGACCGGCTGATTAGACGCAGTCTAAAAAGCGAGTCTCCTCTGACCTTCGAAATTGGAAGCAACAGTGATCTTGTGTTGGAGAATACGATTACGGATAATCTGCTGTATACGATTCCGAGGTTTGCAGAAGAGGGAAGAGGAAAGCTTACATTTCCCACAAAGTTCGATATGGTGGAGCCTCTCCTTGCTCTGGAACACAAGGGAAAGGTGATTTTCCGCATGAGCGTGAATCCGCAGCCGATTATCAGGAGAATTGAGCTTGGGACTTCCAGCCTCAAACAAAGAATCGATGCTGTCAATAAAATGTGTGAGGCAGGATATCCCTGCGGTCTGCTGATAGCGCCGGTAATTCTTGTGGAGGGCTGGAAGGAGATGTATACGGAGCTTTTGGAGGAATTGAATGAAAGTCTTAGTGGGAGCATGAAGAAGCAGATGTTTCTGGAGATTATTTTGATGACATATTCTTATATACACCGTGCAATCAACGGCGATGCGTTCCCCCAAGCCCCGCAGCTGTACGACAAGGAATTGATGACCGGAAGGGGAAGGGGGAGATACTGCTACCGCCCGGAGATACGGGCGGAGGCAGAGGAATTTCTCAGGGCGGAAATAAAGCGTGTACTCGGAGACGTGCCGATTCTGTATATTAGCTGAGAATGGGCGGAGACAAAGGTGCACACGGAAAACGGGAGCTATGGCTGAAGTTCTAAAGGAAATTTCCTGTCTTTAAAATAGTAGACACGGTCGTGCTCATTGATTTCCCGAAGAATTCTGCAGGGGTTCCCCACGGCCACCACCCCCGACGGAATATCCTTTGTCACCACGCTGCCTGCGCCGATTACCACATTATCACCGATGGTGATACCGGGGACAATGACTGCACCTGCGCCGATCCAGCAGTTTTTACCGATATGTACCGGGAAATTATACTGATATCCTTTTTCTCTTGATTCGGGGGCGATTGGATGCCCGGCCGTCGCCACGGTCACATTCGGGCCGAACATAGTATAGTCGCCCACATAGATGTGTGTGTCGTCCACCAGTGTCAGATTAAAATTCGCATAGACATTACGTCCAAAATGGACATGTTTTCCCCCGAAATTCGTGCGCAGGGGTGGTTCGATATAGCAGTCCTCGCCGATTTCGGCAAACATATCCTTCAGCATTTCCTGTCTCTTCTCAAGCTCGGTAGGCCGGGTCATGTTAAAATCATACAATTTATCAAGATATCCCAGCTGTTCCTTCATCAGCTGCTCGTCATTGGGATAATACAATTCACCACTATGCATTTTCTCTTTTATATTCATATTATGTTACTCCTTTTTACTGATTTATTTTGCTGTGTTGTTCGTTGTAAGGTCCTTGACCCATGTAAATTTTTTATAATGCTTATACACTGCAGGAAGTTTGATAATTTCATCCATGCTTATGATAAGATATACGGCCGGCACGGGCAGTTTCCATAGAAAGGCGGCGGCCAGACCGAGAGGAACGGTAATACACCAGAGTGTAATTATATCACATATGAGTCCGAATTTCGAGTCGCCGCCCGCACAAAAGATGCCTGCAATAGTCGCTCCATTTACAGATTTACCAATTATATAGTAAGAACATATAAACAGCATAATCTGCAGATATGTTCCGGCCCGGCTGCTGAGCGTGGACAGAGACAAAATCAAAGGACTTACTGCAAGCAGGACCAGCCCGGAACATATGCCCGCGAAGATAGATAACCTGCACAATCTGCTTCCATATTCAATGGCTCTATCGGGGCGTCCGGCGCCTAGTTCGCCGCCCACGATAATTCCGCCCCCGCTGCCGAGACCGAGGCAAAAGCAGGCGATTAGGTTTTTTACTATATTGGCTATAGAATTAGCCGCAACAGCGTCCGTGCCTAAATGGCCCATGATGACAGAATACATAGTGAACCCACAGCCCCATACCAGCTCATTTCCTAGGACCGGAAGCGTGTATTTCCAGAACGCACATTTTAGTCTAGCATCTGGGTGCAGAAGATATTCTGCCCGGACATGGATTTGGCTCTTCCCTCTAGAGTCGGCCCATACCCATATTAACTCCAAAAGACGGGCTGCTGCAGTAGCAGCCGCAGCGCCGGCAATCCCCATCTTCGGCGCGCCAAGCAATCCAAAGATTAGGATGGCATTCAGTATGATGTTCAGTATAACGGCGGTAGAGCTGATAAGACTGCTTTTTGAGGCTCTACCGGTATTTTTCATAATACAGAGATAAATCTGCGAAATACCACAGAACAGGTAGGACACACTGACAGTTCTGAGATAGACGGCGCCGTCTTTTATCAAATGAATGTCGGGGGTGAAGACCCGCATGACAGACGCTGGAAAACAAAGGGCAGCCAGAAAAAACAGGACAGATACCGTGACAGAGATGCGCAGAACAATGCCCAATATCTGCTCCACGGCGTTTTTGTCTCTTTTTCCCCAATATTGTGCCGAGAACATGCTGGCCCCGATGGTGAGGGCGGCAAGAAAAAGATTGAAGATAAACTGAACCTGACCAGCCAGCGAGACAGCGGAGAGGGAGTTTTGATTGACCAGACCCAGCATAATGGCATCAGAGGCACTCACGACGGCCAGCATGAACTGTTGAAAGGTGATGGGGAGAACAAGAGTCAGTAATTTTTTGTTAAATACTTTATCGTGCGGCAGATATTTTCTTCTCAAACAATACCCTCCTTTCCTGAAGCCGATTGACGAAAATGTTCCAGCGGAATATAATTATATCGCAAGATAATTGATAAATATATCAAAATATAAGTTAATAATATAACAAAAACATATAATGAGGTAAAAATCATGAGCGTTCTCATACAACTAAAAAGCGACCGTTCCGAGAATGTGGCTTATAATTTTCCTGATTTTCCGGTGTATATCGACAGAACCCTCTTGTCCGATTATCCTGATTATACAGCGGTCAGCCACTGGCACGATGATGTGGAATTTATTACGGTCATTTCTGGTGAAATGCAGTACAATATTAACGGTGAAACGGTGACTCTGGCATCAGGGGACGGCATTTTTGTCAATGCCCGTCAGCTGCATTATGGATTTTCTGAAAAGCGTGAGGAGTGTCAATTTATATGTGCTGTTCTGCATCCCGTGCTGCTTTGTGGGACGGCTGGGGTAGAGCAGAATTATGTTTTGCCAGTTATCACGAACGAATGCTATTCTTATAAGCTGCTCCGCCGGGAGGTGATGTGGGAAGAACGTATTCTCGAGGTATTGAGGCAAATGCATGCTTCCCTCTCCCATTCTGCTCCGCAGCTGGAAATACAGGGGCTGTTCTTCCGGCTCTGGAGTATATTATATGAACATGCGCCAAAGCAGAATATGGAGAAAAGAGATGGACGCCAGTTGGGGCTGCTCAGAGAAATGGTAGGATATATACAAAAAAATTATTCGGAAAAAATGAGCCTTACGGATATTGCCGGTGCGGGGAACATGTGTAAGAGTAAGTGCGGAGAACTTTTCCGCCGGTATACAGGGAAGACGCCGATACAGTATTTGACGGACTATCGGCTGAAGAAGAGCATAGAAATGATGAATACAAGTGAATTGTCTATTGGGGAGATTGGATATGAAGCTGGATTTTCAGGAGCGAGCTATTTCAGTGAGACATTCAAGAAGAAGTTCGGATATAGCCCAAAGGAATATAGGAGGACTATTTCTGAGGAAAAAAAACTTGACTTATAAAAAATATATTTGTTATAATGCAGGAGAACCGAGTGGCAGAAGAAGCGTAAATCCAGGAGTTGGATTTACGTTTTTTTTGTCCCTTTTTATTTTGTGAAAGTGAGGATGAATATGCAGGAGGAAAAAGAAATCAACAAACTAGGGACAGCGCCAGTTCCTCAATTGATGCTGTCGATGGGAATTCCCATGATATTGTCTATGGTATTACAGGCTGTGTACAATATTGTGGACAGCGCTTTTGTATCTAATATGGCGGAAAATGGAGAGGCGGCCTTGAATGCTTTGACATTGGCATTCCCCGTACAAATGCTGATGGTAGCGGTTGGAATCGGCACAGGAGTGGGAGCGAACGCACTTCTGTCCAAATCGCTTGGGCAGAACAATTGGGAGAAGGTGAACCGAACGGCTGGAAATGCAGTATTTTTAGGCGTTGTGATTTATGTAGTCTTTTTGCTGTTCGGCATCTTAGGGGCAGGTGCATATGTGGGTACTCAGACAGCCAATCCGCTCATCATCTCCATGACAGAGGATTATTTAAGAATCTGCTGCTGTATTTCTTTTGGAATTGTATTTTTTTCTATCTATGAGAAATTACTTCAGGCATCTGGGCACTCTATGTTTTCAACAATTGCGCAGATCGCAGGCGCCGTCACTAACATAGTTCTGGACCCTATTATGATATATGGCCTGTTGGGCTGCCCGGAGCTTGGGGTGAAGGGAGCAGCGTATGCCACAGTGATCGGGCAGTGTGTATCCTTCGGTCTTGCGTTTGTTTTTCATCTCAAGGTTAATAAGGAGATTTCCAATCATATAAAATATATGAGGCCCTCAGCGAAAACGATTGGGGAAATCTATGCGATTGGCCTGCCGGCTATCATTGCGCAGGCTTTGATGTCTGTTATGACTTATGGGATGAATATCATATTGGGAGGTATCACAGAATCGGCGGTAACGGCATACGGATTGTACTATAAGATTCAGCAGTTCATTCTCTTTGCCGCGTTTGGGCTTCGGGACGCCATTACACCTATTGTATCTTTCAATCATGGGATGCAGAGCAAGTCACGGATAAGAGAAGGAATTAAATGTGGGCTGGTGTACACGATGGTGATCATGACAGCGGGATTTCTTGTATTGGAAATATTTGCGGTACCGCTGTCGGGAATCTTCGGACTGTCAGGTGAGACGCAGAGGCTTTGCGTCAGTGCAATGCGGATCATCTCCGTCAGCTTTCTGTTTGCGGGTGTCAATATCGCGTTTCAGGGTATTTTCCAAGCGCTGGACAGTGGAATCGAATCGCTGGTCATCTCTGTGCTGCGACAGTTTTTATTTGTGCTGCCAATCGCGTGGATATTTGCCCGCATCGTAGAGCAGACTGGAGGAAATACATGGCTTGTGTGGCTCACGATTCCCATTGCGGAAATAATTTCGGCAGGGCTGGCAATAGTTTTGATGAAGCGAATTTATAAAAGAAAAGTGGCAGCGATACAGGAAGAGGCTTGCCGGTGGAAGGAGAGAACAGTATGAAAAACAGGGTGATTACAATCAGCAGAGAGTTTGGAAGCGGAGGCCGGACTATCGGGAGACAGACAGCGGAAAGATTAGGTATTCCTTGTTACGACTCGGAATTAATCGACAAGATAGCGGAGAAAAGTGGGTTTGCAAAAGAGTATATTGCTGAGAAGGGAGAATATTCGGCCAAGGGCGGCTGGTTCGCCAGCGCCTTTTCCGACAGAACTTTTAACGGTACATCCAATCAAGATTATCTGTGGATTGTACAAAGAGATATTATTCTTGAACTGGCTCAAAAAGAATCTTGCGTGATTGTAGGGCGGTGTGCAGACTATTTGCTAAAAGATGTGGCGGACTGCCTGACGGTGTTTGTGCACGCTGATATACAAAAACGGGCAGAACGAATCGTAAAGCGTTATGGGGAGACCAGCCAGACTCCGGAAAAGCGGCTGAAGGACAAAGACAAACGGCGCAGTACTTATTATCGTTTTTACACGGACAGAGATTGGGGAGCTGTACAGAATTATCATCTGGCTATGGACAGCGGCGTGTTGGGAATCGAGAAATGTGTGGAGATTATTACAGGAGCTGCAAAAAGGTCGTAGAGTGAAAACAGTTAATGAGAAAATTATTCATTAACTGTTTTTTGATTGGAAAAAAATGAGATATACAGTATGATAATGAGTTAGATTAAACTAACCAAAAGGAGGAACGTATGAAAAAAGAAATAGTAAAGATATTGTGGATAAGCTTAGGGGTTGTCAGTTTAGGGGTAGGAGCTGTGGGAGCCGTTCTTCCCTTTCTTCCTACATTTCCATTTCTGATGTTGACATTGTTCTGTTTTGCCAAGAGTTCTGAGCGGTGGCATAGGTGGTTCATCAGTACGAAGCTGTATAAAAATAATTTGGAGACGTATGTAGTCAGCCGTTCCATGACGATGAGAACCAAAAGCCGCATTATGCTGACAGTTACTCTAGTCATGGCATTTGGGTTTATAATGATGAGCCGTGTGCCTGCGGCAAGAGTAGTTTTGGTATTCGTATGGGTATTTCATATACTATATTTTATCTTTGGCATCAAGACACAGAAAGCAGGCTGTGTTCCAGAAAAAAAGGGGGAGCAACAGAACGCATGATTAAAATGAGATTGGTGAGACTTTTGTCACACGCAAAAAAATATATTGTATATAACGTGTTATGGCAGTGGATTGCCCTGCTAGCACAGATTGCCGCGGTATTCTCCATCGCGCGTTTTTTGGAAGGAATCTTTCTCGGTTCCGCAGGCCGTTCTGATATGCTAAGAATAGTAGCTGTACTGGCTCTGACAGTCTGCCTGCGGTTTTTGTGCGACAGGATGGCGGCGGGGGCATCTTATGCGGCAAGTGTGGACGTAAAACAAATTCTCAGGGGAAAAATCTATGATAAGCTTCTCCGGATGGGGGCGTCTTACAGGGAGCATACATCTACCTCCGAAGCTGTGCAGCTCAGCAGTGAGGGGGTAGAACAGCTGGAAATTTACTTTGGAAAATACTTGCCACAGCTTTTCTATAGTATACTGGCCCCATTGACATTATTTGGAGTGCTGGGGCCTGTCAGTTTAAAAGCAAGTGCCGTGCTGCTAGTGTGCGTCCCTCTAATTCCGGCGTCCATCGTGGCAGTGCAGAAATTTGCCAAGAAGCTGCTTGATAAGTACTGGGGGATTTATACGGGGCTTGGAGATAGTTTTTTGGAGAACCTACAGGGGCTTACGACACTGAAAATCTATCAAACCGATAAAAAGAAAGCAGAAGAAATGGACGAGGAGGCTCAAAAGTTCCGGAAAATTACTATGAAGGTGTTGACTATGCAGCTCAATTCTACCAGCGTCATGGATATTGTGGCCTACGGGGGCGCTGCGGTAGGCATGATTGTTGCGTTGACAGAATTCCTCAACGGAAGGCTGGGGTTTGCAGAGACTCTTATCATAATTCTTTTAGCCTCGGAGTTTTTTATACCCCTGCGGCTTCTGGGTTCCTTTTTTCATATAGCCATGAACGGTATGGCGGCAAGTGATAAGATATTCCGACTGTTGGACACGGAGGAGCCAAAGGCAGGGACAGAGAGCTTGAAGGGAGGACATTTGGATATCAACTTTACAAATGTTCATTTTTCCTACGAGGAGGGCCGGGAAATTTTAACAGGAATCAATCTACAGCTTCCGGCCGGTGCGTTTGTATCACTGGTGGGCGAGTCCGGATGTGGAAAGAGCACGATTGCCGGTCTGCTTGCCGGGAAAAACAGAGGGTATTCGGGGCAGATTCGAATTGGCGGCAAAGAACTCTCTGACATCAGGGAGGAGGAACTAATGAGCCACGTAACCTTGGTTCGACATAACAGTTATCTGTTTAAAGGAACGGTGGAAGACAATCTTAGGATAGCCAGACCTTGCGCAGCCAGAGAGGAGATGGAGGAAGTGCTTGCGAAGGTAAATCTGCTGGGCTTTCTTAATACACAGGAGGGATTGTCTACAATGCTTCAAGAGCGGGGAAGCAATCTTTCCGGCGGGCAGTGCCAGAGATTGGCACTTGCCCGGGCGCTCCTTCATGACACGCCAGTCTATATATTCGACGAAGCTACGTCCAATATCGACGCAGAGAGTGAAGAATTGATTATGGGAGTCATACACGAACTCGCAAGAAGCCGTACCGTTCTTCTGATTTCGCATAGGCTGTGCAATGTGGTGCCGTCGGATTGCATTTATTTGCTGAGAGACGGTAGAATCGAAGAATGGGGACCCCATGAGACATTGATAAAAGGGAAAGGCAGATACGCGGAACTTTACGATAAGCAAAGGTTATTGGAGACGTATGCGGCCGAGACAGATTCATATAGAAAGGTGGCGGGAGCATGAGAAAACAAACAGGAAGACGAAGTGGAATCGGTATTATGGGGCAGATGATAGGGCTTGTGGCACCGCTTTTACATATTATGCTTGCCGCTGTGCTGCTGGGAACGGCCGGCTATTTGTGCGCAATCTTTCTTACCATACTGGCGGGAGCGGTGCTGGTCAATGGACTGGCTTCTGGCTTGCCGCTCCGTAATCTATATATTCTGCTGGGGGTACTGGCGGTGATGCGGGGAGTGCTCCACTATGCGGAACAGTATTGTAATCACTATATTGCTTTTAAGCTTTTGGCTATTATCAGGCATAAGGTATTCAAAGCCCTGCGTGGATTATGTCCGGCAAAGCTGGAAGGCAGGGACAGGGGGAATCTAATCTCTATTCTGACAACAGATATAGAACTTTTGGAAGTATTTTATGCCCATACCATATCGCCGATAGCAATCGCGTTGCTTACTTCTTTGTTCATGGCGGCCTTTATTGGACAGTATAGTATACTGGCAGCCATCTTTGCCCTTGCGGCGTATACTATAGTAGGAGTATTAATACCGCTATGGAACGGCCGGCACGGGGGTGTGAAAGGAATGGAATTCCGGACATCGTTCGGGGAACTGAACAGCTTTGTACTTGATTCTCTGCGGGGGCTTGACGAGACTATACAGTACGGTCAGGGAGAGGAGCGGAAGAAACAGATGGAAGAGCATTCCAAAGAATTGGGAGGGATACAGAAGGAGCTGAACAGGCTGGAAGGCGTACAGCGCGCAGTTACCAATATGGCAGTATTGATTTGCTCCTTCGGCATGTTGTTTCTGACACTTTTTCTCTATAGGGGAGGGAAGATAGGTCCTGATGGTGTATTAATCTGCACGGTCGCTATGATGGGTTCCTTTGGTCCGGTGGCGGCATTGTCCAGTCTCTCTAACAATCTTAATCAGACACTTGCCAGCGGCGAACGTGTACTGTCCATTTTGGAAGAGAAGCCGCAGGTAAACGAAATAGCAGATGACGGTACAAGCAAATACGATGGAATGGAACATTTTACCGGTGCAAAGACAGAGCATGTGACTTTTTCATATGAAGATGAAATCATATTGGATGACTACTCTATTGTTGCTGAGCCGGGAAAAATCATGGGAATTCACGGAGTAAGCGGTTCTGGAAAATCTACTTTATTGAAGCTGTTGATGCGTTTCTGGGACGTAGATAAGGGGAAAATTACTGTGTCCGGCGATAAGATAAAGCAGATTCCGACGAAAAGGCTGCGGGATACAGAAAGCTATGTTACACAAGAGACACATCTGTTTCATGACTCCATTGCAAATAACATCGCTGTCGGAAAGGATGGCGCGGCCAGAGAAGAGATTGTGGAGGCGGCGAAAAAGGCTTCTATTCATGAGTTTATCCTGTCACTGCCGAAAGGGTATGAGACTCAGGTCGGCGAGCTTGGAGATACCCTATCAGGGGGAGAGCGCCAGCGTATTGGTATCGCAAGGGCCTTTCTCCACGACGCGCCATTCCTCCTATTGGACGAACCCACCAGTAATCTAGATTCTCTGAACGAAGGGATAATCTTAAAATCATTGAAGGATGCCTGTGAGAAAAAGACAATCATACTGGTCTCTCATAGGAAGTCGACCATGAATGTGGCAGATATGGTGGTTGAGATGGAAAACGGCAGAGTATCTTAGGATGAGTATAGTAAGGGCCAGAGACTCTAAAAAAAGAGCTCCGGCATTTTCTGCAACGGAAGTAGTGTCCGATGCAGTCAATGCCGGAGCTGCTATTAGCTTCGTTTATCTAGCTGGGTTTTCAACGCTTGAATTTCTGCTTTTAGAGTGTTGATTACTGTCTGCTGTTCATTGAGCACTGCACGCTGCTCATGAAGCTTTATCTGTTGTTCACAAAGCTGCTCACGTTGCTCATGAAGCTGTTCTTGCTGCTCGTTAAGCAACTCCTGTTGTTCTTCAATCATATATTGCACTGTATTTCGGTCAAGCTCCTGCAATTCTTTTGAAAACATACACATCACATCCTCTACATTCAGACATATATTATACGCTTCTTCATACATGACCTTAAATTCCGGATAGGCTTGAATCAATCGAATGATTTCTTCAGGCTCATCTTCGCACAGGAAGGTAAGCCATGCATCTAATTTGTTGGTTATATTTTTATTGTGTTTGATTTCTCTGAAATTGTCAAGGGAAATGAAGACAAACCCTTGCAGAAACCGCAGAAAACGTGATATTGTATTAAAAGATTAGAGTGGCAAAGCGGATGGGGAAATCTGCGAGTCTCTGAAAATTACTTTATGGGGTGATACATATGAAAAAAATAGTGGAGTGGTACAAAAATCATGTGACGACTTGTATCTTTATCGGTTTGATACTGGGAGTTCTGACGGGGCTGTTTTTTGCCGGGCGTTTTGCGCCGGTACTGACTGTTACGTCTTTGGTGGGCGGTATTTATATGAGTGCCTTGAACATGATGATTTTTCCGCTGGTATTCTGTTCGATTATCGTGGGAATATCCAGTATAGGAAACATGAGGACGACGGGCAAGATTACAGGCGGGGCAATGCTGTATTTTTTGATTACCACAGGATGTGCCAGCCTGATAGGGCTGATTGTTCCCAGACTCATCGGACTTGGGAAGAACGTGCAGATTGAGATGGCTGAGGCTGAGGTGGAGGCCACCCAGTTTACCAGTCTTCTGGATACGGTAAAGACGTTGATTCCGTCAAATCCGATCAAATCTTTTGTGGAAGGCAACATGCTTCAGGTATTGGTGTTTGCCGTGATTATCGGATTTACAATTATGGCGGTGGGGAAAAAGGCGGAGCCGGTCTATAAGGTGATTGAATCCGGAAATGAAATCTGTCTCAGTATTATCGGTGTAGTTATGAAGTTTACACCGATCGGTGTATTCTGTACCATTGTCCCGGTCGTGGAATCCAACGGTATCGGCACGATTGTATCTTTGGCGGCCGCGTTAAGTGCATTGTATATTGCCTTTTTTGCGTTTGCATTTATAATATATGGATTTTCAGTCAAAGCATTTGGAAAGATGAGCGTGAAAGAATTCTTTAAAGCAATCCTTCCGGCCGCGTTGAATGCGTTTGGGACCTGCTCCAGCTCAGCCACCATTCCAATCAGTAAGAACTGTATGGAAGAAAAGCTGGGAGTATCCAATAAAATAACAAGTATTGTAATCCCACTGGGGGCAACGGTGAATATGGATGCAGTATCCATACTCATGTCGTTTATGATTATGTTTTTTGCCAACGCATGTGGTGTACATGTCAGTATTTCACTCATGATTGTGATTCTACTCTCCAATGTGCTCCTGTCCGTAGGTACGCCGGGCATACCGGGGGGCGCCATTGCTTCCTTTGCGGCTCTTTCAACGATGGCAGGGCTTCCGGCCGGTGTCATGGGAGTCTACATCAGTATCAATACGCTCTGCGATATGGGGGCGACCTGCGTTAATGTCATTGGCGATCTGGCGTGCTGTGCAGTTCTCCATAATCAAGTAGAGGTAGACACATTATGATACGAAAAATTTCGTCTTTGTTCTCGACGGGAATGAATCACCTGTCTGCGTGTATGCTGCCGTTGATTCCGATGATTACTGCGGGCAGCCTGATAAAATTAATCTGGCTGCTGCTGGATGCGGCCAATCTGGCGGGAGGCAATACGGGAGCTATCCTGAGTATTCTGGGTGATACGCCCTTTTATTTCCTTCCGGTACTGGCGGGTATTACCGCGGCACAGCATTTTGGGGCAAACCTGTTTTACTCGGTGGGCGCGGCCTGTGCGCTTGTTATGCCCGGTCTTGCCAATATGATGGAAGGCGCGGGAAGTCTTTCATTTCTGGCCATTCCGGTAGTTAAGACGACCTATACATACAGTGTGCTTCCGGTGATACTGCTTGTGTGGTTTCTGGCGAAAATAGAGCCCCATATGGAAAGGATATTTCCCCCCATACTGAGAGGGACTGTCTATCCGCTTTGTATTTTTCTTTCGGCAGTACTGCTTGGGATCTTGGTGATTGGGCCGCTGGGAACGCTGATCAGTCAGGGGCTGGCGTGGATTTTGGATTTTCTTTCCGTACGGGCTGGGGTTCTGGCATGGATGCTGCTTGCCGGCATCATGCCGCTTCTAATTCCGGCAGGCATGCATTGGGTCTTTGTTATGATTGCCATTACCCGGCTGGGTGCGGAAGGGATAGACACTGGAATCATGGTTTCATTCTTTCTGGTAGGCATGGCGCTTGGAGGCGCAGATATAGCGACTGCCCTATTTACAAGAGATTCTGAATACCGGATGCAGGCCGCAAGCGCCGGGCTGACTGTCCTGCTGGCGGGGGTGTCGGAGCCTTCCTTGTTCGGTGTTTGTATGAAAGAGAAAAAGACATTGTTCTGTGTGATGGCGTCGTCGGCCATAGCGGGAGTTTTTCAAGGGATTGTTGGGATACATTGTTATATATATTCCTTTCCGGCTATCAGCTCCATATTGATGTTCAGCAGCAAGGAGGAACCGGATAATCTGTGGAAGGCGGCAGCCGCCGGGGGAATTGCCTTTGTGGTAAGTTTTATACTGGTCACGCTTACAAAGATTAAAAAGACGGATAAATAAGGGATTGAGAAAAAAAGGTGAATGGCCGCTGGATATGGTCATTCACCTTTTATCGGTTGAACGGTATTTATTTGAGGGTATTCGGTCGTTGACTTGATGAAAAAAGTATAGTATCGTGAATGTAAAATCTATGTAAAACGAGGCAGAGGAGGATAGATATGGAAAACAAAGAAAAAAAAGTGATTTACTATTCCAGAACATATCGGCATCTAAAAATAAATACAGCAGGGAGTATCCTATATTTTTGCCTGCTGGTGCTGCCTGTTTTAATATTGTTTATTTTCAATATGAACCATATTACACATTTTATGTCAAAATGTGCGGTCAATGTTCTTGGTAAGCTGTATCCCGGGATTCCGTTGTACATAAGGAAAGACAATTTTTCCATATTAGGGAAGATGGAGTTTGTAGAACTGCCCACCGTATATCCATCCACCGCATTTTGCGTTATAAATTTCATTATTGTACTCTTACTGGTCTTCTTCTGCTGTACCGGAAGTAGGAAAGGACGCCCTGTGTCCATTTATATGACCATTATGCTTGTGGTACATATTATTAACTGTATTTATTTTATTTTTGCCGCAAACTATTTTCCATACAATGCGTTTCAATACTCTAACTTATATATAAAACAGCAGATTGGAATATGGCTTACCTTTATAGTGATGATGGGATTGGTGACTGCCATTCAAGGATCGAAAGCCTTAGTGTGGAAAATATTGTCCTTTTTCTCCGTGCTGGCCTACTCCTTTTTATTTGGATTTGCCAGATACATTTTATTTTTATATATCATTCAAGAATTTTCCATTATATATATGGCGTTGATGTTCTTTGCTTTTGGGCCATTTTTTGATTTCTTATATCTGGTGGGAATCTATGGCTTCTTCATGGATAAAGTAATCAAGTTTTATGAATCTGCCAAGGGAAAGGGGGCGTGGAGATGGTCATAACAATTCTTCGTATCTACATGGTATTTGTTATTATACTTATGATTATTTATGCTGTCAGGCATTTTGTGTTCGCTTACAACCGGCTGTTCGGAAAACAGAGGTTGTACTATAATGATATCTATTCAACCCGTATGCCGTCCATATCGGTATTGATTCCCATGCACAATGAAGAGCAGGTGCTTGACTTTGTCCTCCAGTCTCTTCTGAAATGTGAGTATGACAGGGACCGCTTGGAAATCATTCCGATTAATGACAATTCTACAGACCGTACAAAGGAAATGCTCGATGAGTATCATGAGAAATATGAGTTCATAAGGCCATTACACCGCAACTGCCCGGACAGAGGGAAACCGGCAGGGTTGAATGACGCTATGAAGATTGCCAAGGGAGATATTATCATCGTATTCGACGCCGATTACAGGCCGGCCAGAGATATGCTAAAACAGCTGGCAGTGGCGTTTCAGGATCCTGAAGTGGGGGCTGTTATGGGAAGGGTCATCCCCTACAATACAAATAAGAACCTGTTGACCCGCCTCATCAATCTGGAGCGGTGCGGAGGGTATCAGGTGGATCAGCAGGCAAGATATAACTTGAAGAGCATTCCTCAGTATGGGGGAACGGTAGGGGGATTTAGAAAGGATCTTATGCTGGAGATGGGAGGCTTTAATCCCTTGGTTCTGGCAGAGGATACGGAGCTTACATACCGCTTCTATACGAAGGGGTGGAAGGTTATTTACGCCAATTCGGCGGAGTGCTATGAAGAGGCGCCAGAGACGTGGGCTGTAAGAGGCAGACAGATCAGACGGTGGGCAAGGGGGCACAATCAGGTGCTTTTCCGCTATCTGGGTAAGGTGATTCTTACTCCAAACATGAACTGGCGTGAAAAAGTGGACGGAATTCTTCTTCTGCTCGTCTATGCGGTTCCTTTTTTTCTGGCGCTGGGACAGCTGGACTCTTTTATCTTATTCTTTTTGGGAGAGATGGATATCTTTGCCGGATGGTGGGTGCTTCTGTTCATTGGTGTCTATTGCTCCTTCGGTAACTTTGCGCCATTTTATGAAATAGGTACGGGACTTATGCTGGATGGAGTAAAGGGAGAGACGATGCTTCTTCCGCTCATTATGTTCAATTTCTATTTTTATATGTGGAATATCAGCCTTGGATTTCTGGACGCAATCGCGGATATTATCACGAAGCGTAAGGTGAGCTGGGCCAAGACGAAGCGCTTTGCCAAAGCCGATAACAAAGAGAAGGAGGGAGCGAATTGACGATTATCTGGTTAACAATAGCGGTATTTTTGATTCTTCTCATTCTTCCCATTTTATTTTCCACCATATATTATAAGAGGCGGAAGGGAGAAGTGCTCTTTATCAATCAGGATAAAGTGCGTGATCCCAGATATTTTGGGAAGGCATTCTCCTCCCTCGTGGAAAAAAAGCTGGAGACGGCGAAGGATGGCATCATACATCTCTCAAAGGAAGAGCCTTTTATCGATGGGGATACACAGAAGGTCTATCCGGATACGGTAGATAAACTGGTCATCTGCCAGAAACAGGAATTTTCCCCGGAACAGGGAAAAGAGTTTTCGAAAGAGATATTTTGTAGGGAGAATGTCCTTATAAAGGGAGGAATTACGCTTCGGGCAGTCTACAGCTGCAAAGATATTATTTTGGGAAGCGGCACCACAGTTGTGCGCTGGGCAGACGCACAGGGGACAGTTGCGGTCTATGACGATTCAGACCTTGGAATCAGCGTGACAAGCGGTTCCAGATTAAGTATCGGAAGAAACTGTAAGTTCCGAAGACTGTACGCGCCGCAGATATGTCTGGGACAGTACCCCGGAAATATTGCAGACCCGGCCGAAGGGAAAGATGAAAGAATCTACCGGCTGCCGGTTCAGACAGACCGGGAAAAGAATGTAAGATATATCAATAAAGAGATGGTAAATGACGAAGGGGTCGTTGATTTCACCGTATTGTCGTGGAAAAATGTCAGTGTGACCGAAAGAATTATTGTCAAAGGAGATCTGCGTTCCCACAAGGGTGTGCGGCTCTGTGAGGGAGCGATTGTCGTGGGAAATATTTTTGCGGAGAAGGATGTGATTCTGGAAAAAGACGCCTGTGTCCTTGGAAATGTATTTTCACAGGCGGACGTCTATTTAGCCCAAGGGGCTGCGGTGGGCAAAGCGGGTGCGGTAAGCTCTGTGATTGCCAGAGGAAAGATACAGGCAGAGGCGGGAGCCTTTGTATTTGGATATATGAGCTGTGAGAAGCAGGGAGAGACTTTGAAGGGGAAAAATGTGGCAACTACAGAAGAGCTGTCCTACTTGGAACAGATAAAACCAGAAAAAGTTCTGCGTTTTAAAGATTTACAGGATTATGAAGGGGTGGACCAGCAGGGATACCGGCTGAATAAAACGCTTGAAGAAGTATATATTCCTGAGGGGGCGAAACGAATCCCGAAAAGTATGTTCTTCGGCTGCATCTCCTTGAGAAAAGCTGAGATTCCTGATACAGTAGAAGAAATAGAGGATTTTGCCTTTGCTGACTGTGGGAACTTGGAGCAAGTATCGCTCAGTGGGAAAAAAGGGCTCACAAGGATAGGGATTTCAGCCTTTGAAAATTGCGGGCAGCTGCGTAAGGTAGAGTTTCCAGCGGCTTTGGAGATTTTGGACGCCGCATCATTTGCGGGATGCGGTAATCTGGAGCAGGTACATTTTGCGGAAGGCACCCAGTTGAAATTCGCGGGAGATTATTGTTTCCAGAGATGTACGAAGCTGGGAGATGTTGAAATCCCTATGCAGGAAGAGCAGGAGGAAGAGGTTGCGGATTAGCTGATGAAAAAGAAGAGTGTAAAAATCGCGGCTTGTTTGGCGGCGGCAGTGCTTGCAATCCCTATATTGGGAGGGCTTGATTATCTGGTAAATGAAGACAGAAAGACCGATCCGGTGAAAGAGTCTGTCAAGGCTGCGCAGAAAGATAAGTTTAACCAATATGGGCTGGAACAGGATACAGGACTGTCTGACGAGTCATATTACGAGGATGAAGAATACATATTTTATGCGGACCGTATCTTGAAGAAGTTTGTGTATGAGAGCGGCAATATAGGGGAGATGGCGGAGATTTTAGCGAAACTGCAGAATATAGTGCCTGAAGATGTCAATCAATATCTGCTCCCCATTCCCGAGCGGATTATGTGGGAACCCGGGTATGCTGAGGAGAAAGCAGAATACAGCACATTCCTGCAGGATTTAGAAGGCGTGGTTCCAGATAAGATGAAATTGGTAAATGTACTGCCGGTTTTGGAAGAACATCCGGATGAATATTTGTTTTTCAGGACGGATAGCGGCTGGACAGCCAGAGGAGCATATTACGGCTCTCAAGCCTTGTGCGGAGAAATGGGGATTACTCCCATCGAGCTGGCGGGTTATGAGGAATATATGTTCAACACCTTTCAAGGTTCGCTCCAACAGAGCTTAAAAGACAAATATGAAAATGCTGAAATCAGTACAAAGCTGGAGGGGATTCCGGAGGATCCACTTTATTATTATCTGCTGCCGGGCGCTAAGAACAGGTCTGTCAGAGTGAAACAGGTGAATCATGTTGAAACGACTGATAACATACAGACTGTCTCGAAATCAAGAACTGGGAAAGCCGCCTTTATCGGAAGCAATTATCAGTGGGCAGTGGCGGAAGGCGATGGCAAAAGTAAGGAGAAGGAAAAGAAAACAGCGTTGCTTGTCTGTGATGAAAATGGACAGCTGCTTGTCCCTTATCTTGCCAGTTACTATGATAAAGTCTATGTAGTAAATGGCGTCTACAATGATTTCGGCGTGGAGGATTTCGAAAATATATTTGAGGAACATGAAATATCCGATTTCATTTTAACGCAGAGTGCAGAGCGTATCGGCGATGTGTCGCAAAGTAAATTCTTGAAAAAGATACGTGATATAGCAGACTGACATAGAAGGAAGGGAAGCTTATGAGAGCATTGACGAACGAATTGTTTTTAAGATTTTCTCTGGAGACGGGAATCTTGGACGCGGTAAATGAAAACATTGAGTTTTTATCGGTCATACTGCTGATTTTGGCTGTTCTGACTTGTTTTTTTGGATTTAATATTTACCGGGCAGAATTTTCCGTATTAGTATTTATAGCGGTAACACTGGTCTGTTGTTTTGTGATGAGAGAACGCACAGACTGGGGAACAGTGACAACCGCTTTTGCGGTTTTAGGTACAGCGTTTGCGTTTTTTGCGTTTAGATGGCACCGACTCGGCGGCTTCGTTGTCGCGGGGCTGATTGCGGCGGCCGCTGTCTGGACTTTGAGCCGGACATTGTGGATAACTGTGGCGGCGGGACTGCTGGCGGGGGTATTGGTGCTGATGTTCCCTGTGATTGTAATCTGTCTGATGACTTCACTTTGGGGAACGATGGTACTATATGGTTACCGGAGTGATTTATCGTTTTTGAATGGGAATGGTTATGTGCCGTTTTTTATAATCGTGGCGGCAGGGTTTCTAGTTCAGATGCTGGTAAACAGAAGACAAAAGTTATTTGCGAAAGCATATCCAAGACGTTTGGAGCATTGGATACAGGAGAGAAGAGGTACTGTATGAGGACGGTCTTTAGAAAAGAGATAAAATATGTAATCAGTAGAGTGGAGTTTCTGCGGCTTACAAAACATTTGGACGTCTTGATGCAGAGAGATACGAATGGGGTCAATGGTACCTATATCGTGCGCTCCCAATACTATGATTCTCTGGGCGACCGGGACTTGTACGACAATCTTGACGGCGTGATGGAGAAGCGTAAAATCAGGGTCCGAATCTATTCGCCGGATGACCAGTACGCGAAACTCGAATATAAATGTAAAAGTAACACGGACGGTAAAAAGTATTCCCTCACTATTACACGGGAAGAAGCGCTGCTCATGGAAAAGCGCCAGTATGGCTTTCTGCTGGACTACGAGGAGCCGCTTGCCAAGACATTGTATGTGAAATTGATGCAGGGCGGCTATATGCCGAAGACAATCGTGGAGTACAAGAGGACTGCCTATATGCACACGGTCAGTGATGTCAGGGTTACTTTTGATACGGATATCAGGGCCGGAGTGGTGCCCTATGGAATATTCGCCGAGAATTTGGCATACATTCCCTTGATAGAAGGTGACAGAGGCGTTCTGGAAGTGAAGTATAATGATTTCGTTCCGTCCACGTTGAAGCAGATCATACAGGAGATTAACAGCCTGCCGGAGGCAAGCAGTAAATATTCAAAAGCGAGAAGTTACATTTAGCAGAAGACAAGAGGAGAAAAGATGAGAGAATTTATTATCGAGAACTTAGCAACAACAGAGACAATCAGTATTGCCACAATAGTACTGAATAACATTATAGCGATGGCCGCGGCATTTTTTATTATGTTTGCCTATAAGATAACTTATTCAGGAACCGCGTACAGCCGTAAATTCAACGTATCGCTGGGCTCAATTACTATTATTACCACGATGATCATGAGTGTAATAAGCAACAATATTGCGTTGTCCCTCGGTATGGTCGGCGCCCTTTCTATTATACGTTTCCGGACTGCCGTCAAGGATGTGCGAGATTCCATGTTCATTTTCTGGTGTATTGCCGTGGGGATTGGCTGTGGGGTTTCCCAGTACAGTCTGGTAGGAATCGGCAGTATTTTCGTGTTTTTATTTTTACTGCTTACAAGACAGGCCATCATGGACCAGAGACAGCTTTTGATTGTGCAGTCAGACCTTGACGCTCAGAACGAAATCGAGGCGATTGTGGAAAGTCATTTTGGCAAAGGGGTACATCAGACGATGAAGAGCGTGTCTCAGGAGGGATGTGAGCTCATCTACAGTGTGAAGGAGAATGTGCTTACGAAGGCAAATGAAAAGAATCTGATTGACATTTCCCAGAGGCTGATGAAATGTGAAGGGGTGAGGACAGTTAATATAGTAGAGCAGCTGGATGACATCGGACGTTAGGGCACCGGGAGGGAAGAAATGAAGAAAAGGATATATTCCACTATAAGCCTGTTGCTGTTTTTTGCGGTGATTGTTATAGGCGGTTATATATATAATGAGATTCAGTCCAGACCGATGGAAACCGATGTAAAGCTCAAAAAAACTAAGGTGAAGGACTGGACAGAGCCGGACGCGGACAGTCTTGCATATTACGGTCTCGATGAATTTGACACAGAGCTGCCGGTTCTTCATATTGACACGGACGGCAGACGAATCACAAAGGAAAATAAAATATGGGCGGAGCTGTCTGTCATGAATCAGTCTTTGGACGGAAGCAAGAGGAATATATCAGATACTCCCGACTATCAGGCACCTATCACGATTAATCTCAGGGGTGCTTCTTCGTATTCGGGATTTGACAAGCAGCAATACCGCATAAAGTTCTATAAAAAAGAAGGAGAAACAGGGGCCAAGGACTATGAGTTCCTAGGAATGGGAGCCAACAGCGAGTGGGTCCTGAACGGGCCTTTTCTCGACAGGACGCTCCTTAGGAACAGGATAATCTATCAGGTCTCCAGAGAGCTGTTAGAGTGGGCGCCGGACAGCCGTTTTTGCGAGGTATTTGTGAACGGGGAATATAAGGGGGTCTATCTGGCCGTGGAGCCGGTGACAAATGGCGAGTCAAGGCTGCGGCTGAATGAATTTGGCCTGCTGTCCGGAGAGACCGCGTATGTATTGAAGAGAGACAGAAAAGATACAGAAGACAACCCGATAGACACTTACGGAAAGACAGCGGGAAAAACTTTTAATGAATTATATATCTCCTATCCTACCGCGAAAAACTTAACCGAGACACAGAGAAGCTGGATTATCAAGGACATCAGCCATTTTGAAAAAATATTATACGGTGATGATTTCGCCGATCCGCAGAAAGGGTACGCCAAATACATCGACGTCGACAACTTTGTTGATTATTTTATCATTAACGAAGTGGCAATGAACAACGACGCGGGAAATTTGTCCACTTATGTCTATAAGGAACTAGGAGGAAAATTACAGATGACTGTCTGGGACTTCAACAATGCTTACGACAATTATCAATGGTTCCGCCAAGACTATACGGAATTTTTCCTCCAGACGAATTCTTGGTTTGACAGGCTCCTGACCGACAGAGCTTTTGTGGAGCGGATCGTGGAGCGCTATAAGGAGCTGCGAAAGGACGAGCTAAGTACGGAGCATCTCTATCGTTTGATTGAGGATGGAGAAAAGGAATTGGACGGGGCGATTGAACGGAACTTTGCAGTGTGGGGCTATACGTTTTCGGACGATCTGCTGATTTCCGGGGGGCAGGGCAGCCGAGACCCGAAGAGCTATGAAGAGGCGGTATCACAGCTGAAAGAGGCTATTGCTAAGCGTTTTAGTTTTCTAGATGAACATATGACGGATTTGTACGAGGGATGTATGAATTGAGTGTAAATGCAGAGACGGGAGAAGGATGATGAAGAAAGTAATGATAGTATTTGGCACCAGACCGGAGGCAATCAAGATGTGCCCGGTCGTGCTGGAGATGAAAAAGAGCAGTAAATTTGAGGTACTCGTGTGCGTCACGGGACAACACAGGGAAATGTTGCAGCAGGTTCTGGATATTTTTGAGGTGAAGCCGGATTTTGATCTGGCAGTCATGAAGCCGGGGCAGGATTTGTTCGATATCACGAGCAGAGTGCTTTTGGGGATGCGTGACATATTGCAGGCTGCCAAGCCAGATCTGGTATTGGTTCACGGGGACACGACGACAGCCTATGTTTCAGCTATGGCAGCCTTTTATTTACAGATACCGGTGGGGCATGTGGAGGCGGGACTGAGAACATGGAATATGTCCTCGCCCTTCCCGGAGGAGTTCAACAGACAGGGAATCGGAGTTCTGGCAAAATACCATTTTGCGCCTACGGAGCAGGCGAGAAAGAATCTGCTCAGTGAAGGGAAGCCGGAAGAGTTTATAAAGGTGACGGGCAACACGGGAATCGACGCTCTTGTCACAACAGTAAAAGCCGGCTTCAAACATGAGATTCTCGACTGGGCCAAGGACAGCCGGCTGCTCGTGATTACGGCACACCGCAGAGAAAATCTGGGACAGCCCATGCACGAGATGTTTCGGGCAATCCGCAGAATCATTGAGGAATTTCCAGATGTGAAGGCAGTGTACCCTATCCACATGAATCCGCAGGTGAGAAAGATTGCCGCTGAAGAGCTGGAGGGTTGTGAGCGGCTTCGCATTATCCCGCCTCTGGCCGTGGATGAGTTTCATAATCTGTTGAACGCGGGGTATTTGATTCTCACAGACAGCGGAGGAATTCAGGAGGAAGCCCCTTCTTTAGGAAAACCGGTGCTTGTCATGCGTGACACGACAGAACGCCCGGAAGGTGTGGCGGCGGGAACACTGAAGCTGACCGGCACAAAGGAATCATGTATTTATCAGGCGTGCAGGGAACTGCTGGAGGATGAAGAATTGTACCGCACTATGAGTCAGGCAAGAAACCCGTACGGCGACGGAACGGCAAGTAAACAGATCAGGCTGTGGCTGGAAGAGGTACTATGAGGCATCGTGGGAGGCGTATGCTCGGCATCTGCATATCGGCGGCTGTAATCTGTGGGGCGCTGCTTTTTTGCACTGTGAAATTGTACGATGAGGAGCAGGCGTTGTATCAAGATAAGATAGAAAAGGTGCGCAGTCTGGCGGAAAAGGAAAAACGGTGGATTGCAGAAAATCAAGGCAGTGAAGGGCAGATATACCTGAATTATACGGATGATGGGGCAGGCGATGTAAACCCTTACTTTGCCTGTCTTGCGGCGCAGGGGCTCCTGAGCGGAGAGGCCACGGATGAAGAATTGGAGCAGGCGTTCGCATACATTTGCTGGCACAGAGAGCATTTCTTGGAAGAGCAGGGAGAAATCTCCAATTACAGACTGATAGGCGGCCAGCTTCTGACACAAGGAGACAAAGATTCTGTGGATTCTTATGTGGCAGTATTTTTGTCGCTTTTATGCCGTTTTGGGGAGGCTGGCGGAGACTTGACGGAAGCAGACCCTGACGGAGAAGCACTGTGCCTTGGAATACACAAACTGGAAGAACTCTGGGATGGAGGCTTGACGAAGGTAAGTCCAGACAATGGAATCCGCTATCTTATGGATAATGTGGAGGTGCTGGGGGCGCTGACTGATATGAAAAACTATCTGGATACAGACAGAGGACACTGGCTCTCGGAGGGCAGAAGCCAAGAATGTATGGAAATGCTTGAAAGAATGATAAAAGAGGGCAGGGAAACAACTGAAAGATTGCTGTGGAACGACAAGGAGTCCCGCTACGAAATAGGGCTCGACGATGCGGGACGTATATTCAAGTTCGAAAGCTGGGAGCAGCTTTATCCTGATGCGGTGGCCCAGATTTACGGCGCAGCCTTTTTAAAGGATATGGCTGGAAATAAGAGAGGGCGTGACTTGTATGGGATGTTTAACCGTGTATATGACTGGGAGCGTATGGAACTGCCAGAAGAAGAGGCGTTCGGATGGGCCGTTCTTTCCTATATTGCTGTGGAGATGGAGGACGCGGACCGGGCGGAGACTTACCTTCATGAATATGAGAGCAGTACCAAGAAGGAAAGAGCGTATCCCCTGCATACTGCGGAGGCAGGCTGGACGGCAAGAACATGTGCCGGACTGGAGAAAGTATATGAGAAAGCCTTGAACAGAAGCATACTGGAAGTTGCCGTTGACTGGATAAAGGAGCAAGTGTCATGAATCAGAAAGAACGGAAGATAAAATTAGGCATCATTATATTTTTGGCGGCCGCCTTCTGCGCCAGTGTATTTTTGATTGCTGCAGGCAAATACGGACTTTGGGAAAGCTGGTCTCCCAAGGAGGAAAAAGAACAGGCGCTGGAAATACTCACGTCCGATGCAAAATGGCGGCATTTGGGCACGAAATCGGAGCCGGGGGTTGGGAATGTCTGGACGACTCAGGAATATGACGCCGGTGACTGGGAACAGGTGAGTGGAAGGTATGAAGAGGACTGTCTAGAGACAGGGACGACGACTGCGTTTTTCCGTTATGAATTCAATGTGGAGGATACTGGCAAGTATCAGTATATGGAAGGGAAGATACAATATGCCGACGCCGTGCTTATCTATCTCAACGGAAATGTTATATTTGCGGGAAATGTGCCGGCTGGCGGCTATTATTCCAATCTGGATATGGGGGCATGTAATACGGTTGAGACTACAAGGGAAAGTACCTTTGCGGTGACAGATTTGGAGGGACTGACAGAAGGCCGGAATGTTATTGCCGTCGAGGTCCACAGAAGGGATGAAAGCAGCCAGAACATTGCTTTTCATTTTCAACAATTGAATATGTTTGAAACCGAGTATGAGGAAGAAACTCCTGACACGGAAGGACTCATGCTCTGCAGAGGAGAAGAGTCGGACACTGTGGAGATGAATTGGATTACGGATTTGGAGGAGTCCTATAAGATTGAATATATGGAAGGGACATTGGATACGGTGGAGGAATCCACATTCTCCGAATATGCCCACTCTGTGATTATGGACAGCAAAGAGAGTACCAATGGAACTGGCTATCAGAAAAGCGGGCAGATTACCCGCTTGAAGGAACGGACGGACTATGTGTACAGAGTCATCCGAATCGGTGGGGTAGAGGGTTCCGCTATCTATCAGTTCCGCACCGCAGAAAAACAGGAGACTTCATTTTTGTATACGGGAAATGTCCGGATGAGCGGACTTGGCGAGGCCCTGCATGTTCGAAATTGGAAAAGTAATTTAAAAAAAGCGGTTGATTTCTCCGATAGGCCAGATTATCTTATCGTTGGGAAGACGGAAGAAGAATGGCCGGATACTGCGCAGACGACGGATAAGAATTACGAAAAGCTGTTTCGCTCTGCAGAGGAATTGAAAGAAATACCCGTCATTGTATCTGAAAGTTTCAAGGGGGATGCTGGCACTGGAAAGCCTGAGAGACAGTCCCGGGCATATATGGATTTGCTGCTGATGAGTCTGAGCACTGCAGACAGAGATTACGACGGCATCCGCAATTATATGGAAAGCGCTATGCTGGAGAGAAACCGGAAGTGGAATATGGTAATCATAGACGCTTCCTATCTCACAGAGCAGGGGACAATAGAAGCGCAGTATTCAGACATATTTGAAGAGCTGGATATAGACTTAGTTCTGGTGAGCGGCGGAGAGTATGGCATCCAGTTTACGGGAGGCGGAGACGCAGACAGTAGAGAGGGAAACTATGTTAAAGACAGCGGACAGACCTTGTATGTGTATGGAGGGATGGATGCGGTCGCTATTCAAGTAGCTAGTTCGGAAATCGGAATAAAGGGATACGATGTGGAGGCGGGAACGACGGAGAAGCCTATTAAGCTGCGGAGAAGATAGGCTGTATGAATTGAAAAAGAAAGTGCGGGGAAATGCTCCTTTTTGATAAGAATTAAGGTATGACAATTCTTATCGAGAAGGAGCCATTTTTTGTTAAAACAGAAATTAATTTACACTGCTAAATAGGTTGAACTCTCTTTTTATATCTTTATAATGGGAGCGGCTTATAGGAATTTTTATATTTCCCTTTATAATAGCACAGTCCTTTTCTAGATTTGTAATAGCGTTCATATTGATAATATAACTTCTGTGGCTGATAACAAAGGAACGATTCAAACGCTGGTGGATGATACTTATTTTTTCAGAAGTATAGAAAGTCCTTGCGGCAGTATGGATCTCTGTGGTCCGAAGGATACGCTCGATATAAAGAATATCCGTTTGCTTTATCTTATAATGTTCTTTACTCCAGTCAAATTCCAGATATAGATTATCCTGTTCCCGCAACTTTTTAAGAGCAAGCTCAAGAGCGCGGGGAATATAGGTATCCATATGCTGTTTATTTATAAAATATATGTGCTGTGACTCATATACTGAACTTACATACTCAAGATGCTGGGTAATGTAAATAATCTGTGCATCGGGTATGGATTTATTAAGTTCCTGTGCCATGACGATTCCAGAACCATCCCCCAACTCAATATCCATGAAAACAATGTGATAATTAATGAAATTGTCAGAAAATTGGGGGGGGGGTAAAAAATTCCTTAAATGATGAAAAGGTATATATGGTATGAGGAATAGTAAGAAAATTGTGAATTATCTTTTTAATCATCTCCTGATGGACAGGATTATCTTCAAATAATGCAATAGAAATCATCAGTATTACCTCCTATCTTTATAATAGGAAATATCAGTGTGCAGCATGATCAATGACTGAAATGTATTTCCTTTATCGATCCACTCGCAGGAGCCGTTATATTTGTCTGTAAGTTCTTCTATAATAGCCAGCCCATATCCGTGGAGGGCAGAATCAGGCTTTGTTGTCTTTCCATCAAAAATGATATCAGGACTTTTTGAATTTTCCATATTAATATGTAGAAAATTAGTATTGTAATGTACTTTTAAAGTTAAAAAAGGTTCATTCACACCGGAATTTATGCAGGACTCAATTCCATTATCCAGAAGATTAAAGAAAATGGTGGATAAAACAGAATGTGGTAAACCTATTTCTTCGGGAAGAAGTATCTGGTAATTGGTGAGTATGTGGTTCTTTTCTGCAAGCTCTTTCCTGTCCTGCAAGATAGCATTGAGCAAAGAGTCGGAAGCGATAGG
Organism: Bariatricus massiliensis; assembly: GCF_900086725.1. Lineage (GTDB taxonomy): Bacteria > Bacillota > Clostridia > Lachnospirales > Lachnospiraceae > Allocoprococcus > Allocoprococcus massiliensis. Next base: position 606,033 of record NZ_LT574837.1, on the reverse strand, counting down.
GCGCATCCTTACCTTCTCGAAGTAATCGGAAAGCTGTTCCATTTCCCGGGATGCCTGAGGGATATCTTCCCTCTTAAGCTGTTCCCTCAATATTTTCAGATGTCCGAATATCTCTGTCTGAAATTCCTGTGCCCGCTCCCTGTTTCTTTTCAACTTTTGCGCCTGCTGTCTCTGCACATCTTCTTCCTGCTTTAATAAGATAAGCCGGTTGCTTAGGTGGAACGTATGTAAGGCCTGTTTCAGCGCGATAAAATATGACATATATGCAAACGGACAAGACAAAGCAAATAAGAGCTGGAAAATAAAAGCGTAAAAAACAGATTCAGGGAGGATATTAAATAAGTGGTTCAGGAAAGCAAATAAATATGATGAAAATAAACTTATTAAAAAAAGCAATCTATATTTTGTCATTTCTTATCTTTTTCCAATCCATAGGCATCAAAAATTGAGTCTATATATTTCACGGCTTCATCTGTCTGCTCCTGTTTAATAAGATAAGACAGGGAAAGCAGATGATTGGAAATGTCGTGGTTCCATTTCCGTGTGGCTTGATATTCATCGGCAGCCTTCTGGAAGTGTTCAAGTTGGAAGGCAATAAGCTTTTCATGCATTTTGAGCTGTATATTATAGGATTCCTGATTTTCCAGCTTCTTTAAAGCAGAGTTAAGTACAACAAGGCAGATAATAACAGCAGTCCAATATAAGAGGGAATATAATAAATAGTCTTTTATGGCAGCAAAAGCAAACAGGCCGTTCTGAAGAAATAACAATACAGCCAGTGGGCCGCCAAGCCTCAGTAGAAGAGAAGGCCTGAGGAAGAGAAAGCAATTTTCCAGAAGTCCTCCTAACTTACTGAACACAAATATTAAGAGAAGAAGATCAAGCAGAAACATCAGGGCTGCCAGAACGACAGGCCCATCTTGAATCAGCATTTTAGGAAGAAGATTCTTCTCTGGAAAAAACAGGTTTATCGCCATAAACGGAGCGGCAGATGCAATTTCTGCCAAGGTCAAAATAAAGCAGACAATAAAAAAGGCGCATAACCGAAGCAGAAGCTTTCCTTGAAAGAATAAGATACAGCATACAAGCAAAAGGCTATTGACTAAAATACTAAAGCTAGCGGAGACAGTAAAACCGTAAATAGAACCATATATGATCAAAGCCGCCGCCTGAAGAGAAAAAATTGCAATCTGGGGATGCTTTATACGATCATGTGGTGTCAGGATGCGGCAGTAAAACTTGTTGACAATCAAGTATGTCAGCAGAGCATATATAAGAACTATTGATTGTTCCATTATATTATTCCTCCTAAAGGTATAGTTCTTAATTATAGATTATATATGGGATGACATAATTTGACAATGGAAGGCAGAAAGAAAGGAATGCAGAATATTACATATAAATGCCATTCATGCAGTTTGAATGGAAGGGCTACACGGGGGAGGAATATAATGAATACATATTTTGGGAAAGGAAAACACTGGAAAAGGAGAAAGAAAAGTTGATACGCACTAACGAATTTGGAGTAAAAATATATTGGAATATATAGTAGCGAGGAGGACAGATATGGAGGATATCTTTCAAGGGTGGCAGGATAAAAAAAATAAGTATATTCCACCAGTTAGACAAAAGGGATTTTCACAGGATGTGTTGGTACGGGAATATATTCCTCCTCTTAATGTGGAACCAGAACCGGAGAGCGCAGAGGAAAAGATAATACATAAAAAGAGCGAAGATGAGACATATGATGGAGGAGAACCCACGGTTCTAATAGAGCCAGCTATGAGAATCCATGCTTTTTTAAAGAGAGCAAAAACTGGCAGTATGGAAGAAATTACAAAGAAACAATGGATAATAGGAAAATCTGCGGAAGCAGATTACGTAATTAAGGATAATCCAACGGTAAGCAGAAACCACGCAAAGATTCAGTTTAAAGAAGACGGATACTGGCTTACGGATTTGAGGTCGTCCAATCATACATATGTAGATGGGGAACAGATATTAGAACCGGTCAGGCTTATTAATGGCATGAAGTTCCGATTGTCTGAAGATGAGGAGTTTGAATTTACGATTAGGATGGGACGATAAAATATGGAAGGGATGAAAAGTATTTCAGATACCTATGAGGTACTAGGAAAACTTGGGGAAGGAAGCGGAGGTGTCATCTATAAGGCATACCATAAAAGGCTTAAGATTGAAGTAGTCTTTAAAAAAATGCGAAACAAAAGCATTTCTATGTCATTAAACCGGAAAGAGGCAGATATTCTCAAGAAACTTCATCATTCTTATCTGCCACAAGTGTTGGATTTCTTAGATATTGACGGAGATATCTATACTGTGATGAGTTACATTCCGGGCAAATCATTTCAGCAATTATTGAGAGAAGGAGAACGGTTTAGCCAAAACGATATGATTCGCTGGGGGATGCAGGTATGCAGTGCCCTAAATTATCTGCATAGTCAGAATCCGCCCATCATACATGGCGACATTAAGCCCGCCAATATTATGCTGACACCGCAGAGAGATATATGTCTGATAGATTTTAATGTTTCTTTTTTCCTGAATGAAAATACAATTCTTGGATATACAAATGGTTACAGTTCTCCTGAGCAGTATACAACTGCTTCCAACAGCAGAGGCAAGTGTAGCATTCCAAACGCCTGCTATATTGATGAAAGGGCAGATATTTATAGTGTGGGGGCAACGTTTTATCATTTGGCGACGGGGATAAAAATATCAGATTATAAAGGAAAAAAAGAGTTAAAGTTTTTGGAGGAACATACCAGTCCAGCCTTTGCTCAGGTAATCCATAAGGCACTTATGAAAGAGCCGGGGGCACGGTATCAGACTGCACTTCAGATGTTTCAGGCTTTTCAGGGAATAACTAAGAAAAATCGGAATTACAAGAGCCTGATACACAAACAGACCGGTATTCGGGTTGGAATTGTTATTATGATGCTGGCATTTATACTGGTGGGAGGATACGGCATTCATACGGTGAAGGCTGAAAAGATAGAGCAATATAATAAACTGGTAGAAATGCAGATAACAGCGAGGGAAGATAATGATTATAAGGAAGAAGAGCAAAAACATGTAGAAGCAGTACAAATATATCCCTCGGGACTGGAAAGCTATTATCAACATGCTTATTCTCTGTATCAACAGGAAGACTATAAGAAATGTATTGAATTTGTAGATTATAACATATTCAGAAATGAAAAAGTGGAACAAAAACAAGCGCACATGTCAGATGTGTATTATCTGAAAGCAGAAAGCCTTTATCGTCTGGGAGAGTATCAGAAGGCCGTAAAAGCATATGAGCAGTTATTCCGTTTGGGGGCGCAGAAGCAAGAATATTATAGAGATTATGCAGTGGCTCTTGCCTATAATGGCAATTCTCAAAAAGCGGAAGAAGTTCTGCAGAAAGCAGTGGAAGCCGGACTTAAAGGGGATTCTATCTATTATGCAAAGGGAGAGATAGAAATGACACTCGGCAAGACAGACGAGGCATTGGAGGATTTTGAGCAGTGCATACAGACAACGGATGATATGAATATGAAGGCAAGAGCTTTTCTTACAAAAAGCCGGATATACGAAGAAAAGGGGGACCGGAACACATCAAGAGACATTTTACTGGCAGCTAGAAATACGCTGCCAATCCAAAACCAGATACAGATATTGGAGGAACTTGCCCAGACAGACATAGAACTTGCAGAAAGGGAAGAAGATAATTCCTTTCGGCGAGAGGCAGCAGAGATACTTCAAGAAGTTATAAATCAGGGCTGGGACAGTTATGACACTTATGATACCCTCGTGATTTTATATGAAAAACAGGGGGAGCTTGATGAGGCATACACGATGTTAGAAATCATGGAGCAGCTTTACAAAGCAGATTATAACATATATAAAAGACATGCATTTCTGGAGATAGACAGACAGGAATTAAAGGATAATTCTGACAGAGATTATAATAAATTTGAAGAATATTATGAAAAGGCCGACAAGATGTATTATGAACAGCTAAAAGATAATAACACAGATACGGAAATGCAGTTACTTGACAGTGTATATAAACAGGTAAAAGAGGGAGGATGGCTATAATGCAGCTTACATCGGGTATGATTATGATTGCGGTAAGTATAGTGGGAAATATAGGATGTATTATAGCGCTGGCAGCCACAAAGAGGATATTTACCCGGCAGAGGAGAAAACTTCTGATGGAGATAGAGATGGAATAAAAACAAAGCAGCGTAAAGGGAAGGTGCAAGTAGTGAAATACAAACTAAAATATATGATTGCCTTATTATTAGCAGGGTCAATAGGTATGTGGTTTATGCCGTTGATTAAGATAAACTCTGTAGATATTTCAATCATGGATATCTTAAAAGTAGGGATTGGGAATTATGGTATAAGCGGAACTGCCGGAGAGATATATCCATACATAGAAGAATACTTTAAGCCAAAAGTAATAGTGGTATTCATTGTGTTGGTGCTAGTCTTAGTGGGTGCATTTTTAACGGCGGTTATTAGTGGGAAAAAGTCTTATGTCATAGCAATAATAAGTAGTATTGTTAATAATATTTCGGTTATATCTGTGTGCCTGTATATTAAAAACAAAATGGCAGAGGTGCAGAAAGCGCTGGTCTTGCTGGATATTGGACAAGTAATGAAGTTTTCGTATGTTACCATTATTTTGTGGATTGTAATGTATGCGGTGATTGTGCTGCTATGCATCTTAGGTCTATGGTTATGGAGAAAAAAAGAGTGGCAGGAAGAATATGTGGAGGCTATGCCGGAGAAGATAGATTCAAGGCAAAATGTGTGGGAAAGACCAGTGGCAGTGAGACAGCAGGAGAGTACTGGTTTTGAAGGCGCTGTTGTAGGGGAAACAGGAATATTTGAAGGAAAAGTGTATTCATTGAAAGAGAGAGTGGAAGTATTTTTTGAATGGGAGAACGGAAAGGCAGTTCTAAAAAAACAAAGAAACACACAAAATCTGGCAGGAATATATTATGTTGCTAAATATCAGGAATATTGCATAGATGTTTTTGTAAAAAGTAACGTTTTTCTTAGCAGTGGGCAGCCGTTGGGAGCTGGGAGAACGTATTATCTTCCAAGAGGAACTGAAATATATATCACAAATAAGGAAAATCAATTTTTGCTGGCATAGAAGGAGGCAGGATTCATGAGTGATAGTGATAAGCAAAAGGATATGGAACGATTATTGGATCAGGTATATAGGGAACTTGGAAAAGAGTACTATGAAGGCGGCTTTGAAGACCCGCTTCCACAGCTGCTGCCCTTTTTTGATAAAATTACCCGTTTGAAGAGTAAATACGAAGAACAAAAGGAGCAGGAGAATGTCTGCCCGCAATGTGGAACAAAAATGGAAGAAGATTCGGTATTCTGCGGAAACTGCGGATACCGGCTGAAATAGGAGGAAGATAAAATGGCATTTTTAGAAGATTTGGACAAAAAACTTACTATGTTAGGACAGGGAGCAATACAAAAGACAAAAGAAGTTACTGATTCAGCAAAATTGTTAACGGCTATTAAGAGTTTGGAGCAACAACAAAAAGAAGCTTTCGGGCAATTAGGTTTCATTTATTATAAAGAACATACGGAGGATATAAGCCCTTCAGCAGCTGATGTTATACATAAGATTAAAGATTTGGAACAGCAGATTGAAGCAAGAAAAAGTGAGATGCAGAAAATGAAAGGAACTATTTTGTGTCCCAATTGTAATGCAGAGATACCGAATAATTCATTGTTTTGTAATGTATGCGGGGCTAAGATTGAAGCTCAAAAACCGGTTAATATGCCGGTAAAAGCATCAGCAGGGGTATGTGTGAATTGTGGTGCACCAATAGAAGAAGGGCAGCAGTTTTGTATGAGCTGTGGAACACCAATATCAATAGAGATGCCGAATCCGCCGGAGTCAGGTGATGTATATGCGGAAAGTCAGGAAGAGGCCAATGAGCTGGTTCAAGATTCTGGCAGAGTATGCGCGAACTGTGGCGCACTGTTAGAGGAGGACCAGCAGTTTTGCATTAACTGTGGGACACCAGTAGCAATAGAAGTACAGCAACAGCCGGAAAAGGGTGTTATATGCCCCAATTGTGGTAAAGAGGTATCGGAAGGAATGAGATTTTGTACATCATGCGGAACAAAAATAGAATAAAGGAAGATTAAGCTATGAGATGTCCAAAGTGTGGAAGAGAAAACATAGACAATGCCATGTTCTGCGGAGCATGTGGAGCTCACCTTCAAGTGAGAAAAAAGAAATCGTTTTTGGGAATTGCGGCAGGGATTGTATTGGCTATAGCAATTTTAATTGTAGCAGGGAGTATCATTTTTAATAAATCGGAAAAAGCGGAAAATATTATTGAACAAGGAAAGAAATCCACCGGCGGCAGTAAGAAACTGTCTCAAAAAGAGGAAGAATTAAAGAAAAAACCGGCAGCAGACGAAATTGCTGAGGAGGGATTCTTTTCGTATTATTCAGATGATTTAAAAGTTTCGGTATCCTTATTGAAGAATCGGGAGGGGGAGAATATCTTAAGTTTTCAGTATGACTCACATATTCAGGGGGATTTAGAAAGCTTAAGTTTTCGTTGGGATTCTGACAGCGGGCAGTATCAGCAGATAGGAGAAGAAGAAAAGTACCGGATTGTATTGGAAAAGAAAGATGAATCAATCATTGCCTCATTAATGGATGGCAAAAGCGGACAAGTTGTGTTTGAGAACATACCGTTGGAGAAGAAAAATTATTTTAATCGGGCTAACATTATTATTGCGTTGGAGAGTTACGTTGACTCAGGTGCATCGGGCGTATTGAAAAAAGACAGTATTAGTTTTCCGACAAATGGATTAGAGAATAATCTGTATAATGAAATGCACGTAATTTCAGTATATGAAGCCGGACGGGAAGAAGAAACTCCCATATATGAAATTGTTGTGGCTGGTCCGGCTTTTGAAGAGGCGGGGGAGGCGTCAGTTTATAAAGAAGTGGATTTTCAAAAAATAGTAAATGGTGAAGAGACCTTTATGACAGTGTCCCCGATTGAGGAATTTAACGTAAATGAATACTTTATGTTTGAATAATATTAGTATAGCGTCCTTGAAATAACTGGACTTTATACCAGTAAATGTATCAGAAAGAAGGTAAAAAGTATGAAGTGTCCAAATTGCCATGCGCCATTGGATAAGGAGGATGTATTCTGTCCGGAATGTGGAAACAGGGTAGAGATGCAGAAAAAGTCCGGCTTAGCGGCTGTTATTATTTCATTGTTGGTTTTAGCTGTTATTATAGCTGGAATTACGATTTGGCTGTTGGCAGGGAAACAAGATGCTTCAAAATCCAATAGTAAAACTACGTTAGATACTCAGACATCTGATGATAAAAGGGATACTTACGAAGCGGAAAATAAAGAGGAGAGCGAATTAGAGTCAGAGAAAGATAAAGAAGAGAAAGTACCAGAAGAAAGTCTGGATTTGCCAGACAATACAGCCGAGGAAGATTATGTTATTCCACAAAGTAACAGTAAGTATCTGACAGATTTAGATGTACAGGGCAAGACGGCTCAGGAATTAAATTATGCAAAGAATGAAATCTATGCAAGACATGGAAGAAGATTTGATTCGCCGGAACTTCAAAATTATTTTAATAGTAAAAGCTGGTATACAGGTAAGTATGACGCAAAAGATTTTGATGCCAATTATAGTGCATCCCTTTTGTCAGATATGGAAAAAAAGAATGCAGAATTCTTAAAGGACAAAGAATATGAATTAGCACCGTCAGGGTATCAGTTGGATCAGTAAATATAGAGTACATAAGGAGGAAATACAATGTTTTGTAGTAAATGCGGAAAGCAGATTGAAGAGGGAAGCAGATTTTGCCCTTACTGTGGAAATGTGCAAGAACCGGTGGCAGGCCGTGCAGACAATTCCGTGTATTCAAATAAAGATAGCATACATATGGTTACAAATCACGGAACGGGAATTTTGAAGGGGATGAGCGCGGTTGATATTATTATCGCGGTTGTGTATATCATAATGCTTCTCTGGTGGACGATTCAGTTTTTCTCAAATTTAAAAGGAAGTTGGATAGTTTATGAATTCATGGGACCAGATGCAAAATTTATGGGGATGATTTTTTATATTATTCCGTACGCACTTGTTCTTTGTTTTTCTATAATAGGCATATTGGGAGTAAAAAAGAGAGAATATCACATTAGTACAAGTGTGATTATTGTGGTGATTGGCCTGATTGTAAAAATTGGTTCAATTGTTTTTAACTCTATTAGTTACAAAACCTATGTCATCGTTGCCCAAAGAGTATTTGCAGTATATGGGGCAATTGGCATATCTACAATTGTATTAGGCGTTATAACAGCCGTGCTGCTGTATGCGAAGATGAATCAGAGAAGATAAGAGGGGGCGGGCAGAACATGTATTGTAGTCGGTGTGGATGTGAAATAAAAGCCGGGGGCAGGTTCTGCCCTCAATGCGGGAATGCGGCAGGCGGTTTTCCGCAGCCCAGTGTCGATAAAAAAAGAAATCCCAAGTCCGCTTCGGGAAAAAGAAAAGGGAAAAAATGGATTACCATTATAGTATCTGTGTGTCTTCTAGTCACTGCGGTCGGTGGAGTATTCTTGTACCAAAAGGTGTTTTCAGAAAAATATCTGGCTCTTGTCATAAATGATGAGGGAAAGGTGGGATATATTAATGAAAATGGAAAAGAGGTAATAGAGTGCCAATATGATATGGGCAGAAGGTTTTCAGAAAATGGAATAGCAGTTGTAGGAGAGCGGATAGATGTAGACGATGAAGGAAATCCAATATACAGGTATGGCTGTATTAATCAAAAAGGTAAAGCAATCACAGAGTGCCAATATGTCGATATGGGTGACTTTTCTGATAAAAGTGGTCTTGCATATGTGGTAAAAATATCTGTAGAAGATGAGGAGTCAATATGGAAGTATGGATATATTAATGAGCAAGGAGAAGAAGTGATACCGTTGCAATATAATGGGGCGGGTTCTTTTTCGGAAAAAGGTCTTGCGCTTGTGTGGAAAGTAGTCAGGGAAGATGCAGATTCCATATGGAAGTATGGATATATTAACGAACAGGGAGAGGAAGTAATTCCACTACGATATGACTATGCAGAGCATTTTTCAGAAAGTGGACTTGCATGTGTGGGAAAAATAGTCGGGGAAGATGCAGATGGATATTCAATAAAGAAGTATGGATATATCAACGAGCAGGGAGAGGAAGTAATTCCATTACAATATGACTACGCATATTCCTTTTCAGAAAGTGGACTTGCATGTGTGGAAAAAATGGTCAGGGAAGACGAGGAGTCAATATGGAAGTATGGATACATTAACGAGCAGGGAGAGGAAGTAATTCCGCTACAGTATGATAAGGCAGAGTCTTTTTCGAAAAATAGTCTTGCGGTTATAGGGAAAGTGGAAGGAAAGGATGAAGATGGATATCCAAGATATAAGTATGGATATATTAATAAGCAGGGTGAAGAAGTGATTCCAATGCAATATGATGGAGCAACCTCATTTTTAGAAAATGGTTTAGCGCTGGTGGAAAAAGAAAATGGGGAAGGTATTTATGAAAAGGAGATAATTAATGAAAATGGGGAAAAAATCATGGGTTCCTTATCAACGGATACGTATATGAATACATTTACTGGTGGAAACGGGTTTTTTTATATAACAGAATGGGTTGACGATGCGAAGTACAAGATATTTGACAAAACAGTTCTTACCATTTCGGGGAAATTTGATTATGTGGATTATAATTATGGTGATAATGGAACAATAGCTGTTGGCAAAAAAATAGGGATGTTGTCAGACGGACAAAATAAATATGAATGTAGATATATAAATGAATATGGAAAGACGGTAATGAAGGTACCGGATAAATACATATATGCAGGAGCGTTTGCAAAAGTAAAGTAGGAGAGGGAAAGCGAAGATTAATCAGCTTCTATAGTTATTTAGAGGAATACTTATGAAAAAAAAGATAAAGTGGATTTTATTATTATTACTGCTAATTACGGGAATAGGGGGAATTTGGCTTTTCTTCTTTTACCAGCCCGAGAAAAAAGTAATAGATGAGGTTAAGGACGGAAGCAGGTATACGGAGGAAGAAGTCAAAGACGGAAGCGGCAGTGATGAAGATACGGCAGTATTAAATGAAAATGTGTATTTTTATGTTGATGAGGATGCAAAAAGAATCAATGAAGCTATTACCGCTGTAGAATATGAAGAGTCAGAGCTGGTTATAAAGTTTAACAAAGATACGGATATAGAGCTTGCATCGTTGAAGACAGGTGAACTGTTCTGGTTGGAAGGCAGTAAAGATACGCCGCTTAAGTCTACATATATCGGGAAAGTAGTATCAAACACAGAAGAAGGTGAAGAAATCTTATTGAGTGTAGACATGCCTATGCTGGATGAAGTGTTTGATAAACTGTATCTAAATGATGAGTTGAAGATTGATTCAAGTAATATAAATAATATCAGAACTGTTGAGGGGGTTACGATAACTCCTGTAGAAGCTATAGAAGCAGATTTTTTAGAGACGACAGATAATCAACAGAAAGAAGAGACAACAAATCTAGTTTACAATAAAGAAATGGATACAGAGATGATTCCGGTCTTAAGCAGTCCGCCGGCTAATTTTGTTGTTGAGCTTAATGTTGACTTGAGTGAAACACTGGGTATTGTTCCGGATTCAGAACAGGCAGGGGATTTTGAAAAGAAATGTAAACTTACGGGGAAGATAGGTGTGGAGGACCTGCAGATAAATTTTATTGCTGACTGGGATAAAAAATATGGAATGAAAGAATTAGCTACGGGTGTCAGTGGAAAGCAGGTTGCGAAGGTAGGAGCTGAATTGTCTATAGAAGGAGAAATATCCGGTGATACGACAAAAAAGGACATTGTGAGTTTCATAAAAATGCAGGGGCTGGAAGAAAAAGTATTTCCTATTGCTTATTTTGACTGTACCCCGGCAAAGCCAGTGCTTTTAAAGCCAAATACTGCCGGCAAAATAGGAAACGTGATAAATAAGGAAATAAAAAAAAGTTATGAATACACCATCATGCCTCTTTCCTGTGGGTTCATGGTCTATATGGATATATCAGGGAATTTGTCCATGAAGTTCACGATGGATTATGAACTCACAAATGAATTTGAAAATAAATTTGTTATTGTAAAGGACAATAAATATATATATCAATTTGAAGGAAAGTCTGAACCGAAGGAGAAGCATAACGCAAAGTTGGAAGCGCAGGCAGATGCGGATATACATATAGGGGCGTCTGTCATGGCCTATTTCTTTAATATTAATATGGCGGATGTGGCAATTGCCAAAGTAGGGGCTGAGGCAGAAGGAAAAGGAACATTTCAGACATCATCTGACCAAGAGGAGGATTCAGGTTTAGATGTATCCTTTTATGCTAGGCTGTATTTAAAAATAATAGATGCAAAAGCGAAACTAAAGGTAAAGGCAAATTTGTGGAATATAGTAAATGCATCTAATGGAATCAGTTTTGAAGGAACTTTGCTGGATAAGACATTAGCTGAGACCGGGCAGCGCAAGGATACACATTACGATGAGTCAACTATGTCGTGGAAGAAAATGACGGCAGAAGATAAGGAAAAAATATATTATAAGGGTTTGAATGGTAAGCTGTTCCGGGAAGATAAAAAAGGACATTCAAAAAAAGCAATATATGATGGTGAATTTTTCAGTATCTGTGGTTTGGACCAGTCATATGTCTATTTGCTTCAGGCTTCAGAGGATGAGAAATATAATGTGAGAAGAGTTAATAAAGATGGAACAACATCAAAGATTATTTTAAAAGATGTCAAGTATGTATTATTAATGGAGGAGCAGAATCTATATTATGTATCAGCTTTTTCGCCAAAGGAGATATATTGTTTAGACCGCTCTACATTGAAACACAAACAGTACATCTCTTTTACAGAGGATGTTGAATATATGGGGCAGGAGAATGAAGATTATTTTATTGTGACACAAAAGACGAATGCGTTTTCCTGGCTGTTTGGACCGGAATGTATATATTATCGTATTACCAAAAGTGGGGAAATTGTTCAATCATATGATAAGAACATTGCGCCGGAAGATAATTTAAAAGAAGAGTTTAAGGAATATCAAATAGCTTTAAAATTGGTATCCAATGGCTATCTGAGGGAGAGCGCAGAAGAAGTGTATTGGCTTTCCAAAAGTCCGGGAGTGGTTGTGGAGACAGAAGGAATTTCGGGATGGCATCCGACAGAAGCTGGAATATTTACAGAACAGAGCGATGATGACGGAACATGCAGAATCATACTTTATAATGCCAAGGATGGGACTCCGCAGGAGATAGGAAAAGTATCAGGAAAACAGACATTTTTTACCTTGGTGCAGGATACAAAAAAAGATTGGTATTACATGGATCAGACCGATACAAATCTGGAATTATACAGGATGGATTCCAACTTTCAGAATGTGAAGCTTCTTGACACAATCAGCAGGGAGGAAATCATATCTGATGAGGAGAACTGCAGTATGGAGATTGTGGATAACAAGCTATTTTTCTATACTATGCCGGAATGGTCTAAGTCAGAAGTATTGTATCGTTACAACTTGTTTTAAGAGGATTAAAAAGTGAAAAAAAAGATTTTGAGTATAGTGCTACTGACGGTAGTTATGTGTCTTGTGAAGGCCGTTGATCTTCAAGCGCAGGAGGAATTTAAAGGATATAGAAGCACGAGATGTATAATATCACAGTCGGATTTGGAGAACTTTGTCATGGGAGGGAAAAGTACTCTTGAGATGATTTTGGTCCAGAATCAATCAAAATCATATACGGTTTATACGAAATCTCTAGGCATGGATTTAGAATTATGTATAGAATATTCGTTTGAATCATATGAAGACTATGATGAAAAGACGAGGAAACTGCTTGGGTATAAACCGATTACTACCTATGGGGAATCAGAGGTTCCTTATGTTGAGAATTTTTCGCCTCTAGAATTGTTTAATTTTATCGACGTTGCAATGCAGAAATCAGGAGTGGTGGAAGAGACTAATTTTTGCAGATTGCTGAGTGTTAAGAAGGATGTCGTGGAGCTTAACGGGGGAACATATGAAAGTATAGAGGCTCTGAATACAGCGAAGGAAGATGAAATAGTATTTACCAATATTGATATAGATACAGAATTAACGGAAGGTATATACACCAGAAAGATAGGCTTTTCTATGGAAGAAACGGAAGCTCGGAAAATAGTTCGGGTTTTGAGGGACAGATGTGGTGTAATAGGTGTGGAATTAAATGAGGAAGGAGAAAGAAACTGTTCAGTTACATTTACCTCTGATTCAGAGAAGCAATTGATAAAAGATACAATGATGATCCTGGGAACGGCGGTTAATATTGAACATAAAAAATACTATAATACAGACACATCTGTGAGGATGAAAACCGTGGAACGCATAGACACAGAGAATATTCTAAGTGAAGAAGGGAAACTTTCATTTCATATTAATCTTCCGGAAACGTATACGAACCTTTCCGCAGATATTGAACCTCAAAAAGAGGAGGAAGAAAATGACGGAAGCGATACAAGCGTATCTGGCAGTGTGGTGCGCTATAGTGGTCGTGAAGGAGAAATAGACTATTATTATGACACACCACTGGCTTTTGATAACATCTCAGTAATAACAGACCTTTCAAGTGAAGGGCATAAGATAAACAGGACAATTACATTCTATATGGATTGGAATATTGCGGATGATTATTACAAAGCCACAAAGAAGCAGATGGAAAAAGGGCTTAAGAGGGGGGAAACTCTTAGAATCTACGATGATGAGGGATACAGATGCTATGAGATTACATATTCATCATGGTTTACCAGTAAGATAGACAGTTTTACGAACCGAGTGTTTGGTATTAACAACAGCAAACTGACATTAAAAAGAAGTACATTTCCTTTTGTTAAAAGTAAGATTCGAGATAAGTTTAACGTAGGGAAAGGAGATATAAAAGATTATTCGGAATCAGTAAGTATAAAATATATACTTCCGAATAACACAAAAGTTGAAGAAGGGGTTTACGAAGGAAAAGAAGGGAAAAATGTTTCTTTAATTAGTCCGTTTGACGTTTCAACGGAGATAGAGTTCTCTGCTTTCCATTATTCAAAATTTATTTTATATATGTTGGCAATTATTATATTGGGCGTCGCAATATTTTTGTTTGTGGGGAATGTGCAGAGAAAAATCGTGAAATTTAAAAGAAGAAAAGGCAGGGGAAAAAGAAAGAACGGTCAACAGCATTATCCAAGATACTGTCCTAAATGCGGGAGTGAGAGGAAAAATGGAGCAACATTTTGCGGGAAATGCGGGTATAGGTATTAGAAGATAATTATCAATAATCTATAGAAAAATACTCAGAGAGAAGGTGAAATATTTGAGATGTCAAAATTGTAATGCCTCGGTGGAAGCAGAAGATGTATTCTGTCCATCATGTGGAGCATCGTTGAGCAAAAAAAGACCATCAAAAATTCTTGTAATTACTATTTCTTTAGTGATATTACTTGCGATTGCGGCGGCAATCACCTTCTGGCTGTTTTATGGACATGATAACAAAGAGAGCGAAAAAAGTTTGCAGGTGGAGGAGGCAGAAGTAAAAAAGGATATAGAGCCGGACGCAGAACCAGAGGCCTATGATACTGACTGTACTGTGCCGGGAGATTTTTGGATAGAGGGGGAAATTGTGCAGGAGGGCAATGACTATTATCTGGAATTTGCGGAAAAGAAAGACCTGCTGATCAAAAAGGAAAACGGTAAGGAAACAGTAATGAAAGACAAAAATAAATTAAAGGTTCAGGCATCAGAATCTTTAATCCCATATAATGGCTGCGGCGTACGGGTAAACGGAACGGTATCTTTGGATTTTGATGAGAATTTACAGATTCAGACAGATAATATCATGATATCAGAGTCTAAAGGCGTTGAGGAAGGCGGGATTCACAGATATGAATATATCGTGAGTGACTGTACATGGCAGCAAGCATTTGATGATTGTATAAAACGCGGAGGATATCTGGCAAGAATTAACAGCAAGAAAGAATATGATTATATTTTAAGCGAGATCAGGCAGAAGGGGCTGGAGAAAAAGCATTTTAGAATTGGCGGCAGACGGGATGCAACATCCGAAGATTATTACTGGGTAAATGATAAGAATCAGTTCTATGGAGAGAAGGTAAATAGTGGAGGATACTGGTGTAACAGCGAGTGGATGGCAAATGAACCAAGCTATTCTGACAAGGATATTCAGGAGACCAGTCTTGATATCTTTTACTATGAGAAAGAAGAACGATGGGTGTGGAATGATGTGCCGGACAATATTATAGAGGTAGTTCCGGAATATGCTGGAAAGTTAGGGTATATATGTGAGTATGAAAATTAAAAGAGTAATTCTGATAGTGCTGGTGGTTCTAACAGGTATGGTTTTCGTTATATTGTCCAGACACAAGTCAAATCCCGATAACTTCCAACAAGAACAGAAGCAGGAAATACAGGATAACAACAAGTCTCAGGAAACAGAAGAGGAAAACACAAATGGCGTGGAACAGAAAACTAATAAAATACTTAGTGAATTGACCTTGCAGGAAAAGATTACACAGATGTTTATTGTCACACCGGATGTTTTGACGGAGGAAGATATGGTAACCACTCTTGGGCCGGGATTGCGAAATTCATATCAGGATTATCCGGTGGGTGGATTTATTATGATGGGGGCAAATATTTCATCTCCTGAGCAAATCAGTAATTTTAATATCATGTTGAAAGAGTTAAGCCTGCAAAAGACGGGATTGCTTCCATTTTTATGTGTAGACGAAGAGGGCGGAGAGGTAACCCGAATTGCGTCTAATGATAATTTCCTCATTGAAAATGTAGGAAACATGAGTGATGTTGGAAGTACGGGAGACGTGTCTAACGCTTATAATGCAGGCGTTTATATTGGCGGGTATCTAAAGAATAGTAGTTTTAATGTTAACTTCGCGCCAGATGCGGATGTCTGGATAAATCCGGACAATTCGGTGGTGAGATTTAGAGCCTTTGGTTCGGAGCCGGAACTGACAGCCAGAATGGTAGAACAGACGGTTTTGGGATTTCATAGCCAGAGAATCTGCACTGCGCTGAAACATTTTCCGGGGCATGGGGCTACAGGCCAAGACTCCCATGAAGGAAAGGCTTATTCACAGAGGACATTGGAACAACTGAGACAGTGCGAGTTCCTTCCATTTATAGCAGGAATACAGGCCGGAACGGAATTTATCATGGTGGGACATATTGCACTTCCAGAAGTGACCGGAAGTGATATTCCGGCAACTTTATCCCCTCAGATTGTCACGGAGCTTCTGAGAGAAGAGCTGAGCTATCAGGGGATTGTAATTACAGATGCTATGGATATGGGGGCAGTTACAAATTATTATTCGGCGGAAGAAGCGGCTGTACAAGCGATTCAGGCGGGAGTTGATATGATATTAATGCCGTCAGATTTTGAAGCGGCCTATCAGGGTGTACTACTTGCGGTTCAAAATGGGATAATTTCGGAAGAACGGTTAGATGAATCGCTGAAAAGGATTATATCTTTAAAAATAGAGCTTCAGGAGCAGAAGTGACGGAGGAGAGAATATGTATTGCAGAAGGTGTGGGACGCCAAATGACGACAATGCAGTATTTTGTAAAAATTGCGGAGAACTATTGAGAAAATCAGAGATTCATAAACCGGGAAGAAGAGCCGGTAAAAAGGCTGGGCTGGTTATTGCCGGCATTGTGATAGTGGCGGTTATAGTAATCTTTGTGTATATGATGTATGGGAAGGTACAGGAGAAAAGATATATATCAAACCTCACCGATGGGAAGAAATATCTGGCAGAAATGGATTACAAAAAAGCAGAAGAATCTTTTAATGAAGCAGTTTCTGTCGAACCAAGGAAAATTGATGCCTATCAGGGACTGGCCGACACTTATGAAGGTCTTGAAGATTATGACCGGATGTTTGACAGCTACCGGAAGGGAATCTCTATCGTAAATCAGAATTATAAAGAACAAGGCAGTATGACAAAAGAGGGAGAGCAGTTTTATAACAATGCTATAGATTCATATGTAGAGCAGGGGAATGACGAAGAAGCAAAAGACTTGATTGAACAGATGCAAAATATGATATCGGATGAAAAGAAAAAGGAAGAATTAGAGGAGAAGAAAAAGGAGTTGGGAATTTACCGGCAGTATTATGATTTGTTAATGCAGTATCGGTCAAAGTTTGGGGAAGCCGAAATCAGAACGCTTACAGAGTATTCGGAATATTTGCAGGGACTGTGCTTTGCACAATTATTAGATTTTGATTGTGATGGAAAAGAGGAGTTGATATTAGCGTATGGAATAGAGAATCAGGATGACATTTATTCACTGGCTCCGAAATATACCGTAGAGATATGGGCATATGAAAAAAATAAGCTGAAGCGAATCTATACAGGGGAGCCATATAAATATAATGGTGGGATGGCAGAGATAGTTGTAGCAGAAAAAGAGGATAAATATTATGTCATCACAGGAGCGGCAGATTCTTTTGAGGATATCAATGTATGGATGTATGAAGAAGACAGTGAAATGTTCCGGATAACAAAAAAACTCAATTCAGAGTTCGATATGGAACCAAGTTATCAGATTGATAATCAGATAGTTTCAGAAGAACAATATGAAAGTGAAAAGAGCAAATGGGAACAAAGCCAAGAGCGCTGGGAATTGTATATGAGCAGGAGGGGCGAAGAAAAAACGAAAGAAAAACTGGATGACACTATACAGTTTCTGGAAAGCAAGACGGGAGGAAAATAAGAGGATAGATATCGAGGACAAGAGATGGAGGGTAAATTATGTATTGCGGGAAATGTGGCTATGAGATAAAGAAAGAAGGAAAATATTGTCCCAGATGTGGGAATCTTCTGGAGCGGGGTTGGAATGTGGAAGAGGCAGCTGGAAATGTGAGAAATGTGTCGGTAAAAAAGCAATATAAAAAAAGGATAATTTTTGCTTTAGTATTGTGCGTAATAGTTATTGCTGGAGCGGGAGGGATTAGTTATTACAAATCAGGAGAAGACTATTTGGCAGTTGTAATGAATAAAAATCAAAAATATGGATTTATAAATAAACGTGGGAAAGAAGTGATTCCGTGCCAATATGATATTGTCGGAAATTTTGAAGAAAATGGTTTGATTTCAGTTGGCAGACAAGTGAGCGAAGAGGGAGAAGATTCGTCGTCATATCTCTGGGGATATATAAATAGAGAAGGAAAGGAAGTGATACCTTTTCAGTATACAGGAATTGAGAAATTTCAAGAAAATGGACTGGCTGTGGTTGGCAAGAAAGTGGGTCGAGATGAAGATGGAGAGGATATTTATAAATATGGTTGTATTAATGAAAAGGGAGAAGAAATTATTCCATTTAGATATGAATATGATACCGTAGGAAAATTTAGCAATAATGGACTGGCGAATGTCTGCAGAGAGACAGGAGTAGATTCTGAGGGAGAGCCGGTATACAAAGAAGGATATGTAAATGAGCAGGGGGAAGAAGTGATTCCATGCCAATATGATGCAACTTATGAATTTGGAGAAAACGGCTTGGCAGCAGTGGGGAATATAACAGGAACTGACGAACTGGGAAATGTCATATATAAATGGGGTTTCATCAATGAAAAGCAGGAAGAAGTGATTCCGTTCCAATATGAAGAAGCTGCCGGATTTGGAGAAAATGGATTAGCGGCAGTAGGGCGAAGGACAGGAACTGATGAATTTGGAATGACTACATATAAATGGGGATATATCAATGAAAAAGCGGAAGAGGTAATTCCATGCCAATATGAGGAAGCTAATAGCTTTGAAAAAAATGGATTGGCAATAGTATATAAGGAAGAGGGTGGCGGCTTTATTAACGAAAAGGGAGTAGAAGTAGTTCCGTGTCAATATGATGTTGTTAATGGATTTGGAAAGAATGGTTTAGCTATTGTCGGTAAAAAAGTGGTATTAGACGATGATGGAATCACTGTTTATAAATATGGTTGTGTTAATGAGAGGGGAAAGGAAGTAGTTCCATGTGAATATGAAATGATACATTCAATGAGTGATAATAATGAGTTCCTTATAGGATATAAAGGGAAAAAGGACATTGAAAATGGCACATGGTACAATATGCCAGAATTAATTGATGATACCGGAAAACTAATAATGCCGGAACAATATGACTATATATGGCCCTCAAAAGACTGTGATATGCTGGCTGTTGGGACAAGACTAGAAGGAACAGATGATATGTTTTTTGAATACAAATGTAAATATATTGACAAGAAAGGTAAAGATGTGATGAAACTGCCGGATAGGTATGTTTATGCGGGACCGTTTACAAAAGTGAAGTAATTACAATGAGTTATATCCGACAGGAATCATAAAAGAATGGGGGAAAAGAGATGTTTTGTAATAATTGTGGAGCAGAGATAAAGAATAATGGAAAATTCTGTCCCAAATGTGGACAGCCGGTTAAGCAGGATACAGGTGAAAGGGCCGGGGTATCAATAGAGGAAGCACAGCAGACTACGGAAGACACTAAGACACAGAGCAATACTGCTACTGTTGTAACAGACCCGAATATGGCGCCGGTCATGAGTGTGTGGAGCTATCTGGGACTATTTCTATTATCGTCAATTCCGATTGTAGGAATCATAATGCTTATTGTTTTTGCAATAGGAAGTAATAACCGGAATAAGACAAATTACTGTCGGGCTATCCTCTTGGGGCAGGTAATTATGGTACTTATTATTGTATTGTTCTGGTCCTCTTTTTTAGGGGTTTTGGGAAGCTTAATGTATTAGGTAAGGGGGAAAAAGTATGTTTTGTAGTAAGTGTGGGCAAGAAATAAAAGAAGGAGCGAGGTTCTGCCCTAAGTGTGGAAATCCAATAAATAGTGGTGAAACATATGGAAAGGCAGGCGGGACACATCAGGGATACCAAGGTGAAAACCGGCAGAATCCGGGTACGGAGATGACAAGAAATAAAAAACCGCCTTATCGGGCTATAGGAGTGCTTCTAATAGCAGTAATTATATGTGTGTTGTTTGTGAAAGGTATCTTTTTTAAGAATACATATGAAACTCCGCTTAAGAATATGGTAAAGGCCATAGAAAGCCAAGACATTCAAGGAGTATTGAGTATTTTGCCGCCTAAGCTGTTAGAAGTGGCTGAAGAGAAGTCAGGAATGGACATAGATGAATTGTTGGACTCTGTGGGAAGTGGAGTTCTAGATGAATTTACAGATGAGAGAGGGGATGTCCATATCAATTATAAGATTACAGATGTCACTGATATGACAGATGAAGAGATTCAAGATATCGAACAATATTTTCAAGGATATTTGGGAGATATAAAGGAAGGAAAGAAACTAAATTTTTCTTACCAAGTGAAAATGGATGAACATGAAGAGGACGAGGGTGAAGAAGGCATCGAAGTGATAAAAATAGATGGGAAATGGTACATTAACCCGGGAAGTGTGCTTTAAGAATAATAGATAATTATATGGAAAAGAGGATATGAGATGAAGTGTCATATATGCGGAGAAAAAAATCCCGGTCAGGCAAAGTTTTGTAAAGCCTGTGGCGCGCCCTTGACAGAGAATAAACAGGCCGATTCCAACCAAATAAAGAACAAAGAGACGAATAAACCGCGGAATAAAAGAAAATGGTGGATTATTTTGGCATCCGCGTTGCTAATTGTGATTTTTGTATCTGCGGTTATTGCGTTGGATAATGCAAAACGGGAAAAACAGTATGAAGATTACATTGCTTCGGCAAACCGCTATATTGAGCAGCAAGATTATGACAAAGCAGAAGACGCTTATCTGAAAGCGATTGACATTGACCCCAAAAAAGAAGAGCCATATCTTCGTCTGGCAGACGTATATACAAGCAGGGAGGAGTATGAAAAAGCTGTTCAGATTCTTAAAAAGGCTAAAAAAAATGTCAATCCCGAAAGTGTAAAGAAAGAGGATAATGCAGATGCGAAAAAACAGGAAACTGAGCAGGATAAGGTAAACCAAAAACTAGATGAGCTTGTTAATATGACCGAATACACATGGGTAGTCAAACCGGCAATAGAAGCGGATAATATTTATTATTTAAAGAATAATGATTTCAGTCAAGTTTCGGTAAATGAGATGAACCTACAATTGGATAATGAGTATGCGGTTATAAAAAATGGAGCTTCTTTTGGGCTGATTGATATGGCGGGAAACAGATTTGAGGAGGAGGGATATAAGTCTGTCTCTGTGGAGTCTGATAGGTATGTTATAGAGTATTTTGAAGAAAAGTATGATGAAGAAATGAAGG
Organism: Bariatricus massiliensis; assembly: GCF_900086725.1. Classification (GTDB taxonomy): domain Bacteria; phylum Bacillota; class Clostridia; order Lachnospirales; family Lachnospiraceae; genus Allocoprococcus; species Allocoprococcus massiliensis. The sequence continues at coordinate 584,568 of NZ_LT574837.1, read as the reverse complement.
CTTATACGAATTTATTTTTTTTGATAGATGGAAAACTTAGCTATGCGATGTTTTACGGCGGCCCACCGGAAGGAGGCGGAGGTGCATATTACTGGGCAGGTAGTTTGCGTAATACTATGGAAGAGTTATGGAGTGCTTCGGGAAGTACCTTAAAAAAACCATCTGTGCCAATTCCTGTCAGAATCTCAGACTCGGATTATGAAGTGCGGGCTGATGGAAACTGGATAAAGTGGAGTAATAACCTGACTGGTAAATATGCGATATATTACGAGGACAGATTAGTGTCTGATTTTATATATGATAAATGTGGTTCTTATACAGATGGGTTGATGGCCGTCTGCAAAGATGGAAAATGGGGATATGTAGATAAGGATGGGAAAATAGTAATACCATTTGAATATGATGCATCATGGCAAGAGTATACTTCATACGGAAAAACTTCTAATCAGGAAGACTATTGCTATGCCGCTTTTGGGGGATATGTTCCGCTTGTTAAGGATGGCAAATGGGAAATGCGGGACACTGGTGGAAAAGTTGTTATACCATCCGGTATATTTGAAGCTATACGGCCGGTTCATGACAGCAAATGCTGGGTGAAGAAAGATGGAAAATGGGGAGTGATTGAACTGCAAAAGAGGGGCAAGAACACTGGTAAAGATGAGGATAAGAACAAAGAGAAAGCAGAGACAATCACAGCAGATACATATGTGAATATCTATGGACCGATTCTCCGTGATGTAAATGCTGCATATGCATCTACGAATATATATTATTTTTATGATATAAATAAGGATGGGATAAAAGAACTTTTAGCAGAGGAAGGATTCTGTGAAGGTGATTACATGTATAAAATATATACAATTTCTAGCGGTGAAAGTAAGTACTTGGGAGACGTTTTAGGATATCACAGTGGATTTTATATGGATGAAAATGGGGGTACAGATGATTATATTATCCGGGCATCAGGAGAACAGGGATATGAGACGATAAGCCATATTAGAATTGAAGGCGATAACGTAATAGACGAACAGATATCAGAACGGCAATTAGGGCAGAATGAGGATTACTATTCGAGATCTCATGAGCAATTGCCAAATGCACCTATCACAGATATGTCTTTACTGCAGTCAGACACCAAATAAAAAAATTTAACTATAAGAGGAAGGGCGTGAATAGTAATTATATGTACTGTAAACATTGTGGAGCAGAAAATAAAGACAAGGCAAAGTTCTGTAGAAAATGCGGGATGTCACTGGGAGAAAAACAGGAGCACGCAGGAGAAATTCCTCCCTCAGCATTGGTTTCTGGGGCGAAATACAGATATGGCAAAGTGGTTATAATTTTTGTGGCAATATTTATTATAGCCGCTATATTTGTTGTGAAAAGGGAATACGATAAGTATCAGGATAGGAAGTATGAGAAGTTTGTCGTACAGGCTGATACTTATATAAAGGACAAAGAATATGATAAAGCAGTGAATGCATGTAAGGCCGCTTTGAAAATAAAATCTACGGATGCAGATATTTATATTAAATTGGGAGAGTCATATAACGGCATGCAGGATACAGAAAATGCTTTGGAAAATTATTATAAAGCGCTTGAAAAAGGGGCGGTATCAAAAGACGTCTACGATGGCCTGGTGAAAATATATTATAAGGAAATGATGTGGAATGAATTGCTGGAGGTTTGTGATAGTGCAATTGGAAGCTTAGATAGTGGACAAGAACACTATAAGAATATAAAAAAATTCTATGAAAGCTATGAGAGGGAACGAGCACTTCAGGAGATTTTTAATAATCAGAGAGGAAAAGCCAGTGGCTGTAAATATGATGGCTCAAGAGTACAAGCATTTGGGCTTTGCTTTGCTGAAATGATAGACTTTGAAGGAAGCGGGGAGGAAAAGCTGGTTCTGGCTTACACAGCAGATACATATGATATTGATTATCTTCCCGGGTCTATAGATGATTATGTTCTGGAAGTGTGGGATTATGCAGAAGGAAAGGCACAAAAGGTATTTGAAGGGCAACCTTGTTACGGCCCAAGTAATGAAAGAGAAGTTGTTCTTCTGAATACTGATAATCAGTGGTATTTGAAGGCTGCAGATACTGATACCGGCAAGGAAGATGTATACTATGGATTTAAAGATGGTGAATTTATGCAAAGCGATACTCAGAATATAGCCGGTGGGGATGTTAGAACATATGTGTTGCAAGGATATTACGCAGGGGTAGACAGGAGCGAGGCAGAGCTTGCGTATAATACGGTTAATAATTTAGAACAAAAGGTGTCTCATGTGATTGATTCTTACTGGTATGGACTGAAAAATACTATAGTGGATGAAAAAGACGAGACGGCTTCAATAGAGAATGGAAGCTATAGTTATGAGTCGGCTGATTTGAATATGTATGTTTGTGCATATATAAATGAAGAGGGGAATGCTGAAATATCTTTAAAATACAATTGGGTGGACGGGACTTACAGTAGGGGGCAGAATTTGATTTTTCAATATAATAAAGAGAAGAGGGTTTATGAGGGAAAAAACGTCTCGGATGCAAAAAACGGTGCGTTTTCAATTGAGCAAAATGATGAGAAAATCAATATCGCATTAACTACTGAATTAGCCAAAAAAACATTGATGGCGGAATTAATCCGTGAAACGAAATATGATAAAAGGTATTAAAATATTTCAGGGAGGAGGCTCCGCAGTATCACATTATTGTGGCAGGTTCTCTCTTAGGAATTGCCCTGCATGAAGGCACATCATTTCCGGTAGGAAAAGTTGATTTCTGTAATCTTTATCTACTGACATTCCGCGAATTTTTGCTTGCCTGTGAAGAAGAGCAGCTTCTGGAAGTGTTGGATATCAATGATTTTGACATGATGAAAATATTCAGGTCAAAACATGCGCCAAAGAAAATTGTTACACATCTGGCTTATGGATGTGGGAATGGTATATAAAGTCAACAGGGTGAATAAACCGGATTTCCTGCTTTATAATATCGGTAATCTTAACAAGTATCTAAATGAATGCAGCTGAAAGGGTTAGAATTCTATAGTGCCCCTAGAGCAAAACAGAGAGTGTCCCAAAGACTTACACAATCTTTGGGACACTCTCATTTAGAAATAAAATTCCGCTAATTTATACGTTTGGAAGTCCGGCAAAGCCTTTCGCAAGATCTTCATCGGTAGGAATATAGTCGGTCATATCTCCGTCGTTATATTTTCCGTATGCGACCATGTCAAAGTACCCTGTTCCGGTCAGGCCGAATACGATGGTCTTTTCTTCTCCCGTCTCTTTGCATTTCATAGCCTCATCCATAGCCACCTTGATTGCGTGGCTGCTCTCCGGCGCGGGAAGGATTCCTTCCACTCTGGCGAATTTGGTAGCTGCTTCAAATACGGAAGTCTGTTCTACGGAAACGGCTTCCATCAGTTTGTCATCGTACAGCTGTGACAGTGTGGAGCTCATGCCATGGTAGCGGAGACCGCCCGCATGGTTGGCGGATGGGATGAAGCCGCTTCCCAGAGTGTACATCTTGGAAAGAGGGCATACCATGCCGGTGTCGCAGAAGTCATAGGCATACTTGCCCCGGGTGAGACTTGGGCAGCTCGCCGGTTCTACAGCGATAAAGCGATAGTCTTTCTCACCTCTCAGCTTTTCACCCATGAACGGGGAAATCAGTCCGCCCAGATTGGAGCCGCCTCCCGCGCAGCCGATGATGATGTCCGGTGTAATGTCGTATTTATCAAGCGCCGCTTTTGTCTCCAGACCGATGACTGACTGGTGGAGCAATACCTGTGATAACACAGAGCCGAGTACATAGCGGTATCCTTCCTGTGAGGTAGCCGCCTCTACGGCCTCGGAAATCGCACAGCCGAGGCTTCCCGATGTGCCCGGGAATTCGGCCAGTATCTTGCGGCCTACATTGGTCGTGTCAGAGGGGGATGGCGTCACGTTGGCCCCGTAAGTCCTCATGACCTCACGGCGGAACGGCTTCTGCTCATAGGAGCATTTGACCATGAAGACCTTGCAGTCCAGATTGAAGTAAGCGCATGCCATGGAGAGGGCCGTTCCCCACTGTCCGGCTCCGGTCTCGGTGGTCACGCCTTTTAGGTGCTGTTCTTTGGCGTAATAGGCCTGCGCGATGGCAGAATTCAGCTTGTGGCTTCCGGAAGTATTGTTGCCTTCGAATTTATAATAAATCTTAGCCGGGGTATCCAGTTCTTTCTCCAGACAGTATGCGCGCACCAGAGGGGACGGACGGTACATTTTGTAGAAGTCCTGAATTTCCTGTGGAATATCAATATAAGCGTTGGTGTCGTCCAGTTCCTGCTTTACCAGTTCGTCGCAGAACACATGCCCAAGCTCCTCGGCTGTCATCGGCTCGAGAGTAGCCGGGTTGAGAAGCGGCGCCGGTTTATTCTTCATATCGGCGCGCACGTTGTACCATTGCTTCGGCATTTCACTTTCTTCAAGATAGATTTTGTAAGGGATTGTTTTGTTGTCACTCATCATTTATACCTTCCTTTCAATATTATGATATATTTTGCGGAAGATTCCGCATATGAGAACGGGAGCAAAGCGTATTGATGTATAAAAAAACTCCCGTCCTAATAAATAGGACAGGAGATAGTTCCTGCGGTGCCACCTATATTCATCCCCGAAGGAATGCGCTCAGCCATGTACTGTCATACATGTTCCATATGATAACGGATGGATGCCGTCGCCCCTACATCGGCGGTACGCCGAATTCAGTTTGCCCTCGCAAGTCCATTCACCTTAAACAATATTATCGTGATTCCACCACTCACGACTCTCTGGAAATATGACCTTAAGGATACTACTCTTGCTCATCGGTTCTTAGTTTTGCTTTATTATAATGCAGTAATAAATAGATGTCAATAGCTAAATAAAAATATTATAGTGCCGTTCCCTTTTTAGGAATAAAAAGGTGTGTCATATCCACTGCCTCATGCTGCAGCAGTTTTACTTTGGTATCTATCCCCCCGGCATATCCAGTCAGGCTCCCGTTTGCGCCCACGACCCGGTGGCAGGGGATGATGATAGAGATAGGATTATGCCCCACTGCCCCGCCCACGGCCTGAGCGGACATTCGTTCCCTGCCCAAGTCAGAAGCCACCTTTTTCGCTATGCTGCCGTAAGTAACCACTTCGCCATAAGGAATATCGCAGAGGATACGCCACACACTTTGCCAGAAATCACTGCCGCCGGGGCGAAGCGGAATTTCTGATATGGCAGGCTTTTCCCCTGCGAAATACCGGTCCAGCCAGTTTTTAACAAGCGTGAATACAGGAACAAAATAGTCTTCCGACACCTTTCCGTATAAGGAATGCGCAAAATATTTTTGCCCTTCTATCCAAAGCCCCACAAGATATTCTCCATCACTGGCAAGGGTAAGCATCCCTACCGGTGAGGGACAGTCTGCTGTATAGTACATAAAATCCCTCCTAAAGTACTTTTATTAAGTATAACATATTTTTAGAAGAGTGGCATGCGATTATAAAATGCAAAGTAAACTTTGCAAAATGCTATTGACAAGAAAACTTGGCGTGTTATAATTAGATTACCAAGAAAACTTGGCAGAAAAAGGAGGTATTTTTATGAATAAGGAAGAAATTTTACAAAAAAGCAGACAAGAAAATAAAGATGAAGGAATGATAGCGGCAGAAGCAGCAGGAAGAAAGATTGGAGTGACTGCATTTTGCATAGTATTTGTAATTATTATGCTTCTAAACTTTTTTAGTGGACAGTCTAATTATGGGGTAATGGCCATGTTTTGGGCATTTTTAGCAGCGGAGGCTTATCCTAAATATCGTTTTACGAAACAAAAAACATATCTAGTAACTGTCATTGCCGGCGCCATTGCGTCTATAGCTTATATACTGTGCGTGGCAGTCACAGCGCTGAGAGGTTAGCTATGAACGAGGAGCTAATTTTAAAGAACCGGCTGAAAGAAGCAAGGACGGAGGCGAAGTTATCCCAGTCTGCGCTGGCCGGAATGGTCGGGGTATCGCGCAATACAATCAGCTCCATTGAGACCGGGCAGTTCAATCCCACTGCTAAGCTGGCGTTGATCTTATGTATTGCGCTGGATAAAAAATTTGAAGACTTATTTTATTTTTGATAGGAGGGGCAATGAAACGGATATTAATTATAGAAGATGATACGGATTTACAGGAGGGGCTGGCGTTCACCCTTGCGGCCGAGGGGTATGATATTGCTGAGGCGGATAGCATCCGGGCGGCGAAGAGGCAGCTTGTGGAAGGACGGTTTGACTGTCTGCTTCTGGATTGTAATCTTCCCGACGGCAGTGGTTTTGAATTATGCGGCCAAATCCGGGAAACGAGCCGCATTCCCATCTTAATGCTGACGGCTAGAGATACGGAGTTGGATGAAGTGCGGGCGTTGGAACTGGGAGTAGATGATTATATGTCCAAGCCCTTCTCCGCGGCCGTGCTAAAGGCGAGACTGAAAAAACTTATGAACAGGGGAGAGGAACTGACGACCTATCTTGATTCCAACGGAATTCGGCTGGACAAGGGCGCGTGCCGTGTCTATCAGGGAGAGAAAGCGGTGGAATTGAGCAAGGTGGAGTATAAGCTGCTTTTGTATTTCATGGAGAATAAGAACCAAGTACTGTCGAAAGAGCAGATTCTAAGGCATATCTGGGACAGTGAGGGCAAATTTGTAGACGAAAATATCGTATCGGTCAACATCCGCAGGCTCCGCCGGAAGATAGAAGTCGACCCCGCGGCGCCCCGGCTGATTCGGACGGTTCACGGACTGGGATATATGTGGAAGGATTAACAGGTGATTGAATATGAGATGGCTGTGGTTATTGTCTGCTGCTATGTGTGGCGTGGGCCTATGCGCAGCGTTGTATTTTTATAGACGAGGGCAAAAGTTTTATTACAATGTAGATAAAATGTTGGATGAAATTTTAGATAACCGTGAGATTGAGCAGACGGATCTGGCGGAGGGCCAAGTGTCGGCATTGGCGGGAAAGCTGAAGCGGATACAGGAGAAAGTGGAACTTGAGGTTGGGGAGGCACAAAAGGAGAAGGAGCAGGTAAAGAGCCTGATTTCTAATATGTCCCATCAGCTAAAGACTCCCCTTGCCAATATTATGCTCTATGAGGAGATTTTAGAGGAGGGGAAGGTCTCAGAGGAGGAGCGGAGAAATTTTTTGAGCAAAATGAGGAAGCAGTCGGAAAAGGTCAGCTGGATACTCAACTCTCTGTTCAAGATGGTCAAGCTGGAGCAGAATGCGGTGGTATTTGAGGCGGAAGGCAATTTGATACGGCAGACTCTTCTGGACGCGGTGAGCCGGGTGTATGAACAGGCGGAGCGGAAGCGGATCGGGATTGAGACAGAATATTTTCCGGACTGTGTTCTTTTCCATAATCCCAAATGGACTTCGGAGGTATTTGCCAATATTTTAGAGAATGCAGTCAAATATACGCCTCCGGACGGAACAATTACTATCGGAATGAAGCGGTTTGAGATGTATACGGAAATCTGGATTCAGGATACGGGAATGGGGATTGCCAGAGAGGAGCTGACAGAGGTTTTTAAAAGGTTTTACAGGAGCAAGTCGGTGGAGAACAAAGAAGGGTCGGGGATAGGGCTCTATTTGTCGAAGATGATTCTTGAAAAAGAAAAAGGGTACATGAATGTGGTTTCCGAGGTGGGGAAGGGAAGCCGGTTCTCCGTGTTCTTACAGAACTGCAGAGGGTAGTTTCTGACAGTTTTGTAAGAACTTCTTTTTTATTTGTAGGATTTCTGTAAGCGGGCCTGACTAGAATGAAGGTATCAAATAGTTTTAGAAAAGGAGGGCACAGCAGGTGAAAATATTGGAGATTGACCATGTGGTAAAAATATACGGTTCAGGTGAGAATCAGGTCCGGGCGCTTGCGGATGTGAGTTTATCTGTAGAACAGGGGGAATTTGCGGCGATTGTGGGTGCCAGCGGCAGTGGGAAGAGCACACTGCTTAATTTGATCGGAGGTCTGGACATCCCTACGGAGGGAAGTGTGATTATCAGAAACCATGATATTGCCAAGCTGAAGCGGAAAGAGCTGACTATTTTCAGGCGGCGCAATATTGGATTTGTGTTTCAGAATTACAGTTTGATGCCGGTACTCAATGTATATGACAATGTGGCGCTTCCGGTCACGTTTGATAAGGGGAAGCATATCGACCACGCATATATTAAGGACCTGCTGAAAGAATTAGGACTCTGGGAAAAGAGGAAAAGCTATCCCAATGAACTTTCTGGTGGGCAGCAGCAGAGAGTGGCGCTTGCGAGGGCGTTGGCAAACAAGCCTGCCATAATTTTGGCCGACGAGCCCACAGGCAATCTGGACTCACGGACAGCAATCGAGGTGATTGGACTTCTCAAAAACAGCAGTAAAAAATACAATCAGACCATTCTCATGGTCACGCATAACGAGGCAATCGCCCAGACTTGTGACAGAATTATCCGTATCGAGGACGGACAGTTATTTGACGGGGAGAGAGAGTTCTATGCAAAAGGGGGCGCAGTATAATGAAAAATTGTATCCGCTTAGCTTTTGCATATTTAAAATACTATAAAAAGCAGACATTGGCGCTGTTTCTTGGCGTTGTTTTGTCGGCGGGGCTCCTCACGGGAGTCGGTTCCCTTTTGGAGAGCGGCAGGCGGGCAGCGCTGGAAAACGGGCGGAAAAAGTACGGGGACTGGCATTATTCTATGCGCTGTGATTATCCGTGGTTTTCTGGGTTTGAGCAGGCTAAAAAAGGCGACGGGTATGAGGTGGAAAATGCCGCGGTCATCACAGTCCGCAAGATGATCGAAGAGCCTTATAATATTTCCATGCTGCATGCCGACGGAGCGTATCTTCAAATGATGGGAAGAGAATTGCTGGAGGGGCATTATCCGGAGGCGGAGCATGAAATAGCCATGGATGTTCAGACCCTCAGGAATTTGGACATTCCTGCTGTCTGCGGCAGTACTGTTACCTTGGACGGGGAGGCATTCGTACTTTCCGGTATCGTCTCAGATATGCCGGAGGCGGAAACGATGCAGGTATTTGTGAGCGCGGAGCTGGATTATGGGACGAACGGCAGCTTTCTGTATTTGAAGTTCACAGAATCTTCTAATGTGTACAATCAGATGATGAAGCTGGCAAACACGCTGGGGATAGACAAGTCGAGGATTGCCCGCAATAAGATTAATCAATATGTGGGGGGAGATGCCCCGGCAGGCCTTTGGAGAACAGTCAAGGCGGGCATCCAAATGGATGGGGCGGGGCTTCCCTATATTTGGTCTTTGCTGAATCAGAGTTGGAATTTAACGGAAAAGTCGGTACTTGCGGCATTGGGGATTTTTGGGGTGTTCATTATCTACAGCCTATTTCAAGTGTCTGTCACAAAAAGAATGTCGCAGTACAGTATGATGCAGGCTGTTGGGATGACTAGAGGAACAACGTTTGGCATCCTTGCTTCCGAGTTGGGAATCATTTTTCTGCCGGCTTATTTTACAGGATTTCTGCTGGGAAATGGGGCGGCGGCGTATTTGTACCGAAAGAGTGGAAAAATCTTTGTACAGCCGGAAGAATTCTATGTGCACAGCGGCGCGCAGACAGCGCAGACTCAAGCGGCGGCAAGCCTGCCGGACGCGGGCGCCTTTCACGTATCAGTGGGCGTGATGTGGGGCGGGGCAGTGTTCTTTCTATTGCTGACTCTGTTCATCACATGGATGCTTGTGCGGAAGATGGATAAAATGACTACCCGTGAGATGATGTCCAAAGAGACGGGAAAGAGGCGCAGGAACAGGACCATATACAGTAAAAAGCACGCCGGCCTAACCGGGATTCTCACAAAAAAGTTCATGTTTGAGAGAAAGGGCGCGTTTATAGGAATGTTGTTGTCCCTTTCGGTGGGGAGCCTAATATTTCTGGGGGCCTCCTATGTCGCGGATAATACGAAAAGAAATAATGAACTGACCTTTAAGGCCGACGATGGACTGGGTTCAGATGTACAGATTTATGAGGATACCGATATGCTCACGGATGTGGTGCCTGAGCAGACGGCGGAACGGCTCAAAGAGGTGCCGGAATTGAGCATGGTGAGCCCTGTGCGCTATATGCTGGGAGAAATCCCTCTTATTGACGGCAGTTTTAAGTGGACGGAATATTATGCAGAAGTGGTGGAGGAGGAAGGGTTTGAGCCAAATCCGGTGCTCATGGAGAAATATAATGGTGTGGCGGTGAGGACGGGGGAAGATGATTATAAATTGAAGGTGAACATCTATGGATATGATGATGAGATGCTTACATCTTTGAATGAGTATCTTCTGGAAGGCGAGATTGACCCGGAACAGATGCGCCGTCAGAACACGGTCATTTTTAAACCGTTGATGGGGGGACAGGGAACGTATGAAGGAGTTGACATACAAAACGGAGACGTTATCACGTTAAAGACGCCGGACAATGCAGAAGCCTCACCGGAGGTACTGCGCTTTTTATCCGCCGATGAGCAGTATCAAGAACAGAATTTCAAAGTGGCCGCGCTAGTCAGCCGTCCGCTGGCGAAGGTGGAGACCTTTATCGGGGATGACGGGACGAACAGGATCGATATCATTATGACCAATGAGCAGATGAGGGAGAATTTTGGTGTGGAAGGGTATCATACGGTCAGTATTGCTTTGAAAGAGGGAGCGGATGCCGGTACTGCGGCTGACAAGATACGGGAAATAACATCGGGCATTCCGAAATGTGTGGTGAAGGATTTTACACAGCAGATAGAGGCCCAGAATTTGTTCCTCTCTCAGAAAATGGTGTTCTTTTATGGAGTGGCAGTGATTCTTCTGATTATCAGTCTGATTCATATTATGAATAGTATGCAGTATCTAGTGACTGCAAGAAGACACGAATTCGGTATTTTACGGGCTATGGGTATTACTGACGAGGGCTTTCGCAGAATGCTGGTGAAAGAAGGGCTGCGCTATGGAATCTACTCTTGTATAGTCATGATAGTGCTCTATATGCCAGTGCAGAAAATCCTGTATTATTTTTTAGTCAGAGTCTATCTGTATATTCATCCGCAGACACAGATTTCGCCTGTCCCGCTGCTGATTATGTCAGCCGTTAATATTATGATATGCACAGCGGCCGTGCTGATTTCAGGCCAGTCTATCTTGAAACGGCAGATTATTGAGGAAATTCATGATTAAGGGGCCTGATATAGTGAAATTATACAAATAAATGTAAGAAAAAGCCAAAGGGAGGTGCGTATTTTATGATATGATGAAGAGAGAAATGTAAGGCAGGTGGGGAAATTGACTTGGAATATTGCGCCGGAAGTGATTTCGCTGGTCATATTGACAATTATATGGTTTTATTCCAGAAACGGAAGTTTTCTTCCAACTTTGAAGAACAGGATATTTCAAGGGTGTCTGCTGGTCACCTTTGGGGCCATGTTGACTAATATATTATCGACAACTATGATTTATTACTGTGATGTCTTCCCCGTTTGGATGACGTGGACAGTGACTATGATTTATTTTGTGATGACGCCGCTCATGGGTCTGGCCTATTTTTTATATGCGGTAGCCGTCATATATGAGGAGAATTCCGAGGGACGCCGTGTGATCAAGATAGGCCTTATACCGGGCGCTTTGTATACGATATTAATTCTTCTCAACCCTTTTACGAAGAATATTTTTAATATTACAGTAGCTGGGGGTTATGTGAGGGGCAGCCTTATCTCAGTAACTTACATAGTTTTTTATGCTTATTGTGCCGCGAGTATCATGGTGACGGCTGCGAATTACCGAAAGATGGACCGGAAGATCCGCAGAATATTGGCGGCTTTTCCGGTACTTGCAGTTCTGGTCATTATTGTACAGCAGATTTTCCCGAATATCATTTTGTCGGGTTCCGCCGCCACCTGTGCGCTGTTGATTATCTACCTGCACATACAGAATAAGCAGATTTCTATGGACTATCTGACTAATCTTCCGAACCGCAGGGAGCTTCTGGATATGCTGGAACTGATTCTCAAGAGGCCTTCTCAGGAGGAGTTCACGTTACTTGTCATATCGCTCAGGGAGTTCCGCAATGTCAATAATACTTGCGGACAGCAGCAGGGAGATAAGTTTCTTCAGGAGTTCGCAAGGTTTTTGGGCAGTATTGGGCCTGCGGGAAGGATATACCGGTTCGGCGGGGATGAATTCGCGATTTTATTTATCGATGAGAGCGACGAGCAGATAGCGGACTGTGTGCGGACTGTGGAGCGTCGTATGGAACAACCGTGGCGGATAGGAGATTATCGCTTTACACTGTCGACAGCGATGGGGATAATCCGGCGCAGTGATGTAGATTCTGCGCTGGAGCATGTGATTAACGCCATTGAGTATGCTGTGTTTCAGGCCAAGTCTGGCAGGTATGGCGCTATATGCTACTGTAATAAGGTAATGCTGGGCGAGCTGCAGAGAAGGCGGGAAATCGTGCGGATTTTAAGGGAAAAGCTGGCAGACCAGAGCTTTGAGATGTATTACCAGCCCATATATTCGGTGGAAGATGGACAATTCAGATTTGCTGAATCACTCATGCGGATTAACCATTCTTCGATTGGGCCTATATACCCTTCGGAATTCATACCTATCGCGGAGGAGACGGGGCTGATTATCGATATTACTTATGTGGCGCTGGAGAAGGTGTGCAGATTTATAAACCGCCTTTTGGAAAAAGGGATTGCGCTGGAATCTATCCATGTGAATTTTTCGGCAGTTCAGTTCTCGCAACCTGACTTGAAAGAGAGGGTACTGCAGATTATTGAGAGAAACGGCATCCCGCCGTCGGCCATAAAGATTGAATTCACTGAGAGCACATTGGCGGAGAGCCCCCAGACCGTGACGGAATTCGTATTGGATATGGAACAGTACGGAATAAAGATGGGATTGGATGATTTTGGGACGGGCTATTCTAATTTTGCCACTGTAATAGGCATTCCTTTTGGCACCATTAAAGTTGATAAGAGTATCATCTGGGCGTCGGCCGGAAACCATGTGTCCGCGTCGGCCGTAAAGAATATCATCAAAACCTTCAAGGCGTTGGGAATGAAGGTGGTGGCCGAGGGCGTCGAGACGGAGGAGCAAAAGGAATTTGTGACGGAAATCGGTATCGACCAAATACAAGGTTTCTATTATTCCCGGCCATTGCCGGAGGATGATATGGAGCGGTTCATGCTGAGCCATAATGGAGATTTAGGGCAGAGTCCTGTTGTGTCTGAGGTAGATAATCCATCCAAGTCCGGCAGCCAATAATTCTGTGACCGGAAATGCCAGCCACACCCCGGTAATTCCCCACAGCCCGGCGAGAAGGAAGGCGGCGGGAATTATGATAAATAGGCCCCGCAGCAGGGAGATGATGTGAGCCGGAATGGGCGTTTCCGTGGAAGTAAAATACACGGATAAAATGATGTTGAAGCCCGCGAACGGGATTGCGGTAAAATACAATTTCAGACCCGATATGGCAATCTCCTGCAGCTGCGCATTGTGCTCCTTGTTAAATACAGCCGCAATGGGGTCTGCAAAGAAATTGATAAGCAGGTAGAAAACGCATGAAAGGACGGCTGCCGTTGTTATGGCGCAGCGAAGCAGGTTCTTGATGTTGGCAGTGTCCCGTGTGCCGTGCGCCCTGCTGAGCAGAGGCTGTATTCCCTGTGAGATTCCCGTGTAGATGGAAATGACCACGAGGGAGAGATTCGCGATAATACCGTAGGCCGCAACGCCCACGTTTCCAAGCAGGCCGAGGATGATGATGTTAAATACAATGATGACGATGCCGGATGAGACTTCTGTTATCAGGGCAGGAACGCCAAGCGACAAGATTGAACGTCCTGCAGCCAGTGCCGGTTTTGTTTTGATAAAATGGAATTGATTCTCTTTCCTGCGTCCATAGGAAGAGAGAATTCCCATGCTGATAAGCGGAGCGAGAGAGGTGGCGAATACCGCGCCGAAGATGCCCATTTTCAGCGGAAAAATAAAAATATAATCAAGCACTATATTTGACAGGCTTCCGGCCAGCATGGCCGTCATTGCCAGCCGTGGACTGCCGTCGTTTCTCACAAAGCAGATAAAAATATCGTTGAGCATGAAGGCGGGGGCAAATAAGAGGATGACCTTCAGATAGGTGTGGGTCATGGCAAACACTGCGTCGTCAGCGCCCACAAGCGTGGTAATCTGACGGGATAAGAAGATGCCTGCCAGCACAAAAATAAGCGCCAGTATCCCGTACATATATAAGGTGTTGGTAAATGCTAGATTCATATTGTTCTGCTTTTTCTGACTTTTATAGATGGAGTATTTGGTCGCGCCGCCCATCCCAAGCATCAACCCGCTCCCGTGGACGAAGCTGTAGACAGGAATGGCGAGATTCAAGGCGGTCAGGCCGTCTGCGCCAAGTCCGTTGGATATGAAAAAGGTATCCGCCAGAATGTAGCAGGACAGCCCCAGCATGCCTAGCACATTCAGGGTGGTGTATTTTGCAAATTCTTTTCGATAATGTTTTTTATTCATAGAGACCTCCTATACCATAAAAAAGCATTGGCATTCATATCTTCAATGGCCTACGATATGAATCCAATGCTTTAAATTTACCCGGCGGTAATTTCTGTTTTTAATTTTTCACAGTATATCATAAGGGCAGGATTTTTGTCAAATCTTTTGTTAAAGATACTTGACTCTCCCATTATGGTATACTTTATGATAGTAGGTAGAGGTGACCAGATGAAAAAAATAATAAAAGACTTTATGCCAATGGGAGGCAGACATTGTATTACGAATGCCCTGAAACAAATATTTCACTATTATGGATGCCATCTGTCGGAGGAGATGATTTTTGGACTTGGTGAGGGACTGGATTTTACTTATATTAATTTGTCCAGTTCGCCTATGGTGTCGGGAAGAACAAAAATCATGGAATTTGAAGATGTTCTTGCACAGCGGCTTGGAATCGAGCTGAAATTTAGAAAGGGCAAGGACTATGATGAGATTTTCCGTACTACGAAGAGCATGATTGACGCGGACCAGCCCGTATTTGTCTATGCAGACATGCCATATCTGCCCTACTTATCGCTGGGTGAAAGCGGACATTTTGGAGGGCATGCCGTGGTCATTTTTGGGTATGATGATGAACAGGAGAACTTCTATGTCAGTGACCGCGACAATTCTGATTATTCAATCAATACACCCGGCGGAGAAATTGGCGAGGATTATCATTGTGTTGGTTACGAATGTATGAAGAACGCGAGGTCAAGTTCTTTCAGGCCCTTCCCCGCAAATAATAAGTATATTGCCAAAGCGGAGTTTGGGGGTTATCAGGGTGTAAAACCAGACATGCTGCTTCAGGCTGTCTGGGGGGTGTGCGGAAAGATGCTGTCTCCGTCAGCCAAGCTGAAGGGTGTCTGTGGGATTGAAAAATTTTCTAAGGAAATAGTCAAATGGTCGTCTTTTGATATTGAGAAACGGAAGTTGGCCGGTGTGACGAATTATTTCCAGATAAGTAAGGACGGCGGCACCGGAGGTGGGATTTTCAGGAAAATGTATGGTGATTTTCTACAGGAGGCTGCGGGCATATTAGATAACAATATGTTTGAAAAATGTGCGGCAGGATACAAGGATTTATCAGGCAGGTGGGAGTGTCTGGCAGATGATATGTGGAGTCTGTCTGCCGACGGTGATGCCGGGCGTTTATCGAAAATGTCATTGGAAATTAAAAAGCTTCAGGAAATAGAGTTTGATTTATTGACAAATTTGAAAATAGAGTGTGAGGCTCTGCTTGGATAGGTGTAACAGAAATAAGTGAGAAGAGGTGGAAACAGATGGCAGATATCATAGTGCAGGGACTTACCCAAAATAATTTGAAGCACGTCACATTTCAGATTCCGAAGGAGAAGATTACGGTTTTTACAGGGGTGTCAGGTTCTGGCAAGTCCAGTATTGTCTTTGATACGATAGCGGCCGAATCACAACGGCAGATGAACGCTGCATACCCTGCATTTGTGCGGTCAAGACTGCCGAAATATCCGAAACCGGCAGTAGAACGAATCGACAATTTAACGGCCTCCGTGGTGGTGGATCAATCTCCTCTGGGCGGGAATGCCCGCTCCACGGTGGGGACGATCAGTGGACTGTACGCCAGCCTGCGCCTGTTATTTTCAAGAGCCGGACAGCCCTATGTGGGTCCGGCTTCTAGTTTTTCCTTTAACGATCCTAATGGAATGTGCAAGACTTGTTCCGGGCTGGGGAAGATAACAAAGGTAAAGGTGGAGGCAATTCTGGACGTGGACAAGTCGTGGAATCAGGGATGTGTGAAAGACTCTTTGTACCGCCCCGGCTCGTGGTATTGGAAGCAGTATGCGCAGTCTGGCTTGTTTGATTTGGATAAGCCGGTCAAGGCATATTCCAGTGAGGAATATAACCTTCTTCTGTACGGTTCCCGGGATGGCTGTGGAGAGCCTGAGAATCCGAAAGTGACGGGGTTATTTCATAAATATACCAAAACTTTATTGAACCGGGATATCAGCAGTAAGAGCAGACACACCCAGATAAAATCGCAGAATCTAATAGACGAGATGGAATGTACGGACTGCCACGGGAAGAGGCTCAATGAAGCCGCCCTTAGCTGTAAAATACAAGGCTATTCCATAGCGGATCTGTGTGAGATGGAATTGACGAGGCTGCGGGAAGTGCTGGAGAAGATGAGAGACAGTAAGGTGGGGGTGCTGGTCGAGACGATCATAGAAGGGGTGGACAGGATGATAGAAATTGGGCTGCCCTATCTCCACCTGAACCGGGAGACCCCATCCTTATCCGGCGGGGAGGCGCAGCGGCTCAAGCTGGTGCGTTATATGGGAAGCAGCCTGACCGGGATGACTTACATTTTTGATGAACCCAGCACGGGAATGCATCCTCGTGACGTTTACCGTATGAACAATCTGTTGAGGAAGCTTCGGGACAAGGGGAATACTGTTCTTGTAGTGGAGCATGACCGGGATGTCATATCGATTGCGGACTATGTGATCGATGTGGGGCCGGAGGCAGGGCAAAATGGAGGCCAGATTGTCTTTGCAGGCAATTATGAGGAGCTGCTTCAGTCTGATACTCTGACGGGGAAAGCCATGCTTCGGACGCTTCCGCTCAAACAAAAGCCTCGGAAACCGGCTGGCAGTCTGCCGATCCGTGACGCGTGCCTCCACAATCTGAAGCACATAGATGTGGATATCCCGCTGGGAATCATGACGGTTGTCACCGGCGTGGCCGGTTCGGGAAAGAGCACTTTGATTTCGAAAGTGTTTGCCAGTCAGTATGAAAAAGATATTGTGATGGTGGATCAAGGGCCTATCACGGCAACGAACCGTTCTACGCCGGCCTCCTATCTGGGCTTTTTTGATGAGATACGCAAGCTGCTAGCGAGGGAGAACGGTAAGCAGGAAAGCTTGTTCAGCTTTAATTCTGCGGGGGCTTGCCCGGTCTGTGGCGGTAAGGGGGTCATTTTAACTGAGCTTGCCTTCATGGATCCTATCGTTACGGAATGCGAGGCCTGTCAGGGGGTACGCTATAATGAAGAGGCGCTCGCCTGTACCTACAAAGGAAGAAATATCGTGGAGCTGCTGGGATTGACGGCATCGCAGGCGATGGAAGTGTTCGACGAGCCGAAAATTAAGAGACGCTTGAACGTGATGCGCCAAGTGGGTTTGTCGTATCTGACCTTGGGGCAGCCGCTCAGTACGTTGTCCGGCGGTGAACGCCAGCGGATAAAGCTGGCCAAGAATCTGGGGAAAAAGGGGAGCATCATAGTGATGGATGAACCGACCACAGGGCTGCACATGTCCGATATAGAAAATCTGCTGAAGCTGTTTGACACGATTGTTTCTCGTGGGAATACGCTGGTGGTAATTGAGCATAATCTTGATGTGATGAAGCAGGCGGACTGGATTATCGACATTGGCCCCGACGGAGGGAATAAGGGCGGCCAAGTAGTATTTACGGGAACGCCCATGGAAATGGTAAGTACTGCGGAAACGCTTACGGCGGACAGTCTGCGTGGGTCGTGTTCGGGATAGATTTTAAAATTAGATAGGTTATAGGTGGAGCAATGTTAAAAATAGGAGATTTTTCAAAATTATCCAGAATCAGCATCCGGATGCTACGGAACTATGCTGATATGGGGCTTTTGGTTCCCGCGGAGGTGGATAAGGCTACCGGATATCGTTATTACAGCGAGAGCCAGTTACCGCAGGCGGCGCAAATCCAGATGTTAAAAAATATGGGCTTTGGATTGTCGACCATAGACGCTGTCCTCCAAAAATATCAGGACGTCGAGGAGATGGAGCAGTTTCTGATGGTGCGCCGCACGGAGTTAATTGAACAGCAGCGGATAACGCAGGAGCGCCTGCAGTTTCTTGACGCTGCCATAAAGCACTTAAAAAAGGAAGGGAACACTATGCATTATAATGTCACCTTGAAGACATTGCCGGAGCGGTATGTGGCCAGTGTGAGGCAAGTCATACCTTCATACAGACAGGAGGGCATGCTGTGGGAGATGCTGTATCAAGAGACCGGCCCACAGAAGGTGCGTCCGGCAGCCCCTGCCTATGCGCTCGCTATATTCCACGATGAGGGCTATAAAGAAAGCGATGTGGATGTGGAGATACAGACGACGGTCATGGGGACTTACGAAGACACAGAGCATGTCATTTTCAAAAAGGCAGATTCCATATTGATGGCATCTTCTACCTACAAGGGCAGTTATGAGCACATTACAGCGGTGAATGAAGCGGTGGCAAATTGGATTCAGGAGAATGGATATGAGCTTGAGGGAAGTTCTTTTTGTATTTACCATCTCGGGCCCTGCGATATAACCGACCCCGAAGAGATGGTGACAGAGGTATGCCATCCTGTCCGCAGGAAGCGGCCGGGCGGTGTCTACGATGCGTAGGTTGAGATTGTATATCCGGTAAGGTAAGATAAGGCTATCAGAATAGAAAGAGGTAAAGATTATGAGCTATGTTACTGGAAATACAATCAAAGAATTGAGAGAGAAAAAGGGGTATACCCAGAGACAGCTGGCAGAAATTCTCTGCGTCAGCGATAAGACCATATCCAAATGGGAGACTGGAAAGGGACTTCCCGATGTGGGCATTATCGGGGAGCTTGCGTCATCGCTGGGAGTGTCGCTGGCAGAACTGCTGACCGGAGAGTATACGGAGAACAAGAATCGTTCTGCCAATATGAAGAAAATGGCTTTCTACGTTTGTCCCGTCTGCGGCAATGTGATACAGGCCGCCGGAAACGGCTCCTACAGCTGCTGCGGAATTCTCCTGCCGGAGCTGGAGACGGAAGAGCCAGACGAGGAGCATACCATGCAAGTAGAAGTGGTGGATGGCGAATACTTTGTTTCAATCCCACACGAGATGAGCAAGAGCCATTACATTTCATTTTTATGCTATGCCACATCAAGCTGCGTCCAGACAGTGAAACTATATCCCGAGCAAGGCGCAGAAGCTAGGTTCACGAGACGAGGACATGGCGTACTGTACGCATACTGTAACCGACACGGACTCTACAAAAAACTGATATAACGTATTGGGGACAGGTCCCGATGAGTTGGGACCTGTCCCCGTCTACAATTCTCCGAATTTTCAGACTTTACTTGACTTTTAATTCTTACAAGTGTAATATTTTATACATATATTGTAGGAGGGAAGTGGTAAAAATGAAAATAGCGAAAGGCAGGCCGGGACGTATCGGGAGCATTGTAGTTTTGGGTCTTGTGTTTATCATTTTAGGAATTGTTTTTTGCTTATACAGAGGTGCAGCTGATAAAAATATGGCGCATGAAAGTCTTTTGCCGGCGGAGTGTTACAGGGAGGTGTATGAGGAAGCGCTGAAAAATGGGGAGCTGTCCACTTTGGAGACAGAAAAGGAAATTATGGACTGTCTTGGCGAGGCGGGGTATCCGGCTGTGGACTATGATAACCAGATAGATATGGTTCAGCCGGAGAAGGTGGAAGAATTCTGCCGGAGAGTAGAAGGGAAAGAGAAGGGAGAGGTAACGGTTTTTGTGGTGCTTGACAACGGCGGGTATGTCCGGTATGAGATGCACACGGAAAACGGAGAAGTTGCTATCGCAGAAAGTATACTTACATGGCAGGACGGAGAGCCCCGGCAGGGCACAGCAGATGAGTATGCCGCGTATTCATGGGAGTATGCGGAAAAAGGGTATTTGTTTTTTGAAAAATATCAACCGGAAGGATATGACGGAGCCACCGGACATACTGCACTTCGCGTGAAACCGCTGGACGAGACATGCAGGGAACTCAACCGCAAATATATACTACCTATCGGCTATGAAAGAAATAATATGTTTATTGCGGATTGGAAGGAACAGGGCTGGGGAGAATTGAACTTCTATGACTTGTATGAGATTATGTATCAGATGAAATACAAAGAGCAGGCGGATTTTGATTTTGAGGATATGAAAGAAATCCGCAAGATACGGGCAGGAGATTTTGAAAAAATGTTCCAGACATATTTTGCAGTGGAAAGTTCTGATTTAAAAGACAACATGACTTACGACGAAGAAAGTGACTCGTATCCGTATCGGCCAAGAGGCATATATGAGAGAGCTGCCACATCCTGCCCACGGCCCGAAGTGACAGCTTACAAAGAGAACGAAGACGGTACCATCACCCTCACCGTGGATGCGGTGTGGCCGGAAAGGAACTTGGCGCGGGCCTTCTCACATGAGGTCACAATCCGGCTTCTCCCAGAAGGACGATTCCAGTATGTTTCCAATAGAATCCTTCCGTCCCCACAAAACACACCACCCACTTGGTACACAGAAAGGCTGCCGCTGACATAAAGAAATATTTGTGCAAGCGGCAGCAGATATATTCAACAGTTTCTATATATCCACCTTCCAAAATCCGTGCAGGTTGCAGAAGGCATAGGCTGCCACCGGAGCATCGCCCTCCGCCACTTCAAAGACTGCCTGCGGCTCGGCGTCGGCACAGAGATATACCCGCTGGCATCCCTTTTTAGTCTCAAGATAGACCCATTCAATACTGTGCTCCTCCGTCATAGGGTGCAGAACACTTCCCACCTTCACAGTGACCGTGTTTCCACTCTGCTCGACCACAGGAAGATGCTTTTCCTGTGCGCCCTCTGAGGTGTTAGGAAGCAATTTCTTCATTTTCACTCCACAGCAAGAGTATTCTTGTTTATCGTTACTTATTACTTCAATTACAGTTTTACATGTTTCACAGGCATAAAATTTCGGCTTTTTATGTGACATATGATAGTTCCTCCCAGAATATTTATTATTTTCCTGTGAATATTTTTTGCAGCAATAGCTATTTTATACATGACACTAATTAGATTTCACTTGACAGATAAATATTACAAGTGTAAGATTTGAGACAATAAGAAAAGCTGGAGGGGATTATGAAAAAACAAGTAATAATGGGTATGTGTATACTGATGCTA
The DNA here is from genome assembly GCF_900086725.1 of Bariatricus massiliensis. Lineage (GTDB taxonomy): Bacteria > Bacillota > Clostridia > Lachnospirales > Lachnospiraceae > Allocoprococcus > Allocoprococcus massiliensis. Next base: position 563,011 of record NZ_LT574837.1, on the reverse strand, counting down.
GGCATATGTGGATGTGCAAAGAGTGAAGAAGAACAAACTGCTGTCAGAAAAAACACCGCGAAGGAAGCCGTGACAGAACCATTGATAGAGACGGTCGACTACGGAGAAATATTTGGAGGCACAGAGGGCTGTGCCGTCATTTATGAGACTTCGAACAACACTTATAGTTTTTACGAGGAAGAAATGTGCCGTAGACAGGCTTCCCCTTGGTCTACTTTTAAAATAGCCGCTACACTGATGGGGCTGCATAATCAGGTTGTAACGTCTGAGGACAGCCGGATGGGTTATGATGGGACAGCATATCCTCTTGAGGCTTGGAATCAAGACTTGAACCTAAAGGAAGCGTTTCAACAATCTTGCGTGTGGTACTTCCGTAAAGTGATTGATGGAGTAGGGGAGGAAGAGGCGCGTGCCCAGCTTCAAGCGTTAGATTATGGCAATTGCGACAGTAGCCAGTGGAGCGGGAGTGGCGTCAATCCGCTGCCGGAGCTGAACGGTTTTTGGCTGGGTTCCTCCCTAAAAATCTCGCCCCTCCAACAGGTAGAGATGCTCCGCAATATAGTTGAGGGCAGAACCATCTATTCCGATAAGGAGGTAGAAACTCTCAAAAACTGTATGCTAACAGAGTCGGACAGTACCCAGAAAATTTATGGGAAAACAGGTACCGGACAACACGAAGGGTGGTTCGTGGGATTTGTGGAGAAGGAAAATACGGTCACATATATTGCGGTATATTTAGATGACACCGATTCGGAAACTGTAAACGGGGCAGGCGCCAGACAGATTGCGATGGAAATACTACGATGACACACAACTGCCGCTCCGCCAATCAGCGGAGCGCGCCTTTGCAGAGGTCATAGGCAAAACAGTCTGTGAGGTGGTCGTTGACCATGCCAACCGCCTGCATAAAGGAATAGATAATAGTGGAGCCCACGAACTTAAAACCAAGTTTTTTCAGATCTTTGCTTATTTGATCGGACAGAGGGGTGTTGGCAGGGACATCTTCTATTTTTTCCCAATGCCCCACAATCGGAGTGTTATCCACGTAACTCCAAATCATCTTATCAAAACTGCCGTATTTTTCTTGAACCGCAAGGAACACTTTTGCGTTATTGACTACAGAGTTTATTTTTAGCCGGTTACGGATAATGCCCTTGTTCTGCATAAGTTCCTCGATTTTGTTTTCATCATAGCAGGCAATCTTGGCTGCGGAAAATCCATCAAAAGCTTCCCGGTAGGCTTCCCGTTTTTTGAGAATAGTTATCCAGGAAAGCCCAGCCTGCATGCCCTCTAGGATTAGCATTTCAAATAATTTGTCGTCGTCATGTACAGGGCGTCCCCATTCATTGTCGTGATAATCAATATAAATGGGGATATCCCCTGCCCATGGGCATCTGTTTTTTTCATCCATTTTATTTTCCTCCTTATAAACGTTAAGAATTACATATCCTGTAAAATCCGCAGTGCGATTTCTTTCGCATGTGTACCGGTGGCGTTAGAATTTCCTTGAATATTGAGAGCAAAGACATAGGAACCTTGAGCAGATTCCGTAAAGCCTACGAACCACCCATTCACTTCCATGCCGTCTACGGCCCCGGTTCCTGTTTTTCCGTACAATCTTCCCGAATCATCAGAACGAACAAGCAAAGCGTCTTGCACTGTCTGTATGTGCTGCCTCCGAAAAGGAAGCTCGCCCGCAAGGAGCTTCTTGAGCAGCTCTGCCTGTTCGAGAGGCGATATTTTTAAGGAAGACTCCAGCCAGCAAGATTCCAGCCCTGCACTAGTGTCCTCGTTACCGTATCTGATTTGGCTGAGATAAGACTGGACGGTATCTTTGCCGGTCCGCTTGTCAAGATAATGGAAATACCAGTTGACAGAATTCTGCATGGCTGTGGCTAGATTTTGATTCTGATTCCACTCTGCAAAAGGATATTCAGTTCCGTCCCAAGTTAACTCGGAGTTTCCGTCTGAGATACTTCCTGCCTCCAGGCCCATTAGAGCGGAGTATATCTTATAAGTAGAATCCGGTGAAATACGCTTGACGGCCAGCTCCTGATTGTAGATTTTCCATGAATCGGCCTTGGTATCGTAAAGAACAAAACTGCCGTCATATCCCCCAAAATAGGCAGACAGGTCAAGGGAAGTGAACTCCGGCCCCTTCTCGGCTGGGGCATAATCCTCCTCCCCCACGGCGTTGGCGGAAAGAACCGGCGCAGCGCCTATAAGGGCTGCCGCAATCACGAGATAAGCGAGTCTCCCTTTGAGTTTTTGACTGCGGGCGGCAGGCCGGAAGGAAGCGATATTTACAATGCGCTTTTTTATTTGCCTGAAATCACCGCCCATGCCTGACGCAAAGGGAAAAGAACAATGAGATATCTTTTCGGCAAATTGAAGCAGTGTGTTTCCATAACAGGGATATTCTGACTCGTCCAGCAGCTCAAGTACGGAAGAATCGCAGGCCAGCTCACGGTCGTCCCGCATTTTTCTTAAGCCTTGGCGTACAGCAGGATTGAACCAATAAATCAAGCCGGCAATACTCATCAGGCACCCTATCAGTGCGTCGCCATGTCTATAGTGCTGCAGCTCGTGCAGCAGTATGTAGCGCATATCCTTGGCGCTGCAATCTGATATCAGATGGAGCGGCAGGTAAATGCGGGGACGGAAAATCCCAAGTGTGACCGGTGACTTGAGGTATGGGGTGCTGTATACAGCAATCCTTCGTCTGACTTTTAATTTGCCGAGACAGTCTTGAAAAAGGCGTTTGATTTCCGGGTTCTGCAGTAAAAGAGCGGAGCGCTCCAGACGATATAAGTAGATTCTTGAGCGCAGAAGCAGCACCAGCATTACCATAAGCCCTATGAGCCATATCAATACAAGGCAGATGACAAGAGCAGAGGGAGCATGTCCGCTCACAGATACCGTAAAATCGTGGAATGCGGACACCGTCTCAGTCCGGGCCTCTCCGGTAAATGCTATACCTGCTTTTGTGCCTTGTGGCAGGCTGCCGGCGGCGGGTGAGACGAGCCGGAAGAAAAGGCGGTACAGATTGTTTGGAGATAGCGGTAGAAAAGGGACTGCCAGTGCGGCCAGCAAAAAGAACCACATATGGTACTGCATGCGGCATGAAAGCTGCCTTCGGAATATCCGCTTCACAGCCAGTATGAGGCCTACAAACGCGGCAAGAAAAAGATTGCTGATAAGAAAAAGGACGACAAAATCCTGCAAGCTGTTACCTCCTTTCAGTTATCCACTTTGTTCTTCAGAAGCGCCCTCAGCTCATCCAGCTCCCCTTCTGAAAGCCTGTCATTTTCCAGATAGGCGGATACCATGCTGCTGATGTGACCGTCATAATAACGGTTCAGGAAGGAGCTGCTTTTCTGGCCTACATATTCGCTTTCCTCTACGGCTGGTGAATAGACGAAGACACGGCTTTGCTTCTCGTAGGTCAGCGCGCCCTTTGTTACCAGCCGTTTGAGCAGCGTCTGGATCGTCTTCGGGCTCCAGTCTGTGGTCCGCATCAAGCGCTCCGTCACTTCGTTGGTGCTGATTGGCGCGTACTTCCATACGATTTTCATTACTTCAAATTCGGCTTCTGAAATTTGAGGCAGAGATGTCATGTGAAAACCCCCTTAATTCTTACGTGTGTAATATAAATTTAGTATATCCATAATGCCGGCCTGTGTCAATGAGTATTGTTCCCACCCATTGCGGACAGGCATACAAAAGTTTATAATCTATTAAGAGATATGATATCAGAGGAGGAAATGCCATGTTGAAAGGAATATTCATTGACTATACAGGGACTACCGTGCAGGAGACCGGGAAAGAAATTGAAGAGGTAGTGATGCGCATCTGCAGAAGCAGCGACCTCCATGAGCCCAAGGAGGCAGTTGCACTTTGGTGGAAATGGTTAAAGGAATATGAGGAGAAAAGTTATAAAGAAACTTACTTGACAGAAGATGAGATAGTTGACCGGGTGCTGGAGCATCTGAAAAAGGACATCAATCTGAGAGAAAATTTTGAGGAACTGCACAGACTCTTTCAGCAGTTCTGGATTCATGCGCCGGCGTTCCCGGAGGTAAGGGACTTTTTTGAGCGCTGCCCGCTGCCCATATATATCATCAGCAATAATGGAATCCAGTATCTGGAGAAAGCGATGGAAGACAAAGGCCTTACTCCGGCGGGACTTGTCTGTGCGGACATGGTCAAGGCTTACAAACCCCACCGGGAACTGTTTGAGAAGGCACTGGAAGTCAGCGGATTCAGTGCGGATGAGGTGCTCCATGTGGGCGATTCCTACAGCTCAGATATAATCGGGGCAAAATCCGCCGGTATCACCCCTATTCTTGTTCAGAGAACGGGCGGTAAGACATATCCTGATGTGACAATAGTAAGAAATTTAATGGAAGTACTGCCCCTTATTCAAGAGGAGATATAGTCCATGTCGAACATCGTGCGGCATATCTGAGTGCCGGTCCGGGTGCGGAAAATATTTGCCAATGCTGTCTGGACGGCTGCCTGCGGGCTGCTGCCCTCATAGAGGTTGACAAGAAAATCAGCTTCCAGCAAGATGCGGTAGTCCATGCCATTTACGCCGGTGTAAGTATGATGATGCCCGACGAGATAGCAGACTCTTTCTGTAACCTTGGAATCAAAGCCAAGTGAGCGGAGCATCTCAGCGGCAGGAGCGGGGCCTTCCTCCTCCTGAAGCTTGCCCTCACAGTGCCCGTATTTTTCTTCGGCCGGCTTGATGCCGATGTCATGTACAAGTGCGGCCGCTTCCAACGTAAACAGCGTATCTTCGTCCAAACCCTCGCCCTCGCCGATGAGACGGGCGAAGCTGTGCACTTTGATGAAGTGCTGTATCCGGTTTGGATCCCCCATATAGAAATCAATCATAGCTTGTGTCAATCGGTAAAGTAATCCCATAGAACCCCTCCTTATCTGACTGTCTGCGGTAATCTGTTATGGTTATACTATTTCACGTTCGTACAAAAGTCAATGTGGAAAGTGAAAAAGGACTCATTTTTAATAAGAATAAAAATTACGCAAATGCAGATACTTGTTAAAAACATCTTATTAAACGGAGGGGATTACTGTGGAAAAACGAAAGCAAACCGGAGGCGGGCTGCACTATGCCTGGGTGATTTTGGCGGCGGTCATTATAATCAGGGGTTTGGCGGGAGGTGGGCTGAATATGACTTCTGCCCTGTTTCTGGCTCCTGTGGCAGGAGATATTGGAACCGGAATCGGAGAATTGTCCGTTTACCTGAGTATAACTTCCGCCGTTATGGTACTCTGGCTTCCCACGGCGGGAAAAATGATTCACCATTTTGATATACGTCTGGTGGCGGCGGTGGGAGCGGCGCTGCAAATCCTTTCCTTTGCGGCCATGGGATTTGCGGACAAGGTCTATGTTTGGTATCTTTTGGCGATTCCCTACGCGATGGGGGCGACGCTGCTTGTGAACCTTCTGGGGCCCGTGCTGATTAACCGCTGGTTCCGCACAAATGCCGGGACTATGATGGGAATCCAGATGGCGTTCGTGGGACTATTTGGAGCGGTGCTCCAGCCATTAGTCTCTTCTATTATTGCGGGGAGAGGATGGCGCAAGGCATATTTTATCGTGGGAGGAATTACATTTGCGGCAGTAATTATTGTATCCTCCGTCTTCCTGAGAAACAGGCCGGAGGAGGGGGGACTTCTTCCCTACGAAGGAGGAGCAGGAAAAACCAGAAAAAAAGTGAATCATACGGGCAGCAGAGAGCGGGGAATCGGCGAAAAAGAGGCGCTCCGTTCGCCCTCCTTCTATCTGCTTTTACTCTTCATGGCAGCCATTACCGGTGTGGGTGTATTTACACAGCACATTCCAACATATGGAAGCCTTCTGGGATACTCTGTGCAGGAAACGGGCGGGGTGCTTGCGGCGGCCTCCGTAGGCTCGGCCATTGGTTCGATTGCAATCGGCATTATCAGCGATAAAATCGGAAGCCTCAAGACTTGCTATCTGATGATTGCGGTTGGCGTGCTTGCGGCGGCGGGATTCTTTCTCAGCGGCGGAGGACTTCTGCTATTTTATGGCTCGGCCTTTTTACATGGGCTGGTAAGCTCTGGAATCATGGTGCTCGGGCCGCTTCTTACACTGAAATTTTATGGACAGAGGGATTATGAAAAAATATTCGCGAAAGTTTCTATGGGAGCCCCTCTCGCTTCTATCGTGTTTGTCCCTCTTTACGGATTCGTTTATGATATGATGCAGAGTTACTACCCCGTGCTGATCGGTCTGCTGGCCCTTCTGGGCACGGCCGCGGTGTGCATAACAATCGGATACAAAAAACGTATAAAATCATAAGGTGTCACGAACAAATCTATGCTATAATGAGCACAAAGTGCGAATTATAGCATTGCGCATGAGGCAGTTTCTGCGGAACCGCAGAAAGCTGCTGCGCATCCGCGGGAGGCATCATGACCGTCTGCGGTCATGCTATGATATGGAGAGAATCTGAAAGGAGGCGGCTAGACTATGGGAAATGAGAAAATCAAGCAGGTTGAATGCCTTGCTGCTAAAATCTTACGAACTTATTTTTGTGAGTCTGATATGGAATTTATGATTTCCACATTTGCAGATGACATCGTCTGGCTGGGGGCGGGAGAAAAACAAAAAGCCGAGGGAAGGGAGGCCGTTGCAGCTGCCTTCCGGGCCGGCAAGGATGAGATGATTCCCTTCGACATGTCGGATGAACAGTATGAGACACTGGAGCTGGGAGGAGGAAATTATCTTTGTGAAGGAGTCAGCTGTCTCAAGGCGAAGCAGGATACCGGCATGTGTCTGGAGATTGTGCAGCGGGTTACCTTTGTCTTTAGGGAGAAGGGAAATCGACTGGAGACTGTACATATACATAACTCGATTCCTTATACCGGAATACGGGATGATGAGCTCTTCCCTGTAGAGTCTGCGCGTCAGGCTTATATGGAATTGGAGAACGCGCTGCGTAAAAGCGAGCAGGATTATATGCGTCAGGCCCAATTTTTGTCCCAGCTCTATAATTCGGTCCCTTGCGGTATTGTACAGTTCGACACAGATTCCGAGTATAAAGTAATCAATGTAAACCGCATGGTGTGGGATTTTTATGGTTATGATTCGGAAGAAGAGTACCGCCGTGAGAATCCAAGCCCCTTTGGAAGAGTCAGACCAGAGGACAAAAGCTGGGTGATCAACATCATTGACGGTTTAAAACTGAATGGAGAGACGGCGTCTTATACAAGAGAATCTTTCCGGAAAAATGGGGAGCAAGTTTTTATCAGGGTACTTATGGATCGTATCGTAAATGCAAACGGTCAGGAGGTCATTCAGGCGGTCTTTACGGATATCACCAATGTGACCCGGCTTCAAAGAGAGCAGGCCAGAGAACAGCTCATGGAGAACCGCTCCCTGAGGGCGGCAATATGCACCGTGTACCCATTGATTATGAGTTTGAACTTGAGCAAAGACACATTCCAATGCTTTGTGGAGGACCAAGAGGGCTATTTGGGACAAAAGGAAGGAATTTACAGCCGCCTGATCGCTCAATATGCCGAAGACGTGTACCCTTCCTATAGAGAAGATTATCTGCGTACATTTAACCGGGAAGAGATAATCAGGAGCTTTCAAAGTGGTAAAAAAGAAGTATATATGGAAATGCAGCAGAAAGGTGTGGATGGCAAGTACCACTGGATATCTATCCACATTGTTGCGGTTGACAATCCCTTTAATGAGGACGTTATGGCTATCAATATGACGAAAATTCTGGATAGCCAGAGAGCAGAACAGGCGCGTCAGGAGCAGCTGCTCAGGGACGCGCTTGCCGCCGCCAATGCAGCGAACAGGGCGAAATCAGATTTCCTGTCACGGATGAGCCATGACATCAGGACGCCCATGAACGCTATTATTGGAATGAGCGCAATAGGCCAGATGAAATCACAGGACGTAGAATGTGTTCAGGATTGTTTTCGAAAGATAGACGCATCATCACAATATCTGCTATCAATTATCAATGATATTCTGGATATGTCGAAAATAGAAAATGGAAAGATGGAAATTACCAGTGTACCATTTGCGCCTGCCGCAATGCTTGAGGAGATCAATGATATTATCCGTCCTCAGGCAGAGGAGAAGGGGCTGTATTATAAGATTGAAAATCATGAGCCTCTGGATTTGTGCTGCATAGGCGACGAACTGAGGTTAAAGCAAATATTGATGAATTTACTGTCAAATGCCCTTAAATTCACACCGGAGGGCGGGCGAGTAGAAGTGGATATAAGGGAGAAAACACGCAGAGATAGTGTGGTCTATCTGGAGATGGAAGTCCGGGATACCGGAATCGGTATGTCAGAGGAATTCATGGAGCGTATCTTCCAGCCCTTTGAGCAGGAAAATCCGGAGCTTGCAAGGAATTATGTGGGAAGCGGACTAGGGCTGTCTATAGTTTATAATCTGGTCCAGCTTATGAACGGCACGTTGGAAGTGCAGAGCTGTCAAGGTAAGGGCTCAGACTTTTTGGTGGTAATTCCACTCAGGCTTGTCAGAGACATGGAAGGAAGAGAAGATGCAGATGAGCTGGGGAAGGTTGAGGAAAAGCCATACGGGAATTCCAGTGTTCAGGGAAAACGTGTGCTCCTCGTGGAAGACAATGACTTAAATATGGAGATTGCCAAGGAATTGCTGGAAATGTGCGGCCTGCAGGTAGAGGGGGCCCGGGACGGGAAAGAGGCAGTAGAGCTGGTGGAAGTCAACCCGCCTGATTATTATGGCGCAGTTCTCATGGACATCCGAATGCCTGTCATGGACGGCATAGAGGCTACTCGTAGAATCCGGTCAATGGGAAGGGCAGATACAGGAAAACTTCCAATTATCGCCATGACGGCAAATGCTTTTGAGGAAGATAAAAAGACGGCAGAGCAGGCAGGGATGAGTGGATATCTGGTGAAACCTATCGATATGGAGGCCGTGATTGAAGAGCTGGAACGAGTAATGTGAAATGACAGAAAGGTTAAATGGAGGATTGTCCGGTGAAGCAATATATTTTTAATGAAAGTTTAGAGGGGCAGAGTGCGGAGATAAGGCTTATGTCTCAAGAAGAATTTCAAAAGGAAGAAGGACATCTGCCCCACAGAAGGACACTGCTCAAAAACATGAGCGCGGTACAGTATTGTAAGGCGGAGATATTCAAGGACTGTATTCTTGGGACGATGAAGGTACCGGTAAAGAATAGCAAGGACAGGGATGCATGGTGCTTTGGCTTTTATCTGAAGGATAATTGCCTCTATCTCATTGACAATGGGAAAGAACTGAAAGAGCTGATACAGAAAATCAAGGACAGCGAGCCGGAGCAATGTACAGCAAGTCAGCTGCTTTTGTATGTCTTCGAATATCTTTTGGTGGAGGATGTCCTCTATCTGCTGGAGCTGGAGGAGCAGCTGGAGGAACTGGAAGAGATTCTTTTGGAGAAAATTCCGGAGCGGTTTTATGAATATTCAATATCATACCGCAAAGAGCTCTACCGCTTTCATGCTTATTATGAGCAGCTCATGAATATAGGAGACTCTATGGAAGATTACGCCAGCCGGAAGCTGGAGCAGGATGAGGCCGCCGCGTGGAAGCATTATACGGACCGCACAGAGAGGCTGCATAACCATACGGAGATGCTGAGAGAATATTTGGTACAGATCAGAGAACTCTATCAGACGAGGATAGATATGCAGCAGAATAAAGTGATGAGCTTTCTTACCGTAGTCACTACCATTTTCCTGCCTCTTACCTTGATTGCCGGATGGTACGGAATGAATTTTACTAATATGCCCGAACTGGGATGGAAATATGGCTACCTTGGGGTGATAGCGGTCAGCGTTGTGATTATGATTTGTGAGATTTTGTATTTTACAAGAAAAAAGAAGAGCTGGAATCCCGAATAAGGAAGCGGTGTCCGCAAAAAATGTCTGCGGGCTATTTACATATGCATACTGCAAGTATATAATGAAAAAAGCAGATGATGTTATACGTCATTACCTGATTTCAAAATTGAATATTGAAGTCTTTGTGGCAGGGTGTAATTCCCTACCGATGGTATAGTCCATGACCCGCGTAAAGCGGCTGATCTGGTGACCTGTATTTACGGCGGCGAAAAGCCTCCGGCGGGGATTCCAGAACCGACGGTATAGTCCGGATGAGAAAAGACATTTTCTGTTTAAATTTACAGCCCGGAGCATACCCTTGTTCCGGGTTCATTTTATTATATAGGAAAGTTCTTTGAACTTTCCTATATAATAAAAGCCCTTCGGGCAGGATGCACACAATGTGCAGAGGAAAGCTGCTTCGCAGCCGCACATTGGCGCGCAAAGTGCACAAGTCCCTCATGAGTGAGGGATATAGGGAGTTGAAGTGGACTTATCCACTTTGTTATTGTAATAGGAAAGTTGGGGACTTCGTTCCCTATGTTCTAGGAGGAGTCAGGATGAACAAGACAAATGAAGAAAAAAATGTAACTCGTAAAACAACAGTGCCGAGCAAAAGCAAATCCCGGATGCGGATTAAGGAAATCGCTTTTATCGGACTCATGGGAGCTGTGAGCGCCGTACTTATGCTGTTCCGGTTTCCACTGCCGTTTCTCCCGCCCTTTTTGTCCTTTGACCTTGCAGGGCTGATGGAGATATTGGGAGGATTTATGTTCGGGCCGGTGGCGGCATTTCTGATCATAGTCGTGAAAATCATGCTTCAGCTGGTGATGCAGGGAAGTCTTTCCCTTGGGACAGGGGAGATTCAGAATCTTATCTTAAGCTGCGCCTATGTCATGCCCGCGCTGTTCTTCTATCACAGGAGAAAGACGAAAAAGATAGCTGCCCTCGGAATGGCGGCCGGAACACTGGTCGTGTCCATAGTGGCTGTGTTTACAAATCTGTATCTGATAATTCCGTTCTATGTGAAGTTATTCGGTATGTCAATGGAGGATATCATTGCTATGTGCAGTACCGTCAATCCGGCAATGAAGAGTGTGGGAACTATGGCCGTGCTGGGAATTCTTCCGTTCAATTTAATTAAGTACGGTGTGACATCTGTGTTGACCCTCTTGATTTACAAGCGGATAAGCAGGCCGGTCAAAGCATTTGTGGAAAAGTAAGAGGAGGAAGAGGAAAATGAAATTTAGTGTGGACAAGTCTATAAGTTACGAAGATGCGGTAAAAAGAATGTTTGAGATGCTGGGAGACTGCAAGATTATGGCTCTTGCGTCCAGTTCCAACGACTATGTTATGGTGAGGAATGTAAGCTGTCTTTTTTATGATGACAAGATATATTTTAAGACAGACAAAAACTTTCGAAAGACAAAGCAGCTATTTGAGAATCCTCGTGTAGCAATGTGCTGGAGCGGTGTGCAGGTGGAAGGCATCGCCGAGAATAAAGGGCTTGTCGTAGATGAGCCGGGACGTAGATTCGAGGAAGGTTATAAAAAATATCTGTGGGAGAGCTATAACAAATACAGCCATGAAGATACAGAAATATTGATTGAGGTATCCCCCAAATATGTAGAGATATGGGACACAAGCGAAGACGGCTATGCATACCAGCTCTTTATTGACTTTGATAGTAAAAGTGTAGAAGTAAAGCCCTATGATAAAAAGGATAATTGACAGAAAATTAATGAGAAATAGCGAAAAACATTGACTATTCATGTGCGTGGAGTTAAAATAAAGAAAACAGGACAATGAGAAAGGAGTGTTAGCTATGTTAGAAAGAATTTGGATGAGTGTCGTTATATTTGCCGGACTGCTGGCAGCGTGCAGGATGCTATTAGAATATTGGCTGCGCTCCCAGAGTCATCTTCCCTATGAGGAAGTATCTTCACTTACATTTTTAGAGAAAGTAACATTTGCTTTTGAAAATTTCTGTGAGAAGATTCAGAGGAGCAAGGACCTATTAAAGATTAAGCTGGAAGAGCTGTTCGGTCAGCAAAAACTGCTCTGATAAGAAAAAATTAAATTTTATTTACATATTTCAATTGACAAACGACCCCAATTTGCATAAGATATAAGGAAACTCTTTGCACTGCAAAGCAGGCCGCTAAGATATTCTTACAAGCCTGCAACAATAATCTACAGTACAAACTGAGCAGGTAACGGTGATACACCGTGGGGCCGGGCTGTAAACACAGCAGCAGATAACACGAATCTGCGGGACAGTAAAAATGTCCCGCAGTTTTTTTCGCGTTGGAACTGAGCCGTGCGACAGCGCAGAAAAGCCGCCAGAGTGCTTGCACGGTGGCGGGTTCTCTACGCTGTCATAGGGCGAAGCCCCGCGACCGAGAAGCTAAGCTTCGAGGTGGCGGCACGGCGGAGAAGAAGTATGGTAAAGCGAGAAGCCGCCAGAGTGCTTGCACGGTGGCGGGTTCTCTACGCTGTCATAGGGCGAAGCCCCGCGACCGAGAAGCTAAGCTTCGAGGTGGCGGCACGGCGGAGAAGAAGTGTGGTAAAGCGAGAAGCCGCCAGAGTGCTTGCACGGTGGCGGGTTCTCTACACTGTCATAGGGCGAAGCCCCGCGACCGAGAAGCTAAGCTTCGAGGTGGCGGCACGGCGGAGAAAAGGCAATTATGTGCAGAGATTATAATCAAATTCGGGAGGTAAAAAAGTTGAAGAAAGAAGAAGCGACAATTCAATCAGAGCAGAAGAGGACTGCGATGAGGGTATCATCTGTGAGTGTGGCTGTGAATATGCTGCTTTCGCTCTTCAAGTTTGCGGCAGGTGTCATCTCACACTCCGGAGCAATGATTTCCGATGCCATCCATTCGGCCTCTGACGTATTCAGTACCTTTATTGTCATGATTGGGGTGACGGTCGCCGAAAAGAAATCGGATGCGGAGCATCCTTATGGGCATGAGCGGATGGAATGTGTAGCATCGATTTTGCTTGCAGTTATACTGTTCGCCACAGGTATAGGAATTGGAGCCGAGGGAGTCAGGAAGATTGCCTCAGGTAATATGGGGGAGATCGGGATTCCCGGGAAACTGGCGCTTTACGCTGCTGTCATGTCTATCATTGTAAAGGAATGGATGTATTGGTACACTCGCGGGGCGGCAAAGAAGATTAATTCTGGGGCATTGATGGCCGACGCATGGCATCACCGCTCAGACGCCCTTTCTTCGGTGGGAGCTTTTGCGGGGATATTCGGGGCGCGGTTAGGATTCCCGGTTCTGGATCCGCTTGCCAGTGTGGTCATCTGCGTGTTTATTGGTAAAGCGGCATGGGATATCTTTAAAGATGCCATGAACAAAATGGTGGATAAGGCCTGCGATGAGCATACTATCGAGAAGATGAGGAAAGTAGTTTTGGAGAGAAAAGGCGTGGTGTCTTTGGATGTCATTCGTACGCGGATGTTCGGGCCAAAGGCATATGTAGACATAGAAATCGGGGCAGATGAGAACCTGTCTCTGCGAGAATCTCATCTCATTGCGGAAGATGTACACCGGTCTGTGGAGAAGCATTTTCCAGAAGTCAAGCATTGTATGGTACATGTAAATCCAGTAGAGATGAGAATTGGCGCGGAATAACCCGTTGAAATAGCGAATAATGGGGAACGTAGATAGACGAGGGAGGAAAATGACATGTGGATTTTGTATGCCGTAGGTTCGGCTGTCTTTGCAGGGGTCACTTCTATTTTGGCTAAATGTGGGATTAAGGAGACAGACTCCAATGTAGCCACCGCAATCAGAACAATCGTGGTTCTTATCTTCTCATGGATTATGGTATTTGTGGCAGGCTCGCAAAATACAATTGGAGAGATAGACACAAAGACATTGTTGTACTTGATTTTATCCGGACTGTCCACCGGGGCCTCTTGGCTGTGTTATTTCCGGGCGCTCCAGCTTGGAGACATCAATAAAGTGGTGCCGGTCGACAAATCGAGTACGGTAATGACGATTCTTATGGCGCTGCTCATTCTCGGAGAGCCGGTAGGCCTATGGAAGGCCGCGGGAGTAGTGGGAATCGCCGCAGGCACATATCTTATGATTCAGAAAAAAGAAGGGACGGCAAAAGAGGGCAGAAAGGGATGGTTTGCGTACGCGTTTTTGTCTGCCTTTTTTGCCAGCCTTACGGCAATATTGGGGAAAATAGGTATTACGGGAGTAGAGTCCAATCTTGGGACGGCAGTGCGTACGGTTGTAGTTCTCATCATGGCGTGGCTGGTAGTATTTGTTACAGGTAAACAAAATACTTTAAGAAAAATACCACGAAAAGAAATGAGATTCATCTGTTTGTCCGGCATCGCCACCGGAGGCTCATGGCTCTGTTATTATCGTGCTCTTCAGGAAGGACAGGCAAGTCTGGTAGTACCTATAGACAAATTGAGCATACTTGTGACGATTGCTTTTTCCTATATCGTATTTCACGAAAGGCTGACTCGAAAAGCAATGTGGGGGCTGGGACTAATCGTAGCGGGAACTTTGGCCATGCTGTTCCAATAAACACTCGAAAAAAAGCACATGCAGTTTTCAGAAACCGTTTTTCCATGGCGGCTGAAAAGCACATGTGCTTTTATCTTTGATTAAAATTAGTATTGTCAGGATATCTCCTCTTCCACATCTTCTGAAGCCTCATCCGCATCTACGGTCAGGGTGCTGCCTGCAATCATTCTCACGGGACTAGACTTGTCGATGTCCTCGGCAATTTTCTGGGCCTTGAGAAGAATGTCGGATAGTTCGCTGTCCTCAGGCTCTTCCTCTGGTACATAACAGCGGGCGCTTTCATCTGGAAACAAGTGGTTTTTCAGCTTAAAAGCCATCAAAAAAGCTTCCAGTTCTTCTTTCAGTGCATCCCGGTAAAATTCAAAATAGAATCGAATCTCCGTTTTTTCAAAGTCGGTACATATACATCCACACTGATGTCCACGGGTTCGGCTCGTCCTGCGGAAATACTCTGCGTCACCTGTCACCATATAAAATATCTGTACCAAAAGGTTCTCTTCAATATCGTTCTCATATGTAAACCAGTGCTTGCCCAGTTTATCCTTCGTAAGGGAAGACTCGTCAATGTCATACTTTTTCAGAAGCTTTTGGTAAAGTAGAATCGCGGAATCTCGTTCCCCTCCCTCACCGCGCTCGGCAAGCGCTTTGATTTTTAAGAGTTTGGCTTCTAATTTGTTCTCGTCCAATGTTACTATCCCCTTAATTCCTTATTAATAATGAATGTGCAATTATTATACCATACTTCCTAAAAGTTGTGATTGAAAAAAGAAAGAATCTTAAGTTTTGTTTAGATTTTGTTAACGATGTTGAATTTCTATGAAAGTATAGTAAAATATAGATATAATTAAAAGAAGCAAAAAAAAGAAAATTGCGAAAGAAAAGAGGGGTCAGCATGACAGCAGATATGATTAAACAGATAAAAGAGATAAAAAAAGCTATGGTCAGCATAGAGATGACCGGCGATGATTGGGAAGAGCGGGAAGTGATTCTGGAGAAGCTGGAGGATGTGACCTCTTATTTAAAGGATATGATGGGCCGGGGGATAGAGTTCTGATGATGGAATTAGAAGCGGTAGTTTTTGACATGGATGGCCTTATTTTCGATTCAGAGCAGGTCGTACAGCGGTCTTGGAACATAGCAGGAGAAGAGCTGGGATATGGAAGAGTAGGAGAACATATCTACCACACGCTGGGATTTAATGTGAAACGAAGGGAGCAGTATTTTAAGGGCGTATATGGAGAAGACTTCAAAATGGCGGAGTTTGGCGTTCTGTCGGGGAAGGCGTTCCGGCGAATTGTGGCAGAAGAGGGGCTTAAGGTAAAGTCCGGTGTACGTGAGCTTTTGGAATATCTGAAAAGGCAGGGAATTAAGACGGCGGTGGCCACATCCTCCAGGAGGGAGTACTCTACGGAGATACTTACAGACGCCGGCTTGTGGGAGTATTTTGACGGAGCGGTATTCGGAGATATGGTGGAGAATGCAAAGCCAGACCCAGAGATATACCGGAAGGCCTGTGAGAAGATTGGGGCAGACCCGGAGAAGAGTATTGCTCTTGAGGATTCACCGGCAGGAATACGTTCCGCGCATGCGGCGGGGATGATGCCTATTATGGTGCCGGACTTGGTGGAGCCGGACGAGGAGATTCAACAACTATATATTAAGAAGTTTCCTACACTGCATAAGGTACTTGACTTTCTGCAGTGTCAGGCTGAATAAGATTTCTCCAATGGGAAAGAGCTGTGCACGGATGCACAGCTCTTTTTGTACACAGAACCTATTGTTCTCTGTACAGGGGTTATATGATATGACTTTCGATAACGGCTAATTCATGAGCGGGCCGCAGAAATCCTCGAAATCCTGAGCGAAGCGGTCTAATTGATTTTCGAGCACAATCTGGCTGTCCAAGGATAATTTTGCTAAAAGCGCGGCAAGATTCTCGTGTATTTTTGCTTGATTATAAGGAACATCAAGCGCAAAATCACTGTAAGCCCGCAATTTCTGGAAATAGAGGGAGGCATTGGACCGCTCTCCGGCGGCCGAACAGATGCCGTACATCGCATGGCAGTCTGTGACTTCCAGCTCTGTACAAGGTTTACATATCCATTTGCCTAGATAATAAAAGTCCTGCCCCAGCTGGTAAACAAATCCGGGGTATATGCTGAGTCTCTCTAATGCATTCATGGTATTTCCTATCCGTTAATAATAATATCTATGATATTTAAGTTTTTGTCAAGAAGAATAAGGTTAGCTACCTTTCCCGGCGCAATACTTCCATAATCTTTGTCGATACCGATTGCTTTTGCCGGATTTATAGTGGCACACGCGACGGCACTTTCCAGAGGAATATCCATCTCTTTCACGGCGGTCCGCATACAGTCCATCAGATTGGTGACGGAACCGGCCAATGCGCCATCGGAAACGAGCGTGGCATATTTACCCTTCACTGTAACAGCCTGACCACCTAAAGTATATTGACCGTCGGGCATGCCGGCGGCACGCATACTGTCGCTGATTAAAATCATACGGTCATCCCCGAACATCTGGAATGTGGCACGCACCACAGCGGGATGGATGTGTACACCGTCACAAATCAACTCGGCCATCACATGGGGACTGTCGCATGCGGCGCCGATAACGCCCGGCGCACGGTGTGTGAAAGGAAGCATGGCATTGTACAAGTGAGTGACGTGTCTGGCGCCTTTATCGTAGGCGGCCTTTGCAGTGTCATAATCCGCCGCCGTGTGGGCCAGAGATATGACGATTTTATCTTTCATTGCCTCGATAAATTCCACCGCGCCCTCTTTTTCCGGCGCGATATCTACTAATTTTATCAGACCGCCGGACATATCCTGCAGCCGCTGGAAGAAATCTACATCACAAGGGCGGATATACTGTTCCGCCTGAGCACCCTTCTTTTCGGCGCTGATAAACGGGCCCTCCATATTGATGCCGACAAGGCCGGCATGACCGGGCTTTATACCGTCTTTTTTATACTGGGCGGCCGACGCCATTACTTGGGCCAGCGTATCCTCCGGGAGCGTCATAGTTGCGGGGCATACGGATGTTACGCCCACGGATGCCTCATAAGCAGTGATCTTTTCGATGGCTTCGACCGTGCCGTCACAGAAATCTTGGCCGACACAGCCGTGAAAATGTATGTCTATAAGACCCGGTATGGCATAGAGGCCCTCCCCGTCGATTGTATCACTGTCATCGACGTCCGGAGAGACGGCAAAACGGCCGTTCTCAATCCATATATCATTTTGGGCGAATCTTTTGTCTTCTCCAAATACCAGAGCATTCTTAATGCGCATAATTCGTGCCTTCTTTCTGAAATGTCTATAGTGCTGATAACGCAGCCTCGTCGGCAACGAGAATCACATCCGGGTGAAGCTGTAAGATAGAAGCCGGAACTTTCGGGGTTACCGGTCCAAAGAAGGCTTTTTTCACTGTCTCTGCCTTATCTTCTCCGCTCACTACCAGAAGAATCTTCTTTGCCTGCATGATAGTCTTTATTCCCATAGTGTAAGCCTGACGCGGCACTTCGTCTGCGGAGGCGAAGAATCTTTTATTTGCCTCGATAGTACTCTCCTGCAAATCTACACAGTGGGTTTCTTTTTCAAAAATCTCACTCGGCTCGTTGAAGCCAATGTGCCCGTTGTGGCCCAAACCCAGAAGCTGCAGGTCCACACCGCCCTGCTCTTGAATCAAAGCCTCGTAGCGGCGGCATTCTGCCTCCCCGTCTTCCTTGGTTCCGTCCGGAAGATAAGAAGCTTTCATGTTGATATGATTGAACAGGTTATGGTGCATAAAATAGTCGTAGCTCTGGTCGTTTTCTTTGGGAAGTCCCTTATATTCATCGAGATTTACAGATACTGTCTCGGAAAAATCCAGTTCCCCGGCCTCGTACTTTTCAATCAAATGCTTGTAAGTTCCAATCGGTGTCGAACCGGTGGCAAGGCCAAGCACGCAGTCCGGTTTCAAAGTAACCTGCGCGGCGATAATATTTGCTGCTTTACGGCTCATTTCCTCATAGTTAGCTGTTCTGTAAATTTTCATAATAATCTCCTTTCAATGACTCCTTGTGTATTCGGATGCTTCTGTGAGTACAGATTGTTCAAAATATTGGGGCAGATGGAAATTCGGGTGGGGCGCCTGTATTGGCGCATAACTTGCATAGTGCTCAATATCGGGAGCTTCTGAAAGTTTGTAGAAATTCAAGGAAAGCGAAGTTCCGTTTTCAAAAGTGAGCTCCCCGTAGATTTCCTCTAAGATGCAGAGGGGAATCCATAGTGACAGGCTCCAGCCGTTCTCTCCAACCTGTGCCCGGCAGCGGCATTTTTCAATCCAGTGGGAAGGAAAAACAGTGCGCTCCGTGCGGGATGTTCCATACATAGCCAATAATGCCCCATTGGCGTTCATCTCAAAGTTCAAATAAATATCTGAGGGGCGCCCCTTCGGCCAGAAGCAGAAAAAAGCCTCCATGGCACTGTCTTTGTATACAGGGGAATTGTCCGCTGTGTAAGTGCGCAGGGGTGACGATTCCTCGCAGGTCAAGCTTAGATAGAATCCCTCTTCTCGTACAAAACCAATGCGTCCATGAGTGGAAGGAATCTCAAGAGTACCCCACAAAAGACAGTTTATAGAAAAAGGTTCACATGTATGTAGTTCATCCGAATGATTTAATATTTTTATTTCCATAGGATAAATGTATCAAATGGAAGGCGAAAATACAAGACAGGGTTTAGGGAAAATCGGAAATATGCAAAAAAAAGCATTGATTGTGCTATACTTAAGAAAAACAAGGTCGGAGGACAGGCTGTGAAAAAGGTGAGAAAGCATTTCATTTTTACCGGGCGCGTACAGGGAGTGGGGTTCCGGTACAGCGCGCTTTATATAGCCCAGAGCATCGGAGTTACCGGCTGGGTGAAGAACGAATGGGATGGAACGGTTGTATTGGAGGCGCAGGGGACGGAGGAAGAACTTGACGTGCTGGTACAGAAGCTAAGGAGCCGCAGTTTCATCCACATTGATTATGTCAGTGAAATTGAAATCCCGCTTCAGCAGGAATCGGGATTTCATGTGCGGTAGAAGGGGGCAAAGCCGGGGCCTTCCGGAGTAATTTTAAACTCCATAGCCTTTTTTGTCTGTGGGTGGGAAAAACAAAGCCGGAATGCACAGAGGGCTACCGGGAAGTACCCGCGCCTGCCGGTGAATTCGGGATTGTATTTTGTGTCGCCCCACAGTGGCAGCCCGGCGTCCGCGAACTGCACTCGTATCTGATGATGCCGTCCTGTTTTAAGGGTTATTTGAAGGAGAGAAAGTGGGGATGTTTCTTCTTTAGCCGATGAAATGGAAGAAGCTGGGGCGGTTTGGAGCATCTGGTAGGAGAGCTCGGCGTGTTTGGCGCCGGGTTCATTTTTGGAGCATACACACGAAGTGTTGGTACGGCCGTCCTTTTTCAGGTAACAGCTAAGGACGCCGTCCGGGGAAGAGGGACATCCACAGACTACAGCCAGATAATGCTTGCCAAATTCACTGCCGGTGAGCTGCCGGTTCAGCTTTGCGGCATCGGCGGAAGTTTTCGCAAACACAAGAATTCCCTCCACCGGCTGGTCCAGACGGTGGATGACGCCCACATAAGGTATGCCTTTCGGCTGCTTCTGTGACAGATAAGACTTAAGAATGCTCACCATGTCGGCAGTCCCCATGCTTTTTGTCTGGACAGGTACCCCGGATGGCTTGACACATACGAGAATATGGTCATCTTCGTACAGTATTTTTATGTTTTTATAATATTTAGCAGCTTCCATTCTAATTTCTCCTTGATTTTTTAATAAAAGAAAGCTATACTAGACCCAGTAAAAGGGAGTAGCTTCCATTGGTACATTCAGTGTGATACGAAATCGTCATCACGATTATTTAAACATAATCCGGTTCGTATTGTCAATTAGCGAGACTTTTATTGCGGATATTCGCACTTGGAGTGCGTCTGTCTGCAATAGGAGTCTCTTTTTTAGTATAGGAAACTGCAGACCTCTTGTTCAGATGAGAAAGAAAGGAAAGAGAAATGGTTTATTTATTTTTGATTTTCGGATTTGTTTTATTAATTAAAGGGGCGGACTTTTTTGTGGACGGAAGTTCCAGTGTGGCAAAGTTATTGAAGGTGCCGGCTATCATTATCGGATTGACGGTGGTGGCGTTCGGGACAAGCATGCCGGAGGCCTCTGTCAGTATCACAGCGGCGCTTCAAGGGAAAAACAATCTGGCCGTCAGCAACGTGCTGGGCTCCAATATGTTTAACCTGTTGATCGTACTTGGAGCGAGTGCCCTGATGAGGCCGATTTTGACTAGCGAGACCGTGACGAAAAGGGAATTTCCTTTCTCCATCTTCATTACGGCGGCGCTTCTGGCATTGACGTCCGGTTTTGCGGTCAGTGACATTGCTGCGGGGCAGGGAGAATATACCTTGGGCAGAGTGGGGGGAGTGATTCTCCTGATTCTGTTCGCTGTATTTTTATTTGTGCAGGTGAAAGGCGCTTTAAAGGCAAGGGATGAACATGACGGGGAAGTATATGAGGCCATGCCGCCTCTGAAAAGCGCCGCATTTATCATAATCGGGCTGGCGGGTATTATATGGGGCGGAAATCTGGTCGTAGACAGCGCGACGGAGATTGCCCAGCGGTTTGGACTGAGCCAGACTTTTATTGGATTGACAATTGTCGCGATGGGGACGTCCTTGCCTGAGCTGGTGACCTCCATGGTCGCGGCTAAAAAGGGTGAGAATGATCTGGCTCTGGGCAACGTTGTCGGGTCTAATATTTTTAATATCCTTTTAATACTCGGCTCCAGTGCGGCTATTTCTCCTATCGTTGTGGACGTTAATGCCATATACGATATGATTATCCTCATCATTATCAGTGTCCTTGTATATATTTGCTCAAAGAGCCAGAAAGAGCTGTCCAAAAAGGAAGGAATTATGTTTCTCCTTGTATATTTGGTATATTTCGGGTATATCTACACAAGGTAAATCCGATTTTTAGTAAGAAAATAGAAAGTATAGTATAAATAGTGAAATTTTATCCGTCCCTGTGGTATCATAAGAGTACAGGGGCGGATTTTCATGTCTGCGGCTGATAAGAAAACAGTGTGAAGGGAACATCAGGAATAATGAATAAAAAAAGAAGCCGGAAAGCCATTGCCTTTCTGCTTCTCGCAATGCTTCTGGTTGTTGTTGCGTCAGTCTTCTATGGCGCGTATATTCATAAGACTGTGGAGGCAGAGACGGGAGACTACTTGGCGGAACTGTCCAATCAAAGTATACGGATTATAAAGGAAAGAATTAGTAATGATTCTCTGTATCTGGAAGGGATATCCAAATCAATCGGCTCGCAGGAAAAAGAGATTTATGCAGATACGATTATGGATATTTTGGAGAGGAGAACGAAGACTACCAGATTTACAGGGCTTTTTGTGGCAGATGTGGACGGAGAAGTCTACTCTAAAAATTCGGTAAAAGAGGATAATGTGGCGGAGCGGGAGTATTTTCAGAGGGCCATGGAGGGAAAAGTCTCGGTCGAATGTGTCCATGATGAAAATGGGGTTCACGAAATGGTGACTGCGGTCCCGATTTTACGGGAGGGCAAGGTCATTGGGGCCATGTTGGGACAGTACCGGATGCAAGAACTGCAGGAGCTGATTGACATTGACTATTTCGGGGGAAAGGGCTATGTCATGATTGCCCGCCCTAACGGGGAAATCTTAGTAAGAGATAAGCGCGATAAGAGTCAGGGCAACGGCAATTTTAACGATGCCGTGGCTGATGACAGGAACGATATAACAAAGGAAGAGGTGGCTCAGATCAGTGAAGCCATGGTGTCCGGAGGGGATGGTACGCTTTCTTTTAAAAATAATAAGGTGGCATATTTTATGAACTATGCATCTTTGGGAATCAACGACTGGTATCTGCTCAGCATTATTCCCAGAGACCTTATAAATGCAAAGACTTTAAATATAATCAACGCCACTGTATTTTATGGGCTTAGTGTATTGATAATACTGGGTGTCGTCGCGGCATGGGCGTTTTACAGCTGGAACAAAAATCACCGCAGCATAGAACAGGCCCGTATGAAAATCCAGTCTATCTACCGCACGGTGCCGAGTGCTATCGTGAGTTTTGTGATTGATGAAGAATGCCGTGTGATGAATGCAAATGCAGCGTTCTACCATTTGCTTGGATGCACAGAAGAAGAATTTGTCAAGCGGTATGACGCAAAGTTGATAAATGTTCTGGAGAAGGATGAGCGAGTGAAACTCAATGATCTGGAGGAAGGGATGGGTTCTCAAGAGTTCTGCCTGCGGGATGCGACGGGGAAAGAAAAATGGATTTTCGCGAATTTTGATGTGCAGGTAATCGAGGGAAAACGAGTAGCACAGGCGTCGCTTGTAGATACGAGCCGACAGAGGGAAAAGCTCACCAAAGCTGAGCAGTCGGCAAGGATGGATTCATTGACTGGGTTGAAAAATAAACGGGCCATTGAGACAGAGATAGAGGAACTATTGAGAAAAAGCAGCGGTAAAGGCACCTGTTTAATCATGGATCTGGATAACTTTAAACAGATTAACGATACCTTCGGACATCTGGAAGGGGACAGAGTACTCCAGAGCTTAGCGGATAGTATACGGAAGATATTCCGGAATGATGACTTTGCAGGACGAATCGGCGGGGATGAATTCCTTGTATATATGAAACAAGCCAGCCGAAAGGATTTGGCGGCGAAAAAAGCCGAACAGCTGATAAAAGAGTTCAACAGCCGCCTGCCGGATGAAGCCCGGGAATTAGGATTGTCCGTGAGCATCGGAATAGCGCTCTGCCCAAGAGACGGCACCTCATATCTGGAGCTATACGACAAGGCAGACAAAGCCTTGTACGCGGCAAAGAACTGCGGAAGAAACTGCTGGAAGTTCTGGGATGAACAAGACGAAAATTAGATTAACCTCAGAATACGGGGTTGACAAACAGAGAAAATTTTATTAGAATTTCTAGTAATTCACAACTGTCGGCATATAACTATCGTGCAAAGACAGATTGTAATCAAATATTTGGCTGTGAAGAGGAATAGTATATAGCGGGAAGTGATACAGAGAAGTCTTTACCGGTGAGAGAAGACTACACGGAAAGTATAGAACCTGCCTTGGAGCCTCCGTATGAAAATACGGCGTATCCGGCGTTAACGGAGAATGAAGAGAACTGTTACACAGTTAATCAGGGTGGTACCGCCGGTCTTACCGGTCCCTAACAAGGGACAATAAGACCGGCGTATTTTGCGTGCAGGCAAGGATTGCGCGCACTACGGGAGAGACAGAGGGAATGTGCTAGCACAATGAGCGCTGTCTCGCCCGTAGTATGGGCAGGCAGCCCACGACCGAGTAGAAGCGAAGCGGAGACGAGGTGCGCAATCCGTAAAAGCAGCGTGCACAGGGAGAGACAGAGGGAATGTGCTAGCACAATGAGCACTGTCTCGCCCGTAGTATGGGCAGGCAGCCCACGACCGAGTAGAAGCGAAGCGGAGACGAGGTGCGCAATCCGTAAAAACAGCGCGCACTACGGGAGAGACAGAGGGAATGTGCTAGCACAATGAGCACTGTCTCGCCCGTAGTATGGGCAGGCAGCCCACGACCGAGTAGAAAAGGAGAATCTAACATGGCAAAGGAAAAGAAATTTGTGGAATCTATCACTTCCCGTGATGAAGATTTTGCGCAGTGGTACACTGACGTCGTAAGAGAAGCAAAGCTCTGTGATTATTCAAGTGTAAAGGGATGTCTGAATTATCTTCCCAATGGATATGCTATATGGGAGAAGGTACAGGCGGACTTGGATAAACGATTCAAGGAAACAGGTGTGGAGAATGTCTATCTTCCGATCTTGATTCCGGAGAGTCTGCTCCAGAAAGAGAGCGACCATATCGATGGTTTTGCGCCGGAAGTAGCGTGGGTAACAAAGGGCGGGATGGAGCGTTTACAGGAAAAGATGTGTATACGTCCTACCTCAGAGACTTTGTTCTGCGATTTGTGGGCGCGGACGGTACAGTCATATCGTGACCTGCCGAAAGTTTGGAACCAGTGGAATTCCGTACTGCGCTGGGAAAAGACTACAAGACCATTCCTCCGCTCCAGAGAATTCCTATGGCAGGAAGGCCATACCATCCACGCAACTTACGAGGAGGCAGAAGAGCGTACACTTACTATGCTGAAAGTATATCAGGACTTTATCCGGGACTCTCTGGCCATTCCTTTTGTGTCAGGACCGAAGACGGAGAGCGAAAAGTTTGCGGGAGCGCAGGATACCTATACGGTGGAGGCACTGATGCATGACGGAAAAGCGCTGCAGTCCGCCACGAGCCATTTCTTTGGAAATGCTTTCCCGGATGCGTTCGATATCAAATATCTGGATAAGAACAATGAGCTTCACAGCGTGTATGAGACATCCTGGGGACTTTCCACCCGTATCATCGGCGCCATCATTATGGTTCACGGCGATGACAGCGGTCTGGTACTGCCTCCTAGAATCGCGCCGGTTCAGACAAGAGTCATTCCGATAGCGCAGCATAAAGAAGGGGTACTGGATAAGGCAAATGAGCTTGTGCAGACACTTGTGAAAGCTGGATACAGCGTAAAGATAGACGATTCCGAGAAGAGCCCGGGATGGAAGTTCAGTGAGCAGGAGATGCTTGGCATTCCGACCAGAATTGAAATCGGGCCAAAAGACATTGAAAATAATCAAGTCGTTGTGGTGCGCCGGGATACAAGGGAGAAGATTATTGTATCACTTGATGAGATCGACGTGAAGCTGGGCGAGATTCTGGAGACAATCCAGAGCGATATGTATAACCGTGCTAAGGATTTCTTGGATTCTCACATTGATACCGCGCTAACACTTGACGAGATGAAAGAGAAGTTCAACGATAACCGTGGATTTATCAAAGCCATGTGGTGTGGAAGCGAAGAGTGTGAAGACGAGATTAAGTTCGAGACGGGCGGAGCGTCCAGTAGATGTATCTGCAAGGGTGAGGAAGCGATTGGAGATACATGTATTTACTGTGGTAAACCTGCAAAACATATGGTTTACTTTGGAAAATCCTATTAAGTTTAAAAATAAGCGGCTGCCGGCAATAGACGGCAGTCGTTTTCCAAATGCCAGTTTATAGATGAGAGGAGCCGCTATGAAAATCATACTGCCGGATAAGGTGGATCAAATCATAACAACATTACAGAAAAGTGGGTACGAGGCTTACGCAGTGGGAGGTTGTGTGCGTGATTCGCTGCTGGGGAGAACGCCGGAGGACTGGGACATCACTACCAGCGCGTCCCCTGTGGAGACGAAGGCATTGTTTGCCCGAACCTTTGACACGGGAATAGAACATGGCACGGTCACGGTTCTTTTGGAGAAAGAGGGCTTTGAGGTGACTACCTACCGGATAGACGGCAAATATGAAGACAACCGCCACCCGTCGGAAGTGACATTCACCCGCAGTTTGAAAGAGGATTTGAAACGCAGGGATTTTACGATCAATGCCATGGCGTACAACAATCATGACGGACTGGTCGATCTATTTGGAGGAGCTGAGGATTTAAGCAAGAAAGTCATTCGTTGTGTGGGCAATCCTCGGGAGCGTTTTGCGGAAGATGCGCTGCGTATACTGAGGGCGGTACGATTTTCTGCACAGCTGGGATTTGCCATTGAAGAAGAAACAGAAGAGGCTATACGATGCCTTGTGGAAAACCTACAATATATCAGTGCGGAGCGGATTCAGGCGGAATTAGTCAAACTGCTCACATCCCCTCATCCTGAGAAGATAGGAGATGCTTACCGTCTGGGCATTACACGTGTAATTCTCCCGGAATTTGACAGGATGGAAATTACGGAGCAGGAGACGCCCCATCACTGCTATAATGTGGGAGAACATACGGAGCAGGCGCTCATGCATGTGCCGGCAGATAAGGTCCTGCGGCTCACTATGCTTTTTCATGATATGGGCAAGCCTCAGAAGAAGACGACAGACGAGAATGGAAGGGCACATTTCAAGGGACACGCGGCCGTCAGTGAGGAGTTGGCAAGAGTTGTTATGAAAAGGCTGAAGTTTGATAACGATACACTCCATAAGGTGACAAAACTTGTGCGCTACCATGATTACCGGATGCCAGCGGAAGCCAAATGTGTGAGAAGGGCCATGTGCAGGATTGGAACGGAGCTCTTTCCAAAGTATTTACAAGTCAGACGGGCAGACACGGCGGCGCAGAGCGATTACCATAAAGAAGAAAAAATCAAGAATCTGGACGAGATTGAAAGAGTCTACAGAAAGATATTGTCAGAGGGCCAGTGTGTCTCCCTGCGGGATTTGGCTGTCAACGGGAAAGATTTGATTGAGGCGGGAGTTCAGCCGGGGCCTCAGATAGGCGAACTTTTGAATGAACTTCTGGAGGAGGTCATAGAAGAACCGGAGAAAAATACGAAGGGGCAGTTGCTGATACAGTTGCGACAGTTTATAATGGAGAGAGAAGATTCCTGTCAGTAATTTCAGGATGTAAGGGGGCGGCTAGATGCAGAAAATAATTGTCCGGTACATTGCCATGGTAGTCGCGGCAGCGCTTTTACTGATTTTTGGCTTGAATTGGCTGCTTCAAGGTAAAAATGCAGAGACAGATATGGTGAAAAATGCGAATCTGAAGCTTGAGCAGATTTCAAGGACTCTTGATAATAATACGCTTGAGCTGGAAAACCTAAAAGAAAGTTTGAGTGAAGATTACCTGACCCGTGCTTATGCTTTTGCATATATTATCGAGCAGAATCCAGACGTTTTAAACAGCCAGACAGAACTTCAGCGGATTACAGAGCTTTTGAATGTAGACGAACTTCATGTGATTGATGAAAACGGCATCTTGTTTGCCGGCAATATCCCGTTGTATTTTGGAATGGATTTTCACAGTACGGAGCAGACGAGTGAATTTTTAAGTATTCTGGACGATCCCAACGGAAGCCTTGTGCAGGAGATACGGCCGAACGGATACGAACAGAAAGTCTTCCAGTATATCGGCGTTGCGAGGCAGGACGAAAAAGGGATTGTCCAAATCGGAATGGCCCCCACCAGAATGCTGGAGGCACAGAAAAGAAATGAGCTGTCTTATATACTTGCGAAGATTCCAATGGACACAGGTGGGACCCTGTTTGCCATTGACAAAGAGACGAAGAAGATACTGGCGCATTCGGATGATTCCCTGCAGGGAAAAGACATGAAGGCTCTTGGATTTACGGAGAAAAATCTGAATGATTTTGAACATGGGAGATTTCTTGGGAAGGGAAACAACAAGAAGTTCTATGTCTTGAAAGAATATGAAGGTATCATGCTGGGACTCGGCAAAGAGGAAAAGGTGCTTTATGAAGAGCGCAACCGACAGAGCCTGATGGTATCAGTATATTTAATTGTTTCATGCCTGATGGTGATCATATTGATCAACCTTCTTCTGAAGCGTGTTATTGTGGACGGAATATATAAGATTATGGGGGAGATAACACGAATCACGGAAGGAAATTTGAACACAGTAGTCAAAGTTGACAGTAACCCGGAATTTAAGAATCTCAGCAGTGGCATCAACCAAATGGTACAGGGGATTTTGGAGGCATCGGGTAAGGTGTCAAAAATAATTGACGGCGTGGATATGCAGATTGGTGTGTTCGAGATTGAAAACGATAAACAGGAGGTCATGGCGACGGCAAAGCTTGGTGAGATTATGGGATGGACCCCAGAAGAGGCGAAGGAGATATATGCGGATAAGGATAGATTTGCAAAAGCCCTCGACAATGTCATGGGACGGCCTCTGGAAGGTGAGGATGGGATATACCAGCTGACGGCATCTGGAAAGAGATGGGTAAAGATTCAAATGGCATCAGAACTTAGAGGACAGTATGGAGTCGTTACCGATGTGACGGAAGAGGTGCTTGATAAAAAGAAGATCCAGCACGAGAGAGATTATGATTCTCTGACCGGCTTGTGCAATATAGACACCTTGAAGCGTGAGGCGGAAAATATTCTGGAGAGCGGTGATGTTGGCTGTGCTGCTATGGTCATGCTGGACTTGGACAATTTTAAGGGCGTTAACGACCAGTATGGACATGATTTTGGCGATGAGTATCTGCGCAGATGTGCTATGCTCCTGAAAGTGTTTAACGGTGCGAAAGGAATCGCGGCCAGACGTTCCGGCGATGAATTCTGTATTTTTTTCCATCACCATGAATCCAGACCAGAGATTATGAACAGGATGGAGGAATTTTACATAAGCCTGCGGGAAGAAGTGCTGTTGTTCCCTGACGGTACAAGGGGGACACTTTCCATTTCAGCAGGTGTCGCGTGGTACGACGAAACATTAAAGTCATATGGGACGCTTCTTAAAGCGGCAGACTATGCGCTGTATGACGCAAAAAACAGTGGTAAAGGGATAATAAAACAGTATACATTATTATAGTTTGGGATTTCTTATGAAATCCCTCTTCAGGCTTCCCAATCTTTTGTGCATGATTGGCATGTCCACCTGCATACATTAGAAAGAATATATCAAATCTTCAGTAACAGGGGGAAGCCATGAAGGACTATGGAATCAGTGTGTTGGAACAATATCAGATGGAAGTTTACAGCACCCGCCGCATAAGGGGTGCTGTTTTATGCGATACAGATAAGGGGCTGTTTCTTTTGAAGGAGGCCGACGGGACACGAGGCCGTCTTCCTGTGCTGGTGGGGTTGTATGAACAGCTTAATAAAAGCGGGTTTGAGTTGGTGGATACACCGCTTCCCAACCGGGAAGGTGAATATTTAAGTCAGGCTGACGACGGTACGGTCTATGTGGTGAAGCGGTGGTTTGCCGGCAGAGAGTGCGATGTCCGGAGGGAAGGTGAGCTTCTGGAGGCGGCGCGGCATCTGGCACGGCTGCACAGAGTCATGATGGTGCCGGAAGGCTTTGAATTCGGGGATAGGGAAAATTTGACAGAGGAATACAAGCGGCACAACCGGGAGCTGAGAAAAGTCCGGGAATTTGTGCGCAGACGCAGTGTGAAAGGCGTGTTTGAATCTGCCTTCCTGACCGCGTTCGATTCTATGTACAATCAGGCGCTCGCCGTGTCTGAGAGGCAGGCAGAGTCGGGGTATGCGGGGCTTCTAGAAGAGGCTGTGAATAAAAATACAGTGGTTCATGGAGACTACAACTATCATAATATCCTTGTGTGCGCGTCGGGTACAGCAGTGACTAATTTCGAACATGCGCACCGGGATATACAGCTGGCTGACTTGTACTATTTTCTGAGGAAAACTATGGAGAAACACCATTTTGATGAGCGTCTGGGGGCGAAGATGGTGGACGCATACAGTTCGGTGAACGCCCTTTCCGCAGAACAGGTGGAATATTTGGCGCTCCGGATCGCTTATCCGGAAAAGTTCTGGAAAATTGCCAACACTTATTACCATTCCAACAAGGCATGGATTCCGGAAAAAAATGTCGAAAAACTTAAGCTTTCTATCATGCAGATGGAGGAAAAGAAGAAGTTTTTAGCGAATATATTTGCTTTTCATTTATAGGGCGGTGGTGTATAATGTTGGATATAGCGAGTACCAGAATTATACCTGCAAAGGAAAACGGGCTCAAAACATAACGGAGGTACAAAGGTATGGAAGATTATTTGAAAAAATACGATGATTGGCGTTCTAATTCCTACTTTGACGCAGAGACAAGGGCAGAATTAGAAGGGATTGCCGGGGATGACAAAGAAATCAAGGAAAGATTCTACAAAGATTTAGAGTTCGGTACGGCGGGCCTGAGGGGCATTATCGGGGCCGGAACCAACCGTATGAATATTTATACTGTAAGAAAAGCGTCACAGGGTCTTGCAAATTATATTATCAAGAACGGGGCAAAAGAGCGGGGGGTTGCCATTGCTTATGATTCACGCCGCATGTCCCCGGAGTTTGCCGAGGAAGCCGCATTATGCTTGGCTGCCAACGGAATCAAAGCATATGTATTCGAGTCTCTTCGTCCGACGCCGGAGTTGTCCTTTGCGGTCAGAGAGCTGAACTGCATCGCTGGTATCAACATTACGGCCAGCCACAATCCGCCGGAGTACAATGGGTATAAGGTATACTGGGAGGACGGCGCTCAGATTACCCCGCCCCACGACAAAGGAATCATGGATGAAGTGCTGGCGGCGACGGATTATACTGCAATGAAGACGATGGTGAAAGAGGAGGCCAAGGACGCCGGTCTGTATGAGGTGATTGGGAAAGCCATTGACGACGCTTATATCGCAAAATTAAAAGAACAGGTCATTCATCAGGACGCTATCGACGCGGTACAGAAGGAGTTAAAGATTGTCTACAGCCCGCTCCACGGAACCGGAAACATACCTGCCAGACGTGTATTAAAGGAGCTGGGATTTGAGAATGTCTATGTTGTGAAAGAGCAAGAGCTTCCCGACGGAGAATTCCCTACCGTCTCCTACCCAAATCCGGAGGCCGACGAGGCTTTTGAGCTGGGACTTAAGTTGGCAAAGGAAATCGACGCGGATTTAGTGCTGGCCACAGATCCGGACGCAGACCGTCTCGGCGTCCGCGTGAAGGACAAGAACGGAGAGTACCATACATTGACAGGCAATATGTCAGGATGCCTGCTCGCAGATTATGAGATTGGACAGAGAAAAGAGCTGAAAGGCCTGCCCGAGGACGGATATTTGATTAAGACAATCGTAACCTCTAACCTTGCGGATGCCATTGCCAAAGGTTATGATATCGGATTGATAGAAGTTCTTACAGGTTTCAAATATATCGGACAGCAGATTCTTGGATTTGAGACAAGTGGTAAGGGTGAATACTTATTTGGTTTTGAGGAAAGCTATGGTTGTCTGATAGGAACACATGCCAGAGATAAAGATGCGATTGTAGCTACCATGGCGCTGTGTG
Organism: Bariatricus massiliensis; assembly: GCF_900086725.1. GTDB lineage: Bacteria > Bacillota > Clostridia > Lachnospirales > Lachnospiraceae > Allocoprococcus > Allocoprococcus massiliensis. The sequence goes on along the minus strand of NZ_LT574837.1, from coordinate 531,525 downwards.
AAGCTGCGGCATATTATAAGACCAAAGGCATGACGCTCTGGGATGCTATGCTATCAATCTATGACAAGTATGGCTATTACAAAGATGATATTCAGTCAATGACCATGAAGGGAATCGAAGGTCTGGAGAAGATTCAGAGTATCCTCCAGTCTCTGCGTGAGAATCCGCCCACACAGATTGGCGAATATAAAGTATTAAAGGCAAGAGACTATCAGGCTGAGACTGTCAAAGATATGACAGATGGCTCTGTGAAAGGGACAGGTCTTCCGAAGTCCAATGTCCTATACTATGAATTGAATGACGACGCATGGGTATGCGTGAGACCGTCAGGAACTGAGCCGAAAGTGAAGTTCTATTACGGAATAAAAGGTAATTCCCTCAACGATGCAGACGAAAAATCAGCGAAGTTAGGAGAGGAAGTTCTGGCCCTTGTAGACACCTTGCTTTAATGGTAAAAAATGAGCAAAAACCCTTAATTTTCGCATGTTTTGGGTGATTATGCTTGACAAAGAATCAAAAACCCGATATAACATTACTTAGGGTGATAGCCCAGCGGGATTTGAGGGGCAGACCTTGGCAGAAATGATAGAATAATTGGGGTTATTCTAAGAAAATTTTACAGGAGGAAATATCCATGAACAAAACAGAATTAGTGGCAGCAGTTGCTGAACAGGCAGAAGTATCTAAAAAAGACGCAGAGAAGGCTTTAAAGGCTTTTGTTGATGTAGTAACAGACGAACTTAAGAAAGGTGAAAAAGTTCAGTTAGTTGGATTTGGAACATTCGAAGTTAGCGAAAGAGCTGCTAGAGAAGGAAGAAATCCTCAGACAGGCAAGACAATGAAAATTAGCGCCTGCAAAGCTCCGAAATTCAAAGCTGGAAAAGCTTTAAAAGACGCTGTAAACGCATAACAAACAGAGAGCACTTTCCAGTGCTCTCTATTTTTTTCATGAGGCAAGGATTGCACGCACTACGGGAGAGACAGCGGGAATGCGCTCGCGCAATGAGCGCTGTCTGTTCCGTAGTATGGGCAGGCTGCCCATGACCGAGAAGGAGCGAAGCGGATTCGAGGTTGCGTGCAATCCGCAAATCAGGAAGCAGGCAAAGCAGAGAGACAGCGGGAATGCGCTCGCGCAATGAGCGCTGTCTGTTTCGTAGTATGGGCAGGCTGCCCATGACCGAGAAGGAGCGAAGCGGATTCGAGGTTGCGTGCAATCCGCAAATCAGGAAGCAGGCAAAGCAGAGAGACAGCGGGAATGCGCACGTGCAATCCGCAAACAAGCAAGAAGGTAAGTGGAGGTCAGGAGATGAGACTGGATAAATTTTTAAAAGTATCCCGCCTAATTAAACGCCGTACCGTGGCCAATGAGGCATGTGACGCGGGCCGGGTTTTGGTCAACGGCGCCGTGGCAAAGGCGTCCGTGAAGGTGAAAAAGGGGGATGTCATAGAGATTCAATTTGGTACGAAGACGGTCAAGGTGGAAGTGCTTGACATTCGTGAGACTACGAAAAAGGATGAGGCAACAGAACTGTTCCGATATCTGTAGATTAGACATAATCCCGTACAACCTCTCATACAATGTTTAGAAAGAAGTTATCGATAAAGCATGGAAGAGAGGTTTGGGTGCATGGAAGAGAGACAGGCGCCGAAAGCGCAGAATCATAAATTGGTGGTCAATAACCGGAAAACAAGTATGGTGACAGGGGTATTAGATGTACTTTCCTTTGACTTGAATGAAATACTTCTTGAGACCGAGCAGGGGATGATGATGGTGAAAGGCACGGACATGCATGTGAATCGTCTCAGTCTTGAGAAGGGTGAAGTGGATTTGTCAGGAAATATAGACAGTATCGCCTACTCTGATATCCGGCCGGGAGCAAAACAAGGTGAGAGCTTTTTGACAAAGCTGTTCCGGTAATTATGATGTCTGGAATCGGAAAGGAATTTGCGGTGTTCCTCCATGCCGGTTTGACGGGAATGCTGGTGGTGGCGGTATATTTGAGTCTTAGAGTAATGAGACGCCTGATTCATCATGCGCTGTGGGTGATTAATATAGAAGATGCTGTTTTTTGGGTACTGACGTCAATATATATGTTTGTGCAAATTTACTATACCAGTGCTGGACTCGTGCGCTGGTATTTTGTACTAGGTGTTGTGGTTGGCGTTGCTTTGATGAAGATTTTTGTTGCTGGCGCAGGAAAAATTTATAAAAAAATGTGCGATTTTACCCGAAAAAAATAAGGTAAAAACTATTGATTAATACTGTTAAAAAAGATAGAATGTTTATTAGAAACATGGGTGAGTAATGCCGGGTGGGACCGGCAGCAAAGGGTGAGTATAAATATGGGAAGCATTAAGCAGGTGAAGGGGCGCAAACAGCGTCCAAAGAGCAGGCTTCGTCATCATAAAAGAAGTGTGGCTGCGATTAGCGGTGTAATCGCTTTAATGGCCGTTATGGTTTTGTTTGGGGGCATGAAGCTTCAGGCAAGGAACCGGGCATATAAAGTGCAGGAAGCAGAGCTGCAGGCACAGCTTGACGATGAAAAGGAGCGCTCAGCAGAGATTGATGAGCTGAAAGATTATGTAGGCACAGATAAATACATTGAAGAAGTAGCGAAGGAAAAGCTGGGTCTTGTTCATGAGAATGAGATTCTCTTTAAGCCGGAGCAATAGAGACAGCAGATTACGAAAGATAAGCTTTAGGAAGTATTTCCTAAAGCTTCTTTTATTACATCAGAAAGTGTTGACAGAATAAGGGGGAGCCATAGATGGAAGACAAAAAGGATGGACAGGCAGTAATCCTAAATCCATATGTGACACAGGCAGATCGTTTTGCGATGTCGCTGCGGCATCTGGCAGATACATTTTTGAAGCTGGAAGGGCCTAGAGAACGTTTTACTACAGAGGAAATCAACGATATGTTCGAGCAAGTGGCGGGCAAGGTGTGCGCTTCCTGTGAGAACAGGAAAAAATGTTTGGAGAACAACCGTCCGCATGTATATCAGATGGTCTACGAACTTCTCTGTGTTGTGGAGGAGTATGGGACGGAGCTGAATGTAGAAATGAAACGCAAGCTGCAAAAACGGTGCATTATGGCGCCGCGGTTTCTCAGGGAGACGCTGGAAGTATTTCAAGAGGCGAAAAAGATGCTCGTATGGAACAACAAGATGGTACAGAGCAGGGAAGGGTGTGCGGTGCAGCTGGACACCTTTGCGAGGATGATCCAGCACGCCACGAGGGAGCTGGAGGCCAGTATTTTTACGGATCCTCCGCTTGAGAAACGGATTAAGACTCGTTTTAAGAAAGCTGGGATACGCCTTCTAAGTACCGTGTTTTTTGTGACGCCTCAGGGGCGTTATGAGATTCATGTGACGGTCAAGCCGGAAAAGGGGAAATGCATTACCACGAAAGCTATGGCCAGACTTCTCTCCCAGTGCGCGAGCCGGAACATGAGCCCCGCAAGGGATGAGCGGCCGGTGCTCAGTCAGGAATATTGTACCATTATTTGCGTGGAGGGACCCTGCTTTTATACGATGCAGGGGATAGCGAAGATAGGAAAAGGGTGTCAGAAGATTTCCGGAGACAGTTTTCTGATGACCCAGATTCCCGGTGGCCAGGAGGCGGCCATTCTATCCGATGGCATGGGCTCCGGGGAGGCGGCGTTTAAGGAAAGCGCTATGGTAGTGGAGATGCTGGAGGAGCTGCTGAAGGCTGGATTTCCCAAAGAGACGGCGCTGGAGATGATGAACACGGCACTCGTAATGGGGCGGGAGGAGGTATTCTTCTCCACGGTGGATATGAGTGTCTTTGACTTATATACGGGGAATTGTGAATTCATAAAGGCGGGGGCAGCCCAGACCTTTATACGCCATGACGGAAATATGGAGCATATTTATTCGGAAAGTCTGCCGCTAGGAGTCGTGAAGAGTACCGCGGCAGCGGCTGTAAAGAGAAAGCTGTCCTCCGGGGATATGGTGGTCATGGTGACGGACGGTGTGCTGGACGCGCTTCCCCACGGCGAGGAGGAGAAGCTTCTGGATATGATTATCGGTGGAACTCCGTTGGAGAATCCGAAGGAGCTTGCGCATTACATTTTAGAAAAGGTCTTGGAGCTGGGAAATACGGAACCGCTGGATGATATGACAGTTTTGGTGGCAGGAATCTGGCAAATGTGATACCATAAGTATTATGAAGAAAAAAGTGGAAGAGTATATTAAAAAGTGGAATATGCTGTCCGGGGTGGACAAGGTCATTGCAGGGGTATCCGGCGGGGCAGATTCGGTCTGCCTCTTCTATCTGCTGTGTGAGCTTTCTGCCGCGGAAGGATTTGCGTTGAGAGCGGTTCATGTGAATCATGGACTCAGGGGAAAAGCGGCGGATGAAGATGAGGCGTACGTGCGGAGAATCTGTGCTGAAAATAATGTGGAGCTGACTTGCTGCCACATTGATGTCGGAGAGCTGGCCCGAAAGGAGAAACTTTCTCTGGAAGAGGCAGGAAGAATTGCGAGACGGCGGGCATTTGAGGAGAGCGCGCGTAAGTGGGGAGGTGCGAAAATCGCGCTGGCCCATCATCAGGATGACAATGCAGAAACATTCTTCCTTCATGCGGCAAGGGGCAGCAAATTAAAAGGACTCGGCGGTATATATCCGGTGAACGGGATGTATATACGGCCGCTTCTTTGCGTGACCAGAAAAGAAATTGAGGTTTATCTGGAAAAAAACGGCATAGACTATTGTATAGACGGAAGTAATGGGGAGGATACTTATACAAGGAACCGTATCCGTAATCATGTACTTCCCTACTTTACAGAATATATCAATCCGAGGACAGTAGAGCATTTGAACGGAGCTATGGAGCAGCTGCGGCAGATTCAGGGGTTCATGGAACGTCTTACTGCGGCGGCTGTGGATTCCAGTGTAGAAAGAACCAAGGACACGGCGTTTTTTATAGACGGTGCAAAGCTGTCTCGGGAGGACGAGGTTCTTCGTGGGATGGTACTCAGAAAGGTGTTGACTGATTTGAGCGGGCAAGAGAAGGATATTCAAGAAATTCATGTACAGATTCTTCTTGAGCTGCTGGAAAAACAGACGGGGCGAAGTGTGAATCTTCCTTATAGTATGCGCGCACTGCGGACATATGGAGGAATCATGCTGGAGAAAATGCCTGCGCAGAATCTCGTGCCCGATGAGGGCAGCGCAGAGCCGGAGGAGCGGATTATTCCGGTGGAACGCCAGAGAGAGGGGTGCGTAGTTTTTGGACAATTCCAAATCAACTGGCGTATTTTTCCGATTTCATCATCAAACGGGCCATTCCCGAAAAAAACGTACACGAAGTGGTTTGATTATGATATAATGGAACATAGCATTAGTGTGCGCACTAGACGGTCAGGAGATAGAATCGCCATCGACGGACATGGGGGCACGCAAAAGCTGAAGTCTTATTTTATCAACGAAAAGATTCCCGCGGATATACGGGAAAGTATCCCTCTGATCGCAGAGGGGCGGGAGATTCTTTGGATTGCCGGATATCGTCAGAGCAAGGCATATCAGGTGACGGACCGGACAACTACGATATTAGAGATTACGATAAATGGAGGTACATGTAATGGCGGAGACTATTAAGGTTCTGATACCGGAGGAAGATGTAAACGCAAGAATCGAAGAGCTGGGAAGACAGATCAGTAAAGATTATGAAGGGAAACAGGTGCATTTAATCTGCGTGCTGAAGGGCGGCGTATTTTTTATGTGTGAACTGGCAAAGCGGATCAGCGTGCCGGTGTCCATGGACTTTATGAGCGTCAGCAGTTACGGGGACGGGACTTCTTCCAGTGGAATTGTTAAGATAGCCAAGGATTTGGATGAATCGTTGGAAGGCAAGGATGTCATCGTGGTGGAGGATATTATTGACTCCGGAAGGACGCTTTCCTATCTTCTTGAGATTCTGAAGAAGAGAGGGCCAAGGAGCATGGGGCTGTGTACCCTGCTTGACAAGCCGGACAGACGGGTGCGTGACGTGAAGGTGGATTACGTAGGTTTTGAGATACCCGATGAATTCGTGGTCGGTTTCGGTCTGGACTACGCACAGAAATACAGAAATTTACCATACATCGGCGTAGTAGAGATGTAGTGGGTGGAAGGAGCAACAGTTGAATAATAATAAGACCAGAGGAATAAGCGGTTTCACATTGGTGCTGTGCATATTGATGTTGTTTGGCATCTACTGGTTTATGAGTCAGGCACAGAACCGAGAGACGGCATACACTTATCAGGATTTCCAAAAAGATTTAAAAGATAAAAAAGTCACAGAGGTAGAGATTCAGCAGAATAAGGTGGCGCCTACGGGAACGCTGCGGATCATGCTTGGGGAAGATACAGCTGAAGAACTACATGTATCCGATGTGAACCAGATGCAGGAGCTTCTGGATTCCTACAATATAGATTACAAGCTCAGAGATGTGCCGCAGGACAGCTGGTTTGCCAATACATTGATTCCGGTGCTTCTTATGCTTGGTGTTTTCGTATTTATGTTTATGATGATGGGGCGTCAGGGCGGCGCCAATAGTAAGGCCATGAATTTTGGCAAGAGCAGGGCCAAGATGAGTACTGAGCTGGAGAATAAGGTTAATTTTTCGCAGGTTGCGGGACTTCAGGAAGAGAAGGAAGAGCTGGCAGAGATTGTTGATTTTCTCAAGACACCGGGCAAATATATTCAAGTAGGGGCGCGGATTCCCAAAGGAGTGCTCCTTGAGGGGCCTCCGGGAACCGGTAAGACATTGCTTGCAAAGGCGGTGGCAGGTGAGGCGGGCGTACCGTTCTTTACGATTTCCGGCTCCGATTTTGTGGAGATGTTCGTAGGTGTGGGTGCTTCCCGTGTCCGTGATTTATTCGAGGATGCCAAGAAAAATGCGCCTTGTATTGTGTTCATAGATGAGATTGACGCGGTGGCGAGAAGAAGAGGGACCGGCATGGGCGGCGGCCATGATGAGAGGGAACAGACTCTGAATCAGCTTCTCGTAGAAATGGATGGATTCGGCGCCAATGAAGGTATTATCGTGATGGCGGCGACGAACCGTGTGGATATTCTGGATCCGGCCATTTTGCGTCCCGGCCGCTTTGACCGCAAGGTATTGGTGGGACGGCCTGACGTACAGGGTCGAAAAGAGATTCTTGAAGTACACGCGAAAGGCAAGCCGCTGGGCGATGACGTGGATCTTCAGCAGATTGCGCAGACGACTGCCGGATTTACCGGGGCAGACCTTGAAAATCTGTTGAATGAAGCTGCAATATTGGCGGCCAAACAGGGAAGGGTCTATCTGCAGCAGACAGATATACGCCATGCTTTTGTGAAGGTCGGCATCGGCGCCGAGAAGAAGAGCCGTGTTATCTCCGAAAAGGAGAAGCGGATTACGGCGTACCATGAGGCAGGTCATGCGATTCTTTTCCACGTACTGCCAGATGTGGGGCCGGTCTATAATGTTTCAATCATACCTACGGGAGGTGCGGCTGGTTATACCATGCCTCTGCCGGAGAAGGATGAGATGTTCAATACGAAGGGCAAGATGCTGCAGGACATCACGGTATCCCTTGGCGGACGGGTGGCGGAAGAGATGGTATTTGACGATATCACCACCGGGGCTTCTCAGGATATCAGGCAGGCCACATCCGTAGCCAAATCCATGGTGACAAAGTTCGGTATGTCGGAGACCCTTGGCCTGATTAATTATGACAATGACAATGATGAGGTGTTCATCGGAAGAGACTTGGCTCATTCATCCAGAGGATATGGTGAGCAGGTGGCGACAACGATTGATATGGAAGTCAAACGCATTATTGATGAGTGTTACGCGAAAGCCAAACATATCATTAAGGAACACGAAGACGTTCTGGAAGCCTGTGCGGCACTTCTCCTTCAAAAAGAGAAAATCACGAGAGATGAGTTTGAGGCATTATTTGAAGGCAGGAAAGTGGAAGAAAAGTCTCCGCTTTGTATTGAGTAGACGGCTTATTTGCTTTCATAAGAATAGAAGGGCGGGCTGGCACAGTCCGCCTTGTCGGTTTTGCTGCTTAGGCTAGAAATGAGGTTAAGATCATGAATAGAGAGGCGTTGTTTTGTGACGGGACGGAGGCTTATGTGAGTCCGCCGGAGCCGGAATCAGGGGAGATTGTTCAGCTTTGGTTTCGAACGGCCAAGGATGATGTAGATAAGGTATATTTACAGCACAATCTTGGCAAAGGCATTGGGGATGAGATGTTCCCGATGAAAAAGATTATTTCAAAGGGGAATTTTGACTATTATACGATTGGATGGCGGCTTGGGGAAGAGGCATTCTACTATCGCTTTGTAGTGCAGGACAAAGGGGAAACATGCTATTACAATAAATGGGGGGCGAGAGATGTCCCTAGTGAGTTTTATGATTTCAAGATAGTCCCCGGTTTTTCTACGCCTGATTGGGCGAAGGGCGCGGTAATGTATCAGATTTATGTGGATCGTTTCTGCAATGGAGATAAGACAAATGATGTGGAGACTGGCGAGTATAAATACATCGGGGATATCAGCAGAAGAGTGGAAGACTGGTCCCGTTATCCACNATGAGATGTTCCCGATGAAAAAGATTATTTCAAAGGGGAATTTTGACTATTATACGATTGGATGGCGGCTTGGGGAAGAGGCATTCTACTATCGCTTTGTAGTGCAGGACAAAGGGGAAACATGCTATTACAATAAATGGGGGGCGAGAGATGTCCCTAGTGAGTTTTATGATTTCAAGATAGTCCCCGGTTTTTCTACGCCTGATTGGGCGAAGGGCGCGGTAATGTATCAGATTTATGTGGATCGTTTCTGCAATGGAGATAAGACAAATGATGTGGAGACTGGCGAGTATAAATACATCGGGGATATCAGCAGAAGAGTGGAAGACTGGTCCCGTTATCCACAGCCCATGGATGTGCGGGATTTCTATGGCGGTGACCTTCAGGGCATTATTGATAAACTGGATTACCTTCAAGGGCTGGGCGTGGAAGTGATCTACTGCAATCCGCTGTTCGTCTCCCCGTCTAACCATAAATATGACACGCAGGATTATGACTATGTAGACCCGCACTATGGCAAGGTTATCGTAGACGGCGGGCGTGTACTGGAGAACGGGAGCCAAGAAAATAAGGACGCGGAGAAATACCGTATCAGAACGACGGATAAGCGGAATCTGGAGGCCAGCAATGAGTTGTTCATCATGCTTGTGGAGGAAGTTCATAAACGTGGAATGAGAATCATTCTGGACGGGGTGTTCAACCACTGTGGCTCTTTCAACAAATGGCTGGACAGAGAGCTTGTATATGAGCAGGCAGACGGGTATGAGCGGGGAGCCTATGTATCGGCGGACAGTCCTTACCGTTCCTATTTCCTCTTTCATAAGGATGACCCCGAAGAGTGGCCGTTCAACAGCAGTTATGACGGATGGTGGGGACATGATACACTGCCGAAGCTGAATTATGAAGATTCTCCTGAGCTGGAAGAATATATATTGTCAGTGGCGAAAAAATGGGTTTCACCACCGTTTAATGCGGATGGGTGGCGTCTGGATGTGGCGGCTGATTTGGGTAGAAGTAATGAATATAATCATGGATTTTGGAAAAAGTTCCGGAATGCTGTAAAAAGTGCCAATCCGAAGGCATTGATCCTGGCGGAGCATTATGGGGACCCGGGCGAGTGGCTGCAGGGGAACGAGTGGGACAGTGTCATGAACTATGATGCGTTCATGGAGCCGGTGACTTGGTTTATGACCGGAATGGAGAAGCACAGTGATGATTACCGGGAGGATTTGCTCGGAAATGCGGATTATTTTGTAGAGTCCATGACTTATCATATGGCAAATATGACAACGCCTTCTCTTCAAGTCGCTATGAATCAGTTGTCCAACCACGACCATTCTCGTTTTCTGACGAGGACTAACCACGTTGTGGGCAGGGTGGGCAAGTTAGGGCCTGAGGCGGCAAACCGGGGAGTGAACCATGCGGTGATGCGTTCGGCAATTGTACTTCAGATGACTTGGATCGGAGCGCCTACACTTTACTATGGTGATGAGGCTGGTGTGTGTGGTTTTACGGATCCTGATAATAGAAGGACTTATCCGTGGGGCCATGAAGACAAAGAGATGATAAATTTTTATCGGGATATGATTCGCATCCGGCGAAACAATGTGGTGCTGAAGAAGGGTTCTCTTCTCATGTTGAAACAGGCGCCGGGGTTGATAGCTTTTGGAAGATTCTGGGATGACAGCCAGATTATCGTGGCCATCAATAACAGCGGCTGTCTCAGGGAAGTGACGCTGCCTGTATGGCGAGCCGAGGTCAGTGATAAGTCAAGTATGGCTAGGCTTATGTATACTTATGAAGAAGGATACGTAGGCGAGTTCGAGGAGTATATGGTGCATGACGGGAAGATTTCTTTCATGATGGGGAAATATTCGGCCATTGTGCTGAAGAATAAGAAGTGGTAGATGAAAGGACAGAGGAATAACATATGGGCGTATCATCCCATGTTTTCCCTGTCCTTTTGTTTTTAGTATATGTGATTATAATCGAAAGTTGAAATCAGCGTATGCCGAACTGCCGTGTTCGTGGATATCCAGACCGTCTAATTCCTCTTCTTTTGATACCCTCAGTCCAACAGTTTTGTCGATGAGCGTGAAAATGAGGAAGGCCATGACGAAGACAAAGGCCATTACGGAAGCTACGCCCAGCAGTTGGATAGTAAAGGTATAATCGGGGGAGAAGATACCGGTGAGGATAGTGCCTAAAGCGCCACATACACCATGAACACTGATGGCTCCTACCGGATCGTCTACTTTCACAATTTTGTCGAAGAATTCTACGGAGAAGACAACCAGAATACCGGCGATGAGGCCGATGATAATCGCTGAATAGCTGCTTACTGTGTCACAGCCTGCTGTGATAGCAACCAGACCGGCAAGAGAGCCGTTGAATGTCATGGAAACGTCAGGTTTGCCATAGCGTAGCCATGTGACTAAAAGGGCGGCGAGAGTTGCTGCTGCTGCGGCAAGATTGGTTGTCATGGCAATGTCACCGATATTGGTGGATGCCGCCGTAGTAGAGCCGCAGTTAAAGCCGAACCAGCAGAACCAAAGAATAAATACACCGAGGGCGGCAATTGGCAGGTTATGTCCCGGAATCGCTTTTGTTTTTCCGCTTTTGTCGTATTTGCCGATACGGGGGCCGAGTATCTTGGCTCCGACCAGTGCGCAGACACCGCCAACCATATGTACGGCCGTGGAACCTGCAAAATCATGGAATCCCATCTCGGCCAGCCAGCCGCCTCCCCAAATCCAGTGTCCGGATACGGGATAGATAAAGATGCTGATTGCGGCGCTGTACAATAAATAGGCTTTGAATTTGGTGCGTTCTGCCATGGAACCGGATACGATGGTCGCTGCCGTCGCGCAGAACACTGTGTGAAAAATGATGTATACGCCTATAGGGAGGCCGTTGAAGAGTCCGTCTACGTCTGCCAGTCTGGCCGGCTCAAAGAATCCAGTGGAGCCGATGATACCATTCCAGTCGGCGCCGTGCATAATGGCAAATCCAAAGATAAAGAAAAACAGGCTGCCCAGTACAAAATCCATCATGTTTTTCATTAGGATATTTCCTGTATTTTTTGCTCTGGTAAAGCCTGCCTCACACATAGCAAAGCCTGCCTGCATAAAGTATACAAGTATAGCTCCGAGCAGTGTCCAAATGACGTTCATTAGAAGTTCCGTTGCTGCAGAAATTTCCATTCCACTTTCTATTAAAGCTGTCAATCCCATAATAATACCTCCTCTTTCTCAATGTTGACTGCACACTGTTGCGTGACGAAAGTCTAAAAAGGATATTTAAAGAGCATCACGACCACGTTCTCCGGTACGGATACGGACGGCGTCCTCCACTTCGTAGACAAATATTTTCCCATCGCCGTATGCTCCGGTCTGAATTTCTTCTACAATCTTCTGTATCAGTGGTTCGGCGGTATCCGGCTCCACCACGGTTTCTACCTTTACTTTTGGAAGAAGGTTGATGCTGTATTCAGCGCCGCGATAAATTTTTTTGTGGCCTTTCTGGTTGCCATAACCCATGATGTTGCTAATCATCACACCGTTTGCATTCGAAGCGTCCAAAATGGCTTTTAGATCTTCCAGCTTTTCCGGCTGAATGATAATCTCCAGTTTCTTCATAAAAATACCTCCTGTCTCTCATTATTGTCAGTGCAGGCACTTTTCGCCTACTACATTTGACCAGCACGCCGGCCAGTGGCATCAAAAAAGGACATTTCCCACAGTTAGGAAACGCCCTCGTTTTTGATAAGCTTAATTATACACTTTGGTGAGTATTTGTCAAACCCTAATTTATAAAAATCATTTTGTCTGCTAGTTGGGCAAATCCCATTGACGGATAAAAATGCATTTGCTACAATAAAAAATAGGGAAAAAGATGGGTTTATGAAGCAATTATTCAGTTAACTCATCCTGTGTATAGATAAAAGCTAATAAGGAGGAGCAAGCATGATAAGTCTTACATTCGGGGAACAAGTCAAGATAATTTTAAGCAGAAAAGGAATGACTATAAAAGAGCTGGCAGAGCTTATTGAGGAGAGGACGGGGAAGAAGATGTCCCGTCAGAACCTGACGCAGCGGCTTGGCAGAGACAATTTTCAAGAGCAGGATATGCGTATGATAGCGGATATTTTAGGGTGCTCTTTTCAACTTAGCATATTAGCCAGCGCGGAGGCGGCGCAGCGCGCGTCAGTTATAGATGAGGTGCTGCCCACCGACAAGGAGCTTCACAAGATTGCTGCCAAGAAAGAGCAGAAGAAGGCTAAGGAAGAGGCCAGGGATATTACAGTGGGCGAATTTGTGGAGATGCTGGAGAACCCCATAGGGTCAGGCGACAGTGAGATGCATGACACACTGCCGGAAGAAGCGGCAGTAGAATCAATGGCCGAAGAGACTGAGCCGGTGGCAGAGGCAGATGAACCTCAGGCAGAAGAAGCGGAAGCCGGTCATGAAGAGGAAACCAGTGGGCTGAGGCTTATGGTAGAAGAGGTACGGGAAAGCGCACAGCCCGAGCCGGAGCCACAGAAGGAAGAAGAGAAGCGGGGAAGCAAGTTCAGCAAGATAACGAATATCATCTCAAGACCCCGTAAGGAAGAAGCTGGGAAGACGGCGGAGCCACAAAGCTTTGAGCCAATCAAAAAACGGTTCGATGAAGATGAAGACAGAGAGCTTGGTGATGTGAATCCATATACCGGACACGAATACCAGACAAACAGCGTGCGGATGCATCCTAAGCGTATCGGTTATGTTCAAGTATATGATAGAAAAGAACACAAATGGACTGACATGACAGAGTGGGCCTTTCTAGGTGTAGAAGAACGGAAAAGAGCGATGCTGGGTAAAGATTACGAGCCACCGATTTACCTTGATTAATCATAGGGGACAGGTCCCAACGCGTTGGGGACTGTCCCCCTCTACAATTTTGAAACAATTCTGGGAGGATGGATATGGAATGGAAACAGTTATTATCAGCCGAGAGAAGTCGTGGGACGTCTGGGAAAATGCGGGTGAATCGTTCTACGGATCTGCGAAGTGAATTTGAGAAGGATTATCATAGAATCATTGGAAGTGCGTCTTTTAGGAGACTGCAGGATAAGACGCAGGTGTTTCCGCTGGACAAGAGTGATTTTATAAGAACGAGACTGACACATTCTCTGGAAGTGTCATCATTCGGTAAATCTTTGGGGCAGAATATTGGAGAGAATATTCTGGCTTACAAAAGGGATCCTGATTTTACGCCGAGAATGAAGGAGGATATCTGTAATATCCTGCAGTGTGCCGGGCTGATACATGATATTGGAAATCCGCCGTTCGGGCATTTCGGGGAGACGGCGATACGTGAATGGTTCGAGAAACATCTCTCAGAGCTGCGCTTTAAGGGACGTCCGGTGGCGGAGGCGCTGACGCCGCAGATGCGAGAGGACTTCTACAATTTTGAGGGTAATGCACAGGCGCTGAGGCTGGTGACAAAGCTCCATTATCTGGTGGACGAGCACGGCATGAATCTTACTTACGCCTTGCTCAACACAATTGTAAAATATCCGGTTCCATCTACGGGAATCGACAAGAGCAGCGGCAATATAAAAGATAAAAAAATGGGATATTACTATGCCGATGAAGAAATATTTGAAGCAGTCCGGCAGGCTACCGGGGCGGAAGGATGCAGGCATCCGCTGACGTTTATTCTGGAGGCGGCCGACGACATTGCTTATAAAACGGCGGATATTGAAGACGCATTTATTAAAGGCTTCCTTTCCTATTATCAATTGCGGAATGAATTAGAAGAACTACAGAAAAAATGCGGCTTCGGTGAGAACGAGGACAAATTTAATGCGTTAGAAAAATTAGAGACTTTGTATGAGCGGGGAAAAATGCGGGGCGAACAGAGCCCGGAGGAGTACGCGGTCAAAAACTGGATCGTAAAAGTCCAAGGATTTCTTATTTCATGCGCCACATTTGGTTTTACGTCTAATTATGAGCAAATTATGAAAGGGACATACTGTAATGACCTTTTCCATGGAACCTTCGGCGAAAAACTAATGGATTTATTAGGGGACATGGCATATAGATACGTGTTTACGTCTCCGCAAATATATAAAATGGAAGTTACCGAGTCTGTCATTATTAATTTTTTGATGGACAAATTTATGGCGGCGGCCGTGAAATACGATAACCCGGAAGAAAAACTGGATTCGATTGATAAGCGGATGATTTCCTTTGTCTCCGACAATTACAAAAGCTGTTACCATTCTCACAGCAGAGGCAGAAGCGAGACGGAAAAGCTGTATCTGCGGCTCCTGCTGATAACGGATTACATCTGCGGAATGACGGACAGCTACGCAAAGCGGTTGTACCAAGAGTTGAAGGCTATATTTTAGCCGTAGCCGGTCTGCCCGGATTTCATGTTCTTTTTTGTACTTCTACTGAATAGTCTAGAAATAGACAAGAATGAAAAAGGGGTGCATGGTGGAATATGAAGAAATTTATCCGGTACTTATATGAATATCAAAACGGGCAGAGAGTACACAACGTAGGATTTGCCAAGGTGGAGCACAATGACGACTGTGAGATAATCCAGATATACGGAAAAGGATTTCCAGTGGCGGGAAATCAGGAGCTGGAAGTTCTTGTGTTCTATATGATGGATGAAACACCTGTAGGAATCTCTATGGGGAAAATAAAAAGTACAAGACCAATGTGCGGTTACAGGCTTGAATATACGCCCGAGGATGTTGGCGGCAGAGAAATCTTTGAGGCTATCGACGGCATTATTTTGCTGAACGATATCAATGGATTTAAAAAGTGGTATGCCGCTGTATGGGGAGAGACCAATGTACCGGTAGAGCATATGATACGAAGAGAAGAGATACTCCGGCGCGATGAGGATAATCAGACAGAGCAGGCTGCAGAGCCCGTAGCGGATGACGTATCATCGGACGAGTGTAAAGAGAATGAGCCAGACAGCCCGGTCGAGGAGGAATGTATCCAGAGCGAAGCGGCAGATATGCCGGCAGAGCCTGCTGCGGATTCGGACAATGTTGTGGAGGAGTGCACAGAGGAGGAACCACTGGTATCCGAAGAAAACGCTCCAGAGGAAGATGCGCCGGAAGAAGATGCTCCGGAGCCGGAGCAATATACTGCTCCAGAGGCAGAGAATATAGAAGATCAGGAGCCGGACCTTAAAGAAGAGACATTAGAGGAAGAACGAGAATTTATACAAATATTCAAAATCACACGCAAGGATTTAGTGCAGCTGCCCCGCAAAGAGTGGCGGCTTGCAAATAATAATTTCCTGCTGCACGGGTACTATAATTACCACCATTTGATTTCCTTTGAGAAAGATAGTTGCTGCTGGCTGGGTGTGCCGGGCATCTATCATCCTAAAGAGCAAAAGGCGGCAGATGCATTTGGATTCGGACAGTTTATGAAACCGGATGAAGGGGAGATAGACTTTGCCGATGGAGAAATGAATGCGGATGAAGATTTTGGGTATTGGTGCAGAAAGGTCGGGGCTGTTATCCACTGAGAGCCGGATTTTACTGCGTTACATAGGAGAGGACGATATGAGAACAAAGTTGACGGAAGATGAGAGATTCATGAAAGAGGCTGTCAAACAGGCCAAAAAGGCATGGAAAATAGAAGAGGTGCCCATAGGCTGTGTAATTGTATATGAAGGAAAAATTATTGGCAGAGGGTATAACCGCAGGACCACAGATAAAAATACTTTGGCACACGCGGAGCTTCTGGCAATCAAGCGCGCGAGTAAGAAAATGGGCGACTGGCGGCTGGAGGACTGCACCATGTATGTGACGCTGGAACCTTGCCAGATGTGTTCCGGCGCTATCATACAGGCCAGAATCAAGCGTGTGGTGGTGGGATGTATGAACCCCAAAGCAGGATGCGCCGGCTCGATTTTGAATCTACTACAGATGGAAGAGTTCAACCATCAGGCAGAGCTGGAAACAGGAGTCCTTGAGGAAGAATGCTCTCTTCTGATGAAGGAATTTTTTAAGGAGCTTCGTAAGAAGCAGAAAGAAAACAAACGGTGAGAGGAGAACCAATGATGAACAAACGAAGAGGCGCTTGTCTAGTATGCGGCAAACCGCTGGTTTACTTGGAAAAACCACAGCAGATGAAATGCAGTATTTGTGGAGGTGATTTCGAAAATAATGTGAGTTGTGAAGATGGTCATTATGTATGTGACAACTGCCACAGTAAAAAGGGAATCGAGGCCGTTTTCGAGGGCTGCCTTGAATCCGATTCAAAGAACCCCGTCAGTCTGATGCAGGAATTGATGGAGAACCCCTATATCTATATGCATGGCCCGGAACATCATGTGCTGGAGGGCGCGGCGCTCCTTACAGCATATCACAACTGTGGAGGAGAATTGGACATAGAAGAGGCTTTGCAGGAAATGGTCCGGCGGGGGAAAGAAGTGCCCGGAGGAATATGTGGATTCTGGGGGTGCTGCGGCGCGGCCGTCAGCACAGGAATTGCATACAGTATTATCCAGAAAACAACGCCTCTCAGCGGTAAGTCATGGAGCAGATGCAACCAGATGACGGCCCGGGCTCTGCAGCAGATAGCTGCCCATGGCGGCCCCCGGTGCTGTAAACGGAATTCATTTTTGGCGGCACAGACGGCGGCTCAGGTGCTGGCAGAAGAGACTGGGGTACAACTTGAAATGCCAGAGAAAATCACCTGCGGGTTTTCCGATGAGAACCAACAATGCTTGAAAAATGGCTGCCCATATTTTAACAATGGGGTCTAGCTAAGATAAAACGACAAAAGTCCGTGTAATTATACACGGGCTTTTGTCAGTTATTCAAATAAATCGAGCTTACAATCTCTCGTTATTCAAAGTCATATTTTTATATTCTGCTACAGAACGGTCAAATCCTTTGATATGGCGGTATAGCCAGTCGATTACATTCTTCTGAACCTGTATCACGAATTCATCTGTAGGGCCTTCCGATTCTTCAAGCATTTCATGTAATTCTGACACGACACGGCGAAGGTCTTCGTGCTGTCTCTTGTGCTCTGCGATTCCGGGGTACTGAATCTCCTCCTGAAGCGCTTCCTCCTCTTTAAAATGAAAATCCGTATAATCGGCCAAATAACCAAGAGTCTGAATGGCCTGCACCTTTCCGGACGATTCTTCACAAGCCTCCAATAATTGATTAATCTTGTCGATTAACTCTTTGTGCTGTGAGTCGATTGTCTCGTTTCCCGTCACTAAACTGTCGTCAAATTCTGCGTACATCACAAATGCCTCCTTTATTTCTTCTGATACTTACAATTAGCTTAGAACATCGGAAGGAGAATGTCAACTACCAGTATTTTTCCACCTCATCCTAATTTGTGGAAACCGCTAGATGGGACTTATTACGTTTCACGCCGTAAGGCGTTTCTGTAGGAAAACCTAGGAGAATTCGCTATACTGGCGCTGGACATTGAACTTCCGGGAATGGCGGAAACTGGGCTGGTTGAACAATTAGAGAAGGGAGAGATTTGTCTTTTTATATTCTTTTCATATAAAAATATTTGGTGATGAGTTTGCTGTTAACAAAAGAATTGTAAAAACAAATAGCAAAGTAAATGACAGATAATCTTTAATAATATAGACTAATGTGATATTATCAGACTATACAACATGGGCATTCCAATGGATCTGATGAAAGAAGGGGTAAATATGAGGAACACAGTTAACAGAAAGAATATGCAGTATGTAATCTTTTTTCTGGTCGCATATGGGGTAAATTTTTTGTTTGGAATCCCATTGCTGATTCGCCCGTACATCGACATAGGTGTGTTTGGAAGCTTTATGGTAATGTTACCAGCTATGGGCGCTTTCCTCGTGAAATACCTATATAAAGAAGAGAAGGAGGAAGATAAAACTCTGAGAAATGTGATGTTTGCATTAAGTCTGTCTTTTCTCGTCCTCATTTTTTTGGAGATATCAGGGATATTAGCCGATAAAACGGCAAACAAGATTGCGGCGTTTGGTGTATGCGCTGGCAGTATTCTACTTTTAGTTGTCAGAGGACGCGGGAAAGAACATACCCCGCTTTTTCACAATGTGGAGTCTGTGGATAAGGCTATTTTTTTATTTTGCGTTTTAATGCTTGTAAGAAATATGATATGTGTGTTACCTTCTGCATCGATGGCTGTACAGAGCCTCTATGGGACAATTCTTTCGGGACTTTACATGGTTATTGCATTTCCGTTAAGCGCAGTCTGTTATTTTGGTGAGGAATACGGATGGAGAGGATTCCTGCAAGAGAAAATGCAGAATAAATTCGGGAAGAGATTAGGAGTTGTTTTGCTGGGGATTCTGTGGGAACTTTGGCATTTTCCGCTTTGGTTTACACAATACAATTTAAAACCATGGGAGATACCGTATAGATTTGTGATGACAATTAGCTTTTCCATATTTTTAGGGTACATATATATGAGGACGAGAAATGTATGGATATGTGCACTGGTACATTGTATAGTTAATACTTTGATAGGGATACCTAGCGAATCGTCACAAGTAGCAAATCCGTTGATTCCATTGATTGCAACAATACTTATGCATATCATATTGGCAACCTTTATCTTTGCGAAAGAATATTCATCAGATGCAAAAACAACAGAAAAAACTGAATAGCTGAGGAAATGTAGCTGGAAGGAGCGATGTTTATGAACAGAAGATGTATTTTTACAATGCTGTTGGTAGGTACGATCTGCTTAACAGGATGCCGTTTGAAGGAGGAGGCGGGCGAGGATAATTCAAGCGCCAACATGGGGAGCTCGCCTATACAAATGCAGGAAATCGTGAATGAATGGGAAATAAATTATGATAAGATTGAGAAACAAAATGATTCTTCAGGGGTGTGTTCCCAGATATTGTTCGATTCAGAACTGGGAATAGAAGTGGATAAGCAGATTACGATATCGGGTGTTCTTTTATGTTCATCGGGTGATGAGATTGAATTGGCCGCAGAGAACCAGATGAGCGACAGAGGACAAATTGGTAAAATTTTACGCTGTCAGACAAACAGCAGAGAACATATCTTGATTCCGGACGGCTCTAACGTCTTCGTCACAGGGCAGTTTGACGACAGTAAAGATGATATGCTTAAAGATTGTGAGATTACTGTCGCTCCGGAGGCCGATGAAAAATATCAACCGAATGTTATGACAGTCTTAAATGGCGAGAATACCGTCTTGGTGCAAGGCGAGATTACCAGACTGGAAAAAATAGAGCAGAGTGAGCCCAAGGATTTTTCTTTATATGATATGTACAGAGCAAATGCGGCATATAGAGGACTTATATCGGGAAATGGAGAAGAGCTGCCATTTTTATGTGATACTGATGAGGGACTGGAGACGGGAAAGAAAGTTGCGTTAAAGGCTGTGCTTCTTACACATGAAGACGAAAAAATCCTAGGTGTTCAGAACAACTATTATATATTGGATTAAAAGAAGGAGCAAATAAAAAACGCTGATAATATTAGAAATCATATCAGAACGCTTGTACAATCTTAATATATGTGGTAGAATACGTCTATAATAACATTCAGAAAAACAATAAGGAGGAGTACCATAATGAAAAAAGTAATTGTATTTTCAAGCGAACATTGACCGGGGTGTCCACCAGTGAAAGAGGCTCTTTCCAAGGAAGGCATTAAATTTGCCAGTGTAGACATTTCATCCGGTATGCTTCCGTTAAAGAAGTTTCTTGTATATCGTGACTCTCGTCCGGAGTTCGATGAGATAAAGAAACAGGGACGCGTAGGACTTCCGTGTATAGTTGTTGATGATGGAGCGCAGATTTATTTCGGATTGCCGGAAAATCTTGAAGAATTAAAGTAAATGAAAATATCCTGACAACATGGAAAAAATCCAGATTGTCAGGATATTTTTTTCAAAATAATTTTTTGCTTTTTTACGGGGATACGATTCGATTACAAGGTGAAATCGATATCATACCGTGTTCCATTGGAAAATAACACTCCGTCTGTCAGTTCGATACAGAGAATACAGGTGTTCTGATCACTAAAATCATTATGGCCATTGTCTATCCACTCTGCAAAGGCTTTTCTTAACTTTTTCGCTATTTCTGCGTTCTCATCCTTACCAAAGTATCCCAGATTCATACCCTTGCCGTGGGCACTAAACCATTCGCCGGAGATTGCAACGACCGGGTTCTTTTCAATCTGCTTTATCTTATTGGAAAGCCCATATGTTATCACGTAAAATGCCTTATTGTCATAAAATGCATTTACGCTGCGGACATAGGGGATGTCGTCTGCTGATGTCGCTAAGGATATAATATTATCTTTTCCAAAACGTTCTGCCATAATTGCTTCTGCTTTTTTACTCAATTTTTCCATCCCTTCACTCTCCTTGTGTGAATTACGGACTCAGGGTATCAGTGTAAATATCTTTTAAAAACGGAAATCATTCAAATCATCCTTCAGATGGACAAGGCACTGGCCAAGGTCACGGTCTTCCAGACTTTGAATAATCATTTTGTGATATTGAATATCGTCGCTTGGATGTGCAGTTGTCCAATGCTTCCAGTAAAATTGAGCGTATGCCCTTTTGAGAGTAAGCATGGATAAGTCCAATTCCTTTTGAGCGAAGATGTTGTTAGAGTAGGAAGCAAGCGCCAGATGAAAATTGGTATTGGCCTCCCAATGTATCCACATATTCTCTTTTAACGTGTTCTGGCAGGCAACGTCAAGACGGCGAAGCTCTGCAATTTCATTAGGGCCAATGGAATCAAAGGATTTCTTAAGCAGGGCGCTCTCCAGAATAAAACGAAACTCAAGAATGTTTTTGACGTCTTCATCGGTAAGGCGGACCACCTCATAGCCGTAGCGCGGATGGCTGATTAAGACGTGCTCGTTGCAAAGCTTAACAAGAGCTTCCCGGACAGGTGATTTGCTGTATCCATATTTTTCGGTCAATTCGCGTTCGGTTAAAATGTCGTTTGGTTTGTATTCTGAAGATAATATGCCATTCATAATCTCCTGATAAACAATATCTTTAATAGTTTTTGATGCTCTCATGTTTTAAGTCCTCTACTTTTAGTTGTATTCTTAGTAAATTATAACAAAAAAAATAAAAATTGCAAATAATATTTGTAAGATGATAATAAATGTGGTATTATTACAAAAATAACAGTAGTAATACTAGAGACAATACTAGTGGTAATTCCATTGGAACGCCGGAGAAATGAATTTTTTGAAGACGGGAGAAAGAAATGTTATGAAAAAAACGGATAAAAAGTATTGTGCATATGTACAAATTTTAGAGGAGGAGCTTGTTCCTGCAATGGGGTGTACAGAACCCATCGCTCTTGCCTACGCGGCGACAAAAGCGAGAGAAGTACTTGGTAAGATTCCGGATAGGATGCTGATTGAGGCGAGCGGAAGTATTATCAAAAATGTAAAGTCTGTAATTGTACCGAACACAGATAACCTGAAAGGAATACCGGCAGCGGCAGCAGCAGGGATTGTGGCTGGAAACTCGGAGAAAGAACTGGAAGTCATCTCTTCTGTGACGAAAAAAGAAATTGAAGAGATAAAGGAGTTTATGAAAAAGGTCCCTATTGAAGTGGTTCATGTGGACAATGGACTCACCTTTGAAATCATTGTAACAGCTTATCACGACAAGTCTTATGCGAAGGTAAGAATTGCAAATTATCATACAAATATTGTACTGATTGAAAAAGATAAAGATAAATTGTTGGAAATTAAAGTAGAGGGAGAGAATGAAGAAGGACTTACTGACCGTTCGCTTCTTGATATGAAAAGTATTTGGGATTTCATCAACTCGGTTGATCTGGCAGATATCTATGAAGTCCTAAAACGTCAGATTGATTATAATACGGAAATTTCTGAAGAAGGCCTATGTGGAAATTATGGAGCAAATATCGGGAGCGTACTTCTCGACATGGAAGGGAATGATATAAGGACAAGGGCAAAAGCCAGAGCGGCGGCTGGTTCAGATGCAAGAATGAACGGATGTGAGCTGCCGGTTATCATCAACTCTGGAAGCGGTAATCAGGGGATGGCATGCTCTTTGCCGGTCATTGAGTATGCGAAAGAATTAAAAGTCAGTGAAGACAAGCTGTACCGAGCTCTTGCGTTATCAAATCTTGTTGCGATTCATCAGAAGACTGGAATCGGCCGGCTCAGCGCATACTGTGGAGCAGTTTGTGCAGGAGCGGCAGCAGGAACTGGCATTGCATATCTCTGCGGGGGTAGTTTTGACGATATTGCCCATACAGTTGTCAATGCGCTTGCCATTACTTCGGGAATCGTGTGTGACGGGGCCAAAGCCTCTTGCGCGGCTAAGATTGCAGCGGCTGTCGATGCCGGAATCCTTGGTTACAATATGTACATCCGTGGACAGGAATTTCAGCCGGGAGACGGAATCGTTACAGATGGGGTGGATGAGACGATCCGTAACGTAGGACGCCTTGGGAAGGACGGTATGAAAGAAACGAATGTTGAAATTATCGACATCATGGTCGGCGGTAAATGTTAAAAATCAGCCGCTCGTGAAACGTCTGATTAAAAATACAAAAGAGAGGTGTAGCAATGAAAAAGAAAAAGTTTAGCGATACATTCGCAAGAATGTACCGTAACCCACAGTATCGAATTTGTCTTTGGATATTTGGGTTCTTTACCATGCTGGTGACTTATTTCACTTTCAAGAGCAAAAAGGGCAAAGATGCATTCGCCAAACTTCAAAAAGAATTGAAACAGGAATACATGCGTCAAGGCCTGCATGAGAAGTTTTATGAGGATGCACTGCTTCAGGTAAAGAAGAAAAATGAATATTTTAAGAAGACAATATCCGAAGATGCCGCTGAAAAAGAGGCACGTGCAATCGCAGAAAGGAACCTGAAACACTTCGTACACGACAAGGCGAAGGAAAAGGCGGAAATGGAGAGCGTTTCAGAGCTCACAATGGCTTCCTGCTATGGAAAGCTTATGGAGAATCCAGTATTTATGATTTTCTCATTTATATTGTCTTTCCCAATGTACATTCTGATGGTGCTATATATCCGTCCGATTGCAAAGTATGCTACTGAGCGTTTATTCCTGATGATTTTTGTACTTTTCGGAGTGACATGGCTTGTATTTACTATTTTATACATAGCCCCCATGGATGCGGCAACCAATATTCTGGG
The DNA here is from genome assembly GCF_900086725.1 of Bariatricus massiliensis. Classification (GTDB taxonomy): domain Bacteria; phylum Bacillota; class Clostridia; order Lachnospirales; family Lachnospiraceae; genus Allocoprococcus; species Allocoprococcus massiliensis. The sequence goes on along the minus strand of NZ_LT574837.1, from coordinate 507,726 downwards.
GCAGACGGCCACGCAGGAGCAGATTGATACGTTCAACAGAGTATATGGATTAGACCAGTCCTATTTTACCCAGTTGTTTAGCTGGTTCAAGAATCTGCTGACATTCAATCTGGGCAATTCTTATCAAGGAAATGAAAGTGTAGCAGTTGCACTTATGGCAAAGTTCCCTGTTACATTGATGGTAACGTTTTGGTCCATGTTGGTCGCATTGATTATCTCTGTTCCGGCAGGTATTATTTCCGCGATCAAGCCTTACTCTACATTTGACTATGTTGCAATGTTTTTGGCGCTGTTGGGATTGTCCATCCCGAACTTCTGGCTGGGACTTATGCTGATTCTACAATTCTCGATTAAGCTGGGGTGGCTGCCTGCGACCTTCCAGCTGGGGAATGCGATGACCCTGATTATGCCTGCCATTGTCGTAGGAACCGGTATGTCGGCGTCCATTGCCCGTATGACACGATCGTCCATGCTGGAGGTAAAGAACTCGGATTACATTCTCACGGCCCGCGCAAAGGGACTTGTCGAAAAGAAGGTTGTTCTGAAACACATTTTGGGAAATGCCATGATTCCGATTATCACAATGGTCGGTATGTCTTTCAGTAACCTGATGGGCGGCGCCGCGGTTACAGAGAAGGTTTTCAATATCAATGGTATCGGTTCTTATATTGTGGACAAACAGTTCGTACCGGATATACCGGTCGTATTGGCCGGTGTGGTATATATTTCATTTATTGTTTCAATCATGAATCTGCTGATTGATATCATATATGCACTGATTGACCCGCGTATCAAGGCTAAGATGAAAAATTATTAGAAAGGAGAGAGGCTTAAATGGTTAAGACAGAAACACAAAGAAATGGTAATTTCTATCTCAAAAAGGTATATAAAAGAAAATTAGGCGGCTCTCTTGAATTTACAACAGCGAGACTGGCGTATCAGGTTACATTTATTTTAGCATTGTTTCTAGCTACGCAGGTGGTAAAAAACGGTGTTGTTTCACCGATTATGGCCGCGGTCACAGGGGTATTCGCAGTAGAGTTTCTTATTCAGTTTTTTGTCGCAAAAAGAATTCAGAAGGAGATAATCGGGGGAGATGGAGAAATCTCGAATCGGACGAGAAAGTTCGGATATATCCTGCTGTTGTTTGTTATTACCGGAAACTTTTTGGCGTTTATAGCAGGCGCGATGCTGGTGAAGAGAGAAAAGAATCTGGAATACCAGCTTTCCATCTATTCTTTACTGGTAACTATTTTTATCCTGCTTGTTTCAGCGCTTAATTTATTCAAAGAATATATTGTGGAAACATTCTGGCTCGGAATGGGACTTTACGGATTGTATGCAATATTGAATTTTGGCATTGTTCTTGCAGTAAATAAGTATACGTTTGGCAAAAAACCGGACAAGAAGTTTATGCCGTTTGCGGTAATCTGTTTACTGGGAATCGCGCTTGGAAATGTATTTTCCTTTGTGCTGGGACTAATTGCGATTGGAAAGTACCGCAACAAAAATGAAGAAGTGAGTGTGGAATGGATTGATGTGATTCAGCGGCTGTTCCGAAATTATACGGCGGTCATCGGTATGTTTCTGGTAGCATTTTTTGTTGCAGTTTCTATCGGATCGAATCTTACTTTTGATTATGACCTTGCTGTTTCCAACAACTTTATGACCCGGCTTGCCGAACCTAGTCTTGCGTATCCCTTTGGATGTGATGACTATGGACGATGTGTCTTTACAAGAATTATATTTGGAGCAAGCATTTCCCTTATCATTGGTATGATTTCCACAATTGTTCCCATCATCTTTGGAGGTATTGTGGGGGCGATGGCCGGTTACTATGGTGGAAAAGCAGATAACACAATTATGCGTGTAATCGATGTATTAAATGCGGTGCCTAGTATTTTGCTTGCCATCGCGATTATTGCGGCATTCGGTGTAAGTACAACGAATTTGATTCTTGCATTATCAGTGTCGAGCATTCCGGCCTATGCAAGAACAGTCCGGGCGCAGGTTCTGGGGATATCGAACCAAGAATTTGTGGAGGCTGCCAAGGCCTGCGGCGCAAAGAATGGCACGATTATTTTCAAACATATTATCCCGAATTCATTGGCGCCGATTATTGTTCAGGCGACCATGGGAATTGGGTCGGCGGTGCTTTCAACCTCATCCCTCTCTTATCTGGGCATCGGTGTTGAGGCACATATACCGGAATGGGGAAATGTCCTCAAGGCAGGTTCGACTTTTCTTGAGACCAATCCATACATAGCAATTTATCCGGGACTTGCGATTATCATTATTGTTTTGGCATTTAATTTCTTTGGTGACGGACTCCGCGATGCGCTTGATCCGAAACTTAAATAATGACGGGAGATAAGATATGGAGAATAATGTAGTTCTGAGTATTAAAAACCTTCATGTTCACTATGTTACAGCTGACGCTACTGCGAAAGCAGTAAATGGAATAGACATTGAGGTGAGAGAAGGAGAAGCGCTGGGGCTTGTAGGAGAGACCGGCGCCGGCAAAACGACAACAGCCCTTTCTGTCATGCAGCTCATTCCAGATCCACCGGGAATCATTGTGGATGGTGAGATAAATTTTGAAGGCAAAAATGTAATTTACAACACGGACAGGGAGAATCAAAAAATGCGCGGTAACGGTATCGCCATGATTTTTCAAGATCCCATGACGGCGCTGAATCCGATTATGTCGGTAGGTGACCAGCTTGCGGAAGTTGTGCTTACCCATGAGAAGATTTCGAAAGCGGAGGCAAAGAAAAGGGTTATCGACCTGTTGGAAATCGTAGGGGTGAAGAGTGACCGCTATGATGATTATCCACATCAGTTTTCAGGAGGACAAAAGCAGAGGGTCGTGATTGCCATGAGCCTGTTATGTAACCCTAGACTGCTTATTGCGGACGAGCCGACAACGGCTCTGGATGTGACGATTCAGGCGCAAGTTCTTGATATTATCAATAAACTTCGTGAGCAGTACAAGATGTCCATGATTTTGATTACCCATGATTTGGGCGTGGTTGCGGAGACCTGCGACAATGTGGCGATTATGTATGCGGGGCATATTGTGGAAAAGGGGACGGTGCGGGAGGTATATCTGCACCCGAAACATCCATATACGAGAGGGCTCTTTGATTCAATACCAAAACTTGACGATGATGCCACAGAGCTGATTCCGATTGAGGGAGCGATTTCAAATGCGGCGGATTTACCGACGGGATGCTATTTCCATCCTCGCTGTAAATATTGTCAGGAAATCTGCCGGCGTGAGCAGCCGCCACAGCAGGGCGATGCCCATAAGTTTATGTGTCATTTTGATTTATTCAGCAAGGAGGAAGCGTAATGGGAAATAATGTTTTAATAGAAACAAAAAGACTGAAAAAATATTTCCCTGTTCCGGCAGGATTTCTTCATGCGGTGGACGATGTGAATCTTACGATTAACAAGGGAGAGACCATTGGGATCGTTGGGGAATCAGGCTGTGGGAAAAGTACTCTGGGACGAGTCATCCTGCGTCTGCATGAAGCTACGAGTGGTGATGTCTTATATGACGGTATGAATGTAAATGATTTTACGGACGATGAGATGCGGTATATGCGCCAGAATATGCAGATTATTTTTCAAGACCCCTATGCATCATTGAATCCTCGTATGACAATCGGACAGATTATTGAAGAACCTTTAAAGCTTCATAAAATGTACAAGACGGCGGAGGAAAGAAGAAAGAGAGTAGAGGAACTTATGCAGCTAGTAGGACTGCCTATGCGCTCTTATAACCAATATCCTCATGAATTTGACGGGGGACGCCGCCAGCGTGTAGTTATTGCTCGTGCGCTCTCCATCAACCCGCAGTTTATTGTCTGCGATGAACCGGTTTCGGCGCTGGATGTTTCTGTTCAGGCCCAGATTCTGAATCTGCTGATGGAGCTCCAGAAGAAAATGCAGCTGACATATATGTTTATTTCCCATGATCTGTCGGTTGTAAAGCATATTTCCACAAACATTGGTGTGATGTATCTGGGACAGTTGATTGAAAAAGCGCCTAAGAATGAGATCTTCAATACACCGCTCCATCCGTACACAATCGCGTTATTGTCGGCGATTCCATCGACCAATGTGTTGAAGCGGAATAAAAAGATTATTTTGAAGGGGGAAATCACCTCCCCGATTAATCCAAAGGTTGGCTGTCGGTTTGCGGCGCGCTGTCCCTTTGCGACAGACAGGTGCCACAGTGAGAACCCGGTGTTCGAGGAGGCAAGGCCCGATCACTTTGTAGCCTGCCACAGATGGAAAGAAGTGGCTGACGGCACGTTGAAATTCGATTTGTAAATTTATTTTATAAGGTGGATGGCCATAAGGCATCACATAAATATACTTAAGGAGGAAAAGATTATGAAAAGAAAAGTGATTTCACTTTTGCTCTGCGCGGCGATGGTCTTTACTATGGCAGCATGTGGTAAAACAAAAAAGCCAAGCGGATCATCAGGCGGAGCAAGCGAAGGAAGTGTGACTTTGAGGGTATTAGGATACTCAGCTCAGGAGTCCAGTCTTAACATTTTACGTGATCAGTTGACGAAGGCGGGATTTAATGTGGACCTTAACACACAGCCCGATTATTCAAGCTTTAAGACTGTTCTGGATACTGGAAACTGGGATGTTGCAATGTCTGGCTGGACGACGGTTACCGGTAACCCGGATTATGCGGCAAGAGATGTCTATGCGTCTTATGGAGAGTACAATGCGGGCGGAATCAATGATGAGAAGGTAGATGAGATTATTGACAAGGCTGCAGAAGAAACACCGGCTGAATATCAGGCTACTTATAAAGAACTGGAAGATTATGTGGTAACTGAGAACGTATATACGCTGCCGTTATTTGCTAACAAAGGAATACGTGCGATTAACAATACGGTTGTCGACGAAAGTACGGTTCGTAACCCACAGTCCCGTTCGGCAGTATGGGAAAACTACTCTTATGTAGATCCTTCTCAGAATGAAACGAGAACATTGATGATGACGCAGACCATGAACGTACTTACATCTTTAGACCCGATTCAGGCAAACGATGGTTCTATCAATCAGCTGTCTTCTAATATTAATGTTCGTATTGTTAATCTTGAGGATGATGACACTGTAACTTCAGATGGTTCTCTTTCCTTGAATCATGCAATCGCGGAAGGCAACAGTGATTACTATTTTATTCTTCGTGATGATGTATTCTTCTCAAGAGCAGAGAACAACCATGTAGTAGCTACTGATGTGCGTGTAGGCGCTGAAGATGTTGAGTTTTCTCTGAAGAGAGCGGCAGATCAGAACAGCGTAGCGCTTCACAAAACATACAATCTGCACAACCATATGAAGGATGTAACAATCGTTGACAACTTAGATGAGCTTAGCACTGTTCTTGATTCTGATACAGGCAAGCCGATTCTTGAAGTATTATCAGATGGTCTTCCGAGTGGTATACAGTCTCTGACGACAGACAAGACACAGGTCGACAACGCAAACGGTGTATATCAGGTTGTAAAAGTAACAACAACAACACCGTTTCCACAGGTACTCAACTATCTGGCTCACCAGTCAGCTGGTATCCTCAATAAAGAGGCTGTTACAGAGATGAATTCTAAGTTCGACGTTGCGTCTTATGACGCTACAAAGGACGTGTGTTATGGTGATTCTGCCAATATTAAGGCTGGAAACAACCATCTTTGGATGTCCGGGCCATATGCGTTGGTGGGATTAGATGATTATCAGGTTACTTTTGAAAAGAATCCGGGTTACATGGCAGGGACAGAGTATGAGCCAAAGATTACAAATACAGCGATTAAGTTCATCAAAGATGCTTCTTCCGCTACATCATCTTTCCGCTCAGGTGAAATTGATATTCTTGATACCGTTGCTACAAATGATGTTGCGACCCTTGAGGAAAGTGACGACTACACAGTTTATGTATATACAAGACATGCTACGACTTACTGTGACTTTAATATGAAAGACGGTAACATTCTTTCTAACATCGACTTGCGAAAAGCTGTGTCTTACGCGGTGAATCAGGAAGACTATATTTCCTATAATAATGAGTTGGTAGGGCCGTTATATTCTACCTTCTCAACGCTGATCGACACAGGAAATAAACATGAATTCAGCCTTGAAAAGAGTGCGGAGCACTTAAAGGCATATCTGGAGACTGCGGGGAAATAAGCATATAAAAAAGGAAGGTGTGGTTCAGATGAATCGCACCTTCCTTTTGAATTTTAAAATATTTTTTTACGTGCACTGTGCTTCGAACAAATCCCTCCCAAACGTTACCTTGCCAGCAAGCTCAACTCAGGCTGCCTTACGGCACCCAGAAGATTCTGCTTAGTGCTGCTTCGTTCCCGACCTGACACGGTTCACAGATTTCTGCCGCGTAAGACCCGAATATCAACGCCGCTGGACAAGGGCGGCTTTGACAAAAACTGCCCTCCGCACAGTATCACCCCTACTATAGCGGATTGTAGGTACAAGGTACCGCTACCACCCCGGCTGCACGAGTCTTAATTTTACATGTTTTTTGCGCAAATGTCAACGGATAACGGTATTTTTTGTTTACGAATTTACAAAATTATAGTAGAATGTAAAGAATATCTTGAACCATAGGGGGAAGGGCGATGAAAATCCTTTTGGCGGCAGTCAATGCAAAATATATTCACTCTAATCTGGCAGTATACAGCTTGAAGGCATACGCAGAAAAAAGTCTTGCGCAGTCAGACTGTGGGGGGCTCAACGTAAAGCCGGACATCACTATAGCGGAATACACCATCAATCAGCAGGAAGATGAGATTTTGAGAGATATTTTCCAAGGGAAACCGGACATACTCTGCCTGTCCTGTTATATATGGAATCTGACGTGTGTGGAGAATATCGTGCGGGAGATCCATAAGGTTCTGCCGGATACACATATTTGGCTGGGAGGGCCGGAGGTGTCCTACGACGCGCGGGCTGTACTTGGACGCCTGCCGGAGGTGGACGGAATTATGATGGGGGAGGGGGAGAAGACCTTCCTTGAACTTGTACGGTTTTACTGCGGAGGCACAGAGAGCCTTGCCCAGATAAAGGGAATAGCATGGAGAGAGCGGTCTGCCGGAAAAGAGGAGAGAATCAGGGAGAACCCGTGGCGGGAGGTCATGGATTTGAGTGAGATTCCCTTTGTATATGAAGATATGGAAGGATTTGAGCACAAGATTATTTACTATGAATCCAGCAGGGGATGTCCGTTCTCCTGCAGTTACTGCCTGTCATCTGTTGATAAATGCCTGCGTTTCCGGGATTTGGAGCTGGTCAAACGGGAACTCCAGTTTTTTATCGATCAGAGAGTGCCGCAGGTGAAATTCGTGGACAGAACCTTTAACTGCCGCCATGACCACGCGATGACGGTGTGGCGGTATATTCAGGAACACGACAATGGAATTACGAATTTCCACTTTGAGATATCCGCGGATTTGCTGCGGGAAGAGGAGCTGGAGCTGATGAGACAGATGCGCCCCGGACTGATTCAGCTGGAGATAGGCGTACAGTCCACCAACCCACAGACTATCCGTGAGATTCGCCGTACAATGAAGTTTGAGGAAGTGGGCAGAATTGTGAAGCGCATCAATTCCTTTGGCAATATACACCAACATTTGGATTTGATCGCAGGGCTTCCATATGAAAATTATGATAGCTTTAAAGCCTCCTTTGACGATGTGTACAAGCTGGAACCGGAGCAGCTTCAGCTTGGTTTCCTGAAGGTGCTGAAGGGCTCATATATGGAAGAACGGAAAGAAGATTACGGACTAGTCTATAAAGGCCGTCCGCTCTATGAAGTGCTGTATACGAAGTGGCTGTCCTACTAGGAAATTCTCCGTCTGAAAGGCATTGAGGAGATGGTGGAAGTCTATTATAACAGCCGTCAGTTCTGTTATACCCTTCCTTACCTGATTGGAAAATGTGAAGGTGCTTTTCGTTTTTTGAGGCGCTCAGTTTGTTTTACAGTGAAAAAGCGCTGGATACTATAAGCCATTCCCGGATTACTCGGTATGAGATCCTTCTGGAGTTTGCGGAAAAGCTTTTAGCGGGCCAGAGGGAGGGGGATGAGGCCGGGATTGAGAAGGTCCGCCAGCTTCTGACTCTGGATTTATACTTGCGTGAAAATGTCAAGAACCGTCCGGCGTTTGCGGGGGAGGGGAGATGCACCAAGGAGCTGGAGCGGGATTTTTATGAAAGAGAGGCGGAAGAACGCAGATATTTGCAGGGATATGAATCATATGATAAGCGCAGCCTGCGTAAAATGACACATATAGAAAGCTTCTCTTACGATGTGACTGGAGGGATGGAAGAGCGAAGGACGGTGCTTCTTTTTGACTATCTGAACCGGAGTCCGCTGAATCATCAGGCTAAGATATTCCGTATTTTAGAATGTCAGGAGAATGAAGGGAATGTATTGCAAAAATAAGGTAAAGAGTATAAAATAGAAGAAATATGCGAAATAAGAGGTGAATATTCATGTTTAATCGCAAAAATACACAGAAGATTGCAGCCGGCATCATTATAGTTGTCGTGCTGGCGATGGTGGCAACAATGATTTTGCCATATATTGCATAATGGATATAAAGTGAGGTAATTCGAATGCCTAAACAAAATAAAAAGAAGCGGATTGGCAGCCGGCGCGTGCAGCGCCGGAAACGGCAGAGAATTGCTTTTCTGAGCGGCCTATGTCTGGCGGCGGTTCTGATTATATTTGCCATTTCTTATGGAATACTTTACAAGTATGTACATAAAGTGAAGGATGGAACTATTGCAAGCCACATTTTTATCGGCGAGACGGAAGTCTCAGGAATGACTTCCAAAAAGGCTTTGTCCGCGGTGGAGGCTAAGCTCTCAGAATATGAGGCACTTACGCTGACTATGAAAGTGGGCGACGAGACGGCCGAGGCGACGCTGGGAGAGCTGGGCATTTCCGCCAAGGATGTGGATAAGCTCGTCGAGGAGGCTGTCGCGTACGGAAAGAAGGGCTCTGTCTGGAAACGCTATCACGCGCTGCGGCAACTGAAGGACGGGAAGAAAGTAATAAAACCGGTCTTTACCCTCGATCAGGAGGCAGCTACGGCCATTGTCGACGAGCGGGCCAAATCACTGGAAAAGGGAGCGGTAAATGCTTCTGTTTCTTATCAAAATGGCAGCTTTGTCATTACCGATGAAGAAAATGGCAGAACCATTGACACAGAGGCTGCCTTGAAGACAATCGCAAAATATCTCAATGAAAAGTGGGACTATAAGAATGCAGTGGTGACGCTCAAAGAGGTAGAAGAGGAAGCAGCCATTAAGCGGACGGATTTAGAGTCTATACAGGAGGAGCTGGGCTCTTATTCTACAGAGGCGGGTTCCGGTAATCGTGTGACGAATCTACAGAGGGCGGCGGAGCTTTTAAATGGAACCGTCATTATGCCCGGCGAGGAATTTTCCGTGGAGCAGGCCACGCTCCCCTATTCGGAGGAGAATGGGTATGTGGACGGGGGCGCTTATGAAAACGGCGAGGTAGTGCAGAGCATTGCCGGTGGCATTTGTCAGGTATCCACCACTTTGTACAACGCAGTCCTCTACGCTGAATTGGAAGTGACAGAACGGTCTCCACATTCTATCATTGTCACATACGTGGATCCGTCGAGAGACGCGGCTATCGCCGAGGGAATTAAAGATTTTAAGTTTAAAAATAACTACGATACACCTATTTTGATTGAAGGGTATATCGATTCTAACAACCAGCTGGGCTTTTATATTTATGGTAAGGATACACGCCCGGAAGGCCATTCCGTGGAGTATGAGAGCGAGACGCTGGAGAAGATGGAATACACAAAGAAATTTGTGGAAGACACAGAGAGCAGCCTCGGTACACTGAATAATGAAGGGACTGCAATCAACGGGCGGACGGCCCGGCTTTGGAAGATTGTCTATGAGAACGGCGAGGAAGTAAGCCGTGATGTCATAAATAACAGTACATATAAACCGACAGAGATGAGAATCAAGGTGGGAACGGCCACGGACAATGCGGAGGCGGCGAATCTGGTCAAGACTGCAATCGCAAGTCAGGATGAGGCCGCGATCAACGAAGCCATTGCTCAGGCAAAGGCGCTCATAAATGAATCTCAATAGAGGAAAGAAAATGAAATCTGGTAAAGTGTCACAGACCGTATACAGACGCTCTGTTTTAAAACAACTGCATATCGACGAGCATACGGCGCTGTTTCCACCGTCCAGAGAAGAAAAATGCTTTGGAATCCGGACAGAAGGGGAAGAGCAGGTATTGTCCTGTAATGTGACCTTGTATGGAAATGAACAGGATTTGTGTGTGTTTGCCATCGCAAGGGCGGCCAATGAGCTGGCGGCCCGAGGCGCGAGGATGAAGGGAGCGGCGGTTCATATACTGCTTCCGGAGTCTGCCCGGGAAGCTAGGCTTAAGGAGATGCTCGAGGCGGGGGCTGCCGCCGGAAGGGCACAGGGGATTTCGATTCTCTGTGCCGGTGCGGAGACAGTTCCGGCTCTCACTGAAGCGGTCGTGCACCTGACGGCCATGGGTATTTTTTTGCCCGGTGCGCTTCGACGCAGTAATATGGCAAAGCCGGATGAGGACATCGTACTCCTAAAATGGATTGGACTGGAAGGTACGCTGCGGATAAAAGCTAAGAAAGAGAAGGAACTTACGCAGAGATTTATCCCTGCGTTTATGAATCGAATAGAAGGTTATAAAGAAGCTTTATTTTCCCTCAGGGAAATAGAAGCTGCTGATGCCGTAGGCGTATCTGCCATGCACCAGATTACGGACGGAGGCATCTTGGGGGCTCTATGGGAGCTTGCGGAAGGAGCCGGAATCGGTCTTTCTGTAGATTTGAAGAAGATGTCTGTGAAGCAGGAGACAATCGAGGTGTGTGAATATTTTCACCTTAATCCCTATCAGCTGGCCGGGGCAGGAAGTGTCTTAGTGGTCACGCCGAATGGGGAAGAGCTGGCAGATGCGCTTACACGGGAAGGGATGCAGGCAGCAGTGCTTGGACATACCCATAAAGGAAAAGAACGAATTATTGTGAACGGTGAAGAACGGCGCTTTCTGGACAGAGATATGCCGGACGAACTGACAAAGATTTAGTATTCGGAGGTATGTAATGATGGAAACAAAATCAGAAATGAACAAGGAAATGAGAAGGACTATTTTAAATTATATTGAGCGCAACAGCAAAGCAGATTTGCAGGAACTCGCTATCATGCTGGGCACGGACGAGGTGATGGTCGCCAATGAGATCGCAGAGATGGAAAAGGAAAAGATCATCTGCGGTTATCATACATTGATCGACTGGGACAGAGCCGGCTCCGAGATGATAACGGCGCTTATCGAAGTGCGTGTGACCCCGCAGCGGGATCAAGGGTTCGACCGCATTGCGGAGCGGATTTACAATTTCCCGGAAGTGACGGCCGTGTACCTGATTTCCGGCGGATATGACCTGATGGTGATTCTGGAGGGCTGGACATTGAAAGGAGTCTCTCAATTCGTGTCAGAAAAGCTGGCGCCTGTGGAGGCTATCATGTCCACGGCCACTCATTTTATACTGAAAAAATATAAAGACCACGGAACAATCATGGTTCCGCAGAAGAAGTCGGAAAGGATGCTGGTGACGCCCTAATGAGAAATCCATTATCTGAAAAAGTAGTAGCATTGGAGCCATCCGGTATCCGTAAGTTTTTTGATATTGTCAACGAGATGACAGACGCCATATCACTGGGCGTAGGGGAGCCGGATTTTGACACTCCCTGGAGAATCCGGGAGGAGGGAATCTACTCCTTAGAAAGAGGCCGGACATTCTACACATCCAATGCAGGATTGAAAGAATTGAAGATTGAGATAACAAAATATATAAAGAGAAAAGTAAATGTTTCGTATGACCAGCAGGATGTGCTGGTGACGGTGGGAGGCAGCGAGGCAATCGACTTGGCTTTCCGTGCCATGCTGGACCCAGGGGACGAGGTGCTCATCCCCCAGCCGAGTTATGTATCCTACTTACCCTGCGCGATTCTGGCGGACGGGGTGCCGGTGGTCATTCCGCTGAAGCATGAGAATGAGTTCAAACTGACGGCGGAGGAACTGGAGGCCGCTATCACACCGAAGACAAAGATTCTTGTGATGCCGTTCCCCAACAATCCTACCGGGGCGATCATGACAGCAGAGGATTTAAAGCCAATCGTAGACGTGGTACTCAAACATGATATTTTTGTGGTGTCCGATGAGATTTATTCGGAGCTTAGCTACATGGGGGACCATGTGTCCATCGCAAGTTTCCCCGGGATGCAGGAGCGCACGATTTTGATCAATGGATTTTCAAAAGGGTTCGCCATGACTGGCTGGAGGCTTGGATATGCGTGTGGGCCGAGAGCGATTATTGAGCAGATGACAAAGGTTCATCAGTACGCGATCATGTGTGCGCCTACCAACAGCCAGTACGCGGCTATCGAAGGGCTGCGCAACTGCGACGACGAGGTGCAGAAGATGAGGGAGGCTTATAATCAGAGGAGAAGATTCCTGATGCATGAGCTGAAACGGATGCAGCTGGAGTGCTTTGAGCCTTATGGCGCTTTTTATATATTCCCATGTATTAAGGAGTTTGGTATGACCTCCGAAGAATTTGCGACGAGATTTCTGGCAGAAGAGAAGGTTGCGGTTGTTCCCGGCACGGCATTTGGGGAGTGCGGGGAAGGTTTTCTCCGTATTTCCTATGCTTATTCTTTGGAGGATTTAAAAGAAGCGATTGGACGGCTTGGACACTTTATAGACCGTTTGAGAGCAGAACAAAAATAGAAGTCAAGATACCTGCCGGGAAGCCGGCAGGTATTTTAGGGAGGAATTTCAAATGTTGAATATTGTACTTTTTGAGCCGGAGATCCCGGCTAATACAGGAAATATCGGGAGAACATGCGTGGCCACCAATACGCGGCTCCATTTGATAGAGCCCCTTGGTTTCCGCCTGAACGAGAAGGCGCTGAAACGGGCCGGAATGGACTATTGGGAGGATTTAGACGTCACCACGTACATCGATTATCAGGATTTTATGGACAAGAACCCCGGGGCGAAAATCTATATGGCGACGACAAAATCTCCGAATTTATATACAGAAGCTCAATATGAGCCGGACTGTTATATCATGTTCGGCAAGGAGAGTGCAGGTATTCCGGAGGAAATACTCTGCCACCATAAAGAGGACACGGTGCGCATCCCGATGGTGGGGGACATACGCTCGCTGAATCTGGGCAATTCTGTGGCGATTGTGCTGTATGAGGCGCTGCGCCAGAACGGGTTCGCAGGCATGAATGAGGAGGGACATCTCCATCGTCTGGAATGGGAATAAAACCGTTTCGTCAATCCTTTTTTGTTATGTGCGGGGGGAGTGTAGAATAACATATAAGGAGAGGAGCGTCGGAGGGGCTGTGTGAGAGAAAAGACAGTAAATATACTGCTCGTGTGCTGTCTGGCCGCTGTGGTAAATGTGGCGGCAAGGAACTTGGAAATCATAGGGGACAGGATGAATGATGGAGGGGAGACTGTGAAGCAGGCACATACGAACAGAGAGGTTTTGGGGGAAGTGAAGGCGCAGACGCCGCATATAATAGATGAAAAGGCTGGCACTGTCATTGCGAAAAGTGCGATTGACCGTGAAGGGCTGGAGCGCTGTTTTATTTCCCGTGAAATTACAGAGGCAGTATTTCAGCGAATCAGAGGGAAATCCTACCAAGAGGGCGGGGAGACAGAACTTTCGAACCTTCGTTACTTAAAAGTGCTGCATTATAATTTTGAACATGAAATACAGGTGGGCGAGCTGATTGTAAGTGCCGGACTGGCGGAAGAACTGTGCACCATATTTCAAGAATTGTTTCTCGCGGAATATGAAATACAGTCGATGCGTCTGATCGATGATTACTGGACGGGGGACGGGAACTCTTCGGACGAAGCTTCCATACAGGCTAACAATTCCTCCGCTTTCTGCTACCGCGTGATTGCGGGGAAGGAGAAGTTGTCAAGGCACGCTTATGGCTGCGCCGTAGATATCAATCCACTGCAGAATCCCTGCGTAGCGTATGCAGACGGAATTCCTTGCGGTTATCCGGCGTATTCGGCGGAGTTCGTGGAGTGGCGGCAGGGGGTACGGCATGTCATCACGGAAGACGATGTCTGCTGCCGGATATTTAAGGAGCATGGGTTTAACTGGGGAGGGGATTGGTCGAACCCCAAGGACTATCAGCATTTTGAAAAAAGAGAGTAAAACCACATATGAATATTAATATTTTATGGCATATTTTTCAACTTATCATCTTTATCGGGTACAGCGCTATTTTTGCATACCGGGTGCTGGAAGAGCATTTAAAGGTGGGCAGGAGGGGCTTTTGGGTGAGAGCGGCTGTTTATATGGCGGCTCTTATCAGTGCTGTATGTCTTTTTCTTACAGAATTGTCTCCATGGCAGAATATGAGAATCATAGGGATGCTGCTGCTGTTTCCACTGACATTTCTTTTCTACAAATCCGTTACAGATAAAAAAATCATTTTTCTTTTGTTTGTGCTCTTTCTATTGTTGAATGTACAAATCAGCGCCCTTCTTTTGGCGCAGGCTACGCTGGACTTTCATGTTCTTCCAGTGCTTTTTGCATATGAAAATGGGGATTTCCTATTTTGGACGGCTGTTTATGGAAGCGTGAATTTTTGGCTGGTGTACTTTACTCTGGGTAAATACTACAAAAGAATCGTGGATAAGGACATTGTCTTGGCACAGACAAAATATCTTTACTGGCTTCCCCTTCTGTTCTATGTCATAATTGAGGTTATTTACAATACTGTATTAAAAAACGATGCAGGAATCAGAAAGGACATGTTTGTGCCGCTGCTGCTTCTGAATGTGTTTGCGCTTATCACTTATTATGCCGCGATTAAATCAATTAATGACAATTTTGACGCGGCAGAGGAGCGGGAGAAGCTTCTGGAAGCAGAGGGACGTCTAGAGTTGTGGGAGGCGCAGTATAACAGTCTTCAAGAGAAGGCGGCCGCCGACGCGAAGGGAAGACATGACTGGAGGCAGCATATTATTACGATTATGGGATTGGTGGAGCACAAGGACTTGGAAGGGCTGGACAAGTATCTTTCGGATTATAAGGAGAAGTATTTGATTGAGGAGCAGGCGGCAGTATGCGACATACCTTCCCTCAATATGTTGTTCCAATATTACCAGAGGCAGGCAAAGGACAAGAAAATCAAGATGTCCTTAGGGACGGCTGTGTTTGGCGATTGTTATGTTTCCGTGTCAGAACTTACGGTTTTGTTCGGAAATCTGCTGGAGAATGCGATGGAAGCGTGCGAGCGGGTTACGGACAGGGAGCCCTTTATTAATCTACGGGTCTTGAATGAAAAAAATAGGATAATACTTTTGTGTGAGAACAGCTTCGATGGAATTGTCCACAGCGGTGGGAAAGGTATCAAATCCCGCAAAGATGGCGGGGGGATTGGGCTTTGCTCTGTGAAGGATATTGTGGAGAAATACAACGGCTGCCTGAAAATCGAGAATGAGGCAAATATATTTAGACTGTATGCCTATCTGCAAAAAGTGGGTGAAACAAGGTAAATATATCCCTTGTTTATACACTTTTGAAGGGAATCTATACATACATTTATAGAAAATTGTATAAAAATAGATACAATCATATATAAATACTGTGGACACGATGACTAAAAACCTATATAATATATTTTAGAAAAAGTTCAAGAAACGAGGAATTAGCATATGAAGTATAAGGGAAGTGTATTTCGCACTTTTGCATTGATTTCGCAGCTGGGCATCAGTATACTGGTTCCTGTTTTATTATGCACTTTTTTTGGTTCATGGCTGGAAAAAAAGGTTTCATTTCCGGTGTTTGTCCCATTAGTGATCATCGGCGTGCTGGCGGGGATGCGCAATGCTTATTATTTGGTACGGCATGCCAATGAGGACCCTGAAGACAAGAAAAAAGAAAAGTAGGAGCTTTTGATTGTAAGGAAGGATAGAAACAATGGGAAAGACAGATAATACGGTTTTAAGGGAAATGATAGCAGTTATGGTTCTTTATGGAATCATTCTGCAGGTTGTCTGCCTGTTAATACCGGGGGACCGCATAAGGATGGCAGCCGGGCTGTGGCTCGGAGTGGCTGCCGGAGTCGGGATGGCGGTCCATATGAAAAATTCTTTAGATGAGGCTTTGGACCGCGGAGAAGCGGGAGCGCAGAAGTACATGCAAAAAAGCTACGCAGTCAGATACATCACGGTAGTAGTGGTGTTTGTGGCGGCGGCCGGACTGCATATCGCCAATGTGCTGACGTTATTCTTCGGTGTGATGGGGCTAAAGATTTCGGCTTATTTACAGCCGGCTATGCATAAACTTTTTCTGAAGTTTAAAAAATCTTAGAAAAGGAGGTAAAGAGTGTGGGAAACAGCTTAGGGATACTGGCGGCGAAAGAACCGGATTTTCAAATCCACGGTCTCGTTAAGTTCCATCTGTTTGGACAAGAACTATGGCTAACCACCACCCATGTCAGTATTTTGATAGTGTGTGCACTACTGCTGATATTTGCGCTGGTTGTCCGTTCTAAGCTTAGAGACACAGAGGGGAAACCCGGAGGACTGCAAAACGCTGCGGAGTATATGGTCGAGATGCTTGACAATATGGTATATGGAAGCATGCAGGGCAACGCGACACGTTTTCAGAATTACATCGGGTCCTTGTTCTTGTTCCTCATTGTAGCGAACCTGTCGGGCCTTTTGGGGCTTAGGCCGCCGACTGCCGACTATGGCGTGACACTGCCGCTTGGACTTATCACATTTACGCTGATCCAGTTCAACAACATACGCTACAATAAGTTGGGAGCATTTACAGAACTGTTCAAACCGTTGCCATTCTTGTTTCCGATTAACCTGATTGGAGAGATTGCGGTGCCGTTCTCACTGTCACTGCGTTTGTTTGGTAATGTTTTGTCCGGTACGGTTATTATGGGATTGCTCTATGGTCTTTTGTACAAAGTAGCAATAGCCTGGCCGGGCGTACTGCACATATACTTCGACCTGTTCTCAGGTTGTATTCAGGCGTATGTGTTCTGTATGTTAACGATGGTATTTATCAATAATAAAATACCAGAAAAGCCTTTGAAGAAGGCATAAAATTTAATTTAATAAAAAGTGTAAAACAGGAGGATTTTGATTATGGGAAATATCACAAATGAAGCATTGATTTTAGCGTGTTCAGCAATCGGAGCAGGACTTGCGATGATCGCAGGTATTGGTCCTGGTATTGGTCAGGGTATCGCGGCAGGCCACGGCGCATCTGCAGTAGGAAGAAACCCGGGAGCTAAATCTGATGTTACATCTACCATGCTTTTAGGTCAGGCCGTAGCCGAGACAACAGGTCTCTACAGTTTGGTTATCGCTCTGATTCTCTTATTCGCAAACCCGCTTCTCGGAAAGCTGTAGAAGTCAGGACTTGCCTTAATAAAATAAGAGAAAGGAGGCTAAGCCTTGGAGCGTTTATTTAATTTGGATGCGCAGCTTCTTTTCGATGCTGTTGTAATGGCAGTCAGCATGTTCGTCATGTTCACATTGTTGTCCTATCTGTTGTTCGAGCCGGTAAGAAAAGTGCTTGAAAAGAGAAGACAGCGTGTCGCTGACGATCAGGAGACGGCGAAGAAGGAAAAAGAAGAGGCCACCGTATACAAAGAAGAATACGAGCAGAAATTAAAAGAAATAGATAAAGAAGCAGAAGCTATCTTAAGTGAAGCCCGCAAGAAAGCGAAGAAAAGCGAAGCGCAGATCATTGCGGAGGCAAAGGAAGAAGCGGCGCGTATTGCCGAGCGCGCAAGCGCGGAGATCGAGCTGGAGAAAAAGCGCGCCCTCGACGATATGAAGCAGGAAATGATTGCCATAGCTTCCATGATGGCGGGCAAAGTTGTAGCAGCCTCTATTGATACCAACATTCAGGAAAGTCTGATTGATGAGACATTAAAAGAAATGGGTGAGCAGACATGGCTAAGTTAGTTTCAAAAACTTACGGTGACGCCTTGTTTGAAGCTGCCTGTGAAGCCGGACGTATGGATGAGCTTTTCGAGGAAGTGAAAGCGCTCAAGGAGATTCTGGAGACGAATCAGGAATTTCAGAATCTTATGGTAAATCCTAAGGTCATGCGTGAGGAGAAGGAGACCATCATAGAGACTACATTTAAGGGAAGGATTTCGGATGAAATCATTGCCCTTATGCAGCTGATGATATCAAAAGGGCGTTACGGGGAAATAATTTCCGTGTTCGAGTATTTTATCGGACTTGTAAAGGAAGAAAAGAAAATCGGCATCGCATTTGTCACTACGGCAATCGAGCTGAATGAAAGTCAAAGAGAAGAGATTCGGAGAAGGCTTCTGGAAACGACGCACTACGAGAGCTTTGAGATGAATTATGCGGTAGACGCGGCGCTCATCGGCGGTATGGTTATCCGCATCGGAGACAGGGTAGTGGATTCCAGCATCAGAACAAAGCTGTACGAATTATCCAAGAGCCTGAGAAGTATTCAGGTCTAAAAATATTGAAGAAAGAAGGTGGATTCGCTCCATGAATTTAAGACCAGAAGAGATAAGTTCTGTTATTAAAGAGCAGATTCAAAGATATGCGTCTGAGCTAAATGTGTCTGATGTAGGAACAGTTATTCAGGTAGCAGACGGAATCGCGCGTATCCACGGCCTTGAAAATGCAATGCAGGGTGAATTGCTGGAATTCCCTTCAGAAGTATATGGAATGGTCATGAACTTAGAGGAAGACAACGTTGGTGCTGTACTTCTGGGAGATCATAAGAATATCAATGAAGGAGATACAGTAAAGACGACCGGACGAGTGGTAGAGGTACCGGTCGGAGACTGCATGCTGGGACGTGTTGTAAATGCGCTGGGACAGCCGATTGACGGCAAGGGCCCGATTCAGACGGACAGATACCGTCAGATAGAAAGAGTTGCACCGGGAGTTATCTCCCGTAAATCAGTAGATACACCCCTCCAGACCGGTATCAAGGCGATTGACTCCATGATTCCGATCGGCCGTGGACAGCGTGAGCTTATCATCGGTGACAGACAGACCGGTAAGACGGCTATTGCGGTGGATACGATTATCAACCAAAAGGGACAGGGTGTGAAATGTATCTATGTTGCCATCGGACAGAAGGCATCTACCGTGGCGACCATTGTTAAGACATTTGAAGAGTACGGCGCTATGGATTACACGACTGTTGTCGCTTCCTCCGCAAGTGAGCTGGCGCCGTTACAGTACATCGCTCCTTATGCGGGATGTGCGATGGGAGAGGAATGGATGGAGAACGGGGACGACGTCCTTATAATCTATGACGATTTGTCCAAGCATGCCACGGCATACCGTACACTTTCCCTGCTCCTGAGACGTCCGCCAGGGCGTGAAGCTTATCCTGGTGACGTATTCTATCTTCATTCCAGACTACTGGAGAGAGCAGCACGTCTGTCCGACAAGCTGGGCGGCGGTTCGTTGACCGCACTGCCAATTATCGAGACACAGGCGGGCGACGTTTCCGCATATATTCCGACCAACGTAATTTCTATTACGGACGGCCAGATTTATCTGGAGACAGAGATGTTCAACGCCGGTTTCCGTCCGGCTATCAATGCGGGTCTTTCTGTATCCCGTGTTGGTGGTTCCGCACAGATTAAGGCGATGAAGAAGATTGCGGGTACAATCCGTATCGACCTTGCACAGTACCGTGAGCTTGCTGCTTTCGCGCAGTTCGGTTCAGAGCTTGACGCAGAGACAACAGAGCGTCTTGCACAGGGCGAGCGTGTCAAGGAGATTCTGAAGCAGCCGCAGTATCAGCCGATGCCGGTTGAGTTCCAGATAATTATTATCTATGCAGCTGTCAAGAAGATGATTCTTGATATTCCGGTGGCAGATATTCTGCGTTTTGAAAAGGGATTGTTTGAATTTATCAAGACGAAATATCCGGAGATTCCGGAATCTATCAAGACGGAGAAAGTGTTGACAGAGGAAAACGAAGCTGCGTTAATAAAGGCAATCAGCGAATACAAAGAAGAATTCTAGGAAGAGGTGACAGATCATGGCATCTATGAGAGATATCAAGCGCCGCCGTATTAGTGTTCAGAGTACGCAGCAGATTACAAAAGCCATGAAGCTTGTTTCTACCGTTAAACTGCAGAAAGCAAGAGGCCGGGCCGAGGATTCAAAGCCTTATTTTGATTGTATGTACAAGACGATGACGTCTATGCTCTCCAAAGCGGGGAACATCGAGCACCCGTATCTGAAGTCTAATGACTCCAAGAAAAAGGCTGTCGTCGTGGTTACTTCCAACAGGGGACTGGCGGGAGGATACAATTCAAATATTGTAAAGCTGATTACTGGCAGTGATTTGAAGAAAGAAGACGTCCGCATTTATGCGGTCGGTGAAAAGGGAATGGATCTTCTGAGACACAGGGGATATGAGGTGGTTGCCGATTATTCTGAGGTTATCGAGGAGCCTGTATACGATGACGCTAGGGTCATTGCGGCCAGACTCTTGGAAGATTTCGAAAAGGGTGAAATCGGTGAGATTTACCTTGCCTATACTTTCTTTAAAAATACAGTCAGCCATATACCTACTTTGATGAAGATGCTTCCTGTGGAAGCGTCGGAAGAAGAGGCGGTTCAGGAGGAAGGGGCGGACGCTCTGGATAGGATTACTCCTATGAATTTTGAACCGGATGAAGAAGAGGCGATTACGCTTCTTGTTCCGAAGTATATGAGCAGTATACTGTACGGCGCTTTCGTGGAGGCGGTTGCAAGTGAGAACGGCGCCCGTATGCAGGCGATGGATTCTGCGACAAGCAACGCGGAAGAAATGATAGATGATTTGGAATTGAAATATAACAGAGCACGTCAGAGTGCTATTACTCAGGAGCTGACGGAGATTATTGCCGGTGCGGAAGCGCTGGGATAGTGTTCCTCATTTTCCTGAAAACAAGGAGGAAAAAATGGCAGATAAGAATATAGGGAAAATCACCCAGATTATCGGTGCCGTGCTTGACCTCAAGTTCTCGGAAGGACATTTGCCGGAAATCAACGACGCTGTTGAGATTACCCGCAAGAACGGAGAGAGACTTGTGGTGGAGGTTGCGCAGCATCTGGGTGATGATACAGTCAGATGTATCGCCATGGGGCCGACGGATGGTCTGGTTCGCGGCATGGATGCCGTTGCGACCGGTTCACCGATCAGGGTTCCGGTAGGCGAGGCTACGCTTGGCCGTATTTTCAATGTACTCGGAGAGCCGATTGATGAAAAGGACGCGCCCACTGATGTTGAGTATGCGCCGATTCATAGAAAAGCGCCGAGTTTTGACGAGCAGGCAACAGAAACAGAAATGCTGGAGACGGGTATCAAAGTCGTTGACCTTCTCTGCCCGTACCAGAAAGGTGGTAAGATTGGTCTTTTCGGAGGCGCCGGTGTAGGTAAGACCGTACTTATTCAGGAGCTTATCACCAATATCGCTACCGAGCACGGCGGATATTCTGTATTCACCGGTGTTGGGGAGCGTACCCGTGAGGGAAATGACCTTTATTATGAGATGACTGATTCAGGGGTTATCAAAAAGACGGCCATGGTGTTCGGACAGATGAACGAGCCGCCTGGGGCCCGTATGAGAGTTGGTCTTACAGGCCTTACGCTTGCGGAATATTTCCGTGACAAGGGCGGTAAGGACGTGCTGCTTTTCATCGATAACATTTTCCGTTTTACACAGGCAGGTTCTGAGGTGTCCGCACTTCTTGGACGTATGCCTTCCGCGGTAGGTTACCAGCCTACGCTGCAGACGGAGATGGGTGCTCTTCAGGAGCGTATTACTTCTACAAAGAACGGTTCTATCACATCCGTACAGGCTGTATACGTGCCGGCCGATGACTTGACTGACCCGGCTCCGGCGACCACATTCGCCCATCTGGATGCGACTACCGTACTTTCCCGTGCGATTACAGAGCTCGGTATTTACCCGGCTGTAGACCCGCTGGAGTCTACATCCCGTATTCTGGACCCGCACATTGTGGGCGAAGAGCATTATAACGTGGCCCGCGGGGTGCAGGAGATTCTTCAGAAATATAAAGAACTGCAGGATATTATTGCGATTCTTGGTATGGATGAGCTTTCCGAGGACGACAAGCTTGTCGTTTCCCGTGCGAGAAAGGTACAGAGATTCCTCTCTCAGCCGTTCCACGTAGCGACTCAGTTTACCGGTCTGGAGGGACGTTATGTTCCGATTAGCGAGACGATTCAGGGCTTCAAGGAGATTATCGAAGGAAAGCATGATGAAGTTCCGGAAGGACATTTCCTGAATGCAGGTAATATCGACGACGTGCTTGCCCGTGTGAAATAGGAGGGGCGGCCTATGGCAGAAAAGTTTAAACTTAATATTATTTCTCCGGAGCGTTCCTTCTACGAGGGAGACTGCGAATTCCTTGAATTTGTCAGTACAGAAGGAGAGCTGGGGGTGTATGCAAAGCATATTCCGCTGACTACGATTCTGGAGCCCTGTGTGATGAAGATTCACAGTGACGGCGAGGAGAAAAAAGCCGCTATTTTAGGCGGATTTGTAGAGATTTTAAAAGATAAAGTGACCGTGCTGGCAGAAAACGCAGAATGGCCCGGCGATATCGACGTCGCCAGAGCACATGCTGCAAAGAAACGTGCCGAGGACAGACTTCTTGCAAAGAAAGAAGGAGTGGATATGGTACGTGCCGAGGCGGCGCTCAAAAGAGCTATCGCTCGAATCAATACAGTAGATTAGTTCAAAGGGGACAGGTCCCAACGCGTTGGGACCTGTCCCCTTCTACAATTCTGAGAATATTCTGACAATTTATAAGGTCTTATAGGTGAGATTGCTCATTCTATCACTCAAATCTGCCAACGTGGTGCTCCAATCTCCATAAATATCCAATAATTTTTCGTAATATGCGTTAGTTTCTTTGTCGGGGATCAGGTAGTCCTCGGTCTTGTGTATCTCTAGAATTTTATCATATCCATCCCATAGTCCCACGGAATTTGCTGCCAAGGCGGCAGCGCCCAGTGAGGCGGCGTCTTGGTCGATGTTTGTCTTGAGGACGGGCATGTTATAGATGTCTGCAAAAATCCTTCGCCAGACAGCACTCTTACTGCAGCCGCCGCAGAGAAGCATGTCTCCTTTCAGCTCTACTTGGCTCTGAAGTATATCCAAAGTCTTCCGGAGTGCCATGGCAACGCCTTCCATGGAGGCGCGGACCAAATCTTCCCGGGTGCTGCCGAGGGTGAGCCCCATAAAACTACCTTTTAAATTAGGGCTTGCTTCCTGCGCGCTTCCACCGGCAAGCGTAGGGTTAAAGAGTACGCCGTTGCTTCCGGGCGGGACGGATTCGGCCATGCGGTTCATGACCTCATAGGTATCTGTGCCGCCGCCATAATCCTTGAGAAGATTGTCCCGGACCCAGCGGAAAGAATTACCCGCGGAGAAAATAGACACCGCCGAAGTGTAGTATCCTTTACGGGCATGGGCGAACACAAAGGGCCTTGTCGAGAGGTCTAAGATGGGCTTCCGGGAGGTGACCGCAATCCAGCTGGAGGAGCCAAGAGACGTATAGGCAACATCCTCCGCAAGTCCTCTGGCCCCCAGAGACATACAGGTGTTGTCCACCGCGCCACAAGCAACAGGGGTACCCTCGCACAGGCCGCATTCTAGAGAGGCGGCTGCCGTTACATGGCCAATCACCATATCAGATGGATGAATGTCCGGGAAAATATCCCTGTCGATGCCAGCCGCCTTAAAGAATCGCTCTTCATAATCCCAATTTAATAAATTAAATACGCCAAATCCAGACGCATAGGAGGGATCGGTGCAGATAACTCCTGTAAATTTATAATTGATAAAGTCTTTCGAGCCTACTATTTTATAAATCTTTTTAAAAACATCCGGTTCGTGCTCCCGCATCCACATTAGTTTCAATATCGTATAACATTCGGCCGGATCTCCATTGCCGGTAGTCTCATACCAAGTTTCATAAGGAAGATTATCAAAAAAAGAAGCAATCTGATCCTCGGCCCGCATGTCACACCAGATAGGTACTTGCTCTTGAAGAAGAGCCCCGTTTGCGTCCAAAGGAACTGCCACAAGACTATGCCCCGACAACGCGGCACAGGCAATCTCCCCGGCATTGCAGCCGCTTTTTTCTAATAATAAGCTGGTGGCGTCACATACACCGTGCCACCAATCAAAAGGCCGCTGTTCCACCTGACGTTTGTCGGGGAAAAAGGTATCGTACTGCTGAAACACCTCCGCCAGTGAGTTTCCATCCACGTCAAAAAGAGAGGCTTTGATACCTCCCGTGCCCAAATCATAGGCGATTAATTTATTTTTATTCATAAGTTTGTCCCTCGCTATTCTAATTCTTTAGACAGAGCTTCGACAGAAAGGTAGTTTGTTGAATAGTTCCCGATTTGACGACCGTCTTTCAACAGAATAATGCGGCTGCACATACCGATTAACTCCGAGAAATCCGAGGAAATCAAAAGAACAGTTGCTCCTTCTAAAATTAAAGCATTTAGAATATTGTAAAGTTCCAGTCTGCTCGTGGCATCCAGGTTCTTAGTGGGCTCGTTGTATATGTATATATTTGAATGATTGAACAGAGAGCGCGCGATAATCAGCTTCTGCTTATTTCCCGTGCTTAAATGCGCCACCCTTGTGTCCGGTTTGACATTCCGGAAACAAAGTTTATCCAGATAATGCCTGCCGTATAGGTTCATTTTCTTATTGGAGGTAAATCCATGCCTAGTTATACGTTTAAAATTGGAGGCCGTGATGTTGAATGGAATCGACTGGCAGTTAAAAAGTGCCATATCGGCATCCACTTCGCTGATGATATTGATAAAGGGCCGCTCCTTGCTGCCGGGAAATGTGACGGCGCCGGAAGTCAGCTTTAAATCACCCATGATTGCCTTGACAAGCGACGTGCGCCCTGAAGAAACCAGCCCTGCAAGTCCAATGATTTCCCCTTCCCGGAGGGAAAAATGAACATCCTTCAGCATGCCTCCGGATATATGGTCGATCTTGACCAGCTCTTCGCCGGGGGTCAGCCGCAGCGAGGGATATGTAAAATTCATCTTCAGCTTATCTATATGCTCTCTAAAATCAGGATTAGAAAATTCCTCCCGGCTGTAGGAGCCGATGATTGTCCCGTCATTGATGATAGACACACGGTCACAGTAGCGCAGAAGTACAGAATAATTATGGGTGATGATGATAATTGCTACTTGTTCCCGCTTTAATTCTTCAAGAAATCGAAAGGTTATCTCAATTTCCTGGGAAGTGAGGGAGGAAGACAACTCATCCAGAATCAAAACTCTAGGCCTGCCGAGCAGAGCCCGGACAAGCTGTACAATCCGCTTTTCCATGGCGCTCAGGGAGGAGACCGGGGCATCCAAATCCAAGTCCAGCCCAAATTTGCTTAGATACTGCCTGCAGATTTGATCTGCTTTTTTCTTGGAGGGCGCCCAGATACGCGAACTGCCCACTTTGCGCTCGTTTCCGGAGATGATATTGTCCCGGACGGTAAGCGCAGGAAATAACACCTGCTCCTGCTGTATCATGTAAATGCCCAGATTCTGAGCGGAAACAATATCATGAATCTGAACGTCACTGCCGTTGATCAGAATACTGCCGGACGTTTTTTGCCGCACACCTGCTAAAAGCTTTGCAAAGACGGTTTTCCCCTCGCCATTGCTGCCTATGATGGCGTGAATCTCCCCGGAATACGCCGTGAAATTGATATTATCGACTAGCTTCCGATCCGAAATTTTAGTTAGATTTTTCGTCTCAATCGTAAATTCTTCCATTTAATGTTTACCCGCTGTTTTCATAATTAAAAAGTAATGGGTTTTAAATCAAAACTGGTGTAGGCACGGATGCCGTGCTCTATGAAATACCGCTTATAGACATCGGGAATATTCACATTGGTAATCACTGTATTAACAAGGTCAATATCTCCCACCTTCATAAAAGCTCTCTGGTCAAATTTAGAGCAGTCCACCGCCATGATAGTTTCGCGTGAACGCTCCATAACTGTAAGAATAATGTCATAGACCGCCGTGTCCGACAGCGTATATCCGGCATGTAAGTCCAAACCGTCTATAGAGAAGAATGCTTTGTCAAGATAAATATTGTGAAGCTCCTTGTTCAAATCATCAGGAATCGTATAATTTCCCTGATGCTCCATCTGGCCGCCGAGAAATAATACTTTTATGTTAGGCACATCTCTTAAAACGCCCGCCACTCCAAAATTGTTGGTGAGGATATTGATATTGCTGCGTTCACGCAAGGCTTTCGCAATATAATACGTGGTGGTACCGGGGCCCAGAAAAATCCATTCCCGTTCCCGGATGAGCTTGGAAGCGATTACACCGATATCCTCCTTGTTCTTATCATATTCAACCATGTTATCCCAAGAAGTGCCGGCAGAATGTTCCTTTGATTCAGGGGGATTGATGGTTGCCCCTCCGTGAAAACGCGTGAGAAAACCCTCCTGCTCCAATTCCTCCAAATCATTTCGTATGGTGGCATCGGAAACATTGAGAAGGGTGCTCAAAGAAGAGACATCTATCTGCCCACAGTCTTTTAAAATCTCTTTAATTCGTCTGATTCGTTCTATTTTAAACATGATTTCATCCTTTTGGAAAAACTAATATTATGCGTTCATCATATCACATAAAATGGTGAATATCAATAAAAAACACTAATAATAAAAGAAAATGAAAAGAAATAAAAAAACGTGGTATTGTGTAAAATGCACAATCAGAAAGCGGAGTATATTAGAAAATATGCGAGCTATTCGACAAAATAACCAATATGAAGACTTGTAAAACAAAATAAAATAAAAATATATAAAAATAAATAAAAAAATATAATGACAAATAAAAATAAATGTGATATATTGTGAATAGTTAGACGAGCTCGTGCACGAAAGGTAAATAATAAAAAAGAAAGAAGGTCAAGTTATGAAAAAGAAAAGAGTTTTAGCTGCACTGATGGCAGGCGTTATGGTGGGAGCCCTTGCACTTGGAGGATGCTGGGGTAAGGAAGAAGAAAGCAAAGAGACCGCAGGCAAAACAGAAGAGAAAAAGGACGACGGCAAATATAAAATAGGTTTTGCGAATGCTTCTGTATCGAACAGCTGGCGTGTGAAGATGCGTGACATGTTGATGGAAGAGGCCGAGAAACTCGGTGTGGAGATTATTGAGACAGATGCTCACGATGACGCGAACACGATGAACAGCAATATCGAAGCGATGCTCCAGCAGGATTTGGACGCCATCCTCATTACGCCTTGTGTGGAGGACGCAGTCAATCCGGGAATCGAAGCGGCCTATGATTCCGGAATCCCGGTTATCCTTTTCGACAGAACGGCAACGACAGATAAGTATACCCATTATGTAGGATGGACCGACGAGAACAACGGCGAAGCCTGTGCACAGCTTCTTGTGGATGCACTTACCGAGAAGTACGGCGAGCCGAAAGGAAATATAATTGCACTGGATTCTATCGCCGGCTCAGGTACCGACAACGGACAGAAAGCCGGTCAGGAAAAAGTATTTTCCAAATATCCTGACATCAAGATTATCGACAGACAGTACACTGACTTTGAAGCGTCTAAAGGAAAGGCATGTATGGAAGATTTCCTGAGCAAATATGGCGAGGGAGAGATTGACGGCGTCATTTCTCAGGACGGCGGCGTCACACTTGCCGCTATGGACGCCATCAAAGAAGCGGGCAGAGACGGCGAAGGAATCTTTGTTGTAAACGCGGATGGCATCAACGGTATCGCTAAAATGGTAAAAGACGGTTCCTGTGTAGGGTTCACCCAATTTCCATGTGCGGCATCTGTGGAAGCACTTCATCTTGCCATTGAGACATTAGAGGGAAAAGATCCGGAAGAAAAGGATATTGCAAAGGATCCGATTGTAGTTACAAAGGACAATGTAGATGAATATGTCATTGAGGACGGCGACGACTTCGATTGGACTTATTAATACATATTTACAAGCTCAATATTTAAGAAAGCTTAGGAGGAGTAAAAAGTGAAGATTGGTTTTTGTGTAGTGAATTATTCGGAGAAACCTTTGGAGGAAGTATGTAAAATAGCTGCGGATAACGGTTATGACGCGGTGGAACTGCCGGCATATACAGACAATGGACAGGTAGATGTACCGAAGCTCTTAAAGGGAAATCAAGCAAAAAAGATGAAAAAAATGATAGAAGACCATGGCTTATTTATTTCCGCTCTGAGCAATCATGCTGATTCACCATTGGTCATGGGGCCTTACAGCGCCGGGATGGATAGTATCTGTCCCGGTACTAAGGAAGAGAAGATTAAATTCGCTCAGGAAAGTATGATTCGTTCAGCACAGCTGGCAGCGGAATTGGAAGTACCTTCTGTCGTAGCATTCTCGGGAATGGAAAATTACGGCCATATCAATGACTGGCCGGAGCCGAACGGATGGAAATATGAGGAAGAGCAGTTTGCGGAAAAATGGGGTTATGTATTTGATAAGTATAAAGAATACGGTGTCAAGGTAGCCTTTGAGCCGCATCCTAACAATATCGTGTATGATACCCAGTCGGCTCTCCGGCTCCTTGAGGTGGTGGATCATCATGAAAGTTTTTGTATCAATCTGGATCCGGCGAATATCCTTTTCTCTGGTGTGGATGTAAACCAGTTCGTCGACGAACTTCGGGGAAGAATCGTTACCGTTCATGCGAAAGACTGCGAAATTGTAAGGCATAATCTAGGCAAGGGCGGCCTCAATATGTATATGCAGGACGGCTGGGGGAGGCTGGACCGTTCGTTCCGCTTCCGTATACCGGGCTGGGGCGACGTAGATTGGAAACGGCTCATCAGCGAGCTGTTCATTACCGGATATAATGGAGTCTTTAACTATGAACATGAAGACGTAATCATGAGCCGTGCGGACGGTGTAAAGAAGACCATTGATTTCTTGAGACCGCTGATGATTGACGCACCTTATGAAGGTCGTTCCGATAAATTATTTACAAAATAGATTAGGAGGAAATAAAGATGAGGACAATGAGAGCACAGGTTCTTACCGAGCCAAACCATTTTGAATTAAAAGAAGTACCGGTACCGGAAATCAACGATGATGAGGTGCTGGTGAAAGTGAAATATTGTGGTATCTGCGGTTCTGACTGGGGATCTTACATCGGCAAATATGCCGACGAGGTGGCATGTATTCCCCTGACAACCGGGCATGAAGTGTATGGCGTCATCGAGGAAGTAGGAAAGAGCGCACAGGGACTGAAAGTAGGAGACCGTGTCACGTATGACATCTGCAAACCATGTGGAACATGTTATCACTGCCGTATCGGCGAACCTCTTCTATGTACAGAATTCAAGCAGATCGGCATCCATCTGGACGGCGGGTTCGCGGAATATGTCAAAGTGCCGTGGAAGAATATCTATGTAGTGCCGGATGAGGTGTCCGATGAAAAAGCTGCTTTTGTAGAACCGCTTACGGCTTGCCTCAACGCGTCCCACAAGATGGACTGCACAATCGGGCGCAGCGTGGTCGTTATCGGAGCAGGTCTGGGCATTATGCATGCACAGCTTGCAAAGCTGCGGGGAGCGGCTCCGGTGATTGTGGTCGACGCCAATGCGGACCGGCTGAAAATGGCAAAAGAAGTAGTTGCGGATTACACGATTAATGTAAGAGAGACAGATCCGGTGGAAGAGGTGATGCGTCTTACGAACGGTGTCGGAGCTGACTTTGTTCTGGAGGCGGTAGGAAGCTCCAAGACTTATGAACAGGCATTTAAAATGGTAAGAAAAGGCGGAAAAGTAGAAGCTTTTGGTATTTGTGCCGAAGATGATTATGCCAGTCTGCCTCCGGTAGAATTTGTGACCAGCGAAAAGAAAATCAGCGGGAGCTGTGCCGGCATAGGATATGACTGGGGTGACGCGCTTACCCTTCTCAAATATGACCGTGTCGACCCGATGCCTCTTATTTCCATGATTGTTCCGCTGGAAGAACTGGAAGAAACGCTGCATGAAATCAAAAAAAATCCGAAGCTGATAAAAGTACTGGTAAGCCCAGAAGCAAAAGAACGAACAGTTCTATACGAATAAAACCATTGAGAAGACGGATTGGAGGAGTACGTGGTGGGCAAAGAAGCGAGTAAAACAAGTGGAATTAAAAGGATATTGAACAATCCGGTCAGTGGACCGTATATAGCATTGGTAGTAATTTTTATTATTTCGGCCATTGCTTCTCCGCAAATATTTCCGACCTACACAAATGTAGCGAACATTCTGCGGCAGGCTTCTATCGTAGGTGTTGTCAGTATCGGTATGACGGTTGTTCTTTTAGTCGGCGGAATCGATCTTTCGGTGACCAGTATCATGGCAATCTGTGCCTGCGTGCTGGCAGATATGATGGAGGCAAGGATAGCGGACGGCAAACAGGGAATCATGATAGGGCCTATCCTTATCGTACTGTTGATTGGATGTCTGATTGGACTGGTGAATGGAATCCTGATTGTCACAAGAAATCTGGAGCCGTTTATCATTACCTTAGGTGTCAACATGGTGGTGAAAGGCATCACTATGATTTATACAAAAGGCGCTCCGGGCGGGAAGGTGACGGAGTTCTGGGCCAATTTTGGCTCGAAATCTATCGGGGGAGTTCCCTACGCAGTCCTGCTGTATGCGGTGATGATGGCTATATTTATGGTGATATTACATAAAACGGTGTACGGGCGCCATATATACGCGATTGGAAGCAATGCGGAGGCCGCAAGACTCACCGGCATCAAAGTAAAGATTAATAAAGTCATGGCATATGTACTCTGTGGATTTACTGCGGCACTTGCAGGCGTTATGTTGATGGCGCGTGTAAGAGTCGGAGAACCGAACGGAAGCACCGGCTACGATATGGACGCCTTAGCGGCGGCGGTAATCGGCGGCACCTCCATGGGAGGCGGTATCGGAAGCCTTGCAGGGACTCTTGCCGGCGTTCTGATTATGGCAATCATGAACAATATTCTGAATCTGGTGGGGGCAGACCCCAACCTTCAGGGCGTAATCAAGGGGGGAATCATCCTGATTGCCGTGCTGATTCAGAGGAAGAATGATTAGCAGGGACCGGAAAGGAGAAACTATGAGTGAATATGCATTGGAAATGTTGGGAGTTACAAAGACGTTTTCTAAAGTGACTGCACTTGATGATGTCAGTCTCCGTGTAAAGAAGGGCGAAATCCATGCATTGATCGGGGAGAACGGCGCCGGTAAATCCACGCTAATGAAAGTGCTTTCAGGAGTATACAAGCCGGATCAAGGCACGATAAAGATTAACGGAGAGACAGTTACGATTAAAAACCCCCGGGATGCCATTGACAAAGGGGTGGCAATTATTTATCAGGAGCTGAGTCTGGTTCCGGAGCTGAATGCTATCAAGAATGTCATGCTTGGGCAGGAAAAGAATACTTGTCAGATTATCAATCAAAAGGAAGAAAATGAGTTTGCACGAAAGTATCTGGATTATGCAAGCAGAGGCGCGCTTTCAGACTATAAGACCCCGGTCAAATATTTGAGCGTGGCACAGCAGCAGATGGTCGATATTGCGAAAGCGCTGTCTTACAATTCCAATATCATCATCATGGATGAGCCGACGGACAGTCTGACGAACACAGAGATAGATGTTTTGTTCGAGATTGTAAGAAAACTGAAGGAGGATGGGATTACGGTTATTTATATATCCCATCGTCTGGAAGAACTGTTTGCGCTCTGCGACCGGGTGACTGTGCTTAGAGACGGACAGTACGTCGCGGATGAGAACATTGCAGATATCGACAAAGACTGGCTGATCAGTAAAATGATTGGACGGGATTTAAAGGATACATACCCCGAGAGACACCGGATGGTGAGTCAGGAGACCGTGCTGGAAGTCAAAGGATTGACCGGAGAACGGTTCCGGGATATTTCCTTTCAACTGAAAAAGGGAGAAATTCTTGCGCTCAGCGGACTTGTAGGCGCAGGGCGGACGGAAGTCCTGAGAGCCATCTTTGGCGCCGACAAAATAAAAGACGGAGTGGTGGAAATCTCAGGCCGGCAGGTGAGCATCAATCATCCCAGCAAGGCTGTGAAATGTGGTCTGGGATTCGCCACAGAAGACAGGAAGGCACAGGGATTATTCCTGAATCAGGACATCAGGGAGAATATAGCCGCGGCCGCCTTGGATAAGGTGTCGGTAAAGGGATTCGTCAGCAGCGGCAGAGAAAATGATATGGTGGAGCGGTATTTTAAAGAGCTGAAGGTGGTGGCGCCGGATACGAACAAGGTATGTAAGTTCCTCTCCGGTGGAAATCAGCAAAAAGTGGTTTTGGCAAAATGGCTGGCCAGTGAGTGCAGGATTCTGTTTTTGGATGAGCCGACAAGAGGAATCGACGTAGGCGCTAAATACGAGATCTATATGCTTATGGACAAATTAGTCCAGTCCGGAGTCAGCATTATTATGATTTCATCGGAGATGCCAGAGGTGATTGGAGTGGCGGACCGTGTAATAGTCATGCATGAAGGCCAGATGAAAGGGGAACTTCAGTATCAGGACTTCAGTGAAGAAAGTATCATGAAATTAGCCAGCGGTGAAGAGCTGGCACAAGCTTAAGGAGGAAGAAGATGGGATATAAAGAAACTTTATTGAGCCCGATAAAAATCGGAACTAGAGACTGTAAAAACCGTTTCTTCGCACAGCCGATGGAGTGTGTGGATTCGGACGAGGAAGGGAATCCGACAGACCTCACCTATGAGCGCTATGAGAATCTTTACAAAGGCGGCTTTGGTCTGGTGGATTTGGAAGGAATCACAGTGACGAACGAATCACGGGCAAGGAAGACACAGTTGGAAATCATGCCCCGGAATGAGAAACCGTTGAAAAACTTTATCCGCAGGCTGAAGGAAGTAAACCCGGATACACTGATTATTTTCCAGCTTACCCATTCTGGAGAAATCAGTGAGTCAGAGTTCTCGAGGAAGGTGTGTGTAAAGCCGATGTACGGAATCGGCGGCGATGTGCTGACAGAGGAAGAAGTGGACCACATTATGGACCAGTTCGTGGTTGCCTCCCAGATTGCACATGAAGTAGGCGCGGACGGAATCGATATGAAGCTTTGCCATGGTTATCTTGGCTCTCAGATTATCCGGCCTTTTAATGACCGGGATTGGAAATATGGTGGTTCATGGGAAAGGAGAAGGCAGTGGGCCTTTGATCTTCAGGAGAGAATCATGCGTGCGGTAAATGACAAAAACTTCCTTATCGGCTCCAAGATGTCTATGTGGGAAGGACATCCGGGCGGATTTGGCTCCGCGGGACCGGAATCCCCATTAATGGATATGACAGAGCCGCTGGATTTAATCAAGGGACTCGAAGAGAGAGGCTCTACTTATTTTATCGAATCGCTGGGAAATGTGCACAGTGCTATGAATTATATGGAGTCGCTCAAAGATGCGCCGGAGCTTTCTTATTTACATATTTATTTCTCTGATTTGATGAAGAAGGCGCTGAGGCCGGAGACGGTAGTAATCGGTTCTCATTTTTCACCTTTCAGAGGAAAAAAGAATAAGCTCATGTCTGTCGATCCGGAGAAATCCTCACTCTTTGCAATGGGCGCACATTGTATTGAAGAGGGGATGATGGATATGGTGGGACTGGGAAGACAGTCTTTTGCAGACCCGCTCACTCCGCTCAAACTGATGGAGGGCAGAGAGGATGAAATTAAATACTGTACCCAGTGCATGAATTGCGAAGAGTTAATGATTCGCCAGCAGCCGGTCGGATGTGTGGCGTACAACAAACCTTATACACAGAGATTTGTGGAGTGCAGGAAGAAATATGGGAAATTAAACGAGCTTCACACCTAAGAGAAGTGTACATATAAATTTATCACAAGAAAGGCGATTATCATGAAAGGTATTTTGACAGAAAGACCAAGAAAAGAAATCTTAACCAAGGACGACATTGCATACATGATGGACCCAAGTGTAT
Organism: Bariatricus massiliensis; assembly: GCF_900086725.1. Taxonomy (GTDB): domain Bacteria; phylum Bacillota; class Clostridia; order Lachnospirales; family Lachnospiraceae; genus Allocoprococcus; species Allocoprococcus massiliensis. Next base: position 473,521 of record NZ_LT574837.1, on the reverse strand, counting down.
TAAAGCTTGATACCACTATCCATGATGTGGAGCATATGGTAGATGTCTGTAAGAAGTATGGATGTGGAACTTGTTTCTGCTGGCCGTGTTACTATGAGGAGCTTGTTGAGCTTTTGGAGGACGCAGAAGTGACAAAGTTCGGTACTTCCCTTGGATTTCCTACAGGGCAGGAAAAGACGGAGACAAAGGTATTCTTGGCAAACCAGTTCAATGCGTTAGAACCGGCCACCAATGACATGTCTATGAACGTAGGCTGGTTAAAAGCGGGGAGATATGACCTTGTCTTAAATGATATCAAGGCTGTACGCGAAGCCACACCGGGCGTGCCGCTGAAGGTTATCATGGAAGTAATGCTGCTGACGGACGACGAGATTAGAAAAGCCTGCGAATTATCTATTGAAGGTGGTGCGGATTATGTGAAGACCGGTTCCGGGTTCTCCGTGGGACAGCCGACCACACTTCATCATGTGAAGGTTATCGCGGACACTATCGGTGACAGGGCGAAGCTTAAGGTCGCTGGAGGAGTCAGGGATTTGGATACCCTGCTTAAAATGTATAAGCTCGGCGCCTGCCGTTTTGGTATCGGATGTGCGTCGGCGGAAGCGATTCTTGCCGAAGTGGATGCGATGGGCGGAAGCGTGGACTTGAATAGCATTGTAATCGATGAATCCGAGTTGTAAAAAATAAGAAAAGGAGGGCTGCTGTATACGAAGGTGTTAATTTCGCTGCAGCAGCCTTCTGTAAATCAGGAGGTAAGAAAAATGAGTGGAAAACAGTTTGTACATCCTTACATACCCAACTCTGAGCCGGCGGTGAAGAGACAGATGCTGGACGCTGTGGGCATGAAAAGCGTGGAGGACATTTACGAGGCAATTCCGGAGCATCTGCGTTTTCAGGGCAAGATGGATATGCCGGAACCGATTATATCTGAATACAGCTGCCAGCGTCATGTAGAGGGGCTTCTTAAAAAGAACAGAAACGCAAAAAACAATATTTGTTTTCTTGGCGGCGGAACTTGGAATCATTACGTACCGTCTGTGGTGGATACTATCATGGAGCGCGATGAATTTCTGACTTGTTATGTAGGTGAGGCTTACACGGACCACGGAAAGTTTCAGGCGCTGTTCGAAAGCAGCTCCATGCTGGCCGACCTGACAGGCTTTGAAGCGTGCAATACACCGACCTATGACTGGGCAAATGCGATTGCAATCGCGGCTCGTATGGCATCGAGAGCGAATGGAAGGAAGGAACTTCTTGTGGCAGGCAACATGGATCCTGACCGTCTTCTGGTGGTGCGCAATTACTGTAAACCAGAGATTAAAGTGGAGACAATCGCATACGACAAAGCTACCGGACTTATGGATTTGGAGGATTTGAAGTCCAAGATTTCTGACAAGACGTCCTGTGTGTATTTTGAGAACCCAATCTATATAGGAGCGCTGGAAATCCATGCAGCTGAAATCTGCAGGATTGCTAAAGATGCAGGCGCTTACAGCATGGTTGGGGCAGATCCTACGAGCTTGGGCGTCATGGAAGCACCGGCTGCCTACGGCGCTGATTTTGCGGTGGGAGACCTTCAGCCGCTGGGGATGCATATGAGCTATGGCGGGGGCTTGGGCGGTTTTATCTGTACAAAAGACGACAAGGAATTTTTGGGCGAGTACCCTTCCCTTCTCTTTGGTGTATGCAAGACACAGCAGGAGGGTGAATATGGATTTGGAGAGGTGTACTATGAGAGGACTTCCTATGCGTCCCGTGAAAAAGGAAAAGACTTTATCGGAACTACAACGGCGCTCCATGGGATTGGGGCAGCGGTATATATGGCGCTTATGGGGCCGCAGGGCTTTCGGGAATTGGGAGAGGGCATTCTGCAGAGAGTAGCGTACAGTAAAGAGGAGCTTAAGAAGATTCCGGGTGTCACAATCCCCGTTTCCGGCTACAGCTATTGTGATTTTATGGTTGATTTCAGCGGTACTGGCATGACGGTAAAAGAAATCAACAAGGCGCTTTTAGAATATGACATCATCGGGGGAAAAGACATGAGTGAAGTATTTCCGGAATATGGGCAGAGCGCGCTTTACAGTGTGACTGAGGTTCATACGAAAGAAGACTTGCAGGCGCTATTTGACGCGTTAAAGGAAATTTGTGCATAGAGAAGGAGGTTGAAGCAAATGGCAAAAATGAAAGTGAGAAAGAATTTTCAGCAGGCTAGATGGAACGAGCCTATGATATATGAGTTATCTACGCCGGGGTTAAGGGGAATCATTCCTCCGGTCGTGGAGGACGAAATCGAAGCGGCGGCAGGAGACGTGGCATCCGCACTGCCGGAGGGATTGAAGAGGAAGACCTCTCTGGACTTGCCGGAAGTAGCGCAAAAGCAGATACTTCAGCATTATATTCATCTCTCGCAGGAGACAATGGGCTCCAATCTGAGCAATGATATCTCGGAAGGAACCTGTACTATGAAATACAATCCCCGTCTCTGTGAAACACTGATTGGCAATCCCGGCTTCGCGGATGTGCATCCGGACCAAGAGCCGGAGACCGTGCAGGGAATTCTGGAAATATACTATGAGTTTGAGCAGATGCTAAAACAGGTGTCGGGGATGGATAAGTTCTCCCTCCAGCCGGGCGGCGGCAACCATGCGGTGTATACGGCGGCTTCGGTTATCCGTGCATATCACGAGGCGAACGGTGAGGCGGAGCAGAGAGACGAGATTATCACCACCATTTTCTCTCATCCATGTGACGCGGCCTGTCCGGCGACGGCAGGGTATAAGGTCATCACAATCTGGCCGGACGAGAACGGCATGCCGGACTACAACGCGATCAAGGCGGCTGCCAACGAACACACGGCGGCAATCTTTATGACGAACCCAGAGGATATCGGCATCTATAATGTCCATGCGGACAAGATTGTGGAGGCTATCCATGGAGTCGGCGGGCTTTGTTTTTATGATCAGGCAAATGCCAACGCATTTCTCGGTGTGGCGAGGGCGAAAGAAGCCGGATTCGATATGTGCCACTTTAATGTACATAAGACGTTTGGCACGCCTCACGGAGGAGAAGGACCGGCCTGTGGAGCGTTTGGATGTAAGGAAGAGCTTGCCAGATTCCTGCCGGTTCCCACGGTGGAATTTGACGGAAACAAATATTATCTTGACTATGATAAGCCGGAGAGTATTGGCAGAGTGCGTCAGTATATTGGCCAGTCCGCGGTCGTGCTGAAGGCTTATGCCTGGTCTAGGATGATGGGGGCGGAGGGCATGCGGGAGTGTGCGGAAATATCTGTGCTCAACAATAACTATATGTTGAATATTATGGAGAAGATTCCGGGGGTAACCCATGCTTTCCAAGGCAACGGCATCACACGGCAGGAGCAGATACGCTACAGTTTCCAAGAGTTGAAGGAAAAGTACGGCGTCGGGTCGGACGATATGAACTGCCGCATGGGCGACTACGGTATTCCGTGGTTCTGGTCCTCTCATCACCCGTGGGTAATCCCGGAGCCGATGACGCTGGAGCCTTGCGAATCCTACACAAAGGAAGATATTGAAGAATACTGTAAGGTGGTAGAAATCGTCGCGGGAGAGGCGGCTGAGAATCCGGAGCTTTTGAAAAACGCGCCGTACCATACAGGAATGCACCGCAGGGTCGAGGAGGAAGATTTGGATAATCCGGACAAATGGGCGGTTACATGGAGAGCGTACAAGCGTAAAGCTGGGGTAGAGTAAGTATGAAGAGACTTGGTTTTATCGTGAATCCGGTGGCGGGAATCGGCGGAAAAGTGGGGCTTAAGGGTTCCGACGGTGCGGCGATTCTCAAGAAGGCGCTGGAGCTTGGAGCGGTTCGGGAGAGCGGCAGGAAAGCCTTGATTACGATGAAGGCCCTAAAGGAAATCGAGGATGAGCTTATCATCTATACCTGGCCGGGTGAGATGGGGGAGGATGTCTGCAGAGAGGCGGGACTGAGTGTTACCGTGCTGGGCAGCATCACTCCGGGGCATACGACTCCGGAGGACACCATCCGCGCCGCCGGGCAGATGAAGGAGCTGAAGTTAGATCTGATTCTTTTTGTTGGTGGTGACGGGACAGCCCGAAATATTCTTGACGCAGTGGGAACCGAAGCGGTTGTTCTGGGAATCCCGGCAGGATGCAAGATTCATTCAGGCGTGTACGCGCTGAATCCAAAGACTGCGGGAAACCTGATGAAAGAGTTTGTTCAGGGCAAGGTCAAGGAGACGAAGCTCTGTGAAGTGATGGACATCGACGAGGATTTGTTCCGGCAGGGAATTGTATCGGCAAGGCTGTATGGGTATCTGCGTATTCCCAATGAATCCCGTATGGTGCAGAATCTAAAGAGTGGAAGAGGGTTCAGCGAATCTGCCTCTATTGAGATGCTTTCCAATTACGTGGCAAATGAGATGGAAAAGGATGTTTTATATATCGTGGGAACAGGCTCCACGACTGCGTCGATCATGGAGAAACTGCATCTGCCCAATACGCTTTTGGGCGTGGACTTGGTATATAACAGAAGGCTCGTGGCCTCGGACTGTACGGAGAGAGAACTGCTGGAGACAATAAAGCATTATGATAAAGTAAAGATAATCGTCACTGTAATCGGCGGACAAGGTTATGTATTCGGACGTGGCAACCAACAGATTAGTGCGGAAGTGATAAAAAGGGTCGGTAAAGAGAATATTATTATAGCGGCCTCAAAGAACAAAATATTAGCGTTATTTGGCGGCTCGCTGCACGTAGATACGGGTAACGAAGAAGTGAACCATATGCTGTGCGGTTATTACCGTGTGATAGTGGGATATGGGGAAGCTATGATGCTCCCGATGACCGACTGACTTCAAAGGTGACTTCAAAGTGACTTCAAAGGGGACAGGTCCCAACGCGTTGGGACCTGTCCCCTTCTACAATTCAAAAAATATTCTGACAATTTAAGGCTGTATTTTTAATTAAAATTGTCGTGTATATTTAGCTAGAAACTACTTTTCCTCTGCGTTTAAAAGATGGGGACTTAGTGTGTCCAGATTCATCGAGTGTGGATATAGCTGTTCCGTCAAAGGCGGTGAACTCTGTAATATAATATCTGGCTTTGAAGTGCTTCCCAAAATGCGGCTATGTAACATGGAAATTTTTTCTATATTGTCATAATGATACCTACTGGCATAGTGAGAATAGATTGATTAGCGAGTTACGTTGTTGAGCCATTTTCCACTGCGGTAGCGCCAGACGGAGATGGGAACCTTCAGTATCTCATCGCTCAGAAGGAATACATAGACGATCCGTACATCCAGACGGAAGACAAAGGCAGCTAAAAAGCCTAGCAAAATGGAGCCGCCCCACATCATGGTTATGTCCATGACCAGCCCTGTTTTTGTGTCCCCACCTGCCCGGAATGTACTTACCATTGTGGTGTTGAAGGACTTGGCGATAGAGAAATATGCTACGACAAAGAACATAAATGAGAGATAGTGGCCGGCAAGGGAAGATAATTTCATGCTGTGAACTATCACTGGGCGGATAAGGACAAGTATAAATGCCGCCGCCCCGCCTGTAAGGAGACTTAGTTTTATGAATTTACGGGCATATTCCCGGGTCAGTCGGTACTCGGACGCACCAATTTTTTTGCCTATCATTACTCCGGCCACATTCGCTATTCCGAAGGCTACAATTGTTGCAAGCTGCCGGCACATCTGGGCCACAGAATTGGCGGCCACGGCGGCGCTTCCGAGATGTCCGAGAATAGCGGCATTCGCCGAAAGACCTACGCCACATACAATTTCATTTAGTACAGTGGGGGTAGAATACTTGAGAAAATCCTTCAACAAAAGCGGCGAACTCAGAATCATGTCCGACAGGCGGAAATGGATAACGTGGTTGAAAAAGCGGGCATAGATAAAGACGAGAATCAATTCCAACAGCCGGGACAGCAGCGTGCCCATAGCCGCGCCTCGGATACCCATAGGCGACAGACCAAAGAGTCCAAATATTAATATCCAGTCTGCTCCGATATTGAAGAGAAGGGAGATACTGTAAATAATCGTGGCAACCAGAACCTGCTCTACGCTGCGCATGATGTACAAATAAATGTTAGTGACAGACATAAATAGATAGGAGAGTCCTACAATGCGTAGGTATTGACTGCCCTCTCTGATAATTATATTTTCGGGAGAATAGATGCGTATGAGCATCTCTGGCGTAAAAATAGCCAGAAGGGCAAAAAAAAGACCAATACAAAGCGAAAAACGCATTGTAATGGCCATTACTTTCTCTATCGTTCTAGTATCTTTTTTTCCCCAGTATTGTGCAGTCAGAACGGAAGCACCAGCGGTGAGACCGGAGAAAACCAACATCATAATAAACTGTATTTGTCCGGCTAAAGAGCATGCTGCCAAAGAGGTCTCATTGACGTTTCCCAACATCACGACATCTGTCATGGTAACACCTACATTAATCAAATTCTGAAAAACAATAGGCAGCAAAAGAACTAGTATATCAGAATAAAACTGTTTACTTTCGTATTTATTCATCTTGTTCACTCCATATTCAGTTGGACCTGACTGACTCTTAGTAAAAATAAGTATATCACATAATGAATAAGAAATCAAAAAGAATAGAGCCACAAAAGGAATTCTGTGTTAAAATAAGCGTACGGCGAAGGTAATAAATATAAGCTCGAAAGGAATCTATGGCTATTCAAATACAAACGCAGTTTCAAAATTATAAATTATCAGAAGATATTCTGGAGGCTCTTAGGCTCTTGGGTTACGACAGGCCTACTCGTATCCAGCAGGATGTGATACCGGCTATGCTGGCGGGGAAAAATATTGTGGCGAAAGCGCCTACGGGGAGCGGTAAGACCGCGGCATTTGCCATCCCCATTTGTGAGAACATAGTCTGGGAGGAGAATGCGCCTCAGGCCCTTGTGCTGGAGCCTACAAGGGAGCTGGCGGAGCAGGTAAAGGATGAGATGTTCCGCATTGGGAGGAAGAAACGGCTGAAGGTGCCTGCGTTATTTGGAGGCTTTCCGATAGACAAGCAGATACAGACCTTAAGGCAGAAGTCCCATATTGTGGTGGGAACTCCGGGGCGTGTGGCAGACCATTTGAGGCGGGAAAGCCTGCGGCTTGACAAGGTGGTATATGCAGTAATCGATGAGGCGGATTTGATGCTGGATATGGGATTTGCGGATGAGGTCAACGAGATACTGGCTCTTCTGGGGGAGGGGTGTAAGATTTCCTTGTTCTCGGCCACTTTAAAGCCAGAGATTCAAGAATTGGCGGATACCTATATTCGGGATGCTGCGCTCATTATGCAGGAGCAGGATGAGTCCAAAGAAAATGCCATAACTCAACGGTTGTATGAGGCGGATAGGGACAGCAAGTACGAGACTTTTTGTCAGGTGCTGAAGCTTGAAAATCCGGGGAGCTGCATTATTTTCTGTGGCACGAAGGAGATGGTAAACGTACTTTTCCAAAAGCTTCGTAGGGACAGAATATTTTGTGGAATGCTCCACGGGGACATGGAGCAGCGGGAGCGCCTGAAAACGGTAGACGCCTTTCGGCGGGGTGGATTTCGTTTTTTGATTGCCACGGATGTGGCGGCGAGGGGCATTGATTTTGAGGGCATTACCCATGTGATAAATTATGACTTTCCCACGGGCAGGGAGACTTATGTACACCGGATTGGGCGCACTGGCCGTAATGGTCGCAGCGGAACGGCGGTCAGCCTTGTCTGCGAGGAGGACAGGCGCATGCTTCGAATGGTGGAATCCTACACGGAGCAGGAACTGCCTGTGACGGTCTGCCCGGATGTGAGCCCGGAGGAGGAGCAATTATTTTGGAAGACTCAGCGGAAGCGGGCGGCGGGCAAGCCGCAGAAGGGTGACGCGCTGAATGAGGGAATCCTGCGTCTGTCCATTGGAGGTGGGAGGAAGTCTAAACTGCGCCCGGGAGATATTGTGGGTACGATTTGTAGTATAGAGGGCGTGGCGGAGGAGGATATCGGAATCATCGATATCCGGGATAGTATGAGCTACGTGGAAATAAGAAACAACAAAGGGACGCTTGTGTTAGAGTGTCTGCAGACAAAACCGATAAAGGGGAAAGTAAGGAAGGTCCGCAAGGGCCGCCTATAACAGGATAGAGGAGCAATATGATAAATAAATATTGGAATGAAATTAAAGAGAATCGTGATGTGAGGCAGAATTTGAGTAAGATTAGGCAGGAAATCAAGAAAGCCGGGTCCGGGGTTCCCTTTCTTTATGCGATAGCGGGGGAAGAGGGGCGGTTGATAAGCCTGCTGGAAGCGGAGGATGCAAAGACCCGCAAAAATGCTGCTTTGCTCATGGGTGATTTGGGCAGGAAGGAGTTTCTACAGCCGGTTTATGAGGCTTACGTAAAAGAACAGCAGAGATTCGTGAGAGCGTCGTATTTGACAGCCATGAAGAATTTTGACTATAGGGCATACATGAAACCGCTGAAGCAGCGGCTGGAAGAGATGCGCCGGGAGGAGGCCGCACCGGAGCAGGAGAAGCATTATATGGAAGAACTGCGGGAGCTATCCGCACTGATCGTCGCCATGGAGGGCGTTTCCGCGCATACATTTCACGGATGGGATGAGACCTATGACATCATTTTGCTGACGAACCGCAATTTTGCAGAGACGACGAGAAAAGAGCTCATGGAGCTTGCTCCGGAGACTAAGTCCAAGATAGTGGGAGCCGGGGTGATGGCACGGGTTCCGGACTTGCACTGGCTTCCCCATATTCGCACATATCAGGAAGTCCTCTTTTCCATCAAGGGGATGAAAGCCTGCACCATGGAGCCTGTGGAGGCAGCTAAGACGCTGCTGGATTCGGGGCTTATGGAATTTTTGGATAAGAGCCACAAGGGGAAACCACCCTTTTATTTCCGGGTAGAGTTCAAAAGTAAGCGGCCTCTGGATGAAAGAAGCACGTTTGTAAAGAAACTTTCCGGCCAGATTGAGCGGCTTTCAGAGCGGAAGCTGATTAATACCACATCAAATTATGAAGTGGAACTGCGTTTCATTGAGAACAAAGAGGGAAACTGTAATCTGCTTGTAAAACTGTATACACTGAGAGACGAGCGTTTTTCCTACCGCAGGGAGTTCATGCCCACCAGCATCAGGCCGGTAAATGCGGCTTTGACCGTGGCGCTTGCGAAAGACTATATGAAAGAAAGAGCGCAGGTCTTAGACCCGTTCTGCGGCGTGGGGACCATGCTCATTGAGAGGCATAAGACAGTTCCCGCCAATACCACTTACGGAATTGATATACAGGAAGAGGCGATAGAGAAGGCTAGAATCAACACAGAGGCCGCTCATCAGATTATCCACTATATCAACAGGGACTTTTTCCGGTTTACCCACGAATATCTCTTCGATGAAATAATCACCGATATGCCCTTTGCCATAGGGCGCATGACGGAAGAGGAAGTATTTGAGATTTATAAGAGATTTTTTCAATCCGTTTCCACGTACCTGAAAGAGGACGCTGTGATAATCCTCTATTCCCATAATTACGAATATATCCAAAGCTTAGCACCCAATTGCGGTTTTAAGATAAAAAAGAAATTCGAAATTTCCAAAAAAGAAGGAACCTATGTAGTAGTGTTATAATAGCAAAGGGGACAGGTCCCAACGCGTTGGGACCTGTCCCCCTCTACAATTCGGAAACAATTCAGATAATTAAACGAGAGATAATCGACACATTACGACATATGGTATGTCAGCGTTGTATTAGGCGTATTTTTCTGGTATACTTATTTAAGGAAAATTTTGCCACTTTTAATCATCGATGTGGCGGTAAGGAACTTGGAGGAAGGATTATGGCAAGGAAGAGTAATATGGAAACATTGTCAAAGAAACAGATTGCATATATTAAAATTAAAGAGATGATAATTGACGGAACAATTAAAAAGGAAATGCCCTTGGTTGAAAGACAGCTGTGTGAGGTGCTTGACATCAGCCGCACCCCGGTACGTGAAGCGCTTCGAGAATTGGCGGCTGATGGGTTGGTGGAAATTATAGACGGTAAGGGTGTGTTTGTAAAGCGTATTGAATTTCGGGATATGATTGAGATTTTTGAAGTGAGGGAGGCACTGGAATGTATGGCCATGAAACTGTTCATGGAGAGGGCAGAGCCTGAAAAGGTGTCACTTTTTCAAGAGTATATGAGGCAGCAGGAGGCTGCTTATGAGGCCGGTAAGCATGAGGAATTTATGAAGGCCGATATGAAGATTCACAGCCTGATTGCCGAGGGGGCGCAGAATACCCGTCTGAAGAATTCTATTGCAGTCATATACGACCAGATTCGGCAGATTGCAATCTCTGCTAAGGATGACAAAACCGTACGTGATATGGCAATCAAGGCGCATAGAAAGATTTTGGACGCAGTAATTGCGGGAGACAGTGAGGCGGCCCAGAAAGCTGTGGTGGAACATATTGTTGAGGTCAAAAATATGCATAAAGACAGATATTATATGCTGTAAATAGCAGATGTGATAATAAGGGAGCATGCACAAAGTTTGTGCTGCTCCCTATCTTCTATAAAACGTGCTGGTAAACACAGATTACCCCAATCCGTTCAATACCTCATTCACCATCAAAATTCCGGCATAATCCAGCTCTTCCAGACCATGAGACCGCATAGCCGTGTAATTCTGCTTGGAAATAGAAGTAATCGGCAGAGAGAGACCATGTTTTTTGCCCAAAGAAAGGGCAATTTCCATATCCTTTTCCAGAGTCAGAGCCGTGCACATTGGCGCAAAATCCCGTTTCTGGAACATTTCTTTTTTAGCTTTGATAATCGATGAGGCTGCGGCACTGTCACAGATACATTCAATCATCTTGTCCCAGTCAAGGCCTGCTTTTTCGCCGAGTACTACGGATTCTGCCAACATCTGCATACTTGTCCCAATCATCATATTAATGCAGATTTTCATATAGCGGGACTGCTCCGCATCTCCCAGATAATGCATGCGGTTGCCTAGAATCTGCAGAAGAGGGGTGACGGATTCATAGACGGCCGTTTCTCCAGAGACCATAATTCCAAGAGTCCCTTTTTCAGCAAATTCTGTACTTCCCGTCACTGTGGAGCGTAGGAAATGCCCGCCAGCTCCCTCAATGGCAGAAGCGGCCTGTGCAGAAGCATCAGGATCAATAGTACTCATATCCACAACGATAAAGTCTTTGGGCATTGCTTCTAATATTCCGTTTTCACCGCTTATAATATCCAGTAAGACAGTGGCATTTGGAATCATACAGAAAATCATGTCTGTCTTCCCAGCCAAATCAGCGGGGGATAAGGCGGCAGTGGCCCCTTCTGCTATCAGTTTCTCTTTGTTTTCTTTCACCGGATCGCACACACAAACTTCGTATCCCGCGTTCAGCAGCCGTTTTGCCATTCTGCTCCCCATGAGTCCGACCCCAATCCATCCTATCTTCATATTAACTCCTTTCTCCCCATCAAATTAGGGATGCACAATTACTTTCACAGCTCCATCTTTTCTTTTCGAAAAAATATCCAAAGCCTCCGCCATTTCTGTCATTGGGAAACGGTGTGTAATCAGATGCTCTGTTTTTATCCGCCCTTCAGCGAGCAGTTTTAATATTTCCGGACAACAGTTCGGATTGGCACGGGAGCCTGTCACATGAATCTGGTTACACACAATAGTATTCACAGGCATCACCAAATCTTTATTTTTTGGCATAGAGACAAGAACAACACGGCCGTTTTTGCGGGCGCTCATCACAGAGTTATAGATAGCTGTATCTGTTCCGGCACATTCAATTACCGCATCTGCACCCATTCCGCCGGTAAGCTGTGCAAGCCGCTCTAGCGGTTCGTGCTTTTCATAGTCAATCACCTCGTGTGCGCCGTCCGCCAGACAAGCTTCAAGCCGTGCGCCCCGGCCAATTACAATAACGTGTGCACCTTTGGTGCGGGCAATCTGCATGGCAAGATTCCCGATAGGGCCGGGGCCGTAGATGGCTATGGTTTCTCCCTGCCGGATGTCTGCAAGGCGTACTGCCTGTAAGGCTGTGCCGGCAGAATCACAGAGGGCGGCATCATCATAAGACACGTTGTCCGGAATTTTTGTGCAGCTTTTTGCGGTAAAGACGCCGTACTGAGCGTAAGCACCGTTTACAAGAAAGCCGTAATGCCGATGGCCTTTCAGCAGATTTCCATAGTTCAGGCAAAGATTATAATTTCCTTCCCTGCAGTTGCGGCAGATACCGCATCCACTGTGTGCTTCCCCCGCAACCCGATCTCCGGGACGAAGAGAAGTAACCCGCTTACCTGTTTTTATTACTTCGCCCGTCCATTCATGTCCAAATATAAAGGGATAAGAAGGGGGCCAGCCCATGGAAGCATAATGGCCCGAAAAAAGTCCGGGGTCTGATCCACATATGGCAACGGACTTTATTCTGCAGAGCACTTCGTCGTCTGTGGGAACGGGGATTTCTACTTCCGCAATACAAAAATCATTCTTTCCATAAGAAACAACTGCATTCATTTTGTTCATAGTTCACCTCCTGAAATGTTAGAACACCAAATGTATACCATATACATACTAAAATAACAGAAAGAAAAACTAAATGCAATGAAGATATTAGTAAAAATGACGTAAAGAGTTGAAAAATAGCAATATAACCAAAAGAAAATATACAATTTTGGTTAAAAAAGAGAAAAGAGAATACAGTATTTACATGGTATACCAAATGTGCTATTATAAGAATACAAAAAGGGAGAAGGAAAAAGAAAGGAGATAATAACATGGCGGAAAAAGAAGTTATGCTGCACATAGAATCTCTGCGTAAGGAATATCCCGGGGTCATTGCTGTCAATGATGTGAGTTTTGATATCTATAAAGGAGAGGTGCATATCGTGATTGGCGAAAACGGCGCCGGTAAATCCACATTAGTAAAGATGCTTGCAGGGTTGAATACCATAGATTCAGGGACACTTAAATTGGAAGGACGGGAATATAAGCCGGAAAATGTTTTGGATGCGCAGGCTAAAGGCGTCAACATCATTCATCAAGAATTGAGCATGATGGAGAACCGTACGGTAGCTCAGAACATTTTTATAGGAAGAGAACCGGTCAAAGGTTTTTGGATTGATAAAAAGGCCATGAATGAAAAGTGCAGAGAGCTGCTTGACAGTCTGGAAATTGAGATTGATCCTTCTACGATGGTAAGGGATTTAAGCATAGCACAGCAACAGATGGTGGAAGTTGCAAAGGCATTATCCTTTCAGAGCAAGGTGCTGATAATGGATGAACCCACCTCAAGCCTAACGTCAAAAGAGATAGATAACTTGTTCAGACTGACAAGGAAATTGAGGGACGAGGGAACCAGCATTATCTACATATCCCATCGTATGCAGGAGCTGATGGAAATCGGGGACAGAGTAACGGTCATGCGGGACGGCGCCTATATCGGTACAAGAGAAATTAAAGAAATTAACATGCAGGAGCTTATCATGATGATGGTAGGCAGGAAGATAGAGAATGCTTACCCCCGCAATTACAATGAACCGGGGAAAGAGATGGTGCGCACAGATAAGCTTACGGGGCTTAGATTCCGAAATGTAGATATCCACATCAACGCAGGTGAGATTGTGGGGGTAGCCGGACTTGTGGGAGCAGGGAGGACAGAGCTTGCCAAAGCAATATTCGGTTACGATCCGATTGAATCTGGGGCGGTATTCTTAGATGGAAAGAAAGCAAATGAAAGACATTACTCTACCACCAGAGCAGTAGACGCAGGGATATCTCTTTTGCCGGAAGACCGAAAGAAGGAAGGACTGTTTCTGGATATGTCCATCAGTGAAAACATTGTACAGGCAGTGGCAAGAAAGCTTTTTAAAAACGGAATCGCTGATAAAAAAGTGGAGAATCAGCTTTCTGAGAAATATATAAAAGATTTGGCCGTAGCTACTACATCGGGAGAAAAGCTGGTGAAAGAGCTCTCGGGAGGAAACCAGCAGAAAGTGGTACTTGGCAAATGGCTTGCCACAGAAAGCAAGTTCCTGATTTTTGATGAGCCTACACGCGGCATTGATGTAGGGGCCAAATACGAAATCTATTCCATCATGGACAGGCTGGCCAAAGAAGGGGCTGCAATTATGATGATTTCTTCCGACCTGCCGGAGCTCCTTGGAATATCGGACAGAGTGTATGTAATGAAGGACGGCGAGCTTGCGGGAGAGATAACAAGGGAAGAAGCAGAATTTACACAGGAGGCCATTCTTGAAGTGGCGCTCCGAGGAAAGGAGCGTTCATGATGGTGAAACAAAATATAAAAAAAGTGTCCGGAATTATGTGGGCATCCCTGCTGATGGTTGTATTGATGCTGATTTTTGTACCTAATTTTTCCCAGCCTAGAAACTTTGACAATATTTTGAAAAATACTGCGGTGCTGTTGATAATCTCTATCGGAATGACTATGGCTATCTTAAGCTCCCAGATTGATTTGTCCATCGGCGGCGTTATGTCGGCCAGCGCTATGATAAGCGCGATGTACCTTTCCAGATTTGAAGAACCTACGGCAGTACAGATTCTGATTACTTTTTTAATTGGTATTATAGTGGGGCTTGCATTTGGATTGATAAACGGTGTTATGATAGGCATTTTCAAATACAATTATTGGCTGGTCACCTTTGCGACTATGAGCATGGGATACGGGCTGGCTCAAGTGGTGACAAACGGAAATATCATCGCAGGCTTTTCCAAGACCTTCCGCCATGTGGCGGACGGAAAGATGGGTGGGGCAGTGTCCAACGTCATTATTATCACAATTCTTATAGTAGTGATTATGATGCTTCTTCTGGCACGAACGAGATTCGGCATGCATATCTATGCGGTGGGAGATTCCGAGCAGTGCGCGGCACAGTCTGGGATTGTGGTGCCCAAAATCAGAATACTAGTGTATGCTATCTCCGGCATTTTAGCAGGACTTGGGGGTGTGCTGCTTGTATCTAAAACCAACTCTGCCAGTGCTACGATTGGCAATGGCTATGAGTTCGATGCCATTGCTGCTGTTATTATCGGTGGGACACCATTTGAAGGAGGAAAGGGCGGTCTGGGCGGAACGGTTATCGGAGCACTGGTCATTCAGGCCTTCAAAGCGGGACTTCAGTTGATGGGGGTATCCTCCTATTGGCAGCAGACACTGGTAGGCATTTTTATACTGCTGATTATTGTAGTAGATGTAATCAGTGAAAATCAAAAATTAATTAAAAAGACAAGGAGGATATACAGAGATGAATAGATACAAATTAGCAAAAAGCATGCTCAAATATTCGAGAGTATTTATTTTGATTGTACTCTTTGCCTTCTTTTCTATAGCTACGGATACGTTCTGGTCTCCGACAAAATGGGGCAATGTTACCAATATCGTATTGCAGCAAGTGCCATTTCTTATGCTTTTGGCCATCAGTATGACATTGGCGATTCTCTTGAACGGTATCGATCTTTCTATCGGTTCCGGCGTAGCTTTGATATCTTGTTTTGTTGGATTGATATTAAATAAGACTTACAATCCCTGGCTGGGCATTTTCGGCGGTATTGTGATGGGACTGGTCATGGGACTGATTATGGGAATCCTAATATCCAAAGTAAAAGTATCCGCATTTGTGACGACCTATTCCATGCAGTGGATTTTACGGGGATTTGCACTGGTACTTTTGGGTGGAAAACAAATATATGATTTCGGACCTAAATTCAGACCTATTTTTACCTCAAGTAAGTATACATTTTTTATTATCAGCCTTGTAATTCTGCTGATTATGATGTTTCTGCTTGGCAGGACAACCTTTGGGAAGGCTGTATACGCTATCGGTAAGAACAAAGAGGCGGCAGCCATTTCGGGAATCAATACAGGGCGTGTGATTACGATTTCCTACATGATTTCCGGCGTAATTATTGGACTGGCAGCAGTTCTCTATATTGCCAATCTGGGAAGTGCGGAGCCGGTAATCGGTTCGGACTTTGCAATCAAAGCTATAGCGGCAACGCTAATAGGCGGTACTGCTTTCGGGGGTGGCAAAGGAAAAATGAGCAATGCCTTTGTAGGAGCGCTGATCATGCTGATTCTTACCAACGGTATGATACAGATTGGCGTGCCGAGCGTTTGGCAGCAGTTTGTAATCGGAGCGGTTATTATAATTTCCATTATTATGGAGCGTGGTATGGAGAAATTGGGAAATAAGGTTTCTTTGGCGGAAGCCTCACAGTCATAAATATATCCATGCCGGGCATGGGGATATAGATTAACTAACTAAAGTAAAAGGAGGAAACGAAATGAAAAAGGTGTTATCAGTGTTACTTGTAATGGGCATGTGTGTAGGTCTGCTTGCCGGATGCGGCGGAGGTACGGGAAAGGATGATAAGGGAGAAAACGGAGGAGAAACTTCCGACAAAAAGAAAATCGTCTTTATGGTAAAGAACTCTAATAGTGATTTCTTTGTCTCTATGGGGGAGTATGCCAAAGCTAAGGCTGAGGAATACGGCTGGGAATGTGAAGTGCTTGCACCTATCGAGGCAGACAACAACGAAGAGCAGATTCAGCTTCTGGAACAGTCTCTGTTGGACCCGCCAGATGCATACTGTATCGTCCCAGCAGATTCGGACGGAATTACGCCGGCCATTGAGCAGATCAATGAGGCGGATATTCCGATTATCAATGTGAATACCATGTTTTACGATGAAGAGGTAGAGTATCTAACCTTTGTGGCAATCGACAACTACGGTATGGCTTATGAATGTTCCAAGGCAGGCGCCGAGCTAATAGGCGGAAAAGGGAATGTGCTGATTTTGGAAGGCACCACTGGTTCCCAGACTTCTATTGACCGACAGAAAGGCGCTACTGACGGTTTTGCAGAATATCCCGATATCACCGTGCTGGATTCTCAGACCGCTAATTATGCAAGGCAGGAAGCACTCACTGTCACACAGAATCTTCTTCAGAAATATCCGGAGGTTGACATGATTTGGTCTGCGGCAGGCGAGATGGCGCTGGGGGCTGCTGAAGCGGTTTCACAGGCTGGCAGATCTGATGAGATTAAGATTGTCACAATCAATGCATTTAAAGAAATGATTGAAGCCGTTATTGACGGACGTATCGCACTCACAGCGGACGATGCCTCATGGCTGCAGGGGGAGACGGCTATTGAATGCCTGAAAAAATATTGGGATGGCGAAGAGCTGGAAGAGCAGACATTGATTGACGCGGTCATGGTGACAGATGAAAATCTCGACGAATACAAAGAGATGTGGGGAATTAAGTAAAAATTTATAGGTACTGAGACAGAAGGCGGTGAGAAAGAATGGCGGATATTATCGTACAGTCGATGGTTCTGATATTGATTGTTGCGCTGGGATATATTTTAAAAAAGGCAGGACTTTTCGATAAATATGACTACCGGGTACTGACAAAACTTGTGATGTATCTGACCCTTCCCTGTGTAATTGTCACGAGCTTCTCGCGATTTGAATGGAAGAATTCATTGTTTCTTATCCCTTTGATGGGGTTGGCCGTCAACTGTCTCCTCCAGCTTTGGGCGTATATCCTGTGTAGGAAGGGCAGCGATGAAGATAAGATATTTTATATGCTGAATACTCCCGGCTTCAGTATGGGAACTTTCGCACTGCCCTTTATTCAAAACACATTGGGAGCGCAGGGGGTAGTGGCGGCATGCATGTTCGATGCAGGGGGGACAGTAATGCCCTCAGGGGCGAGTTATGTATGTGCCAGCGCTATCTTGAAAAGACGAAGAGAGAAAGAAAAAATTAGTATTGCATTTGCAGTAAAAAGGATGTTGTCCTCGCCCCCCTTTCTGGCGTATATATGCATGATAACATTGAAGGTTCTGCAAGTGGAATTGCCGGAAATTGTTCTTAGGTTCACAGGAAAGGTAAGTGACGCTAACGCATTTGTCTGTATGATTATGATAGGCATGATGTTTGAGATAAAGCTGCCTCGTGAGAAACTGATAAAAGTTGGAAAGCTTCTTGTCTCCAGAATCATTTTGTCGGCAGTGCTTTCCCTGCTGATTATAACCTGTCTTCCTCTGGAAAGAGAGCTTCGAAACGCACTGGCAATCGTAATGTTTTCTCCCATTGCGGCGCTCAGCCTTATTTTTACTGATAAGATGCAGGGAGATATCGAACTGGCAGGGTTTGCAAATTCTTTATCTATTATTTGCAGTATGGTGATTATGACAGTTTTGATGGTGGTTCTGAAAGGATAGGAGGAAAGATGAACAAAAAAATATTAGCCTGCACACCCTCCAAAAAGCAGATAGCATATGACGGAATTAAAAAAATTATTGTAAACGGCAAAGTAAAAAAAGACGCTCCTTTAGTAGAACGGCAGTTATGTGAGATGCTTGGCATCAGCCGAACACCGGTCAGGGAGGCTTTAAGAGAACTGGCGAATGATGAATTAGTTGAGGTCATTGAAGGCAAGGGTGTATATGTAAAGAAAATTGAATTCCGCGATATGATTGAGATATTTGAAATGCGGGAAGCGTTGGAGCGCATGGCCATGAAATTATTCATGGAGCGTATTCAAGATGAGAAAATTGAGCTTTTCCAAACGTATATGGCGGCACAGGAAGAAGCCTACAAAAATGATGAACACGAGGCCTTCATGGATATTGATATGAAGATACATGTTGCGATTGCGGACGGTGCTCAGAATACAAGATTAAGAAACGCGATTTCTGTGATTTATGACCAGATCAAGCAGATGGCTATATCGGCCAAAGATGACAGTAAAGTGCGGGATATCGCGATTCGTGCCCATAGAAAAATGCTGGATGCGATATTGGCAGGCGACAGCAAGACAGCACAGGAAGCGATAGTGGAACATATCGTAGAAGTAAAAAGTATACACAAAGAGAGATATTATCTACTATAATCTTGTTTGAATAGGAAAAAAATGGTCCACCTAAAAGGTGGACAAAAAAATAGATAGAGCGGTATACCAAATGAATTCAACCAAAATGTAAAATAAAAAGGAGGAGAATAATGGATAAGCAGCTGAAAGATTTTCTGAACCAGAAATGTATCCGAATACGGTATCTGACTATGGATGAAATCGGAGAATTGGGCGTTGGGCATGCCGGTGGAAGCATGTCGATGGTGGAGGCACTGGCTGTGCTTTATTATAAGCACATGAATATTGACCCTAACAACCCCAAGATGGAAGGAAGAGATAGATTTGTTCTTTCCAAGGCACACGCCGGTCCTGCGCTCTACGCAGCTTTGGCTGATAAAGGTTACTTTCCGTTGGAGCTGTTAAAGACATTGAACAAGCCGGGCACCTCACTCCCAAGCCATGCGGATATGGTAAGGACTCCGGGGGTAGATATGACAGCCGGCTCTCTTGGGCAGGGACTGTCCTGTGCCGTGGGAATTGCGCTTGGCTCCAAACTTTCCGGAGATGGTGCCTGGGTCCACGCTATGATTGGGGATGGAGAGACCAATGAAGGACAGATATGGGAGGCAGCCATGTATGCGGCCCATAAAAAACTGGACAACATGATCTGCTTTACAGATTATAACAAAATGCAGTTGGACGGAGGAACGGAAGAAGTCAGTGGTCTGGAGCCTCTGGCCGATAAGTGGAAAGCATTTGGCTGGAACGTATACAGTGTAGACGGGCATGATGTGGAAGCCATTGACGACGCAGTCACCGATGCAAAGAGTAAAAAGGGGAGACCGTCCATGATTATTTTGAATACACTCAAAGGAAAAGGTGTGTCTTTTCTGGAAGCAAAATGGATGAATAACCACAATGTTAATATTTCACCGGAGGAACGGTCGATTGCTTTGGAAGAACTAAAAAGGGGGTGTGAGCAATGTACGAGGCGATAGAGATGCGTAAGGTAATGGCAGACTGGATAGAGGCGAAGATGGAGGAAGATGAGAAGGTGGTTATTATCGATGCCGACCTTGCAAGAGCCAACGGTACATTGGGAATCCGAGATAAGTTTCCTGAGCGTGCGCTGGATGTAGGAGTGGCGGAATGTAATATGGCTTCCATCGGAGCAGGGCTTGCAAGTTACGGATACAAACCTTTTATCTTTTCCTTCTGCCCCTTTGTTACAAGAAGAATCTGTGATCAGGTGACGATATCCATTGTTTACGCAAAACAAAATGTGAAAATTGTGGGAACAGATCCCGGTATTGCCGCGGCATTTAACGGGGGGACTCATATGACACAGGAAGATATAGGCGTGATGCGTTCCATTCCGGGCATGGTAATCTACGAGCCGGTGGACGGCGCCCAGCTTGCACAGGCGCTGCCGCAGATTTTTTCTTATGACGGGCCGGTTTATATCCGGCTTTTCAGAAAAGTTCCGGCAAAGACATATTTTGAGAGAGAGGATTATCAGTTTGAATTATTCAAGGCAGATGTGATGAGGGAGGGAACAGATGTTACGTTGTTTGCCAGTGGCATTGAGGTGAAGGAGGCTATTGAGGCAGCAGAACTTTTGACATTGGAAGGAATACAGGCAGAAGTCATCAATGTGCATACGATAAAGCCTGTCGACCGTGAGACGGTTGTCCGGTCAGTGAAAAAAACTGGATGTGCCGTGAGTTGTGAGAACCATAACATCATCGGCGGCCTTGGAAGTGCTATTGCCGAAGTACTAGTGCAAGAATGCCCGGTGCCGATGGAATATATAGGGACTAGGGACCACTTCAGCGAGGTCGGCAAGACGGATTATCTAGTGAAAAAATATAAAATGGATGCTATAAGCATCAAAGAGGCAGCGATAACATGCATGGCAAAGAAAGAAGGGTAAGGGATGAAAGAATTATTGATAGAGCCCCAGATAGACAGCTTTGATACATTTGCTGAGTTTGCGGATGAATTTTCACTTGGAGGCAAGGATTTAATCCTGACGAATGAATATATTTATGATCCGATTATGAAAAAGGAGGATTTGGACTGCAGTTATATATTTCAGGAAAATTATGGCCCGGGAGAACCGACCGATGTGATGGTAGATGCCATTCTGAGGGAGATAAATGAACTAGATATAAAACGGGTAGTCGCAGTGGGCGGTGGCACGATTATTGATATTGCTAAAATTCTTGTTTTGGAGGGAGCTGAGAATGTAGATGTACTCTATGACAAGAAGGAACTTGCAAAATCAAAAGAGTTGATCATTATTCCGACCACCTGTGGTACAGGCAGTGAAGTGACAAATATTTCTATCATCAACCGCACAAGAAAGGGCACCAAGATGGGGCTTACTTCTCCGGCGATGTTCGCTGACTATGCTGTTCTTATCCCGGAATTTTTGAAGACACTTCCGTACTACGTCTTTGCGTCCAGTTCCATCGATGCATTGATTCACGCAGTAGAATCTTATCTGAGTCCAATCTGTACAGACTATACAGAGATGTTTTCCGTGGAGGCTATGAAGGGGATTTTATCCGGTTACTGCCGGATAGCCAAAACAGGTGAAAATGTCCGGTTTGCCGACAGCAAAATGTATTTGAAAGCAAGCAACTATGCGGGGATTGCATTTGGAAACAGTGGATGTGCGGCGGTGCATGCCATGAGCTATGCACTGGGCGCAAAATATCATGTGCCTCACGGGGAAAGCAACTATCAATTTTTTACTGATGTGCTGCGCAAATATCAGGAGAAAAAACCGGAGGGTAAAATAAAGAAGCTGAACAATCTTATCCGCCGTATTGCAGATGAAAATGGATTTTCAGGAGCGGCCGGGATAGAGGATGGAATTGAGATTCTGGAGAAGCTGCTGGCGGAGGTCCTGACGCGCAAAGATATGAAAGACTATGGGGTGACAGAAGCTGATATTCCGGTATTTGCCGCAAGCACCGTGGAGAATCAACAGAGACTTTTGAAAAATAATTATGTGCCTCTGACACAGGAGGAGATTCAGGAAATCTATCAGGCCAGATTATAATAAAATGGAAGCTGTAAACCTGAGGGATAAATTACCAGAAAGCCTGACCGGCAATTACATCCGGTCTTGTAATACTAAAAAAAATAAAAAAGGAGAGAAATATTATGGCAGACAAATGGTTGACAACAGATTATCCACAAATTAATTTTGAGGACACAGAAATTGGAAGATTGAAAAAAGAAGTATTCGATATGCCTTTCGAGGAAGTAGAGAAGGTATTAAAAGAGGATTTTGATATTCCTAACGTCAATGAATGTGAGATTGGAATTGCAGGTACATATATCCAGAATACACCGAGATATAAGGTGAAAGAGAAACAGCGTAAAAACGATATTGTGCTTGTACCAATCGGCTGCACTGAGAATCACGGTATCCATAATCCGTCTGGTCTTGACACATACATGTGCACAGCTATCTGTGAGGCGGTCAGACGTTATACGGCAAAGAAAGGCTATGAAGTAGCCGTTGCACTTCCGCCGCTAAATTACGGCGGACATCCATACCATCATATCGGTATGCCGGGTACGGTGATCATGAGTGAAGAAGTAGTGCGCGAGACACTTATTTACACATTGGCCGGACTTTGGGATGACGGTTTCCGTAAAATTATTCTGGTCAACAACCACGGGCACAAATGGATGCTTGAGGCGGCGGTTCAGGAATTTTTCAAAAGATTTCAAGTTCCGGCTATCGTATCTGAGTTAGAGTGGCATAGGGCTATCCGTGAATTCTGGGTACCGATTGACAGGGCAGACTCGCTCACCACACATTTCATTCACGCAGACGAGGCCGAGACGGCAGTTGCCAATCTTCTGTTCCCAAGCATGGTGGATATGAGTGTATGTGTAGATGCACAGGCAAAACCGCTCACGCTCAGGAACCATTACGATACCTCCGTGGATAGTATGCAGAGGCCCCATACATGGTCAGAAGGAGAAGGGCAGAGCATGATCGAGCGTTACGGTACACCAGAAGGAGTTGTAGGTTATCCTTCTCGTGGAGACGCATTTAAGGCAAAGAGGCCTGTCCTCGCAATCTGCAAATATATTGTGAAAATGATAGATGACATTCTGGAAGACTTCCCGGCGGGAACTGTGCCAATCGATGGCTTCACCTTCCGTGACAGAGACGAAGTAGAGGCATGCCTGAAAGAGCCATTGACCGAAGGCTGGAAATCAATTCATGAATTAAAGAAGATTGGGATTTTCTAATTATATATTAAAATATCATATGAAAAGGAGAATGGTTATGGCTATGATGACAGGGGAAGAGTATGTAGAGAGCATGCGGAAAATGAATCTTCAGGTATATATGTTTGGCAAGAAGATTGATAATCCTGTAGATGACCCGATATTAAGGCCGTCACTGAATTCGGTTAAGGCTACCTATGATTTAGCCTGCAATCCGGAGTTTGAGGACTTGATGACGGCGACGTCTTCGTTTACAGGGAAAAAAATCAATCGCTTTTTACATATTCATCAGGGGACAGAGGATTTGGTGAAAAAAGTAAAGATGCAGAGGATGCTGGGCCAGCAGACGGCCGCCTGTTTCCAAAGATGTGTAGGGATGGATGCGTTTAATGCAGTGTTCAGCACAACATTTGAAATTGATAAAAAGTATGGAACTAATTATCACAAGAACTTTGTGGAGTATGCCAAGTATTGTCAGGAAAAAGATTTCACGGTGGACGGGGCTATGACGGACCCGAAAGGGGACCGTGGCCTTGCACCGCATGCACAGCCGGATCCGGATATGTATCTGCGTGTCGTAGAACAGCGGGAAGATGGGATTGTAGTACGTGGAGCGAAAGCGCACCAGACTGGGGCTATCAACTCACAGGAAATGATAGTGATGCCAACCATTTCTATGGGGCCTGAGGATAAGGAGTACGCTGTTTCCTTCGCAGTGCCTACCGATGCGGAAGGTATAATCATGATTGTGGGAAGGCAGTCCTGTGACACGAGAAAACTGGAAGGTTCGGAACTGGACGTAGGAAACAGTGAATTCGGCGGCATGGAGGCACTGGTCGTATTTGATGACGTATTTGTACCAAATGACCGTATATTCCTGAACGGAGAGAGCGAGTTTGCGGGGATGATGGTGGAGCGGTTTGCCGGTTATCACAGACAGAGCTACGGCGGATGTAAGGTGGGCGTGGGTGATGTATTGATCGGTGCGGCGGCCGTTGCGGCAGAATACAACGGATGTGCTAAGGCTTCCCACATTAAGGATAAATTGATTGAGATGACTCATTTGAATGAGACGCTATACTGTTGTGGTATCGCGTGTTCAGCGGAAGGTACACGGACAGAGTCTGGAAATTACATGATTGACCTGCTTCTTGCTAATGTCTGCAAGCAGAATGTGACCAGATTTCCTTATGAAATTGCGCGTCTGGCAGAAGATATTGCAGGAGGTATCGTGGTGACCGCTCCGTCCGAGGCAGATTTGAGAAGTCCGGTGACCGGTCCCTATGTGGAGAAATACATGGCGGCGGCCAAAGGCGTAACGGTGGAAAACCGCCTCCGTATCCTTCGTCTGATTGAGAATCTCTGCCTTGGTTCGGCCGCGGTGGGATACCGCACGGAGTCCATGCATGGTGCGGGAAGCCCGCAGGCCCAGCGCATTATGATTTCACGTCAGGGGAACCTGCCGATGAAGAAAGAGCTGGCGAAAAAGATTGCAAAGATTAAAGAATAAAGGACGGAGGTAAGCACAATGGAATGGCAGAAATTATATAAAGAGCGGACTATGAGCGCCGAGGATGCCATCAAGCTTATCCATTCCGGCGACCGCGTGGTAATCGGCCATGCAGTAGGGGTGCCTCTGGCGATTACCGATGTGCTGGCCGCTCATAAAGATGATTATGAAAATGTAGAGATAGTACAGATGGTATCCATGGGAAATGCCAAGTTTGCGGAACCGGAGATGCAAGGCCACTTTCGGGTAAACTCCCTGTTTGTAGGGGCATTTACAAAGCTGGCAGTGAAAGAGGGACGGGCGGATTTTACACCCTGCAGCTTCAGTGAGGTCCCCGGCCTCTTTCAAGAGGAACTTCCGGTGGATGTGGCGGTCATTCAAGTATCGCCTCCGGATAAGCAGGGATATGTCAGTTTGGGAGTCTCCGTGGATTATACACTTCCCGCGGCTCAAATGGCGAAAAAAGTCATTGCTCAGGTGAATACGGAGATGCCCAGAACACTTGGCGATACGGCTCTTCATGTGTCTCAGATTGACTGCTTTGTGGAAATCAGCCATCCGATTCTGGAGCTGGCCCTTCCGAAAATAGGGGAGACTGAGCGGGCTATCGGAGAGAATTGTGCGAAGTTAATCAAAGATGGGGATACCCTTCAGCTTGGAATCGGAGCAATCCCCGATGCAGTGCTTTTGTTTTTGAAGAATAAAAAGGATCTGGGTATCCACTCAGAGATGATTTCCGACGGAGTAGTAGAATTGATTGAAAGCGGAGTAGTGACAAATGCACGGAAAAATTTCCATACGGGTAAGGCGGTGGTCACTTTCCTCATGGGGACAAAGCGTCTTTATGACTACGCAGACGATAATCAGGCGATTGCTATGTACCCGGTAAATTATGTAAATGACCCCTATGTGGCTGGAAAGAATGACAACCTTGTCTCAATCAACTCCTGTGTGCAGGTAGATTTGATGGGGCAGGTGGCGTCCGAGAGTGTGGGGCTTACTCAGATTAGTGCAGTCGGTGGGCAGATGGATTTCGTACGGGCAGCTAAAATCAGCAAGGGGGGACGGTCTATTATTGCTATTGGTTCCACGGCGGGAAAGGGAACGATATCTAAAATCGTACCGTTCCTTGACAAAGGTGCGGCGGTGACCACTTCCCGTACCGATGTCGATTACGTGGTGACGGAGTATGGGATTGCCAAGCTCCGTGGCAGGACATTAAAAGATAGGGCGAGAGCATTGATTGAAATAGCCCACCCGGATTTTAGGAATGATTTGATAAAAGAGTTCGAGTCCCGGTTTCATTGTATGTATTAACAGATTTCTTGGTGCTGCCGTCTGCCTGTTACAGGCGGCAGCACGCCTCCAAGGAAGGGAGAAAAAGATGGAAACAAAGTATCAAGAGATAGAGACTATTTTGGAAAATTATGTGCGCCCAGATTTAAGAGGACACAATGGAAATATACAGCTTGTGGATATAAAAGATAATATTGCTTATGTAAAACTTATTGGAGGCTGCAGCGGATGTCCGGCGGCCAAGTATACGCTGGAGAGCGTTGTCAAAGAAACGGTATTGAAACATACGGATACGGTCCGTGATGTGAAACTATGGGAGGAAGTGAGTCAGGAGCTTTATGATTTTGCTAAATCATTTTTAAGTATGTCCAAGCATGCTTGACTAGGTAATTTTCCCTAGTCGAAAAATCCCTTATCAATAAGCTCAAGTCTATTTTTCGCCCGAGGTACAAATAGGCAGGCCATTGCGACCACTATCTTTTTTTCCGGGTTAACATAAATGATGTTTCCGCCATCACCCATTGCTGCATAGCTATGATCTTTATCCACGTCAGTCCACCATAGATACCCATAGGACAGATTCTGCTGCTGCCACCTGCTATGCTCCTTGGTACTGGCGGCGACCCAGCTTGCGGGTACAATCTGCCGGCCATGCCACATTCCCTCATTCAGATATAGCTGGCCTATCTTTGCCATATCCATCGGCGAAAGTGTAAGTCCCCATCCGGCGCTGTTGGTGCCGGACTCATCGGTCACCCATCCGCTGATGTTTGTCGCCTTGTTAAACACCATCTGTTCTTCTTTACTGCGAAAAACAATGTTTTGCTCTACATGTATTCCCAGCGGAGAGAACAAATTCTCGGCAGCAAAATCGAATACGGACTGCCCCGTTGCCTTTATCAGTATACCGGATAAAATATCTGGTCCGATAAGAGGCGCATATCTGAAATCACCAATTTGTCCTTTGCCTCCCAATAAGTCAAGGGTAAAAGTTACCCAGTCATTACTTGTAAAGTATTTGAAATAAGGGGCAAATTTGTATTTGTACGGCGCCGCCATCGTAAGCATGTCCTCAAGAGTGATGTGCTGTATGGTTTTTTCTCTTTTTTTGATTGTATAGTCCGGGAAAAAATCCAATACGTTCTGCCGGACATCTTTGATATATCCTTTGTCCAGAGCAATCCCGAATAAAATGGAAATGATACTTTTCGTAACTGAATAGACATGGATGGTACTGTCGGCAGAGCATCCGTTAAAATAATGCTCATAAATCATTTCACCGTCTTTGAGGACAGCAACGCCAGCCGTGTTGCTATAGTCCTTCTGGATTAACGCTTCCAACGCTTTCACTTTTTCTTGTTCCATTTGTTTTCTCCTTTTGCGGCCGTTTTTTTACAGGGTAATAGACTTCTGTGATAAGCTCGCTTTCTTTTGAAACTTGAGAAGGATCGGTCACATATACTTCGTAGAGTGCTCCGGTATTTTCGTACCCCTCTTTTTCTGCCCATTCACACTGTCTAGTATATACGTAGGTCAAGTTGGAGTAAGAACCATAGACGACTGTTTTTAGGCACAGTCCCGGACGGAAGTCTCTTGTGCCGGTAACAAATTCTTTTATCGGGATGGCAAATTCTGTGTCCAGACCCGTTGGAGTATATTCAGAGCTGTGGAAAAGAACCATGGGCGGAGCCGATATAGTCAATTTGTCCTCTGTTATTCTGCGGAATAATCTGCCGAAACAATTTCTATATTCGGAAGGAAAATCATCCTCCTGTACCATTTTCCTGATTGACAGCAGGTACATCGTAGGAACTTCTACCAGCCGCACATCAATATGCTCGAGGTAAGAGAGAAGAGATTTGCCCTGCCTGAGTTCTGCAATGTCACCCTTTAACTGGTCTAAATTCTTTTCAAAGTCCTGTAACTGCTTTTCAAGCTCGCGCTTCTTTTTCAGGAGTTCTAGATATAGTGTCTTCTCCGGGGAATCATCCCGTTCCAGCAGTCCTTTGATTTCCTCCAAAGTAAAGTGGTAGGATTTCAGACGGTTTATTAAGAGCATTTTCTCTAGCTGTTCGATAGAGTAGTAGCGGTAGCCGTTTTCCGGATTGATGACTTCAGGCAGAAGCAGTCCGATTTCGGCATAATAACGAAGGGTTTTTGCAGATACTTTACAAATGTTTGAAAATTCTCCGATAGATAACATAGAGTGTTCTCCTTCTATTGTGATATTTTACACCTTGCCCTAGGGGGAAGGTCAACGGGGATAAACAGTCATTATATTCTATTATACCGCTTCTTTACAATATTTAGAAAATTTTCTATAATTGTAGGGTGAGGGAAAGTGGTTCCATGTAATGCCATGGATAGCGCGAAGGAGGAGCAGCATGATTGTACGTAAATTTCGTCCGGTACAGGAGGAGATAACAGGGGTATGGTTTCAGACTGCCTTTATAATTTTCTGGTATTCAACGATTCTGGTCAATATACTCCGCTCTGGCTTCAGAATGAATTATTTGATTTTTATAGTGGCGGGGCTGCTTCCGGTATATATGGTAATACAGTGTGCGCGGAGTGCTTATTTTTATAGACGGGAAAGAAGAGAAGCGATTCGCCTTGGCGATGTACGTCCGGGCAAGATTGTAAATGTAGTGCGAAAAATCGAGACTTACGAGGACAGTAGCAGAAGAAGACAGTATCATCATTATTATTATCTGACAGTGGAGATTATGAACTTAGATACGGGGATTGCCAATGAGTTTGATAGTCAGGCATACCGGCTTCCGGTGCATCGTTATCTATCGTCCCCTTATGTTCAAGTCTATACAGATGAAACGGGATGGAAACATTATATAGAAGGTTTTCAGTTCAAAGAAAATAAACATGAGCCGGACATTATTGCGGGGACAAGAGAATTTGAAGATACGTCTGTATTTCCACGAGTCGTCCAGGCAGTAGTTTTGCTGATGATAATACTGTCGATAGTTAAACAATATTTTAGATGAGAAACGGAATGGGCAATTCCAATAAATGGAGCTGCCCATTCCGTTAATTTGTCTGTAGCCTTAGTTCTGGTTGGAGGGTATATCAAACAACGCGATTTCCTGATCGGTATTTTTATCAATAATCAAAGTAACTTTTTATAACTAATATCCATTCCGAGCGCCCCCAGAGGAGCGGTAATCAGAATTGCTAATACAGACACGGACAGTACAATTTTACCGCAGGGCAGTCCCAGCGATAGGGGAACCGAACCAATCGCTGCCTGTACGGTTGCTTTAGGCAGGTATGCGATAATACAGAAAAGGCGCTCTTTCAAATTGAGCTGAGTCCCTAATAGACAGATAAAGACGCCGGCTGACCGAAATACAAGCGCAATCAAAATCATACCGACTGCAGCTAAACCAGCGCTTAAGGTATAACGGATGTCAACCGCCGCACCTACCAGCACGAACAATATGACCTCCGCCGCAAGCCATATTTTCCCGAATTTCTCTGACAATCTTTTTGAGACAAATGAAATACTTTTTATTTTGAGCGTACAGGCCATACTTACAACTGCCAGCAGGCCGGAAATGGACACGGTGCCTTTCAGCCATGTTTCAATGGCCATCAACATAAATGAAACGCCCAATACGATGATTACCTTCATGCTGTTTCTGACGCAATGCTTGTGAGCATAAGCAGTTTCAAAAAATTGGCTGAGAATAAATCCGGCAATCATACCTAATAGAATGCCTAGCACTATGGAAATTGGAATATTTACAAAATCTATGAGATTTGCGCTTCCGCCCTGTGCCATGCTGATAAAAGTTGAAAATAGTACAATTACAAAAATGTCATCACAGGAGGCGGCAGCCATGATTAACTGCGGGATACTTTTGGAAGTTCCGCATTTCATATCTATAAGCTGAACCATCCTTGGCACGACGACCGCCGGGGATACCGCCCCAAGTACAGCGCCCATGACGGCGGCTTCCATTTTTGTCACACCGAGTATAGGTGGGGCAAATAGAAAAAAAGCTAATATTTCAAAAGTGGCCGGCAAGAACGACATCATGACCGCAGGCCGTCCCACCTTTTTGAGGTCTGACAAATCGAGGGAAAGCCCTGCTTTTAGCAGGATAATGATAAGTGCCATTTGCCGTAAATCAGGGGAAATTGACAGAATAGACGAGTCCAGCAAATCTAAGATATACGGCCCCAGAACGATACCTGTTATCAGCATACCGATAATACGTGGCAATTTAAACTTCTGACAGATAGCAGCCATTGCCAGACCTACAAGAAAAATGAGAGCGAGTGATGTTAACATAATAAATCCTCCTTTGGACGCAAAAAAGCTGATGCTTCCTGCGACATGAAAATCACAGAAGTCATCAGCTTAAAAAGCGGTTTAGGTTTCCCATGGGAGAACTTCATTCCCAGTGCTTATTATACCGTGAGATTTTGAATTTGTAAACATATTTCTACTTCATTATTTCCGCATTCAGCTTTCTGTGCAGATGTAAAGCCATAAATACGGTGATGACAGCAGAGATGACATCGGCCGCCGGCTGTGCATAAAGAATCCCCTTCAAGCCACAGAGGGCGGGAAGAATCAGGATGAGGGGGACAAAACAGATTCCTTGTCTGCAGGCTCCTAGGAAACACCCTTCTCTGGCTTTTCCCAGTGCGAGAAACAGTGACGAATACACCGTGTAGAATCCAAAAAGAACGAAAGATAGGCCATTTGCCCTCAACGCGGTCTGTCCCACCCGAATCATTTCTGTATCATTTTGCGTAAATCCTGATATGATCGACGATGAAAATACAGCTACGGTTAAGCCGAAGACAGCGCAGAAAATGGTGGACCAGATAATGGATAGTTTGATTGTCTTGTGAAGGCGTTCATACTTTTTTGCACCGTAGCTGTATCCTGCGATTGGCTGCAGTCCTTTTAAAAATCCGAATACCATTAGACTTCCTACCGACATCATCTTTGTCACAGGCCCCATGGCAGCCAGAGCGGAATCACCGTATGCTTTAGCCCCGTCGTTGACTAGAGACATGGAGAGGCTGGTGAGCAGCTGGAACACAAGTGTCGGGATGCCTATTTTTAATATTTCAGACATGATTGTTTTGGAGGGGCAGAAGTTTTTGACGTTGAAAGTAAACACGCTTTTTTTCCGGACTATGTAGATGATGTATATCAGTGTAGAAACGAATTGGGAAATGCCGGTAGCGATAGCGGCGCCGGCAATGCCAAAATCCAATACATAGATAAAGAGTGGATCCAAGACGACATTCAGCGCGGCCCCGGCCATCAGCACGCACATGGTTGTTTTTGCAGCTCCTTCACTTGATACGATATTATTCATTGTCACATTAAATACATTAAAGAGGGAGAATACTATGTAGATACTGGTGTAAGTGACGGCATAGGGCATTACTGTTGTACTTGCCCCGAGCATTTCCAAAAGCGGTTTTAAGAAAATCAGACAACAGGCGATGACTGCTGCTCCTGTGCAAATGCTGCTGTATAGAGCGGTGCTGGCGGTCTTCTCTGCATTTTCCATGTCACCTTGGCCCAGCTGCCTTGAGAGGCAGGAGGCGGCTCCGTTACCGTATAACAGCCCCAGTCCTACAATGATTTGACCCAGCGGGTAAGCCACGGTGAGCGCCCCCAGCTGAGCGGTTCCGAGTCCACCGACGAAATAGGAGTCCGCCAGATTGTACAAGGCATTGATGAGCATGCCGATCATGGTAGGAAGCCCCAGCGCTAAAAGCGCCTTTGGCACTGGTGCGCTGTCGAGAAGTTTCATTTTTTTGTTTTGTTCTTGCATAATTAGTAAATTCTCCTTTCAGTATTTATAATATAATGTATACTACTATAAAATATAGTATATAGACTAACGATGATTATACTACTATAATTTACAGTAAGTGTCAAGCGAAAAGGAGTACAATATGGCAACGATTGATTTGATTGTATTAGGGATGTTGAAAAAAGGGGCGCTCAGTGCCTACGACATTCAAAAGTTAGTGGAGTATCGAAACATATCGAAATGGGTAAAAATCAGTACGCCCTCAATCTATAAAAAAGTGATTCAGCTGGAGGAGAAGGGATTCGTGAAAGGGAGTACTGTGAAAGAGGGAAAGATGCCGGAGAAAGTGCTCTATTCTTTAACGAAAGAAGGGGAGAAGGAGTTCGAGGCTCTTATGTTTGAGATAGCCGCACAGCCTATACATTTTTTTCTGGATTTTAATGCAGTGATTGTAAACCTGCCTAGCCTGCCGGAGGAAGAGCAGAGGCAGTGTCTGACAAGAATAAAGGAAAATATAGAACACTTAAAGTCTTATTTGGAGGAAAATATCCGGGAGAAGGAGAGCAATCCGGGAATTCCGGAAACAGGCATGGCTGTCTTGCGGCAGCAATTGATATTGGCCCAGTCCATCGAGGCTTGGGTGGCAACATTATTGTAGCAGAGATACTGTAATAGGGAGGAAAACATATGAAATCATTGGTAATTGCTGAAAAGCCGTCGGTGGGGCGGGATATCGCCCGGGTGTTAAAGTGCACGAAAAAGCTGAACGGCGCGATAGAGGGGAACAAATATATTGTGACATGGGGGCTGGGACACCTTGTGACGCTGGCAGACCCTGAGGATTATGACAAGAAGTATAAGGAGTGGAGGATGGAGCTTCTTCCGATGAAGCCGAATCCGTTTAAGCTGGAGGTCATTAAGCAGACCGGAAAGCAGTTCGCGGCGGTGAAGGGCCTGATTCACAGAAATGACGTGGGAGAAATTATCATTGCCACGGACGCGGGACGGGAAGGCGAGCTGGTGGCGAGGCTGATTTTATTGAAGGCCGGCAGTAAAAAGCCGATTAAACGGCTCTGGATATCGTCGGTGACGGATAAGGCAATCCGGGAAGGGTTTGAACATTTGAAGGACGGCCATGCCTACGATACGCTGTACGACGCGGCTATGTGCCGGGCGGAGGCGGATTGGCTTGTGGGAATCAATGCTACCCGGGCATTGACTTGTAAATATAATGCACAGTTGTCCTGTGGAAGGGTTCAGACGCCGACCCTTGCCATGATTGCTAAGCGGGAAGCGCAGATTAAGAACTTTGTCCCTAAAAGCTATTATGGGATGTCTGCAAAGGGA
The DNA here is from genome assembly GCF_900086725.1 of Bariatricus massiliensis. Taxonomy (GTDB): domain Bacteria; phylum Bacillota; class Clostridia; order Lachnospirales; family Lachnospiraceae; genus Allocoprococcus; species Allocoprococcus massiliensis. The sequence goes on along the minus strand of NZ_LT574837.1, from coordinate 440,381 downwards.
GAGGGACTGACCTTGACTTGGCAGGAGCAAAAGTCCAAAAGTTTCCGCTCGTTTGATAAAGAAAAAATCGGGGGGATTTTAAAGAAGATTGAGCATCAGGATGGGGTGGTGTCGGAGATTCGAAAGACGCCGAAGAAGACATATGCGCCGCTTCTCTATGATTTGACAGAGCTGCAGAGGGACGCGAACAAGCGCTTTGGCTATTCGGCGAAGGAGACACTTAACATCATGCAGAGATTGTATGAGAACCATAAAGTGCTGACTTACCCGAGGACGGATTCACGCTACCTCAGCAAGGATATTGTTCCCACCCTCAAGGACAGGCTTGCGGCCTGCAGCGTAGGCCCCTATCGCAAGGCGGCGGCCACAGTGCTGAAACGGCCACTTCCTTCAAAAATGAATTTTGTCAATGACGCAAAGGTATCCGACCATCACGCTATTATCCCGACGGAGCAGTTTGTGGATTTGACACATATGACCAATGAAGAACGGAAAATATATGATTTAGTAGTCAGACGTTTCTTGGCGGTATTGTACCCGCCTTTTGAATATGAACAGACTCAGGTGACCGTTACGATAGGGCAGGAGACATTTCTGGCGTCCGGAAAGACCGTGAAGCATCCGGGCTGGAAGGAGGTCTATGAGAATGAGGACTTCGCTGACGGGGAGGAAGCGGATGAAAATGCGGAGGACGGAGGCAGCCTGAAAGGACAGACACTTCCAGAGCTGACAAAAGGCCAGAGGTTAGCCGGCCTCCACATCGCACTGACCGAAGGGAAGACAAAGCCGCCGGCACCTTTTAATGAAGCTACCCTTCTGTCGGCCATGGAAAATCCGGCCGCTTATATGGAGTCGCAGGATAGAGCTATGGCAAAGACACTAGGAGAGACTGGAGGACTGGGCACGGTCGCCACGAGGGCGGATATTATCGAGAAGCTCTTTGCAAGCTTCCTTCTGGAAAAGCGGGGAAAAGACATTTACCTGACCTCTAAGGCACGGCAGCTTCTCGAGCTGGTGCCGGAAGGGCTCAAACAGCCCGAACTCACCGCAGACTGGGAGATGCGTCTCTCGCAGATAGCAAAAGGAACACTCAAACGGCAGTCATTCATGAAAGACATCGAGCGGTACACAGAAGAAGTCCTGACAGAAATCAAAGCAGGGCAGGGGAATTTCCGGCATGATAACCTGACGAATACCAAGTGTCCGAACTGCGGCAAACGCATGCTGGCAGTCAAAGGCAAAAACAGCGAAATGCTCGTCTGCCAAGACCGAGAATGCGGCTACCGGGAGACCGTCTCCCGCACCTCCAACGCCCGCTGCCCCGTCTGCCATAAAAAGATGCAGCTCCGAGGAAAAGGAGAGGCACAAATCTTCGTCTGCACCTGCGGACATAAAGAAAAATTGTCCGCCTTCCAAGAACGCCGCAAAAAAGAAGGAGCCGGGGTAAAAAAACAAGACGTACAAAAATATCTGAATAATCAAAAAACTGAGCCGATAAACACACCGTTTGCAGATATTTTATCCAAATTGTAGAGGGGGACAGGTCCCAACGCATCGGGACCTGTCCCTAACGATGTCTCCAACGATGTTCCTAACGAGTTGGACCTGTCCCCAATGCACCGAACGGTAAGTGGCGCATATGATAAGATATATAGTTTTAGGAAATGGAAGTGTGCCCAATGGAACAGAAGCTGCCTTATTATATGATGTACCCGACGCCGTATTTGTTTGATGATGACAAGATAGAGGAGAGGGATTATGAGTACTTAAAGAGCATGTATCCGGACATGGCGAAACGGATTCTGCCGTATGTGGAGGAAGAGTGCGACCGGATGGAATACGATAACAGTATGATATTTGACGAGTATCCGGATAAACTGCAGCTCCGTTTAATGTGCAGGCGGATTTATGACAATGTGATGAGCCAGGAAGAATTCGACGAATTGGAGCAGCAGGAAGTGGAAATTGAGGAGACATCACTCAAGGCGCAGGTAAGAAGAAGACCGCCGAAGCCGGACAGAGTGCGTGACATGGTGGAGCTGCTTCTCTATCAGGAATTGTTGCGGAGACGGTGCAGCCACCGGAAATGCAGAAGAATCCCGTTGTGGTAATATAGCTACAGCAACGGAAAAGCTATTGATAATTCCGGCAAGGTCTGCTATAATAGCTGGGCAGTCCATAAAGGGCTGCCTTGTGCCATTTACGGCTGAAGTATGCTAAAGTACCTTGTGATACAGAACGATAAGGGAATCGAAAGGCGGAGTACATATGAGAAATGTCATATTTATAGGTATGCCGGCGGTAGGTAAAAGTACAGTGGGCGTAGTGGCAGCAAAGCGTCTGGGATATGAGTTCATTGACACAGACCTGCTGATTCAAAAGCAGGAGAACAAGCTTCTTCGAGAAATTATCGCCGAAGAAGGGGTTGACGGCTTCCTTAAGATTGAGAATCGGGTAAATGCAGAAGTAACAGCAGAACATGCGGTGATTGCACCGGGGGGAAGCGTAGTATACTGTGAAGACGCGATGGAGCACTTTAAAAAAATTGGTACCATAGTTTACCTTCAGGCATCTTTTGACACAATTCGAAGCCGTTTGAAAAATGCCGAAAAACGTGGCGTTACACTTAGAGAAGGCCAGACACTTCAAGACTTATACAATGAGCGCGTAATTTTATTCGAAAAATATGCAGATATCACCGTTTGCGAAGACGGGATCGACTTGGAAGAAACCATTGAAAAAGTGCTGAACGCATTGGAAAAAAGGTAACATTTTACAACAAAATGTTACAAAAATTTTACAAAATCTTTGCTCGGGAGTAGAAAAGATTTTACAAAATCCATGTGGATGTGCTATACTGTCTTGAGAATATCATAACAATTAAAATTTGAAAGTATCGGAAAAAACATCATACAATGGCAGGAATGCCAGTGATATAAAAGTATGAGGTTTTTTATTTTAGAAATAATAAATATAAAGACAAGTAAGTGAAGCTTTGAGGGAAGGAAACCAGCAGTAGAGGTGTAATATGGAACAATATATTATCAAGGGCGGCAATCCGCTTGTTGGCGAAGTAGAAATAGGCGGAGCAAAAAACGCAGCACTTGCTATATTAGCTGCGGCTATAATGACGGATGAAACCGTTTTAATTGACAATCTTCCGGATGTAAATGATATTAATGTTTTATTGGAAGCGATAAGCGGTATCGGCGCAGAAGTAAAGCGCATTGACCGTCACACTGTTAAAATTAACGGAAAAAATATCGGAAGTTTCGATATTGAGTATGATTATATTAAAAAGATTAGGGCATCTTACTATTTGCTGGGCGCATTGCTTGGAAAATATAAACATGCCGAAGTGGCTCTTCCGGGAGGATGCAATATCGGAAGCCGTCCCATTGACCAGCACTTAAAGGGCTTTCGGGCGCTGGGGGCCGATGTGGATATTGAACATGGCAAGATAATAGCAGAGGCTGACCGGCTTGTAGGGAAGCATATTTACTTTGACGTCGTAAGCGTGGGCGCGACCATCAATGTCATGATGGCGGCATCCATGGCAGAGGGTCTGACCATTATGGAAAATGTTGCCAAGGAACCTCATGTGGTTGATATTGCCAACTTCTTGAATAGTATGGGGGCAAACATCCGAGGCGCCGGAACCGACGTGATTAAAATCCGTGGAGTACAGAGACTTCACAAGACATCTTACTCTATCATTCCCGATCAGATTGAGGCGGGCACATTTATGTTCGCGGCTGCCGCGACCCGCGGGGATGTGACAGTGCTGAACGTTATACCGAAGCATTTGGAGGCGACCATCGCCAAATTGCTGGAAATTGGGTGTGAAGTGGAAGAATTTGATGACGCAGTGCGCGTGGTTTCCAAGGGAGACCTGAGCAATACACAGGTAAAAACACTGCCTTATCCCGGATTCCCGACCGATATGCAGCCCCAGATCGGCGTCACTTTAGCTCTGTGCAAAGGGACAAGTACGATTACAGAGAGTATTTTTGAAAATAGATTCAAATATTTGGATGAACTGGCACGTATGGGGGCCAATGTTAAAATCGAAGGAAATTCTGCGACAATCGAGGGCGTAAGCAGCTTTTCGGGCGCAAGAGTGAGCGCTCCCGATCTCCGTGCAGGCGCGGCCCTTGTGATTGCCGGACTTGCGACGGACGGCGTGACAATCGTTGACGACATCGTATATATCCAGAGAGGCTACGAATGCTTCGAAGAAAAACTCAGAGGTCTGGGAGCCGTCATTGAGCGCGTTTCCACTGAGCGGGAAATTCAAAAGTTCAAGCTTAAGGTTTCCTAAAAAGCAAAATCCATTAAATGCATATTGACGGATTATCATATTAGTGCTATTATAGGCAACGTAGAAATTAAATATACGAACTTTCTCTTATTCAGAGTGGTGGAGGTACAAAGGACCTGCGAAGCCACGGCAACCCCGGAAACGGAAGGTGCCAACCTGAGCGAGCAATCGAACAATAAGAGGATTGATGCGAATAATCAGGTCAGTCCTTGCGGCTGACCTATTTTGCGTGCAGGAACTGAGCCGTGCGTCAGCTTCGAAAAGGCGGTGTGTGCTGGCACACAAACCGTCTTATCGGAGCTGACATAGGGCGAAGCCCCACGACCGAGAAGCGAAGGCTTCGAGGTGCGTGGCACGGCGAAGAAAGCCGAGGTCAGGAAAAGACGGTGTGTGCTGGCACACAAACCGTCTTATCGAAGCTGACATAGGGCGAAGCCCCACGACCGAGAAGCGAAGGCTTCGAGGTGCGTGGCACGGCGAAGAAAGCCGAGGTCAGGAAAAGCTGGTGTGTGCTGGCACACAGACCGTCTTATCGAAGCTGACATAGGGCGAAGCCCCACGACCGAGAAGCGAAGGCTTCGAGGTGCGTGGCACGGCGAAGAGACTGGCGTACGCAATAAATCTGGTGAAAAAGAGAGAGGTCAATACAAACAGAAAGGAAGAATAAAATGGAACGATTATTATTTACATCCGAATCAGTAACGGAAGGACATCCGGATAAAATGTGCGATCAAATTTCTGACGCGATTTTGGACGCGCTCATGGAGCAGGATCCGATGAGCAGAGTGGCCTGTGAGACGAGTATTACGACAGGGCTTGTGCTTGTTATGGGAGAGATTACGACAAAGGCTTATGTAGACATTCAGAAACTGGTACGTGACACGGTGGCCGAGATTGGCTATACAAGAGGAAAGTTCGGCTTCGACGCCGACAATTGTGGTGTGATTACTGCAATCGACGAGCAGTCCACGGATATTGCCATGGGTGTGGACAAAGCTCTGGAAGCGAAGGAAAATAAAATGTCCGACGAGGAACTGGAAGCCATTGGCGCAGGGGATCAGGGAATGATGTTTGGCTATGCATCGGATGAGACAGAGGAATTGATGCCATACCCCATCGCACTTGCACACAAACTGGCAAGAAGACTGACCGAGGTCAGGAAAAACGGAACTTTAGACTATCTGCGGCCGGACGGTAAGACACAGGTGACCGTGGAATATGATGAAAATGGCGTTCCAGCCCGTCTGGATGCGGTGGTTCTCTCCACTCAGCATGATCCGGATGTGACACAGGAACAGATTCATGCAGACATCAAAAAATATGTGTTCGATGAGATTCTCCCGGCGGAGATGGTGGATGAGAATACGAAGTTCTTCATCAATCCAACAGGACGTTTTGTAATCGGCGGCCCTCACGGGGACAGCGGCTTGACGGGGCGTAAGATTATCGTGGATACCTACGGCGGTATGGCACGCCATGGGGGCGGAGCTTTCTCAGGAAAAGACTGCACAAAAGTAGACCGTTCCGCAGCCTATGCAGCCCGTTATGTGGCAAAAAATATCGTGGCGGCGGGCCTTGCAAAGAAATGCGAGATTCAGCTGTCTTATGCAATCGGTGTGGCCCAGCCTACATCTATCATGGTGGACACTTTTGGCACGGGTAAATTGTCCGATCATAAGCTGGTAGAGATAATCAGAGAGAACTTTGACCTCCGTCCGGCGGGAATCATCAAAATGCTTGACCTGCGTCGTCCGATCTACAAACAGACTGCGGCTTACGGACACTTCGGGCGTAATGATTTGGATTTGCCGTGGGAGAAGATTGACAAAGTAGATACTTTAAAGTCATATTTATAGAAATTTTATAAAAATTTATGGGTGCTTTGGTGTGAAGCACCCCTTTTTATGCTATTCTATAACTACGAATGCATATTTGAAAGGACGGATATCATGAAATTACGAACTAGACTGATTATTTCGTTCATCACAGTTATCACACTTCCGGTTATTATGACTGGCGTTCTCACATGGGGGATTGCCCAGTACCAGATTGGTGTTATCGAGAAGACATACGGAAGCAGCGGCACCCAATATAAAAGCTTTTCACATTCGCTGCAGGTATTAGGAAAGATGCCCGAGGTGCAGAGATTTATGCTGCACACAGGGATTGCCATCGTTTTGATTCTGATGCTGACAGCTATACTGCTTATTTTCTGGATTTATGGCGGAATTATAAGCCCCATCAACAAGCTGCAGGAAGCGGCCAAGAATGTGAAAGAGGGCAATTTGAACTTTGAGCTGAAGGCGGAGAAGGACGATGAGATGGGACAGCTGATTCAAACTTTTGAAGAGATGAGGCTGCGGCTCAAGGATAACGCCGAGGAAAAGCTCCGCTCCGACAAGGAGAGCAAGGAGCTGATCAGTAATATTTCCCACGATTTGAAGACGCCTATCACGGCCATTAAGGGCTATGTGGAAGGAATCAGAGACGGAGTGGCAGATACACCCGAGAAGATGGACAAATACATCGGAACCATTTATAATAAAGCCAATGAGATGGACATGTTGATTAACGAACTTACGCTCTATTCAAAGATTGACACGAACCGTATTCCCTATAATTTTGCGCCCATTCCGGTCAATGCATACTTCGACGACTGTGCGGAGGATTTAGCCATGGAGCTGGACTCGAAGAATGTGGAGTTCGGGTATTTTAATTATGTAGATGTAGGACAGAAGATAATTGCAGATCCGGAGCAGCTAAAGAGAGTTATCAACAATATTGTAGGCAATTCGCTCAAATACATGGAGAGGGAGCGGGGACTCATCAATCTTCGTGTGAAGGATGTGGGAGACTTTATACAGGTGGAGCTTGAAGATAACGGCAAGGGAATTGCGGCCAAAGACTTGGCAAATATATTTGACCGGTTCTACCGTACAGATGCGTCGCGCAATTCGTCCAAGGGTGGCAGCGGCATCGGACTATCGATTGTAAAGAAGATTATCGAGGACCACGGCGGTAAGATATGGGCCACCAGCAAGGAAGGGACGGGCACGGTGATGTATTTTGTAATCAGAAAATATCAGGAGGTACCAATAAATGAGTAAGATATTGATTGTGGAAGATGAAGAGGCCATTGCAGATTTGGAGAAAGATTATTTGGAGCTTTCAGGATTTGCGGTGGAAGTTGCGAATGACGGGGAGACGGGGCTTAATAAAGCGCTGGAGGAAGATTACGACCTTTTGATTCTCGATTTGATGCTTCCCGGTGTGGACGGCTTTGAGATTTGCCGGAAGGTGAGAGATGAGAAGAATACACCGATTATCATGGTGTCCGCCAAGAAGGATGATATTGATAAAATCCGAGGCCTTGGACTTGGCGCCGACGATTATATGACCAAACCCTTCAGTCCCAGTGAGCTTGTTGCCAGGGTGAAAGCCCATCTGGCCCGGTATGAGCGTCTGATAGGCAGCGCAGTGGAGGAGAATAAGGTCATTGAGATTCGTGGGCTGAAGATAGACACCACGGCCAGAAGGGTGTGGGTGAACGGCGAAGAGCGCGCGTTTACGACAAAAGAATTTGATTTGCTGACATTTCTTGCCAGCCATCCCAATCATGTTTATACGAAGGATGAGCTGTTCAGCCAGATTTGGGATATGGAGTCCATCGGAGACATCGCAACCGTTACGGTCCATATCAAGAAGATACGGGAGAAGATAGAATATGATACATCGAATCCCCAGTATATCGAGACTATCTGGGGCGTTGGATATCGTTTTAAAATGTAAGATAAATACAAAAATGCGTTTTTGGTGCAGAAAACGCATTTTTTGAGTTGTCAGACAAGTGTGAGAATTGTAGAGAGGGACAGGTCCCAACGCATCGGGACCTGTCCCCAATAAGAAGGAAGAGCTATGAGAGCGAAAAAAAACATTAGATTATCAACAATGCAGATATTGACAGCGGGTTTTCTGGGAATCATTCTTTTGGGCGGGATTCTTTTGTGGCTTCCTATATCTAATACACAGCCAATCAGCTTTTTGGATGCTTTATTTACGTCCACCACTGCGGTCTGTGTGACTGGTTTGGTCACCGTTACACCGGCGGTTCAGTTTACGTTGTTCGGGAAGGCGGTCCTTTTGCTGTTGATTCAGGTTGGCGGACTGGGAATTATCGCCTGTACGATTTCGTTTTTTATTTTATTGAAAAAGAGAATCTCCATACGGGAGCGCATTGTTATTCTGGAGACTTATAATATGGATACGCTGTCCGGCATGGTGGCTATGATCATACGTATACTGAAGGGTACTGTGATTGTGGAGGCGGCGGGCGCACTTTGTTATTCGCTGCAGTTCGTTCCGGAATTTGGTTTTGCGAGGGGCGTGTGGTATTCGGTGTTCCACGCGGTGTCGGCTTTTTGTAATGCCGGTATAGACATCATAGGTGATTCCAGCTTTATTGATTACGTTGGGAATCCCATTATCAATTTCACTACCATGGCTCTTATTGTTGTGAGTGGGCTTGGCTTTCCCGTATGGCAGGATATGATGAGTAATTGGAGAAAAGTAAGAAAGGATGAGCTGCCTGGTCGCAGGTATTTTCGGCGGCTTAGATTACACACGAAAATTGTATTAGTCATGACGGTGCTGCTGATTGGAGTGGGCACGTTTAATTTCTTCCTTTTAGAATATTCCAATCCGGGCACTTTCGGGAATCTGCCTCTGGGAGAGAAGATTATGGCCGCCATGTTCCATTCGGTGTCTACCAGAACCGCCGGGTTTGCCACGGTTCCGCAGGATGCTCTGCGGGAAGGAAGCCTGTTCACTACCTGCATATTGATGTTCATCGGAGGTTCGCCGGGAGGAACCGCGGGCGGTGTGAAGACTACGACAATCGCCATGCTAATTCTGACATGCATTACATTCATCCGGGGCGGCGAGGATACCGAGTGCTTTGGCAGGAGAATCAAGCCGGAAAATATTCGTACCGGATTCTGTATCGTGATAGTTTCCTTTGTCACTCTGCTCGTAGGGACGACGCTCGTCACTGTATTTGAGGGCGATGTGGGGCTGGGCCGTGTACTCTACGAGACGACGTCGGCCGTAGGGACCGTAGGATTGTCGGCCGGTTTAACACCGTCGCTCACTGGGGCAAGTAAAGTCGTGATTATGGTGCTGATGTATCTGGGACGTATCGGACCGATTACGCTGGCGCTGGCATTTGGGGCCAAAAAGAACCCGAGAGATAAAATAAGGCAGCTTCCGGCCAGAGGCATTATGGTCGGATAAGGAGGAGAATAAATGAGAAAACAATTTGCGGTTTTAGGACTTGGTAATTTTGGCTTTAGTCTGGCGACCACGCTGGAAAACTTCGGATGTGAAGTCATCGCGGTGGATTCATCCGCCGAGAGGATTCACGAAATTGCGGACGATGTATCCTATGCTATGAGGGCAGAGCTGCAGGATCCGGAATTGATAAAGATGCTGGGCGCCCGGAATCTGGACGGCGTCATTGTGGCTATATCCGAAAATCTTGAAGTCAGCATTCTGGCAACGCTTTTGGCAAAAGAACTGGGAGCGCCCTTTGTTCTGGCGAAGGCCCGCAACGATATCCACGCCGATATTTTGAAAAAGCTAGGCGCGGATGCCGTGGTATTTCCAGAGCGGGAGATGGGAAGCAGGGTAGCCAAAAGCATTGTCGCTACGAACTTTGCAGACTGGATAGAACTTTCTCCGGAATACAGCATGATTGAGACCAGTGTTCCGCAAGGATGGATCGAACATAACTTAAAGGAGCTTCGCGTGAGGGAGCGCTATGGTATCAATGTAGTCGGCGTAATCCGGGACGGCCATGTTCAAGTCAATATGAATCCAGATGAAAATTTCGAGGACGGAGACATGTTGATTGTGATTGGTGAAAACGAAATGCTTAAAGACTTTTCAGAGGAAAAATGATGATAACAAGTACAGGAAATGCAAAAGTAAAACAATTGATTCAGCTACAGAAGAAACGGAAGGCCAGAGACGAGGCGAAAGTCTTTCTGGCGGAAGGGCTAAGGATGGCCTTGGAAGCGCCCAGAGAACAGGTGCTGGATGTATATGTATCTGAAAGTTTTTATAATAAAAGAAATAAAGAGCTCAAGCTGGATGCGTGGGGCGGGAAACTGTGTGTGTTCACGGACTCTGTCTTCGCTCATGTATCAGATACGAAGACTCCGCAGGGAATCCTGACCGTGATGAGACAGATGGAATATAAATTAGAAGATATCCTCGGCCGTGAGAAGCCTCTGCTTGTGATTCTAGATAATCTTCAAGATCCCGGCAATCTTGGAACCATACTGAGAGCCGGAGAGGCGGCAGGGGTTACCGGCGTGATATTGAGCAGAGACTGTGTGGATATCTACAATCCCAAAGTAATCCGCTCTACCATGGGAAGCATTTACCGCATGCCGTTTCTCTATGTAGATGAGCTCCCACAAGTGGTTTCAGCCATGAAGGAGAGCGGGATTCAGAGCTTTGCGGCACATCTGGACGGAAAGCGGAGCTACGATCAGGAAAGCTATACTGGCGGCACCGCATTTCTGATAGGAAATGAGGGAAATGGACTGCGGGCGGATGTGGCGAAGGCGGCGGATACTTATGTCCGAATTCCTATGTGCGGTCAGGTAGAATCGCTAAATGCGGCGGTCGCCGCGTCGGTGCTCATGTTCGAGGCGGCCAGACAGCGCAGGGAATAAGAAAACGTAAGAGTAAAAACATTCCATTTGACAAAAATTGTTGATATATGTTAATATAACCTCCAATCAAATGTAACATTTCTGTAATAAGTTGTAATAAGTTTGCAATTATATGCGTATACTAGTAAAAGGAAGATAAAATCATATCTTCATTTTTAAATGTTACAGAAATTCAAGGAGGTCTAAACATGAAACAAAATAAAACAAAAGCATTGATATGTGCCGCAATGGTATGTGTCATGGGCATTCATACAGGGTTTACCAGCGAAGCCGCCAGTCGGTGGAGTATTGTGGCGGAAGTAGAACGGCCGGAGAAGGCGGAAACAGAGGCGAAGGGACAAGCGTATGTACAAGCCTTTCAAAAAGCGGCGGAGGTTCTGGAAGCAAAACAGGAAGAAGAGCGTCAGGCCAGAGAGGCGGAAGAGGCGAAAGCTCTGGAGGCAGCGCAGTCGGCAGCACAGGGAGCAGTGAGCACGGAGGTTACTGCCGTGTCAGGCAATGATGCAGATCTGCTGGCGGCATTGATTTATTGCGAAGCAGGCGGAGAACCATATGAAGGTCAGGTCGCGGTAGGGGCCGTAGTGATGAACAGGGTAAAAAGCCCTTCATTTCCAAACAGCATCAGCGAAGTCATCTATCAAAGCGGGCAGTTCGGCCCGGCTGTCACAGGAAAGCTTTCCAGAGTGATGGCGGCAGGCAAGACGACAGACAGCTGCTATCAGGCGGCGCAGGAAGCGATTGCCGGAAACAGCCCGGTAGGGGACGCGGTATATTTCGGTGACGGACAGAACTTCGGCCAGCTCATTGGCGGACATTGGTTCCATTCATAGACAAAAGAAAAGGAAGTGGTTGTATGAAACCGGTCATTGATATGAACAGAGAATATGGTTTGGTATTCGACGGCGGAGGAGCGCGCGGCGCCTATCAGATAGGCGCGTGGAAAGCGCTCGAGGAAGCCGGCGTTAAGATTAACGCAGTGGCGGGTACTTCAGTGGGCGCTTTGAACGGCGCCCTTGTTTGTATGGGAAGTGTTGAACAGGCGGAACATATCTGGGAAGAAATGACGTTCTCTAACGTGATGGACGTGGAGGATGAACTGATGGAACGGCTCTTTCAAGGCGAGATACCGCTCCGCGTCCTTATTAAAGAAATGTGGCAGAAGGTGACCGACGGTGGCATTGACATCACACCTCTGCGCAAGTTCATACATGAAGTGATCGACGAAGAGCGCATCCGCGCCTGCGGCAAGGAATTCTGCATACTCACCTTTTCCGTCACAGACTTCAGAGAGCTGGACCTTAGTATAGAAGAAATAGAAGAAGGACTGCTGGAAGATTTCCTGATGGCCAGTGCATACCTTCTTGGATTCAAGAATGAACCGCTCCACGGAAAGACATACATAGACGGGGGCGTTATCAACAATGTGCCTACGAATTCCCTCTTGAAACGTGGTTACAAGGATATCATTCAAGTCCGGATCTTCGGCCCGGGAAGAGTGCCAAGGGCAGTGATACCGGAGGAGGGCAGTGAGTATGAGGTGATTCCCCGTGTGAGTCTCGGCAGTATTTTGGAATTCTCCGGAAAGCGGAGCCGCCAGAACATGAAAATCGGATATTTTGACGCAAAAAGAATGCTTTATGGCCTTGCGGGGAGCATTTACTATATTGAACAAACCCACGAAGAGTGTTATTATGTAGAAATAATGAAAAACATAGGCGAGCTTGAGAAGGCGGAATACCGCTTCAAGCTTAAACTGCCGCTGAATTGTGCGGACGCAGAACTGTTTCTGGCGATGCTGGAGGCGAGCGCAAAGCTTATGCGGATTCAGAAATACAACGTATACACTGTGGATGCGCTTTGGGACAAGGTATGTGAGCGTTATGAGTTATTGATGGAGACGGGACGCATAGAATTTCCAAAGTTTGTTCACGCCTTAACCGGAATGAGAAAGGACTACAAGATGAATTTAAAAGGACGCAATTTTTTGACACTGAAAGACTACACGCCGGCAGAGATTGACTATCTTCTGAACCTTGCCGCTGATTTGAAGGAGAAGAAGAAAAGGGGCATTACGGGAAACAGCCTGAAGGGAAAGAATATCGCCCTTATTTTTGAGAAGCCTTCCACGAGAACGAGGTGTGCCTTCACAGTCGGCGCACAGGACGAGGGAGGGATTCCTACTTACCTTGCAGGGGATGAGATTCAGCTGGGCCATAAGGAGAGCATTGAGGATACGGCCCGTGTACTGGGAAGGATGTTCGACGGGATTGAGTTCCGTGGATTTGAGCAGGAATATGCAGATATTCTTGCAGAGTCCAGCGGTGTTCCTGTGTGGAATGGCCTTACAGACACCTATCATCCGACACAGTGCCTTGCGATGCTGATGACAATGCGTGAAGAATTTGGATATTTGAAAGGCCTGAAAGTGGCTTACTTGGGAGACGGACGTAACAACGTGGCAACCAGCCTTCTGATCGGCTCGGTCAAAATGGGAGTCAGTGTGACTATCTGCGGGCCGAAGCAGCTGTGGCCTAGCAAAGAACTAGTGGAAGAGTGTCAGGAATACGCCAAAGAATCCGGTGCGGTCATCGAGGTCACCTCTGACTTAGACGGCGTAAAAGGGGCAGATGTCCTGTACACAGATGTATGGATTTCTATGGGCGAGGAAAAGAAGGAACAGGAAAGAGAACGCATTTCAAAGCCATATCAGGTGAATAAAGAACTGATGGAGCGTACCGGAAAATCCACCACCATTTTCTCCCACTGTCTGCCGGCCGTAAAGGGCAAAGAAGTGACAGAGGAAGTATTTGAAAGCGAAGCATCCAAGGTATTTGAAGAGGCGGAGAACAGGCTGCATACCATCAAGGCGATTATGGTGGCAACACTTGGGGATATGGAAGAAGCATAGAAGCGATGAAGGCAGAAATTTTGAAAATGCTCCGTGAGAGCGAAGGGTACTTGTCCGGGCAGCAGATCTGCGATGCATTTCAAGTGTCAAGGACAGCCGTCTGGAAGGTGATCAACCAGCTCAAGGAGGAAGGCTATCAGATAGAGGCAGTGCGCAATAAAGGCTATCGGATTGTGGACTGCCCCGATGCGGTGAACAAGGAAGCGGTAAAGAGTTATTTGAAGACTGCGTGGGCCGGACAAAATTTATTCTATTATGAAGAAACGGATTCTACCAATACACAGGCGAAGCGGCTTGGGGAAGAAGGGGCGGCCCATGGGACGCTCGTAGTTGCCGGGCAGCAGAACGCAGGGAAAGGGCGCCGTGGGAAAAGCTGGTCGTCTCCTCCGGGAAGCAGTATCTATATGTCCATTCTGCTGCGTCCCGAACTGCCTCCGGACAAGGCGCCGATGCTGACACTTGTGATGGCTTATGCGGCAGCCCTTGCGATATTGGAGCAGGAAGATATTGGCGTAAAGATTAAGTGGCCCAATGATCTGGTATTAAATAAGAAGAAAATCTGTGGAATCCTCACGGAGATGAGCGCAGAAGTTGACTATATTAATTACGTAGTCATCGGGATAGGTATCAACGCGAACACGGAGTCGTTTCCGGAAGAGCTTTCGGAGACGGCTACTTCTCTGCGCCTTGAGAGTGGAGAATCTGTTTGCCGGGCAAGACTGATTGCCGGAGTGATGGAGCGGTTCGAACAGTGCTACGAGGAATTTGTCCGGGCGGGAGACTTATCTCCTTTTGCGGCAGGGTATAACGATATTTTGGTGAACTGCGGAAGAGAGGTCCGCATTCTGGAGCCCGGAAGAGAAAGGAATGGCATATCTGCCGGAATTGACAATGGCGGGCGGCTTCTTGTAGAATATGAAGACGGTACCACAGAGGCAGTTTTTGCGGGTGAAGTGTCTGTGCGTGGTATCTATAATTATGTATAGAAGGGAACGAGACGATGTATGAGGATAAAATAGTGCTTTGCGGGGCAAACTCGTACGAGCAGAAATATTATCTGAATCCGGATTTTGAGAATCTGCCCCAGCATATCAAAGATGAGCTTAAGATTTTGTGTGTTTTATATGTCAATGATGTAGGCGGAATTCTGACATTAGTTTTTGAAGATGACGGAGAACTAGAATTTCAGGTGACCGCCGAAGAGGGCGATCCGATGTTCGATGAAATCGGCAGTCGTCTTAAAATTAAGGAGATTCAGATGGATGAGTCGAAACAGGAGCTCTTAGGCCAGCTTCAGTTATATTACAAAGTATTCTTTCTGGGAGAAGAGCTATCATGATTCAGACACTAAAGATAGGAAATGTAGAGCTTTCCAACAGATATATACTGGCACCGATGGCAGGAGTTACGGACCTGCCATTTCGTTTGCTTTGCAGGGAGCAGGGGGCAGGACTTCTCTGCATGGAGATGATAAGCGCCAAGGCGATTCAGTATCAGAATAAAAATACAGAGAGCCTGTTGGAAATACATCCGGACGAACCGCCCGTGTCACTGCAGCTTTTTGGCTCTGAGCCGGATATCATAAGCGAGGTGGCAAAAAGGATTGAAGAGCGGCCATTCTCCATTCTGGATATCAACATGGGATGTCCGGTGCCGAAGATTGTAAAAAATGGGGAAGGATCAGCGCTTATGAAGCAGCCCAAACTTGTCTACGAGATAGTCAGCAAGACGGTAAAGGCAGTCAGAAAACCGGTGACGGTGAAAATACGCAAAGGGTTCGACGACGAGCACATCAATGCCGTGGAGATTGCTAAGATTGTGGAAGAGGCGGGGGCCTCCGCGGTCGCGGTTCATGGAAGGACGAGAGAGCAGTATTATTCGGGGAAGGCTGACTGGGATATTATCCGGCAAGTGAAGGAGGCTGTCGCCATACCGGTCATTGGAAATGGGGATGTGACGGACGGTGAGGCTGCCGGACGGATGTTTCGGGAGACCGGCTGCGACGGTGTCATGATTGGGAGAGGCTCACAGGGAAACCCGTGGATATTCAGCAGCCTTTTGGAATATGAAAGAACCGGTACATTTCCGCCCAGACCCGGTATTCATGAGCTGAAAGAGACAATGCTTCGTCATGCAAGGCTGCAGATAGCGTACAAAGGCGATTATATGGGAATCCGTGAGATGAGAAAACATGTTGCGTGGTATACGACAGGGCTTAAGAATTCCGCCCGTCTCAGAGATGAAATCAACCGCACAGAGAGCTATGAAGAGCTTAAGAATCTGCTGGATTCTAGGCTGTCTGCCGAATAGAAACTATAAATGTAAATTGCTTGACATTGTGCACTCTATTAGGTATAATATTGAAATTGTGAAAGTAGACATATAATGAGTAAAACAGGGTAACCTGTTCCTTAGGACTTTAGAATTAAGTAACAAAATCATTTGAGAAAGGGAAGCTGGAGAAATGGAAGAAAAGAAGACATTGCTCACTTACACAGGGCTTAAAAAACTGGAAGACGAACTGGAAAATTTGAAGGTCGTAAAAAGAAAAGAAGTTGCTGCTAAAATCAAAGAGGCCAGAGAGCAGGGGGACTTATCCGAGAACGCAGAGTATGATGCGGCGAAGGACGAACAGCGCGATATCGAGGCAAGAATCGACGAGCTGGAGAAAATTCTCAAGAATGCAGAAGTAGTCGTGGAAGACGAAGTAGATTTAGAGAAAATCAGTATCGGCTGTACAGTTGATGTTTACGATAAAGAATTTGAAGAAGAGATGGAATTCAAGATTGTAGGTTCTACCGAGGCTAACAGCCTTGCAGGAAAGATATCGAATGAATCTCCGGTAGGCAAAGCTTTAATCGGGAAAAAAGTCGGGGATATCGTAGAGGTGGAGACTCAGGCAGGAGTCATGGAGTACAAAGTACTTAAAATTAACCGTTCAATTTAATAGCATAGGAAGCAAATCAGGCAGGGCTTTCCGTATCTGTCTGATTGGAATTTACAGATAAAGGAGTGGAAGAAGTGGCTGCACAGCAAAATAATGGACAGGAACCAGATTTAAACCAGTTGAGGAAGGTGCGCCGTGAGAAACTGGCGGAACTTCAGACAAGCGGGAAAAATCCGTTTGAAATTACGAAATATGATGTCACTCATCACAGTCAGGAAATAAAGGACAGATTCGATGAGATGGAAGGACAGACCGTAACACTCGCAGGACGTATGATGTCCAAGCGTGTCATGGGGAAGGCGTCCTTCTGCAATATTCAGGATCTGCAGGGGAATATGCAGTCCTATGTGGCGAGAGACAGTATCGGGGAAGAGGAATACAAGGCGTTTAAAAAGATGGATATCGGTGATATCGTCGGACTGAAGGGTGAAGTATTCCGCACAAAAACTGGGGAAATCTCTATCCATGCGGCTGAGGTGACCCTCCTCAGCAAGAGCCTGCAGGTTCTTCCGGAGAAGTTCCACGGCTTGACGGACACCGATATTCGTTACCGTCAGAGATATGTAGATTTAATCATGAACCCGGAAGTGAAGGATACATTTATCAAACGCTCCAAGATTCTCAGTGCTATCCGCAAATATCTGGATGGACAGGGATTCATGGAGGTAGAGACTCCGATGCTCGTTTCCAATGCGGGCGGAGCGGCTGCAAGACCTTTCGAGACACATTTCAACGCGCTGGGAGAGGATTTTAAGCTTCGTATTTCTCTTGAGTTATATCTGAAGAGACTGATTGTCGGCGGAATGGAGCGTGTCTACGAGATTGGACGTGTTTTCCGTAATGAAGGTCTGGATACCAGACATAATCCGGAATTCACACTGATGGAATTATATCAGGCATTTACTGACTATAACGGAATGATGGATTTGACAGAGAACCTGTACCGCCATGTGGCACAGGAAGTTCTGGGAACCACGAAGATTGTATATAACGGCGTGGAGATGGATTTGGGCAGACCGTTCGAGCGTATTACTATGGTTGATGCGGTCAAAAAGTATGCAGGTGTTGACTGGAACGAAGTGAATACTTTGGAAGAGGCCAGAGCGCTGGCTGATGAGCATCACGTTGAATACGAAGAAAGACATAAAAAGGGCGATATCCTGAGCCTGTTCTTCGAAGAGTTCGCGGAAGAACATCTCATCCAGCCTACTTTCGTTATGGACCATCCGATTGAAATCTCTCCGCTTACGAAGAAGAAACCGGAGAACCCTGAGTATGTAGAGCGTTTTGAGTTCTTCATGAACGGCTGGGAGATGGCCAATGCTTACTCCGAGCTGAATGACCCGATTGACCAGAGAGAGCGCTTCAAAGCACAGGAAGAACTGCTGGCTCAAGGTGATGAAGAGGCCAATACTACCGACGAAGACTTCCTCAACGCGCTGGAAATTGGTATGCCTCCGACAGGCGGTATCGGATTCGGAATTGACCGCATGTGCATGCTGCTGACTGATTCCGCAGCCATTCGAGATGTACTGCTGTTTCCTACAATGAAGTCCTTACCGAACGACAAGTAAGAAAACCCCAGTATTTATGCGGGTTTCGGGACTTTCCAAACCGAATAAATTTACCTCTTTACACCAAATTTACACCAATCGGTGCTAAAAACGGTGCAGAGACTAAAAAATCGCATAATTTACGGAATGAATGGGCAGTCCCATAGTGGGATTGCCCATTTCTAATAAAGGATACATTCGTATCTGAGTGCAAAAGGAATGTTTATTATGGAATTAAGTGAAAAATTACAAGAGTTGAGGAAAGAAAAAGGACTCACGCAGGAAGAACTTGCGGAAGCGTTATTTGTGTCTCGCACTGCAATTTCTAAGTGGGAATCCGGCAGAGGAGTTCCCAATATCGAGTCATTAAAAGCAATTTCAAAGTTTTTTTCAGTGTCAATAGATGAGTTATTGTCCGGTGAAGAAATACTTAAAATTGCTGACGAGGATAATAAGCAAAAGGAAAAACATACAAGAGACTTAGTGTTTGGTTTACTCGATTGCAGTTTGATTATGTTTCTGTTTCTGCCTTTCTTTGGACAAAAGGGTGATGAGATTATAAAAGAGGTATCTTTACTTTCGCTGACAGGTACCCCGCAGTATATCAAAATACCGTATTTAATTATTGTATTTGGAATTGTACTTACAGGTGTTTTGCTTCTCGCTCTACAAAATTATGAAGCAGTGTTTTGGTTGAAACACAAACATCAAATATCCATTGTGTTAAGCACAGTTGCTACAATAGAATTTATGATAACACTTCAACCTTATGCAGCCTTTTTCACTTTTGTTTTCTTGGCGATAAAGTCTCTGATGCTGATAAAATGGCGATGATACGAAGCGTGTCGCCAATGTGACGGTGAAATTCTTTTCATTTTTATTCATTCCACCTATATTGTAAACAGGCGAAAGCCAAATAATTATGGCAAAGGATTGATAAAAATGAAAAAAGAAAAAAGTCAAAAAGTATTGCTTTCAGGAATAGCAATGGTAGTGTTATTTATTTTGTGGACAGTGGCAATAAGCCTTATTGATGTTCAGCCCATCGGGCCACAAAACTCTTCTGTTGGATTTGCAACCTTGAACGGCTTTATCCACAGCCTGACAGGTGTGCATATGGCAATATATACCGTTACGGACTGGTTAGGACTGATACCGCTTTGCTTTATTTTGGGATTTGCGTTGCTTGGACTTATACAGCTTATTAAAAGAAAAAGCTTATTCAAGGTCGATTCCAGTATTTTGGTGTTGGGAGCATTCTATATTGTTGTAATGGCGGCATATTTGTTTTTTGAATTTTATGTTGTCAATTACCGCCCGGTATTGATTAACGGTTTTCTTGAAGCTTCGTATCCATCATCGACAACCTTGCTTGTTATGTGTGTTATGCCGACAGCTGTTATGCAGCTAAACAGTAGAATTAGAAATACAAAAATGAAAAGAGCATTTGCCTTTGCTTTAATTGCATTTACTGCTTTTATGGTAATTGGCAGGTTGATATCCGGTGTTCATTGGATTACTGATATTATTGGCGGGGCAATTTTAAGTGCGGGTTTAGTGATGATTTATTATAGTGTAACCACTCTTATTGCCCGACAGGAAAGATAAAATTCTAACTGAGGAATCACTTATTGACCTTGAGAGATATTTTCTCCCAAGGTCTTTCTTATTATTCGCAAACTACACCAATCCCGATTTTCTCAATATAATTGGGATAATCACAAAGGAAGGGGTGGTTGTACTATGACGGGCAGTTTAGCAAGCGTTCATCCGGAGCTTATTCCTGAATGGTCAGAGAAGAACTTACCGCTAACGCCGGATAAGATAACCTTCGGTTCAAATAAAAGAGTGTGGTGGAAAGGTGCTTGCGGACACGAGTGGGAAACGAGCGTCAAAGCTCGTTCAAAGGGCGAGAAATGCCCGATATGCTCAGGAGCGAGAGTAATAGAGGGTATCAATGATTTAGCCACATTGAAGCCCCTGTTGGCTCAGGAGTGGTCTAAAAAGAACAAATTAAAGCCTACCGAGGTATCTGTCGCTTCTCATAAGAAGATTATTTGGAAATGTAAACACGGACACGAATGGGAAGCAAGCGTTAAAAGCAGAACGGTAAACGGCACAGGCTGTCCATACTGCTCACATAATAAAGTCCTTGCCGGATTCAATGACCTTGCTTCACAGTATCCCGATATTGCTGCTGAATGGTCTGACAGAAATCTTCCGTTGCTGCCTACAATGGTAACAGCCTTTGCAAACAGTAAGGCTTGGTGGAAATGCAAAGATTGCGGAAACGAGTGGTACACTCTTATTTCAACCCGTTCCGGTGGGAGCAGATGTCCGTATTGTAGCGGATATACATTGCTCAAAGGATTTAATGACTTGGCGACTACGCACCCTGACCTTGCGGCTGAGTGGTCAGAAAGAAATTATCCCCTAATGCCTGATGAGGTAAACGCAAAATCAAGACACAATGTTTGGTGGAAGTGTAAGACCTGTGGCAATGAGTGGAAGTCCGTTATCAATGCTCGTGTAAAAGGAACAGTATGCCCGGTTTGTGCGGACAGGGCGGTTCTTGCAGGATACAATGATTTAGCCACAACGGACAGGAAACTGCTTGCTGAATGGGATTACGAAAAAAACTCTCTGCTCCCGACACAAGTGTCAAGAAAGTCAATGAAAAGTGTGTGGTGGAAATGTTCACTTGGACACTCTTGGAAAGCAAAAATCAGCGACAGAACAATTATCGGAGAAAAATGCACTGTGTGCGAAAACGAATATCGCTCCGTGTTCCCCGGCTTGGCTGTCGCCTATTACGCCAATCAAAAAGGACTAAAGGTACAGCTCGGTTCGGATAAACTATTGGGAATACCTCTTGAAACATACATTCCGTCAGAAAAGCTGGCGATAGAATTTACGAACGGCTCAGAACATATGGAGGTTCTCAAAAGCCACTTATGCAAGCAACGAAATATAAAACTCGTAAAACTCCCTTTTAAGACAACCGAAACGGAAGCGGAGTATGCCGACAGAGTAAAAGCAGTTTTCAAAAGCGTACATATCTTTATTTATTCTGATGTCGAAGCAGATGTTTCGGTAATCAGAGCAAAATTCAATGAATGGAGGAAGCGACTGTGAGAGAAGAAAAGTTCCATATCTATCTTAATGATGACGAATATAGCAGAGTAATACAAACACTTATCCGCTTAAAGAACAGTCTGATTTCACAAGGCAGATACACCGACGGAGTTGACGATGTTCTCTGCAAGGTGCTTTCAACCAAGAAAAGAAAGCTCAAAATCAAATATATCTGAACACGAAAAGAGACCGCCTACACGATGTAAGCGGTCTTTGCTAATTTAGAGTAAGTTCGACAAATTGGAATTTGTCAATACCTATTACCATAAAGATATTTATTTGAAATTCTCTTTTGTGTTTCCAAATATTTTGTAACGTTTTCATCATAATCAGGATAATTATAACCAAGTGAATCTGCCACTTTTTTAGATATTTTTTTGAACAAACATAGACACAAATCAAACGATTTCCACATTTCTTCATACGAACTCATTGAATATGTATTTAGTAAGTTATCCCACAATTCTTTTGAAATATGCTTATCTAAAAATTTATAGTTTTTACCCAAACTGAAATTAAATCCTTTTTCAGTACCGACATACCAACTAATCATCCTAAGAAGCTCATGACGTAATACTTCATTCATATGGTCTATTGCAAATAGTATTTCACCACGAAGTAAGCCCTTGGATACATATGTTGCAACATTCCAAAATTCGTTACAACAGTCATCAAACTTTCTTTCTGTTGGACACTTAATGTAATAATCTTCATCTGTGGGAACTATTTCTGTTTTAATCATATTATCTTTATCTAACATGATTTTTACAAGTTTATCGCGAGTAAGATACTCCTCAAGCATTGAAACAGGTAACAAAGTTAAATCAATCTTTACACCATCATCAAAAAGCATTATATAAGAAAATCCTTTTTCTTCTGGAGGAAATAATTCCATATCTTCAGGTTTTTGCATCATAATTCTGTTACCAAAAACACTAAGCCAGTCATCGCTTTTCAAAAATTCTCCCATATCTATAACAAAAAAAGTAATATCATAATCTTGAAGATTGTCTTTTGGTATATTAACATTAGTGCGAGACCCCTCAAGAGTTACAATTCTAATTCTCTCATCTTGAAAAGCAAAATTCAAAACTAAATCGTATATTTCTTTTTCAGTCCTCATTTCATTCACCTCAATAAAATTATATCACAAAAAAAAGATTGATTCTAACTGTTCTTATAATTTGATAACCGCATCAAGGCAGAGCGTAAGTGCATATTCGTATGCATTACCGCCCCAGTTTCTTTCGTCGTATTTGTCAACATCTGCAAGACTGTCTGCGGTATAAAGTATCATACCCCAGGTTGCCCCTCTGAAATCAGCACAGGCCGCCAGAGCAGAACATTCCATTTCTACAACTGCACAGCCTTCACTTTTGCGATAAGCCACCTTTTCTTTGGTTTCACGGAAAAATCCATCCGTTGACCAGGTTATAACCTCCTGATATTTCATACTATGCTCAAGAATGGTTTCTTCAATTGCTTTTCTTGCCTTCTCGCTGATTTCCACAAATCGAGAAGGGGGCGCATAGTGATAAGATGTTCCCTCATCACGCAGAGCCTTGTTTGGTACGAGGAATGTACTTTCGGGGAACTTTTCCAGAGCACCGCAACTACCTGCCGAGATTACCTCTCTTACACCATAACCAATCAGCCAATCAAGTATCTGTGTGGCTGCTGCCGCACCAACGGGTGCTTGACAAAGCACAATGTCCTCACCCTTGTATTTGGTGATGTAAATGGGATAATGCTTCGTTGCACTCTCAAAAGTGGATACCTGTTTGGTATCACTTTTACTGGCATATTCATCTATGTAAGCACCAAGAAATGCGAACACACATTTCTTGGGTAAGTTCAAACCAAGATTTTCATGAGTGGGATTAAGAACTGCTGTCTGCTCTGTATCAAACTCCAAAATCGGTATTTCGTTTTTAATAATAGCCATACTATCTCTCCGTCAAATTCTTATTTGTCTTTCTCTTAATTTCCTATTATACACCAAAATTATGAATATTTCTACCCGCCGTCTATTGACCTCAATTACGAGGGAAATAGGCGGCTTTTTTGTTTCTAAAAAAATATTTTCAAGAATTTTTTGAAAAAGGGGTGATTTTGGGTGTGCATTTTGACCCCCTTTGTCCAAATGAGTGAAGGGGTTAATTCCGAACCACGAAAAGGTCAGCCCATTCACTTGTATTTTGACAACTGAATAAATCATTCACTAAGACTTTATTTCTGATGATTTTAGCCACCTTATCGGGTACGCCGTGACTTCTGCATTGCAGAACAGCGAGAACTCCCGGTATAAGTAGTAGGTTGTCCCTGTTACGGCGATGACAGTCAGAAGGATAATGATACTTCTCTACGGAGCTGGCGGAGTACCCGGCAGAGGTGAAATTCCTATGATACAGATTAGCAGTCTGTTCCTTAGTGACTTCCCGTGAGCTTATTGCTCGGCAAGGGGTGTTGAGAACAAATATTGCCCGACCGGTTAGGAAATGAGCCGGTCAAGTACATAGCCATACTGCGATGGCTATGAATTTTACGAAAGGAGGACGCACAAAGTGTCGAACTGCAAAACGATTGCGATATGCAATCAAAAAGGCGGAGTTGGAAAGACAACCACTACGGTAAACCTCGGCGTCGGTCTTGCAATGCAGGGAAAAAAAGTGCTGCTCATAGACGCAGACCCACAGGGCGACTTAACCACTTGTCTCGGTTGGCAGGATACAGACAACTTGGGTATCACGCTTGCAACGAAACTCACAGATGTCATAAATGAAACGATGAATGACCCTACGGTCGGTATTCTGCACCACGACGAAGGTGTTGACCTTGTTCCTGCAAACCTTGAGCTTTCTGCAATGGAATTTAACCTTGTCAACGCAATGAGCAGAGAAACAGCCTTGAGAAATTATCTCAGCGAAGTGAAGGACAAATACGACTATATCCTTATAGATTGTATGCCTTCTCTCGGAATGGTAACAATCAATGCTCTATCTGCGGCTGACAGCGTTATTATCCCTGTTCAGGCTCAGTATTTACCGGCAAAAGGAATGACGCAGCTTGTTCAGACCATTTCACGAGTAAAGAAGCGTATCAATCCGGGCTTAAAGATTGACGGTATGCTTCTCACTTTGGTGGATAGCCGTACCAACCTCGCCAAAAGCACGATAGAAGCTCTGAGAGAGAACTTCGGTAGTCAAATCAAGATGTATAGAACATATATCCCGATTGCCGTAAAAGCCGCAGAGACTTCTTCCAAAGGCAAGAGCATTTTTGCCTACGAACCCAACAGTACGGTGTCAAAGGCGTACACCGAATTTACAAAGGAGGTGTTAGCCGATGGCAGGAAGAAAGAGCGACTTCACTCTCACGAAGCTCGATGACTTATTTTCTACGCAGGAACAGAGAGATGAAGAAAAGCTTTCAAAAATCCGAGATATTCCCTTGACTGAGATTGACGATTTCCCCGACCACCCTTTTAAGGTGCGTGATGACGAGGATATGGCACAGCTCATTGAGAGTATTAAGGAACGAGGGGTAATCACTCCGGCGACGGTAAGGCAGAAAGAGGACGGCAGATACGAACTCATTTCAGGACACAGGCGAAAGCGAGCCTGTGAGCTTGCCGGGTTTGATACGCTCCGTTGTGAAGTCGTTGAACTGAACCGAGACGAAGCCACGATTTTAATGGTTGAGAGCAACTACCAAAGGTCGCAGATACTTCCCTCGGAAAAAGCCTATGCCTACAAAATGCGTTTGGAAGCAATGAAAAGGCAAGGAGAACGCACGGATTTAACTTGTGACCCACTGGGGGACAAGTTGGTGGGAACAAAATCTGTAATGTTGTTAGCTGATAAATCAGATGACAGCAAAACGCAGATTCAGCGATATATTCGCCTTACAAACCTTGTTCCCGAACTTTTGGAATATGTGGACGAGGGGCGAATTAAAATGCGACCGGCGGTTGAATTGTCTTTTCTCGATGAGGACAGTCAGCGTGATGTGGTTGATGAAATCGACCTGAACGACGCAACCCCGTCCCACGACCAAACAATCCGTATGCGAAAGTTCTTTGAGGAGGGCAAGCTAACAACCGAAGCAATCCAAGCGATTATGTCGGAGGAAAAACCAAACCAAAGGGAGAAAATTGTTTTGAGGGGCGACAGGGTTCGACAGCTTATCCCGAAGAATATTCCCATAAGCCAAACGGAGGATTTTGTGTGCAAGGCGTTGGAGCATTACAACAAGTTTCTGCGAAGCAGAGCCGACCGTGACAGCCGATAGCCTTCCCCCTTTCTCACACTCTAACCCCTATATATACCGGCTATTAACCTGCTGAAAAATATACTCTATCTCCCTTGAGTATATCTATCTCTAATAACATATAGCTGTCTATAAAAGGGTTCGCACATTTGGAGCAAAAGCAAAATGTCTGCTACGATAAAAAGTTCAGCCAATCGCACCTTTGATGTTTTTTGCCTGATTGAGTACGATTAAGGCGAAAGGAGCGATGGATATGAAAAACAGGCTAATACCTTGTGTTCTTGCCTGCCTGATGATTTTTCTCGTAGGTTGTAGCGGTAACACAGCCAAAGAAGCTGCACAGGAGATAACGAAAACAGAGACTTCTTTTCCGGCTGGTAATACCGAAACAAATTCTCAGGAAGAAACGGCAGAAGAACCGGAAAGCACGGCAGTTCAGGAAGAAACACCATTTACGGCAGAAGAAAGCCAGTCAACCGCTGAAAGTCAAACGGCTGAGACTGTTCAGACAAAACCGGCGGAAGAAAAAACGGCTGATACTCCCGCAACCGAAAAGCCAAAGGCAGAGCCACCAAAGCAGACAACCACGCAGGCTGAATCCGAAAAACAAACGGAGCAGCCGAAAGAACAGACAACTGCCGAACAAAAGCCGGTTGAAAAGCCGACTGAAAAGCCGGCAGAACCGAAACCGACAGAGCCGCCCAAGCAGACATTCGATGTCAGCCCTTATGTAAGTTACGCAAAAGAGTATGCGGTAAGCATAGGACTTTCTCTTGACAGCACGGCGACAGAATGTTGGGACAATCCCATATCCGCAAATCCTAACCGAAGCGGTATCAAGTCTGATATTGAGAGCAGACTTAACCGATACAAGAACAGCGAGGGTTTTACCGCTGTGTGGATATGGACAGAAAAGCTATCCGATACGGAGTACAACATCTATATCGGCTACTGCTAAAACAAAATAATTTTAAGCAGACGCACTGAGTAAAATCGGTGCGTTTTTGCATTTCAAGGAGGAAAACGCAATGGTTAAAACAAAATTCAAGAAAGCCGTCTCGCTTATGTTGGCGGTGGTTATGAGCCTTACTGCTTTTATGGGCATTGGGGCAACGACAGCCTTTGCAGCCGTTGGAGAAAAAGCCGATGTGTACCTCGTCGATTATCCCCGAAGCGGAGATACCAATAACAACGGCGAATGGGGACACGGCAATCTCAACTATATGAACGGTTGGAAAGGCTTGTCCACGAAATACACAGGACTTCGTGCAATGGGTTCGTATTCAGGCAATATTGCCTACTGTATTGAACCGGGTACAGGTCAGCGGACTGGAGACACTCTCACCGAAAAGGACGAGAACTTCTTCAACAACATCAGCCCGAACGGTACGATTTCCGGCGATGATATTCGCCTGCTTATCGGTCGTATCTTGCAGTACGGCTATCGTGGAGGTATTTCGACAAGCTGGAAGTCTCAGAATGAAAGCGACGCCAACTGTATCGCACACGCTTATGCCACTCAGATTTTGATTTGGGAAACGATTGTCGGCGAAAGAGACGCAAGCTTCAATCACGTTTCTACCGGTGGGTATAATGCTGTGCTTGAATGTGTAAGCTCTGCACACCCACTTCGCAGTAAAATCTTGTCTTACTACAACAGTATGGTAACAAGTGTTCAGAATCACACCAAAGTGCCGAGCTTCTGCACAAGGTCAAGCGGTTCTGCAAAGGTAAACGAGCTTGAATGGAACGGAAGCAAGTATGTTGCTACTCTCACCGACACAAACGGTGTGCTTGGCAATTATAATTTCTCGGCAAACATTGACGGTGTTTCTTTCTCCGTCAGCGGTAACAAATTGACTGTTTCGATGGATAAAGCTCCGAGCAAGGAATTTACCATCACAGCCGCAAAGAAAAACGGCGTCCGCAGAGGTGTGGTCGTATGGTCTGACGGTATCCATCAGAACGGAAACGGCATTCAGGATGTGGTCACTTACGCTCAGGAGGTCAGCGACCCTGTCAGCGGCTTTGTCAAAATGAAGGTCAGCTACGGCTCTTGTCAGATTGTAAAGACAAGTGAGGACGGAAAGGTTGACGGCATTCAGTTTACTGTCAGCGGTAACGGTGTAAATCAGACAGTCACAACCGCAAACGGCGGTAAGTTCCAGCTTGATAACCTTATGCCCGGTGTTTACACGGTCACAGAGCAGTCTATTGACAAGTATGTGCCGCAGGAGGTTCACAGAGTAACTGTCGTTGCCGGTCAGGTGGCAAAGGTCAACTTCAATAATGTTCTCAAGAGAGGTAATCTTCAGGTTATCAAATCTTCGGAGGATAATCTTGTAGAGGGCGTTACCTTCCACCTTTACGGCACTTCTCTTGCGGGTATTGCCGTAGATGAATATGCCGTAACAGATAAGAACGGTGTTGCTTCTTTCAATGATGTGCTTATCAGCGGTACTACCCCTTACACTGTTGAAGAAGTAGATACGGCTATCCGTTATGTTGTGCCTGCAAATCAGACCGCACCGATTAACTGGAAAGATGTTACAACCCGCAATTTCACGAACATTCTCAAAAAGTTCAGCGTAACTGTAACAAAGAGCGACCGTGAGGAAGGAACGCCGCAGGGCGACGCTACCCTTGCCGGAGCAGTTTACGGTATCTATAAAGGCGAAACCCTTGTGGACAAGTATGTAACGGATAAGAACGGTCAGTTTACCACAAAGGAATATATCTGTGATGACGACTGGACAATCCGTGAAATCACTCCGTCCGAGGGCTATCTGCTTGATACCACAATCCATAAGGTCGGTGCTGAACCGCAGCTTTATACGGTTGAACACAATCAGACAGCAAATGATGTTACAGAGCAGGTTATGAAAGGTAATATCGCCATCATCAAGCATACCGATAACGGAGAAACACAGATTGAGACACCTGAAAACGGTGCAACCTTTGAAATCTATCTCAAATCTTTCGGCAGCTTTGACGCAGCAGAAGAAGATGAAAGAGATGTTATCGTCTGTGATGAAAACGGCTTCGGTCAGACAAAGAATATGCCGTATGGTGTATATACCGTTCATCAGACCTCCGGTTGGGAAGGTCGTGAGCTTATGAAAGACTTTGATGTGTTCATTGCTCAGGACGGTCAGACCTACCGCTATCTTATTAACAACGCAAACTTTGAAAGCTATATCAAGGTTGTCAAGGTGGACGCAGAAAGCGGTAAAAACATTCCGTATGCCGGTGCAGGCTTCAAAATCTTTGACCCTAACGGTAATCAGGTAACAATGACCTTTACTTATCCTACTCCGACAACGATTGATACTTTCTACACCGACGCAAACGGACAGCTTGTTACACCGGAGAAACTGGAATACGGCAAGGGATATTCTCTTGTGGAAGTTCAGGCTCCTTACGGATATGTGCTTGACAGCTCACCGGTGTACTTTGATGTGGCAGAGGAACATTCTTCCGATGAGGGTGGTATTACCGTGATTAAGGTAGATAAGCCTAATATGGCACAGAAAGGTACTGTCAGCATTGAAAAGACCGGCGAGGTATTCTCAGGGGTAAACATCTCCGGAGAGGAAAATACCGATGTGATTTATCAGCCTGTCTATGAAGTGAAAGGTCTTGCAGGTGCGGTCTATGAGATTACCGCAGCAGAAGATGTTATCACGCCTGACGGAACACTCCGTTATGCAAAGGGCGAGGTCGTAGATACTGTTACCACATATGAAAACGGACTTGCAAAGAGTAAGGAGCTTTACCTCGGCAGATATACGGTAGTTGAAATTACCGCACCGGAGGGTATGGTTATCAACAAGGAAGCACACGAGGTCGAGCTTACCTACGCAGGTCAGGAAGTCGCCGTGACGGAAACTGCAACCAGCTTCGTAAACGAGAGACAAAAGGTTACGGTAAGTCTTGAAAAGGCAATCGAAAAGAACGACATCTTCAATATCGGCAACGGCGATGAAGTAAAAAACATCAGCTTCGGACTTTTTGCCGCCGAGGAACTTGTTTCCGCAAGCGGTACTTCTATCCCGGCAGACGGACTGATTGAGATTATCTCTCTTTCCGAAAACGGCAAGGCAGTTATCAAAACCGACCTTCCTTTCGGAAGCTACTATGTAAAGGAGCTTGCAACCGATGAGCATTATATCCTTTCCGACAGCAAGTATCCGTTTACTTTCAGCTATGCGGGACAGGATACCGAAAATGTTGAGATTGCAGTCAACGACGGCAAGCCGATTGAAAATAAGCTCATTTACGGCTCTGTCTCCGGTAAGAAGATTACCGAGAACGGCGAAGAACTCGGAGGTGCAGTTATCGGACTGTTTAAGGCTGATGAAACCAAATTTACAAAAGAAAATGCTTTGATGACTGCTACCTCTGAAAAAGACGGTAGCTTTTCTTTTGAGAAAGTGCCGTATGGCAACTGGCTTGTAAGAGAAATTGAACAGCCGGAGGGATTTGTTCTCAATGAAACTTCTTATGAAGTTAAAATCTCCGAAGTCGGTCAGGTCATTGAGGTTGAAATCGTCAATGAGTATGTTCACGGCAATATCAAGTTGACTAAGGTCGATGAAGATTACCCGGACAACAAACTGACGGGTGCAACCTTTGAGGTTTACAAAGATGTAAACGGCGACGGCAAACTGGACGACGGCGACGAGCTTATCGGTACGCTTACTGAAACAACTACGGGTATTTACGAGATGAAGGAGCTTCTTTACGGAAAATACCTTGTAAGAGAAACCAAAGCACCGGAAGGCTTTGAGCTTGATAAGGGTGTGTACTCTGTTTTCATCGAAAAAGATGAAAACACATACGAGGTAGAAAACAAAGCCGGCGTCGGCTTTATTAACACGGCAATGAAAGGAAACCTGAAAATCGTTAAGACTTCCTCTGATGGTAAGGTTGAAGGTTTCACTTTCAGAGTTACGGGAGTAAACGGTTATGACCGCAGCTTCACGACCGATAAGAACGGCGAAATCATTATCGAGGGACTTCGTATCGGCGATTACACCGTTTCCGAGGTTCAGGATACTGTTTCTGCTTCCTATGTGCTTCCTGCGGATAAGATTGCAACCGTAAAGGTCGGCTCTACTACCGTTGTGGAAATGCACAATGAGCTGAGAGACACACCAAAGACCGGAGATAACAGCAATGTCGGCTTGTGGACTGCACTTGCGGGACTTTCTGCCCTCGGTATTGTAGGCACAGCCGTTGTTGCGTACAGAAAAAAGAAGAAGGAGGACAATGAGTAATGGACGCTAAAACAATCGTAGCAGTTGTATTGGTCGCCTTTATTATCGGCGGCTTTATCTTCTTGCAGATTAAGAACAGAAAGAAATAAGGAACGCTTGTGTGGGCGGAGTGAAAACTTCGCCCACGGTTCTTTTACGGAGGTGCATTATGAACAAGCTAAAGACGGTTGACAGCAAGGTGCTTGCAATACTCAGAGAATGCCCCGAAACGAGGTATGACGATATGCAGCTTATCCTTTGCTATTACAACCGATACAGCTATATGAGAGTCGGAGATTTACCGCTTGAGGATATAGTCAACAACTATAAAGGGTACGGCTTGCCGTGCTTTGAGACTATCCGCAGAGCAAGACAGAGAGTGCAATCCCTGTTTCCCGAACTGTCAAGGCAGTGCAGTGGCTGCGACTGCGGAAACATCAGAATTGTGATTGAAGTAAGCTGAGGTGTGGATATGAACGAGGAAAAAAGAAAAATCGGTGAATACACCGTTCTCTGCTCGGTCAATGTGGGCGAAAAGGAGGTTATCTTGGCTTCCAATGAGCAAAGCACAAACGGCAATAAGTTTTTGTGCGGCTTTGCGGAGCGAAACGACCTGTTTGAACTGTGTTCGGAATGTATGGTAAGCGATGACTATATCGAAATCGTACACCTTTTCGGAAGCCGTGTGACAAAGGAAGCGGAGCTTTTCAAGGAACAGGTCGAAAAACTGGATATTCCAATCACAATCATAACGGAAGCCGACTGTATCCCCGACCACTATTCCAAAGACATCAACGGCAAAATCATAGCCATTGACCCCAAGGTATTAAAGCCTGAATTTCAGAGAGCTGACAGACAGCTTTATTATGTTACAGGTGGTTTCGGTGCGTCGGCAAACAGCCGTGGAAGTGCCGTGTTTTGTACCAATCTTCACACCGGCAAATCAACCCGATATGAAAGAATGGATGTTATGGGCGAAATAAAGCCTGAGCGTCTGCCTGAATGGGCAAAGGAAAAGGCACAAGAGCTTTCAAACAAGAAGCGAAATAAAGACAAAGAACGATAAGGAGGACAAAGCAATGAAGGAAAATTTCACTTTTCAGCAAAAGACAAAGCTTCTGACAAAACTGTTTGACGCAGGCTGCAATACCGAAAAGAAATTGCAGCAGCTCGACATGGAGAGCATTTTGAAAATTCCGGGTATCACTATTCCGGATATGAGTCTGATTATCGAGCTTCAGAAGCAGACCAAAGCCAATAAGCTGTTCTCTTATTTGGGAGGTGGCACTGATGAGCAGGCAGGAACAGAATGACCGTCATATCATTTGGAGCGACATTAGCCTTGACCTTGATGATTGGCGAGAGTCTTTGGAGGAACTGTATCCCGGATATTCCGATGATGAGCTTTACGACATTATGGTAAAATCCAATGCCGAAAACCTTTATGATGAACGAGTAAATCTCAACATTCAGTTTTCACAGCCGATTATCGTTATCGGCGACCTCGGCAGATGGAACGGCAGAGTGTCGGGCTACAAGATGATTGATTCCGGCAACATTAAGGACTGCCTTTACTCCGATACCGATTACACCGAATGGTATGTGGATAAGTACGGCGACCTTAGAGCCGATGCCGTTCATCACGACGGAACAAACCATTATCTATACCGTGTATTCAAAGACGGTGTTACCGATACGCAGATTGAAAATCTGCAAGATAAAATCTACAACGGAAAAGCCACAAGAGCCGACATCACACGAGTTACCAAAAGACTCGGCGATGATATTGCCGGCGTATATGGTTTTTCTATTCCAAAGCAAAGACAACCAAACGAACAAGCGAGGTGATGAAAATGGATTACAGAGTATTGACCGAAGCAGAGCGTAAATACACCTTCAGCCAAAGTCAGCAGCTCTCTATGCAGACCGGTCTTATCGGATATTTGCGAGCCGACTTCGGTTCTACCGGGAACGAGTTTTGGACGACTTGGAACGATTTCAGAAAAGACCTGAAAACCGATGAATTTAAGGCTGAATTTGACGATGTGATAAACGGATTGCGTGACGGCGATGTTTTGTCCGGCAGAAAGGCTATGTCCTCTTACTGTTATTCCACTCCCGACAGTTCCTTCAATGATGACCGCAACCACTACGGCATTCGTCTTGATACGGAAAAGTACAGCTATCTTATGAGGTTTAACCCCAACAGGGGCGAGTACAATCTGTACTGCTATTGCTATCAGAAAGAGTGGCTGAACAGCCACTTGAAAAATGCCGAGCGTGGTATCCGATTTATCGACCCGCACTATCAGGAGCAGTTTCGCATTGCGGACGGAGAGAAAATTTCAATTAAGCTCGGCGACGGAAAAACAATGGAGAGGACTTGCAGATATATTGATGACTACCATTTGGAGGTCGGTACAAATCTCTACCACATCTGCGAATTTGCCGAGCTTTGCGAGAGAAACGGTCATACCGTAGAACCAGCCGCAAAAGAAAACACGAAGCCTGCAAAGGACAAAGAAAAATCACGATAAGGAGGTGCAGACGAGGTGGCAAGGAAATTTGACCTGATTTCGGAGCTATACGAAAGAACCTGTTTTGCAGTTACAGACAACCCGGTAAACTGGCAATCGTTTCTGAAAACAGCAGGCAGAAATTTCAGGCTCCGATTTGATGAACAGCTTCTTATTTATGCCCAAAGACCCGACGCAACAGCCGTGCTTGAAATCGAACGATGGAACGGCACTTTCGGTCGCTGGGTAAATCGAGGAGCAAAAGGTATTGCCGTATTTGAGGACGCAGACAGAAGCCGTCAAAGGCTGATTCATTACTTTGATATATCGGACACCCACGAAAGCAGATATTCCCGCCCTGTTCCGATTTGGGAGATGAGACCCGAATTTGAAGCAGAGGTTATTGAAACGCTTGAAAACACTTTCGGTGCGGTAAACGATACAACGAGTATTGAAAATGTCGTCAAAGAGAGCATTGCCAATGCCGTCGAGGACAACATCGCAGACTATATCTCCGACTTTATGAGTTTGGGTGCAGGAAGCGATATTGAGTATTTGTCTGCCGACGAAGCAAATGCCTTGTATTTGGAGCTTGTCAGAAACAGCGTATCATATATGGTTATGGCACGATTGGGACTGGACGCAGACAAGGTTTATTCTCCCGATGACTTTGCCGGTATTTCAAACTTCAATTCACAGGAAGTTCTCAATGCGGTGGGTATTGCTACAAGCGACATTGCTGAAATGGCGTTGCTTCCAGTCAGCAGAACAATCAGCACGCTCAGCAAGGAAAATCGCATAATTGATGAACAGGGGCAATCCGAATACAATAAAGACATCAAAGACGAAAGGAGTCAAAGCGATGAGCGAAATCACATACACGATGGTGGGAGATTACAATCTTCCGAACCTGAAGCTGCCGGAGCAGACGGAAGTGACTCTCGGCAGATGGTCGCAGATGAGGAGAACTTATCTGAAGGAACATCACAAAATCCTGTACTACAATCTTCTGACGAAAGGGATTCTGAACAGTC
Source organism: Bariatricus massiliensis (assembly GCF_900086725.1). Classification (GTDB taxonomy): domain Bacteria; phylum Bacillota; class Clostridia; order Lachnospirales; family Lachnospiraceae; genus Allocoprococcus; species Allocoprococcus massiliensis. The sequence continues at coordinate 405,703 of NZ_LT574837.1, read as the reverse complement.
ACTTGGCGGAGGTTCAGCAGAGAGCCAGCGAACTGGAGGAAACTCTCGTGAAGCAGATGGCACAGAAAGCCGGGCTGACGGAGCAGATGAAGGCGGGAGATATGATGAAATGGGTTTGCCTGATGAACAACATCAGGAACTCGGCACAGGAAATCGTGAAGAATCAGGTAATATTCGCTTAGAGTATTACGACAGAAACCACGAGGACAAGAGCCTGCCGTTTTTCGGTGGCGACGATACTATCCGAGAAATACTCGGTACTACCCCGCATTTGTCCGCTTCAAAGGAAGAAATCAAAGACTTCTATGAGAGAAATACGGATAATGCGACCCGTACCGAATATATCAAGGGTATTTTCAACAACGATTACACCCAGCTACCTTTAAGCGACGGCAGGCTTGTTGGATACAAAACATTTCAGAATGTCCTCCACTTGTGGGAAGGCGAATACGAAAACAGAACCGCTCAGAGTTTCTACGACTGGGGCGTTATCGCACAGCATTTTGAAGCAATGAGACTTTTGGGAGAATTGACCGATACAATGAAGCCGCTTCCGTCTATGGGCGGTCAGTTGACTCTCATAATGGGCAATCAGGCAGAGGAACAAAAAACCTCTGCCTTTACTTTTTCTCAGGAAATCATAGACGCAGTTCTCACCCGTGGAAGCGGAGTTTCCGAGGGCAAAATGCGTATCTATGAGCAGTTTGAAAAGAGCCTTTCTGCTAAAGAGAACGCCGACTTCTTGAAAAACGAATACGGTTGGGGCGGCTCTTATCCGGTCATCATCGGTGCAGGCATTGACGAACAGCACGACGGAAAAGGTATCACAATTTCAAAAGGTATCGGAAGCGACAAACCGCACATTACGCTTTCTTGGTCTCAGGTTGAAAAGCGTATCGGAGACCTTATCCGTATGGAAAGATACCTAAACCCAAAGGAAAAAGAAAAGTACCCGGAATGGCTTGAAAAGCAGGAAGAAAGGCGAGCCGAGCTTGCAGAGCAGAGAAAAAACCGTGAGATACTCTCTACCGCACCGCCTGAGCCTGAAAACAAAGTGGACGAGCCGGAAGCACAGTATGAATATCATCTCGGCGACAGCGTGTATATCGGAGCTTCGCAGTATGAGATTTTGTCCTTTGATGAAAACCGTGTAAAGCTCTATAACTTCGATATGCCCCTATTCAACAAGGAGCTTTCAAGGGAAGAATTTGACCGAAAAGTGCGTGAAAATCCAATGAACGACCACTTGAAGGTCAGTGTATTACCGGCAGAAGAAAAAGCCGTTACAGGCGAAAACGAAGTTCAAAACGATACCGAAACCGTACAGGATTTCAGTTCGAAAACCGGTTATGACGACGCCTTCTTTATCGACCGGGACAATGAAAGCGTAACTTGGATGTATTATAACCCCGACAGCAATGCCGGAGGTCAGTATGTTACAAATACGCTTTCTTTTGACGAGATACAGCAAGCTGCAAGGGAGTATGACTCGGCTGAGAATTTCTTTGATTATCTCGGCAGTATTGCAAATCAGGAGCTTGCCGATGTAGGTACAGAATGGTTTGAGGAAGCAGAAAGTCAGTTTTCACAACAGCCTGATTTCACAGACTGTACCAAAGCGACAATGCAAAGCCTTGTGGCTGCTGTTTCTGAAGTCCCGGTTTATGACCGAGAAACAGAAATTCTTTATTCCGTGCTTGGCAGATTAAAGATTGACGACATTGGACTCGGTTATGATGAAAACGGTCTTGTTGCAAGGGACGGCGATAACGAATGGCACGGTGCAGAGTTTTATCATTTTCTTGTTGATGAAGCCTTTGTATTTGAAGATGACGGTTCTGTGCTTGGTATCAGACCTGACTTGCTTGATGACTTTAAGGCTTTATCCGAACACAACGGTGTTGAGGTTAAGGACAACCGAGAGAAAGAGCCTGAACCGATTGTCCCCGCTTGGGAGCAAAAGAAAAAGTCAAAGGTAAAGAGCTTTGACCTCCACCCGGATATTCCGATGGCAGAGCGACACAACTTTGACCTTGCCAATAATCAGGTTGAAGAAGTGAACAAGAAAGAACGCTTCCACCGAAACTATGCAGCGATTAAGGTCTTGAAGGATTGTCAAAGCGAAAATCGTTTTGCAACACCCGATGAGCAGAAAATCTTGTCGAGATATGTCGGTTGGGGCGGTATTCCCGAAGTCTTTGACGAACGAGCCGGAGCTTGGCATACCGAATATGCAATGCTAAAAAATATCCTGACGCCGGAGGAATATGCGTCGGCAAGAGAAAGCACCTTGACCGCCTTTTACACTCCGCCCGAAGTATCTACTGCCATTTACAAGGTGTTGGAACAGATGGGATTTCAGGAGGGCAACCTGCTTGAGCCGTCTTGCGGTATCGGTAACTTCATCGGTATGCTGCCTAAGTCAATGGAAAACGCAAAGGTTTACGGCGTGGAGCTTGATACCGTTTCAGCCGGTATCGCTCAGCAACTTTATCAGAAATCTTCTATTGCGGCACAGGGCTTTGAGGAAGTAAATGTCCCCGACAGCTTCTTTGACGGCGTTATCGGCAATGTGCCTTTCGGAGATTTCAAAGTCTCCGATAAACGATACGACAAGTACAATTTCTTAATCCACGATTATTTCTTTGCAAAATCGCTTGATAAGTTACGCCCCGGCGGTGTGATGGCTCTTGTGACAAGCAAAGGAACTATGGATAAGGAAAACTCCAATGTGCGTAAATATATCGCACAGAGGGCGGAGCTTCTTGGAGCAATCAGACTTCCGAACGACACCTTCAAAGGCAATGCCGGAACAGAGGTTGTATCCGATATTCTGTTCTTGCAAAAGCGAGACAGGCTAATAGATATTGAGCCTGACTGGGTTCATCTTGACACCGACGAAAACGGTATAAGGATGAACTCATATTTTGTTCAGCACCCGGAAACGATACTCGGCGAAATGAAAATGGTAAGCGGTCGTTTCGGACCGGAAGCAACCTGTGAGCCGTTTGAAAACGCCGACCTTTCGGAGCTTTTGAACGAAGCTGTTTCAAACATTCACGGAGAAATCTCCGAATACGAAGTAGCCGATGAGCTGGAGGAAGAAGATAATTCTATCCCGGCAGACCCTACGGTAAGGAACTTCTCTTACACGGTTTTGGACGACAAAATCTATTTCCGTGAGAACTCCCGTATGTCCCCGGTGGAGGTATCGGCAACCGCCGAGAACCGCATTAAGGGTATGATTGGGATAAGAGATTGCGTCCGCAATCTGATTGAACTGCAAACCGAGGATTACCCGGACAGCGAAATCAAACAGGCACAGGAAAAGCTGAACACTCTGTATGACAGCTTTACAAAGAAGTACGGACTTATTAACAGCCGTGCCAATACTTCTGCCTTTTCCGACGACAGTTCCTATGCTCTGCTCTCTGCTCTTGAGGTCATCAACGAAGATGGCGAACTGGAACGCAAGGCAGATATGTTCTTCAAAAGGACGATAAAACCGCACAAGCCGGTAACGGAGGTTGATACCGCAGACGAAGCTCTCGCTGTCTCTATAGGTGAAAAAGCAGCCATTGATATGGAATATATGATGGAGCTTTCCGGCAAAAGCGAGGAGGAATTATTCGCTGACCTAAAGGGTGTAATCTTTTTAAATCCTCTTTATGAGTACGGTAATTCTTATGAGCCGAAATATTTGATGGCAGACGAATATCTGTCGGGCAATGTTCGTGAGAAGCTGGCGACAGCCAAAAGGTCTGCGACTCTGTATCCCGAAGATTACACCGTCAATGTGCAGGCACTTGAAAAGGTTCAGCCAAAGGATTTGACGGCAAGCGAGATTTCCGTAAGGCTCGGTGCGACTTGGATTCCACCCGAAATATTCCAACAGTTTATGTTTGAGTTTCTCGACACCCCACGCTATGCACAGTGGAATATCAAGGTTCACTACTCTCAGTTTACCGGAGAATGGAACATTGAGGGAAAGAGCTATGACCGTTCCAATGTTAAAGCGTACAGCACATACGGCACTTCCCGTATCAACGCATATAAGATAATTGAGGAAACACTGAACCTGAAAGATGTCCGAATCTTTGACTATATAGAAGATGAGGAAGGCAAAAAGAAAGCCGTTCTCAATAAAAAGGAAACGGCAATCGCACAGGCAAAGCAGGAACTCATAAAGCAGGGCTTTCAGGACTGGATATGGGCTGACCCTGCCCGCCGAGAAAAACTCACGAAGATGTATAACGATAAGTTCAACAGCATAAGACCCCGTGAGTACGACGGAAGCCACATTGTTTTCAACGGTATGAACCCGGAAATCGAACTCCGTGAACATCAGAAAAATGCGGTTGCACACATTCTGTACGGCGGCAATACGCTGTTGGCACACGCAGTCGGTGCAGGCAAAACTTTTGAAATGGTGGCGGCTGCTATGGAGTCCAAACGACTTGGACTTTGCAATAAGTCGCTGTTCGTAGTCCCGAATCACTTAACCGAACAATGGGCGGCGGAGTTTTTACAGCTCTATCCGGCGGCGAATATTCTTGTTGCGACAAAGCGAGATTTTGAGACAAAGAACCGCAAAAAGTTCTGCGGTCGAATTGCTACGGGCGATTATGACGCAGTGATTATCGGTCATTCTCAGTTTGAAAAAATACCGATGTCCATTGAAAGACAGAGGGCAATTCTTGAGCAGCAGCTTGAAGAACTGACAGACGGTATTATGGATTTGAAGCGAAACCGTGGAGAAAACTTTTCCATTAAGCAGCTTGAAAAGTCTAAAAAGTCCGTGAAGCAAAAGCTGGAAAAGCTCAACGACCAAAGCAGAAAGGACGATGTTGTTACCTTTGAAGAACTCGGTGTGGACAGACTTTTTATTGATGAGAGTCATTATTACAAGAACCTCTATCTTTACACCAAAATGCGTAATGTGGGCGGTATTGCTCAGACGGAAGCACAGAAATCCTCCGACCTGTTTATGAAGTGCCGATACCTTGACGAGCTTACAGGCGGTCGAGGAACGGTATTTGCAACCGGTACTCCTATCTCAAACAGTATGGTGGAACTCTATACCATTCAGCGATACTTGCAGTACAACACGCTTGTAAAAAACAACTTGCAGCACTTCGACTCGTGGGCAAGTACCTTTGGAGAGACAGTAACTGCGGTTGAGCTTACCCCGGAGGGAACGGGTTACAGAGCGAAAACCCGCTTTGCGAAATTCTACAACCTACCGGAGCTTATGGCGATGTTTAAGGAGGTCGCCGACATCAAGACGGCGGATATGCTGGAGCTGCCTGTGCCGGAAGCACACTTCCACAATGTTGCGGTCAAGCCTTCGGAAATGCAGAAAGAGATGGTTGCTTCCCTTGCGGAACGAGCCGAGAAAGTTCGTGGCGGCGGTGTGGATTCGAGTGTAGATAATATGCTCAAAATCACAAACGACGGCAGAAAGCTGGCACTTGACCAGCGTATGCTCAACGATATGCTGCCTGATTTTGAGGGCAGTAAAATCAACGCCTGCGTCGATAACATCTACCGTATTTGGGAGAAAACAGCCGATAAAAAATCGGCACAGCTTGTGTTCTGCGACCTCTCAACGCCAAAGAATGACGGCACATTCTCGGTATATAACGACATCAGAAAGAAGCTCATAGAGCGTGGTGTCCCCGAAAGCGAAGTCCGTTTTATCCACGAAGCAGATACCGATGTGAAGAAAAAAGAACTGTTCCAAAAGACCCGTAAAGGCGAGGTCAGAGTGCTTCTTGGTTCTACGCAAAAGATGGGAGCCGGCACGAATGTTCAGGACAGACTTATCGCACTTCACGATGTGGATTGCCCGTGGAGACCGTCAGATGTAGGACGGATTTTGCGGACATTCAAAATAAAAAAGAATGTGGAGGTAACAGACAATGGCAAAATCATTATTTGAGGAACTGGGCGGCAAATACGAAAGGCAAGGGGATTATTTGATACCGTGCTTAACTGTACCCGCCGAAGAAGAACAGGCAATAGGCATCTGGGGGCAACGGCATTTAGATTATCTAAAACAGTACCGTAAAGTTACATACACCAATCTTCTTACAAGCGGCAGGCTAAACGCCTACCTTGCCGACATCAACAGACAGGCACAGGAACGCTTTGAAAGGCTCATAGAGGGTATGAAACAGGCACAGGGCATAACGGAACAGCTAAAGGCAGAAAACGCCTTAGAATGGACAGGATGCCTCAATAACATAAGGGCTTGTGCGAGGGAGATTGTGGAAAAGGAAATTATTTTTGCATAAACAGATGATTAGTGGCAGGGGGAAATCCTGCCGCTTTTTCTGCTTTAGTTTGTCAGCTTGACAAATAAAGGGTTAAGGAATATAATTAGATTCAGTATTATACAAGGAGTTAATAAATATGCGGCAAGGTATTCTTAAATAAACTGTCAATTTGATAGTGGGAACAAAAAGTAGCAGTCCCGTTTCACTTTTAATATGGGGCTTAGTTTTTTGTACCCAGTTTAAGAATACTTTTATCATGTAATTTTATATGCCCGAAAACATATAAGTGTTTTGGGGCTATTGGAGTTATTTACCCAGTGATAGGAGTATTTATCACTGGGTATTTTTATGCCCTTTTTTGGGTGTTGATAGGAGGAAAATCACATGAAAATAATTAACTTAGGCATTCTGGCTCACGTTGACGCAGGAAAGACAACATTAACGGAAAGTTTATTGTATACCAGTGGTGCAATTGCAGAACTAGGGAGCGTAGATGAAGGCACAACAAGGACAGATACAATGAATTTGGAGCGTCAAAGGGGAATCACTATCCAGACAGCAGTGACATCTTTTCAGTGGGAGGATGTAAAAGTCAACATTATAGATACGCCAGGCCATATGGATTTTTTGGCGGAAGTATACCGTTCTTTATCCGTATTAGACGGAGCAGTATTATTAGTTTCTGCAAAGGATGGCATACAGGCACAGACCCGTATACTGTTTCATGCACTACAGATAATGAAGATTCCGACAATTTTTTTCATCAATAAAATTGACCAAGAGGGGATTGATTTGCCAATGGTATATCGGGAAATGAAAGCAAAGCTTTCTTCGGAAATTATAGTGAAGCAAAAGGTTGGGCAGCATCCCCATATAAATGTAACGGACAATGACGATATGGAACAGTGGGATGCGGTAATTATGGGAAACGATGAACTATTAGAGAAATATATGTCAGGGAAACCGTTTAAAATGTCAGAACTGGAACAGGAAGAAAACAGGAGATTCCAAAACGGAACGTTATTTCCCGTTTATCACGGAAGCGCTAAAAACAATCTGGGGATTCGGCAGCTTATAGAAGTAATTGCCAGTAAATTTTATTCATCAACGCCTGAAGGTCAATCTGAACTATGCGGGCAGGTTTTTAAGATTGAATATTCAGAGAAAAGGCGGCGTTTTGTTTATGTGCGTATATATAGCGGAACATTGCATTTGAGGGATGTTATTAGAATATCTGAAAAAGAGAAAATAAAAATCACAGAGATGTGTGTTCCGACAAACGGTGAATTATATTCATCCGATACAGCCTGCTCTGGTGATATTGTAATTTTACCAAATGATGTTTTGCAGCTAAACAGTATTTTGGGGAACGAAATACTGTTGCCGCAGAGAAAATTTATTGAAAATCCTCTCCCTATGCTCCAAACAACGATTGCAGTAAAGAAATCTGAACAGCGGGAAATATTGCTTGGGGCACTTACAGAAATTTCAGATGGCGACCCTCTTTTAAAATATTATGTGGATACTACAACGCATGAGATTATACTTTCTTTTTTGGGGAATGTGCAGATGGAAGTCATTTGTGCCATCCTTGAGGAAAAATATCATGTGGAGGCAGAAATAAAAGAGCCTACTGTTATATATATGGAAAGACCGCTTAGAAAAGCAGAATATACCATCCACATAGAAGTCCCGCCAAATCCTTTCTGGGCTTCTGTCGGGTTGTCCATAGAGCCGCTCCCTATTGGAAGCGGAGTGCAGTATGAAAGCAGAGTTTCACTTGGATATTTAAATCAATCGTTCCAAAATGCGGTTATGGAGGGGGTTCTTTATGGCTGCGAGCAGGGGCTGTATGGATGGAAAGTGACAGACTGTAAAATCTGTTTTGAATATGGATTGTATTATAGTCCTGTAAGTACCCCCGCAGACTTTCGGCTGCTTTCCCCTATCGTATTGGAGCAGGCTTTAAAAAAAGCAGGGACAGAACTATTAGAGCCATATCTCCACTTTGAAATTTATGCACCGCAGGAATATCTCTCACGGGCGTATCATGATGCTCCAAGGTATTGTGCAGATATTGTAAGTACTCAGATAAAGAATGACGAGGTCATTCTGAAAGGAGAAATCCCTGCTAGATGTATTCAAGAATACAGGAACGATTTAACTTATTTCACAAATGGGCAGGGAGTCTGCTTGACAGAGTTAAAAGGATACCAGCCAGCTATTGGTAAATTTATTTGCCAACCCCGCCGCCCGAATAGCCGTATAGATAAGGTTCGGCATATGTTCCACAAGTTAGCTTAACAGCTTGCAAAAGTCATATAAAATGAGATTTGAAAGGATTAGAGACTAATTATGATGAAATGCGAATGGATATTGTGTCCTGTTTGTGGGAGCAAAACCCGTAATAAAATTAGGAAGGACACTGTTTTGGAGAATTATCCCCTTTATTGTCCAAAATGCAGACAAGAAAGATTGATTAAAGTTGACAACTTGAAGATAACTGTCATCAAAGAGCCAGACGCTTAAGACGCAGAGCCGATGAAATTGTGGAACAATTCACGAATCATCGGCTCTTTTTGTTTCGTATTTGAAAGAACAAACTCACCAAATAAAAAAAACGATATTCGGGTGGGTTATTTTGTTATACCCTAAATTACCCTCTGAATTTGTTTTTAAATTTGGAGGGATTTTTTTATGTCCTTTTTTCGGGCAGTTATCTATCTGCTCATACGAAGCAAAATTTATCAATACATAGCATATCAGAGAACGGCAGGAAACCAGTTAAAAAAATTTCTGCCAGTGCAACGGTACTTCTCACCTTGAAAGTAGAAGTACAATCTCCATACAATAGAATTACTATTTCCTATAACCGTAAAGGTCACAGAGCCTTTGCGGTTTTTCTTTTGTCGATTTTTGTTGGAAAGTGCCGTAGGGCTGTTTCTGATATGCGGTGTCGTTCTCCGCCTCTCCATCTGGATTTTTTACATTTCAAAAATTCAGATGGGAGGTATTTATGGTGAAATATGCACCAAGAAAGGTATATATCAGAGAAAGTGGCGGCTATGTGGAATTATCCTACACGGAGTTCTGCCGTTGCAGGGAATCCGACCAGACCTATATGGACAAGCTGTTTATCCCCATTCAAGGCTGTCTGCTTGAAGTCGTGAGGGAGCAATACACAGACTTCTACCGTGACAAGGAACGGTGGCGTTATCTGCAAAAATTAGATACAAAGAATAGACTGCTATCTCTCGACGGATTTACGGACAGCGAGGGGAATCCTCTGGACTTTATCACTGATGAAGCGGTGGACATTGCAGAAACCGTTGTCAATGCGGTCATGGTGGACAGGCTGAAAGCCGCCCTGCCTTTGCTGTCGGATAGTGAACAGGAGCTGATACAGGCAATCTTTTTTGACGGACTTTCCGAGCGTGAAGTCGGGGCGAGGTTGGGCATAACCCAGAGCGTTGTAAACAAACGCAAAGCCAGAATCCTAATAAAACTAAGAAAGATAATAGAAAATTAAAATTTAAGGCGTTCAGCCCCCTTGTTTTTTCCTTTGGGAAGATGAGGGGGCTTTTCTCTGCCCTCTCAATCAATTCTGATTGGAGGAAGTAAGAATGGCATACAACCACGGACGGGAGGACAGGAAATGGCGTATCTGGAAAGAAGCGGAGGAAAAGCTGCTGCGTGAGTGCGGCGTTGATGAAGCGACCATTGAGCAGATACGCATGGCGGACAGGGCAGACTTCAATTCCAACAGGCGGTTTTACCGATGGACGAATGACGTTGCGGAATATCTTGAGGACATGGCAGGCAGGGAGCGGCAGGCGGAAGTGGGTACGGTTGCGGAGTTACTGGAAGAGATTGAGAGCGAAAATCTCTATCAAGTATTAGTCACGGTGGACGGGCGTACCTTGAAAATCGTCCTGCTGAAAATGCAGGGGTATTCCACAAAGGAGATTGCCCCGCTTGTGCATTTGACGACTGGTGCCATCTATGCGAGGTTAGACCATCTGCGGAAGAAGCTGCGGAAAATTTTATAGCTTCTAAAACAGCCTGCCATCCTGCGGGCTACTGGGTGAGGGATGGAAATCCCCTCACTCATTTTTTGCAGGAGGACAACAGGATGGCATACAGGGTTAAGGCATACACGCTTCGGGAGGAATCCACGGAAAGCGGCACAAGGTATTTTATCAGCTTTAAGGACGGGCAGGGCAAATCCCACGAGTTGGAAGTGTCGGAACAGTTCTTTATGGAGTTTCGGCAGATGGAGCGCAGGAACAGGAATCTTTTCTAATGGGACGAGCGGCACAGGGAGTTTAACGAGGTATGGGACGAAACCCTTTACAGACGGGCGTTGCGTGTGCCTAAGAGCCTTGATGAACGCATGGTTGAGGAAGAACGGAATGAAACGCTCTATAAGGCGGTTGGGAGCCTTCCAGAGATACAAAGGCGGCGTTTCCTGCTCTACTACGAGTATGAGTTCAATTTTTACCAAATCGCCGCTATGGAGCATTGCACCGCTTCGGCAATACAGAAATCTGTTGCGATTGCAAAGGAGAAAGTAAAGGCGGAAATTGAAGAAATATCTCCAACCGTGACCGACACCGCCCGAAAAAGAAATCTGTTTTTTATTTGTGTGGGATTGGCGGCATTACATACTCTCACTTTTTTCCGTGGGAGTAAATCTATTTTTAAGGAGGTCAACGCCTATGTGCAACGAAAACAAAGACACCGCCCGAAAGGAGGAAAGCCATGCAGAAGTTACAGACAGTCAACGCCGAAACGCTCCTTTATGAACCGCTTGAGAAACCATCCTTTGTGGTGGACAGCCTTATCCCGACAGGCTTATCGCTGTTCTGCGGCTCACAGAAGATAGGCAAAAGCTGGCTCATGCTGAAGCTATGCTTATGCGTGTCGCAGGGAATCCCTTTATGGGATATGCCGACAATGGAGGGCGATGTGCTTTACCTCTGCCTTGAGGACACGTTCTGCCGCATACAGGACAGGTTATTTCGTTTGACGGACGAAGCAAGCGGGCGGCTCCACTTTGCCGTGGCAAGCTGCAAGCTGTCAGACGGTCTTATCGTGCAGCTTGAAGATTATCTGAAAGATTACCCAGACAGCAGGCTCATTGTCATTGATACCTTGCAGAAAGTCCGTACAGCTTCAAAAGACAATGCCTATGCAAGCGACTATGGGGACATCTCCCTCATCAAAGACTTTGCCGACAGGCACTCTCTGGCGGTCATTGTCGTACACCACATCCGAAAGCAGAATGACAGCGACGTGTTCAACAAGGTGTCTGGGACGACAGGATTAACGGGGAGTGCGGACGCTACCTTTGTTCTGGAAAAGGAGAAACGTGCGTCTGACACCGCCAAGCTGTATGTGACGGGCAGGGACACGCCTTATCAGGAATACACGCTGCGTTTCCGTGATTGCCGTTGGGAGCTTGTGGAGCGGAAAACGCAGGAGCAGCTTGCGAAAGAAACGATACCAGATGTCCTTTTTCGGTTGGTGGATTTTATGAGGGATAAGGAAGAATGGATAGGCACGGCAACGGAACTGTTAGCCGCTATGGGGGAAACGGAAACCATACCCACGGTGATTACGAAATGGCTGAATGAATACCGCACCACATTTTTAAGCGAGAACCGTATCTGCTACCAGTACAGCCGCAGGAAAGACGGCAGGCGGATTGCCCTTGCAAGGAGGGCGGGTGACAGCGGTGATGGTGGTGACAGCGATATTAGGATACCCCCCTGTTACTGTCATTGACGCTTAAAGCCATGTAAAGCTGGCGGCTCTGCCCTGCGGGTGACAGCAGTGACGGTGGTGACAGTGATTTTAGGATACCCTGCCGCTGTCATCCCTACGGGAGAACACCCCGTAAACGCAAAATGCAGGCGTGAGATTTACTCGCCCTTTTCGGTCGTGTAAAACCACCCCTGCGGTCAGAAAAATCATTCCGATTTTTCCGACTGCGTTTACAGGGTGTAACACACTACACTTTGCCCTGCAAAGTCGTGTGCCAGACGTTCCCTCTGGACTCCCTTAAGGCAGGGCTGTGCCCTGCTATCCTACGCCTTACGGCTTCGGATAAAAGAATGGCGGCATGACGGTGACGGCTCTTGCGAGGGGGGTATCCCAAAAACACCGTCATCATCGACATGACCGTCATGCAGGGGGTGAGGGTGACAGTTGCGGCAGTCGGCAGGGGGTATCCCAAAACTGCTGTCACCACCGTCACCGCTGTCACCCCAAAGGACGGTCACCCGCCGAAAGAAAGGAGGAATCCGCCTATGCCTTATGCAATCCTGCGTTTCCAGAAACGAAAAGCGGGCGGCGTTGCGGCTTGTGAACGCCACAACGAGCGGAAGAAAGAAGCCTACAAAAGCAACCCAGATATAGATATGGAACGCTCTAAAAACAATTACCATCTCATAGCACCACCAAAGTACACCTACAAGAAAGAGATTAACCGCATGGTAGCCGAAGCGGGGTGCAGGACAAGGAAAGACAGCGTGATGATGGTGGAAACGCTCATCACAGCTTCACCAGAATTTATGAACCAGTTACCGCCCGAAGAACAAAAAGCGTATTTCCAGACGGCTCTTGACTTCATTTCGGAGCGTGTTGGAAAGCAGAATATCCTCTCCGCTGTCGTCCATATGGACGAGAGAACGCCCCATATGCACCTCTGCTTTGTGCCGATTACGCCAGACAATAAGCTGTCAGCGAAAGCTATCTTAGGCAACCAGAAATCATTATCCGAGTGGCAGACCGCCTACCATGAGCGGATGTCCTCACGGTGGAATCAGCTTGAACGGGGGCAGTCCTCAATGGAAACCAAGCGGAAACACGTCCCCACATGGCTCTATAAATTAGGCGGCAGGCTTGATAAACAGTATGAAGAAATCGTGTCTGCCCTATCCGACATCAACGCCTTTAACGCAGGGAAGAAAAGGGATAAAGCGTTAGATTTACTCTCTGCATGGCTGCCAGACGTGGAGAAATTCTCTAAGGAAATCGGGAAACAGCAGGCGTATATCGACAGTTTGAAAGAGAGAATTGGGCAGGAATCAGACTATGCGGGGCGTATGCGTGATGAAAAGTACGAGCAGGAACTAAAGGTGCAGAAAGCGAATCAGAAGATATTTGAATTGCAGAGAACCAACGAGCAGATGGGGCGGCTGCTGTCAAAAATACCGCCCGAAGTGTTGGAAGAATTGCAGAAAAATCATAGAAGCAGAGCGAAAGAAAGGTAGATATGTGAATGAAGAAACAGGATTTTAAGGTGTTAAAGACCAAAGACTTGTACCCGTTCCCCGACAATCCGTTTCATGTGGCAGAAGATGAAACACTGTCAGAGTTAGCGGAAAGCATCAAGGAATTTGGCATTGTCACGCCGATAATCACACGCCCGAAAGAGGACGGGGACGGTTATGAAGTGATTGCAGGACAGCGGCGTGTCCGTGCTTCTGAACTTGCAGGGATAAATACCGTGCCTGCGTTTGTCCTGCCCTTAGACCGTGACCGAGCCATCATCACCCTTGTAGACAGCAATTTGCAGCGTGAGAATATCCTGCCATCGGAGCGGGCGTTTGCTTACAAGATGAAATCCGAAGCCATGAAGCGGCAGGGTTTCCGCACAGACTTAACCTCGTCACAAGTTGTGACGAAGTTGCGGACGGACGACAAGGTGGCACAGGGCTTCGGCGTGGGCAGGATGACCGTGCAGCGTTTTATCCGCCTGACGGAACTGATACCGCCGATTTTGCAGATGGTGGACGAGGGGAAAATCGCCCTCACGCCTGCGGTGGAACTGTCCTTCTTGAAGAAAGACGAGCAGGAAAACCTCTTTGCCACGATGGAGAGCGAAGAAGCAACGCCCTCACTCTCACAGGCACAGCGGATGAAACAGTTAAGCCAGAGCGGGCGGCTTGACATGGATACGATATTTGCGATTATGACGGAGGAAAAGGGCAACCAGAAAGAAACCTTGAAAATCAACACAAGCAAGCTGAAAAAATACTTTCCGAAGAACACAACGCCGAAGCAGATGGAGGAAACCATCATCAAACTTTTGGAGCGTGAGTTGCAGAGGAAACGCAACCGTGACAGCCGCTAATCTTCTTTTTTCGGGAAGTAAATACAGAGAGTTGAGGTATGGAGAATGAGAGAAATCCAGTATGAAATCGTAAAGGAAATCGCAGTATTGTCTACGGGCGACAGTGGCTACACAAAGGAAATCAATCTCATTTCATGGAATGGGAAAGAGCCGAAGTATGACATCCGCAGCTTTTCCCCGAACCGTGAAAAGTGCGGCAAGGGAATCACGCTGAACGCTGATGAAGCGGCGGCACTCCTTAAAGCATTACAGAAAGAATTAAACAGCGAGGATTAATGGTATCTGATTGGCAGGGCGGGGACATTTCCAAACTCTTCCCTGCCCTGTCTGGAAAGGAAGATTTAAGTATGGGCGAGGATAAGAAAGCAGATAAAAAGAGAAAGCGTATCGTGCCAAAAGCACCAGTGCAGATGATAATCAGCCGTGAATATGTCGGCACACAGACCGTTACAGAAGCGTTTGTCCCGATTATCTCCGAGGATATTCGGAAGAAGATTGCCGAGGGCGACACCTTCGACAATGAGGGGCTGTCCGCTTAGAATGTACGCAATGGGACATGAAAACAGATAGGACAGATACGGAGGTTTTACAGTATGGCAGGAATCAAAGAAGAAAAGAAAATCTATTTAGTCGGCATTTATTGCCGCTTATCTAAAGACGATGGTACGGATAACGAGAGTGCGAGCATTGCGACACAGAAATCCATCCTCACGGATTATGTGAAAAAGCAGGGATGGCACATAGCAAAAACGTATGTGGACGATGGTTATTCTGGTACAAATTTCCAAAGACCAAGTTTCCAGAATATGATAAAAGACATTGAAAGCGGTCTGATAAACTGCGTGATTACGAAAGATTTATCCCGTCTGGGGAGAAACTATCTTGATTGTGGGTTATATCTGGAAGTTTTCTTCCCAGAGCATAACGTGAGGTATATAGCGGTCAATGACGGCGTAGATACCTTGAATAAATCTGCTATGGACATCACGCCTTTCCGCAACATTTTAAACGAAATGTATGCCGCTGACATATCTGTTAAGATAAAATCGGCATATCGGGCGAGGTTTCAACAGGGGAAATTCATGGGAACTACCGCCCCTTATGGCTATATCAAAGACCCTGCCGACCACAACCATCTGCTGATAGATGATAAAGTGGCACATGTTGTAAAAGAGATATTCGACCTTGCATTAAAAGGGAATGGAGTTGCCAAAATTTGCAGACATCTTAATAAACAGCATATCCTACGCCCTGCCGCTTATGCGGCGGAGCGTGGCGAAACAGGCTTTGAACGTCATTTTGAGGGGAACGAGGACAAACGCTATATTTGGAGTGGGAACAGCGTGAGGAGCATTTTAAGAAGCCCGATATATGCGGGAAATCTTGTAGGCTACAAACGGATTGCCGCCAATATGAAAAGCAAGAAACGCCCCTCTAAGCTGCCCGAAGAATGGGAAGTGATACCCAATACCCATGAGGGAATAGTCACGCAGGAGGAATTTGATATTGTCCAACAGCTTATTACAAGTCGTAGGCTTCCACAGAACAAGGGAGGATTTGTAAATATTTTTGCAGGCGTTATCAAGTGTGTGGACTGCGGATGTGCTCTGCGGGCAATGAACGTACACAGGAGGAAACGCCCAGAGATTATCGACTGTGTACAGTATTCATGTAATAATTATGCAAGAAACGGAAGAAGCGAGTGTAGTGCCCACAATATAGAAGCAAGGGATTTATTCAATGCCGTTCTTGCCGACATCAACTGTTTTGCGGATATGGCAGTGAATGATGAAAAGGCGGTCAGGGCCATAGAAAAGCGGCTCACGGAAACAGACCAGAGCAGGGCGAAAGCATTAGAGAAAGAACGTAAGAAGCTGAACAAACGCCTTGCGGAACTGGACAGGCTGTTTTCCTCTCTCTACGAGGATAAGGTCATGGAGCGTATTACCGAGCGGAATTTTGAGATGATGTCGGGGAAATACCAGAAAGAGCAGCTTGAAATTGAAGCAAGGCTGAAAGAGGTGACGGAAACTCTTAATGAAAGCTACGAGAAATCACGGGGAATCCGTGACTTCCTCGCCCTTATCCGAAATTATCAAGGCTTAAAAGAACTGGATGCAACAGTTATAAACGCACTCATAGACAAGATACTTGTTTCGGAGCGTGAGAAGATGGCAGACGGAACAGTGAAGCAGGAAATCAAGATTTACTATAAATTCATCGGCTTTGTCGATGAATTACATATCATACCTACAAAACGGTGGGCAGCAATGCCCGCTAAAAATTGTACGGTGTGCGGCGTTGAATATGTCCCGGGCTCTGGTGCATCAAGGTATTGTCCTGCTTGTGCCAAGAAGATACGGAGGGAGAAATCAAACGAGAGCAAACGCAGGAGCAGAGAACAGAAAAGGATAGCATGTATGAACTGTCCGCAAAAAATGACCGACTGACTTGGAGCAACGTTCCGGTCGAATTATCCGTCAGGGTAACTCAAACCCCGATGTAGATATTTACCGCTATGTAACAGAGCAGACCTTTGACGCATACCTCTATCAGCTTGTAGAGGGAAAGCAAAAGTTCGCCAGTCAGATTATGACGAGCAAATCCCCGGTGCGTTCTGCCGAGGATATTGATGAAACCGCCCTGTCCTATGCAGAGATTAAAATGCTTGCCACCGGCAATCCGTATATTAAGGAGAAGATGGATTTGGACATTCAAGTTCAAAAGCTGAAGCTCTTAAAATCTAACTTTCTCTCTGAAAGATACGCTTTGGAAGATAAGATAATCAAATATTATCCGCAGAGAATTACAGCTTTGGAAAACCGCATTGAAGGCTTGAAGCAAGATGTAGAAACTGCGAAACAGCACCCGAAACCAACGGACGACCGCTTTGTCGGTATGGAGGTTAAGGGTGTTTTTTATTCCGAAAAAGCCGACGCCGGTAAAGCAATCATCGAAGCCTGCAAGCAGATGAACAGCCCCGACCCTATTCTTCTTGGCAAGTACCGAGGGTTTGAAACGGAGCTGCTTTTTAATACCGCAGAGCGAAATTATGAGGTTCGACTGAAAGGTGCGACAAGCAGAAATGTTCCTCTCGGCGATGACGCACACGGCAATATTATCCGTCTTGATAACGGAATTGAGAGATTTGCCGAGAGCTTATCGCTTGCGGAAAATGACCTTGAGAACACCAAAAATCAGTTGGAAACCGCAAAGAAAGAAGTCCAAAAACCATTTATCCAAGAGGAAGAACTCAAAACAAAGCTTGCCCGACTGGACGAGCTGAATATCTTGCTCAATATGGATAAGCGAGAAAACGAAATTGTCGGCGGCGAACCCGATGAGGGCGAAGTGCCGAACACACGAAAGGAGAAAACCTATGAACGATAAAATGACACCCGATAAGGAAAGAGAAAACTGCCCTTGCAGAAAATCAATCATCAACCCTTTTGACGCAATGATGATGGTTGTGGTCAGGAGACTTGATAAAGCATATCTCGAATTGAAAAGAAGCAAACCACCCGCAAAGGAAGCAGAATTTGCCCTTAGAAGTGCAAAGCTTTCTTTCTACGGTGAGTTGGTTCGACAGAGCATTGAAACGGTGTTTTCGCCGGAAGAAATCATTGCTTTGTATGAAAACGACGACCTTGCGGAAGGTGCTTGGACTGTTTGGAATGACATCGGCTGCCCTGTTGATAAGATACTCATTATCATTGCAAAGCTCAGTATCAACGAACCGATTCAGAAAGCAGTTGCCGATTTGCTGATGTAGAACGGCGGTGATAATTATGCCGTATATTGCACCGGAGGTCATAACCGAAGCCAAACGAATGGACTTATTAACCTATCTCAGAGAGTATGAACCGGGCGAGCTTGTTAAATTTTCAAGCAACACCTACACCACAAGAACCCACGACAGCTTGAAGATTTCCAACGGCAAATGGATGTGGTGGTCGAGAGGTATCGGGGGCAAATCTGCCCTCGATTACCTTATCAAAGTCCGTGAAATGGATTTTGTGGAGGCGGTTCAGACCATTATGGGAAACGGTTCAGTCAGCTTTCCGACTTGTGAAAACATCAAAAGCTATGAGAACCAGCCTTTGCTTCTGCCCGAAAAAAGCCCTACTGCCGATGTGGTATTTGATTACCTTTTCGGGCGTGGGATTGATTATGAAATCATCAACCACTGTTTGGAACAGGAGCTAATCATTGAGTCGCTCCCATATCACAATGCTGTTTTTATCGGCTATGACGAGAACAAAGAACCTAAATACGCCGCTTACAGAGCAACAAATCAATCAAGGATTATGGGCGACTGCACCGGCAGTAAAAAGCAATATTCTTTCCGCCTGACTGCCGAGAACACCGGAGAGGTTCATCTCTTTGAGTGTGCCATTGACCTGCTTTCCTATGCAACTTTGATGAAGCTGGAGGGCAAAGACTGGCGACAGCTTAACCTTGTTTCTCTTGCGGGAGTGTATTCCCCAAAGCAGAAAATCGAGGACTCGAAAGTGCCTGTTACACTTGGCAGGCTGCTTGAAAAGGATAAAACAATCAGGCGAATTGTTCTTCATTTGGACAATGATATTGCCGGAAGAAAAGCGACCAAAGCGTTGCAGACGATTCTTTCAGATAAGTATGAAGTCGTTGACGACCCTCCCCAATACGGGAAAGATGTCAACGACTTTCTTTGTAAACGCTTGGGAATAAAAGATAAAACCGAAAGGAGTTTTGCACGATGAAACTAAAAGAAATCAGAGAAATGTACCCGGAGGGAACGCAGATTGTACTCACTGAAATGGCTGGCGAAAGTCAAATGCCCTATGGGTTAAAAGGAACGGTCAAGTTCGTTGACGACGCCGGACAGATTCATATGAGTTGGGAAAACGGAAGCTCCCTCGCCTTGAATATTAACGAGGATACCTTTGAAAAGGTAGAAGCACCTGAGAAGATTTCCGTCATTCTTGTTGAGCCGGGCAGGTATCCGAAGCTCATTGAAATCGAGGATACGCTTGAAGCAATGCAGTCTCTTGTGGAGGGAGATATTGAAGAATATATGCCCTTTGAGGACGAAGTTGCCATCATCTGCAACGAGGAAGGAAAGATGAACGGCTTGCCGTTGAACAGGGCAGTTTATTCCGAGCCTGAGAATGTTGAGATGAGTTATCCGCAGTTGAAAGCTCATTTCCGGCAGGCAGAAAAAGAAAGAAACCACACGACCGGATATATTGTTTTTACGGATGACAGCTTTGACAAGCCTTACACAGAGGAACAAAGAACCTATGTTGTCAGCAGTAACAATAAGGCTTTCATTGAGGGTATGGGCGGATATTCTATCTATGCTTCTTCCCTTGACGGCTCGGATAAATGTGTGCGACTGGAAGCATATATGGCTGATGAACACGGCGGCAAGGATGGTTGGAAGATTGAAAAATGTTATGTGAAAGACGACAGCAACCGTGAAATGCTCGACATTATTGCCGGCAAGTTCTTCATTGCATACGCACCGATTGAGTCGGAAAAGTTCCTCAGTATGCCGAAAGAACTGGCTCGTAAGTACGAGGAAAAGTTCAAATACCCGGAGAGATTTTATAAGTCCTTGGACGGTATTGAAGCAAAGCCGTATAAGCCTGTCTCAAAGGATATGGAGAGATAAGAGTCAATCTATGGGGCAACCCTGAGTGTCTGCATAATCTTAGCGAGCAGACCATTTATGGACAGGAATGTCCAAAACGGTACACTCGTTAGGGGTTGCCCCTAATACCCCAAGCAAGAAAGGAGCATAAGAAATGCGGGAGATAGTATTGGTTGCCGCCGGGTTAATCATTGGCGGCTTTTTTGGAGTAACAACAATGTGCCTGTTTCAGATAAATCGGGACAGGCACTATATTTACAGAAAGGACAGCGATAAAAATGAGCAAGAGAAACATTGAAAAGCACATTCTGATGAACAAGGCAGAAGCTCAGGATTTGCAGAAAAAAGCAAAACGGGCGTGTCTTTCCGAAGGCGGTCTTATCCGTTTGCTTCTCAAAGGCTATGAGCCGAGAGAAAAGCCCGACGAAAGATTTTACGATGTTATGCGTGAGCTTTCCGCAATCGGCAACAACATCAATCAGCTTGCGGCGAAAGCAAACACCCTCGGATTTGTGGACGCACCGCAGCTCAAAAAGGAAGCCGAGCGTTGGCACAAGTTTCAGGCTGATGTGGAGCGTACTTTTTTAAGACCCGATAAGAGCGATATGAAATGGCAGTAAGTAAATTGTGGTCTGTCACATCAAGGCTCGGTCAGGTAATCGACTATGCCGCCAATCCCGAAAAGACTGCGGCAGATATTTACACCGAGGAACAGTATCAGGCTCTCCGTGATGTTCTCAGCTACGCAAAGGACGAAGAAAAAACCGAGCGTGAATTTTTCGTTGAGGGTATCAACTGCAACCCTGCGACCGCAAGAGACCAGTTTGTATCTGTGAAAAAAGCATACGGCAAAGACGACGGCATACAAGCCTATCACGGATACCTGAGCTTTAAGGAACAGGACATTTCCCCGGAGCTGGCACAGAAAATCGGAATGGAATTTGCAAACGAGGTGTGGGGCAAAAGATTTCAGGTGGTGGTTACTACTCATCTGAACACGAAGCACCTGCACTGCCACTATGTAATCAACTCCGTTTCCTTTGTGGACGGCAAGCGGTTATGGGGCGATGAAAAAGCGTGGTTCAAGTTCCGTTTGGTTGCCGACCGTCTCTGTGAAAAGTACGGACTGTATTACAATCCAAACCCAAACCGCAGTAAGCAATCCTCTTATTACTATAAGCAGGAGCAAGCAGGTATGCCGAGCCGATATTCAATGACCCGTGACGCCATTGATGAAGCGATTGCACACAGCACCAACTTAAAGACCTTTGATTATATTCTCACGCAGATGGGTTATGAACATTGTCTCAGCGACAGCCGAAAGTATTGGACGATTGTTCCGAAAGGATACAAGAAGCCGATACGACTTAAATCCCTCGGAGAGAATTATACCGAGGAAGCAATCAAGCGTAGGCTGACGGAAAATCAAAAGGTTCTCATCGTTCCTTTTGCAAAGGAAACGGTAAGAGTCACACAGTACCGATTGCCCACAAGAGAACACAAAGTCAAAAAGGTCGGCGGACTTTATGGGCTGTATCTGCATTACTGCTATAAGCTCGGCTATCTGCCGAAGTACAAAAAACAGAATACCGCAAGACTTCACTATCTTTTGAAAGAAGATTTGCTGAAGCTCGACAAAATCACTCAGGAGACAAGGCTGCTTGGACGGGAGAACATTTCTACCGACGAGCAGCTTTTCTCATATAAAGAGTCCGTGTTGTCGCAAATCAAAGCCTTGACTGACGATAGAACGCACCTGCGAAAACAGCTAAGAAGAAATTTGAGTGACGATGAGCTATCAAATGTCAAAGAGCAGGTTGCGGCAATCACGAGCAAGCTGTGGACTCTCCGCAAAGAGGTCGGTCTTTGTGATGACATAGCCGAAAGGTCAAAGGTCATTGAAGCCAACCTTGAAAAGGTTAGAGTTTACGAAGAAAAACAAGAAAGAAAGGAGCAGAACCGTAATGACAAACGGAGGTGATGCGGCAGAACAGGTCGTCAGGCTATCGCTTGAGGGCTTTGAAGTAGCCGCAAAATTAAGCGGAGCGGCAGCAAAGAATATTGCCGTTCTATTAGTCTCTGTTCTCAAACAGGAACAGAAAACAAAAGGCAAGGCTCGACTTACCAATATGATTAAGTCGGGCAAGGAGCTGAAGGTGTTTTCTATCCCCAACAAGGACTTGAAGAAGTTTACCGAGCAGGCAAAACGCTACGGCGTTCTATACTGCGTACTCAGGGATAAAAACACAAAGGGCGATAATGTACCGATTGATATTATTGCCCGTGCAGAGGACGCTTCCAAAATTCAGAGAATCGTTGAGAGATTTGAACTCGGTAAAGTTGATAAGGCTGCGATTGTCACCGAGTCTCAGAAGGCTGTCGAAAAGCGTGAAGCTTTGGAAAAAGACAAGCCGACGAAAACCAAAAACGAAATCATCACTGAGGAAGCCGTCAGAAAACCTATTCAGAAAGAGGGGTATTCCCAGTCAAACCCCACAGTCGCCAAAACGGACAAAAACCCTCCGTCAAGGCACGACTCCGAGCCGGTAGATATGCAAACTGATAAGGGTACTGTAAGCGACAGACAGAGAAAGCCGTCGGTAAAAGCAAAGCTCGACCGATATAAGGCACAGTCCAAGCAGCAGAAAGAAGCAGAACGCAAAGAGCCGGAGGTATCCAAGCCGGAGGTCAAGAACGCCCCGGCACAGACCGTACACCAGCAGCCGAAACCCAAAAACAAAAATGTGAAAGAGAGGTAATCACAATGACAAACAATTTTACCCCTGCTAAGGCAGGACAGCAGAGCAAACGACTTTCCAAAGAGGAATATGCCGAGAAGATGAAAGCGGAAAAAGAAGCCGTATATCAGATGGCGGACGACACCGCAAAGGCGATCGTTTCCGACCCGGAAAAGTTCAAAGCCTTCCTTGATACGCAGAGCCGTCTTGACCGATACTCTGCGGTCAACGCACTTCTGATTTTTAAGCAGCTTCCCGAAGCAAGCCAGCTCAAAAACTTTGATGACTGGAGCAAGGATAATGTGAAAATTCAGAAAGGTGCGAAAAGCATTTCCATTCTTGAACCTGTCGAGTATGCAAAGAGAGACGGTACAACCGGCATTTCCTACAATGTGAAAAAGGTCTTTGATGTTTCGCAGACCAACGGCAAGAGACCGCCTGCACCGACTGTCAACCGTGACCCGAAAGCACTCATTACCGTTATGCTGGATTCTTCCCCTGTTGAAGTGGAAGCAACAAATGAACTTCCGTATCCCAATATGGCGGCGTTTTACAACAACGAGGAACAGACCTTGTATGTAAAGCGTGATGTGGGAGACAGCGTAGCGGTCGCTCAGTGCGTAGCACAGGAGCTTGGCCACGCACAGCTCTCCATCAACAGCGACAGTTACAGTAGAGCGGATATGGGCTTTCAGGCGGTATGTATCGGCTATATGCTTTGCAAGAAGTACGGCGTCGATACACAGAATTTTGCTATCAACCGTATTCCTGAGAAGCTCGCCGGCAAAGAGCCGAAGGACATTCGCTATGAGCTTTCCAAAACAAGAAATGCAATGGCGGATATTCACTCCCGTGTTTCCGATGAGCTTTATAAAAAGAAGCAGGAACGAAGCAAAGACTACGAAAGATAAGGTGAGACTATGGCGAAGGAAGAAATGTATCATATCGCATTGGACGATTATGAACACGGCATTATTATCCGTTCTCTCAACGACGAGAAAACAGATTTGATGAACGAGGGTAAATCTACCGATGCGGTGGACGACCTTATCATCAAGGTCGGAACTGCCCCAAAGAAAAAGTTCAGAGTTGTCGAAAAGGAACGCTCCTGTGAATCGAGATAACGAAAGGCAGTCTGCTATTATTCTTTCCGTCATCGGTATTATCCCGGTCGTATGGCTGGCACTTCTGATTGCACCTTCTGTAAAAGGAGGATTGCCGGAAATACTGCCAAGCCTATTAACAGCGTTCAACAACCCATTTCATATTGAGCTATGCGAGGACAGCCTAAAAACTGTCCTCGTTTTGCTTCTCTGCTATGCAATGGGTATCGGGATTTACTTCTCGACACAGAAGAATTACCGAAGGCGTGAAGAACACGGCTCTGCAAAATGGGGCAACGCAAGAACCGTAAATAAGAAATACAGACAGTCTCCGGCTTCTGCAAATAAGCTGATGACACAAAATGTCTGTATCGGACTCAATGCGAAGAAGCACCGAAGAAACTTAAACACCCTTGTGTGCGGCGGTTCGGGAGCCGGTAAGACAAGGTTTTACTGTAAGCCGAATCTTATGCAGTGCAACACATCGTTTGTCATTCTTGACCCAAACGGAAAAGAAGTTTTAGGATATATATTGCAAGCAGTCCATTGAATATGGCTACGAATAAAAGACGGAAAGGAGGTCAGAAAGTGCCTAAAATCAGGGATTTTGATAGAGTTACAGCCCTCTATGAGAGGCTGTCCAAGGATGATGAGCAGCAGGGCGAATCGAACTCAATACTGAATCAAAAGAGATTTCTCGAAGATTTTGCCCGCAAAAGCGGTATGACGAACATCAAGCATTTTACCGATGACGGCTATACAGGGCGTAACTTTAACCGTCCCGGATTTCAGGCAATGCTTGCAGAAGCCGAAGCCGGAAAAATCGGCACGATTATCGTCAAGGATATGAGCCGTTTCGGCAGAAACTATCTTGAAGTTGGCTTTTATACCGAGATTCTGTTCCCCAAGAAGCAGATACGCTTTATCGCAATCAATAACAGCGTGGACAGCGACAAACCACAGGATAACGACTTTACCCCGTTCCTCAACATAATGAACGAGTGGTATGCCAAGGACACCAGCAACAAGATAAAGTCCATCTTCCTGTCCCGTATGAGCGATGGAAAACGCTGCTCCGGCAGCATTCCCTACGGCTACAATCGACTGCCCGAAGATAAGCAGACCTTAGTGGTCGATCCTGTTGCTTCTCAGGTGGTAAAACACATCTTTGAGCTTGCGGCAGAGGGCTTGACACCTCCGGCAATCGCAAGACAGCTAACGGAGGAAAAGGTGCTTATCCCATCGGCGTACACCCTCCAATATCACCCTGAGCAATGCAACCGAAAAGCAGAGTACGGCTGCACAAACTGGAACGCAAACACGGTAAGAGAGATTTTAAGCCGACAGGAATATCTCGGTCATACTGTGCTGAGAAAGACCATCGGAACGAACTTTAAGACCGATGAACGCCGTTTTGCCACCGATGAGGAACGCCTTTTGTTTGAGGACACCCACGAGCCTATCGTTGACGGCGAACTTTGGGAGCAGGCGCACAGAAGATTGAAACACGCCACACGCCGTATAAAGGAAGGGACGCACCAAGAGGAATGCTTACTGCCCGGTCTTGTGTATTGCGCTGATTGCGGCAGTAAGATGTCCTATCAGACGAACTACTACAAAAGCGGAGAACCCTATCACTCGTTCCGATGCAGCAGCTACGGAAACAGAACCGTGAACTGCACCATCCATCATATCAGCGACAAAGTCCTCTATCAGCTGGTACTGCGCTCTATCCAACGCCTTTCAAGCCACATTATCGCAGATGAGCGTGGCTTTGCGGAAGAACTGAAAAGCAAATGGGAAGCACAGGCGAACGGCAAACCGCAAAAGCAGAAGGATGAACTTCAGACGATCAATCGCAGACTGAACGAGCTTGACCGCCTGATTGGAAGCCTTTATGAGAATTTCATTTCAGGTCTGCTGCCCGAAAAGCAGTACAAGTCCCTGATGAAGAAATACTCTGCTGAGCAGGACAGCCTTGAGAGCCAAGTATCGGAAATTCAGGAGAAGCTGGAGCAAACCAAAGCGTCCTCTGCCCATATCGGACGGTTTATCAGGCTCATCAAGAAGTATAAGCAGCCCACAGAGCTGACGAAAGAGATGGCGTGTGAACTGATTGATAAAATCGTTGTTCACGAAGCCGTGGGCAAGAAGCCGAACCGACAGCAGCAGGTGGATATTTACTATAACTTCATCGGGCAGTTTGACCTCCCACTTTCCGAAAAGGAAATTGCCGAAGCAAGACAAAAAGCCGAGCAAGAAGCGGCGGAAAAAGCCAAGCGCAAGAAGAACCGGCAGCGTGAGAGCAATGTTGCCCATCAAGCCAAAGCAAAGGCGGAACGCTGGGCAGCGAATGACGGTCATAAGTATCCGAAGCGTGTGTGCGAACAATGCGGCAAAGAGTTTTATCCAAGCAGCACAAGGCAGAGGTTTTGCAATACTGACTGCACAAAAGCCCATCAGCAGGCAGAAAAAGAGAAGAAACGCTTTGCCGAAAAGGGAGAGCACACCTTCCGTCAAAAGGTCTGCAAGATATGCGGCAAGCCCTTTTGGCCGTCCAACGGTCAGGAGGTGCTGTGCTCCGAGGAATGCAAAACCATCAACCGCAGGCAGAAACAACTTGCCTATTATCATCGTAAGCAATCCGAGCAGAAAGCCGGAGAAGCAATATAATTCAAGGAGGACAACATAATGGAAAAATTCATCACAGACGAAAGAACAGGCTTGTGTTATGAGCTTGTCGGGGATTACTACCTGATCGCCGGAGAGGACGAGCCGGAGGGCAGACCCATCGGCATTTGGGGACAGCGACACCTGCGGTATATCCGCAAACACAAGGCCGGTCTGTATGCCGAGCTGCTTACCACTGGCAAGCTGAACGATTACCTTGCAGACATCAACGAGCAGGCGGAAGCATTGTTTTCTCGGCTGGTAAAGCAGCTTTCCGAAAAGGAGGGCGTAACGGAAGTGCTTAAAGCGGAAAACCAAATGCTGTGGGTACAGAGGATGAACAGCATCCGCAACACCGCTATGGAGGTTGTTTCAAACGATTTGATTTACTGTTAGGAGGACGGCTATGAAGGTCAAGCTGGACGATTATGAGGTGCGGGTGCTGATAAACGGCTTAATACAGCAGCACAGGAGCTATGACGCAGAAACCAACGGTCAAATTGACTCACTCGCCCTTCGCCTGTGTGACATTGCTGAAGCAATGAAGCCGGGGCGAAAGAAGAAAATCCCCTTTGAGCCGGTAGAAATCAGAGTAATTTGTCAGTGCCTTATGGAGTGGCGAAATCGAGAGATACAGGCGAAAAGACACGGCGCAGTGGATGCTATAAATGAACTGCTGATACGGTTTACCCGCTAAAGAGAAAAGTCGCTGTCACAGACGGCGACTTTTCCTTTTCGGGTAGTATTCAAGAAGTCATAAAGTTCCGTGAGTAATGGAAGAAGCCAACGCTTTGAGAAAATAGAGAAGAGTAATATTCTGAAAACCACTTGAGATTTTGGGGAAAATCTGCTAAAATACTTTTGTATATCTATGGGGTAGGGGAATTCATATCCTTTTGCCTTAGAAATTATGGAAGGAGGACTTGACTATGGCAAACGGAAATGCGACAATTATTGTCGGCTCGCCTCGGCTCGGCAGGAGCATAGCACCGTTTTTTCAGCGTGTCAAGTCTTATTTCATACATTTTATAACGAACCGATTGCCGGAGACAGGGTGCATTATGCCTTGGCTTCGGCTTTTTGCGTTTGCCGAAAGGACGGTGGTTTGATATTGAAGTCCTAACCACGACCGGCAAATCTATCTTTTCCGGTTAAACCTTCTATCTTCTCCGGCATGTCCGCTGCTGGAGGAAGTAAATAGCGGACAATTAAAAAATGGAGGAACTGTTATGAAGAAAAAACTATTTGCAATCCTACTCAGCATTGTAATGGTAGCTGGATTGCTACCGACCGTAGCCTTTGCTGCGGAAAACTACGATCTGTATGTAAACGGCGAACAGTTCACAAGCGAAAAGCTCTCTATCGCTTGTGGAGAAGGAACCGCAAGCTATGACCCGAATACAAAGACCCTTACGCTTAACAATGCCGCAATTACAAACGGCGGCAAAAGTGATGAAAGTCCTAAGTACGGTATCAGAGTAGTCGGAGACACCGATTTAACGATCAAACTTTCCGGCACAAACAGCATTACTTTAGATAACGGCGGCGGAATTTTTGCAGACGGTAGCAGTGATAATTACAATATTATCGGTGACGGTAAGCTTACAATCAATGTAAAATGGGATGCACTCTATACGCTTAATGGCAACATCAGCATATCCGAAGGTGCAAAGCTTGATATAACTTCTGCCCAGGGCTGCGGAATTACTTCTTATAATAAAGGAATACTTTCCATTGACGGCGCAAAGGTTGCGGTTTCTTCCTATTACACTGCTGCAAGCGCCAAGGAACTGGAAATCAAAAACAACAGTGAGGTTGTTTTGATCGCAAGCGAGGATCGCTTTAACGCAGCGTATATGGGCGATGAAAACGGCGCGGGCAAAATTGAGATTATCAACTCCAAGGTGGAAGCAACAAGCTATTATCCCGCTTTGTTTACCGAGGGCAATCTGACGGTTAACGGCGGCGAGGTAAAATGCACCTCTACTGCGGACGGCGCAATATGGACAAAAGGCAATATTCTGATCAAAGGCGGCGCCAAAGTAACCACTGACAGTAAATTCCCGATGGGCGGTAACGGTACTTTTACCGTAGAAGAAGCAGAGATTGATGCAAAGAATACGAATGAGAATAATATCCCTGCAATTTTCGATGAAAGTGTGCCTGTGATTGCCGATGGCTATCACCTGAACTATGCAAAAGCCGTAGACTCGGAAGGAACAGAAATTGACCTGCTTTCCAGCGGAACCCAATATTTTGCACTTTATAAGAATGTCCATTTTATCACAAAGGCTGTCTATCCGGTTTCTTTCGTTGTAACGCCGGACGGTCTGACCAATGTTGTTGTTAAAGTGAATGGTCAGGAGGTTACCGGCTCTGTCAGTTTGGAAGCAGGAACTTACCCTGTTGAGGTAACAGCCGATAACTGCAAAGCATACACCGACAATATAACGATCACCGCCGATGCGGCAACGCATACGCAGACCATTGCAATGACTTATCTACCTGCCGACTACACTAAGGTCGACGCAGCCATTGACAAGGCAAATGCCCTGAACAAGGACGAGTACAAGGACTTCACTGCCGTGGAAGCTGCCGTCAATGCTGTTGTCCGTGACAAGAATATCACTGAGCAGAGCGAAGTTGATGCAATGGCAAAGGCAATTGAAGATGCCATTGCCGCCCTGCAATACAAAGATGCCGACTACATCAAAATTGAGGTTCCTTTCAAGCTCACTGTGAAGAAGACCGGGGAAATGGATCCTGGTAAGGAGACCTTCAAGTTTGCCATCGAGAGATTCGGTGCCACCACCGAATATGTGCTGGTTCAGGATACCGTTGAGACCGAAGGCGAAAAGACCTACGAGGGTAAATTTATCTTCACGATCAAAGAAAATCAGGCAGGCAATCTCTCAGAGGGCTTCGTTATCCGTCAGGTCAAGGGAAATGCAGAAGGCTGGACTTACGACGAGACAAAGTTCTATGCAATACCGATGTTTGCCGATACCTACACAAATGTTGCGGGCTGGTCTTTCCTCAAGTATGATGAGAACGCTGAACTTGACTACAACAACCCGATTGAAGAAATCGGCTTCACTAACAGCTATAGTGCCAAGAAACCTGTTGTTCCTTCGGAGCCGACTGAGCCTACCAAACCTGACGATACCATCAAATCCCCGCAGACGGGAGACACAAGCAATATGGTTCTGTGGATTGCCCTGCTGCTTGTCAGCGGTAGCGCAGCCATTGGTACAACGGTTGTAAGCAGGAAGAAAAAGTACAACAGATAATTGAATAGCGTTCCCTTGCTCCATCTTCCGAGCAAGACAAAAGCGTCGTAGCAATACGGCGCTTTTTTGTTACCCGGAAGCGACAAACAGCGGCTTTTGAATGGCGGACGGTAAGGATACCGCCGCTAAAACAAAGCCGCTCATATCGAAAGAAAACGCCCAAAATCGCCCCGAAACCATACAGCGGGAAACGGTTTTGGGCGTTTCTGCGTTTCGGGAGCAAATCGGCAATTCGGCAGCGAAAAGGAGGTGCCCGCTATGCCCCGTATGCCGAAATACCTCAAGGAAGAATGGGCGTTCTTTCTTGATGAGCGTGGCAGGAAGAAATATAACGAGCTTTGCAGGAAATGCGAAAGGAGCTGCAAGCAGAGCTTCCGTGCCACCGTTATCCAATGCCCGCACTATCTATCGAAAAGGAGAACAAGACAATGACAGACTATCCGAACAACATTCCCGCAAAGCTGGAAATCATCAAGGCAAGCGAGATTACACCCAAGGAGGTGCGCTGGCTGTGGTATCCCTATATCCCCTTCGGCAAGGTCACACTGCTGCAAGGCGACCCCGGCGACGGCAAGAGTAAGCTGATGCTTTCTCTTGCCGCTTTGCTTTCCAAGGGAGCGCCGCTACCCTTTGCCGATGAGGACGAGAGCGGCGAGCCGATGACCGTTATCTATCAGACCACCGAGGACGATGCAGACGATACCGTTGTGCCGAGATTTAATTCGGCGGGCGGTGATGGGGACAGGCTCATCTTCATCAAGGAGGACGAAAAGAGCCTGACCTTCGGAGATGACCGTATCCGTGAAGCCGTGGAGAAGTACAACGCCAAGCTGCTGATTCTCGACCCGATGAGTTCGTATATCGGTGACACCTGCTCGATGAACAACGCCAACGAAACAAGAGCTGAGTTCAACCACCTGATTGCCGTTGCCAAGGACACCGGCTGCGCCATCGTTATCATCGCCCATATGAACAAGGCAAAGGACACAAGTCCCCTCTATCGCACCAATGGCTCTATCGACATTGCCGGTGCAGCGAGAAGCATTCTTGCCGTCACACGCACAGCAAACAAACAGAACCCCGCCGAGCGTTATCTGGTGCAGGTCAAGAGCAATCTTGCACCGATGGGCTCGGCTATTCTCTTTGAGGTAGCCGACAAGGGCGTGAACTTTCTTGATGAGCTGGAGCTGAGTGCGGAGGACGCTTTCTCTGCTTCTGCGCCGAGGATGGGCAGACCGAATGCCCGTGAGGAAGCGGCAACGGATTTTATCCGTTCCCTGCTGGCGGGCGGTAGGCGGCTGGCTTCCGATTGCGAAGCAAAGCTTGAAGCCGCAGGCTTCAAGAAATCAACCTACAAGAAGTCCAAAAAGAAAGCCGGAGTTTGCTCCGTGAAGGACGGCTTTCTTTGGTACTGGACTTTGCCGGAGGTTGAAAAACCGATTGAGAATGGGCAGGAAGTCACGGACGAGGACGACCTGCCTGTTTGATTGAGGTTTTGAGGGAGGTCAAGGGAGGAAAGCCCTTGCCCACGACATCTTTGCAGCGAAGCTGAAAGTGTCATAGTGGGTTACGCACTTTGAAAAAGTTGCGTAACCCGCACCCCCTCCCTTTCCGCTGACTGGAGGTGATGAGAATGGCGGAAGGAAACTGGAGCGTTATCCGAGTGGAGAAAATCTCCGCAGAGGGAGCGCAGAAAACCGAGCGACACAACGAGCGCAAGAATAAAAGCTACGCAAATCTCAATGTGGACACCGAGCAAATTGCCCGCAATGTTCACTTCAAGGACACGGGCGGTTTTACCTACAACGAGTATTTCCAGCGGCTCATTGACGAGGGCAAAATCTCCACAAGAGGACAGAAAGCCGGTGCAACCATTTTTAATGAGTTGGTCATTGATGTGAACACAAGGTACTTTGAGGAACACGGCGGCTACGAATACGCCAAGCAGTTCTACGAGGAATCCTACCGCTTCGGCTGTGAGATTTACGGCGAGGAGAACATCGTGTCGGCGGTTATGCACGCCGATGAAATCAACAAGGCGGTGTCCG
>NZ_LT574837.1:2500-373632 GCF_900086725.1 Bariatricus massiliensis | reverse complement strand
GATATTGGAACCGCAAGGGGGGTTTCTTTCTTTTATCCACATCTATCGTGTCGGGGGTTATGCACGCCGATGAAATCAACAAGGCGGTGTCCGAAGAACTGGGCAAGCCGGTCTACCACTACCACCTGCACATTGTGGCGATCCCCACCGTCCGAAAAGAAATTCTGTGGTCGAAACGCTGCAAGGACGAAGCCCTGAGAGGAACGGTCAAGGAGGTCATCAATCAAGTTTCCCACTCGAAGAAATGGAAAAACACTGTTCCTCTGCTGGACGAAAATGGGCAGCAGATTATCAGCAAATACGGAAAGCCGATGTTCCGCAAGTCCTATTCTGTCCTGCAAGACAAGCTCTTTGAGCATATGACCGAGGCTGGCTTCACCGGCTTTGAGCGTGGCGTATTGGGCAGCACAGCGGAGAATTTAAGCAGCCTGGATTATCAAATTCAGAAGGACAAGGAGCGGCTTGCCGACATTCAGGAACGCATTGAAGCCGAGCAGGTGCGCTATGAACCTGCCCACGAAGTCCACAAGACAATGGCAGAGATTGAGGGAATGGGACAGAAAACCATCACCGGCAAAATTGCCGTTTCTAAGGACGATTACCAGCAGCTCACGGCACTTGCAAAGGAGGGAATCACGAGCCGCAGTGAAATCCAAGATTTGAAAAGCAGCGTTTCCTACTATCAAAGGCAGTATTTCAATGCGTCCTCTGCCGTGGAGCGATTGCAGGAACGCTATGACCGGCTCAAGGAAAAATGCCAGCCGTTTTTACAGGCGCTGGAACACTTCCCGAAGCTGGTGGAGGTCTTTGTGGAGAAGGTCAAGGAGTTTTTCAGCATCAAGGAAGCGCAGGAGCGCAAGGAACGGGAGGACAGAGCCGCCGCCCGAAAAGAACAATCCAAACACCGTCGGGACAGAAATGATTGGGAACGATAATCCCTTCCATTACTATCCCGACTTTTTAACTTCTTCAACACTTGAATTACGGAGGTACGAAAATGAAAGACATTACAAGCACGATTACCAAGCCCCTCGCCGTCCTCGGAGAGAACGGTAAGGGCTACACCAAGGAAGCCAACTTCATTTCGTGGAACGGCAATGCCGCCAAGCTGGACATCAGAGAGTGGCATCCGAACCACGAGCGTTGCGGCAAGGGCATCACGCTCACGGAGGACGAGGGCAGGAACCTTTATGCCGCACTGAAAGCAATCTATGAAAAGGAATAATCCTTTTTCGGGTGGTAACGGGGTGTGCGGAAACGGACGCCCCTATTTTTATGGAGTGAGGTGATGACCGTGGAGAATATCAAAACCGGCTTTGTAGAGAGAATCGGCGGCACCATTTTCGTTGTCAACGCAATGCCCGCAGAGAACGCAAAGCATACGCAGGAGGAGCTTGTAAAGGCTCTGATTGCAAGAGAAGCAATGGCTTTGCAGGAAGCGGAGGTTGCCTGATTGACTTTACGCACAGCTATGCGCTTTGGAGATTTTTCAAAAAATATCTCAAAACCACTTGACAGAAGGGCGAAATACTCCGAGATACCGGAAAGCTGCTTGAAAGCAAAGGCTATGAAGTCCGTGTTCTCGATTTGATTTCAATGGAGAAAAGCCATTGCTATAACCCGTTTGTCTATTTGCAGAATGATAACGATGTGCAAAAGCTCGTGACGAACCTTTTTAAGAGTACCACTCCGAAAGGCAGTCAGGCACAAGACCCCTTTTGGGATACCTCGGCTTCAATGCTTCTGCTTGCACTTATATTTTATCTTCATTATGAAGCACCCGAAGATGAACAGAACTTTGCAATGATAATGGAAATGCTCAGAGCCGGTGCGATTGAGGACGAGGAGGACACAAGACCTTCTCCCCTTGATGAACTGTTTGCGGAATTAGAGATGTCAAATCCCGACCACATTGCTCTCAAGTATTACCGTTCCTATCATTCGGGTGCGGCGAAAACCTTAAAGTCCATACAGATAACCCTTGCGGCAAGACTGGAAAAGTTCAATCTTGAAAGTCTTGCTTCTTTAACTACCACAGACGAGCTTGACCTCCCGTCACTCGGAGAAAAAAAGGTCGCTCTGTTTGCTTTGATACCGGATAACGATTCCAGCTTTAACTTCTTGGTATCTATCCTTTACACACAGCTTTTTCAGCAGTTGTTTTATGCTGCCGACCATATTCACGGAGGCTCGCTTCCCGTTCCCGTTCATTTCCTGATGGACGAATTTGCGAATGTGAGCCTGCCCGATGACTTTGACAAAATACTGTCGGTTATGCGTTCCCGTGGAGTGTCGGTAAGTATCATCTTGCAGAACTTGGCTCAGTTAAAAGCCTTGTTTGAAAAGCAATGGGAAAGTATTGTCGGCAACTGCGACGAGTTTTTATATCTCGGCGGCAACGAGCAAAGCACCCACAAATATGTGTCCGAGCTTCTCGGCAAGGAAACCATTGATACCAACACTTTCGGAAAGAGTACCGGGCGAAGCGGTAACTACTCCACAAATTATCAGATTAGCGGTCGAGAGCTTCTTACCCCTGATGAGGTTCGTATGCTTGATAACCAATATGCAATTCTGTTTATTCGTGGAGAACGCCCCGTTATGGACTTCAAGTATGACATCTTGAAGCACCCGAATGTGGCACTTACAACCGATGGAAAGGCTTCTGCCTATAAGCACGGCGAAGTTACCATCAAGCACTCATCAATTTCCGTTCTTTCTATTAACCCGGAAGAACTTCCGGAGGAAAGCTATGGAGAAACCAATTACGAGCTTCTGTCCGATGAGGATTTTGAAGTAAATAAAAACTTATATTAACGGAGGAAAACACAATGACTATTTTTAAGAAGAACAACGAAAAGAAAACTACTCAGAAGCTGCCTATGACCGGAAAGGTTCAGAAAGGCTTCCGTGCTTACTGCGCCGTAATCGCAGCAGCAACTCTTGTCTGCGGCATGAGCGTTACCGCTTTTGCCGCCAGCGACCCGATTACCGTAGTCAACAATCTGTCCGACTTCATCTTCGGACTTATCCGTGCCATCGGTCTTATCCTGCTTGGCTTCGGTATCGTTCAGGTCGGTCTCTCTTTGAAGTCTCACGACCCGTCTCAGAGAGCCAACGGCTTCCTGACCCTTGCGGGCGGTATCATCATTACCTTTGCAAAGGAAATCCTGACCCTTATTACCGGCTAAGAGAACACAGTTATCAAACGGGGCATACCTGGCATTTCAGGTATGCCCCTAATCTTAAAGGAGGTGCAAACAGATGAGTGATAACTGGGTAGTTCAGAACCTCGAAAACGCCCTTGAAACTTGGAACAGCAAGCTAGCGGAAATATGGCAGTTACTAACCACTTCACCGCAGCAGTTCAAAGGCGGCAGTATTTGGTCGGTAATGGTGAATATCAACGGAGCGGTTCAGGCTATCGGTCTTGCCCTGCTTGTTCTGTTTTTTGTTGTCGGTGTGGTTCGCACCTGCGGCAGTTTTACCGATGTCAAGAAACCGGAACACGCATTAAAGCTGTTTATCCGCTTTGCCATTGCCAAAGGTGTGATTACCTACGGGCTGGAGCTTATGCTTGCCCTGTTCGACATCGTACAAGGTACGATTTCAACCATAATGACATCTGCGGGATTCGGTACGCCCAATCAAACAACCTTACCTGCTGAAATGGTAACAACCATTGAAAGCTGCGGATTTTTTGAGAGTATCCCATTGTGGGCGGTTACTCTTATCGGCGGACTGTTTATCACGGTCTTGTCGTTCATTATGATAATGACGGTGTACGGACGATTTTTCAAGCTGTATATGTACACGGCTCTCGCTCCGATACCGCTTTCCACTTTTGCCGGAGAACCGTCGCAGAATGTGGGTAAGAGCTTTATAAAGAGCTATTGTGCCGTTTTGCTTGAGGGAGCAGTAATTGTACTTGCTTGTATCATCTTCTCCCTATTTGCTTCTACGCCGCCGGTAGTAAACCCTGACGCAGCAGCCGTTACTCAGGTATGGGCATATATCGGCGAACTGGTATTCAATATGCTTGTGCTTGTCGGTGCAGTAAAGATGAGCGACCGAATTATCCGTGAAATGATGGGCTTATAACGGGAGGTTCTCTGATGAAGAAAAACAAGAAAAATAACGATAGATGGCAGGGCTATACGCCTGCTGACTGCGACTGCAAATATTGTGTGTACTACGGAGGAAAGAAAAACGGCAATGTAATTTGCCTTGCGGACGCCTGCGTCTGCTCTGATGAAATCCGTCACGCAAAACAGGCATATCGCAGAGAAAGGAGCTTTTGATGGAAGTCAAAATTAACCGAGAGATACGAAACTATACAGAGTCAATGTTTTTTGGACTGTCGCTCAGACAGTTCATTTTTTCTGTTCTCGCCTGTGCGGTAGCGGTAGGACTTTACTTTCTCTTAAAACCGTACCTTGGAACAGAAACCGTATCGTGGGTGTGCATTTTGGGAGCTGCCCCTTTTGCGGCTCTCGGCTTTGTGAAATACAACGGAATGACAGCTGAGAAATTTATATGGACGTGGATTAAGTCCGAGTTCCTTATGCCGAAAAAGCTGGTTTTTCATTCCACCAACACCTATTACGAATTGATGAAATCGACAATCGAACAAAAACAAAAAATCAAAAAGGAAAATTGAACAGTTTTTCGGGATTGACAAGTAAGCATTGTTTAATTATAATAATATGATTTAGCATTAGCTGAATGGACGGCTTGGGAAGAAAGGAGTTTTACTATGTACGAGTATGTAAATGACAAACAATTTCTGAGCCGTATGCGTTCTCTTTGTGGAGATATAATGCAAGACCTTTGTCACACATTGAAAGAAGAATATGACATTGGTGCTTCATTCTACCTTGTGGGGAGCGGTGCAAAAAATCTAATAATGCAAAATGCCAACAGACCTATTGACTTGGACTATAACCTTGAAATCACGAGAATAGATGACTGGGAGGATTGTAGAAACATCAAGGAGTGTGTCAGAAAGGCTTTTAATACGGTTCTTCGGAAACACGGATGGAATGACTGTGAAGATTCAACATCATCACTAACTACGGAGAAGCGCTGTTTCACTCAGGGCAATGATACAGATTTTTCAATAGATGTCTGTATTGTCTGTGAGGATGTTGACGGCAATTATCACCGCTTGATTCACGAAAAAACAGGCTTTTCTTATTATGATAAGTATTTTTGGAATCAAGCACCTAATTCAAGGCGACTCAAAGAAAAGGCTGATTATATTAAAAGCAAAGGCAAATGGGCATTAGTCAGAGAACAGTACAAAAGAATAAAAAACAAGTATTTGACCTCAAATGACTATAACCATTCTTCGTTTATTTGTTATATTGAAGCTGTAAACAATGTTTATAACTCAAGAAAGCACTGGGATTAAAACTTAACAACACTAATTTTTATCGTCACTTAATTAAGTGGCGATTTTTTTATGCAAAAGGAGGCATACAAGAACAATGATTAAAACCCTTACGAACCTGTTAAAGCAGGACAAAGAAAAGTTTGTAGTACCAAAGGGCGTACAGGATTGTATTCCCATTACCGCTATTTATGACGACGGCATTTTCCGTGTGGGCAAGGACAAATATTCCAAGAGCTTCAAGTTCACGGATATTAACTATGCCGTAGCGAGCCGAGAGGATAAGGAAGCGATGTTCCTTGAATATTCCGAGCTTCTCAACTCTCTTGACAGCGGTGCTACTACAAAGCTGACTATCAACAACAGACGGCTTAACCGTTTGGATTTTGAGAAAACCATTCTTATCCCCGAAACCGGAGATGAGCTTGATGTTTACCGAGAGGAATATAACAA
Source organism: Bariatricus massiliensis (assembly GCF_900086725.1). GTDB lineage: Bacteria > Bacillota > Clostridia > Lachnospirales > Lachnospiraceae > Allocoprococcus > Allocoprococcus massiliensis. The sequence continues at coordinate 367,787 of NZ_LT574837.1, read as the reverse complement.
AATGCTTCTCGACAAGGCAACCGGTGCAAATGCAATCGTTCAGGATAAGTATGTTACTATCTCCATCAACAAAAAGAGTGTGGAGGACGCAAGAACCTATTTTGCCCGTGTCGGCGCTGACCTTATTGCCCACTTTGCAAGACTCGGAAGCAAATGTGTGGAGCTTGAAACCGACGAAAGACTGAGAATTGTCCACGATTTCTTCCGTGTCGGGGAGGAAACCGCCTACCACTTCAATATTAAGGAAACGAGAAAAAAGGGACACGATTTCAAAGATTATGTTTGCCCCGACACAATGGAATTTGAAAAGGACTACTTCAAAATGGGAAACCGTTACGGGAGAGTCCTTTTTCTTCGTGAGTACGCTTCCTATATCAAGGACAGTATGGTAGCCGAGCTTACCGACCTAAACCGCAACCTGATGATGTCCATTGACATTGTACCCGTTCCGACCGATGAAGCGGTACGAGAAGCAGAGAGCAGGCTGCTTGGCGTTGAAACGAACATTACCAACTGGCAGAGAAAGCAGAATCAGAACAATAACTTCTCCGCTACCGTTCCGTATGATATGGAGCAGCAGAAAAAAGAAATGAAGGAGTTCCTTGATGACCTCACCACTCGTGATCAGCGAATGATGTTCGCTGTACTCACTATGGTTCATACTGCGGACTCCAAAGAACAGCTTGATAACGACACCGAAGCTCTGCTTACGACTGCAAGAAAGCATTTGTGCCAGTTTGCCGTTCTCAAGTATCAGCAGATGGACGGACTGAATACGGCTATGCCCTTTGGAACACGCAAGATTGACGCATTCAGAACCCTTACCACAGAAAGCCTTGCAGTATTTATCCCGTTCAGGGTTCAGGACATTTACCACGAAAACGGCATTTACTACGGTCAGAATGTCATCAGCAAAAATATGATTATCGCCGACCGCAGACAGCTACTTAACGGTAACTCCTTTATCCTCGGCGTTTCCGGCGGCGGTAAATCCTTTGCGGCAAAGGGAGAGATTGAAAACATCATTCTTTCCTCCAACGCAGATGTTATTATCATCGACCCTGAGCGAGAGTATTCTCAGCTTGTAAAGGCTCTCGGCGGTGAAATCATCAACATCTCCGCAACTTCGCCGAGCCATATCAATGCAATGGATATGAACAAAGAATACGGCGACGGTGCAAACCCGGTTATTCTGAAATCCGAGTTCATAATGTCCCTTTGTGAACAGCTTATCGGCGGCACAAACCTCGGAGCAAAGCAAAAGTCTATCATTGACCGTTGCACAGCGAGCGTTTACCGAGACTATCAGCAGAGAGGATATACCGGTACTGTTCCTACCTTGCAGGACTTCCGTGCAGAGCTTCTGAAACAGGACGAACCGGAAGCAAAGGAAATCGCCCTTGCTATCGAGCTGTTTACACACGGCTCTTTGAATACCTTCGCAAAGCCGACCAATGTTGATACGGATAACCGCCTTATCTGTTATGACATTCTTGACCTCGGCAAACAGCTTATGCCTATCGGTATGCTTGTCGTCCTCGACTCTATTCTGAACCGTATTACACAGAACCGTGCTAAAGGTAAGCAGACATTCATCTTTATTGATGAAATCTATCTCCTTTTCCAGCACGAATACTCCGCAAACTTCCTGTTTACTCTTTGGAAGCGTGTAAGAAAGTACGGTGCTTATGCTACCGGCATTACGCAGAATGTGGACGACCTTTTGCAGAGCCATACGGCAAGAACTATGCTTGCAAACAGCGAGTTCCTGATTATGCTCAATCAGGCGTCAACCGACAGGATTGAGCTTGCCAAGCTCCTTAACATTTCCGACCTTCAGCTTTCGTATATCACGAATGTTGACGCAGGACACGGACTGATTAAGGTCGGCAGTTCGCTTGTGCCGTTTGCTAATAAGTTCCCGAAGAATACGAAGCTGTATAAGCTGATGACAACCAAACCGGGCGAGGGTGCGTAACCCTTGCCCTATTCTGTAAATGAGAAAGGAAACACCTATGAAAAACAAAATCTATATTGCTATTATCTGTGCTTTCAGCATTGTATTTGCCGTCAGTTCAGGTTTTCTTATCAAGCACTATTACGACTCTGCAAAGCAGGCGGAAATGTACAACAATCTGATTGAGGTTGTGGAGACAGAACCTGAAGAAACCAAAGAGCCGATGAACTACTCCGAAGAAAAGACCTTTATCCCGGAGTATCAGGAGCTTTATCTGCAAAACAACGATATGGTCGGCTGGATTAAGGTTGAGGACACAAAAATCAATTATCCCGTTATGCAGTCAAAGGACAACCCGAACTTCTATCTGAAGCACGGCTTTGATAAAGCGTACACCGACTACGGCTGTCCCTATGTTCAGGAAAACTGCGATATGGAGCTGCCAAGCGACAATATCATTATCTACGGTCATCATATGAACGATGGCTCGATGTTCGCCGGTCTTATGAAATTCAAGGACAAGAACTTTTGGGAAAAGCACAAAACGGTGTCCTTTGATACGTTGACCGACAGACAGACCTACGAAGTGATTGCCGTGTTCAAAACCGTAGTATATACGGACAGCCCCGACAGCTTCAAATACTATCATTTCGTCAATGCGGAAACAGACGAGGATTTCACTGCCTATGTTGAGAAGTGCAAGGAACTGTCGCTTTACGATACGGGCGTAACCGCCGAATACGGCGACAAGCTCCTGACCCTTTCCACCTGTGAGTATTCACGGACAAACGGCAGACTTGTTGTAGTGGCGAAGCTAATCAACGAATAACGCAACAGGTGATTCAGCCTGCATAGGAAGGAGGGATTGTATGGCTGATATTAAAACGAAAGACAGTGCAAAAGGTACGATACGAACCATAGATAAGGCTGCCGTTGCAAACCAACGAATGAAGCAGGCGTATATCGCAACAAAAGAAAAGGCGGAACGGTCGGTAAATGCCAACAGCAGTTCTGCCGAGGAATATGCTTCCGATAAACTGGAAAGCGGTATTGACGAATTGGTTCACGATGGTGCTTATGCGTTTGACAAGGCGGGACGAAAAGGACTTGAAACCACAAAAGAGAATATACGCACTGCAAAGGACGGTATTCAGCGTTTCAAGCAGCAACGAGCCGAGCAGTCTTTGCGAAAACAGGCTTCGCAGAATACAAGCTCTGCGATTAAGACTGTCGATAAGGCGGAAAAGACCATTAAGCAGTCTGCTACTTCCTCCGGAAAGAAAACCATTAAGTTTGCCGGGAAAGAAGCGACAAAAACCGCACAGAAATCGGTTAAGACGGCTGAACAGACTGCAAAAACGGCTATAAAGACAAGCCAGCAAGCGGCGAAGGCGGCACAGAAAACGGCTCAGGCGACGGTTAAGGCTTCTCAAAAAGCAGCACAGGCGGCAAAAGCTACCGCCAAAGCAACAGCCGCTACGATTAAAGCCGCAGCCAAAGCCACCGTTGCCGCAGTCAAAGCAATCATAGCGGCGGTAAAAGGTATTATTGCCGCTATCGCTGCCGGCGGTTGGGTTGCGGTGGTTGTTATTATTGTTCTATGCCTTGTTGCTCTGATTGCGGGTTCAGTGTTTGGTATCTTCTTTTCAGGAGAGGATTCCGGCACGGGAATGTCAATGCAGACAGTCGTTCAGGAAATCAATCAGGAATATGATGACCGGTTGGAGCAGGAAAAGAACTCCGTAAGCTATGATGTCCTTGAAATGAGCGGCAGCCGAGCTGTGTGGAAAGAGGTTCTTGCGGTCTATTCTGTTAAAGTGAATACCGACCCCGACAATCCGATGGAAGTTGCTACGGTTGATGAAACCAAGAAGCAGCTACTGTCGGATATTTTTTGGGAAATGAACGACATTTCTTCCCGAACGGAAACGAAAACCCATACCGAAATCGAAGAAAGCGACGACGGACACGGCAATATCGTACAGACCGAAACCACAGTAACCGAAACATTTCTGTATATCACGGTAACGCACAAGACTGTTGATGAAATGGCGGCTATGTATGGCTTTAATCAAGAGCAGAAAGATTATCTTGCCGAGCTATTGCAGGACGAAAACAATCAGCTATGGTCACAGGTGCTTTACGGTATCGGATACAGCGACGACCAAATCGTAACGGTTGCCTTGTCTCAGGTAGGTAATGTAGGCGGTCAGCCTTACTGGTCTTGGTACGGATTTGACTCCCGTGTAGAATGGTGTGCCTGCTTCGTTTCTTGGTGTGCCAACGAGTGCGGATATATCGACGCCGGTATTATCCCGAAGTATGCCGGTTGTGTAAACGGCGTACAATGGTTCAGAGACCGAGGACAATGGGCAGACGGTTCGTATGAGCCTTCGCCTGGTACAATCATCTTCTTTGATTGGGAGGGCGACGGTGTAACAGACCACACCGGTATTGTTCAGAAATGCGAGAACGGTACAGTCTATACCGTTGAGGGCAACTCAGGCGATACTTGCAGAACCAAAACATACCCGGTTGGAAGTTCTGTTATCTACGGATACGGTATTCCGGCATATTAAAAAAAGATGGCTGCTCGTTCGAGTAGCCATCAAGTACATTATTCAAAATCTGTTATTTCTCTATCTTTCAGATAGACATTGTGCGTGTGATAAGTAAAACACATCAACAAATCGCTGTCTCTATTATCTTTCGCTTCGAACACAGAAAAGTCATCGGACAAGATAAAAATAAGTCCAAGCAGTTTCTTTATATATCCATTGTAAGAAGCGTAGTTCATATAGATAAATGCGGTATATCCGTCATCGTCCTCTATCAAATCTGCGTCAATTTCATAGGTTTCCGATAACTCACTGACTGCCCATATAAATTTATCTTTATTAGCTATACGCTTTTCATTGGGGACAGTCCTTCTGTTCTTCCGCATAAAATCAAGAAATTCTTCCGCTGTCATCGAGTTTTCGTTATCGTCATAATTCTCGTTTTTCATTTCTTCTTCAATTTGTTCAAGCGTAGGTCGGTCAAACCTATTGCTGAATATCACTCTTTCATTCCCCATCCTCTTTTGCTCCTAAGTTGATTATTTGGAGTTTTTTCTTCTTGGCTCTCTCATAGGTCTTGGCAGCACCGCCCCAAGAATGAGTGACGAAACAGATTGCATAGCCGGAATTATCCACCATATATCTGTTCCTTGCGGGAATGGCTGATTTGAAATTGTATTTTTCAAATCCGTCGGGATATATTATCGAATCGAAAAGCTCTTTATCATAAACATTGAAAGAGAGATAAGGAATAACGAGATAGTTATTGATGTGCGGATACTCCTTTTTGAGTTCATAGACACAGCGACCGCATAACCTGTCAAAGCCGCCTTGCCCTCCACTCAGAAAATCTGTCACGCCTTTTTCGATAAGCTCTCTTATTACATTTTTGAGCTTTTCTGCGGATAATCCAAAGCATTCATTATGACCTATAAAGGTAGCTGTTGTTTCCAAAGCCATTGTAAATCACTCCTGACATAAGACAGTATAACACAAAATTCTTTGAAAATCATCACTAATAGTTGTCTTATCTTCCGTGAGGTTGGTGTATATCGCTTTCAGCATAATCTATACTATTAGTTATAGAAGTACACCGAAGGGGGTGATGTGATGCAGCTTGATACAATCGGCAAGAATATAAGAAAGTATCGCCTTATGAAAAAGTTCCGTCAGGAGGATTTAGCAGAGAAAGCCGGACTAACAACAAATTATATCGGTATGGTCGAGCGTGGAGAGAAAATTCCATCACTTGAAACCTTTATTAAGATACTAAACGCTTTGGAAGTATCGTCGGATATGGTTCTTGCTGATGTTTTGGAAACAGGATATACCGTCAAGAACTCCATACTGAATGAAAAACTTGCCAAGCTTGCTCCTGAAGATAGAAGCAAGATATATGAGGTTATTGATACCCTATTAAAACACTCAAAGCAAATTGCACCATAAATCACGAAAGTTCGCCATAAAAGGCGGGCTTTCTTTTTTTGATGAGAAAAAAATTAAACTTTCGACAAGTAATGCGGGACTTCGACAAATCAGATGTGGTATAACTATAACTGTTAGTGATAGACACTCACCAAAAGACATAGGAGGAAGTATATTGAAGGACATAATTAAGGAAGTTGCAAAAGCACATAAAATGAGTGAACAAGAAGTCAGAAATGAAATGAGCGTTGCCATCAGGGCGGCTATGAAAAGCACAGACCCTACGGCACAGGCATTTTGGAAACAGATTGCCCCGGATGGGAAAGAACCTCCGGTGGAAAAGGTCATTGCTTCTATCTATCTGATGGTTCAAGAGAATAAGCTATGTAGTTGAGGTGCAAACGCACCTCTTTTTTAATATAACGAATAGTTGGTATCGAGATTGCCTAAAAGCGAAAAAGTGCGAAATAACAGTAATTATATTGAAAATCGGAGCGTTTTGTGCTATACTCTTTAATGAGTTACTATATTCTCGTTGAAACACACGGAAAGGAAGGACACGAATGGCAGTTACATATAAGAAACTGTGGCATATTTTGCTGGACAGAGATATGAAAAAGAAAGATTTACAGGAAACCGCAGAACTAACTAAATACACAATGCGTAAACTGGGCAATGATGAAGCCGTTACAACAGATACCCTTGCTAAAATATGCAGAGCTTTGAACTGTACTGTTGATGATATTATGGAAGTTTTACCCGAAGATAAGTGAAAAGTCCGTTTTATGGGACACTACTATTGCTAAATTGATAATGGATAATTGCAACGAAAAGTTTTCGTTATAATAAATGGAGAAAGGATTTATATTATGGCTACCGGAAATAACGCCAATATCGGCTTTGAAAAACAGATTTGGGACGCAGCGTGTGTCCTTTGGGGGCATATCCCCGCAGCGGAATATAGAAAGGTTATCGTAGGTCTTATTTTCCTGCGTTACATTTCAAGTGCTTTTGAAAAACGCTATCAGGAGCTTGTCGCTGAAGGGGACGGCTTTGAGGACGATAGAGACGCTTATGTAGAAGATAATATCTTCTTTGTGCCTGAGGACGCTCGTTGGAGCAAGATTGCTTCTGCGGCTCATACACCGGAAATCGGTACTGTTATTGATGACGCTATGAGAGCCATCGAAAAGGAAAATACAACCCTTAAAAATGTTTTACCGAAAAACTACGCAAGCCCTGATTTGGACAAGCGTGTTTTAGGTGATGTTGTTGACTTGTTTACCAATATGGATATGGGCGACACAGAAGAAAGTAAAGACCTTCTCGGCAGAACTTATGAGTATTGTATTCAGCAGTTTGCCGCTTATGAAGGTGTTAAGGGCGGCGAGTTCTACACTCCGGCAAGTATCGTAAAAACAATCGTTGCTATATTAAAGCCGTTCAAAAACTGCCGTGTCTATGACCCTTGCTGCGGTTCGGGCGGTATGTTCGTACAGAGTGCGAAATTCATTCAGGCTCATAGCGGAAAACGTGGAGAAATCGCCGTTTACGGTCAGGAGTCTAATGCTGACACTTGGAAAATGGCAAAGATGAATATGGCGATTCGTGGCATAGACGCCGATTTCGGACCGTATCAGGCGGATACATTTTTCAACGACTTACATAAAACGCTGAAAGCAGATTTCATTATGGCAAATCCGCCTTTCAACCTTTCCAACTGGGGACAGGAAAAACTCAAAGACGATGTTCGTTGGAAGTACGGAACACCGCCAGCCGGCAACGCCAACTATGCGTGGATTCAGCATATGATACACCACCTTGCACCGAACGGAAAGATTGGTCTTGTGCTTGCAAACGGAGCGTTGTCCTCTCAGTCCAGCGGCGAGGGCGAAATCAGAAAGAATATCATTCAGGCTGACCTTGTGGAAGGCATTGTTGCCCTGCCGACCCAGCTCTTTTACAGCGTTACTATTCCGGTAACACTTTGGTTCATTTCAAAGAACAAGAAGCAGAAAGGAAAAACGCTGTTTATCGACGCCCGCAAGATGGGCTATATGGTTGACCGCAAGCACAGAGATTTTACGGACGAGGATATACAAAAGCTGGCAGATACTTTTTCCGCTTTCCAAGATGGAACACTTGAAGATGTAAAAGGCTTCTGTGCCGTTGCAGACCTTCAGGCAATCGAAAAGCAGGATTTCATCTTGACACCGGGCAGATATGTCGGCATTGAAGAAGTTGAGGACGACGGAGAACCGTTTGAAGAAAAGATGACTCGCCTTACCTCCGAATTATCGGAAATGTTTGCAAAGTCCCACGAATTGGAGGACGAAATCCGTAAGAAACTGGGGGCGATTGGGTATGAAATCTGAGAAGGAACTGAAAATAAAATTCAAAGCACCACTTAATGAATTGGATACAGAAACGCAAACATATGGTTGTAGAGCAAATAATCCCGACATTTGTGGAAATGCGTATTTGGAAAATATTTGTGCTTTTGCCAGTCAAGATTGTATATGCAAAAAGCCTTCTTCTGCTTGGAAAAGACAATATAAGAAACTGAAAGGAGAAGAAAACAATGGCAAAATATAGATTTGGAGATATATGTGAAGTGCTAAATGGACGTGCATATAAACAAAACGAGTTGCTTTCAAGTGGAAAGTACCCTATTTTGCGTGTTGGAAACTTCTTTTCAAGTGACAGGTGGTATTACTCAGATATGGAACTACCTGAAAACAAATACTGTGATTATGAGGATTTGCTTTTTGCGTGGTCGGCGTCTTTCGGTCCTAAAATTTGGGACGGAGGGAAAGTTATTTATCACTATCATATTTGGAAACTGATACCGAATGATGATGTTGCAGATAAGTTTTATTTGTATTATTGGTTGCGACACTCTGTAAATCGCCTGACAGCCGGAACGCACGGAAGCGTTATGGCACATATGACAAAAGGAGATATGGAAAATCAATCAATAGAGTTGCCATCTTTGCAAACGCAGAAAAAAATTAGCTCTATTTTACGCACGATTGATGAAAAGATTCATAACAATGAAGCGANCTGACAGCCGGAACGCACGGAAGCGTTATGGCACATATGACAAAAGGAGATATGGAAAATCAATCAATAGAGTTGCCATCTTTGCAAACGCAGAAAAAAATTAGCTCTATTTTACGCACGATTGATGAAAAGATTCATAACAATGAAGCGANACTTGATGGCAGAGCAACGGGTACAACTGTTGTGGGATTACGTCAGCCGGAATTATTAAAATGCAAAATTTTTGCACCTGACTATCAAGAACAAAAGAGAATAGCAGATACTCTATGGTGTTTAGAACAAAAAATAAACAACAATGAAGCAATAAACAATAATTTATCGGCTTAGGGGTCGATGTCGGAGACATCAAGCTCGCCTGACATCAATTTAGGTAAAAGCGTATCTCTGACTGCTGTCAAGTTTTCACTTTCGGTTTGATTAGCCTTTATCTTGGCAAATATCGGAGCAGCTACGCTATGAAAATCCATTAGTTCATCATCGGTTGGTACAACAAAAGGCATTCCTTTGATTATTTTTGAATTTACGGCTGTTGCGATTGATGATGTACTGCCCATAGTTTGGTAATTAAAACACTTCAAATAACAATAGAGATATTCATTTATTTCCTTTTTGTCAGTTTTGAAATGTGCTATCGCTTCATTGGTGGTCATCTCGCCATTTGTAATTGCTATTCTGCCAACAGTTAGTTTGAAGCTAAGTAAAACCGTGTTATCAGGTACTATTTTAACATTATGACGGTCGACTGCTTCTTTTGTAAGCTGTTCAGAACTGCTACCGATATAAAGACCGCAAGTTCCCATATCTGAAATAGATACCCAAGTGACATCTTGAGGATTAGTGCTAAACCATTGCGGCTCCTTTCTCGGTGGCGTTTTACCAATAGAAATATCAAAGTATTCGTCAGCACGGCAAATCCTACGCTCATTGTTGACGGTATCGACAAATCTATTGCGATACAAAGTTTGCACTTGTTCCAGTAAATTATTGTTTATTGCTTCATTGTTGTTTATTTTTTGTTCTAAACACCATAGAGTATCTGCTATTCTCTTTTGTTCTTGATAGTCAGGTGCAAAAATTTTGCATTTTAATAATTCCGGCTGACGTAATCCCACAACAGTTGTACCCGTTGCTCTGCCATCAAGTTCTGTTTGAAAGAAAGAAGATGTCATATAAAAATAAATGTATTTAGGATAGAATTGTTGATTGATTCTAACAGCAAATAGTCGTTGGCTCAAAACAATTTTTTCATCGCTATCCCAATAGTATATCTGACCAAATGGAGCTTCAGATGTTATAAGAATATCTTCTTTTTGAATCTCTTCTTTCATCCAACATCTATACATATCTTCGGAAACATATCTGATACTATCAGGCTGAACAATCTTTCCTGTTTTGATATTCTTAGCAGATAAAGCCCTATATCCTGAATCGCTCCAATCTCCACCCAACTTTTTAGGAGTCTTTCCTCTGTAATCAATAACAGTTGAAATCACATCTGCCACTGTGTATTCTTTCCATTCCGCCATAATCAAGTTCCTTTCTATCCAATATATTTTCTGTGTGCTATCTTAACATTGCTTTGTTTAACCATTGCATATTGCAAGGTCGTATCTATTTTCCTATGCCCCAAGAGCTGTTGTAATTGTTCTATGGGCATTCCTTTATCTATTGCCATAGTCGCAAGTGTACGCCTGAACTTGTGCGGGTGTACTTTTTGCAATCCTAATTGCTTTCCAAATTCACGCAGACGAACCTCAACTCCACCGATTTTCAGCCTTTCGTGCGGCGATTTCAGTGACACGAACAGCGCCGGATTATCGTCCGTTCTGCTTTCCAAGTAATTCTGCAAATGTATCTTTGTTCGAGCGTCAAAATAAACCACTCGTTCCTTGCTGCCTTTACCGAACACGATACATTCTCGCTCGTTGAAATCAATATCATTTCGGTTAAGCAACACCATTTCGCCAACACGCATACCTGTTGAAGCCAGCATATCTATAATTGCCAAGTCTCTCAGTTCGGTGCAGTTATCTCTCATCAGCTCTAACGCTTCATCGGAATAAGTTTCCTTGATGTTCGTGCCGGTCTTTACTCTGTGTATGCGTCTGACTGGGCTTTTCAATATGTAATCCTCATCCTCCAGCCACGAGAAAAAGCTGGACAGGATACGACGAATATTGTCTATCGTAACTTTGCTGGACTTCTTCTTTTCCTGATACTCGGTCAGGTATCCTCGAATGTCGTCCGTTACAATGTGTTTAACATCTTTGTTCAGCTCACCGAGCATTGCTTCAATAGTTGCCTTATAGTATTTAAGAGATTTCTCGGAACAGCCCTCAATTCGCTTTGCAGACAAGAACAGCTCCACATAGTTCTGCTCCGAGTTAGTCTCTTGGTTTTGTTTCTCGGTTACCTCATATTTTGCAAGAGTATATTGTAAAACCTCCTGCAATTTCTCATTTTGTGCGTTATTCAGAAAAGGTAACATTCCTTGAATAACATCTCTGATTAAATCTTGTTTCACAGTCAATTCTCCTTTGAATAATTCTTAGAGAACGACTATGGGGCGGAAGTCCCCCGATATTAACTCCCGCCACCCACGGAAGTTATGGGATATGTTATAAGCNCTAATGGATTTTCATAGCGTAGCTGCTCCGATATTTGCCAAGATAAAGGCTAATCAAACCGAAAGTGAAAACTTGACAGCAGTCAGAGATACGCTTTTACCTAAATTGATGTCAGGCGAGCTTGATGTCTCCGACATCGACCCCTAAGCCGATAAATTATTGTTTACAATATGTCGCCTGCCGGGAGACCATAAAAATTGAGAATTATATTATGATAAATCTGTAAAGGAGAGAGATTTATGCCGGGATTATATACCGAAGCCGATTATGAAAACTCTGTAATCGAGCTATTTAGAAACGATTTGGGATACGAGTACGCATACGGTCCCGATATTGAAAGGGATTTTTACAGTCCGTTATATGAGGAGGTTCTGCTTGACTCTCTGTATCGTTTGAACAGAGGTCTGCCTGATGACGCCATTCAGGACGCTTTGTTCAAGCTGAAAAACTTTGAAAACGGAGAGCTTGTGCAGAAAAACGCCGTCTTTATGGACTATCTGCAAAACGGTATTCCTGTAAGATTTTTTGTTGGCGGCGAGGAGCGTTCCTCTATCGTCTATCTTGTTGACTACAAAAATCCCGACAACAACTCCTTTATCGTAGCTAACCAATGGACTTTTATTGAGAACAGCAATAAACGCCCCGATGTAATTCTCTTTTTGAATGGTTTGCCCGTCGTATTGGTTGAACTGAAATCTCCTTCCCGTGAAGAAACGGACGCTTCCGAAGCGTACAGGCAGCTCCGTAACTATATGCAGGAAATTCCATCTATGTTCATTTACAACGCTATCTGCGTTATGAGCGACCAGTTGACCTCCAAAGCGGGTACGATCACCTCCGGTGAAGACCGCTTTATGGAGTGGAAAACCAAAGATGGAGACTATGAAAACACGCAGTATGCTCAGTTTGACACTTTCTTTGAGGGTATGTTCCAAAAAGAAAGGCTGCTTGATATTATAAAGAACTTCATTTGCTTCTCTAATGAGGGTATCAATACATTCAAAATTCTTGCCGGATACCATCAGTATTTTGCGGTAAGAAAAGCTATTGAATCCACAAAGCACGCTACCGTTACAGACGGTAAAGGCGGTGTGTTCTGGCATACACAAGGAAGCGGAAAATCGCTTTCTATGGTGTTCTATGCTCATTTGTTGCAGGAAGCCTTAGACAGCCCGACAATCGTTGTTCTGACTGACAGAAACGACCTTGACGACCAGCTCTACGGACAGTTTGCAAAGTGCAAGGACTTTTTAAGACAAGAGCCTATGCACGCAGAAAGCCGTGAACACTTGAAAGCTTTACTTGCTGGCAGACAAGCAAACGGCATTATCTTTACCACAATGCAAAAGTTTGAGGAGTCCCACGAACCTCTCTCTGAACGCCACAACATCGTTGTTATGGCTGATGAAGCACACAGAGGTCAATACGGGCTCGCCGAGAAAATAAAGATTACTAAGAACGAAGAAGGCGAAGATGTTGCAAAGCGTGTTATCGGCACAGCCCGTATCATCCGCAACACTTTACCGAACGCTACATACATTGGCTTTACAGGTACTCCTATCTCCTCCAAAGACCGCAGCACTCGTGAAGTATTCGGAGATTACATTGACATCTACGATATGACACAGGCTGTCGAGGACGGTGCTACCCGCCCGGTTTACTATGAGAGCCGTGTAATTAAACTCAACCTTGATGAAGCAACCTTGAAGTTGATTGACGCCGAGTATGACATTATGGCAGCCAATGCAGATGAGAAAGTCATTGAAAAGAGCAAGCGTGAGCTTGGACAGATGGAAGCCGTTCTCGGAAATGATAACACAATCAATTCTTTGGTTTGCGATATTCTCGACCATTACGAGAATAACCGTGAAAACCTGTTGACCGGTAAGGCGATGATTGTTGCGTATTCCCGTCCTATCGCTATGAAGATTTACAAGCGTATCTTGGAGCTTCGCCCTGCGTGGACAGAAAAGGTGGCAGTCGTTATGACCTCAGGCAATAATGACCCGGAGGAATGGCGACAGATTATTGGGAATAAGCACCACAAGGACGAGCTTGCAAAGAAATTCAAAGATAATAACAGTCCTTTGAAAATCGCTATTGTTGTTGATATGTGGCTGACCGGATTTGATGTGCCGTCTCTTGCCACAATGTATGTTTACAAGCCTATGTCCGGACACAATCTTATGCAGGCAATCGCCCGTGTAAACCGTGTGTTCAGAGACAAGGAAGGCGGACTTGTCGTTGACTATGTGGGTATTGCCACCGCCTTGAAGCAGGCAATGAATGACTATACCTCTCGTGATAAGAAGAACTACGGCGATACCGATGTTGCTAAGGTCGCTTATCCGAAGTTCTTGGAAAAGTTGTCTGTTTGCCGTGATAAATTCCACGGATATGATTATTCCAAATTCCAAAACGGTACAGACCTTGAAAGAGCAAAGACTATCAGCGGTGCTGTAAACTTCATTATGGGCAGAGAAAGAGTTGATGAGAAGGACTCTTTTGTAAAAGAAGCCCTTATGCTTCATCAGGCGTTGTCTCTCTGTTCGTCTTTGGTTGATGAGGACAGCAGATTTGAAGCAGCATTCTTTGAATCCATTCGTGTATTGGTACTCAGGCTGACAAATACAGGCGTCGGAAAGAAAATTTCCTTGCCGGAAATGAACGCAAGAATCAATGAACTTTTGAAACAGAGTATCAAGAGCGACGGCGTTATCAACCTGTTCTCAGACATTAAAGAGGAGTTTTCTCTGTTTGACCCGAAGTTCCTTCAGGAAGTCGCAAATATGAAGGAAAAAAATCTTGCTGTTGAACTCCTGAAAAAACTGATTGCGGAGCAAGTGTCGGTCTATCGCAGGACGAATGTGGTTAAGTCCGAAAAATTCAGCGAGATTATGCAGCGTTCTCTCAATGCTTACCTCAACGGTATGCTGACCAATGAAGAAGTCATTGAAGAAATGCTGAAATTGGCAAAGCAAATCGCCGCAGCACAAAAAGAGGGCGACAAGCTCGGACTGACCGCTGATGAGCTTGCCTTCTATGACGCATTAACAAAGCCGCAGGCAATTAAGGACTTCTACGAAAACGACGAACTGATTGCTATTACAAAGGAGCTTGCAGATACGCTCCGAAAAAATAAAACGATAGACTGGCAAAAGCGTGAGTCTGCAAGAGCAAAAATGCGTATGCTTATCAAGAAACTTTTGAAGAAGCACAAGTATCCGCCGGAAGGTATGGAGGACGCTGTTCAGACAGTTATGACACAGTGTGAGCTATGGACGGATAATATGATGGACGCATAAGGTGACGGAGGACGATTATGGATACTAAATTTCAATGGACAAACTTCTATATGGAGCTGGCTACTGCTCTATTGGAGTATAAAAACAACCGTAGCGAGTTAATTGGAAAACTGAAAACTATTTTCTCAGACGCAGGAATGAACTTCCCATTCAAGGAAAAAGGCAAAGAAACATACGAGGATATTTGCCCTTTTACTATCTTCGGTTCATTTAACAAAGGAATTACCAATGCTAATCGAATTGCTTTGTTGGAGCAATTTGCGAAACAGTTTTCAATAAAATCTGCTGTTCCGACAGAATTTGACGGTATTCCTGTCGTAATGAATTTAAGTGCGTGGTTCTTCGCATATAAGGGAAACCGTGGAGAACACGATATAGATAATCTGTGGGATTTGCTTGAAAAAGCCATTGCCTACTCTGATGAAGCTTCCGCAGAAAATAAAAACGCTTTCATTTCTGCCTATGACACAGTTACAAAGCAGAAGATGATTAAGTGGAATATTACAATGGGGCTTTATTGGGTAAGACCTTATACCTTCATCAATTTAGACTCAACCAACAGAGCCTTTATTACTGATGTCGATAATATGCCGCACTATTTTACGACAATCTTTTCTGATATAAATAAAGGCTTACCTGACGGAACAAGTTATCTGTTTATGTGTGAGCAGGCAAAAAATGCTCTGGGTCAGAAAGAATACGAATACCACAGCTTCCCTGAGCTTTCTTATTGTGCATGGAAAAGCAGCCAAGCGGAAAAACCGGAAGAACCTCCGACAAAAACCGTTGACTCAAATGTGAAAGAAACAGATTACTGGATATATTCTCCCGGCGATAATGCTTGTATGTGGGACGAGTTTTTCAAGAATGGCATTATGGGGATAGGCTGGGACGAAGTAACCAACCTGAAAGACTTTGCTTCTAAAGAAGAAATCAAAGAATTTATGAAGAAAGTCTATGACGCAAGCTATTCCTACAAGAATAATGCTCATTGCCTATGGCAGTTTGCAAACGAGATTAAAGTCGGCGATGTGGTTTTCGTTAAAAAAGGAATGCACAAAATAATCGGCAGAGGTGTTGTGACTTCCGATTATATTTACGATTCATCAAGAGACACATATAAACATATAAGAAAAGTTGACTGGCAGAATAACGGCGAATGGGAACACCCCGGACAGGCTGTTATGAAAACACTTACCAACATATCGGCTTATCCTGATTATGTTCAGAAGCTCCTTGATTTGTTTGCAGAAGACTCGCCGGAAGAAGTGTCGGAACAGAAAGAAATCAAGTATCCGCCATATTCAAAGGACGATTTTCTGAATGAAGTGTATATGGACGAAGATACATATAACACCCTGACAGAATTGCTTGAAGCAAAATACAATGTTATTTTGCAGGGTGCTCCGGGTGTGGGCAAGACTTTCGCCGCAAAGCGACTTGCCTATTCCATAATGGGACAGAAAGACACCAGCCGTGTAGCAATGGTGCAGTTCCATCAAAGCTACTCTTATGAAGATTTTATTCAGGGATACAGACCTTCAAAAGAAGGATTTGAACTTGAAAACGGTGCGTTCTACAAGTTCTGCAAGGAAGCGGAAGAAGATAATGAAAGACCTTATTTCTTCATCATTGATGAAATTAACCGTGGTAATTTGAGTAAAATTCTCGGCGAGTTGATGATGTTGATTGAGAAAGACAAGCGTGGCGAAAAGATAAAACTGCTCTATTCAAACGAATGGTTCACAGTTCCTCAGAATGTGAGAATTATCGGAATGATGAACACAGCGGACAGAAGCCTTGCACTTATGGATTATGCGTTAAGAAGAAGGTTCGCATTCTTTGATTTTGCACCGGCTTTTTCTTCGGAAGGTTTCAAGAATTACTTGGCGGAAAAGAACTCTCCAAAACTGGAAAGCTTGATAACCGTTGTTGAGTCCCTTAACAATACAATTTCATCAGACGAGTCGTTAGGAGACGGTTTCAGAATTGGACATAGTTACTTCTGTACCGACGATGAAATTACCGATGAATGGCTCAAATCTGTTGTGGAGTATGAAGTGATACCGTTAATCAAGGAATACTGGTTTGATGAACCGACAAAGGTAAGAGACTGGTCTGCAACCTTAAGGAGTGCAATAAAATGATACGCATACAAAACATATACTATATGCTTTCATATGCGTTTCAAGTCTTGAATGAGCAGGGATATAAACAGGTGGCGACAGAAGAATTTGATAATGTCGCTGAATTATGCGCAGCCATTCTCATTAAGGGTGTCTCGTTGCAAATCAAAAGAGGATTAGGTAAAGAATATGTGCTTCAAACAGAGTCCTTGTCAGCTCTCCGTGGCAAAATAGATATTTCCGCTTCGGTAAAAGAGCAATCAATGCTAAAAAAGCAGTTGGTGTGTAATTATGACGAGTTTTCCGTAAACTCTTATATGAATCGAATTATCCGCACGACTATGGATACTCTTGTAAGAAGCAGTATCAACAAGGACAGAAAAAAGCAGCTTCGTAAACTTCTCATCTATTTCTCAGAGGTAGAACCACTGAGTCGAGAAAGTATAAACTGGAAGCTGCAATTTAACAAGAACAATCAGACATACCAAATGCTGATTTCGATTTGTTACCTGATACTTAAAGGATTGTTACAGACAACATCTGACGGAAGCACAAAGTTGATGGATTTCCTTGATGAACAGCGTATGTGCAGGCTATATGAAAAGTTTATTCTTGAGTATTACAGGAAGGAACATCCTGAAATAAAAGCGTCGGCTTCTCAAATTCCGTGGGATACTGATGACGGATACAGAGAAATGCTGCCGGTTATGCAGAGCGATATTATGCTGAAACAAGGCAACAAGACATTGGTAATTGACGCAAAGTATTACTCTCATACAACGCAAAAGCAGTATGATGTAAACACTTTGCATTCAGGCAATCTGTATCAGATTTTCACTTATGTTAAAAACCTCGATACTGATAATACCGGCAATGTATCGGGAATGTTGCTTTATGCAAAGACCGATGAATTGGTATTGCCGAACAATAATTACAAAATGGGCGGTAATGCAATTTCAGTAAAAACGCTTGATTTGGATTGCGATTTTTCAGAAATACGGAGACAGTTAGATGAGATAGTTTATTCCTGCTTTGATTCAGAATGAATTAAAAGCTATGATTGTTGTTTTGAAAGGAGTTGAGAGAAATATGGAAAACAATAAAGCAGTATTACTTGAGTTAGTTGTTGATGAACAAAAGTGTATTTTTCCCAATACAATATCCGAAGCACTTATTGACGCAAACGATGAACGAATCAATTTGGAAGAACAGCTTTGTGAAACACTTGAAACAATAAAGGCTCTCACTCCGGAATGTGATAAATACGATTATATTTTATCTGCAAGTTCAGGGGCTTTATGCGGAATAATAGATGTTTTTCTTGTTGGCAAACCGGGCGAATCACCATTAGGAGAAATAACAGACAAGTGGTTTGCTAATAGGACGATTGATTTTGCCAAACTCTGTGGATACACAGGAGAAAAAGACTCGTTATCGTCGGCAATTAGTTTCCTCGAAAAGAAATTCAAAATTCCTTATGACCAAAGTGTAGGTGGAGGAATATTCCGTGACTTAATAAATTTAACTCCTAATAACCATCATTTTAAATCACTTGGTCATAATCCGACATTATTAGGACTGTTTTTTTCTATTCTTAATCAATTTACGAATACATCTGATTTTGTGTCAGATGGTGAAATAATATCTCTAAACAATTCAGATGGAAAGTTTGAGTTACACGGAGATAACATACCAAGTAAGATTTTTTGCGGCATAGCAAATTGGATTGGTCATTTGATTTCAGATGTGTCTGGTTCTTCAAGTAGCAAAGGTAGAGGAATGGGCATACCTTCCCCAATATTGGCTTGGAGCAATGATGTAATTGCAATAAAGAGGAAACTTAATATTCCTGCATCTGAGTTTGATAAATCGGTTAGCGAGATTGCCTTGAAATTGTTTGAAAAGGGATATGATGTCCGATTTCAAACAACGCAAGCAATTCCTGTGTTTATAAATGAAATGATTGTAAGACTCTTTTATTCAATAAGGCGTCTCATCAAATATTTCATTACTGTTCCGCCAAAAGAAAAAAACTTAGCTATGTTATGGGAAACCTGCGAACCATTTTCAAATGCGACGGTAAAAAGAATGCTTACAGTTGCACACGGAACATTCTGCTTAATAGATATAGGAGATGCGTCGATTAGAGCAATAGCCACTGGTGGTGGAACTTTTAACATTTCAGAGTTCCTTATGCGATTCAATGTTGTAGGGATAGGTCGCTTTACAATTTCGCTTTATGGAGAAGTAAAACGAGGAATAAAGTCAAAAAAAACTAATACTGATGTCACATTCATAAAAAGAGAGACAATCATTGTTGACGACTACATAGAAGGACTGAAAACTCTCTCCGAAGCGTACGACGATAAAGAATTGCTGAACTTTATAAATGATTTTCAAACAAGCAATTTGTATGAAGATGCTTTTGCAAAGTCGGTGCGTCTTGCAGAATTACGTAATGTGCCAGATGAAAAAACGGTAAAATCAAAGGCAGAAATAGACTGTTACTTTCGAGGAGGTTCTATATGAACAGCAAGAAAAAATCAAAACTTAAGTTGGCACAAGATGAAGCTCAAGCCGCTATAAATAAAACAAACAAAAAGATAGAAGAACTTGGTGAATATTCAAACAGCCTGTGCTTAGAGCTAAACAGAATTCAAGAACTCTTTGATGAAATTCGCAACATCCCGAACGACAAGAAATTAGAATGTGAAAAGTTAAAGAAAATTCGTTTGAAATGGAAACAGCAAGCAGAAAAAATCGAAAGTGATTACAGAGCAGCAGCAGTAAAAAATGCAGGGGCAGGTGCGGCTGGTGTGGGAGCAGGAGTTGCAGTGGTTGCACTTGGCCCCACAGCAGCGATGGGAATTGCAACTACTTTTGGTGTTGCTTCTACCGGCACTGCTATTTCTACATTAAGCGGAGCAGCAGCTACAAACGCTGCATTAGCATGGCTTGGTGGTGGAGCACTTGCTGCGGGTGGTGGCGGTATGGCTGCCGGAAACGCTTTTCTGGCTCTCGCCGGTCCGGTCGGATGGGCAATAGCTGGCGTTGCTCTCATAGCAAGTGGATTGATGTTTTGGAAGTCTGCCAGCGACAAGAAAAAAATCGAGAACATCTTTACACTTATTAGCGAACGAGATGTTAAATCCTACAAACTTGCTATCGTTGAACTAAGTGAGCGTATTTCAAGAATCGAAACTGAATGCGAAACGCTCAAAGAAGCAATTTGCAAGATAAAGAGCTTTGGAACGGATTACGAGGTTATGACAGAGGCACAGCAATATGAACTTGGTGCGTACCTTAATCTAATGTTGTCCTCCACACAGTTACTAGTTAATCCGATTGCGGGCTTATTGCCGAAATTTGCTGATAGTGAATTTGATATGTATATTGCTTGGAAAAAAAGAAAAGCAGATACTTCAATGTGCAACGATTATAAACCTATGATTATTTCCTTTGCAAATCTGCTTTACAAAATTGATTTGGATGATAAGGATAAGAAACTTCTATATAAAGCTTTCAAAAAGAACAAAAAATTGTTAAAGACTATGGATATTAAAAAGAAAGACTTTTCAATAGAAATTATTGATGCAGTTGAGGAAGCACTTTCATATTGCTACCAGTTAAAAAAAGCCTGATTCACGGATTTGATGATACTTCTGATTATTCTACACGGCATAGTTTTTAGAATATCAAAGGTCAGTTATGTTTATAAAGCGAGGTGCGATTGAATGGACGAAAAAGAAATCAGAAAAAGACTTGCCGGTCGTGCCGCAGAGTATCTGATGGTTAGGGACGATGAAGAAAATGCTAAGACGACCGCAGAAGTATCTTCATCGGGTAATGTTATTGTATTCCCTGATTTTGAAAAGCTGAAAAGCGAAGTAGAAAAAATGCGTACAGAACTGTCAATGCTTTTGCTGGAGCGTGACGAGCTTCAATTCGTTATCTGTAAGAATATAGAGACAGAATATATGCTAAAACTCGGCAGTATTGAGTATAAGGCGTATGAAGCTCAATGTGCCGCTCTGCGACTGAAACGCAAAATCGAATTGATTCAGGCAAAGAAAAATAGACAGGAAAAGGTCATTATTTCTGCTATTGAGGAAACTCTCGATAGCGAATTTGCAGAGTATCAAAAACAACTCAACGAGCAGATTGATAGGATGAATGACGCTCTTAAACGAAGTAAGGCGGAAGTTCTGTCTGACGAAGATAACAAGGAACTTAAAAAGCTCTATCGTAAAATAGTAAAGGCATTACACCCTGATATTAACCCCGATGTTTCCCAAGCACAGGTTCAATTATTTGATAATGCAGTATCAGCCTATAAAAGCGGCGATTTGGGAACACTGAGGATTATCGGCGAAATGGTCGGAAACAATCCGCTGCCTGAACAGCATAAGGACGCTATGACACAGCTTGTCGAAGAACGTGAGCGTTTACAGGGACTTCTGAAATCAATAAGAGAGAGCATTGATAATATCAAATCAGAGTATCCGTACACGATGAAGGATATTCTTGAGGATACAGAGAGAACTGAGCAGAAGAAGCAAGAACTTGAAAGTATCCTTGAACAATATAACGAGCTTATCTCTATTTATAAGGCGAAAATCGAAGAAATGTTGAGGTGAGATTATGGGCGATTTGGTTAAATCCGGCGGTAGCGGACTTGTAGGACTGTTACACGGCAAAGGCGGAGAGATTTCCATACCAAAACCCTTTCAAAAAGATATATTCCTTTTTGATACATATGTAGCCGGGACAACCCATATTGAAGGTATTGAAGAATTAGAGCCACATTTGAATAACGATGATAGACTTGAATTTTTCAGAGAACCCGATAACCGATATGATAAGCAAGCAATTGTCATTAAGACTGTTGACGGCGTAAAAATCGGTTATGTGCCGAAGCAGGATAATGTAATATTTGCCCGTCTAATGGACGCCGGGAAGCTCCTTTTCGGTAGAATTACTTCAAAGGAAAAGAAAGGCTCGTGGGTCAAGATTTATATTAAGGTTTTCCTGCACGAGTAATGAAAAACGAGATGAACTGAGAGAATTTATTATGCCTATACCATATGATAAATTGACCTATAACGACATTTTACACCATCAGGCAGCGTATGAGTGCTTCGACAAAGCAGGAAAAGAGTTGTTTCCTGATTGGGATATTATTGGCTTTGAAAAAGCGGTGCTTGGTTGTGGGGATAATCATTATTTGTTTATGGCTGAACAGATTAAAAAAGTTCCTCATCTTTTTGGAGATTTAGATGAAACTATGCCTTTTCTCCGGTTTCGAGAAGAAGGGCAGCATTACGGCTATGAGTTATTCCTTTCTCCTCCAAAGCATTGGGGTAGCCGAGGTGCGCCATTATGGTGGGCATATGCAGCACGCAAATTCACCTATGACAAACTACCTATGGACGAACAGTTCTTCTATGAAAAATATAAGAGTATTGTCCAAGAGTTTGGTATGAGGATTTATAGCAACCACCTTGTCTATATTGAACGATTTGCTGCCGGTGGAATGAGTTCGGGAATGGTTGGGGAAGAATTTGTTCGAGAAGGTTGGTATGATGTGAGACGCAGAAACCGTCTATATCAATCTGATAAAGTTGTCTCTCAAACTCTTTATTTAGATAAGGTTAAAGAGAGAATTGCTTGGTATTGCGATACAACGAATACTATTGATTATGAATTGAACCCTGATTTTGACAGCGACAGTTTTCTATTTGCATTTGAGGATACGGATATGAACGACCATCAAAAGGAAATCGTCGCTCAGCTTTGGGGAATATATACCGGAAAACCAATGAGCAAAAAAGAAGTCGCTGAGAATATGGGAGTCACATATAATAGAATCCGTCAGGTGGAAATATGCTGTCTGCGTCATATACTTCGCAACAGAAATAGAAACACTTTAATAATAGAGAAATAGTAAAGACCGTCAGATCTCATTCGAGACTTGACGGTCTTACATTTTGTGATTGTATTTAAGAAAATCGTTTTGGTGTTCCTGTTTGCGAAGTTGATAGCCTTGTGCAATCAGCGTATCCACTTTCAGAGCAATCAGGTTGATGTCGGAACTCATTGCCCGTGCAATCTGCTGAATGTCATAGCCGTTTTCAATGTATTCCAAAATGGTGTCGTCCGGTAGCGAAGCTTGAGAAGCGAAGATGTTTGCTTCATACTCCATACGGTTTTCTCTCATATCAAAGATGTTGAACTCTTTGAACCCGCCGACAGCAACAGCTTCTTGCCTGTGTAGAACATCGTGCCCGATTTCGTGCCATAGCACTATCTGTTCCACGACCGGGTGCATACCGTTTTTAAGGAAAACAAAGCGGTTCTTCAGAATAACCTTGTATGCTCCACGCTGCTTGTCAAAATTCCGGTAGATTATATTGATACCAAGCTCTTTTGCGACCTTGTATGGGTCACGAGTGCCGCAGCGGTCAATGAGCTTGTTTACGATTTTCACAATCTCAGCCGTAGTGTAATACCCCAATCCGGCTCACCTCCCATATTATAGTATATCGGATATTTACCCTATAATAAATTATAAACTATTATGTGTCCCATATATTGGACTTAGTTCACTTCGAGGATTACTCGTCTTTGCGGTATTTCTTCGGGGTGTATTTTTTATTGTTTTTCTTAGCGATGAGATATGCTTCCTGAATGGCGTCCACCATTTCACGCATATCCTCGTCAGCCATTTCGCCGCCGGCAAACAGACCGGTCACTTCTGCAAGCAACTCTTGAGCCTGTCTTGCTCCTCTGCGTCCGTACTTATCCTCTACATCGGCGATGAAAGCGTCGTCCTCAGACAGCAGATAATTCACATTTACATTTAAGGATTCTGCCAGCTTCTTATATCTTTCCATTCCTCTCGGACGGGATTTATCATTTTCATAAGAACCAATTATGCGTCGGGTTACGCCGATTTTAGCTGCCAACTCATCTTGACTCATACCAAGCTTTGTTCTTTCAGCCTTGACTTTTTCACCGAATGTCATTGTGATTTCACTCCTTAAAAGAATATTTACAGTTGAACTACCCATTTGCTCTTGACAAGTACAGTTGAAGTGTATATAATATGAATTGGGAAGTTGAACTACACATAGTGTACACCAAACTACCCAAAATGTCAAGGGGGTTCTAAAAATGTTACGAAGCATACTTCATTGTGATATGAATAACTTCTATGCCAGCGTCGAATGTATGCTCGACCCCGCATTGAAGAAATATCCGATTGCTGTCTGCGGCTCTGTGGAGGAACGACACGGTATCGTGCTTGCAAAGAACTACAAAGCAAAGGCTTTTGATGTGAAAACCGGGGACGCAGTATGGCAGGCTAAACAGAAGTGCAAGGACTTGGTTGTAGTGCCGCCCCATTATGAGGAGTATATCAAATACTCAAAGCTTGCGAGAAGCGTTTATGAGCGATATACCGACCAAGTTGAACCGTATGGTATGGACGAGTGTTGGCTGGATATTAGCGGGACAGAAAGCCTTTTCGGTTCGCCGGAAAAGGTGGCAAATGAAATTCGTGAGACTATGAAGTTTGAACTCGGCTTGACGATTTCTGTGGGTGTTTCCTTTAATAAGATATTTGCGAAGCTCGGCTCGGATATGAAGAAACCGGACGCAGTAACCGTAATTCCAAAGGACACATTCAAAGAAAAGATTTGGGGACTTCCTGCCGCTGACCTGCTCGGTGTAGGACGGGCAACCCAGCGAGTGCTTGACAGCTATTGTATTCGTACCATCGGGGATTTAGCGAATACCGACCCTGAGTTCTTACGCAGAAGATTAGGAAAGAACGGAGTAGTTTTATGGAACTATGCCAATGGTAACGACCTTTCCCTTGTTGCCAAGAAAGACTTCGTTTCTCCTATAAAAAGCGTAGGACACGGTATAACAACGGTAGCAGACTTAGAGAAACCGGAGCAGGTGTGGCCCGTGTTTCTTGAGTTAACCCAAGACATCGGACACAAGCTCCGTGTTCACGGACTGAGTGCAGAAGGTGTCGCAATACATATTAGAGACAACACACTCAATACAAGGCAATGGCAGACGAAGATTGCACTTCCTACACAGTCTCCGATGATTATTGCAAAGACCGCTTTTCAGTTGTTTGAAAAAAGATATGGGTGGAATAACCCTATCCGTTCTGTGACGGTACAAGCCATAAATCTTGTTCCACAAGACACGCCCCGTCAAATAGATATGTTTATGGACGCCGCCAAGCAGGACAAATTGGAGCGAATGGAAAAGTGTGTTGAAGAAATCAGACGGCGTTTCGGAAAGGACAGCATAAGGAATGGGGTTCTGTGTCAGAACCTGCGGCTACCACCGAAAAAAGCTGAAATCACTATGCCGACAGGTATGGTCGGTTAAGGAGGGCTTAATGTGATTGACGAAAAAGAGGTTACGGCTTATGTTACGATACCCGACTGCTTTTTGCAGGGGTGCAGCGAAGATATTGTTA
Source organism: Bariatricus massiliensis (assembly GCF_900086725.1). GTDB lineage: Bacteria > Bacillota > Clostridia > Lachnospirales > Lachnospiraceae > Allocoprococcus > Allocoprococcus massiliensis. The sequence continues at coordinate 342,226 of NZ_LT574837.1, read as the reverse complement.
TCTTCCGTGCGGACGGCGGAAACCATTTTACCGACTACGGTATATATGAGGGAATGTTCCTGTTCTTTGACCGGAAAAAACGCTTTAAGAAAGGAAGGCTTTCCTGTTACATCAATACTGCCGGAGATGACCGACCTAAGTACAGGGTGTCGGATAAGAACATCGACGGATACAAGCACTTGGGAAGATTGGTTTTGACTTTGAGAAATTACGAGGTATAGAAATGGAATCCGATAGAAGAAAAGTTTATGTTGAAGTAAATGTAACACACAGACCTGATGGGACGGCTCGTCCGAATTTCATCAAGTTTGAGAATGATGAAAAATATGAGATAGACCGTGTAATTCAGAAATGCCGTGCGGCTTCCACCAAAGTCGGAGGAACCGGTATCCGCTACACGGTACAGATTTGCGGCAAGCCCACATTTCTGTTCGACGAAGAAAACGGAAAGTGGTTTGTAGAAGCAAAATCCTAATGGTAGGAGGTTTTGTAACTTGAAACATTTATCGAGATTTGACATCGAAGCGATTGCCGACAAGTATGTTCAGGCATATATGGCACTTCCTGATGTCCGTAACACACAAATATACAGAATTGACCCGGAGCTTCTCTTGGAGAAGGTTCTCGGATTGAATGTCGAATACCAGCACCTATCCTATGACGGTAGTATTCTCGGAATGACCTCATTTACGGAAATGGGTGTTCAGGTATTTGAAGATGATGATAACGAAGCCTTTTTCTTTTTGGACGGGAAAACCGTTCTTGTGGAAAAGGACTTGAACTTTGACAGCAAGCTGAAAGGCAGAAAGAACTTTACCTTAATGCACGAGGGCAGCCATCAGATATTCAAGATGTTGTTCCCGCATGATTACGGTGTAACACAGAAATCTGCCGGAGTACATTATTGCAAGGCAAATTCCGAGAGGAATAAGCCAATATCCGATTGGGAGGAATGGCAGGCAAACACGCTTGGAGCTGCTATTCTTCTTCCTGAAAACCTCATAAAACAAGGAATGTATCTGTTCAGTCTCGGCGAAAAGATTGAATGCCTGAACAAGATATACTATCCGAGCGTATATAAAAGGTTTGACGCACTTGCCGATTTTTTAGGGTGTTCCAAAAAAGCACTTGCCATACGAATGAAACAGCTCGGACTACTGAAAAAGGAGTATCTTGATAATCCTTTTGATTTGGTTACGGTTTATCCGGAGGTGAGCGAGCTATGAAATCGTTGGAACAAAAGATAATCGTAAGGTGCAAAAACTGTGGCTGGCGTATTTTCGACAAGGTAACAATGACAACAGGTGTTATTGAACTGAAATGTCCGAACTGCCACAGAGTAGTAGAGGTTGACCTGTCCCTACGCAAGGGAACGGTCAAGTACAGATTAACAAGAAGTAATAACAGAGCGAACAATTAAATATCGGGCAGATGTACCGAGCCACGAGTCCTTGAGCGAAAGCTCCTGAGTCATCAAATTGCCGGACGCTGAGAATTAAGGGATAGAAATATCCTAATGTTCTTGGTGTCCGGCTTTTTTGTCGCTCCCGAAAGGAGCAAGACCGTGACATATAAGTGGCTGGCATATATCGCCAAGTATCCGTAATCTCCGAATTTTTGATTTCAACCAAATTCAAAAATTCAAATTTAAGGAGATTACGACAATGACAAAACTTACATTAGAACAACAGGAATTATTATTTGCGAACGACTGCAAACTCATCAATCTGCGGTATGAATACCACGGTTACACCGGCACGGAGAAATGGGCGATTGTAACAGAACTGGCGGAAGAAGAATTGTGGGTTAAATACCCTGATGTTATCCGCCGGTACACCCCGTTCATTCTGCTTTCTATGGCTCAGGGCGAAGTGATTGACGAGTCATACAGAAACAATGATAAGTACGAAAAGCGAGCAAAAAGAACAATCGATGTGTACGGCTATGAAGATGACATCTCTGAACAGTTCCACCGGGAACTGATTACTCCGTTTGTTGACCCGTTTGAGCAGGCGGAGGAAGAACGGATTGAGGAAGAAAAGGAACAGCTTCGACAGTTAGAAATTGCAAAAGTCAGAAAGGTATTGGAAATGCTGAAACCCGTTCAGAGAGAAAGAATGATTAAAGCGATTTTGTTAGGTATGAGTTCAAGAAAAATCGCAAAGGAAGAAGGCGTATATTACAGCGTTGTAGATAAGTCGATTGCCGCCGCAAGAAAAAATTTCAAGAAATTTTATGAAAACCTCTGATTTTGGGTGTGCATTTTGACCCCCTTTGTCCAAATGAGTGAAGGGGTTATTTCAATTCCGGATACGAAATGCACTTTCAAGACTAAATGAACAGAGAGGTTATACATATATGCAGAGAAAAGAAATTCAGCGTGGAGATTTATTCTACTACGATTTTGGAAAAAGGGAGGGGTCTGTCCAGTCGGGAGAGAGACCTGTAATGGTAATTCAGGCGGACAACTTTAATGCAAACGCTCCGACAATTATTGTTGCGGCTGTTACAGCTGTGATGAAAAAGAAGTATCTTCCTTCACACATCATTTTGGGTGAGGACTTCGGTCTGAAGAAGCCGTCAATGGTTCTTCTTGAACAGATACAGACCGTCAATAAGGATGAACTGACAGACTACATTGGTTCGGTAAACGATGAAAGGCTTTGGAAGCAAATTAACGCAGCTCTTAAAAAGACTTTCGGTTTATGGATTTACAACACAGACAGAAACGGAGATGTTCGTTGCTTATGCCCCAAGTGTCTGAGCGACTATATCCACGACCCAAACTATGTTGTCAGGCGTCTTGACCCGTTTGCGAAAAGCAAAGACCACTGCGATAAGTGCAATAACAGCGGTTGGGATTACATCGTTTATGACAAACGCACCTCGGTCAAAGGAAAGGGGTGCAGGAATGAGTAAGCGAGTTAGAAACAAAGACAAATATGATATTCCTATGTGGCACAGACCAACCATTTCCATTGCGGAAGCGTCGGCTTATTCAGGAATAGGGACAGGAAAACTATATGAAATGACAGATACAGAAGATTGTCCGTTTGTTCTTTGGGTTGGCACAAGGAGAGTAATCAAAAGAAGACCATTCGTTGAGTATCTTGAAAGGCAATACTCAATTTAGCTCAAAAGTCAAGTGTGCGATGAGTCAGTTCGCATCATTGGCTCATCGCCGCTTTTTCTGTATCCTTTTAGACAGAAAAATAAAGGAGGTTGGTACAATGCCCGAAAGAAAAAGTAAAGAAAAATATGATATTCCACTTTACAGAAAACCATTCTTATCAATAGAGGAAGCTGTTGCTTACACGGGGATAGGGAGAGATAAACTTTATGAATTGACAAACCCTGAAGATTGCCCTTTCGTTTTATGGATTGGCAACCGCCGAATGATTAAAAGAAGGGTTTTCGATGAGTACATTGAAAAATGCTACTCAATATGACGGGAGGTGTTAATAATGGGCAATAGCGAAACTGTAGAGCGTTTCAAAAGCAGGAGTTCAGAAGTACCTTTATGGCACAGGCAGAATTTATCTGTACAGGAGACTTGTGCTTATACAGGTCTTGGGAGAGAAACGATATACTCTCTTATAAAGCAGAAAGACTGTAATTTCGCCCTGAGAGTAGGGCGAAGAACAATGATAAAGCGTGTTCGATTCGAGGATTATCTCGAAAATCTGTATTCGATTTAGGAGGTCAACAGTGATAAAAGTAGAAGGAAAAGAAATCGCTGATTACAGAAAAGAAATTGAGAACAGAAAGAGCGATTTGCCAATATGGGAACGCAAAGTCCTTACCTGTGATGAAGCTGCGGCATATTCCGGGATTGGAATTGCAAGATTAAGAAGTATGACAATGAAGAAGGGCTGTCCGTTTGCTATTGCAAATGGAACACAGATTCTGATAGTCAGAGAAAAGTTCGACGCTTATATGGATAAAGCGGAAAAGGTTTAGGAGGAAAAATAATGGCAAAGACAAAAAGACGAGATAAATCAAGAGTTGTTCTTCGCACAGGCGAATCACAGCGAGCAGACGGTACATATCATTATTGTTGGACGGACGCCAACCGAAAAAGGCGTTATGTATATGCCAAGACTCTTGACGAACTTCGCTATAAAGAAGAACAAATAGAAAAAGACAAGAAAGATGGCATAAAAGCAGAAGCTCGATATACCACTCTTAACGATATGTATGAGCTTTGGAAAGATTTGAAGCGTGGTCTGAAAAACAACACCTTTGAAAACTATAAATATATGTATGAGACATTTGTCCGTCAACAGATTGGTTCAAAGACCGTTTCTTCTTTGAAAAAATCAGATATTAAGAGGTTTTACAACTACCTTGCAGATGAACGCCATTTGAAACCGGCGACTATTGATAATATCCATACGGTTCTTCATCAGATATTAGATATGGCAGTTGATGATGATTATCTCAGAAATAATCCTTCCAATAATGTGCTGAAAGAGTTAAAGCAGTCCCATTGTTTTCAAACGGAGAAACGCAGAGCCTTAACGAGACCGGAACAGGAACTGTTCTTGAGTTATCTGAAGAATACACCGTCTGCAAGTTTGTGGTATCCGATTTTTGCAGTGTTGATTGGAACAGGGCTTCGTGTTGGAGAAGCGACGGGTCTCAGATGGTGCGATATTGATTTGGAAGAAGGTATAATTGATGTGAACCACACACTGGTTTACTATGACCACCGTACCGAGGGAAGCAAGCGTGGCTGTTATTTTAATATCAATACCACGAAAACTCCGGCTGGAAAACGCCAAGTTCCGATGTTGGATTTCGTCAAAGAAGCATTCCTTATGGAAAAAGAAAGACAGGAATTGCTTGATATTCATTGTGAAGCTGTTGTGGACGGATATACTGATTTTATCTTTCTTAACCGTTTTGGACAGCCGCAACATCAGGCAACCCTTAACAAAGCAATCCGTCGTATCATCCGTGACTGCAATGATGAACAGCTCCTGAAAGATGAAAATGCAAAGGTTTTGCTTCCGCATTTTAGCTGCCATTCATTAAGGCATACATTCACGACAAGAATGTGTGAGGCAGGTGTAAATGTAAAGGTTATTCAGGATACGCTTGGACACAAAGATATTTCTACCACCCTTAACATTTATACTGATGTAACGAAGGAACTAAGAAGGTCTGAATTTGAAGGTCTTGACTCGTACTTCAAAAATGAGTATAATAAAGCGAATTGATTTTTAGCGATTATTCGTTTCAGGATAAAGTGCTTACACCATTTACACCAATTTATACAGTAATAGCAATCAAATTCGATATTATTCGAAGACTTGCGAGCGACCCCAAAAGCACGAAAATTGCTGCGATAGTAAATAATATGATGTCACAGCACATCAAGTAAATGATGTCTGCTTTCGTCCCGACAATGAAGCCCGTCAAGGAATAAACCCAGTAAAATCAAGGGTTTCCGGCTTCTCAAATCCAAGTTGACAACAAATTGACAACAATTTTTCATATCAATACGAAGAATTGCGACGCAGAATGAATAGCTGGAGGCTGAAACGCAATACAGCACACATCGCTGAGAGAACACTTTTTGAAAGAAATTTCAAAGGTGTTCTCTTTTTTCGTTTTGGTGCAACTCTCTGTCAAACAACAAATCGAATGGAGGATTCATTTTATGATTAGTGACAAGACGAAAGCCTATTATGAATTGAAAAAGCGAAATGATGTGCGGGAAAGTGCAAAAAGATTGCGCAGACAGTTTCTCAGGTATAAGGATGCGGAAATAGTTTATAGCATTACACACAAGAAGCTGTTGGAACTTGCTGGTAAAGCGGGAGCCATATATCGAATGGATGGAACCGTTCTGATTAACCGGGATATTTTTGATGAGTATCTGGAACAGTTTCATGAGCCGAGTACGTTGGTTTCACAGGAGGATAAAGAATGAGCGGAAATCTATGGATGTTTTCGGATATGTTGGACGATGAGGATGCCAAGATGATACAGCGTGAGTTCGTTACCTATTATGAAGGCGCTGATTATTACGGACTGGGCTTGAAAGTTTTTACAAGATTGGCTCATGAGGCAGGTGCAGTGTATAAGATTGGAAAGCGGGTTTTAATACGGCGAGATATTTTTGAAGAGTATCTTAGAATCTTGAGGCGCAAAGATGATGCGTCTGAGCAAGATGAAAGTATGAAAAGTGAGGATAATGATATGAGACAAGGAGCATTAACTTTAGATGCCCAGACTGGGCGAATGGACATTCGATTTGATTTGGAGGATTATTATGGAGGTCTTCAGTGTGGGGAGCGTATGGATGTCTTTATCAATGGAGACTGGAGGCCTGCCAGAATTGAAATGGGGAATGGTTGGTATTTAACTGGGATTAAGACGGACAGGCTTGAAGGATTAATTGTAAGGATTTAATTAAATTATATCGCCGGGCGGTTTCTTTAACAGGAACCGCCCTATTTTTATGCCCATAATTATGAAAGGAGGGAACCTAAGTGAAATGTTTGATGAAATACCAGTGGGTAAAGCTGCCCAGAAATTATCTTCCTGAGGGAAAGGGGATTATGGGTGCATGGGCGCGTCTGGCATCCCGTGCAGCATTTCGCAAGGGACAAGCCCTCTACTGCGGGCATATAAACGCTGTAAGCCCCGGGATGTGGTCAGGAGGCGTTGTAGGGCTAAAGAGTATTCTCGGCCTAAAAAGCCGTCAGAAAGCTCTGGAGGCGCTTCAGACACTGTCTGGCTTAGGCTATGTACAGTATACGCTTGACTCTAATACGAAAAAGCTGACCTATCAGATAACAGACTGGGTAGTGAAATGTTCCGGAGAAGAATGTATGCAGGGTGCTGTTTATGCAACGGATGGATATGGTTTTCTCTGCCTTCCTCGCAATATCACAGAACGCCTTGCGGAAAAACAATATATCTTTGAAGAAGCTGACGCTTGGATGGATCTCTGGTGCCATTCCGTGTATGAAGATCCGAACAATGCGTTTTCTTTTATGGCTCCGGTCATCCAGTATGGAAAATACGGAGCCTTACTCACGTTGGAAACCTTGGGACAGCGTTGGGGTTGGGAAAAGACGAAAGTATGGAGATTCATGAAAAAGTATGGGGATGTCTTTGCGCTATATGGTCTTCCAGGTTCCTATGGCTGTCTCATTTTTAATAAATTGTATCCGACAGGATCAGAGGTTTCAGTTCCAAACCAGGAGGAAATACAACGTATTCTTGATGAAATACGCATTTATGGCGCAGGTACGCATAAAACGGGTTCAGACCATGAGCATATGAACAAGCTCATCACATGGTACAGCCGCAGACTGACCAGAAGCAACCTGCCAGATGCAGACACACAGAACGCTGAAAATCGCGTTGCACTTTCAGACCCTATAATACGCGCGTATCTTTCTCCGTGTAGGAATTGTAAGAATTGTGGATATGACTGCCAAGGTAAAGGTTATATAACACAGGCAGTGATAGAAACGAGTAAAATCCGCGGGCCATGTGAGCCGGTGGATATCACGAAAATAGCAAAGGAGTATTTTACATATGAGCAAGCAGGATGAAAAAAAGTTGTATGAACAACAGGAAAACAGGATATTAGCGCAGTCAGACGCATTTATTTCCCTTCTTACAAAGCGAGGGATTCTTGGAGACCAAAAAATTGATGATGAGAAAGTGCGTGCTGCTCAAAAGGAGAAAAAGCGAAATGCTTATCACAATACCCAGATGCTCCTCAAGAATTACCGGAAGATGGTCTGGGTGTTTAGTTGTTACCCAGAGGAGATTTTGCAGGAGCTGGAGGCCCCGTTTGAAAGCTTTGACCGAATGGTGGACAGGCTGGATCTGGAGATGGCTATTGGGAACAAACGGATGGAGAGCCGTCTGGAGGCAGCGGCAAGGTCAAGATTGCTTCTGGATCGGTTTAACGAAGCGATGGCAGTTCTCCGCAAGGAGCCGACACGGGGCGAAAAGTTGTATCAGCTGATCTATACGGCCTATCTGGCACCAGAAAAGCTGAAACTGGAGGAGATTCTGTTTCGGCTGGACTTGTCACAGAGGCACTATTACAGGCTTCGTGAGCAGGCAATCTCCATTCTTTCCATTCGCCTGTGGTCAGCTCCAAGTGAGGATGTGGATGTATGGCTGGAGCTTCTGACGCTTTTTGAACATTTGGAATGACAAATTCAGGGTGAATAAATTGGCACAAAAATGGCATAAGTTCTGCCGATGACAGGGGAATAAAGCCGTGCTATACTTGTATCATCCCAAACTGGGATTGGGCAGACAAAGATGCCGTTTCTAAAGCTGAAATGCTTTGAGAAGCGGCATTTTTTATTGCCTAAAATCAAAAAAGGAGGTACTCGGCATGGTTAAACAAATCAAAAGAGGCGGAGGGCGTATGAAGACAGCCTACTGGTCGTTGGTCAGTATGGCGTCTGCAATGCTTATTTCGCTGCAGCCTGTTATGGCTGACACAATCTGGAACCGTTTTTCGACAATCATGAAGGATGTTTACGGCCAGCTGGTTGGAATCAGCACGATTGTGGCGGTTACAGCGGCGGCCATCGCATTGATTGTCAGGATGATTTCCAGAAACCAGCGCGCAGTCGATGAGGCAACGTCATGGCTTAAACGAATTGTAGTGACGTGGATTGTCCTCAATTCCCTGGGGTTCATCGTCGCCTATCTGCAGCCCCTTATTGCTGGTGGCAATTACACAGGATAAACAAAAAAGAGAAAGCAGATGGAGGAGGTGATATAGATGCTTGATTGGATTTTTGAAGGAATCGTTACGTGGATCAGCAGCATTGTTTCACAAATGATGGATGCAGTATCCGGTCTGTTCCTTCAGGCGCTGGGAACAGATATGACAGCGATGGAAGAATATTTTCCGTTTGTGTCTAAGGCATTTACAGTCATGCAATACACAGCATGGGCGATTCTGTTCCTTGTAACGGTATGGCAGCTTTTCCGTGTCTTTGGAGGACCAATCACGGAGGCAGAAAATCCGTGGGTGCTTTTGGCAAGAGGTTCTATTTTTGCTCTATTGATCGGCTATGCAAAGCCGATTTTTATGATTGTGCTGGATATCGCCCGAGCGCCATATACGGCTTTGATGGAGATTACCATGTCGGCAGAGGATTTTACTTTTGCGGGTGTGGAACAGGCACTGTCTAATGGTTTGACAACCATTGTAGCCATCGTATCAGTGGTAGGGCTGCTGCTTCTCATTATTTTAGAGATCGCTCTTGGCTGGAATTATTTTAAGTTGTTACTGGAAACCGTTGAACGCTATATTGTGGTTGGCGTGCTCTGTTACACCTCCCCTCTGGCTTTTTCCATGGGTGCTTCCAAAACAACAGCGCCGGTTTTCAAGAGTTGGTGCCGTATGGTGGGATCACAGCTTTTGCTGTTGGTGATGAATGTATGGTTCCTCAGGGGCTTTAATAGTTCCATGGGACAGTATATCGGAAACGGCGGTGCTCTTTCCACAGGTCAGGGAAGCATTTTTCTCTGGCTGTTCTGTGCATTGGCTTTTTTAAAAACGGCACAGAAATTTGACTCCTATCTGGCGGCCATGGGGCTGAATGTAGCCCAGACTGGTTCCAGTATGGGCATGGAGCTTATGATGGCAGCGAGGGTGATCAGCGGTGTTGGAGGCGGTGTGAGAAATGCGGGCAGTATGTTCCATAGTACAAGCACTGCAACCGGAACGGGTGCAGCTGCAAGCGGATTTGCTTCCGGGTTCGCATCACGCTTCAAGCCAAATTCCTTTGTCCGTGATGCGGTTGTGGATGGCGGAAGCCGTATGGGTGCCGGCGGCAGCATCGGTTTTGTCGGTCGTGCCTTTGGTGGCATGGCGGCACGCAACGGTGCCACGCTTACAGGTGACTCCATTTCTTCTGTAGCTTCAAGAAATCCTGGTGTTTCCGGAACGATTGCCGGTGACATTGCAGACAGAAGCCTTGGCAACTATATGCCTCAGATGCAGGGTCAGCAGCTGAAAGATACCCAGATTACAGGTGGTCAGATCAGTACAACTTCAATTGGCGCAGATGGAAAGAGTACAGCGCTTGAAATGTATAACGCATCACAGTTTGAGAAACCGGATGCACCGCATTCTGTTGTTACAGCTTCCGATGGAAGCCAGTGGTATCAGATGGCAAGCGGAGCCGGAGCAGGTGCGTTTTATGATGCGCCGGCATTTATGGGAAGTCCGTCAGAAGCGGCACAGGTTGCAGCGACTTTCCCAGACGCTTCCGAAGGAACGACCCTCAGGACGGTTGGCGATGGCGTAATCGAAGCAAGTTCCGATTCTGGCAATACCATGTGGTACAACAGCGCTTACTATGATGAGCCGGATGCACCACATACGATTATGCAGTCGGCAAACGGTGTAGACTGGTATGCTATGCAGCAACACGCTGAAGCGCCTGTATTTGAACAGGGCGAGGCTGCTTTTGCATATAACCAGGCACAGTTCCAGGCATTTATGCCAGGATATGAACAACAGGTATCCTCTGTGGATGGATCCGGACGTATGGATGGTCATTTTGAGGTTCGCCATGAAAATGGATCGGGAACCATGTTCTATGATACATCTCAGTATGCGGCTCCCCGAGGGGACTATCAGGTGTTTGAAGATGCCCGCGGAGGGCAGTGGTTCGCTATTCGCGGCGAAGCCGCTGTGGAACGCAAACCGGTTTATCAGGATGGAAAACCGGTTTATGATGGTGACAGTGTACGCACAGTATCTGTGGAAACTGTTCGTTATAAGAATACGCCATCACGCTATGGAGAGCCAAAGCCCCGCAGCAAAGGGGAAATTAAGCCGCCAAGGCGGAAACGGTAAAATAAGTGCAGGCAGCCGAATCAGAGAAAGATACTGGTTCGGCTGTTTTGCATTTTTTATGTTGAAATAACGCTGCTCTTGCAGCAGCTTGATATAAGGAGGTGGATTGCATGGCTGAGCCAGAGAAACAGCAAATCGGTGATGGTTCTGATGATTATGGACAGGCCGCCGGACAAATGGCAAAAGCGGCGAAGCAGGCAGGACAGGAAGCAGCAAAGCAAACGGCAGTAAAGGGTGCAGAGGCTACAGCTAATGCGGCCGCTGCTACTGTAAAAGCCAGTGTGGAGGGCGGAAAGGCAGCTGCAGAAATCGCTGCCGGTACTGCGGCTGGTGGTCCGTGGGGCGCTATCCTGTCTGCGGCATGGGCAATGCGCCATACTCTTTTCAAGATACTGATATGTATCTGTTTGTTTCTGTTGTTCCTGATTACCATGATTGTTTCCTTGCCGACGATTGTATCAAACAGTATTTTTGGGCTGGATGGTACGCAGCCGGCGGAAGGCGCAACTCTGATGTCAGCCTATACGGAGATGTCAGGTGCTGTTTCCGATGTGGTAGATGAAGGATATAACCAATCGCTTGCCTATGCGGATAAGTTGATTACAGACGGTGGATATGATTACGATCTTTCAATGGATGCGTTGGTCAATTATGCACAGAGTTCCGCCGGATATGATGTCTGTTACATACTGGCGGCTTATTCAGCGTCCATGCAACAGCAAAACACTGGCAAGGACGATATGGTATCAAAGCTCAGAGGCTGTGCTGGAGATATGTTTCCCGTTACAGCAGAAGAAAAGGAAAAAGAGATAACCATTCCTGTTTCCTATTACACCTATAAATCAGTAACGCTCACTGTGATTACAAACAAGGTGCAGACAGGTACGATTAACGGCACACCCCAATACCGGTATGAGACAGCATCAAAAACTTACTATCTCCCGGATGAAGCACATAGCAGTGATACGGCTGTCACGGTGGATGCCTATAAAGAGGTAGCGGTGGATATCCCTGTTTATTCCGGTGGGAAGATTACAGGCACAACCACAGCAAGTTATTATGTGGCAAACGGGCAGGAAACCCTGAGCCCTGGTACTGAGATTATCAAATATCTGGAGTGTACCATTCATCCGTTTGACAATACAGTGATTTCCAAAGCGTTTGGCATTGACCTGAATGCAAAATATGATCAGTTTAACCTCACTTATGGCGAGGTGATTCAGAACATGGCGAATGCGTTAAAACGGACGCTGTATGGTTCTGTAGGCAGTGGACAGACGGTTCCTCTGACGGATGCCGAGCTGATTGCTTTTGTGAACCGACAGAATTGTAATGCGACAAGAAAGCATATCCTCAGCACCGCCCTGTCCCTTGTGGGCAAGGTTCCATATTTTTGGGGTGGTAAGTCGGCACCCGGTTGGAACGATGAATGGAATACGCCAAGGCTGGTAACAGCTGCAGGGTCTTCTACAACAGGCACAATACGCCCTTATGGGCTTGATTGTTCAGGCTTCAGCACATGGGTATTTAATACAGCTGTGGGTGTAGATATCGGAGCAGGTACGTCCGGACAGTATCCAAATACCGTTGGGGTATCAGCAAGTGAGCTGCTTCCCGGTGATTTAGGATTTTTAGCAGAATCTGATGGAAACGGATGGAACCATGTACTGATTTTTGCCGGGTACGGTGAGAGCGGAGAACGGATGTGGGTGCATTCTTCTGGCGGACAGGGTGTAATCCTGAATACGCCCAGTTACGAAGCATCGCTTTCTTTACGTCGGCCTGTCAATGTGGATTTTGATGCGCCGGTATCCGGTGAGGTTTCAGGAACACCGATTTCTACTTTAGAAGTAGATGTTACCCATTACTGTGCATGTGCAAAATGCTGCGGAAGCAACGCAGACGGGATTACTGCCAGTGGTAAAAAGGTGGCTCGCGGCATGGTTGCAATGTCAAGCCATTATCCGTTTGGCACGCAGATTATGATAAACGGAACCATGTATACCGTAGAAGATCGCGGTGGTTCCGGCATTGAGAATGATATCCATCGTGTGGATATTTTTGTGCCGGATCATAACGAAGCATTACGTTTGGGCAGATACAAGACAACAGCTACAATTTACAGGATAGGCAGGTGAGAAATCTTGGATGAAAAAGAGTACAGTAATATTTATGCTATACCGGCAAATTACACAGATTCCGGCAAGATTTTTGGCGGAATGCTGGAGCCGAGAAATGCAGTAGAAACAGGGATATTGTTAATTATTTTGGGATATCCGGAACTGGTGCTGATTCCCATGTCCGGAACGATTCGCATTGTTGTCATGACTCTTACACTTTTACCTCTTGCGGTTCTTTCCATGATGGGGATTGACGGCGATTCGCTGTTTCAGTATATCGGACACATCATCCGATATTTTGCGAGCAGGAGAAAACTACATTACAGAAGGGTGGGATACAGATATGATCCAAAACAGCTCCGAAAAAAGAAAAAAGGTGGCAAAGCAAAGAAAAAAGGCAAAAAAACCGGAAAAGCTGGAGTTCGTTCAGGACTTCATTCCAGTTAAAAGTCTCCAGCACGGTATTATTGAAACGACCGATGGGAGATATATTCGGATTCTTGAAATTGAGCCGATTAACTTTATGCTGCGTTCCGGAGAAGAACAATTTAATATCATATCGTCTTTTGCCAGCTGGTTGAAAATTTCTCCTATGCGGCTTCAGTTTAAGAGTATGACAAGAAAGGCAGACTCAGATAAACACATTGCCATGATCCATGAAGAACTGGAAATAGAGGAAAGTGAAGAATGCCGACATCTTGGAGACGGCTATATCCGCCTGATTAAGGATGTGGGAAGTAGAGAGGCGCTTACAAGGCGCTTCTTTTTGATTTTCCAGTATGAAGAGATTCGTCGTGGGGATGGGGATGATTTTTCCCAGATTTATGGCATGATGCAGACAGCGGAGCAGAATGCCCGCGCTTATTTCCTACAGTGCGGGAATACGATTCTCCAACAGAAAGACCCGGATGAGGCAACTGCGGAGATTTTATATATGTTTTTTAACCGCCGGTCCTGTGTGGATGAGCCGTTTTCGTCCCGTGTGAACCGTGTGGTCGTGGATACGATGGCGGCGAAAGACAAGGTCATTGGCGTGGATCCTATCCCGCAGATTCGCATAGCGCACTTTCTGTCGCCGCGTGGAATTGACTTGACCCACTATAACTATGTCGTGATGGATGGGCTTTATTATTCCTTCTTGTTCATAAAAGGGAATGGTTATCCGGGTATGGTGCGGGCAGGATGGATGTCGGCCCTTATCAATGCCGGGGACGGGATTGACATAGATATACAGCTGAGGCGTGAGAACCGAAGCAAGACCATTGACAAGGTGGCGCAGCGTATCCGACTTAACAGAACAAAGCTGAAAAGTATGCAGGATACCAGTACCGACTATGAGGAATTGACCAATTCCATACAGGCAGGCTACTTTATCAAGAACGGAATTGCCAATAACAATGAGGATCTGTTCTATATGTCTGTGTTCATCACAGTTTCCGCCAAAGGCTATGAGGAACTGATGTGGCGTAAGCAGCAGATCGTGGATATGTTAAAATCCATGGATATGTACGTAAGTGATTGTAGATTTCAGCAGGAAGCGGCACTTCGCTCCGTGATGCCGTTTTTGAAGATTGAACCATCACTGGAAAAGAAGTCGAGACGGAATGTGCTGACCAGCGGCGCCGCATCTGCTTATATGTTTACTTCTTTTGAAATGTCGGACGATACGGGTGTGTTGCTCGGTATCAACCGGCACAATAATTCACTGTGTATCGTGGATTTGTTTAATACGAAGAAAAACAAGAACGCCAACCTGAACCTCTTAGGTACCAGCGGCGCAGGCAAGACCTTTACCATGCAGCTTCTGGCGCTCCGCATGAGAATGAGAGGAATCCAGTGTTTTATCCTGGCTCCAATCAAGGGGCATGAATTCCGCAGGGCCTGCAAGAAAATTGGCGGTGAGTTCATTAAGATCGCCCCTGGTTCTCCGCACTGTATCAATATTATGGAGATCCGGCATACCATCTCCCCGGAGATGGAATTGATAGATGAGATTGATTACAGCGAAATGGATTCTATGCTGGCTCGTAAGATTCAGCAGTTGATGACTTTCTTCTCACTCTTGATACCGGATATGTCCAATGAGGAGGAGCAGATGTTGGACGAGGCTTTGATTCAGACCTATGCGAAGTTCGGCATTACTCATGACAATGATTCACTGTATATAGATCGCAGCGTATCTCCGCCAAAGATGAAGAAAATGCCGATTATCGGGGATCTCCACAAGGAACTGTTGGAGAACCCGATGACAAAGCGCATTGCCATTATCATCAGCCGATTCGTGACAGGCTCAGCCCAGAGTTTCAACCAGCAGACAAACGTGGATCTCAGTAATAAGTATATCGTGCTTGACCTTTCAGAATTGAAAGGCAAATTACTTCCGGTCGGGATGTTTATTGCATTGGATTACGTCTGGGATACGGTCAAGGCAGACCGTACCAAAAAGAAAGCCATAATGATTGATGAAATATGGCAGCTGATTGGCGCCAGTTCCAATCGAATGGCGGCAGAGTTCTGTCTAACCATCTTTAAAACCATAAGAGGGTTCGGAGGAGCAGCCGTCTCTGCGACACAGGATTTATCTGACTTCTTTGGGCTTGAGGACGGCAAGTATGGACGTGCAATCATCAATAACAGTAAGAACAAGATTATTTTGAATCTGGAGCCGGATGAGGCCAAGTATGTGCAGGAAGTGCTGAAGCTGACAAAAACAGAGATCCGTTCTGTTACCCGGTTTGAACGGGGTGAAGCGCTGGTCTGCTCCAACAATAACAAAGTTCCTGTTGTAATCAAAGCTTCCAAAGAGGAGCAGGAAATGATTACGACTGACCGGGCTGAGTTGGAAGCGTTGCTAAAGGAACGCCAGCAGGAGCAAACGCATTCTGCGTAGAATACGCATTTTAAGGAAAATACTTACAAAAAGGAGGTGTTGCCTATGTTGCTGCAAGATGAGCAGTATGTTGTAAAATGGCTCTCACAGTACGGAGCTTTGCCGAAAACTCAGATTACACGAATGCTGCAAAAGCCAGCCCAGACCGCAGATAAAATCCTGCGGAACCTGAAGAAGCAGATGCGGATTGCGGATGTGTCGAGCGGCTATTATATTGGGCTGGATGCAATGGATAAACCGGATCAGAGAACGATTCTTGCCGTATGGGTTCTTTTGAAATTCATTGATTATGTGGACCCGATGGCACATTATCCGGCGGTTTATCCATCTCAGCTTTTTTTCTTAAAGGAGAATACCGGTTACGAAATCGTGGTGTTATACGAAGGTGAGCAGAACCTTTTGAAACTGCTCCAGCCTCAGGAGGATTTGAAGTATATTATCGTTCTTCCCCGTATTTCTATGGCATATGGGATGCGGCTTCCTCACGCTCCCTGCCTGTTTGCGACAGTGGACTTTCAGGGGGACGAGGAGCCGGGGGTTACTTTCTATTCAGAGGAGGCAGTGAGCGATGACGAAATTTCTGGACACGTTGGATAAGATCGGGAGATTGGATAAGAAATTGCAGGAGCAGCTTGCTTCTGTACAATGGTTTTGTGAAAACGGGAGTATCTATGAAGTTTATCTGCATTCTCTTAATCTGGAAGAAACGGCGGAGCGGCTGGTGCTTCTGACGCGGGTGCTTCCCGCGTATACCGGCGTGCGGAATGCAAAGCTTGAGGTGGAGCACCGGATAAAGGATTGTATTCCCGTAGAAATTGGTTTTACAGAGGAGCGTTGGTTTTGCCTTCGCATCCCAGCATTGCTCCCAAAGAAGGCGGGCGGGTCAGCGGATTATATCCGCTCTTTCTTATATCCTGCCATGCGAGCCTTTTTTGAAAAGCGACCGCCTGTGCGGTATCAGGATTGTGTTCTGATTTACCGTCATGTATATGACAGAGCCAGACCCGAAAGAAAAATGCGGGATCATGATAACATTGAAATCAACATGGTTTCAGATATTGTTGCCATGTATGTGATGCCGGACGACAGTCCGGCGGTATGCTCTCACTATTACTGTAGCACAGCAGGACAGGAGGAACGGACGGAGGTATATGTGGTGCCGAAGAAAGAATTTCCTATATGGCTGGCTATGGAAAACACAATGCCGGATGAGGGGGTGGAACTCTATGAAAAAAGATAAATTGAGCCGTAAAAACCTATGTAAAAACGGAACTTTTTTGGACAAGAAAAATTACATATATTCCAAAAGGAGCAAAAAGCCCAGTATAGCAGCGATTTGGGGACGTATTTACGCTGGAAATTCCGACAAAGAGAGCAGTCATGTTGTCGGAAAATGCTTATGAGCGGAGGTGAGTGCTATGGTGCATTTTCGCCCGGGCAGTCAGGTCTGGCAGCTCGTCATGCTTCTCTCATTTTCGGGAGAGTTCCCATTTCATAGCCTTTCCCTGCTTGGGAGTGAGCGGGTCTATAAGGCTCTCGTTTCCAGGCTGACTACGCTTCAGACGATTCGCAACTATCATTCCTGTGATGAAATCACCTGCCGCCTGCTGACCATATCTGGAAAAGGGGCAGGAAAAAGCATCCGGCTCTATAAGGGTGCACTTCCCATACTGGAATGGCTTTATCCGGGTGTGTATGAATATTATATGGACTCATTCTGGGAACATCGTTTTCCGGGTGATGCCTCGCACCGGGATAGGAATCATCGTGTTTCAGAGGCTGCGGCAATGTGTATGAAAGCCGGTATGGAGGCAAGACCTTATCTTCTCCCCAGACTTCAGAACCGGGAGATGCTGCAGGTTATACCTGACAAGCCCTGTTTTTATCTGGCAAAGGATATGAAAAAAGTCGGAGAGACAGAGATGAACAAGACGATGTTCACCCGTATGGCCGGCGCAATATTTTCTTCCAGCAATTGTTATGCTGTTTATAATACAAGGGATGCCGTAATGAAGTGGAGCGGCATGGGTGAGTTTAAAGCTCTCCACAGCCTGATTGAGCTTACAAGACTGAATACTGGTATTTCTGAGGTAGACTCAGCGATATTATTTGGCCGGTCTGGAGAGATAGCCCTGCGGACACTGTTAGAATCAGACAAAACCAGGCGGTTGGAGTTTCGTTTTGATTCCATTTACCGCCATATCCATTTTATTCCAATGAACGGGGGTGGCATCCGGCAGCTGCGTCTCTTTTCTGTACCAGACTGGAAAGCGCAGCTACTTGAACTTTTATTTGAGCCTGAGGTCAGATCCTACGACCGAGGGCTTTTTGAATATGACGCCTGTGTAGACGGCGTAAATATCTTATCGCATCTGGATGGGGACATTGCAAGACTCATCCGTTTTCGGGAAGCAATTGAAAACCGAACCGGACAGTTTGAGGTTCTATGTTTTCCCCATCAGACGCACTTCCTCCGGGAATACTTGGGCGGGCTTGCCAGCATCAAAACCATCGGAATGGACTCGGTGGAAGAGGAGCTTTGCCCAGAAAGGAGGAATTTGCTTGAAAGATAAAAAAAGAACGGCTGCCATTGTGGCGGCCATCATACTGGGATGCGCAGCGTTTTTATATCTTGGTGGAATGCTTGGCCAGTTGTTTACAAACTACGCAGCATGGATGCAGGCAGACGGGCTTGCAGGCGAGGCCGCCATGAAACCGGTCAGCTGGAATCCTGCGGTTTGTTTCCCAATGGCGTTTACCCCAGACGGGCTGAAAGGAATGCTTGGAACCCTGATCCTTGGCGGAGGGATTTTTGCTTACATCAAGCTTCACGATAAGTTTGATGGAAAAAGCTATGACCCCAGAGGCTTCACCAAAAGCAAGTCAGGGATTTACGGAACCGCCTCATGGATGGAAGAAAAAGAAATGCGTGAGGTACTGGAGGTGTCTTCTGTTGATAAGGCTGAAGGAACGATTCTGGGTGAGTATAAGGGAAAAGCGGTCTGTATGCCAAAAGACACCAGACTCAATCGACACATTGCCATATTTGGTGCGTCGGGCACCATGAAATCCCGGGCAATCATCCGGAATTCACTGTTTCAGGCACTAAAGCGTGGCGAATCCGTGATTATCACAGACAGTAAAGCCGAACTGTATGCAGACACAGCAGAAATGTACCGGCAGGCAGGCTATGAGGTGAAGATTTACAATCTCGTCACACCTGACCATGGAGATTCGTGGAACTGTATGTCAGACTTAAACGGTGATACCCTAATGGCACAAGTGCTGACCAATGTTATTATCGGCAATACCAGTTCTGGTAAAGGAGATCACTTTTGGGATAACGGAGAGGGCAATCTTTTAAAGGCTCTTATTCTTCTGGTAGACCAGGATAGAACCCGAAGTCAGGACATGAAGCACCTTACTGCAGTATACCAGCTTCTGACTCAGAACAGTGAGCGACAGCTGACAGCCATGTTCGATAAGCTTCCCCTTGACCATCCGGCGAGGGCGCCTTTTAATCTGTTTGCCCAGTCCAGCGATACTGTAAAATCAGGAATCATTTTAGGTCTCGGCACGCGGCTGCAAGTGCTGCAAAACCAGGCAGTGCAGCGGATTACAAGTCAGTCTGACATTGATCTGACCTCTCCTGCCAGACACAGATGCGCATATTATATTATCCTGAGCGATCAAGATGCCACCATGGCATTCCTGTCATCGCTCTTTTTTTCGTTCATGTTTATTAAATTAACTCGCTATGCAGACAGCCGGCCAAACGGCCGTTGCGATGTGCCCGTAAATTTGATCTTGGATGAGTTTAACAACGTGGGTCGCATCGGTGGTGCAGAAGACGGATCAGATTTTGCCCGTTCTCTTTCGGTGGTGCGTTCCAGAGACATCCGTGTGATGCTGGCAGTGCAGAGCCTGGGTCAGTTACAGAACCGGTATCCAAATAATCTGTGGGCCGAAATCATCGGCAACTGCGACATCCAGTTGATGCTTGGATGTACGGATGAGGTTACGGCTGAGTATATCTCAGCAAGATCCGGAGATATGTCCGTGCAGGTAAATTCTACTATGACGGTGAGGCAAACCATTGCGGTCGCTCAGGTCATACCCCAGTACCGTCATACTGAGGGTCAGGGACGAAGGCGGCTTCTGACTCCGGATGAGGTCCTGCGGCTTCCAAACGAAGAAATGCTCTGCGTCATACGAGGCTGCAATCTCTTGAAGCTTGAAAAACTGGATTTTACAAAACATCCCATGTCAAGACAGATTGTGAGGGCATCCATCATGGATTACCAGCCAGCAACAATATTTACAATACTTAGTGAACCAGTTCCAGTAGCAGAGCCGGAGAAAAAGCCGGCACGTAAAAAAAGCCTTTACAGCTCGGCAAAACCGCCGGCTGAATTTTAAATTTACAGGAGGTACTAATTATGGCAACAAAAAAACAAGAAAAGCTTCCCGGTGAGGAAATTTTGCAGGAAGCAACCCCTCAGACTGATGGGAATCCGGAACTTGAGGAGATGTCCCAGCCTGAAGACGACTCCCCGGATACGGAGCTGCCCCAGACTGATATAGAGGATTCCCTGGAGGATGTCTCTTCAGAGGAATTCAGAGATGCAGATCCTGAAGGTGGGATTCTCCCTCAGACTGATATGGAAATGGCTGATGGGAAGCCGCCTTCGGAGCCGGAAGAGAAAATATCTTCCCAGACCGATGCAGATTCTCCCGGAGATGATATCCCTTCAGGAAACGCGTTAGGCGAAGAGTCCTCTCAGGAGGATGTTTCTCAGACTGAGCCGGAAAAGGTGAAAAAACCCCGTGGGCGTAAGAAGACCAAGGAAAATACAACTCAGTCTGACACAGAAGCAAATCCCGAGGAAAAAAATATCGCCGACGGCGTCGAGGAGGCGCCTAAGCCAAGAAAAAGGCGTGTATCTGTCAGACCGACAACACCGGTGCTGGCCATTGATGACCAGCTCAGCGTCGAGACGGATGCTGAAAAAGCCAAAAATGATTTGCTGGATCTGCTGGAATCCCAGAAAACCGGGCGCATTTTGACTGGAACCATTCAGGGCGTAGAGCGTCCCGAGGACAACCCATCCCGTTCTTTCGCAGTCATTTACCACGGTGAGTTCAAAGTCATCATTCCTGCAGAGGAAGCGGTAGAACCGCCAGCGGATTATCGTGGCAGGCTTCCGGAGGACGTGCTGCATTACATGCTTACTAAGCGTCTGGGTGCGGAGGTGGATTATATTGTCAAAGGAATTGATCCGTCATCCGGCATTGCGGCAGCGAGTCGTCTGGAGGCGATGAAGGCAAAACGCAAGCAGTATTATCTGGGTACAGACAGGGATGGGAACAATCTGCTTTACTCAGGTGTGTGTGCAGAAGCCAGAATCGTATCAGTGATTCGTGCCGGCATTTTCGTGGATCTCTTCGGGCTGGAGATTTACATTCCACTCAGGGAACTCAGTTACCAGAGATGGATGGACGCAGCAGCGCATTTCCAGCCCGGGCAACGTATCCTGGTAAAAGTGCTTGAGGTGGACCGCAGTGATCGGAACCATGTCAAGGCAACAGCCTCGGTCAAGCAGTCTGGGGAAAACCCATATGAGAAAGCACTGCGCAGATATTCCGTCGGCAACCGCTATGTGGGTACAGTCAGTATGGTGGATACCAACGGCGTGTTTGTGGCATTGGATGGCGGTATCGACTGTTTGTGCAGTTATCCCAAGCGCGGCCGTCCGCCCAGAGGTTCGAGAGTGACCGTCAGAATTCTGGGAATCAACCATGACTCCAACAGGATTTGGGGCGCCATCACACATATCGCTGCCCCCAGATAATATATGAAACTCAATCTGAGAGAAAGGAGGAAATCCATGAACCATTGTGATCTCAGCCAGGCTGAGCAGAAGAAGCGCAAAAAGATTGCCGAGCATACCCGAAAGATGATCCTGTCTGAACTGGAAATCGAAAGTCAGGACGAAATATCCCTGATGGCAGGATACCGGGATTATTATCTGCAGATTTCGTTTTCCGAGCTTCATCCACTTTTGGTATTCTGCCTGGCCAAGGCACTTGAAAAGCCGAGCACCGCCAGACAGAGACAGATGACAAACGAACTGAATCTGCACAGTATTCTCGGCAGCCATGCCATCAATGATGAGGTCGGCTGCTATTCTTACCGTGCAACTCAGTGGCTTGATGCAGAACTGGATGCGCCGCGTTTTTTTGAGATACTTGACCGGTGCGTTGATGAGGCGGACCGTGGGTTCTATAAGCTTGCAGGTTAAGATGTGTTGTATTTCTCCATACTCAGTCGTGTAATGTAAATGAAAGCGATCAAAGGAGGAATGCATCATGAAAAAATACGCTTTATTCGTGATACTGGCAATGCTTCTGTCATTTACAGCCTGTTCTAAGGATGTGAGCACTGTGGTTGACCATGGGCAGGAAAACAAACATACCGCTCAGTCTCATACAGAAAAAGAACCTGAAGATGAGAATCTGAAGAAAGCTGCTTCAAAAGAAGAATCAAAGCCAGTCTCTCAGAGTGAGCCGAAAGAGGAGACATCGCTTCCGGATCCGGTTCATGAAACAGATAAAAAATCTGAGTCTGGGAAAGAGTCACAGAATCGGGCAGAGGAAAATGTTCCTGAGGCAAGGCAAACTGCTGCAGACAATGCGCAGCCAGAGCCGGAACCAAATCAACCGGAACAGACCAAACCCACAGAACCTCCGGCAGAGCCGAAGCAAGAAGAGACTTCTGCACCTGCCGCCGAACCGGAGTCTCCGAAAACCATCTATGATTATGCGTTTGATGTGGAAGCCATACGCTCAGAGCTCATTGCACTTGGGCAGTCCATGGGTCTGACACACATTACGGATGATGACGGGACTCCCTGTACGCCGGATACCTGTTCTTGGGCCTCTCCGGTAACAGCGTCCGAATCCTTTCAAGGAAATAACCTGAAACGGGCGCTTCAAAATTATGTAACCTCTATGCCGTCTACAATTGCTTCCTATGGAAGTACGCAGATTACCTGTTTTACCATTTATGTACGGGATAACGGAGGAGGAAGCTATACATTTTATTTTCTATACTAAACATAAGCCTGGCTCCCTGTATGATACGGGGATCTTTTTTTATGCCCAAAATCGAAAGGAAGGTAAACCTTAATGAAGAAGATAATCAAAGAAAGCGGCAGGCGCCTGCTTGCCGCATTATTAAGTCTCCTGACCGTCATCGGTTTAATACCGACGACGGTTTTTGCTTTTACACCATCAGAAGGACAGACGGTGTCATCCTTTTATGGCGATTATTATGTCAGTGCAGACGGAAACTACTACTATTCCGCAAGCTCATACAGCTTTTTGGTGTATGACAGTGACGGTAATACTTCCGTGCAAACAATCTCTGCCGGAAATGCCAGAAAGAAATACATGATTTCCAATGGTTCGGAGAGCCGTTTTGTGTATTGTATTGAGTCTGGCATCAGTTACGGTACATCCGATAACGGATATAGATCCCAGAGCGGAAAGAACAGCGCTTATTTTCAGAATCTCCCCTACAGTGCCCAGTATGGCATTATGCTGACCAGTGTGTATGGCTGGCAGCCGGGAAAAAGCTCCCCTGTATCAGGCGCTAATGAGGATGACTATGCGGTGGCTACACAGATTCTTCTGTGGGAGTATCAGCAGCAACTCAGAACCAGTCCGCAGGATCTGCATACAAACCCGGCAGGTATTCGTGCGGATAACTACCTGCGTACCATCCAGGGCCGTCCGGCGGAGCAGTGTTATAACTGGATTTTAGGTCAGATGTCGCAGCATACGACCATTCCGAGCTTTGCTTCTAACAAAAGCAGTTCAGCGCAGGTACATACGTTAAAGTATGACCCGGCAACCAAGAAATACTCCCTTACTCTCACAGATACCAACAATACGATGGCAGATCTGAAATTCAGCAGCAGTAATGGGATTACGGTAAGCCGCTCTGGAAACAAATATACTTTTACCAGCAGTAAAATGATTACCAGCCCGGTATCTATCAGTGTGCAGAAGAGTGTTCCTGGTGTGAAAAACGATATGTTGATCTGGGGGCGTGTCGGTTTTCAGACGATGATGTGTGGAGCTGAGGATCCGGTGGTGTTCTATCTCAAGATTGATACGGAGACGTATGGTACCGGACGCATTCGCAAAACATCAGAAGACGGTGTGGTATCCGGAATCAGTTTCCATATTTCTGGTAATGGCGTAGATAAGACTGTAACCACAAAGAAAGACGGCACAGTGGATATTCAGCTGATGCCTGGAACTTATACGGTAACGGAACAGTCGATAGACCGCTATCTGCCGCAGGATACCCAGAAAGTTACCATTGCCAGCGGCCAGACATCAACTGTAACATTCAACAATAAGCTTAAACGTGGCTCTTTGGAGGTTATTAAATCTTCAGAAGACAATTATGTGGAAGGCGTTACATTCCATTTGTATGGTACTTCCCTTGCGGGGTTACCTGTTGATGAGTATGCCATTACAGATGCTTCCGGCGTAGCGAAGTTTGAGAATGTCTTGATTAGCGGAAATGAGCCTTATACTGTCGAAGAGGTCGATACGGCAATCCGTTACGTCATACCGGACGATCAGACAGCGCCGATACAGTGGAAACAGGTAACAAAGAGAAACTTCGAGAATATCCTGAAGAAATTCCGTGTTGAAGTGGTTAAAACGGACCGCGTAACCGGCTATGCTCAGGGCGATGCCAGTCTGGCAGGGGCAGTGTACGGTCTGTATCAGGGTGATGAGTTAATCGCTTCTTACACAACGGATGCCGATGGATCTTTTATCAGTGATTATTTCATCTGTAATTCCAACTGGACGCTTCGTGAAATCAGTCCTTCCCCGGGATACCTTTTGGATGAAACCATTTATCCGATTCCGGCAGAGCCTGGCAATTTTACAGTTGAACTGAACCAGATTCCGATGGATGTTACCGAACAGGTTATCATGGGACGTATTCGTTTGATTAAGCACATTGATGCGGAACTGGATGATTCGGAAAGTACACCTGCAGCGAGAGAACAGGAAGCGGATATGGTAATGCTTGCGGCTGTAAGCGGGAACGACCAGCCTGAAGAAACCGTAGACAGCAATGATGTCCAGACTGAGGAAGCTGTAAACGGCGACAATGTCCAGACTGATACAGAAAACGCAGAACCTGAAGTTAGCGATGAAGAGGTCCTGGAAACAGAAGAATCTGGTACAGAAGAAAATGCTGCCCCGGAGACGGAAGCGGAAACGAATCCTTATGAGCCGGATCCGATACCCATGGACGAAATCGAAGCTTCCGGGCATGAAGGTATAATCGAACAGCCGGAGAAAGACGCCAAGTTCCAGATTTACCTTGCCAGCGCAGGCAGTTTTGAAAATGCCCGCGAAGCGGAACGAGATGAGTTGATTACCGATGCGGATGGATTTGCCATTTCTAAAGATCTGCCGTATGGTCGATATATTGTTCATCAGACCGAAGGCATGGAGGGACAGGCATTCATACCAGATTTCACTGTCTTTATCCGTTCCAATGAGCAGACGTATTCCTATATCCTGAACAACCTGACTCAGTCCAGCTTTATCCGCGTGGAGAAGCATGATGCAGAAACTGGAAAGATTATTCCAGCAGCGGGAGTCGGTTTCCAGGTACGCGATCTGTCAACAGGAGAAATCATCTCTCAGACAGTGTATTATCCGACACCTGTTACCATCGACACATTTTTCACCAATGACGAAGGCTGGCTGATGCTTCCTTGCGAGCTTTCCTACGGCCAGTATGAGCTGATTGAAAAAGAAACCTGTTTTGGTTATGTGCTGGACAGTGAGCCGGTGCCTTTCACGGTAGACGGCACACAGGATGTGGTCGTGGTAGAAAAGCATAATATGCCTCAGAAGGGCATCATCCATATCACGAAGACCGGCGAGGTCTTTGCCACCGTTACGGAAATGGACGGCGTGGACAAAGACGGTGCAGAGGTCATGTACCAGCCAGTCTATGAAATCCGCGGGCTTGAGGGCGCAACCTATGAAATCCGTGCTGCAGAGGATATCTATACTCCAGACGGAACGCTCAGAGCAGCAAAAGGCGATGTGGTCGATACCATTACGACCGCCGCAAACGGAATTGCATCCAGCAAGGAGCTTTATCTGGGGAAATATGAGATTCGTGAGATCCAGGCGCCTTTCGGAATGGTACTCAATCAGGAAAGCAAGCAGGTAGAGCTTGTATATGCCGGACAAGAGATTGTTGTGACAGAAGTTTCTTCGGGATTCTACAATGAACGCCAGAAAGTCCAGATGAGTCTGGAGAAAATGCTTGAGGTGAACGAAGTCTTTGGCATCGGCAATAACAATGAACTTGCCAATATCACATTTGGCCTATATGCAGCAGAGGACATTACTGCAGCAGATGGCGCTGTCATACCGGCAGACGGTCTCATAGAGGTTGTAAGCATTGATGCAGACGGAGTCGGCGTGGTCAAAACAGACCTTCCCTTTGGAAGCTATTACCTGAAAGAACATAGCACCGATGCCCATTACATTTTGAGTGATGAGAAGTATCCGGTCACATTCTCCTACGGCAGTCAGGAGGAGGCTTTTGTTACGGTGAAAGCCAACGATGGTGAAGCCATTGTCAATGAGCTGATCTATGGTTCGGTATCTGGCAAGAAAGTCGATGAAAACGGAGACACACTGGGCGGTGCCAAGATTGGTCTGTTTGCACCTTCTGTTACAGAGTTTACGGAAGAAAATGCAATCGTTGCAACAACTTCTGCGGAGGATGGAACCTTCTCCTTCAACGATATCCCATTCGGAAAATGGATCATCAGGGAGATTGAGCAACCGGAAGGTTTCGTGCTTTGCACAGAGCAGTTCCCGGTCGTAGTCAACGAAGATGCGCAGGTAATTGAAGTGGAAATCACCAATGAATTTATCCGCGGCAACCTGCACCTGACTAAGTTTGACAAGGATTATCCGGAAAACAAGCTCAGTGGTGCAGTATTTGAAGTATATCGTGATACCAACGGCAACAAAGAGTTTGATAAAGAGGATGAGCTGCTTGGCGTAATGGAAGAGACAGAACCCGGCCAGTATGAGATGAAAGATCTCTTGTACGGCGGGGTGCTCATCAAAGAGAAGACAGCTCCGGATGGTTTCTATTTGGACGAAAATACCTATTATATCATGATTGATACCGACGGGAAGACCTATGAGGTTGAGAATGAGGCCGGTAAGGGCTTCTATAATCAGGCGTTCAGAGGTAACTTAAAGATTGTCAAGACTTCTTCTGATAGAAAAGTGGAAGGCTTCAGTTTCCGCATCGTCGGTGATAATTATGACAAGACATTCCAGACTGATGCAAACGGTGAGATCTTCATTGAGAACCTGCATGTGGGCAAGTATACCGTGACCGAGGTGGAAGACAGTGTTAGCGCAGGCTACAAGCGTCCGGATCCGGTAACAGTAGAGTTGGTGAAGGATGAAACCTTGACGGTCAATGTTCATAACGATAAAGTTACGGTGGATGTACCAAAGACAGGCGATGACTTCAATCCGTGGATGTGGGTTGGCTTAATTGCTGCCAGCGCCGCTGGACTTGGCACAAGCATCTTCTGGGCCAAAAAACGCAAGAAGAAAGATACGAAGTAAGAATCTGTAAATCAGAAAGGAACTGGGCAGAGATTCTCTGCCCGGTTCTCAATTTAGACCTTTATGTTGATATGAAATCAAAATAAAAAAAGTTTTGGAGGACGAATATTATGACTTAAAAACGTAAATAATAATAAATGAAAACTCTATTTTGAGTTAAGTTGACAAATCAAAATAACAGAGGTATAATAAGAGTGTTATTTTGACTTGGAGGTGTCTTTTATGGGAAGAGCGGGAGAATATGTCAAGAATTTAAGCGGAGAGGCAGAATACAAATCTTTTTGTCCAGCACCACTTCCGCCGTTATTGGAGATGGATGCGGATATGATTACTGCTTTAATTGGGGCGACAAAAGCACTGGCTACACTGGACACTCTTTCTGCTAACATTCCCAATATGAGCCTTTTTATCTCCATGTATGTGCGTAAGGAAGCGTTATTGTCCTCCCAGATCGAGGGCACACAGGCTACACTGGAGGATGTGCTGGATCCACTCGTTGAACAGAATGCAAACCAGAATGTGTCGGATGTCATCAATTATATCAAGGCTACTGAATTTGCACTGAATCGGTTAGAAACTCTGCCGCTTTGTAATCGGCTGATTAAAGAGACCCATGCTGTTTTGATGGAGGGAGTCAGAGGCCAGGAAAAGAGTCCGGGCGAATTCCGGATCTCTCAGAACTGGATCGGAGCTGCAGGAAGCACGCTGAAAAATGCGAGATATATTCCGCCGCGCCCAGAAGACATGCAAAAAGCAATGTCGGATTTGGAAAAGTACATCCATTCGGATGATACGCTGGATATCCTAATCCAAGCGGCTCTTCTTCATTATCAGTTTGAAACGATCCATCCGTTTTTAGATGGAAACGGCCGTGTAGGGAGACTTCTAATTACTTTGTTTTTAATTGAGAAAAAAGCCCTGAAAACACCAGCTCTGTATATTTCCTATTTTCTGAAGAAAAACCGTATCGAATATTATGACCGTATGAGTGAAGTCAGAAACAAGGATAATTATGAGCAGTGGGTCAGGTTTTTCCTGCAGGCAGTGAAAGAATCTGCTGAGGATGCAACGGAGGCAATCCATAAGCTCTCCGCTCTGCATGACCGTAACGAGGCGGTTGTTAAGCAGATGGGGCGTGCAGCGCAGACAGCAGAAAAACTGTTTTCCTATCTGGAGCAAAACCCGATTATTGATATTAGGAAGACAGCGGATGAATTAGGACTCTCTTTTAGCACAGTATCCGCAGCAGTGGGCAGGTTTGTGAAAGAGGGAATCTTAATGCAGACCAACAACGCAAGCAGAAACAGGGTATTTGCTTATCAGGAATATCTGGATATTTTACGAAAAGACACTTAAAAATTCATATGATTATTATGGGCTGTCCTTAAAGGGGCAGCCTTTTTTAGGAGGAAATGACCATGAAAGTAAATTTGTTAAAAGGAATTCTGACAGTCCTTTCTCTCATCTGTATCCTCTGCATTCCGGCCACACCGATCTATGCGGAGCCGCAGGGAACGGATGGAACGGAAATGCAGGTCATAGAACCTGAGAAACTGGAAATTCAGCTCGGTGCAGACTGGGCTGGAGTAGAATTTCAGCTGAAAACGGATTCCGGGATGTACCCTGGAACCATAGCAGTTGGCGAAGACGGTGTCCTGAGAATGGAACTGGGTGGCAGCAATGCCTATGTGCTGACCTGTATGAATTCCTCTGTATCTGCTCCACAAGCAACGCAAGTCCCTGCCACAACAGAGGAGATGCAAAATGAGAGCAGTGAGAACCAGAAAAGCAATGGTTCAAATAGCGGGCAAGATTCAAAGGGCACAGTTGCAGGCATCCCGGTACTTCATCTTGTACTATTTGCAGGCGGCATGGTTTTGGCTGTCGGCAGTTTAGTCGTCATGCAGGTGATGAAAAAACGCAGAGAAAGCGATGTTGAGTACGAGGATGAATATGAAGAGGATTAGTCTCAGACTGATTTCGGAACACACGAGAAACCCTTATAGGAATAATTTATATAAAAACTTAAAATAAATATTCCTATAAGGCTTGACATGCGGATTTTAATTTGCTATACTATAACCGTGGCAGGGACTTGCGTTCAGGCTCTCGGTACGTTTGTGGTATAGCGTCAGACCTGATTCAGGGGAATCAGGGAACCGTTACGGATTCTGCGCATTGAGCGGATCCACAACAACGCAAGTCATTTGAATATTAAAGCCGGAAGGCTGCTTAAATACTTACAGAGTCAATTTGCTGGATGAGACATTGAAATTCCAGTGCTTTGGCTCTGTATGCTTTTTTGCAGACCTTCCGGCTTTTTCTTTTATCCAAACGGAGGTTAAGACGATGAAAAAACAAAAAAAGAAAAGAAAGGGATTTCAGGCAGGTTCGATGCGTTGCCCTTATTGTGGCAGTCCGGTTATTTATCGGAGTGCGGATGGGATTTATCATGATAACAGTAAAAAAACAATGCTCTATGTATGCAGCCGTTATCCGGAATGTGACGCTTATGTACGAGTCCATGCTGGAACCAATATCCCAGTGGGAAGCCTGGCCAATCATGAACTTCGCACCCTCAGGCGGACAGCACATCATTATTTTGACCAGCTGCACCAGTCTGGGATGATGAGCAAACAGGATGCTTATCAGTGGCTGGCAGACTTAATTTGTGCTCCTTTATCGGAAGCACATATTGGCCATCTGGGGGAATATTACTGCAAACAGGTTATTGAAGAGAGCCGCAGGCTCATGGAGCGCCGTAAATCCGGAAAGAACAGATACCGATTTCGAGCATTAGAAGGGGGCGTGGCAGCCTCATGATATTGACAGGAAAAGAACAGGAAAAGGTTGCAAAGAATATCGGTCTGATACATAAAGTGATTCAGGATAAGCTACAGCCCCCTTATCAGGTGGGTATGTATTCCTACGAAGATCTTTTTCAGATTGGAAGCATTGGCCTATGCAAAGCTGCTGCAACTGACAAGGGCGGCACGTTTTCCACCTATGCCTATCGGCTGATCTGGCATGAGATCTGTGATGCCATGGTTTATGCTACCCGAAGACAGGCGAAGGAGATTCTCTCCGATGTGACCCCATATATTGCAGCAGAACAGGAAACTCCGGAGGAACTATCGGATTTTCGTATGGACATCAATTGTATACTCGAACAGGCAAAGGCCGAGGCGCCGCCTTCCACCAGTAAAGGCATAGACGCCATCTGCATGATGTCAAAAGGTTATACAAGCAGTGAAATTGGAGTAAAAATGAATGCTTCAGCAAAATTGGTTTGTGCTTGGGTATCCAAAGCACGGAAGTTCCTGAAGAGCCGGCCGGAGTTTGTACAGCTTGCAGATGCCTATCATCTGGAAGGGTGACGGGCAGATCATATGGGATGCGGATAGCCTTGATTGGTTTTCAGCATCCCGCTTTTTTTATTTTGGAGGCAAATTATGAGTAGACTGAAGAAGAGCACATGGAAATGGATAATTCCGTTTCTCATTATGATCATTACATTGATTTTATTTAGGATGATATTTTTGTTGGGTTATGTACCTACGGAGTCTATGGAACCGACATTGAAAAAAGACAGTTATATTGTTGGAGTCCGGATTTATTCCAAACTTGAAACAGGTGATATTATTATTTTTCATCATGACGGGAAGCTGCTGATCAAGCGGATTGCAGCGGTAAAAAATGAACAAATAGAGCACAATGGAATCAGTGTGGCAGTACCGGAGAACTGTTATTATGTTCTTGGAGACAATGCAGGGCATTCACTGGACTCCAGATACTGGGAAGAACCTTTTGTGAGGGAAGAGGATATTGTGGCGAAACTGATTTGGCCATAAATTTTTTATCATATTTCAGGCTGTAACAGACATTATGGAAAAGAATGTATTTGAATTAGGGAGGGAGTGGCTCTGACAGGGTAAAAAAGTATGAATATAGAATGTTCTGAGGATGGATTTAGGAACACAGAGGAGATAATAAGAAAAAAGCAGCCAATCCGTGTGACCACTTTACTTCTTGCTGTTCAGTTCTTTCATAATGCCGAGGATATATGCCATTAATTTGGGATCCAGTTTCTTTGCTTCTGCAATAAATTCCTGCAGGGTCTCTGGATAAAGATTTTCTTCATCAAAGAATTCCTTTGGTGTTACGCCAAGATATTCACAGATATAGAAGAAGGACTGCATGGCAGGAAGTGATTTTTTGTTTTCAATGTTATTGATGTAGTTGTTTGCCTGCCCCAACGATAATGACATGTCGCGTGCAGATACACCCTTTTGTAATCTCAGTTTTGCCAGCCGTTCCGGAACGAATTCTTCGTACATCAGACCCACCTCCTATTCTGTAATAGATTGTACCTCATACATTGCTTCTATTCGCAAATAGGAAAAGGGTATTTGCATTGACTTGAAAAAATAAACCTATTATAATGATAATAGATACAAAATTAAATCTATTAAACGGAGGAACCTAATGGAAGAAAAGACCTGTTGTGTCACAGGACACAGAGATATACCGGATGAACAGATAGACGCGGTAAAATATGCTTTGCGGCGTGAAATTGTAAAGGCGGTTTCGGATGGTTATACCGGATTTATGACCGGATTTGCCAATGGTGCGGATCAATACTTTGCGGAAATTGTAGTGATTCTGCAAAAGGATTTCCCTGAGCTACGGTTGATTGCGGTGCTTCCATACTGGAAACGGATGGACAGTCTGTGCCAGAAGGAACATACAAACGCCCTTCTGGATGCCTGTGCAGAGGTTATCGTAATTCAGGATGAATACAGGCCCAATGTCTATGCCAAACGCAACCGTTACATGGTGGAACATTCAGACCGTGTAATTGCAGTGTATGACGGTCGGGAAAAAGGCGGTACAGTTAAGACGATTCGTTTTGCGCACCAATTTCGGAAAGAACTGCGGGAAATACCCGTAGGGTTAAACTTGGACAAAAGCAGGATAAATCTTGGACAAAACCGGAAATGAAAAAGTGGAGGTACAGGCTGCTCTATGGTATAATAAATATTCAACCGTGAAGACCAGTGTCAATTCGGTTGGATTTGAATAAATAATCAATCAACTTATATGAAAATGGGAAACCACAGTTTGAAAGGAGTATTTGCATGAAACACGTATGTATGCTTATATCTGTGGCTGATATTAACGCCGCAAGAAAATTTTATGAGGATCTGTTTGGATTAGAGGTGTTCCAGGATTATGGCAGAAACATTGCTTTTACCTGCGGCCTGGCACTGCAGCAGGATTTTGACTGGCTTGTGAATCTGCCGAAAGAAAAGATATTAAAGAAATCTAACAATGCGGAAATCGTCTTTGAGGAACAGGACTTTGACGGTTTTCTAAACAAGCTGAAAGAATACCCGGACATCGAATATCTGGGAGAAGTGATCGAACATAGCTGGGGCCAGCGGGTGATCCGGTTTTACGATTTGGGTGGCCATATCATTGAGGTCGGCGAGGATATGAAAATGGTGATAAAGCGTTTTCTTGCTTCCGGCATGACCATGGAAGAAGTTTCTGTGAAAATGGATGCTTCCGTGGAGGATTTGACAAAACTTCTAAATAGCTAATATATGATGGACGAATAAACAAATCAGAAGTGGAGATGAAGAATAATGAAAAAGATCATGACTATTTTTAGTGTCATGTTACTTATCATATCACTGTCTGCTTGTTCACCAGATTTCAATGGAAGCAGAACAGGGAATGACAATCAACTAATTATGGAATATACAGCGTTTAATACTACTGATTCTCAAGATTTAGTTGTTGAAGCTGGAGACACCATTCATGTGGGAATTGTAATTGAGGACGGTCATTTATCATATAAAATTCAGAAAAATGATGATGAACCTATCGCTGAAAGTGAAAGCATCTTCTTTTCGGAAGAATTTGATGTTGAAGTAAAAGAAAGTGGAACATATACAGTAACTGTAACAGGAGAAAAGGCAAAAGGGAGTGTAAAAATCACGGTAGGTGAATAAATAAATCGGAATCAAAAGAAAACCGAACCGAAAATGACAAATTTCCGTTTATCGGGAAGTTACAGAGAACAAAAAATCGGAATTTGAAGGGAGTATGCAGGCTATGGATAACTGGTTTACATTAGATAGAGTAGATGATAATACTTATATTATCAGTGAATATCGACATTGGGAAGAAACGCATTGCTATTTATTAAATGGAAGCGAGCGAAGCCTACTTATTGACACAGGACTCGGCATTTCAAACATATACGATGAAGTTATAAAATTCACAAATAAGCCTATTACGGCAGTTGCAACACACATTCATTGGGACCACATTGGAGGTCACAAATATTTTCCTAATTTCTACGCTCACGCTGCTGAATTAGATTGGCTAAACGGTAAATTTCCCCTGTCGATGGAAACAATTCGGGAGATGGTAGTTGATCGCTGTGATTTACCAGACGGATTTGATGTCGGTTCTTATGAGTTCTTCCAGGGAACGCCGACAAGGATTGTAGCCGACCATGATATGATTGATCTTGGTGGACGGCAGATTGAGGTACTGCACACCCCTGGACACTCGCCAGGACACCTGTGTTTCTGGGAAAAAGATACAGGATATCTTTTTACTGGCGATTTGGTATATAAAGATGTATTATTTGCCTACTATCCATCCACTGATCCGGAGGCATATCTCACCTCGTTGAAAAAGGTTGCGTCTTTGCCTGTTAAAAGAGTGTTCCCCGCTCATCATTCCTTGGATGTCCAGTCGGAAATCTTATGTCGTATGCGGGACACACTAGAGCAGCTAAAGACTGCCGGGAAACTGCACCATGGAAGCGGCAAGTTTGACTATGGTGATTGGGGGATATGGCTATAACTTCCAATTTGCGCCACAGCCCTGGCAGACCATCGCGCAGAGATTTTATTCAATTAAAATTTGTGGAGGACAACTATTGTGGATAAAGCAGTTATTTATATACATGGAAAAGGTGGAAATGCTGAAGAAGCTATTCATTACAAACCGCTCTTTAGTGATTGTGATGTGATTGGTCTTGACTATAGTGCACAGTTTCCATGGGAAGCAAAAGAAGAATTTCCATTACTTTTTAGTTCGATTTGTAAAAACTACAGGTCAGTTGAAATAATCGCCAATAGCATTGGAGCATATTTTGCTATCAATGCCTTATCAAATCAGCAGATTGAAAAAGCATATTTTATTTCGCCCGTTGTAGATATGGAAAGGCTCATTGCTGATATGATGATTTGGGCAAATGTTACAGAAGATGAACTCAAAGAGAAAAAAGAAATTCAGACAACCTTTGGAGAGACCCTTTCATGGGATTATCTTTGCTATGTAAGAGAAAATCCTGTTACATGGGAAATCCCAACGCATATTTTGTATGGTGAAAAAGATAATCTTACCGCTTATGGAACGATATTTGAATTTGCACAGAGAACTAATTCAACACTTTCTATCATGAAAAATGGAGAGCATTGGTTTCATACTGAAGAACAAATGAAATTTCTTGATGAGTGGATAAACGAATCTGCCAAATAAATACCTTCCCGTTTTTCGGGAAGGTACAGAGAGTGAAAAATCGGGATTTTTTGGAGGTAAAATAAAGATGAGCGAAATTATATTTTTAAGATGCGATGGAAATAACAAAGATTTTATAGAAAATTGCAGGTTGCTTGATGAGGACTTAGATTTGCGAGTTGGAAAAATAATTAAACGAGATAAGTACGCTCAATATAACTTAATTGATAAAATAAACGAAGCGATAGTTGTTTATCGAGGCAATAATCCGATTGGTGGTGGTTCGATACGTTCTTATGATGAAAATACAGTAGAGCTAAAAAGAGTGTTTGTCATACCAGATGAACAAGGAAAGGGCATAGGAACAGAGCTGGTTTCTAAACTAATAGAGTGGGCGAAAGAACTGGGATATAGGAAAATGATTTTGGAAACAGGAGAACTTTTAGCGGAATCCTGTCATGTATATTCAAAGTTAGGATTTAAGCAAATTCCTAATTATGGTGCGTATGTAGATATGCCGGAATCTCTTTGTATGGGAAAAGAATTGTAAATTGACACAGAGAAATTCCAGTTTGCTGAGTTCTTTCAACCCTTTTTTCTAACGATGTTTTGTAACCAAGTAGTTGAAGCCAATGGAGGAAATGTATATGGATATTCAGAAAATTATCAGTTTAGTAACAAAGACGCAGGAGTTCATAAAGAACCGTGAAATGGCCGCTCATGTAAAAGAGAAAGGTCTTGCAGACTACGTAACGCAGGTAGATATTGCAGTGCAAAATTTCTTAAAGAAGGAGCTGTTTGCCCTTGCGCCGGATATTCAATTTCTCGGAGAAGAAACTGGATTGCAGGAAATAAAAGCGGATAGCTTTTGGATTTTAGACCCGGTTGACGGGACTACCAACCTTATGCACGATTATCAGCATAGCGTTGTATCTTTAGCCCTTTGCCGCCAGGGGGAAATTGTTATGGGGATCGTGTATGATCCCTTCCATGAAGAAGTGTTTTCAGCGGTTAAAGGAAAAGGCAGCTTCCTA
This sequence comes from Bariatricus massiliensis, assembly GCF_900086725.1. GTDB lineage: Bacteria > Bacillota > Clostridia > Lachnospirales > Lachnospiraceae > Allocoprococcus > Allocoprococcus massiliensis. Next base: position 306,064 of record NZ_LT574837.1, on the reverse strand, counting down.
AATGGACAGCCCATACATGTATCAAACGCAGAAAAACTATCCGACACGATGATTGGACTTGGAACAGCAAAAAGAGAGCTGGCCGATGAAAACTTTGCCCGGTTTCGCAGAGTGTTCGGCCAGTGCCAGGATGTCCGCAGGATTGGCTCTGCTGCCTTGGAACTGGCCTATACCGCCTGCGGCAGACAGGGAGGCTATTTCGAGATATATCTGAATCCCTGGGATTATGCTGCCGGTATGCTGTTGATTCAGGAGGCTGGAGGCCGGGTAACTGATTTTACGGGGAAACCGCTTGATCCGAGGAAAGGCAGCAGCGTTGTGGGAACAAACGGATATATCCATACAGAACTGCTAAAGTTAATATAAAGGGTAAGAAATCAGTATTCGGAGAAAAGTATATGAAAACATTTATAGGGTATAAGGCTTTAGGAGGTACATAAGCATGAGAAATATGATTGCATACTGTGGGCTGGATTGTGGAAAATGCGACGCATATCTTGCAACAATCAATGACGATCAGGCGTTGCGTGAGAAAACTGCAAAACGGTGGGCAGAGTTAAATCATGCTCCCATTTTGCCTGAACATATCAATTGTGAAGGATGTCGTGTTGATGGAATTAAAACTGTATTCTGCGATAGTCTTTGCGGAATTCGTCAGTGTGCATTGAAAAAAGATGTGACGACATGCGGTGACTGTCCGGATATGGAAAAATGTCAGACTGTTGGAGAGATTATCTCACATTCTCCCGAAGCTTTGGAAAACCTGAAAGGATAAACAGGACAATCTGACAACTTTCGTTTTATTGAGGATATCACAAATGAATTTAACTTTTAGAAATGCAGAACGGAAAGATACTTTGTTGATCCTGCAGTTTATCAAAGAACTTGCAGATTACGAAAAAATGCTGAACGAAGTTGTGGCTGTCGAGGCCACACTTGAAACATGGATTTGCTGAAGATAAAGACGGGTGGGATGAAATGATACAATATGCAAAATCACTTGGTGTTCCAGACGAACAGTTAGATTTTTTGCCAGAAGATTTTACGCAGAGACGATAATGAAAAAGTAGACCTAGAGGAGTACAGGCACATCATTCTTTTGTAGATGGTCTGCATATTGGGCAGTTTGTGGAACAATTGCAAAGGTTCTTGAATGAGTGGTTAATTAGAATTTGTGAGGATGTGAATATGCTTAAACTGGAGAAGATAAATGGGAAAAATGTATGGGATATTTTGAAACTTTGTGTATCTGAAAAGCAGAAAAATTTTGTGGCAAGCAATGACATCAGTATTATCGAAGCCTATACCGCCATAACTGGAAATGGATATGTTTTCCCTTTTGGAATATATGAGGATGATACGCCGATTGGTTTTTTGATGATTGGTTTTGATACAGACGATTACTGGGATGATGCACCGATAATAGCAAAAGGCAATTATAATCTCTGGCGATTGATGATAGATAAAATTTATCAGAATAAGGGGTATGGGAAGGAAGCAGTCAGGCTTGCATTGGAATTCATAAAAACATTTCCGTGTGGTAAAGCGGAATACTGCTGGTTGTCATATGAACCTGAGAACGAAATTGCCAGTCAATTATACCGTTCGTTTGGATTTGTTGAAACTGGAGAAATGTACGAAGAAGAGCTGATTGCTATTCTGAAATTGTAAAGACAATTTTTGCTTTATCAGAGAGTAGCACCACAAAAAAACAAATTCGGGCTTAAAAAGAGGAAAATTTATGTTTGAGGACGGTCGAAGCAAAAAAGTTATTTTTATAGCGCATTGTATATTAAATCAAAATTCAATATCTGATGGAACAGCCGTTTTTCCAGCAGCTTTTAAGGATGTAATAAAAATTCTTCTTGATGCTGATATTGGTATTGTCCAAATGCCATGTCCTGAACTTTGCTGTTTAGGGCTTAATAGAGGAAACAACGATGGGGCAGATGTTCCTGTCGTTATTGAAAATACCCGTATTCGTAAAGAAATGCAAAAAGCGGAATCTTACAAAATGCTAATGGTTCAAGTTGATTATGTGATGAAACAAATAATAGAATACAATGCCTACGGTTTCGAGATAATTGGTATTATTGGTGCAAATCGTTCGCCGAACTGCGGTGTGGAAACCACATCAGATTTTAACAAAGAGATAAGCGGTAAAGGTATATTTATGAGCGAACTTAGCAATCGAATAAAGGCGGAAAACTTGAATATTCCTATGTTAGGCATCAAAGATACTGATAATGTATTTGATCAAGTAAAGTCTTTCATTAAGTCAAACTTGGTCAAGGAGTAGCAGAAAAATAAATAAGAAATATTGAGAGATTGTGGTATGAAAATTGAGTATAAAGACACCCATATTTTTACAGAGAAAGAACTGCAAAGACTGTTTTTGTCCGTGGGATGGGAGTCCGGAAATTACCCCGATAAACTCGTTCGGGCGATGCAAAATTCTTCGCATGTAATTTCAGCATGGGATGATAACAAACTGATTGGACTGGTACGGGCACTTGATGATGGCGAAACAGTTGCATTTCTACATTATCTTCTGGTAGACCCTGCATATCAGGGGCATCATATTGGCGATGAATTGATGAAGATGATTATGAGTTGCTTTGAAAACCTCCTTTATGTCAAAATTATGCCGTCCGATCCTAAGATGATTGCGTTTTATGAACGATATGGGTTTCAGCAATATGATAATTACTCAGCAATGGTACTGAAACATTTTCGATAACAATATAGCTTCCGGTTTATCTGGAATTTGATCAGAGTTAAAAAGTGTATTTTAAGAGGAGAATAATTCAATGAAAGAATTTAGTCAAGAAGCAGAACAGGTCATGATTGAGCGTTTCGGGAAAGATACAATTATATCATTAGCAACAACGGAAAATGCAACGCCTTATGTGCGATACGTCAATGCCTATTACGAAAATGGTGCATTTTATATCATTACCCATGCACTCTCAAATAAAATGAAGCATATAAAAGATAATCCTGTTGTTGCAGTCGCAGGTGAGTGGTTTACAGCGCATGGGAACGGCATCAGTCTGGGTTATTTCGGAAAAAAAGAGAATTGTGAGATTGCTGATAAGCTGAAAAAAGTCTTTGCTGAATGGATTGATAACGGCCATACTGATTTTAACGATGAAAACACCATCATTCTGCGTGTGGAATTAACAGATGGCCTGTTGCTCTCGCATGGTACAAGATATGAGTTTTAAAATTCTCTAATTTCCTACTGTGTTAGGTCAAGCATTATTAAAGCTTATCCTAACCGTTTGCAGGTAGGCTGCTTAAGGAGGTTCTATGAAAGGATTTAACCGGCAAAATCAATTATTTTCCCTCTGCGGTTTGAATTGCGGGCTTTGCCCCATGTTTTTGAATAAAAACTGCCCTGGCTGTGGCGGCGGTGAAGGAAATCAGTCGTGTAAAATTGCAAGGTGCAGCATAGAGCACAACGGCGCCCAATACTGTTTCCAATGCAGTGAATACCCTTGCGAAAAATATGATCATATTGACGATTTTGATTCCTTTATAACACATCGAAATCGAAAATCCGATATGGAAAAGGCCAAACGCCTTGGAATAGACGCTTATAATGCAGAGCAGGCGGAGAAGGCCAACATTCTGGAGGTTTTATTATCGAATTATAATGATGGCCGCAAAAAGACACTCTTTTGCGTAGCCGTCAACCTGCTGGAACTGCAAGAACTGCAAACGGTACTTAAAGAAATTGACCGTAAACCTGATATGGAAACACTGACGCTCAAAGAAAAAAGCGCTTTTGTTGCTGGATTACTGCAGGATGCAGCGGCAACGAAAAATATTGACTTAAAGTTACACAAGAAAAAGAGATAATGTATTTGAAAAAGCGCCACATATTTTCAGTGGCGCTTTTTGTTTGTAAAAGAACGCAATGACAATGTAAGAAACTGCAAAGAAATGGGAGTAATACAAGCACCGGGTGCAGAAACTATGTGTAAAGAACCGGATCGATGGTGTGGTTCACCTTAGCCGGGTACGGTTGATTCCGAAAGGTGCGGATAAACTGGCAAACGGATGTAAAAAGAAATTTTTCAAATATTTCAAAAACTATTGACTTTGACGTTCCGTCATACCGTAGAATGAGGTTACAAAATATTGAAAGGAAGTACAAAATATGAGTATCCTAAAAGTACAGGCCGTTCGTTCTGACGGTATCTACAGAAAAATCATGGAAGCGCCAGTTTCTAAAAAGAATGATATTTATCGCTATGAAATGATGAAGCCTTTTGAAAAGAAATGGGCCTGCTACAATGTGCCAATGAAGGCTGCACAGCCGAATGGCTATGATGTTATTATGGCAAGTGGTATGTTAGGCTTTCTTCTGCCAGAAAAAATTGATGAAACATGGGCTCAAAGTATTACACTGTTAGACGATAACCAATTTTGGGATAACTGTCAAAAGTCTATCGAGCGGTCATTAAAGTGTTTTACTGATGCAGAAATTGAGTTGCCGATAAAAGAATATTTCTACACCGTTTTGCTGGCTGATCCAGAGAACCCTTATATGATAATGAATGATAATTACTGTGGAGATGGAGGTATTCCCGGCTACATTTTTACATGGCTTGTTCCATCTGAACACACTAAGAGCAGACTTCCCGTAGCTTTGGCACATGAAACAAATCATAATGTCCGTTTCCAGTTTATTAAATGGCACAATGACATTACTCTTGCTGAAATGATGATAAGTGAGGGACTTGCTGAAAACTTTGCTACTTACCTATATGGTGAGGAAAATGTAGGGCCGTGGGTAAGCAAGACAGATATGGAAACTTTGAACGGATATATCAAGCCTATCATTAGGGGAGGTCTTGATGTACAGGGCTTAGATAACCTGACAGCATATCTATATGGTGATGAAATGGCAAAAATGCAAAATTATTTTCCTGTTGGTTTACCCTATTGTGCCGGATATGCTTGTGGCTATCATATGATAAAATACTATCTGAAAAAAACAGGAAAATCTATCATTGATGCTACCATGACACCTGCTGATGAAATACTGAAAGAAGTGGAGGGATTTTGGGATGAATCCTAAAAAAATGATGATTCACGAGGTAGCAAAGCTGACCGGCATTACGATACGTGCTTTGCATTACTATGATGAAATCAGTCTGCTGGAACCTGCCAAAGCAGATAAGACAAAATATCGTTTATATTCTGAAAACGATTTAGAGAAGTTACAACAAATTCTATTTTACCGTGAAGTGGGGTTTTCACTAAAAGAGATCAAGGCATTATTATGCTGATGTATCTGGGCGAACTCTATCAAACAGATGAACGATTTGTCGAGTATATCAATAGATTTGCCACATGGAATGTTGCGGAATTTTTGGTGAAGCAATTAAAGTCTATTGCTGTAATAGCTAATAAACTATTATATCTGTCCAGCGGCAAAAAAGAAAAACGCTGTTGGGCAGCTCCTTTCCTACACTCATATTACATTTTGCTGGCGGCGGCTCTGTTTTCAAAGCCGTCGTTCAGCAGCCCTTATTCTATGTCTCTGTTTTATAAAGTGCATTTTCTTAATCAAAAAGCGCATTGCGTGAAAAGCCTGGCAAAAAATAAAATGATATAATTTGAACATCAAATATAGGAGGTGCCGCAATGCACGCATATGAAGCAATCGAACAATCCTTGACTTTTATCGAGGAACACTTGACAAAAGAAATTTCAACGGAAGAACTGGCAAATACTGTCGGTCTGTCCCCCTTTTATTTTCAGCGCTTGTTCAAGCGGCTGGTAAATAAACCGGTTCAGGAATATGTGAAGCTCCGCCGTCTGGCAAAGGTTATTGAAAATCTGAAAAGTACCGACCAGAGGATTCTTGACGTTGCCTTGGAATATGGCTTTTCAAGCCATGCGAATTTTACACGGGCTTTCAAGGAAACGTATGGGATTACGCCTGAAAGCTACAGGAGGGATTTACCAATGCTCAATACATTCGATAAGCCGGAAGTTTCCATGAATTATGTTTTAATAGACGAAGGTGTTCCGCTGGTGGTAGGAAATATCGTCTTGGAGATTAAGAGAAAGACATTGGAAAAACCGGAAATTTATTTCGGATTGGAAACAGAGGTTTGCATTTCTGAACAAATGCCGGTTGGTGAAAGCACAGGTGTAGACGTGCCAGGACAGCTTTGGAAGCGTTATCACATGGAGAAGGCTTCAATCGCAGCCAATCTTAATACTACTGTTGAAATGGGAATGTCCCATGCGGAAGGTACTGCACAAAACCTTTTCACTTATTTTGCAGGCGGCCTTGTTCAAAATATTCCGGACCGGCTGCAAGATGGTTTTGTTAAGAGAGAACTCTCGGCAGGAGAATACATCGTTTGCAGAGTTGAAGCAGAAAATTTTGAGGATTTGGTGACGGTAGCTTTGGATCAGGCCAGCAAGTACCTTTTTGGTACATGGTTGCAGCACCACAGCCTGACCACAGAGCCCTTCTCTGCAGAGAAGTATTACAGAGATGCGGAGGACATGGCCTACATGGAAATTTGGGTTAAGCCCTTGCCGCTGAAAAATAAAAGCTAAGGAGGAATTTATGATGGATTGGAATGCGCTATATTCAAATGAACAACCTCCATCACTGGAGCAAGTCACGGAATACATTAACAATCCGTTATGGACAGATTTTAATAACCATATCCAGTCCACCTATCGGAGCAGGCAGGCTGGAATATTAAGAATAAAAAGGTGGAAAGTCTCTTTGTACGCGCTATCCGATGCAAGGCTATTTTATCGCTCTTGTGGTTGTAGGAAGTCGTGAACTTACGGAGGCAGAGTTTCTTATGCCACAATGTTCCGACTATGTGCAGACAGTATTCAAAAACAACGGTTTATTTCAATAATAATGAAATTCACGAATGCTTTTTCTCTTTGAGGAATTTGATAGCCTCTATGTTTCTTTTTCAGGAGGATTTGTTTTACAACTATGATAAAATATCTGTTAGTTTACACAAAGCCATAAAAGTTACATATATTATAACAAATATTGTCGGAGTATGGGAATGATGGAAAGCTGCAGAGAGAAAATTGTCTCAGACAAATATGCTGATTTTTTATGGAAGTCCAGCTGGAGTCCCAATGGCTTGGAAAGTTTTTTTCCGGAAGTGTGTTTTCAGATGATAAATGATTATTATGATGTATATTATGTTTCCAGAGAATATTTGGAAACAAGATCCAGAACTGATTATGAATATGAAGTATTTCCAAAACTATATGGTTTGTTGGAAAATGAAAGTCTGGTAGATTCACGTATACTGCAAATACAAAAGCATCCAGTATTGCAGCTACAAGGAGCGGGTGTGATTTTGGGCTTTTTGGATACGGGAATTGACTATACCAACTCCTGTTTTCAAAACTCGGTAGGAAAGAGCCGGATTATAGAAATCTGGGATCAGTCTATTCAGACGGGAAACACACCGGATGGAATTGACTATGGCAGTATTTATGGACGGGAGATCATCAATCAAGCGTTAGAGAGCGACATTCCTTTTTCAATTGTTCCCAGCAGGGATGAAATAGGACATGGAACACAGATGGCTGCTATAGCCGCTGGAAGCCGGGATAAAGAAACTGGTTGGATTGGTGCAGCCCCGCTAGCAGATATTGCAGTTGTGAAGTTGAAGCCTGCGAAAGGGTATCTGAAACAATATTTCGGTGTAAAAACGGATGTGGTTGCTTATCAAGAAAATGATATTATGCTGGGACTCCGGTATCTTCATGAACTGGCATTGCGAGAAAGAAAACCCCTTGTAGTCTGTATTGGCTTGGGAACTAATATGGGAGGACATGAAGGGACTTCTCCCCTTGCTTCTTATATCAACGCCATTGGCTCTCGTGTGGGGCGTTGTATTGTAGTGGCAGGAGGCAATGAGGCAAATCAAGGGCATCATTTTTATGGGATTCTGAAAGAGGGGCAGGAATATGAAGATGTAGAATTTCGAGTGGCAGAAGGGGAATATGGGCTTACAATGGAACTCTGGGGAAGCACACCGGATGTGCTGTCTGTTTCTTTAATCTCCCCGACAGGAGAAATGGTACCCCGACCCTCTGCTAGAAGCGGAAGTCAGCGGTTTGATTTTATATTTGAAAGGACAATCATATATATTGATTTCCAGCCATTGGAAGCTCAGAGTGGAGATCAACTCATTGTAATCCGCATGTTCTTTCCTATACCGGGGATTTGGCGTCTGCGGGTCTATGGAACTAACGTGCTCAGTAGGATTTATAATATTTGGATGCCCGTAACTGGGTTTATAGCGGAAGGTACAAGATTTTTAAGTTCAAATCCAGATATTACTCTGACCGAACCCTCAAATGCAGAGATTCCTATTACAGTGGGGGCTTATCATGTGCAGAATAAAAGTCTTTATATTAGTTCCAGCCGAGGCTTCACAAGAAGAGGAAGGATCAAACCAGATCTTATAGCTCCGGGGGTAGACGTGAAAACGATAGGTCCGGGAAACCGTTCTGTGTTTATGACCGGAACCAGCATGGCTGCTTCAGTGACAGCTGGGGCAGCAGCATTGATCTTGGAGTGGGGCATTGTAAGGGGAAATTGGCCTGCCATGAGCAGTTTAGAAATTAAGCAACTTCTTATCCGAGGGGCTGACAGAAGCAATAATGAACTGTATCCTAACCGTTCCTGGGGGTATGGAATCTTAAATCTATACGGCGCTTTTGAAGCCTTGCAAAGATTTTGAAGTATTACAAAATGCAGTCTGCTGTTAGCACAACGAATCCGCTTTGGAGGGATAAGGCCATACGGTCGGCTTTACCCTTTCAGAACTCATAAGTGTAGAATGGCAGAAGATTCTGGGATAAAATGGGAAAGACCAGCAGAAACAAGATATTCTTGCCCTACTGGTCTTATTCAGGCTAGTATTTTTCTGGAACTCGAATATTAGCTACATTACGAAATCTATATTTTTCTACCATATGCTTCTTCATACGAACCAAATTGTAACGATAACACTCTGCTATGCCATCCGCAAAGGAGTCTGCATTACCTTTCCTCAACTGTTGAAGCGCAAGAATGACTTGCTTGTTGAGATGTGAAAGTGTATGTTTCTTAGATGGATAATAAGCAAAATGGTGCCCCCATTCAAGGAGATGATTGGTTTCAGATAATATAACATATAAAGGTTCTAACGTGGTGTGTTTCATTATGGCTTCCAAAATATCTGCCAAATAAACAGAGTCAGAAGAAGTAAATCTATCCGCCAACTCGCACAGTTCTTCACCAGCAAACTGTGAAGCTGCAGCTAAAGCAGCTGGGCGAATAATTAGCACCATTAGCTGCAGGGCATGAAGGTAACGTAGTGATTTTTCTACATATCCGGAATTAAGAGCCAGCTGATGAAGTTTAGTACTATCGGGTTCAATAACTATAGTACCTTTACCGTTTAATGTCTTTACGAAACCTCTTTGTTCAAGTTCTGACAAAGCCTTTCTGACCGTCGATATAGAAACATCATACTGGCTGGCCAGTTGCTTTTCATATGGAAGAAACATTCCAACAGAATATTCTCCAAGGCCGATTTTTAGATTCAGGTCATCAACAATTTTTGAGTAACAATAATCTTGACCACGCATGGGATTCCACGAAAACTTCAAACCAGTTTGTGAAGGGCATTTGGGGGTGTCCTCTGACAGATGATTTAACGTATTTTCAATGAAATCCGTAAGTTTCTGATACATATCTGAGAGCAGGTTGTACATTATGAGTGGATCATCGCCTTTTAAAATATCTGGAATGACCTTGGCTACAGATACAGCTTCCTGTAAAAAATGCTTAGAGAAATAAGTGCACTCTTCTGTAAAAAATGAAAGTTTATTATAAAGGCCAAACGTAGAATAGAGTTCGCTGAATAGGGGATTACCGCCTATTCTTAATATATCATATCCTAATTTAGAGGGAGGACGCCATCCACCAGCGGTATATCCTAAACGCAATGCTTTCACCGCCTGTTTATAGTGAGGCAGTACCTCCACATCACATCCCTGCAATGCAAAAACTAAAAGTGAAGGAAGTATTAGAGCAAAAGTTTGATATACCTGTAAAATCTCTTCCTTTTGTTTTAAAATCTCAAAAACAGTGTTTGAGGAATTACAAATATCTTTTGTTGAAACAACAGTCGGTGCAAGACGAGGCTGAATATCAATTAATCCTTCTTCCCTCAATGCGTCAAAAACGCGGTTAATCGTATATCTGCTAACATGGAATTGTTCGCAGTACATTCTTGAAGATGGCAAGGTATTTCCATGAAGTATCTGCCCATCTAAAATACTCTGCTTAATTTCGTTATATACAAATGAAAATTTTGTTTCTTGTGGTTTCATTACTAGTCTCCTATCTGCCTGATTATATCATAATGAACCCATTTTGTCAGCATCAAAAAACGCAAACCTATTTGCATACCTTACCAATATGGCTATTGTTAGCATATGGGATAAAATATATAATAAAACTGTATAATTATTAGGAAAGAGTTTGAATATCATGGAAAAACAAAAAATTTTAATTGTGGACGATTCAGAAATGAATCGCGCTCTTTTAGTGGATATTTTGGAGGAGCAATATGAGGTAGTTGAGGCTGAGAATGGTGTAGAAGCAATTTCTGTTCTTTCAAAGCAAAGAACAGATTTCTCCCTTCTGCTTCTGGACATTATGATGCCTGAAATGAACGGATTTGAAGTATTAGCCTACATAAACAAATACCACTGGAATGACAACTTCGCTGTTATTATGATTTCTGCGGATGATTCTCCTGCGAATATAAAGCGAGCTTATGACTTGGGGGCTTTTGACTACATTAGCCGTCCTTTTGATTCGACCATTGTCCAGCGCCGCATTTCTAATACGATGTTTTTATATGCAAGGCAGCAGCGCCTTGAAAAAATTATTGCAGAACAATTTCATGAGCAGGAAAAGAATAATAAACTGATGATCTCAATTTTATCTCATATTGTGGAGTTCCGTAATGGAGAGAGCGGCCTACATATACTGCATGTTAATACGATCACAAAATATTTGCTGAAACAGTTGGTTCGGCTTACAGATCAATACCATTTGTCCAAAGCAGATATTTCTTTAATCAGCACTGCTTCAGCGCTGCATGATATTGGGAAAATCTCAATCTCGGATGCAATACTTAATAAACCTGGACGACTAACAGCAGAGGAATTTGAAGTCATAAAAACACACTCAGTCGTTGGTGCCAACATGCTGTTAGACCTACCCATTGAGCAGCAGGAAGCTCCGCTTATCAAAGTGGCTTCTGAGATTTGCCGGTGGCATCACGAAAGGTACGATGGTAATGGTTATCCGGATGGATTAAAGGGAGAGGAAATTCCCATAGCCGCTCAAGTGGTTGCATTGGCTGATGTATACGATGCCTTGACCAGTGAGCGATGTTATAAGAAAGCTTATTCACATGAAGAAGCTTTGAAAATGATTTTAGAAGGACAATGCGGTGCATTTAATCCTTCTCTTTTACTGTGTTTACAAGAAATTGCAGATACTCTTGAAAGTGAGCTTATGGAAGTCTCCCCTGAACAAGAAACGAAAAATATTCAGGATATAAGAAATAAAATCGACTACGACAGGCTGTTTTCCTATGAAAAATACACTTTCCTGTCTCGCAAACAGCGGCATCTAAAATTACTATATATTGATTCCCTAACTAGTGTCTACAATCGCCGTTATTATGACGAGCATTTTCAAAGAGCAGACGATATTCAGGCAATGGTGGTAATCGATGTAGATAATTTTAAGCATATCAATGACAATTACGGCCATGATGTTGGCGATATCGTATTGCAGAGAATTGCACAAAGCGTTTTATCCTGTGTACGAAAAACAGATGCTGTTATCCGTTATGGTGGCGATGAATTTGTAATTATCTTTTTCAGTATACCGGCAGATATATTTGAGAAAAAACTGGAGCGGATCCGGCATTCCGTCGATTGTTTGATAATTGATGAATATCCCGAACTACATATGTCTGTAAGCATAGGCGGAGTATATGGAATAGGGAACACAAAAGAACTTTTCAAAGCGGCAGACAATATGATGTATCAATCAAAAAAAGTAAAAAATCAAGTAAGCATATGTTTCCTAAACGAGGAAGAAAGCAAACCAGACAACATTTAAAAATGGAGGAATTGTGATTATGAACCTAAAAGATTGTTATATAAAATTTGGCGGTGATTTTGATGAGGTATTGGGCAGACTGCGGCGTGAACAAATCGTTCAAAAATTTGTTTACAAATTCTTGGACGATAAAAGCTTTCACTTGTTTGAAACGTCTATGGGAAATAAGGATTATGAAGAAGCGCTGAGAGCCGTTCATACACTGAAAGGGATTTGTCAAAATCTTGCTTTTACCAGATTGTTTGAGAGCAGTAATTTGGTAACAAAAGCATTAAAAGAAAACGACTGGAATACAGCAAGCGATATGATGCCGAGATTATCAATGGATTACTATGAAACAATCAATGCTATTAACGAGTTTAAAAGTTCCACGGAGGAATAACATCAATGGAAAACAATAAAAAAAAGAATTCTACAACACGTTTTCTAATATGCAGTTTCATTGGGCTTTTGATCTTCAGTATTATTATTTTCAGTCTGCTCGGAGTCTATATGAGCCGAAAAAGTAAAAATACTGTTTATGAAATTGGGAATATTTATATGTCCGGAATGAATGAACAGATGTCCAGACATTTTGAAACTGTGATTAAATTACGTTTTGATCAGGTCAGCGGCGTTGTTTCTGTTGTCCCAACAGATAACAAAGATAGGGAGAGTCTATATGAAGAACTTATTTACAGAACGCAGGCCAGGGGCTTTGACTATTTAGCACTTTGTTCTGCCAAGGGGGATTTTCAGACACTTTATGGACAATCCATACAGCCACTTAATCCGGAACCTTTTGTTGAAGCATTATTACAAGGAGAGCAACGAGTCTCTGTGGGCGTTGATGCTGATGGAAATGAAGTGGTATTGTTTGGCGTTGATGCTGCTTACCCGATGCACAATGGAGATAGGAGCACTGGCCTGATTGCAGCCGTTCCTCTGGAATATATTACTGATTTCCTTTCCTTAGAAGACGATGGGCAGCTGATGTATTATCATATTATCAGGCCAGACGGTAGTTTTGTTATACAGAACCCTAATACGGAGTTGTGGCATTTATTTGAACAACTACAAAAACAGCTTGATCCTACGGCCAATGAGTTATCTGTTGATAATTCTATTAAAGAATTTGGTGCCGCACTAAAAAATCATCAGGAATTTGCTATGACATTTGAAGTAAAGGGCGAAGAACGGCAAATATACGGTATCTTATTACCCTATTCTGAGTGGTATTTAGTATCTGTAATGCCTTATAGTATATTGGATGATGCCATAAATAATCTGAGCAGCCAGCGTATACTCATGACACTATTATCCTGTGCTTCTGTTTTGATTATTCTGACCTTGATTTTTCTTCGGTATTTCTCCATAACCCGTTCTCAGGTGCGTGAATTGGAGACAGCCCGGCAGGCGGCTCTTGAAGCGAACAAAGCCAAAAGCGAATTTTTAGCAAATATGAGCCAAGACATCCGTACCCCCATGAATGCAATCGTTGGCATGACTGCCATTGCCACAGCCCACATAGATGACCGGAAACAGGTACAGAACTGCCTTAGAAAAATTACATTATCAAGTAAACATTTATTAGGGCTGATTAATGATGTTTTAGATATGTCTAAAATCGAGAGTGGGAAATTAACTTTAACAACAGAACAAATTTCATTAAAAGAAGTTGTTGAAGGAATTGTTAATATTATGCAGCCACAGGTCAAGACAAAAAAGCAAACCTTCGACATACATGTTGAAAATATCTCAACAGAAAATGTGTGGTGCGACGGTATCCGCTTGAATCAGGTTTTATTAAATCTCTTATCAAATGCAACGAAATATACACCGGAGAGCGGTTCGATACAATTATCCCTTTCTGAAGAAGAATCTCCGAAAGGTGAAAATTATGTCCGAATTCATATCAAGGTCAAGGATAACGGAATTGGTATGTCGCCAGATTTCCTGAAAAAGATATACGAATCCTATAGCCGTGCGGATGGAGCCAGAATACATAAAACTGAGGGCGCCGGTTTGGGAATGGCGATTACTAAGTACATTGTGGACGCAATGGAAGGAGCCATTGATATAAAAAGTGAGATTGATAAAGGTACCGAGTTTCTTCTCACGTTTGATTTTGAAAAGGCGGCTGCAGTGGAAATGGATATGGTTCTTCCCTCGTGGAATATGCTGGTGGTTGATGATGACGAGTTACTATGTGAGACAGCCACGGACGCACTAAAATCTATCGGAATAAAAGCTGAATGGACTTTAAGCGGAGAAAAGGCGATAGAACTGGTAATTCAACACCATAAAAAGAGAGATGATTATCAAATCATTCTATTAGATTGGAAACTGCCAGACATAAATGGGATTCAGGTAGCAAGAGAAATCCGAAGTAATTTAGGTGATGAAGTACCGATTCTGCTGATTTCCGCATACGACTGGAGTGAATTTGAGGCGGAGGCCCGTGAAGCGGGGATTAGTGGTTTTATTTCCAAGCCCCTTTTTAAATCCACGCTGTATCATGCTTTGCGTCAGTATATGGACATTGAAACGGAAGATGACCAGACATTGAATCAAAATATCGATCTATCCGGACGTCGTATTCTGCTTGCCGAGGATAATGAACTGAACTGGGAAGTTGCGAAAGAATTGCTGTCCGATTTAGGGGTAGAGCTGGATTGGGCAGAGGATGGCCAGATATGTCTGGACAAGTTCCAAAGTTCACCAGAGGGTTATTACGATGCCATTCTTATGGACATACGAATGCCGCATATGACAGGATATGAGGCCACAAAATCAATTCGGGGCCTGGACCATCCCGATGCCTTAACTATTCCAATCATAGCTATGAGCGCAGATGCTTTTTCTGACGATATACAGCATTGCTTGAAATGTGGTATGAATGCCCATATAGCAAAGCCGATTGATGTCGTAGAGCTGACCCGCTTATTAAAAAGATATTTATCATAATTTACCTTAGACGGTTAAACTGTCATTACAGCAGATGGCGGACAAACTGCGCTCCAACAAAAAGAAGTGGCGCCGCAAGATAGAACAGGCGTGTCAGTATGGCTGTTGTACGGCGGCGTTTCTTTTGCCGTCGCTCGGCATTTTGTAATTTTTTATATCACTGCTTTAATTTTTGTGCTTTTTACTAAAAGTGGGCTATCCTATAATAAATGAAATGCGTTTTTTTGAAAAAACCGTCCGCTGTAACATTTCGCGGACATTTTCCTGTTATACTATCTGCAAAAGCAGAGGAAGTGATGATATGAAGCAGATTTTAATTGTCGAGGACGACAGTTTTTTGAATAAGATGTTAGCCTATAACCTGACTGCAGACGGCTACGGTGTGACTTCTGTCCTAAATGCCAGAACCGCAGCCGAAGCCCTGCGCCAGCGGGAATTTGACTTAGTGCTGCTGGACATCAACCTGCCGGATGGGAACGGCTTTGAGCTGTGCAAGCTGATAAAGCCTCAGTACCCGGATACCATTGTGATTTTTCTGACTGCCAACGATCAGGAAAGTGACCAGATACGGGGCTATGAAGTGGGTGCGGTAGACTACATCACCAAACCCTTTGTGATCGGGGCCTTGCAGCGGAAAATCAAAGCCATGTTTTCCATGCTGGAACACTACAAGCCAGCAAAGGATATTTACGACGACGGGCGGCTGTTCTTAGACTTTTCGGAGCAGGCGGCTTCTTTAAACGGTAGACCCCTGACCTTATCCCCGATGGAATTTAAAATGTTAAACCTGTTTCGCAGAAACCCGAAGCAGGTGTTGACCCGTGGGCAGCTTTTGGAAAAGCTGTGGGATGTAGAGGAGAAGTTTGTGGATGAACATACCCTGACTACCTCTATCAGCCGGATTCGCAGCAAGATTGAATCGGACGGCGGCACGCCCTACATTAAGACCATTTACGGCATGGGCTATCAATGGACGGGAGGCGAGGCAAAATGAAGATAAAAACCCTTTCGGTAAAGCAGCTGTTTGGCTTGGTGGCAACGGGGCTTCTCCTCACTATGTCCGGGATTACCATAGCCCTGTTTCTTGTAACAAAGCAAACGGTGGTGCTGTTGACTGGCGGGGCGCTGCTGCTGTGCGCCCTTGTGGGGATTTTCGTACTGACGCAGTCGTTTGGAAAGCGGCTGTCGCAGTTTACCGCTGACCTGTGCCAGACCTTAGACCACATGATTGCCGGAAATGAAGCGCCAAAGCGCCCAGAGGACAGCGAAACCCAGCTTGCCAGAATCGGCCACCGACTGGCAAGACTCTATCAAATCATGCAGGAGAACCGCCGCCAGGTAGACGAGGAACGGCAGGAGTTACAGACCCTTGTATCGGATATTTCACATCAGGTGAAAACACCGGTAAGCAATCTGAAAATGGCGACGGACACGCTATTGGAAAAGCCCATGACTGAGGAGGAACGCACCGACTTTATCCAGGGAATCCGCAGCCAGACGGATAAGCTGGACTTTCTCTTTCAGGCGCTTGTGAAAACCTCCCGGCTGGAAACGGGCGTGATTCAGTTGGACTGTAAGCTGTGCCGTCTTTTTGACACCGTGGCACAGGCCATGAGCGGCATTGTGTATGAAGCGGAGAAAAAGGAAATCGCCGTGTCCGTGGACTGCACGGAAGATCTGACGCTTGCCCATGACAGCAAGTGGACAGCCGAGGCCCTATTTAACCTGCTGGACAATGCAGTGAAATACACCCCGGCGGGCGGGAACATTTCTGTGTCGGTGATACAGTGGGAAATGTATGTGGAGATCAAAGTGGCTGATACCGGCAAGGGCATTTCCGAAAGCAATCAGGCTGCCATCTTCCGGCGTTTCTACCGGGAGGAAGAAGTACACGACCAGCAGGGTGTGGGCATCGGTCTGTATCTGGCCCGCGAAATTGTAACGCGGCAGGGCGGCTATATCAAAGTGGTTTCGGAGCCGGGGATGGGTTCAGAATTTTCCATCATGCTTCCTGTAAAATAGAACGTGGCGGACAGTTATTCCCGGCTGTCCGCCGTAAATTTTTAGAAATGTCCGAGCGCTGTAACATTTCACCCTCATTTTCAATGAAATTTTTTGGCCGCTGTAACATTTCGCGGACATTTGGATTTTACAATATCCTTATCAACAGGCGGGAAGCCTTGAAAGGAGTTTTGAATATGTGCATTTTGCAAACTATTGATCTGAAAAAATATTACGGCACGAAGCCAAACATTACCCGCGCCCTTGACGGTGTGAACTTTTCCGTAAACGAGGGCGAATTTGTGGCCGTTGTGGGAACCTCTGGCAGCGGAAAATCTACACTGCTTCACATGATGGGTGGGCTGGACATTCCTACCAGTGGAACCGTGATTGTCCGGGGCGAAGAACTGGCAAAGAAGAACGATGAACAGCTTACCATATTCCGCCGCCGCAACATCGGTTTTATCTTCCAGAATTATAACCTTGTTCCTATCCTGAATGTGTATGAGAACATCGTCCTGCCGGTGGAGCTGGATGGGGACACCGTAGATCAAAAGTATCTAAATGAGATCGTTCACCTGCTGGGGCTGGAAGATAAACTGAAAAATATGCCGAACAATCTTTCGGGCGGACAGCAGCAGCGCGTGGCGATTGCCCGCGCCCTGATTACCAAACCGGCTATCGTGCTGGCCGATGAGCCAACCGGCAACCTTGACAGCAAGACCAGCGCTGAGGTGCTGGGGCTTATTAAGCGTACCAGTGCAGAGTTCCGGCAGACCGTCGTAATGATTACCCATAATAACGATATAGCCCGTCTTGCAGATCGGATTATCCGCATTGAGGACGGTAAGATCGTGGAGTAAGGAGGTGACAGACTATGATATGGCCTTTTGAGAATGATACCAGAGCCATTACAAAAAAGCTGGCAAAAAATAGCCTGAAGTCCGGGAAAATGAGAAACATTTTGATTGTCCTGACAATCTCACTTTCCATTGCACTAATGTCTGGACTGGCTCTGTATATTTCCTCTATGCATACCGCAAATACTCGTCAGTTGGAAAATTTGCAACAGGTATTTTTTTATGACATTACAGAGCAGCAATGTGACACCCTACGGCAGGACAGTCGGATTTCAGAGATGAGGGTGACAAAATACGGTAAGCGTTCCGAAATAGAAAACTATATGATCTGGCCGATGTATATTGAACAATCCGAGGGGAAAATTCAAGGTGCTGAAATTGCAGAAGGACAATACCCTATGGCTGAGAATGAAGTTGCTGTTGATGTTTCTTACTTAGAGCGGATTGGCGAAAATCTTAAAATTGGCGACACAGTTTCCTTTTCTTTTTATGATGGGACGCAAGAATCTTTTGTACTTTCTGGTCTTACAGATACTGGCTCTACTTCTGATGTGTACCCGATCTATTTCTCTGAACAGTATGCAGAAATGGGAAGCCAGTTGAAAGACACTTTATTTGTGGCTGCAGCACAGATACAGGACGCCCAAAGTATGACGGCAGATGAATTTCTTGATACCATTCATGCAATTGGAGCTGATTGCAGCATTGACCGCTCAAGTATTGGTGAAAACAGTGCTTTTGTCCAGTCCTTGACCTTTAATCCGAAAAATATGCTGATTGCCCTTTGTATTGGGCTTGTAGTGCTGTTCGCCGGTGTGATAGTGATATACAGTATTTTCTATATCTCCATCATTAACCGTATTCAGTATTTTGGGCAGTTGAGAACAATCGGAACCACTGGCAAACAGATTGAAAGGATTGTAAAACGGGAGGGAACTTTACTATTCGGCATGGGCGCACCATTGGGGTTAGTCATTGGCTCAATTTTTGCATGGATTCTCAATGCTGAGGGATGGTCATGGATAAACTTTCTTATTTTGGGCGGTTTGATTATTTTAGCGGAATATATTGCCGTGTTATATTCCATCAGTAAACCTGCCCAAATTGCGAGTAAAGTATCTCCTATTGAGGCGTACAAGGCAAAAGGAGTTTTACAAAGCTGCAAGACCACTAAACGTCAGACCAGAAAGCTCACGCCTTTTTCAATGGCAAAAATGAACACTTCCCGCAATAGAAAAAAGTTTCTTATGACTTCTTTTTCCCTGGCAATCAGTGGCATAATCTTTATGGTTGGCTCTACCTTTTTGACCTCTTTTAATCAGGAAGCATATGCACGAAACGGAATCATGGAGCATGGAGAAGTTAGGGTTTATTTATCTGAAAATGCAGCACAAGTAAATGAACAAGGGTATGCAGGGGTACAAGTCAACAATCCACTCAACGATACCTTTATACGGGAAGTTTCTCAAGTAAGCGGAGTAAAGGGAATCATACCGTTTGAGAAATTATATTGCACATTTGAATATAATGACCGCCGTGACGAAGATTTTATTGTTCCATTTACAGAAGAAGAATTTACACATCTGTCACGGTATATGGAAACAGAGGATAAGAATTATTCAGACATTGTAGAAAACAGAGAAATCTTTGTTTTAAAGAATGACGCGGTGGAAGAAATTTATGGCTGGAAATTCCAGCCCGGCGATACAATAAGGTTTGAATGGTTTGATGGTACAGAATACCATGAAGATACATTCTCTATTGGTGGAGAGATTACAAGTGAAAAAGCATACAGCGATCCAGAGTGTTTTACCGCGCTCGGCGTGTCCGGATGGTTTTTAATGCCGGATGAGCTTGTTCGTGCCATGCTGCCAAAGGGGTATAATATCAATTCAGAGGTACTTCTCTCGACAGAATGGGATTCCAAAGAAGCAGAAATCACCCAGCAGTTAAATACCATAATTGCCAGCTCAGATGATCTGCAGATGCGTACTTTGAGGGATTCTATCAATAGCAAGGCAGGAATGTATAACACACTTTTAACCTCAATTATTGGCATTAGCATTTTTATTATGATGTTCAGCTTGATTAGTCTTATCAATACGCTGGTGACAAATATTATGACCCGAAAGCAGGAATTGTCTGTTTTACAGTCTATTGGTATGACAAAGCGGCAGCTTGATCATATGGTACAATGTGAGGCCGGATTGATTGCTGTTTGGAACATCATTATTACCTTGTTAGCAGGTGGATTTTTAGGGGTTATGCTGATTCGCGGCCTGAACAGTATAGGAATGAGCTATTTGCATTGGGATTATCCGGTATGGTTTGCACTTTTCTANAAAGTCTATTGTAGAGAGATTAGGAGAAATCAAATAAAGTATTAAAAATATCTGAAAAATGCGGCGGCAAGCCTTGGTGGCTGCCCGCCGTAAAATATACCCTTGCAGGGCTGTCCTACATCAACCGGGAGAAAATCGACACTATCCGCGAAGGCGGTGAAAAAATAAAATTTTTTGAAACAGATTTGATATAGCGAAGTCTTATAGATGAACAGGAGGTGAGAAAGTGCAGACGCCCGATTTTGAAAAAATATACGCGGAATATTTTTCCGAAGTTTATAGATACATCTTGTCGTTATCTCAAAACGAAACAGTTGCGGAAGAAATTACGCAGGAAACATTCTTTAAAGCAATGCGCCACATAGACAAATTTAACGGCAACTGCAAATTATATGTGTGGCTCTGCCAAATTGCAAAAAACTCTTACTTTTCTTATTGTAAAAAAGAAAAGCGATTTTTCCCAGAGGTTGATACCGAATACCCTGATACTACATTTGATTTAGAAAAATCATACCTTGATAGTGACACAGCAAAAAGATTACATTATTTACTGCATAATCTTGACGAACCGTATAAGGAGGTTTTCACTTTGAGAGTTTTCGGTGAATTGCCATTCTCTCAAATAGGGGAACTATTTGGAAAGACGGACAGTTGGGCAAGATTGGTTTTTTATAGAGCAAAAAAAGAATTACAGGAGGAAATAAAATGAATATTTCATGTGAGATCATTAAAGATTTGCTTCCACTATATCATGACGGTGTATGCAGCGTAGATAGCACAAAAGCTGTTGAAGAACACCTTGAACATTGTGAAAGCTGCCGTGATGAACTAAGGGCTATGGATAGCAAATTGCCTATCGCAAACAGAACTGAAAACTTAGCAGAAGCCGAAGCAGTAAAAAAACTGTCTAAGCGTTGGAAAAAGGGAATGATTAAATCAGTTTTAAAGGGAGCATTTTTTACCCTTGTAACGGTCATTGTTGTTCTCTTGATAATTTACCTTTTTATTGGTATCGAAATAGCTTAATGGAGAATTGGAATGACAAATAATATTACAACAATCAACTATAAAAACAAAGAGATAACCCTAATCGGGACAGCTCATGTTTTACATGAAAGTGCGGAACTGGTAAAGCAGACGATTGACAGTCTTTTACCTGATACGGTCTGTATTGAGTTAGATACGGAGAGATATAAAAATCTCCAAAATCCAGAGGCATGGGAAAGCACTAATATCGCTGACGTTATCAAGTCAAAGAAAGTAGGATTGCTGTTTGCAAACATTATATTAAGCAGTTACCAAAAACGGGTTGCAAAAAAATTAAACGCTACTCCCGGTCAAGAAATGCTACAAGGAATTGAAAGCGCAAAAGAACACTCTTGTGAATTAGTCCTTGCAGATAGGAATATTCAGACAACATTTTTGAGGGTTTGGCGCAAGCTCTCTCTTTTTGAAAAATGCAAACTGTTTTCTGGTTTGCTTACAGAAAATCAATCGGACAGTGAAGATGTTGACCTTAATACGCTCATGGAAAAAGATAATTTAGAAGCAGCAATATCAAGTATGGGGAAAGAATTTCCTAAAATCACTGAAATACTTATCAATGAGCGTGACCAACATTTAGCTTATAAAATTAAAACTGCACCGGGGGAAAAAATTGTTGCTGTTGTTGGTGCAGCTCATGTTTCAGGAATACAAAGAGAAATATTGTGTCAACAGGATATAGAACGTATAACGTCCGTCCCGGCATCTAATCGTTTTTTTCGGGTGTTTGCATGGATAATTCCAATCGCTATTTTTCTCTTAATCGCTTACGGTTTTATTAGTAACTATCAAACAGGATTACAGCAGCTTAAATCATGGGTTTTATGGAATAGTGTGTTGGCTGGAATTTTTACAGCAGCCATGTTTGGACACCCTTTCAGTATTTTAACCGCTTTTATTTCCGCACCAATAACATCACTCAATCCATTTTTGGCATGTGGTTGGTTTGCCGGTCTTACCGAAGCTACATTCAGGAAGCCGACAGTTGATGATATAAACCGAGTGCCGGACGATATATTTCACATTACCCGTTTTTTTAAAAACCGCTTTTTAAAAGCTATAGCAATCGTAATATTCGCAAATGTAGGCAGCTCACTTGGTACACTTATTGCGGGAGCTGACATTATCAAAAGTTTATTTTAGGAGGACAGAAACTTGAATTGTAACATTTTAACTGGTGAACACATTAACAAAAAATATGGAAACACCACAGTCCTGCATGACGTTTCCATTCATATTAAGCAAGGCGAGGTTTACGGATTGATTGGGAAAAATGGTGCAGGAAAAACTACTCTGCTTCGTATACTATGTGGGCTTATTCCAAACTACGGAGGGAATATTACGCTTGCCAATGTTGGTGAGGGCAAATGTAAAATAGCGGCAGTCATAAACTCTCCTGCACTTTTTCTGAATATGACCGCATTTGAAAATTTAAAAGAACAATCTGCTTTATTAGGATTGCATACTGACACAAAAATTAAAGACATACTTAAAGTCGTAGGACTGGAAGATTATATAAATAAGCCAGTAAAAGGCTTTTCGTTAGGCATGACACAACGTTTAAAACTGGGAATGTCTTTGCTTGAAAGCCCTGATCTCTTGATTTTAGACGAGCCTGTAAATGGTCTTGACCCTACCGGAATTGCTGACTTACGCGATTTGCTGCACCAGTTAAACAAAGAATTTGGTATGACTATCTTAATTTCGAGCCACATTCTAAGTGAACTGGAACATACGGCTACTTGTTTCGGCATTCTACACGACGGTGTGATGGCAAAGGAAATATCCACACATGACATTCAACAAAGCAATACAACGTTGGAGAATCTTTATATGCAATATACAAAAGGAGGGCAAGAGCATAATGCTTAATATCATAAATGGTGATTTCTATCGTATCAAAAAAAGCATACTTTTTTATGGCGTAATTATCTTTGCAGGACTGATTTCATTTTTGCTGATGATACTTAATAGGCAAGATATTCGTATTGGTATCTCGATTTTTGGAAACTTAACAACTTTTATTTCACCAGAAGATGTAATTGCCCTTGGTGTTCAATATCAAAAAGGTCTTGGCATTATTGCTGCTGTCTTTATCTCTGTTTTTATTGGACAGGAGTATCAATGGAATACTTGGCAGCACAAGTGGCTTATCAGTAAAAACCGATTTGGTATGTATTTATCAAAAGCAATTTTATCCGCAATAGTATCAGCCCTAACTTTTCTCGTCTTTGAACTTTGTGCATTGTTATTTTCGGGACAAATAAGTGTCATGCTTGCAGGAGGCTATATCACGACCGTACTTTGTGGAAGTTTGATTTATATTGCTCTTGGAGCTGTTCTCTGCTTTATTTCAATGCTGATTAAAAACAACACAACTTCGGTTATTGTAACTTTGTGCTATATCCTGTTTAGTGAAACGATTGTGACTGTTCTGCAAAACATTGGGAGCGTTTCAAAAGCTACTGAAAACATTATTGCATGGTGCGTTCAACATTCAATTTATGGTATGTCGTCAGCCCTTGCAACCGCTTCTATGACCCCGGAGGTAATCAGCACCACTGTAATTAGTTCTTTTGTCATTTTTATAGCTACTACGATTATAGGTATGTTTCTTTTTCGCAAATATGAATTGTAATAAAAAGCGCTTTTGTTACCGGATTACTGCAGGATGCAGCGGCAACGAAAAATATTGACTTAAAGTTACACAAGAAAAAGAGATAATGTATTTGAAAAAGCGCCACATATTTTCAGTGGCGCTTTTTGTTTGTAAAAGAACGCAATGACAATGTAAGAAACTGCAAAGAAATGGGAGTAATACAAGCACCGGGTGCAGAAACTATGTGTAAAGAACCGGATCGATGGTGTGGTTCACCTTAGCCGGGTACGGTTAATTCCGAAAGATGCGGATAAACTGGCAAACGGATGTAGAAAAGAAATATTTCAAAAACTATTGACTTTGACGTTCCGTCATACCGTAGAATGAAGTTACAAAATATCGAAAGGAAGTACAAAATATGAGTAACTTAAAAGTACAGGCCGTTCGTTCTGACGGTATCTACAGAAAAATCATGGAAGCGCCAGTTTCTAAAAAGAATGATATTTATCGCTATGAAATGATGAAGCCTTTTGAAAAGAAATGGGCCTGCTACAATGTGCCAATGAAGGCTGCACAACCGAATGGCTATGATGTTATTATGGCAAGTGGTATGTTAGGCTTTCTTCTGCCGGAAAAAATTGATGAAACATGGTCCGAAAGTATAACACTGTTAGATGATAACCAATTTTGGGATAACTGTCAAAAGTCTATCGTGCGCTCCTTAAAGTGTTTTACTGATGCAGAAATTGAGTTGCCGATAAAAGAATATCTCTATACCATTTTGCTGGCTGATCCAGAGAACCCTTATATGATAATGAATGATAATTACTGTGGAGATGGAGGAATTCCCGGCTACATTTTTACATGGCTTGTTCCATCTGAACACACTAAGAGCAGACTTCCTGTAGCGTTGGCACATGAAACAAATCATAATGTCCGTTTCCAGTTTATTAAATGGCACAATGACATTACTCTTGCTGAAATGATGATAAGTGAGGGACTTGCTGAAAACTTTGCTACTTACCTATATGGTGAGGAAAATGTAGGGCCGTGGGTAAGTAAGACAGATTTGGAAACTTTGAATGGATATATCAAGCCTATCATTAAGGGCGGTCTTGATGTACAGGGCTTAGATAACCTGACAGCATATCTGTATGGTGATGAAATGGCAAAAATGCAAAATTATTTTCCTGTTGGTCTACCCTATTGTGCCGGATATGCTTGTGGCTATCATATGATAAAATACTATCTGGAAAAAACAGGAAAGTCTATCATTGAGGCTACCAAGATTCCTGCTGA
This sequence comes from Bariatricus massiliensis, assembly GCF_900086725.1. Taxonomy (GTDB): domain Bacteria; phylum Bacillota; class Clostridia; order Lachnospirales; family Lachnospiraceae; genus Allocoprococcus; species Allocoprococcus massiliensis. The sequence goes on along the minus strand of NZ_LT574837.1, from coordinate 280,759 downwards.
TGAAATACTGAAAGAAGTGGAGGGATTTTGGGATGAATCCTAAAAAAATGATGATTCACGAGGTTGCAAAGCTGACCGGCATTACGATACGTGCTTTGCATTACTATGATGAAATCGGTCTGCTGGAACCTACCAAAGCAGATAAGACAAAATATCGTTTATATTCTGAAAATGATTTAGAGAAGTTACAACAAATTCTATTTTACCGTGAAGTGGGGTTTTCTCTAAAAGAGATCAAGGCATTATTATCAGCGCCCGTATATAATAAACCTTCATTCCTAAATTTTTCTTGTAGAGCAGAAATTTCTGCATTTGAGAATGCTGTTTTATCGAACGTTGGGGCGGCACCCATGAGTATCTCACATGGAATGTTGCGGAATTTTTTGGTGAAGCAATTAAAGTCTATTGCTGTAATAGCTAATAAACTATTATATCTGTCCAGCGGCAAAAAAGAAAAACGCTGTTGGGCAGCTCCTTTCCCACACTCATATTACATTTTGCTGGCGGCGGCTCTGTTTTCAAAGCCGTCGTCCAGCATTTTGTAATTTTTTATATTACTGCTTTGATTTTTGTGCTTTATACTAAAAAGTGTGCTATCCTATAATAAATGAAAATAGTTAGAGCAGGTGGTGAAACGATGTTTAGGATAGGAGAATTTTCAAAGCTGGTGCAGGTATCTATTCGTATGCTTCGCTACTATGACGAGGTAGGACTTCTGACACCGGCAGAGGTTGACAAGTGGACAGGACACCGACTGTATTCAGTAAAGCAAATACCGCGTCTAAATAAAATTCTGTATCTGCGGGATAGTGGGCTGAATGTCTCGGAAATTGCGCTTGCCCTGACGATGGACGAGCAATCACTTCTTGCGCAGCTCGACAAAAAGCGCATAGAGATAGAAAATACAATACAGGCTGAACGAGAAAAACTGCGGAAGATCGAACTTACAAAAAGTGAAGTGCAGGGTGGTAAAGGAGAACTGCACTATAACATATCCGTTAAGTCAATCCCGGCGAATCAGGTGCTATCCTTGCGGAGAATTGTACCGAATTACTATTCTGAGGGCGACTTATGGAAAGAACTTTCTACTTTTACAGAAGCGCAAAAAATCGAAATAACGGGCAATACATTTTCCATTTATCACGATACAGAATTTCGAGAGACGGATGTTGATATTGAGCTGTGCGCTCCGGTAAAGAAAATGGGAAAGGCAAAAGAGCCATTTTGTTTCCACATGACAGAACCAGTCCCGTATATGGCTTGCACAATGGTCTATGGCGATTTTGCAAATATAAAAGGCGCCTACCTTGCCTTTGCCGAATGGTTGCAGACAAACAGCGAATACAAAATGTCTAACCCAATGCGTCAGATCGTGCATAGAGGTCCGTGGAATGAGAATAACCCTGAAAAATATTTGATTGAGCTTCAAATACCGCTGGAACATGCATGATTGTATAGACTTTGAAATGTCCTGCTAAAAATGCAGGGCATTTTTTATTTTTCCCCATTGCATCTCACATGATGTGAGGTCTTATACTGGTTTTACCAACAAAAGCAAGGAGGAAAAATATGACCTATCAATTAAAAGCTATTGGCAAAGTAAAAAATGATGAAAACGGCACATTTATTCAGTTAGAGCCGGAGTACATTCCCGGACTGCAAGCCTTAGAGGGCTTCAGCCACATCAATGTCTTTTGGTGGTTCAGCGATTGCGACAACGACGCAGACCGGAATGAATTGCAGACAGAACAGCCCTATAAAGGTGCACCCGAAGTCATGGGTGTATTTGCGACACGATCTCCTTCTCGTCCGAACCCTATTGCATTAACAGCGTCCGAAATTATTAACATTGATTTCACCAACGGCATAATTCGTGTTACATTCATTGACGCAAATGACAATACGCCCGTACTTGACATCAAGCCCTACACACCGAGTTTTGACAGAGTTGAAACGCCCGGTGTTCCCGTATGGTGCAGCGAATGGCCGAAAAGCACAGAAGCGTCCGGCTATTTTGATTGGGGACAGGTGTTCAAATTTTAAGAGGGGGTGGCTTATGAAATTACAGGATTATGCGCAGAATAAGCCTGTTCTTGAAACGGATCAACTTATCCTACGCCCTCTGCGAAAAGAAGATGTTTCAGATTTGAAAGAATGGTTGGGTGACAGTTCCATTTATCAGTATTGGGGAAAACGCCCCGGGAAAAGTGACTTAAACCCGGAATTGCTTTTTCAAAAGCCGGAGAAACCCACAAAAAGTTTTCATTGGGGTATTGTTCACAAACAAGATTATAAAGTCATCGGGGATATGTGGGTGTATCTCATTGAGAATGACCGCATGGCAAAAGTAGCATTTCGCCTTTCTCCTGCCTATCAAGGCAACCGACTTATGACAGAAGCACTGGCGAGAGTAGCTATCTTCTGCTTTGAAGAAACAGAATTGCAGCGTCTTTGGGCCGATGTTCACATCTGCAACATTGCGTCATTCAAGACTCTTGAAAAAGCGGGCTTCAAGTGTGAAGGGCTTATTCGTGAGGGAAAAATGGTAAACATCTACTGCGATTATTATTTATATGGCATGACAAAAGCTGATTACATTGAAGTGATGGATAAATTCCAGCACCACAGCCGGAACAGTCCGTGATCCCCGTTATGGGCAAGGATACTCCAGCCCGGCCTGCGCCGCAGGCTGAGGCCGAAATAGTGGAGAAATCCCCCGCGCTAATACCGGCGGTATGTATAGTGCTGGTCAGTCATGTGGCAGCAAGTGCTGCGGCAACTATATCGGAAACGATACTCGTAAAGAATAAGGAGAGCGTGAAAGCATAACGAAATTTTAATGCTTACTGCCCACAACACTATATTTTCTATTTATATACAAAGAATGATAGCGCATGATTCGACATGCCTTGGGGAAGATAGCAACATTATGTAAGAAAAAGTGATGCGCATGAGCTATAATGATATAATTAGAGTAACTTCGTGGAGGTGACTTATGGATAACTCTGATAGCAGAATTGTTTTTGACGAAAAATTGAAGATAGAGGTACTAACACTGACAGGAATGATAGAGAATCTGCCACCGCATTTCCATGATTACTATGAATTAGGTTATATCGAAAGCGGAAACCGACGGGTAATCTGTCAAGGCAAAGAGTATACAGCAGAAAAAGGTGATCTGCTCCTGTTTAACCCCAATGACAACCATACCTGTTTAGAGTTGAAAAAGGGACTGTTGGATTTTAGATGTTTTCACATCACGACTGAGCGCATGGAAGAATTGGTGCTGGAATGTATAGGATATTCCATATGTCCATATTTTGAACCGCAGATTGTTCACCAGAGCGATCTTATTCCGCAAATAAAAGAGTTGATTGACTTGATTGAAAATGGATCGTATTGCGATCTGCAAAAAGAAGAACTGCTTTATATGATCATCGGCGATTTGGTCGCAGGTCATGCTCAATCACTGGAATGCGAACAAATGGAAATTTCGGATAGTATAGAACGTGCCTGCGGGTATATTGAAAAACATTATGCCGCAAATATTTCATTATGCGATTTGAGTTCCTTTACCGGATTTAGTAAGTACCATTTTATTCGTATGTTTACGAAAGAAAAGGGCATATCCCCTTATCGTTATATCGAATGTATTAAAATGACAGAGGCCAAAAAATTGCTGAAGGCCGGGGAAGACTTATCAAATATTACCTATCAGCTTGGATTTAGCAGTCAGAGTCACTTTACTAATTTTTTCAAAAAATATGCCAGAGTGACTCCGAAACAATACAGCAAACTTTATAACGCTTAAAATGATTCTCTACAAAACTTGTATCAGCAAAATAAAAGAATGAATACCTGCATTGACGGAGGAGGTGATAACATGGGAAATTAGCTGTATTTGATATATCTGAATCGGGCGGTAAAATTGCAGAAAAACTGCTTGTGCTGTTAAATACCCGTCAGAGGCAGGAGTTAGTAAATTATCTTCTTGCTTCAAAAGGGCAACAGAGTAATCCGGCCGACAGCCCATGTGATATTCCCGAAACTTATAGGGTGCAGGCAGCCATTGAGGAACCTTTTACAGAGATTCGCATGGGGGATTTATATTTCTGCCAGGAGCAGCGGCTTGTATGTATGGGCGGACAGGTAATTGAATTAACCGCTAAGGAATTTGACATCCTTGCTTTGCTAATTACGCACCCGAAGCGGGTATTTACCTATGAGCTGATTATGGAATTGGTCTGGAATGAGGATCATTCTTATTACTCTCGCAAGGCAGTCAATAACCATGTAAGCAATCTGCGGAAGAAACTGAAAATCGCGCCGGATTCCCCGGACTACATCAAAAGCGTTGTCGGCGTTGGATATAAATTTGAAGTGCCGTAAATGACTATGGAATCAGATGACAGTTGGATACATCTAAGGTGTGGCTGCTATATCTATCTGTTTCGCTTAATGTAAGGAATCGTCAAGATTAGGAATGCGTTGTCTTGACGATTATCTATCATTATGCTGATAATGTAACAGCGTTTTGGTACATAATAAAGATAGATAGTTTGTGCAGGAAGGAGCAATGCAATGAATGAAAAAATTTTAGTGGTTGATGACGAAAAAGAGTTGGCAGATTTGGTTGAAGTCTATCTGAAAAACGATGGATATACCGTTTATAAATTTTACAATGGTACGGATGCGTTAAGGTGCATTGAGTCTATCCACTTAGATTTAGCCATATTAGATATTATGCTCCCGGATATTGATGGCTTTCAAATTTGCCAGAAAATCCGGGAGAAATTTTATTTTCCTGTGATTATGCTGACAGCAAAAGTAGAAGATGGGGATAAAATCATGGGGCTGTCCGTTGCGGATGACTATATCACGAAGCCGTTCAACCCACTGGAAGTGGTTGCCCGCGTGAAAGCGCAGTTAAGGCAGTATATGAGATACAGGCAGCCGCAGATCAAGCAGGAGGATGAATGCAGCGAATATGATATAAGAGGAATGACAATCAGTAAGAAAAGCCATAAATGTATCTTATTTGGAAAAGAACTTCAGCTGACGCCGACAGAGTTCTCGATTCTCTGGTATCTGTGTGAGAACCAGGGGGAGGTTATCTCAACGGAGGAATTATTTGAAGCGGTATGGGGAGAAAAATACATGGATAACAATAATACTGTTATGGCCCATATCGGCCGGCTCAGAGAAAAAATGAAGGAACGGGCAAAAAACCCGAAATTCATAAAAACTGTGTGGGGAGTGGGATATACCATTGAAAAATAGAAAGAAAACAAATTTTGAAAATGACTATTTGCTTTTTGAAAACAGATTATTCATGAAGATGCTGCTGATGATGGTATGTTCCCTTCTGGTTATAGCAGGTGTTTATCTGTTTATTTTAAAAGACAATTTTGCAAATGCCGTAGTTTATATTTTAGAGCATTTTATTTACCACGACCGTGATGAGGCCGCAGTCGTCTACCTGAAAACCTTCAAGAGGTATGAAATCTGGCTTTTCCTGCTGGCGATTTTGGGCGTGTTTTTTGTGGTTTTTCGTATATTTGTGGGCAATGTTTCAAAATACTTCAAGGAGATTAACCGTGGCATTGATTCTCTTGTGAATGAAGATGCCCACGATATTGCTCTGCCGGCAGAGCTGGCGTCAACAGAAAGAAAGATCAATTCCATACGGCATACCCTGACGAAAAGAAAAACGGATGCCGAGCTTGCGGAGCAACGGAAAAATGACCTTGTTATGTATCTGGCCCATGACTTAAAAACGCCGCTTTCATCGGTGATCGGTTATTTGACACTATTAAGGGATGAGGGCCAGATTTCCGATGAGCTCCGGGAACGGTATTTATCTATATCGCTGGATAAGGCCGAGCGCCTTGAGGATCTGATTAACGAATTTTTTGAGATCACGCGGTTCAACCTTTCCAATATAACGCTTATATACAGTAAAATCAATCTGACGAGGATGCTGGAACAGTTGGCATATGAGTTTAAACCGATGCTGGCCGAAAAGAACCTGAAACTGGAATTTGAAATGCAGCCGGATATTTTTATTTCATGCGATGCAAATAAAATGCAGCGTGTATTTGATAACCTGCTGCGAAATGCTGTCAGCTATTGTAACGCAGACACGAGCATTAAGATAGCTGCAGAGCAGATAGAAGATCATGTTTCAATCAAAGTCATGAATGAGGGAAATACCATCCCGCAGGAACGGTTAGAAAGAATATTTGAGCAGTTTTACCGCCTGGATGTATCACGAAGCTCTGCAACGGGCGGAGCCGGTCTGGGACTTGCCATTGCAAAGGAGATCGTTGAACTTCATCACGGGCAGATTACCGCCCGAAGTGAGGACGGTTTTACCTGTTTTGAGTTGTCATTGCCGGTCGTAGGAAAATCGTAAGAAAGTCCGTTAAAAATCATATATTATCCGCAAAGGAAAGCGAAAACATAAATCGCTCCATTCTGATATGCTATATATCGGGTGGAGCGATTTTTTTTACTTCCAGAAAGGAGTTTAAGATAACGATGGAATATCAAAACAATAACGGAAACTACGACAACAGGAACAGGAGAAAATCAAAAAAGAAAAAAAGAGTCTATTACAAAGCTGTATGTATTGTGCTTTGTTTACTTATAGCCGTTGCAGCATTGGGAATTGTGAATCTGATAAGGAGTGGCAAAGAATCCCCTATCCCCGAGAAAAAAGTTACTCAAAACAATGAATCTTTTTCTTTGGGGGATAGCGGACAAAAGGAAACGGTTTCACCCATCCTTGACTCTGATAATGCTCTTTCCGTGAATGTCACAGCAGCCAATGCGATTGTAATCAATACTGATACCAATGCAACATTGTATCAGAAAAATGGTACAGACAAAATTTCACCGGCCAGCACGGCTAAAATGATTACAGCTTTGACCGTATTGGACTACTGTTCCCCGGACGATGAAATGAGGGTAGGCGCAGAGATCGAAATGATGCATGATGATTCGTCAAGAGCATGGCTTATGAAGGGTGATACTCTGACCGTCAGACAGCTCTTAATTGCCCTTATGCTTCCTTCCGGCAATGATGCAGCGTATACGCTTGCAGTGAATACGGGAAAGAAAATTGACGGGGATAAGGGCCTGTCTGATACACAGGCTATTGATGTATTCATGGATAAAGTAAATGAGAAGGCAAAACAGCTTGGTGCGAAAAACTCGAATTTTGTAGTGCCAGACGGATATGACGCTGATGGACAGTATACCACGGCCTATGATCTTGCCATTATTGCAAAGGCATGTTTGGATGACCCATGTATTTCCGATATCGTGGCAACCTATTCGTCTTATGAAAGATGGACCAATGGCCGGGAGGTCACATACAAAAATACAAATGAACTTCTCAATCCAGACAGCAAATATTACCGGCCTGAAGTGATCGGTCTAAAAACGGGAACCAGCAGTCGTGGCGGCGCCTGTATCATTTCAGCAGCGGTCATTAACGGAAACACCTATATCTGTGCAGTCATGGGGTCAACTGAGAACGACAGATTCCAGGACAGCGTTGATATTATTGATGCAATTAAATTGCAATGAACAACTAAGGAGTGAAGCAATGAAGAAAGAGATGAATATTACTGTTTTTGGATGTGAGCCGGATGAGGCGGCGGTTTTTAATAGACTTTCCTTTGAATTTGGCGTTACGGTCTCACTCATAAGAGAAGCAGTATCAGAAAACAATGTAAATTTAGCTGATGGATGCCAGTGTGTCAGCATAAGCCATAAAGCGGAGCTGTCGGAATCCCTCCTTCTTGCGCTGAAAAACGCTGGCGTAAAATATATCTGCACCCGGAGTATCGGTTTTAACCATATTGATATACAGGCAGCCGGACAAATGGGAATGACCATTGGCACAGTAGCTTACTCGCCGGGGAGTGTCGCCGACTATACCATCATGCTGATGCTTATGCTGATGCGTGGAACAAAATCCGTAATGCACAGAGCAGAAACACAAAATTATTGCCTGAATGACCTTCGAGGCAAAGAATTACAGGATATGACGGTTGGCGTGATAGGAACCGGACGGATCGGACAGGCAGTTATGGAACGCCTGAAGGGATTCGGTTGTACGGTGCTGGCGTATGACTGCAATCACAAAGCCGGAGCAGACTATGTTCCATTATGTGAGCTGCTGCAAAGCAGCGATATTATTACACTCCATGTTCCGCTGTCAGAAGATACTTTCCATATGATTGGCCGTGAGCAATTAAAAATGATGAAGAAAGATGCGCTTCTTATCAATACGGCACGGGGCGCATTAGTGGACACAGAGGCATTGATAGATGAGCTGGAGGATGGGAGAATTGGAGGCGCCGCTTTGGATGTACTGGAAGGTGAAGAAGGAATTTTTTATTATGACTGTACGCAAAAGGTGTTGAAACATCCCTTTTTATCAGCCCTCCAGAGGATGCCGAATGTAATTGTTACGCCGCATACGGCCTACCATACGGACCGGGTGTTAGTTGACACAGTAAGCAATACGATTCAGAATTGCCTGAATTTTGAAAGGAGTCTTGGAAATGTATAAGATAAACGTTGCGGTCCTGTTTGGTGGCTGCTCGGAAGAACATACTGTATCTATAAAATCGGCAATGGAGCTTGCCGCAAACATGGATACGGAAAAATATCAGCCTTTTTATATCGGCATCACAAAATCCGGCATTTGGAAATTATGTGAAAAACCTTGCCTGGATTGGGAGCGATATGCAAAATATTCAGTCGTCTTTTCGCCGGGGAGAAATACGCATGGGCTGCTGATACAAAAAGATGCGGGATACGAAACCCAACTTATAGATGTGGTGTTTCCAATGATTCACGGCAAATTTGGGGAAGACGGCTCAATACAGGGTCTGCTCGAATTATCCGGGATTCCCTATGTTGGCTGTGATATTCAAAGCTCTGTGATTTGCATGGACAAATCGCTTGCTTATACCACTGTAAAAAATGCAGGTATTGAAGTTCCTGATTTCCAGATTATTCAGGACGGCGACAGCCCGGAAACAGAGAGATTTGGTTTTCCTCTTTTTGTAAAACCTGCACGCTCCGGCTCTTCTTTTGGAGTAAATAAAGTAGAGAAAGCGGAAGATTTATGCGCGGCCATAAACGAAGCAAGGCAATACGACAGAAAGGTATTGATTGAGCAGGCGGTTTCCGGGAGTGAGGTCGGCTGCGCTGTATTGGGAACCGGCACAGATCTGATTGTTGGTGAGATCGATCAGATCAGTCTGAAACACGGCTTTTTTAAGATTCATCAGGAAGCACAGCCTGAAAAGGGATCTGAAAACGCAACGATTCAAGTTCCGGCTGACCTGCCGGCAGAGGTAAGGAAACGGATTCAGGAAACGGCTAAGAAAATTTTTCAGGTACTGGGCTGCAGAGGACTGGCCCGTATTGATTTGTTTTTGCGGGAGGATGGGCAGATTGTGCTCAATGAAGTCAATACCATGCCCGGCTTTACTTCGTACAGCCGTTATCCCCGCATGATGACTGCGGCCGGCTTTACCCTTTCGGAGCTTATTGATCGTTTGATTGAACTGGCGCTCAGGAGGTAGACATGATGAAACAGAATTTTATTTTTTTAGACGAAATGCTGCCTGGCATTCGTTGGGATGCCAAATATGCCACATGGGATAATTTTACAGGCAAACCGGTGGACGGATATGAGGTAAACCGTATTGTGGGAACAAAAGAGTTGGGAGCTGCTTTACGCAAAGCTCAAAAACTTGCCAGGAAACAGGGATATGGGCTGCTCTTATGGGATGGTTATCGCCCTCAGCGTGCCGTGGATTGTTTTCTGCATTGGGCGTCACTACCGGAGAATAATCTGACGAAAAACCGGTATTACCCTAATATAAAGCGGAATGAAATGGTGACAAAGGGATATGTGGCCTCACAGTCCAGCCATAGTCGCGGAGGTGCGGTTGATCTCACGATTTTTTATATAGGTACCGGTACGCTTGTTCCTATGGGCGGAGATTTTGATTTTATGGATGAACGGTCCCATCATGCGGCAAGTGGATTGACAGAGGAAGAGTCAAGAAATCGGGATGTTCTAAGGCATATCATGGAAAGCAGCGGATTTGAAGCCTACTGCAATGAGTGGTGGCATTATGTTCTGGCAGATGAACCGTACCCAAATACATATTTCAATTTTTGCATTGCATAGCAGGATTGGCTTGAAGTAATCTTACAGAGACAAGCAGCGTAAGGTATTTCAAGTTTTTATATAGAATCACGATTTCCTGTATGTTCGTGGGTAAAATATAGAAAAATGATATACAGGAGGTCTATGATCATGAATCTAATAACAATGCAAAAGATACAGGCGTTTAAAGAAAGCCTGTATCTGAATGAGAAATCCAAAGCGACTGTGAGCAAATATCTCCAGGCCGTTCGGAAACTGGCGGAGTATTTGCGCGGGGAGGAACTTACCAAACCCCGGCTTTTGGAATACCGGGAGATACTACAAAGCCGGGTGAAGGCTCAAACTGTCAACGGTGCCCTGTCGTCCATCAACGCTTTTCTGGAGTTTTGCGGTTGGCAGGACTGTAAGATAAAGCTCCTAAAGGTACAGCGGAAAGCATTTCTGGATGAGACGCGGGAGTTATCTGAGGCGGAATACAAACAGCTCTTGGAAGCGGCTCAGGCCAAAGGAAATGAGCGGTTGTATCTGGTGATGCTGACCATATGCGGCACAGGCATCCGGGTCAGCGAACTGCAATATATTACAGTGGAAGCGGCCCAAAACGGAAGGGCAGAAATTTGCATGAAAGGGAAAAACCGCACCGTTCTTCTGCAAAAGGGGCTGCGCGGCAGGCTGTTGAAATACGCAGAGGAGCTGGGCATAGACAATGGCCATATTTTCCGAACCAGGAGCGGCAGGCCCCTGGACCGGACGAATATCTGCCATGATATGAAAAAACTCTGTGCCAGCGCCAGAGTGGATTCCTGCAAGGTGTTTCCTCACAACCTGCGGCACCTGTTTGCCCGCAGCTTTTATGCCATTGAGAAGAACTTGGCCCATTTGGCGGACATCCTTGGACACAGCCGCATTGAGACAACACGGATCTATGTAGCAGTCAGCGCCGCAGCTCATGAGCAGATTTTGAACAAAATGAGACTCATTTTATAAAAAAACCACAGATTGACTCATCTGTGGTAAATGCTATCACACCTGTACCGCAAAGTACGCTACAAGTACATATAGTATAGCGTAAAGTTCTTATGTTTTCAAGTGGTACATAAGTAAAATCAAGGGAAAATCCTACATAAAATAATATTTGCGCATGACAAGAAAGCCTGCATCTGCTTTTTTATATGCAGGCTTTTTTGTTGTGGCAGAAAGGGCGATTTGCAGTCAGGGCAAATCGTCTTTTTCTGTTTTCCGTATGAATTTTCGACCTGTAGTTATGCCAAAGTTACCACAGATGAGTCAATCTGTGGTATTCAGTCGTATGTTGGGCAAAGCTGGCGGCAGGCACAGCAACAAACCGCCGCCAAAGGAAGGCAGGTAATCGTATGGATTGTAGACTGAAACCGACTGCAAAAACAGGGAAGGTTTCTGCACTTAATACAGAGGCTTATGAGATACTGCTGAATGTGTCTCAAGCCTGCAAGATAGAACCTCTGCCTAATTGCCATGCATACTTTGAAAAAGGCGAGCCAGAAAGCTTTTCGGGAAGGAGGTGTATGAATGGGGTGAAAACAGGTGCAATGGGTCTGCTGGATATCCTGGCAGCCAAAAACGGCTGTATGTATCTGTCCAATCTGGCGGGAGCGGGATCAAATATGTTTTTGTTCCACCACCTGTATGAAATTAGTGCGCAGGATTTTAGCCTGCGGGAGTGGGAGGACGCAGTTTCCTATCTGACCGGGCAGAACCGAACCTTTGCAGACCCGGAACAGGCGAAACAATATTTATTCGGATGCACGTTGAACCAGCGTGCAGAAAACCATGAAAAGAGGTAAACACTATGAAACAAGCAAAAAAGAGCAGACTGCTGGCCATGCTGCTGGCGGTTATCATATTGCTGAGTATGCTTCCTACCGTGGCTTTTGCGGAAGAAAATGAAAGCAAACTGGCGGAGCAATGCACCGTCACCGAAGGCTGCACGCTGGAGGAGGGGCATGAAAGAGAGTGCGCTTTTGCAGAATCTGAAACGGAGTCTGCTGCAGAGCTGGCAGAAGCAGAAGATACAGAAGAGGCTGTTGAAGAACAAGTAGAAACTTTATCAGAAAGTGGAATCACTACGTTTGACGAACTGATTATGGCTATCAATAATGTTGAGAACGGTGGAACTGTTACACTTGCGGGCGATATTGCTGGTAATGTGGAGGTCTCGTCAAATAAGCAGTTTACATTGGACCTAAATGGAAAAACATTAAACGGCCAGATCAAAATCAGTAATGCAGATGCAAATGTATCTATTCAAAATGGTACAGTTACTCATAACGGAGAAAATTTAGCAGCTGCAACAATTTTAATATCAGCAGGGAAAGCAATACTTTCAGATAATCTGACAGTTAATGCAACTTCAACTAGTGGTAAATCAATTGCAATTGCTGTTGTATCTACTGGTGAGTTAGAAGCCAATGGGGTTAATGTGGGCTCTAATGATTGGGGTATAGGATTGTTAAATTCAGCACAAGCAAACCTCACCAATATGAATGTATTGACTGGCGGAAACCCGATTTCTACAAGTGCTGCTCAAAGTGACCCAAGCATGAATGTTACGATTGATGGCGGAACATATAAATGTACTAATGCAAATGGTAACTGGTCTTATGTAGGTATTTACTGGGCAAGTCATGGTACATTGAACATTAAGAATGGTACATTTACATCACTATCACCAGAAGCTGCTTCATTATTTGTGAAAAATGGAACTGTAAACATTGATAATGGTAATTTTACGGGAACAAAGGATGGATTAAAAATCACTTCCGAACAAGTAGACTCCACAGAGATTGAAGTAAATATCAATGGTGGAAATTTTGCAGGCATCAGATCAGGTTTGTATATTAAAACAACTGCCACCGGCAACGCTAAAAATGATAAATTCAGCGTAACTGTAAAAGATGGTGTTTTTGATAATATTTACACAAGTATAAAAGATTTTAGCCCACAAGTATCTTTTGAGGGAGGTTCTTTTATTAAAGGAGATGGATGGTTTTCGGATGAAACAAATCATTGGTATAATCGCAATGACAGCGATGCAATAGCATATAAAGCAGAACACATATTTAAGTGGATTGTTGACAAAGGAGCAACTGCCGCGCAAAATGGCAGCAAGCATGAGGAATGCACTCTTTGTCATTATCAAAAAGCAGCTGTAGAGATTCCTGCACTTGGACATGATTATAAAGAAGAATGGTCTTCTGATGAAACAAACCATTGGCATGATTGCAATGACTGTGATGAAAGAGCAGATAAAGCAGAACATATATTTAAGTGGATTGTTGACAAAGAGGCAACCGCTGTGCAGAATGGCAGCAAGCATGAGGAATGCACCGTTTGCCATTACAAGAAAGCAGCTGTAGAGATTCCTGCACTTGGACATGACTATAAAGAGGAATGGTCTTCTGATGAAACAAATCACTGGCATGATTGCAATGACTGTGATGGAAGAGCAGATAAAGCAGAACATATATTTAAGTGGATTGTTGACAAAGAGGCAACCGCTGCGCAGAATGGCAGCAAGCATGAGGAATGTACCGTTTGCCATTACAAAAAAGCGGCTGTAGAGATCCCTGCACTCGGCGGAAACACGGGCAATCCCGGCAAGCCGAGCGGCGGAAATACAAGCAATTCCGGTAAGCCGAGCGGTGGCAGCCCGCAGACAGGAGATAATAGCCATGTAGCACTCTGGATTTCTCTGCTGGCAGTTTCGTTGATCGGCCTGCTTGCAACACTTTTGGCAATGAAAAAGAAAAACTATCGTGGAAACGGAGAGAAATAATCTAAAGTACGGCGGTGTGGGAATGGCCCCGCACCGCTTTTCTAAAAATTTACAAAAAATAGAATAATATTAGGACAAATCAGGAAAGAAAACAGAATCCTCCCTGGTAGAATTTACTCAGCAAAAGCGGATGAGATCTGCCGCATAGTCAGGTAAATTGTAAGGGAGGAGGGGCTGTGTATATATAGAAGATAGAAAATCTCCTTACATCGTTGTCCGTGGTTCGGTATAAGTCTTACAATAGAATATTGTTTGGCGGCCTGTTCAAAAGCGTAAACAACAAATACACCGATGCCTGGTTTTATATTGGGTATCGGTGCTTTTACGTTATTGCTGTTCAGGATGAAAGGCGAGCCATTTAGCTTCATAAGTATCTAAATAAAACCGGTTTCCATACTCATTTTGAACGTAATGTTTTTTTACCTGATACCAACCGCGTAATTCCGTCCGCAGATCTGAGTCTGGAGAAATGGGTTCCAGCCATATCTGAGTAAATTGCCGGATCTCAGATAAGACAAGAGGCTTTCCGGATGGCAGACTCGGTTCGGAAAACAGCTGTGGCAGCGTAAACAGCTTTTGGGCATCAGAGAACGGAATGGTTTGCCCGTTTGAGAGCATCAGAGTATGATTGATGGTGTTGACCAGCATCCAACCATGCTTCGCGGACCAAACCGGTTTTCCGTGAAAAATTGGAAGCGACTCTGAAGGAACTGGTACAGATTGAACTGAGATTCCCTGCTCCGACCGTCCAAGAAGAAAATCGGTTGTAACGCCGTAGAGATCGGACATTTTCTCAAGTCCTTCAACAGAAGGGGATTTGCGTTCTCCCTCCCATGCACTTAGAGTTGGTTGGGAGATGCCGAGTTTTTCGGCAGCCTCAATTACTTTCAAATTATTAATTTGCCTTGCTTTCTTAAAATATCTCGGCATTTGCCCACCACCTTTATCTTAACAATCAGCTGTTATTCAAGAGTCCAGAATCTTCTTGCTTGCGAACGTTTTCTTCTTCGGCTTTTTGATTCGTGAAAATACTTTTGAATGTCAGTCTACTATGTACATATTATTGTAGATATCGAGAATCGAATCTTTGGAACGGGAAATACCGATATCTGTTAGTCTAATATCAGTTTCACGTATCTGTGCAATAAAGTTTTGGATGTCCTCTCCAACGGAGGATGGTACTGGAATCCTCAGGTCTTCCCGAATTAACGGAAAAAGGCGAAATACATCCAGACGATGCTTCCGAATGTCACGGGAATTCACATGGAATCCCTGCGCCTTTTTGTCTTTGAGATCAAGCCAAGCTTTCATTTTCAAGGGAATGATGTGCTCGGCATCTAAGATGGATATCCCATCCGTGACGGTTCGGCCATCTAAAAGAAAATGATAGTAGTCGTCATTAAGAAGAATTGCGGACAGACTGGATACCTCATCATCAATATGCAGGGGCATGAGATGGGTATCAGGCTGAAGCTCCACATGATTCTGCGGTCTGGAGAAAAGCTCTATCATCTTAGGGTAAGAGGGATTGGCCGGGTCAATGAAGCGGTAAAATTCAGGCTGTCCTGTGCTTCTCTGTCTGGCATGATAGCCTCCGGCTTCTATGAAATCCCAAAATGCTTTTGCAAATTCTGTTGTCAGTGCCTCCACGATAATTACCATGTCGATATCAACGGTCTGGCGGAAGTCAAGACCGGCATCTGACATAAGCAGATCGCAGGCAAATCCTCCAATAACCGTATACTGGTCTGTATAATTGTCGAAATGTTCTCTGAAAATATCTATTCCGTTTACCATGTGTATTTCTCCTTATTATTCCTCATGCTTGATTGGAAGTTCGTGTTTTTCTCTTATATCGTCCAGACCCATTTGAATCCGTTCATTTGGATTATCTTCTAAACTTAACAGCAATGAGATATCATCAACCCGCCCGTTATTTGCCAACAAAATCGGATCATAGCGCCATACTTCAAGAATGTGCCCTCCAAAATCCCGGAAATCCTGCTCAGAGATAATTTCTGCAGACGGGATTTGTGTGCCGGCTTTTTTTGAGATGGCAGTTGCCCCATCCTGTTCGTTTGCCCCAACCATTGAAATATCCGCCAAAGCAAGGATACCGCTTTTGGGCGATGCCGAATCATAGAAGGGGGTTCTGACGTATATAAGTCGTTCTACCGGTGATTTTAAGCGGGGATAACCTTTCTTTAAAAATTCAGGCTTTTGAAAGGATGGAGAAATCCATTTGTTTGTTCCCTCGGTCCTGTAAGTAATAAGGCCGGATACGGTGAGATCATCAATTGCTCTGGTGCAGGTAGCTTTGGAGAGCAGAAGATCTCTGGATATTTGCGTCAAATTGACTGTATCAGTAGTCTGCAAATAATACAGATACAGGAACACGAGCTGGGTTCCGGGCGCCATTTTGTCAGGAACAGTTGTTTCCGCTTTAAATTTTTCCCAAAAGGAACAGCCCCAGAATGGGAGATAAACCTGTTGGGATGGTGAAATAAATGGTATATTGCTTTCAATCAGGTTACGCCGCTGCTTGGATGTTATGTTTTCAAGACACAGCGCACAGGGGAATTCGCATATCTCCTGAAATTTAATTAACTGCTTTTTTAATGTTGGAAGTCTCCAGGAAGAATCAATGGGAGACAGCAGTATACACTGGCTTTTATTCCAGGACAGGCTTTGAATCTTATATCCGTCACGAATATAAAAAGGCGTTTTGGCCGGACAATCAAATTCTGAAACTTTTATATTGTCCCCAAATATCGTTTCCAAAAAATCAAACATATTTTTCCCCCTTTCAAGACTCTGGGAATTTGTTTCATTGAAAAGGCATTATACCACATATAATGAAACATGTCAAATACGAATGAAACAATATGGAGCTTTTAAGAGTCTTTAATTATAAAAACTCGACTTATATATTATGTGTAAGGCGAGCAGGGATTATCAGCCAAACAGTTTTTGTTTTTAAATACAGAACGACCTCGATATAATGCTAATTATATTGAACTCGCAGAACGAATGAGTGGCAAAGTCTGCTCTCAGTTAAACACAATCATAAAGATATCCTGCCTAAATGAGTTAAATATAATCAAATCGGTTGTAGATTGCCTTGATGGATCGTGTAATAACAATGAGGAGGCGAATCAAATGATCGAAGAATTTACTGCTCATCTGCAAAGCTTGGGAAAGTCTGAAAACACAATCCGGACGTACAGTCATGATGTAACGATGTATCTGCATTGGTGCCGGGACAGTTTTGGAGAGGAGCCACAGCTTTTATACCGTGCCAATATTTTGGATTACATTTCCTATATGCGAAATATTCGGGGTTATCATCCGCGTACCGTAAATAACCACCTTTCTTCCCTGAAGAGCCTAAATGAGTATCTGATTATGAGTGGGCGGCAGACGGAAGCTGCTGTGCTGGACAGCGATTTTATGAAAATCCAGATACAGTATGCCAGTCCCTGCACTGTGGAGAAAAAAGATGTAGAGGCATTCCGCCAACGCCTTCTGGAGAGTGGAAGTAAACGGGACTTTTGTCTGGTCACACTTTATGCCTATTCCGGTATGCGGCGGAGTGAATGCGTCAATCTCAAGCTGGATCAGGTTGATCTGACAGCAAAGGAAATCCGGATTGTCGGCAAGGGAGACAAGCACCGCCTGGTCTATATCAATGACAAAATTGTTTACGCGATTCGGGAGTACCTAAAGGTGCGTAATTCGGACAGCCCATATCTGTTCGTCAGCCGCCAGAGTGAGAAGCTGAATCCTTCCCGTATCAACCAGATATTTAACCGATACTCGGATGTCATTACACCGAAGACGCTGCGGCATTATTTCTGCTCCAATGCTCTGGAGAACGGATATTCCATTCACGAAGTCGCCAATCAGGCAGGGCACAGCAATGTGCAAACCACACTCATTTATAGTAACCCGACGGCAAAAGAAATGAAAGACAAAGCCAATCGACTGTGAGGTAAGAACATGAAGATAAAAAGGATTATTTGTACTATACTGATTTTGATATTTGCAAGCGGTATTGTGATAGGTGCCATCCAATTATATAAGCAGCACCGTGAGTATTCGGAAGGCGAGGACTCCTATACTGATATGGACCATTATGTGAAGCTGCCTGAAGAGCCTAAAGAACCTTCCCCATCTCCCACAGATGAAACTGAGTCTGGAGGACGGGAATGGCCGGTTGTAGATTTTGCTTCCCTGCAGGAAATCAATCCGGATATCGTGGGGTGGATTTATATTGAAGGAACAGAAATCAATTACCCGGTTGTGCAGGGCAGGGATAACCAGTATTATCTAAAGCATTTATTCAGCGGAGAGTGGAACGGATCCGGCTGCATATTTCTGGATAGCAGAAACAGATTGGATTTCTCAAATCGACACAGCATCATCTATGGGCATCATATGAAAAATGGCACCATGTTTTCCGGGCTGACGGAGTATAAGAAGCAGGAGTATTATAACAAACATCCCATTGCCCTGTTATTGACGCCGGATAAAAACTATGAGATAGAGATTTTCGGCGGGTATGTGGCCAGCGTTCAGGATAAGGCGTGGGAAGTGGCATTTCCCTCAGACTCAGATTTTACAGAGTGGCTGGATAAAGCCAGAGAGCGTTCATGTTTTACCAGTGAAATTACCCCGGCAGTCACAGACCAGATTCTGACGTTCTCTACCTGCAGTTACGAATTTAACAATGCCAGGTTTGTATTGCTGGGCGTATTAAGGCCGGAAGAGTAACTGATTCAGAGGAAAACAGAGTAATTGATTGAATCAGGAGAATGCTATTACGAAAAATGGTGCAATTCCCTGTTTATTCGTAATGGAGATTGACATTATTCTGCTCTTGAAAATCTGAAATAAATATGCTATACTTTTTACATCAGTATCAGTAATTGCTTTCGAGCGATTAGAGTTTTCCGGTTACACAGTGTCTGAGAGTATATACTTTCAGGCACTTTTTTTGTTTCTTTTGCTTCTTTACTAAGAAGCACAGAACGGGGAGTGCGGAGGCACAAATCCTCCGCCCATCTGTTACAATTTCATATCAGGCCCTCGGGCAATAAAGGCACTCAGAGAATTTCGGTTCTTTGGGTGCTTTTTTTATATAGATCGGAGCTTTTATGGCTCCCCTAATTTTTGTTCCGGGGAGCCTTTCGGCATACCCGTGTATATAGATAAAACCACGCAGGAATGCAGAAAGGAAATGCCTATGATTCTTTATTTGGATGCCAGAACCACCGTCAAGGATTTGATCATTGATTATATTGAGGTGGAATTGGCAAACGGAGAAACTGCATCTCTTAATTGGGATGAAAGCGAAATTGAGCGTACTGGCAATGGTTTCAGTGCCCGATACAAAGGGGTGTGTTTTGGAGAAGTCTATGCCAATGGCAGACTGGAGCAGCTGCAGGATATGAAAATAACCGATATCGGTTTGTATTCTGAAAGCTGTGATCCCCTCAATATCTGTATCACTTCAATGGAGTTTGAAGACGATGGCAGATTGTTGAAGCTTGAAGTTCCCATTTTACATGGGAACATTGTTTGCCAGAACGAAAGTGATGAGGTGATATCATGTTGAAACGTGGAAAATATATCGCCGAACACGATAACGGAATACTTGACCAATACCGGATTGTGATGTCCGTAAGGGAAACGGAGAAGTCATATGTTTTTGAATTGCTTGAGTATGTAAGCCGGTATAGTCCGGCACAGATGGATATGCTGTTAGACAAGAATAAAAGAGTCGTGATTTCAAAGTCCAAAGGTGGCCATGCCATGCGCATATGGAATGACCATGATTTTACACTTTACCCATATCAGGCCGGGATTCCGTTCCATTTTGAATGGGTCGGTGAAGGCGGCAATAAGGAAGGGAGTGTTAAATGTGGTTAAAAAGAAAACATATCAAGATGAGTTGGTTGATGAAATCAAGAATCTGGCGCAGTCACAGGGGTTGAATCATGTCTTTACTACCTTTTTGGAGATTGCAGCAAACTGTATCTCTGCGCAGATGGATCCGTCAAACGCAGAAGAGCGTGAGAAGCGGTATGAGGAGATGGCATCCACGATGGAACCTAAAATCCTTAACTGCTACGCGCGTATGCTTGCTCTGCTTGCCCTTGCTATTTATGAGCATGAGGAGGATCCCTGCGATATTCTTGGCAGTATTTATCATGAGCTTCGCTTAAATAACGAGTGGAACGGACAATATTTTACTCCGGATCATATCTGCCGGTTGATGGCTGAGATTGTAGATCCAGTGGATGAGCATTCAGAAGCGGAAGAACCTATCATGATCAACGAACCAGCTTGTGGCTCGGGTACGATAGTGATTGGTGCAGTATGGGCAATGAAGCGGAAAAATTTCGATTTTCGGCACAAGAGTTTTTTTGTTGCCCAGGATATTGATATCCGCTGCGTGTGGATGGCGTATATCCAACTCAGTCTGTACGGAATTCCGGCTGTGGTCATTCATGGCGACACTTTAGCAATGAAAGAATGGTCCCGGTGGTACACTCCATTGGCGTCAGTTCCTTTCGGAAAAAGGAAATGCACTGCCTATAGCACAGAGGAAGGGGTGGCCAAGATTGGATAATACAGAAAAATCATTGGACGCTTTGACCTTTTCTGATCTTCGGGTTCATTACGGAACCGGACGTGCTTTTCTGGTCAGACAGGAGGGCAGAAAGAAAATTTACGGATACCGAAAAGGCATTAAAACGGATGTGGGAGATCTGGAGGAAAAAGACTGGATACAGCTGGCTTCGGATTTGATTCTGAAAAGTGGAGAGCAGCAGATGCAGAAAAATCTGTTGGAATGGGAACAAGAGCATAATTATTGTCATAGTTCCCGAAAAGAGATGGAGATGACTGCACTGGAACTTCACATGGCCAGAATTTTTGATGATCCGCTCTGGGTGGACTACATCCCGTTCAACCGTAAGTATCGTCCTGAAGTTCTCCATGCCGCCAGACTGGTTTGGGTAAAAACAGAATGCTGCGGGATACCCGGGCAAATCACACAGGAACAGTTGGACAAATCTGCTGGAAATACTTTAGGAATTCCATGCCCCAATTGCGGTCGATGGTCTGCATTCCGGATCTGCTCGCCTAAGGAGGTGAGCGAAAATGGATAGACTGTTTATCATTGTGAAGGGCGGCAGCGTAGAGGAAGTCTACAGCACAAAATCATCAAATGAGCTATATGCGGAGGTTCTTGATTTCGATTCGACAGAAAGAACGGAAGAGGAGGAAAAAGCGCTTCAATTCCGGTATGAGGCAGTTCGGGAACTGATGCACAGAATTGACTGAAAGGAGAATGCACATGAGTGCAAAATATAAAACAAACCATGAGCGTATGCTGGAATTGATTGAGCAGCTCACAAAGGCAGACATTGCCTATTACCGGGATGATAATCCCATTATGTCGGACAGGGATTACGATATCCTGATGGATGAATTGAAAGACATTGAGAGCCGAACCGGGTTGATCCTTTCCGGTTCCCCGACTCAAAAGGTGTCCGGCGAAATATTGGAAAGTCTGGCTGAGGTGCGCCATAGTAAACCTATGCTTTCAGCGGATAAGACCAAATCTGTTGAAGATCTGGTGAAGTTTGCGGCAAAACAGCCGGTGCTGATAAGCTGGAAAATGGATGGTCTGACACTGGTACTCCGCTATGAGAATGGCGAGCTGATTCAGGCCATTACCCGTGGGCGTGAAGGCATTATTGGAGAGGATGTAACGCATACTGTGCGCAATTTTCTTAACGTGCCTCTTACCATACCCACTAAGGATTCATTTGAGGTTCGAGGTGAAGGCGTCATCTCATGGACAAACTTTGAGAAAATCAATTCCGGTCTGGAGGATCCCTATACTCATCCCCGAAATCTTGCATCTGGCAGCACGCGCAAGCTTGACGCCGGCGAGGCAAAAAAGAGATTACTTGAGTTTTGGGCGTTTGAGCTTGTGAGCGATTATCTTGAGCCGGAAAGTAAACTTGCTCAGCAGCAGTTTTTAGAGCATAACGGTTTTTCGGTTGTACCATACATTTATCTGGATGCACTTCATAATGAAACAATGATTCGTGATACAATTGCCGCTATGGATCCTAAGAAGTTCCCTTACCCAGTAGACGGAATTATCATGGAATATGATGATGTTGCCTACGGAAAAGGTCTGGGAGCCACAGGGCATCACGAAAACCGTTTGATTGCATTGAAGTGGGAAGACGAGCTGTATGAAACCACATTCATTGGTCTGGATGTGGCGGTCACTCGTACTGGGATGGTCAGTCTGACAGGTATCTTCGAGCCGGTGTCTATTGACGGCACTCAAGTCAGCCGGGCATATCTGCATAACTATGAGAATTATCTGGACCTTGCCTTGGGGCGTGGCGATAAGATTCGCGTGTATAAGGCAAACATGATTATTCCGCAGATTGCAGAGAATCTCGATAAGACCGGAACCTGCTGTGTTCCGCTCAGCTGCCCCTGTTGTGGTCAGATGCTGAGTTTTCGGAAAAGCAACGGCGGTATTCGCCAGCTATTCTGTGAGAATCCGCATTGTTCTGCCAAACTGGTGCGAAAGTTTGTCCACTTTTGTGAGAAAACGAGAATGAATATTGAGGGCCTGTCGGAAAAAACTCTGGAGCAGTTTGTAAGTCATGGCTGGATTCGGACGTTTGCAGATTTATATGCGTTGGAGCAATATCGTGATGAAATTGTCCAGACGGAGGGCTTTGGGGAGAAATCCTTTGAGCGGCTGCAGACATCCATTGAAAAAAGCCGCCATTGTACGTTAGCAAAATTTATTGCAGGCGTGGGAATTCCTATGGTGGGAAGACATGCCGGACGTGATTTGGACAGCTATTTTCATGGATCGTGGGAAGCGTTTGAACAGGCCATTGAGGACGGCTTCGACTTTACACAGCTTCCGGATTTCGGCGAGACGATGCACAACAACATTTATACATGGTATGCGGATACAGAGGAAGAAAAACTCTGGCGTCCGCTGCTTGAAAAAATTGAATTTGAAAAGGAGAATTTTGATATGAATACAAATACAACAAACCCATTCTTTGGAAAAATCGTAGTGGCAACCGGGAAACTGGAGAATTACACCCGTGACGGTATTCAGATGAAGCTGATGCAGCTTGGCGCCAAACCGGCAAGCTCGATTACAAAGAAAACAGACTATTTGATTGTTGGAGAGAAGGCCGGCAGCAAGCTTGCGAAGGCGCAGCAGCTCGGTATCAGGACACTGACAGAGGAACAATTTGAGGCGATGCTGGCGTAAATTCGTCAGAATAACAGTGGCGGGGCAGATTTTCTGCTCCGCTTTTCACTTTCATAAAGGAGGTAATGGATATGAACCCACAAAAAAGGAATCTTGAAATCACTGGCAGGCTTATCTGCCCATTAACTGTTGGAACTGCCGCTTTTATCGCCGAAAACAGAGGGATGCGCAGGACAAGTAAGGTTCTTCAGATGGAGAAGATTTCTCTGGATGAGATCTGTTTTGAAACGTGTAATACCAATTACCGCCTGCATCTTATCCGGCAGGAGGTGGCAGTATGAGCAGTGAAATCTTTTATGATAAGGCATTCATACGTGTCGGAGAAAAGTATATTCCTATCGTAAATCATGGATCATCAAACTGTTTTGATATTGACAGGCGAGGACGTGAGATTCCAGAAAAGCGCTGGTCGGTTCTGAACTATCCCCATACTGGGAGGATGCTGTTTACTGCAGAGGAAATGCAGGAGATAGCGTCCATCTATGAGGAAGCCAACATGAATAACCGGGGCGGGACACGCAAAAGCAGGAACCGCACTTTTGAAGAAGGCGAGTTCGGACGCTGGATTCTGGCAGGGATGAAATCGGCACATACCGTGGAGGACTACAGAAAACATGGGAATGCCGTGATAGTGGTTGATTATGACCATGAGTATTGGCAGAGGCACTATGTCGCTACAACAGAGGAACTGCTGGATAAGATTGATGAGCTTTCTGGCCATAGCATTACAGTATCCTTCAGGAATAACCGCCATGTTATCCATCCGCCCATGAGGCGCAAGCGGACCCCATTTGATTTCGGTACACTGTCGGAATTTTATGTGCTTCGGGCAGAGCAGGGATATTTTGTGAAGCGGAGCAGCCGGAAAATTTGGCTTGCGAGGATTCCGGAGCCGCAGTCACAGATAGTTCGGAAGTTCAAGACCGAAAAGGCGGCACAAGACTACTTGGACAGAAATCAAAAATTTTTTTCAGGATGTGTATTTGAAATTGAGTGTGTACAAAACGGAGGTGTCCTATCATGAGTGAGTCAAAACAGGATTACTTCCGATGTGTGGTGGAAACTCGGGATAATAAAATCCCCCAGACGGAATATCCGACTATTGTACTGCCTCTGCCGGACGGAACCAGTCTTAGGGCAGTGGCAATCGACGATGAGAATTTCCCTGCAATCAATGTGTACTGGGATACAGAAAAGCCGGAAATTGCCGAGCCAATCTGTTTTGCAGAATACAATCCTGAACGCGGCCCCTGCCACGAGGTTTGCATAGGAGCTTACCAATCTGACAAAGACGACACAGTTTATTACAAGCCATATATGGCAGAAAGGGAATCAAATGAGTAATTACACATATTGCCGTACACTCAAACTGGATTGGAAAGAAGCCTCCAGATTGATTGGAGAATGTGCAGGCAAAATTTTAGACAGAACGATTCATGGCATAGCGGGTTATGAAGATGATCATTACTGGGGATTTCAGGCCACCACTGATCGGTTTACCATTGCCGAGATAGATAAGCTTATCCGGTTTGTCAATGGGAATGAGGAGATGGAAAAGGAAGCAATTCCTCAAGACTCCGGAGAATCCGCTTCAATCGGTGAGAGTTTGTCTCGTGCACTGTTGGAAAAAGCTTTAAGGCTGTTCTGGTGTCATGAGAGTACCACGAAATCGGCTCTTTGGCTGGTCAACGTCCGGGAAAAACGGCCGGCAGTCTATAGACGGATTGTTGAGATCAGTCCGCATGATATTTGTTTGGATAACCTTAGGAGCAAAAGTGAATTGATTGCTTATCTCCACGAAAACGGTCCAACGCATTCCACGCTGATGGATTTCTGCGCGGATTACAGGGAGCGGTATCACAACGAACTCTGCTGGAACTATCCAATCTCTGATGGGCTGCATCTTGGCACGTTTTTCGTTCTCGTAAAGGAAGGCGTTCTGGCTCTTCCTTATGACGATGCAGATAAGGTGGACTATGAGCTGCTTTGTCTGGACGATGCCAAAATGTGTGACAGAGAATCTATGGAGAATCTCATAACTGAGTGGGATAGCTTCGACCGGGATTTACGCTCCGCCATGCAGGGCATGTTGGCGTTTTACCGCAGAGAGGAGGAGCAACATGGATCAGAAAATTGACTGGCTCATCCATCTGGTGGCCAATGGCGCCTGTGATGAATGTGGTGAGGTAGAAACAGACTTTTTGCCCTATATGTGCAATGCCCACACCCACGGGCTGGAACGCTATGGGCACTTGGATTTCCAAATGGTACTTTTTTTGCCGACGGAGGAGATTGGACGAATCCTCAATACTTTGGGGCTAAGAGTTCAGTCTGGAGAACGCTTCCAGTCTGGAGATATGGTTTCCGGAATTTATGAAGACTGCAATGTGCGCTTGGATGAGTATGAGGAAACCGGGCGCAAGGTTTTGCGGGTCATCATACCGGATGCGAACAATATCTTCCCAGGGGAAGGAGATTGTACGCTCCCATACTGTCTGCAGCTCTTGAAGACAGATGAGCTCTGCGCAGAAAGGGGGATACCATCGTGAAAATCACGTTGTATCAAATCATCCCGGAACCGGAAAACAGATACTTGATATTCAGCGATTTGAGAAGCGTCCGGGCGGTAAGTGGCGGACATGTCCCGGCTGAGATTTACGAAGCCGTATTCAGCGGGGATTTGGATATCGCCGTGCCCCGGAATGCCAAAAACAAAATGGATCAAGAACTTGCCGAACTGGAAGCGGTATATGTACGTTTTAACGTATCGCATCCGGAAGGCTTCCGTGGACGGTCCATGACCATGTCGGATGTAGTCGAGGTCATCCGTTCCGAAAAGGAAAGCAGATTTTTCTTCTGCGACCGGTTCGGGTTTGAGGAGATTGCATTTGAAAAGGAAAAAGCTGATTTTGGGCGCCTGTAGGGCGCAGAAAGGATACAATCATGAAGAAACTGATATTGAACTATAAAGGGCGCGACAGTTGGGACAGACCGGTTTATGAATCGGAAGGCTGTCTGTATGTGGATGTGGATCCACGCAAAGGCTGGAAACCGAATATCTGTACGAAATACAACAATGAGTTTGATGGAGAGCCGGATACGCCGATTGCCGAAGATACCGTTGTGGAGTTTGTTCCGTGCCGGGATATCTGGTAAGCGAGGAGGACGTATGAAAGGATTCATGACAAAAATGGTTCCTGTCAATCTGTCAGACCGATTTCCATTCAAATGCAGGATGTGCGGCGCTTGCTGCCGGCATGTCAGGGAAAGCGTGCCGCTGGAGAGTCTGGATGCTTTTCGGTTGGCTAAACATCTGAGAGACAAGGGTGAAAAAGTGAACAGTATGGAAGATGTGCTTGCTGCCTATGCGGAGCCTGTCTTGCTTAGTGAAAATGGATACACGGTATTTATGCTGAAAACAGTTGGAGCGGATGATGCGTGCATTTTTCTGAAAGATAATCGGTGTACGATTCATTCGGTTCATCCAAGGGCGTGCCGTACATATCCCATTGCTGTGGGACCGTATGAACTTGGCGGATATGAACAGTATCTCAGTATGGAACAGCCGCATCACTATTCTGGTCCGCAGATATCCGTGAAAAAATGGATTCAGAAGCGCTGCAGCAAGCAGGATTTTGAATTTTTGAACACGGATATCGGTTCGGTACAGGAAATCGAAAGATTACTGAAGAGAATTCCTGAGCAAAATCGGACCAGGGCCGTGATGATGTTCCTTTTCTACAAGTATTCGGATTACGATCTGGATAAGTCTTTCTTTCCACAGTTCAAAAGCAATAACGATAAGTTGCTGGCTGCTTTGCGCAAAATGGCAGATGACGGAGACAAATAAATTTTCAGGTCAGTATGATATAACAACAAGGCGTCGGAATTCGGCGCCTCTATTATTTTTAGGAGGAAAAACTATGGATACAAGATTAAAAAATATCGTTAATAATTTAGAAACAATGAAAATCGGTGTGGATGAGCCATTTCCGTTTCACTGCACTATGTGCGGTAAATGCTGCATCAATCGGGAGGATATTCTTTTAACGCCGAGAGATATTTATAACATGGCAAAGGAGCTTGGGATAACGACTAAAGAACTGTTTGAAACCTACTGCGAGACTTTTATTGGCTGCGACTCCCGTATGCCGATAGTCAGATTGAAGCCTCGTGGCTCCATAAGAAGATGCCCGTTGATGAAAGATAGAAAATGTTCTGTCCATAAGGCAAAACCAACGGTATGCGCGCTGTTTCCAATAGGAAGATGCCTTATATTTGAAAAGGATATAAATCCTTCGGAGAAAATTTCGGTAAGCCAGATACAGTATATTTTTACCAATCCAGGGTGCGGTGATAATTCTAAAACCCATACGGTACGTGAATGGCTTGAGGAGTTCGGAATGTCGTTAGAGGATGAGTTTTTTATTAAATGGCAGCAGACAATTGTGGAATTAGGGCAGTTTTTCCGTGAAGCGGAAAAGACAGCCAGTGAGCGTATTATGGAGCTTTCATGGACAGCGGCTTTTATCGGATTATATCTGCATTACGATGTGGATCAGGATTTTATGCCGCAGTTTGAAAAGAATGCACAAGAAATCACTGCATTGCTGCAACTGGCACCCATAAAGGAAGGCGGTGGAAAAAATGAATGAGGATCGTAACCAGCATCAGATTATCCGAAAAGATGCCCGCAATTGTTTTGTGGAGAGTCTGAATGATGCTTTTAAGATTGGAAAAATTCATCTCGCCTTTGCAACTTATGATTTGAGTCGTCCGACTGGACAACGGCAGACGAACAACATCCATATTTATATTGCGGTGGATGAGTTCTTGGAACTATGCCGCAAGTTGGAAGGTGGGGAGCTTCGTTATCTTCTGAAGAACAAGAAGACAACAGGGGATAAAACACCTCTTTATCAGTGCTTGGGCGGAACTTCTGCCGAGAAGCTTGCAAAATACGGACGTTCCCGTGCAGATGGGAAAAGTCTGTCCAGAACAGCACAGCTATTGGCAGGAAGCAAATCAGATTTCCTGTTTGTGGCGGATAGCGGGCCCGGCGAAACAGATCAGAAAGGCTTAATTGTGCCTAAATTCGGCAGTAAACCGGAAAATCATGTAGCAGTCAGTATGACATATGAGGTATTCAGTGAGTTATTACTCATGACAAGAATGCATTATACAGCATGGCTTAGTGCATGGTATGCAGATCAATATCATCAGGTCAATCAGCGAACAGCGCAGCCACAGGAGAACTCACAGTATCAGGAGAATGAGGGAGAAGCAGAATACGCTTCAGATCCAATGTTCTAAAGTTAAGAATGAAAATGCGGTGCAGTCTGATGATTGCGCCGCATTTTTTCTTGATAATGACCATGTGGTGAGATATTGCAGTGAAAAACTTCATTGGCTCGGTATGGCAAATAAAATGGCACAAAAGTGGCATAAGAAATGCCGATGACATGGAAAAGAAAAACTGTTATACTTATATCGTCTACAAGTGGGTTCTCAGGAATCTGCTTGTTTTTTTATTTTCAGGAAAGGAGTTCGATACTATGAAATACTGTCCATATTGCGGCGGAGAACTTGCAAATTCAGCAGCATCCTTTTGTACGGAATGCGGGAAATCGTTATCCCCTGTGACACCGGAGGTTGTTCCGGTTGCCGAAACGCACGGGGAGAAGAAAAAAAGAAGCAAGAAACATGTAAAGAAAAGAAGATATTCGGAAAAAACAAAAAGACCAGTTGCTCCTGCAAAAGCCAGTGAAGTATCTGATCCGGTGAGAGAAGATGACTATGATGGCTATTATGATGATGTCCGTCCCTTTGATGAAGGGGGAGGCCGTGAGGAGATTGACAAGACATTGGTTAAAAAGATTATACTGGTGGTGGCTTGTGTTCTGTTAATTGCCGGAGTCTGTGTTGCCCTTATGTACTTGATATAAGCAGCGTAATAAAATGTTGTAAATCACCTTATCCAATCGTGTAATGTAATTGAAAGGTCAAAGAGGTGATGAACATGATTTATTTATCCAAAGGGATTGTAAAAGAAAACTCTACGGAACATCTTCTCCAGGTGGTGAGATGTGGTCAGGAATATAGCTTATCCGGAGAACAGGCGGCGCTGTGGCTGAATGGGAGATTGGAATTTTCCCAGGCAAAAACAGAGTCGGAGAAGCGGACGCTTGGGCATTTAGTAAGAATGGGTCTGACAGAAACAGAAGCGGAAAATACGGATGTGGCAAGATACAGAATCCTGACACAGTGTATTTGCTGTCCGGCGGTTAATACAAAACCGGAGTTCTTTTTGGGTCATGCGGAAAAGGAAACGTTAACCTGGCTTCGGAATGCGGGACTTCGGTTGACAGTAGCAGAACTTATCTTTCTTAGAGAGCATAAGATCAGACCTGAACCCCGATATCTCCATTCTGAAAACCGACAGGCGTTGGTGGAGGCGATCTACACAAAGAATACCATCGTAGATAATTGTCTGGAGCAGATCATGGAATGTGCAGAATGCAGGGATGAAACCGTAAGGATATTGCTCGTGCTGTTGAAGAAAAAGAAACTAATAGTATTGTGAGGTGAAGCGGATGAAGGAGAGATTTTATGAGTTACCAGTGCCTTTACAGAAGCAGATTGCCATTAGACTTGTAGGGGGTGCTGTTTTTCTGCTGTTATTTATTATCATCTTACTTGGCTTCCAGGATTTCTATTTCAGCCTTCCCTGTTTGCTGTTGTCTGGGTTTCTGCTTATAAATGGGATTCGACTATGCTATAATAGCTTTGCGGGGAACTATATGTGCATCCAGGGAACCTGCGAGAAAATTGAGACGTCCGGGATCCGAAAAAGAACCAAAGGGATTTGGGTTCAACTGGAGGAAAACATAGTGAAGATTCCTATTCGGCAAAGAATGAAGACGCTCTCCATTGGTGATACTGTTATTATATACTTATCAGACAAAACCCCGGTATATGAGCATGAGAGCGGCTATATGATATGCAGCTACTATGCACTGGGAACAGAAAAGAGAGGTAATTAAAATGGAAGCAGATAAGGAGATGTTAAATCGGCTCTTGAATGAAATTCAGGAGTTAGTCAGAGAAAACGAAAATGAAGATGGCACCTACCGATTTGACTTGTTGAAGGCAGTCATTGCTTTGGATTTTGCAAAAACAGAGATTGAAAAAGCAATTTTCAAGTGATTTTTCGGATGGATTGACTATTGAAGCTGCATATGCTATAATATCTACATCAGTTTCAAGATTTCCAAAGAGGAATCATGAGTTTCCGAGTTTTCAAAGTGTCAATTAGCACAATTGTGCTGGTTGGCACTTTTTTTGTTTCTTTTGATTTCTACCTGCAAAGCAGGTTTGAAATAAATAATTTTTTATAGCAGGCAACCCCTGCAAGAAAGGAGATTTCCATGTTAAAAGTTTTTGCAACACAAGTCGTCGTATCCAAAGGTTATGACAACACGCCAGCTCTTCGCTTTTCTGAGAATGGAGATTCTGTGAGGTTCCGTATTGGCAAGAAGGTCTATGACCCTCATGCTGAAAACGACAGCCGCTGGATCAACCTTCCGGTTAAGGCGTTTAACGGCGTATGCGAACGCATCAAGAAGATGCAGCTGAAAGAGGGTTCTTATGTGAATCTGATCGGCAGACTGGACGAAGATTCCTGGGAAGATAAGGATACCAAAGAACTCAGAAAAATGATGGTTATCATTCTGGATGACATTGAGTATGCTTCCGGTGGAGGAAAGTCCAAGGAGAACCAGACAGCTGCAGGACAGCAAAATGCAGCTCCCCAAAATGCGGCTCCCCAGAATACAGCTCCGCAGAATGCTGCGGCAGCTCCTGCGACAGGTGCTGAAACGTCCGGAAATTTTACCGGATATGAGGCATTTGGCGGCGGATCATTCTTTGATGAAAACTGATTGGAGCAATAATTGAATCCGGCGTTTTAAGGCGCACATGAGTTACAGACATTGTATGCTCATGTGCGCTTTTTTGCGTTTTAAAGGAGGTGTCTTATGACAAATGAAACCTTTTGCCTTCTCTCTGAGGAGGAAAAACACACAAAATTTAAGGCTGCAATGAAGGGAAAGACAAGAGGATGTCTGAATGAAGAGGAACTTCATTGCATTCTGATGAAGATTTCTTTGAACAGACAGTATGCTATTTCGGTCTACCGTGATGGGGAGGAGTTTTGCCGTGTTTTGACAGCAACGGATGGTCTCAAAAGAAGAATCATTCTTGGTCAAGTAGCCGCAGGTATTGAAGGAATATCGGTAGAACAATTTGACTCATCGCAGGCAGCGGCAGTAATTTTGCATGATGCTGTTGATTGCAGTAATGCAAACTGTCTCTATATCTTTATCCCAAAGGAACGGAGTCAGAAAGGAATAGAATGATGAATAAGAAAGATCAAAAAAGGCACATGGCTTATGAGGCGCTGGTGCTGTTAGGTATGCTGGCTTTGCTTACTTTTATATGCCGGCTATGGCCCATCCTGTTACTGATTATTCTCGGTATTTTTGCAGCAGTGATAAGACTGCTTTTTCTTTCGTCCAGAAAGATTGAAGTAATCGCACCATTTCCTCTTTTACCGGAACCGGTAAAGGAAGCGACCGAGAAGGATGTGCAGGTGCTTGCGTATTCGGTCATACTCAGACGGGTTACAGAGCTTGTATTATCTGAGTATCCGGAAGCAAGATGGGTCTGGGAAGCGCCGAATGCTGAGAAACTTATTCGGGAAAACCAGGAAGTTTTTATTCTGCTCAATCGCGCGGGTGGATATCGGCGTGCTAAGGTTGTAATCCGAAATCTGCAGGTGGTTGGAATTGATTACAATCCACAGACTGAGGAGGAGGCAACTTTAGAGCCGGAAAATAATGTGCCGGATTCTGATGAAGAACCAGAGGTGCAGAATTACGAATTACTGGCCTTTGAGTGGGCAGATGCTCATATCTTTGAGCTGAATGCCAGATGCAATGAAGCAATTGGAGAAAATCTCTCAGAACTGATTTTGCTTGCGGAAGAACTTCCGGTCCGTGAGAGCTGGGCGGATATCTGCCGGGAATTGATAAGAGCCGGCCTGGAGGATGTCCAGTGTGTGCCTGAGGGAATCAAAATTAATCTTACGCAGTCAAATGCAGAAAGGAAATAACGTATGAGTGCATATATGAACAATATTTTCAATTACAGCCGTTCCTTACCGGAACCGTTTGATACGCTGACGAACAAAAAGGTGTCAGTGTCATCGAAATATGGAGATGGGACAAATGCAACTTTGTGTTCAACAGTCATAAAAGCGGTACATGCAGTTTGCCGCTGCATGGATGGCAGCGCCGAAGGAGCTGTCGGGGTCATCGACCACAGGACAGTTGCTGAATACAAATCGTCCATGGGGCCTGATGATTATCATCTGGTAGTATATGACAGCAATTCCGGTTCGTTAATGGCAAGTGTGTATGACAAGAACACGGAAACTTTTGAAAACTATGTGCTGAACACATCAGGGCGTGACGGAGCTGCCGTTATGATGGCACTATTTCCAGTGCTTATGAATGACGAGGAATTCAGTGATAATTTTGAATTGTACCGCGATCAGTTTAGTCATGGATTTTCAGATTTACCCTCGGCTATGGAGTATATGGCCATGCTTTGTGACAACGCTTACAGACGTATCAAGAATACCGCTTGTACAGCAGCCGTCAAGGTGAGTGTGGACAAGGCCGGAAATCTGATGCGTGTATCTCAGGTGCAGCTGGATTCCGGCGCTTTTGAGCCTACCCATGTGATTGCGGGGGAATTTACAATCTTTGCGAAGACAGAAAGGGTTACTGTAAAAAAAGCAGAGGAGATCGTTGAACACGCAGATTTTGTCGGAAAATATAAATTGCATTCAAGGACTATGAGCAGCCAGGAAAAGCAGCTCATACCGGTGCTCCCGGAATGGTACATCATTCCGCAGGAAGTCGTTGATATCTGTAAACATGCTCAGGCAACTACCGGGAAACCGACGCAGATGAGGAATTTCCTCCTCCGTGGACCGTCAGGAACCGGAAAGACCAGAAGTGCAAAAGCGATTGCAGCAGGACTGGGGCTTCCGTATATGGCATATACCTGCTCAGCAGGAACAGAGATATATGATTTCATAGGTCAGATTTTTCCGGATACCGATTCGGGTTCTACCGGGGATGCACAGCTTGATCATGAAAAAGCGATTTTGGCGAGTATGGGTGGAATCAACTATGCCAACGTATCCAAAATAATGAATCTGCCGGATTTGGATGATATGGATTATGATCCGGCGGGGGTATATCAGGCTCTAACTGGTGTAGAAAATGCAGCCGCAACATCTCAGGACTGTATGAGCATTGTGCTGGATCGCGTAACGGAGAAGGTGTGTGCCCTGTCCAGACGAGATGAAAATTCCAAGAGCAGTGGTCAAACCTATACTTATATTGAGACAGATTTTATCAAGGCTCTGAAGTATGGGTATGTCATTGAGATCCAGGAGCCTACGACAATTGTCCAGCCCGGCGTTTTGCCAGGACTGAATTCTCTGCTGGAGCAGACCGGGACAATCACGCTTCCTACCGGAGAGGTGATAGAGCGTCATCCGGATGCGGTGGTCGTAGTAACAACTAATGTCGGATATGAGGGATGCCGCAGCATGAACCAGTCTGTTATCGACAGAATGAGTCTGGTACGGGATGTGGAACTTCCGACGCCTGAAGTTATGGTGCAGCGCGCCATGGCCGTCACGGGCGCAACAGATGAGTATCAGATATCCCAGATGGTGCAGGTGGTCAACGATCTGTCGGAGTATTGCCGAAAGAACAGTATTACGGACGGCTCTTATGGTATGCGCAGCCTGATTGACTGGATTGTGAGCAGTGAGATTACCGGCGATGTATATGAGTCGGCATTGTACACGATTATCAGTAAAGCAACAACGGATGAAGTAGACCGTGAGGCGCTGATCAGTGCTGTTCTGGAACCGATTTTCACAAAGAGGCGAAGAAAAGCAATCGCATAAACGTATTTAGAAAGGAGGTCAACCCTGTATGGCGAGGGTGAATCATAAGTTAGTAAAACAGCGGCTCAATGAGCAGCGCAGTAAAATCTCAGACCGACAATTCTTCTCGTCCCGTCTTTTGGCGGGACATTTTGAAGATTTGGCGGCAGCACAGACGAGGCGGTATCGTTATAACCGACGGGTCCGCGTTAATCTTTACTGGAAACCGAGAGAAAAGCATGTGGCATCAACAGATAATATGCTTATACGTATCAATGCCGGGAATTCTATGGTCACGAAGGTAAAGGGGCGGGAAAACCGCTACCAGATCGTATGCGGCATGTTCGCACATGAACTGGGTCATGTCCTTTATACGGACTTCTTGGCGGCGCAGACACATACCAATTATTTGGGAAGTTACCGTTGGTATCCTTATCCGCCGGATCTGAAAACGACAGCGGATGCACGGAACGAAAAGGCATTCTGGAATTATGTGAAAACCGATCCAAAAAATCTTGAGATGGTGCAGATGGTTTCCCATTATATTTCCAATGTAATTGAGGATGGGTATATCGAAAACAGGATGTTGAATAATTTTCCGGGCACATTGGGATACGGCCTTGAAAAGCTGCGGGAGCAGCATTTTGAACATATTGAAACAGTGACACAGCTGATTGAAAATGAGGATGAGGGAAAGCATATTTTTGAAAGCGTCCTTCAGATTATGTTGTCTTATGTCAAATTTGGAGAAATCAAGTATGGAGACGAACCGCTAAGCGACGAAAGGATTCAGTCAGTGTTTGGCCTGATTACCGATATTGACAGTGCTTTAATGAGCAAGTCCGGAAAAGACCGGTTGAATGTCGTCAATATGGTACTGGTAAGGTGCTGGGACTATATCGAATCTTTTTGTGAGGAATGTAAAAAACGTCAGGAAGAGGCGGAAGCCTCCGGCGGTTCCACCAGTCTTGCAGAAACCTTATCGGAAGTGCTGGGAGCGATTGCCGGCGGTTCTGAAATGGGTGAAGGAAACAGCACACCGGTACCGGAAGCTTCTGGTGAGACAGAAGAATCTGCGACGGCAGACAAACGTGCACAGACCCATGCAGACGCCGAGAATGAGGATGATTCCCAGACTGACTCTGAAACGGAAGAAAATCCATCTGGGTCTGGGGAAAGCGATAATTCTTCAGATGAAGACGCAATCCCGCTGAATGGGAGGAATTCTGGTTCAGGAAAAGAGGAAACTTCGGATAATGAGCAAGGGCGTATTCCTTATCACCAGTCAGAATCGCTCTCAGAACCTGTTGGTGGTTCCGTGGAAAAAAACGAAGATTACGAGCGGGAGTATTACGACCGTGCGGCGGCTGATATTGAACGCCTTCTGGATAAAATGGCGGAAAAGGCGGCCTGCGCGCAGCTGGAGAATGAAAGGATTCAGGAGCTGAATGATGTCGCTCAGAACATTTCCTATGGGAATATCCATGAAGGAGTACCTATCCGAATCAACCGGATTGCCTCTGTGGATGAGGAGCTTATAGAACAGTATAATGCTATTGCGGGGCCCTTGATCAATATTTCCCGCCAGCTGCAGAAGAGTTTGCAGAAGCAGCTCAAGGAAAATCGAAGAGGCGGCAAGCTAACCGGTCTTATCATGGGCCGACGTCTGGATGTGCACGCATTGTGCAGGAACGATGGGAAGGTGTTTTACAAAAATAACCTGCCCAATGAAATTCCGGAACTGGCAGTCGGTCTGCTTCTGGATGAGTCAGGCTCCATGTGTTCCTGTGACCGCTGTACTTATGCAAGAGCCTCGGCTATCATTCTGTATGATTTCTGTCAGAGCCTGGACATTCCGGTAATGGTCTATGGTCATTCCACCGATTATACCGATGTTGGAAATACGGTGGCACTGTATTCCTATGCGGAATTTGACGGCTTTGACCACGATGATAAATACCGTATGATGGACATTGCGGCCAGAGGCAGTAACCGTGACGGAGCAGCGCTTCGTTTTGTAGCGGAACAGCTGTCTAAGCGGCCGGAAGCAGTAAAAATCCTCATACTGGTTTCAGATGGGCAGCCTGCTGACAGTGGATATAGCGGTTCTGCAGCTGAGGAGGATCTACGCGGCATCAAACAGGAATATCAGCGCAAAGGCATTTTATTTGTAGCTGCGGCAATTGGAGATGACAAGCAGAACATTGAGAGAATCTACGGAGACTCATTCATGGATATCTCGGATTTAAAACAACTGCCCACAAAACTGACCGCTGTAGTTAAGCGGCATATAAGGGTATAACGACATCAAATTATAAAAAACACAACGGGCAGCCGGATTTCTACGGCTGCCCTCTTGTTATCCAGAAAGGAAGGTAATTATGCACTTTTTAACATTAGCAATTTTAGAAATTCCTGAGGTAAGGGAAGACAAGGAACTGGACAAACAGATAGTGGAGGCCCTGAAGGAATTAGAACTTCAGAAACAAATAGAAACAAAGAACTTTATGCTGGACTTTACGATTGGGAGGTTTCAAAACCTTCAGTCATCATTTTCCCGTGCAGTAAATGACGGCGTTTCTGAGCTGATGTATCCTTATTGCGCATCGATGGAGGATCCGGAATATCTGGAGTTTGATGACCGGACAGAAAAACTGCGTGAAGAATACAAGAGTGCGGTTGACTGTATCAAACTTCCCCAAGGTACAATTGTGGAGCAATACGGCGATCCTCTCTGGGGCAGAT
This sequence comes from Bariatricus massiliensis, assembly GCF_900086725.1. Classification (GTDB taxonomy): domain Bacteria; phylum Bacillota; class Clostridia; order Lachnospirales; family Lachnospiraceae; genus Allocoprococcus; species Allocoprococcus massiliensis. The sequence continues at coordinate 243,636 of NZ_LT574837.1, read as the reverse complement.
TCATTATCCGTGACGGAAAAGTATTTCAAAGGGATGCGGGACCGCTTCACCATGAAAAGCGTACTAAGAAAGCAAAACGAATGATAGCTCTGTCCAATTATCCCCGCAGGAAACTTTATAAAAGTTTTGAGGAATATGCGGAAGAAAGATGCGGCTTTTCTTTTGACGAAAAGCATCAAGGCTATGGGTATTACTATAATCCAAATGCTATATGGGATTGGTATTCCATTGGCGGACGCTGGCCAGAGAGGTTTCTGGTAAAAGACAGCTGCCTTGAGTATTCCATTGGTGAGACAAGCTGGTGCAATTCGGGCGAAAAAGCTGAGGCGCCGGAGGGATACTTATGGGTATGTGCAGCCAGAAAAAAGGATATTGCGTGGGAGGAAATGCGGAATTGGAGAAATCAGAAAGCAAAAGAGCGTTTTTACAAGCTTGAACGAATGTTTTTGGCTGGTAAGACCGATTCCGACTTTGACGGAGAAATTGTTCCGGACGGAGTTATGCACTGGGGCAGATACGTTTACCGAAAAGGCTCTGCGCTGGAGGAATACCTTGAGGAGTATGGAATTCCAAACAGCTGGAAGTACCCGATAGGCTCACACGACATTGTGGATGCAGGCCAGTGGTTGAGTATTGAAGACAGCGTGTTGGATCCGGAATCCGGAAACTATGTTCCGGTAGACTGGCGCAGTTGCATTGACGGACACATTGATGAGATGGATGAGGATGCGGTATTGGCTGCCGTAGACTACCACATTTAAGGAGGACACAGATGAACACATATGTCGTTTGCATGGACTCGTCATGGGTTCGTGATTCACAAATGTTTGATATTGTTGGTCTGACAGATGATGAGCTGGCGGATCTGGATATGTGCGGTACAGACAACGAAGGAAGATGGCACGATATGGAGCCGACGCCGTTTATTGCAGTCATAAAAGCGGAGAACGAAGAGGAAGCCTGTAAGAATGCGGCTATCGAAATGCGCTATGATCCACGTTGTCTGTTTGCGATAAAAGTTTCGGAATAAAGGAGGTATTAAAATGATTATCAATCGAATCGGTGCTGAATTTGAATATGAAGGCACAACCTATGTTGTCGGCGCTCCCATTGTGGGAACGTCGGGAAGCGAGTATGAGGGCCTGTATGGAACGATTACGGAAATCCGTGATGGAGAGGATAAGGAAACGGAAAATGAAACGCCGGATATATACTGCTCTTTTGAAGTTCCAGCACTGCCCTATGAAGTAAAAAAGCTGGAAGATGTTTTTTCTGAACTGTATGGCCAGAAAAAGACTATTGACGACATCATTCTGGATTTTGTCATCATGGCTCCGTCTATGGTGGAGCCGCTTGATGATCTGAAAGAATGCCGTCAGCATCCGAGGATTTATATTCTTTTGGAAGATTGGGCGGTAGATGGCGAACAGGGAAATTCATCCGAAGTTTATACGGATTTTAACGATGCAAAACGCTTATTGGTACAGAAGCTGAAGGAAGAACAGGAAAGCGGTTGTATTCCCCAATGGACAGATAATGAGAAATTTGTGGAGTATTCCACGGAGTCTCTTTATGAATGTTACATTGACGGTGAACACTGCGAAAGCCACTATCATATTGCTATTATCTCTCAGCAAATCTGCGTATCCAGCCGGTTTGTCAGAGAGATGGCGGAGATTTACAAGACATCCTGTCAACTGGAAGATTTTGTATCTCAGATATCAGACTGGGATGAGCTGGATAAGCTTACCAATGAACAGTATAACCGTATGATTCAGGACCCGCATTTCCCAGAAAGACTTCAGAACAAACTGGGCAAAAATGATTCCTACTGGGAATCTTACTGGCAGACTGTATCAGAGGTTGCACATGAGTTTGTGGATGAGTATTTGAAAGAAAATACGCATCCGGATTGCTATACACCGGAACAGGACAATCCATACCCGCTGTGTGTCGGAAATGGAAGTGAAGCATGTAAAGAGTGCTGTCTGTATGCAAAAATGGAGGCCAGACCATGGGAACCATAAATACACAGAGGGAGGTGGCATTATGCCTTATAAAAGCGAATCAAGACCGTTGACCAGCATTGTTTCCTATCCGGAGCGTGGTGAGGGCGGCAATAACCGTTATCGGGGGAACTGCTCTCCCAGACTGATTGAGGATCTTCTGGGATTCTTCAGACCGGAAGAAATCTGCGACTATATGTGCGGCAGTGGGACGACCAAAGCAGCGGCGGACAAACTGGGTATTGGCAGCCATATTTATGACCTGCACAGCGGCTTTGACATCATGACCTGCGATATCCCGGAGCGTCCAGAATTTATTTTCTGGCATCCTCCATACTGGGATATTGTCACTTATTCGGATGTCATGTATAAAGCCTCAGATGTCCAAAAGAACTACGGCTATGACCCGAGGCAGCATGATCTGTCGCGCATACCGGACTGGGAATGCTTTGTTGAAAAAATGAACTACGCCATGATGAAACAGTTTTCAGCTCTTGAGAAGGGCGGCAGGATGGCGGTTTTAATGGGTGACATTAAGAAAAAAGGCGTGCTTTACAGTATGCTTTCCGAAATTATCAAGCCGGGGTCTTTGGAAAATATTATTATCAAAGCCCAGCACAATTGTTTTTCAGATCAGGTCCAGTATAGCGGTAAATTCATTCCGATTCTGCATGAATATGTGATGATTGTCCGAAAGGATTCACCGCTTCTGGTTCCTATTATTATGGCAAAGAAAGCGGAGGTCGATATCCGGGATATGCCGGGTGCAACATGGCGGGACGTAGTTGCTGCTGTTTTAGAACAATGCAGCGAACCGGTGACACTCACATTTCTCTATGAGAAAATAGAGCCGCATAAAAAAGCACAGGCAAACAAATGGTGGAAAGAAAAAATCCGCCAGACGCTGCAGATCAATCCCGCATACTTCTTTCATAATGGAAGAGGAATGTGGTCTATAAACAAAAAAGCAGCATAGTATCTGGGTCTGGGGGATGTCTTTAGGAGGCATCCCTCAGTTGCTTTAATAGAGATAGAAAAAGGATGATTCTTTTGCTATAATGCAAATATATTATATGAATAGGAGGCAAAATATGTCTGTTTATTATAATCCTGAAACGTATAAAAAGATTATCAGAGATGGAAAAGAATGCTGGGTATATGATTGGGGCAAAAACATGAGTATAGATAAGTTTAATTATATGCTTGACAGATGGGAAGGCGAAAACCAGCGGTTTTATTATAATGGCGATACCCAACAGTTTTTTCTCATCAACAAACAAGAACGCCTTGTAATGGAAATAATCAACCCTGCAGTTGTAAAATTTCTGAGTGAGAATATTTATATGGCGAATATTAATGAAACTTTTATTGAACTATTCACTCTGGTTGGCGGGTTCAAAGAAACTATATACGAGTAAAGCAGCGCACATTAACGTAGAAGTATAATAGCCAACTACGTGCTCTTTTTCAAATAGATTGACTATGGAGATAAATTCTGCTATAATATTTATACCAGTATCAAGTTTAGCCAAGGCTGAACACAGTTTAACAGAGTTTATCAAAGTGTCATTTGCAATTTTGCAGATGGCACTTTTTTGTTTTCCGGCCAATTTATATTTGGGCATAAGCCAGCAGTCTTTTTGGATTGCTGGCTTTTGTTATATATCAAGGCGGCAATCCCGCCAGAAAAGAAAGGAGCATGTAATATGCAAAAACAATGTCAGGATGGTTTTTACACCACATTCAGTTCCTATCGCAGAATGCTTGATTATCACCAGGAACAGTCTATGAACAGCCGTTGGGTGAAAGCTAAGGTCAGCGACCTTGAGATTCAGCCGTTGGGAAAAGGTTCTGTTCTGAGTACAAATCTATCAGCTTTTGCGGCAGGAACCACACAGGATGCTGTGGATGACACAGTTGAAAATCTTGGTCTGGCCATGCGTATTAATGGAGAACTTTTCCCGATACGTATGACGGCCTACAAAAGTCTGCTTGACCGGGCAAAAATCGGAGGCACAGCGCTGCCTAAGCTCAGTCGTGAGGCTCTGGCAGAGGTATTAAATGCCTGCATGGAACTTTATTCGTCAGAAGCGCTTCTTCTCATTCGTGATGAGAAGGTGGCAGCAGTTCATTCTGGAGATGCGGTTGATTATTCAGTGTTGCCAGTCGATGAACTTCTTGTTGCACTGAAGGGAAAGTTGGATGCACAATTCAACGGAAATGTATTCGAGTCTGGATACTGCGATCATGCCATGGTAAGCGCATCATGGACGATGCCGGATCAGAAAGAGGATTTACTGGAGGTGTATACAAAGCTGCTGGATTCTCAAGGGAAATCAGCGATGGCCTCCAAACTGACTCCGGGTGTTCGTTTTATGAGTTCGGATACCGGTGTGGCTTCGGCAAAGGTCTCTGCTCTTTTGGTGAGCGGAAAGCGCTCCATCCATATCGGGGGGTGTATTGCAGTTGACCACAGGCATCAGTCTAAGGTTTCCGATTTTGATGCGGCGTTGGATCAGCTCTTTGCCCAGTTTGGGGATAGTATTGCCAAATTACAAAAACTGCTGGAGGTTCATCTGGATTATCCGATAAACGCAATGACCAGGGTTTGCAAAAAACTGAGTCTGCCAAAAAAGGCTGCAGTTGAGGCCATAGCTATGTACGAGATGGCATACGGAGGTGGTCCGGCGACAGCCCACGACGTATTTCTTGCTATGCAGGAGATCCCGTTTATTTTGAGGACGGAGAACACGCCGGAAAGCAAGATGTTGGTCATAGAAGAAAATATGGCCCGTGCGCTCTCACTCAGATGGAGCGATTATGACCTTGCAAAGGCGGTGAGTTACTGATGGCAAAACCGATTATTCTTTGCGACACCGCCGGTATGACCAATGACAGATGGCTGGAATGCCGTATGCATGGTCCGAAAGGAAATATTCCCTATACTGTGGGAGGAAGTGATGTAGCAGCCATTTTTGGCGTATCACCATGGACGACTCCACTGGAGCTGTGGAAAATCAAAAAAGGGCAAATGAAGCCTGCTAAAAAAAACAATGCCAACCAATTGCAGATGGGGCATCTTTTAGAGCCGATTGCTGCCTATTGGTATGGTGCAAAGACAGGCAACACCGTTATTGAAGATACTAATCTGTATCAGCACGCAGATCATCCTTACGCTCTCGCCAATTTTGACCGGCGCTTTATACGGGCATCCGATAGCGAGCCGGGAATTTTGGAGTGTAAAAGCTGCACGTATCACAAAGCGGCTGAATGGGCAGATGGAGCAATTCCGCTCTACTATGAACTGCAGCTGAGGTTTTATCTTGCAGTAGCGGATGTAAATATCGGCGCCTTTTCCGTAGTTTGGGGAAACAATCCGGACAATGATCTGGCAATGCCAGAGATTATTCGTGATAAGGCGAAAGAGGATATGATTTTTGAACGTTTGGACGAATGGATCTGGAGCTTGGAAAATGACAAACCGCCGACCATGGCGGATGTTGCCCCAAAACTTGCTTTGGAGTCACTGGCAAGGATTTATGGTACGAGTCAGGCCGGGCTTCCGACAATAGAGTTTTCACGTAAGTACGAATCGCCTTTGCGCAGAATCGCAATGCTTCAGGGAAAAATCTCTGAATGCAATAAAGAAATCAAAACATATGAAAAGGAGATTGAAGCACATAGCGTGCGAATTGCCGAAGTCATGAAGGAGCATGAGCATGGCGTCTTAGAGACGAGCAGCGATAAGCTTCTGATTGATTTTGTAACCAAAACAACTCGCAGGCCCGATTCCAAAGCCTTAAAGGAAAAATACCCGGCAATCTATACCGATGTTCTGAAAGCCTCGGAAAGCCGCAAGGTAAAGGTGTCGGTCCAGCCAATTTAGGAAGGAGACTATAATGGAAAATATTTATCATGATTATTGGGAACAGGAATTGCTTTATCAGTTTCTGAAAAACGACAGGTGTAAAAAACGGGCGTATATCTGCTCGCCTCTTAGCGCAGTTACGGATGAGGAGATGGTAGAAAATATAAAAATAGCAAGAGCATATATGTATTATGCCATGAAAAAAATGGGTATGAATGCAAGTGCGCCTCATGCGTATCTTCCGATGCTTTTATGCGACAAAGTGCCGGCGGACAGATCCATCGCCCTTCAATTTGGATTGGAGCTGTTGGAAGAAAGTGATGTTTTGCTTATATGCGGGAATCGGATCAGCAGTGGGATGAGTGGGGAAATTGCTCATGCGGCATACCTCAAGATGCCTATGATGACCTTTGAGGAAAGCATATATCTGGAAGTGCAGAAAAATTTGACAAAGCAGGGCTATGATAAACACAGCGTCCATCTTGATCGAGAAAATGTTCTGATGGGTTGTTCTTCTCCCATGGCATATCTTGAAAAGGCGGGGATATTCTGATGAAAAAACAACTGACTGCAGCTATATAAAAAACTCCCATTGAATTTTTGAATACGATTCGGGAGTTTTTTGTATTTAAAACACGACTCAGAAAGGAGTAAAAATTTTGTTATGTGAATTTGAAAAACTCATATATCCGCCAAGCATTGCGACTGTTGATGATAGTGGTTATATGATTGCGCTCTACCACCCATGCGAAACGATTAAAGATAGCACAGGTAATCTGATTACGCAAGTGAAAGCAGTAGGATATTGCCTGCCTGTTTCGAGCAGCCTGCGTTACGACATGCGTGGACATTGGAGTAAAAATTCCAAATTTGGCCTTCAATTTGAAGTAGAGAGCTATAACGAAGTGATAGTACCGACGAAGGAAGGCATTATTGCATACCTTTCTTCCGGGCAGATTAAAGGGATCGGTTCCAAGATAGCGGAGAAAATTTACGAAGTTTTCGGTCAACAGTCTCTGGAGGTGTTGGATAAAGAGCCGGAAAAGCTCCTTGCCATACCAGGTATCAGTGAGATAAAACTGAAAAAAATTTGTGATTCTTATCTGGTCAATCGTGGTGCACGGGATGTGGTGGCGTTTTTGTCACCGCACGGCATTACGCCCAATCGAGCGGTGCGCCTGTATAAAGAGTATGGGGATAAGACGATGGATATTGTCAAAAAACATCCTTACCAACTCTGCGATATGGCCGGGATCGGTTTTAAGACGGCAGACCATATTGCTCTGAGCATGGGGTTTGACCATCTTTCAACAGAACGCGTGGATGAAGGAATCCTGTATACGCTGTCAGAGGCGGAAGGTAAAGGGCATCTGTGCCAGGAGAAACATGAATTTGTAAAAAACTGTCTAAAAACTCTGGATACGCCTGCACTGACGGCAGATATGGTGGCGAACCGTGCCGCCAGACTGGTTTTCAGCGGACAGTTGGTGTCTTATCAGGGCAAAGTGTACAGGGCAAAAACCGCATATGTGGAAGAACAGCTTGCCTATGCCATTCATCAACAGATGAAGCACTGGAAAATGCACAATTACGGAGATCTGGATGCTGCCATAGATGCGGAAGAGCAAAAGCTGAAAATGAAGTTTGCACCAGAGCAGCGTGAAGCAGTAAAAATAGCATTGACACAGGGGCTTTGCATTATCACCGGAGGACCCGGAACCGGAAAGACATTGATACAGAGAGCAATTTTGGATATTTACCAGAAAAGTAATCCGAAAAATGAAATCTGTTGCTGTGCTCCTACTGGAAGAGCAGCAAGGAGAATGGAGCAGGCAACTGGTGTTGTGGCTTCAACCGTCCATAAGGCTCTCGGCCTGATGGCAGATGAGGATGGAGACTACGATGCCCCTGACGCACTTACTGCAGATTTGATTGTGGTAGATGAGGTTTCCATGCTGGATATTTATTTAGCTGAATACCTGTTTAAAGCAGCGAAATATGGTGCCCAGATGGTGCTGATTGGAGATGCGGACCAACTGCCCTCGGTAGGGCCTGGCGCAGTGCTCAGCGAGATGATTGCCAGCGGGTGCATCCCGGTCGTGCGATTGGACAAGGTGTTCCGTCAGAATGCGGGAAGCCGTATAGCGGCAAACGCCAAGCTGATACGCCATGGGAATGTGGGTCTGGAGTATGGGAGCGATTTTCGGTTTATCAATTCTCCCAGGCTCGCTGATTCTGCCGAACTCATTGTAGATCTATATCTGCAGGAAACTGAAAAGTACGGTGTTGATAATGTGGCTTTGCTTACGCCATACCGACAAAAGACGGAAACCGGAGTCAATGCGTTAAATGAACGGCTGCGTGAGAAGGTAAATCCGCCAGATGCGCAGAAAGCGGAAGTTGTTTTTGGAAACCGAAAATTCCGGTGCGGGGACAAAGTCATGCAGATCAAAAACCATGATGATGTCAACAACGGAGATATTGGGTATATCAGAAAAATTATCCGTACCGGTGATGAAACTACGGTTCATGTGGACTTTGGTGATGGGCGTGTAAAAGAGTATGATTCCAGTGAACTGGAAATGCTGAATTTAGGTTATGCCTCTACCATCCATAAATCACAGGGATCAGAATACCAGTCTGTTATCATCAACCTTCAGTGCGCACACTCCATCATGCTGACAAGGCCGCTCGTTTATACGGCAATTACACGTGGAAAAGAGCGTGTGGCTATTGTTGGGGAGAAAAAGGCACTCTGCATTTCCATTAGAAAAACTGACACAGAAAAACGCGGCACCTGCCTCGCTAAGCGGTTGCAGGAGCTTACTTGAAGAAAGGAGCAGCTATGGCTACAATTTTAGATCAATATCTTGAGAAACAGAATACTATCAGGTCACAGATTGCTGAGAATAGTCTTCCGCCGGAAGACCTGTTGATTATGCAGGAGTTGAATTACCGCATTTGTGTCTTGGAGACATTTCAATCGTTTTGTAAGTCCGCACCAATTACTATGGATACAAAGGTCATGGGCTATCACTTTCAAATGGTAGATGCGTATGTACGTTTCACCTTAACTGAAAGACGATTCGGATTGAAAGCCGATGCAGAGGGTCAGAAACGTCGTGAAACAGCACTTAACTCTTTTGAGCATGTTGTGCAGGAGGGCAGAAAGCGGTTTTCCAGTTTTAAGGCAGGGACACAGGAGCAGTACAAAACAAGTATCAGTCAATATGTTCATACGATTTTGCCAGTTTGGATGCAGTATCGGAACACATATATCAATTTATAAGGAGGCTATGATTATGAGTCAGAATAACTCGAATGAGAAGGCGGCAATGCTCGCCAAAATCGAAACCATACATAAGGTGGATGGATTTGATCCGACGCCGTTTGCTGTGGATTATACGGATTTGGGAACTGGAGAGGTGCGTAAGCGCCTTCCGGTAATGATACAGATGGCGTGGTTTCGCTTGAAATATCCGGAAGGACGAATTGCTGTACAGGTGAATTCTGCAAAGGATTGTTTCGTAGCAACAGCTCGCGTGTATCCGAACTATAAGGATGCTGCTGACTGCTATCTGGCAGAGGCAACGGCCTCCAGAGGATACTGTGAGGAGAAACCTTCTGTTTCCCCACGGGAATGGGCACAGACAGCTGCTGTCGGAATTGCTCTTAGAAACGCAGGTTTTGGTCTTCAGTTTTCTATGGCAGGTGAAGATTTTGAGTCTGCTGCAGTGGATGAGTTGGGAATCACTGCTGCTCAGCCTCAAACAGAAGCTGCAAAGAAACAAGAAACATCAGAACAAAAATTGGAACCGGCGCAAGAGGAGTATACTGTAAACGAATCGGTGCAAAAGGAGCTGACTCCGGAAGAAAAGATGGCGCAGGCAATGAGTGTGCCTTGCCCAATCTCAAAATTCAATGGAAAAACGCTTGGAGAGGTATTAGCGTTGGATCCTGGCGCAATCAAGTGGGTGGCAACGAAATTCACCGGTGGTGAGGAAATTAAAGAAGCTGCCCGGATGATTTGTGAGTATGCAATGCAACAGGCGACGGCGTAACGGGTTTAAAAATAAGGGGGACGGCTTTTTTGGTCGTCCCCCAGAAAGGAGGCAGTATGGAGATATATCATATGTGGGATGTAATCTCACTGCTTGGAATACCGATGCCGCCGTCTGGAAAAAGTTCCTATTATGTTCAGTGTCCTTGTTGCGATGAAAATCCTCGAAAAAAACACTTGAACATCAATTTGAAAAAAGAAGTGTATCGCTGCCCGCGGTGCGGAATATCTGGTGGTATATTTGATTTATATTCCTTATATACCGGGATTCCGCGTGACAAAGTGCGAAAGGCTTTGGTGGAGAAACTGGGAATGCCTGATAACCGGCCAAAACCTAAAAAGAGGATACAGCCGCAGGCAAAACCGGAATGTCCAATAACGGATGTTGATACCCGTCACGCCACATACAGTGCGCTTCTTAGCAAACTGGCACTGGCAGCAGATCATAAAGAAAATTTGCTTGGCAGAGGGCTGTCAGAAGATGACATCCTCCGGCTTGAATACAGGACAACACCTGTGGTCGGTATGACAGCGATTGCCAGCAAACTTCAGTCTGAAGGGATGTACTTAGCTGGGGTTCCTGGTTTTTATAGGAATGAAAATAGCACATGGACTTTCATCCATGAAGAACGCGGTATCTTAATCCCAATGAGAGACCGGTTAGGAAGGATTCAGGGACTCCAGATACGCAGAGATAAAGTAAAAAAGAGAAAATTTCGCTGGGTATCCAGTACAGAGCGGCCGGATGGTTGCCCTGCCGAAGGATGGACGCATCTTGCAGGCCCGGTTAGATCTATGTTGGTACTGACAGAGGGACCAATGAAGGCCGATATCATACATGCACTGACTGGTTTGACGGTGCTGGCGGTTCCTGGTGTTAATTCCCTGACGCAGCTGGAGAGGACGCTCAGTGATTTGCGTGCAGAAGGGGTAGTAGAGATTAAGACCGCTTTTGATATGGATTTTGCAACGAACAGCCATGTGCAAAACGGTTATAACAATCTTCTCAGCCTTCTTGATATTATGGGATTCCGGTTTGGTACTTACCTGTGGGATCCACGCTATAAAGGGCTGGATGACTACATCTGGGAATATTGTTTTCAAAAGAAACGTTAAGAACTGGGGTGGAGCAAAATGCTTCACCCTTTTTCGTGTGCTTTTTTTAATCAAATGCGTATAAAAGTTGTAAATACGCATAGCAAATCGTGTAATGATAAGTATAAGAATAAACTTTGCAGGAGGTATACATATGTTAATCGCAATCGACCATGGCAATTACGCCATAAAGACCACAAACCACTCTTTTATTTCAGGGCTTTCAGAGCATACGGTTAAGCCGCCTATGACGGATGAGATTCTGGAGTATGGAGGAAAATACTGGACCCTGAGCGGACGCCGCCTAAGTTATATGAGAGACAAAACACAGGATGACCGTTATTTCATCCTGACATTATTCGCAATCGCCAAAGAACTGGAGAACAGAGGGCAATATACGCCGGTAGAGCAGATTCAGCTGGCTGTTGGTCTGCCGCCGGAGCATTTTGGGGTTTTAAAAGATAAATTCGCTCGTTATTTCAAAAGAGATGGAATTATCAAATTTGTTTATGGTGATAAGCCATACAGTATTAAGATAGACCGTGTCATGGTGTTCCCGCAGGCATATGCCGCTGTTATTCCCCAGAGTAGTTTGGTTGTCCATACTGTTCGTATGTTTGTCGTTGACATTGGCGGCTATACCACAGATGTGCTGCTCTTGAAGAATGGAAAACCAGATCTGCAGTTTTGCCGAAGTCTGGAAACTGGCATTATTACTATGAACAACGAAATCATACGAAAAGTTGGTGCACTTCATGATATGCGTATCGAAGATGAGCATATTAGTGCAGTTCTCCAGTCCGAGAATACCATTCTGCCGGAGGATGTCAAAGAGACAATTTGTGAAGCAACGAAGTTACATGCACAGGATATTCTGAATCAGCTTAGAGAATTGCAAGTGGATCTGCGTTCCAATCCTGCAGTTTTTATCGGCGGGGGAAGTATTCTTTTAAAACATTTCCTGATGAGCTCGCCTTTGGTAGCAAAGGCAGACTTTGTTGAATCTCCGAATGCGAACGCACTGGGGTATGAAATGCTGGGCAGGAAAACGCTTTCACTTCGTCCGCTTGGATAAGGGACGGAGGGATGTATAATGAAAAAGGATGGAAAATATCGCTTTTCGCTTCAATTTGGCGCAGATTCAGAGGAACAAGTAAAGGCTGGAGAGTTGCTTGAAAGGCTGGGAAACAAAAAAAGTGCAGTTGTTGTTGCAGCCCTTAACGATTATCTTAATTCTAACCCGGATTTGCAGGATACACATTGTAAAATAGAGGTCAAGCTGACGTCTGGCTATAATCGGGATGGAATTGAAGAAATCATACGGCGCATTGTTGAGGAGAGACTTGCAACAGTTCATCAGGACGAATCATTAATCGCATTTTCAGAGGGAAATGGGACAGATACTCTGGAGGCAGACATTGCACAGATGTTGGATAATCTGGATGTGTTTTCATAAAACTACAGTGCATCCGATAGGATAATGATGGTTATTTAACACACTTAATAATAGAAAAGTCCATGTGAAAAAGTTTATATTCCACTTATAGTGCGTGTATTGGAACGTTGAGTTCTTCAATTCCATTGCCAGATTGTATAAAATAAAAATGTAAGGAGAATGTAGAACCATGGACTATGTTATTTTAGGTAAGAATATTAGGAAGTACCGACAAATGCGCGGAATGCGCCAGGAAGATTTGGCGGAGCTTTGTGACTGTGGTAACAGTCATATCGGCCAGATTGAAAATGCGAGAGGAATTCCAAGCCTGGATATGATTGTACGTATTGCAAATGCTCTTTCTGTAACGGTAGATCAATTGCTCAGGGAGTATTATACAGAACCTGAGAAGGTCTATTTGCGAGAGATTGCAGAGCGCATCGAGAAGTATCCGGTAAAGCAGCGTGTATACGCTTGCGAAGGTCTGGCTGAATTTTTAAATACCATTGAAAAGTTCAGTCATACGGATGAATGATGAGCATATAACAAAACAGAAAAAGTTTACGCTTTATAGAACGGCTATGCTACATGAAAATGTAGTATGGTCGTTTTTTGTTATCTGAAAATAAGGAGGTGATCCCATATGGATTAAGCCATTGACAACTGTAAAAAGGTAACAAGTTGAAAATTAAGGCACGCCACTACGGCGTGTCTTGACTTTTGCCCTGGTGGTGTGCCCCGTAAGGAGGTACAAATATGAACCATCAGCAAAAGTCTGAACATGACGAGCTACGGGCCAGATTCACAGCATGGCTGGAAACAACAGTTTACCGCGCCAGACTCAAATATTTGGAACGGGAAAAACCCAAGGTAAATATAGTTTCAATTGAGGAATTGCCAGAGAGCGCTTTAGCTGTTTCTGAAAAAGCTGCATATTATGCGAATCCAAAATCCGCTTTTGACTTTGAAGAGGAACGGTTGGCAGAGGCATTTGCAAAATTGCCGATAAAGCGGCAGGAGATACTGACAATGCTGTTTGTGGAAGAGAGAAAACCGGAGGAAATTGCACGGATATTGAACTGTTCTCCGCAGCATGTTTACGACCAGCGCTATCAGGCATTGAAGAAGCTGCGCATAGCATTGACAAAGGACGGTGATAAACTATGAATCACATGGAATTTGAAAAGATGCTTCAGGCGGCAGTTTCCGGCAGTCATGAGGCGTTAGAGCAACTATTTCTACTGTATGCACCATTAATTGATAAGCACAGTAAGGTTGACGGGCAAATAGATGAAGATTTAAGACAGTATATTTTGATACATATTGCGCTCAATATTTCAAAGTTTGTCTTTTAGACGAAGGCGGTCTCAGATTTTTCTGAGACCGTTTTCATTTTTTTTTGAATTCTGTTCGAGATTTGAGAGATGATGAGGCTTTTTATAGGTAAAGGCATCCCCATGCCATGGTACCTTGACAATTTCATAGCTTCCAACTCTACGTTCCCGAACCGAGAAGCGGCTATCCGTTTGTGTGGCGAGCAAAACCAGGAGCACTGATATATGGGCGGCACCCATATAACGCAATGATCCGGCCGGGGATAATGATACTTCTGTAATTCGCAGCCCGGCCATAATGCAGGTGGGGAGATGAAATTTCTATGGACCTGACAGCCACAGGCGGAGAAGGGGGCATTTATTTTGATTTTAATAGTAAGGAGGCTGATTATGGGCTATAAAAGGAAAGACGTAGAGCAAACAAAGCAGTATGCAAAAAAGTTTGTGCGCTACAAAGAAGGAGCAGAGAAGTACAGCCTTGGGCTGACAAAGTTTCAAGAACTCGCAAAGGAAGCAAAAGCTGTTTATAAGATTGATGGCATTGCTTTAGTGAATTGCGAAATTTTTGAAAAATTTTTGGAGTCATTCCGAGAGTATTAAAGTAGGTGAGACATTATGGCTTTTTTATATAGAGGGACTTTAAGCACTTGGGGACTTGACTTTCTGTCTTACGATAAGTATAATGAAGACATGTGGAGGTAGCGATATGACAAAAATGGGTAGACCAAAGGAGGACAATGCAAAGCGTAAGTCCATTACGGTTCGATTATCAGAAAAAACCCATGCTGAGTTGACCAGGTATGCTGCTGAACACAAGATTACAATGACAGAGGTTGCCCTGCGAAGTTTGGAAGAGTATTTGTCCAAGCGAAAGTAAGTGCTGTGAGTCCCTTCTTCATTTTATGAAGGAGGTTACAGACATGGCAAAGACACGAAAAGATGAGCGGGGAAGAGCACTCAGGAAAGGAGAAGTACAGAGGGCATCAGATAAGCGGTATATGTACACCTATACTGATCCGTTGGGCAGGCGTAGGTCCATATACGCGCAGGATTTGGCAACGCTTCGAGAAAAAGAAAAGCAGCTGATGAAGGATCAATTGGATGGACTGGATCTGTATGTTGCAGGGAAAGCATCCATAAATGATACCTATGATCGGTATATCTCTACGAAGTATGATTTGCGGGCGACCACCCGTAGTAATTACGATTATATGTATGATCGTTTTGTCAGACATACATTCGGAAAGAAAAAAATCGCAGACATTAAGTATTCAGATGTACTCCAGTTTTATTGCTATTTACTTAAAGAGGAAGAGTTATCGTTAGGGACACTGGATTCGATTCACACCTTGCTGCATCCGACGTTCCAATTGGCGGTTCGAGATGAAATTATTCGGAAAAATCCGTCAGACGGAATTATGAAGGAAGTTAGCAAGAAGGCGGATAAGTCAAGAGGTGTGAGACATGCTTTAACGATTGAGCAACAGAGAGTATTTCTGGAGTATATATCCAATCATCCGGTGTATTATCATTGGTGGCCGTTGTTTACGGTTTTACTTGGAACTGGATGCCGAATTGGAGAAGCACTTGGTCTCCGCTGGGAAGATCTTGATTTTGATAATCAGATTCTTAGCATCAATCACAGTCTGGTTTATTACCCGGTTGGAAAATCAAGAAAGTCTGTTCTGCGAATATCGAAGCCAAAGACAGATGCAGGTATCAGAACGATTCCGATGCTTGATATTGTATGTGACGCCTTCCACATGGAGCATGAGGAGCAGGAAGAAACGGGATTCAATGAAACCGAGATCGATGGAATGACGGGTTTTGTATTTATCAATCGTTTTGGTTCTGTTTTAAATCCGCAGGCGGTGAATCGTACTATCAAACGGATTATCAGCGGGTACAATGCGGAAGAGGTCATCAATGCCAAGCGCGAGCGGAGAGAGCCAATTATTCTTCCAGATTTCTCCTGTCATCACTTGAGGCATACCTTTTGTACAAGACTCTGCGAACATGAAACAAACTTAAAAGTAATTCAGGCAATTATGGGCCATCGGAATATCGAAACTACGATGGATATCTATGCCGAAGCTACAGATCAAAAGAAAAAGGAATCTTTTGAAAACTTATCCAAATTGGACATCTTTTAGGAAGGGTTCTCAGTGTGAGTAAGCTGACAACAAACTTTCTGCGAAGACAACAATTTGACAACGATTTTCTTTTTTCCCTGATGTGATACGAAGCACTGTGAAGAATGGGAAAGTAAAGAAATGAAAGGATTTGAATCGTTATGACGGCATGTAAATTAGTTGGGAAACTTTTTCCTACTATGAAGACGCTGGGCGGTTCTGACGCTCCGAAAAAAGCAGAAAAGGTAGAAGCAAAGATAGAAGAAAAGGTTGACTTTTCTAATGTGAAAATCGAGCCGTTGTTTGAAGAGTTCGTTGATTTTGAGACATTTGCAAAATCTGATTACAGGGCCGTAAAGGTAAAAGCCTGTGAGGCAGTGCCGAAGAGCAAGAAGCTTCTGAAGTTTGTCTTGGATGACGGAAGTGGTACAGACCGTGTGATTTTGAGCGGTATTCATGAGTATTATGAGCCGGAAGAGTTGGTCGGAAAGACTTGTATCGCAATCACAAATCTGCCACCAAGACCGATGATGGGAATCGACTCCTGCGGTATGCTGATTAGTGCGGTTCATGAAGAAGACGGACATGAAGGACTGAATCTACTGATGGTGGATGACAGAATTCCGGCGGGTGCGAAGCTGTACTAGGAGAGTAAGAAATCTTCGTAATTTGACAACAAATTTGTATTCTAACATGAATCATCATGAAGAATGGTGGCTAGTTGTCAGTTAAACTACTCCAACAAGATTGATTGTTGAGGGCACTTTTTGAAAGAAAAATCTTTCAGAAAGTGCCCTTTTTGTGCGCCTTGCGGCGCACGTTTCTAACGCGTGAAAGTCCCCAATCCGCCCTAGTAGTGGGAAGGATACAGCCAAGACCAAGACCTGCTAAGATTTGTCAAGGTATAAAGGGAGATTTTTTCAAACTATTTTATGACACAACAAATAGGCTGCCTTGTTCGCCAGCCTTAAAAAAGATATGATCCCCCCCTTGCTGTTCGGTGGAATTCTTGTGCAAAGAAACTGGCTCATCGGATACCGAATTGCTGAGGAAGAATTGGGTGGAGAGGGGCGTTCAGAATATGGACTTCAAGTTATAAAAAAACTTTCAAAAGAGCTGACGAATCGCTATGGTAAGGGATATGATAAAGGCACTTTGTATCGTTGTTTGCGTTTTTATAGAATGTTTCCGGAGATTGTTGCCTCACTGAGGCAACAATCTAGAGTGCTACTTTCTTGGACATATTATCGCATTCTTTTACAAGTGGAAGATAAAAAAGCTCGTGCTTGGTATGAGAAAGAAGCCATAGAGCAGACATGGAGTGTCAGAACATTACAGCGTAATGTTTCTTCACAGTATTACTACAGTATGCTTCAGACGCAGAAGCAGGAACTTGTAGAAAATGAAATGAAAGAATTGACAGCCGAGTATCAAAACGACAAGCTGGAGTTTATAAAAAATCCGGTAGTAGCAGAATTTTTAGGATTAGCACCTAACACAGATTTTACCGAAAGTGACCTTGAAAGAAGCATTTTGACCAATTTGCAGAAGTTTCTTATGGAACTTGGCAAAGGATATGCTTTTGTTGCAAGGCAGCAGCATATTCATACCGAGAAAAAGGATTATTATATCAATCTTGTGTTTTATAATTATATTCTCAAGTGTTTTGTTTTGATAGACCTAAAAACAAAGGAAATTACACATCAGGATGTAGGACAGATGGATATGTACATTCGTATGTACGATGAACGCAAACGAAGCGAAGGAGATAATCCAACAATCGGAATTGTACTGTGTTCTGATACAGATGAAGATGTTGCAAAATATTCCGTGCTTCACGGAAATGAACAGCTATTTGCTTCCAAGTATAAACTGTATTTGCCGACCGAAGAAGAATTGAGAGCAGAGATTGAAACACAGAAAGCAATCTTCCTCCTGCAACAGCAGGAAAATGAGGTGGATGAATAAATTTTGGGAAGAGTAGTATGATATATTTATCTGAAACAGGTTGTATCAGAAAGAGAAAAACACGAGGTATGTCATTATGAGAAGCGAGAGCCAAAATTGATGGATAAGATATTGAAGTTTGCAGAAGAGCAGAAGCGTTCAGATTTCGAGAGTCTTGACTTATGAATATAAAATTATATAAAATATAGACTTGTTCGTGCTAATTATACCAATTTACAAAAAGATATTCACGAAACAACAGAGTACCTTGAGCTATTTCTTAGAAATCTTCTTTTGAATGAAAAGAATGAGCTAAACAATCGTAATCTACACATAAGTGGACTTTTCAGGGAGGGAAAAATAGACATTCAAAGTAAAAAAGTAGACATTGAGAGTATACTTTCACGAAAGGAAGTAGATTTCTCAGTTAAGACAATCACTCATATCCATAAAATGTTTGAAAAGTTTGGTTTTGATGAAATTTTTGGTAGGAGCGCAGTCGTGGAGTTACTTGAACTGCAAAATTCAAGTGCATCTAAGCTGATTTCCAAATTGGTGCGAGCGGGAATTATTGAACCTGTGTCAGGTCGCGGGAAAGGAAAATATAAGTTTTCAAAAGAATAGTTGAAATTGAGGTGTCGGCAAAAGCTGACACCTTTTTTCTGAATTATTAAAAAAGTATAAACATTTTAGCGTTTTAATAACTGTTTTTTCTTTTTTGTCGTTATTTGGTATATAATGGAAGAAAGTATTTAGGGGGAGGACGGATATGTTTGAATTTTTGAAAAAAATAACTCTGCGGGCGTCTTATGAGTGTCAAGAATCAGGTACTTTACCGGGGTATCTTGGCTCTACAGTAAGAGGAATTCTGGGGCATTGTATTCGTGATTTCTGTTGTGACCGACAGCAGGAACAATGCTTTCGATGTGAGAAACGGGGGACCTGCCTTTATGTCCAATGCTTCAGTAATACTGGAGGCGAAGCGGGAGCAGTAAATCCATATACACTGTATGTTCATGGACAAGGAAAGGAAAATTGGGAGAAGGGGGATGTGTGCACATTCGATCTTACGTTACTTGGAAAAGCTGCGGAACAGGCAGGTGTCTATCTGGATGCGCTGCAAGCGGTTGACCAAAAGGGATGGGGCGCTAAACGGCTATCATTTAGGCTGAGGCAGGTAATAGAACCGGAATCAGGAACTCTGATTTATGCCGGAGGGAAAAGCTGGATTCGCAATTTATACCCCAAGCCGCTCATGATAGCGGACAGAAAAGTTTCCTATGCATGTCTTACATTTGATACGCCGCTTAGAATCGTATCAGGTGGGGATTTATTTGAGACATTGCCGTTTGAGGTGCTAATGCAGTTTATGATTCGGAGAATATCATTATTGACGACAGCCTATACCGATTTTTGTATGGAGTGGGATGAGGAAAATTTGCTTGCACATGCGAAACAAATCAGAATCGTGTGTGAAGACTGGAAGGATGTGGAATTTTCCAGATACTCAATGAACCAAAAGACGGGAAAATTGGAGCTTCCGTCTAAAACAGGATGGGTATTGTATGAGGGGGATTTATCCGGTTTTGTGCCGATATTGGAGGTCGGACGGTATCTGAGAGTTGGGAAAGGGGCAACGATTGGATTTGGGCACTATGAGATATCATATGATAGATAGAAGGAGAAAATATGGAAAATACAAAGACTTACACAGATGTTATGAAGATGCTTGCTCAGAATTACGAAAAGATAGAGCATTCAATTGTGAATCAATTGATGCTGGACGTTTTCAATCATCATTTGACAGAAGGGATGTATCGGGAAAACGTATGGAAATCTTTATTTGAAAGGATTATACCTAAAAAGTATTGTATTGAACAAGGGGTATTCATTATTGACTCATATGAAAACAAATCAAGAGAAGTTGATTTGGCTATTTACGATGAATTATATACCCCCTACATTTTTAATTATGAAGGGGTCAGATTCATTCCCATAGAGGCAGTGGCTGCCGTGGTGCAATGTAAGAGTAATTGCATAGAACCAGAAGATATTTTAGAATGGGCGAAATCAATAGATAAACTTCTCACTTCATTGGATTCGGTCACAAGGATGGCAACGGGAATGGCAGATAATTATACGGACACAAGGGAGGTGACTCAGACAGCTACCCGCCCAATCAAAATTTTGTGCGCGCTGGCGGAAAATATTACAAATAAAAACTTAAAAAAAGAGTTTGATATCATACTGACAGTAGATAAAGATAAGAAAAAACTAATTAAATTTGTCAGAGAGGAAGAGGGCTCATTAAATACGTGGAATCGTTCCCTGAATCATGCAATGGAAGGAACAGAGCCGGAATCTCGTGAATTGAGAAAAGAGAAAGCTTGTAGACAGGCAAGAATATACAACAAAGATGAAACAAGCAATGCGAGACCGCGGCTTCTCCAAGATTTAAAAGTCGGACAGGCAAAAGAAGGCAAGGAAGGTGAAGTGGAAGAAAATGTCCTCCTTTCCCTGATTTTCCAATTGAACCAGCTCCTCATGGTTCTAAATAATCCGATGCTTTTTCCGCACCGGGCATATGCAGACATGTTTAATAGGATACTGAAAGGTTATGATAGAGAACAAGGAGAGGGGCAGGAAAAGGAACATGGACAAGAAAAGTAATGATTATATTTTAGCGAAATATGATGTGAGTGGGATTCAGAGCTATATATTTGCAACGAACCGTCTCCGTGAAAACGCAGGGGCATCCTATCAGGTAACAAGGATTCTGGAGGAATTTCTTCCTGAGGCAATGGAAGGGGCATTGTCTGATAAAGGTGAAGTTAAAACCGTAATAACTAAGTGGGACAGGCAGGATAGCCTAAGTCTTCCGGAGGATGATGGGATTCAGGCTGAGATTGTCTATATTGGCGGCGGCAATGCAGTCGTTTTATATAGAACAAAAGAGCAGTATATCAAGGTGGGGCAACGTTTGGGCAGAAAAGTAGCTGAGAACTGTCAGGGGCTTTATCTTGCGGCCGCTTGTATTGACACAAAGCTTATAGACTTTCGGTCTGATGTCAAGCGGTTAGATGATAGCTTGGCGGAATATAAGCAGAAAATGGTCCGTCAGCCTGTCTTGGCGCTGTTTCCCGTTGTGGAGCGGGATAATTCATCGCATCATCCAATTACACATAGTATATGTCATGTAAAAGAGGACGGGGTAAGCATTGAGTATTTGACTGAAATCCAATATCAGAAGCAGAATGCATATGAGCAGATACACGGCGTTCAAAAAGATGGAGAGCAGGAGGGCGATTCTTCCAGTTATGGCTTCAAGTGGCTATATCCTGAGATTGGGGAAGGAGCTGAATATGTATATCCGGAGGAAGCGGATATGCTGTGCAGGAAGACCGGGGAAGACAGCTATATTGCAGTAGTACATATTGATGGAAATGGAATGGGAGCGCAGGTTAAAGAGATAATGGATATGCACACGGAATATAAAGAAGGGGTTCCGTTGCTCCGTAAAAAGTCGAAAGAGATAGCCATGCTTTTCGGAAAAACCTATGAAGAAGTACTTCGGAAATTATGGGGGCATCAAAATGAATTGATGAAAGAAAGCAAAGAGGGGGAGAAAATACTGCCTATGCGTCCGATTCTGCTGGACGGGGATGATTTTACATTTATATGTACGGCAGATTTAGCAATCCCGATAGCCGCAGGATTTATGGAGCAGCTATCCCTTTTGCAGAAGGAAAAAACAAAAAAGATAACGGCATGTGCCGGAATTGCATTTGTGCACAGCCATTTTCCTTTTTATGAGGCATACAAGATTGCCGAAGAATCTTGTTCGAGGGCAAAGAAAAAGTGGTATAGCGAAAGTGGAAACCCGGAAGCGGGATATCTTGACTTCGAGGTGATTAAAGAAAGCCAGATAGGCGCGTTTCGGGGGAATGAGGAATGGCAGGCCAGACCTTATGCGGTCGGTGGACAGATACAAGAGACAGCGCCGGGAAGTCTGAATGTTTTGTACGAGGTGCTGAAAAGGATGGAAGACTGGCCTGCGAACAGGCTGCATAAGATTTATCATGCAATACAAAGGGGCAAAGAGGAAGTGGATAACTTACAAAGAGAGTATCTGTCTAGGGGATATCATATTGAGAAGCTGGCAGGAAACCTAAATTTGCAGGAATCGCCGCTGTTTGATGCTTTGGAAGTCAGGGGGATGTGCCGGTTGGATATACTGAAAGAATTTTTAAATATACAAGAAGAGGTAAGCCGATGAAGAGATGGGATTTAAAGATTGTGCTAAAGAGCGATTTATGTACGGCGACCGGTGAGAATGTGCCGGGGATTACCAATGTAAAGACAGCCTTGGAATATGGCATCCCTTATGTTCCGGCAAAAAGGATTAAGGGCTGTCTGGTGGAGGCGGGCCGGGAAATGGCTGACAATGGGATTATAGAAGCAGATGTGCTGAAGCAGCTATTTGGTGCTCCGGGCTTAGAATGTGAAAAGGGTGTATATATACAGGATGCCCATTTATATTCTGCGCCTAAGCATCTTTTTGGGTTGAATGAGGAAGGAAGCTTCATTATCAAAGACTATGAACAGTTTCGGAAGGCGGCAGAGAGCTGTCTGGAGATAGATGAAAGTTTTTTGGAGGAGGTATTTACCGGAAGGCGTGCGCGTACTGCTGTTGATGCAGAATTGGGGAGTGCACAGGCACATTCTCTGCGTACCGTCCAGACTGTTCCGGCAGGAATTGTGCTGACAGCCTGGCTGGAAGGTGAACTGAGCGATGAAGGTGAAAGGGCATTGGAACTTTGCGCTAAGGGATTTCGCCATATGGGGCTCGGGATTACCAGAGGGTTCGGGGAGGTACGATGTTCGTTAGAAAAGGTTTTTTCCGGAAATCAGGATTGTGCAGTGCCTGTGAAGCAGGATAAGAGAGAACTGCTAGAAAAATTTTCTCCGGAGGAGGAAGTAGAACTGGCGTATGAAATCAGACTGGATTCCCCCGTAATTGTGGAGACGGATTCCGAGGCGCAGATGGATTGTCTGCCGGGGACAGCGGTATTAGGGGCGCTGGCAGGTATGTATATCAGAAAATATTCGTTAGGAGCGAATTCGCATGAAGACGAGAGCTTCAGGAGAATATTTCTTAGGGATGGGGTACAGTTCGGCTATGGTTTCCTAAAAAGGGGAGACAAACAGTATGTACCGTGCCCGAAGGCATTGGCAGTGAAAAAGGATTCGCAAAGCGAATGGTTTAACATATGGTGTGAAAATCCCCGCAGGAAGGAGATTGGTGGCCAGATATTTTTGGAAGACAGCAAATTGCATGTTGCCGTACCGCAAAAAGAGATACACTTTCACCACGCACGCCCGGCAGACAGAGGAATTGCCCATGCATTAAATGACCGTGCAGAGGATACCACCCACCAGACGGGGCAGTTCTTCGAATATATTGCATTGTCAAAAGGACAGGTGTTTGCAGGGACTTGGAAAGGGATGACAAAAGACATCAAAAAACTTACGGAATGTCTGGCGGACAACGCATGGCGTCTAAGGCTTGGACGCTCAAGGACAGCAGAGTACGGGGAATGTACTTTCTGTATAAAAGGCATAAATCCGTCAGGGCAGGGGAAAGGCTCAGCAGTTACGGGGAAGGAATGGCTGGTATGGCTTTTGAGTCCAATGATTCCGGAGGATGATAAAAACAGCGGTCCTTTTATTGAATGGAGCAGTATAAAAGAACAGGCAGAAAAAATAATAGGATATTCGGTTAAGGGCTTTCAGTCGGCCTGCAGCTATACAGTGGTGAACGGTTATAACAGCAAGTGGAGGATGCCCTCCGTTTCCTATCCGGCATTAGCGGCCGGAAGTGCATTTTACATCACATTAGATACAGATAAGGAAATCAGGATAAGCGAACTGGAAGGGAAAAGATGGGGGCTGATGACCGGAAAAGGCTACGGACAGATAAAATTAGAGCCTTGGTCGAGCGTGAGTAAAGGGGGAAGTATCTGTAACTCGGACGAGGGACAGCCTCCTGTTCAGGATAGGTCAGAAAGCCAATTCGATGACGGCATGCTGGCACAGTTATGCAGTTATTGTGAAGAAAAGAAAAAATGCGAAAACCTTTCATTAGATAAACTGGATGAAATCCCCAAAAAAGAACTTCCGCCTTCTTCTTCCATAGAGCTTCTGTTGCAGATACTGCGTAGCCGGAATGGGGAGTCCGGACTTTATGAAGAGATGAAGTTACAAGCTGAGATGATAGTCAAAGAGAGCAAAAAGGAACGGGTGCTGAAACTGCTGGAGCCTTGTCAGGGCGAGTCCTATGAATTTATGAAGCATTATTTGGAAAATGCAAAGTGGAAAGCGAGAAGCAGGGATAAGGAGGAAAATGATGAATTACAGTGAGTCTTTTGGATATAACAAAATCTGCGGACGCCTTTGTATTGAACTGGAAGGAAGACTTGCATCTGCCTTGTCTGTCGGCTCAGGAGAACAGGAAGAGACGGATTCAGATGTGATACTGGATAGTAAAGGAAATCCTTTTATTCCGGGCAGCGCACTGGCCGGGGCACTACGGGCATATACAGGTGAAATCGGACGGGAAAAAGAAGCAAATCAGCTTTTTGGAAAACCGAAGGATGAGTCTCCGGGTGCAGAAAGTGACCGCCAGAGCCGGATATTCGTATACGATACGAAGATACAAAACGCACAGATGGGAATCCGTGATGGGGTAAGGCTTGGAGAGGCAAAGACGGCGGAGCCCAAATCAAAATATGAGATTCAGATTATCGAGAGCAATGCGAATTTTAAAATGAGGCTGGAATTTATAGAGCGGGAATCTCAAAAGGCGCAGAATGATTTAAAGCAGCTTATGGATGAGGATTTGCGGCTGGTATGGAGCTGGGTGTATGGGTTTACAACAGGGGAACTCCGGTTGGGAGCAAGGAGCCGGAGGGGATTTGGACGATTTCACATAGAAAAGGTTCGAATCAAAAAGTTTGATATGGAAGAACAAGCATCTTATTTGGAGTGGCTGGAATGGGATTGGGAGAATCCCGATGCATTTCTTCCGGAAGAATCCATAGATGTAACGAAAGGGGCAGAGGGGCAGTATGCCAAATGGCTAACCACAGAAGGGAAGGATGGAGCCCGAAAATTTACGCACTGTTTCGAAGTGCCTCTGGACATCCCTTACACGTTATTAATCAGGACATACAGCACGGCCTTTAAAAAAGAGGACGAAATGCCGGATTACGGACAGTTGACGACGACAGGGGGCAGCGCGCAAGCGGCATTGATACCCGGCAGCAGCATAGCAGGTGCGTTCCGAAACCACATAGCCAAGATAATAAAAGAGATTGCGCATCTTGAAAGTTGGGAAAAGGCACAGAGCAGGCTGAGCCCTTTCTTTGGCACATGGGTGAAAAGTGATGGAAAGAATGACGGGAATGGTGAGGATATCGTCGTCTCCAGAATCATATTTGAGGAGACGGTTGTAAATGGCGGAGGGGCGCTTCCGATATTTCGCAACGCCATTGACCGGTTCACAGGAGGGACTGTGGAAGGTGCCTTATATCAGGAGGTTCCTTGGGCAGGGGGGAACGTGCTTTTGAAAATCTTCTTACAAAAGGGCAGACATAAAGAGGGGACGCAGGATTCGGACGATATCATCTGCGGACTGTTGTTATGGGCGATTCTCGATTTGCAGGCAGGCATCCTTCCGATTGGCGGTGAGACGGCGGTCGGCAGGGGAATCTTTAGTGGTTCAGGTAAAATAGGAGAGGGAATCTTACTGGATGGACAGCCGCTGAGTGAGCAGGAAAAAGAAATGTATTTGCAAAGGGCAGTGCGATGGGCAAAGGAGACAGAGGATGAACGTACAGAAGGATAATGTCGGAGAAGGATATAAAAAGATAGAGTCAACATCAGAAGCGGAGATAAAGGAGACGGTTAAAAAATATTTTCCGAATGGAGCCAATCTTTATGTTGTGTTAGATTATGCGGTTGGTTTTGGGAAATATCAAAACGGAGAATTCTACGTAGGCTTAGGAAACCATACTGCGTTAGAGCCTCTTCCGTGGGAGTATACAAGGGAATTGCGTATTTTTGATGAAGCTGTAGAATTATGGCTGAAGCCGGCCGGAGACAAATGGAAAGGGCGGTTTCGCGGAAGTTCGGATAGGATACATGCGGTTGGGGAAACAGAAATTACTGACGGACTAAAATCCGACGAAGAGACAGAATATTACATGGATGAAAAGCAGAAGCTTTGGGGGGAAGTGAGAAAAGAAAATCAGGGAGGAATCTCCGGTTGGAGCCTGCTGACATCCGGCAGGGGGACACAGATACAGATACCGATGAAGCTTCAGAAACCAAAGAATCATGAAGTTTGTAACCGGGTTGGCGCTGCCATAGAGGTAAGACGATATATGCGGATTCCAAATGCTGAAAATCAGGAACTGGTTTATCAGACAGACATACGCATGAAGGGATTCTGCCAATGGGAGCATGAAAGGTGGATAGGGGGGATAAAATGAACAGATATAGCATAGATGAAGGTGAAATGCATAACAGAAAAAAAGATTCTAAAAAGAAAGACCCTATAAGAACAACTAACCCCTTCCCTGCAAATGTGGGAGGGCAAAAGAAAAATTATAAGAACAGAGGCAAAGAACAATCCTGCAAAAACGGAAATACACCTTACGGTTTAGCGCAGCGTAAGCCGGAAAAATATGAAGAAGGAGAACGGTTTGTAAATCCATATAATTTTATACCTTTTGAAGGACAATGTAAGCGTGAAAGTTTAGAAGGGAAAAAAGATATAGGCTATATGGGGTATTTTGACTGCAGCCTCCGCTTGTTGACACATTTGTTTATCCCTAACACATCAGCTTATAAAATTCTTACCAATAAAGATGAGGTAGATAATGCAAAGAATGATTCAAAAGACTATGTAGTAAAGGAGTATGATTTTTTTTCTTATGATGATTTGTCAAAAAAAGGACCGTATACAGATGAGCTACTGCTTCCGCCAAGCAATCCGGTAATACCCGGCAGTGAAATCAGAGGTGCTGTGCGCAGCGTATATGAAGCAGCTTTTAACGGATGTATGTCCTCCGTTGATGGAGAACGTGATATTTCTCGGAGGGTGATTGAGGTCAAACAGCCGGGGATTTTAAGAAAAAAATCAGGAAGGTGGTTCCTAAGACCGTGCAAAATGGCAAGGCTTCGGGTCGAGCAGGAGGAAGAGAAGAGAGAGAATCAAGAAAAAGCCAATACATCTAACAGAGGAAGCATGGTAAAGAGAACGGTTTATAACACATGGAAAGAAGGAAAGGAAATATGGGTTAAAACTGAAAAAAATAAGGTAATTCAATATAAATCTTACAATCCTAATTTAAAAGGAGCAGAGGCGTTTAAAAAGGGTTATCTTCATAAGGGTGAGTATATTAAAGAGAAAAAGCATGAGGCGGTTTTTCTTGAGGTTCAAAAAAATAGCGGGAAAGATATTCCGGTATTAGACAGGGATGTAAAACTATTACAAGTTTTGCTGGATGAGTATAGGAATGAAAAAAAGAACCGAAAGGCTGAAGGTGGTAAATGGTATAATGAGTATAAAGTATCAGAGAAGGGGACGCTTGTTTACTATGCAAAAACAGAGGAGGGGCGTTTGTACTTGTCGCCTGCTTGTATCGGGAAAGAAGTATTCACGAAAAAGATAAGTTCGATACTAAAGAAGAATGGGGAATATCAGCCTTGCGTAGGGGAAGCACTTTGCCCTGCCTGCCAGATATTCGGAATGTTGGAAAAGGCAGAGAAACCTAAAACATTTGCGTATGGCTCCAAAGTAAGAATAACAGATGCTAAATTGGCAAATCCCCCGGCAAATATAAAAGAAATATTCGAAGAACCTGTTGTTTTGCCGGAACTGGGAGAGCCCCGCCCAAGTGCCGTTGAATTTTATACACAGCCACCTTATCAGGAATCTGATGGTTGCAATATAGGGCAAGAAAAAGGGTATTGGACTTATGAATATAAGTATAAGTATGAGTATAACTGCTCGGAAAAGATTAAAAAAACAGAAAGGGTAGACTTGGATGATTCTCAGCCGAGAATTAGAGGCAGAAAATATTACTGGCATCATGATGTAAGGATGGAAGATTACAAAAAGGGTAACAGCCTTAATTCCATGAGACAGAGAATACGTCCGATGAAGCCGGCAGATAATTTAGATTCCGAACCTATCTTTCAATTCCGAGTTTATTTTGAAAGTCTCAGCAAAAAACAGTTAAATCAGCTAAAGTGGGCGCTTGATTTTGGAGACCCGGATTGCGCACATAAGATAGGGAGGGCGAAACCGCTGGGATTTGGCAGTGTAAGGATTAATGTTGACGAACTCCATATAAGAAAAATTGATGAAACTACCGGACGGTGGTATATGATGGATATTGGCGCAAATGGCAATGAGAGCTTCGAGAAATTCTTTGAAGATTCGCCTGTTGATATTGCCAAAGTGCCACAAGCACTTAAGGTGATGGCCAACTGGGAAAAGAGACCTGATAATGTCAGATATCCGTTTGGAGAGGATAAATCGAGAGATGTTCAAGGTAAAGAAAATGCCAGTGGTTCCCACCAATGGTTTACAATTAATAAAGGGGAAGATAATTTGCATCATAACTTTATCAAGATTCTACCTAAGGCGGAGGAAGAGATTGATAAAAATCTATGTGGGAAAAAGGCACTACGTGATTTAACTAGAAAGAGGAAATGAATGTCAGGTGCGAATGGGAAGTGGACATAAAATCCCCGAGAGATTCGCACCTGATAAACAGTAACAAAGAGGGAAATAAATAAGGTAGAGGGGGGATAATGGGTTGTAATGTTAATAGAAATGGTATAAAATATGGTAGAAAAGCATAATTTTGGATTGGAAAAATTGTGCAATTTTGCTGTCACTTCCTGTATGGAAGTGTGGATTGAAACATTATCGCTGTATAAATCTTCTAATCGTTTTTCGTCACTTCCTGTATGGAAGTGTGGATTGAAACATGAATGAAGACGGGACAGAATGGGAATGGTCGTCACTTCCTGTATGGAAGTGTGGATTGAAACACCAGCACGGAGGGAAGAAGAGACCGTTGCAAAAGTCACTTCCTGTATGGAAGTGTGGATTGAAACAATACCCAACTATTAGCCAATGGATTCCCAGAAGCGTCACTTCCTGTATGGAAGTGTGGATTGAAACGTCAAAAACAACTATCCGGCGATGGTGAAATATGTCACTTCCTGTATGGAAGTGTGGATTGAAACCCACCGTCCCGGACATTACCAGCGTGTACGATAACGTCACTTCCTGTATGGAAGTGTGGATTGAAACATGTGCGCTGCTATAAGGTATGAGTTAAACATAGTCACTTTCTGTATGGAAGTGTGGATTGAAACTTGTGTTACTTTTTCTCCTTCTTCATTTTCGCCCAGTCACTTCCTGTATGGAAGTGTGGATTGAAACTTCACTTTCTTTTGCTTCTGTAAGGTCGTCCTTGGTCACTTCTTGTATGGAAGTGTGGATTGAAACACTTAGGTTGTATTCTTCATCATAATCAAGTTTTGTCACTTCCTGTATGGAAGTGTGGATTGAAACGACTTGCTTCCCGTAAGTCATCCCGCCAAAGTGCGTCATTTCCTGTGAGAAAGTGTGGATCGAAATGCAAAAAAGTAATCATCAATAAGGAACTTCTTATGTCACTTCCTATGCGAAAGTCCGCCATGAAAAGCTGATGATAAAGTTACGCATCATTATTGCTGCAATCGGAAAAAACTATGTTCGACAGTAAATGCAAATTGACTGAAATAATCTGCGAGCATTGAAATTTCTTGAAGCGATTGACAGGGATAAAGTGAAATGATATATTTTAAGTTAGTGGAGTGTCAATATTATTACAGAAAAGGCAAAACTGTCGTGAGGCAGTGACGCAAAGCCACAGATCCTGTGTGTTGAGCAGGATGGCTGGGCCGCAGATGTACTAATGAGAGAAGTCCATTCTTTGTGGATGGCAGCTTTAATTAGGGGGTAGAACGGAATAAGGGGGATTCAGCTTTTTCTGGCTATCAGTGCGCATAAATCTGCAGGCGGTATCAATGCCTTTTTGATACCGTCTTTTTTGTTGTTTATTGAGGAGTAAAGTTATATTGAGGAGGAAAAGCATATGAGGAAAAAATTGGCATGGCTGTTGATATTGTGCATGACGCTGCAGTTGTCATCGGCCACCGTCTATGCGGAAGAAGAAGGGGCGAAGGCGCCTGAAGTGTCAACAGAGACAGTGACCGGGGAGCAAGAACAGCCGGAAGTGGATACGTCTGTAGAAGATGGGGAGCCGGGAGAAGTTCCGGAGGCAGAGACTGTTGGAGAAGCAGAGCAGACACAGGACGGATCTGTGGATGAGGAGCAGGTAAACACAATGTCCGAGCTGGGGGAAAAGCTAGGAAATGTAGCGATAGATCTGACCTGCAGCCTTCCTATCGCAGATTTGAAGGCTCGTTTAGAGCGTGTAAAAGTGGTGCTGTATCACGAGAATACAGAAGCGGCCAGAGGGAATTTAGCCGTATCTGAGAAAGAGGACGGTAAAGCATCTGTCGAGTTTAAAGGACTGGCAGAAGGAAACTATCGTCTGGAACTTGCCGGAGCAGGATTCGCCTACAGCCAGAATATTGACGTTCAGGTGATGAACCAGCAGATCCGTCTGGCGGACAGAACGACTGTCATCGATAAGGAAGCGGCACATCCCGGCACATATATTTATGGGGACATCAATGAGGACGGCGCTTTAAATGAAACGGACCGCGTACTTTTACTGGAGGCGCTGAGTGCAGTTTCCGAGGAGGCGGTTTATGATATCAATGGGGACGGCAAGGTGGATTTGGCCGATCTCCAATGTTTTACATACAGTTATGGGACCGAATCTACAGAGGCCACTGTGGTTAGGACTGCCTTGATCGATGAGGCCAAAGTGGAGGCGGAAGTAGGGCAGGGCACACAGCTTGCAAGTGAGGGAAGCGTGAAGGACGTCCTCACAGGTGCGGGAAGCATATCCGTAAAGCCTGCCTCTGACAAGGTGATTTCAAAGGATAATCCGGTGGAAATCAGTTTTGACTTGTCGGCACAGGAAGGGCTGTCGGCGGGCGGCATCACAATCGCTCCAGTCCAAGGCTCGGAGAATACCATAAAGGAAGGCTCCGTCGAGGTCACATATGAAGATGTTAATGGGGAAGAACAGACAGAGACTCTTATCATCGGAGGAAACAGGAAGTATCTGCGCACAAGGGCCGCTGCCGCGATTACGCAGGAGCCTGACGGCACGTTGGTGGTGAATCTTGGGAATCAGGTGGCCATAAAGAAAATCACGATAAAAGTGACCGATACCGGAAGTACAAAGCTCGCCGATATTGGCAAAGTAGAATTTTTAAATGATATGGAATCAAGGATTCCGGCGCCGGTCATGAATGTACCGGAGAAGCTTGCGGTGACGCCGGGTAATAAAAAGTTTACGCTTACATGGGACGCACAGCAAAATGTTTCCGGCTATGAAGTCGAGATTACATACGAGGGAAAAACTGTGGTGGTGCCGGCGTCGGTGAACCGTCTCACAGTCACTTCTTTCGGAAATGATAAATTGAAAAATAAAGAAGTATACCGGGTCA
Source organism: Bariatricus massiliensis (assembly GCF_900086725.1). Taxonomy (GTDB): domain Bacteria; phylum Bacillota; class Clostridia; order Lachnospirales; family Lachnospiraceae; genus Allocoprococcus; species Allocoprococcus massiliensis. Next base: position 212,046 of record NZ_LT574837.1, on the reverse strand, counting down.
GGGTACAGTCGGTGAACGGCGAGTGGAGCAGCGGTTACAGTGACGCGGTGGATGCGGTACCGGTGGCGGACAAAGCGCCCGATGCGCCGGAAAATGTAAGTATCAAGGGCGGCTACCGCCTGCTTGACGTGTCATGGAAAAAGATGGAGGACACGGACTATTATACTCTTTACTACCGAGTAAAGGGCGAAGGCGAGTATCAGAAGGTGGAGAAAATCACCAAGACAAGCTGCCGGCTTACCGATTTGGAGACAAAAAAGACGTATGAAGTATATCTGACCGGGACAAATGAGTGCGGAACAAGTGGAAAGTCAGTGGTGTATATCGGAACTACTATAGATATTGAGCCTCCGGTCACGTCTAATTACAAACTAATCAACACGGATAACGGCGTTGGAAATGCCACTGCCCACATTACTAAGGTTGAATATCCGCATAACCGGCCTGAAAATGAGACGACGGTGGTGGATAATGACTACACCTCCTCTTGGAGCATCGACTCATGGGATGCGGGCGGATACAATTCCGGAAAACCGTCTCCGATCGTGGAATTTGATCAGGCCTATGAGATGAACCGGATTACAATCATTCCGGACGCGGGCCAGCAGGGTACCTATGCCTACTGTAAGACTCGCTACTGGGACGAAAACGGTTCGGTGAATACGATCGATGGTTTCCTCACTACGAAGACAAGCTCTAACGGGAAGATATATTATGAGCTGTGGTTTGATAAGCCATTTACCGCGAAAAAGGTACAGGTCAATCTGGCCCAATACTGGGTGGGAAATAAGAGTGTTTCTATAGCCGAGATGAAGTTCTATTATTACGACAGTCTGGACGAAGAAGTGGGGGCGTTGTATGCGGACAGCCTGCACTTGACTTTAGCGGAAGGCGTGACGAAAGAACAAATCAAAGCGCTGGAAGAGCGTGCCAATACAAAAGATGAGGTGAGCGGGGAATATCATCCGAGACGGGAACTTCTTCTCAGAGAGATTGAAAATGCGGGCAGGCTTTTGGCGGATGAAAATCTATCTGCGCCTATACAGGTGGATACAAGTATCATAAAATCAAAGGATAACGTGCTGAAGATTGCATCCGGTTTGAATTCCTGGCAGCCGCTGGGCGTGTCGGCCCACGAAGGGGAAGAACTTGCGGTTTACGTGGGAAGGCCGAATACGGCGATTGGTGCCAATACGCAGGTGCGTCTGATTGCCAGCCAGTACCATGCAGAATCCGGAAATTGGAACAAGGTGATAGTCGCCAACTTAAAACAAGGACAAAATATTGTGGTCATGCCGGCAATCAGCAGTCTTGACGTGGAACATGGCGGCAGCTTGTATGTTGAATTTATTGGGACGAACAGCAGCCTAAATATACAGGTGAGAGTGAGCGGAGGAACGAAGATTCCTATGCTGGATCTCTCAAGAGCAGACGGTGAAGCCGAGAAACGGGCCGCTGTAACTGCCTATGTGGAGGAGCTGAATGCCTATGTCCCGAAATTAAAAGAGATGCATGACAGCCAGCATTTGAATCAAGACGACAGCCACTGCAATTATAAATATGATAAGCAGAACTGTATTTTAGGCGCCACGGAGATTGTGCTGGACAAGGTGATGTACTCTGTCTCCGCAGAACAAATTTTGAAGGGCATTAGCAGTAAGGCGGAAAACGGTTCGGTGGAAGAACAGGCAGAGGTACTTTACCAGTCACTGGAAGCCATGGAACAGATGGTGACTCTGTTCTATCAGCATAAAGGATTGACCGATCAAGCAGTCCCTGAAAATTATGGGGCAGGCAACAGCTTCCCGGTGAGCAGGCTGAACATCCGTTATATGAGAATGTTTGCGGGGGCGTTCATGTACGCCGGAGGACTGCACATCGGTATTGAGTGGGGAAGCATTCCCGGGCTGGCCAAGTCACAGCCGGTTGTCAGCGACAATGGAAAGTATGTCAGTGGTCAATTGTTTGGCTGGGGCATCGCCCATGAGATCGGGCATATCATCAATCAGCCGGATTATGCTATTGCCGAGATTACCAATAATTATTTTTCGATTTTGGCACAGGCCGACGAGACCAACGACAAAGTAAGATTTAAGTATGCCGATGTATATGAAAAAGTGACTTCCGGGACAAAGGGGAGAGCATCCAGTGTATTCACCAGTCTGGCTATGTACTGGCAGCTGCATCTGGCCTACGATAATGGCTATAATTATAAGACATACGAGGATTATTCCGAACAGTTTGACAACCTGTTCTTTGCGAGGGTGGATGCCTACGCAAGAAATACGTCCATTGCGCCGGGAGGCCTGTCTCTTGCGGGTGCGGATACGGACAACAAGTTCATGCGTCTTTCCTGTGCGGCGGCCGGCAAAAATCTCCTGACGTTCTTCGAAAAGTGGGGAATGACGCCGAATGAGGATACTATAGTCTATGCGTCCCAGTTCCCGCAGGAGACGAGAAACCTCTGCTATATCACCGACGAGGCAAGGGTTTACCGAATCGAAGGCGGCGGGGACGTGGCTTCGGGAAGTACAGTCAATGTAGAGCTTCAAAATGAGACAAACTCAAAGCAGGTGACGTTGAAGCTGTCTAACACAGCTGCTGACCAGAGTGCAATGCTGGGTTATGAGATATACCGGAACGGACAGGTGATAGGTTTTGCCCCCGCGGAGGATGGGGAAACCCTATTTACGGACACCATCGCAACGGTAAATAACCGTGTATTCACCTACGAAGTGGTAGGATACGATAAACTGCTCAACACGACGGAGAAGGCAGTGACAGAACCGATTAAGATTTCCCATGACGGAAGCGTGGCAAAGAATCTCTGGTCGGCGACAACAAACATGACTTCGCCGGAGGATGTAAAAGGAGAAGGCTCCGATGAAAATCCGGAGCCGGAGACGGTATCGGCCATCGACAAAATATACAATGATGATTACGGCGACAGCTATATAGGGACGTCTGCCAACGAGCCACAGTTGACCCTCCAGTTTAATGAGACAATTGCGGCAGCCGGAATGAAGATTACGGCGCCGAAGGGAAGCGGTGACGCGATTAAGAAATATGAGGTGTATGTCAGCGACGATAATTCTCAGTGGGAGCTGGCAAAATCAGGAACGCTGTCCTATGATGACGGGACCGCTGTTGTATATTTCAGCAAAGAAGATGACAGCTGGATGTACACGTATGACGCTTCTTATCTGAAGCTTGTGGTAAAGGGACAAAAGAAAGTAGAGATTTCAGAGATTGATATCCTTGGGCCGGCGGGAGACAATGTAGAGCTGCTCCGGAATGGAATCGGTATTCTGAAGGCGGATTACATTTTGGATGAGAATGCCGAGGGCGGCAGCATTCCGGCAGGCTCGCTCATATTTACAGGAGAATACAAAGGCAATCCGGCCTATAACGCTGTGAAATTATACAATCAGAATAATGAGATCATAGCTGGAACGCAGATTATCTTTGCGGAAGTACCGGCTAAGGGAGAACTGGGAGAGATTTCTTCCGGCACTTGGATATACTATATCGAGCCTCAGAAATTGGCCGAGATGGAGAAGGACGGCACTCTGCCCCGGCAGGTAAGGGCGGAGCTCTACCGGGTAGACAACGCACAAAATAATAAAGGGGAGCGTCTGGTAAGCGATACGCTTTGGACAGAGCTGCCAGAGACACTGCCGGAAATAGAGATTCAAGATAACAAGTAGGAGGAGATGCACATGAAAAGAATAAAAAGGTTAATACCACTACTTCTGCTTGTGATATTCGGATATTGCATGCCGGTATCGGCAGAGGAAACCAAGGATGATTCGCTTATACAATGGAAGACGGATGAGGAACAGGTGAGCGCCGAACTGACGCTGCGGCCAGATAAAGACATGGTAGACAGCGGGGCTGCCGCGCTGCAGATTACGATGCAGGTCATGGACACTTCGGGTAATACACCCGGAGTGACGGTGACATTTGATGAGACGGCCGCCGCCTCCTACCGGATAGCAGATTATACATATAATCAAGAGAAAAAAGAGCTGAATATTTTTCTCTCAGATACAAAGCCGTTGTTTGATGAAGAAGAACAAAGTTATGTTATCGGGACTGTTCAGATTAGTACAGAAGCCGAAGATTATGAGATTAGCATAGTGCCACTCTCTGTGAAGACGGTCAGCCAGAGCAGGCAGACGGAAGAGTGGGAGGCACAAGAGCTGCAGGATATGAAGGTTACTTTCAGCAAGGGTGGCGAGACTGTAGAGCCGGAGAAGCCGGGGGATTCTGTCAGTCCGGAAACTCCACCGGTATTTGACAATGCTTCCGATGTGGTCAATGAGCTTTACAAAGGCTCCGCCTCGGAGGTAGTATATCAAATAGGGGCTGACGGCAGTCTTTCCAAGGAGGAGCAGAAAGTGGTCTTCGAGGCCTTGAAAGGAAAGGATAAGGCCGTGACATTTGCGGTAAAGGACGGAGAGAGGCTGCTGTATTCTTTCACCTTCCGCGGCGACCAGCTGGACTATGAATATATTGCTGTGATATGAAGCTGACGGTAGGAGAAAACAATCCGGATATAGAAAAGCTTATGCACAAGGACGGGAAGAACTTGATCCTTTCATTCGCGCACCACGGTAAACTGCCGGGAAAGGCAGAGGTAAAAATTTATGTGGGCGGAACCTACGCGGACGGGCAGGAATTGTATCTTTATTACTATAATCCGGAAACAAAGGCAATGGAGCCTGTACAGAAGGATATTGTAGTAGTAGATGGATATGTGGCCTTTGAGCTGGCGCACTGCTCTGATTATGTGCTTACAACCAAGGAAATCAAAGAGGCCGGAGCATTCCCTGTTCCGGGAGAACAGACTCCTTCTGGAGGGGCCGGCAGGAATAATGATTCCAAGCATAATGTGGCCGCTACGGGAGACAAGGCGCCGGTCACCATTTTAATCGTGGTGATGGCTGCGGCCGTCGTGGCAATCGCGGCCGTTATTTGGCGGAAACTGCGAAAATAAAAGTAAATATCAGATAAAGGAGGATATCGGAGAGTAGTAACAATGTGGCTGCCGAATGATATCCTCTTTTTGATTTCCTGTTTATTGCGAAGAACTGCCGACTGTGCTATGATAAACTGAGTTATATTTGAATAGAGTTAAAGGCGGAGGCCATATGAAAAAGAGAATAATTATCTTGAGCGTCCTTATTGCAGCGATGTCATTTGTCTTTCAGGGGTGCGGAGAGAAAAATCAAGTAGTGAATTATGAGGAAGCAGACGGGGAAACGGTTACAATTACGTTCTTTGGATTCAAATACGAACCGGAGAACGTCCGGATTATAGAGCAGATTATATCTGGTTTTATGAAGGAGAATACCGATATTAGAGTTTCCTATGAGAGCTTAAAAGGAGCAGAATATTTTGAGGCATTACAAAGGAGGATGGAGTCGGGCAAAGGAAACGATGTGTTCATGGTCAATCATGATGTCATGCTGGACTTAGAAAAGAAAGGGCAGGTCGCGGATTTGTCGGGACTAGACAGCATCTCCTCTTATACAGAGTTGATGAGAGACCAGATGGAGGAAGACGGAGAAATTCATTGGATTCCTACTACAGTTTCAGCCTTTGGACTTTACTGCAATATGGAGCTGCTTCAAGAACATGAGCAGAAGATACCTGAAAATCTGGGAGAATGGGAGGAAGTATGCCGCTACTTTGTGAAAAAAGGCATTACACCTATTATTGCCAATAATGATATTTCTTTAAAAACACTGGCAATTGGGCGGGGATTTTACTCTGCATATGAGAGTGGCAGACAGGCAGAAATTTTAAATGAGATTAACAACGGAGAGGAAAAGCTGGGGGATTTCCTGCGTCCCGGATTTTCCATTGCGGAAGAATTTGTGGATGAAGGATTTATAGACAGAGAGATGGCGCTGACCACGAAGAAGACGTCGGATGACTTGGAAGAGTTTGTAAAGGGAGAGGCCCCTTTTATGCTGACCGGCGCTTGGGCGGCAGGGCGTGTCAAGTCCATGAACCCGGAACTTGATTTTGAGGTTACGCCTCTGCCTGTTCTGGAAGAAGGCACTATGCTCGTTATCAATCCGGACACAAGGCTGAGCGTCAACGCGGACAGCGAGCATCTGGACGCTGCAATGAGATTTGTGGAGTACTTTACAAAGTCAGAAAATATTCAGAAATTCGCAGATCAACAATGCTCATTTAGCCCGATGAACAATGGAAATCCGTCATCTGTAAATGAGATACAGCCTTTGATTTCTGACTATACGAGTGGAAGGACCGTAATCGGGGCAGATGCATTATTAAATATTCCTGTCTGGGAAGTGACGGCAGAGGCTTCCAAAAAGATTCTGGAGGGTGAAGATTTGGATGAGGTAATAGAATGGATTGACCGTCAGACGATGGAGGGAATGGTATCGTGAAAGCAGAAAGGACGAAAGAAACAAAAAGGCCTATATTTTTGATAGCTGTCCTTGTGGCTGCCACGCTTGGTGTAATGATGTTTTCTTTCGTGGGAGAGGTACATGAGCAGCTTTGGCAGCAGTCTATAAATACCATTATGGAGAGCACCCAGCAGGCGAAAAATACACTTCAAGTCCAGCTCCGGAGCCAGAAAGAAGCTATGGAGAATATGGCTGTCCATTTGAAAGCATATAATAGGGCGCAGGGAGATGCCCTGAACGATTTATTGAAGGAATACAATTCTGTAGATAATGGAATGGCCCTGTATTTGACGAATGGGGACAGTTATTCGGGGGGAATGGAGGCAGACCGATTTGTGACTGACCTCTTGAGCGAACCGGGTGAGGAGCAGGGAGTCATCGATCCACATATAAGCACTGCTACGGGTGTCAATGTATTCAACCTATTTCTGCATGTGATGCTGGAGGATGGAACCAGCGGTTATCTTGTAAAGGAATACGAGATAGATAAGATTGTAGATACATTCAGCGTCTCTTTTTACAATGATGCCGGTTTCTCATACGTGGTAGGGACAAACGGTGATGTGCTGATTCGCCCGCCGCATCCCAATAGTAATAAAACAGTGCAGAACCTCTATGACATTTTGCGGGAATCAGACAATGACGCTGTCAGTATGGAGCGATTTGCGGAATCATTATCCAATGAAAAAACTGGCTGGGCGACCTTGACTTATCAGGGGGAAGAAACCGTCTTTTGCTTTACCCCATTGAAACTGAGCTCGGATTGGAATATGGTCTCCATCATACCTATGAATGTTGTCGAAGCACAGGTGCGTCAGATACTGTTGCGCACGTTCCTTTTGATAGGAGGCATCCTTATCGGAATCGCACTTTTGGTCATCTTATATTTCCGGTATGTGAAGAAGATGAACCGCGTGCTGCGCAATCAAGTCGACTATACGGCGCGCCTATATAACGCGGTACCCGAGGGGATAGCTCTGATGACGGTAGAAGAGCCCTACTATCTTCTACAGCTCAATGAGGAAGGGCGGCGTCTGCTGGGTTATCCTGAAGAAGCGGCCGACAATGCATTGGAAGGGCAGAACCTCCGGAGCGTGGTACATGAGGATGACTATGAGAGAATTATGCGCTTGTTTCAGGATGTGCAGGCCAATGGACATAAAAATATATTTGAAATTCGTATCAAAAGGACCGATGACACTTATTTTTGGGCGGCCGGAATCGTAGAAAAAACTTTAAATCAAGATGGCCTGCCCGTGTTTATATCGGCGATACACGATATCACAAAAGAGAAGCTTGCAGAGGAGGAGGAAGAGCGCAGGAGCCGGCAGGAGCGGCTGACGCTTGTCAGCGCTATATCCAACGCGTATCCGGTGATCATCAGTTTGAATTTGTCTCAGGATGCCCTGAATTTTGTCTATGTGAAGCCGGATTTAATGCTGCCGCTAGGCGGGCAAAAGACGTATAGTGAATTATATAATGATATGCTATTGACGGTACACGAGGATAACGCAGAAGAATTCAAGCGTCGTTTTTCGCTGGATAGTCTACGCTGCGCCTTAGAAGAGGGACGCAACGAGATATTTTTTGAATCAAAACAAAAGATGTCAGACGGCGTTTATCATTGGACTTCCAGCCAGATTATAGCGGTGGATAATCCGTATTCACAGGATAAGCTGGGGATTCTCATCTCCCGGCGGATCGATGAACAGAAGTATGAAGAAGAACAACAGAGAACCGCGCTGCAGAGCGCACTGGAGAGTGCGCAGGCCGCCAATATAGCAAAAAGCCAGTTTCTGTCAAACATGTCACATGATATACGAACTCCAATGAATGCTGTCATTGGAATGACGGCAATCGCGGCGGCACATGTGGGGGATACCGAGAGAGTTATGGACTGCCTGAACAAAATATCGCTGTCCAGCAAGCATTTACTCAGCCTCATAAACGATGTGCTGGATATGTCTAAGATAGAAAACAGAAAACTGTCATTGAGGGAGGAACCCTTTAATCTGGCAGAATTAGTATCGGATACAATCGAATTGGTTCATGCACAGACCTTGGCCGGCGGACTCGAACTGGATGTTCATATTGCCCTTCTGAAAGAGGAAGAAGTTATCGGGGATTCTCTGCGGATACGCCAGATATATCTCAATATTTTAAGCAATGCTGTGAAATATACACCTGCCGGAGGAAAAATCCATGTAGAAGTGAGGCAGGAAAACAAGCTGCACAAGGGATACTACGATTATGTATTTACTTGTACGGACACAGGGATTGGCATGAGCAGGGAATTTTTGGACAAATTGTTCCTGCCCTTTGAGAGAAGCCGCGATACAACCAGCAGCAAAGTAGCCGGGACCGGTCTGGGGATGGCTATTACAAAAAATCTGGTCGACATGATGAATGGGGATATTGTGGTAGAGAGCGAACCTGAAAAGGGCTCCGTTTTCACTGTGACAATTCCATTAAAACCGATGGAGGAAGAGCCGGAAAAAGTTCCGGAAGCTTGGCTTGGAGTCCGGAGCTTAGTTGCCGATGATGATTTATGCATTTGTGAAAATGCGGCAGAACTGTTGGAAACTATGGGACTTCGCGCCGAGTTCGTAACGAAAGGGAAGGAGGCCGTCCATAAGTTCTCGCAGATGAAAGATACTGAAGACCCGTATAATCTGGTCATCCTTGACTGGAAGATGCCAGACTTAGATGGAATAACGGCGGCACGGCGTATACGGGAAGAGGCAGGGCCGGATATTCCTGTGATAGTGCTGACAGCCTACGATTGGTCGGAAATTGAAAAGGAAGCCCGGAGCGCAGGGGTGACTGCGTTTCTCTCTAAACCATTCTACCGCTCTAAAATGTGTTATCTCCTTCAGGAATTGAGCGGAGAGAAGGAAGCGGTGAATACCGGAGACTACAGCGAATCAGATGATTTTGCCGGTAAACATGTTTTGCTTGCCGAAGATAATGAAATCAATATGGAGATTGCACGGACGTTGATCGAGGAGTCCGGGGCATATGTGACGGAGGCCCGCAACGGTGTGGAAGCGGTGGAAAAACTGTCTGAGTCCGCTGAAGGATATTATGACATGATTTTCATGGATATCCAGATGCCTCTCATGGATGGATATGAGGCGGCCAGAACGATTCGTGCTCTGGACAGGAAAGACGCAGCAGCAATACCTATTGTTGCTATGACTGCCAACGCGTTCGAGGAGGATGTGCGGGAAGCATACAAGGCGGGAATGAATGTCCATCTGGCAAAACCTGTTGATTTGACGGAGCTGAGACGGATACTCCATCTCTATCTGTCTGAGAATGAGGACTAAAATAACAAAGAAGTGAAGGGAGCGCTGCAAAATAGATGAGTAATCATCTATGAAGCAGCGCTCCACTTTCGTGCTATAAATCAGAAAAACGGTCTATATTTAATCAATATCCAATTCGGATACCACTTTCGGATACTCCCTCAATTCCTCCGCTTGGTGCAGGGGAGTCCACACTTGGGCGAAGAAGGGATCTCTCTTTGCCCGCTCTCCATAATTCCAGCTTGTCCTCTCGCACACCGGGCACCAGTGTCCACCCTCCAGAACCAGTCTTGGACTGGCTTCAAATGTATGCCCAAAGGCGCAGGAAAACGTAAGCTTCTGTGTCCAATTCCCTGTCTCCATTTCACTGGACAGGCATCTGCCGCCCCGAAATTCGGCAGCCTGTCTGATATCTTCTAAGTTCAACTCACTTTCGGGCTTACTTTCGTTGTAGCCGTGGTCCAAGATAATCACGTTGTCCCAGTCTGTGAAATGGCTCACATCGTCCAGAGAATCGGGAAGCGTTTCCCAAGCTTTCCGGCCTCCCCAGTAAGCCTCAATATAATCTTCCCTATTTTGATTCAAATAAGAAAGTGTTCCATGTTCCGTGAGCGCTAATTTTTTGAATTTCCTGCGCAGTACAGAACAGAGCAGCCTCTGGCCGCCCGGCAGCCGTCCAAGCGTCATTGCGAGGGACGCGGCGGCTTCAAATTCCTTGAGACAGCAGTCGTAAAAATATTGGATGGAATCATGGCGGAAATGAAGATAATTCTCAAGCTTGCCGGAGTCGAGATAATATTGTCCATGAAAATTGCGGGTGGCCTGCCATTTGGGATTCAAGACACGATTCAGATTGGATATGCCCATCATACCATAGGAGTTTTGGTATAAGTGATAGGTATCGATACGGCACGACTCGCCGCCTCCGATATTGTAGATATGTCCCCAAAAACTTGAACTGAGGCTTTGATTGATTTCAAAGACGCACAGGTTTCTTAGGAGTCTGCCGGAATCCCGGTCGGACACATATTCTAAAACATTGTCAAAACAATTGTGGAGCATAATGGCGTCCCAGATACGGCTCATGGCCGGGCCGATGATACCGGTCTGGCGCAGACTTACCCAATATCTGAGCCCTGATTCGATGACCAGACGCTCGGCTGCCACCTTGGAGACGGCGTAGTAATCGAACATGCTTGGCTTGATGGGATCTCCGACCCTGCCCCAGTGTATGGGAGGCAGCCGTTCGCCGGTCTCCGCCACAGTACCTATGTATACAAAACGTGTTTCATTCTCACGCCCGCTCTCCCGGACTGCGCGGAGCAGGTTGCGGGTAGAGCCGTAGTTGATCTGCATTGCTTTCTTGGGATTGTAGTCGGCAGCAGGGGAGACGAAGGCCGCGATGTGAAGGATGATGTCTGCGTCTTTCACACATTCTCTCACATAGGAATAGTCTGTAAGGTCTCCCCATTTTATTGTGACGGCATCCAGATTGATATAGTCTTTTAAGGCAATGCGGTTTTTGGAAGAGTCGCGGGCAGAAATGATGAGATGAAGCATATCTAAATCTGACGATAGCTGTTTCAGACATTCCAGCCCCATAGTCCCGGTCGCGCCGGTGATTAAAATCTTTTGTATATTCATCATATTCCCAGCTTTCTTTGAACAAAAGACATGTAAGGGTTATGTTAATTATACTATGATTTAACTAAAAGGACAATTCTTGTGGGACTAGTTGCTGCCGTAATAACACATCTCGTAGAAACGCTCTCCTTTTTCTATATCCATATCCGCAGGTGACATCTGGGTAGCAAAGGCCGGGATGGAAATTTCGGCCCAGACAGGCACATTTTGAAAATAAGCATCCTTTCCGACTCCGGCATCCTGAAAGTTGTTATGGATGCCGAGGCGGCGGTTGAACTCTTGTATATGACGGATGAGATGACGGGAAAGCTGGGCCGTGTCTCCGCTGTATCCCAGCCGTTTAGCGATAGCTGCATATTCTTCGGTGGGACCAATCAGTTCCATGGAGTGGGACAGCATAATGCCGCATACTGTGCCGTGGGGCAGGCCGAATGCCGGGCCGGGATGGTCGTAGGAATGGACAATTCCCGTACAAGAGTTGGTGATTGCGATTCCTGCCATTGTCGCCGCCATATGTAATTTCTCTTTTGCGGTCATGCGAAGATTCACGGGGGCAGAGTCGTTGGCCGCGATGGGGAGGTATTCCAGAATGTCGAGAGCGGCCTGAGTGGCGACTGCCTTGGTGAATAGATTCGCGTTCTTGGCGGTCGTGGATTCTATTGCGTGGCACAAGGCGTCTAATCCGGTGGCTGTTTGTACAGTGCTGGGAAGCTGATCGGTAAGGTCCGGGTCAAGGACCGCGTAATGAGGAATAAGGGTGTTAGATAATAAAAGCTTTTTGACCTGTGTTTCGCTGTCGATAAATACTGCCGCTGAAGAAGTCTCTGAACCTGTACCGCTGGTGGTGGGCACATGGATAGAAACGGCCCTTTTTCCTAGAACAGGGAGCGAGAAGGGCTTCAGGCTGTCATCAAAAGACATCTGTGGGTTTTCATAGAACAGGTGGAGGCCTTTAGCCACATCCATAACACTTCCTCCGCCGACGGCAAGAATCATGTCCGGCTGAAAGTCTGCCACTTGCCCGAGATTGTCATAGATATCACTTACCAGAGGTTCATGGTTGATGGTGGCGACATAAAGCACCTCGGTCTTTGAATCTTTGAAAATGTGTTCTGCCAGTTCTCTCACATGGTCGCTGTAACCTAAGACAGCGACTTTCTTTTTTTCTAATGTAGTGACAAATGATAGGGAGCCCCTCCCGCATATTATCGTGGGCATACATATTTTGCTGAAATTGTTCATCTGCATTCCTCCTAAAAAATATTTCGGAAATCTCTGCCGGCATGAGTCCGGCTGGTTATAGTTTCTTTATAGCATCAGGAACAAATAAAGTCAATAAAATATTCTAAAAATAGAATGATTTGTGAAATAATATCAAAAATCGGAAAAAACAAGGATAAATAGAAGAGTACAAGCTCAATTTTTTAGAAAAAATAATAAAAATACATAAAATAAACACGCAAAAACGCATGTCGAAAGATGACTTATTGTGAAAAACATACAAAAAATAGAAAGAAACGATAAATATATTGACAAAAACGATAAGTCGGAATAACATATGGATTAGATAAAACATTCGAAAAATAATATATTTTGGATGATGAGAGCTAAGGTACAGAAAGAAGGAGGTATTTTTATGAATCCGATGGATTACATCAGAAAAGAGCCATACCAGTTGTTTATTAATGGTGAGAGAGTAACGCCGGAAGTTGAGGACACATTTGAGGCTGTTAACCCTGTGAACAATGAGCCCTTTGCCGTAATCTACAAGGCAGGTACAAAAGAGACCAACGCAGCTATTGCAGCGGCAAGAGAAGCTTATGACAACGGACCGTGGGGGAGGATGTCCTGCAGAGAACGTTCAGATCTGCTCTACAAGGCCGCGGAGCTTTTGCAGGAGCGTCTGGAAGCATTTGCGGCAGTCGAGGCTTTAGAATGTGGAAAACTATATGGAAGCGCATATTACTTTGACGGTGACAAATCGGTAGACGCATTGAAATATTTTGCGGGTGTGGCCAGATGTATGAAAGGTGAGATTGTTCCGATAGATCATGATACTGTGAATATGGTACAGTGGTATCCTCACGGCGTAGTAGGCGAGATTCTTCCGTGGAACGGGCCTTTTATGATGGGGTGCCAGAAACTTGGGGCAATCCTTGCCGCCGGCAATACTTGTATCGTGAAGCCCTCTTCCTGGGCATCACTTACGATGCTGATGTTTGCAGAGCTTTTGCTGGACGCAGGTTTCCCTAAAGGAGTAGTCAATGTTGTCACCGGCTCCGGACGGATAGTAGGGGATGCCATTGTAAAAAGTGATGATGTAGATATGGTTGCCATGACAGGTGGAACAGACACCGGGAAGGCGATTATTGCTGCCTCCAATGAAACTGTCAAAGATATCGCACTGGAGCTTGGTGGTAAAAGCCCGAATATCGTATTTGAGGATGTAGATGTGGATGACGTTGTGAAATGGGCAAAATTCGCATTCACCCTCAATTCGGGAGAGGTGTGTGTGTCAGGCACAAGACTTATTCTTCAGCGCTCTATATATGAGGAATTTCTTACAAAGCTGAAAGTGGAATGTGAGAGCGCAGTGCCGGGAGACGGATTCGACCCGAAGGTCACACTTGCACCACTGATTCACAAAGAGCACTGTGACGAAGTATGGAAGTATATTGAATCCGGGAAAGCAGAAGGGGCCAGATTGATTTGCGGCGGCACCCCATACACCGATCCGGAACTTGCAAAGGGCAATTTTGTACCGATTACGGTGTTTGCCGACGTGACGCCGGAAATGCGGATTTTCCAAGAAGAAATCTTCGGGCCGGTACTTTGCGTGACTCCTTTTGATACGGAGGAAGAAGCCCTTAAGATTGCCAACGGCACAAAGTACGGTCTGGCCGGAGGTGTTTTTACAAAAGACATAAAGCGGGGACTGAGAGTGGCGCAGGCCATCAAAGGCGGTCAGATTTATGTGAATTCTTACTTCTCTAAAGCTATGGCAGAATCACCGGGAACTGGATGGAAACAGTCTGGTATCGGCGTGGCCGGCATTAAGAAATATATGATTTCCAAGACTATTTTCCTTGATACAAAGGATGGCAGCGTTCCGTTTTAGGGGGTTATCAGAGGCAGTTTGACTTTTTCATTTACTTTCTTACATATATAAGTTATAATTAGGTATTTGGAAGAAACAGGAAATATAAATGAAAAGGAAATAACAGTCAGGGGTAATCAAATGGGAGAAAATAGCAGCAATGATTTAGATATTGGAATGAAAATACGCAAACTTAGAAAGATAAGAGATATTACGCTTGAAAAGCTGGCCGAGGATACGGGAATGAGTTATTCGTATCTGTCAGAACTGGAGAACAACAAGCATTCTATCTCCATCAGCAATCTTCAGAAGCTTGCGGAGTATTTTGATATTGACATGATTCATTTTTTGGAGAAGACGGAGCGGAAAAATATATTGATCAGAAAGAAAGAGCGGAGCAGTCTCGTGACCGACGATGGAATTGTCTTTCAGGCTATTTCATCAGAAGATGCAGAAAATATGCAGATTACGTTTGTCACGCTCCCTCCGAATACTCCCAAAAAAGGACAGAGACACATTCATAAACACCCGCATGGGGAGGAATTCATTACGGTCACCAAAGGTGAGGTGGTTGTAATAGTGGAAGAAGAAAAGTATATCCTGAAGGAAGGGGATTCTGTGATATTCCCTTCCGAGAAGGAACACGTGATATTTACAAGAGACAAGGGCGGAGAGCTGGTCTTAGTAGGCGCGCCTCCTTATGGAAGGGACTATTTGGATAGTCTCTAGTTAAGTGCACGTAAAATTCTGAAACCTCCTGCTTGTGGGTCATCAAGTAGGAGGTTTTTTTATGAGTAATAATACAAAAGGGTTATCACCCAAGGCCTGTATCATGATGGCAATCGGAGGAATGGTTGGAAGTTCTATTTTTACCCTTTCGGGGGTAACGTATGGAATGGCCGGTTCGGCTGCGCTTGTCACATGGTTTTTAGCAGGGATTATCCTGCTTCTGTATGCGCTGAATATTGCGGAGCTTGCGACCACATTCCCGAAATCGGGAGGCGTCTATGTTTATCCCCATGAAGTTTTGGGGAAGACGCCGAAGGCAAAAAGTTTTGCCGGCTGGATTGCGGCTTGGTCATGGCTGAATGTCAGCATTTTTGGCACGACGTTTTCCGCAATTTGTGTCAGCACCTATCTGGGCAGCTTCTTTCCGGCGGTTTCGAACAGCAAAGTTCTGCAGATTCTGATTCCAATCGCATGGATTGCACTTACATGGTTCCTGAATGCCAGAAGTGCCAATGCATTCGGTAAAATACATAATAAGATTACATTTGCGCTTTTATTTGTTCTTGCAATCTATATCATTCTCGGTATTGTAAACGGCGACACTGCCAACATGCAACCTTTTGTTTCTGGTGGAATGGGAGCTACCGGTGTTGTTGCGGGAATACCGATTGCTATGCTCGGATATGGTTCCATTATAGCGGTGGCATCATTTGGAGGTGAGATCGAGAATCCGAAACACAATATACCGAAGATTATTGTTACGGCAGTTGTGGGTACTGTTATTGTTTATTGTCTCATTTTGTTCGCGACTTTCCGCATGACGCCGGTAGATGAATTGGTGTCGGCGAACGCCCAGTATTATCCGCTGGCATTCGCACTCGGCAGCGTGATGACGGGCAAGTGGGGCTGGATTGTATCGATTGTACCCCTTGCAGCGCTTTTGGCGCTGACCACCAACATGAGCATTATGATTATGGACGCGAGCCGTACAATTATGGCGACGGCACAATCTGGATTCCTGCCGAAAAAATTGGGAGAGATTCATCCACAGAAGAACACGCCAATCGCGGCGCTGTCTACGGTGGCCGTCATCTGTGTCATTATGTCCTTAAAGCCTGATTTTATCAGCATAATCATCAATGCGGGCTCTATCTGTTCTGCGATTACGGTGGCGATTATTTCCGTGACACTCATGACGCTGAGGAAGAAACAGAGAACCGGAGAGATTCCGGAAAAGGGAGAGTTTCAGGTTCCCGGCGGCAAGCTGTTCCCCATTATTACACTCGTTGTGATTGTCATAACGCTTGTGCTGTTATATTTTGGAGACGGTGGAACTACGGCCTATATCGTGGCGGGAGTATGGTATTTGATAGGTGTTGTCATTTTCCTGATTAAGAATGCGGCACAAAAATAGAAGGAGGAGTAGAAAAGTATGTTAAAGGCAGTTTATTATATCAATCAGTTTTACGCCGGAATCGGCGGTGAGGCTATGGCCGATGTGGGCTTGAGCTGTGAAGAAGGAGCGAAGGGGCCGGCCATGGCCGCAGAAGCCCAGTGGGGCGAGGAGATGAAGGTAGTCCGTACCATTATCTGCGGTGACAATTATGTGAATACGGACACGAAATACGAAGCTATGCTGGGGGAACTTAGACAGAGAATTCTGGAGGTACAGCCGGATGTGTTTGTGGCCGGACCTGCGTTTAATGCAGGACGCTACGGTGTGGCTTGCGCCAAGGTGTGCGATTATGTCAGAAGAGAACTGGGAATACCGGCTGTCACTGCCATGTGGTGGGAGAATCCCGCTATTGGAATGTACGGAAAAGATAATTATATATTCCCGACTACAGAGACAGCGGCGGGGATGAGAAAATCAATGCCCCCGATGGCGAAGTTTGCCTTGAAGCTGGCCAGAAAAGAAGAAATCGGGCCGGCCAGAACTGAAGGATATTTCCGCACAGGGCACAGATATAATGAATATCATGAAAAAACGGGGGCCGAGAGGGTGGTGGAGATGCTTCTCGATAAGCTGAACGGACGGCCCTATACCACAGAAGTTCCGCTCAGAGGATTTGAGCAGGTTGCGGCCGCGCCAAAGGTGACGGAGTTGAATGAGGCTGTCGTGGCGCTGATTACTACTGGAGGCCTCGTGCCGGTAGGGAATCCGGACAAGTTGAAACAAGCCTTTGCGGATAACTATGGTAAATACGACATCAGCAACTTAGATTCTTTGGACAAGGGTGTCTATGAGTCTATACACGGCGGTTACGATACCACAGATGCAAGCAATGACCCACATAGGCTGGTACCGCTGGACCAAATGAGGGAATTGGAGCGAGAAGGGGTAATCAAGAGTGTATTCCCATACTTCTACACGCTTTGTGGAGTGGGAACCAATGTGGAAAACAGTAAGGAGATGGGACAGCGCATTGCGGCTGATTTAAAAAAATCCGGTGTGACGGCTGCGCTTTTGACCTCCACTTGAGGCACTTGTACGCGTTGCTGTGCAACGCTGGCAAAGGAGCTTGACCGGGCAGGTATCCCGAATGCTCATATCACTGCGTTTACTTCAGTGGCACAAAGTGTAGGCGCTAACCGTATCGTTTTCGGAGGCGACTTCACTGCACCGTCAGGTAATCCGGAACTCCCAATTGAGAGAGAGAAGGCATACAGAAGAAAGATTATTGAAAAAGGAATCGAGGCTTTGATTCAGGACGTATCCGAGCCGGTGATTTTTACCGTTGATGATGAAAAGGGAGGTGGCGAGAATGCCTAAGATGAAAAAAGAGCTGACCAGACAGTATTTTGACGTTAAGGACGCAAAGTTCGGGGAGAAGACCGCATTCGAGAACGGGGTGCTTACTATCGCAAAAGAAGAATTGAAGGAAGAGGTGTCTTCTCTCATGCAGGCGGTGTCCGAGATTGATTTCGAGATTGTAAGGCCGGGTGAAAACTGCAGGATTATTCATCTCCTTGACACCATACAGCCTATGATAAAAACGGACGGGGAGGGGCAGCAGTATTCTGGATTTTTTGGAGATCCGGTTATGGCCGGGACAGGCACGACAAATGTGCTGAACGGATTCACGGTTATGGAGAGCGCTGCTCTTCCGTGGGATGAATCCAGCGCCTCAAGCGGACTGCTGTATCCGAGGGATGCGATTATGGATATGACCGGGCCGATTGCCGGTATCACACCATTTTCCCAGACTGTGAATTTAGTAATTCTGTATCAGTTGACCGAAGATAAGTCATCGGTTGAATATGACAATGAAATTCGTATGATAGGGATTAAGATATCCACATATCTTGCTGGATTTACAAAAGGACTTGAACCGGATTCCAGAGAAGTATTCTCCGTGGATGAAGTGAATCCTGAACTGCCTAATGTTGTGCTTGTATGGCAGTGCCAGAATCAAGGGCCTTATTCCAATACTTACCTGTACGGCCAGCCTATTGATGATATGGTTCCCACTCTGCTGCATCCAAATGATATGCTGGACGGATGTGTAGTGAGCGGAAACTATGTATGGCCTGCTTTCAAGGTGCCCACCTATCTTCATGTGAATCATCCGATTCTTTTGGAATTATATAGAAAGCATGGAAAGGAATTGAATTTCCGCGGCGTTATTTTCTGCAGGAGCCACAACCCTTCTAACTGGCATAAAACAAGATGTGCAAATATCGGAGTCAAAATTGCCCAGTATCTGGATGCGGATGGTCTAATTATGGCGTGGGAGGGCGGAGGCAATGCCGCCACAGACGGTATGCTGACTATCCAATGTGCAGAAAAGCATGGAATCAAAGCCTCTACCATCACCTTCGAATTCGGAGGCGTGGACGGTACAGAGGGCATCCTGCTCGTGGATGATGTGCCGGAGGCGGATGCTATCTGCAGCGGCGGCTCGATTGAGAAGCCTTATGTAATACCGGATGTGGAACGTGTCGTGGGAGGTGATACCTTCCGGCTGAATAAAGAATCCGGGGGATTCTTCCCACCGTCGGACAAGAGCCTTAGATTTGAACAGACAACACATTTTTACCTAGGAGGCAACCAGTCGGGAGCAAGTACATTATTCGCAGAAGCCTATTAAAAAGGAGGTGCGGAGATGGGGGATAAAAAAGGCAAATTGACAACAGTCAGCTGTGTGACCATAATGATGGGGGCGATGATTGGAAGTGCGATTTTCTCCTTATCGGGAGTAACTTATGCTATGGCCGGACCGGCGCACATACTTACATGGATAGCGGCGGCCGTGATACTCCTTATATACGGATTGATAGCGGCAGAGCTTGCCTGTATGTACCCGGTGTCCGGAGGGCTCTATGTGTACCCGCGGGAAATACTGGGGAAGACAAGGGCAGCTAAGGAATTTTGGGGATGGACAAGTGCGTGGGCATTTTTAAATACAGGGATTTTTGGCGCGGCTTTTTCTGCAATCTATGTCTCTACTTATTTGGGGAGAATCCTTCCTAAAGTGAATGAACATATGGTCCTCGCTGCTGTAATTGCCTGTGCAGCCTGTGGATTGCTGAACATTTTTAATATCTCTTTTGTAGGAAAAGTAAATTTAATATTGGTAGTCTCTATTTCCGTAATCCTTCTCATCTATTCGGGATTCGGGTTTACGGCCATTGATTCTGCTAATTTTGCACCCTTTTTCACACAAGGATACGCCGGCGGCGCGGGATTTGTCAGTGCAATACCCAATGCCATGCTGGCCTATGGAGGAATCGTAACGCTGGTTTCGGTGAGCGGCGATATCCATGAGCCGAAGAAGACCATACCGAAGGCTATGATTTTGTCGATTGCTCTTACTACGGTACTGTATCTGCTGGTAATTGGTACAACGGTAGGAATGATTGGGACGGAAGAATTTACAGCCAATCCTTCGCTTCAGTATTACCCGCTCTATGCCGCTATAGATAAAGCCTTTCCCGGTGTGGGGTGGCTTGGCGTATTGATTTCACTTTCGGCACTCTTGGCGCTGCTTACTACGCTGCTGGTGCTGATCATGTCGGTGGCAAATACCATCGCAGCAGCAGCTCAGACCGGATTTCTTCCGGCGTTTCTTGGGAAATACAATGCAAAGACCAAAACGCCAGTGGCTTCTATTACATTATCAACAGGTCTTGTGACTGTGATAGCATGTTTTCCGCAGTTTGTGACGGAGATAACCTCCACGGGAGCCGTGGCCATGGTGGTTACGGTGGCGCTTTTGTCTTATACACTTTTGGCGGCAAGAAAGCAGATGAAAAGCTCAAGGGAGGATTTTCATCTTCCGGGAGGCCGGATGCTGCCGGTGACGGTAGTAGTTGTACTTCTTTTGTTTCTCCTATTGCAGCCGATAAAAGCAATCATTCTATGTGCGGGTTGGTTTTTGGTAGGGTATGTAATATATGGAATTGCGATTTGGAAAGGTTCTGCCGCTGAATAAATTATTTTTGGTCCTCATCGGGATTGTCCCGATGAGGATTTTGCACGCTTGGACATTGACTTTTCGGAGCAGAATGATATATTGAAAGAAATAGGTTTTAAATCTTGAGAGTGGTAGGAGAGCGTATGGCGGATAAAACAAATAAATTGAAGTCTCGGAAACAGAAAACTATGAAGGGAAAATCAGAATCCATATCTGCGAAGCTTAGTATCAGGCTGCTGGCGGTTCTGTTTCCTGCATTGGTGATACTGATTGTTGTGTCGTGTCTGATGGCGGCTGCCAGTATCTCAAATCTCACTGATAAATTACTGCACAGTCAGGCAGAACATGCGGTTTCGATTGTCGATGACTTTTTCAGCGGGAAAACTGCGGCTGTCAGTATGTTCCAGCAAGACAGTGATTTTCGGGAATATTTTGAAAATGTTTCTGCACGCGAACAGATTGATACATATGGGGATAAGGAGACGCTGCTCCATATCTTATCCGGAGCACTGGAGCGCTTGTCTGGGGAAGGCGTCATGCAGGTGTGGGCGGCGGATGAAAGAACGGACTGCTATCTGCTGTCGGATGGGAGTCTGGTAGATGCCGGGCTGGCTGAAACGGCGTGGTATCAGTCTATCCTATCTAAAAAAGATGTTGTCATATCAGAACCATATCTTGACCCTGCGACCGGCAAAGAGATAGTATCGGTCGTGTCACCAGTCTTTACGGCTGGCGACAGTGATATAACAGGGATGGTCGGATTTGACATCAATGTGAATACTTTGAACGAGCTGCTGTCTGGGATTAAAGTTGGTGAGAAAGGGTATCTGGAGCTGCTCTCAAAGAGCTCGGATTATATATATAGTGAAGACCCGGATGCAAACGGTAAGAATGTAGAGGATTTGGATATTACGAAAGAGTACAAGCAGAAAGTGCAGGAAGTCTATAACGGCGATTTGAACTTTAGCTACAAAGGAATTGATTATACTGCCGTTTTCTGCAACAGTGAGACGACCGGATGGCTGGCTATCGCTACGCTTCCGCTTTCGGAAGTGAATGCCACTAGAAATAACCTGACAGCGGTGCTTACAATCCTATCTGCCGTGGTTCTGGCAGTCTTGATTATTGTGGTGATAGTTCTTATCCGCAGGATGCTGAGGCCGCTGGCCGGTATCAGCAGTAATATGGAAGCATTCTCCCACGGGAATCTTGCTGTGGATATCACTTTTGAGAGTGGGGATGAGATTGGTATCATGGCCGGCAGCGTCAGGGACGCTGTCCATTCACTAAAAGCCATGATCGAGAGCGTGTCCCACATATTAGGAGAGATGTCTAAAGGCAACTTGAATCTTACGGCAGAAGGAGAGTATATTGGGGATTTCAAGGCGATTCGTGAGTCGCTGGAGCAGATTATATATTCATTGAATTCCACGCTTGGACAGATTGACACATCCGCGGAACTTGTGTCGTCGGGAGCGGAGCAGGTAGCGGCCAGTTCGCAGGTTTTGGCGCAGGGAGCGGCCGAACAGGCAGAGACGGTGGAAGAACTGGCGGTGAGTGTGGAAGAGATTTCGCAGCAAATCAGAAAGAATGCCGAGAGTGCGTCGAATGCCAATGACGAGGTCATCGTGATTGGAAAAGAAGCGCTGGAGAGCAGCCGTCGCATGAAGGAAATGCTGAGTGCTATGGGGGAAATCAGGGAAAGCTCCCGACAGATAGCTAAGATAAATAAGGTGATAGAAGATATTGCGTTCCAGACAAACATATTGGCCCTCAATGCCTCGGTGGAGGCTGTGAGAGCAGGTGCTGAGAGCAGAGGATTTGCGGCTGTGGCCGACGAGGTGAGGAATTTGGCGGCAAAAAGTTCCGAGGCGTCTAAGAGTACTGCGCTGCTGCTGGCTGAATCACTGGAGGTGGTAAAGAATGGAGCAGAAGTAGCCAATGAAACTGCAAAAACTTTGGACAGTGTGGTCAGCAGGGTGGATGGACTTGTGGACTCTATGGATAAGATTTCTAATGCGTCCGGCGAACAAGCGCATGCAATCGAGGTGGTGACACAGGGAATCGGGCAGATATCAGATATTGTACAGATGAATTCTGCTACGGCTGAAGAAAGCGCCGCAGCCAGTGAAGGGCTGTCGGCGCAGGCTCAGCTTCTTAAAGAATTGACCGGTAAATTCAAATTAAAAGATTAACGGATAAATGCATCCGCTTCATTATGCGAGTAAGCTGAAATAGATAATGACGATGATACCCAGTATAATCCGGTATACGCCGAATATCTTGAAATCATGTTTCCTGATGTAGCTGAGAAGCATGCGGATCGCAAATATGGATACGATAAAGGAAACCAAAGTTCCTATCAGCAGCAGGAGCCATTCTGTTCCGGAGAACATGCCTACCTTGATAAAATACTTGATGAGTTTCAATCCGCTGGCCCCGGCCATGACCGGTATGGCGAGGAAAAATGAAAATTCACTGGCTACATAGCGGGAACAGCCCAGAATGACGGCGCCAAGGATAGTCGCGCCGCTTCGGGAGGTCCCGGGAATTGCGGCAAGAACCTGAAAGCAGCCGATGAAGAAGGCCGTCTTGTATGTCAATTCATTCAACGTTTTCATGGTCGGCCGGTTTTTGCGACTTTCGATTACGATAAACGCGATACCGTATAGTATCAAAGTTGCGGCGATGATGTAAACACTGGAAAGGTAATCTTCTAAAATCATGTCGAGGGGCAGGCCTACGACAACGATGGGGATACATCCTGCCACTACCTTTTTCCAGAGATGAAAGGTCTCTCTCTTTTCGCGGCGGCTTTTTCGTTTTGAAAAGGGGTTCAGTTTATGGAAGAATAATACGAGTACGGCCAGAATAGAGCCGAACTGAATCACTACTTTGAACACCTCAAAAAATTCGGGGCTGGACGCCATGGGCCAGAGGTTGTCAAATAGTATCAAGTGTCCGGTACTGCTGATGGGGAGCCATTCTGTGATGCCCTGTATAATTCCCAATATTATGGCTTTTAGTATTTCAATAAAGTTCATGTTTTTTATCTCCTTTTGTCTGTCTGCTCATTATATTGTAGTCGACCGGCATGAAAAATACAACTATCAAATATGACGTTTGCACAGAGGATAAAAGATGATATACTGATTTTGGAGTAGTAGAGCAGTCAATGAAAATAAGGAGGAGAAGATGGAAAAGACAACGGATAGATTTGAAAGAGTTTACAAACAGGGGACAATAACAACTACGGAAATCTGGGTAGATAAGGAGACGGGCGTGAATTATCTATACCATAGGGATGGATATTCCGGGGGGCTTGCTCCTATGTTAGATAGAGAAGGAAAGCCTGTCATATCGGCAGTTTCCTATTAAGAGCGGAGGAGAATCATGGCGGGAAAAATAATTGTGGCCGGGCATATATGTCTGGATATTACACCGGTATTCCCGGAAGAAAAGTCGCAGCCGCTGTCCAAGGTGCTTATTCCGGGCAAATTGATTCAGACAAAAGCGGTCAATGTGAATACCGGAGGCGCCGTGGCCAATACCGGTCTGGCGCTCAAGTTTTTTGGCGCCGATGTGAGCTTGATGGGGAAAATCGGCGCGGATGAGTTTGGGGCAATCATAGAGAAAAAGCTCAGAACGCACGGGGCGCAGGACGGCTTGATTGTCTCTCCCGGAGAAAGCACTTCCTATTCCATCGTGATTGCTCCGCCCGGCACGGACCGAATCTTTCTGCACAATCCGGGGGCAAATGAAACCTTTACTGCTGAAGATTTGGATTTTGAGAAAATCAAGGAGGCAGAGCTGTTTCATTTTGGCTATCCCACTATTATGCACAGTATGTACCGGGAGGACGGCAGGGAGCTGGAAGCGATGTTCAAGAGGGTGAAGGAGCTGGGCGTGCTTACTTCTCTGGACATGGCGGCGGTGGATGCAGATACCGAAGCGGGGAGAGCAGACTGGAAAGCAATCCTTGGCAGGGTGCTTCCGTATGTGGACTATTTTGTTCCCAGCATCGAGGAGCTTGGGTTCATGCTGGACCGGGGCAGATATGAGGAGTGGCTTAGAAAGGCAGATGGAGGAGATGTGACTTCCGTCATTGAGATTGACGCAGATGTGAGGCCTTTGGCCGATGAGCTGCTGCGCATGGGCGCGAAACATGTCCTGATTAAATGCGGGGCGCCCGGCATGTATTATCAGAATGATAAGTTTTCCATGTTTGAGCGGAGCTACAAGCCGGAATGTGTACGCTCGGGAACCGGTGCAGGCGATACAAGTATTGCGGCATTCCTGAAGGCAGTGCTGGACGGATATTCTATCGAGGAATGCCTGAAATATGCGGCCGCCACGGGAGCAAGCTGCGTGGAGGCTTATGATGCGCTGGGAGGACTCCGTTCCTTTGAAGAAATGAAAAATAAAATAGATGCGGGCTGGGAAAAGAACACTTCCATTCCACTGTAAAGAATCCCCCACGGCAGCGACCCATTCTCGCTGCTGCAGGGGATTCTTCTTCTAATACGTTCCGAAATCAAGCCAGTACAAGGAGTACTAACTATAATAATATTATATAAGACTTCAATAATCTTTACTACATTTAGGCCAGTAATTAGCACGGAAATGTGGTAATAAATGTCGATTATTGTCAATATAAGTCAAAAAACATAAAAAACTAACTTACTATTTGTCGTTTACAAAGACGAACTTCACTTCACCGTCCATACCGTCTGATATTCCGGAAAAGTTCTTATAGGATTTTGAGGCGTCCAGCATCGTGTTCAATTTTTCGAGAAGTCCATTGATGTCACCGTCAAAAATCCCGACAAGTTTCTCTATGCCCTCTTCGTTGAACTGAATCATTCCCTCATTTAATTTCCCTGCACCGTCTGCCAGCTGCTGTACACCGTCCAACAAAGCCCCGGAACCGGACTGCAGGGTACCGATGCCATTGGAAAGTGTAAGAGCGCCCGTATGAAGCTGAGAAGCGCCTGTAGACAACTGGGAAGCTCCGGAAGCCACGCTCTTAGCGCCGGAATGGGCGTCCGCCATTTTCTCATTAAGCATCTGGCTTCCTGCGTTTACTTCGGAAGCGCCTGCGGACAGCGTGTTCAATCCGTTGTTCAATGCTCCGATGCCGCCGGACAGTTTCTTGGAGCCTGCGTCGAGCTGGGCAATTCCGTCTGTCACTTGTGACGCTGAGCCTGAGATACTCTTTTGAAGGGTGTCAGCCCCCTCAGAGAGCTTGCCAATGCCGGAAATAAGGTTTGCGGTGGCAGAGGAGATTACCCCGGTGTAACCTTCAAAAGCGTTGGAGGCAGCGTTGGCAGCATCTACCACATCCTGAGCACTGGAGGCGGCGGAAGATGCATTGTCGAGCGCGGCCCTCTGGGCGTTGATTTCTGCGTCCAGTGTGCCGGCGGAAGTTTGTCTTGCCCCTTGATCGGACTGCAGGG
Source organism: Bariatricus massiliensis (assembly GCF_900086725.1). Taxonomy (GTDB): domain Bacteria; phylum Bacillota; class Clostridia; order Lachnospirales; family Lachnospiraceae; genus Allocoprococcus; species Allocoprococcus massiliensis. Next base: position 185,949 of record NZ_LT574837.1, on the reverse strand, counting down.
CAGCGATGGCGGCGGAGACAGAAGCCTTGGCATCTTCGGGGATATCTTCCCTCGCAAGAAGTGCGTTCAAGGTGTTGAGGGCGGAATCTGTTCCGCCGTTGCCGTAAGCCACATCGTAAGCGCTTACACTTGTGCCATTTGTGCCTGATGTGCTCTGGGATAGATTCTGAGCCGCCGTCTTTACAGATTCGAGAGCATTCGTTACCGTGCTTTTGTTATCTTCTATAGCCGTTTGAAGACCCTTGGTGCCGTCGCTGATACCATGGATTCCTGTGCCAAGGTCTTCTACGCCGGTACTTAATTTTCCCAAGTTGTCGTTTAGGCTGATGCCAAGTGCGCCGATGCCTGAAGTCAAGTTCTCTGCACCCCGCGCCAGTTCGCTGTCTTTACCGGTCTGAGACGTAATGGAAGCAGCACCTGCGGCTACCTGCTGTGCGCCGTCTTTGAGGCCTGTGGTTCCCTCTAAAAGCTGGCCGGTGCCTTTGGCCAGAGAATTACTTCCGGAAGCCAGTGTTTTACTACCGTCCAGCAGCGTGCCGGCGCCGCTTGTGAGCGTATTGCCGCCGTCCGCCAGTGCGCTCACACCGTCGATCAGTGTGCCGGAGGAGGAGAGAAGTACATCGAGACCATCTTTCAGCTCGCCGGAGCCGCTGACAAGCTGTGCGGAAGCGTCCTGCAGCTGGCCCATAGAGCTTTTAAGGTCGGAAAGGCTGTCAAATTTGTCGGTCCCAATTTCATTGAACAGACTGTTGGTGGCGATGGTGATGCCTTCTACCGCTTCATACTCTGTGACGTCGGCCTCCACCTCAAAATAATCCGGAATATCCAAATCGTCCACGCCCAGATTTTCCTTCATCTGCGGAAGTCCCATTCCGACAGCCATATTACGGTCCCCGTCGGAGATGATTTTTCCATTGGTGATTGTCAGGTTACTGAATTTTTCAGAATCCATGATGAGGCCAGTCACCATCAGGAAGGGCACATAATCTTCGGTGTTGTCTTTCGTGGTGTTTTTGTATTCATAACGTATGGCGACATGCCCCGATTTACCTTCCAGTTCATCGGCCGTAATGTTCTGGCCGTCAAGTTTATAGGAAATTTCTATACCCACAGGCAGTGCTTTGTCCGTCGTACCCTGATAACAGATGTCCTTATTGTCAGGATTCCAGATCAAGGAGTCCCCTGATTCTGCGAAGACTTCGTCGCCCTTGACATTTTCGATGTCTTTCAGTACAGAAATATCTTTTACTTCGGAGAGGCTGCCGATGTTTTTCAACTGGTCGGACACAGTCACGGTTTTGACATTGCCGGCGGCGTCAACCTTGGCATAGACGGTTTCGTCTTTTAATCCTGCTGTATCACCGGTGGAAGAGGCGTTTTTCAATGTGGATTTGGATGCCTCTGCAGTGATTGTCTGATTTTCTTTGGCGTATGCGGTTCCGGAGACACCGCCCACACTTCCTGCTATCAGCGCCGTCATAAGCGCAATTGCCATTAATGCACGAAATTCTCTGTTTTTCATAATCGTCAAGACCTCCTAGGAATTTGCATTTGCCTGTAAGGCAGCATGTTTCAGTTTTAATTTCATACCCATTGTCGTAGCGCAGATGACCTTATCAAAGACCATCAGCATAGACGGAAGGATAAAGATAACGGTGACCATACTGATAATTGCCCCTCGTGCCATCAAGGTGCAGAGGGCAGATATCATATCAATATCGGAGTAAAGCCCCACGCCGAAGGTGGCTGCGAAGAAGCCCAGCGCGGAGACGATGACCGAAGAGATAGAGGTGGAAAGCGCAATCTGGATAGATTCTTGTTTAGATTTGCCTTTTCCACGCTCCTTTTTGTATCTAGTCGTCATCAGGATGGCATAGTCCACTGTGGCGCCCAACTGGATCGTGCCGATTACGATTGAGGCGATAAACGGCATTTTCACACCGGTGTAGAATGGAATCCCCAGATTGATAAAAATAGCGAATTCAATCACCGACACCAGAATGACCGGGAGGGCGAAGGACTTGAAGACTATGGCTATAATCAGGAAGATCGCGATGATGGAGATCGCGCTTACGACCTTGAAATCCTTGTCGGTAATGGTAATCAAATCCTTTGTACATGGAGCTTCCCCAATCAGCATGGCAGAGGAATCATATTTTTTGATAATCTTATTCAGCTCGGTACATTGTTTGTTGACTTGATCCGTGGCGACCTTGTATTCGGACTGGACAAGTATGAGCTGCCAGTCTCCCTTCTGGAGTGCTTCTGTGACCTCGCCGGGTATCATATCTCTGGGAATGGCAGAGCCTAGAAGACTGTCCAGACCGAGCGCGAACTTGACGCCCTTCACATCCTGCATCTCTGCCAGCATTGCTTTGGCGTCTTTAGAGGAAAGGGAAGCGTCTGCGAGTACCATGTGAGTGGCATTCATATCAAACTCTTGGGAGAGCTTGTCGTTGGCCTTGATGCTGTCCAGCGTCTTGGGCAGGGTGGCATCAAGGTTATAGTAGACCTGCGCGTGGCTATAGCCCCAGAGTGCAGGGAAAAGTATGATTAAAAATGCCGCTACGAATATTTTAAAATGCTTTGTGATGAAGCGTGCCGGCTTCTCCATGGAAGGCATGACCGACCGATGAGTAGTCTTCTGTATGGCCTTATCAAACACTAATATGAAGGAGGGGAGAATGGTGACACAGCTCAGGACACCGAATACAACCCCCTTGGCCATTACAATTCCTAAATCCTTGCCAAGCGTAAAGCTCATGAAGCAAAGTGCGATAAAGCCGGCTACCGTTGTAATCGAGCTGCCTACGACAGAGGAAAACGTGTTCGAAATGGCGTGTGCCATTGCGCGCTCCTTCTCACCGGGGAACCGCTGTTGATTTTCCTGATAGCTGTGCCAGAGGAAAATGGAATAATCCATCGTCACACCGAGCTGAAGTACCGCGCTGAGCGCCTTGGTAATATAGGAAATCTCCCCCAGAAAATAATTGCTTCCCATATTGTAGATGATTGCCATGCCGATACTCAGCATAAAGAAAACGGGAAGTATCCAGCAGTCCATAAATATAGAAAGGACGATGCAGGTAAGGATAACGGCAATCAGTACATAGACTGGGGTTTCCTTCTCGGAGAGTGCCTTGATATCGGTTACCACTGCGGACATACTGCTCAGATAACATTGCTTGTTTGTAATCTGCCGTATCTCGGTGATGGCATCCATGGTGCTGTCGGCGGAAGTCGTGTCATCGAAGAAGATTGCCATCAAGGTGGCGTTGTCTGTGTTGAAGACTTCTTTCAGCTTATCCGGGAGCATATTGATAGGAAGCGAAGTATCTGCCAGAGAGTCATACCAGATGACCTCCGCTACACCGTCCACCCCTTCTATTTTCTTTTTGACATCGGATACTTCCTTTGTATTCATGCCTTCTACAACCTCCATTGCGAAAGCACCTTTTCCGAAGTCTTTCATCAGAATATCCTGCCCCTTCATCGTCTCGATGTTGTCAGGAAGATAATATAAAATATCGTAATTTACTCTGGTCTTAAAATATCCCAGAGCTGAGGGAATCAAGAGCAGAAATCCGAGAATTAGAATTACCACCCTGTATTTCACTATTTTTTTCCCTATTTTAACCATGGTGTTTCCTCCTTTTCAGAATAATGACCAGAAGTCATTCTATGATGCTAAAAGTACTATAGCTCAAAAATGACTAAAAGTCAATAAAATCTAGCAAAAAGTTGACTTTTAGTCAGACGGTAATTATAATGTAAGAAAACCAAGTCGAAAAGAGGAACGAATTATGGGGAAAATAAAAGAAAATAAACAGCAGAAGTTAGACGCCTTGTTCCAGAGCGCATACGAACTGTTTTTGGGACAGGGGATCGCCAAGACGTCCATAGATGATATTGTCAGAATGGCGGGGGTGGCCAAGGGGACGTTCTATCTTTATTTTAAAGACAAGTATGAAATCAGAGATCGGCTGATTGCCCGCACCGCAGGCAGGCTCTTTACGGCGGCATACGCGGAACTTTTGAAAGCGGATATTCCTGTGTTTGAGGATAAAGTCATATTTTTGGTGGACTATATTTTAGATGAGATGCAGAAGAATAAACAGATATTGCGGTTTATTTCCAAAAATCTGAGCTGGGGGATGTTCCGTCAGGCGATTACAGAAAACGAGGATGGGGAAAGCCAGAACGTGATGGAGCTGTACAATGTTATGGTGGAAGAGAACCCTGAAGTGAAGCTTCGGGCGCCAAACACAATGATGTTCCTTATTATCGAACTGGCCAGCGCCACCTCCTTCAGCACCATTCTTGAAAATGACCCTATCAGTTATGAGGAGTTAAAACCATATTTGAATGACAGTATTCGGGCGATTATTCGTAATCATATAGCGGAATAGGTAGAGTGCTTGTTTTCTCCACAGAAGTATGAGATAATTTTAACAAATCACTTATGAGGAGGGAACATATATGAAAAAGAATTGGAAGAAGCTTACGGCTGTGGCCCTGATTATTGTTTTGACAATGCTTATGACGGCCGGATGCAAGAAGAAAGCTACACCAGAGAACCTTTTCGGCGATATGAAGAAGAATATGAAAGAAGTAGAATCTTTTGGGGCTAACATTAAGGCATCCGTTGCCATGGCGGATGCTTCAGATGCGATTTCTGCTGAGGTTGATTTGAACATTGAGACAGTCTTGAAGCAGGAAGCGGCGCATGTGGAAGGCAGCATCAAGATGAACATGAGCGGTACGGATGTGAGCACAGAACTGGAAATGTATCAGGTGAAGGAAAAGAAAGAGAACATCACCTATGTAAACGTTATGAACCAATGGGCGAAGACGTCCAGCGAGGACGACGGAGAGATAGCGGATTTAGAAGCTATCAATGACTTGGAAGACATGGCGGGTGCGTTTTCACTGGAGAAAGAGCTGAGCGAAGTCGAGGGAAAGAAGTGTTTCCGCCTCACCGCCGAGCTTAAGGGCGAGGAGTTAGAATCTATATTCAATCAGGATCTGCTGGATATGACAGGAATGGGCGAGCTGGTTGATGTGGACAAGCTGAAGGAATCTAAAATACCATGTACCATCGATATATATAAGGAAAAGATTCTTCCTGCCCGCATCCATATAGACATGGGCGGTGTGATGGAGAAGCTGCTTGAGGACAGCGCAAAGGTGCCGGACACAATTGAATACTATGTGGAAATGACCTACAAAGATTTTGGAGGCATAAAAGAAATCAAGGTACCGAAAGAAGTGGAAGAGACAGCGGTAGAGTCGGACGGAGACTTAGAAGATCTGGAGAGTAAGGGCGGAGATACTCCAAAGATAGCAAAGGCTGAACCGAGTTCTGAGTTGGGCGGAAAGTGGGACAGTTATACAGTCCAGATCAATGATAAAGTAGTGACACTGCCTTGTGAGATCGCCGACTTGGAGGCGGCGGGTCTTGCTATGGACACGGATTATACTCCGAAGGATTATGTGGTAAATGCGGAAGAATACGAGATTGTCTATTTTATGGATGAGAATGGAAACGAAATCATGGTGGATATGGTCAACGGTGACGATAAGGCGAAAAGTGTTGCCGAATGTGTCGTGGGCAGTATCTCTGTGACGGACTATGATTTGGAAGAAGGCGGCCTTGCCATCGTATTCCCCGGCGGGATTCAGATGGGCAGCGCGCTGGATGAAGTGCTTGCGGCTTACGGGGAGACGGATGACGTCTACGAAGGAGACAGCATGCACATGTATACATGGTACGATAAAGAGTCTTATACGAAATACTGTGAGATTGATTTTGCACCGGAGACGAGTAACGTAATCTCCATGACTCTGAAGGCTTACGATTTATAAAAAGAGCGGGCAGAATCCCGAGAATATAGGTGGACAGAGGCATCGCGGGGTGCCTCTGTTTTAAAGAAAGTCCTTGACTTTACAATCGCCGTATGATACACTATCCTAGCGAATGGAAGTATAGGTCTTTTTTTTATGCCTATTTTTAGACAGCCTCGCAAGCTGTCATGTAACTGAAAAAAAGAACATAAAAGCGAGGTGGAAGTTGTGCGTACAAGAATTACACTGGAATGTACAGAGTGCAAGCATCGTAACTACAACATGACAAAGGATAAGAAAACTCATCCTGAGCGCATGGAAACGAAGAAATACTGTAGATTCTGCAAATCACACACATTGCACAAAGAAACGAAATAGTCGTTGAAGGGAAGTGAATGTTATGGGAGATTCTTCTAAGGAAAAGGCTCAGAAGACACCTTTTTTCAAAGGATTGAAAGCTGAGTTCAACAAGATTATCTGGCCTGACAGGATTACACTTGCCAAACAGACAACGGCAGTCGTAGTTGTTTCTGTTATTTTAGGAGCGATTATCGCGGTGGCGGATATTATCGTGAAATACGGAATCGATTTATTAGTGAGGTAAAGGTGATTTTATGGCAGAAGCAAAATGGTATGTAGTTCATACTTATTCTGGGTATGAGAACAAAGTAAAAGCCAATATTGACAAGACAATTGAGAACCGTCATCTGGAAGAAGAGATCTTAGAGGTCCGGGTTCCGATGCAGGAGGTTGTCGAATTAAAGAACGGCGTACAGAAAGCTTCACAAAAGAAAATGTTTCCGGGCTATGTATTGATTCATATGATTATGAACGATGATACATGGTATGTCGTAAGGAATACAAGAGGTGTTACCGGATTCGTGGGCCCCGGTTCTAAACCGGTTCCGCTTACAGAAGAAGAGATGGCACCGCTTGGAATTCAGAAAGAGAATATTGTTGTGGAGTTTGCCGAGGGCGATACTGTTACGGTTATTGCCGGAGCATGGGAAGGCACTGTCGGAGTTGTACAGGCCATCAATCTGCCAAAACAAAGTCTCACCATCAATGTTGAGCTTTTCGGCCGCGAAACGCCGGTAGAAATCAGTTTCGCAGAAGTCAAAAAAATGTAACTGTTATGAAGAGATCATAACGAACACGTGGGAGGGAAATCCCCGCAAATACCACAAGGAGGTACTTTAAAATGGCAAAAAAAGTTTCAGGTTATATCAAATTACAGATTCCAGCCGGAAAGGCTACTCCGGCACCACCGGTTGGTCCGGCTCTTGGACAGCACGGTGTCAATATCGTTGAATTTACTAAGCAGTTCAATGCAAAGACAGCAGATCAGGGAGATTTGATCATTCCTGTTGTTATCACAGTTTACAGTGACAGAAGTTTTAGTTTCATTACTAAGACACCACCGGCTGCAGTTCTTATCAAAAAGGCTTGCAACATCAAGTCAGGTTCTGGTGTTCCGAACAAGACAAAGGTTGCAAAAATCACAAAAGCTCAGGTAAAAGAAATCGCAGAGCTTAAGATGCCAGACTTGAATGCAGCTTCTGTAGAAGCAGCTATCAGCATGATCGAAGGAACATGCAGAAGTATGGGTGTAACAGTCACAGAGGAATAGAGTACTTGACGAGGTCCTTTCGAGTCTAGTACGAATTCCGTTACCGAGACTAAGCGAGGTACTTTCGAGCGCTAAGTCGAGTGTAACTACCTTATTAAACTGTAAATTTGTAAACGTGGGAGGGAATTCCCGTAATCACCACTAGGAGGTATTTAGAATGAAAAGAGGAAAGAAATATGTAGAGGCTGCCAAGTTAATTGACAGAACAACCCTCTATGATAAAGCAGAAGCAATTGAATTAGTTAAAAAAGCTGCAGTAGCTAAGTTTGATGAGACAATCGAAGCACACATCAGAACAGGCTGTGACGGACGTCACGCTGACCAGCAGATTCGTGGCGCAGTTGTACTGCCGCACGGAACTGGTAAAAAAGTTCGTATCTTAGTTTTCGCTAAGGATGCAAAGGCAGAAGAAGCAAAGGCAGCCGGAGCAGATTATGTAGGCGGAGACGAACTGATTCCGAAGATTCAGAATGAAAACTGGTTTGAATTCGACGTAGTAGTAGCTACACCGGATATGATGGGTGTTGTTGGACGTCTCGGACGTGTACTTGGACCAAAAGGTTTAATGCCGAACCCGAAGGCTGGTACTGTAACAATGGATGTTACTAAAGCTATCAACGATATCAAGGCTGGTAAGATTGAATACAGATTGGATAAGACAAACATTATCCATGTGCCATTAGGAAAAGCTTCTTTCACAGAAGAACAGTTAGCGGACAACTTCCAGACGCTTATCGATGCAATCATGAAAGCAAAACCGGCAGCAGTAAAAGGTCAGTACCTTAAGAGCGTGACCCTTACTTCTACCATGGGACCTGGCGTAAAGCTTAACCCAATGAAGCTTGTTTAATCATTGTATTGAGAATAATATAAAAAACTCCCGGACTTCTCCGGGAGTTTTTGCTATAGTAAACGAGTAGGAGGGTCGTCATATGAAAGCAGCGGTAATATGTCCTAAAACATTTATGCCGAAGATGGAACATTTGATTCCTGAATTCGATACAATTCATTTTGAATTTTTATTGTACGATGAATATGAAGAAGTTGCAGACATTGTCAAGAACAGGCAGAGGCAATTTGACGGCCTCTTGTTCTCAGGCTTGATATCGTATTACATCGCCAAGGATTATCTGGACGCGGATACCTTATATGAAATCCTGCCGCGCTATGAGGGGGAAGTTATGTCCGTTCTGCTGAAAAGCAGCCTGCTGGGGTACAATGTAGAGCGGGTGAGCTTTGACACATATTCCCGTAAAACTGTGCAGGAGGCGCTGCGGGAGGTTGGTATTTTCAAAGAACTCGATGAGATTATTGGGATGAAAGAAGCGTATGACGACTATCAGAGCAACCGCATGATTTATCATTTTCATAGAAACGCATTTTTGGAGAAGCGTGCGGATGTGTGCGTGACCACTCATAATGAAGTGGCAAGGCTGCTCGAGAAGGATGGAATCCCTTGTATCAAAAGTGAGCGGACTTATGAGACGGTGCGCTCAGCGGTGCGGCGTCTGGAGCAGCGGTATCTGGATGTCCACAATACGCCTAAGGATATAGCCGTATTATGCCTGAAGATGCCGGAAGAAAAATCAATAGGAAATCTTGCAAATTATGAGTATCAATATCTTGTGGACCGGATGAAGGTGATGGAGCAAGTCTATCTGTTTGCCCAGCAGATAGAGGCGGCTGTCGTGGAGGGCAGCAATCGCAATGTATATCTTTTTACAACAAAAAAGGTGCTTGTGGAAGTGACGAAGCACTATACGAATCTATTGTTCTTGGAACAGTTAAAGAATAAAATTTTCTGTCGGATTGCCGTGGGTATTGGATATGGAAGCACGATGTTCGAAGCGAAGCAAAATGCTCTTTCTGCGATTCAATATTCTGTGCAGTATGACCGCAGTGTTATTTTTATCGCGTATGGGGAGGGCAAGACGGCGGGGCCGATTGAGACGAATAAGAGCAAGGCGGCAACTACGCTGCTGGCGGAGGAAAAGCTGGAAGAAATATCGGCAGACAGCGGCGTGAGCATGCGTTATCTGCTGAAAATCAAGGGGATGATGGAGGCATATAAGAAAGACACCTTCACCTCGAAGGAGCTGGCGGAATACTGCGGTGTGTCCGTCCGAAATATGGACCGGGTGATCGAGAAGCTGATGAGCAGTGGATATGCCTGTATTTCGGGGATGAGAAATCAGGCGGAGACGGGAAGGCCCAGCAGAATTTTGATATTCTACCTTTAAGACAAAGGCGATTGTGCAATTTATATAGTTTTGGACAACTTAAAGATATTTTATAGGCACTTATTTTTCTTTATAATCTAAATATATTCTACATGAGGAGGAAGAAAAATGAGTAAAGTTCATGAAAAGAAAGAGCGGGTAAAGAGAAAACCTACCACGGCACAAGCATTGTTTCCTATAGTGTTCATGTTTGTGATTCTTGCGGTGGGATACGGGTATCTGGGATTAAAGACAGAATTTTTGATGATTCTGGCAGCGCTTGTCGCTGGAGTTATGGCTTACTATCTGGGATTTGACTGGAAAGAAATGCTGGATGCCATCATTGAGAAGATCGGCAGCGCCATGCCTGCGACCTTGATTTTATGGTCGGTCGGCCTGTTGATAGGTGGATTGATGTTCTGCGGTGCGGTACCTATGATTATTTATTATGGTGTACAGATTGTGAATCCTAAATTTATGTTGGTAACGGCGTTCTTTGCATCGGCGCTTTTGTCGCTTGTGACCGGAACATCATGGGGAGCGGCCGGAACAATCGGAGTTGCTATGATGGGCATCGCCGGCGGCCTTGGCGTATCTCTTCCGGCTACCGCGGGAGCTGTCGTATCAGGAGCGTTCTTTGGGGATAAACTCTCACCGCTGTCTGATACAACCAATCTTGCACCTATGGCGGCAGGAAGTGAATTGTATGAACATATTGCACATATGCTCTATACGACCGTTCCGGCTACAGTCATCGCCTTGATAGTGTATTTCTTTGCGGGGCTTAAAGTCAGCGGATCTTTGGTAACTCCGGAGAGCGTTGAGGTCATGATGACCCAGCTTGATTCTATGTTCAATTTCAATCCGGTCATTCTTCTGCCTTTCGTTCTTGTAATCGCAGGTTCTTTTTTGAAATGGCCGACGATACCGACGATGGTAATTTCCAGCTTTCTGTGTGTGATACTTGGCATTGTAGTGCAGGGATTTTCGCTGGTAAATGGAGTGGCGTCTCTGATTTCCGGATTTGATTTGAGTATGACTGGCTTTGTAGGCGAGGCTTCCGAAGAAGTTATCAAGCTGATTAACCGTGGCGGTGTAAACTCGGTGACGGGAACGACCGTGTTGATTTTCTGCGCGATGGGATTTGCAGGGATTGTCAGTGTATCAGGAATGCTTGATAAAGTTCTGGATCTGCTTTTGAAGAAAGTGAAGTCAGTGGCCGGTCTTGTAGGCTCTACGATTGCAGCCTGCTTTACGGTCGCACTCACGACGGGAAGTTCTTACCTGACTATCCTCGTGCCAGGCGAATTGTTCAAGGATGCGTATGCCAAGAGGGGGCTGGCTGCGAAAAACCTTTCGAGAACACTAGAAGACTCTGGTACCGTGCTCGTTCCACTTGTGCCGTGGTCTGCGGCGGGAGCGTATATGGCGGTGACTTTGGGGGTAGACACACTTTCGTATCTTCCATGGGCAATCATGAATTATACCGGCATAATCATGGCTATTATCCTTGCCATTACCGGTATCGGAATCACAAAAATAAAACCAGAAGAATAGAGGGATTATGGTATGTTGATGATTAAAAATGCAGAGGTTTACGCGCCGGAATATAAGGGGCGGAAGGATGTGCTTATCTGCGGCGGTAAAATAGAATGGATGGAGGAGCATATACCGGATATGCCCGGTCACTGCCGTGTGATCGACGGGGAAGGACTCGTGCTCGCGCCGGGGCTAATTGACAATCATGTGCATGTCACCGGAGGAGGCGGCGAGGGAAGCTTTGCCACCAGAACACCGGAGCTCCAGCTCTCCGAGCTGATTGAAAGTGGCATCACAACGGTCATGGGATTGATTGGCACCGACGGATTGACGAGAAGTGCGGAGAATCTTTATGCCAAGACGAGAGCGCTGAACGAAGAAGGCGTCACCGCTTATATGTTCACAGGCTCTTATGGACATCCGGGGCCCACGATTACCGGGGAAGCCGACAGAGATATTGTTTTTATTGATGAAGTGCTGGGACTGAAGCTTGCACTTTCGGATCACAGGGCGCCAAACGTGCCTCTCGACGAACTGATTCAGATTGCCAGCAAGGTCAGAGTGGCGGGGATGATTGGCGGAAAGGCAGGCGTTGTGATTCTGCATATGGGAGATGCCAAAAGCGGACTGCAGCCGGTATTTGCGGCGATTGAACAGACTGCTATCCCGGCAAAGGTATTCCGGCCTACTCATGTGAACCGGAATCCGGCTTTGCTGGAAGACGGATATCAATTTATCGGCATGGGCGGTTATATTGATTTGACTTGCGGAACCAAGGGGCAGCCAAATCCGGGAGACTGTGTCCTTGAGGCGAAAAAGAGAGGACTTCCTCTTGACCATATTACTTTCAGCTCTGACGGACATGGCAGCTGGTCCAATTATGCACCGGACGGAAGCCTTTTGGAAATTGGCGTGTCAGGGGTGGCGAGTATTTACAAAGAAATCAAACGCATGGTGAAAGAAGTCGGGATGGGGCTAGACGAAGCACTGCCTTACCTGACTACAAATCCTGCAAAGGCACTGAACATTTACCCACAAAAAGGATGCATCCAAGAAGGCGCAGACGCAGATATCCTCCTGCTCGATAAAGACTTGAACCTTCACACCGTGATTGCCGGAGGAAAAGTAATGATGGAAGAAGGAAAACTTTTGCGCAAAGGGACTTATGAGAAATAACGTGGGATTTTTTTGAGGATGGGACGAAGAGCCGAAAGACGGCATCCCCTGTGGCGGGTGGCCGTCTTCCGACGCTTCTGCTCGTCTCAAAAGGGAAATGCTCGGAGGATGTATGTGGAACGTAGTTACTTTAAGTAAGTATTATTATTTACTAACAAAAACTGAATTGGTTTTGATGCGAGTAGAACTACGGCATCGGGGACTGAAAAGGATGGAATAAACAGAAATACGGGAACAGAGCCTTCCGGTGACACGGCGGCTCTGTTCCCGTATTGCGTCTTATTGTCAATTGCCTTTGAGGCCTACTTCTGAGATGCGTATGCTTGGAACGCTTCTGCTACGCGGGCCATGTCTTCTAAGCTGAAGCGTTGGTCGCAGCTTATGGACATGACGTGTTCGTAGATATATTGTGCGTGTGGGTATTCCTCTATATGTATGAATGGAGGAACCGGCCAATATACTTTTGGTGGTATTTGGTTAGCCGCCAGATGTTTCATCAGTGACTCGCGGTCATCGCAGAGGAAGGGGAAGAACATAGGGCACACATCTTCCGGCAGTTCTGGGAAGATGGGGCGCACGGCAGGATTTTTGGGCAGATGCTCAAGAAGCCATGCGTAGTTTTCCCTGCGCTTTTGGACTGCGGTGTCCAGTGGATAATGCTTGATGCGGTAGAGGGAATCGGCATCCCCTTCCTGCATGTCAAAGATTTCCCGCAGCATCCATTCGGCCTTCCAGAAGGCGTCGGCGCTTTCTTTATTTAAAGTCTCGTCACCTAGCTTTTCGTATTGTTCGCGTTTTGTCAATGCTTCCTGCCGGATGCTTAAGTGCTCCATGTCGGCGGGAAGGGGTGATACCTTGAAGGTGCCGTTGCGTTTGATAGCCAGACCGCCAGAGATGACTCCCATCCATTTGCGGAGGCTGACGGCGATATAATCTGCCTCCGGGCATGCCTCGTGGGGGGAGAACGCGGTGTGAGTGGTGTCCTGCATCACGGTGACCCCGCGGGAGTGGCATCGTTTTACAAAGTCCTCATCATAGGTCGAAAAGCCATAGTAGCCGCAGATGAGGAGAAAGCTGATTTCGCCTATCAGATTTTCGTCGAATATCGGAGCCAGATGTTCATCTACATCATAATAATAAATCCGGTAACCGGCTTTTACAAAACAGCCACTTACAGTCTCGCATGTATATGCGGGCAGGTAGGCAGCTTTTTTAGGGTCGGTGAGCAGGCTGTCTTGAAGACAGAGATAGATTGCGCACCTCCCGGACATTAAATGGCGTACGTCTCCGGCGTCCGGACATACTAAGTCAATATAACCATTTTCTTCTTTTTGTAACTCTTCATACGGGAAAAAACCACCAATTTCCATAAAAATCCCTCCGTTCTTTCACTTATGGTTAAAGTATAGCACATTTGCAATAGTGCCGCAATTAAGATGTGACGGGGTTGTAGTAGAGGGGAAAGTGTTATATGATAGATAATAGAACAATTGGAGAGATGGATGTCGAAAAGGAGGCATAAATATGTATCTTGGGAAGATGACTACAGCACAGGCGAAGGAAGCATTTACAAAGGATCCGGTTATTGTGATTCCGGTAGGAAGTACGGAGCAGCACGGGGCGCAGTGTGCGCTTGGGACGGATTATTTGATTCCGGCTTATTTGGCGGAGCATATAGCGGATATGGAGGATGTGATTGTGGCACCCACGGTTCCCTATGGAGTGTGCCCGTACCACTTGAGTTTTGCGGGAAGTATTAATATTGGTTATGAAGGTCTGTATATGGTGCTGCATGGAATTATGGATTCGCTGATGCAGCACGGGGCGAGAAGGTTTGTGGTGCTGAACGGACACGGTGGAAATACGCCGTCCATAGACAGGGCTGCGCTGGAGGTCTACCACAAAGGCGGCATTTGTGCCAGCATTGACTGGTGGAGTCTGGTGGCGGAGCTGGATGAGAAGTTCAAGGGCGGCCACGGCGATATTTTAGAGACCTCTGCCATGATGGTGGTGGAACCGGAGGCTGTTCATCTGGAGCTCGGCCAGCCTATGAATCCGCAAGACCCGTCTGAGAATGTGAAGGGCAAATATATTCAGGCAGTGAGCTACCGGGGCGGAACGGTACGGCTTGTGAGAGACACAAAGGAAATTGCACCGAGCGGCTGGTTCGGGCCTTTTGATCCGAAAGACTCCACCAGAGAGCTTGGACAGGAGGCGCTGGATATTTCTGTGGAATTTATTCGCGGATTTTTAGAGGAGATGAAGGGATTCGCCTGCACGTCAAAATAAATGTACATGAAAATGTTTGAAAATGCTTGACATTCATTATCAAACATGCTAAATTATCATAGTAACTGCCGAAGACAGTAGGTGCCGTAAGGCATAAGGATGAAAACGCCTACCGAGGAAGACAAGAATCATATGATTGAATTCTTAAACCTCTATGTTCCGGCATGGAGGTTTTTTTATAACATAGGGAACTTCGTTCCCGATGCTATAAAACCCTCCGGGGGAGGCGCACTCGCGCGAAGATGTAGTATGTCGCAGACGACCGCGCTCGGCGCAAGAATGTGCCTTGGCAGTTTTAAAAATATACAAGGAGGTGCACCATTCGTGGCAAAAGTTGAATTAAAACAACCTATCGTACAGGCAATCGCAGATGATATCGTTGACGCACAGTCTATCGTGCTTGTTGACTATCGTGGCTTGACAGTGGCTCAGGATACAGAGCTTCGTAAGCAGTTAAGAGAAGCGGGTATCATTTACAAGGTCTGCAAAAACACAATGATGAAAAGAGCTTTTGAAGGAACAGATTTCGCTCAGTTAGACGAGTATCTGGAAGGACCGAGTGCAGTTGCTATTTCTAAAGATGACGCAACAGCTCCGGCAAGAATCCTCTGCAAGTTCGCTAAGACAGCAGAAGCTCTTGAGTTAAAAGCAGGTGTGGTTGAAGGCACAGTATACGATATTACGGGACTTACAGAATTATCTAAGATTCCGTCAAGAGAAGAATTACTGTCCAAGTTACTTGGAAGCTTACAGTCACCAATTACCAATCTTGCTCGTGTTCTTAATCAGATCGCAGAGCAGGGAGACGCTCCGGCAGAAGCCGCAGCAGAAGAAGCTCCTGCAGCAGAAGCTGTAGAAGAAGCACCGGCAGAGTAGAGCATTTAGTATGATGCTTTTGCGTTTAGTGCGAACCCCATCCGGACACTTGGCGAAGTGTTGTCGAGCTTAGTGTAGCGGATGACTCATCAAAAAACTTAAAAATGGAGGAAAATAAAATGGCAAAATTAACAACAGCAGAATTTATTGAAGCTATCAAAGAATTATCTGTATTAGAATTGAACGATTTAGTTAAAGCATGTGAAGAAGAATTCGGTGTATCCGCAGCAGCAGGTGTTGTAGTTGCAGCAGCAGCTGGAGACGGAGCAGCAGCAGTAGAAGAAAAAGACGAGTTCGATGTAGAATTAGTTTCTGCAGGAGCTTCTAAAGTTAAAGTAATCAAAGTTGTTCGTGAAATCACAGGACTTGGATTAAAAGAAGCTAAAGAATTAGTTGACAACGCTCCGAAGGTAGTAAAAGAAGCTGCTTCCAAGGCAGAAGCTGAAGAAATCAAAGCTAAACTTGAAGGCGAAGGCGCAGAAGTTAACCTTAAGTAATTCGGTTGAACATAAGAAGCTTAACAGAAAAAGGTATCACCCAAGTTTACTTGCGGAGATACCTTTTCTAGTTGTCGGAATAGTTTCAGAATTGTAGAGGGGGACAGGTCCCAACGCGTTGGGACCTGTCCCCTTTGAGTTCCCTTTGAAAGTTTCTGAAAAAGTCCTTGACAAGCAAAAAGCCCATGTGCTATAGTAAAAAATGCGCTATTGTGGAAAACCATGCCATAAGTGCGCCCTAAAATTAGGCGTAATAATTACCCGAAAATTTATCATATAAGGAGTGAAACGTCAATGGAGAAAAACAGAATTCGTCCCATCACAAACGGAAAAAGCATGCGAATGAGCTATTCCAGACAAAAAGAAGTACTCCAAATGCCTAACTTAATCGAAGTCCAGAAGGATTCCTACCAATGGTTTCTGGATGAGGGATTAAATGAAGTGTTTGATGATATTTCTCCGATTTCCGATTACAGCGGTCATCTGAGTTTGGAATTTGTTGATTTTACATTATGCGAAGATGAAGTGAAGTATACGATCGAAGAATGTAAAGAACGTGATGCAACATTTGCAGCACCTCTGAAAGTGAAGGTAAGGCTTCATAACAAGGAAACGGATGAGATTAATGAGCACGAAATCTTTATGGGCGACCTGCCTCTTATGACAAAGACAGGTACGTTCGTTATCAACGGAGCAGAGCGTGTTATCGTAAGCCAGCTTGTTCGTTCCCCAGGTATCTACTATGCGGTTGCGCATGACAAGATCGGTAAAGAACTGTATTCCTGTACTGTTATCCCGAACCGCGGTGCATGGCTTGAATACGAAACAGACTCCAATGACGTTTTTTATGTTCGTGTAGATAGAACTAGAAAGGTACCGATTACCGTCTTGATTCGTGCCCTCGGTGTCGGAACCAACGCGGAGATTCTCGAATTGTTCGGTGAAGAGCCGAAGATTCTTGCGAGTTTCTCCAAAGATACTGCTGAGAACTATCAGGAAGGCCTCCTTGAATTATATAAGAAGATTCGTCCGGGCGAGCCGCTTGCGGTGGACAGTGCGGAGAGCTTGATCACGAGCATGTTCTTCGACCCGAGACGTTATGATTTGGCAAAAGTAGGCCGTTATAAATTTAATAAGAAGCTTCTCCTCAGAAACCGTATTACCGGACATGTTCTTGCCGATGATGTGGTGAGCCCGCTTACAGGCGAGGTGCTTGCTGAAAAGGGCAGGGAAGTGACAAGGGAATTGGCGGATACAATTCAGAACGCTGCCGTTCCGTTTGTGTGGATTGAGAAGGAAGACGGAGAGCGTAATGTAAAGGTTCTCTCTAACATGATGGTGGACTTGAAGGCTATCGTCGATATTGAACCGAAGGAAGTCGGGGTCACAGAGCTGGTATACTATCCGGTTCTGGCAGAACTACTGGAAGATACAGCGGGAGATATCGAAGAGTTAAAAGAGGCAATCAGGAAAAATATCCATGAATTGATTCCGAAGCACATCACAAAGGAAGATATTTTCGCGTCCATCAATTACAACATGCATCTGGAGTTTGGCATCGGTAATGACGATGACATCGACCATCTGGGCAACAGACGTATCCGTGCCGTTGGCGAGCTGCTCCAGAATCAGTATAGAATCGGTCTTTCCAGATTGGAAAGAGTCGTTCGTGAAAGAATGACAACTCAGGATTTGGAAGGGATTTCACCGCAGTCACTCATCAACATCAAGCCGGTGACGGCGGCGGTGAAGGAGTTCTTCGGTTCCTCACAGCTGTCACAGTTCATGGATCAGAACAACCCGCTTGGCGAGCTGACCCACAAGAGACGTCTGTCCGCATTGGGACCAGGAGGTCTTTCCAGAGACCGTGCCGGATTTGAGGTCCGTGACGTTCATTATTCCCACTATGGAAGAATGTGTCCGATCGAGACCCCTGAAGGCCCAAACATCGGTCTGATCAACTCTCTTGCATGCTATGCAAGAATCAACGAGTACGGTTTTGTGGAAGCGCCATACCGCAAGGTCGACAAGACAGACCCGCAGAACCCGATCGTAACAGACGAAGTTGTATATATGACTGCCGACGAAGAGGATAACTACCACGTGGCACAGGCCAACGAGCCTCTGGATGATGAGGGACACTTCATCCATAAGAATGTATCCGGACGTTACCGTGAAGAGACACAGGAATACGAGAGAAAGATGTTCGACTACATGGACGTTTCTCCGAAGATGGTGTTCTCCGTTGCTACAGCGCTGATTCCTTTCTTGGAAAATGACGATGCTAACCGTGCGCTGATGGGCTCCAACATGCAGCGTCAGGCGGTTCCGCTTTTGACTACAGAAGCTCCGGTTGTCGGAACAGGTATGGAAGTCAAGGCTGCGGTAGACTCTGGCGTATGTATCGTGGCAGAGCAGGGCGGTGTCATTGAACGTTCTACTTCTACCGAGATTGTCATCAAACAGGATGATAAGACAAGAAAGACATACAAGCTTACGAAGTTCCTTCGAAGCAACCAGAGCAACTGCTACAATCAGAGACCGATTGTAGTAAAAGGCGAGCGCGTAGAAGCAGGTCAGGTAATTGCAGACGGACCGTCTACTGCCAACGGCGAGATGGCGCTCGGCAAGAACCCGCTCATCGGATTTATGACTTGGGAAGGTTATAACTACGAGGATGCGGTACTTTTAAGCGAAAGACTGGTACAGGAGGATGTCTATACTTCTGTACACATTGAAGAATACGAAGCAGAATCCCGCGACACCAAGCTAGGACCGGAAGAAATCACACGCGATATTCCGGGCGTGGGCGATGACGCGCTGAAGGATTTGGACGAAAGAGGTATTATCCGCATTGGTGCGGAAGTACGTGCAGGAGACATTCTGGTCGGCAAGGTTACCCCGAAGGGAGAGACTGAGCTGACGGCGGAGGAGCGGCTTCTCCGCGCTATTTTCGGTGAGAAGGCCCGTGAAGTAAGAGACACTTCACTGAAAGTACCTCACGGCGAATACGGTATCGTTGTGGACGCCAAGGTATTTACAAGAGAAAACGGTGATGAACTGTCACCCGGCGTGAATCAGGCAGTCCGCATCTACATTGCCCAGAAGAGAAAAATCTCCGTGGGTGACAAGATGGCCGGCCGTCATGGTAACAAGGGTGTTGTTTCCCGTGTCCTTCCGGTGGAAGATATGCCGTTCCTACCGAACGGACGTCCACTTGACATCGTACTGAACCCGCTGGGCGTGCCTTCCCGTATGAACATCGGTCAGGTACTTGAGATTCATTTAAGCCTTGCGTCAAAAGCACTTGGATTTAACATTGCGACACCGGTATTCGACGGCGCCAATGAAAATGATATTATGGACACTCTGGATTTGGCCAATGATTATGTCAATCTGGAATGGGAAGAATTTGAAGCAAAGCACGGGGCAGAACTGCTTCCGGAAGTTTTAGAATATCTGTCTGAAAACAGAGAGCACAGAAAATTGTGGAAGGGCGTACCGCTTTCCCGCGACGGAAAGGTTCGTCTAAGAGACGGACGTACTGGAGAGTTCTTCGACAGTCCGGTAACTATCGGACACATGCACTA
Organism: Bariatricus massiliensis; assembly: GCF_900086725.1. Classification (GTDB taxonomy): domain Bacteria; phylum Bacillota; class Clostridia; order Lachnospirales; family Lachnospiraceae; genus Allocoprococcus; species Allocoprococcus massiliensis. The sequence continues at coordinate 166,289 of NZ_LT574837.1, read as the reverse complement.
CTTGAAGCTGCATCATCTGGTAGACGATAAGATCCATGCCCGTTCTACCGGTCCTTACTCACTCGTCACACAGCAGCCACTGGGCGGTAAAGCACAGTTCGGCGGACAGCGTTTCGGTGAGATGGAGGTTTGGGCTCTGGAGGCGTACGGCGCATCTTACACACTGCAGGAAATCCTGACTGTGAAATCTGATGACGTTGTCGGACGTGTAAAGACTTACGAGGCCATTATCAAAGGCGAGAATATCCCAGAACCGGGTATTCCGGAATCCTTTAAGGTTCTTTTGAAGGAGCTCCAGTCCCTTGGTCTGGATGTACGTGTGCTACGTGAGGACAACACAGAAGTAGAGATTATGGAAAGTGTTGACTACGGCGATACGAACCTGAACCATATTATCGAAGGCGAGAGCAGAAGAGCAGACAGAGAAGAGGACTACGGCAAACACGGTTACAGCCAGCAGGAATTTGCGGACGGTGAGCTTGTTGATGTGGAGGATGAACCGGAAGACGAGGATTTCGAAGAATTTACAGAAGATTTTGAAGAATTTGACGATGATGACGATATGGACTTAGAGTAGGGAGGATGCCGATATGACAGAAACTAAAAATGAAGCAACGTATCAGCCGATGACATTTGATGCGATTAAAATTGGTCTGGCATCTCCGGAGAAAATTCTTGATTGGTCCCGTGGCGAGGTTACCAAGCCGGAGACAATCAACTACAGAACACTGAAGCCGGAAAAAGACGGTCTGTTCTGTGAGAAGATTTTCGGGCCAAGCAAAGACTGGGAATGTCATTGTGGAAAATATAAAAAGATTCGTTATAAAGGGGTAGTCTGCGACCGATGCGGCGTAGAAGTTACCAAAGCCAGTGTGCGCCGTGAACGTATGGGGCACATTGCGCTGGCGGCGCCGGTTTCCCATATCTGGTACTTTAAGGGGATTCCGAGCCGTATGGGATTGATTCTTGACTTGTCTCCGAGAACATTGGAGAAAGTATTGTACTTCGCTTCCTATATCGTTTTGGATAAGGGCGAGACTGACCTTCAGTACAAGCAGGTTCTCTCCGAGCAGGAATATCAGGATGCAAGAGAGACTTGGGGAAGCGCCTTCCGCGTCGGTATGGGTGCAGAGTCTATCATGGAACTTCTGCAGGCAATAGATTTGGATAAAGAATACGAAGAACTGCAGACCGGACTGAACGGTGCAACCGGGCAGAAGCGGGCAAGAATCGTAAAACGTCTGGAAGTAGTGGAAGCTTTCCGTGAGTCAGGAAATAAGCCGGAATGGATGATCATGACCGCAATCCCGGTTATCCCGCCGGATTTGCGTCCTATGGTTCAGCTCGACGGCGGACGTTTTGCCACCTCTGACTTGAATGATTTGTACAGAAGAATTATCAATAGAAATAACCGTTTAAAGAGACTGCTCGAACTGGGAGCGCCTGACATTATCGTGAGAAATGAAAAGAGAATGCTTCAGGAGGCTGTTGACGCTCTCATCGACAACGGCCGCCGCGGACGTCCGGTAACAGGGCCTGGTAACCGTGCGCTCAAATCTCTTTCCGATATGCTCAAGGGTAAATCAGGACGTTTCCGTCAGAACCTTCTCGGAAAGCGTGTTGACTACTCAGGACGTTCTGTTATCGTAGTAGGGCCGGAGCTTAAGATTTACCAGTGCGGCCTCCCGAAAGAGATGGCAATCGAGCTGTTCAAGCCTTTCGTTATGAAAGAGCTGGTTGCGAACGGAACTGCGCACAATATTAAAAACGCCAAGAAGATGGTAGAGAGACTTCAGCCGGAAGTATGGGATGTGCTGGAGGATGTAATCAAGGAGCATCCGGTTATGCTGAACCGTGCCCCCACACTGCATAGACTTGGAATTCAGGCGTTCGAGCCGATTCTGGTAGAAGGTAAGGCTATTAAGCTTCATCCGCTTGTATGTACCGCATACAACGCCGACTTTGACGGTGACCAGATGGCCGTGCATCTTCCGCTTTCCGTGGAAGCACAGGCAGAGTGCCGTTTCCTTCTGCTCTCTCCGAACAACCTTCTGAAGCCTTCAGACGGTGGCCCGGTGGCCGTTCCATCTCAGGATATGGTACTCGGTATCTACTACCTGACACAGGAAAGACCGGGAGCCTTGGGAGAAGGAAAGTCCTTCAAGAGTGTAAATGAAGCGATTCTTGCTTACGAAAATGGTGCAATTACGCTCCATTCGAGAATAAAAGTTCGTGTCAACAAGATGGCGCCCGACGGGGAGTGCCTGACGGGGATTGTTGAGTCCACCCTCGGACGTTTCTTGTTCAATGAGATTATTCCGCAGGATTTAGGTTTTGTCGACCGTGAGGCTGAGGGCAACGACCTCCTTCTTGAAGTGGATTTCCACGTAGGAAAGAAACAGCTGAAGCAGATTCTGGAAAAAGTTATCAATACACACGGCGCTACTGCAACTGCCGAAGTATTGGATAATGTAAAGGCTATCGGTTACAAGTACTCCACAAGAGCGGCTATGACCGTATCCATTTCCGATATGACCGTGCCTCCGCAGAAGCCGGAGCTGATCGAGAAGGCTCAGGATACAGTGGATAGAATCACGAAGAACTTCAAGCGTGGCCTTATCACAGAAGAAGAGCGTTACAAAGAAGTAGTAGAGACATGGAAGGCAACCGATGATGAGTTGACAGAGGCCCTGCTTTCCGGTCTGGATAAATATAACAACATCTTTATGATGGCTGACTCCGGAGCCCGTGGTTCTGACAAGCAGATCAAACAGCTTGCCGGTATGCGTGGTCTTATGGCCGACACGACCGGACGTACTATCGAGCTGCCGATCAAGTCAAACTTCCGTGAAGGTCTTGACGTACTGGAATACTTCATGTCTGCACATGGAGCCCGTAAAGGTCTTTCTGATACGGCCCTTCGTACTGCCGATTCAGGATACTTGACAAGACGTCTTGTAGACGTTTCTCAGGATTTGATTATCCGTGAAGTAGACTGTGGTGAAAAAGAGGGCATGATTCCGGGTATGTACGTGCATGCGTTCATGGACGGCAATGAAGAGATTGAAAGCTTACAGGAGCGTATTACAGGACGTTATTCCTGCAATACAATCTGCGACAAGGACGGAAACGTACTTGTAAAAGCAAACCATATGATTACACCGAGACGCGCGGAGCGGGTTATGAAGTTCGGTGTGGATGAAAACGGCAATTCACCGCTTAAGAAGGTGAAGATTCGTACCATTCTTACCTGTAAATCTCACATCGGTATCTGCGCAAAATGCTACGGCGCCAACATGGCTACCGGTGAGCCGGTACAGGTCGGTGAGGCGGTAGGTATTATCGCGGCACAGTCCATCGGAGAGCCGGGTACACAGCTTACCATGCGTACCTTCCATACGGGCGGTGTTGCCGGTGATGATATCACGCAGGGTCTTCCCCGTGTCGAGGAGCTCTTTGAGGCGAGAAAGCCGAAGGGACTTGCGATTATCGCGGAATTCGGCGGCGTGGCAAATATCAACGATACAAAGAAGAAACGTGAAGTCATCGTCACCAATCACGAGACCGGAGAATCAAAGGCATACCTGATTCCTTACGGTTCCAGAATTAAAGTGATGGACGGAGCGGTACTGGAGGCCGGAGACGAGCTGACAGAAGGTAGTATCAACCCGCATGACCTGTTGAAGATCAAAGGACTGCGTGCCGCGCAGGACTACATGCTTCAGGAGGTGCAGAGAGTTTACCGTCTGCAGGGTGTTGAAATCAACGATAAGCATATCGAGGTGATTGTACGCCAGATGTTGAAGAAAATCCGTATCGAAGAAAGCGGAGATACCGAGTTCCTTCCGGGCACTATGGTGGATATTCTTGATTTTGAAGACGCCAACGAAGCATTGGAGGCAGAGGGCAAAGAACCGGCTACCGGCGAGCAGGTAATGCTCGGTATCACGAAGGCCTCACTGGCTACCAACTCATTCCTTTCAGCGGCTTCCTTCCAGGAGACGACTAAGGTCCTGACAGAAGCGGCTATTAAAGGAAAGGTTGACCCGCTGATTGGCCTGAAGGAAAATGTTATCATCGGTAAATTGATTCCGGCAGGTACCGGTATGAGAAAATACCGTGATGTAAAGCTGGATACAGAAGTCGGAATGGACGACGAGATTTTGTTTGACGAATTCGACGACGAAGACGGCGAGGCAGAGGATGTTATCAATGAGAACCTGCTGTCTGAGGACGACATTAATGTGGAAACAGATGTGGAAGAAGATTCAGCTGAATTTGCCGGAATGACAGAAGAATAGTATGATACAGGGGCATAGCGCTCCATGGTATATACAATCAAGAGAACCATGCACTGGATTTTACCGGTGTATGGTTCTTTTTTGTCCTTGCCTGAACAGGAAGAATATGCTATATTCATATAAAACAATAAAAAATTCATAATTATGAACTTTTGAAAAGGAGAAGCTATGAAAAATAAGTTGACTGACAGAGAAATTGTAGAGTATGACAAAAAGAATCTATACCTAGGCAATCTGAATACGGTGGAGTTTGATTTGAAGCTGCCATTGACTGGCGAATATGGCTCCAGCATCACATGGGAGTCTAACCATGAAGGACTTTTGAAGCCGGACGGAACAGTCAGGCGGCCAGCCTTTGGTATGGGAAACCGGACGGTAGAACTTACGGCCACTTTTGCCCACGGGGAGGTATCAGAGAAAAAGGTCTACGAGGTTACAATACTTCAGGAGAAGAAAGAGCTGCGAATCCGGAAAATCTATACAGTTCACAAGCAGGTAAAGGTGAAGGAAGATTTTTATCTGCCGGAATCTATACCGGTGGAGACAGAAGACGGGGATACGATTATGCGCAGTGTGAGCTGGGAAGGCGGGCGCAGGCAGTGTCTTTCCGATGTGGGGGAGACCAGCATAAAAGGGACAGTCGAGGGGGCGCTGCAGCAGGCGGAGGCTCTCGTTGATGCTGTGGAAGTTCTGGAGACGGCCCACAGAGACAAGACACCCAGACTGCAGAGCCTTGCGGCTCCTAATCAGAAAAGCAGAGTTTTTTTGGAATCGGGAAGCGTTTTTTATGATGCGCAGGAGAGAATGCATCAAGTTCTGCTGACGACAGACGACGATCAGATGCTGTACAATTTCAGAGAGGCGGCCGGACTGGATACGAAGGATGCACCACAGATGATTGGATGGGACGCACCCGATTCCCAGTTAAGAGGACACACTACCGGACACTATTTATCCGCGCTGGCACTGTGCTACCATGCCACTGCCGACGACAAGATTCTGGAGAAAGCGCGCTATATGGTGGGAGAACTTAAAAAGTGTCAGGATGCCTTTGCCGCATCGGGGAACACGAAATACGGATTCTTAAGCGGATACTCGGAAGAGCAGTTTGACTTGCTGGAGGTCTATACTGTCTATCCCACCATTTGGGCACCCTATTATACACTGCACAAAATTTTGGCAGGTCTCTTGGACTGCTGGAGATTTGCGGGCCTAAAAGAGGCTCTTGAAATTGCGGACAAGATTGGAGATTGGACTTACAATAGACTGGCCAGACTGACAAAAGAGCAGCGGGACAAAATGTGGAGCATGTACATTGCAGGGGAGATTGGAGGAATCAATGAGAGCCTCGCTGCCCTCTATGAAGAGACCGGTAAAGCAGACCATTTGGCAGCGGCCAGAATGTTTGACAATGAAAAGCTGTTCCTGCCTATGGAGATGCAGGTCGACGCACTGAGCGGACTTCACGCCAATCAACATATCCCGCAGATTATCGGTGCAATGAAGATTTTTGAGGTCACGGGGGAAAAGAACTACTACGACATTGCCCGGTATTTTTGGGACGCCGTCACAAAGGGGCATATCTATGCCATCGGAGGTACTGGGGAGGCGGAGATGTTCCACCCCGTAAAAGAGATTGGGAGACGCTTGACAAAGAGTTCCGCGGAGAGCTGCGCATCCTACAATATGCTGAAGCTGACACAGCAGCTTTATCAATACGAACCCGATGTCAAAATGATGGACTATTATGAGAGGACGGTGCTGAATCACACGGTGGCGTCGACGGATAAAGCGGTAACAGGAGCCAACACCTATTTTATGCCTCTTGCGCCGGGAAGCAGCAAGGAGTTCGACGACGAGAATTCATGCTGCCATGGAACCGGGTTGGAGAGCCAGTCTAAATATATCGATTCCATTTATTACAGAGAAGATGACGTACTGTATGTCAATCTGTTTATCCCTTCGAAGCTGGAATGGGAAGAAAAAGGAATCTGCGCGGAGCTTCAAACAGAGATGAAGAATCCGGGCAAGGTCTCTCTTGCCGTTTGGCCTATGGAAGCCAAGGCTATGGGAGATACCGTGATACGGGTGCGCAGACCGTCATGGAATGCAGACGAGTACCATGTTTTCGTGAATGGAAAACCAAGCCTTACATATGCGGAAGAAGACGGGTATATCCAAATCACGCTGGAGGCAGGCGGGGAGAAGCAGCAGATTGATATAGAATTCAGCTGCAATTTCCACATTGAGGCCACACCGGACTGCCCGGATATCGTGTCCGTATTTTACGGACCCTATATACTTGCGGCGCTGTCGGAAGAAGAGGAGATGATGGAACTGCCGGACGAAGAAAAACTTAGTGGAATGGAGTGGGTTCCGTTCTGCTGTGTGGACAAGGAAAGTTATCATTTGTATTTCAAGAAAAATGAAAGGCGGTAAGTATGGAAGAGCAGAGAGATGTAGAAGAACAGAATATCGGTGCGAAAATTAAGCAGCTCCGCAAGGAGAAGGGATATACCATCAAGATGATGGCGGAGTATACCGGATTGTCGGTGGGGTATTTGAGTACGGTAGAGCAGGATAAGACCAGCCTTACAATCAACAATCTCATGAATATATGTGAGGTGTTAAGAGTGGAGCCGGCATGGCTCTTGACGTCCAATACCACGAAGAAGCTGATTGTCCGGAAGGAGGAACAGCGGGTCGTCCAGATTCCTGAGTTGAATCAAAAGATGGAAATGATTGAATTTGGACGGAAACAGAAATACGAGTATATTACCATTGAACCGGGGAAACCAAGCCATACGGACAGTTTCCGTCATCTGTATGATGAGATGGGAACTGTGATTGAAGGGGTGCTGACCGTTGACATTGAGGGGGAGAAGCATCATCTAAAAAAAGGAGATTCCATCTATATCGAGGCCAACAGGCCTCATGCCATTATGAATGAGCATGAGGAAATCTGCGAGAGCTTTTGGGTGTACCAGATTCAAGGTATTTAGTCTGAGAACGTGGATTAAAACTAAGCGAAATATCCAAAAAAATAATAAATAATCAAAAAAATATATAACTATTGACAATGCTTTGCTCCAGTGATAAAATAATAAAAATCGTAGTTATGAAAAAAAGTTCATGTACACGAAAAAGGGACTACGGTGGTATATAGGTGGATGACACGAAAGGAGAAAGAAAAGGATGAGAAAGAAAAAACTTGGAGCAATCGCATTGGCAGCTACTCTTACGCTTACAACGCTGCTGACAGGCTGTGGAGGCTCGGACAAATCAAAAGAAACATCTGGCGGGGCCAAAGGAGACGAGGGACAAGTTATTGGCGCAATACAGATTGACCTTCGTACATTTGATACCGCACAGTGTAGTGATACTGCCAGTGCTACCATTCTGTCGAATGTCATGGAAGGATTGTTCCGTTACAAGATAAACGAGGATGGAGATGCCATTCTTGAAAACGCCGGAGCTTCCGACTGTACTATCTCAGAGGACGGACTTACATATACTGTTAAACTTCGTGAAAATAACTGGAGTGACGGAGAACCGGTCACAGCAGATGATTATGTCTTTGCAGTAGAGAGACTGTTAAATCCGGAACTTGTATGCAACGGTGCATTCTTCGCATGGGGACTGGTGGGAGCACAGGATTACTACGACGGTAAGACAGATGACTTCTCCACAGTCGGCGTTAAAGCGATTGACGACATGACAGTAGAATATACTTTGACTGCTGTGGATTCGGCATTTAAGGATAAACTGGCAAATGCAGTATTTTTCCCGCTCCGCAGAGACATTGTTGAGAGTGTGGGCGAGAACTACGGAACATCCATCGACGGCATGGTATTCTCCGGCCCGTTTAAGATTACACAGTGGAGCGACAAAGATACCGCCGTGCTGGAAAAGAATGAGGAATACTGGGATGCGGACAGTGTGAAGCTTTCCCAAATCGATATGACTTATGTAGACGAGGCGACAACAATTGACCAGATGTTCCTGCAGGGAGATTTCGTTTCCACACAGAATACATCCGGCGAGTATCTGGACAAATACAAAGAATTGGCCGAAAATGGTGAAATCACTCAGGTGCACAATGATAAAGTCGGACCGTGGTGGATGAGCTTCCAGATGAACGGTGGACCGAGCGGGCTGATGGGCAACGCCAAAATCCGTAAAGCAGTCGGATACGCTATCGACGGACAGGAAATCTGCGATACAATCTACGGAACTGGCACACAGGCCAATACCTTCGTACCGGAGAGTATCACCCTTGGAGATTCATCCTACCGTTCACAGGTAGGCGACGACGGGCTATGGGAGGATGAAGGAAAGGCATACCGCGGAAATAAAGAAGCGTTACAGGCACTCTTCAAAGAAGGACTTACCGAGCTGGGATTACAGACAGATGATTTGAGCAAATACACCATTTCCTACCTGTGCTACGGCGACACATCAAAGGCACTTCAGGTGCAGGAGTTCTATCAGCAGAGCATCGAGAAAATGCTTGGAATCAACCTTGAACTTAAGGTATTAGCTGACTGGGCACAGTACGGAACAGAGGTAAACGGCGAGGACTGGGATATCAGTGTCAACGGCTGGACTCCAGATTACAACGAGCCAATGACATACATCGATATGTTCGTAACGGGTGGAAGTTCCAACGTTCAGAAATTCTCCAGCGAAGAGTATGATTCCCTTGTTGAGCAGGCAAAATCAACGATCGACACCGCAGAACGTGCAGAGTTATATAGAAAATGTGAGCAGATATTGTGTGATGAAGCAGTTCTGACACCGATTTACGTTTCACCGATTGAAATCTTCCTTAGCAACGACTTTAAGGGCGCACAGATTCTTCAGGGAACACTTGGTCTTGACTGGGATTACAAATATGCTTATATAGAAGAGTAAAAAAGTAACGACAGCGTGCGGATAGCAGGGAAATGACAGGTTATCCGCACGTTTTTTATGAAAAAACAGGAGGTGGCAGGTGATGGGGAAATTCCTATTACGGAGATTTCTTTACATGATTATCACACTGTTCCTTGTATTTACAGGGACATTCTTTGCGCTGGCGTCTATTCCCGGCAATGCATTGACGGCTAAGATCGTCAAGCTGCCCAAGGCGGCGCAGGAACGTGTGATTGAAAAATACGGCTACGATAAGCCAGTAGTCGAGCGATATGTAGTGACGCTGAAAAATGCGCTCCACGGAGATTTCGGCGAATCTATCGTGAAGTCTGGAGATACGGTACAGAAGATTTTGGCAACAAGGCTGCCGGCGACGATACGTTTGAATTCACAGCAGATTGTGCTTGGTGTACTTATTGGAATCATGCTGGGCATCATTGCCGCTATGAAGCGGGGTGGGCCGGTGGACTACGGAATTTTGATATTCTGTATGTTCGTGACTTCGGTTCCGTCCCTTGTAATTGCGCTTGTTCTGCAGCTGTATTGTGCCGGGGACGCAGGGATTTTCCATCTGCCGATCATCGGCTGGCCAAAGGGCGTTGATATGTGGTTCGGAGGCTGGGAGTACACGATTCTTCCCACCATTGCGGGAGCCTTGTTCTATGTGGCAGGATATGCGCGTACTACAAAAATAGCCATGCTGGATTCGATTTATCAGGAATGTACGACGACGGCCCGTGCCATCGGTATGTCGGAATCAAAGGTAGTGCTCCACCATGTAGTGCGGAACTCGTTCATTCCGATTATCACATTTCTTCCCGGAACCATAGCGGGAGTGCTGGCAGGTTCTCTGTTCATTGAGAGCGTATTCGGAATACCCGGAGTCGGCAGTTATTATGTCAGAAGTGTTACGGGCAGAGATATCCCCATGATTTTAGGAATGACGGTATTTTACAGTACAATCACGATTGTATCTATCTTTATCACGGATATATTGTATGGAATCGTAGATCCGCGTATCAAGATTATCAATAAGAAGGATTAAGGAGGGGTACCGATGAATAGTAAGACGAATTCTGTAAAGCTGCCGGCATCCGAAAGATATGCGTTCGTAGATCAAGAGACACTGCAAGGTGATGAGGTGGTCCGCAAAAATATCGGATACTGGGCAGATGCGGCGCGGCGTTTCTATAAAAATAAGGTAGCCATGTTCTTTTTGGTTATCTTGGTAGTCATGATTATCATGTCCATTTTAGGACCGATTATATCCGGCAAGGATTACATTACCATAGCCGGGGGAGAGAAAAATATTGCTCCGAATTCTAAATACTGGTTCGGAACAGACTCCATGGGGCGTGATTTATTTGCCCGTGCGTGGGTAGGGCTTCGGGCCTCCCTGCTTGTTGCGGCAGTAGCCTCTGTGGTACAGCTTGTAATCGGCTGTCTGTACGGCGCCATTATGGCGACGGTGGGCGGTATCGTGGACGAGATTATGATGCGTATCGTGGAAGTATTAAGCTGTCTGCCCAACTTGATTTTGGTCACACTGCTCTTGGTCGTATTTGGAAATGGATACATACAGCTTTTGTTCGCACTCAGCTTTTCTTCTTGGACGGGCACTGCGCGGCTGGTCCGGGGGCAGCTTCTGAAACTGAAAGAAAGCGAATATGTGCTGGCATCTAAAGCGCTGGGCAGTTCCAATGCCCATAGAATCGTGAAGCATCTGCTTCCGAACACCGTAGGCCTTTTGATTCTGGAAATGGCACAGGCCATCCCCAGCGTTATATTCAGCGAATCCTCCCTTTCCTTCTTGGGAATCGGCCTGATGCCGCCCAACTTCAGCTTAGGCTCCATGCTGGCGCAGGGACAGACCGCTATGGCGTTTTACCCGTACCAGCTCGTAGTGCCATGTGTACTTCTGAGCCTTCTGGTACTTTCATTTAATGTCATCGGGGACGCACTGCGTGACGCGCTGGATCCCCAGCTTCGTAATTAGGAGGGAATATGATGTCAGAACAAAACGAAAAGAAAGAAATAAATAAGAATCAGCCCCTCCTTCAGGTGGAGGACCTTCGGGTTTCTTATTACACTTATGCAGGGGAGGTACAGTCTGTACGCGGGATATCCTTCGACGTAAAGCAGGGTGAAATCATGGCGATCATCGGGGAGTCAGGATGTGGAAAGAGTGTGACGGCACGCTCCATTATGTCCCTGATCCGCAAGCCCGGCAAGATTAAGGAAGGAAGCAAGATTCTGTTTGACGGAAAGAATGTGGCTGCCATGACTAAGAAAGAGTTGTCAAAATACCGCGGCGGAGAATGCAGCATGGTATTTCAGGACGCGCTGGTGGCCCTTGACCCTACCATGCGTGTGGGAAAACAGATTATGGAAAATCTTTGTATTCACGGATGGAGCAAAAAGGACGCCAAGGAAGAGGCAATCCGACTTCTCGGGGCGGTAGGGATTCCCAATGCAGAGCGCCGGTTCAAACAATACCCATTTGAATTCTCAGGAGGCATGCGTCAGCGTGCCATGATAGCGATGGCTGTTGCCTGTCAGCCACGGCTCGTGATTGCAGATGAACCGACTACCGCCTTGGATGTGACGATTCAGGCCCAGATCATGGAGCTTTTGAAAAAGCTGAGGGATGAAGACGGAACGTCCATAATATTGATCAGCCACGACTTTGGAGTGGTGGCCGGATTCGCGGACGTGATTACTGTCATGTACGCGGGAAAAATTATTGAGCGGGGGACAAAAGGAGAAATCTTCTATGAGCCTAAGCATCCGTATACATGGGCGCTGCTTGGCGCCGTGCCCCGTCTCGACTGGAAAAATAAGCAGGAGCTTCGGACTATCCGGGGGACGCCGCCGGATCTGGTGGCGCCGCCGAAGGGATGTCCGTTTGCGAAGCGTTGCGAATTATGCATGAATGTTTGTCTGGAAGAGGAGCCTCCGGTGAAAGCCTTCGGAGAAGACGGGACGCACAGCGCCGCCTGCTGGCTCTATGCGGAGGACGCGCCGCAGGAGGTTCTGGAGAAAGCCAAGAAATTTGCATTTACAAGAGGAGGCAGGACAAATGAGCAGTAAAGCACCACTGTTGGAAGTGACAGGTTTAAAGAAATATTTTCAGGTAGGCGGAAAAGATATATTGAAAGCTGTAGATGACGTTTCCTTCCAGATTATGCCCGGCGAAACGCTGGGAGTCGTAGGGGAATCCGGCTGTGGGAAGACGACCTGCGGACGGACTTGTGTGGGCATGTACAAGCCTACGGAAGGGAAGGTGCTCTACAACGGGAAAGATGTCCACAGCCTGAAGGGTGCGGAGAGAAAGGCATTTTCAAAGGATGTGCAGATCATCTTTCAAGATCCCTACGCCTCTCTGAATCCACGTATGACGGTAGCCGAGATTATCGGGGAAGGAATGGATATCCACCACCTGTATACGGGAAAAAAAGAACGTCAGGAGCGGATTGGAGAGCTTTTGCGTATGGTAGGTTTGAATCAGGAGCATGCCAACCGTTTTATCCATGAGTTTTCCGGTGGACAGCGCCAGCGAATAGGAATCGCCCGTGCGCTGGCGGTAGAGCCGAAGTTTATTCTCTGTGATGAGCCGGTTTCGGCGCTGGATGTGTCCATTCAGGCACAGATTGCGAATCTTTTGATTCGTTTCCAGCGGGAATTGGGACTGACCTATCTATTCATTGCCCACGACCTTGCCATGGTCAAACATATTTCAGACCGTGTCGCGGTCATGTATCTGGGGGCAGTCATGGAGCTGGCGGATTCCGAGGAGCTGTATTCCCACCCGATGCACCCTTATACAGAGGCGCTGATGTCCGCCATTCCGATTGCGGATCCGGATATCGAGACCGACAGGAAGCGAATCGTACTGGAGGGGGATGTACCCAGCCCGATCAACGCACCGGCCGGATGTAAGTTCCAGAACCGGTGCTCCAGAGCGCAGGAGTGCTGCAGACAGAAGGCGCCGGAATTGAAGGAGGTTGCTCCCAATCATTTTGTGGCCTGTCATTTTGCAGGTGAAACAGAGTTATAGAAGATTACGCAAAGGAGAAAAGCAGAATGAGTAAGAAGGAATTGGTATATAAAATGTGGATGGATGCGGCCCGCTGTATCGTAATCGGGCTGGGGCTTTCGGTGATTACCGGGATTATCGGAGCGCTTTTAGGACAAGTTTTCTATGACCCTTCCATGGTTCCTGTCCCGGCCGCACAAGGAGCAATCAGCGCGCTGCTGATCGCGGGAAGTGTGAGCATGCTCTTGTCTGCTTTTTTCTTTGCGGTCCGCAAGAAAGAGGCAAAGACAGTCAGTGAGAACTGGAAAAGGAAGTTTCAGTATTTTCGATATCCGGCTGTCTTTTTGACGGTCAGTATCACTGTTTTACTGATAGGAAGCTTATTTGACCTGCTATACTTTTCTTTGTTATAGCACATCGTTTTTAGAGGTAATATTATGGGAATTAACTATCATGAAGAGACAAAAGAATTCCATTTGTACAACGATAAAATCAGTTATGTGATTGCTATTCTGCCCAACGGGCAGGCAGGCCAGCTGTATTTTGGGAGAAGAATCAAGGACAGAGAACGATTCTCACATTTACTGGAATATTGCAGGAGGGACATGGCGGCCTATGTCCTTCCTAATTTTTCTATGGAGCATGTGAGGCAGGAATATCCGGTATATGGCAGAGGAGATGTGCGTCAGGCGGCAATGGTCTTAAGGCGCGGCAATGGAAGTCATGTGACCGGATTTTCTTTTGTGGGACATGAGATTTATGACGGGAAGAAGCCACTCCCCGGACTGCCCGCCACTTATATGGAGAGCGGGGAGGAAGGGCAGTCTTTGGAACTTCGCTTCCGCGATGAAAAGCTGGGGGCAGAATATACGCTCACTTATACGGTCTTTGCAGAAAGTCCGGCGATTGCCCGGAGCATGAAGATTACAAACTTTGGCGGGGAAAAGCTGGAGCTGGAGCGTGCCATGAGCATGTGTCTGGATCTACCGGACGCGGAGTATGAGATGATGGATTTGTGCGGAGCGTGGGCGAGGGAAAGAACGCCCCACAGCCATAAGCTTCATTGTGGAATCCAGAATATTGGAAGCATCCGTGGATGCAGCAGTCATCAATTCAACCCATTTCTGGCACTAAAGCGTCCGCAGACGACGGAGCACAGCGGCGAGGCGATTGGCTTCAGTCTGATATACAGCGGTAATTTTCTGGCGCAGGTGGAAGTGGATAATTTTCATGTTGCCAGAGTGATGTTGGGCATTCATCCTGAGGGGTTCTGCTGGACGCTGGGCCGTGGGGAGACCTTTCAGGCTCCCGAGACGGTGATGGTGTACAGCAGCGACGGGTTAAACGGCATGAGCCAAGTTTACCATGAGCTCTACAGAGAACGGCTGGCGAGAGGATACTGGCGGGATAAGGAAAGGCCTATTCTCATCAACAACTGGGAGGCCACTTATTTTCAATTTGATGAAGCCGAGCTTCTGCACATAGCGGATAAGGCAAAGGAGCTAGGCGTGGAGCTGTTCGTGCTGGACGACGGATGGTTCGGGAAGCGGAACGATGATACCACGTCGCTGGGGGACTGGCAGGCCAACCCGGAAAAACTGCCTGAGGGAGTGAAAGGGATAGCGGAGAAAATCACGGCCAAGGGATTGAAGTTCGGGCTTTGGTTCGAGCCGGAAATGATAAGTGAGGACAGCCAGTTGTATAGGATGCACCCGGACTGGGTGCTGGCGGATCCGGATTATCCCAAATGCGCCAGCAGAAACCAGTATGTACTCGACTTCTCAAGAAGGGAAATTGTAGATTACATTGGGGAACAGATGGGAAAAATTTTATCCGAAGCCCCCGTCTCTTATATTAAGTGGGATATGAACCGCAGTATGTCGGAGGTGTTCTCGGCGGGACGTGGACGGGAAGCACAGGGAAAGGTCATGCATGAGTATATCCTTGGCGTATATGCGCTTTATGAGCGGCTGACACAAAAGTTTCCGGAGGTGCTCTTTGAATCCTGTGCCAGCGGCGGCGCCCGTTTTGACCCGGGGATGCTGTATTATGCGCCGCAGGGCTGGATTTCAGACAACACGGACGCCGTGGAGCGTTTGAAGATACAGTATGGAACATCGATGGTCTACCCTCTATCCAGCATGGGAAGCCATGTATCCGCTTCCCCAAATCACCAGATGGGCAGAAGCACGTCCATCGATATGCGTGCAAATGTGGCGTATTTCGGTACCTTTGGATATGAATTGGACTTGAACCAGATATCAGCGGAAGAACAGGAAGAAGTGAAAAAACAGATTCAGTTCATGAAAACTTACCGCAAATTTATCCAGACCGGCAGGTTTTACCGTCTTTTAAGTCCTTTTGAAGGGAATGAGACAGCGTGGATGGTCGTGTCCCGGGATAAAAAGCAGGCGCTGGTCGGATATTACCGGATTCTGCAGCCGGTAAATACCGGGTATCACAGATTGTATTTACAAGGGCTCGATAAAGAGGTACTATATACAATAGATGGAAAAGATGGAGATTACTATGGGGACGAGCTGATGTTCACAGGCATGCGCGTCGCCGACTATGCTGCGGGAGAGACGGCCACGGATATCGGGCAGAAGGATTATAGCTCCCGGCTTTTCATCTTAAGAGCGAAAGAAAATTAGGAGGGATTGTCAATGAAAAACGAACAAAAATTATTAACATACATGGAGGAGCATGATCTGCCGGCATTTTATGTCAGCAGCCCGTCCAATGTGCGGTATATCAGCGGATATACGGGGGATGATTCATATTTGCTTTTGACGCAGGAGAAGAATTACTTTATCACAGACTCCAGATATACAGAGCAGGCGTCTTATGAATGCCCGGAATATGAAATCTTGAATTGGCGGGAAGCGGGGACTACGGTTGCCGGGACAATTGCCAAGGTAGTGGAAGAGAAGGGCCTAAAGGCGGTAGGATTTGAAGCGGATGAAGTGCTTTTCAGCAGTTACCGCCGGATGGAAGAGGTCATCAAGGCGGAATTGGTTCCGACTCAAAATGTAATCGAGACATTCCGGGCCGTTAAGTCGGAAGAAGAGCTTGCCTACTCCAGAATCGCCTGCGACATTGCGTCAAGGGCATTTGAAAAAATCATTCAGGATATCCGCGTCGGAGTGACAGAGAAAGAGCTGGCATCCAAGCTTTCCCACTATATGGTCATGGAAGGAGCGGACACGAAGCCCTACGGCGGAATTTTGATTTCCGGGGCAAGAACGTCCCTGCTTCACGGCATACCGTCCAGCAAAGCCATTGAATATGGTGACTTCGTACTGATGGACTATGGCTGCCAGTATAATGGATATCTTTCTGACATGACGCGAACCGTTGTCGTAGGAAAAGCAACGCCGAAGCAAAAAGAAGTATATCGTCTGGAGCAGCAGATGGTAGAGGATGTTGAGGCGGTGATGCGTCCCGGAGCAACGGGATTAGAAGCTTATGAAGCCTCTTTGAAAGCGATTAAGGGAACGGAGTATGAAAAGTATAATTATGGCGGAATCGGACATGGCATCGGGGTATTTGTACATGAGATTCCTTTTATGGGAAGTAATTCCACTGCCATTTTAGAGGAAGGCAATATTGTGACCGTGGAACCGGGAATCTATATTCCGGGCTGGGGTGGTGTCCGTATTGAGGATCAGGTGCTGATAACAAAGGACGGCATCGAAAACCTTATAACAGCCAGAAAAGAACTGATTGAATTGTAGAAGTTTGTGAAAAAAATAGCAGAGGTATTGACCTTAGCTAACATTAATGTTACAATAGTAAATGCTATCAAGGAGATGAAAAAAATTCACTGACATGAAAATGTGAGAATTTACTTTTCTATTCGGGACAGCTGTGATATAATGAACACAATGAGCCAAGCGCGAAGCATTTGGCGAATGTGCAATAATCATGAGCTATGCTCATGATATAATAAGCAAAAGGTACGAAGCATATCATTTGTGTGATAGGGCTTTCGTATTCATTGGAGGTCAAGAGCCAGAGAGCTTGCCGGATGAGAGATGCTTTCTTCTAATTTCACGAAGCTTTTCAAAAGACGGGACCTGCTGCTGTGATTACATATTGTTTTCATCTTGCCAGAATGCCTGACATGCCGCGGACAGCGGCCGTGATGAAAGAAAGAGAACGCCGAGGAAGAAAACTTCATAGGTATCGTACAATAAATCAGAGACGTCATAGCGTGAAATACTATGACTTGAGGAGAAGACAAAGACGTCATGAGGAATCATGGCGTCTTTTGCTATATGACTAGACTGTAGTCTAGTCTAGTTTTGAGAAAATCAGAGAAGATGCCCGATATTGGGGGTATCATTATCAAAAAATCGGACATGATACAGACTTGTCCGTGCATGAACTTCCGAATATTGGAGCCAGATGCATCCATATACTGGAAGAGAACAACCTTATAATGGTAGAACCGGGGATTTGTATACCGGGACGGGGTGGGGCCGGATGACGGACCAGGGACTTAACACCTCTGAAAGATACAAAGACCTGATAAGTGCTACAAAAAAGCTTATACAGCTATAGGCAGAAAGAGAGGAGATTTTTATGAAAAAGAGAGTTTTAGCAGCGCTTCTCGCTGCAGCAATGGTAGTCGGCGCGTTAGCTGGCTGCGGTACGCCAAAGACAAAAGAATCAAAAGAATCTACAGGTTCTGATTCAGGAGAAAAAGTATTCCGTTATTCTACGAGAACGGAGCCTACAACACTGGACCCGACAAAGAGTAACTGTATTCCTGATAATGAAATCCAGCATGCCCTTACAGAAAGTCTTGTAAGAAACACAGGAGGGGAAGTAACTCCGGGTGTTGCCAAGGACTGGACAGTTTCTGATGACGGCCTTGTTTACACATTTAACTTGAACCCAGACGCAAAATGGAGCGACGGAGAACAGATCAAAGCTGAGGATTATGTATACAGCTGGCAGAGACTGATGGATCCGGAAACAGCAGCGCCATACGCTTTCATCGGCGAGTACATCAAGAATGGTCTTGCAGTTGAAACAGGTGAGATGGAGCCTACTGAATTGGGAGTTGTTGCAAAAGACGATACAACTTTAGAAGTAACATTGGAGCATCCGACAGCATACTTCTTAAGTATGATTGGAGCACAGGCACAGTTCGCACCGCTTCGTAAAGATATTGTAGAGAAATACGGCGCAGAGTTCGCAGCAGACGCTGAGAAGAATGTTTACTCTGGTCCTTATGTCCTCACAAGCGCTAAGAATCAGAAATGGATATTTGAGCCAAACGAAAATTACTGGGATAAAGATTCTATCAAACTTGACCGCGTAGAGCTGAGCTATGTACAGAATCAGGAGACTGCTCTTGCAATGTACGAGTCAGGAGACTTGGATTATTCTGAAATTCCTTCAGCGGCAGTGCCGAACTACGAAGGCAAGGATAATAAGTTCCGTAACGGTAACGTTGACTACTATTACTTTAACATGGATGAGACAAAAGACTCTCCGATCACTAATAAGAATTTCCGTCTTGCACTGAACTATGCACTGGATAGAAATTCCTACAATACATTGGTTAACAATGATGTATACGCACCGAGCAACTCACTTGTATTCAGCGGACTTCAGGGTGCCGACGGCAAATACGGCGAAGAGTCTAAATTGAACTCTTATCCGTTAGAAGGCGATGAAGCAAAAGCAAAAGAGTATTTGGACGCAGCATTAGCAGAACTTGGCAAAGCAAGCGCGTCTGACATTACAGTTACGATTACAACATCTGATGCCGATTCTGCTAAGAAGCAGGCTGAGGTTTGTCAGGAAATGTGGACAACAAAGCTTGGTATCAATGTAGAAATCAACCAGATTACATATGCAGAAGTACTGAAACGTCATGAGACCGGCGATTTTGAAATTGCTTGGGGCGGATGGGGAAGCGATTATGACGATCCATACAGCTACCTTGAACTTTTCAAATCAGACAGTTCTTACAACTACAGCCACTACAAGAGCGATAAAGTAGATGAACTTTTGAAAGCTTCACAGACTGAGACAGATGCAAAGAAACGTATGGAGATGCTTCATGAAGCAGAGCAGATCATCATTGATGACGGCGCATTCTTACCACAGGCAGAAAGAGAAGTACACTACCTTGTGGATGATGATGTGAAGGGTCTTAACTTCTTCTACTGCAGCATCAACCTTGACTGGGTATATGCAGACATTCAGTAATTGAAATACATTATAAAATTAATCGCTGCCCGGAAATAAACCGGGCGGCGAATTTATTCGTTTACAAGGAGGATTAAGGATGCGGAAGTATATAGTGAAGCGTGTGATTGCTGCCGTTTTGACGATGTGGGTGTTGATTACCGCCGTATTTTTCCTGGTACGTCTGATGCCCGGAGACCCGTTTCAAAATCCAAAGATGACCGAAGAAGTAAGGGCAAATCTGGAGAGCTATTATGGATTTGACAAACCGCTTATCGTACAGTACGGTGTTTATATGAAGAACCTGCTTCAGGGTGATTTTGGATATTCGATGAAATTTACGAACAAAACAGTTAACACGATTATCGGTGAGACATTCCCATTCTCGGCGGACTTAGGTATCCGTGCGCTTGTGCTGGCGATATCGATGGGACTTGTACTTGGTATTATTTCGGCAAGAAACAGGGGAAAGAAGCTAGATTTCTTCTGCGTTGTCATTGCGGTTCTGGGAACCAGTATCCCCGATTTCATCATGGGAGCCATACTGCAGTATGGATTTGGAATCAAGTGGGGGCTGCTGCCGGTAGCGCAGTATAACGGCATAAAGTATACGATTCTGCCTGCATGTGCGCTGGCATTCTATACACTGGCGTCCGTTTCCCGTATTATGAGAGCGAGCATGCTGGAAGTTTCCCAGCAGGATTATATCAAGACGGCCCGCTCCAAAGGTGTGTCTGAGATGAGGATTACAGTGAAGCATCAGATAAGAAATGCCATCATGCCGGTTATGACAGTAATGGGCCCGACGGTTGCTTCTGTGCTTACCGGAACATTCGTTATTGAATCCATTTTTGCGATTCCCGGAATGGGTAAATACTACGTAGAAAGTGTGTCCAATAACGACTATTCCATGGTATTGGGGATGACAATATTCTACGGTGTATTTTTGATTTTCTGTAACTTGGTCGTAGATATTCTGTACGGCGTAGCGGATCCGCGTGTGCGCATTGGTGAAAGGTAGGTGGGAGAAATGGCAGAATTAAATAAAGAATCTTTTGTGATACGGGGAAAAGACACGACTCGCATGGAAAGCATCAGCAGGCCATCCCTCTCCTTCTGGTCGGACGCGTGGAGACGTCTTCGGAAGAACCGGAGTGCTTTTATCGGACTGTGCATCATTATACTTTATGCGATTATGGCTATCTTTGCGCCGATGTTCAGCCAGTACACCCAGTCTCAGATGGATGTAAATGCAAGAAATGCATTTATCTCCAGCGCGCACTGGCTTGGGACAGACTCCACAGGACGTGACCTCTGGGTGCGTATCTGGATGGGGGCCCGTGTTTCCCTTAGTATCGGTCTGATCGCGGCTGTCGTAAATATGTGTGTAGGAGCGGTAATCGGTGGACTCTGCGGATTTTATGGCGGAAAGCTTGATATGATCGTAATGCGTATTGTAGACCTTTTATACGGAATCCCAAGTCTTATTATTACCATTTTGGTCGTAATGGTGCTTGGTAAAGGTATTGCACCTCTGATCGTAGCCATGTGTGTTGTCGGCTGGATTGGGACCTGTCGGTTTGTGCGTGGTGAGGTCTATCGAATTAAGGAGCAGGATTTTGTCCTAGCGGCAAGAGTGCTCGGTGTACCGAACTTTACAATTATTTTGAAACATATGATACCAAATATTCTCGGAATGCTCGTAACCAATCTATGTATGGCGATTCCGGGGGCAATCTTTCAGGAAGCGTTCTTGAGTTACATCGGACTTGGTATTACACCGCCTAACTGTAGCTGGGGAGTTATCTGTAAAGAAGGAATCCAGTATCTACGCTATTCACCGCATCAGGTGTTGATACCGGCATTTTTTGTATGTACGACCATGCTGGCCTTGAACCTTCTCGGTAACGGCTTGCGTGACGCAGTTGACCCGAGACTGCGCGGAACAGAATAGGAGGAATCATAGAAATGGCAGATAAAGACAAGATTCTAGAATTGAAAAATGTTGTGTACTCCTTTCATACATACGGCGGCGAGGTAAAGGCCGTGCGTGACGTAAGCTTTGAAGTGAGAAAGGGAGAAATACTTGGTATCGTTGGAGAGTCCGGTTGCGGCAAGAGCGTTACGGCTCAGTGCATCATGAGACTGAATCCGGAGCCGCCGGGATTTTTTGAGGGCGGAGAGGTTCTTGTCAACGGAAAAGACGTTTTGAAAATGACGAAAAAAGAGTTGAGAAAACTCCGCGGACAGGACATCGGTTTTGTATTTCAGGATCCCATGACTTCTTTGAATCCGACGATGAAAGTTGGAGCCCAGATAGAAGAAGTATTTTTGGGACGCACGGATGTAACAAAGAAGGAAGTCAAAGAAAAAGCACTGGAGATCATGAAGCTGGTAGGAATCTCCGATGTTGAAAAACGTTATAAACAGTACCCACATGAATTATCAGGTGGTATGAAGCAGCGTGTTATGATCGCAATCGCTCTGGTAAGCCGTCCAGACCTTGTTATCTGTGATGAGCCGACCACGTCTTTGGACGTAACAATCGAAGCACAGATTCTTGACCTGCTTCTTGAGCTGAGAGAAAAGCTTGGAATGTCCATTATTATCATTACACATGACTTAGGAGTTATCGCACGTATGTGTGACCGTGTAGTTGTTATGTATGGTGGCAAGGTCGTGGAAAAAGGAACGGCACAGGAGATATTCTATAATACGGCACATCCGTACACAAAAGGTCTGATGGGTTCTATTGCGAAGTTGGATACGGCAAAAGGCGAGAAGCTGACGCCAATCGACGGAACACCTCCGGATCTGTTCTTCCCGCCAAAGGGATGTCCTTTCGCGGCGCGCTGTGAGTATGCGATGGATATATGTAAGGATAATCCGCCAAGCTGCTATAAAATATCTGACGAGCATGTGACGAACTGCTGGCTTCAGCATGAATTGGCTCCTGATACAGAAATGAAGAAAGAGAATGCAGAAGTACTTGAGGAAGGAGAGGTGAAAGCAAATGAATAATAACGAAAAACAGCCTCTCGTGCAGGTAAAGAATGTATGTAAGTATTTTAAGGTTGGAAAAAAAGCGGATTTGAAGGCGGTAGACCATGTTTCCTTCGATGTCTATAAAGGTGAGACAGTGGGCGTTGTTGGAGAGTCCGGCTGTGGAAAGTCCACACTCGGGCGTTGCATGATTCGTTTGTATGAGCCAACGTCAGGGGAAGTACTTTACGAAGGACAGGACATCACAAAGCTTTCAAGAGAAGAGCAGAAAGCGTTTTGCAAGAAAGTGCAGATGATTTTCCAGAACCCATATGCGTCTCTGAATTCCCGTATGACGGTGAAAGAGATTGTAGGGGAGGGACTGAAGCAGCATGGATACCCTAACAAAGAGATAGAGCAGCGGGTACAGACATTGCTGGAGACGGTAGGACTGAATAAAGATCATATGTCCCGTTTCCCTCATGAGTTCTCTGGTGGACAGAGACAGCGTATCGGTATTGCCAGAGCGCTTTCTGTAGAGCCGGATTTTATCATCTGTGATGAGCCGATTTCCGCTCTCGATGTGTCCGTACAGGCACAGGTCATCAACATGCTGAAAGAGCTTCAGCAGGAACGCGGACTGACCTACCTGTTTATCGCCCATGACTTAAGCGTCGTAAAATATATTTCAGACAGGGTTGTCGTAATGTATTTGGGAACAGTTGTAGAGACTGCTGAGACAGAAGAACTTTACAATAATACCTTGCACCCATATACGAAGGCGCTGATTTCCGCAATTCCGGAGGCGGATCCGGATAAGGCTAAATCAAGCCAGCGTATTCCGATTAAGGGTGAGATTCCTAGCCCGATCAATCCGCCGGATTGTTGTAGATTTGTGGAGCGTTGTCAATATGCGACGGACCGCTGCCGCAAGGAGAAACCGGAACTTCGCGAAGTGTGCCCTGGACATCAGGTTGCATGCCATTTGGTATAGTCTGGCGATTTTTGGATGTAATAAAATGTGCCGTTGTGAGGCACTCATAAATTAGCACAGGATTGTGTTTGGGGAACGGCATGGCTTCGGCTATGCCGTTTCTTCACAATCGCATTTATACCACTTCTGAAAAACTCAATATGATATTCAATATACTGGTTGTCAAAATACTGTTCAGCCTGATGAATGCCATAATACTTGAGCCTAAATTGATTGTCATAACCAAGCTTAAAGTAAGTACGGTAAAACAGTTGGTTATCTTTGATATGGCGAAATAGCCTTAGATAGTCATTGCTGTTGATTTTTTGCGTCGTTTCTGCTTCGTAAAGCAAATCGACTTCCTTTTCCAAATCCTCTTTTACTTTGTCAGCAGTAATTCGATAAAGGCCTTTTTTATACGCTCAATGGATTCACGGCGCCTCCGATTATTTTTCCTGTTCATGCTATCCTCCTTTATTATTCCAACACTTGTATGCGGATTGATAATCGTTTGTGTTTTTCAACACGATTATACTAAAGTTGTAAAGAAACAACAACTGTTGCCTTAATAATTTATGGAGGTACTTTCAAATGAAGAAAAGTCATTTTGTGTCTGTCGCGGTGAACAATGCGATACGCAAATTAGATTTACTAAATCTAACCTTCGCGCAGAAAAGTATTATCGGATATGGCGGGTATATGCCACAGGATGTGTCGGATGTAATATCTGTGATGAAAAGCGGTAAATGGGATATATCGTCTATCATAACGCATGAGTTTCCTCTCTGTGAGATAGAAAAAGCAATTCAAACAGCTGCTGACCCACACTGCGCTTTAAATGCCATAATAGGGTTTAGGGTATGTACATAACGGCAGTTTTGAAATTAATCAAAGCTGCCGTTTAAATATTGATAATAATCTTCGTCCAATATCATCTCGGAAACGGAGAACTTGTTATATACTATCGCGGACATATTTTCGATATATTCGTTGGACACTTCTTCCTCCCCCAGAGGTGTTACGGCTCCTGTGGCCGCATTATAGAAGCATTTACCTGATATGAAGCTTCGGTCAGGAAAGCATACAAGCTGTTCGGAATCCGAGAGAATATCCTGCCCGATTAAAAGGCGGGAGTCGTAGGGGATGCCCAGCAGGTTAGAAATGGTAGGAAGGATATCCACATCGTAACAATATTTTTCTACAGTGACAGGCGCTTCCATACTCCCGGACCAGATGATTAAGCTGTTCTCATACAATTCAAACTCAGATTCCAGCTCATGTCCGGCCAGTTCGTTGAGTACATCCACGTCATTGTAAGGAATATGGTCTGCGCCGAGTACGATGAGCGTGTGGTCGGCCAGACCGTTTTCTTCCAATGTCTGCAGCAGGAGAGTCAGAGCCTTCTCCAATTCCAGCTGTGAGGCCAGATAACCTTTGGCGGTATCGGAATAGGGAAGGTCCGCTACCGCATCTTTGTTGCGGGCGGACATGCAGTTGCTCTCGAACTCATACATCATATGCCCGCTGACAGACATGTAATAGGTAAGAAAGGGTTCCGAATGTATATAATCTTCCACACTCTGAGCGATAAGCTGTACGTCCGACTGCGGCCATAATTCATAGCCGGCATCGTTCGTTTCCGGCTGGAACCAGTTGCCAGTACCATGCCAGTTGTATCTCATATTGGGGTGGGACAAATCCCGCCCGTAATAAGTATAACTGTTGTTGTGGTAGGCGTTTGCAGCATAGCCGAGAGCGCTTAACCTGCGTCCAAGTGTGAAGTACATGTTGCTCTGCCGTGTCCCGGTCTCCTTTAGGGACACACGGCCGTCAGTGGGGAGGAGCCCTGTCAGATTCGCGTATTCTCCGTCGGAGGTGCTGGCATACCAAGGCGGGGTGTAATAGTGCTGGAATACGAACCCTTCATTGGTAAGTTTGTAAAGTGTGGGAGTGCGTGTCTCGTCTATGGCATATTTTGAAAACCCTTCTGCAGTTATAAAAATCACATTATACCCCTCGAACATTCCGGTGTATTCATTTTTCCGGCTTGGAAGCTGGCTCTGGAAATATTGCGTAAGCTGTACAACGTTTCCATTGGGTGCATTCGCTGTAATTTCATCGAAATCAATATTGAGAATGTTGGGCGAAGTGTCGATTTGCTGTTCCTCTTGTTCCGGAACGGAAGTTTCCGGAGCCGCAGTTTCCGGTGTCGTGGAAGATACGGCAAGTGTTTTGGAAGGGGCGCCGAACAAAGCGTATTTTCCGTCCAGACGCGTCATTGCACATACACCGAAGGCTTCTGCCGTCATATCGGAAGATACGTTGTGATAGTAGATGTCGTAATTGCTGTACAGGCTGTGGCTGCCGGTGTGAAGAAGGAGCAGCGCGCCGCCATGGAGCAGGACACATGCTGCCATGAGGGGAAGCACTTCCAGTTTGTCAATACGGTGCCATGTGATTTTTCTGCGGCCGAAAATCCCGTATAAAATAAGAGGCAGCAAAAACAACAGAAGGACTGCCAGTTTCAGGCCAATATTTTTCAGTATGACATCCATAAAATCAAGGGCTTGTCCAGCCACGCCCAGCATACTGAAAGGAGCAAGGAACTGCTGAAATACAGAATAATATATAATTTCAGCACAAAATAAGAATACGGCCAAGATTTGGACGATCCAGATCAATATGTATTGCGGTCGTTCCGGGAATAGGGAGATAACAAGACCGAGAAAAAGTCCTAACCCTAGAATCAAAAAGATACCCGGAAGATTCAAGAAGCTGCGAACACCAAAGACGGCGGCATGAAATATGACTTCCATATAAAGAAGAAATAGTGGTATATAAAACA
Organism: Bariatricus massiliensis; assembly: GCF_900086725.1. Classification (GTDB taxonomy): domain Bacteria; phylum Bacillota; class Clostridia; order Lachnospirales; family Lachnospiraceae; genus Allocoprococcus; species Allocoprococcus massiliensis. The sequence goes on along the minus strand of NZ_LT574837.1, from coordinate 140,031 downwards.
CGGAGTAGAATCGAAATTTAAAACGAGGCTGATGTATCATAACAGTATCCTTCCCTAAAACAAAAGTTTCGCATTTTCCTTTTTTATTGTATAATAAATGTGAAGTAAATAAAAGTGTAAAAGAAAGAGGAAAGAAAATGAATCTTGCAGATATTGTCATAGGAGCATCAATCGCCGGGGCGGTGATACTGGTGTGTGTAAGGGCGTACAGAAGGCGCAAGAGAGGGGAGACAGGCTGAGGATACGGGTGCGCCGGGTGCAGCCGGAGCAAGGGAAAAAAGTGTGGGAAGTCATCTGGACTATAGTCTAGTTGCTGTTGACATATTGTACAAAAAAAGATATAATGAAGCCAGCACATTGGGGAAATGCGCCAAACTAGCAAACTTATAGGAGGAGATTACAATGGACACAAACAAAGTGAGCCGCATCTTAAAATCTATGGAGGAGAAAGGGATTCCTCAGATGATCATTTCTGACCCGGTAGCTATTTTCTATTTGACAGGAAAATGGATTGCGCCAGGAGAAAGATTATTAGCCCTCTACTTAAATGTGAACGGAAACCACAAGCTTGTTATCAACGAATTGTTCCCACAGGAAAAGGACCTTGGAGTTGAGCTTGTATGGTATAATGATATTCAGGACGGCGTTGAGATTTTGAGCCAGTTTGTTGAAAAAGACAAACCGATGGGAATCGATAAGACATGGCCGGCAAGATTCTTGATCAGACTGCAGGAACTGGGCGGAGGAAGTAAATTTATCAATGGTTCTCCGATCGTTGATTATGTAAGAATGATCAAAGATGAAGGCGAAAAAGAATTAATGCGTATATCTTCCAAGATTAATGACAAAGTCATGGAAGAATTGATTCCTTGGGTAGGAAAGGGAATGACAGAAAAAGAGCTGGAAGCTAAAGTACGTGAACTTTACGCAGCTCATGGATGCGAGGGATTATCTTTCGATCCGATTACAGCATTTGCGAAGAACGCTGCTGACCCACATCATGTGACAGATGATTCCAAAGGAAAATATGGTGACTGCGTAGTTCTTGATATCGGTGGATTCAAAGATAACTATGCGTCTGACATGACAAGAACTGTTTTCCTCGGCGAAGTATCTGAGAGACAGAAAGAAATCTACAATATCGTGCTGGAAGCGAACCTGCGTGGTATTGCTGCCGCAAAACCGGGCAATAGAATGTGCGATGTTGACCTTGCATGCCGCAACTATATCGAAGAAAAAGGATATGGACAGTACTTTACTCACAGAACAGGCCACTCTATCGGTCTGGAAGACCATGAATTCGGTGATGTATCATCTGTAAATGAAGATATCATTCAGGTTGGACAGTGCTTCTCCGTAGAACCAGGTATCTACATAGCAGAAGAGGGAATCGGCGTACGTATCGAAGACCTTGTAATTATTACAGAAGACGGATGTGAAGTATTGAACGACTTTACAAAAGATATCATTGTAGTTCCGTTTGAGGGCTAATATAGCCGCTGCAGCGGTTGGAATAAAGACAGATGCCGAGAAATCCGGCATCTGTTTTCTATAACATGGAGAACTTTGTTCCCTATGTTACAAAAACCTCCGGGGATGCGCACTTTATTCTGAGCGGGAAGAAAAGCGGCGGAGGATATGAGAAGTCAGGAGGAAGATGAGATGAACAGAGAACAGGCCCACGGCATATTGAAAAAATATATGGAGGGTGAGCGATACCTGCAGCATTCTTATGCGGTGGAGGCTATTATGAGAGGAGCCGCGGAAGTTCTGGCTCCAAATGAAATAGAATACTGGGGGATTGCCGGACTGCTGCATGATTTGGATGAAGAGCAGTGCGATTGGGAGAACCATCCGGAAGTACATGGCCCCACATCTGTTGAATTGCTGAAAAAAGAAGGAGTCCAAGACGAGCGCCTGTTCCGGGCGATTTGCGCGCATAACCCTGCCAGCGGTATAAAAGCCGCTACGCCTTTGGAGTACGCGGTTCTTGCCGCCGATCCGATGAGCGGATTTTTAAAGGCGGTAGCTCAAGTATATCCGGATAAAAAAATAGCAAGTGTGAAACATAAGTCCGTGATCAAACGGTTCAATGAGGCCCGGTTTGCGGCGGGGGCAAACCGTATGTATATGGAAGCAATAGAAGACGCGGGGATAGATTTTGACGAGTTTGTCGATATCGCGTTGGAGCAAATGCGGGAAATAGCAGAAATTTTGGAGCTTTAACATTAAGGATTGTCTGATATTCAGATAGTATTAAGAATTGGCATCAGGGAAATACAGGAAAATACGTTGACAAGGAATAAAAAAAACGATATTATATAGGAATGTAATTGTAAACTAAGTGTCACAAGACCGTAATATTTTTGTAATAAATGAAAGTGGAGAGAGTATGGAACAAAAGAAAAGAAGGCCCGCGAACAGGGCCGGCTCCGGAAATGGCAGTTCAACCAGAAATGTGAGAAGCATGAATAACAGCCGTGAAGTCAGCAGACGCACGAAAGGAAAGAACCGTTATACACGTGAAGACGACAGAAGTGCTCAGACAAGATATTACGATGATGACGATTATTATAATCCGTCTGAAAAAAGACGGAAGACCAGTGCCGGTAAGACGAGACGGCCTGAAAGAGATGATATGAAAAGGTCAAGAAGTAATGGTTCTTACGACAATAGAAATCGGAAGAACAAGAGAAGAAGAGGAAGAAGAAAGAACGGATTCAGCAAGACGCTGGGGATAATTCTGACTATTCTACAGTTTATTCTATCAGCAGTGCTTGTTGTCAATATGCTGTTCTTTAATATGCTGCCGTCGACATATGTGCTGGTTCTCGTCGGTGTGCTCGTGATTCTTCTTGGAATCACTCTGTTGACCCAGTTAGGGGCAAAGGGCAAGGGCGTTGCGGGGAAAGTATTCTGTATATTTATATGTGTGATTTTGGGAGCAGGCTCCTTTTATATCGGGAAAGTGAATAACGCCATTGGCAAAATCACGGGAGCCAATACGAAGACAAACGCTATGGTCGCGGTTGTGTTGAAGGATAACAAGGCTAACAAAATAACAGACGCGTCTGATTATAATTTCGGGGTTCAGTATGCAACCGGAGGCGATCAGGTCAAATCAACAATATCTGAGATTGAAAAAGAAATTGGAACCAGTATACAGACGACGGAGTACGACAGTATGCTGGAAGAAGCGCAGGCTCTATATGATGGAAAAGTCGATGCAATCATATTCAATGCGTCTCAGGAAAGTATAATAAAAGATAAATATGATACTTTTTCACAGGATACAAGACAGATTTACAGTCATAAAATTGTCGTGTCAATTGATAATGACGTGACCGACGCAAGTATGAATGATGTATTTGCCGTCTATTTAAGTGGAATTGATGTGTATGGTGAGATTGAGCAGAACAGCCGGAGTGATGTAAATATTATTGCGGTCGTAAATCCTAAAATCCATCAGGTATTATTGATAAGTACACCGAGGGATTACTATGTACCGATTCCTGATATATCGGGCGGCCAGCGAGACAAGCTTACGCATGCAGGTACTTATGGTATTGACAGATCAATGGCCACATTGAGCGAGCTGTATGATATTGATATTGATTTTTATGGAAGAGTTAACTTTACATCCATGATTAATATTGTAGATGCACTTGGAGGGCTGGATGTGGAATCAGATCAGGAGTTCACGACTTCAGCGGACTCAGAACACATAATGGATGTGCAATTAGGACTCAATCACTTTAATGGTGAGGAAGCTTTGGCATTTTGTAGAGAACGTTATAATCTGCCGGACGGAGATAATGACAGAGGAAGACACCAGCAGGCGGTTATCACTGCTATCATTAAAAAGATGATGTCACCGGCCATGCTGCGGGCCGCCCCGGAGATTATAGATAGTGTGAGTGCAGGAATTGACACCAATTTTACTACCGAGCAGATTCAATCTTTAATTAAAGCCCAATTGCGGAGCAATGCCAAGTGGAATATCTATTCTGTTTCGGCGGAAGGCTTCGGTGATAAGCAGATGTGCTATTCATCAGGCAGTGAACTTTTATATGTAACAATTCCAGATGAGACGTCGGTTGCCAATATCGTCGAACTTGTAAACAAGGTTGAGGAAGGCGAGGTACTGGAAGGTTCCACTGTAGCTGAATAGAGAATGTGAAAAAGGTATTTCGGGAATATGTACCGGAATGCCTTTTTTGAATCATATATAAAATAACCTGTTTTGTATAGAAATCAAGGGATTCCGGCAAAATATTTACCGGAATCCCTTGACTTTTCTATGGCGATATACTACAATAACCTAGCGTGCAAAAAATGTATCGTTATTTTTGTGCGCATTTTAAACAGAAGATGTTTAAAACGCAACCATTACCAATATCATAGGAGGTGAAAGGAATGCCAACATTCAACCAGTTAGTAAGAAAAGGACGTGAAACAGCTGTTAAAAAATCAACAGCTCCGGCTCTCCAGAAAGGATACAACTCTCTGAGAAAAAGAGCTACTGATGTATCTGCACCGCAGAAACGTGGCGTATGTACAGCAGTTAAGACAGCTACACCGAAAAAGCCTAACTCAGCGCTTAGAAAAATCGCCAGAGTTCGTCTTTCTAACGGAATCGAAGTAACAAGCTACATTCCAGGAGAAGGCCACAACCTTCAGGAGCATAGCGTTGTTCTTATCCGTGGAGGAAGGGTTAAGGACTTACCGGGTACAAGATACCATATCGTAAGAGGTACTCTTGATACAGCAGGTGTTGCAAAGAGACGTCAGGCTCGTTCCAAATACGGAGCAAAGAGACCGAAAGACGCTAAAAAGTAAGCACTTAGCGAGCGGAAGCATTAGCGCACTGCGAGGTTAGTGCGAACTTTGTTCTTTGGAGCAAAGCGACAAAGAACTACACTATGAACTATCGTATCACAAACAGAACTATGATTATAGTTGGTTGCGGGTTGAATCCAGATAGAACGCCGGAGACGGCGGTACCGAGGAGTCCCCGTGAGCCGCGACACATAGAAAGACACATGTGAGTACCGATGAATTATTCACGCAAAGCAGAAGCTTTGCCACCATGTATAAGGAGGGAAGAACCGTGCCACGTAAAGGACATACTCAAAAAAGAGACGTATTAGCGGATCCATTATACAATAACAAGGTTGTTACCAAACTTATCAACAACATCATGCTTGATGGTAAGAAAGGTGTAGCACAGAAAATTGTATATGGCGCATTTGAGAGAATTGCAGAGAAGGCTGACAAGCCGGCAATCGAAGTATTTGAAGAAGCAATGAACAACATCATGCCGGTACTGGAAGTAAAGGCTAGACGTATCGGTGGAGCAACATATCAGGTACCGATTGAAGTAAGAGCAGAAAGAAGACAGGCTTTAGCTCTTCGCTGGTTAACATTGTACTCTCGTAAAAGAGGCGAAAAGACAATGGAAGAAAGACTGGCAAATGAACTTCTTGATGCGGCAAACAACACTGGCGCATCAGTAAAGAAGAAAGAAGATATGCACAAGATGGCAGAAGCAAACAAAGCGTTTGCACACTACAGATTCTAAGCTAGAGCACTTAACGAGGTGCCTCACGAGTTTAGTGCGAAGCTTGTTCTTCGTAACTTGGCGAGGTGTTTTCAAGCCTAGGCTAGAAGAACTACCATATATGTGTAACTATTTATAGGAGGAAAAAATCTTGGCTGGAAGAGAATATCCATTAGAGAGAACCAGAAATATCGGTATTATGGCTCACATTGATGCTGGTAAGACTACGCTGACAGAACGTATCTTATACTATACCGGTGTTAACTATAAGATTGGTGACACTCATGAGGGTACTGCTACCATGGACTGGATGGAGCAGGAACAGGAAAGAGGAATCACAATTACTTCAGCAGCTACGACATGTCATTGGACTTTGGAAGAAGAAACAAAGCCTAAAAAAGGTGCTCTCGAACATCGTATCAATATCATTGATACTCCGGGACACGTTGACTTTACCGTAGAAGTTGAACGTTCACTTCGTGTACTGGATGGTGCCGTAGGTGTATTCTGTGCTAAGGGTGGTGTTGAGCCTCAGTCAGAAAACGTATGGCGTCAGGCAGACACATACAATGTACCGCGAATGGCTTTCATCAACAAGATGGACATTTTAGGTGCAGATTTCTACAATGCAGTAGAACAGATTAAGACAAGATTAGGCAAGAACGCAATCTGTCTTCAGCTTCCGATTGGAAAAGAAGACGATTTCAAGGGAATCATCGACTTGATGGAGATGCAGGCCTATATCTATAATGATGAAAAAGGTGAAGATATCAGTGTTACAGAGATTCCGGAAGAAATGAAGGACGACGCAGAACTTTACCGTACAGAATTAGTAGAAAAAATCTGTGAGCTGGATGACGAACTGATGATGATGTACCTCGAGGATGAGGTTCCGTCTGTCGATCAGTTAAAAGCAGTATTAAGAAAAGCGACATGCGAATGTACAGCAGTTCCGGTTTGCTGTGGTACAGCTTACAGAAACAAAGGTGTTCAGAAACTTCTGGACGCAGTTGTTGAATATATGCCGGCGCCGACAGACATCCCGGCTATCGAGGGTGTTGATGCTGACGGCAACGAAGTAGTAAGACATTCATCTGACGATGAACCGTTCTCAGCACTGGCATTTAAGATTATGACAGACCCGTTCGTTGGTAAACTTGCTTACTTCCGTGTTTACTCAGGTTCCGTTAATTCAGGTTCCTACGTACTGAACGCGACAAAGGGCAAAAAAGAACGTGTCGGCCGTATCCTGCAGATGCATGCTAACAAGAGAGCAGAGCTGGACAAAGTATATGCCGGAGATATTGCGGCTGCAATCGGATTTAAGTTTACTACCACAGGTGATACCATCTGTGATGAGAGACATCCGGTAATTCTTGAGTCCATGGAATTTCCAGAACCGGTTATCGAGCTTGCTATCGAGCCGAAGACAAAGGCTTCTCAGGGAAAACTTGGAGAATCTCTTGCAAAACTTGCAGAAGAAGACCCGACATTCCGTGCTCATACTGATCAGGAGACAGGTCAGACAATCATCGCCGGAATGGGTGAACTTCATCTTGAAATTATCGTAGACAGACTTCTGCGTGAATTCAAAGTAGAGGCAAATGTTGGCGCTCCTCAGGTTGCTTACAAAGAGTCTTTCACCAAACCGGTGGATGTAGACAGCAAATATGCTAAGCAGTCCGGTGGACGTGGACAGTACGGACATTGTAAAGTTAAGTTCGAGCCAATGGATGTCAATGGTGAAGAACTTTATAAATTTGATTCCAGCGTTGTCGGCGGTGCGATTCCGAAGGAATACATCCCGGCAGTAGGAGAAGGTATCGAGGAAGCTATGAAGGCCGGTACACTGGGAGGATTCCCGGTTGTTGGTATTCACGCGACCGTATATGATGGGTCTTACCATGAAGTCGATTCAAGTGAAATGGCATTCCACATCGCAGGTTCTCTTGCGTTCAAGGATGCTATGAAGAAGGCTTCACCGGTACTTCTTGAGCCAATCATGAAAGTAGAAGTAACAATGCCGGAGGAATACATGGGGGATGTTATCGGTGACATTAACTCCAGACGTGGCCGTATCGAAGGTATGGACGATTTGGGTGGCGGTAAGATAGTTAGAGGATATGTTCCGCTTTCTGAAATGTTCGGTTACTCAACAGACTTACGTTCCAAGACACAGGGACGTGGAAACTACTCAATGTTCTTTGAGAAATATGAGCCGGTTCCGAAGTCAGTTCAAGAGAAAGTATTGTCTAACAAGGGTGCTTAGTCATTTTTTGTAAAGACAGTAAAAAAATGTGAAAAAGGCTTGAAAAACTGTAGTATTTGAAATATAATCAGAATTAGCCGAGTAAAAACATCGAAAATAAAAAAATGCCCAAAAGGGTGCTATATTAAGGAGGATATTCAAAATGGCAAAAGCTAAATTTGAAAGAAACAAACCACATTGTAATATCGGTACAATCGGTCACGTTGACCATGGTAAAACTACTCTGACAGCTGCTATCACAAAGACTCTTTCTGAAAGAGTTGCTGGTAATGCTGCAGTAGATTTTGAAAACATCGATAAAGCTCCGGAAGAAAGAGAACGTGGTATCACAATCTCTACAGCTCACGTTGAGTATGAGACAGAGAACCGTCACTACGCTCACGTAGACTGCCCGGGACATGCTGACTACGTTAAGAACATGATCACAGGTGCAGCTCAGATGGATGGTGCTATCCTTGTTGTTGCTGCTACTGATGGTGTTATGGCTCAGACAAGAGAGCATATTCTGCTTTCTCGTCAGGTAGGTGTACCTTACATCGTTGTATTCATGAACAAATGTGACATGGTAGACGATGAAGAACTTCTTGAATTAGTAGAGATGGAAATCCGTGAACTTCTTGACGAGTACGAATTCCCGGGAGATGACACTCCGATTATTCAGGGTTCTGCTCTGAAAGCTCTTGAAGATCCTTCAGGAGAATGGGGAGACAAGATCATGGAACTTATGGCAGCAGTAGATTCTTATATTCCGGATCCACAGCGTGCTACAGACCAGCCGTTCCTTATGCCTGTAGAGGATGTATTCTCTATCACAGGACGTGGTACAGTTGCTACAGGTAGAGTAGAACGTGGTGTTCTTCATGTATCTGAAGAAGTTGAAATCGTTGGTATCAAAGAAGAAACACGTAAAGTTGTTGTAACTGGTATCGAAATGTTCCGTAAACTTCTTGACGAAGCTCAGGCTGGTGATAACATTGGTGCTCTTCTTCGTGGTGTTCAGAGAGACGAGATCGAAAGAGGTCAGGTTCTTGTTAAACCAGGTTCTGTAAAATGTCATCACAAATTTACAGCTCAGGTTTACGTTCTGACAAAAGATGAAGGTGGACGTCATACTCCGTTCTTCAACAACTACAGACCGCAGTTCTACTTCAGAACAACAGACGTTACAGGTGTATGTAACCTTCCTGAAGGTGTAGAAATGTGCATGCCTGGTGACAACGTAGAGATGTCTATCGAATTGATTCATCCGGTAGCTATGGAGCAGGGTCTCCGTTTCGCTATCCGTGAAGGTGGACGTACAGTAGGTTCAGGCCGTGTTGCTACTATCATTGAGTAATCATTGATTTAGAATCAAATATTATTAAAGAAGCCCGCAATCCTTTGTTTTTTCAAGGGGTTGCGGTTTTTCTTTTTGAGAAAAAGTACAAAATAAAATTGTAAAAGATGTAAATTCATATATAATGAGAGTGAAGGATAAAAGGCGATTGAATAATAGATTGTGAAATTCTGTTCGGGCATTGGGGGCATGGTAGGCGTTAAAAGATTACAAATGATTAAAAGACCCAATTTATGGGTATATTAGTATACCGACGTAAGCAAATTATCAGTGAATTCATAGTAAATTAATCGAAGTCGTTTCGGCAGAAAAATTTGCCGGAGATGTGCCACGGGAAAAAACAGCGGAAAAGAGTGCGTTTTCGGAAGGAAGAAGAAATGAGTAATTATTCATTTAGAAAAGCAGAAAAAAAGGATATTGTAAGTATTTTAAAAATATATAACTCAAATACGAGCTTTTTAAAGAATCATTTAGGCAGTGCTAAAGTTGACGAGAGGTTTATAGAAAATGAGTTAACAGAAATGGAGAAGATGAATTTCTTGTCCTCGGTGATTGTCTCCAACGATACAGAACAAGTGATAGGTGTTATTGATTATAAAGCAGACGATACAGTTTATCTGTCTCTCATAATGTTAGACGCAGAATTGCAAAGGCAGGGTATCGGGAAAAAGCTGTATAATCAGTTTGAAAAAGAGATGAAAACTATTGGGAAAGACAAAATTCGTATTGACGTTGTAAACGATTATAATAATAATGTGATCCCATTTTGGGAAAAGCAAGGTTTTATATCACAAGAGACTATTGTGCTTGAATGGGGAAATAAGAAATCCCCTGCAATAGTGATGACAAAAAAATTGGGAGAACAGAGTAATTGACAATAAGATTAGTAACAAGCTTGGAATAGTAGCGAGCATAAACATGGAGAAGACATTAAGGTGTTATGAGAAGGAAGCACCTTTACCATTTACAGCATTTCAATTTGGAGCGCCCAAAGAAGTAAGAGTTTCAAATGTAATTGTGGAAGCGAGGCTGGAGCAGATATGCGATGTGTGTGGAATTAAGCTTCGCGAGGGAAAGAGATTAGGGGGGATTGGATGAATTCATGTAAATGCATCGCCCGTCCATGAGAAGCCCCATTTTCATGACAGGGTTTGGGCAAGAAAACTCGTAAGAATTTTACCCGGAGAAAGTACAATAACATTGACAAGGTCGCTCTCTCACTTTATAATATCCCTAGCTTTGACTTGTTTAAGAGAGGGGCATTAGATAAATGAGCATCCTATAGAAGACTTACAGTGAATGCAGAAGAATAGTGGAAGGAGAAATACGTTCGATGCCGAATATAATGGATTATCTACAATGGAGAGGGGATTTGACATTATCTCAGTCCCCATTTTGCGAGGTTGACAATCTGATTTTGTCATATTTATCTTATGTAAATTTAGATGGGATAGCGCCTGCTCCCCAGATGGGGGCAATGACGGTGAAGGAGGCGTCAGATTTGTTTTTTGACTTGTATTCTCCGGAGTGTTTGAAAGCGGACCGCTCTTTTATACGGCTGGCTCCGTATGTAATGGAGGCCATGGCTGGGTCTCCTAGATTTTGTAATGCCAAAATCCAGAATTATGTGAATGAACTGGCTTTTGATGAGCAATTCCAATTTGCGGCTTTGGAGGTGGTTCTGGATGATGGGACTTCGTACATTGCATACCGAGGGACGGATGATACGATTGTGGGATGGAAAGAGGATTTTCAACTCAGTGCGGGTGTGGTTCCAGCTCAGAGGAAGGCAGCTGATTATCTGAATGAGGTGGCCGGTAACAGCATGAGGAAACTGTGGGTAGGAGGACACTCTAAGGGCGGCAATCTGGCGGTATATGCGGCGGCTATGTGTGAGCCGAATGTGCAGGAACGGATTGAGGTCGTCTACTGTAATGACGGGCCGGGGTTTTTGGGCACCTTTTTGACTACTTCAGGCTTTCAGCGTATTCTGCCTAAAATACAAAGATTCGTGCCTGAAGCGTCTGTTATTGGAATGATATTGGAACATGGAGATGAACCGACAGTAATCAGCAGTTCTCAGAAAGGGATTCTCCAGCATGACGGCCTGTCGTGGGAAGTGCTTGGGGCTAGATTTTTGAAAAAGGAAAAAATTGACAGGAGAACGGAGATTTTTAACGATACATTACATAATTGGCTTGAAAATTTAGAGCCGGACATGAGGGCGGAAGTCGTTGGTGATTTCTTTTCTGTATTAGAGGCTACCGGGGCGCAGACGCTTACCGGCCTTCAGGAAGGCGGGCTGCGTTATGTTTCCGTAATGATGAAGAAGGCAGAGTCCCTCCGCCCGGAGACAAAGACTGCCGTAGATGACTTGTTGAAGAGTCTGTTTGGGCATTTGAAAGAATTAGTTCTGGATAGTGAAAAAGAGGGATAGTGGATATGAGGATTCTTGTTATAGGGGCGGCCATTTTGGATGTTCTTGCAGTGCCTGTAGAGCGGGAAGTCTTTCAAAGTGGCTCGTATCCGGCCGACAATATTCAAATGTCACCGGGCGGAGACGCGCTCAATGAAGCTGTAGTATTGGCGGGACTTGGGGCTGAAGTTTCGCTGGAGACGGTTGTGGGAGATGACATGGCAGGAGAATTGCTGCGGGACTACTGCGAAAAACGGGGCGTAATAATTGGAAGAGAGCAATTCAAAAGTGGGTTGTCCACTGGAATTAATGTAGTTCTTGTACAGAAAAACGGTGAGCGGAGCTTTCTCACCAACTCAAGAGGAAGTCTGCGCAGACTTCAAATCTCGGATATCCATATGCCGTTTCCGAAAGAGGCAAAGATTCTCTGTTTTGCCAGTATCTTTGTGTTTCCGAAGATTAAGACAGAACAGTTGGTGTCTCTTTTCTCTAAAGCAAAGGAGCAGGGGATGATTGTGTGTGCGGACATGACAAAACGTAAGAATGGGGAGACACTTGCTGATATCGCCCCTGCGCTGGCTTATGTAGATTATTTGTTCCCGAATGCGGAGGAAGCCGCGCTGGTGACAGGTGAAACAGAGATACGGCAGTCAGCTCAGGCTTTTTTGGAAGCAGGAGTCAAACACGTTGTTATCAAGTGTGGTTCCGATGGGTGTTACATAAAAAGTAATACCGAGGAAGCGCTGGTTCCAGCCGAGAAGGGGGTCAACTGTGTGGATACTACCGGAGCTGGGGATAGCTTTGTGGCAGGATTTCTTTTGGCCCTCTCTCGTGGAAAAGAATTGCGGGAGTGCGCAAAATACGCAAATTGGTGTGGAGCCCGCGCGGTGGAGAAAGTCGGTGCGACGACCTGGATTGATGGCATATAGAAGCGGGCGTTACCAGATACCTAGCAGACGCTGCATCAAGAGACTTACCCCGGTGATGCCAATCCAGCAGCACAAGCCCATGATGATTGGCTTTCCTCCGGTCTTCACCAATTTTACGATATTGGTATTCAGGCCGATGGCGCTCATGGCTAATACAATGAAGAACTTGCTCAGTGTCTTGATCGGGGCAAAAAAGTCCGGGGAAACACCGGCTTCAATCGCAACGGTCGTTATGACGGAGGCGAGGATAAAGTAGAGGATAAAGAAAGGGAAAATCTTTTTGAAATCTACTTTTTGTCCGTCGGCTTTTGCGTTTTTCGTGCGGATAAAAGCCAAAACTAAAGTAATGGGTATAATAGCCAATGTACGTGTCAGCTTGACGGTCACTGCCTTGTCCAGTGTGGCGGAGCCCAGCTGGTAGAGCGAATCCCATGTAGAAGCTGCCGCAGTCACGGAGGAAGTATCATTTACTGCAGTTCCGGCAAAGATTCCGAAGGCCTCCCCGCTCCCTGTGGAAAATCCAATCAGAGCCCCGAAGGCGGGGAATAATAAGGCGGCCAGAACATTGAAGAAAAAGATAACGGAGATAGCCTGAGCGACCTCTTCATCGTCGGCGTCAATGACCGGCGCGGTGGCCGCAATGGCAGAGCCGCCACAGATGGAAGAGCCTACGCCCACCAGAGTAGAGATTTTACCCGGTATGTGCATTGCACGGTGCAGGACATAGGAAATAATCAGCGAGGTGGAGATTGTGGCGATGATAATCGGCAGGGACTGTCTTCCTGTCTCTAAAATGACAGACAAGTTCAGACCAAATCCGAGTAAAATGACAGCGTACTGCAGCACTTTTTTTGATGTGAATGTGATTCCGTCTTGAAATGCGGTTTTATCTTTCAAAAACAATGTGATGACCATACCGGCAATGATCGCGAAGACCGGCCCGCCTATTATAGGAAATTTCTGGCCTAGCAGCCAGCATGGTACGGAGATGATAAGGCATAGGAGCATGCCTTTCCAATTTTTCTTAATAAAGTTCATAATAATCCCTCTTTCTCATCTTTATAAATCATTTGTAAACACTATCGATTATGCCATAGAGGCACACTTTCTTGTATACAATATCATAAAAATATAATCAAGAGAAATTATATATATTTATTTAATGATAAAAATATATTATAATAATGAAAAAGGGGGTAAGAGTATGCAGGATTTTAGGATGGAGACATTTCTGGCGGTATGTGAATATATGAACTTTACCAAAGCGGCACAAAAGCTGGGACTTACACAGCCGGCTGTATCCCAGCATATTCACTATCTTGAAAATGAATACCAAGTACAGCTTTTTTCATTGAACGGAAGGAGAGTCCAGCTTACAGAGGCGGGCAAGATGTTGAAAAGCGCGGCGCTCAGTATTAAACATGATGAGATACATCTCAAGAATAAAATGAAAAGAACCGGAGAAAAGAAAAAAGAATATCTTTTTGGGGCCACACTTACCGTGGCCGAGTATATTCTGCCCCAGAGGCTGGTAGAATTCCACAGGCTGCATCCGGAAAGTAAGATATCCATGCATGTGGGAAATACCAAAGAGCTCAGAGAGAAGATAGACTCCGGGGAATTAGATTTTGCCGTAGTAGAAGGGTATTTCCCGAAAGAAGATTATGAATCGATTCATTTTAGCAGTGAGAATTATCTTCCGGTATGTATCGGCGAGAAGGCGGAACGATATCGAGGCGCTGATATGAGGGAGCTGCTTGACGAGACGCTCATAGTGCGCGAGGAAGGTTCCGGGACAAGGGAAGTGTTGGAAAAAATATTGGCGGAACAAAGCCTTTGTATCCAAGATTTCAAAAATGTTCTAGAAATAGGGAATATTTCTGTGATAAAGATGCTCGCCATTGAAGGATGCGGGATAACGTTCTTGTATGAGGCTGCGGTGGCGGAAGAGATAAAGAGGCATAAGCTCCGCCGGATTGCCTTGTCCGATTGGAATTATTCTCATAACATTATGTTTATTTTCCGCAAGGGAAGTATCTTTAAAGAAGATTACAGAGATATATTTGAACAATTGAACGGCACCAAATAAAGGGAAAGAATTCTATGCACAGCGCCAATGCAGGAAGCGTGCTGCGGTAGGATTCTCTCCCTTCTTTTGCTTTTAGGCCATAGACTCTCTGGTCTTTTTAGCGTCGCGAATCAATTTGTCAAATTTGTCAGCATCCCAAGCGGCACGGCCTGTGAACAACCCGTCTATGGACGGCTGTACAATCAGTTCATTGGCATTGCCCGGATTTACGCTTCCGCCGTAAAGCACTGGAATTTCAGCAGACGCTTCACCGAAAATCTCCTGAAGGCATTCTTTGATTACTTTGTGCATCTCTTCGGCATAATCCGCGCTGGCCGGTGTGCCGTTTACTCCGATGGACCACACCGGTTCATAGGCCACCCAGATTTTGCCTATATTATCGGCGGATACACCATAGAATCCTACCTTCAATTGTGTGCGCAGTACTTCGGGGCTGATGCCGAATTCTTTTTCTTCGGCTGTCTCGCCGATGCACAAAAGAGTTGTGAAGCCATGGTTCAAGGCGGCTTTTACCTTTTTATTTTCCTCCGCGTCCGTTTCTCCGAAGACATGGCGTCTCTCGGAGTGGCCGATCATCACTAAATCAAGCCCCAGCTCTTTTAACATAAGAGGAGAGATTTCCCCTGTGAATTGTCCCTGATCTTCCCAACACATATTCTGTGCGCCGAGCATTACATAATTTCTGTCTACATTCTTTGTGGCGCTCTCCAGCGTAGTATAAGACGGAATAATAAAAAGTTCAATTTCGTCCCGGCTTATATCCTTTGTGTTTTCCACCAGTTTCTGCAAATAAGCCACGGTCTCTTCGATGGTCTTATACATTTTCAGATTGCTGCCAAAGTAAAGTTTTTTCTGCATAGTCTCCTCCTTTAATGAATCCTTGTCTTAGGGATTGGATTGTATCCAATGAAATTATACTACGATAGGAAAAGAAATACAATATTTTTAACAAACGAAAAAACGAAAGAAAACGAAAAATACTTGGAGAATATTTATTTAAAATGCATAAAAATGAGGAGCGAAAAATGGGTATACTAACAAAATTACAAAAAACAGTTGCGGAAACGATAAATAGGAGATAAAATTAAATTACGAACAGAAGTAAAACGCAACTATAAACGAAAATAAATGAAAGGAAGAACGTAAATGAGCGAAATGAGATTCAAACCAGTCACAGCTATCACCATGGGGGACCCGGCCGGCATCGGGCCGGAGATTGTGGTCGGCACCATGCTGGCTCAGGAGATCCATGAATGCTGCCGTCCCTTCGTCATCGGGAGCATTGCCATCATGGAGCGGGCGGCCAAGGTACTCGGCAAAGAGCTGAAGTACAACAAGATCCAAGACCCGGCGGAGGCCAAGTATGAGTTCGGGACCGTGGACGTGCTGGAGACCGGAGAATACGACACGGATTCTATCCAGTGGGGACAGGTGCAGGAGCTGGCCGGCCGGATGGCCATCGACTGGATCATGAAGTCCATCGAGCTTGGCATGGCAGGGAAAGTGGACGCGGTATCCACCGCGCCTATCCACAAGGGGGCCATCAAGCTGGTGGGCATCAAGGAGCCGGGGCATACGGAGATCTACCAGCACCAGACCAACTCCCCCTACGCACTGACCATGTTCTCCTGCCACAAGCTGGGGGTCTTCTTCGTGAGCCGCCATATGTCGCTGGTGGACGCCTGCCACTATGCCACCAAGGATGTGGTGCTCGAGAATGTCATCAACATCGACAAGGAGCTGCGCAAGGTGGGGATTGAGAATCCGTATATCGCCGTGGCCGGGCTGAACCCCCACAACGGGGACAACGGGCTGTTCGGGACGGAGGAGATTACCGAACTGGAGCCGGCCGTGAAGGCGGCGCAGGAGATGGGGATCAACGCCGTAGGGCCGTGCCCGGCGGATTCCGTGTTCCATATCGGGAAATCAGGGAAGTACGACGCCATCCTTTCCCTGTACCACGATCAGGGGCATATCGCCTGCAAGACACTGGACTTTGAGAAGTCCGTGACCCTGACCTTCGGCCTGCCCTTCATCCGCAGCTCCGTGGACCACGGGACTGCCTTCGATATCGCGGGCAAGGGCATCGCGGGCTGCGTGAGCCTGATCGAGTCCACAAAGGTGGTGGCAGAGTACGCGGCGAAGCAGCATGAGAGCAAGGTAGAGTAGAGGAGGTAGGGCTATGCCATTGATTGGTTCCGTAGCAGATGACCTGACCGGAGCGACCACCACAGGGGTGCTGCTCGCCCGGAGCAAGGCAAGGACCGCAGTATTTTTTAATGTAGAAGCAGCCCAGAAGGGCGAAGGGGTGGAGGAGCTGGACGCCATCCTCATCAGCAGCAACAGTCGGGCCCTCCCGGCCAATGAGGCCTATGGGAAGGTGAAGGCTGCCACGGACGCCCTGAAAGAGATGGGCGTGAAGTATTTCCAGAAGCGGATCGACACGACCCTGCGGGGCGGTGTGGGCGTGGAGATAGACGCCATGCTGGACCAGCTGCCGGAGGGGACCGTGGCGGTGGTAGTGCCGGCCATGCCCCAGTCCCGGCGGATACTGGTCGGGGGCTATTCCGTGATAGACGGCGTGGCGCTGATCAACACGCCGGTGGCGAAGGACGTGCGCACCCCGGTGAAGGAGAACTATATCCCCCGCCTGCTGTCCGGGCAGACGAGAAGGAAGGTAGGGCTGGTGACCTTGGATAAGGTGCTGGCAGGGGATGAGGCCATCCGGGAAGCGCTGAAAGAGCAGCGTGGGGCAGGCTGTGAGGTCATCGTGGTGGACGGCATCACGCTGGAGGATGTGGAGAACATCGCACAGGCCTGCATCTCCCTGAACTGGAATGTGGTGACCGTGGACCCGGGCCCCTTTACCGCAAAGATGGCCTATTACCGGGATCTGATCCAGGAGGAGGAGCCGAACCTGCCGCCCGAGGCAGAAGAGGCGGGAAAGACCGTGCTGATCGCGGCGGGGAGCGCCACCCCGGTGACAAAGAAGCAGATGGGCATCCTGTGCGAGGACGCAAGGCATGTGCGCATCAGCGTAGAGCCGCTGCCGCTGATCGAGGGCGGGGACGAGGCGCTGGATGAAGTATACCGCGCGGTACATAAGGCGGTGGAGCTCCTGAAGTCAGGGGAGCAGCCCCGCGCCATCCTGTTCGAGACGGCGCTCCACGGGGAGCTGCTGAATCTGGATGAGGAGGACGCGAAGCGCCACTATGCAGGGGGCATGAGCGCGGACCGGATCAATGCAGGTCTGGGCATGATCATCGCCCAAGTGCTGGAAATTGTAGGAAGAGAGCGGATCGCGGGGCTCTACACGACGGGAGGGGACACGATGGTGAACGTGTGCTACCAGCTGGGCGTAGAGTGCATTGAAGTGATGGACTATGTGATACCGCAGACGGACGTGGGACGGCTGGTAGGAAGCCCCTATGACGGTCTGCCGGTAGTAGGGAAAGGCGGCCTCACGGGGAACGACAATACAGCCTGTGATATCGTGACAAGGTTATTCAGAGAAGCAGCCAGAAAATAAGTCTCAAGGAGGAGAGAAAATGGGAGAAAAAGAAGTAAAGGTTCAGAAAGAGCAAAAAGATTTTGACATCTTGAATAAGATGAAAAACTTACCCGGCGGTTTGGTCATTATACCGCTCGTTATCGCCGTAATCATCGCTACATTTGCACCACAGGCATTTCAAATCGGCGGATATGTAACTGCATTATTTTATGAAGGAAACTCTTGTATGATGGGATTCTTCCTCATCGTTTGCGGTTCTATGATTAATATCAAGCAAGTCGGCATGCCACTCTATAAAGGTGTGGTAATGACTGGCTCCAAGTTTTTGCTGGGCGTTATCTTGGGACTGCTGGTAGGCAAAATCTGCGGACCCGACGGATTCCTTGGAATCACACCGTTCGTAATGATAGCAGCCATCACGAACTCCAATGGTTCCCTTTATATCTCACTGTCATCACAGTTTGGTAATGCCACCGATACAGGAGCGATTTCCATTCTGTCCTTAAATGACGGGCCGTTCTTTACCTTGGTCGCACTTGGCGCGACAGGGCTTGCGTCTATTCCGTTCAAGTCCCTGATTGCAACGATTATTCCTTTGCTAATCGGCTTTATCTGGGGAAATCTTGACAAGGGCTTCCGTGACGCTTGTAAGAGTGCACAGCCGATTGTTACGTTCTTTATGACTATCTCAATCGGTGCGAAGACAGATATTTCTACAATCGTAAAAGCAGGGGCATCCGGTATCGTGCTAGGTCTTATCTCAGCGGCGACGGCAGTTATCTTCTTCTTCATCATCAACATTCTTCTTCCGAAGAAAGAGAGAAACGCGATGGGCGCGGCTGTCGGAACAACGGCTCTCAACTCTGCTATGACACCGGCTGCTGTAGCTGAGGCGGATCCGTCCATGGCGCAGTATACAAGTATGGCTACCGCACAGTGCGCTACGGCATCTATTATTACATTGTTCCTTTGCCCGTTTATCACGGCTGCATTTGACAAATATATGCAGAAGAAACAAAAAGGTATCTACAGTCCGGAAGGCTGGGCACATGATAAAGTAGCTGCCAAAGCAGAATAATTCATATGAAAAGTACATAGAAGAATGGCAGAAAGTCCCCGCATATGTTATAATCATAGTCGGGGACTTTGTTGTGAACTCTATGCTTGAACAGGAGGACATTTATGGAAGAAAAGATTATAGCCCACATGACTGCGGAAGCTTTATATGACTTCACATTGTATCACACCTATTCAAAGTTCGCTGGATTTCTCACCAATGTTCTGGGATTGGCGGTAGGGTTTATGGGAATTATATTGGTGGTGACGGGAAAATCACCGGCAGTTTCTCTTGTGTTCTACTTGCTGGCATCGGCAGCGTTTCTTTGCTTTACACCCGTACAGCTGAAGCTGCGCGCGAAGAAGCAGGTACAGCTCAATCCAGAATTTAAAGGAGAGACGGAATATACCTTTGACGAAGAGGGAATCACGTCCCTGCATGACGGAAAAGAACTTTCGTATTCTTGGGGACAGATGAAGAAGGTGGTAGCGACTCCGAAGACCATCGGTTTTTATTATGAGGCAGACCGGGCGCTTATTATTCCGAAAATGGATTTTAAGGACAGATTTGTTCCTATTATGAAGCTGGCGGTAGAGCATACCGTTCCCGGCTGTGTAAAAGTAAGATAAATTTAAGGAGTATAATAACGTGATGATGCAGGAAAGACGACTGGCAATATTGCAGGAGCTTGAGGAGAACGGCAGAGTGAGAGTGGCGGACTTAAGCGCGAGGCTGAATTGTTCCGAGGTCACCATAAGAAGTGACATCAAGAATATGGATAAGGAAGGGCTGCTGAGGAGGACTCACGGCGGTGCTATCCGCTTAGATAAAGGAGTGGAGCGCAAATATTCAGCGGAGACGATTTACCGCCATACAGACAGGAAGAAGCAGATCGCGGCCTGTGCGTATGAATATATAGAAGATAGGGACACTATCATTATAGATGATGCATCCAGCAGTTTTTATCTGGCGCTTCATATCAAGCATCATCCGGAGAAGCGTCTGGCAGTCGTCACCAATTCTCTTTTGGTCGGCAATGAATTGGCAGACGCGAGACATGTGGAGCTTTACATGATAGGCGGGCATGTGGGAGGCCATTTGGCGGCCACCATGGGTGAGGCAGCCCTGCAGAATATGGAGCAGTTCCATGTGGACAAGGGATTTATAGGTATTCACAGCATTAACTTTGATGTGGGACTGACGTCCATTGCCACGCCCCAGATGCAGGTGAAGCGGGCCATTTTGAAGTCGGCGCAGGAAGTGTATGTGCTGGCCGATTCCAGTAAGTTCGGCGGCGGATACGTGTCTGTCATCTGTCCGGTCAATCAAGTGCACAAGATTATCACGGATTCCGAGATAGATAAAGAGTATGTAAGAAAGGCAGAGCATGAGCAGATACCGCTCGTGATAGCAAAACAATGAAATATGAAAGAATCAGAAAGGGGCGTTTTATAAAACGCCCTAATCGTTTTATAGCCCATGTGGAAATAGATGGAAAAGAAGAAATAGTCCATGTAAAAAATACCGGACGCTGCGCCGAATTATTGGTGCCGGGTGCGGTTTTGTATTTACAGGAATCAGACAATCCCGACAGAAAGACAAAGTGGGATTTAATCGGAGTGGAAAAAGGAGACCGGATGGTCAATATGGACTCGCAGGTCACCAATCAGGTCGTGAAAGAATGGATAGAGGAAGGGAAGTGGTTTCCGGAGGTGACCCTGCTACGTCCGGAGACGACCTATGGTAATTCACGTTTTGATTTGTATGTGGAATACGGCGGAGAGCGGAGAGCATTCATTGAAGTCAAGGGGGTAACGCTGGAGGAGGAGGGAGCGGTACGCTTTCCCGACGCGCCCAGCGAACGGGCGGTCAAGCATCTGGAGGAGCTTGGAAAAGCTGTGGAGGAAGGATATGAAGCCTATGTTTTCTTTGTGATACAGATGGAAGGGGTCCGCTATTTTACGCCGAACCGCAGAACCCACGCCGCTTTTGCGGACGCTCTTGTGGCGGCAGCGAATCTGGGGGTGAAGGTTCTTGCCTATGACTGCAAGGTGGGGGCCGACTCCATTGAAATCAAGGAGGAAGTGCCGGTTGTGCTTCAAAATCCTGAGCTGTATGAAGCTGCGGAAGCGCTTGTCCCATGGTTCCGTGAGAACAAACGCGATCTGCCTTGGCGGAAGCACGTCAGCGCCTACCGTGTGTGGGTTTCGGAAATCATGCTGCAGCAGACTAGGGTGGAGGCGGTAAAGCCATTTTACCAACGATTTATGGAGGCGCTTCCCACTGTGCAGGATCTTGCGGGAGCCGAGGAAGACCTTCTGCTTAAGCTCTGGGAAGGGCTTGGATACTACAACAGAGTGCGCAATATGCAGAAGGCGGCGCAGCAGATTATGGTAGACTACGAAGGGGAATTCCCGGGCACTTATGAAGAAATCCGCTCTTTGTCCGGAATCGGCAGCTATACGGCAGGGGCGATTAGTTCTTTTGCTTTTGGCATTCCCAAGCCTGCGGTGGACGGGAATGTCCTGCGGGTAGTTTCCAGACTGCTGGCAAGCGAAGAGGACATTATGAAGGTGTCTGTGAGGGGGAAGATAGAAAATGCCTTAGAGCAGGTGATACCGAAGGAATGTCCTTCTGATTTTAATCAAGGTTTGATTGAGCTGGGAGCTATCGTCTGCGTGCCCAACGGAGAACCAAAGTGTGATATCTGCCCGCTGTCAGGCTTCTGCAGGGCGAAGGAGCTTGGAATCCAGAATCGTCTGCCGGTCAAGAAAAAAGCCAAAGAGCGCCGTGTCGAGGAGAAGACCATCTTGATATTTCAAGACGGGGAGACGGTGGCCATAAAAAAACGCCCCAATAAAGGGCTTCTGGCGGGGATGTATGAATTTCCGAATCTGGAGGGAAAGCGCTCCATGGAGGAAGTTGTAAGCTTCAGCAAGTCCATCGGACTGACACCGCTGAGAGTGCGTGAGCTGGGGGAGGCAAAGCATATTTTCAGCCATGTGGAATGGCATATGAACGGCTATGCCCTCCGGGTAGATGAGTTGGAGAAGCACTGTACGGAAGAGATGATATTCGCGCATCCTGAGGAGATTCAGAAGACATATTCCATGCCAGCAGCCTTTGAAGCGTACACTAGATATGTGGACATCAGGCTGGGGCAGGAAAAGTACAGGAATTAAGGTCAGACGCGCTACAGGTTTGCTATGATTAAAAGCCCAATCAAGCCAACCATGAACACAGTTCCTATCAAGGCCAGTATATTCATGATTTGAAGGGACTTACCCTTGAAAAGTCTGGCAAACACAAAGTAAAGACCGATACCGATGATACCGCCCAATGTATTGCCGATCAGGTCGGTTATGTCTGTGGCTCCTATCGCAAAGATAAACTGCAGGGTTTCAAAGGCGAGACTGGTTAGAAAAATAGGAGCAGCCTTTTTAAAAAAAGACCAGTCAGGCTTCAACATACCCATGTAAATCCCAAAGGGCACAAAAATGAGAAGGTTATAGATAATTTCACTTATATCCAACTTTCCGTTGACGATGACCGATTCGCCGAAGGGAATCAGATTCAGGCTTCGCTGGGTTACAACGGGGATCAACTGCATCTTGAATAGAATTATCCATATGATTGCAAGAACATATACGGTAAATAACGCCGTGGTGAGACACTTTTGTTTTTTGCCACTCATTTTCTCAACTCCTTTTCCTGTTATCATAATAGAAATAAAGGCCGTGTTCCTGCAAGAACACGGTCCTTTTTGGTGTTTAGATTGGTTTATATTGTCTGCCGGGCTAGTTTAGGAGACTTTTCTGTCTCAGGTTCATACACGAGCCGGTATAACAGATAGGCCATTACAAATGCTGCCACCACATCTATAATAGAATGCTGCTTTAAGAACATAGTGGACAGTACAATCAAAGTAGTAAGCGACAAAGAGCTGTACTGTACCCACTTATACTGCCGCAGTTTTTGGCTGCTGGCAATTGCGATGGAGACGCCGATAGAGTTATAAACATGAAGGCTCGGAAGTACATTCGTCGGTGTGTCCGTCTTGTACAAGACTCTTACCATAGATATAAATATATTATCGCCTTCAAAAGTGACAGGCCTTAAGTTCAACCCATTTGGGAAGACCGTAGATATAATGAGGAAAATAGTCATTCCGGTAAACAGCAGCTTGGTGGCTCTGTAGAATCCCTTTTTGTCGGTGAAGAAGAAATACAGCAAAACAACGGCGATATAGGGGAACCAGAGCAGGTATGGTACGATGAAATATTCACAGAAGGGAATATAATCATCAAATACGGAATGGATGACGTAATAATTTGTAGTCACTGTCTTTTCCAGCCAGCAGAACCATGGCATGTAGATGAGTGCGTATAAAAATACCCATGCATGTCTGTATTTATAAAATAAATGTTTAAAGTTGACATTAATTTTTTTCAACGGATACCAGTCCCTTCTGACGACTTGAAAATTCCAGACGGTCTATTTTATACTTGGATTGCTTCGCTAAGATTATATCACTAATCGGAGGTGGGTACAACTAACTTCATAGAACCTTCATAAATTATTTTGTTTATTTTTCAAAACATTTTCGAAACATTTTACATTTTCTTCGTGCTCAAAAATATACATATCATAATTCTCTACAGCCTTCCGGCAGGCCTTCTCCGTGCGCAGTGTCCAGACGGCAGCCGGGGTCTTGAATACTCTGTGGATGAGCCTCAGAGAGGGATTTCCGGCATCGGCCAGTTTATAAGATATAAAATCAGGACGGCAGAGAATATTAGTCAAAAGGTGCTGCACGCAGAAACGTACGATGTAGGGATTCTCTTTGTTTGATTTTGTCAGGGCAGAAGACAACTGGCCGCGCAGTATATCAGATGCATTCTGTTTAAACCAACGCATGCCCAGACTGTTGAATGACTGTACCAGATATGCCCCTTCATATTGCGAGAGAAGTTCCATCGCGTAAGAACAAAGCCTCATATCCTGCGTTGGAAGCTTCAGCTCTATCAGTAAGGGGACGCGTCCATCTATATAATCAAGCACTTCCTTGAAGAGGGGGATATGTTCATCTGTGTTGAGGAGGTGAAGCATTCTTAGTTCTTCGTAGGTGGAATCTTCTACTGTCCCGGGCACGCCGCAGACGCGCTCCAAGAGCTCGTCATGAAATACGACCACCTGATTGTCCCGGGTGAGATGAATATCTAGCTCTATAGCAAGTTTATGCCTAACGGCCTCTTTAAATGCATACATTGAATTTTCTGGTATCAGCTTCCGGGCATCGTGCAGTCCACGATGGGCAAATGCCAACCCAAGAAAGGGCTTCATGGCCTCTCTGTGAGAAAAATTAGGCATAAGCAAGATGATATAGAAAATAATAAAAAATATGACAATTCCAATTATAACGTACCAGTGCATAAGTGAACTCCTAAGGTATTATTATTTTCAGACGCTCCGGCTCCAATGCCATAGTGAGCTTCCGCTGCAAAAAGACCGGCTCCCCGTCCGTATGTATGGGAAGAGGATTGTCTGAGACAATCTGGGCTTCCCGGCATTTTACGATATGTACCCCTTTCATATGCGTATGCCCGCCAGAAAAAACAACCGGAAGAATTGCAAGAGCACGGTACTTGGGAACATCGGCGATGACAATGAGATCGAGCAGACCGTCGTCACAGAATGCACCGGGGCAGAACTTACACCCGCCCCCTTCGTAGGGGAGGTTCATAGCCGCCGCGAAATAGGCCCTCTTATAATGAAACTCTTGGCCCGAATCCAGCCGAACGGTCATACCGGCAGGGCGGCAGTGATATAGTCTGTCCAGCGATACTCCCACATAGGCAAGCTTGCCAAGCTTAATTTTATTTAGAAACACTTTTAATTTTGAGATGCATACCGTATGGCAGATAGCAGCGTCATACCCGATGCCCGAGCTGACGGCAAACCTGCGTTTTTTATTTCTGTATCGTATCGTACCGATATCTATCAGTTTAGAATGCCCGGAGTGGAGGACGGAAGTGACTGCTTTTTTGATATCGCATGGAAGTCCCAGTCCCCTTGAAAAGTCGTTGCTTGAACCGGTCGGAACATATCCCAGAGTACACTTATCTAAATATTTGATTCCGTTAATAACCTCGTTGATTGTCCCGTCCCCGCCGAGCACGATAAGAGTGTGCTCTTTACCATCTTTGGTGATTTCCTCGGCTATGGAAGTAGCATGGCGGCGGTGCGCTGTAAAGTGCACTTCGTATGTTATATTCTCTTTTTTTAATTCCGTCTCCACTGTCTTCCAGATAGAATGTCCTTGACCAGAGCGGGAGAGGGGGTTCACTATAAAATCATACATAGCAGTTCCTCATCTTCTGTGTTCTTATTGTTATTCTATCATCTGGTGCCTGATTTGAGTAGTGATTCTTTCAAATATGTTTTACAGATTGAATAAAAGGAGCAGCTTTCGCTGCCCCTTGCTGGTATAAAAATCTTGATTATTCGTGAATCAAGCTGTATTGTCCGTCCGGAGGTGTCTCCTCCAGCATTTCTAAGGCTTCTTCTACCAGCTTCTTCCGGTAAGCGGCTTCTTGTGTTTTCGGAAGCGAAGGATTGCCGAATACATGTAGCACGCTGTTGCCCCGAAGAATGCGGTGGGTACCAATTCCCTCAGAGATTTTTGTGAGATTTGTGACATGGACAATTGGAATTCCTGCACGCTCGATTTCTTTTGTCATCACTGCACCGCAGCGAGAGCTGGTACCTCATGTGGAGGTGAGGATTACGGCATCTACCTGATTGTCCAGCAGTTCTTTGGAGATCTCTTCCCCGAATTTTTTACCCATCTCCATAGGAGTCATGACTCCGGCGGTGGTATAATATGTGGTCAGTACATCTCCGATTTTGCCTTCCTTTTTAAGTGATACAGCAGCATCCACCGGGACAAGGCGGTTGGGGTCTTCTAATACGAAAGCATTGTTATAGCCTTGATGGCTGACCTCATAAGAGGCGGCGTCCAATTTCTCAGTGTCGCCGAAGGAATAGCTTTTGTAGTATTTAGAATTGGTGGGAACCATGTTGTCGGGATTGCCCTTGGGAACCAATCCGCCGTCCGTGACGAGGGCCAGCCTGACGTCATGCAAAGGTTTGCTGAGTACGGGAACCGGGATATCCTCGTGGTTTGGCATCACGACTTCTGTGTGGAAGTTGCGGTGGTAATATTTATCCAAAAGCATATTAAGGCCACGCTTGGAAGCGGGGGTGCCATAGTCTATCTCGATAGCGGGACCGCAGCCGTGATAACCTTCTTTTCGCCCGTCGCCGATAAAGTCATTTTCTGCAAGGCGGACAGCAAATGCAGCCACCTGCTTCATTGCCTCCTTCATTTTAGCGGCATTGTTTTCTGTCTTTAGAATATAGGCGCGGTCTTTGTACAGATCGGTTCCGGGGTTCTCAGAGTAAAGTGCTGTGACCGCCGGAATCTTGAGTTTTTCTGTCACCGCAGCAGTGGCCGCACCGCAGCCCATGCCGTAGCGGCCTGCGTTAAAGCCCGGTCCGGCTATAAAAAGCTGCGCCTCATACTTTCTTACGAGATTCACGAATTCTTCGCAGACTTCTTCGATATTTTCTGCGATGTGATTGTCGCCGCAGATAATCGTGGCGACGATTTCATACTTATCGCCAAGCAGGCCTTTGAGCAGAAGCCCCGGGCCCACAGGCTCTTCCTTTACGACAATTCCCATACTTGCCGTGTCTTCTCCGCCATAGCCGCCGTAAAATTGATTAATATAATGAACTACCCTGATTTTGTCTGACATAATTAACCCTCCTTCTGCGCAAAGTCCGGAGCGTCCGGCAAGTCTGCGTCTGTCGTAACATAACAGTCTCCAAGCTGCGACCAGATTCCCTGATAGGCAAAGTTTGTGGTGTGAGTAAATGGCCCATCCACGTCATACCCCATCAAACTCGGAACATTGGAGTCCCTTCCGATGACCCGGTCTACTTTTGGATGGTGCAGGTCATAGTTGCGCCCGCTGTTGATGACGGCGTCTATCTTAGAATCCGAGATGACAAGCATATCCCCCGGCTTATCGTTCGACACGGCCGACAGGTTCATGACGCAGGGCATTCCCATTTTCTGTGCCCAGTTAAAGGCAAGCGCAGAGTCAAGCTGACAATGGCCCATGCCGGATTTATTGACGATTACGCAGTCTGCTTTCAGTGTCTCTTTACAGAGCGTGGCAGCCATCATGCCCATGGTATCTTTTCCGTCAATTTTCATGACATTGTTCGCCATCACCATACCGACGAATTCAATATCCTTGCCATGACGGCTCATCAGTTCCTTGATATAGACTTCATTCTGGAGGTAGTAGTTCGGCTCCCAGTATCTCCAGACCATAGCCCCGTCCAAAATCTCGGTGGGCTGGAGGATTGTGGGCAGAAAGCCGATGGCGCTCTGCCCGTATACGAGGAAGTTCCAGGTGTCGTGGGAGGCCATATGTGTTACCAGATAGGCAACCTTAGGCAGAGGTTTCCCATCTGGTCCCGGGCCTACCGGACCCAGTTCGAAAGTTTCGGTTTCGTCCGGAGTCAATTTGACTGCCAGCTTTGCGAGATATACATTGAGTGTAAGAGAAGCATACTTTAAGGCTTCGGCATAGCTGGCGTCACTGATTCCGTCCGCTGGTTTTGCGTCCAGAATGATGTGATAATGTTTGGAAAAATGGGTATATTTGGCACAGGGGCCGCCCATATCCATATAGTACTTAATATTACATTTCGCGTAGTAAATATCTGAGATAACGACACCCTTCAATGCGACGGTGCGTCCTTCGCCCATGGGAGCGAGTTTTCCCCAGATACCCGGATAGGAAGTTTCCGGGGCATCTGCCTTACAGCGCGGCTGCATGATATCGTGGATACCAAGAATACGGCAGCTTTCTCCTGGAACTGCAAGTTTAATATCAAGCTCACTGAACAGTTCACTTTTCACCAGATCGATCAACTCCGTTTTATTTATTGTCAGCACGCCGTCTTTCAGTCCCGTGATTTCACCAAATTGGACTTTTTTTACGCGGACATAGTCAATCTGCAGTCTTTTACTCATGACATTTATTCCCCTTTCTAGGTTAAAGTATTTGATTGGTATTGTAATGCCGGAATTCTACTACTGTCATTGTAGAATCCCGGCGGTCATGGTACAACACACAAATAAAAGGTTTGTTTAAAACTGGTACATTTGGGAAAAGTGTGCAAAAATTATGAGAGTTATTATTGGCAAGATTTTTCTTCCAGCAGATGGCAGGCCTTGGCTGCCAGTTCTTTTCGATAGAGGTATTCACTTTTTTCAGGCAGTGCCGGGGCACCGAAAGGATAGCAGACATTGCTTCCACGAAGGACTTTTGTAAGTCCGGTGTCGGAAGCTATTTTAGTAAGGTTCGTAATCTGTACGGTCGGGATGCCGCTCTGCTCAATGGCCAGACCGATGTAGGAGCCGCAGCGTGTACTGGTGCCGCAGGCCGAAGTGATGAGTACCGCGTCTACGGGCTGGTCAGACGTGTAGGAAGCGATTTCCTTACCAAGCCGGATACTCTTTTCTGTGGAAGTCATAACGCCTGTGGTGGACAAAAAAGTATCAAACAGCTTTCCAATGATACCTTCCCTCTCCAGTTCGCGCAGTGCGTCCACCGGAAGAAGACGGTTCGGATCCGCCTCCACAAAGGAATTGTCATAGCCTTGATGACTAATCTCATATTCGTCAGGGGAGAGGGACGCTGCGCCGTGCAGTGAATAGATGCCAAAACGGTCGGAGCTGGATGAAGGAATCCGGTCCGGATTGCCTTTCGGTACAAGCCCGCCGTCTGTTATCAGCATAATCGTAGCGTCCGAAAGCCTCTTTTTGAGAACGGGGAGCTGCTTTTTCTCAGGGGATACCATGACGACTTCACTCTGATAGGCCCTGTCATAATACTTGTTCAATAACATATCAAGGCATCGCTTTGGAGCAGGGGTACCATAATTGATAAAAGGTACCAGATTATTCTCTTTTCCGCCCTGAGGTTCACTATCTGGGTTTGAATAAATCATTTCTGCGGTTTTCAGCATGCTTTTGTACACTTCTTTCTAAATGAGTTGTCAGCTGGCTCCTCCTGTTCAGGCCGGAGCATCTTTTGGTCCGACAGAATTGCGTAGCCGGAAGACTCAAAATCAAGAACAGTCCGAATCTGTTCAAAATAATTCA
Source organism: Bariatricus massiliensis (assembly GCF_900086725.1). GTDB lineage: Bacteria > Bacillota > Clostridia > Lachnospirales > Lachnospiraceae > Allocoprococcus > Allocoprococcus massiliensis. The sequence continues at coordinate 110,618 of NZ_LT574837.1, read as the reverse complement.
TATAGTTGTCATGCATTCCATCTCTTACCCAGTCAGAAATAATACCTACCAGAGCATGAGACTTCAATTTTGCCATCACATTCAGCTCGTCCTCAGTGAGCTTAAAGCCGCTCTCTGTATAACGTACATCGATATTGATTTTCCACAGCTCATAATAGAAATCAAAGAGGTATTCATAGAGAGAGTTCTGCCCCACGTACTGGAAGCAGGCCAGATAGAATTTGCGGTTGGTATATAAACACTTGCAGACATTTACGAAACTGTCAGTCAGCTTGTTTGGATCGTTGAAAGAATTAACGTTCTGCAGCATGTCGGAATAGAAAATCCAGTTTATCAGTTCATACTTGTCCTTAAAATGATAATAAAACGTATTTCTGCTGATGTTGCAGTAGGTCGTAATACATTTTACTGAAATCTTTGAAAGTGGCATTTCTTTCAAGAGAGATTTCAATGCACCTGCCAGAGCTTCTTTGGTGATTAAATTATTTGCCATGAACAGCACTCCTTTCCAGTTGGTTGACTGGTACAATATGGGCAAACAATTGGAGTTTGTGACTTATGTACAAATGTGTTGTCGAAAACAGACGAAAGATATCCAATGTTTACAAAGTAATTATATGATAGGAAAAATAGATTAACAACATGGAAAACGCAAAAAAACTTGTGCAAAATATGGAAAGTGTACAAGTTTTGTGCACTTCCTTTTGGCAAGAATATGAAACTGCCCATATTTTTAACACTGCATAAATTCCGTAAGGCGAAATCTCCGGCCGCACCTGTTAGGATGAAGTCATAGAACAAGTGTCGGAAACTACTTAAAAATATGTAGAATGGAGAGTGATGGGGAAAATGTATGCTATTATTGCAGCAGTGCCTATTTTGCTGACGATTGTATTTATGGTCGGACTGAACTGGCCTGCAAAACGTGCCCTGCCGGTTGCGTGGCTGGCCGCCTGCGGGGTGTCGGGAATTGTTTGGAAGATGGGGGCGCTGGAAATCGGGGCACGCACTATCGCGGGATTCTTAAGTGCATTCGAGACACTGTGTATCATATTTGGAGCAATCCTGTTGATGAATGTGTTAAAGCAGTCAGGGGCCATGACAGCCATCAATAAAATTTTTTCAAACATTACCAAAGACGCGAGGATTCAGGCGATTATCGTAGGCTATGTGTTTGCGGGATTTATCGAGGGCGCGGCTGGGTTTGGCACGCCGGCTGCATTGGCTGCCCCAATCCTGATCAGTCTGGGATTTCCGCCCCTTGCGGCGGCGTCAGTCTGTTTGATTTACAATTCTACCCCGGTCTGCCCCGGCCCTGTAGGGGTACCTACATTGACCGCCTCCAGCACCGTTGCTTCTGCCGTGGCAAAGCTTGGGGGAGACCCAGATAAGTTTACGCAGCTTTTGACCAAATGGACGTGTATTCCGCATATGATTGGCGGATTTGCGATTATCATTTTGGGAGTATGCATTTTATGTAAAGTGTTTGGAAAGAGAAAGACATTGCGGGATGTACTTCCGGTGATACCTTTCTGCCTGTTTACCGGAGTGGTGGTAGGTTCTATATATATCGTTATGGCGCTGTTCACAGGGCCTGAGCTGGTATCAATGACCGCGTTCCTCGGGGCACTGCCGATTTTGATATTTGCGGCAAAGAAGGGATTTTTGATGCCGAAGGAGGTGTGGACCTTTGAAGGTATGGAAGAATGGGGCGACCCAACTTGGATGTCTTCCCAGAAAGTCAGGAGTTCAAAGGATAAGGGAATGAAGGCCGCGAAAGCATGGCTGCCGTATATTTTTATCGGTATCCTTTTGGTTCTCACGAGAGTAGCGGTTTTTGGACTGAAAGAAATTCTGAATAATGAGCCATTTATTCTTCATGTCAATCATATATTAGGTTTTGAAGACATCAACTGGGACTTCAAATTCCTCTGGAATCCGGGGATTATGCCCTTTATACTGATAGCTTTAATAACCGTGATATTACATAAGATGACGAAGCAGGAAGCGGCGGTGGCCTTGAAGGATTCTTTCAAGCAGATTTCCGGAGCGGCGGTCGCGCTGCTTTTTGGAGTGGCGATGGTCAACCTCTATCGATTCACGAGCAATGGAGATATTGGAGCGACCGTGGCGGCAGCAGGATTCTCGGGAGAATTCACCTATGCCAACAGCAGTATGCTCTACATTATGGCGCATGCACTGGCCAATATATTCCACGGCGCATACTTCCTCGTCGCGCCGCTGATCGGAGTGCTGGGAGCCTTTATGTCAGGTTCTTGTACGGTGTCAAATACACTGTTCTCATCCCTTCAGTTTGAGACTGCGACCCTGCTCGTGATGCCTCAGGTTCTGATCGTAGCACTTCAGAACATGGGCGGAGCGATTGGAAATATGGTCTGCGTCAACAATATTGTTTCGGTGTGCGCAACTACCGGAACAAGCGGAAATGAAGGAAAACTGATACGGACCAATATTGTTCCGTGCATCATATACTGCGTCATTGTGGCGGCGGTGGTAGGCATTTTCATTGCGGCCGGAATCAATCCGATGCCGGAGATTATGCCGAAGTAAAACCTGTCGGAATAAAATAGTTGTGCACCCTCTTGCAAGTGCATAAAAGTGGTACACTTTAGGTTTTTGAATACTGCGGGTCAAAAATGAAGTATGTTATAATATTATCAAATTAAAGGAGCGTTTCCAACTCACGATTGGGTGTGGAGAAGGAAATAATAAAATTATAATTTTAGACAGGAGGATAATGAAGATGTGGGAAAAATTTGAAGGCGACCGTAATAAAGACGGCATTATCGTTGAAGAGGGGCGTATGATCGACATCACAGATCCCAAATGGGGACATCCAGACGGGAGTGATTTCTGGGATCTTGACCCGAAGTTGAACGAGGGAACCGCGATGCTTTACAGTCCGTCTGTTCCTCAGGAAGAAAAGCTGGCGGCAGGAAAAGCGAGACAACAGGCTTATATGGAGCAGTGGTGGTCAAGCGAACATACCTGCGAGGTGGAAAAATATTCTGTGCCGGGCTGTGAAGAAGAGCCGGATACTCCGGTGGAAGTATGGGTCATCAAACCCAATAATTTGAAGAAAAGAAAAAACAGGGTACTCTTTTATGTGGTAGGAGGCGGGCTGACTGGCCTGAATCCAAATGCTTACCCAATTGAGAGAATGTGTGAACAGCACAAATGTGTAGCGATTGTTCCGATTTACCGGCTGTCATGGGAAGCGCCTTATCCGGCGGCTATCAATGACCTTCATGCCGCTTACAAGTGGATGGTTGAAAATGCGGACGATTTGGGCATTCATGCGGACAAGGTCGTGATGAGCGGCTCCTCAACAGGCGGACATCTTGCGCTGTCAACGGCGTTCCGTTTAAAGAGATACGGCTATAGTCCGAGAGGAATCGTAGTAGTAAGTGCACAGACAGACGACAGAGAAAAAGACGGCGATTCCTTATACACCGGTATGTGGGATGCCGTAGAGCAGCATGACGGACTTTACAACTGGCTGGGAAGAAACTTTAACTCTAACAGAGTTGGGCCGGAAGCACTTCCGAATCATGCCACAGTAGAGGATTGCATCGGATTCCCGCCGACATTCATGTATCAGGCGGAGATGGATCCCGATATTTTACAGAATGTGGAATTTTACACCAAGCTGTTAAAATCTCATACTTTTGTAGAGTACCATGTATACGGCGGCGCCCACCATTCCAATTCTATCTGGGCGGTTATTAAAAACTGCGGCGAGCCGAGCGAGTATTCTCAGAGAGCAGCGGATTCCTTTGACAGCAATATTGAAGACTGCTTCAAGTATGACCTCCGCCGCCCATGGGTAGTGGATGATTATAAAGCCGCATTCAAGAGACGTTTTGGTGAATAGGGGGAACTGTGATGAATGTAGAAGTATATGATTATAATGGTCTCGGAACTATCATTGATCCGGAAAGTGATACCAAGGTGATTACCGTAATCTTGATTGGAAAGCAGACAGTTAAGTGCAATCCACGTCCGGGAATTATCTACATAACCGGAGGAAAAGTGACGGAAAACTGTGCGGAAATCGAGGCGTTAAAGACATATTGCGCCGAGAACAAGGTTGTTTTAATCTGCCCGAAGGCGGTAGATGAAGAAGAACTGGGAAAGACGTACCAGTATGTGTATAACAAATATAAGGATTTGAATATTGATATTGAGCAAGTTACCATCAAAGCAGACGACGAGCATATGGACGCGGCAGAAGAGCTGGTTGAATATGTGCTGGACGAATTTGATACGGAACTTGAAGATGCCAGCGTATTTACAATGTAACTTCATATAATAAAGGAGGAAAGAAAGATGGGATTAGAAAAATTTAGGGTACGTGACGACGTGAAATGGGCACATCCGGAGCTTGAGCAGGCATATTCACTGATGGGATGCTCCGTCGGATATGCAGAGGTTCTCTTAAATGACGACCTTTCATTTGAAGAGAGAATGAAATTCGCTGAACACGCAGAGGATGGATTCAAAGACTATCTGCCGGATTACGACTGGTCACGTGTAACAGAATACGCAGCGCCGGGCTGTGTGGACGAACCGGATGCACCGCCGGTAAAACTGCTTGTCGCAGTTCCGAGAGAGGGCAAATGGCGCTATAAGAGAAACAGTCCCTGTATCTTGATTATTCCGGGCGGCGGACTTACGACCTGCTTCCGTTTTACAGCGGCGATTGAAGACTGGGCGGATAAATTCGGTGTACCGGTAGCGACTTTTAACTACCGTACTTTGACAATGGGAGCGAAGTATCCGGAGCCGATGAATGACTGCGAAGCGGCTTATAATTATCTTGCAGAACATGCAAAAGAGCTGAATATCAGCGCAAATAAAATCATTCTTCACGGAAACAGTTCAGGTGGGCATCTTTCTCTGGCGCTTTGCCACAGATTGAAAAAACGCGGCATCACACCGCGCGGATGTATGGTATGGGTTCCGATTATCGATGACCGCCCGCTTCCTGAGTACCGTTCCCTGAGTATTAATTCTGCGTTCTGGGGCGGATCTGACGCGGCGACCTCCGCACGCCAGTATTTGGGGAAACTGAATAACAGTGTAGATGTTCCTGCGGAAGCATTTCCGGGACGTGCAACGGTAGAAGAATGTGTAGGCCTCCCGCCCACATTTATCCATGCGATGGCAAATGATAATGGTACAGATCAGGCGTATGCATATGCAAGTAAATTAGCGGCGGCAGGCGTTTATGTAGAGCTTCATAACTGGGGCGGAAGCCAGCACTGCTCACTGACGACATCGGCAAATGTTTTGGATAAAGACGATGAGACGGCAGAGTATGCGCAGCTGTTCAACGCGGTTTGCGAAAAAGAAATCAGAGACATGTTCGACAATGACCTCAGACGTCCATGGACGGTGGAAGAGTTTAACGCTTAATTCAAAAATGCAGAGAAGGAAAAGGTGAAGAAATATGGTAGAATTTACAGAATATCAGGGACTAGGATATCTGGTCGATCCGGAAAGCGAAACGAAGCAGGTGTTTATTCCGTCTCCTCCGACCATGGCTACAGTGAAGATTAACCCGAGACCGGGAATTATCTATGTTACAGGCGGAAAAGTTGTGGAAGGATATGAGAAGCTGGACGCATTGAAAACTTATGCAGAGGAAAATAAAACAGCTATTTTCTGCCCGTCTTCCACAGAAGCGGAAGAAATCGCTAAAACATACGAATATATCCAGAAAAGCGGCAAAGTACTCAATGTAAAACGTGACGAGCTTGCCGTTATGGGAGATGCAGACAGCATGGAAATCGCACAGGAGGCAGTAGATTACCTCGTGGATGAATGCGACGCAGATATTGACGATGCAGAGGAATTTGAATTTTAGTACCCATATTTAACGAAGGGATGTCTTAAGACATCCCTTTTATATATGCCGATGTGCTAAGAGTGATAGACAATATCTATAAACGAAACATCATATGGGAATAAGCAATTGGATTTTTGGACGGCCTGATGTTATAGTAAATACAGATAACGGTAACCCAATACCGATTATAGAAAGACGTTCCCTTCATTAAAGACCTTTCAGTGTGCTTGGCTGAAAGGTTTTTTGTTGTATTAGGAGAATTGGTCTCTTATATATAACAAAATACCTCCTAAGTAGATTGAGGTTAGTTACCTTGTCTACCTAAGAGGTATCTTATCATTTCTTGAACTGTCTAACTATCCTCTCGGCATCTCCCACGCATTGTGGTCTGTATGCAGGAGCATATGAGCCTTGTGGGACAGTGGTTTCTCCATAAAGTCTTCGTACAGTTTGAGTACGTCCGGATTTTCATGTGAGAATCTGATGTCTGCGTTCTTGTCGAGGAAATATAAGTTCTCGCCGCGCACATGAGCCAGTTCTTCGCCGTCGTGGATCGGCTGTCCGCCGCCGCCTACACAGCCGCCCGGACATGCCATGACTTCTACGAAATCATAGTGTACTTCACCGTGCTCGATCGCTTCAATCAGCTTACGTGTATTGCCAAGTCCGCTTACAACAGCCGCGCGGATGACCGCGTCGCCGATTGTGACCTCGGCCTCAATGACACCTGTTCCGAATGCGGGACTTCTGACAATCTTAAATGCGTCAGGGTCCGGATTCTTGCCGGTTACCAGATAGTGAGCGGAGCGCAGAGCCGCCTCCATAACACCACCTGTAGCGCCGAAAATGACGCCGGCGCCGGAGCCTTCCTTCATAAGCGGGTCGCACTCACGGTCTTTGAGTGTTGCAGGGTCGATGTGAGCGGAGCGGATCATTCTTGTCAGCTCTCTCGTCGTAAGAACTGTATCAATATCATTTCCCGCGTATTCACCGTAGTACAGCTCCATGTTGCGTTCGCCTTTTTTCGCTACACAAGGCATCACGGATACGGTGTATATATCTTCCGGCTTCACGCCGATCGACTGTGCAAAATAAGTCTTCATTACCGCGCCGAACATCTGCTGCGGTGATTTGGCTGTAGATAACTGCGGTACCAGATGCGGATACTGGGATTTGATGAACCGTATCCAGCCCGGGCAGCAGGAGGTAAACATCGGGCGCAGCTTCAGCTCACCCTTTGTAAAGCGCTCGAGAAATTCGTTGCCTTCCTCCATAATCGTAAGGTCGGCTGAGAATGTGGTGTCAAAAACATAGTCCACACCAAGCCTTTTCAGCGAATCCATAATCTTTCCGATGGTGGCCTCTTCTCTGGAAAGCCCCAGAGCCTCGCCCCATGCAGCTCGAACAGCAGGAGCGACCTGCGCGACCACAACTTTTTTCTTGTCGGCGATAGCGTCCCATACTTTTTCTGTATCATCGCGTTCACGGAGCGCCCCTACCGGACAGTGGGTGATACATTGTCCACAGAGTGAACAGGAAACTTCGCTGATTTTCCGGTTTCCGTAAACATTGACGGTACTTCTGGAACCGGTGCTTGACATATCCCAAATATGTAAATCCTGTATCTTATCACAGACTTGGATACAGCGCATACATTTTACACATTTAGCTGAGTCACGGATCAGAGGGAACGTCTTATCCCAAGGAGCCCTCTCCAGCTTCTCTTTAAAAGGAAGGTCGATGATATTCAAATCATTGGCTACCGTCTGAAGCGTACAGTTCCCGCTTCTCACGCAAGTCGCACATTTGCAGTCGTGCTGGGAGAGAATGAGCTGTACGGTCTTTCTTCTGTCGGCCCGCACTTTCGGGCTGTTAGTGTATAAGACCATGCCTTCTTTCACTACATTGTTACAGGACGTAATCAGCTGATCCATCCCTTCCATCTCAACAACGCATACACGACAGGCTGCGATTTCATTGATATCTTTCAGATAGCAGAGCTTTGGAATCGGAATTCCAAGTTCCTTTGCCGCTTCCATGATGGTTGTGCCTTCGGGCACAGTAATTTTCTGATTGTCTATTGTAATATTTACCATAATGTTTCACGACCTCCTTTGAAAATGCCGTAGCCGAAGTGGTCGCATCGCAGACATCTGCTGGCTTCCTGTTTCGCTTCTGCCTCGGTCATGCAGTTTTCTACGCCGTTAAAGTCACAGACACGTTCACCAGCTTCGCGTTCTGTCATGTTGACTCTTCCGCACGGCGGGCGGTCAGCGAGGCGGGCCTCAGGAATCTCCACATCACAGCTGATTTCGTGGCGGAATCCGAGATACTCGTCGATATTGGCAGCTACCACCTTGGCGGCAGCAATTGCTTTAATTACAGATGCAGGCCCGGAAGCACAGTCGCCTCCGGCAAATACGCCCGGAATATTGTCAAATCCACCGTAGTTCTGGGTCACGATTTTGCCCCGTTCAACCGGCACGCCGGATTCTTCAAAGTGCTGATACTCGATATCCTGACCGATAGCTACGATTAAAGTCTGGCAGGGGATGAAGATGTCTTCCTCGCCGGTAGGCTTCACACTTGCACGGCCGTCTTTGATACGGCTGATCATTTGAGGTGTCACAAAAATACCTTTCACCCGGCCGTTCTCGTCGGTCTCGATACGTGAAGGTGCTTTCAGAGTCTGCACTTCTATACCTTCTGCCACAGCCCCTTCGATTTCGGCGGGAAGGGCAGTCATATCCGCGGTACGGCGGCGGTAAACGATGCTTACCTTCTTAGCGCCGAGGCGTTTTGCGGTGCGGACAGCGTCCATGGACACATTGCCGCCCCCGATGACACAGACTTCCTGTCCGGTAAGGTCAGGATTCTGGTTCTTTCCTACGTCCCGAAGAAATTGTACCGCAGAGAGTACGCCGTCTGCGTCCTCACCCTCGAGGCCCAGTTTCTTGTCCGTGCTCGCACCAATTGTGATAAGCACGGCATCATATTCTTCACGCAGGCTTTGGATTGTCATGTCTTTTCCAATCCGCAGTCCGTGTTTCACTTCAACACCTGTCTTTAAGATTGCGTTGATATCATCGTCCAGACGATCCTTCGGAAGACGGTAGTTTGGGATACCGTAACGAAGCATTCCGCCAAGCTGTGGAAGCATCTCGAAAACAGTCACTTGGTGGCCCATCAGCTGCAGGTAATAAGCTGCGCTTAAGCCACCGGGGCCTCCGCCTACTACTGCGATGCGTTTGCCTGTGGATGGTGCACATGCCGGCGGGTCTACTTCGCCTGCGTAATCGGCTGCCATTCTCTTAAGTCCGCGGATATTGACGGCGTCGTCCACCATATTACGGCGGCAGCGGGCCTCGCACGGATGCTCACAGATAAAACCACATGTGGTAGGGAATGGATTATCCTTGCGGATGAGACGGATAGCGTCTGCATAGCGTCCCTCGCCTACGAGGGCTACATAACCCGGGATATCCACATTGGCCGGACAGAGGGCAACACACGGAACCGGCTGAGTATACTGACATGTACATCTTCCCTGCTGTACATGCTCTTCATAATCATCGCGGCAGCCGATTAGGCTTTTGTATACCATGCGTGCGGCTTCATAGCCAATGGCACAATCGGCAGAATCCATAATGGAAACTGCGAGTTCCTCCATCAAGTCCAGAGTCTCTAAAGTTGCTTCCCCGTTTAATACATCAGTCAATAGATTCTTAAGCTGCCATAAGCCGATACGGCAAGGTACACATTTGCCGCATGTCTGTGCATGGCATAATTCCAGAAAAGCTCTCGTAATGTCCACCGGACATAGTCCCGGAGGACTGGATTCAATTCTGCGTTCCAGATCCTTGTAAAGCCCTTCAATAACAAGCTGGGCTTTTCCAGGTGTTGGAATTTCTAGTCTGCTCATAATTTCATTTCTCCCTTTTAGAATATTATTGGACACACTTATATGTATATTGTAAAGGATGTGGGAAGGCCTTTCAAGTAAAGTTAATTTATAGTCAAGCTAGTTAATTATCTGACAATCTCATAGAAAAAAACTAATAAAATTAATATCTCCGCAGAGAGGTTTTGGGACGGAAAGGCTTGCTAAATCTTCTGGGGTTACGTATACTGAAAGTGCGTAGTGAGAATGGGTAAAATAATATCAAAAAATAAAGAAAGGTAGTGCAGAATATGAAAGTGACTGATTTTGGAGTGACGTCAAAAGGTGAAGAGGCCAGACTGTTTACATTGAGCAATGCTTCCGGAATGGAGGCCGCTGTGACAGATTATGGCGCGGCTCTTGTCCAAGTGATTGTGCCGGATAAGGAGGGACATCCCTGCGATGTAGTCTGCGGTTATGACGAAGCGGCGGCATATGAAGAAGGAGACTTGTTCTTTGGGGCCACGGTGGGTCGTATTGCCAATCGAATCGGCGGGGCATCCTTTGAACTGAATGGGAAAACGTATAAACTGGAAGAGAACAATAATGGGAACAATCTCCACAGCGGCATGAATTTTTATTGTCATCGTATGTGGGAAGTGAAGGAGACAGCGGATGACCATGTTACCTTTGCGCTGGAAAGTCCCGACGGCGATCAGGGATATCCGGGAGCTGTACATATCGAAGTGACCTATACTCTCACCGAGGATAACGGAGTCAAGATTACTTATCGGGCAGTGCCGGAAGAGGATACGATTATAAATATGACGAATCACAGCTACTTTAATCTGGACGGACATGCAGCCGGTGAGGTGTTGGAGCAGGAAGTCTGGATTGACGCAGACGCTTTCACCAGAGCGGATGCGGAATCTATTCCCACAGGAGAGATTACACCTGTTGAGGGCACACCTATGGATTTCCGGACGAAAAAAGCGTTAGGGCGCGATATAGAGACAGACTATGAGGCGTTGAATTTTGGCGCGGGATACGATCACAACTGGGTGCTCAATAATAAGGGGGAATTCGCTAAGGTGGCGGAGATGTCCTCAAGTGAAAGCGGAATCACGATGGAAGTTTACACCGACCTTCCGGGCATGCAGCTCTATACAGGGAACTTTATAATAGAAGCGACAGGTAAGGGCGGAGCGGTTTACCATAAGCGTCAGGCATGCTGTTTTGAGACGCAGTATTTTCCAGACGCAGTGAATAAGGCGAATTTTGAGGGCCCTGTCTATAAAAAAGGTGAGGTTTACATGACAGAGACTATGTACCGCTTTTCAATTGCACATTAATACTTTTTGTCCCGAAATAAGCAGAGTCAGATAAATCTTTGGCGAAAATGGAATGGTTCATTTAATCATTGACAAGGATAACTGACTCTGCTGCTTTCGGTTATCCTTAAAATCTTACGTTATCTTAAGTAGTTCAGAAGCAATGTACTCCATATTTCCAATAAGCTGTTTTATTCTTCTTCACCAATGTGTTTGAGCAATTCTATATTTGTATCTTTGACGAAATCTTGAGATGTCCAATCGTATGTTTGTATCCAGCCAGAATTTATAAGCAACTTTGCAAGACTACGGACTTGCAGATAATTTTCAAACATCGAGGCGATATAAAACTTCATTTGCAATTCCTCCCAAATTTCATATTTCTTATAGTTTTAATGATATCATATATCAATACTATATTGGAAATTAACAGCGTAGCAAGTAAGGAGAAAGAGTTGTCAGAAACATTTGACAAAACAGTTACAGAGTCTTATAATACAGATAGTGAAGAAACTAAACCATATGAGAGGTTTAGCCAGAAGGATGGTGGTATGAATGAAATATGATTTTACAACGATTATAGACAGACACGGGAAGGATGCTATTGCCGTCGATCTGCCGGATCATTTCTCCCCATACAAAAGAGGAGTGCAGTTAAAGGAAGGATTTGACCAGATACCAATGTGGGTGGCCGATATGAATTTCCCGGCGGTCCCGTCTATTCCGAAAGCAATCATCGCAAGAGCAGAGCACACTACATATGGCTATTTTGAGGCGTCGAAGGAATACTACGATGCTATTATCAATTGGCAGAAGACGAGAAATGGTGTGGAAGGACTGGAGAAGGAGCACATTGGATATGAGAATGGCGTTCTTGGGGGCGTTGCCAGTGCACTTAGAGTATTCTGCTCACAGGGGGATAAGGTGCTGGTTCATGCACCAACATATGTTGGATTTACTGGAACCTTGACGAACAACGGCTTTGACATTGTTCACAGCTATCTTGTAAAGGATGAAGACGGTGTCTGGCGCATGGACTATGAGGACATGGAGAGAAAAATCAAAGAGCAGAAGATTCATGCAGCTATCATGTGTTCTCCGCACAATCCGACCGGGCGTGTGTGGGAGCGCTGGGAGCTGGAAAAGGCCATGGATATTTTCAAAAGAAATGATGTGTTTGTCGTTTCGGATGAAATCTGGTCTGACATTATTTTGTATGCAAACAAACATATACCGACACAGTCTGTTTCGGAGGATGCGAAGAATAGGACTGTGGCAATCTATGCGCCGTCCAAGACCTTCAATCTGGCGGGACTTGTGGGCAGCTACCATATTATTTACAGCAAATATTTAAGAGACAGGATTGCCAAAGAATCATCTCTCTGCCATTATAACTCCATGAATGTGCTCTCCATGCATGCGCTGATCGGCGCGTACGGCGAAGAGGGCGCCGAATGGGTAGGTGAATTAAGAGAGACAATTGGACAGAATGTGCAGTATGCGTGTGATTATATAGCAGAGCACTTCAAAGGCGTAGAGGTCTCGAAACCTCAGGGTACTTACATGCTGTTTCTTGACTGCAGCAAATGGTGCGAGGAGCATGGAAAGACGATTGATGAGGTTCAGCGCGCCGGATATGAGGTCGGTGTTTTATGGCAGGACGGACGGGCTTTTTTCGGGCCGTGCGCAATCCGCATGAATCTGGCGTTACCACTTTCCAGAGTGAAGGAGGCCTTTGACCGCCTTGATAAATATGTATTTAATGCGTAAGGTGCATTAAAGAAGATACTTTTCACTGTGTTTAGGACTATACTTTATAAAATTCAATCAGAGTGAGAAGGAGAAAAAATGAAATATGATTTTGATCAAGTTATTGATCGACACAACACAAACAGTATGAAGTGGGATTGTGGAGAGATGATAAAGGAGTTTGGGGTCGACATCGATTTTGATGAAGACACCATCGCGATTTTCACGGCGGATATGGATTTCCGCTGTGCCCAGCCGATTATCGATGCTATGGATAAGGTGGTTCAGCATGGTATTTTCGGATATTCGGGGTCTTTTGGCAATCCGGCATACAAAAACGCAATTATTCGCTGGTTCAAGGACCGGCATGACTGGGAGATCGCTCCCGAATCTATCTCGTTCATCAATGGAACGGTGGAGGCTACGAGTATAGCTGTTCAAGCATATACCAAGGAAGGGGAAGGCGTACTGATTACCCGTCCGGTATATGGGCCGTTTACCGGCAGCATTGAGGAAAATAACCGCCGCGTGGTAAACAGTGAACTTATCAATACGGACGGCTATTATACCATGGATTTTGACGACATTGAAGAAAAGGCGAAAGCGCCCGATGTTACGATGTTCCTGCTGTGCAGTCCCCACAATCCCACCGGAAGAGTGTGGACAGTGGAGGAGCTTAGCCGTCTTGCCGATATCTGCGAGAGAAATGGACTTGTACTGGTATCGGATGAGGTGCATTGTGATATTTTAAGAAAGGGCGTTACCTTCACTACGGCCGCAAAGGTTGGAAAGCCTGAAAACACGGTTGTGCTGAATGCAATCAACAAAACATTCAACTGTGCAGGACTTCAATGTTCCCATGCCATTATACCTGATGAAGTCCTTCGCGAGAAATACAAGGAGGTCTGTGGCTGGCGTATGCCCAATCCATTTGCTATTGAGGCAACGATTGCCGCGTATACAGAGGGAGACGAATGGCTGGATCAGGTTCTCGATTATATTGACGGGACCTTTGACTGGGTTCTTGCGTTCCTTGCGAAAGAAATGCCAAGGGTAAAGGCACGCCGTCCGGAGGGAACTTATGTGCTGTGGATGGATTTCAGGGGGACGGGCCTTACGCCGGAGGAAATCCATGACCGTATTTATAAGAAAGCCAATGTCTGTCTGGAGTCTGGAGCTATGTTTGATCCAGAGTTGGGAACAGGTTTTGAACGTGTGTGCCTGCCGTCTTCAAGGACGTTGATAGAGAAAGCATTCCGGAGAATCGCGGCGCAATTTGCAGACTGTAAATAAAAGTCAAAGGGATATCTTCGGACTGCGTCACTTGACAAGTGAGTAAAATTATGAAATTATAAAATAAAAACTTAAGGGTGGCACTATGAATAAGAGGATAATAAAAGAGAATTATACTCCGTATCAGATGTCGGATATTTTAGAGCGGATGATATCTATGAATCAGACGACAACGCCGATAGATTATGGGACGGGTGAGAAATTCAACTCGGTAGAAGTGCATACGCTCAGCTACATCGCAGACTATCCGGGGATATCCGCATCAGAGATTGCAAGGGACTGGAACCGCACCAAAGGAGCCGTTTCGCAGATTATTAAAAAGCTGTCTTCCAGAGGATTGATTGAACGTCAAAAGAAGGAAGGCAACGATAAGACAGTGTGCCTGTATGTGACGAAGACGGGAGAAGAGTTGGATAAGGCGCATCGAGCATATGACACAAGGAATTATGAGCGTTTTTTGAAATTGATGGAAACGTATTTTACCAAGGAAACCATTGCGGAAGCGTTTCAGGTGATGGACACTTGGATAGAGCTTTCAAAAGACTGGAATCCATATTAGAGAATAAACAAGGATGTAAAATAATTACGTGCAAATCGTAAGAGTTTTACATCCTTTTTTTGATTGTGTCAAAAAACAAATGATAAAAAATTAAAATAAGAAAAAATTAACAAATATTTTAAATAAATTTTGAATATAATGACGAAAAATGCAAAAAAACCAAAAAAACATTGACAAGGGTAGGAAACAGGTTTAGAGTCCTAACTATAAAGTATAGCTTCTAAACAATGGTGCAAGGACACAAAGAGAATTGGAGGGTAAAAGATGGATACAATAAAAATTATGAATGGCTCAATTTGGGTATTTGCGGTCATATTGATTGCGATGGTAATCGTGCAGTCACTGATGTTTTTGAGGCTTGCATTGAACTACAACAAGAAACATCAGGTTTTGACAAGAGAAGAGATTAGTCAGGCGACAAAGACTGGCGCTGTATCGGCTGTAGGCCCTGCGTTTTCTACATTGACGATTGCCTTGTCACTGATTGTTATGGTAGGCTCTGGGGCAACATTTATGAGATGTGGTGTTATCGGGGCACCTGTCTGGGAGCTTATGATGGCTCAGTTCTCTGCCTCCGCGGCTGGTGTGGAATTCGGAAGTGCGGCATTTACGCCGGCAATTTTCACACTATGCCTGTTCGGTATGACACTGGCCTCCACACCTTATTTCCTAAATACAATGATTACATTGAAGCCGCTTGATAAGGCGTTGGTAAAGAGCCAAAAGAAAGAAAACGGGCGCAGTTTTATGCCTTATATGTCCAGTGCGGCTATGATGGGCCTTCTCGGATATTCAATCGTTGATTATTTTGGGAATGTTGCAAGTATTGTAGCGGGGATTGCCGCAGGCATTGTTATGTTCCTGATAGGAAAGCTTGCGAAGAAATTGAAGAATAACACGCTGTCCAGCTTTTCCATGGCAATTGCAATGATTTTTGCAATGATTGCTGGTCAAATAGTCACTGTAATGATGGGATAAGGAGGGAAAGCACATGAATGAAAATATGAATAAAGCAGCAGAAGTTGAAATAAACACTGGTTCGGAGGAAGCGAAGAAGGATTATGCAGAGCATTTTATGCCGGCCGTACATCGCATTGGCCGGGGGACGATGGGGATTTCTTTAGTACTTGTATTCTTGCCGGTTCTGTATTTTGTATTGATAAAGGGCTATAGAGCGCCACTCTCAAGTTATATCAGTGTATTAGTCGGTATCAGTAGTATTGGTATGGGAATGTGGCTGACGGAGCCGCTGGCATATTGGCCGGTATTGGGCAGTGCCGGAACGTATATTGGATATTTGTCCGGCAACGTCGGCGCGATGAGATTTCCGGTTGCTGTAAATCTGCAGTCAACTATGAAGGCGGATATCAATACACCGAGAGGTCAGGTAGTTACGATTGTAGGGATTGTGTCTTCTGTGTTTGCGAACCTGATTCTTCTTTTGATTTTTGTACTTGGAGGAGAATGGCTTATCTCTGTTTTGCCGGAAGTTGTGATGGCGTCCTTTGCCTTTGTTATGGTTGGACTTTTAAGCTCGATGATGGTGATGCGCTTCAGTGGCAATAAAGAGGGCTTCGTCAAAGGATTTTTAGAAGCATTTCCGTATCTGGCACTGGCGATAATTCTTAAGTTCGTCATAGGGAAAATCGCGGTTCTCGCTGCATGGGGAATGGCAATTACTGTCGCGTCATGTATTCTTCTCGGATACATATTCTATAAGAGGGACTCTAAAAAAGATGCTGAAAATGCAGCAAAATAAATAAAGAAGGAAGGATGATAGTATGCAATTTATTGATATGCACTGCGATTCGCTGATGATGCTTCTGTTCAGGGATGCGGAAGAAGCTGATTTATACACATCCAAAGTGACTTCTGTAGATTTCAAACGAATGAGAGAGGGCGGGCAGCTGGCACAATTTTTTGCGGTGTTCCTCCCCATGAAAAGTGCGTATGAGATGTTTCATATGCCGGCACTGTCCGATGAAGAATATATTTCCACGCTTCATGGATACTTGATGAAAAATGTGGAAGCACATCAGGACATGATTGCATTGGCTCATAATGGTTTTGAAATAGAAGAGAATTTAAGGGCTGGAAAGATGTCGGCGGTTCTTACTATGGAAGACGGCAGGGCAGTGGAAGGGAAAACGGAGAATCTGAAAAGATTCTATGATATGGGATTTAGAGCCTTGTCGCTGACATGGAATGAGTCGAACTGCTTCGGCGCGCCAAATTCCAAAGATTCGGCGGTTATGCAAAAGGGACTGACCACATTTGGGAAAGAAGCGGTCGCCTACATGCAGGACATAGGAATGCTGGTAGATGTATCCCATCTGTCGGACGGAGGTTTTTATGATGTGGCGGACATATGCAAAAAGCCGTTTGCGGCCACACACTCTAACTGCCGTGCGCTGGGGCCGCACCAGAGGAATATGACAGATGATATGATTAGAGTCTTGGGGAATCACGGCGGCGTTGCCGGAATAAACTTTGGCCCCGAATTCTTGAATGCCGATGTCACATGCAAAGACAGCACAGCGGCGCTGATGGCAGAACATGCCCGGCACATGGCTGATATAGGTGGAATTGACTGTGTCGGTATCGGTTCTGATTTCGACGGAATCATGGGAAATCTGGAAATTGCGGACTGCGCCCATATGGATATTTTAGAACACGCACTGGCTGAAAGAGGATTCAGCGGAGCAGATATTGAGAAAATTTTTTATAAAAACGTGCTCCGTGTGATGAAGGATACCATGAAGTAGAACGGCAGGACTTTCAGAGAGAAGGAGAATATAAGAAATGGCTAAAAAGGTAATTGCGACGGAAAGAGCGCCAAAGGCAATCGGTCCCTATGCCCAAGGCTGGGCGGTAGATAAAATGGTATTCACGTCCGGCCAGAAGCTGCGTACAAGTGGCGAAGCTGCCCATGGGCGGACTAGTAGAAATCGAATGCATCGTTGTAAAGTGTTGACCGCTTAAGACGATGTTAGGCTTATAGCATAAGAACAGACACCTCGGTGTCAGACAATTCTTGAAATTGTAGAAGGGGACGGGTCCCAACGCGTTGGGACCTGTCCCCTTTGAATATCTCCTTTGAATAAAATCAGAAAATCCCATCCATATAATGCCCCAGAGAACGTCTGATATTTCCTTCAAAATCTGTATTGCCTTCATGCAGGCACCATTCGAATACATTTCCGATGACTAACATACGGATATCCGTGGAAATATCGGACAGAGGAATCTTAGGTGTCACGATTCCTGCGTCAATTGCCCGCCGGAGATAGGTCTCTACCGTTAAAATAGGATAGGGGCGCTCCGTCCGTATGGTAGGGTTGAGTGCTTGATTTTTCGGTGTATAATAATTAGATATAAATTCCACGCCAAGCTCCCGGCAGTATTCGGCATAGTTGAGATAGACGTGGATGATTGCAATCTTGGCCTCGTCCGCATTCTCAGGAAGGTCCAGAAGATCAGGGTTGATTCCCGGCTGTTCTTCAATATAATAGGAAAGCAGGTCATCCTTCGTCTTAAAGTGGTGGTAGAAACTTCCGTTGGATACGCCAGCCTCCTCACAGATATTCTTAATTGAGAGCTGTTCATAACCTTCTCTTTGTAAAATGGTTTTTGCTGCCCGGAAGATTCTGCGCTTCGTCTCACGGGACTTCATCTGCTGTTTAGATAATGGCTCTTTTTCCATTTCATTCATTTCTATCGAACTCCTTGTGTATATATATCCGCAGAATAAAACGGATTATCTTGTCGGTTACGATGATTCTGTTTACCAGTATAGCATATTGAAGTGGAAAATTCAAGAAAACAGAGTGGGCTCTAAAATTAAACTCCAAATTACAATTGATACGGCAGACGTTGAAAATTATTTTCAAAGCCTTGCCGCAATTCTTTTTATATAGATTTAAAAATGATATAATAGTAAAAATTGGAAGAAAGAAGGTGATATAAGAGTATTGACTGTTGTGTACATTATATAAAATTAGTTCCTGCATTATATTTAGATTAATAATAGTTGACAATAGAAGATAAAAATGCTACTATTTACTTGAAAATAGTTTTCATAAATAATTATTACATAAAAATAGTTAACAGAAAAGTATTTTCAGATGCAGGAGGGTATATGGAAAAATTAAACAATACTGCAACACCGGAAGTCATAATTAAGATGAAAGGCATGATACCTCAATTAAGTCCCGCTATGCAAAAATTGGCAAAGTTCATCATTGATAATTTTGGAACATTGGATGGCATTCAGATTCAACAGCTGGCAAAACTCAGTGGTGTTAGTGAGGCTACTATTACTAGATTTGTGAAAGAAATAGGATTCCGCAATTATCAATCCTTTTTAATACATATTGCTAAAGTCAATACCAGCCACGTTCAGCCTAAGTTAAGTTACAGTAGCATTATGGAAGACGACGATGCTGAAGCTGTTTGCAAAAAAGTGTTCGCCATGAATCTGCAGACGATTACAGACACCCTGAGCATGATTCATCCGGAAGAGGCGATGAAGGCGGCAAAAGCCATAACCGGCGGGGATAGAGTCATGATTTTTGCGCAGGGACGTTCCGGAGTTACGGCCAGCAGCTTGCGGCAGAGACTTCGAAGATTGAATATTTTTGCAGATTTATTTCTGGATCCACATGAAGCGGTGGTCGCATCCAGTTTATCACGGGTGGGGGATGTAGCGCTTGGCATCAGTACTTATGGCAGGTCCCGCACGGTAGTAGAGAATCTCAAAAGAGCGAAGGAACATGGGGCGGTCACTATCGCAGTGACAAGTTACGAGAACGTTCCCCTTGAAGAGTACGCGGATATCATCTTAAGGACAGTTAATAATGAGAATCTGACTTTCGGACTTGAACCGTCCTGTGCCACTATCACACAGATGGTTATGCTGGACTGCGTGTACATGCTTATTTATTTACTAAATAAAAAGCAGTCAGACGCATGTATCGAGGCGCCAATCAAAGCCTTGGATAAAGAGAAAATATAAAGATTATGATGCAGGAACTCATATAATGTACGGAAGTAAGCCTCAGACGTCAAGGCTTAATATAACTTCACAACAATAAGTCAATATGAAGGAGGAAGAAAAATGAAGAAGCGAATGATGGCACTATTGCTGGCTGCGGCAATGGTCATGTCTCTGGGCCTGACGGCCTGCGGGGACAAAAAGGAGAGTTCAGGAGAAGACAAAAAGACAGAGAGTGAAGAGAAGAGCGGGGGACGCAAATTCGGATTTACCTGTATGACCATGAACAATCCATTTTTCACAACAATTGAATCATCTATCCGTAAAGAAGTAGAAGCGAACGGCGACGAATTGATAACTTTGGATACGAAACAGGATATTGCCACACAGATACAACAGATTGAAGACATGATTAACCAAGGAATAGATGCATTGTTCCTGTGTCCCGTCGATTCAGAAGGAATCGCACCGGCATTAGATATGCTAGAGGAGGCAGACATTCCGGTTATCAATTTTGACACAGATGTTACAGATAAAGATAAAGTAGAGACTATTCTCGTATCAAATAATGAATATGCTGGTCAGGTCGTCGGGGAAGCTATGGCAAAAAAATATCCGGATGGCGGCAAAATCGCTATTTTGGACGCACCGTATGCAGAAGCCTGTGTACAGCGTGTAGAAGGATTTATGAAGGGACTTGGAGACGCTAAGGATAAATTTGAGGTTGTTTCCCAGCAAAATGGTAAGGGAGATACGGCCGAATCTTTACCGATTGCTGAAAATATTATTCAAGCTAACCCGGATTTGGTTGGATTCTTCTGCATCAATGACCCGTCTGCATTGGGCGCATATTCTGCGATAGAGTCGGCAGGACTCACTGAGCAGATTGCAGTTTTTGGCTGTGACGGCTCACCGGATGCGAAAAAGTCTATTGCCGAGGACGGCATGGCCGGAACTGGGGCACAGTCACCGATCAATATCGGTAAACAGTGTGTCGAGGCCGCTCAAAAGATTTTAGCAGGTGAATCTGTAGATAAAGAAATCAAAGTCGATACCTTCCTGATTACAAAAGAGAATGTAGAAGAGTACGGAACAGATGGTTGGCAGTAAGGTTCAGTAAAGAATGGTTGCCGTCAGCATAGAAGCTGGCGGCAGCCATTTCTACGTTTAGAAAACAGAAGGAAGGTGGATTTTGTTGAGTGAAGCAGCATTGGAGATGAAAAATATCCATAAAAAATTTCCGGGCGTGTATGCTCTTAAGAATGCCGATCTGCGGGTGGAAAAGGGAGAGGTACATGCATTGCTGGGAGAAAACGGAGCCGGGAAATCAACATTGATTAAAGTGTTGGGGGGAATATACCAGCCTGACGAAGGTGAAATTTACATCGACGGACAAAAAGTACGGATGAATAATGTCCGGGACGCACAGGCCAATGGTATTAGCATTATTCATCAGGAATTGCTTCTTGTACCTCAGATGACTGTGGCGGACAATATGTTTTTGGACGCGGCGCCTCAAAAATATGGTTACATCAACCGGAAACAATCCAAAAGGGATGCACAAAAAGCATTGGATGCAATGGGAGTACAAATCGATGCGGGAGCACTGGTCGCTACACTTAGCGTGGCACAACAGCAGATAGTAGAGATAGTCAAGGCAGTAAGGCTTCAGTCTAAAATTATTGTTATGGATGAGCCGACTTCTTCCCTGTCAGATACTGAGATACAGATGCTATTTGAAATTGTAGAAAACTTGAAGCAAAATGGCACGGCCATCATTTTTATTTCACATAAATTGGAAGAGCTGTTCGCAATTACTGACAGAATCACAATTATGAGAGACGGCGAAGTCGTTAAGACCGTGGAGACTAAAAAAACTGGAAATGAAGAGCTGATTGCGCTGATGGTCGGCAGGGCGTTGGACAATTATTATGTCCGTGATGATTTCCCCAAAGGGGAGATTATTCTGAAGGTAGAGAATCTAAATCAAGCCGGCGTGTTGAGAAATGTAAGTTTTGAATTGAGAAAGGGTGAAATATTAGGCTTTGCAGGACTTGTTGGCGCAGGAAGGACAGAGCTGATGAACGCAATATTTGGAATTACCCAGATGGACAGCGGGAACATTTATCTTGAAGGAAAAAGAGTACACATAAAAAATCCATTATCAGCTATGCGGGCAGGGATTGCTCTGGTGCCTGAGGACCGAAAGCTACAAGGCCTCATATTAAAAAATTCTGTAGGATTCAATATGACCATTACAATATTGAGAGAATTTATGAAAGGGATTTGTGTTAATAAGAAAAAAGAATACGAATTGATGGACAAATATCAGCAGCTATTGCGAATAAAGACACCATCCTATGAGCAGAAGGCAGGTAACCTGAGTGGAGGGAATCAACAGAAAATTGTCATCTCAAAATGGCTGGCGGTAAACCCAAGCGTACTGATACTCGATGAACCTACAAGAGGGATTGACGTCGGGGCAAAAGCGGAGATTTATGCTATCATGAATAATCTGACAAGAAACGGAATGTCGATTATTATGATTTCTTCGGAAATGCCAGAAGTCATGGGAATGAGCGACAGAATTTGTGTTATGAGTGAAGGCAGGCTGACCGGAATAGTAGATAAACATGAATTTTCACAGGAACGGATATTATCTTATGCACTGGAGGGAAAAAAGGATGAAAAGTAAAGGAATCAGTAGAAAAACAGGGAAAAAATCCTTTCTCAGGGAGAATATAGCGATTATCGGAGGACTGCTGGTATTGTGTGTTTTTTTGACTTTTATGTCTGACTCCTTTTTGACCCAGAGCAATCTAATGACATTATTAAGACAGATGACCAACAATGTATTTCTGACGCTGGGAGTCATGATGTGCATTATTATCGGAGGAATCGATATTTCAGTGGGTTCCGTGTTTGCTCTGGGAGGCACGGTGGCGGCAGGGATGATTGCCCATTATAATATGCCCATTGCAGTCAGCATTTTAATTGGACTGCTGGCGGGAGCAGCATGCGGGGCGTTCAACGGCTTTTTTGTTTCTGTAGTAAAAGTTCCGGCATTTATCGCGACCATGGCCATGCTCAATATCGCCAGAGGGATTTCTTATTTGATGACAAATGCAGAACCGATCCGCTGTACTGAAAAGGCATTTACAAAACTGGGGACCGGCAGGCTGGGAATTTTGCCTCTGCCTGTTATCTATGCCGTAGTCTGGATTGTTATTGTCTGGTTGTTCTTGAATAAAACAAGAATGGGCCGGTATGTATATGCGGTAGGGGGAAATATAGAGGCCGCAAAGTTTTCCGGCATTAATATTAAAGTGGTTCAGTTCACGGTCCATACCATCTCGGGATTTCTGGCAGCATGGGCGGGAATCGTGATGGCGGCTAGAATGTATTCCGGACAGCCGGCAGTTGCATCTGGCTGGGAGATGGACGCGGTGGCGGCCAGCGCGCTCGGCGGCGTCAGCCTTATGGGCGGTTCGGGAAGTGTAGTCAGCGCTATGATAGGCGTCATGATTATTGGCGTACTGAAAAACGGGCTGAATCTGATGAATGTCAATTCATTCTGGCAGCTCATAATACAGGGACTTGTAGTTCTTGCGGCGGTATCTGTTGATATGGTGAAGCAGAGGACACAGAAATAAGAGAGAGGATTCTAATTTGTGAATCAAATTTTACATAAAGTGCAATCAGGAGGAAAGATATGTTAGTAAGTTTAAAAGAAATGTTACAGGAAGCAGAAAAGAATAACTTTGCAATCGCGTCTATCAATACGCCTAACCAGATCTCATTACGCGCGGTCATTCAGGCGGCGGAGGATACGGGGATGCCGGTGACGATCAACCACGCGCAGACCGAACAGAGTGTAGTACCTATTGATATTGCAGTTCCATTGATGCTGGATTACGCAAAAAAATCTACGGCGGCAATCTCTGTGCATGTGGATCATGGATATGACTTTGAGCACTGCATGAAAGCAGTACGGCTGGGGTGCACATCGATCATGTACGACTGCTCCAGATTTCCATTGGAAAAAAATATTGAAGAAGTTAAGCGGTTTGTGGAAATTGTAAAACCATTGGGAATTGGGGTCGAGGCAGAATTGGGGGCCATGCCTAACAATATGCCAAGCGACGTACATGGGCAGGAGACAAGCGATCTGTCCGATTTGAGCGTATACTATACCGATCCGGATGAAGCAGCTCTTTTCTGTGAAAGGACAGGGGTAGACGTATTGACGACCTCCTTTGGAACAGTGCATGGTATGTATGCAGGAGAACCTAATCTGGATATTGAGCGTATCAGAAAGATAAAGTCTCAAGCCGGGCAGGTACATTTAGGCATGCATGGCGGTTCAGGAACACCATTTGACCAGATACAGCAGGCCATTGATGCCGGAATTAAAAAAATCAATTATTTTACGGCGATTGACACAGCTCCGGCGCCCTATCTGCTCAAAACGATTCAAGAATCTAAAAACCCTGTTAATTTCTGCAATTTGGCAAATCAGGCCATGGAGATTATTTACCAGAAAACGGTGGAGATACTTACTGTGTTCAAGAACGCAGGGAGATAAAGAGGTGTAATACATGTTTTTGGGGATTGACATAGGGACATCGGGGGTTAAGGCTACTGTGACAGATATCAGAGGCAAGGTCATAGCGAATGCGTATCGAGTGCTCAACACCTATGGACAAGAAGAAAAAAAGAGGGAATTAAATCCAATTGAAGTAAAAAATTATGTATTTGAAATTTTGAAGGAAGTTATACAAAAGAGCAGGCCGGCAAAGATATCCATGATTACGGTATCTTCGCTGGGCGAGGCCGTTATACCGGTCAGCCGTGGAGGCGAAGCTCTGAGCATGAGTATAATCGGCTCTGACCCGAGAGGGGCCAGAGAGCTGGAATGGATAACAGAGCAGATAGGGGAGCAAGAATTGACGGACATCACGAAAGTGAATTTAAGCTATATTTACTCTATAAATAAAATTTTATATATAAAGAAACACTATCCGTCAATCCATCAAAATACGTGGAAATACATGTGCTTCTCAGATTATGTGGGATATCTGCTGACCGGAGAGACTAAGATTGACTATTCTATGGCCTCCAGAACTATGGCTTTTGATATTCATACAAACTGCTGGTCAAGAAAGATACTGGAGACTGCCGGGATAGAAGAAGGACTTTTTTCGAACCCAGTGCAGGGAGGCAGCATTATTGGAACTTTGCTCCCATCCGTGAAGCGGTTTCTGGGAATTGATTATGAGATTCCCGTTATGGCTGGGAGCCATGACCATATATTCAATGCGATTGGAGCGGGAGTGACCACGCCGGGGAGCTGTTCGAATATTGTAGGAACTACAGAAGGAATTACCGCGGTTCTGGAGCGGACTTTGAGCACACAAAATATCAGCGCAGAGAATATCTCTTGTGAGCCGTTTGTTCGTGCCGGACTCTATAATACTGTGGCGTGGCATAATGCGGCGGGAGCGATGGTAAACTGGTATATAGACACTTTCTGGAAAGAGAAAACGATGTCAAAAGGTCAGATTTTGGATTATCTGAATCATACTTTGGACAGTGAACCCGGAAATCTTATGGTTTTGCCACATTTTGCAGGCGCTACGGCCGGCTATATGGACGAGAAGGCAAAAGGGGCGTTCATCGGCCTGACTATGATGACGACGAGAGAGGAGATTTTTAAATCTATTTTGGAGGGCGCTTCTTACGAATGTAGGAGAATTCTTGAATCACTTGCAAATTCGGAAATCCCTATCGATAGAATCATTGTCAGCGGGGGAGGAAGCAATTCAAAGCTATGGTTACAGTTGAAAGCCAATATTTTAGGGCGGGAAATATATAGATCCCCTTATTCTGATACAGGAGCTCTGGGAGGCGCGGTTGCTGCGGCTTCTGCTCTGGGGGAATATCCTTCTTTAGAAGAGGCGGCCAAGGAGATGCTTGGAGAACCAGAGCTGATTGAACCGGATATGAAATGCCATAGGGTGTATCAGGAGAGATATGAAGCGTATCAGGAATTATATAGTAAATTGAAAAATGTGAATCATATTTTGGATTAAAATTTATCTTCATGACTGCGGACGGATTGCCGCAGTCATTTTTAATTTGGAATGGCACGCCAGTATGTATGAGTGCAAAAGACCAACAGTGGCCCCGACTTAGAGATATAGGGATTATCAATATATGAAATGAAATATAGAAAAAAGTAATTTAAGGCTTATTTCATAATGTGATACACTTTAACTTATGATTAGTGTTAGCAATGAAAGTGAGGATAAGGGTATGACAGAAGAACAGATTAGAGAAGAGTTTATAAAAGGTTATGATTGCTCACAGGTGGTACTGCGTGCATTTGCGGGGGAGCTTGGTATATCAGAAGATGAGGCCAACCGTGTGGCAGCCTGCTTTGGGGGCGGTATGATGCTGGGAGAAGCCTGTGGCGTGTTTACCGGAGCGATGATGGCAATCGGTTTGAAATACGGCCACAGTAATCCGGAGAATCTGATGGAACAGAAGGAAATTATGATGGAAAAAAGTGCCCAGTTCAGGAGAGAATTCCTCAAACGGCATGCAACTGTTGTCTGTAAGCCGCTGCTTGGATATGATGTATCCAAACCTGAGGGGCTTCAGGCAGCGCTTGAGAGTGGGCATATGCTTGAATTTTGTCCAATGCTGGCAAAGGAAACGCTGGATATCCTGCGGGATATTTTGTAAGACATGAAGTATAAGAAATTAATAATATTTGGCATGCTGGCGGTTCTTATTTTCTTGGGAAACGCTGTGTTCGGGTGGTCGGATTTACTTGGGAATGTGAATAATCTCCAATTTTTAAATGATATGGTTCAAAATAATTTGGCGGCGGCACTTGGAATTTATATCGTTCTGACTGTTATAGGCTGTGTAGTGCTGGCATTGCCGGGGATAACATTTGCGGTACTGGCCGGCGTTTTGTTCGGCCCATGGGTCGGTACGGCAGCGTGTTCTGTCGCTTCGACGGCCGGAGCTATGGCGGCCTTTCTGGCAGGCAGATTTTTTTTGAAGGATAGTATTAAACCTTTGGTGCAGAAAAACAAATATCTGAATAAGCTTTTGTTCAGCGGGGAGCAGAAAAATGAAGTATTGCTTCTCATGATTACTCGCCTTGTGCCTGTATTTCCTTATAATCTTCAAAATTTTGCTTATGGAATTACGGACATGAAGTTCGGTATGTACTCTCTTCTTTCTTTTTTATTTATGGTACCGGGCACTGCCATGTATACGGTGGGGGCAGCAGGAATCACAGACGGGGAGAACCGGATGTTATATCTGGCAATTGCCGGCGGCCTGGCGGCTGTGGTTCTTGGAACGGGTTTTTTTATGAAGAAGAAATACGTCGGATTGGAGAGGGCGGAAGAGGAAAATGAAAAGTAAGACAACAGATATATCACAGTGTATACACTGCGGGAAATGCCGGGAACACTGCTTGTTTTTGGATAAATATAAGATGGATCTGAGTGAGGGGGAAAAGCTCCGTGAGCTTGCGTATCACTGTTTTCTCTGTGGACGGTGCGGGCAGGTGTGCCCAAAAGGAATTGACGGGCGGGAAGTGATTCTTCAGTACCGCCGGGAATGTGTCGAAGAAAATCAAGGGGTGGTGCCTGAGAAGGGATACGGGATGCTGCTCCGGGAAAAAAGTTCTTATCTTTTTAAAAATTACCGGCATGCATCTGCAAAACGGATACTGTTTCCGGGATGTAATTTTCCTTCTCTGTACCCGGAGACGCTCACGAAACTCTCCCGTATGCTGGAAGAGCAGGCTGGAATCGGAATGGTACTCGATTGCTGTGGAAAGCCTGTTGCTGAATTGGGACTTGAGAAAGCCAAGGAGCGCATTATAGGAGAAATACAAATGGCTCTGGACAGATATGGTATTGAGGAAGTGGTTATGCTCTGTCCAAACTGTTATTATTTTTTGAAACCGCAGCTCAGGCAGAAGGTGACCAGTATCTACGAGGTTTTACGGGAGCTTGGAATCGGACGAAAGATAAAGGCAGGAATCCCTCTTTATATCCCATGTCCCGACCGGGAAGATGAAGAATGGGTGAAGACTCTGAAGCCGTTTTTGGAGGAGGACATCAAGCGGACAGAGGGGATACAGTGCTGTGGTTTGGGTGGCTGTGCCGGTGTGAAGGAGCCTGAGCTTGCGGGGGAACCAAGCGTTATCTTGAAAGAAGCGGGTTGTACAGAGCTATATACATACTGTGCGTCCTGCTGTGGCCAATTCAGGAGAAACGGAATAGACGCAAAGCATCTGCTCCCCGAGATTTTGCAGACGGGAGAGAAACCGGATGTGGCGAAATCGTTATTTAACCGTGCAAAATGGAAATTAAAGTAGAGGGTATGGGATGATGAAGACAATTTTAAAAAGTCATTGGAAAAAAATAGCGGTTCTTGTGTGTGCGGGGGTGGTGCTTTTAGTCTGCCTTTGGGTAAAGCCGGTCAATCAGATGATTCGGCAGATACTTAAGATGTTTGCCAGTGGAGACTTTACGGTAGTGAGAGAGTTTATAAAATCATATGGAGCATATGCGGTACTGATTTCTTTTCTGCTCATGATTTTCCAGTCGGTGGCTGCTCCGCTTCCAGCTTTTCTAATTACCTTTGCCAATGCCAGTTTATTCGGATGGTGGAAGGGGGCTGTTCTGTCCTGGACAAGTGCCATGGCAGGCGCTGCACTGTGTTTTTACATTGCAAGAATTCTTGGGCGGGATTGGGCGGAGAAGCTCACGAGCAAGGCAGGACTACGACAGATAGATTCCTTTTTTGAGCGCTATGGAAAGAATACGGTTTTAGTATGCCGCCTTCTCCCTTTCGTGTCCTTTGACATTGTAAGTTACGCGGCGGGACTTACGTCGATTTCTTTTCTCAGTTTTTTCATTGCCACCGGAATCGGACAGCTTCCGGCCACCATTGTCTATTCTTACGTGGGCGGAATGCTGACAGGAGGAACAAAATTCTTGGTGACAGGCTTGATGATTCTATTTGCACTCACGGTGTTGATTATGATGTTCAAAAAAATTTATACGGATAGAAAACAGGAAAAGGAAGAGCAGATTGAAGACTAAGATGAAAAACGCCGTTATTATTTTTACTAGAATTCCGGTTCCGGGAAAGACAAAGACGAGGATGATGCCTTATCTGACGGGAAGAGCCTGTGCATCGCTGCACACTTGTTTTCTTAAAGATATCTGCCGGGAATGTGAGAAGGCGGGCTATGATATATTTGTGTATTATGCGCCGGAGGGAGAGAAAAGCACGCTTGTTTCTATTCTTGGAGCAGATAAAACGTATAGAAAACAGGAGGGAGAGGGTCTTGGGGAAAGAATGCTCTCCGCTCTCCGGGAAGTTCTGGCAGAAGGGTATGACGCCTGTCTGCTGACCGGAACCGACGTGCCAGAGCTTGACGCAGAGATATTGACGACGGCAGTATCAAAGCTTCGGACAAAGGACATTGTGTTTGGGCCGACTATTGACGGGGGATATTATCTGGTCGGGATGAAGAAGAGCCATGCGGAAGCCTTCACGGGACAAACCTACGGACATGGCAGTGTGCTCCAAAATACGGTGTCTCACCTAAGAGAGAAGGGGCGTTCAGTGGGATATGTCCGTACACTTCAAGACATGGATGAACCGGCGGATTTGAGAGACTATAGGGGGCGCATGAAAAGGAACGCGGGTCTGAGGGCAAAAGCAACGGGACAGTATCTTATGCGCAACGTGAAGATTTCTATTATTATCCCGGTCTACAATGAAGAGAAGACGGTAGGACATATGATGGGGCAGCTGTCTCCCTTGAAATCCCGCTGTGAAATAATTTTTGTAGATGGACAGAGCAGTGACAGGACAAGAACGATTATAGGAGACGAGTATAAAGTGATTGAAAGTCCCAAGGGGAGGGCTGTACAGATGAATGCGGGTGCAGCAGAAAGTACGGGGGATGTTCTATTGTTTCTCCACTGTGACAGTGAGCTCCCTTCAAGGCCGTTGGAAGAGATTCGGTATGTAATGAGAAAAAACCGGGCGGGCTGCTTTGGGATTGGATTCCACTCTATGAATTTTTTTATGTTTACCTGCCGGCTGATTTCCAACATAAGAGCGTTTGCCGGGAGAATTATGTTCGGGGATCAAGGGATTTTTATCGAGCGGGAGTTGTTTTTTGAGATGGGAGGATTCCCGGAAATCCCTCTGATGGAGGATTATCAGTTTTCTATCAATTTGAAAACGAGAGGAATTGCAGTAGGTATGACACCGCACCGCATCTATACTTCCGACAGAAGGTTTCCGGAGGGGACTGCGTCCAAGCTGAAAGTCATGTGGGAGATGAACCGTCTGCGAAAATTGTACCGCGGCGGCGTCCCGGTCACCCAGCTGACAAAATATTATAGAGATATCCGATAGACAAGATATAGAATATATCTATAAATAGAGGGAAGATATTTACATTATTGATTGGACAACTATACCGGCAATGATAGATTATAGTATATGGAAATTACAGACAACAGGAGGAACAGCAATGAAAAAGAAATGGTTATGCGTATTGCTCTGTACTGGTATGGTTGTTTCGATGGCGGCAGGGTGCGGCGGACAATCGGACGACAAAAAAACAAAGGAAAAGACCGAGGATACAGGGGAAAAATCAGATGTTAAGGCAGACTCTGTGGAACAGAAAAAGGTCTATGTGTCACCGGAATGGGTGCAGAGCGTGATAGATGGCAACCAGAAAGAGTCGGAGGACTATGTTATTCTGGAATGTGCATGGGGAGAAGAAGAGGACGATGCGGCATATGGGGAAGGCCATATCAAGGGAGCTTACCATATGAACACGGATAGCGTAGAATCAGAGGAATACTGGAATATCAGGACTCCTGAAGAGATAGAGGCTCTGGCGGCGGAATATGGAATCACAAAGGACACCACAGTCATTTGTTATGGGGACAGCGGGACGAATTCTGCAGACGACCGTATCGCCTTTACCTTCCTCTGGGCGGGCGTAGAGAATGTGAAGTGCTTGGACGGCGGTCTGGAGGCATGGACGAAGGCGGGATTTAGTACAGAGACGGGAAGCAATACCCCCGAGGAGACAAAAGAAGCCTTTGGCACCACAGTTCCTGCACACCCGGAATATATTCTTTCTATTGATACCGTGAAAGAAAAACTGGAAAATGACGATAACTTTAAGCTTGTGAGCATCCGCAGTGAGGCGGAGTTCCTTGGCGAGACAAGTGGTTATGGATATATCGACAAGGCTGGTGAGCCGAAAGGGGCAATCTGGGGACATGACACGGATGACGGTTCTTACAATAACAGTGACGGGACGACTGTAGGCCTTGATGTGGTGGAAAGTTTTCTGAAGGAATCAGACGCGTCTCTTGACAACGAGCTTTCTTTCTACTGTGGAACAGGCTGGAGAGCTGCGATTCCTTTCCTAATCTGCTACGAGAACGGACTGACAAATATTTCAATGTATGATGGAGGCTGGTATCAGTGGCAGATGGATGATACACTTCCGGTACAGGTAGGGAACCCTGCAAGTGCGGACTGCGTATTTACTACGGTAGGAGAACTTTCTACGGATAAAGCACCGAAATAATGAAAGAATCTGGAAGCACTGCATTGTCTATTTAATGCAGTGTTTTCTTATAACACAGGATATCTTGCCGGTGGAGGGATAGATGAAAAAGATATTATATATTATTGTCACCGTGTTGGAAACCGCCTGTTTTGCAGGCGCATATATTATCAATTATTTTACTCGGAAAAGGATGGGAATGGCCCGGTATGTAGTCTATAAAAATCAAGGCTGGCGCACGGGCTATCCGCTTGAAACGATGACTTATGCAGTAATCGTTCTCGTGGCTGTACTTGCGGCATTTACAATCATACTCTATATCAGAAGGAGAAAAGAAGCCGGCAGCCGGTTGCTGGCCATGAACATTGTAATGCTGCTTTTGGATTGCTGGTACATTTGGTTCACTCTGGTCAATTCGGCGGATACGCTGAGGGCCTATTATTTTATGAGCCTGTTGTTTGCGCTTACAGCTATCCTGCAGACTATGAAAACCTGCGCTGCTGTTTTAAGTTATAAAAAAGCGGAATACACAAGAAAATAGGAGGAAAAAAGATGGAGACATACTACAAACCAGAGGATTTAGGAAAGTTCGGGACAATCGGGGAGGAAGCACCGGAATTAGCAGAGAAATTTTTCGCATATTACAATGCGGTGTTTGAAGAGGGAGAGCTGACGGCCAGAGAAAAATCCTTGATTGCGCTTGCGGTGGCACACGCGGTTCAGTGTCCATACTGTATAGACGCTTACACCAACGACTGCCTGAACAAAGGAGTCAGTGAAGCACAGATGACAGAGGCAGTGCATGTGGCTGCGGCAATCCGGGGCGGCGCGTCTCTTGTCCATGGGGTACAGATGAAAAATATTGTGAAGAAATTGGAGATGTGAACATGAATCGGGCAATGGAAAACTTGAATGCATTACTGACTATTCCGGCATTCAAATCCATGATTAAAGATGAAGAGCTTAGATGTACCTCCGGGAGTTTGGAGGTGATGCAGATTAATGTAGGAAAACGGTGCAATCTGGCATGTAAACATTGTCATGTGGAGGCGGGCCCTTCCCGCACAGAAGTGATGGGAAAAGAAGTAATGGAGGCCGTGCTGCAAGTGTGCCGGGAACAGCAGGTGCCTACGATAGATATCACCGGAGGGGCGCCGGAGATGAACCCACATTTTGAGTGGCTGGTAGAAGAGGCCTGTTCCATATGCAGTCATGTTATCGTGCGTACCAATTTGGTAATACTGACGGAAAGAAAATACAGGCATCTGCCTCAATTTTATGCGGAACATCAGGTGGAGGTTGTCTGTTCCCTGCCTTACTACCGGGCAAAGGAGATGGACCGGGTGCGTGGGGACGGCACCTTTGATAAGGCCATATCTGTTATACAAGAATTGAACGAGCTTGGATACGGGAAAAAGCCGGAGCTTGTCCTCAATATGGTATATAATCCTGCCGGAGCGTATTTTCCTCCGGCGCAGAGTGCCATGGAGAGGGAATATAAAGAAAAGCTTAGGGAGGATTATGGGATTGTATTCAATCAGCTGTTTACCATAACGAATAATCCGACCGGAAGATTTGCCGGCTTTTTGATGAGAAGCGGCAACCTGCAAAGTTATATGGAAAAACTGTATGGGGCATTCAATAGCGCGACCTTGCCGGGATTGATGTGCAGATACCAGATGTCGGTGGGGTATGACGGGACCGTGTATGACTGTGATTTTAATCAGGCAGCCGGGCTTCCCGTTTTATCGGAAAAGAAAATATTTGATTTTGTCGGAAAAAAATATAATAAAAGAGAAATCTGTTTTGGAAAGCACTGCTATGGATGTACGGCAGGCCAAGGTTCTAGCTGTGGCGGAGCCACAGAATAAAGGGAGAAAAATTATGGATACGATTGCAGGGCTCAAGGAGTATGTACAGTGGAAGGGATACAGGGAGAAACTCCACCTTCCAGAACAACAGAACGAAGAATACATACTGCTGGCACAGGGAGAATATAACCGGAACTATTTGTTCACGCATCCTGACACCAGAAAAAAGCTTGTTCTCAGAGTGAACTGCGGTTCTCAGATGCATCTGGAGCATCAGATACAGTATGAGTACGATGCACTTTGCCAGCTTTCCGGCTCCGGCAGGACACCGCTTCCCATCTATGTAGATGACAGCAGGGAACGGCTGGCGCAAGGGGTGCTGGTCATGGAATACCTTCCCGGCCGGGCACTTTCTTATACGGAAGACTTGGACAAAGCAGCAGATTGTCTGGCAGAAATACACAGTACATCCATTGAACGGCCGGAGGTATTTATAGCGCCGGACAATCCGGGGCAGGCGATTCTGAAAGAATGTGAGGAAATGTTCAGCGTCTACGAACATGCTCCTCAGGCAGATGCCAAAACGGCCGGACGAATCAGGCGGATGCTGGATAAAGGCTGGGAAGGCTGGGAAGGCTGGGAAACCGTGTCCTTTGCAGACGCGCCGCGCTGCTGTGTCAATACGGAGCTGAATTCTACCAATTTTCTCGTAGAGAAAAACCGTGCCTGTCTGGTGGACTGGGAGAAACCGCTCTGGAGCGATCCGGCGCAGGATTTGGGGCATTTTTTGGCGCCTACAACAACATTTTGGAAGACAGATATTATTTTAAAAAGGGAGGATATCCGCCACTTTTTAGCATGTTATAAGAAGGGGGCAGCGGGAAGTCTTGCGGCCAAAACTTTGGAGGAGCGGGTGGATGCCTTTTTGCGTATTACCTGCCTTAGAGGGATAACATGGTGTGCTATGGCGTGGGTGCAATATCAGAATCGGGATAAACTGCTTTACAATGTATCCACAGCCAGAAAGCTGGAGCAGTATCTGGAAGATAGTTTTCTGGAAATCATTGAAAAGGGATATATAGATAGAATAAATAAGTGACATATCCTCATTGGAATTAACGATTTAATGTTTTGGCAGAAAGGTGCTAGTATAGTAACCATATAAAGGGAAATTGTGGGATATGAAAAGATGATAAGTATTGTTTTATGTACCTATAACCGTGCGCATACATTGAAAGAAACAATAAATAGCATATTGATGCAGACCTATCAGGATTTTGAACTGATTATTGTAGATGACGGATCTACGGATAACACACTAGAGCTTCTGGAGGAATACGAGGATCAAAGGATACGGATTTTCCCAAGAAAAGAGAATCAGTATTATTGTATAGCGGCAAATTATGGGATTCGACAGATGAGGGGGGAATATCTGGCGTTTGCGACCAGTGATGATACATGGGAGCCACAGAAGCTGGAACAGCAGGTGGCTTTGCTCACTTCTACGTCGAATTATGCTGCATGTTTTACTTTTTCGGATATTATTGACGAAAATAGTCATCCTGCTGACAATGAATTCGAGATGCTGTCGGGCTTGCTGATGAAGAATTATACGGAGCAAAAAGACTGGATACAGCACTTTATATTTGAGGGGAATTGCCTCTGTCATCCCTCGGCTGTCATAAGGCGTGAGGTTATTGAAGAAGTCGGCGGATTCAATCTGATTTACTGCCAGGCAGGAGATATGGAGCTTTGGCTTAGGATTATCAGAAAATATCCTATCTATGTAATA
The DNA here is from genome assembly GCF_900086725.1 of Bariatricus massiliensis. Taxonomy (GTDB): domain Bacteria; phylum Bacillota; class Clostridia; order Lachnospirales; family Lachnospiraceae; genus Allocoprococcus; species Allocoprococcus massiliensis. The sequence goes on along the minus strand of NZ_LT574837.1, from coordinate 75,694 downwards.
GAAAAGCCATTGGTACATTACCGGTGTTATAAGAATCCAATGGAGCAGGTAAGCGGGGCAGATGAAATGAAGTCAGCCCGGTTTTTTAATGAGCATATGTTGATAAGGCGGAATTTTATAGAGGATTTAAGTGATGATGAGATGCTGCGTTTTTTTCAAGACTGCTTTTGGAAGAAGGACGCCCAATCGCACATGGAACTGGAAATCGAAAAAGCGCTGCTTCTCATGAACTGCACGCACCATCTACCGGATTTGAGGATATTGGGAATTGAGAAATTTGAAAGGCTGCTGCGCGATCCCGAAGTGCTGGAAGTTCTGAATGAAAGTTATCATATCACTATCCATGATATATATGAGTGGAATCGTGGGCATTTTTATGTGGACTTTGGGATACATGTGAGGCTGGCCGAGCAGGACAGGACTTGTGAAAAATTGAGAGCCGCAGTGGAGATGCAGCAAGGCGCATTAGAAGAAACGAAGGCAGTTGTTGAGGCACAGAAGCGGACAATAGGGCAGCAGGAACAGGAGAATGTGAGCAAAAGAAAACGTATCCAAGACCTGGAAGAGCTGGAGCAAAGGCTTGAAGAAACCATAAAGGAGCAGACTTATACACTTACGGTGGCGAAGAAAGACCGGGAAAAGAGTGCACAGGAGCTGGAAGAGCTGGAGAAGCTTCTTGAAGAGGCGGTGCTGGATAATCTGAGAATAAAAGAAGAGGCATCGGGGAAGCGCATGAGGAAGAGGAGATAGAAAATGCAGGTGAAGAAGAGGGCGGGCATAGGCACGCTGTGTATAATCTGCGCCGTGGCGGCGGTACTGGGAGGCTGCCGGTCCTCGGACAGGCAGAAAGTGACAGAGGAAGGGACAAAGAATGCCTTTCAAGGTGAGTATATCATCAGTGCTGAAGATGCCTTGAAAAAAGCAGGGGACAGTGAGGTGTTGTTTTTAGATGCCAGAGGGTCTAAAAAGGCATTTTTGGGAACAGTAAAGGGTGCAGCTGCCACAGACTGGCAGGCGCTTTCTACTTGTGATGAAGGAAAGGCCGGCGATGAAGCGTGGGGGCTTGTACCGGAAGAAGCAGAGCTTGCGAGACGCCTTGGCAGTCTTGGAATCCAAAAGGACACAGAGATTATTGTGCTTGGACAGCCTGAGGACGGCTGGGGAGAGGATGGCCGTGTCCTCTGGGAATTAAGGCAGGCGGGCTGTACGAATGTAAAGATGGTGGACGGGGGCATCAGCGCCATGAAAGATTTGGGGCTATCCACAGTTCTAGGCGCGTCAAAGCCTGAGAAGGCAGAGATGGAAATTGAATCCTTAAACAAGAGCCATGATATATCAACAGAGGAATTACAGAAAAATTATGAAGATTATAAGATTGTTGATGCGCGGACAAAGGAAGAGTACGACGGGGCAGTCCTTTATGATGAAGCAAAGGGAGGGCATCTTCCGGGAGCTGTTCACTTGGCTTATACGGAGCTGTTCCGTGAGAATGGAACGCTAAAAAGCAATGAAGAGCTTACAAGGCTGTTTGAAAAGAAAGGACTGGAGAAGGAAGATAAAATTGTAACATATTGTACCGGTGGAATCCGTTCCGCATATATGCAGCTGGTGATGGAGATGTGCGGGTATCAGACTACATACAGTTATGGGCAGTCCTACTGGAGATGGGCTGTTGTAGGGGATGTGGAGTAATAATCAGTGAATAGAAATATAGAAATCTTTGCGTAGGAAAGAGATTATAATGAAGGAGGAAGAAAACGTGAGGAAAAAAAGAATTGCAGCAGTCATTCTGTCATTTATGCTTGCTATGTCCTTAACTGTGACATCGTTTGCGGCAGATATTCCACAGAATGCAGAAGTCCAGACAGGCAGTGAAACGACAGTGGAAGGCGGCACAGCTGATCTGGAAAATATCCAAGGAGAGGAGGGGACGGTTTCATCGGAGGACGAAGAGGCTCCTGTTGTGGAGACCCCGGATACTGTAGAGGAATCTACGGGAGAACAAGAGACAGACGAGACGGATGAAGGTAATGTGGCTGTGGCTTCAGAAACCTCGTCGGAATGGACGTCTTCTGATTTCGTCTACACAGAGCTGTCTCAGACTCTGAATGGCTGTGACTACACAAGGCAGTTTACAATTACAGGACAGGCCATTGCGGGATTTTCAGAAGCCGGAACTAAGAAACTGGAGAATAATAAGAATCTTGTACTTCCGGCAGTGGACGACAAGGGCGAAAAATTAGTCGGTGTTGCCGATGGGGCTTTTAAATCAAAAGAATTGGAGTCCGTAAGATTTCCTGAGGGAATGATGGTGGACTATGACGACACTGTCACGAATGTGGTTACAAGACGTGGAAACTTTATCATTGGCTCAGAAGCATTTGCCAAAAATAATTTGAAATCCGTGTATCTGCCGGAGGGCGTAATCGCGGTAATGCCTTCCGCGTTTAAGAACAATCAGCTGGCCAGTGTATCACTGCCGCACACCATCTGGTGGATTGAGAACTCCTCTTTTGCGTACAACAGTCTGACAACAGTGGGATTTCCCAAGACGTGTGATTTTCAAGTGCAGATTCATGCATTTGCTTTCGCGCACAACAATATTAAGTCTGTGAGACTGCCGGATTACACGGAAGTAGTGGAGATGAAAGCATTTTACTGGAATCCGGGCATGGAGGAGTGCCCTGCTGATGCGCCGGATAAAGAGCAGACATATGGCGGCGTAGTTTATATGTATACGGATAACCCGCAGCTCGCCAATATGGAGAGGATTCATCATATTGAGCGGACGGCGTCGTCCCAGAAGTCATGGCATCAGAGACTTATCGTTGGAGAACAGCCGGCAGGAGAAGGTGCGTGGAACACGGGAGACTTTCTGATAAGCGATACGACAATAACCGGTTTGTCAGAAAGCGGTAAGGAAAAGAGAAAGATAAACAAAGATTTAGTGCTGCCGGATAAAAATGAGGCAGGGGAATATATTACCGCCATTGCGGGTACAAGTTATGCGTACGGGCTCTTTGCAGAAGAGACGGAAGGGTTTGACAGTGTGACACTGCCGGTTCGTCTTGAAATAATCGGACAGAAAGCATTTTGTGCAAACGGTTTATCTACGATTACAAGTTTTCCGTCTACACTCAAGCAGATTGATTTGGCGGCATTCCAGAACAATAATCTGACCAGCGTAATACTTCCTGACAGCGTTACCTATGTAGGTGGAGGCGCATTTGGAACAAATCCCAAACTGGAAGTTATCGTGTTATCGAAAGGCTTGACAGAGATAACAGCAGGTGCGTTTGGCTGCAGCACACGGGATGAATATATGACGAACCTGACAGAGCTTACGATTCCCGAAGGTGTTACAAAGATTGGGAACAATGCGTTTGCAGGTAATAACATTAAAAATCTTGTGATTCCGTCCAGCGTGAAAGAGATTGGGAATTATGCATTTTCTACAAAAAATTATTTAAAAGATGAGTGTACATTGACATTAAATGAAGGGCTTGAAAAAATTGGCTCCAGAGCATTTAGAAATAAGGTAATCAAAGAAGTGGAACTGCCGTCCACGGTTACTGCATTGAATAAAAATACTTTTGAAAAGGAATATTCTGATGAAACAGAGGCAGGAAAGACAAAAGTATATGTTAATAAGGTGCAATATGCGGATAAAACAAATTTCCCGGACTCAGATTATCATGAATATGCCTTGAAGATTGACCCGAACGATACAGAATGGGATGCATATGACTTTACATATGCGACGTGGCAGGATGCGGGAGTGAGTGAAGATGAGATAACACTGTATCCGGCTCATGAGACAGAAAAAGTTGTGAAATTAAATCCATATTTAATCACGGGTTTATCGGAATCAGGTAAAGCAAAGCTGGAAGTAAACAAAGATATGATTATCCCCTCCGAGGCACCGGATGGGACAAAGGTGACCGGCATCGGGGAAAAAGCATTCTATAAACTTGGCATTACTTCTGTAACATTTCCGCAGGGTGTGATGACAACGTATGATGGGCCTGCGGATATTATAGCGGAAGGAATCACCGAGCGGGGGGATTTCGTAATTCTAAGCAATGCATTTTTTGGCAATGCGCTTACTTCCGTTGAACTGCCGGAAGGCGTTATCCGTATAGGAGGAAATGCGTTCGGCTCGAACAAGCTGACTTACGTGTCGCTGCCCCATACTGTCTGGACAATCGGAGCCGCGGCTTTTGCGAAAAATGCGATCGTGACGGTCGATTTCCCGGAAGACTGCGACTTTAAGCTGAATCTGGATAAGCAGGTATTTCTCAACAATCAGATTAAGGCGGTACAGCTTCCGAAACGCGTCGAGAAGCTTGACCGATATGTATTTATGATGAATACCGGCATGGAGCCAATTGATTCATCGGCGCCTAATAATTGGGGAGCGGCAAAGGGATATGGCGTTGTCTATATGTATGCCGATGCCTCGGCCGGCAGTGAGAGCTTTATCGACCATTTGGAAAGTTCAGGAAACCATAAATCTTATGCACAGAAACTGGTTATAGATGAACAGATGCCGGAAGAACTGAAGCCATGGAACGCCAATGACTTTACATATTCAGAAGACGGTGCGACGATTACCGGACTTTATGAATCCGGTGCGGCAAAGAGAAAATCTATGCCAGATATGGTAATGCCGGATATGAATCCAGATGGTGTAGTGATTACACAGATTGCTGACAGTACAGAGACATACGGTTTGTTCGGAGCTAAAGACGAACCAATCACAAGTGTCCGACTGCCTGCAAACTTAGTGAGAATCGGGGATAAGGCATTTTCATGGAGTGGAATCGAAAAAATTCATTTTCCAGAAACACTGGAGGTAATTGGAATGTCTGCTTTTCAGGCAGATAATCTGGTGGAAATCATTCTTCCCGACAGTGTGGCGACAGTGGGATCCGGCGCATTTGCATCGAATTTCACAGTAGAAAAAGTTAAGATTTCCAGAGGAATGACGGAAGTCCCTGCAGGATTTATCAGCTGTTCAGGACAGTCTGCTGCTGAAAATTTCAAAGAGCTTACGATTCCGGAAGGTGTCACTACGATTGGGGCGAATGCATTTGCAGGCAACAATCTGAAGAGTGTCGTGATTCCGGCCGGAGTAAAAAGTATTGGCGGTTCTGCGTTTGCACAGACACAGGCCACAAGAAGCCTAGAGGAGATTCATCTTCCAGAGGGCTTGGAGACTATAGAACGCTGGGCATTTCGATACGCAAAGGTAAAAGAGGTGATTTTACCGTCGACAGTGACGGCTTTACATAAGGATGCTTTCAGAGATTGCCCGGATGCCGGGGAGAAGGTGAAATTATATACGTTGAATAAAGAACAGTTGCAAAATCATGACAGCTTTGTGGCAAGTTCTACTTACCATGAGACGATTTATAATAACCTTATTGGAAGCGGCTGGGAATATGACGATTTTACTTTTGACGGGAAAACGGTCACCGGATGGTCCGACAAAGGTAATCAGACTAGATTACAAAATAAAAATTTGGTGATACCGGCAATAAATCCGGATACACGGGAAGAAATTACTACAGTTGGGGAAGCGGCGTTTAAGATTCCGGATGCTGAAGTGACACAGCTCAAGGACAGTGTGGAATCTCCCAATGGCATGCAGTCGGTTGTAATTCCGGAGACGGTTACAAAATTAGAGAAGAAAGCTTTAGAATATAATAGTCTTGTAAATGTTGAATTTTCAGCTAATATTACAGAGATTGGGGAATCCGCATTTCACGGCAATAGACTGGCAAGAGTGATTCTTCCCGATAATATTACGAAGCTAGGGGGAGGCGCTTTCTCCCAAAATGATATAACAGAGCTGACTTTATCCAATGGACTTTCGAAATTAGAGCAAGGTGTCTTCTCTATGAATATTCGTTTGGAGCAGGTTACTATTCCCAACACGATTAAAGAAATTGGAGATATGGCGTTTGCGGGAGCAAGACTTACAAGTCTGACTATTCCGGAATCGGTGACAAAGATTGGCAGAAAAGCCTTCCACCTGCACCATATCACAGATTTGGTAATCCCCGGCAACGTAAAAGAAATCGGCGATTCTGCCTTTGAGGGAACCTTCAAAGCAATCACGCTCAAGACGCTTGTTCTGGAGGAGGGTGTCGAGACCATTGGGGCTCTGGCCTTTAAAGAAGGATATTTGGAGAGTGTACAGCTTCCACAGTCCTTGAAATCATTGGCCGCTGACGCCTTCGACTCTAATGCAGGAACGAACAATGACCACATTGTTGTATGTTATACAAACAATATTGATCATTTGAACTTTACGGGGACATCTTTTACTGTTGTGTTTGACAGTGAGTGGGATGTGGACTGTTTCACGTACGAGGGGACAATTATTACCGGACTGAGCGAGAAAGGTAAAGTTCTCGTTGGAGCTAATAATCAGTCCGGAGCGGTAGTCAATGTGAATAAGGAAATGATTATCCCGGACGGCACTCCATCCGGAGAGATGGTGACCGGAATAGCGGCCGGAGCATTCAAAGGTCTGGGACTTACGAAAGTTATACTGCCCAAGCATCTTGAGACTATCGGAGAGGAAGCGTTTGCAGAAAACAATCTGACAAGCGTTACACTTCCGGATTCCATTATAAAAGTTGCGGCAAATGCGTTTGCTGATAATGCACAGGTGGTGGAGCTGGTAGTGAAAAATCAGGAAGCGTCTGATAATTTAAAGGATACAGAGTTTGAAGGAGCGACGCTGGTTGAAAAGATAGAAAAGCCATCCGAACCGGATAAGGAGCCAGAGAATCCGGGAAGCACTGAAGATGGAAATAAGGGCAAAGATTCACCCAAGAAAAACGGCGCGGTTAAGACAGGGGATGAAGCTCCCGTTCTTCCGTTCGCTGCATTGGCGGGGGTATCCTTGCTGGCAATTGCTTTGGTGCTGAAGAAGAAAAACAGAACGGTATAGTAATGTGACCGTATAACAGGAAGAGAGGGTGTCTTTTGCAGGCGGGGAAGTCCGCCGCAAGAGGCACATCCTCTTTTTTCTGCGTAAGAAATATTTCCGGCGTTTCACGTAGGATAGATTAGAAGAGAAGGGAAGAGATGGGGACGGAGATGAAATACGGGCCATTACTGTACGAACTGGTTTTAAGAGATATCAAAATTAAATACCGAAGGTCTGTTCTGGGCGTTTTTTGGACGGTCTTGAATCCGCTGCTCATGATGATGATATTATATGTGGTTTTTTCTAAGCTGTTCCGGTTCGAAATAGACAACTACGCTATCTATATTCTCAGCGGGCAGGTTCTTTTTAATTACTACCAAATGGCTACTACGGATGCCATGATGGCTATTTTAGGAAATGCCTCTTTAATTAAAAAAATATATCTTCCCAAATATATCCTTGTATTGGCGAAAATTATGTCCGGCGCGGTCAATCTGGCTGCCTCCTTTGCCGCGCTTATGATTGTGATTGTGGCAACGGGAGGGAAGATTACTCTGATATTCTTTCTTGCGGCGCTCCCGCTTATCTGTTTGATTTTGTATGCTATGGGAGTGGGGCTGATTTTGGCATCCTATACGGTACGGTTCCGGGATATCCAGCATCTGTACAGCGTATTTTGTATGGGCTTGTTTTACCTGACTCCGGTCATTTACCCGTTCTCTATCCTGCCGGATTATATGAAGCGGGTCATATATTATAATCCATTGACCCGTATGCTTGACACCTTCCGAACAATCGTTATGGAAAACCAGTTTCCGGCTGCCGAAGATTTGGTGTTTTGCCTTGTGAGCGCGGCAATCGCTGTTTTGGCAGGCGGCCTGATATTCAGAAGGAGACAGAAAAAGTTCATACTGGAGCTGTGAGAGGAAGAAGATGCAGATTATCAAAGCAGAACATATTTCCATGCAATTTAATATGGCATCGGAAAAAGTGGATAATATAAAAGAATATTTAATACGGAAGATAAAGGGACACATATCTTATGATATACTTTGGGCGCTTCAGGATGTGAGTTTTACAATGGAAGCGGGAGAGAGTGTGGCCTTGGTTGGGCTGAACGGAAGTGGAAAGAGTACATTTTTAAAAGTTCTGGCGGGGGTGCTTGAACCTACAGGGGGGACGATAAATGTTCGTGGCTCTATTGCACCCCTTATAGAGCTGGGGGCGGGATTTGATATAGACTTGACCGCGAAGGAGAATGTCTGGCTGAACGGGGCTATCTTGGGATATCCGCGCCCGGTCATGAGAACGTATTATGATGATATTGTGGCATTCAGCGGGCTTGGCCAATTTATGGATGTCCCGGTCAAGAATTTTTCCTCTGGCATGCTGGCCAGACTTGCCTTTTCTGTTATGACCTTTGGCACACCGGATATCTTGATTGTGGATGAAGTGCTGGCTGTCGGGGACTTTACTTTTCAGGAAAAATGCCGCAGAAGGATTGCCGAGATGCAGAGAAATGGGACGGCAATTTTATTTGTCTCACATAATATGGAACAGGTGAGGGAGATATGTACAAGGGCTGTGTGGCTGGAAAAAGGAAAGGTCATGGCGGACGGTGAATGCTGCCAAGTCACGGAACAATATATGAAAAAAGGAGAACAGGCTGGTGGAGAATCAGTTTTACCTTGAATATTGTAGATTTCATGCAGCCGATAGACAGAAGCTGCTGGTCTGCGGACATTGGAGAGAAAATTTAGAGCAGAAGAGACGGCTTCTTATTTCACTTGACTATGAACGGCTCTCCTATACAATTGAGCGGCAGGAGAAAATCCAAAATATCCGTATGTACATGGAAACCGAGCGAAAAGAATTGATTTGGATAACGCTCCCGGAGAATTATGAAGATTACAAGGAGCTGCGTATTTTTGAGCGGCGGGGGATTTCATTACTCGAAATCTTTTACATAGATGTGAAGAAATTGCGTGAATTATGGCAGGATATACCGGGGCATATCGATGAGGTCAAGAGGACAAAACAGGGTGTGTCGGTGTCGGGCTGGTATATCGCTAAAGAAAACGCGGACATTCAACTGAATCATACAGGGAAGAGAGCAAAGATTACACGGATACAAACGCAGAGACGCCCGGATGTTGAGCGGGCTTACCCCGAATGTCCAAGAGAATGGGTACACGGTTTCTGTTTACAGACTATGTGTGGTGCGCCGGGAGGGGTGCGGGTGCATATCCAATGTGGGGACAGGGCATGTGAGTTTATTCTTTCCCGGCTCCATGGTATTTTAGGAGGCCGTTTTACAAAACTGAAGCGGGGCCTCAGAAAAGCGCAGGTGTATTACCAGCAGTTCGGGGTGAAGCGTACTGTTTACCGTTGTCTGGAAAAAGCCACAAAGAGAGAGACCACGACCTATGAGATATTCAGGATGAAATATATGCCGGGGCCGGCAGCGCTGGAGCGGCAGAAAAGTGAAAGGTTTGAATATGAGCCGGAGTTTGCGGTGGTCGTGCCCCTGTACCGGACACCGGAGTCGTATTTGGATGCAATGGTGGACTCGGTGCGGAGCCAGACTTATGGAAATTGGAGACTATATTTGTCGGACGGAAGCGGAGAAGCAAGTCCTTTGGCAGAGAGGCTTTCCTTATATGAACGGAAAGATGAGCGGATACAGGTTATCCGTAATCAGGAAAGTCTACGGATTGTAGAAAATACTAACCGGGCGCTTGAGCGGGTCGGAGAGGATTACATTGTCTTTCTGGATCATGACGATATGCTTGCCCCGGATGCCCTCTATGAGTGTGTAAGAGTACTGAATCAGGAGAAAGAGACGGAGATTATTTATACCGATGAGGACAAGATTTCTTCCGACGGCAGGAAGTATTACCAGCCTCATTTCAAGCCGGATTTTAATCTGGATCTGTTGCGCAGCGCCAATTATATGTGCCATTTGTTTGTCGTGGGCAGACCACTTTTTGAGCGTGTCGGGTACCTGCGGGCAGAATATGAAGGTTCGCAGGATTATGATTTTATCCTGCGCTGCATCGAAGCAACGGATAAGATTGTCCACATCCCGAAAATTCTCTATCACTGGAGGATTCATCCTGACTCTGTCGCGGGCAATCCGGACAGCAAACGCTATGCCTACGACGCGGGAAGAAGGGCCATACTGGCTCATTATGAACGTACCGGGATAGTGGCGGATGTACAGTTCATGTCCCCGGGGTATTACCGCTCTGTGTATGGAATTGCCCGTGAGCCTTTTGTTTCAATCATCATAGCGAATAAAGATCATAAAGAGGATTTGCGGAAATGTATAGAATCTATTTTGAAACATAAGGCTTGGACGAACCTTGAGATTTTGATTGTGGAAAACAACAGTGAGCAAAAGGAAACGTTCTCTTATTACAAAGAATTAGAGACGAAGTTTCAGAACGTCCGTATCCTACATTATGAAAAGGAATTCAATTATTCTTCCATACAGAACTTTGCCGCAGGGTATGCGCATGGAGAGTATCTCCTGCTTTTGAATAATGATACCTGCATGGCGGACAGTGACGGTATCCGTGAACTGGCAGCTTACTGCATGAGGGCTGATGTGGGAATCGTGGGGGCAAAGCTTCTATACCCTGACGATACAATTCAACATGCAGGTGTTGTGGTTGGACTTGGCGGTGTGGCGGGGCATGCTTTTTTGGGAGCGGCTGAAAATGACCCGGGATATTTCTGCCGTATTACCTGTGTGCAAGATTATAGTGCAGTGACGGCGGCCTGTATGATGGTGAAGAAAGAAGTATTTGAACGGGCAGGGGGATTTGATACCGAGCTTCAAGTGGCTTTTAACGACACGGACTTCTGCCTCCGGGTGGGAGAGCTGGGATATCGGATTGTATATAATCCATTTTCTGTCTGGTATCATGATGAGTCTAAGACAAGGGGAGCAGAGGACACTCCCGAGAAGGTAGAAAGATTCCAGCGGGAGATTGCGTTTTTCCAGAGAAGATGGGGGCAGTTTCTTGAGCGGGGAGATCCTGCTTACAATCCCAATCTTACACTGGACAGGCATGATTTCTCGCTAAGGATTTAGCAGGGGAGATGGCGACTTACATACTGTGCAATATAAAAAAAGCTGCTTTGGACGAGCCATGGTTCGGTACGTACAAAGGAAGAGAAAGATTGTTTAAACGTTCTTTTTGGCGCAGGCGTGCAAATTGCGGTGCGCAGGCCGGCAAAGCATCCGGAGACGTAAGCCGCTCCCAGTCCACGCCGTCGGAAGAACAGGTATTTCAATATAGTTCCGGCAGTCTGAGCCGGAAGGTGAAGAAATTTTTGGAGAAAAGTAAGGTTTTTCTGACAGAGCAGTATATTGTTCTTGGCGGAATGAAAGACTTTGAAAGCCGTATATTTAGCGGAGGTAGTTCCGCTGCCTACATGATAGACGTAAGCGTTAGGACAGTGCACATTGGATAGTCCGAGCCTCCTTGCCCGAAAACCGATGTCTACATCTTCCAGATAGGCGAAGAAGCGCTCGTCAAACAACCCTGTCTTCTCCAACAAACTTCTGCGGTAAATGACGGCGCAGGCACAGTTGGTAAATACAGGGTATATCCGGTCCGGGAGGGTATCCGTCTTAAGCCCTTGCCCCCTGCAGAACGCATATCCAAAGATATTGTAATAATCTCCCCCGGTGTCAATCAGGCCAGAGGATGAGGCTTTCACTATTCTTGCGCCGGCAGAGAAGGCATATGGCACATTCTCGATGCAGTGCATCAGATGCTCAATACAATCCGGGGCAAGTGCAGTATCGTTGTTTAACAGCATGATATAGGGAGTATTAGAAGAACGAATGCCAATATTTGCAGCCTTAGAAAAGCCTGTGTTTTGAGGAAGAGCAAGAAGCCGTACCTCGGGACAGTGCTTTGTGATAAAATCAATGCTGCCATCAGAAGAGCCATTATCGACAATGACAATCTCAAAATCTGAGAATGTCTGCTGAGCAAGGGAGGAGAGACATTTTCGCAAAAAGCGAAGACCATTATAATTGGGTATAATAATACTTAATTTCATGATAGTAATTCCTTTGCAGTAAGCTGTGGGCAGGGTATGTGCCCGATGCAATTATTATAACAGATAGTAGAGGGAAAGGAAAGGACGGCAGAATGGATACGGTTGATGTCATGATTCCGGTGTGGAGACCGGACGGCCGCCTCGAAAAGTGTGTGGAGATGCTGTTGAAACAATCTTATCCCATTAGAAGTATCACACTCATCTTAAGCGTGGAAGAGAACGAGGAAGACGGCTGGGTGGAGAGAACCGGGTCGCGCTTTAAAGGAGTTCCCGGTATAGCAATTACAAAAATAAAAAAGCAGGATTTTAATCACGGAGGAACCCGGCACAGGTGGGCATCGGAAAGGGATGGGGATATTCTTCTTTTTATGGTTCAGGACGCGGTTCCGGCCGACAGAAAGATGCTGGAGCATTTGGTGGAGGCCCTGAAAGAGCCTGAAAGCGCGGTGGCTTACGGCAGACACATCCCCGACGGGAGGTGTGGCCCGGTGGAGACCTTTACACGGTACTTCACCTATCCGCCAGCAGGGCGTGTGAAAAGACGGCAGGATATGGAGCAATATGGTATAGACGGGTGCTTTACATCGAATGTGTGTGCCGCATACCGCAGAGACTGGTATGAAAAAGTGGGAGGATTTGAGCAGCGGATTCTTTTGAGCGAGGATAGCGTGTTTGCGGCCAGAGCACTCACGCAGGGGGCATCAGCCATATATGCAGCCGATGCAAGAGTTGTCCATAGTCATCGGTTCTCTTATAAGATGCAGTGGAGGAGAAACTTTGATATTGGGGTGGTACATAAAAAATACGATAGCATATTTGGCGGTATGGCTCCCACGAAACGAGGGGCAAGGCTGATAAAAGAGACGGCTGGATATTTAATGAGGCATGGTGAAGCTGCGTGTATACCCAGACTTTTCTCTGTGAGCATTGTAAAGGCAGGGGCGTATATTGCCGGAAAGCATTATAGAAATATACCAAAGTTTCTAGTGAAGAGGTGGACTTTAGACAAAGTATATTGGGAGGAGACGTAATGGAAGAAAGAAAAGAAGAGAGTAAAGTAAAAAATAAGAAGAAACTTATCATTATAGTGGCTGTTGTGTTGATTTTAGCCCTTATAGCGGTAGTGGGAATTTATGCTGCGAATAAATGGGGTAAAATTAAAAAGACTGATTTGAAAAAAGAGAATCTGGAAGTCTCTAAGGAGGTGGAGCAGGAGCTGGATGGAGGGTATCTGAATGTAGCTCTTTTTGGGGTTAATATGAAGGCGGAAAATGACACTACGGTCGACAGTGACGCTATTTATATTGCCAGCATTAATCTGGATACGAAGAAGATTCATTTGGTATCTGTTTATGGGAACACGATTCTTGGCACAGGCGAGAAAACGATTCGGATGAAGGACGCCTATGCCGAAGGTGGGCCGGAGAAGGCCATCGCGGTTTTGAATGAAAGTCTGGACTTGGATATACAGAAATATGTGTCCGTGAATTTTAAAGCTATGGCAGATGTAATCGATCTTCTCGGCGGTGTGGAAATTGAAGTGTCGGAGGAGGAGGTACCCCATGTGGACGGTTATGTCAGGGATATGGCGGCTCTTCTGGAAGAGAAAGAGACAAAGCTGGAAGGCCCGGGAAAGCAGACACTGAATGGACTGCAGGCGGTTGGATACTGTAGAATCCGTATTACGGAGGGCGGAGATGTCAAACGAGGAAGCCGCCAGCAGACTGTAATACAACAGATGCTGAGAAAACTGGAAGATGCAAAGTTTGCCCAGATAGATAAAATTATGGACAAGGTTTTTCCTGAAGTAGAGACAAATTTCAAATTTGAAGAAGCAGCTGGTTATGGAAAGGATATTGCCGATTATAAATTAGAAAGCATTCAAACATTTCCGGTGGAGATAAAGCCCCAGACACGTGAGGGGGGAAAAGAGGGGGATTATGCAGAGACAGTGGAATGTGCAGATTATGAAAACGATGTAATAAAACTGCATGAATCATTGTTTGAAGGCGTTGCATATGAGAGTTCGAAGCGTGTAAAGGAACTTGCCGAAATACTAAAATAGCCAGAATCAAAGAGCTTCCTGCCACAGCACATTGAGTGCCGGACAGGAAGCTTTTTGGTTATTGATGGTTTGACTTCAATTTTATTACTTTGAAGAAAATGACCACGGCTGCCGAGACGGATACGAGCAGATAGAACAAAGCGCCTGAGGTGTCACCTGTCTTAGGGATTTCCTTATCCGGAGGAGCGATTGTATTCTGAGTATCATCGGGAATGGGGGTGTCGGTGGGAGTACCGGCCGTTTCCTTTGGTATCATGAATGTGGTTTCTGAAATTCCATCAGAGAATACAAAAGTAATGGTATGTGTACCTTCGGACAATGTGCTTAGAAATTCGGTTTTCAGAGATACTACGGTACTTCCTTTTGACAATGTATAATATTCTTTTGGTACTTCAGTGCCGTCTACAAGGAGATTTAGGAATGTCTCTTCTGCCGCATCGATGCGGAATACAAGATTCGTATCCTTGGCTGCAGTCTGATTTCCGCCTTCCAGTACAGCATATTGTTTTTGAACCTGTAAGGTTACATCCATAGGGGCAGCGTCCGAGTAACCGTGGCTGTACTGGTAGGTTATATCTGTAATAGATGTATTTGAAATTGTTACGAGGCCGGTTGTTTTATCATAGGAGTAGTCTGGGCTATCTGTAACCGTAACTTTGGATAAGTCAGATACACTAGTGCCCAAATCTAAAGTCAGTTTCTGCCCGTCAACTTTAAAATATGCATTCCGCTTCTGTGGGGAGAGCGTACACTCCAGCCACATATCTTCTGCGGAGGACAAATCCAGCTCTGTCAGCGCATTTTGAGAGCAATTCAGTCCATATACAGTGGCTGGGAGCTTCAAGGATTTGACATTTGCATTCACACAGTAAACTTCTTCTAGATTTGTATATCCTGAAAAGTCTAAAGTCTCCATAGTTGTATTGCTGCAGTTGATGTATCTTAATTGGCTGTTTGCGCTAAGGTCGAGATTGGAGATACTTGTATTTGCGTATTCAAGGCGCTGCAGCAGGGTGTTTTTACTTATATCCAAAGAGGACAAATCAGTGTCAGAGCAGTTGAGTCCCACGAGATTCATGTTGCTGCTCAGATTCAAATCAGAGATTTTTGTGTTGTGGCAGTCCAGTGTACGGAGCCCGGCAAACTGGGTTACGTCCAGTGATTCGATATTGGAATCATAGCAAAAGATTTCGAACATCTCAGGGTTATTGCTCAGATCCAGTGACTGAAGCTCAGTACCGTAACAATAGAGTGCGGCAAGCTTGGGATTGTGGCTTACGTCAAGGGTAGTCATCTTTGTGCCGGAGATGCGGATATGTACTAATTCCGGATTATGGCTGTAGTCCATAGTTTCCACGGGTGTGTTGGTAATATAGACTTCATAGAGCTTTGGATTTTGGCTGATGTTCAATTCACTGACTGAAGTATCTTCACAGTTCAAGGCGAACAGCTCTGGGTTGTGGGTCACATCTAGTTCTTCTATCGGCGTGTTATTACAGTCTAGCCGGATAAGATTGGCATTTTGGCTAACGTCCAGCTCAGAGATAAGGGTCTCGTAACATTCCAATTTTTCCAGAGATGTATTTTGCCCCACATCCAATGAACGAAGTTCTGTATAAGAGCAGTTCAGTTCCTTGAGGTTAGAATTATGTGTTATATCAAGTCCCGTGACTGAAGTGCCTGCACAGTTAAGTGATTCTAAGTTTGTAAAAATCGAAAGTCCTTGAAGATTTGATACAGAATCATCCCACTCAAAATCAATCTGAACTGCATTTTCTATTTCTTCCACAGATAAAAAGTTATCTTTGTCGGTGTCAAAGTTTTCGGACACATATTGTCGGAAGGATTCATCGGGGAAAGTTGTTTCACTGACAGCAATGGTCTGAGCCGAAGCTATCATTTCCGGGGATTCCGGTTCGGCATAAACAGTCATCGGGCAGATACATCCCAATAAAAATGCCGAAAAGATAAGAGGGGTTGTTTTTGTCTTTCGTGTTCGTTTTGGTTTCATAGTTTTCTCCCATTCCTTTATTGAATTTGTTGCACTTCTATTATTATACAGGGGATATAATAGGGGTGTCTAATCGGCAATATTGATAGGCTGCATAGGATTATAGATAGAATGAATAAAAGAGTAATGATGTGTGAGAAATGACTCTCTTTCCAAGAGACGAGATATTTGTTATAATACTAACGTGCATTTTGGAATAAGGGATATCCGGCAGCATGGAAGCCGGAGGCATTTCCCAGAGTAAGAGAGGAATTAACTAGATATGGATATTAACCAGAAGATTACGGAAGAATTGGGTGTGAAACGGTGGCAGGTAGATGCAGCGGTCAAATTGATCGACGAAGGAAACACAATACCGTTCATCGCGCGATACAGGAAAGAGGCTCACGGAACGCTGGACGATGAACAGCTGCGTAAATTATTTGAGCGCCTCACCTACTTAAGGAATCTGGAGGAGAAGAAGGAACAGGTACTAGGAAGTATAGAGGAACAGGGCAAGCTTACAGAGGAACTGAAGGCGCAGATTCTTGCCGCAGAGACGCAGGTGCTGGTGGATGATTTGTACCGGCCTTACCGCCCGAAGCGAAGGACACGGGCTACCGTTGCCAAGGAGAAGGGGCTGGAGCCGCTGGCCGCATTGATTACCCTGCAGAACGCGGACAAGCCTTTGGAGGAACTGGCGGCAGCTTACATTTCGGAGGAGAAGGGTGTGGCTGACGCGCAGGAAGCGATTCAGGGCGCCATGGATATCATTGCGGAATCCATATCCGATGAAGCGGATTACCGGACTTACATCCGAAGCATGACAGTGAAAAAAGGGAAACTCATTTCCACGGCCAAGGATGAAAAGGCAGAATCCGTGTATGAGATGTATTATAACTTTGAAGAACCAGTGTCAAAGCTGGCCGGACACCGTATTCTGGCATTGAACAGAGGAGAGAAGGAGAAGTTTCTGACGGTGAAAATAGAGGCGCCGCAGGAAGACATCATCCGCTATCTGAATAAAAAGATTATCCACAAAGAGAATCCATATACTACGCCGGTTTTAAGAGCTGCTGCGGAGGACAGCTACAGTAGGTTGATTGCGCCGGCAATAGAGCGGGAAATCCGCAATGACTTGACTGAGAAGGCGGAGGACGGAGCGATTCTTGTCTTTGGCAAGAATCTGGAGCAGCTTCTGATGCAGCCGCCGATTGTGGGGCAGGTCGTACTGGGATGGGATCCTGCCTTTCGTACCGGCTGCAAGCTGGCGGTGGTAGACCCCACGGGAAAGGTCATCGGGACGACGGTTATTTATCCCACTGCGCCGACTACTCCGCAGAAAATTCAGCATGCCAAAGATTTGCTAAAGAAGATTATTGCGAAATATAATGTAACCCTTATATCAGTAGGGAACGGTACCGCATCCCGTGAGTCCGAGCAGTTCATCGTGGAACTGCTGAAAGAGATACCACAGAAGGTACAGTACGTGATTGTAAACGAGGCGGGGGCATCCGTTTACTCTGCGAGTAAGCTTGCAACGGAGGAGTTCCCCAAGTTCGACGTAGGACAAAGAAGTGCCACCTCCATCGCGAGAAGACTTCAGGACCCGCTGGCGGAGCTGGTCAAGATAGACCCTAAATCCATCGGTGTGGGACAGTACCAGCATGACATGAATCAGAAAAAGCTGAGCGAGGCATTGAGCGGAGTTGTGGAAGACTGTGTAAATAAGGTTGGGGTAGATTTGAATACTGCCTCGGCGCCCCTGCTTTCCTACATTTCCGGTATCTCAGGGACCATTGCCAAGAATATTGTAGCTTACCGGGAGGAAAACGGTAAATTTGCAGACCGCAAAGAGCTGTTGAAGGTGGCAAAACTAGGGCCAAAGGCATTTGAGCAATGTGCCGGTTTCATGAGGATTCAAGGCGGCAAAAATCCACTGGATGCGACGAGCGTGCACCCAGAATCCTACGAGGCCGCGAAGAAGCTTCTGGACAAGCAGGGATTTGCCCTCGCAGATGTGGCAGAAGGCAGGCTGACCGGGTTATCGCTCACAATCAAGGATTATAAAAAATTGGCGGAAGAGCTGGGGATAGGAGAAATTACCCTGCGCGATATTGTAAAAGAGCTGGAAAAACCGGGACGCGATCCCCGTGACGAGATGCCCAAGCCTATCCTGCGTACCGATGTGCTGGATATGAAGGATTTGAAGGAAGGCATGATACTGAAAGGAACTGTGCGCAACGTCATTGATTTCGGCGTGTTCGTGGATATCGGCGTTCATCAGGACGGTCTGGTCCATATTTCCCAGATAACCGATAAGTTTATCAAACATCCACTGGAGGCCGTGAGCGTCGGCGATATCGTAGATGTGAAAGTGATGAGCGTGGATTTACAGAAGAAACGGATTCAACTCACCATGCGGGGAATTTCCCAGTAAAAGGGATACAATGGGGACACAATGGGGACAGGTCCCAACGCGTTGGGGACAGTCCCCGATGACGTTAGGGACAGTCCCCGATGAGTTGGGACCTGTCCCCATTGAAAAAGTACTTGTATATTATGGTGTAACGCGCTATAATAATCACGTAAATAAAATAAGGAATAAATCTTCGGGGTCGGGTGCAAGTCCCAACCGGCGGTATAGTCCGCGACCCGCGGTGAGCAATCAAAGCGGCTGATTTGGTGTGATTCCAAAACCGACAGTAAAGTCTGGATGAGAGAAGAAATGACGACAGTTACAGTACGGATGTAACGCACAGGCAGTATTTTGACCCCGGTATTTTACCGGGGTTTTTATTATAACATAGGAAACTTTGTTCCCTATGTTATAAAAACCCTCCGGGGGGAGGCGCACTCGCGCGAAGATGTAATATGTCGCGAGCGACCGCTCTCGGCGCGAGAATGTGCCAAAGCACATTCTTTATTATAATATAGGAAACTTCTTTCCCTATGTTACAAAAACCCTCCGGGGGATGCACACAATGTGCAGAGGAAAGCTGCTTCTGCGCAGTCTCATATTTCCAAGAAGATTTTCTTTCCTGACGAATTCAATTATCAAGCATGAAAAGGAGAGAAACAAGAATGAGTACAAATGTAATGACAAATCCGAATGCAAAAGCAAAAATGAGCACAAGAAGCATTGCGCAGATAGGGGTACTGGGAGCGCTTGCCGGAATACTGATGTTATTTGAGATTCCGCTGCCCTTCGCACCGAGCTTTTATCAGATTGATTTCAGTGAAGTACCGGTCTTGGTCGGGGCGTTCTCCATGGGGCCCGTGGCGGGAGCACTGATTGAACTGGTGAAGCTGGTGATTCACTTTATTATGAAAGGGTCTGCGACGGCCGGAGTGGGAGATTTGGCGAACTTACTCATCGGATGCGCGTTCTGCCTTCCTGCCGCCATTATTTACCGCAAGTTCCATACAAGGAAAGGAGCGCTCATAGGCATGGCAAGTGGAACTGTCCTCATGACAGTCGTAGGCTGCTTCCTCAATGCATATGTGCTGCTTCCGGCTTATGCAAAAGCATTTGAAATGCCGATAGATGCGCTGGTGGGCATGGGAACGAGCGTGAATGCAAAGATTACAGACTTATTCTCACTGGTAGTGTTTGCTGTAGCCCCATTTAATTTACTGAAGGGAATACTCGTTTCGCTGGTGGTGTTATTGATTTATAAAAAAATAAGTCCGATTTTGAAAATGGCACGCAGATAATTGCAGGTGGAGAAATATCCGGGAACACGGGAGCGCAGGCGCCCGTGTTTCTTTTGAGAATTGCTGTAAATTTGACAATTACAGTAAAATGGAGGGGAAATATCATGGCAGAACAGAATTTCGCAAAGGACACATCGTCAAGAACAGGAAAAGAGTGGGCACAGGGCTTAAGCGTGCTTCTGGCCGGGCTCATCATTGCCCATCTGGGGGTCACACTTTTTGTGCTCACAGAGCTTGGGACGGATACTTTTACTATATTCGTACAGGGAATTGCCAGAAGCGTAGGACTGACCATAGGCACATGCCATGTAATCATATTGATTTGTCTTATGATTGTCATGGTGCTTACAACAAAAGGTTATGTAAAGCCCGGCACAGTTGTCTGTGCGTTTTGCGGGGGATGGATAATCGACTTCTTTATGTGGCTTCTGAAAGACTGGATAAATGCGGGGCTTGCCATGCCTCTCAGAATCGCCGTGATGGCGGCGGGATGCATTATCCTGAGCTTCGGAATGTCTATTGTAATCAAAAGTAATTCGGGAACTGGCCCCAATGACTTGATTGCTATGATTCTCACGGATAAACTGAATGAGAAGAAACAGATTTCATTTCGCTGGGTAAGGATAGCATGCGATGTATTTTTTACTGTGAGCGGACTGTTGCTCGGCGGAACAGTAGGAATTGGAACCGTAGCCGCGATTTTACTCACGGGGCCAGTGGTACAATTTTTCCTTCCCAAAAGTGAAAGGATGATACATAAGATATTTCCGGCATTATAATCTTATACCGATAATTGCAGTACAACTGGAATATACAGACACAGTTGTGTTTCGCGTGAATGTGAAACAATTATTTGCGGATTTGTGATAAATTGTTAGAAAAGGATACGTTGAAATTAATGAAAGGATTGGAGAACTCTGGTATCACCATAATATAATTTTGTTTTGAAAACTCAACGATTGGAGGAGAGACTGTGGGAAACAAATATAAAAAAAGCAAATCAAATTGGATATATGTGCTGGGAGCATTATACGTGGTAGCCGCTTATACCTTTATCTTTCTGGCAGCATACATAAGTGAGATTGGACTGAATGAGAAATCAGGTGTAATATCGCAGTGGATTATCTGGTTATGGCCTATTATCTTAGGAATCGTCAATCTGGCCGCGATGCTGATTACGGGAAAAAAATGTGACAGAAACCAGTTGTTGAATTGTGTGATTTTAATCAAATATGGTATGATTCCGTTCTATATTATTGGTGGTGGGTGTGTATTTCTGTTTCTTGTATTTTCCTTTATTCCTGTGCCGTTCATGATTTTTGTGGGACCGTATATGGCAATGGTCTTGTGTATATGCGGCTGGCTGATTATGGTCGGCACTGCACCCATTACACTTGCATATATCATAAAGTCCTATAAAGAAGGCCTGCACGGAATCATATCCTCTGTGATAGCGGGCGTGGCACAGTTCTTTTTTATTTTTGATGTTCTCTCTATTATGGTCATGGCTGTAAAGGAAGGCCGGTGGAAGAAATTGACGATTACCATAATAATTTTAGTTTTGATTTTGTGTAGTACTCTTATACTAGGTGGTGTCATGCTTTTGAGGGGGGTGTAGGTGTAATCATCCTTCCGCAAGTTATCTTAATTTGCGTGGTATTGGGCCATGATGCAGTTAGAATGAACAGCGGTTGACAGGCTGTTCCAATTATTACACTAGGAGGTTTGGCTTTGAATGGTGAACTGCTGCGAATTACTTTATATGCCATCTTTCCTGCATCCGAAAAAAATCCCACTTTCTGAAATTGACGAAGTCGTGATTTATCATTCGTGGTTTGAACCAACCCGCAAGGGTGTCAGAGGACGACGGTGGACAGTACGGGTCCGGCATTCCAACAATAAGCATACACGCTTTATGATTTGCGACAAGGAGATACCTAATTATGAGCGTCTCTGGGGAAAAACTTTTTGGGGTATTCAATGCGGGCTGGGCCAATCAGGCGGGGCAACATCTTATTGACGTGATGAAGAGCCACGGTGTCAAATGCAGATGGGGGATAAAAATCCAAATTATGATACGAAAATAATCACTGCAATAATAACAGAAATAAGCAATATCACTATACCCAAAATATAAAATAGAATTACCAATAAAGATGTACCGAAAGGCTTCTTTTCTGCATATGCCTGTTCGGGGAAAGACGGATTATAATAAACAGTCATCTCACTTCCTATAGGCCATAAGTCTTGTGCCATCTGTTTCATATTTGTTATAGTACCTATTGGTACATAGAGATAATCTTTATCTGTCACATATGCCCCTTTAGTTACATATAAATTATTCAAAGACACATTTGTTCTGGTGATAATGCCGCGAAAGCGCCGGACAACCGTGTAAATCTTCCCATTCACCTGATATTCCACAACAGGTTTTATGTTTCCGTTGCTGTTCAAAATGTGCTTCACTATATGCCCCGTGGTTAAATGTGTACATTTTTCTGAATTAGTCTTTTTAGAATACTGAAGTACGACTCCGGTTATTATTAGTGCAGCTCCCAGACCTCCAGCGCTCAAAAGTTCTAGCAAAGCAATCTGCATATTTCCCATGATAAACAATCTCCTCTCAACTTTTTTAAAACTTTGTTTCTTTTTAATATTAACATGCATGATCATGGAGAACAATTTTAAATTGTCCATGTGGCTTGCAGTTCAGGCACTATTTTTTGCGGTTCATAGCACTACCCCCCTTTTTTCTTCAAAAACATGCTAAATAATATAGTAAGGAAAAATAAATTAGGAGGGATAAAAGTGGGCGATGAAAATAAAATACCGGCCTATTTATCTGACGCAGACTTATTATGGAGAGCGTCTTTGGACAAAAGTGAGGCTATATGCGCCATTGATTACATTTACAGTGAAGGCTGGCTGAACGAAAAGATTTACAGGCAATGTGTAGAATATATAAAGCAAAGAGATACAGGTAAGGACGAAGCCAATATTGCAGTTCTTGGTTTCACCACAAAAATCAGAAGATGCTTAAAGAGTGCCAAAATAACTACAGTAGGACAACTGCGCTATATGCTGAAGGGCAACGCACACCCGCAGAGCGGAATAGACTTTTTCGACACAAGAAACATAGGGGCCAAGAGTGGAATCGAGATAATGCAAATCGCGATTGAGAAAGGTGTAATAAAAAAAGAAGAAATCGGAGTAAATCACAAGAAGCGAAATAAAGCAATATGGAATACCTGCCGTGATTTTTTCGGACATGGACCTAGGAACACACAAACATAGGGTCGAAGAGAAAGTGAGGAAAAATGATTGATATTGTATTTAACATAATGGACAACCCCGGAGCGATAGTTATAGTAGTGACAATTTTGATTATCGTACTCATCTGCATGTGCGGTTATGTAAAAGCGCCACCGGACACAGCATTTATCATCTCAGGCTTTAAAAAGGAACCCAAGATACTTATTGGCCGTGCAGGAATCCGTGTACCGTTTCTAGAGCGGCTGGATAAATTATCATTAAGACAGGTGACTATAGATATCAAGACAGAAGGATTCATCCCTACACTCGACTTCATCAATATTCAGGTGGACGCTGTGGCAAAGGTACGTGTAAGCGTTGAAGCGGATATGATTAAGCTGGCCATGAAGAATTTCTTGAATAAAAAACCGGAGGAAATCATCTTGGATCTTCAGGATTCCCTTCAGGGAAATATGAGGGAAATCATTGGTACACTGGATTTGAAGACCATATGTAACAACCGTGATGAGTTCGGAAATCAGGTGCAGGACAAGGCAATGGTGGACATGCACAAGCTTGGAATTGAGATTATTTCTTGTAATATCCAGAACGTAGAAGATGAGAGTGGCCTCATCAACGACATGGGTATGGATAATACCGCCAAAATCAAGAAGGATGCAGCCATTGCAAAGGCAGAGTCAGAAAGAGATATCGCCATGGCTCAGGCGGATGCCGACAAGCTGTCAAATGAACGTCAAATCGCATCCCAGACTGAAATCGCACAGCGAGAAAACGAGCTGGCAATCAAAAAGGCAGAATTAAAAAAACAGGCAGACATCAAGCAGGCAGAAGCGGATGCGGCATACAAGATTCAGCAGGAAGCCCAGAGAAAAGAGATAGAGATAACGACGGCCAATGCAGATATTGCCCGGCAGGAAAGAGAAGTGGAGCTAAAAGCCCGCGAGGTCGAGGTAAAAGAAAAGGCATTGGAGGCCGAAGTGAAGAAAGAAGCAGAAGCGAAAAAGTTCGAACAGCAACAGCGCTCAGATGGAGAGCTGTACAGAAGACAGAAGGATGCAGAGGCAAAGAAGTTCGAGATGGAGCGGGAAGCCGATGCGATGAAGATTCAAGCGGAAGCGGATAAATATACTCTTGAACAGGAGGCAATCGCCAAAAAGGCTCAGGCTGAAGCAAATAAATATTCGATGGTACAGGAGGCGGAAGGTATTCAGGCTAAAGGAGAGGCCGAGGCTGCGGCAATCCGGGCCAAAGGTCTGGCGGAAGCAGAATCTATGGAGAAAAAGGCCGAGGCTTACCAGAAGTATAACAAGGCTGCCATGGCGGAAATGCTTATCAAAGTACTGCCGGATATTGCAGGCAGTATAGCAGAACCACTGAAACAGATTGACAAGATTACCATTATCGGCGGCGGCAGCTCCGACGGCATGGACGCCGTAGCAGGAAATGTGCCTATAGTCATGTCAAAGTTATTTGAAAGTATGAAGGAAACCACAGGGATTGATTTGGGCGATGTAGTCAAGGCCGAGACAATTGACGCGAAGACGAACCGTAATATAAATATTGCGGGACTCGATGAGTCGGAAGGGTAGTGGGAAAAGTTATCCTCTGATATACGACACAATATGGCAGTGTGTGGCATCAACCATCCACTGCCCTTTTATTTTTAAAGTATAAAAATCAATATGTAACCTTTCTGGCCGCAGAGTGGTATTAATAGTGAAAGGGTTAAGAGGAGTGGGAAATTTGACGGAAGAGGAAGTGGTTCAGAAGTACGAAGTTTTTTGAAATATATAAAAGCAGGAACACATATTAAGGATGAAGAACACTTAAAAGCATGGCTCATCCGAGTCACGATTAATTGCTGCAACAGTGTACAGACAAGCTGGTGGAGAAAAAAAGTGGTGCCGGCAGAAGTACCGGGCAATATGGCGGAGACGGCGGACGGGGAAGAGAACAGCCGTATTACAGAGGCCTTAAGAAGTCTGCCGGGCGCGAAAGCGGCTTCAAGACATTTTAATGAGAGGAAGTGAGGGAGTGTGAATATTGAGAAGTATCGAAAGGCAGTAGAGAATATACATGCACCGGAAGAATTAAAAAAGACGACCATACAGAGAATGCGGAAAACTACAAAGAACGAAAGGCGTACACTCCGCTATATAGGTATTCCGGCAGCCGCGTGTCTGCTTCTCTTTGCCGGCGGATATTTTGTCCTGCATAACAGCAGCTCTGGTATCGAACCGGTACCCGGCCGGAATACAAAGATTGGAGAAATCAACACTCACACGGCAAAGGATGAAATAGCTGTTGAAGGCAAGGAGATGGATGTCAACAGCGACACAGTCCAATGGTTCTGCTCCGCCTATGCTATTTACACACAATTCAATAAGAAGGACTTAGGCATTGTCGGAGGACTTGGAAAAGAGAATGAGCATCTGATACCGTCAATCCGGAAGGCTCTCTTAATCGGATGGGAGATTAAGAATCGAGAAAGCGCCATAGAGGGAACAGACTGGCTTGTATCAGAAGGTCACCGGACAAAATACCGTGTACTGGCAGCCGAGATGCAGGAAAAAGGCTTGCTGGAGATGTCAGAAGAGGAACTGAAGAAAGGTACGTCGGCAAGTGATATCCCACTCTACCGTCAGATCGCAATCTCGCGGGCATGGCGCGCATTTGGAGAGAAGGGAATCGACGCATGGGACTACTGCAGGGCGCTTCAAGTTCTGGGAGACTGCTATCAGGCAGGATACATCAATCTGGAGGAATGTCTGGATTGCTCTCTCGTCATAGCAAAGACACTATAGACGGAGTACGAAAGCTGGGATGAGGTGGCGCAGAGCTACCTCTATGGTATACTTATTGGATGAAGGACAACCCCGACATCTCATGGTCAGAGTCGGGAGAGCACTGGAAGGTGTACGAAGAACTAAAGAAAATGGAGGACGGTCCCTACTCGATTCCCTATGACACGGATCTGTCCGCTGATTGGAAACAGTCCAAGGGTACAAAGCCGAATCTATGGGAGAATAAAAGATGAAGTGGAAGAAAAGAATCATGATGTTAATGGGAATGACAGTTATATGTACAAGTGTGCTGGCAGGCTGTCGGAGAGCAACACCACAGAGCGTGATAAGACTGGCACAGGAAAAATCCCGCAAATCGCAGTCCATAGAAGGAAATGTTCAGGTGGACATGGATATGGAGATGACCAACGACCCGGCGGTATATCATATGAGCGGAACGATGAGCGTGCTGCCGCCGGGGCAAACGCAGTGTTTTGAGCTGTACGGCGAAAGCGAGAAAGATGAATCCACCGGTTATATGAAATTGGAAAGAGGATAGAAGAAGACGGTGTAGAACTGAAGGGTGATAAGCTGGATGTCAATATCCGCTTTGACAAATATGACAGTGTTGATAAAATCAAAATCCCAGAAGAAGCAAAAAAGGCCGAGGAGGCAGATGTGGAGGATGACACAGACAACACTGAAAACAGCGGTCAAAATGCGGGGGACGATTACGACCCAAGAGATGAGAAGCTAGAAGAGGGCCTTTTAAAGGATGAAGAGGATAATTGTTATAGCATGAATGCAGAGAACTACCCGGAAATGGAAGGACACGCAAAGACGAAATAGAGAAAAATAGAGAAGAAATAGAGGAGAGAACGAGTATGAAACGAAAAAGAATCATCAGTATGCTTCTGTGCTTGGCAATGCTGCTGTCGGCGGCAGGCTGCAAGAAGCAGGAACAAACCGGTACAGGAGCGGACGAAGAGACGGCAAAGGTAAGCGCAGATAAGATGGCAAGCTCCATCAAGGACAAATACGCAAAGTCAGAGACAAAAGAGTATCAGGAAGGAGTCACAGATATTGAAAGAGACCAGCCGCTTGAAGTGCAGTGGGGGGTTGATATTAAAAATGACAGATTTGATGATTACACCCAGTTAGTTGAAGTCTTTCAGGACGCAGAACTGACACAAAGCATAGGGACACATTTTGAGTGGGACGAAGCAAGCAAGGTCTTATCCATCACACCTCCCAAGGCGCCGGCAGGCACCATTTCCAATGCCGAGCTTGACAAGGATACGCCGGGAAACGACCCAGTGTCCTATCATCTGTTCGATAAAGGAGAGCTGAAGGACTGGGGGAATCTGCCACAGTATTATCTGGTTCAATACGTAGATACGGACACAGGAGAGACTCTGGAAAAGCCACTTGTCACCGTGTTTACTGTCAAGCATGAGCTTCAAAGCGCGCCGAAGGTACGGATGGAGATTAACGAGGAGGGTCTTCCCACATTTACATGGGATGAGGTAGCGGGAGCAGACACCTACTATGTGATGAGCATGGATTACACGGAGGAAAGAGGCTATTATGGAAACGGCTGGGTTCAAGGAATTACGGATGAGACCTCATGGACGCCTGAGGAAGCCACGCATCTCAGAACCTATGATGTGTCAGAGGCCGAACGTAGTGAGGATTACATCATCGAGCAATACGGAGAAGGGACTGAGGCTATTCCAAAGGAGAGGGCAAGCGATACCTATTACTGTGTTATAGCCGCGTCAGACGATGGCACATCTGCAGTCAGCAATACCTTCAGTCTGGAAGAAATCGCAAGAAAGGTACCTTACACGGAAGAGGTGAAAATGAGTCTGGACGAAGAAGGCTCTAACTACGCCCAAAGCTTTGACAGCATGCCGGCCTACAAATGGGTTACTATGTGTGACGGAACATTGGTTCAGAAGCTGATCAATTATGATTTTGATAAGGCAAAGGTCAAAAAGGAAACATGGGCTCAGTATGAGAATCCCGATATGTCGGATTTGGAGACAAAGGAGCTGGATATTTTAAATGTACCCTACACCATCGACGGCACCGGTTACACAGGTGTTGTCAAGCTTGAAGAATTTGATGAAAAGACATGGGAAGCTGAGCTTGACAAGGTGCGCGAACGGCAGGAAAAGCTGAGAAACAGAGGCGGAAGCCGTCAGCCGGATGTAGAGACTGCGGCAGAAGACAATGAGGATAGCGCCACGAATAAGGAAAGTGTAGAGGTTCAAGAGTCAGGAGACAAAATATCGGCGAACTGCGCATTGAGCGAATATCTGGCAGCCAATATGCTCTCGGGAAATGCTAAAATTGACTTAAGCCGCTTCCCGGAGAGCGCAGATCAGGAATACCTTGCGGATGCGTGGATGGAGGCTGTCTATCAGAATCCGTTGATTCTCGGGGCAAAAAGTGCGTCAATTGCTAAAAATGGTAAGCTTCTGCTTGTGGAATATGACACAGATACAGAAACCATGCATAAGAAACAGGAGGCAATCCGTAATGAAGTGGAGTCTGTCATTGGAGAAATCATCACAGACGACATGAGTGATGTGGACAAGGAATTTGCAATCAATGAGTACTTGTGTGCCAGCGCAGAATATGATATGGACGCACTGGCGAATGCAGAGGAAAATGATTTCGTGACGGTGGATGAGGAATTCAGCGACTCCTTTACCCCTTATGGTATTCTTATCAATAAAAAAGGTGTCTGCGCCAGCTATGCGGGTTCATTAAAACTCCTCGCAGATGCGGCAGGACTGGAAAGCATTGTTGTGACAGGCTATCTGGACGGAACGGTTCCCCATGCATGGAATAAGGTAAATGTAGACGGACAGTGGCAGATTGTAGACAGCACAAACAATGATAATGAGTTTATATCAAACGCACTTTTGAATCTCTCCAATCAGGCGGCGGATAAGGTTCTGGTAGAGGACGATTTATATCTGCTCAACAGTGTAATAAAGGACTACGAGGCGACCACGGAGGACAAGGAATATTACAGAGTGAATCAGAAATATTTTGATACTGGGTCCGTGACAGGCCCACTTGCAGAGCAGTTGAAGACAGAAGGAACGGCGGTTCTGCGGACAGACTATAACTTGGATGATGTGATGTTCAATCAAATCGGTCAGGCGGCGGCACAGGAGGCCGGAAGCAGCGAACTGTACGGGTACTACTGGCTGGGAGTCATATACCTGACCGAGGACAGCAGTAATGTAGAATAGACAAATGATATGTGAAAAATGCCAGAAAGAGAAAAGTAAGAAGCTGCGGAATGGCATCATCGCCGCAGTGATAGTTGCAGTCATAGCTGCGGCAATACCACTCTCCTTCATGGCGGTGCGAAACTACAACTATAAAGAGGCAGTAAGCCTTTTGAAAGCGGAGAAGTTCGAACAGGCCGGAAAGATATTTGAGAAGCTGGACGATTACAAGGACTCCAAGAAGAAGAAAAACATATGTGACATGGGAATTCAATACAATGAGGCAATTGCACTGATGAAAGAAGAGAAGTATGGGGAGGCTCGCGCCTTGTTTGAGGAGCTTACAGACTCTGCTTATGAGTACAAGGATTCCCGCAAGCAGGAAGAATTCTGCGGGAACAAGCTGGCATATGCGGATGCACAGGCTCTGCTGGATGCGTCAGAGTACTACGAGGCGTATAATGCATTTCAAGAGATTCCAGACTTCGAAGATTCAGCTGAGAAAGCGCAGTCCTGTATCCAGCCGATGCCGTCTACAGGGGAGCTGTACAGAAATGAAGCCTACGCAGGGATGGACTGCCCAATCGAAATTTCGAGGACTTCCGCTACAGAGAAGTTGCCCATTATATTGCGGATTAGGACTACGGATGACACTGCTGTGGCAGATATCTTCATGGCGGCAGGCGAAGGATATAACATCAGCCTTCCTGCCGGAAGCTACAAAATCACACTGATTATGGGTGTAGATCAGTGGTTTGGTATAGAAGACATGTTTGGCGATCTTTCCTTCGAAAGAGAGATGAATTCCGGCAAGGACAACGGAGCTTATGTATTACAGACAAACTATACCTACACATTGTCGCTGTAAGAGCAGCTGCTAAGAGTCGGTATCAGGTCAGATGTTCTAAGGCCTGCATCACCAGTTTTTTGTATCGGCGGGATATGGGAAGGACAAGGCCGTTTCGAAGAGTGATAGAGTTGTTGTAAGCCTCCTGAATAAAGGTGGGATTTATACAGTAACATTGGCTTATTTTCAAGAATCCGTAAGGCTCGAATTCCCGACACATCCGGGTGAAGGTATCACGAAAGTTATAGGTTTTATCCTGACAGTGGATAGTAATCGTTTTATCGTATACTTCAAGAAAAATTATATTGTGGATATTTAGGCGGATAATACAAGACGGAGTTTTTAGTATGTATGTCTGCATCGTGTGGGCGGAACAGGAGTCAAGTGCTTCTAGAAGAACCGTTTCGAACTCGGCAGGGGAAAGCTTATCCTTTAACAGATAGCGGAATGGACGGACCTCAAAGGAATCAAAGACATATTTCTTCCAGACAGTGAGAAAAATAATTTCGGTCTGACAGCCAAGCTGGCGGAGTCGTTTAGCGGCAGTCAGACCGTCCACTTCCGGCATGTTGATGTCAAGATAAAGGACGTCAATATGTTCTGGATATTCAGATATCAGAAACAATAGATTCTCAGCATTTACGAATGTCAAAATGCGTATATCAAGTCTTCTCCTTCTCGCGATTCTACGAATAAGGCAGCTGTAACGATCTAGCGCATCAAGACTATCATCACAAAGTGCTATTGTATACATTACATGTTCCCTCCTAAATTGAGGACTGCGCAAGCAGTCCTTTTTATTGTTGCAGATTTAGATTTAATTTTATTTAACCACACACTATGCTTTGAATTTCACCCGCATACTCCCTGAAAACGACCGATTACGACAGACTTCGAGATGCGGAATAGTATTTCGCCTAAAATGTCTTATGAAATTAAATCACGCAGAGTCAGCTAATACAATGCATACCCTCGGTCAATAAATGTAAAGAGTGTGCGAAATATGGCGAAAAAGAGAAAAAATTGCGTTTCAGCAACTTTTTTTTGCGGTTCATGACAGTCAGGCGCACAAGAAAGGAAATCTCAATTAAAATGAAAACGGACAAAATAGAACTCCCTGATAAAAGGAAAATGCAAGAGGTGAAGGTGATGAACATAATTTTTTGCAAAAAAGATGTTGCCAGAGACAGGCATCTTCCGATGCTGCAGGCATTTGTAAAAAAGAATAATTACCAGACGGATATTCGCGTTTTTGGAGATGCGGAGGATATGCTTTTTAAGATTTCCGATATAGAATACAGTATTGATTTACTGTTGTTGGACGTATCGTTTCCGAACATTACAGGGTTTGAAGTGGTGAACCGGATGAAGAAGAACGGGTTTCGAGGAGAGGCGATATTCCTCACCGATATACCGGATCAATGGGACAGGGCATTTGATGTACAGGCATTTCACTATGTTCTGGAATCAAATTGCACCAAAGAGCGGTTTGAAGATATAGTCGGACGTGCCATATTGGAGTCCGAGAAAAAACAACAGGATACGATTGTTTTCACCTGTGCAGGGGAGCGTGTGATTGTTCCGGTGCGGGATATCAGCTATTTCATGGTGACCGACCGGTGGGTGACAGTCCATTACGGACATAATCAGTCCTTTGAATTCTTCTCCCGCATGGGCAAGATTGAACAGCATCTAACAGGAAGAGGGTTTGTTAGGATACACCGCTCATGTATCGTTTCTGTGAGATACATTGCCGCTGTCAGGTACAACCAGGTCATTCTTCAGGACGGGACAGTTTTGGCACTGGCACGCGGTAAATTTGCCACTGTAAAGGAACTTTTTGAACGATACGAGGGATTGGGGGAAGTCCTGTGAAGAAGAAAGGAATCGGGATGGCGGTTGCCTGTATTCTCGGAATCACATTGGCAGGAGCTGGTATAGCAAAAGCAGACTATTATGAGCATCATATAGATTGGCAGGGATATTGCATGCAGGCAAAGGATGTGACAGTGACAGAAGAACAAAAAGAAGAATGGGTGCAGGATGGGGTAATAGAGGAAAAGTTGACAGAAGAAAGCCAACTCCTAACCAGAGAGTTCCGTGAAAGCAACTGGAAAGAGCCATGGCTTACCTATGAAGGCACCTACTATGTAGATATAGGAGAGTTGAATGCAATGAGGCTGGAAGCTGGGGAGACGTCGAAGGAAACAAGTGTAACATTTTATATAGACGAAAACGATAAAGATAAAAACTATATTTCGGTGAATGTAAAGCTGATATCAGAAGCCGGAGAGTCAGGCAGCAAGGGGGAAGCGGAAAGTGAAAAAATCCTCGGTGGAATTGCTCTGACAAGCAGCAATGTACTGAACATGTTCACAGCAGCTAACATTGTACTAACGATGACGGCGCTGGCTGGATTTTCAATAAGTATTTACTCGGATTTCAAGGTATTGTACAGATACAAACTCATGTTGAGAAAAAGAAGGGAAGGCAGACGGTGAAGATGATATGGTGTATTGCTACAGGAATGCTTCTGGTGTCTGTAATTGCTACAGGAATTATTCTGAAGATATATACAAACGGCAAACTTAAAGATATAGACGGCATCAGTCCTGTCATCAAGCAGGAGCTGGGACAGGGGAGTATTATCGACCAATTCTGAGTGGATTTATGCAGGTGATTGAAGATGATTAAGAGAAAGGAGGCGGGAGCATATGAAAAAAACGATAGCGATAGCATTGGTTGGAATTCTCACACTCTCCGTACCGCAAAATGTCATAGCAAGCGGCAATGATTCCGCCGATGACGTGGGTGGGATAGAGGACGCATTTGAGTATACTGTCACGGAGGAACTCGAAGGAAACGGAGAATCTGCGGATATTACTCTAGAGATTATAGAAAAAGAGGGAGTCCTTTTGTCAGAAATCATTCTCCCTGACGGAACAAAGGTCGAGCCGGAGGACACGGGGAACACACCCGGATTCCGGCATACAACAGAGAGTGGAATAAGGAATGTAGTTACATATGAGGCACATAGAAACGGAACGGTTACATTCCGGGTAAAATACCGGATATCCGTATCGCAGACAGAAGGAACGGAAGAACAGGAGCAGGAGGTTGTCTATGACGTGTCTGAGATAACGGAGGAATCTTCGGCAGGAGATACCGCGGAGAATATTGGAAGCGGGACATCGCAGGATACGACAGATAATACCGGAGACGGAACCACGCCGGATGTTTCGGAAAAAACCGGAGGCGGAATAGCTAAGGACTCAGAAGGGAACAAGCCGGACAGTCAGGCTCAGGACACAGAAGAAGATAAGCCGGACAGCATATCCCGGAGGACGCAGCCGAGGGGCAGTGTCTCAGGTGAGCTCAGCTTGTCGGCGGGACAATCCATAGACAAAGAGCATCTGATACCCGGGCAGGAGGAGTATATCAACCTTACCCTCCGATGTGAATTATCGGCACAGGAGACGGAGCAGAAGCTAAGACTCAGCATCCCGGAAGGCTTTGAGGCGGTGAAGGTACCGGGGGCGGCGGACATAGAGTCTGTCTCGGAGGTCAATCTGGCAGGAAACATTCTGGAAATCAGTTTTGATGAGCCGTCGGATAAGATGGTTGTATTTGACATTCAAGTAAAGCAGAATAAAGAGCTTTTGTACCGGAATGCGTGCAGCGGCCCGGCAAGTTATAGATTTTATATGGAGAGACTTGACGGGGAACAGGTTGTATTCACACGAACGCTGGAGCTTAAGACAGCCGCGCTGCCGGAAGCCAGATACAGTATAGACTTTAAGCCGGAGCAGACATGGGAGAGTGTACAGCTCCCCGGAAACCGTGCGGCATATACGGCGGCAGAATATAAGCTGACCGTAACAAAGGGCAAGCAGACAAAAAGTGACGAGGATTTCCTGATACAGGTACCGAAGCTGCTAAAAAGTGGACAGTATACGCTGATCACCGGGATAACACAGATTTTAGTTAACAATGTGGCATACAAGGGAGACGAGCTGGCGCAGCACTTTAATATCAGCGAGGAGGAAGGCTTCTGGAGCCTTGTGCCAAAGACCCCGGAGATACACGAGGCCATGCAAAACGGCTACACAGCAGATAATGTGACAGAGCTTACCATAAGCTGCCGGGAAGAGAACACGCAGACCAGCATGCTTTTCGCGGGAAAGCGCTACGAATCCTCCGGTGCATTGGCAGTCATTGCAGGCGGACGGACACTGTACGAGAGCAGTCTTTCACTTGATGCTACAGCATATAAGAAGGAGATGGCGTTCACGTCACACTCCGGACTTTCGAATTCCATACAGTGGGCCGGGACGGATATAAGTGGTAGTTTCACTGTCAACGTGGAACCTTCCGCCTACAACATAGAGCATGCGGAGGTAACACTGGAGCTTCCGGAAGAACTGAGGCTAACAGCGCTTGGCGAAATCACTGGTATGGCATCCGTTCACACAAAAGCAATCAGGACAAATAAAAACAGAACAATTACGGCAGAAGAGATTCCCGCCCTTTCTGAGGATGAATATGTCACAAGCATAAGATTGTGCGGGAGCTTACTTCATCAAACATATCTCCATGTGAACTTTCAGGCACATATCCAAGAAGCGTACCAGAATGGCTCCGCTATAGAAAACGGCTGTACAACACAGCTTTATATAAAGGCGACAGCTCATGAGGCGGGAACACCGGATTATGAAGACTCGATACCCTTTACGATTGCAAGGAAGGAAAAAGATAATATCAACTTAGCGATAGACAATCTGGAGACAATAAATGCCCGTATTGGGATGAAGGATGAACAGCTTGCATCCATCTGCCTGTCGGGGGACAATAGCCGCCTTGACACACAGGTCTATGCAGACGCAGTACTAACCGTCGAAGGCAAAGAAGGATTGAGCCTGACCGACTACATCCGTTTCCAGTACAGCGGCTCCTCAGCTGTCCGGACACTGGTTCTTACCTATACGACCAACCTGCACCCGGAGGAACGCCGGGAGAGCGTACCGGGAGAAACCCGGGAGCTGCATTTTACTCTGGAGGAGGGAGAGTATCTTACCACACTTACGGTTCGGTGCGATGAGCTGGATTTATGCCGAGGCAATGGAGCTTACCAGTTCCGCGTCGTATTGATGTCTGAGCGGATTCCAGAGCAATTATCGCTGGACGGGACATTGCTTAAGGGCGGCCGTTATGGGATGCGGGCAGTGTTCAATGCGGAAAATGCGGAGCAGGAGAGGGACGCAGAAGGCCTTACCGCAGCGTTTGTATACCCAATAGATAAAGAAGTCATGTCGGTGGCAGATATGTCAGGAGAGCAGACAGACAGCGGCGCAGTGAATGTGACACTTGGAACCGTCAGCCTGTCCCGCATAGAAAGCATGGACAGAGTGACCTATGAGCATCCTGTCATTGATTTTACGGGGACAGACCCGGAGCTTTTAGCGATGATTACTGGATTTGAGGTCTCACCTAACACTTTGTTTTCTCAGTGGTATGTTACCACCAATCAAAGAGAGCAGATTATTCTTGCCTCACATGAAAGGCTGAGTCTAGACGAAGGAGAGTATGTGACGGGACTTAAAATTGTATGGGAAAACTTCCCAGCCTTTACCCCGACAACAGACTATACCATAAAACTTCTGGGGAATCCCAATCCACATTCCAGATTGACGGGAAAATATCTGGGAGATGAGTATACCGCTTATGATATCCATGTATCATTTGGGGCGGACAACCGCAGCCGCTATGAGGCATCCGGTAAGAGTACGGCCATCAGCGGCAAGAGCGGGGTAATTATAACCGGCCTTAGCACAGGTGCGATAGAGATAAGTGACAGCAGCGTATATCAGGGGGAGGAGTTTGTGGTCTCCATGAGCCAGAGCTATCATGTGACAAATCCGGCAGGACGGGAATTTGACATCAGAGAACCTGTATTTCTTATGGAAATCGACTCGGGATATGTCTGCGAAGCCGGAAGCGCTAAGGTGAATGGAACCAACGCAGATATCCAATGGCAGAAGAGAAAGCTGTTAAATGGTAACTCGATTTTGGAAATAACGGCAGTTGATTATGACGAGATATTCCACACAGACAATGTGGAGTTGGAAATAGAATTCACACTGAGAGCTTGCCCGCAGACAGGAGCGTCAAAAGGGCTACAGCCGGTGCGGACAGTCTGGACGGATTTTACCGGTACCGCAAAGTTCATGCCACGGGAGGGTCATGCAGCGGTCAGACTATCCAATACAGTGACCGGGGACACAGAGCTCTTCGAGGAACTTACCAGCGAACTGTATAAATGGGAACCTTGTATTGAAGGAGGACAGGAGATTCTGGAAGCCAACGAGCTCGGAATCGGGGCGCTTGGAATCCAAAATGAGAAATACGGTACGGAACTTATGGGGCATGACAATGAAGACTATGGTCTTCAACTCACAATTCTGTCTGACCCGGATAAGCCTACAAGAGACTGGGTCATCTATATACCGGTACCAAAGGCCGGACAGCAGGTTCTGTACAAAGCTGCTGCGGACGGGACAAGCAGTATAAAGGAGTCGCCTGTCTCCACCTGTGATTTGGAGCTAACCGGAGCAGTGGAGCTTAAGGACGCACCGAAGGAAACTGAGATAACTTATACCACCGAGGATATACCGGAATATGCTGCGGACGGAACAGAGGTGGGTGGCTACACAGCTTCGGTGGATAATTGGAGTGATGTAACCATGGTAAGAATCCGGATTCCTGTTCTTGAGGCAGGTGAAAGAGTTTATCCGGTTTTACATTATAGAAGCCCGGAAAAGACAAAGACTGGGCAGTTCATTACCTATTGTGGAGGGTATTTTAATACAAAAATGGGTGATGCAGAAGATTATCTTTATGGACAGGAAGGAGGATATTTACCACTTATCAGCTACAGACTTACAGACTATCAGGTAAGTGGAAGTGTGTGGGAGGATCTCTCCTCTGCCGGGAACAATGTTCTGACAGACGGAGACAGGCCACGGGAAGGTGCGCTCATAACGGCGTCCGGGACATCCGGGCGGATTTGGAGTGCAGCTACGGATAGCACAGGAAATTACATGCTGACAGTTCCGTCGGCAGGCAGATACACCGTGACAGCCAGACTGCCGGAGGAAGAGAAGGCATACCATTTCGTAGAAGCAGATTACGGAACAAGGGAGAACTCCTCCAAGTTCAATCCGAATACGGGAAGCACTGTTATCACACTGGATAAAGAAGATATCTATTATCTTAATGCAGGCTTTCGTGCGGAAGGTGCGTCTGGGAGCAAGAAGCCAGAAAAAGATGCTCAGATTCAGGTAACTGCACGGGCAGTCAATGGAAAGGCCGGGGTTGCAGAGGGCGGCAAGGCACCGGATATCACAGGGGAGAATACACAATCTGCAAGGATATCGTTGAATGTCAGAGCGGATATGGCTACAGGAGCGGAGGTGTCGCTTAAATGTGCGGCAAAGATGCATAACAGGCTGGCAAGAATTACGCTGTGTGATGAGGAAGGCAATGTGTGTACGCTGGCCGTGTCGGACATATCCGGCGAGGAGAGGAAGATTGGCATGGAACAGATAACGGCAAGATTTGATGAAGGGAACGGGAGCATATACCTGAAAAATGTAACACGGTCGCTTCATGTTCTGGTCGAATTCAGAGCCGAGCCGATTTTAAACACAAAAGAGGAAATCATGGATTTTGATTCAAGCTACTATTCAATGTGGGAGAACAAATAATTTAAGGGGTGACAATTATGAATGGAAAAAGGAAAAAACTAGATGAGATAGCGGCATATATCGATCGGGTACAATTTAGAAAGCAGTTTTTTGGTGTCAGCATTTCAGATGTCTATGAGTCCATGCAAGAATTGAATGAGATGTATCAGGACGAGATGGCACGCTACAGCGCACTTCTGGAAGAAGAGTATGACAATAGGGAAGAGGCAATCGCCAGAAATGAAAAGAAAATCAGAGAGCTTGCCGGCAAGGCCAACTCGGTGGTGGAAACCAGAAAAAGGGACCAGAAGCGCATCAGGGAGTTGGAGGAAAAGCTGAGAAGGGTCACCAGAGAACGGTCGGAATACCGGAGCCAGACAGACATTCTTGCCAGTAGTATTTCGGATACCCAGAAATGTAAGGAGGAGATACTTTTACGTGCCCGTACAGAGGCGGAACAGATTATTAGAAATGCTGAGGAGGCCGGACGGCAGATTGGACAGAGCAATGTCATGTCTATCACAGAGGAGAGAGCGCGTTATGCGGATTGTTTAGAGCGGCTTCATGTGGCCAAGGCGAAGGCTGAAGATAACCTACATCTCATTCGGATTGATTTGTACGACTTATGTGCAATGTTGACATCTCTCCGTGAGGAGCTGCAGGCTGATACACGGGCTGAGGGAGAACAGGAAGTACATTGTGAGGCAGAAGAACAGGTGCGGCAGGTGAATGCCGGCTAGACGAATAAAGGGGAGCTAGAGATGAAAGTTTACATTTGTGACGACAAAAGGGACGACCTTAAGAAATATGAGAAACAAATAAGGGATATCTGTGGAAAGCATGGTATCCAGTTGGAACTTATGCTCTACGAGAGCGGAAAAAAAATGCTTTTCGATATTGAGGATGATGTAAGACAGCCGGATGTGATTTATTTGGATATTCATCTGGAGGGAGAGGATGGCACTGAGGTTGCGGAGGCTCTGCGGCGGAAGCAGTTCAAGAATGAGATTATATTTTTAACTGCATCAGAAAAGGCAAATCATATCTTATACGGCTACGACGTTGAAGCCATGCATTATGTAATCAAGAATAAGACGCCCAAAGAAAAATTTGAGCAGATATTTCTATGGGCATTTGAAAAGGTAAGCAACAGAAAACGCGAGGTCATTAATTTCTCATGTGCAGGAGAAAGTTGTACTGTCCCTGTAGATGAGATTAAGTACTTTGAGGTAAAACGTAAGGTGATAACCGTTTATTACAGAGAAGATTCCTTTGAGTTCTATTCTACGATGGACAAAATCGAGAACATGCTCTGCCGGAAAGGATTCATCCGTGTACATCGTTCTTATATCGTCTCACTGCAGTACGTGGTGAGGGCGGCCTATGATGAGCTTGTTCTGGAAGACGGGACTAAGCTGCCCATGGGACGGAACTATCAGAAGCTGTTCCGTGAGATATGGAACGAGTACCAGATAAAGAAGACGGCCTGATATGGAGCAGAACGTTGTCTGTAGAAAAAAAAACGTTGTCTGTACCGTCGAAAGTCACAGAGGGAAAAAAGTATGGTAGAACATAGAAAAGTAATTACTGGCGGCGGTCGAAGGAGGAGCAGACGTGAATGAACTGGAATAGATGCAAAGGGAAATATTGTCTGTCAGTAGTTCTGATTATCTTTTCTTTGCTTTTTCTCTTGCCGGAGAAAAGCAAAGCCGCCGAATATCTGCATCAGGATGGAACAATCTATTGTGTATGTGCCGGTAATCTGGAAATGACAACGAAAGAACTGGAAATTTTCAAAGAAGAGGGAAGTCTGCAAGAGAATATTCTAAAACGTTCTGCGCCGATTATCCGAATATTAGATTCGATGACAGAATATGAAGGCGGCATGGGGAGAGTCGATATAGAAAAATTTATGAATCTGACTGTCGAATATGGCAGTGTAGCTGTTCCGGTGACAATGTATGTAAATGCAGAAGCTTCGGAAGAAGGCTGGATAACGATACAGGTTACAGTAACCTTCGTTGAAGTAGAACCGGAAGTGCCGGATGGACTAGATGCGCCGGACACACCCGATACGTCAGATGTACCAGATACTCCGAACCAATCGGTGGCAGCGGCTATGCCGAAGTTATACGAGGCGCAGGACACACCAAAGCCCCGAGAGGAGGCATTGCTGCCGGTGGCTCTGACCATGCCAAAGATTTCGGAATTTCCGGCCATGACGGCTGAGGCAGACAGGCAGAAAGCATGGAAGACAGCAGAATACGCTGGAAAAACCACTAAGGCGGAAATGCAGACAAAGAAAGAAACAGAGACAGAAACCATTAGTACAGTTGATGCTGTACTGCTTGTGAGCTGCGTAGCAAGCGCTCTGGTATATGGCATTGTCCTGATTCCGGATTTCAGATTGATACGTTGGTTCAACAGGCGGAAACAAATAAATATGAAGAAAAGTAATGGAGGTTAAGACATATGACATATTATCTTATTGCTATTCTGGCGGTTATCAATGTAACGGGAATTTCCCTTAAGCTGTATACGAATCGCAGGAAACAGGCGATGGATGGTGTCAGTAAGGTCTGTACTTTTGAACAGATAGATGAACATGTAATCGGTGAACTTTAAGGAGGATAAGTACTATGGGAAGAGTACGGGAAGAGGACGAGTTTCAGAAGATAGCGAATTATCTGGACCGGCTTCATTTTAAAAAGAGTATATATGGAGCCAGTCTGGAAGATGTGTACTCTTGTATGAAAGAGTTGGACAGAATGTACAGAGATGTACTGGATGACTATAAGGATTCCCTTCAGCATGAGATGGAAGAACGCAAGCGGGAGATAGAGCAGAGAGAAAGTAAAGTCGAGGAGATGATGGGCAAGCTCTCTCAGATACAGAGAAGCAGGAAAGAAGATCAGGAAAAAATCAAAGAGCTGGAGGCAAAGCTTCAGGATGAAGAGAGGATGCAGAAGGATTACAAGGAGAAGACGGCTCTTCTTGCTGAGACGCTGACAGATACCCAGAAGAACAAAGCATTCGTGCTGGAGCAGGCGAACCGAGAGGCGAGAGCAATCATCTTCGAGGCGAACCGGAAAGCCGAAGACATTATCGAGCAGAGCAAGGCAGCCGCAGCGGCGGAGGAAGAACAGAGTAAATCGGTACTGGAGGAAATCAGCAGACTGCGGGGGAAGGCTTATGACAATCTGAAGCTGATTGAGGTGGATTTACAAAGTCTCAGCGAGGATGTGGTGAGAGTGCAGAATGAAATCAAGGAAGTCCCCGATCACATTGATTCAGTGAAAGTGGAAATCGGACATATCAGAGATATAGATAGAACAGATATCATGAGGTTTGACCAGTATGAAGCAGCAAAGAAATAGCAGGGAGGGAGAGGAACAATCCCCTGCAGAGGTGCTGGCGAGGAAAATTACTAAAAGTGCAAAAAAAAGAGAATGGAGTGTGCTTCTGAGAGATTTGTTTCTGACAATGGCAGCGGTGTATCTGCTATTTGGTGTTATTTTTGGAATATCGTTTGTAAAAGGAAACTCCATGGAGCCAAATCTTCGCTCGGGGGATATGGCCTTGTTTTTGAGAGTTGGTAAGAATTATCGGGCAGGTGATGTTGTCATTATGCATAATACAGCTACCAATGATTACATTAAGCGTGTGGCAGCGGTAGAAGGTGACCGGGTATCTATAGACAATGGGAGCGGAGTACTTATGGTAAATAATAAAAGGGTTCAGGAAGATGATATATATTCAGAGACTTATACAAGGCCAGAGGGAATTGAATTTCCGCTTACAGTAAGTAAAGATAATGTATTTCTACTTGGGGATAACCGTGAAGTGTCCAAAGACTCCAGAGAATTTGGGGTAGTAAGAACAGAACAGATTGCAGGGAAAGTTCTTATTATTATCAGAACCCAGTCAAAATTATAAAAAACAAATTGATAGAAGATTTAAGACGCACAGGATGAAAGGGTGATATGAAAATGAAAGAATTAAGAAAATACAAGGAAAGGAAGAAAGTGCGCAGGCTGCTTTGTGTTGCGGCGGCGATTGCAGTATTAGCAGGATTAAGCGTTATTGCATTTGCGACAAGAACAGAGGAATTTCCATGTCCCGGGCATCAACAGCACGATGAGATGTGTGGTTATCGTGAAGCAACCGATGGGACTGAGGGACATCCTTGTGAGCATGTATGCGAGATATGCGATCCGGTTTTAGAACTGGAAAAAAAGAAAGGGGATTATGATAAATATATAGAGAGTGAATCCCATCAGGAAGTAAAGATTATATACAAGAAGAATCATGACAGTTTAGAAGAAATTAATACCTATGTCTATAATGAAGATGGTGCCCGCCTGCAGGATGAACAGGGAGAATGGGTGAAGGTAACTCTGAATAAGAATATAGATTATACAATACTATCTGTACCAGAAAATGAAGAATTCGAACAGATTGTATTGAAAGATACTTATGTGGACAGTTTGTATAACCTTCCTTACATTTTCAATCTGGAGTTCAAAAGTGGAAATACAAAGGAGTATGAACTGAAGGTTGATGATACGACTCCAATGGAACAGCCGGAAGAAAATGCGGAAAATCTAGAAGAACCGGGAGAAGAGGCCGGATTAGAGGAAGACACGCCTGCATTGTATCAAGATGAAGAAAATAGCAAAGCTGTTGGGGCTTATACGGTAAGTCAGATAGTATCCTCCATGGCAGAAGATGACACCACTTACCGCTTTACAGCGGCAGAGTCTAATGGGATGCTGCAGATTACTGCGAATCTGGAGACATCGGGCGAGACAGGGCGCTATGTATTGATAGAGCTGCCAGCTTACGGGATGGTGCTTACAGACACTCTCCCAGGAACTGGGGGAGGAATCACTCAGGTGACGAAGATAGATGAGAGAACTCTTCGTCTGGATATTGCGGATACGGTTAATGAAATACTAAATATACAGATTAGTTACAAATGGCAGAACCTTACGAAGGAGATGGAGCTTAATTGGCGTAAGGGAATCGTACCGGGGGCAACCGGTTTTAAAACATCTGTCTATGGAACAAAAAGCGGAGTGGAACAGGAGTTGGCCAGCAATACTTATGGGAACTGGAAGATAGATACGTCTGGAACAGATGCAGTCGTTTCAGGTTCTCCATCATATGTTTTATGGCCGGATATTCAGGGTGTGTATACAGGAAATGTGCTGAACCTAAATTCAAGCGGCTGGCCTGAATCACCACCGGCTATTTCAATGAGCTTTCCATTGTCATCAACGAAATATGGAATGCCGGGTTCAGAATCTTTAATGTTAAGCTATTTGAAATCAATTAAATTATATGGTGATCCAAAAGTTTTAGCTGCATTTGACACTAATGTATTTAATCAGAATTCTGCAATTAATGCATTTGGATATGTCCCAAACTGGGATATTCAGAAAGACGCGGAAGGGTATTACTATGAAATAACTCTTCCGGAAGATGAAATGGGATGTACGAATTCAGTAAACAGTACTCAAGTGGGATTTTTCCCGCCTTCAAGTATAGGTTACTATACCCGTTTGTACAATAAGGAAGCGGCAAAGCTGACACCGAATACGACATATCCTATGAAAATGGTATGGACCATAGGTAGGTATACAGAAAGTGGAGTGGCGGACACGAAACGCACGATAGACCTTTCTTTAAAAACGCGGGAAGTAGTGAACAAAGATTTATTCAAACCGGGCTTTAATAACAGTACAGAATTCTTTCAGCCAGCGCAGAGGGCGGCTGTGGCAGATAATGATGAAAATATAAAGACAGCTGCCGGGACTTATACAGAGTCTTTGATGAGCTTTAAGAATGCAGCATGTGGCCTTACCCGTTTGAATCCAACGGCTGTTCAGGAAAATCAGGAAGATTTATATGAAGGTCTGACAGAAGAATATGAATTTCCATATGAGATACAGCCTACTGAGATTACATTTCCAGCGGGAGTTGTATATGTATTTCAGCAAAGCAAGATAGAGCAGGTGTATTATGAATTGTCTAACGGAGTTACAGGGATTATAACGGCTTCAGATTTGGGCTGGGCGGAGTCAGTAGAAGAGATTGGAGAGGATACTTCATATACTGCCTCGTTTAATGTGCCGGATGGAGTGCGGGTTACAAAAGTAAAGATTACATGGGAAAAATACTATCAGACGCATTCTATGTCAAATAATGCGAACTACTTAAGAGTGGATGATATGGGCGCCCTTTTCTCCTACAAAGTAGCAGAAGGGAAGGAGGACGGTTCAGATTTTGAAAGTGGTTACCATGTGAATGTAGGTGCAAAGCTGTCTAAAAAAGATGGAACTGTATTGGCGGAAAGTACTGCAAATGATTTGAACTTTTATTTTAAGAATGCTCTACATACCTGTCCAAGATTAACACATAAAGGTAATA
This sequence comes from Bariatricus massiliensis, assembly GCF_900086725.1. GTDB lineage: Bacteria > Bacillota > Clostridia > Lachnospirales > Lachnospiraceae > Allocoprococcus > Allocoprococcus massiliensis. The sequence goes on along the minus strand of NZ_LT574837.1, from coordinate 31,575 downwards.
ACAAAGCAATAGGAGGTTTGTTATCGGAAGAGGGGAAGACTTCAACTTATACTGTAGGAGCATACAGAGAAAATTATTATACGATTGAAAAAGCTGTGCCAGGAGTCAATTATGTCATGAGTGAGATTGTGAAAAATCCCAAAGTAACTGTTCGCTGGAGGCATGATGGCGCGAATATTTCTGGACTTACAGATGAGGAATTAGTTGGATATTCATTGTCAGGGACGATGAAAGTATATCCGGTTCTGGCGGGATGGAAAGTGACTTATCATACAAGAAACCTCGGAGAACAGTCCTTTACACTTCCGGATGATATACCGGAGGAAGGATATACGATGGTATTGCCTGTCGAAGACAACGATAGACTTGTCGGATTTACTAGTTCAGCGTCAGGTTATTATTCGGTAGTGGAAATTAGCAAGGATGGGGATGTGTCAGGGTGGAAAGCAGCCCAAGGAAAGAGAGCTATTGGAAGTATAGAATATATCTATCCACAGCAGACGGACGATGGACGAGATTTAGACGGAGGCGTCTATGATATAAAAGAATATGAAAAAGGAACTATAGATTTAACACTCACAAATGATACCTGTACGGGAACTGATGACGGAAGTTCAGGTTATAATCATCAGCATGTAAATCCGAGTGCCCAGACGACCTCTATGCCTATATACACGGTATTTGACAGTGAGATTAGGATGGACAGTCAGGATTACTTTGGCAAGAATGCTGACAGTATCTATCAAGATGGTAAGGCTGAGGTGAGTGTGGGTGGAACTATTCAGCTGCAGAATCCAAATGTAAACGTAAGCCCCAAAACATGGTCCGGAGTATATGGAGACGGCGCACTTGTAAATGCCGGACGGGAGACAGCACTGCGTCAGGAATTCAACCCAGTTGTATATGCGAAGATAGATAACCCGGATATGGTCTATATAGGAGATGACGCGACGATTGAAGTGTCACCTACAGGTTCATCACCACTGATGAGCGGTGTGCCGCAACTTGGCCTTGGAACACCTCCTGTAGTGAGTGTACCGGCAGAGGTAAGTATCATTCAAGATAATAGTGGAGCTTCCTGGATTCGTATGGAGGCAAAGACCTCCATAAGTATTGAGGATGTGTTCAAGCTAGTTAACGATAATGTGTTAAATTCTGTCGAGTATGAAAGAATGCTGGGAGTTGGCACATTATATGCATCCATCAGAGGAAAAACAAATATGTATGCTTATGCTGGCGCAGCACTTGGGTCATCACAGCCTGTATTCGGAGATGTTTATATCGAAGAAGATTGGGATGGATGGAGGAACGCTTACCAAAATACGCCGGAGGATCATTATACAAAGTTGGAGATAGATGGTCTTGTGCCAGATACACTTGATCTTAGAGGAACCGGTGATACGGTGACACCAAGTCTGTATTATTACCATGGGACTTCTAAAATAGCTGTACTTCAGAAGGTGTTCGTGGGAATTTCTCTGATTCCCGGTATTGATTCTTCTTATGCAGTGGATACCAGAAGCCAGAATATTTATCCATATAATTATCAGAATGTAAGTGCGCTGGTAAATGTTTCAACGGGCAATGATAACTTGAAAAATCATATTTCAATATATGAGCTGCCAAGAAAGGGTAAGAGCATTACAGGTAACAGGTTTGGAGGTACGACGGAGGAGACACTGGAATCTCAGTTTGACTTATATCTGAGAGGTCCGGTAACGGTAGTAAGCAATCCGGCAGCCGCGTCACCTGTTTATGAATACCGTATTGGAGGCAGTTGGTGCAGTGAAAGTCAGGTGGCAGCAAAGGGTGGCTGGACAGCAGTAGACGCTGTGAAGATTACGATGCCGGATTTGAGAAAAAGCAGTGCGATTTCTTTTAGCTTCCCTCTGGAAACAAACAGTAAAACTGACACGGACATTTTGAAGAGCTATATGGGTGGTACTTATGAGTATACAACAGAAGGCGGCGCGAGTGTGTCCGACATGAAGATAACACTTGCGGAATTTATCTATTATCCATACACTGTGTCAGGACATGTATTTCTGGACAAGGATGAAAATGGTACGCAAGATGGCGCAGAAGCTGGTGAACAAGGAGTTACGGTGAATTTGAAAAACAGCAGAACAAATGTTGTTCTGGCGACGGCAGTAACTGATGCAAGTGGAAACTTTATGTTGGGGACACTGTCGGATAGCAATCTTTGTGTAGAGATTGTTCAGAAGGAAGGACAAAAATGTACATTGCAGAGCAGTGTTTCTCCAGAAATTGCAGACGATGACTCGGATTTTGACCGGGATACAAATCAGTGTATGTTGGAGAACCCTCTTACAAAAGGAAGTTATACCTTAAGCGCAGGAGTAATTAATCTGCCGGTTCTGGAAGCACCGGATGTGGTTGTACGGATGGAAACGCCGGTGAATACAAGCGTGACGTGTATCTGGGATGGAGGAACGCCATCTCTGCAGTTTGAACAGGCAGAGGATATTGGCATTGTGACTGTAGATTCTCTCGCAGAGGGAAATACAGGAGCGCTGACACCTGTGGCGCCGGGAGAGACAAAGGCGAAAGTATGGGTAGAAAATTCCTTGGGAGACCGTGTGGAGAAGACATATAATATTACGGTTATTCCAAGAGAAGTCACGATTGATTTAACGAAGCAGCTTACAGAGGTAGCAGACAGCGACTATTCATTCATCTTTAAGTTTGAGCGTCTTGCAGACGATGGAAGCACTATACAGACATTCTATCAGACGATGAAGATACCGATGGGAAGCAGCAGTGCGGTAATCTCTGTGAAAGAGCTGGTGCCGGGAAATTACAAGATTACAGAACTTGACAGTAACTGGCGTTATGAGGTACAGGGAGCGGCAAGCCAGAATACAAATGCTACCAACCCTGATGAGGCTACAGAAGTAACATTTATCAATAAATATAGTAAGAATGGATGGGTCAGCGATAATTCAGTAGTAACAAATACAATGAATAGGGTGATGCCCTAGATGAGGAGGAATAGGTTATGAAGAAGGCATTCAGGATTATTACCGGTCTGCTAATCACCTTAATGATTACAGCAATCCTCATCTTGGTGGCACCAAGAATATTTGGAGTAAAGCTATACAGCGTTCTCTCGGGAAGTATGGAACCCGCTTATTCTGTCGGAGATTTGCTTTATGTCTTTCCACAGGAAGCTTCAGACATCAAGGAAGGAGATGTTATTACCTTTGTATTGAATGATGACGGCACAGTGGCAACACATCGTGTTGTAGAGGTGGATAAAGAGAATAAGCAGTTCTATACCAAGGGAGATGCCAATGAGCTAAGTGATGGAAGGCCAGTGCGATACGAAAATGTATTGGGTAAAGTTAAGTTCGCAATTCCTGTGATTGGGTTCATAATTGGCTACATGTCGACGGTACCGGGAAAAATTGTGACTATTACTATTATTGTGGCGATTATTCTTTTGATTTTTCTTCTGCAGACGCAGATAGAGAAGGAAGAGGAGGATGAAGAAGAGGATATTTGGGAAGCAAGGCCGGAAAGGAAGAGTAGTTCGGTAAAACGAAGGCAGACACAAACTTCAGAAACCTCACGTATCGTTTTTAATGAACGAAAAAAAGATAAAAAGAAGGAAAATCGTAGGGACAGCAGGAAGGAGGAGAATGATGAGTATAGGGATGAGAAGATAGCTGTACAGAAGAAAACAGCAGCCGAGCCGATGAAAGAGCCGGCAAGAAAATTTGCCAAGGAGTCTGTCCCAAAAGAAAAAATCAAGCATTTTAATCAGGAGAGAAAAAGTTTGCGATTTGAGCCACGACAGACGGTTGATGATAGAGAAGATATTCAAGTGCCGGATACATATAGAAAAAATTCTGGCCGGCCAGTAAGACATGAACCATTAGATGCAAGTCTGGATTATAAATGTCAGAAGTTGCAGGTGTGCTATAAGATGCTTACTTTGATGGAAACTATGTGGGATGACACCATAAACGGAGATTTTAGAGAAACGCAGTCTCAGGAAGTAGGTGTTGTATATGAAGATGAGCCAGAAATATGGAATTTTGATGAAGGGAGTTATATAGATATAGAAAAAAATGAGAAAGGAGGGGAGAAGCCTTATGCGAGAAAAACAGAGGAAAGGTATACCATATCGTAGGAGGAGAAACCGATTTAAGTCTTATCTGCCCCGAGGCCTGCCAGTGATGCTGATATTTGTACTTACAGCAGTAGGAACGATTATGTATCTGACAGCCAGAACCACTACAGCGGTAAATGCATTTAGTGTGGGGGAAGGACAGATTCAGATTGTGGAAGAGGGTATTGATCCGGATGCTGTAGCTTGGGGAAGTGATAGTAAACCAGTGCAGCTTATGAATCCAGAAGATGCTGCGCCGGGTGTAGTTAGAGCCATGGTACTTCCATACCTGACAAATGCAGCTACAGGTGAACGTCTGGGAGGAAATCTTGGGGAACTGACAGCGCCATCAGGAACAACTATGGTGTTGGGGGATATTACCTTTCACTTTGCAAGTGACTGGAGTGCAAACTGGTTTTTTAAGGACGGTTTCTTTTATTACAGAAAAGTCTTGAATCCAGGTGAGAAGACCACAAAGCTTTTATCGGGATTAACTCTTGAAAGCGGGAAAGAAGTAGAGTATGAGAATGTCACTGTTAAAGTGGATATTACTGCTGATATTCTGCAAAAAGAGGGAGACGCACCTCTTACAGAGTGGGGGGTTAATGTTTCTGGTAATACGGTATCACCAAAGTAAAAAAGATTTTGGGCAACAAAAAAAGAAAAGGAGACAAAAAGATGAAACAGAGAACGAGCAAGAAGAAAAAAGTGACTGCCATTTTGCTGACTTGCCTAATCGGTGTGTTGGCGATTGGAGGTACATTAGCTTACCTGACAGCAAAGACTGCGACACTGACTAATAATTTTACATTCAGTGGCGGAGTAACAGCGACCTTAACAGAACCCGCATGGGAGGCAGGGAAAGCTGCAGACGCAAATTATGGTACAAATTTGACACCAGGTACAGAGCTTGGTAAGGATCCAATCGTCACAAATACCTGTGCAGAGGATGAATATGTTGCATTGAAGGTAGTATTCCAGAAAGGTGATGGAACTACATTATCAGATGCAGAATTCGCAAAATTAATGACGATGATCGATATTCAAGGCTGGGGTACTGAGTGGGTAGCGGACGCAGCGGTAGGACCTACAACTATCTACAACTACAATACACAGCTGGTGGCAGGCACTGAAACAACCCCTCTTTTCCAGAAGGTTGTTATCAAGAGTACACTGAGCAATACAGATATTGAGTGGTTAAGAGATGCGGGAACAGGACTTGGCGGATTTAACATCGTTGTATCAGGTGCAGCAATTCAGACAGATGGATTTAGTACATACACAGATGCAAAGACAGACTTAAATGCGTTATTTACAACAACACCTTAATTAGGAAATAAGGACATAGGAGGAAAAAAATATGAAAACAACAACAAAGAGAAATATATCTATTCTTTCAGCCGTAATACTAAGTGCTTCGATAATTATTGGGGGGACACTGGCTTACTTTTATGACAAACAGGAGATTACCAACCCATTTACAACAGCAGGTGGTGCGGGTACAGATACAGGAGTAGACATTACCGTCACAGAGCCAAACTATGATCCAGATACATCTCAAGATATGTATCCTGGAACAACAATTACAAAGGACCCAACTGTAACAAATGATAAGGGTGAGTCCTATGCAAGATTTATTGTAAAGCTGGTAGAAAAAGATACTGATACTGTAATTACAGATAAGGCAAGAGCGGATAAAATCATGAAGACTTTATTCTATGATGTAAAATATGCAACAGGAAAGGGACAGACATTAGATACAGCGCTCGGCTATACGGAAGCTCAGCTTGCCGCTCTGGTTGGTGCAGATGTGAAAACACCAGTTAATCCTGAATTCGTTCTTGATACAACTAGAGGGGGCGTTGGAGAATACTATTTTAATTACAACGGAACATTGCAGAATGGTGATGTAAAGAAGCTTTTTACTCATGTATCTATCCCGTCTGACTGGACACAGGTAGATTTGGCATTAGTAGGCGATTTTGACTTGAAAGTAGAAGGACAGGCAATCCAGAAAGCAAATATTGCAGATGCTGACACAGCATTTACAGCACTGGATGGCGAGTTGGCAACAACACCATAAATATAAGGATTCTGGAGATAGGGAAAGAACAAGTTTCTTTCCCTATCGGATAATATAAGGAGGTAAAGCATGAACAAGAAATTGACAAAGATTATTGGACTGTTTGCTTTGCTTGCGTTTGGACTATTACTGGGTGGGACACTTGCATATTGGAGAATAGAAGGCAGTGCCGCAACAACGTTGGCTACCGGACAGCTGAAAGGCTCTCTTATCAATGAATATCAGGCAGAGTCAGTGCTGTATCCGGGAGGCTCTCTGAATCAAGTCATCAGTGCAAAAAATTCAGGAGATTTGGATATGCTGTTGCGGTTGAAAGTCGATAAAATGTGGGATGATTCACAATTATCTGACGAAAAACTCCATATTAACTATAATAGCAAATATTGGATGGATGGCAGTGATGGATACTATTATTATAAAGGCATACTAGAGCCGGGAGAGGCGTGTGAAGAACCACTTTGCGAATCTATATCTCTGGATGCAGATGCTTCTAACGAATATTCAGCAAAAAGCGGTAAGATTCAAGCAACGTTGGAATGCCTTCAGGCGACATCTGACGCAGTATCTACATGGGACAAGACTTATGCAGATCTGGGGGTAGAGGAGCCGAAGTTACGTAGTGCCGTGCCAAGTACTGTCACAGTAACATCTGATAAAAAAATTGAGTTCTCTCCATCAGGGGAGGCAGCTATGCCAACATTTGCCGGCTTGACGCCGGGAGAGACCTGCACGCAGGTAGTCACCCTCAAGAACGCTTACAGCGAGGATGTCGGCTTTTATCTCTCAGTTACCGGTGATGGTAGTTTGGATAAGAAAGCAGCGGATATGTTAAGCCAATATACTACATTAACTATTCTGGACAATACGGGGAAGGAATTATATAAAGGTTCCGCTGTTGACAGCGCGAAAGCAGAATTTGAGCTTGGAAAAGCTGAAAAAGGAAAAAGCAATACTGTTACGGTGATGCTTTCTCTGGATCCGGAGATGGGTAATGAATATCAGAAACTGTCAGGAAATCTGCAATGGAAGTTTGTAGCTCAGGGGGAAGATATAAAAGAAGACGGGAACGGAGCCGTGGATGACAATCAAGGTAAGGTGGCCAGCGGAACGACAGGACTTCCCAAGACAGGAGATTCCTATGTAATGTTGATTGGAGTCAGCCTGTTGCTGTTACTTACAATCGCTGCAATTCTGTATATATATTATAGGGAGAGAAAGAGCACACAAACAGAATGATGAGAGAGTAGGACAAAACATGAAAAAGCGAAGACATACAAAAGGAATAAAAAGAACACTGTGTCTTTTTTTGACAATCATGGTAATGACCGGTTTAATTAACCGGTCTTTTGCTGATGAAATGGAAGATATTGCAGCCGTTTCGCAGGAGATGTCACAAGAGACGGCAATTACGGTGGCGGAAGAGCCGGTGACAGAAGAAGAGGTGGTAGAAGAACAGGTGACAGAGGATTCTTCTGTTCCGGAAGATCCAGTGGTAGAGGAATCTGAGGCGGAAGCACCGTCAGACATAGAAGAGTCAGTGTCGGAGGAGGTACTTATAGCGGAAAAACCGGTGCAAGAGGAGGTGCCCGCAGCAGAGGAAACGTCAGAAGTTCAAGATCAAGATTTATTGGAAGATGCAGTTAGTCCAGCGGGGGCGACTGAAGCTCAAAAAGTAATGGTACATTGGATGGAGAATGGATTAAATGCTTCAGAGACAATGAGTCCGATTCATTATGCTGGGAGTAAAATTGATGTAGATATCTATCAGGCAGCATCAGCGGAGGGACCATGGACTTATGTGCAGACCATTTCTCCTTTTAAGAATGGTAACCAGAATTGGCTGCAATTTTTTAATCGGGATAGTAGTCTTTACTATAAAATAGAACCGGTTGTGCCGGACGGGTATAGCGCAGTTTTTGAAATTAAGGATTATGCGCCAGGCGTCATCACTGAGGGAAGTAACATTCTGAAGCCGGGCACACCGATAAGCTCGTTCGGAGTAGAAATCTACATGGTATATGGAGAAGTTGTGAAACCGGAATCGCCAATTACAGGTTTTTATGTAGGTGATTTACCAAGTAAAATGGATTATACAATAGGAGAGTCTTTGGACAAAACCGGAATGACATGTAGAGCAAGAAGGTCAAATAATACTTTTGTTGATATTGATCCGGCAGATTGTACTGTAGAACCGGCAGTTTTTACAGAAGTGGGTAAGCAGCTAGTGATAGTAAGCTACTATGATTCCAGTTCGGGAAAGACTTTTAAAGACGCCGGATTTCTTGTAACTGTTACAGCGGGAGAGACGCCAGTCAAAACATTATCAAGTATTGCCATAACCACGGCGCCGGCAAAGATAACCTATACCGAGGGTGAATCATTTGACAAGACGGGAATGGTAGTGACAGCGACCTACAGCGACAACTCTACAGAGAAGCTGGCGGACGGAGCTTATACGTTTGCGCCGAACCGCCCGCTTACGACGGCCGATACCAAGATAATAGTCACTTATCAGGGAAAGACAGCGATTCAGAACATCAAAGTCAATCCTCAGGAAGCGACACTTACGGAGATTTATGTGAAGAACGCCCCGGCAACGGTCAATTATATCGAAGGGCAGAAGCTGTCACTGACGGGAATGCAGGTGTATGCAAAATATTCGAATAAAACAGAGAAGGATGTGACCGGTTCCTGCACGTTCCTGCCTGCAAATGGTGCCGCCTTAAAGACAACTGACACAGCCATTTCCATTTCTTATAAGGAGGGGGCTGTCACGAAAACAGCATCCCAAACTATAACGGTATCTAAGAAAGAGATGACAGGACTTGTCATTACCGGGACAGCAGCAAAGACCAATTATCTGACCGGTGAAACATTTGACCCGGCAGGTCTTACATTCACAGTACAGTATAATGACGATAGCACCAAGGCCGTATCGGCAGATGCATGTAAGATTACGCCAAGTACGCTGACAAAGGAAACGACTAAGGTTACAGTTACCTTCACGGAGGGCGGTAAGAATGTATCCGCAGAATATGGCGGTATTACCGTGGAAGATGACTTGTACGTACTTGACAGTCTTGAGATTACAACACCGCCGTCCAAGATTACCTATATTGAAGGCCAGACATTTGACCCTGCCGGGATAGTGGTTGAGGCAGTATCAAAGAACAGTAAGGGTGAAGAGAAGCGGGAAACAGTGACAGCTAGCTGTACCTATGTACCGTCTCTTACCACACCGCTGCAGACAACGAACAGTAGTGTTCAGATATCTTATTCAGATACATCAGGTAAGGATAAGACTACAAAAACTGTGGTTCAATATATCACGGTGGTAAAGAAGACGCTGACGGAGATTGTTCTTTCAGGGAAAGCGGCTACGACTACTTATATGGAAGGGGAGAGCTTTGAGCCGGATGGAATTACCGTTACAGCTAAGTACAATAATGGCTCTCAGAAGGTTCTAAAGCCTATAGAATACAGTATCTCGCCGGCTGTACTGTCAGTTGGCGACAAAAAGGTAACATTTTCCTACGAAGAGAATGGCGTGAAAAAGACGGCGGATTACACAGGAATTACTGTAAATGCAGTTCCGGCGGTTCTTCAGTCTCTTCAGATAACACATAATCCGGATAAAGTAATTTACACAGAAGGGGAGAATTTTGATCCTACAGGACTAATCCTTACGGCTGTGTATGATAAAGGAGGGAACAAGGTACTGAATCCGGGCGAATATACGGTTACGCCGGACAGAGCGCTTCGGACAACAGATACACAGATGACATTCTCTTATACTGACGGCGGAACTGCGAAGCAGGTTTCTCTTAAGATTACAGTAGAAAAGAAGCCGGAGCCTGTCACACTTACAGGTATCCAAGTGACGACTCCCCCAACGAAAGCCAACTATGTGGAGGGGCAGATATTCAATCCGGCAGGAATGGTAGTGACGGCGACCTACAGTGACGGGACTATGAAGACGGTTACTGGATATACCTGTACTCCGAGTGCGGGCACAGCGCTGACAACAGCTGACACCAATGTTACTGTCGCTTACACAGAGGATGGGAATACATTTACCGCATCTTCGCCGATTCATGTGGCAAAAAAAGAGGTCATAGGGATTCATACCGAAGGAACTCCCAAGGTAACTTATGTTGAAGGAGAAAGCTTTCAAGCGGCTGGTATGAAAGTATTTGCCGATTATAATGACGGCACAAAGGCTGAGGTCAGCGGATATGTAGTTACACCGAATCCACTGACAAAGGAAACGACAGAAGTAACAATTACTTATGCTGGCTTCAGTGTTAAGTATACTGGTATTATTGTGGCAGAAGCGCCGGTTGTACTGGACCACATCTATATCCATGATGAGCCGAAGACAACTACGTATGTAGAAGGACAGAGCTTTAAACCGGAAGGGCTGGTTGTTATGGCGGTCTACAGCAATGATCAGGAAGCAGAAGTAACAGGCAGCTGTTCATTCAGTCCTGATATTGCTGAGAAGCTTAAGACTACCCATACGAAAATTGTGGTTACTTATAAAGAAGGTGATGTAGAGAAGACCACAGAACAGGAAATCAAGGTCAATCCAAAGGTACTCGCCAGCATCCGCCTTGAAGGCAAAGCACAGAGAGAGTACAAGACGGGAGAGAGCTTTAATCCAGAAGGTCTAAATGTGTATGCGGTATACAATGACAACAGTGAAGTTGCTGCGGCACTGGGCGCGTGTACAATAGAGCCAGATCCGCTTACCGCAGGAATTACACAGGTTACGATTACCTATATGGGCAAATCAGCTGTCTACCGCGGACTTACAGTAACCGATCCGGTGGTAGAGCCGACACTTACAGGAATCAGTGTCACCGTTCTTCCAAAGACAAGCTATGTGGAAGGTCAGACATTTGACCCGGCGGGGATAGAAGTAACAGCCAGTTATAGCGATAACACAAGTAAGAAGGTGACAGACGTCACTTACAGCCCGGACGAGAATACGCCGCTGACTACGGATGACACAAAGATCACGGTAAATTACACAGAGAAGGATATAACGGTAGAGACAGAGATACCGGTCACTGTAACCGCCAGAGTACTTGACAAATTGGTGATTACGGGAGAAGCAAAGAAAGATTACAAGGAGGGAGAGAGCTTCGACCCGACAGGGCTGACAGTGACAGCGGTATATGACAACGGAGACGAGGAAGTAATAGACCTTGCGGACTGCACGATCGCTCCGGACCCGTTAACAGAGGCTGACACGAAGGTGACCATCAGCTACATGGAGGATGGCGAGACAAAGAGCGTTGGCTACGAAGGACTGACAGTGACGAAGGAGGAAGCGCCGGAAGAACCACGTATCCTGACAAGCATCAAGATAACAGGAGACGCGAAGAAAGATTACAAGGAGGGAGAGAGCTTCGACCCGACAGGGCTGACAGTGACAGCGGTATATGACAACGGAGAAGAGGAAGTAATAGACCTTGCGGACTGCACGATCGCTCCGGACCCGTTAACAGAGGCTGACACGAAGGTGACCATCAGCTACACGGAAGACGGCGAGACAAAGAGCGCTGACTACGAAGGACTGACAGTAACGAAGGAGGAAGCGCCGGAAGAGCCACGTATCCTGACAAGCATCAAGGTAACAGGAGATGCAAAGAAAGATTACAAGGAGGGAGAGAGCTTCGACCCGACAGGGCTGACAGTGACAGCGGTATATGACAACGGAGAAGAGGAAGTAATAGACCTTGCGGACTGCACGATCGCTCCGGACCCGTTAACAGAGGCTGACACGAAGGTGACCATCAGCTACACAGAAGACGGCGAGACAAAGAGCGCTGACTACGAAGGACTGACAGTGACGAAGGAGGAAGCGCCGGAAGAGCCACGTATCCTGACAAGCATCAAGGTAACAGGAGACGCGAAGAAAGATTACAAGGAGGGAGAGAGCTTCGACCCGACAGGGCTGACAGTGACAGCGGTATATGACAATGGAGACGAGGAAGTAATAGACCTTGCGGACTGCACGATTGCTCCGGACCCGTTAACAGAGGCTGACACGAAGGTGACCATCAGCTACACAGAAGACGGCGAGACAAAGAGCGCTGACTACGAAGGACTGACAGTGACGAAGGAGGAAGCGCCGGAAGAGCCACGTATCCTGACAAGCATCAAGGTAACAGGAGACGCGAAGAAAGATTACAAGGAGGGAGAGAGCTTCGACCCGACAGGGCTGACAGTGACAGCGGTATATGACAACGGAGACGAGGAAGTAATAGACCTTGCGGACTGCACGATCGCTCCGGACCCGTTAACAGAGGCTGACACGAAGGTGACCATCAGCTACACGGAGGATGGCGAGACAAGAATCGCTGACTACGAAGGACTGACTGTAACAAAAGATGCAGAGAAGACACTTACGAATATCATAGTGACGGCACAGGCAGATAAGGTGGCTTACGAAGAAGGCGATACACTTGACCTTACCGGACTGGTTGTGACTGCATACTACAGTAATGGTGAGACAGCAGATGTAACAGCACTTTGTTCTTATGTTCCAGCACAGGGACAGAGCCTTACCGAGTTAGACAGTATTGTTGCGATTGCATACACAGAAGGTGAAGAAACTGTTAATACCACGATGACTATCACAGTGATAAAGCCGGAAGCACCGCGCAAGCTGGACAGCATCAAGATAACAGGAGACGCGAAGAAAGATTACAAGGAGGGAGAGAGCTTCGACCCGACAGGGCTGACAGTGACAGCGGTGTATGACAATGGAGACGAGGAAGTAATAGACCTTGCGGACTGCACGATCGCTCCGGACCCGTTAACAGAGGCTGACACGAAGGTGACCATCAGCTACACAGAAGACGGCGAGACAAAGAGCGCTGACTACGAAGGACTGACAGTGACGAAGGAGGAAGCGCCGGAAGAGCCACGTATCCTGACAAGCATCAAGGTAACAGGAGACGCGAAGAAAGATTACAAGGAGGGAGAGAGCTTCGACCCGACAGGGCTGACAGTGACAGCGGTATATGACAACGGAGACGAGGAAGTAATAGACCTTGCGGACTGCACGATCGCTCCGGACCCGTTAACAGAGGCTGACACGAAGGTGACCATCAGCTACACGGAGGATGGCGAGACAAGAATCGCTGACTACGAAGGACTGACTGTAACAAAAGATGCAGAGAAGACACTTACGAATATCATAGTGACGGCACAGGCAGATAAGGTGGCTTACGAAGAAGGCGATACACTTGACCTTACCGGACTGGTTGTGACTGCATACTACAGTAATGGTGAGACAGCAGATGTAACAGCACTTTGTTCTTATGTTCCAGCACAGGGACAGAGCCTTACCGAGTTAGACAGTATTGTTGCGATTGCATACACAGAAGGTGAAGAAACTGTTAATACCACGATGACTATCACGGTGACAAAGCCGGAAGCACCGCGCAAGCTGGACAGCATCAAGATAACAGGAGACGCGAAGAAAGATTACAAGGAGGGAGAGAGCTTCGACCCGACAGGGCTGACAGTGACAGCGGTATATGACAATGGAGACGAGGAAGTAATAGACCTTGCGGATTGTATGATTGCTCCGGACCCGTTAACAGAGGCTGACACGAAGGTGACCATCAGCTACACAGAAGACGGCGAGACAAAGAGCGCTGACTACGAAGGACTGACAGTGACGAAGGAGGAAGCGCCGGAAGAGCCACGTATCCTGACAAGCATCAAGGTAACAGGAGACGCGAAGAAGGATTACAAGGAGGGAGAGAGCTTCGACCCGACAGGGCTGACAGTGACAGCGGTGTATGACAATGGAGACGAGGAAGTAATAGACCTTGCGGACTGCACGATTGCTCCGGACCCGTTAACAGAGGCTGACACGAAGGTGACCATCAGCTACACAGAAGACGGCGAGACAAAGAGCGCTGACTACGAAGGACTGACAGTGACGAAGGAGGAAGCGCCGGAAGAGCCACGTATCCTGACAAGCATCAAGGTAACAGGAGACGCGAAGAAAGATTACAAGGAGGGAGAGAGCTTCGACCCGACAGGGCTGACAGTGACAGCGGTATATGACAACGGAGACGAGGAAGTAATAGACCTTGCGGACTGCACGATTGCTCCGGACCCGTTAACAGAGGCTGACACGAAGGTGACCATCAGCTACACGGAGGACGGAGAGACAAGAAGCGCTGACTACGAAGGACTGACGGTGACGAAGAAAGACAAACTGGAGAAACCGTCTGACAAACCTGACGATGGGAAGAATCCGGATAACTCCAATCCTTCAGATACTAATAAACCGGGAAGTACCACAGGTACATCTGGTAAAACAATCGTTTCAGGGAATAGTACAACAAAGAATACCTCTGGAAAGGGAAGCTATTCCAATACGGTTAAAACGGGGGATATGACTCCGGTTTTTGGAATAGTACTTGTGCTGGCAGTAGCAACGGTTATTATTGGAGGAGCTATAACTTCGATAGTGATTCGAAAGAAGAAAACTGAAAAAGAGGATGATGAAACAGACGAACAGAATAAGGATGAGTAATTACCGTTTCAGAAGGAGACGATATCGTCTGATAACGGGCCTTCTGGTATTTGTGGCACTCGGCTGTATGCTATATTTATTCAGCCGGTACCGGGGATATCAGGAGGGAATTAGGATTTACGATGCGATTCGGTCGAGCATTACGGTGGAGGAACCGGAGAACCCGGAGCGCGAGGAGGATATTAGAGACATATTGAAGGATAATTTACCCGGGCAGGCATGGATTTACTGCCCGGGAACTCCTATTGATTACCCGGTTATGCAGTCCGGGGACAATCTGTATTACTTAACTCATTTTCCGGATGGAAGGGTAAATGGTAATGGAAGTATTTTCTTGGATTGCCGTAATACTTCGGATTTTACAGATGACAACAGTATATTGTACGGACACCGCATGATGAACGGGACTATGTTCGGCGGAATAGCCAAGTATACTTCGACTGCATATTATAAACGAAATCCATATTTTTATTTATATACAAAGGATGCAAGCTATCGGGTAGAATTGTTTGCGGGTTATGTGTTGGATGGAGGAGACTCTCTACCGCTTAGGTTTGCGGAAGAGGGGCAGCAGGCCTTTATACAGGAGGTTAAGGCAAAGTCTAAATTTCAAAGTGATATTACACCAACCATGGAAGACAGACTGCTGACAATGATTACCTGTGACTATGAGTGGAATAATGCTAGATTTGCCTTGATTGGCAGACTGGTACCGATTGTATAAATATGAGGGAAGAATCAGGTAGAAGGAGACAAACATAAGATGACTATAGAGAATAATGCCGAAAAAAGAAGTATAGCAGGTAAGGGGAGCAATGCAGGAAGACGAAAGATACTGATAATTAGGGGAGTTATAGCGGCCGTTATTGTAATTGCACTAATAATAGCTGTGGTAAAGCTACTGGGAGGAAATTCAAGGAGCACGGCTGCTTATAATAAGCCAGACAAAGCGATAGAAGAGTTTGTGGACAAGCTGGCTTCCGGAGATTTCGAAGGAGTGCTTGGGATATTTGACAGCAAGGAGCGCGCAGAGTCAATCAATCTCCAGAAATATATTGAGCGTATGCAGGTACTTGTGCCCTCAAGTATGCCGGCGTCAGGAGAATACCGGGTGCTTAATGAGGCGGAGTTCCGGGGACAGGCTGCGGCTCAGACAAAGTTTTTTGCCTATAGCCTACAGTCCAAAGAAGAAATCAGAGATTCAGTCTCTGGAAATGTAGCTGTGTCTGACGAATTGTCGGCAGAAGATATTGTGAAAGCCTTGAATCCGGAAAAGCTGAAGGGACTGAAGATGGTGAGCTGTGACGTAGCGGATGAGGTAACCCAGAAGTCAGACCAGTACAAAGCCAACATGAAGGATGTATGCGCCATTTATGGATGTAAGACTATAAAGGAGTATACGGCTTTGTTCAAACTGGGGGATAAATATCATCAGGCATTCTTTACATTAGCCGAATATGAAAAGGGGTGGAAGATTCAGAGCCTTTCCACTACTCTTCTTGAAAATGATATGGGTACGGGTGCGACGATGGAGACGACAGAGGATGAATATAAGCAGCAGCTGAAAGATAAAGAATAGTATAAAAGTTTATCAGGTGGTACAAAAGGAGAGGATAGAATGAAAAAAAGCAGATGGAACATGATACTTTGTGCTGTTCTGGCAACAGGAATACTGGTTCCACTGGCAAACAGTGCTTTTGCGCAGGAAGAACAGAGTAACATGATTGACGGTACCTCCTCAGCAGAAGTTCAGGAGAAACAGGAGGCAGCGCTGGGAAATGAAACAGGAGGAGCGACAGTACCGGGAAACGGAAGCGGGTCCGAAGAAGTAATGACCCCAGATAGTGGAAGCGAGTCAGAAGAAGAGACAACACCGGATAGTGGTACTGAGTCCGAAGAAGTGTCAACGCCGGACGGTGGAAGCCAGTCCGAAGAAGTGTCAACGCCGGACAGTGGAAACGAGTCAGGAGAAGAGACAACGCCGGATAGCGGTACTGAGTTCATAGAAACGGCCACGCCGGACAGTGGCAGAGAATCCGATGAAACAACACAGGGTAATGATACAGCATCCGGAAGTATTTCAAATAGTGAAGCCTCACGTAAAGAGTCCGCAAAATCTTATACAGATGGAAACACGGAAGTGAAAGCGCCGGTATTTGTCTACTCGGACAGCGTTCTTCCACAACAGTTCAAGGATTTGAAATTGTCTAAGACACAGATTGAGGAACTTGTGCGCATGACCCGGGGGGAGATGAGTGAAGAACGTCTTCAGGTCGTACTTCATGCATATTCACTAGTGGGAAAGGTCAATTACTTTTGGGGAGGCAAATCAAGTGCTATAGGTTGGGATTCCCGCTGGGGAATGGCGGCGACTGTCACAAGTGAAGGTAATGACACTACAGGGACAATCCGTACATATGGGCTTGACTGCAGTGGATATGTGACATGGGCTTTCTTAAACGCAGCCGGGAATCGGGATATCATCAAGAGTGTGGGACATGGAACAACAGCACAGTGGGCCAATTCTTCCGCTATCGAAGAAAAAGAGGCACTGCCAGGTGACTTGGCTTTTATGGCCCCGGGAGGCACATCGGTTAATCACGTGGGCATTGTAATAGGAAGAAATATGGATGGCCAGCTCATGTTTGCACATTGCAGCGGCGGATATAACAATGTGGTGGTGACGACCGCAAAGGAAGGCTGCTTCCGATATTTGAGAAGGCCAAATGTTTATACAGACGAGACAATTGAATTCTCAAAGATGGTGCATGGTAATCCGAAAGCAATGACAGAGAATAATAAAGAATTATATGAGAAATATCAGGATTTAAGCCTAATGAAGAATGAGGGATAAAAGAGCATGTGGAAGAATCTGCTGCTTGTAGGAATTTTAGCTGTAGTTGTCTGTACGCTGCGCTGTCTGACCAGACAGCGCAGGAAGGAGAAAGGGATTCCGATTTTTTCTGTCAAGGCAAGGCAGCATGTCATTCTTTCTCAGCCGGTACTTCAGACAACACCGGTATTTACATACGAACATGGAGAGCAGGATCGGATACTTATAAAAAAGTACTATCATGGCAGAACGGTAACGGCAGGATACAGGAAGTTCAGGATTGACAGAGTGAAGAAGATACCGCGGGAAAACTGGAGGAATACCTGTTATTATCGTATGTATTTTCAAGAATATCTGGGTAAAGAACTTCCCTGCAGGATACAGATCGTGGGGCATGTAAGATATTGGAAATGTCTTTGCAAAAAGAATGAAGTTGTTTTGTATGACCACGTGGGCGGTGTGAGAAGACTTGAATATGAGGACGTGGCAGTAATCATTCAGAAGAAAAGAATGGTCATCGGTACGCTTCCAGCGAGAAGACGTTTAACAGTGTTCGACACACATAATTTTTATGGGAATGATTTTCAACTATTAAAAGAACTGCTGATTAAATATGGAAAACTTGGGGTTGGAAGAGATAAAAATTCATGAACATAGAGGAGGAAAGTATATGAGCATAACAGGCATAATGTGTATAGCGATTAAACAGGTTATAAATGATAATGTTATTGGAGAAATTTTTACTGTTTATAAAGAAGAACCGATTCCCTTCCATAATCTTCTGGATATGGTTTTGAAAATTGACTGCCTCATATCCGACATAGAGAAGTTGAAGGCACAAGGAATGAAGCCTGTACCCCGGTGGACAAGCGATAAATTCCAAACCAGCTGGAAGTCATTATACTTTTTTTTGATTGATGTGAAGTACAGCCAACACTCAACATGGCAGGGAACTATGCGGTACTCTGGAAAAGCTGGGGAGATATGCTTTAAAAGTGTACTGGATTTGCTGAAAAAAATGCTGGATATTATGTATATGAAGCCAATTATGGCCGATATGGAGAAGAGAAAACATGGATAGCTGAGATGAAAATTGCATTTCGGAAACTTTTTTTTGCGCTTCATGACAGTGAGACACACAAAAAAGAGATTTTTTGCTAGGATATGCAAGAGAGAAATAGTTGCAGCATCAGGTATTTCTAAGAATGAATAAAACATAGTAGAACAGGAGAAGCCATTATGAAGAGAAAACAATTATACGCGTTGGGGCTGGCTGTCAGCATTGCAAGCTCTGCCATGGCAGGCAGTACAATGAGTGTGGCGGCAATGGATGACAGTATGGACACAGCGATAGTTCAGGAGACAGCTGAGACTCCGGACGCTTCGGTGACAGGAGGCGGAGAAGTAGAAACGGAAGAGAATCTCCCTGCTGAAGGAGACGCTTCTATCGAAGAAAACGTATCCGCGGGAGAGAGCGCATCTATTGAAGAAAATATATCCACTGAAGGGAATACGACGATAGAAGGAAGTATAACAGCAGACAATGCGGTGGCTGCGGAAAATGCACCTGTGAAAGAAGAGACGAATAAAGCATCAACAGGAATGAAGCCGTCAACAACCTATGCAGTAGTTGACAAATCAGAACTGGAGGAAGAGATTCAGCGCGCAGAATTGGTTGAGGAAAATCAAAGCTGGTATACACCGGATTCTTATGCTCCTGTTGAATCAGCCCTGCAGGTGGCAAGAGCAGTTATGAACAACGACTCTGCAACAGAGGCTGAGGTAACAGCCGCTATCCAGAATCTGAGAACAGCACAGAGCGGCCTTGTGCTCACAGCACAAGGACTGCTGGATTATGTAGAGAGCCAGATATCAGGGCCAATGTCCTACACTCCGGAAAGCTGGGACGCATATCAGGCGGAAAAGGCCAAAGTGGAGGCGGTGATAGCCGATCCGGGTGCGTATACAGAACCCCAGTGGCAGCAAATCGCAGCGGATTATCAAGAGGCATACAGAAAGTTGGCCATGTTACCGTCACTGACAGATAAAGCAGGTCTGGAGACTTTGATTGGTAGAGCGCAGTCCGTTGTAAATAACGCAAGTTGGTATGACCCGGCTTCGGTGACAGCTGTGCAGAATCTGCTTAATTCTATCGGTGTTCAACCCGGCGATAATGAAGTTGCTGTCAGCGAGGCTGTTAAAGATCTGGATTCTTATGAGACAGAACAGATGATGAACCAGATTATGAACACATTGAATACTGTGCTTGTGTCACAAGAAGGATTAATACAGCTGGCGGATGAATTGGCGGCTCAGATACAGCAACTGGAAAATACAGGGTATTATGACACTACTGAATTACAGTCACTGGCTACCAAGGTTGCAAATGCCAAAAACGTTTTTGAAGCAGCGACCAGTACAACGGATCAAATTAATGGGGCAGTTCAGGATTTGAGCGATGTACAGGATGCACTGGATACAATTAAAATGAGTGCGGCTGATGTGAAGAATAAGTTGGCAGCACTGGTTGGTGAATCGGCATACGCAGGCCTTCGCACGGCTATTGAGGCGGGAGATAACACATATACGGAAAACAGCAAGGCTTTCTTTAAGGACTCTTATGATACAGCAAAGGCACTAGTGGATTCGACGGATATGGCAGAACCGGAAGAGTATCTAAATGCATATAATCAATTGAAGACAGCTATGGATAAATTGGTAACGACAGAGGACGCTTTTCAAGAAGCCAAAGATGATTTGGATAAATTCATCGAGCAGGAAAAGGACACGGTGGGAGAACCGGGCGGTATCAGCAAGGAATATATGGACAAGTTGACAGAAATGCAGACGAAGTTTGAGACGGCACTGAACGAGACACCAAATGACGTAGACATACTGTCACCATTGGTAGAGGAAGCAGGCGCACTGATTGCGAAAGCGAATATGAATCGAGTTTCTCAGCCGGTGACACCGGAATCACCGGAGCCAGAGAAGGAAACAGTTGTAGTCAAAGAGAAGACAACGGTGCTTACAAACAATAAAAAGACGAAAAAAACCGCAAAGACACCGCAGACTGGTGACCCGGTTTCTGCAACGGCCCTCTTGCTAATGCTTGGGGCAAGCGCGGGTGTGATTGGTAAAATGAAAAAGAAAAAAGAGGAGTAAGAGTATTATGCCGTTGGTATCGACAACAATCAATGTAATTGACGAAGAAGAACTGGCAGAACGTGTTTCGGAAAAATGCAATTATAGCAAAGAAACAATTGTGATGATATGGGATCTCATGTTGAAAGAAGTAAAAAAATCTACGGACAGTGGGGAGAAGATTGAGTTGGGAAAAGGTGTCCGGCTTGTCTTTGGATGCGAGTAAAAGGGGCAGATATATGGGAAAAAAAGTTAGATGTGAATACCAGATATACCTGCAGCCCCAGATACGATTGGACAGCGGAAAAGTAATAGGTGCGGAGGCGCTCGTGCGGGCAACCGAGGTTGGCGGAAAGATTATTGTGCCTAGAGATTTTGTTACTAAGACAGAGATGAAAGAGTACATTTTTAAGCTGGATTTTTTTATCATGGAAAGTGTATGCCGCATTCTGAATAAATGGCAGAGTGCAGTGCCTAATTTTCATTTATCGGTTAATTTATCCCGTGCCACTCTGAACAATCCAGAAGCAGTCAGACGGATGGAAACTTTGTGTTGTCAATACCAACTGAATCCGGGAAGCATAGTGCTGGGAGTTGCGGAGCGTTCTATTGCTATAAAAGAGTTAGACAGGAGAGTTCCAACTTATGTGGACAGGATAAAAAAAATCGGATTTCCCCTTTCGCTGGATGATTATGGAAGCGGTTTTTCGAATATGAAGATACTGTCTGAAATTGGGTTTAGTGAATTGAAGATAGGTAAGGGGTTAATCGACGACATCACCTATAACAAGAAGTCTGGAATCATAGTACAGACCACTATAGATATGTGTTGCCAGATGGGAAATATCCGATGCATTGCGGACGGAATTGAGACAGAAGCACAGGTTCGTCTGTTGAGAGAACTGGGGTGCAATTATGGTCAGGGTTCTTATTTTTACCGGCCAATGTCTGTCAGTGATTTTGAAAAATGCTTTTTTAATGCCGTCCCGCGTATGCGAGGTGGGGGACAAATAAAAGAAAATTATTAAAAATCAGGAGAGAATTATGACAAAAGCAGAATTAGCCGCAATTGTGGCACAAAACACAGAAACATCAACTAATACAACTATGAATGTGACAAATGAAATACTTAAAGTTATTTCTGAGAAACTGGCACAGGGAGAGAAAATTCAACTAGTTGGTTTTGGAACCTTTGACACAAAGCAAGTAAAGGCGCGTGAGGGCCGTAATCCACACAATGGTGAAATATTACAGATACCGGCCCATAAATCTCCTCGTTTCAGACCCGGAAAACAGTTGAAAGAAATGGTACAGCAAGTTTAACGGCAAAATGTCAGGAAACTATTATGAAAAAAATACAGAAAAATAATAGGGCGGTAGCTGACATCAACATTATGATATATGCAAAAACAATGCCGGAGTTGTGGCGATACCGTAATTTGTGCTACAGGATAGAGAAAAATGATAAATATCATATCAAACTTACGTTGACAAAGGATTTGGATACAGTCTTCCGTATTGTCGAGTTTCTAGAGGGAGGAGTGGATCTTTTTATTGCTGCACAGTCGATAGAGAAGTCCCTTTTTACCGTCCTGAGAAAGAAAATATGGGTGCAGGAAGAACAGGCCCAATTTATTATCAATGGAAGAGAAAAATATATGCATTATTATAGAAGTGATGGTGGTTACTCGTTGAAGAAACTGGATATTAAAGATTCCAGTGAGCTTTTAGAGTGTATTGAGACGATTATATTTCAGATGTCTCTGAAGAACTTAGGAGCTTTGACGGCCGGAAAACAATAAAAGGAGTTTAGTTATGAAAAGATTTAATAAAATCAAACTGTTGCTGATAATGCTTGCGTCGGCTATGCTGCTTACCTCGTGTAAGAAGGAGCTTACGGAGGCTGATGCGCAGGAGTACGTGGAAGCATGCTTTAAAGCTTCTCTGGAAGGTGACGTGGACGACTATGCAGAGGTTACAGGTAAGTCAAAAAAAGATGTGAAAAAGATGTATCAGGAAAGTCTGGATAGTCTGGTAGAACAGATGAGCAGCATTGCCGGAACAGGAGAAGAATTTCCCCGAGACTTCGTAGAAGTATGCAAGGAACTGCTTGCCTCTGCAAAATATGAAGTAGGGAAAGCTAAAAAGGATAAGGATGGTAATTTTATAGTAGAGGTGAAGGCATATCCGTCCGACGTTATGACTGTATTTCTAAATAATGTTTCACAATCAGCCGCAGGAACAGATATAGGAGAGGTTCTGCTGGATGCGTTGAAGCAAGCCGTTGAGGAGCAGTCCTATGGTGATGCGGTCAACTATGAGGTGGCTGTCACAAAAGCATCTGATGGAAAGTATTCCATAGACAGCAAGGATGCCAACGAAGTGGTGATAGGACTATTTGCGGAGATGGATACCATGTTTCAGGCATCTGGTAAAGATTATGGAAATGAGTATCTCAACTGGACGAAGTTAGAGTGGGAGGCTGCATCGGAAGATGAGAAGTCTCAGTGCTGTCTTGCAGTTGTGCAGTATTTGATGGGGTACACAGACGAAGAAATGGGGTTAATTGATATGACTGACGCAAATGCACAGACAAGCATTCAGCAGATGAAGGATGGTATCAATATGTCTTTCAGTGTCCCGACGGAAATTAGTATTGGTGATTATGCAGAGCTAGTTAAAAGTGCAGGCGGATTTGAATAATGGTATAACTAAGGGACACAGGAGCATAAGCACCGTGTCCTTTTTGCTTGTTAGACATTGATTCCTGTGGTATAATCTTAGCAGCAGAACGCTTTTGATACGGGAGGTAACGTAGATGTCAGTGAAATTTGACGTAAAGATGACAAAGAAAGCAATGTACAATTTCATGCTCCATACTTCATATACAAGCCTGAGCGGGATAGCGGGGACGGTATTCGGCCTTGTGACCCTTGCGCTTGGAATCCAGAATCTGACAGCGGGAGAGAGTAGTACAGCAATGACATTTTTCCTGTTTGCCTTTATTTTTCTTGTGGGCAATCCCATCAATTTGAAAATACGTTCCAGTGAGCAGGTGGCGAAATCGCCAATGTTTCAGGAAGCGATTACATATGAAATGACAGAGGAGGGCGTGAAGATATCGCAGGGGGAGCAGAGTACCCTCAATCCATGGGCAGAATTTCAGAAAGCGGTTTCTACAGGTTCTTCCATTATTTTATATGTGACCAAAGTACGGGCTCTCATTTTTCCGAGAGAAGCATTGGGAGAACAATACCCGGAAGTGGTAAAGATGATTTCTACGCATATGCCGCCGAATAAAGTGAAAATCCGCCATGTGAGCGCTATTTAGAATGGGGAGGCAACAAATACAATGGTAATTGAGACAAGAAGTGCTGCGGAAACATTTGAGCTGGGGAAAAAGATAGGGAGACAGGCGAAAGCGGGACAGGTCTACACTCTGGTCGGAGATCTGGGTGTAGGGAAGACGGTATTTACCCAAGGCCTTGCCGAGGGCCTCGGCATCAAAGAACCCATCAGCAGCCCTACATTTACGATAGTACAGGTGTATGAAGAAGGGCGTCTGCCGTTCTATCATTTTGACGTGTATAGAATCGGCGACATCGAAGAGATGGATGAAATCGGCTATGAGGACTATATCTACGGGAACGGGGTGTGCCTGATTGAATGGGCCAATCTCATAGAAGAGATTCTGCCGCCGGACCGCACGGAAATCGTAATAGAAAAAGACTTGCAATTTGGATTCGAATTCCGCAGAATCACTGTGGAAGAATTGTAATCATTAAAAATAGAAAAGAGGACGAGATTTTATGCGTATTTTAGCGCTTGACAGTTCCGGCCTTGTGGCGGCCGTTGCTGTTGTGGAAGAGACGGAGACAGGTGCGAAAACAGTCGCCGAGTATACGGTCAATTATAAAAAGACGCATTCTCAGACGCTGCTTCCGATGTTAGATGAGATTGCAAAGATGACAGAATTGGACATGGAATCGATAGATGCCATTGCAGTGGCAGGAGGGCCGGGGTCTTTTACCGGGCTGCGCATCGGTTCGGCTACTGCAAAGGGGCTTGGTCTGGCTTTAAATAGACCGCTGATTCACATTCCCACGGTGGACGGGCTGGCCTATAACCTCTGCTATACGGATTGCGTTGTCTGTCCCATTATGGACGCCAGAAGGAATCAGGTCTATAGTGGAATCTATTCTTTTGACGGTGACAGAATGAATGTGTTGGAGCCACAGATGGCTGTGGGGATTGAGGAGCTGGCGGAAAAGCTTCGTTCTTATGATAAAAGAATCATTTTTTTGGGGGACGGAGTCCCTGTTCATTGTCATGCCTTGAAGGAAGAACTTTTGAGGGAAAAGGATATTGCTTTTGCGCCGCCACACATGAATTACCAGCGGGCCGCTGCGGTGGGAGCGCTGGCGATACAGTATTATCATGAAGGAAAAATTGAAAATGCCGCAGAGCATAAGCCGGATTACCTGCGCGTCTCACAGGCGGAACGGGAGCGGGCTGAACGCCAAAAAGCTCTGGACGGCGGGAGATAAGGAGAAGGAGCGGATATTTCAAAAAGTACATCAGAGGAGGCAAAAATGCTTAGTATAAAGACGATGGAACTGGAAGATCAGGATTTGATAGAACAGACTGCCTTTTTGGAGCAGCAGATTTTCCCGGATGCATGGAGCTACCACGAGATAAGAAGTACGGTGAAACAGACCCACACCTTCTGTGCTGCGGCGAAGGAAGGGGATACCCTTCTGGGATATTATCTTTGCTATTATGTCTTGGATGAGTGTGAGATTGCCAGAATCGCTGTGACAGAGCAGGCCAGAGGCAGGGGAGTGGGGCAGCGGCTGCTTGAGCATATGGAATCGGTATGTGGTGAGAAGCAGTTGACAAAGCTGCTGCTTGATGTACGAAAGAGCAATAAACCTGCAATCAGCTTTTATACGAAAAATGGTTTTACGGTGGACGGTGAGCGGAAGTTTTATTACGGCGGGGACAATCCCGAAGATGCCGTGCTGATGAGCAAGACGCTTTGAGAGAAATGGAAGATTTAGTATGAGTATACAGTAGTTCCCACTAGGAATTGTAGTGGAGTGACTATATAATGAAGGCGTAACCAGATGAGATGAAGACCGGACGTCTTTCGGCGTGCGGACAGGATTCACAGGAGGAAAACGATGCGCCAGTTTAAAATTTACAACAAACAGGAAAAAGAAATCACAAAAATTATCTGCAATCAATGCGGAAAAGAAATAGAAGTAGTAAACGGAATTGCCAAGGAAGAAGTGTTGACTGTTGAAAAGCAGTGGGGATATTTTTCTGATAAGGATACCGAATTCCATCAGTTTGATATGTGCGAGCAGTGCTACGACAAGCTGATATCTTCTTTCCGTATTCCAGTGGAAATAAGACCAGAATAAGGAGAACCGATGTTAGATGTATGTTTACTTGGAACCGGCGGAATGATGCCGCTTCCTTACCGGTGGCTTACCGCTTTGATGACTAGATTCAACGGAAGCCATTTATTGATTGATTGTGGCGAGGGGACGCAGATTGCGATTAAAGAAAAGGGATGGAGCTTTAAGCCCATAGATGTTATCTGTTTCACTCATTATCATGGCGACCATATCAGCGGCCTCCCGGGGCTCTTGCTGACAATGGGAAATACAGACAGGACGGAACCCCTCACTTTAATCGGGCCGAGAGGATTGGAAAGAGTAGTGAATTCTCTTCGTGTCATCGCGCCAGAACTGCCGTTTGAATTGAAATTTATAGAAATCACAGAGCCGGTACAGTCATTTGAAATAAATGGCTACCGGCTGACTGCGTTTCGTGTGAGACATAATGTTATCTGTTATGGATATACGATCGAAATCGACAGGGCGGGAAAGTTTGATGTTGAAAGAGCGGAAGCGCAGGGGATTCCCAAACAGTATTGGCGATACTTACAAAAAGGAGATTCCATTGAGCTGGACGGGAAGATACTGACGCCGGATATGGTTCTGGGAGCGCCAAGAAAGGGCATTAAGCTTACTTACTGCACGGACACCAGACCCACGGATTCTATCAGGGAGCATGCGGCAGGTTCTGACTTATTCATCTGCGAAGGGATGTACGGTGAGAAGGAGAAGGCTTCCAAAGCGGTGGAGTATAAGCATATGACATTTTATGAGGCGGCAGCGCTTGCCAAGGATGCGGAGGTTAAGGAAATGTGGCTGACCCATTACAGCCCGTCGCTTACCAGACCGGAAGAATTCATGGATGCGGTAAGGGACATTTTCCCTCATGCAGTTGCCGGGAAAGACCGCATGTCCGTAGAACTGGATTTTCCGGAATAAAAAGGAGGAGAGAAGACGTGGACGAAGAGAAGAAGGATATATTGATTCTGGCAATCGAAAGCTCATGTGACGAGACGGCGGCGGCGGTGGTGAAAAATGGCCGTGAGGTGTTGTCTAACGTGATATCTTCTCAGATTGAGCTGCATAAGCTATACGGAGGAGTCGTGCCGGAAATTGCGTCAAGAAAGCATATTGAAAAAATCAATCAAGTAATAGAAGAGGCTTTGACAGAGGCGGAAGTTACGCTGGACGATATTGACGCCATCGGCGTCACATATGGCCCCGGCTTGGTTGGCGCGCTTCTTGTGGGGGTAGCGGAGGCGAAAGCCATTGCCTATGCTAAAAAAATCCCGTTGGTCGGCGTGCATCATATAGAAGGGCACATCTCGGCCAATTACATTGAAAATAAAGAGTTGGAGCCGCCGTTTTTATGTCTTGTTGTATCCGGAGGCCATACGCATCTAGTTTGCGTGAAGGACTATGGAGACTATGAGATTTTGGGCAGGACTCGAGATGATGCCGCAGGTGAAGCGTTCGACAAAGTGGCCAGAGCGATTGGCTTAGGGTATCCCGGGGGGCCTAAGATAGACAAACTTTCTAAGGAGGGCAACGCGGATGCCATCGTATTTCCAAAGGCCCACATAGAAGATTCCCCTTATGATTTTAGTTTCAGCGGTGTGAAGTCATCCGTGCTCAACTATATCAATGGCTGCCAAATGAAAGGAATCGAGTATAACCGGGCCGATATCGCGGCGTCTTTCCAGAAAGCGGTGACCGATGTGCTCGTGGAGAATGCGATGCATGCAGTGCAGGAGTATGGATTGAAAAAGTTCGCAATAGCGGGAGGGGTAGCTTCCAACAGTACGCTGCGTGCTGCCATGAAAAATGCATGTGAGGAGAACGGAATAGAATTTTATTACCCTTCACCCATATTCTGCACGGACAATGCTGCCATGATTGGGGTGGCCGCGTATTATGAGTATCTGGCAGGGACACGTCATGGCTGGGATTTGAATGCAGTTCCTAATTTAAAGCTGGGAGAACGATAGGGCAAGGTGGTGTCTATGAAAAAGAGATGTACGGCGATTGTTCTGGCGGCAGGCCAAGGAAGCCGCATGGGGACAAAGATTCAAAAGCAATATCTGGAAATTGAAGGGAAACCGGTGCTATATTATTCTCTGGCAGTGTTCGAGCAGTCGGACATTATAGATGACATTATTCTCGTCGTCGGTGAAGGGCAAGTGGATTACTGTAGAAGAGAAATTGTTGAGCGGTTTGGATTTGCGAAAGTGGATACGATAACTGTGGGAGGCAGCGAACGCTACGAGTCTGTCTACCGGGCTTTGCGCGTTATGGAAGATAATGGTCTGAAGACTCCTAATCAGGATGGCTATGTGTTTATTCATGACGGTGCACGCCCTTTTGTGGATGAGCAGATTCTTGCACGCGCTTATGAAGCAGTGAAAAAGCATGGCGCCTGTGTTGTGGGTATGCCGTCAAAAGATACCATTAAAGTGGCCGATGAGAATTCCTTTGCAAAGGAGACACCGGACAGAAAGTATCTCTGGATGATTCAGACACCGCAGGTATTTGAAGTTTCTTTGATTAAAGAAGCATATTTCAGGCTGATGGGGGAACCCTGTATACAGGTGACGGATGACGCCATGGTTGCGGAGCAGATGCTGCATGCACCTATAAAATTAGTGGAAGGTTCCTACGAAAATATCAAAATTACAACGCCGGAGGATCTGCCGATTGCAGAGCTGTTCGTGGGGCTCAGAAAAAGAA
Source organism: Bariatricus massiliensis (assembly GCF_900086725.1). Taxonomy (GTDB): domain Bacteria; phylum Bacillota; class Clostridia; order Lachnospirales; family Lachnospiraceae; genus Allocoprococcus; species Allocoprococcus massiliensis. The sequence goes on along the minus strand of NZ_LT574837.1, from coordinate 2,682 downwards.
ATTGAAAATCTTGTCAATTTCTTATTGACAGTTCTTTTGTAGTTGTGTTAAAATTCATTTTGTCGCTGAGTACGGCGGCAACAATTTCATAACTGGAGAGGTATCGAAGTGGTCATAACGAGGCGGTCTTGAAAACCGTTTGTCCGCAAGGGCGCGTGGGTTCGAATCCCACCCTCTCCGTT
>NZ_LT574836.1:328033-957048 GCF_900086725.1 Bariatricus massiliensis | reverse complement strand
TGAATACGCTGATTGAAAAAATCCTTGTCCATGAAGCGGTCAAAAGTGAGGACGGAAGCCGGGAACAGGAAGTGGAAATCTTCTACCGCTTTATCGGCAAAATCGAATGACACATCTTGAGATACCCAACAATATCTTTAACTAAGGGAAACGGGGCAGAGCTATCCTGATATTACATTTCTGCCGCAGCTGGCAGCTTATTTTAACATCAGCGTGGATGAGCTGATAGGATATGAGCCCCAGATGGAGGCGGCGGATATTCGAGAAACTTATAGATATTTTTGCAGGCAGTTCGCACATAAGCCTTTTGAGGAGGTCTATGAAGAATGTCAGGAGATGGTGAAAAAATATTATGCCTGTTTTCCGTTTTTATTTTTGATGGCGTATTTGTATCTTAATCATCATATGCTGGCAGATTCTTCTGAACGTCAGCATGAAGTGTTGGCGGAAGCGGGGAGACTATTCCAAAGGGGCAAGATAGAATGTCAGGACCCGGGGCTTGCGAAAGAGTCGGAATATGGAGAAGCTACGGTTTTGCTCATGCAGAACAGGCCGGCTGAGGTGCTGGAGCTTCTGGGTGAGAAGATAAGGCCTTTGATGCAGGATGCCGACTTGATAGCACAAGCGTATCTTATGCTGGGGAATCATCAGGCGGCTGCACGGACAAAGGAGATTATGCTATATCAGTATCTGATGGGGATGCTGGGGCAGATTCCCCAGCTTATAACTGCGGAGACATCGAGGCCTAAAAAGGTGGAAATGCTTCTTGACAGGGCGCTTCAACTGGAAAAGATATTTGAGGCAGATAAGCTGCACCCTAATTCCATGGCTTTAATTTATCTGGCGGCTGCGCAGTTCTATATAGGGGCGGGAGAGAAGGAAAAGACATTGGAGTATTTAGAGCGGTACGCAGACATGGTAGGTTATTTTTTCCCGCTTGAACTTCACGGAGATTCTTTTTTTGACAGAGTAGAGGGCTGGATAGAGGAATTAGAACTGGGGAATTCGGCGCCCCGCGACGCCCATCTGGTGAAAGAAAGCATTTATCAGGCCGTCGCAGAGAACCCGCTTTTTGCAGTGCTGTCGGGGGATGAAAGATATGAGTTCATAGTGAAAAAAATTAAAGGAAAATTAAAAATGGAGGAAAATGGACATGAATAATAATTTTGATTTGCTGGTTGAGTATTTTCCGGTGCTGCTTCCGGTCATAGCGGTTGAGTTAACGCTGGCAATTACAGCGCTCGTACACGTCATAAGACATCCACATTATAAATTTGGAAACAAGGTTGTGTGGATTTTCGTGGTATTATTTATCCAGTTCATTGGCCCGATTGTCTATTTCCTGTTCGGAAGAGGTGAGGAATAATGGAGGCATTGAGAATTGAGGGGCTGAAGAAAAAATTTGGCGAGACAGAAGTGATACGTGAGTTATCGTTCTCTGTTCCCGAACATTCTGTCTTTGGATTTATCGGGAAGAATGGCGCAGGAAAGACGACGACAATGAAGATGATTCTGGGGCTTTTGAAGCCGGACGCAGGAAAGATACAGGTGTTTGGAGAATCGGTATCCTACGGGGAGACGAAGACGAACCGGTTTACCGGTTATCTTCCTGATGTGCCGGAGTTCTACAGCTATATGACAGCGTCGGAATATTTGAGGCTTTGCGGAGAGATAGCAGGCCTTGCCTCGGGTGAAATCCGCAGGCGCAGCGCTGAGCTGCTGGAGCTTGTGGGACTTACAGACAATAAAAAACGTGTGGGAGGCTACTCCAGAGGGATGAAGCAGAGACTGGGCATCGCGCAGGCATTGCTGGGGAATCCCAGACTGCTCATCTGTGACGAGCCCACCTCTGCTTTAGATCCGGTTGGGAGAAAGGAAATTCTTGATATTCTTTTTAAATTGAAGGGCAGGACAACTGTTATTTTTTCGACCCATATTCTGACGGATGTAGAGCGTATCTGCGACCGGGTGGGGGTTCTAAGCGAGGGCAGAATAGTGCTTTCGGGTGAAATGGAAGCGCTTAAAAAGCAATATGCGCAGGATAAAGTTATGATGGAATTCCCGAAGGAAAAGCAGGAAGAAGTGCTGGCTGTGCTGAAGGCACAGCATTTGGAGCCGCTCCACACCGAGGTGGTGGAGCCGTCCCTTGAAAAACTGTTTTTGGAGGTAATATAATGAGAGGTATGACAGCTTTTCTTAAAAAGGAATTTTGTGAAATGATAAGGACATATAAAATCCTTATTCTCGGCTCTGTATTTTTTCTCTTAGGAGTCATAGGCCCGCTTACGGCCAAGTATATGCCGGAAATTATGGAACAATTTCTGCCGCAAGGAATGACGCTCGCTCTGGAGGCTCCAAAGGCGCTGGATTCATGGATGCAGTTTTTCAAAAATGTGCCTCAGATGGGGCTTATCATCGTAGTGATCGTGTTCAGCGGAATGATGGCTTCCGAATGGTCGAAGGGGACGCTGGTACTCGTGTTGACAAAGGGGCTTGCCAGAAGGAGTGTTATTATGGCAAAGTTTCTTACAGCCACCTTACTGTGGAGCGGGGCGTATTGGCTTTGCTTTGGTATTTCCTATGGGTATACACGCTTTTTCTGGGATGAGCGGACACCAAGACTTGGCGCGGCGGCAGCTTTTGTATGGCTTTTTGGAGTGATGCTGATTGCAGTGACCCTCCTCGGCGGTGTGCTGTTTAGAGGGAGCTATACCGTTCTGCTGTTTACCGGTTTTTTAGTAGTGATGATGTTCATAATCAATATCCTGCCCTCTGCACAAAAGTATAATCCGATTATGCTCGTCTCATCCAGCATGGAACTACTGGAGGGGATTAAAAGGATAGAAGACTTCATGGCGCCGACTCTGATCACCGGAGGACTTTTAATTGCCTCATTGATTGGCTCTGCAGCCATATTTGATAAGAAACAATTATAGTGAAAGAGAATGGCCTCCGTATGGAAACCCTCCATTATAACACCAGACTTTCTACGTATGGTATACTTATTATTATAACAGGAGGAGATATAATGAAGACTTATAAAACTGCGGAAGTTGCGGCAATTATAGGGATACATCCCAATACGGTGCGCCTTTACGAAACGCTGGAATTGATACCCAGACCTGCGCGGAAAGAGAATGGTTATCGTGTTTTTACAGAGTTTCATATAGAACAATTCCGTTTGGCGCGTCTGGCATTCCAAATCGAGATATTGCAAAATGGCCTGCGCAAGAAAATGATTCGTATGGTCAAACAGTCTGCGCAGGGCGAGTTTGACACAGCGCTTGAACTGACAAAGGAATATTTGACGCAGGTAAAGCAGGAGCGGGCCAACGCAGAGGAGGCTGTCAAAATAGTGAACCAGATACTGCGGGGTTCCTCGCAGGAAGACGGATGTCTGTTAAAACGCAGAGAAGTCTCACAGCTGCTAAAGATATCCATGGATTCTCTGCGAAATTGGGAGATGAACGGACTGCTGACTGTCAGGAGGAAGTCCAATGGTTACCGGGTCTACACAAGCGAGGACATCAGCCGTCTAAAAGTCATCCGCTCCCTTCGGTGCGCCAATTATTCACTGGAGTCCATTCTCCGTATGCTCAACCGGTTGTCCGCAGATCCCGGGGCCGACATTAAAAAGGTTTTGGATACACCGAAACCGGATGAAGATATCATTGCCGTGTGCGATAAACTCATCACCTCTCTTTCAGAAGCGGAGTACAATGCAAAGCAGATAATCAGCAGATTAGAATATATGAAAAATAAATTTTCTTAAACCCTCCACTTTACCACCAATGTTTTTTTTGGTGGTATTCTTTTTATGTCAATAAAAAACAGGAGGCAGAAGTATGAAGGAAATCATAAAAGTAAACAGGCTTACCAAATGTTATGCCGGCAGGCCAGCGGTAAACAAATTGGAATTGACGGTGGAGAGGGGAACTATATTTGGATTGCTCGGAGCCAACGGCGCCGGAAAAAGCACCACAATTGAGTGCATTTTAGGAACAAAGAAGGCAGATGAGGGAAAGGTTACCATTCTTGGCATGAATCCATATACAGACCGTAAAAGTCTGTTTGAAAGGGTGGGAGTTCAGTTTCAGGAGAGCAGCTATCAGGAAAAAATAACTGTAAGGGAGCTCTGCGAGGTTACGGAATCCTTATACCGTGAAACGGAGGATTCATTTGAACTGTTAAAAAAGTTCAAGATCGACGATAAGAAGAAAAGCCTCGTCAAAGACTTGTCAGGAGGAGAGAGACAGAGATTGTTTATCGTGCTTGCGTTGATTGGAAAACCTGACGTAGTGTTTTTAGATGAGCTGACAACCGGACTTGACGCCAAAGCACGGCGTGAGGTATGGAAAATGTTGTCCGCGCTCAAAGAAAAGGGGCTGACTATTTTTTTGACTTCACATTTTATGGACGAGGTAGAAGCTCTATGCGACAAGATTTGCATATTAAAAAAGGGTAACGCCGTATTTAAGGGAACCGTATCGGACGCAGTAAAAGACAGTCCATTTGACAATTTAGAAGACGCTTATCTTTGGTACACGGAAGAGGAGGAGAAGAATGAAAACATTTAGAACGATGCTGAAGACGGAAATCAAATTATCGCTGCGGGGGATGGATATGTTCATCTTTGCCATCTGTGTCCCACTGGTAGTGTTGATCATTCAAGGGATTATCTACGGGAATAGACCGGCTTATCCGGACGCAGGCTATACCTTCTTAGAACAGTCCTTTAGTGCGCTGGCAACCATATCTATCTGTGCAGGCGGTGTCATGGGACTGCCGCTGGTCGTATCAGATTATCGCAGCAAAGGTATATTGAAGCGATATAAAGTGACACCGGTAAGTCCGGCGATGATATTAGTAGTGCAGGTGGCCATCTACACCTTATATGCAGTTGTTTCATTGATGCTGCTGTATTTTACGGCAAAACTATTCTTCGGTTACCAATTCAGAGGAGATTTGTTTCGTTTTCTGGGAGGTTACCTTTTAGTTCTTGTGTCAATGTTCAGTATTGGCATGTTGGTCGGGGGAGTCTCACCGGACACAAAAATTGCAAGCGTCATTGCATGCATACTGTATTTTCCAATGCTTATACTTTCCGGCGCCACGCTGCCCTATGAGGTAATGCCTTCAACACTGAAACGAGTGGCGGATGTCATGCCTCTCACACAGGGAATAAAACTTTTGAAGGCCGCGTCGCTGGGACATCCGGCGGACAGCGTGCTGGCACAAATTTGTATCATGGGGGTGGTCGCTGTTGCATGCACCGTGATTGCTGTGAAATATTTCAAATGGGAGTAAGTGTAAAAAATTTCTTGCCTCCCGAACTGGGAAAGGGTAGACTATATACTATACGGCAGTGAGGGAGGGGGATGCACATGATTGTGAGAAGATTTGAGGCTGGGGACGCAAAGGAAGTCTCCGATATGATCAGACGGAATTTTCTGGAGGTGAATATTAAGGACTATCCGGAGGAGGAGATGCGGGAGCTGGCCGACGGATATAGCCCTGAAAAGGTAATCAGCATTTCACGGCAGGGACATACATATGTTGTCGGTGACGAGGGCAGGATTGTGGGAACAGGTACGGTCCAGTGCATAGAGGGTAGCCTGAATGCGTGTATTCTTCTGGCTATTTTCGTAATGCCGGAGTATCATGCACGTGGTGTGGGTAGAATGATATTGGAGACACTGGAAAAGGACACGCTTTTTAGCTGTTCAGACAGAGTAGAACTGCATGCATCGATAACCGCTGTTGGGTTTTATGAAAAAATGGGATACCGGCATATGTCTAAGAACAAAGAGGCAAATGAAGACGGTGTGTATCTTATGGAAAAGGTATTATCATAATAAGGAAGAAATAGTGAGTGTTTTTTCACTATTTCTTCCTTTTCTTCCTTAAATCTCTGCGCCGAACTGCGCCATATACAAATGATAGTAAGCTCCTTTTTTAGCGAGAAGTTCTTTTGCGCTTCCACTTTCCAGTATGCCGCCTTGGTCTATGACGAAGATACGGTCGGCCTTCTGGATGGTGGACAGCCTGTGGGCGATGACAAAAGAGGTTCTTCCTTTTAAGAGCGCTTGAATTCCCTCCTGTACCAGCAATTCAGTTTTCGTGTCGATGCTGGAAGTGGCTTCATCCAGAATGAGTATTCGGGGCATGGAGACAAAGGTTCTGGCGAAAGCGAGAAGCTGTTTTTGCCCAACGGACAATCCACCGCCACGCTCACTTAAAATCGTGTCGTAGCCTTTTTCAAGATTCATAATAAAGTCGTGGGCATTCACTGCCTTAGCCGCGGCCACAATTTCCTCGTCGGTGGCGTCTAATTTACCATACCGGATATTTTCCTTCACTGTTCCGGTAAATAAAAAATTGTCCTGTGTCATAATCCCCATCTGTGAGCGGAGAGATTCAAGGGTCACGGTCTGTACATCGTAGTTATCTACCAGAACTCTTCCGCTGGTGGCGTTGTAGAAACGGCTGATCAAGTTGACGATAGTCGTCTTGCCGGCCCCTGTCGGCCCTACCAGAGCAATGGTCTCCCCCGGGGCGATGTGAAAGCTTACATTCTCTAATACATTGATGTCGGGCGCGTCTGAGTAGGCAAAGGTCACATTCTCAAAGGTCACACTTCCGTCGATCGTGGGAAGTTCCTTTACCGCTTTTTCATCGGTTATCTCGGAAGGGGTATCCAGTATCTCAAAAATACGTTCCGCCGCCGCGATATTCGTGATCAGCTGGTTATAAAAGTTGCTCAGGTTCATGATCGGACGCCAGAACATGTTGATGTAGCTGCCGAACGCAATCAGCGTGCCGACAGATACTTTAGAGACGCCGATGATGACGATTCCTGTATAATAAAGAGCAACGCAGCCGATGCCCCAGCAGAGGTCAATGGCCGAGCCCATAGCGTCCATCAGCCGGACGGCGCTGTTGAATGAGAGCCGGTGCTCTTCCACGAGACGTTGAAAAGTATTCATAGTTTCCTGCTCGGCCGTAAAGCTGTGAATGATGCGCATGCCGGACAAGTCCTCATGAAGAAAGGCGTTTAAGTTCGCTGATTTCTTTCGGAACACCTGCCATCTTTTGTGGGAAAATACTTGGATAAACCACATGCAGGCGCCCATGATTGGCAGCGAGCAGAGGGAGGCGGCCGTGAGCACCGGATTTTTGATTACCATGATGACTACAACGGCGCATATGGTAATAAAGTCAGGTATCAGCGTGGTCACGCTGTTGCCAAGCACTTCCTTCAAGGAATTGATATCTCCGATGATACGGGAGAGTATTTTCCCCGTTGGACGGCTGTCAAAAAAATGAAAATCTAAGGTTTGAATATGTGTGTATAGTTCCTGTCTTATTGTGACAAGAATACTGTTGCACACCCGGTTCATGATACGCATGCGAAGCTTGATGAACATGACCATCGAAAAGTTCAGAATCAGGGCGAACAGTATCAGCCGGAACAGCCCGGGATAATTCCCCGCACTGATATACTTATCAATGGCAGCTTCGATAATCAGGGGGTTCACAAGATTCACCCCCACGCAGTAGGCCATAATGACAAGTACAAAAATAACTTCCTTTTTATACGCTAAAAGGTAAGAGAACAGGCGGAGCAGGGTCTTTGTTTTCCCTGCGTCCACACTTATTTCATCTTCCTTAAAAGAATTAATGGGCATTACATCACCTCCATGAATGCACCGTATTGTGATTGATAGGTTTCGTAGTAAAGTCCTTTGGCTGCCAGAAGCTCTTCGTGGGTCCCCCGCTCTGCAATGCGCCCGTTCTCCAAAAATATAATTTCATCTGCGTGGCGGACAGCGCTGATGCGGTGGGCAATTATCAGCTTAGTGGTATTCTTAAGATTCCGCAGCGTCTGTTGAATCATCTGTTCCGTTTCCATATCCAGAGCTGAGGTGGAGTCATCCAGTATCAAGACTGGATTATTCTTAGCGAGTGCGCGTGCGATACTGATGCGCTGTTTCTGGCCGCCCGAGAGACCTACCCCGCGTTCACCGATAATCGTGTCATACCCATCGGGGAGACGCTCGATAAAGCTGCCTGCCATGGCCGCATGAGAGGCGGTCTTCACCTGCTCAAAATCCAAAAGCTCCTGTTTCCCGAGTCGCACATTGTCCTGAATTGTATCGGAGAAGAGGAAGACATCCTGCATGACTACAGAAATATTGCCTCGTAGGTCTCTGAGTGGCAGCCTGCGGATATCAACATCATCCAGCAGGATGACACCTTCCGTACAGTCATACATCCGCTGCAAAAGCTGTATGACCGATGTCTTCCCAGAACCGGTAGCGCCCATGATGCCAAGGGTCGCCCCCGGCTCTACAGAGAAGCTGATATCTTTCAGAATCTCCGTACCCGCTCTTTTAAAACCAACGTTTGAAAAAGTGATTTTCCCTTGGATATGAGGGAGTACAATGGGAGCGGAAGGCTCTTTGATAGAGGCAGTTTCCGCGTATATTTTTTTCAGCTTCTTGTTGGACGCAATTGCGGCCGAGAGGCTGTTGGTAAGCCAGCCCAACATTTCCATCGGCCAGACGATATTCATAGAATATTCTATGAATGCGCCCAGCGCGCCCAGCGTGAGTTCCTGCTGTATGACTAGATATCCTCCGGCCAGCAGCACAAGCAGGGGCAGAAGCTTTGTGATAAAGGTAAACAGTGGGTGGTATTTAACAAATACTCTGGACTGCTCCATATTCAACTCGTAATAGCGTTTGTTGTGTGACAAGAACTTTTTGATTTCAAATTTTTCCCGCGCGAATGCCTTCACTGTGCGTACCCCGGCCAGATTTTCTTCTGCGACGGTGTTGAGCACAGCGTTCTCCTCGCTGATTTCGTCATAGATTTTATTGAGCTTCTTTTCCAGAAAAATAGCCAGTGTACCGCAGCACAACATGGCAGCCGCCGGAATCAAGGCCAGTTTTACATTCAGGCGGAACATGCAGGTCAGCACCAGCGTGGTATGTACGACGACTTCAATGATCAGCATTCCTACATAAGTCAAGCCGTCCCAGATACGGTCAACGTCATCCTTGGCTCTTGCCATCAATTCCCCGGTATTGTTCCTGTCATAAAAATCTGCGGACAGCCCCTGAAGATGACGGAACAGGTCGTTCCGCATATTGGCGCTTATCTTAGCGCCTATAATGTCAAACAGGTATTCCTTAAAGTATGTGAAAATGCATCTGCCCACCCCCACAGCTAAAATACCTGCAAGAAGGTATTTGAGAAGGGGCAGGTCCCCGCCTCCGATTACATCGTCGATAATACGCTTGGTCAGCTGAGGCGAGAGCATATCCAGCGCTACGCCAATGATAAGGCACAGCACAGCGATAAGATATCCCCAGATATGTTTCATTACATAGTGTGATAATTTCTTCAACTAAAATCCCCCTTTAATCAGTTCTTAAATAAAGTGGACAAGTCCACTTCAACTCCCTATATCCCTCACCCATGAGGGACTTGTACACTTTGCGCGCCAATGTGCGGCTGCGAAGCAGCTTTCCTCTGCACATTGTGTGCATCCCCCGGAGGGTTTTTGTAACATAGGGAACGAAGTTTCCTATATTACAAGAAAAAAAATCCATGACAGCGTATGCTGTCATGGACTCTGCGCGCAAATTATTTAGAACGTGAATAGAGTACGTCCTAAATCATGCAAATATCTCCTGAGGTAACTGCATACGAAAAATAATATTCTAAATGTAAAGCATTAGTCATTCTGTTCATAACGTTACCTCCTTTTCTTCATATTTTTGTAAATGAACTAACAATTATTACAGTACCTTGTTTAGATAGAATTGTCAATACAAATTTTTCCGGTTCTAAAATAAAACCTCATTCCATATATTGTCTAAAGAGGTGGACAAGATGAGACGTGAAAAAAAGGAACAGATTTTATGTGTTTTGGCAGGGAAAATAAAAGGAATTCTTTTGAATAATGGACTGGATTTTGAACGGCTGCAGGAAATACGGCTCCGGGAGGGACAGCCTTTGTATGTCCGGTATGAGGGCAGGGAGATGATGTTCTCTCATTTGATTACAAAGGAGGAGCTGCGGGAGACCATGGAATATATAGGGAACTATTCACTCTATGCCTATGAGCATGAGATGAGGCAGGGATTCCTTACTATAGACGGTGGGCACCGGGTAGGTATTTCGGGAAAGATCATACCAGAAGAAGGGCATGTGAGGAATTTTCAGTACATATCTTCCGTTAACATCCGGGTCTCCCATGAGATTTCCGGCTGTGCGGATGTGGTATTTCCCATGGTCTTGGAGAAGGGGGAGCTTTGCCATACGATGATCATCTCTCCTCCCGGCTGTGGGAAGACAACCATGCTGCGGGACATGGTCCGGCAGATATCGGACGGGAATCAATACTTAAGAGGGATGAATGTGGGGGTAGTAGATGAACGTTCCGAAATAGGAGGCTGTTTTCAAGGTGTGCCACAAAACCATATAGGAAAAAGGACAGATATTTTGGACAACTGTCCAAAAGCAGAAGGGATGATGATGATGATACGGTCCATGTCGCCGCAGGTTCTGGCTGTGGATGAGATTGGGACAAGACATGATGTGGAGGCGGTATCTTATGCCATGCACTGTGGCGTGACGATGCTGGCGACCGTCCACGGGACATCGCTGGAAGAGATAAGAGAAAAGCCACTGTTCAAGCATTACTGGGAGGGGAAATATTTCAAACGCTATATTGTACTGGGCCCCATGGGGCGTACCGGCAGCTTGCAGGGAGTCTATAACGAACGGGGGAAACTTTTATGCTCCTAAAAATTGTGGGAAGCATATGTATTATGGCGGGAGCCTATGCCTATGGATATTGTACGGGTCTGGACTACAAGCGCCATATTGAACAATTGGAAGAATTGAACCGGATCATCTGGCAGATAAGCGGAGAAATCACATATACAAAGGCGCCCCTCACGGAGGTCTTCCAAAGGGTGGGCGGGCGGCTGGGAGAACCATATGGAGGATGGCTGCGCGCTCTGGCTAAAGAAATGGAGCAAAAGGGCCAGAGAACGCTGGGAATCCTCTGGCGTGAGGCGGTGGAAAATCATTTGAAAAAACTACTGCTGACTGAGGAAGAGTGGACGGAGCTTAAGAATCTAGGCGGTCAGATGGGATATCTCGATATCCACATGCAGGAGGCGGCTCTTTCCTGGTACGGTAAAAAGCTGGAGGAGAGAAGAGAGGCGCTGCTTGCGGGGCTTCAGGAGAAGCGCCGGGTCGCTGCCTGTCTGGGAGCGGCCGGCGGAGTATTTCTTGTTATTATTTTGGTATAGTTCAAAAACGGGAGGCTGAAATGGGTGTAAATCTGATATTTAAAATAGCCGCGGTTGGTATTCTGGTATCTGTATTAAGTCAGGTCCTCAAACACAGCGGGAGAGAGGAGCAGGCGTTCCTGACAAGTTTCGCGGGACTTCTACTCGTTCTGTTCTGGATTATACCATATGTTTATGACCTGTTCGAGAATATCCGCAGGCTGTTTGCGTTGTAACCGGAAGGGGGCGGGACAGATGACCATTATCCAGATTGCCTTGCTCGGTGTGTTCGGCACACTTCTCGCATTGCAGTTCAAAAGCGGTAAAAGTGAATACGGTATCTATTTAAGTATCGCAGTCAGTCTGGTCGTTTTCTTCTGTATGAGTGGAAGGCTTTCGGTCATTGTAGATACGATAAATACGATAAGCGGATACATCAAGATAGACAGTACCTATATCAACGCGATGCTTAAAATGTTAGGGGTTACCTATCTGGCAGAATTTGCTTCCGGCATCTGTAAGGATGCGGGGTACCAGACAATTGCAGGCCAGATTGAAATCTTTGCCAAGCTCAGTATTTTAGCGCTCAGTATGCCAGTTCTGACAGCGCTGCTTCAGACAATACAGGAATTCCTGAGCTGAGGAGCAGAATATGAAAAAAAAATATTGGAAATGGGGGCTGCTGATTCTTTTGGCGGCGCTGCTGCTCCCGGTGTTTCCGGTCTCGGCTGATGAAAAAGCTGGAACCGAGACGCAGGAGGGTGGGAGTACGGATGAGGAGAAGGATATCATGACGAAAGATGAATTTAATGATATCCAGTCCCAGACCGAGGATAAGGTCTTGAAAGAAGTAGACGTCAAAGGAATCGACAAGGTACTGAAAGAAATTTTTCCTGATAAGAAAGTGCGGTTTGGAGATGTATTAGCGGCCCTGTTGGATGACGGGGAGACCATATCGCCAAAATTAATCGGAGATTTTGTGACAGACAGTCTGTTTTATGTAGTGAAATCTAATAAGACAGCGATGATGTATCTGCTGTTGATTGTGATTGTAGCCGCGGTTTTCAGCAATTTCTCCAGTGTTTTTCAGAACAGGCAGATAGCAGATATCAGCTTTTATATCGTCTATATATTGTTGATAACTGCCTGTCTGCACACCTTTACCCAGACTGTGGACGTCGTAAGTACAGGGATTGAAAATATAGTGACATTTATGCGTGTACTAGGCCCGGCATACTTTATCTGCATGGCCATATCGACAGGAAGTGTCTCTGCGGTAGCATTTTATAATATCGTACTGTTTTTAATTTATCTCGTGGAACTTGTAATTCTACATTTTTTGCTTCCACTGATCCATGTATATTTGATGATGCGGGTACTTAATTTTCTTGCGGAGGAGGACTATCTATCCAAATTTGCAGAACTTTTAGAGCTTCTGGTCGGATGGAGCCTGAAGACACTTTTGGCCTGTATTACAGGAATCAGTGTGGTTCAGGGACTGTTGAGCCCGGCGGTAGATTCGGTGAAGAGGAGCGCATTTACAAAGGGCGTGGAGGTCATACCGGGAATCGGTGATGCAATCGGCGGGGTGACAGAGGTCATTCTGGGTACAGCTGTTCTTGTGAAAAATGGTATTGGTCTGGCAGGAGCCCTGGTTTGCGTAGGTATCTGTATCATACCGATTTTGAATATGGGAATGCTGACAATCATGTATAAGCTGATGGCAGCCTTGATTCAGCCTATATCGGACAAACGTATCGTGGAGGCGCTGGCAAGTGTGGGGAATGGATACCAGATGCTGCTGAAGGTAGTGTTCACCACAGCGGTTCTGTTCCTGCTCACCATTGCGGTGGCGGCCGTATTTACTTCGTGAAAATACGGCAGTCGATTGGAGGGTAAATATGTTTGATTATATATATGAATGGCTCAAAAATCTGGCGTTCTATATGATTTTAGTCACGGCCGTGATCAGGGCCCTGCCGGATAACAGTTACCAAAAATACATCCGCTTTTTTGCGGGCCTGATTCTTGTTATACTGCTCATGACTCCGATTCTCAAGCTTACAGGGATGAAGGGAACATTCTCGGAGCTTTATAGGAGCGCTGTTTACGAGCAGGAGTCAAAAGAGATTGAAGAGGCGGCTGCATTTCTGCAGGAGATGGAAAATCCGCTGCTTGAGGAGGGAGATTGATGAGAGAAGGGAATCAAAACAAATCTTCGGACAAAAAGGATTGGAAAGTATGGCTGAAACAGCAAAAGGGCAAAAAAGACCAATGGCTGATCGTCATACTTGTGGGAATTTTACTGTTGGTGATAGCCATGCCTACTTCCACCGCCAAAAAAGACAGCGGCAGTAAGGAGACGGTTACCACTGCGCAGCAGTCCGAAGACACGGACAGTTACGCGAGGCTTCTTGAAAGAAGGCTGGAAGAGGCGCTGACACAGGTTCAAGGGGTCGGGAAGGTCTCCGTGATGATTACACTTTCTTCTTCAGCAGAGAAGGTGGTGGAAAAGGATAGGGAGACAAGCAGCGACACATCTACGGACGGGGAGAACGGTACGAGCCAGAGCAGCAGTTCTGCGGAAACCAGTGTCTATTCAGGGGAAAGCGGCTCCGGAACACCATACATCAAGAAGGAGTTGACGCCGGATATTAAGGGAGTCATGGTCATTGTGGATGGCGGGGACAATGCGGTTGTAATTGAAAATATAACCGAGGCGGTGCAGGCATTATTTGGAGTAGACACGCATAAGATAAAAGTAATGAAACGCAATTAAAGTAAAAATCAAAAAGCAGGAGGAAGGACGTTGAAACGATTATTCAAGAAAAATCAGATTATTATTGCGGCGCTGGCGGTTATGATTGCGGTGGCGGGTTACCTGAATTATTCAGGAAAAATCTTCGGTGACAAAAAGACTAGTGAGGAAACGAGCAGTGAACTTGCCAACAAGGAGCTCCTCGATATATCCGATGAGGATGCCGCCTCCACCGACGGTGAAATCAAAAGTCAGGATGGAGAAGTGGCTGACGCCGATGTAGAGGGAACCCCGGGAGAAGCAGTGCTTACAAACGGGGAGGCAAGTGGTGTTGTGGCAGAAGCAAAGGTCAGCCGGGAGCAGGTAAGGGCAAAAAATAAAGAGACCCTTCAGGCAATTATAGATGATACCAACGTAAGCGACGAGCAGAAATCCGCGGCAGTGAATCAAATGGTCGCCATGACGGCACTTGCCGAAAAGGAAGTGGCCATAGAGACATTGCTGGCATCCAAAGGATTTACCGAAGCGGTGGTCAGCCTTACAGAGGAAGGCGCGGACATCGTCGTGAACAGCTCCGAGCTCTCTGACGCGAAGCGTGCACAGATTGAAGATATTGTCACCAGAAAAGCAGGTGTAGCGCCCGCCAATATCGTCATTACACCGATACATAGCGGTTCCTCAGACGACGCAGAATAGCAGGGGATTGATATCCTTAGTTAATTGGCATATAATAAGAGCAAAATTGTATGTTAGGCGGAAGATGAGGTAAGAATCATTATGAAACGTATATTTATTATTGTGCTTGACAGTGTCGGCGTTGGAGAAATGCCGGACAGCGCGCTGTACGGAGACGAAGGAAGTAATACATTAAAAAGCGTATCCAAGGATGCGCTTTTTGCCATGCCGAACATGAAAAGACTGGGCCTTTTTAATATTGACGGTATCGGCGTGGATGAAAAATGGAAGGAGGAAGTCCCACAGGGAACTTTTCTTAAGCTGCAGGAAGCCTCAAAAGGCAAGGATACGACCACCGGGCACTGGGAGATCGCGGGGCTCATTTCCAGACAACCTATGCCCGTATATCCGGAGGGATTTCCGGAGGAGGTTATTCGGGAGTTTGAGCGTCAGACCGGGAGAGGAACGCTTTGCAACAAACCTTATTCCGGTACGGACGTGATAAGGGATTATGGAAGAGAGCACATGGAGACCGGCAGGCTGATCGTGTATACTTCGGCCGACAGCGTATTTCAAATCGCGGCCCATGAAAAAGTCGTCCCGGTAGAAGAATTATACCATGACTGTGAAATTGCCAGAAAGATTCTCACCGGAAAGCACAGTGTGGGAAGGGTGATCGCCCGGCCCTTTGAAGGGGAATACCCTGACTTTAGGCGCACGAGCCGGCGTCATGACTTTTCCCTTCATCCAACGGGAAAAACCATGCTGGATGCGGTGAAGGAAGCAGGGATGGATGTTCTGGCGGTGGGGAAGATTATTGATATCTTCGCCGGAGACGGCATCACGGAATATGTACGGACGGCATGCAACCGGGAGGGAATTGAGAAGACTTTGGAGTATATGAAGAAAGACTTCCATGGAATCTGCTTCACCAATTTGGTGGATTTTGATATGGTATACGGGCACCGCAATGATGTGGCCGGCTATGCGGGAGCGCTGAGGGAATTCGATGCATATTTGCCACAGATTTTGGAACAGCTAAGAGAAGAGGATATTCTTATGATAACGGCGGATCATGGATGCGACCCGGGCACGCCTTCCACGGATCACTCCAGAGAATACGTCCCCCTTGTTATCACCGGAGAGAACATTAAGAAAAATAATAACTTAGGAATACGAAAAACATTTGCAGATATAGCCGCAACTGTGTTAGACTATTTAGATGTCCGGTGCTCTATCGAAGGGACTTCCATGTTGGAAGATATTTTGTTACATTAGGAAAGTTCTTTGAACTTTCCTAATGTAACAAAAATCCTCCGGATAGGATGCACACAATGTGCACAGTAAAAAGAACGAAAATTAGAAAGTAAGCAGGAACATAACATGGCAGATTTTAGAGATGAAATCAGAAAACGAAGAACATTTGCGATTATATCCCACCCAGATGCGGGAAAAACAACATTGACAGAGAAGTTTTTGCTGTATGGAGGCGCTATCAATCAGGCGGGCTCGGTCAAGGGAAAGGCCACGGCAAAACACGCAGTCTCGGACTGGATGGAGATAGAGAAGGAGAGGGGAATCTCCGTGACCTCCTCTGTCCTTCAGTTTGAGTATGACGGATACTGTATTAATATTTTGGATACGCCGGGACATCAGGACTTTTCCGAGGATACTTATAGGACCCTGATGGCGGCAGACTCGGCGGTGATGGTAATCGACGGCTCCAAGGGCGTGGAGGCGCAGACGAGAAAGCTTTTTAAAGTCTGCGTGATGCGCCACATCCCGATATTTACGTTTATCAACAAAATGGACCGGGAAGCTATGGATACATTCGAACTTTTGGATGATATCGAAAAAGAATTGGGGATCGCCACCTGTCCGGTCAACTGGCCCATCGGATCGGGAAAAGAGTTCCGCGGCGTCTACGACAGAGACACCAAAGAGCTGGAGCTTTTCTCCGACACAAAGAAGGGGACTACAGTCGGAGCGGTCAAGAAAGTACCTCTCCACAGTGAAGAGGCCAGAGGTGTTGTGACGGAAGAACAATACCAAAAGCTTGAGGAGGAAATCGAGCTTCTGGACGGGGCAAGTGCGGAGTTCGATCAAGAGCTGGTAGATAAGGGAGAACTGTCACCGGTGTTTTTTGGTTCGGCGCTGACGAATTTCGGAGTGGAGACCTTTCTCCAGCATTTCTTGAAGATGACGACATCTCCGCTTCCAAGGAATTCAGACAAAGGCGAAATAGACCCGATGAAAGAAAAGGATTTTTCAGCCTTTGTATTCAAGATTCAAGCCAATATGAACAAAGCCCACAGGGACAGAATCGCTTTTATGAGAATCTGCTCCGGGGAGTTCGACGCAGGTATGGACGTATTCCATATTCAGGGCGGCAAGAAGGTACGCCTGTCCCAGCCACAGCAGCTGATGGCGAGCGAGCGCAAGATGATTGAAAAGGCATACGGCGGTGACATTATCGGTGTATTCGATCCGGGGATTTTCTCCATCGGCGATACACTGACCAATTCCCCGGATAAGTTTGTATATGAAGGGATTCCCACTTTTGCGCCGGAGCATTTTGCCAGAGTGCGGCAGATGGATACGATGAAGAGAAAACAGTTCATCAAAGGAATCAACCAGATCGCACAGGAAGGCGCCATTCAGATTTTCCAAGAATTTAATACAGGAATGGAAGAAATAATTGTCGGAGTCGTAGGCGTACTACAGTTCGATGTGCTCAAATACCGTCTGGAAAATGAATACAACGTAGAAATACGTCTGGAACCCCTTCCATACGAACACATACGCTGGATTGAAAATGAAGAGCCAGATATGGACAAGCTGATCGGAACTTCAGATATGAAAAAAATCAAAGACCTAAGAGACCGCCCACTGCTGCTCTTCATCAACGAATGGAGCATCCGCATGGTATTACAGAGAAACGAAGGACTGGAACTTTCTGAATTTGGCCGTTCATAATTCTTTGCAATCCAAGCGATTTGTGATACAATGAGCGTATAGCGACGAACGCGGATTGCGAGAAAGGCCGTTGACTGCTGGCAGTCAAAAGGACTTAGGAAGCAATCCATGTGAGTGCAACGGCCACTGAGCAGGCGAAGACTGCGAAGTGAGCGTTCGGAGCGGCGGGATATGGCAAATGCGGAAAACAAGGAGGTTTACCATGAATAAAGAAGAAAAGAACAATTATAAAACCTTGTCTGAGGAAAATCTTGGGGAAGTCCAGATAGCGGACGAGGTGGTGGCTATTATCGCGGGGCTGGCTTCCATGGAAGTGGAAGGTGTGTCGTCTATGGCGGGGAATGCCACAAGAGAATTGATTGCTAAGCTTGGCATGAAGAGCCTTTCAAAGGGTGTCAAGGTTGATGTTCTGGAGGGAGTTGTCACCGTGTCTCTGGCACTGAACTTAAAGTATGGCAGAAACATCAAAGAGACGACCATGAAGGTTCAGGAGAAGGTAAAAGCAGCGATTGAAAATATGACCGGACTGACTGTGGCGGATATCAACATCCGTGTCGCAGGTGTGGACATGCCGGAAGAAAATTAAGAGAAAGCTCACTTTGCAAAGACAGCAAGTGGGCTTTTCGGTGTAGACTGGAGAATCGTATGGGAAGAAGTGAATTGAGAGAACACATTTTCAAAATGGTATTCGGGGTGGAGTTCAATGCGGAGGAAGAATTAACTGCTCAATTGAATCTTTACCTTGACCAATTGGAGGATGTGAGTGAGAAAGACCGTGATTACATGCTCAATAAGGCAAAAGCTGTAATTGAAAAGCTGGCTGAGATAGACGCGTTATTGAATGCCAGCGCGGAGGGTTGGAAGACCAGCCGCATGAATAAAGTAGATTTGACTATTTTACGTCTTGCCGTCTATGAGATGAGATGGGATGAGGATGTACCGGTCAAGGTAGCGATTAACGAGGCTGTTGAGCTTAGTAAAAGGTTTTCCGGAGACGGGGGGCCGGCCTTTATCAACGGCGTACTTGGAAAACTAGCAGAGGCATAAGTCAAAAGCCCTGCACGGATTTAGGAGTAGGATGCGTAACGTATATACAGTCAGACAGGTCAATGCGTACATAAAGAATATGTTTGCGCAGGACTTTATGCTGAATAGAATTTATATAAAAGGGGAAGTGTCGAACTGTAAGTATCACACTTCCGGGCATATTTATTTTTCCTTGAAGGATGAGTCCGGAACGATTGCCTGCGTCATGTTTGCCGGGCAGCGGAGCGGGCTTTCTTTTCGTATGCAGGAAGGCCAGCAGGTCATCGCTATGGGAAGTGTGAGCGTATATGAGCGGGATGGTAGATACCAGCTCTATGCGAAGGAGATTATTCTCGACGGGGCAGGACTTCTCTACGAAAAGTTTCAGGCTTTAAAGGCAGAACTGCTGGAGATGGGCATGTTTGCCCCTGAATATAAGAAGGCAGTTCCAAAGTATGCGAGGACGGTAGGAGTAGTGACCGCCCCCACCGGAGCGGCAATCAGGGATATCATCAATATTTCCCGGAGAAGGAATCCTTATGTTCAGATTATCCTCTACCCTGCGCTGGTGCAGGGAGAAGGTGCAGTATCCAGTATCGTTAAGGGAATCCATATGTTGGAAGAAAAGCAGGTGGATGTCATCATCGTAGGCAGAGGAGGCGGCTCTATAGAAGACTTGTGGGCGTTTAATGAAGAGGCGGTTGCAAGGGCTATTTTTGAGTGTGGCATCCCGGTCATCTCTGCGGTGGGCCATGAGACGGATACGACGATAGCAGACTACGTGGCGGATTTGAGAGCTCCCACGCCCTCGGCCGCGGCAGAACTGGCTGTCTATGAGTACCGGGAGGTGCGGGAGCAGATGGAACTTCTGGCGGGGAAGATGAGACGCAGCATGGGACAGATGCTGCACTTAAAAAGGCTGAAGCTTGAAAAGTATCAGACAAGGCTGGGCTATTTGAGCCCTGCGGGGAAATTAAGGGAATACCGCCAGAGGGCGGCAGACTATGAAGAGAGGCTGCCACAGTTGTTCGCGGAATTATTCAAGACGAAAAAAGACAAATACAGGGAATTGGAGCTTGCGCTTCAAGAACTGATGAAGGATAGAATCAAAGAGAACCGTCAACTGCTCGCTATTTTGATAGAGCGGATGAAGGGGCTTTCACCGCTCCGTAAACTGAATCAAGGTTTTGCCTATGTTCAGAATGCGGAGGGAAAGACAGTAAAGACGACAGAAGATGTAAAAAGAAAAGAAACGCTTACCGTCTATGTTGCGGATGGAGCGATTGAATCGGTGATTACGGATATCAGGAAGGAGGAGTATCATGGAGGAGAATAAGGAGACGCTGGAAGAGCTGTTCCAAAGCCTTGATGACGTTGTGGAAAAGCTGGAAGAAGGAGAGACATCGCTTGAAGAATCCTTCCGATTGTATCAGAAGGGCATGGAGATGCTGAAAAGCTGTAACGATAAGATTGATGCTGTGGAAAAACAGGTGCTCATATTAGAAGAAAATGGAGAGACACATGAATTTTAAAGAGGAACAGGATAATAGGGTAAAAGAGATAGAAAAAGTTCTTGCAAAATACCTTCCAAAGCCGGAGGGATACCAAAAGGTGATTATGGAGGCGATGGCGTACAGTGTGACAGCGGGGGGAAAACGTCTCCGCCCAATGTTGATGAAAGAAACTTTTGTCATGTTCGGCGGGGAAGGGGCAGTTGTTGAACCTTTTATGGCCGCGATTGAGATGATTCATACGTATTCCTTGGTCCATGATGATCTGCCTGCTATGGACAATGATGAATATCGAAGAGGGCGCAGGACTACCCATGTTGTTTACGGGGAAGGCATGGGAATCTTAGCGGGAGACGCACTTTTGAACTATGCGTTCGAGACTGCAGTGGAAGCTTTCGAGCTTGCGCCAACACAGGCTTCACGGGTTGCCAAGGCACTAAAGATACTGGCCGGAAAGGCAGGAATCTATGGGATGATTGGCGGACAGGTGGTGGATGTATCCTCCTGCGGGGAGAATCTGACACAGGAGATGCTGGACTTTATCTATGAATTGAAGACAGGGGCATTGATTGAGAGTGCGATGATGATTGGCGCCGTGCTTGCGGGAGCCGGAGATGATGAAGTAGCGACGGTGGAGCGAATCGCGTCCTTGACGGGACTGGCCTTCCAGATTCAAGATGATATTTTGGATGTGACCAGCACGATGGAGGAGCTTGGAAAGCCGATACACAGTGATGAAAAGAATGAAAAGACAACTTATGTGACTTTGAAAGGGCTTGATAAAGCAGTGGCCGATGTGGCACAGATATCGGAAGAGGCTATTTCCCTGCTACAGGGACTTGGCAAAGAGAATCCGTATCTGGAGGAATTGCTGAAAGCTTTGGTTCACAGGAAAAAATAGAGAGGTGTTTGTGATGTATCTGGAGAAGATTCAAAAAGCAAACGATATTAAAAATCTAACAGAAGAAGAGCTCTTTGAGCTGGCAGATGAAATAAGAGATTTTCTGATTGAGAAGATCAGCAAGACAGGGGGACATTTGGCGTCAAATCTAGGAGTTGTTGAGCTTACTATGGCAATGCACCTGAATTTCCAGCTGCCCGAAGATAAGATGATATGGGATGTAGGGCACCAGTCTTACACACATAAGCTTCTGACAGGCCGGAGAGAGGGCTTTGACGATTTGAGAAAATATGGAGGAATGAGCGGATTTCCCAAGCGAAAAGAGAGTGACTGCGATGCCTTTGATACGGGGCACAGCTCCACTTCTATTTCTGCCGGTCTTGGTTATGTGCGGGCGCGGGATATTTTGGAGGAGAACTACCATGTACTTTCGGTAATCGGGGACGGTTCTCTGACCGGGGGGATGGCGTATGAAGCACTCAATAATGCCGCCACGCTGAAAACGAATTTTATCATCGTTCTGAACGATAACAATATGTCCATTTCCGAAAATGTAGGGGGGATGTCCCACTATTTAGACGGACTGCGCACTGCGGAAGCGTACACGGATTTGAAGAATGCCGTGGAGATGGCTATCGGGAGCTTTCCTGTGGGAGGGGAAAAGCTGGTACGGCATATAAAGAGGACAAAAAGTAGCATCAAACAACTGTTTGTTCCGGGCATGTTTTTTGAAGACATGGGAATCAAGTATCTTGGGCCGGTGGATGGACACAATATCAAGGCACTGAACCGGGCATTCAAAGAGGCAAAGCGAGTGAAGGGGCCGGTGCTGTTACATGTGCTCACTAAGAAAGGAAAAGGATATTTTCCGGCAGAGGAGAATCCGGCCCGGTTCCACGGGACAGGCCCCTTTGATGTGGCCACGGGGGAACCGCTTTCTTCCGGAGGGAAGGATACGTATACAGATGTCTTTTCCAAGGTAATGACGGACTTGGGCCGGCGGGATGAGAAGCTGGTGGCAATCACTGCGGCGATGGAAGACGGAACGGGGCTTGCGGAATTTCACAAGAGATATCCGAAGCGGTTTTTTGACGTGGGAATTGCAGAAGGGCATGCGGTGACTTTTGCTGCAGGCCTTGCGGCTGCGGGGATGCACCCTGTATTTGCGGTATACTCCTCCTTTTTGCAGAGGGGATATGACCAGATGATCCACGATGTCTGCCTGCAGAAGCTGCCGGTTACTTTTGCCGTAGACAGGGCAGGACTTGTGGGCAGTGATGGAGAGACACATCAAGGCCTGTTTGACTTGTCTTATCTGTCGGAGATTCCGAATATGACAGTGATGTCTCCAAAGAATAAGTGGGAGCTGGCGGATATGGTCCGGTTCGCGGTGGAACTTGGAGCACCGGCTGCGGTGCGGTATCCAAGAGGGACTGCCTACGATGGATTTAAGGAATATAGAAAGCCTATCGAATACGGAAAAAGCGAAGCTGTTTTTGAAGAGGAGGATATCGTCCTTTTCAGTGTGGGGCATATGTTCGAGACGGCGGTGAAAGTGCGGGAAGTGCTGAAGGAGACAGGGTATAGCTGTTCTCTTGTCAATGCTCGTTTTGTAAAGCCTATCGATGAGGCTATGATTGAGCTGGCCGCAAAGGAACACCGGCTGCTCGTTACGATAGAAGAGAATGTCTGTTCCGGCGGTTACGGAGAGACGGTATTGGAGTTCGTCCACAGGAAGCGGCTGGATGTGCGGGTACTGCCTGTTGCGCTGCCGGATGACTATATTGAACATGGCAGTGTGGACGTGCTCCGGAGAGAGGTTATGCTTGACGCTGATTCTATCGCTACACGCATCATAACGGAATATATATCACAGTAAGAACTGAGGAGATACAGCATGAAAGAACGGTTAGACATATTGTTGGTCAAACGGAATCTGGCGCCATCTAGAGAAAAGGCGAAGGCAATCATCATGTCAGGCAATGTATTTGTGGAGGGGCAGAGAGAGGATAAAGCCGGAACTACTTTTCCGGAAGAGGTTTCCATAGAAATCAAGGGACATACCCTTCCTTATGTGAGCAGGGGCGGACTAAAGCTGGAAAAGGCAATGAAGCATTTCGCAGTATCTGTCGAGGGAAAGGTGTGTACGGACGTGGGCTCTTCCACCGGAGGGTTTACGGATTGTATGCTTCAAAACGGAGCTAAGAAAGTGTATGCAATCGATGTGGGAAGAGGGCAGCTTGATTGGAAATTAAGGCAGGATGAGCGGGTTGTCTGCATGGAAAAGACAAATATAAGAAATGTGACTCCCGAGGACATAGGGGAGCCCATCGATTTTTCTTCCATAGATGTCTCTTTCATTTCTCTGACCAAGGTATTGCTGCCAATCAGAGAATATCTGAAGACGGACGGAGAGATAGTAGCACTTATAAAACCGCAGTTTGAGGCGGGAAGAGAGAAGGTAGGGAAAAAAGGGGTCGTACGTGAGCCGAGTACACATCGTGAAGTCATCGATAAAGTGATCACGTATGCATGCTCCATTGGATTTTATGCGGCAGCACTTGAATTTTCGCCTATCAAGGGACCGGAGGGAAATATTGAGTATTTACTGCACATAAAGAAATGTGCCCCGGAGGAAGCTAGAACCTCACCTGAGATTTCGGTCCCAGAGACAGTGAAAGAAGCGTTTGCTGCCTTGTCTAAAAAAGAATAAGGCTGGGATGTTATGGAAAAATTTTATATTATTACGAATTACCTAAAAGATGAAGATTATGAAATTACCATGCGGATAAAAGAGTGCATTGAGTCTTACGGAAAAATGTGTATACTGTGTGAGAAGGATGATTATGAGAACCTGATAGAAGACACGATTCCTGACGACATTGACTGTGCACTGGTGGTCGGCGGCGACGGCACTTTTATTCAGGCTTCAAGAAAATTATTTGGCAGACAAGTCCCCATGCTGGGCATTAATATGGGCACGCTTGGATATCTGACCGAGGTGGAAGTGCAGAACGTAGAGTCTGCTATCGAACAACTTATGACTGGAAATTACAGTATTGAAAAGAGGATGATGCTCTATGGTTCGGTACAGGATAAGCTTCGTGATGTGGCCTTGAATGATATTGTTATCTGCAGGAGCGGCTCGCTTAGGATTGTACATTTCAATTTATATGTAAACGGTGAATTTTTAAATTCTTATCAGGCAGACGGGATTATCGTGTCCACGCCTACAGGCTCCACCGCTTACAATCTTTCAGCCGGAGGGCCGATCGTAGAGCCGACGGCTTCTCTGCTGGTAGTGACTCCTATTTGCTCTCATGCCTTGAATTCCAGCAGTATTGTGCTTTCTGATGAAGATGACATTGTCATTGAAATCGGCTCCAGAAGGGATAATAGCGTGGAGGAGGCGGCCGTTACCTTTGACGGGGCGGATATCACACAGCTTCGGACCGGTGAGATGGTTCATATATGTAAGGCGCGGGAGATAACAAAGATTGTGAAGCTCAGAAAAATGAGCTTTTTGGAGACGCTGCGTGAAAAGATGAAAGGAAACTAGACTATGAAGGTAAACCGACATGCTAAAATTGTGGAACTAATCAGTAAATATCAGGTCGAGACACAGGAAGAGCTGGCTGAAAGGCTCAACGCAGCCGGATTTCGGGTGACTCAGGCAACCGTTTCAAGGGATATCAGAGATTTGAAGCTGACAAAAGTGCCGGCAGAGAACGGGAGGCAGAAATATGCGGTGCTCCAGAATGAGCAGAGCGGGCTTGGGGAGAAATATATCCGTATTTTGAGGGATGGATTTGTTTCCATGGACATGGCCCAGAACATTCTGGTCATCAAGACCGTCTCCGGCATGGCCATGGCCGTGGCCGCGGCCCTCGATGCCATGAAATGGAACGAGATAGTAGGCTGCATAGCTGGCGACGATACCATCATGTGTGCTGTGAGAAGTGTTGACGATACCATTTTGGTCATGGATAAGATGACAAAGATGCTGAACAGATAACAGGAGGAAGCATGTTACAAAATTTACATGTGAAAAACCTTGCGCTGATTGATGAGGCAGAGGTGGATTTTTCGAAAGGGTTGAATATTTTGACCGGAGAGACTGGGGCGGGCAAGTCCATTGTGTTAGGTTCCGTCAATCTGGCATTAGGCGGCCGGTATTCGGCCGATATGCTGAGGAAAGGGGCTCAGTACGGACTTGTTGAACTTACGTTTACTGTAAGCAGCCCCCGTCAGTTAAAAGCGCTGGAAGAGATTGGAATCTATCCGGAAGAGGGACAGATTATTATCAGCAGAAGGCTGATGGAAGGCAGAAGTTTGAGCAGGATCAATGGGGAGACCGTCACCGTTGCCCAGCTCAAAGAGGCGGCAGGATTTTTGATAGATATCCATGGACAGCATGAACATCAATCACTGCTCTATAAAAAAAATCACCTTTCGATTTTGGATGCTTTTGCGAAGAATGGGAAAGAACTAAAAGAAGAAATCAAAATAGCATATAAAGAGTTCAAAAGCAATCAAAAAGAATTAGAAGCAGCCGACACCGATGAGGCTGACAGGCTGAAAGAAATCGCTTTTCTGGAGTTTGAGACTGAAGAAATCCGGACGGCCGGCTTATCCTCGGAGGAGGAAGAAGAAATAGAGCAGACTTATAGGCGGATGGTCAACGGAAAGCGGATGACAGAAAGTATACAGGAAGCACGGTCCTATACGGCGGGAGAAGGCGGGGACGGGGCAAGCGATGCCTTGAGCCGCGCAATACATGCACTGCAGGGAATCACGGAGCTTGACAGCCGGGCGCAGGGACTCTACGAACAGCTAGTAGATGTGGACAGCCTTCTCAATGACTTTAACAGAGAGCTGGCGGATTATTCGGATTCGCTGACGTTTTCGGAAGAAGAGTTTTACGAGACGGAACAGCGGTTAAATGAAATAAACCGGTTAAAATCAAAATACGGTAACAGTGTGGACAAGGTTTTAGCCTACTGTGAGGAGAAGGAACAAAGGCTACAGAAGCTGAGGGACTATGATAATTATCTGGATGAGCTGCGTAAAAAACTGCAGGATTCAGA
Source organism: Bariatricus massiliensis (assembly GCF_900086725.1). Taxonomy (GTDB): domain Bacteria; phylum Bacillota; class Clostridia; order Lachnospirales; family Lachnospiraceae; genus Allocoprococcus; species Allocoprococcus massiliensis. Next base: position 930,805 of record NZ_LT574836.1, on the reverse strand, counting down.
AAATGTTCTCAAGGAACTTTGTTGTAAACTGAGCAAGGTAAGGCAAAAAGAGGCGGAAAAGTTAAAGAAAAGCATCAGGGACGGCCTGCTTGATCTGAATTTTCTTGACGTGCGTTTTGAAATCCAATTTGAGGAGACCAAGGGATATACTGCCGAGGGGACAGATGAGGTTGAATTCCTGATATCTATGAATCCGGGTGAACCGGTAAAACCATTACATGAAGTGGCGTCGGGAGGGGAACTTTCCAGAATTATGCTGGCGATTAAAACGGTTCTTGCGGATAAAGATGAGATAGAAACTTTGATATTTGATGAAATTGATGTGGGAATCAGTGGCAGGACGGCGCAGAAAGTGTCAGAAAAAATGGCAGTAATCGGCAAAAAGCACCAAGTTATCTGCATTACCCATCTCGCACAAATAGCAGCCATGGCAGACGCACATTACGCGATTGAAAAAAAAGCGGAAAAGAATGTGACAAAAACAACCATATTCCGCCTGAGCGAGGAGGAATCCATACGCGAACTAGCTCGAATTTTGGGTGGAGCCCAGATAACGGATACTGTACTACAAAATGCCAGTGAAATGAAAATTTTGGCATCTGGTTTAAAAAAATAATAATATTCACATACTAGGCAGGAAGATTATTTCCTGCCTTTTGTTCTGTAATACCTGCACTCATGAGCAAAGAAAGGCTGGAAGCGGACATCAACGTCCGTTTTATAGTTTGGGAGAAAGGGGAATGTACATGAGACGCAGATGGTACAGACGTTTTTTGATTATGTTATTGGTACTTACAGTTACAGTTGGCGGAGGTTATTGTTTTCTGGAAACAAAAAAGGATGCACTGCGCAAGGAAGTCAGTGCGACTAAGATGTCGGAGAACCTGCTGATTCCCGGTGGGATGCCTATCGGAATCTATATGGAGACAGATGGTGTTATGGTACTTGGGACAGATAATATAAAAACACAGGGTGGCGGTAAAGAAGCACCTGCGGAACATATGGTAAAAGATGGGGACTATATTGTAGGCGTCGATGACGACCGAATAGGAAACAAAAAAGAATTGCTCGAAGTAGTGCAGAATTTGTCGAATAATACCGTAGTATTGCACTTGAGAAGAGGGGAAGAGTATATTGATGTTAAGCTTCATCCTGTAAAGGATGAGCAAGGGGAATATAAACTTGGAATCTGGGTGAGGGACAATGCTCAGGGACTTGGCACGATTACATTTCTAAACGGAAACAGTGAATTCGGGGCATTGGGACACGGTATACATGACGTGGATACCAATGAACTTTTGGAAATGTCGGAAGGTACACTTTACGAGACCAGTATCCAGAATATTAAAAAGGGTGAAAATGGTAATCCTGGCGGTATGGAAGGTATTATTGTCTACAATCATTACAATGTACTTGGGTCTATCGACAAAAATACAGAAGCCGGAATATTTGGGAAAGTTGACAGGATTGACCGCGTATTTCAGAATCAGGAGGCGGTTCCTGCCGCGGCAAAGGAGGAAATCAAGGAAGGAGAAGCAACGATACGTTGCGCCGCCAGCGGTAAGGTGGAAGAATATAAAATCCGTATTACAAAAGTCGACTTAAATCCACGAGAGATAAATAAAGGAATCGAAATACAGATAACCGATCCGAATTTACTTGAACTAACGGGAGGAATCGTGCAGGGAATGAGCGGCAGTCCTATACTTCAGGACGGACGAATCGTGGGCGCGGTAACTCATGTGTTTGTACAGGATGCGACAAAAGGTTATGGCATATTCATAGAAAATATGCTGGAAAATGTTGTCGGAAAATAGAATGGTCGAACGCTGTCTTATTCCTACGACACCGTTCCCTTGAATCTGCCAGCGTCCTCAGACTATAATGTTCCCCGTGACTGACAAATGTCTGTCGGTCAGAGTAAAGGAGGGTAAATGCTTTATGGAACAACTAAATGTAGCGATTGCCGACGATAATGAGCGAATGTTAGATTTACTGGGCGAAATTATTGAAGGTGACAAAGACTTGAATCTCGTCGGAAAGGCGAACAATGGGGAGGATATGTATCAGATCATCAAGGAAGAGGAGCCGGATGTGGTGCTTCTGGATCTGATTATGCCAAAAATGGATGGATTGAGCGTTATGGAACTTGTCGGCGCAGACCGAACGATGAAAAAAAGACCGAATTTTATCGTAGTGACGGCCATAGGTCAAGAGCGGATCACTGAGGATGCATTTAACAAGGGTGCATCGTATTACATCCTCAAGCCATTTAACAACGAGACAATACTACAGAGAATTAAAAACACAAACCATGTTGTACGGAACGATTATTCCATGGGGGAAACAAAACACAAAAGTATAGAAGTATCACAGGAAAGTCTGGAGAGTCAGGTGACAGACATGATACATGAAATAGGCATCCCAGCACACATCAAAGGTTATCACTATCTGAGGGATGCTATTCTTATGGCAATTGACGATATGGATGTCCTCAATGCTATCACGAAGGTACTATATCCTACAGTAGCCAAGAAACATCAGACCACATCAAGCAGAGTAGAGCGTGCGATAAGACATGCCATCGAAGTGGCATGGAGCAGAGGGAAACTGGATACGCTGGACCAGCTTTTTGGCTATACAGTGAGCAACGGGAAAGGGAAGCCCACGAATTCTGAATTTATCGCTCTCGTCGCAGATACGATCCGATTAAAATCAAAACACAGATAATTCTTTTCAAAAAGCGAAAATTGCGGTATAATTAGGGGAAAGCCGTGAGAGGTATAAGGGAGGATCGCTTATGAAAAAGATATTATTTGCAGCATCAGAATCAGTACCATTTATTAAGACTGGCGGACTTGCAGACGTTGTAGGTTCCCTGCCCAAATATTTTGACAAGAAAAAATACGATGTACGTGTCATGCTGCCGAAATATTTATGCATGAAGGAGAAATGGAAAGATCTACTTACATATAAGCTGCATTTTTACATGGACTTGAACTGGAGGAGACAGTATGTAGGTGTACTGGAACTAAAGCACGAAGGAATCACATTTTATTTTATAGACAATGAATATTACTTCAGCGGAGATAAGCCTTACGGGAATATCAGCTCCGATATTGAAAAGTTCGCATTTTTTTCAAAAGCTGTTTTAAGCGCGCTGCCTCTGCTTGATTTTCACCCTGATATTATTCACTGCCATGACTGGCAGACAGGCCTTGTGCCTATTTATCTTGATAATTTCCGTTACGGGAATGAATATTATCAGGGGATTAAGACTGTGATGACGATACACAACTTGAAATTCCAAGGTGTCTGGGATAAGAAGACCGTGAGGGATATCACCGGTCTTCCCGAGTATTATTTTGTCCCGGATAAACTGGAGGCGTACCGTGATGCCAACTATTTAAAGGGCGGCATCGTATACGCGGACCGCGTGACAACGGTAAGCAACAGTTATGCGGAAGAGATTAAGATGCCGTTTTACGGTGAGAAGCTGGATGGGCTTATGAATGCGAGGGCGAACTGCCTGTCCGGTATCGTGAATGGGATTGACTATGAAGAGTTCAATCCGGCTACAGATTCCAATATTGTCCGCAATTACAGCGTTGAGAATTTCAGGAAGGAAAAGATTAAGAATAAGATTGCCCTGCAGAAAGAGCTGGGGCTTGAGGAAGACTACCACAAGCTGATGATAGGAGTAGTTTCCAGACTTACCGACCAGAAGGGATTCGATTTGGTAGACTATGTGATGGATGAACTTTGTCAGGACGCAATACAGCTGGTGGTGCTTGGAACAGGAGAAGAGCGCTACGAGAATATGTTCCGGCATTTTGCCTGGAAGTATCCGGAAAAAGTGTCTGCGCAAATATACTATTCTGAGCCTATGTCCCACAAAATTTATGCCGCATGCGATGCATTTTTAATGCCGTCTCTGTTTGAACCGTGCGGTTTGAGCCAGCTCATGAGCCTGCGTTACGGAACCGTTCCGATTGTCCGTGAGACAGGAGGGCTTAAGGATACCGTAGAACCGTATAATGAGTTTGAAAAGACTGGGACCGGATTCAGTTTTGCGAATTATAACGCCCATGAGATGCTCGGGGCAGTGCGCTATGCGGAACAAGTCTACTATGATAAAAAGCGCGATTGGAACAAGATAGTGGAACGGGGAATGAAAAAAGATTTCTCATGGAAGAATTCTGCCAAGTTATATGAAGAACTGTATGACAACATGTAAAAAAGGAGAATCGGGCCAGTGAGAATTATTGACATATTGCGACAGGAAGGCGTGCATATCTCCTTTGAAGTATTTCCACCAAAGACTGACGCCGGATACGGAACTGTGCTGCACGCGGTGGACGATATCGGCGCATTAAAGCCTGCGTTCATCAGTGTGACGTACGGTGCGGGCGGTGGAACAAGTAAGAATACCGTCAATATCGCCGCACACATAAAGGACGATCTGCATGTTCCCAGTCTGGCACATCTGACCTGTGCGTCATCGACAAAGCCGGAGGTAGAAAAAGTCATCAAAAGGCTGAAAAAGAGAGGGATTGAGAATGTGCTGGCACTTCGGGGAGACTTGCCCAAGGACGTGGATTTCCCGATTCAGAATCATTACCGGTATGCCAGTGAGCTGATACAGGACATCAAGGCGCAGGGGGATTTATGTGTGGGAGCTGCATGTTATCCGGAGGGACATGTGGAGTCGGAACATAAAGAGGAGGATATTCTGCACTTGAAAGAAAAAGTGGACTGCGGTGTGGATTTCCTAACGACGCAGATGTTCTTCGACAACAGTATTCTCTATAATTTTTTGTACCGTATCCGTGAAAAAGGGATTAACGTGCCGGTTCTCCCGGGAATAATGCCTGTCACGAACGGGAAGCAGATGGAGCGGATATGTGCCTTGTCAGGAACTGTTCTGCCCCAGCGGTTTCGCGCTATTGTGGATAGATTTGGAGATGACCCAAGGGCCATGAGTCAGGCGGGTATTGCCTATGCCACGGATCAGATTATTGATTTGATTGCCAACGGAATCAACAATATCCATATCTATTCCATGAATAAGCCTGAAATTGCCGCAGCCATAATGACGAATTTATCAGAAATCATAAAATAGTAAAGGTTAGAATCCATGACAGATATAAGAACGAAGGAAGCAATCCGTTATCTGGGATATGGAAGACATGCGGTAGATGAGACCACTCTTGCCATGATATCCAGTTCCTTTAAGGAGCTGGAAGAATGTGTGGAAAGACGCTCTGTCTATCGCATTTTTGACTGTATTCAAGGTGAGGGAAATATAATAAAAATCGGAAAGATGAATATTGCCAGTGATAGTCTGGCCAAGAATCTGAAAGGATGCCAAAAAGCAGCAGTATTCGGCGCCACTTTAGGCGTGCAGGCAGATTTATTGATTAAGAAATATTCGGTCACAAACATGGCTAGGGCGGTGGTGCTGCAGTCGTGTGCGGCGGTTATTCTTGAAGAATATTGTGATGATTGTCAGGGGAAAATAGGGGAAGCGGCAGAAAAAGAGAAATTGTGGATGAGGCCCAGATTCAGCCCGGGTTATGGCGATTTCGACATTTGCCACCAAAAGGAGATTCTTCGGATGCTGGATACCGCCAAGACAATCGGGCTGACGATGACCGACAGCTATATGCTGACGCCTGCCAAGTCCGTGACGGCGGTGATCGGACTTAGCGCTGTGGACGAAAAATGCCATAGGCATGGCTGTGAAGTGTGCCAAAAGGAAGACTGCATTTACAGAAGAAACTAGAGGAGAATACGACATGAAGATAAGTGAGCGGTTAGGTAAGGAATTATTATTTTTTGATGGCGGAATGGGAACTTTGCTGCAGGAAGCTGGGCTTCTGCCCGGCGAACTCCCTGAAGTGTGGAACATTACGCATCCGGAGAAAGTAACAGAGATTCACCGGGCATACTATGAGGCGGGCAGTGACATTGTTCTTACCAATACGTTTGGGGCCAATGCCTGCAAATTTCATGATAAAGAGTGCGAATTGAGGCAAGTAATTGAGGCAGCCGTCACAAATGCCCGCAAAGCACAGGAACTGGCAGGAAGAGACAGGGATAACAGTTATGTGGCGCTTGACATGGGACCGACAGGCAAGCTGCTAGCTCCCATGGGCGATTTGTCCTTTGAGGACGCCTATGAGGCATTTAAGGAAGCGGCGGTCATCGGAGAGGACTGCGGAGTGGATTTTATCCATATCGAGACAATGAGCGATGCCTATGAAGTGAAGGCGGCAGTTTTGGCCGTGAAGGAAAATACAGCGCTTCCGGTATTTGTTACGCTGATTTTTGATGAAAAGGGGAAACTTTTGACAGGAGGCGATGTCCCGGCGGCTGTTGCGCTTTTGGAAGGGCTGCGGGTGGACGCGATAGGGATAAACTGTGGACTGGGGCCGGAGCAGATGCTGCCGATATTGGAAGAATTCCGTCATTATTCTTCCCTTCCTGTCATCGTGAAGCCCAATGCGGGACTGCCTAAGCAGAGAAACGGCGAGACCTATTATGATGTAGAACCGGGAAAGTTCGCAGAGGTCATGGGGGACATTGTAAAGAAGGGGGCGTGCCTGATAGGGGGATGCTGCGGTACGACTCCGGAACATATCCGCTGCATGACAGAAGTATGCCGTGGCCTTCCGGTGTTACCCGTGGAAGAAAAAGAATTCACTATGGTCTCCTCATACGGTCAGGCCGTCATCTTGGGTGACAAGCCCCTGATTATCGGCGAGCGTATCAATCCCACCGGGAAAAAGCGTTTTAAAGAGGCGTTGAAGAACCGGGACATAGATTATATATTGAAAGAAGGAATTACACAGCAGGATAAAGGCGCTCACATACTAGATGTGAATGTGGGGCTTCCTGATATTGACGAGACGGCCATGATGAAGGAAGTTGTCATGCAGCTCCAGAGTGTGACAAGCCTGCCTCTTCAGATCGACACGGTGGACGCCAGAGCGATGGAAGCGGCAATGCGCATTTACAACGGAAAACCCATGCTGAACTCTGTGAGCGGCAAGCAGGAGTCCATGGAACAAGTATTTCCGCTCATTCAAAAATATGGTGGAACAGTGGTCGGGCTTACACTTGATGAGGAGGGAATTCCTAAGACCGCTGAGGCGCGGGCGGATATCGCCGGGAAAATCATTGCCGAGGCTGCAAAATACGGGATTGCAAAAAAAGATATTGTCATCGATGTGCTGACCATGACCATAAGCTCCGAGAAAGATGGTGCCCGTGTGACGCTTGACGCTCTGCGGGAGGTACGCAGACGCTACGGGGTATGTACCGTTCTGGGGGTATCCAATATCTCCTTCGGCCTGCCGGCGAGACCGATTATCAACAGTAATTTTTATACGATGGCCATGCAGAATGGCTTGAGTGCCGGAATTATCAACCCTTCTTCTGACGATATGATGAAATCTTATTATGCATATTGTGCCCTTATGAATTATGATGACAACTGCGAAAATTATATCGCTAGGTATGCAAATCAGGGGGTGGATGCAGAAAAAAGCCCGGTCAAGGATGGGATACTGCCGCTGCAGACGGCAATCATAAAAGGATTGAAGGAGGAGGCACACTCCTCGGCGCTTGACATGGTAAAAGAGAGAGAGCCTCTCGACATTATACAGGAAGAATTGATACCTGCGTTGAATATCGTGGGCGAGGGCTTCGAGAAAGGAACGATATTCCTGCCGCAGCTCCTGATGAGCGCGGACGCGGCAAAGATTGCGTTTTCGGTCATGAAAGACGTGCTTGCCAAATTAGGGCAGGAAGAGAAGAAGAAAGAAAAAATCATTCTCGCTACTGTAAAGGGTGATATCCATGACATCGGCAAAAATATTGTCAAAGTATTGCTGGAGAATTATGGATTTGATGTGGTAGACCTTGGCAAAGATGTAGCGCCGGAAAGAATCGTGGAATGCGCGGTCAAGGAGGGTATCCGTCTGGTCGGGCTGAGTGCCTTGATGACGACGACTGTCATAAGTATGGAGGAGACCATCCGCCAGCTGAGGGAAAGTAAGCCTGACTGTAAGGTGATGGTAGGCGGCGCGGTGTTGAATCAGGAGTATGCGGATATGATTGGGGCAGACTTCTACGGCAGGGATGCGATGCAGTCCGTCCATTATGCGCAGTCTTTATTTCAGGAATAGTGAATGAATATTTGACAGAAGGAGATAATTCTGTTATTATAAACGGTGGAACTTTGAGAATATCCTTCGCTTGGTGACAGGTGAAGGGTATTTTTGTGTCAACAAAGAAAAAGGAGATTTATGGAAGAAGTTAAGTTTGAAACTCTGGGACTTCGCCCGGAGATTTTAAAAGCAGTAAAAAATATGGGATTTGAGGAGGCTTCTGCGATACAGGCAAAAGCGATTCCACTGATGATGGAAGGAGCGGATATTATCGGGCAGGCGCAGACCGGCACAGGGAAGACGGCTGCTTTCGGGATACCGCTGTTAGAGAAAATAGACCCTAAAAGCAAAAAGTTACAGGCAGTTGTACTCTGCCCTACGAGAGAGCTGGCAATTCAGGTGGCGGAGGAAATCCGCAGTCTGGCGCACTACCTGCACGGCATCAAGGTCCTGCCCATCTATGGCGGACAGGAAATCGTGAAGCAGATTCGTTCTCTTAAGAGTGGAACGCAGCTGATCATCGGAACACCGGGACGTGTAATGGACCATATGCGGAGAAAGACGGTGAAGATGGATGAAGTCCGCACAATCGTGCTGGACGAAGCTGATGAAATGCTGAACATGGGATTCCGTGAGGATATTGAGACTATTTTGGAAGGAGTGCCCGAAGAGCGTCAGACCGTGCTTTTCTCGGCTACGATGCCGAAGCCTATCTTGGATATCACCAAACGGTTCCAGAAAAATGCGCAGCTTGTCAAGGTTACAAAAAAAGAGCTGACCGTTCCCAATATCGAACAGTTCTATTATGAAGTGAAACCTAAAAATAAGGAAGAGGTACTTTCCAGATTGTTAGATATATACAGTCCGAAATTGTCGGTAGTCTTCTGTAATACCAAAAAGCAGGTGGATGTCTTGGCCAGCGGCCTGAAGGGCAGAGGATACTTTGCCGAGGGCCTGCACGGCGACATGAAGCAGGAACAGCGGGACCGCGTGATGCAGCGTTTTCGCGCAGGTAAGACAGAAATTTTAGTGGCGACAGATGTGGCAGCCAGAGGTATCGACGTAGATGAGGTGGAAGCTGTCTTCAATTATGACCTTCCGCAGGATGACGAATACTATGTGCACCGTATCGGCAGAACAGGAAGAGCCGGTCGTATCGGCCGTTCCTTCAGTTTTGTGACAGGAAGAGAAGTATATAAATTAAAAGAGATTCAACGTTATTGCAAGACAAAAATATATGCGCAGAAGATTCCTTCTATGCACGATGTGACCAACACAAGAATAGAGAACCTTCTGGATGAAATCGATCAGATCATCACAGGCGAGGACTTGACCAGATTCATTCAGGTCGTGGAAGAAAAGGTCAACGTTTCTGATTATACGGCTATGGATATGGCGGCGGCATTCTTAAAATATGGTATCGGCCAGAGTGAGGGTGAACAGACATCGGATCCGCAGGCGGAGGAGTTTGGAGACACCGGCGCGGAGAATCCGGGTATGGTGCGGCTCTTTATCAATATCGGGAAAAAGAACAAAGCAAAGCCGGGAGATATTGTAGGGGCGCTGGCAGGTGAAAGCGGCATTCCCGGCAAGCTCATCGGAACGATTGACATGTATGACAAGTATACCTTTGTGGAGGTTCCGCGGGAATACGCAAGGAATGTTCTTCAGGCGATGGAACATGTGAAAATCAAAGGCAAGCAAGTGGCGGTAGAGCCTGCCAACAGAAAATAATGACTGCTTTACAGAAGGCATGTTTTATGGTATGATAGTAGCAGTTTAAAAGTGTGAAATCAGAAGTTGGAGGTTGCAGTTTATGGCATTTTTTTCAACACTAATCAGTACGGTATTGAAGATGATCTTTATCGCAGCTGTGGCTTTCGGCGGTATTCTTACAGGAAAGCATCTGCGGGAACGCAAGAATGCGAAGAGTGCAGCGGAAGCGGAGAAGTAAAAGAGATGGGAAGAAGCGGACAGATGTTCCGCTTCTTTTTATAGTTAAGGATAAGTTGAAAGGATTGCCTTTTTACCATGACGCAAGCGTTGACAAATATTTGATTTCTATTTATAATTAAAAATTAGCTGATTGCAGAATTATGGAATGACGTTATAGATACGAGGAGGACAAACATGAAAACCTATGGAGTAAATGAGCTGCGGAGAATGTTCCTTGAATTTTTCGAAAGCAAGGATCATCTGATAATGAAAAGCTTCTCACTGGTACCCCACAACGATAACAGCCTGCTGTTGATCAATTCCGGCATGGCCCCGCTGAAACCGTATTTTACGGGGCAGGAGATTCCGCCGAAAAAGCGGGTGACAACCTGTCAAAAGTGTATTCGTACGGGAGATATTGAGAATGTAGGGAAAACAGACCGTCACGGCACTTTTTTTGAGATGCTGGGCAATTTTTCTTTTGGGGACTATTTTAAGAGAGAATCGCTGAAATGGTCTTGGGAATTTTTGACTGAAGTGGTAGGACTTGACCCGGACAGATTATATCCGTCTGTATATTTGGAGGATGACGAGGCTTTCGACATCTGGAATAAAGAGATTGGCATTCCCAAAGAGCGTATCTTCCATTTTGGGAAAGAAGATAACTTCTGGGAACACGGTTCTGGGCCGTGCGGGCCATGTTCTGAGATTTATTATGACCGAGGGGAAAAATATGGCTGTGGAAAGCCGGATTGTACGGTGGGCTGTGAATGCGACCGTTATATGGAAATCTGGAACAATGTATTTACCCAGTTTGAGAACGACGGGCATAACAACTACACAGAGCTGGAGCAAAAGAATATCGATACCGGTATGGGCATAGAACGTCTGGCATGTATTGTTCAGGATGTGGATTCCATGTTCGATATTGACACGATCAAGGTTCTGCGTGAACATGTATGCCGGATTACCGGCACGAACTATGGAGAAAGCAGCAGCGCCGACGTATCCATTCGTGTCATCACCGACCATATCCGTTCCGTATGCTTTATGATTTCTGACGGTATTATGCCTTCTAACGAGGGCCGAGGATATGTGCTGCGCCGCCTGCTGAGAAGAGCCTGCCGCCATGGACGTCTCCTTGGGGTAGAGCGGAAGTTCTTGACTGAGCTGGCGGAGACGGTGATCGAAGGTTCCAAGGATGGATATCCAGAGCTGGAGGAGAAGAAAGATTTCATTTTCAATATTATAAGTAAAGAGGAAGACCAGTTCAACAATACCATAGATCAAGGACTGGGCATTCTTAAGGATTTAAAGGCCGAGATGGTGAAAACGGGCGCTAAGACACTTTCCGGTGAAGAGGCGTTCAAGCTTTACGACACCTACGGATTCCCTCTTGATTTGACGAAAGAGATTTTGGAGGAAGAGGGCATGGATGTGGATGAGGCCGGATTTAAGGCAGCCATGGAAGTGCAGCGGGAACAGGCAAGGAAGGCCCGCAAGGTGACGAATTATATGGGAGCGGATGTGACAGTCTACGAGTCCATCGACCCGTCTGTGACTTCGGAATTTGTAGGATATGACAATTTGGAGGCTGTCTCAAAAATTACGGTGCTGACATCGGAGGACGAGCTTGTGGACGCGCTTTCCGACGGACAGAAGGGAACCATATTTACGGAGCAGACACCGTTCTATGCCACCAGCGGTGGCCAGGAGGCCGATTGCGGCGTAATTACCTGCCCGGAGGGAGAATTTGTCGTTGAGGATGTTGTGAAGCTTCTGGGCGGCAAAATCGGCCATATAGGCTATATGGCAAAGGGAATGATGAAGACAGGAGATACGGTCAGCCTTCAGGTGAACGAGGAGCAGAGACGGTTGAGCGCCCGGAACCACAGCGCGACTCATCTTCTGCACAAAGCGCTTAGAACCGTGCTGGGGACGCATGTAGAACAGGCAGGCTCCAGCGTCAATGCGGACAGGCTTCGTTTTGACTTCTCTCATTTTTCTGCCATGACAAAGGAAGAGTTGAAAGAGGTAGAAGATTTAGTAAATGAAAGTATTTCGCAGGCTTATCCGGTCATCGTGAAAAATATGCCCATTGAAGAGGCAAAGAAGACCGGAGCACAGGCGCTGTTCGGAGAAAAATACGGCGATATTGTACGTGTAGTCAATATGGGAGACTATTCCATCGAATTCTGTGGAGGGACCCATGTGGCGAACACTTGTGAAATCGGAGCGTTTAAGATTTTGTCCGAAAGTGGCGTGGCTGCGGGAGTGCGCCGTATTGAGGCTTTGACTTCCAAAGGGCTGATACGTTACTTTAATAATCTGGAGGCCAAACTCCACGAGGCGGCGGCGCTTCTAAAGGCTGTGCCGGATACCTTGACTGAAAAAATCAGTCATCTTCAGGCAGAGAATAAAGAGCTTCACAGTGAATTGGAGAGCCTGAAGAGCAAACAGGCGAAGGAAGCCATGGGAGACGCCGGCAATCAGGTCGAGGAAGTAAAAGGAGTCAAACTGTTGGCTGCATCCCTTCAGGGAGTGGATATGAACGGGCTCCGCAGCCTTGGCGACCAGATGAAAGAAAAAATCGGTGAGGGCGTGGTCGTACTTGCGTCCGAAAATGAAGGCAAGGTGAACCTTATGGCCACCGCTACGGAGGAAGCTATGAAAAAGGGCGCGCATGCCGGCAATCTGATTAAAGCCATTGCTTCCTGCGTGGGCGGAGGCGGAGGCGGACGTCCCAATATGGCTCAGGCGGGAGGAAAGAATCCGGCCGGCATAGCCGAGGCTCTCGGGAAAGTGAAAGAAGTTCTGGAAGGCCAGATTCAGTGAGCAGATTGAAATTTCTAATGTTTTCGTGAGAAAATTAAAGAAAAATCTTGACGTGAAGGGAAAATATGCTATAATCAATTGTAGTGCAATAAAATATACCCGAACAGTCGTATGATGCACAATACAGGGCTGGAGGGGAGGTTAGGTGTGAGACTATGTCAAATGTAATCGTTAAAGAAAACGAAACGTTAGACAGCGCTTTACGCAGATTCAAAAGAAACTGTGCAAAGGCCGGAATTCAGCAGGAGATTCGTAAAAGAGAACATTACGAAAAGCCAAGCGTTAAACGCAAAAAGAAATCCGAAGCTGCAAGAAAACGTAAATATAACTAATATGTGCAGAATAATGGGGTGTTTATTTATATAAACATCCCATTTTTACGGTGAAAGATTATATTTATCAGTGTTATTTGGAGAGAAAATATGTGGTGGAATAGAATAATTTTAGGAATAGATGCTTATGAATTGCTCATGTGGTTTCTAATGTACAGCATGATGGGATGGCTTGTAGAATCTATTTATATGTCCATCTGCAATAAAAAGCTTACGAACCGGGGATTTGCCAGAGGCCCATTTTGCCCGATATACGGTGTTGGCGCTCTGACAGCTTATTTTATACTCCGTCCGTACAGCTATAATAATATATTACTGTTTCTTCTAGGCTCCCTCTGCGCAACGACGCTGGAGTTCTTGACTGCCATGCTGATGAAGAAGATTTTTGGAGAGATATGGTGGGATTATAATGAGAAGCCCTTTAATTATAAAGGCATTATCTGTCTGGAAAGCTCGATAGCATGGGGATTTTATACGATATTTTTGTTTATGTTCCTGCAGAATATTGTAGTAGGGCTTGTGGCTGCCATTCCAAGGCCATTGGGGCGTATAGCCGGGAGTCTGATCATGGTCTTATTCCTCTTGGACTTTGTGACATCTCTGTACAGAGAAAAACGCGGTGATGCAGGCCGTAATTTGGATGGACAAGCAGTACAAAGCGAAGAGGCCGAAAAAACAGGAAAAACTTTCTGATAAAATTCTTGACAAAATCGTAGACTAAGGTTTATACTCAATTACGTTATATGACGAGGACGTCGCATACATTTGTATGCGGCGTCTTTTTTCGTAACATTCGTAACATAGGAGGCTTTATTCCCATCCCATGAAAGAGAATGAAGAGAGGAGAATTTGTATGAGACTGAAAGACACAAACATGACGGCAGCAGAATTGAAAGCATTGGTGAACAAATATATGGTCGAGACCTATGCGCGTTATGATTTTATTGCAGAACGGGCAGAGGGCATGTATTTGTATGATGAAAAGGGTAATGCCTATCTTGATTTTTATGGCGGTGTCGCTGTGAATAGTCCGGGAAACCGAAACCCCAAGGTGGTAGGGGCAGTCATCGAACAGATGAATGATATTATGCACACATTCAACTATCCATATACTGTGCCGCAGGCACTTCTGGCAAAGAAAATCTGCGATACCATTGGAATGGATAAGATTTTCTTTCAAAATTCAGGGACAGAGGCCAATGAATGTATGATTAAAATGGCAAGAAAATATGGGGTAGATACCTATGGCCCTGAGTATTATCATATCGTGACGGCTGTCGATGGATTCCACGGCAGAACCTATGGAGCGCTGTCTGCTACAGGACAGTCGGACAATGCCTGTCAGATTGGTTTCAAACCGATGCTTCCGGGCTTCTCTTATGCTAGGTACAATGATTTAGATGATTTTAAATCAAAAGTGACAGAACATACGATTGCTATTATGATTGAACCGGTTCAGGGGGAGGGAGGGGTTCACCCGGCCACATACGAATTCCTAAAAGGACTGCGCCAGCTTTGCGACGAGAAAGGGATGCTCCTTCTTCTCGACGAGGTACAGACCGGCTGGGGACGCACGGGGGCGCCGATGGCATATATGGGATATGGGGTGAAACCCGACTGTGTGACGATGGCTAAAGCTATGGGCGGAGGAATGCCGATTGGAGCATGCTGTGCAAGTAAGGAAGTCGCAGAAGTATTCACATCGGGGTGCCATGGTTCAACTTATGGCGGACACCCGGTAGCATGTGCGGCTGCGCTGGCCTCCATCAGCGAAATTTTAGATAATGACCTGAGCGCGAATGCGGAGAAGATGGG
Source organism: Bariatricus massiliensis (assembly GCF_900086725.1). GTDB lineage: Bacteria > Bacillota > Clostridia > Lachnospirales > Lachnospiraceae > Allocoprococcus > Allocoprococcus massiliensis. Next base: position 915,714 of record NZ_LT574836.1, on the reverse strand, counting down.
AGAATATTTTAAGGCAAAACTGATAAAGCTTCCACACGTGATCGATGCAAGGGGAAGGGGACTGCTCGTGGGATGTGAGTACGATATACCGATAGCGCTTGACGTAAAATGGGAATGTTTTAAGAATCGGCTTCTCATCACGGCGATAGGCGATAACACGAACCGCATGATACCCCCGTTGATTCTGGAAAAATCCCATATCGACTGCGCTGTGAAAATTATGGAGAGCGCAATCATTGAAGCTGTGAAGAAATATGAAGAAGGACAGAGGAAAAGCGCTTAGAGAGGGATTTCCCTCTCATATCCATCAAATCCCGTTTTGGAGTTCCAGATATTCTTCGAGGCAAATGTCTTGTTCATGGATTTTAGCCGCTGCCTCGGTGCCCACGTAACGATAATGCCAAGGCTCGTTGATTACGCCGGTGATATCTGTTTTATTTTTGGGATAACGGTAGATGAATCCATATTTATAACTATTTTCATGGAGCCATTCATAAACATCGTCTCCCGTGGAACGGATACCGTCGGCGTTAATATCGACACTGAGTCCTAATTGGTGTTCACTTGTTCCGGGAATGGCGACCCAAGCCTCTGCTTTGGATTTGGCCTCATCCGAAGAATAGCCTTCGGATTCGTAGGCTGCGATTTTTTCATCCATCAGCTCTTGCTGCTTTTCAGCGGTTCGGTATCCCGACGCGACGACAGGGTAAATATGGTCTTTTCTTGCATCGTTGAACATTTTTTGAAGAGCATGATATATTCGCTCATCTACGGCTTCGCCGTTTTTTAACTCGGTCAATTTCACTTTATAATTATCAGGAATATAATTCCATTTGTTGACCAGAATTAAACTCCACGTGGATTCTTCAGTATCATTTGGAGGGGAAGGCGATTCGTATTTGAAAAATCTAAAGGCAGCAGCTATCAGCATAACGCAGCAGCATAGGCAGAGGACTGCCTTTATATGACGGCTGTGTGCTCGGCGCTTTGATTTTTTATACCTCTTGGATTTATCAAAATTCTTTATGTTCGTGTGCTTGCTCATTTAAGATAGTCCTCCTTTGATAAGATGAAAATGCTCCTGTTCTCTACGTCTATCGTATCAAACAGGCGCTTTGAGGACTTTAATATTAAATTGTTTAAATCCTAAGAAAAGCCTAAGTTTGTTGTAGAGATTTACTTAAGGGTGCAACGGCAGGGAGATGAGGAATTTAACGATATTATTTTCGCTTACCGCGGAGATAGTGCCTCCGTGAAGCGTGACTATTTCTTTTGCTATTGCGAGGCCTAACCCTGCATTGCCTGTGTTTGAGGTGCGGGCCTCGTCCAGACGATAGAACTTTTCAAATATGGCGGAGAGCTTTTCCTTGGGGATAGTATTTCCCTTGTTCTGGAAAGAAATCTCTACCACGTCAGATTTGACTTTTGCAGCGATAATGATTTCCGTGTTGGGATAGCTATAGGCAGCCGCATTTTTAAGGACATTGTTAAATACACGCGCTAATTTATCCGGGTCGCCATAGACGGTCAGTGTTTCTTCCGCAATAAGTCTGGCAGTATTTCCGTTGGCGGCGAGGAGGGGAGAGAGTTCATCGGACAGCTGGACCAGCATATAGTAAAGGTCTATAGTCTCTTTTGTGAGATTTATTTGCTGCAGGTTATAGCGGGTTATCTCAAAAAACTCATTAATCATTTTTTCCAATTGATAGGCTTTATTGAGCGAGACATGAAGATACTTCTCCTTTTGTCTGGCCGGCATATCGGGAGCTTCGTCTAAGAGGTTAAGGTAGCCGATAACAGAGGTCAAGGGCGTGCGGATGTCGTGGGCAAGGTACATGACTAAATCATTTTTCCGCTGTTCTGCTAACCGGGCCTCCATCGTACGGTTTTTCAAGGTCTGTTTTACTGTATTCAATTTTTTCTCTGTGGCTGACATTTCAGAAAGCAGGTGTATCTCTGCTTCCTCTTCGCTGAGCAGGGCGTCGATTCCATTATTGATTATCGTAAAATATTGAGTCACCCAGTTTATAAAAAAGCGAAAAAAGAAGAGAAAGATAACCGCGATAGCGCCGAGCCAGATAAGATCTGCATAATTACGGAATAATTGTTGATAGACGTTAAGCGCATTTTGATAGTCGAGGCGGAAAACCTGCTGGAGTATGGAGACAATCCAATCTGCCCCCCGGCCGTGCCATATGAGAATATATAAAACAGTTATAACAACAAAAGCAACTAGGATGAATATCAAAAACTTTTTGTACATTTTTGACTTTAATTGTGTGTAATCAAGTTCAGTTTGTTTTTTATCTTTAGCGTCCAATCTTATACCCCACTCCCCATATAGTTTTTATATAATTTGGATTGTCGACCGTGTCATTCATTTTCTCGCGCAGATGGCGTATATGGACGGTGATTGTGTTATTGCTCTTACTGTAGTATTCGTCCTGCCATATTTCATGGAACAGTTCTTCTGCGCTTACTACGCTGCCTTTCCGCTCCAGCAAAATACGCAGTATGGCAAATTCGGTCGGAGTCAGTGCCAGCGGTTTTTCATTGAGCAGGCATTCATGTGTGCGGATATTGAGCAGCAGGCCGGAATGGCTCAGGACAGATTCCGCGTTTTCCAGCGCCGCTGAAGGATTATATATTTTATAGCGCCGCAGCTGGGCTTTCACTCTCGCCGTCATCTCAAGAGGGCGGAAGGGTTTAGTGATATAGTCGTCAGCACCCAGTGAAAGGCCTGTAATTTTGTCTATTTCTTCATCTTTTGCGGTCAGCATAATGACGGGATATGTATGGGATTCTCTGATTGTCTTACACAGTGAGAAACCACTGATATCCGGAAGCATGACATCTAGTACAGCAAGGTCAAGATCTGTATTTTCGATGCATTGGAGCGCATCCTTGGCTGAATAATACTTAAATACCGTGTAAGTTTCATTTTTCAGATATAGTTCAATCAAATCGGCAATTTCTTTTTCATCGTCTACAACAAGAATATTGGCTGGCATAGAAATGCTCCTTTCTTTCGTGATATCTTTTACTTTACCAAGACAAGATTATTTATTTATGATTATTTGTATGAGAAAATATTAAGATTTAATGTTCAAAAAAAATATGTAAAACACACTTGACATTTTATGCGGCAGGGTGTATTTTAAAAGTGTAAAGCATGCTTGACATGGAAGGAGGCGTTTATTTGAAGAACTGTTTAGAAGAGATGAGAAAGGAAAGGGGTCTGAATCAGGAAGAACTGGCCGGAATTTTAGGAGTATCCCGCCAGACTATTATATCACTTGAGAAAGGGCGTTATAACCCTTCGATTGTTTTGGCGTTCAAGCTGGCAAACTATTTTGGGAAGAACATTGAAGATATTTTTATATATGAGGAGGATGAATAGTATGTTTTGTAAAAATGGTGGAAAAAAATATTTTATGGTATTAGGTTTTTTGGGATTGATTTCGCTTGTAATCGGTATTATAATGACTACACATTTGAATCAAGGCTCCCATGGGGCAGATATGGCGGCAGGCATGCTGTGCGGATTAGGCACCTGTTTCATAGTGATTTTTCTTATCCGCAAATTTCAGGAACGTTTTGCTCCTGAGAAAATAAAAAAAGATGAAATAGAAAAAAATGATGAGCGGAATATTCAGGTGACCCGGGCGGCATTTACGGTTCTTGGGACTGTGGCTATAATTTATATGACAGGGATGACGCTGGCTATGGCGTTTATGGATTTTGTGGTAGGTACTTATATCTCCATAGCAGGTATATATGTATCTGCAATTAGTTTCTTTATCGCTTACCGCATTTATCAGAAAAAGATGTAAGATCAAGTGAAGGAGAGTATGTTATGCTTAAGAGAATGCAGCTGTTTCCTCTAAATTTTTATAAAAAAGAGAAATTTAACGGCAGCATAGGAGAGATGAATTTCCGTCTTGCCAGAAAGGAAAAGGAAGCAGAAGGAGAAAAGACGGCCGTCCTGCAGGGGATTGTCTGGAGAGGACCCTACTGTTTTGACGTAACTCCGGATGAGAAGAAAGAATATAGAGAGTTTCCTTTTGGGGAAGAGGGCATTCAGGAAGCCATGGAATGGTTTGATATGAAGGGGAAGGAATATAACACGATGTAATGGAAGAATACAGGAGGGGCAGAGATGGAGGAGCACGGTACTGAAAGAGCGCGGATATGGCTCGAGGATGCAGACTTATCGGGGACGGCCATGTCAGGACAGGAGTTTTCATATGGTTCATTCATACGTGTCTGTCTGGACGGGGCGGATTTGTCCCACTGTTGTTTTCATAACACATTGTTTGAACAGTGCTCCCTGCGCGGAGCCAACCTGTATCAGGCCGATATGACCGGCGCCATGCTGCGTGGGGCCGATATGACCGGCGCTGACATTCGGGGAGCCAACCTGTTCTGTGCGGTGCTTGAGAAGGCGAAGCTTGATGATATCGTGTGGGATGAGCATACTCGCTTTTTTAAGCAGCAATGTCCGGAAAAGGGAGCTTTTATTGGATATAAAAAATGTTGTGATGACAGAATTGTGGAACTGCTGATTCCGGCAGACGCTAAGCGGTCGTCCGCCACCAATACTGCCTGCCGCTGCAGTAAAGCGAAGGTGATGATCATCAAGAGCTTTGACTGTTCGGAATATTTTGATGAGGCGTGGTCTCTGGCAGATGAGAATTTTGTATATAGAAAAGGCCAGTGGGTCGAAGTATCTGATTTTGATGAAGATAGATGGAACAATTCTACGACAGGGATTCATTTTTGGATGACAAGGGAGGAAGCTGTAAATTATTAAAAATATGAGTGGATAGAGCTGGGATAGTCATATTTTCCCAGCTCTTTTATTACATTAGTAACAATAGACAAATTATAAGGAGTCGTTCATGAAAAAGGTTCTTGCGGTTCTGCTGTGCGCGTTTTTATGTGTGCAGAGGGTGTATGCTATGCCGGTGGGAGACCGGATTCTATACGAAGAGACGGACAATCAGGATGAGAATCAGGAGGGACAGACAGAGGAGAATGAAGGGGAGGAACAGGAGGGAGCGGGCCAGTCTTCGGATGCAGGACTTGCGGTGTCCGCCGAGACGGCGGTGATTATGGAAGCGAGCACTGGAAAAGTGCTGTATGAGAAGGGGGCCGACACACAGCTTCCGCCCGCGAGTGTGACTAAAATTATGACACTTCTTTTGATTTTCGATGCCATTGAGAGCGGCCAGATAAAGCTGGATGATATGGTCACCACTTCGGAGTATGCGGCCTCTATGGGAGGAAGCCAAGTGTTTCTTGAGCCGGGAGAGACGCAGACAGTGGACACTATGATCAAATGTATCTCGGTAGCAAGCGCCAATGACGCCTGTGTTGCCATGGCGGAATTGATCGGGGGAAGTGAGGAAGCCTTTGTAGAGAAGATGAACGAGAGGGCAGCCGGGCTGGGAATGGAAAATACCCATTTCATTAACTGTAATGGTCTGGACACAGACGGGCATTTGACGACGGCAAGGGATATTGCGCTGATGTCCAGAGAGCTGATTACAAAATACCCGCAGATTCATGATTATTCTATGATCTGGATGGAGAATATAACCCATACTACGGCAAAAGGCACTTCGGAATTCGGACTCAGCAATACAAATAAGCTGATTCGCCAATACGAATATGCGACAGGCCTGAAAACGGGGTCTACCAGCAAGGCTAAGTTCTGCCTCTCGGCCACTGCAAAAAAGGATGATATTGAAATGATTGCTGTTGTCATGGCAGAGCCCGATTCAAAGACGCGGGTGAAGGATGCCATCTCCATGCTGAATTATGGTTTCGGCAAATGCAGCCGTTTTCGCGATGACAAAGTGCTGGGGAAAAAGGTTTATGCGGAGGTCGTAAAAGGGACAGAGAAAAAGATAGAGGGAGAAGTGAAGGACGATTTTCAGTACATAGATGTAGAGGGGGCAGATTTGTCGGCAATTGAAAAGAAGGCGGAGCTTAAAAAGGTGAAAGCTCCGGTGAAGAAGGGGGCAGTAATCGGAAAGGTGGTGTATTCGCTGAACGGCGAAGCTATCGGTGAGGTGAATATAACGGCAAAAGAGAGTGTAGAGAAGACTACATTTTTCACAGCTCTTCTCGATGTACTGGAGCATTTGATGGTATAATCGGGATATGCGAATAGAGGGCTTGCAGGTCGGCGGGAAAAGGACGCCACTTGCTGGCCCTTTTTGACCACTTGCGGTAAATGGGTTTACTTCCCACAGGAAATATGATTAGATAGGTTCAGGGAGAGGGAAGAAGATGAAGATACGGATTGAGCTAGACGAAAACTTGACGGAAGATGAGATGATTATTCGTACCTCTGCGCTGGATGAGCGGGTGCAGAATATTCAGAGGGCGGTGGCGGAGGTCGTTTCGTCAGAACAAAAGCTCCTGTTCTATAAGGGAGAAACGACATACTATATGCCGCTGCAGGAAATTTTGTTTTTTGAGACGGAAGGAACCAGTATCCGGGCACATACGAAGGATGATATCTATGGTACCAGATACCGCCTGTATGAGCTGGAGGAAACACTGCCGGGTTATTTTATGAGGGTCTCAAAGTCCACGATTCTCAATACAAGGCACATATATGCCATGACAAAGTCTTTGTCAGCCTCCTGTGTGGTAGAGTTTAAAGGCACACATAAACAAGTATATGTTTCCAGACATTACTATAAACCATTAAAAAACCGATTAGAGGAAAAGAGGTAGCATGATGAAAAAAGAACGAATTTTTTGGGGAATATTTTTTATAGCGGCAGCGGTATTTTTGATAATAGGTAAGCTGGGGTATTTTCAAGGGATAGGTTTTTGGAGCTTGCTTTTGACAGTGTTTTTCGGGGCGTGCCTCATCAAAAGTGTTCTCCATAAGAGTGTGACCGGAATTTTGTTTTCTGCCGCATTTTTGTGCATTGTATATGCAGAGCCGCTCGGAATCGAGGCGATAACACCGTGGCCGGTCTTAGGAGCCGCGCTCCTCGGAAGCATTGGTGTCAGTTTTTTTTACCATCCTAAGAGAACATACTGTTATGGAAATCATAACGACGATAACTGGGTGGGAACTGTGGAGACTATGGACGGCGCGCAGCTTCAGCTCAATACCAGCTTTGCGGGAAGTGTCAAGTATATTGACTCACAGGAGTTCAAGAGCGCCGACATCAAATGTTCTTTCGGGGCGATGAAGGTCTATCTGGATAAGGCGGTCGTTCCTACCGGTGAGGCGGTCATCCGGATGGATGTTTCTTTCGGGGGTGTGGAGCTTTATGTTCCCCGTGATTGGAAGGTCATCAATCAGGTGGATGCCATATTCGGGGGACTGGAGGAAAAGTCTTCCAGCAATCCGAACGGCAGTCCGACGCTTATACTTACAGGAAGTGTAAGATTTGCGGGAGTCGATATCATTTACATTTAATAGAGAGGATTTTTTGTTTAGATGCATACGGCCCGCGACGAGGGAGATTACACAAGGAATACGCTGTGTAATCTTCTTCTTTTTTCCATTTTTGAATGCTATTGTAAAGTGCTTAGAAAAATAATATAATATAAGTTATTGGACAGAGGAGGTATACATGCTGAAACATAAAAAGATATTTCTATTTGATATAGATGGGACGCTGGCGGTCGATTCGCTTTTATACGAGGGCAGCAGGGAGCTGCTGGAATATATAGAGAGAATAGGCGGCCGTGCATATTATATTACAAATAATTCGACAAAGAGCAGAAAGGACTACGTGGACAAGTTCGCGAGGTGGAATCTAGAGACTTCTGAGGAACAGTTCGTCACTGCATCTTATGCCACCTGCCTTTATCTGAAAGAGCATTATGGCGGTAAAAAGCTGTTTGTGATGGGAACGCCCTCTTTCGTGGAGGAATTGAGAAGCTGGGGTTTGGTTGTGACGGAGCATGCGCAGGAGGATGTGTCCTGTGTTGTTGTGGGATTCGACCAGAGCCTTACTTATGAGAAGGTGTGGGATGCGTGCAGGCTTCTATTTTGCGAAGGGGTCGATTACGTAGGAACGAATCCGGATCTGCGATGTCCGACGGCCTTTGGGTTCGTGCCGGACTGTGGTGGAATTTGTGAGATGCTGAATGGTACGGTGGGGCGCAGGCCGCTGTATATAGGGAAGCCCAATGCCCAAATCGTAGAGCTTTGTCTGAAGGATTGTGGCGCGGATAAGAATGAGGTTCTGGTAGTGGGGGACCGGCTGTATACGGATATCGCCTGTGGAATCAATGCGGGGGTAGACACTGCTGTGGTCTATACCGGTGAAGCTACAAAGGAAGAGGTGGAAGGCAGCAGTTGGAAACCGGATTATGAGTTTGAAAATATTATGGAGCTGTATCAAAGGATTACAGGAACAGGAGGAAGATAAAGATGGATTATGCAAAGATGATTGATCATACGATTTTAAAGGCGGACGCAACGGTGGAGCAGGTCGAAGCATTATGTGGGGAAGCAATGGAATACGGTTTTGCCTCTGTGTGCGTGAATTCCTCTTTTGTCCCATTCTGTGCAGAAATGCTGGCGGACAGTGATGTGAAGGTGTGTACGGTGGTGGGCTTTCCTCTGGGGGCGATGTCTACGGCCGGAAAGGTGATGGAGACAAGACAAGCGATACTGGATGGGGCCGATGAGATCGACATGGTAGTCCATGTGGGGATGATAAAGAGTGGCGACTGGGACTATGTGGAGTCCGACATTCAGGAAGTGGTGGATGAGGCAAAGGGCAAGGCAGCCGTGAAGGTGATTATTGAGACTTGCCTTCTGACGGATGAGGAGAAGGTGCGTGTCTGCCAAATCAGCAGGGATGCGGGCGCAGATTTTGTGAAAACGTCCACCGGGTTCTCCACAGGGGGAGCGACCGCGGAGGATGTAGCCCTGATGCGGAAGACGGTAGGCCCTGAGATGGGGGTAAAGGCCTCCGGAGGCGTGCGTACATTGGCGGCAGCCGAAGCGATGGTGCAGGCAGGAGCTACCCGGATTGGCACCAGCTCCGGCATTGCGATCATTGAAGAAGCGGAGCAGCGTTCATGATAAAGTATATGCTTGCCGCACTTTGCGCGGCTGTGGTACTGGCAGTGGCGGAGATCGTGAGGGAACTGCACGGATTTAAGGTGCGACATTATACGGTCACATCACCGAAGCTGAAAAGAGATATGAGAGAGCGGAGGCTGCTTTTTTTAAGTGATCTGCACAATCATAAATACGGAGAGCACAATGAGAAGCTTTTGGATGCCGTGAGACGGCAGAAGCCGGATTTGATTTTAATCACTGGCGATATGCTGGTAAGCAGGCAGGGGAGCCAATGGGAGGTGGCGGCAGAGTTTGTCAAGCAGCTTCCGTCTATTTGCCCTGTATATTATGCTAACGGCAATCATGAACAGCGTATGCGCGAGAATCCGGAGAAATATGGGACTGCGTATTTTGCTTACAAGAGGGAACTGGAAGCTTGTGGGGTACAGTTTTTAATCAATGAAAAGGCTGTGCTTTCATGGGACGGAAATTCCGTTGTAATCACAGGGCTTGAGGTGCCGGACAGCTGTTATTTCCGAAAAAAGCGCACGCGCCTAGGGCTTCGCGAGATGGAGCGGCGTGTGGGAAAGGCGGATGAAGGCAGCTATCAGATTCTCTTGGTTCATCAGCCGGACTTTATGAGTGTTTATAAAGCGTGGGGTGGTGATTTGATTCTGTCGGGACATCTTCACGGCGGCATTATCCGTGTTCCCGGGCTGGGCGGGGTAATCAGTCCGCAGATGGGCTTGTTTCCGAAATATTCGGGAAGCCTGTACAGGGAAGAGGACACCAGAATTGTAGTGAGCAAAGGCTTGGGAACTCATACGGTAAATATACGGCTCTTTAACCCTGCCGAGCTGATTGTGCTGCACGTGAGGGGAGAGCGTTGACATTCCAGATAAGATTTTGCTTGAGCGTCAGAAGGATTTCTAGTATAATCTTATAGTGGGCTGAAACGAGAAAAAGATTGGGGGAAATATCGTGGGAATACCGGTTAAGCTTCAGGTGTTCGAGGGGCCGTTGGATTTGCTCCTGCACCTGATAGATAAAAATAAAATAGATATTTATGATATTCCTATCGTGGAGATTACCAATCAATATATGGATTATATCAGGGCCATGGAGAGGGAGGACTTGAATGTTATGAGTGAGTTCCTTCTCATGGCTGCGACTCTTCTTGATATTAAATGTAGAATGCTGCTCCCGAAGGAAGTCAATGAGGAGGGGGAGGAAGAGGATCCCCGTCAAGAGTTGGTGGAACAGCTGCTGCAGTATAAGATGTATAAGTATATGTCTTATGAGCTGCGGGACCGTCAGGTGGATGGAGAACGGGTTCTCTACAAAGAACCGACACTTCCGGACGAGGTGCAGAATTATGTAGAGCCGGTCGATTTGGATGAACTTCTCGGGGATTTGACATTGGGCAGGCTAAATAGTATTTTCCGGGATGTTATCCGCAGGCAGACGGATAAGATAGATCCCATACGAAGCAAGTATGGTAAGATTGAGAAGGAAGAGGTGACGCTTCCGGAGAAACTTGATTATGTGGAAGAATATGCGAGGGTACACCGCACGTTCAGCTTTCGGGATTTGCTCAACAGGCAGTCTTCTAAGGTGCAGATTGTGGTGACTTTTCTTGCGGTACTGGAGCTGATGAAGGTTGGGAAAATAAAGATTCATCAGGAATATACGTTTGATGATATTTTGATAACATCGGCGGAAAATGTTGGAGTGTAGATATGGAAATCAAGCGATTGGAGAGCATCATAGAGGCGATTCTTTTCACAATGGGCGATTCTGTGGAGGTTGAGGTGATTGCCGCCGCGATAGAGCATGATGTGGAGACGACGAAAAAAATCATACATAATATGATGGACCGCTATGATGCGGAAGAGCGGGGAATTAAGATAATTGAGTTGGAGAATTCCTTTCAGATGTGTACAAAGCAGGATATGTATGAATATCTGATTAAAGTGGCAAAGCAGCCGAAGAAATATGTGCTTACAGACGTGATGCTGGAAACACTGTCTATCATTGCGTATAAGCAGCCGGTCACCCGTCTTGAGATTGAAAAAATCCGTGGTGTGAAGTCGGACCATGCTGTTAATAAGCTGATAGAGTATGGGCTTGTGTGTGAGGTCGGGCGGTTGGATGCGCCGGGGCGGCCGCTTTTGTTCGGTACTACAGAGGAATTTCTCAGGCGTTTCAGTGTACAGTCTCTGGATGAGCTTCCGGGAATCGACCCGGAGAGGATGGAGAGCTTTAAAGAGGAGGCTGAGGATGAGGCTCAGCTCAAGCTGGATATTTAAAGTATTTCACGGAATAGTCGGCACTGTCTTCTCATAGGATAGATTATGTGAGTATTTAAGGACAGGGGTTGGGCATATATGAAGATTCGAAGAAAAGATAGAAAGCAAATGTCAGGAATAGGCCAAGGTAAGCGGTATGGCTGGATTCTGGCATTTTTTTTGGCTGCGTCTCTGGCTGCGGGCGGGACAGGAGCTACTCTTCTGGCTGAAGAATCCGGGGCCGGAATAACAGATGACGGAGGGACACAGGACGCTCATGACGAGCTGGGAAATATGATACCGGAGGATTTGGGAGAGCTTTATGCCAAATCGGCGGTTCTCATGGATGCGGACAGCGGCAGGGTCTTGATTGCAAAAGACGGGAATACGATGAGGCCCATGGCCAGCACTACTAAGATTATGACTTGTATTCTGGCGCTGGAGGAAGGGAATCTTGAAGATGTTGTGACGGCGTCCGGGGAGGCAGCATCTCAGCCCAAGGTACACTTGGGGATGAGGGAGGGAGAGCAGTTTGTCTTGGGGGACCTTCTATATTCCCTGATGTTAGAGTCTCATAATGACAGTGCCGTTGCGATTGCCGAGCACATTGCAGGTTCTGTGCCGGAGTTTGCGGAGAAAATGAATGCGAAGGCAAAGGAGATTGGATGCAGTGATGCCCATTTTGTATCGCCTAACGGTCTGGACGCCTCGGATGAAGGCGGCACCCACAGTATATCTGCCGTGGATTTGGCTATGATTATGAGCTATTGTGTCGCAAAATCGCCGAAGGCGGAGGAGTTTCTAAAAATCACTCAGACTGCATCGTACTCTTTCAATGATACTGAGGGGAAACGAAGCTTTTCGTGCAATAACCACAATCTTTTTCTGTCCATGATGGAGGGAGCTATTTCCGGGAAAACCGGATTTACAGGGGATGCCGGTTATTGTTATGTGGGAGCGCTGCGCAAGGATGGGAAAACATTTGCGGTGGCTCTTTTGGCCTGTGGCTGGCCCAACAATAAGAATTATAAGTGGACGGATACCAAGAAACTGATGGCCTACGGTCTGGAGCACTATGAATACCGGGATGTGTGGCAGGAGCCTGAGATTGCGGATATTCCGGTGGAGAACGGCATCGCTTCGGACGGAAGCCTGTCGGGCCAGTCTGTGGCAAAGGTGCGTCTGGATACGGAGGATACTGAGCTGCAAGTGCTGCTGGGCGATCAGGAGGAGGTGAAGATAAGTGTAACAGAGGACAACACACTGACGGCGCCTGTAGCGGAGGGGGAATTGGTGGGAACTGTGACATATTATCTTGGAGAAAGGCAGCTGAAAGGATATCCGCTGGTAGCCTGCTCGGACGTTGAGGAAAAGACGGTGAAGTGGTATTTTAGTAAGGTGATTACATATTGGCTGGATTTTTCGGCATGTGATTTTTTGTTAAAATAAATCAATAACATTGCTTAAAATTATCACTTTTTTTTCTATGAGAGATGTGATAGGATAGGAAAGTAGAATAAAATAAGACAAGAAAGTTGATAGAATTTTATGGTCTTGTATATATAAGGGAGCGAAGGATTATGGAAAATTACCAAAAGTATGAAAGACAGTATTTTATGCCGCCGAAAGTGACTTATGACTGGGTGAAAAAGGACTACATTGAAAAAGCGCCTATCTGGTGCAGTGTTGATTTGAGGGACGGTAATCAGGCGTTGATCGAGCCTATGAGTCTGGAGGAAAAACTGGAATTTTTCCAGCTGCTTGTGGATGTGGGCTTCAAGGAAATCGAGGTGGGATTTCCGGCAGCGTCCGAGACGGAATACCGTTTTATGAGAACGTTGATTGAAAAGAATATGATACCGGATGACGTGACGGTGCAGGTGCTCACTCAGGCTAGGGAGCATATTATTAAGAAGACCTTTGAGGCGGTGGAGGGGGCGCCCCACGCGGTTGTCCATCTTTACAACTCAACCTCTGTGGCGCAGCGTGAGCAAGTGTTTAGAAAGAGTAAAGAGGAGATTAAAGAGATTGCCGTGGCCGGGGCCGAGCTTTTAAAGAAGCTGGCGGATGAGACGGACGGCAATTTTACATTCCAATACAGTCCGGAAAGTTTCCCGGGAACTGAGGTGGACTACGCGGTGGATGTCTGCAACGCGGTTCTGGATGTATGGAAACCTACTCCGGATAGGAAGGCGATCATTAATATACCTACCACGGTGGAAAATGCGATGCCTCATGTATTTGCGAGTCAGGTGGAATATATTGATAAGGAATTAAACTATAGAGATGGAGTAGTGCTTTGTCTGCATCCTCATAATGACAGGGGGAGCGGGGTGGCCACAGCCGAATTGGGAATATTGGCAGGTGCAGAGCGGATTGAGGGGACGCTGTTCGGCAATGGAGAGCGTACCGGCAATGTGGATATTATCACATTGGCAATGAATATGTTTTCTCATGGGGTCGACCCGAAATTGGATTTTTCTAATATGATGCAGATTCGGCAGACGTATGAGCGCCTTACAAGGATGCACGTAAACGAGCGCCAGCCATATGCCGGTGATTTGGTCTTTACGGCATTTTCCGGCTCCCATCAGGATGCAATTGCCAAAGGCATGGCGTGGAGGGAGGAAAGGCAATGTGATAAGTGGACGGTGCCTTATCTTCCAATTGATCCCAAGGATGTGGGAAGGACGTATGACAAGGATGTCATCCGTATTAACAGCCAGTCCGGCAAGGGCGGCGTGAATTACATATTGAAGCAGAGCTACGGAATCAGCCTTCCGGAGAAGATGCGTGAGGAAGTGGGATATCTTGTCAAAGACGTTTCTGACAAGGCTCATAAGGAGCTGACACCGGAGTGGGTATATCATATTTTCGAAGACAACTATGTGAATAAGAAGGGTGTATTTACGGTTGATGAGTGCCACTTTAAACAGGACGACGGAATCATGGCGTCCGCCACACTTTCCCATGGCAATGCAAAACGGGTGATTACCGCATCAGGCAATGGACGTCTGGACGCAGTGAGCAATGCCATTAAACAGTATTTCAATATCAGCTATGAACTCACTTTCTATGAAGAGCATTCCCTGACCAGAGGCTCCTCCTCCAAAGCATGTGCTTACGTTGGGGTTATCTGCAACGGTAAGAGCTACTGGGGCGTAGGAATCGATGCCGACATAATCCGCGCTTCTATCGAGGCACTGTGCGTGGCGGTCAACAAGATAGAAGAGATTGAAAACGTAGACGAGGTTAAGGACGAACGTCTCATTGAGATTATGAATTACATTCAGGCTAATTATCTGGATGTATCCCTCGATGATTTGTCTGAAAAGTTCTTCCTCTCTAAACCATACTTGTCCAAGTATATCAAAGAAAAATCAGGGATGACTTTCGGCGATATTGTAAAAAAAGTCCGTATGAAAAAAGCAAGAGCACTGCTGAAAAGCAGCAGCATGACCGTAGAAAATATCGCATTGTCGGTCGGCTATCAAAACGTAGAACATTTTAACAGACTCTTCAAAAAAGCGTATAATATGACTCCAGTACAATTCAGGAATCAAAAATAATACGATAAGTGCGATGGGGACAGGTCCGAACGCGTTGGGACCTGTCCCCAACGTTGTTTTTTGATTAATTATTAACAAAAACCGGTGGATATTCTTTCCTAAAAATGCTATACTTTAGTCTAGAAAAGGTACAAAATTCCAAAGGGGGAAATGACTATGATTATTTGTGCAAAATACTTGATAACAGGAGACGGTAAGACAGTTCTTGAAGGCAAGGCAGTTGTGACCGGTGAGGATGGAAAGATTAAAAAAGTAGGGGATAGGGAAGTGCTGGTGAGAGAATTTCCGGAAGAAGAGGTGAAAGATTATGGTGACGCCACTATTCTTCCGGGATTGTGTGACATGCATGTTCACCTCGGATACTGGTTTTCACAGCCGGACAGTTTTAATTATAATGATCAGCTTATCACATTATTTGCCTTGCAGCATGCACAGGCGGGATTTGAGCGTGGAATCACTAGTATGCGGGATATGACATCAGCTCGGAAGCTCTGCGCTACTATAAAAATGGCTGCAGACAAAGGATTTGTGACCGTACCGAGAATCACACATGTGGACAATGGAATGTGTATGACTGGCGGCCATGGGTGGGATGACGATATCGCACAGGTTGACGGTCCGTGGGAGATTCGTAAGGAAATCCGCAGACAGATCCGGGACGGGGCGGAATGGATTAAGATTTTGACGACACATCGCAGTCATATTCCGGAATATACGCAGGAGGAATTGGATGCGGCTGTTGACGAATGTCACCGAAGAGGCATTAAATGCGGAATTCACGCAGGCACGCAACCGGGGATTCAGATGAGTATTGATGCCGGATTTGATACAATTGAACATGGTACATTTTTAACTTACGAGCAAGTACAGCAGATGGCAGAAAAAGGGCTGGCTTGGACACCGACCATTATGGCGTATACATATTTATACGATGTTACAAAAAAGAATATGGAGGAATGTGCTGGCAAACCATTGAATGACCCAGTTATGCAGAAGGAAATGGCTAATTGGGAATATTTTGAACCTGCCTACAAGGCGTATCGTGATAATTTTAAGAAATTCTATGATACTGGTGTGACTGTATTGGCAGGTACCGATATGGTTGTCTACGGTTCTCCACTGTTACCCCTTCCCAGAGAGCTGCAGTATATGGTAGAATATGGAATAACCCCTGTACAGGCAATCCAGACAGCTACATCCAACCCTGCAAAAGTGCTTGGTTTCGAAAAGGAAAGAGGCCTAGTGGAAGAAGGACTGGATGCAGATATTCTTGTGGTCGAAGGAGATTTGAGCAAAGATATCACCAGACTAAATCACGTCAAATTAGTAACCTTGGGCGGGAAACGAGTTTTTGAAGACGGAATTCGTTATGTAGGTACTACAAATATGTTTATGTAAAAAATCAAAGGGTCAAAGGGGACAGGTCCCAACGCGTTGGGACCCGTCCCTGACTACAATTCTGAAAATAATCTGACGATTCGTGTTTCTTATTTATCCTAAAAATTACCTAGTTTATCCAATATAGAGTAGAGGAGTGTGATGCTGATGCCAAGGACCGGTCGTAGTGTAAGTGCGACTAAAATGTACCATGTTATGATTAGAGGAAATAATAAGGAGACGGTGTTTAAGACGCATAGAGACAAAAGAAAATTTATGCGTATCATAGAAGAAAGTGAGATAAGAACTGGGGAGAAGGTAGAGGTATATGCCTATTGTATCATGTTGAATCATGCACATTTTCTTCTGAGAGGGGATTTGGAGTATGTTTCCAAATTCATGAAAGAAATTGAGACAACGTATGCTCTTTATTACAATTTTAACAGGGATAGAGTCGGACATGTTTTTCAAGGTAGATATAAAAGTGAGCCTGTAGAAGACGAGATATATTTCTGGACATGTTTTTTGTATATTCATGATAACCCGGTGAAAGCGGGGATTGTTGTGAAAAAAGGAGAGTACCCGTATAGCAGTAAATTAGAGTATATCAACCAGCAGTGTGATATTATACATCGAAGAGCCATGCTGATGTACAATAAGAAATTTGGAATAATGAGTAGAAATAAAACGCTGGCAGAGCGGCGGAAGAACGCGATTATTATGGATTTGGAAGAAGATATGAAAATACAAAAAGTTGAAGTTGTTAAATATTATATAAGGGTGTTTATAAAAATGCAAAATATCGAGTCTGGGCATATGCTGATTCATACACCGGCACTCAGAAAAGAATTCATAGAATTTGTCAATTCAAAAGTAGAAATTTCAAAAAATGAAATTATCAGAATATTAAAAGAATTGTAGAAGGGGACAGGTCCCAACGCGTTGGGACCTGTCCCCAATACTACTAGATTGCTCTAGTGTATCCTTTAAGCCATTCTTTTTCTTCATCATTTAAGTATGGAGAAATCTTTTCATATACATCTTTGTGGTAATTATTGAGCCATTCTCTTTCGGTCTTGCTCATTTCTTCTGGGTCGATTCCGTCCAAATCGATTGGAGCGAATGTGATTGTTTCGAAATGCATGAACTGGCCGTATTTGTTCTGGACGCCTTTTTGTACGATGAATTCGTTTTCGATACGGATACCGAACTGGCCGTCTTCGTAAATACCTGGTTCATCTGTGATTACCATGCCTTCTTCTAACTGATGATGTTCGTTCTTACTTGGGACAACGTACCATCTGAAACCTGTAGGCGGTTCGTGAACGTTTGCAAGATAACCTACGCCGTGGCCTGTACCGCATTGGAAATCGAGATCTAAATCCCAAATAGGCCCTCTGGCTAAAACGTCGAGATTGTAACCGTAGCATCCATAAAGGAATTTTGCACGGGACAGATTCATCATCGCTCGTACAACAGCTGTAAAGTATTTCTTCATCTGGTCGTCAACTGAGCCGAGTACGAATGTTCTTGTGATATCGGTAGATCCTTCGTAGTAACCGCCGCCTGTATCGTTCAAGAAAAATGCTCCTGCTTCCAACTTTACATCGGATTCTTCGCAGGGTGAGTAATGCATCATCGCAGCGTGATCTTTGTATGCGCACAATGGTTCGAAGCTGTCACGAATGTAGCCTTCCTGCTCTTTACGCAGGCTTGTTAACTTGTCAGCTGAACTGAGCTCGGTGATAGTTTCTTTATCATAACGAGTTTTTACCCAGTGCATGAATTTGGTGATTGCTACACCATCCTTGATGTGAGCTTTGCGGATGTTTTCCAGCTCAACCGGATTCTTCATGGCTTTCATCAAGATAGTAGGATTAGCGGCTTCTACAGTGCTGCATGGAATGTTTTTGTAGAGCGCGTAATTCATTTTCATAGGGTCGATCAAAGCAGTCTCACATGAGCAAAGCTTCTTGATAT
This sequence comes from Bariatricus massiliensis, assembly GCF_900086725.1. Lineage (GTDB taxonomy): Bacteria > Bacillota > Clostridia > Lachnospirales > Lachnospiraceae > Allocoprococcus > Allocoprococcus massiliensis. Next base: position 897,448 of record NZ_LT574836.1, on the reverse strand, counting down.
CCTCATAAATATCGTTGTACGGATGGATAGTTACGTTATTTTTAGCCAGTTCTTCGTGAATCTGGTCATTGAGCTTAGTATCATCCACATACAATTCTACACCGTCCATCTTTACGATTGCATAGGAGAGAAGCAGTGGGAAGAAATCAATATCATCACCACGAACATTAAGCAGCCAGCAAACATCATCAAGTGAAGCGATAATATGTACTGTTGCGCCGTTTTCTTTCATGACCTCACGGACACGGTTTAACTTGGAAGCAGTGCTTTCACCAGAGTACTTTTCTTCGAGGAAAAACGCTGGCTTATCGGAAAGCGCTGGTCTGTCTTCCCAAATCTGATCGATCAAATCTTCGGAAAAATCTATGGCAATATTTTTGGCAGCAAGCGCTTCTTCATATTCCTGACCTTCGCCCATGGAGAGAACACGTCCGTCAAATGCAACTTTTCCACCCTCCGGGATAGTGTCTGCCAAATATTCTGTAACAGATGGTGTATCACCTACAAACATCTTCATTAAACGGATTCCGCTTCCTTTTAATTCATTTTCAGCCTGAAAGAAATAGCGGCCGTCTGTCCAAAGTCCGGCATCATCTTTTGCGATTACAGCTGTTCCGTAAGAACCACTGAATCCTGTAATAAATTTTCTTGCTTTGAAATGTTCCCCAACATATTCACTCTGATGGAAATCAGCAGTAGGTACGACATAAGCGTCAATTCCTTTTTCTGCCATCAAAGAGCGAAGTTTTGCAACTCTTTCAGCTACAACAGTCATTTCAAAAACCTCCTTCAATGTGTATTGATTAATTTGTAAAGTTCCTACAATTTATAATGCCTGCAGGAAAAACTTTCTATGTATATTGTACCACATTCTATACCGGAGTTCAAACCATAGTTCAAATTAACTAAAAGAATAAAGGCTGATGATTATCAAATCATCAGCCTTTTGCGTGGTAAACCTTTGTATTTAATTATAACAGATAAGAATTATTTTGTGTTATCTTTTTCTTCAACAAGTTTGTTGAGAGGCTTGCTCAGGAAGTACATAGCTACTGCACAAACGAAAGCAACGATAGCGAAAGTAACAAAGATTGTGAAGTTACCAAGCTTAGCAACAACTTTCATTGTCTGTCCGTTGATCTGTGAAGCACAGAATGTAGCAAATGTCCAAACACCCATCAAAAGTGATAAGTATTTTTTCGGAGCAAACTTACTTACGAAAGAGTTTCCAAGTGGAGAGAAGCAAATCTCACCGATTGTAAGTAAGATACCGAAGATAAAGATTGGCCATACGCTTCCTTTAACTGTATCAGGAGCGCCGACACCTCTCATAACCTCTGTAATAATTAACATTACATAAGCTAATCCAAGGAATACGAAAGCAAGTGTGATCTTGTGGAACATTGTCATGTCGCCCTGAGGTCTCTTAGCGAGTTTTGCCCAAAGCTTAGCAGCTGCAAGACTGAGGAAGATACATAACAGACCGTTCCATGTAGTTGTCAAGTGAGCAGGAGACAGTGTAAAGGAACCGATATCTCTGTTGATAAAGTCTTCCAAATACAATGTTAAAGCCAAATCCTGCTGATAGTAAGCCAGCCAGAAGATGATGGAAATGAAGGATACAAGGATGATAGCCCAAACACCTTTCTTTTCCTGTTTTGTAAGAGGAGCTGTAGATTTCTCTTTCTTCTCTTTCTTCTCTTCGCCGATTACGTTACCCTGAGTATCTGTTAAGTACTTAAACGGTTTGATACCCTGTCCTTGCAGTAAGCCGTAGCTTAAAGTAAATAAGATACCACCGATAATTACAAGTACACCGCACAGGAAGAATACCTGACGGAAACCAAGTGCCTGACCCTGTTTGAATGTGGTCATGTAAAGTGTAGCACAAATCATAGAACCAAAGAAGGAACCAATGTTAACGAAAGAATACTGTACTGAGAAAGCAGAGTCCAGTAAATCCTGATCGTCGAACATACGACCGATAATAGCAGCCAGATTACCTTTGAAGAATGCTGTACCAATAGAAATAATGATAATCATCGCATAAACCATCGGGATACTGGTTGATTTCCAGCCGATAAAGTAACCAAGTCCCATAATCAGACATCCAGCGGATACTGCAAAACGGGCTCCAATCCAACGGTCGCAAATATATCCACCAAAGATAGGTGCGATATATGTAAGTGATACTAAAAGTGCAGCAATAGGTGCTGCTGTTACTGCGTCAATTCCGAGACCGCCTTCTTCAATTGACTTTGTTAAGAAGAGAAGCAAAAGTGGTTTTGATCCGTAGTATGCAAAACGTTCAAACGTATATGCGATACAGCAGACATAAAAACCGATAGGATATTTTCTCTTTTTTGCCTGTTCCATAAAAATTACCCTCCAATAAGTTTTTTTCTTTTGGTTTACCAACCATCTCTCTCAGGGATATATCAAGATTGGTTGAAAAGCTGAGTTATTGTCAGGCTGATATTTAGTTGTAGTAAACGAATTTTAATAATGTGCTGCCATAAACTTGGCATGAACAATAATCCCCAAAATCTGCCTTGATAAATAATGATATGAATCTGTACAATATCAAGACTGCAAAGATTTATTACTGACATACCAACTGATCCGCACTCATAACAATATGTAATCAAGAAAGTTTACCCATTATCTTTCATTGATTATTCATGCCATGTCAGACGTTTTACTATACCAGTCCGACTGCATCATCAGAAAAACCTCCTTCTTGTGATATTAATCCCCGTGAGATTTATTCTAGCACAAAATAGACTAAAGTACAATGTTATAATTGTGACAAAAATTCAAAATGATATATTGCACAAAAAAAACAACTAAATTTATGGAAATTTCACAAATTATTATGGAAAAATTAATTTATTAAGATATAAAAGTGCTGTGAAATAATTAACAAATATTATGAAAAACAGTTGCAGTTTTTTCTAAATATAAGTATAATATAATCGGCAGAAAATTTGGTTTAACTTATAAAATATAGAAAATGGAGGGCTAGATTTATGAGTAACACAACAGCAGCAAACCCGGCAAGTATAAGAATTGCCACTTTACTTGATGCGGGCAGTTTTGTTGAAATCGGAGGCGCGGTGACAGCCAGAGCCACAGATTTCGGCATGCAGGAGAAAGAAACTCCGGCAGACGGCGTTATCACGGGTTACGGAGTCATTGACGGTAACCTTGTATACGTGTACAGTCAGGACGCATCCGTTTTGGGCGGAGCGGTTGGCGAGATGCATGCAAAAAAAATCGCCGCTATTTACGACATGGCAATGAAAATGGGCGCCCCGGTAATCGGTCTTGTGGACTGTGCAGGTCTTAGGCTTCAGGAAGCTACGGACGCATTGGCAGGATTTGGCGGCCTTTACCTTAAACAAACCTTGGCTTCCGGTGTGATTCCCCAGATCACCGCAATCTTTGGTACATGCGGAGGTGGACTTGCTTTAGTTCCAGCTATCGCAGATTTTGCTTTCATGGAAAGTTCAAAGGCTAAGTTATTCTTGAATTCTCCGAATGCAATTCCGGGCAACGATATCAAAAAATGTGATACATCTTCGGCAGAATTCCAGAGCGCCAACAGCGGACTCGTAGATGGTGTCGGCACAGAGGAAGAGATTCTGGAGCAAATCCGCTCCTTGGTATGCATGCTTCCGGCGAACAATGAGGATAATGATTCTTATGAAGAATGTACAGATGATTTGAACAGAGTCTGCGCAGATTTAGCAAACGCTGTTGAGGATACATCAATTGCCCTCTCAATGATTTCAGACAACAACAGTTTCTTTGAAACGAAAAAAGAATATGCAAAAGACATGGTGACCGGTTTCATACGCCTGAATGGCATGACTGTGGGTGCAGTAGCGAACCGGACAAAAGTATATGATGAAGAAGGAAAAGAAGCAGAATCCTTTGATGGCTCTCTGTCCGTTAAAGGATGTATTAAAGCGGCAGGTTTCGTTCAATTCTGTGATGCTTTTGGAATACCAGTACTTACTTTAACTAATGTAAATGGATTGGAAGCGTCCAAATGTGCGGAGAAGAATATGGCAAGAGAGATGGCCAGACTTACTTATGCCTTTGCAGATGCAACTGTTCCTAAAGTAAATGTGATTGTGGGCAAAGCATACGGCAGCGCTTATGTTGCGATGAACAGTAAGTCGATCGGTGCGGACATGGTATATGCATGGCCGACGGCAGAAATCGGTATGATGGACGCGGACATGGCAGCGAAAATCATGTATGCTGGAGCAGATGCGGCAACATTAAAAGAAAAGGCTGCATCATATAAAGAAATGCAGGAGAGTCCGCTCTCCGCTGCTAGAAGAGGATATGTGGACGCGATTATTGAAGCTTCTGAGACAAGAAAATATCTTATCGGAGCATTTGAAATGTTGTTCACAAAAAGGGAGGAACGTCCTTCTAAAAAACACGGAACAGTTTAGCGAGGTGAAGCGAAGTGAAGAAAAGAATCAGTTTATTAGTCTGTGCCATTGCACTAGCGCTGAGCTTTACCGGATGCAGCGGCAAAGAATCGGTGAAATACGATAAGGACACTCTGGAGACTGCATGTGAGCAGGTTTTTGCAATTGTAGAAAATGGCTCCATAACTGAAGAACAGGTGGACAGTATGTCTGACTGGAATCAGGGCTACCTGATGGCGCAGTTTGAGAGTCAGACAGGCGTGAAAATGGACGCAGATGCTTTTACGACGGCATTGGCGGCATGGCAGGCTTCACTGGAAGAGTGCGGTGCATATATAGACCACGGTGATTTTTCATTTAAGGAGAGCAGCACAGGGGTGGTTGCATCAACTGAGGCTGAATTTGCTGACAGGTCGGCAAGTCTTGAGTTCTCATTTGATGAAAAACTTAAGCTGGAGTCATTCAGTATTAACGCGCATTATGGGCCCAGTGAAATTCTGGGAAAAGCAGGAATGAATACCTTGATTGGTATGGGAACTGTATTTGTGGTATTGATTTTCATGAGCATTATCATTTCCCTGATGAAATACATTCCCGTCTTGTTTGATAAATCAGGCAGGCAGAAAAATGCAGAAGTGGCACAGGTAGATGCCGGGCCGGCTGTTTCCGCTGAAGTGGTGGAAGAGTCAGTTGACGATATTGAGCTGGTCGCTGTTATCGCGGCGGCAATTGCTGCGTATGAAGGAACCAGCACAGATGGGTTTGTGGTACGTTCTGTAAAGAGAAGAAAATCTAACAAATGGAATGCATAAATTTTCAAATTCAGGAGGATATTTAAAATGAAAAATTATACAATTACAGTGAATGGAAACGTATATGATGTGACAGTAGAAGAAAACGGCGCTGGAGCAGCACCGGTGAGCGCACCAGCCAGTGCACCAAAAGCGGCACCGAAAGCAGCACCAAAGGCGGCACCTAAATCAGCCGGAGCCGGAAGCATTAAGGTAGAAGCCGGCGCTGCAGGGAAAGTATTTAAGATTGAAGCCAGCGTAGGACAAAAATTATCGAAAGGTGATACTGTTGTCATTGTAGAAGCAATGAAAATGGAAATCCCAGTTGTAGCTCCGGAAGATGGAACCGTTGCAAGTATTGATGTGGCAGTCGGCGATATGGTAGAAGGCGGCGCAGTGTTGGCGACATTGAACTAAATAGCAGCATCCATTTAACGTAACAGGAGGTTATAACATGGAATATATTACAACGACTTTGGGAAACCTCGTGCATCAGACTGCATTTTTCAACCTCACATGGGGGAACTTTGTTATGATCTTGGTTGCATGTGGCTTCCTGTATCTTGCCATACGGCATGGGTTTGAACCGCTTCTGTTAGTGCCGATTGCATTTGGTATGCTGCTGGTTAATATTTATCCGGACATCATGCTTCATGCTGAGGACGCGGCAAACGGAACCGGCGGACTCTTATATTATTTCTTTAAACTGGATGAATGGGCCATTCTCCCCTCATTGATTTTCATGGGCGTCGGAGCAATGACTGATTTTGGGCCGCTGATAGCCAACCCGAGGAGTTTCCTTTTGGGGGCTGCAGCACAGTTTGGTATTTTTGCCGCGTATCTTGGAGCTATGGCTCTCGGCTTTTCCGACAAAGCGGCAGCGGCTATCTCTATTATCGGCGGGGCTGACGGACCTACATCCATCTTCCTTGCAGGAAAGCTGCAGCAGACAGCCTTGCTCGGCCCCATTGCGGTGGCGGCCTACTCGTATATGTCGCTGGTGCCGATTATACAGCCGCCGATTATGAAACTGCTTACAACTGAAAAGGAACGAAAGATAAAGATGGCCCAGCTGCGGCCGGTTACAAAGCTTGAGAAGATTCTTTTCCCGATTATTGTAACAATAGTAGTGTGTATGATTCTTCCTACTACAGCTCCGCTTGTGGGCATGCTGATGCTTGGTAATCTCTTTAAAGAGTCCGGTGTAGTGCGGCAGCTGACTGAGACAGCGTCCAATGCGATGATGTACATCGTCGTAATTCTGCTCGGGACATCCGTAGGGGCAACCACAAGTGCAGAAGCATTTTTGAATGTAAGTACATTGAAAATCGTAGCGTTGGGGCTGATTGCGTTTATGTTTGGTACCGCAGCCGGTGTGCTGTTCGGCAAGATTATGTGTGTCGCTACCGGCGGCAAGGTAAATCCGCTGATCGGTTCGGCCGGAGTTTCCGCTGTGCCGATGGCCGCGCGTGTATCACAGAAGGTGGGCGCTGAAGCCGACCCGACGAACTTCCTTCTCATGCATGCCATGGGACCGAATGTGGCCGGAGTTATCGGTACTGCTGTAGCAGCCGGAACATTTATGGCGATTTTCGGTGTTATGTAACAACAGAAGTTCAAGATTAGGCTGAATAGCTAAAAAATGACTCATAATTTATATGGAGGAAGAAAGAATGGCAGAAATAGAAAAAAAACCGATTAAGATTATGGAAACGGTTCTGCGTGATGCCCATCAGTCCCTGATTGCAACACGAATGACAACAGAGCAGATGCTTCCTATCGTTGATAAAATGGACAAAGTTGGATATCATTCTGTAGAGTGCTGGGGCGGCGCTACCTTTGACGCATCCCTCCGTTTTCTGCATGAGGATCCATGGGACAGACTACGTAAATTCCGTGACGGATTCAAAAACACAAAACTGCAGATGCTTTTCCGTGGGCAGAATATCTTAGGATATCGGCCTTACGGAGACGATGTTGTGGAATACTTTGTACAGAAATCCGTGGCTAATGGGATCGATATCATCCGTATTTTTGACTGTCTCAATGACCTGCGCAACCTGCAGACTGCAGTCAAGGCCGCAAATAAAGAGAAAGCCGAGGCTCAAGTAGCATTGTCCTATACTTTGGGTGATGCCTATACGTTGGAGTACTGGGTAGATATTGCAAAGAAAATTCAGGAGATGGGCGCAAATTCCATCTGTATCAAGGATATGGCAGGACTGCTTCTTCCGTATCAGGCAACTGAGCTTATCGGCGCGTTGAAAGAGGCGGTAGATTTACCGATTCAGCTGCATACCCACTATACGTCAGGCGTTGCTTCTATGACTTACATGAAAGCGGTTGAAGCCGGGGTGGATGTGATAGATACCGCAATCTCCCCGTTTGCGCTGGGCACCTCCCAGCCGGCCACAGAGGTTATGGTCGAAGCGTTTAAAGGAACCCCATATGACACAGGATTTGACCAGAATCTTTTGGCAGAAATCGCCGATTATTTCCGTCCGATTCGTGACGAAGCACTGGAAAGCGGTCTGTTAAATCCGAAGAACCTCGGTGTAAATATCAAGACACTGCTCTATCAGGTACCGGGCGGCATGTTGTCCAACCTGACGTCCCAGCTGAAAGAGCAGGGAGCGGCAGACAAATTCTATGAAGTTCTGGAAGAGGTCCCGAGAGTGCGTAAGGATCTGGGCGAGCCGCCGCTTGTTACACCGTCCTCACAGATTGTGGGAACACAGGCTGTGTTCAACGTCCTGATGGGTGAGCGCTACAAGATGGCCACAAAGGAAACGAAGGATGTTTTGAGCGGAAAATATGGTGCGACTGTGAAGCCGTTTAACGAAGAAGTGAAGAAAAAGGTACTCGGCGACAATCCCGAGATTATTACATGCCGTCCGGCCGATTTGATTCCGGATGAGATGGAGACACTGGAGAGCGAGATGGCGCAGTACAAACAGCAGGATGAGGATGTACTTACGTATGCGCTGTTCCCGCAGGTTGCTACGGACTTCTTCAAATACAGAGAAGCACAGCAGAAAAAAGTGGATGCCACAATCGCAGACACAGAGAATGGAAATTATCCAGTATAAAGTAATAAGTAAATTGATGCAGGCAGAGAGTGGCTTCTCTGCCTGCTTTGTGTTTCTTTTTAAGAACTTTACTTTTTCAAGAAAGACATGATATAATTAATACATATGTTTACAAAATGAATTTACGTAACGGGAGGAAGAACGAATGAGTAAAGCAGCACTGGTAGTGATGGCGGCAGGTATCGGCAGCCGGTTCGGAGGCGGAATTAAGCAGCTGGAGCCAGTAGGGCCTAACGGAGAAATCATCATGGACTACTCCATATATGATGCTATGGAGGCCGGATTCGATAAAGTAGTTTTTGTAATCCGCAGGGATTTAGAGAAGGATTTTAAGGAAATAATCGGAAACCGTATTGCAGAAAAAGTGAAGGTGGAGTATGCGTTTCAGGAAGTAAATGATATTCCAGAACCCTATAAGACAAGATTTGCCGGGCGTACCAAGCCTTGGGGGACGGGGCAGGCGATTCTATGTTGTAAAGACGTCGTGAAAGAACCGTTTCTTGTTATCAACGCAGATGATTATTATGGAAAAGAAGCCTATACAGAGGCTTTTAAAGAGCTGACGAAGACAGTGCAGGCAGAAGAAGGTAAGATTAATATCAGCATGGTCGGGTTTGTGCTGAAAAATACCTTGAGCAAGAACGGCGGAGTCACAAGAGGAATTTGCAAAGTTGACGCAAACCATATGCTTACTGATATAGAAGAGACTCATAATATTGTTAAGACAGCAGAAGGCGCGGCAGTAATTGGAGAAGAAGGTGAGACCCCTATCGATGTGGATTCTCCCGTCTCTATGAACATGTGGGGGCTTCATCCGGATTTCTTTGCTATACTGGAGAGCGGATTTGCACAGTTCCTTGCGGGACAGTGCGAAGAGGATTTAAAGGGAGAATATTTACTCCCCACAATTATCGGCAATCTTCTGCGGGAGGACAAGGTCAATGTCAAGGTTCTGACTTCCAGAGACAAATGGTTCGGCGTTACCTATAAAGAAGACAAAGAATTGGTTGTAAATGAAGTGAAAGGCCTGATTGCTGCGGGACTATATCCGGATAAATAAAGAAAAATTGTGAAAAAAGCTTCACAAAGCCAAGTTCCTTTGTTATAATAAACTTACCATGCAGCATACCTCCAAGTGCTTGGCCAAATGGCTGACGCTTGGGGGTATTTTAATGAGGCCGGAGGTAATGATGAGCACCAAGAACGAGTTATTGACAAGATTAGATGAAAAATATGCAAAGCTGAGTAAAGGGCAGAAGAGGTTGACCGATTATATTCGTGAAAACTATGACAAGGCGGCTTTTTTGACGGCAGCTAAGCTGGGGGAGGCCGTGGGCGTCAGTGAATCGACGGTTGTCCGGTTTGCTTCTCAGCTGGGATATAAAGGGTATCCGGAATTTCAAAAAGCACTGGGAGAGCTGGTGCGGACGAAGTTGAATTCCATTCAAAGAATGGAGGTGGCTTATGGACGGATTGCTCAGAGCGAGATTCTGGCGACGGTTCTGCAGTCTGATATAGAAAAGATAAAAATGACGCTTGAGAGCACGGACCAGCAGGCCTTTGACTTGGCTGTGGATACCATTTTGAACGCGAGAAAGGTCTATGTAGTAGGAATCCGGAGCTGCGCTCCGCTTGCCAGTTTTCTGACTTTTTATCTGAACTTGATATGCGATAATGTGGTGGGCGTGCATACGAACAGCTCCAGTGAAATTTTTGAGCAGCTGATTCGCATAGATGAAAATGATGTCATTGTGGGAATCAGTTTTCCCCGTTACTCTATGAGGACTTTGAAGGCTCTCGAATTTGCCAGCAACCGGAAGGCGAAAGTCATTACCTTGACCGACAGTGTTCATTCTCCTATGAATCTTTATTCATCCTGCAATCTGATAGCAAGGAGCGACATGGCTTCGATTGTTGATTCGCTTGTTGCGCCGCTCAGTGTCATTAACGCATTGGTGGTAGCATTATGCATGAAGAAACAGAATGAAGTGATTGAGACTCTGGAAAAACTGGAGGATATCTGGGATGAATATCAGGTGTATTCTCGGGACGAGTTGAATCAGGTAAACGATACGGTGAAATTAAAATATGCGGATGACGAAAAGGACGGATAGATGAGTAAGATATTAATTATCGGCGGCGGAGCGGCAGGAATGTTCGCCTCTATATTTGCAGCGCGGGACGGGCATGAGGTACATGTGTTTGAAAAAAATGAAAAGCTAGGGAAAAAGCTATTTATCACAGGAAAGGGGCGATGCAATATTACCAATGCCTGTGATATGGAAACGCTCTTTGCCAATATGGCCAGCAATGAAAAATTCATGTACAGCAGCTTTTATAGTTTTTCGAATCAGGACGTGATTGCTTTTTTTGAAGAACTAGGGCTTGAACTTAAAATAGAGCGGGGGAACAGAGTATTCCCGCAGTCCGACCACTCCTCGGATGTAATCAAGACACTTGAGCAGGAGATGAGAAGGCTTGGTGTGAAGATTCATCTGCAGACTGGTGTTAAGGAAGTTATTGAAGAGAATAAGCATTTTTCGGAGCTGCTGCTTAATGATGGCAGAAGAGTAGCTGGGGATGCGTGCATCATCGCCACGGGAGGGATGTCTTACCAGACGACAGGATCTACCGGAGACGGATATCGCTTTGCCAAAGCGGTGGGACACGGCATAACAGATTTGATGCCTTCCCTTGTCCCTATGGAGACGAAGGAGTGGTTTGTGCCAGAGCTGCAGGGGCTGGCCTTAAGGAACATAACGGCAGTGATTTATGACGGGAAGAAAGAAGTATACAACGATTTTGGAGAGATGCTGTTTACCCATTACGGTGTAAGCGGTCCCTTGATGCTGAGTGCAAGCGCTTATGCAGGGAAATTATTGAAAAAAGGGAAAGAACTGCGGTTAGTCATTGATTTGAAGCCGGCTCTCACAGAAGAGCAGCTGGATGCGCGTGTACTGAGGGAGTTCGAGGCAAATCATAACAAACAGTTCAAGAATGCGGTCGGGGGACTGTTTCCGGCAAAATTAGTTCCTGTAATGATAGAGCTTAGCGGTATCGACTCGGAGAAAAAGGTGCATGAAATTACAAGGGAAGAGCGCCGGCACTTTGTGTATGTTATGAAGCACTTCGAGATGACGATTACGGGACTCCGGGATTTTAAGGAAGCGATTATCACCCGGGGCGGTGTGAAGATTAAAGAGGTCAATCCTTCTACAATGGAATCGAAAGTAACGTCAGGTATTTATTTTGCAGGGGAGGTACTTGACTTGGATGCCTTGACAGGCGGATTCAACCTGCAGATTGCATGGTCCACTGCGGTTGCGGCAGCTAGGGCGGCAGGCGGAGCAGAGTAATTAGAGATTTATTTTTGGAGGTAGGGAAAATATGGGATACAATATAGCGATAGATGGGCCGTCCGGGGCCGGCAAAAGTACGATAGCGAAATTAGTTGCCAAGGAAAAGGGATTTGTTTATGTAGATACCGGGGCGATGTACAGGGGGCTTGCTATTCATTTTATGAAGAAGGGGATCAAGCCGGGGGAGACGGACAAGATTGTCAGCGCGTGCGAAGATGCAGAGGTCAGTATTGGATATGAGAACGGAAGCCAGCAGATTTATTTGAACAATGAGAACATTACGGCTATGCTTCGGGATGAGGCTGTTGGAAGCATGGCTTCTATGAGTTCAGGGATTCCGGAAGTAAGAGCTAAGCTTCTGGAGCTTCAGAGAAATCTGGCCCGTGAGAAAGATGTTGTTATGGACGGACGGGATATTGGGACACATGTACTGCCGGATGCAGATGTGAAGGTGTATCTGACTGCCAGTGTGGAAACGCGGGCAAAGCGCAGGTATAAGGAATTGTTGGAGAAGGGGATTGCATGTGAGTATGATGAAATCGCCCGGGATATAGAGGAAAGAGATGCCCGTGATATGAGCAGGGAAATCGCGCCGCTTAAGAAGGCCGAGGATGCGGTGCTGGTAGACAGTTCGGATATGGGGATTGAAGAAGTTGTGGCGAAGATTGTTGAGCTGTGTCGTTAGGTGTAGCACTGTTTCCAATAAGCAAAAGAAATGGATGTCGAAAAGGTAACAAGATGTTTACTTTTGGCTCAATATGTGGTATAGTGTCAGAAGTGTTTATAGATATATATTTATATATAGTATATGGCTATAAGAATATAGAGTCTATTTATGAATACTATAAATGAATGTTACCAAAAAGAGGGTTGGGGTAGAATGTACAGAAAAACTACATCCAGTTGGTTGAAACACTGGGATTTTATGTTGTTGGATTTCATATTGCTACAGGTAGCGTTTGCGCTTGCCTATATGTTCCGGAATGGTCTGGAGTTTCCTTATCACAGTATGATTTATCGTAGTGTGGCAGTTTTGCTGGGAATGCTGGATTTGTGTCTGGTTTTTTTTTATGGGAGGATATGGAGGCATTTTGCGGCGGGGCTACTGGATAGAATTTAAAGATACTGTAAGACATGTGGCATTAAATACGGCAGGAATTATTATCTATTTGTTTGCTATAAAATCATCAGAAGAAGTTTCAAGATTAGCGATGGGGTATTTCCCTTTTATTGCAGTTGTGTTATTATATTTGGGACGGATTTTGTTGAAACACTGGTTAAAACGTCATAAGGGTCCTGCTTCTGGCAAAAGAGCAATGGTGCTTGTCACATCCAAGGATAATTATAAGGATGCTATCGACAATTTTCTGAACAATCCTTATAGTGAATTTCACATTGTAGGAGCGGCTGTTGTTGACTGGAAGGAAGGGCAAGATGCAGCGCTAGAGCAGTATAGAGGCGTCGAAGTCACCGGCAATCAGGTGCACATTCTTGATTTTATACGTTCTAACTGGGTGGACGAAGTACTATTCAGTATTCCTATGGAAGTTCCATTCCCGGACGATTTGTACAGTAAATGTACTGTGATGGGAATTACGGTTCATTTGAAGCTGGCAAGGCTGGGCGAAGATTTGGCGAATCAAGTGGTTGAAAAAATTGAAGGTTATACGGTGCTGTCCAGCAGTGTCAATATGGCTACTGCCAAGCAGGTATTTTTTAAACGGGCAATGGATATTGCCGGTGGTATCGTAGGACTGATACTCACAGGGCTTATCTTTATTGTTGTAGCTCCGATTATTTACATAAAGTCGCCGGGCCCAATTTTCTTTAAACAATGGCGGGTTGGAAAGAATGGACGGAAATTTAAAATTTGTAAATTCCGTAGTATGTATATGGATGCCGAAGAGCGGAAAAAGGAATTGATGGCTCAGAATAATATCAAAGATGGCATGATGTTCAAAATGGATGATGATCCGAGAATTATAAAAGGAATTGGTAATTTTATCCGGGACTATTCATTGGATGAATTTCCGCAGTTTTGGAATGTCTTAAAGGGCGATATGAGTCTTGTTGGGACACGCCCTCCGACTGTAGATGAGTGGGAGAAGTATGATTTACATCATCGGACGAGACTTGCGATTAAACCGGGGCTTACTGGTTTGTGGCAGGTCAGCGGCAGGAGCAAGATTACAGATTTTGAGGAAGTTGTTAGACTGGATACTGAGTATATTAAGAAGTGGAGTATTGGACAGGATATGAAGATTCTTCTGAAGACGGTGGGGGTTGTGCTGGGGAAGGAAGGATCAATGTGAAAATTAGTGAATTTCTGGTGAAGTCAATTGAAAAATGATTCACCAGAAATTTAATAATTAGATAAGTTATAAATATAAGTGTAGTGGAGAGAAAACATGAAAATTTTAGTAACAGGAGCAAATGGATATTTGGGACAAGGGATAGTGAAAAGGATATTGGATAATGGTCATAGTGTTATTGCAACGGATTTACAAACACCCCTTGTTGATAAAAGAGCAAAAAGGATAGATTGTAATTTGTATGATATTGTTAATCCCTATTCGTATTTTGATGAACCAGATGTGATGCTTCATTTAGCATGGAGGGATGGGTTTGTACATAATTCTGATGCACATATTGAAGATTTACCAAAACATTATAAATTGTTAAATAGTATGATGAAAACTGGATTAAAACAAATTGCAGTAATGGGCAGTATGCATGAAATTGGTTATTATGAGGGGAGTATTGATGAAAACACTCCATGTCGTCCTATGAATATGTATGGAATTGCTAAAGATGCACTTAGAAATATCGTACAGTTATTAGCTAATCAAAATCAATGCATTTTTCAGTGGTTGCGAGGATACTATATAGTCGGGAATTCCAAATTTGGAAGTTCAATTTTTTCTAAAATTACTACTGCTCAGTTAGAAGGAAAGAAAAAATTTCCTTTCACTACTGGTCAAAACCAATACGATTTTTTAGATTATGATGATTTCTGTTCGCAAGTTGCAGCTACGGTGGGGCAGAAAAAGATTACTGGTATTATAAATATTTGTTCAGGAAAGCCAGAAAAGCTTTCGGATAGAGTTGAGCGTTTTATTGCTGAGAATGGTTATTCGATAAAACTTGAATATGGGGTGTATCCCGATAGGGAATATGATTCCATAGCTGTATGGGGGAATTGTAATAAAATTCAGAAAATTCTTTTTGATAATGAATATGGTTGTTGATTATGCTATCAAAACTAGGAGAAAAAATGAAAAAAATATTAATTACAGGCGGTTGTGGATTTATAGGTGCAGAAATAGTAAAACAATTGTATGAGGACAAGGAATTTGAAGTAACGGTATATGATGCAATGATAGAACAAATTCATGGAAATAACTGGCGTACCTCATATCTATACAAATCCATAGAAAATAAATGTGATTTTATAAAAGGTGATGTTCGGGATTATTCTCTTCTTCAGAAGGCTATTATTGGAAAAGACATTATCATTCATTTGGCAGCAGAAACTGGTACAGGACAGTCCATGTATCGGATAAATCAGTATAACGAAGTAAATATAATGGGGACTTCTAATATTTTGCAAGCGATTTCTTCATTAGGAGAAAAAAACAATGTAAAAAAGGTTATATTAGCTTCTTCCAGAGCGGTTTATGGTGAGGGGAAATATGAATGTCCTAAATGTGGGGTAATATATCCAAGTTCTAGAATAAAACAGAAAATGCTTGCCGGTGATTTTACTATGTATTGTAATGTTTGTGGGGCAAAGGCTAAGGCAGTGGAAACTTCAGAGGATAGTAAAATTCAACCAAATTCATTATACGCTTTTACAAAGTTTGCTCAAGAAACAATGTTACAAACAATGTGCCCGTCGCTTGGAATAGAATATACTATTTTTAGATTTCAAAATGTATATGGAGTAGGACAGTCATTAAAAAATCCATATACAGGTATTTTATCCATTTTTTCTTCTCTATTATTAGAGAATAGAGACATTAATATATTTGAAGATGGTAAGGAAACAAGAGATTTTATTAATGTTAAAGATGTAGCAGCAGGGGTAGTGAAATCTATTTTTTGTGATGAAAGTAACTCACAGATAATAAATTTAGGGAGCGGAAAATCTACTAGTGTGCTAGAGATAGCAAGATATTTGAAAAAGGCTTATAAAAGCAATAGTAAATTAAACATTACAGGTGATTTTCGAATTGGAGATATTGCCAATAATATTGCAGATGTGACAAAATCAGAAAAACTTTTAGGTTTTAGATGTTGTATATCATTGGAAGAAGGATTGAAAGATTTTTGTAGATGGGTCGAGGAAGAAGAGAAAGATACATCAGGATATGAAAAATCACTCACTGAAATGGAAAGTACTGGAATGTTTGTGAGAAAGAATAAATAGGTGAATGAAAAATGAAAATACTCTTATTTACACCCAATTTTTTTGATTATCCAGTTCAAATATGCAATGAATTAAGGAAAATGGGGCATGAGGTTGACTGGTTTGATGATAGGCCAAGTACAAACAGTTTGGTAAAAGCGATTATTAGAATAAAGAGAAATTTGATTGATCATATGATAAAAAATTATTTCCAGACTATTATGCGAACTATATCTACTAAGAAGTATGAAAAAGTAATAGTTATTTCAGGACAATCTTTATCATTTACAGAAGAAATGATTATAGAATTGAAAAATAAGCAAAGTCAAGCAGAATTTATTTTATATCAATGGGATTCTGTGAGAAATTTTAGCTATATAGAATCATTGCAACAATACTTTGATAGATGCTATTCATTTGATAGTGAAGATGTAAAAAATAACAGTGATATTAATTTTTTACCATTATTTTATTGTAGAAAATATGAACAAATTGGTGAAAAGGCGAATGATAATTTTAAATATGATTTAATGTTTGTGGGTACGGCACATCCTCAAAAGTACAAATTTGTTAAAGAAATGGCCCAAAAATTAGAATGTGTTTACAACAGGCAATTTATATATTTCTTTTTTCCTTCAAGGTTGGTGTATTTTTATCGGAAATTGATTAACCCTGAATTGAAAAATGCATCGTATTCAGAGTTTAATTATACACCGATTAATGAGGAAAAGATGATTCAGTTATTATCTGAGTCCAGATGTGTTCTTGATTCTGCTCAAGCAGGACAAACAGGTTTAACCATTCGTGTTTTGGAATGTTTAGGTGCTAAAAAGAAAATTATAACTACAAATGCTGATGTTATCAATTACGATTTTTATAAGGAAGAGAATATATATATATATGATGGGAAGTTTAACTTAGAATCGCCGTTTTTTACCAAACATTATCAGGAAATATCAAATGATATATACATAAAATATTCACTAAGAAGTTGGTTAAGTGTACTTCTAGAAGGGGATAAGTGATATGAATATAGCAAAATATTTTTGGGGGATTAGAGCATTACTCTATAAATACAAATTAGGTAAAGTTGATAGGCTTTCTTATATAGGAAAACCAATTTTAATTTCACATCCCAGAAATTTAAAGCTAGGACAAAAATGTAGAATATATCCGGGGTTGAGAGTTGAAATAGTTAATGATAATTCATATATTACAATTGGTAATAATGTATCTATAGGTCAAAATTTTCACATTGTTTCGTATAATAACAACTTGCACATTGGATCAGATGTTACCATTTCAGGTAATGTTTTGATTACAAATTGTGATCATGCATATCAACAAATAGGACAGCATATCCTTGATCAACCTTTAATTGAAAATGAAACTGAAATTGGTGATGGATGTTTTATTGGATACGGTGCGGTTATCCAAGCAGGCACCAAATTGGGAAAACAATGTATAGTCGGAGCAAATTCGGTTGTAAAAGGAGTGTTCCCAGATTATTCGGTAATTGTTGGCGCACCTGGAAGAGTTGTAAAACATTATGATATCAAATTAGAACAATGGAGCAGAAATGAATAAAATTAGTACTAGACCGGTAGTTGTTTTATCAGGAATAAATTTAATTGATGGTGGCGCTTTATCTGTATATTATGATTGTTTAGATTATCTTATTGATTTAGGATATACGGAGTCTTATGAAATTATTGCTTTAGTAGGAAAAAAAGAGATTTTTGATAGATATATGAGTAAAATACGATTAGTTGAATTTCCAGATTCAAAAAAAAGTTGGTTGAAGAGAGTTTATTATGAATACTTTTATTTTAAAAAGTTCTCAAAAACAATTAATGTATATATTTGGATTTCACTTCACGATATAACGCCAAATGTAGTTGCACAAAGGCAATATGTGTATTGCCATAATCCCAGTCCATTTAATAGAATGAGGTTGAGCGAGGCAAAATATGGTTGGAAGTATTATTTGTTTTCCAAATTTTATAAGTATTTGTATAAAATTAATATCAAGAAGAATGCAGCAGTTATTGTGCAGCAAGATTGGATTCGACAAGAATTTCTTAAAATGTTTAAAATAAATAATGTAATTGTAGCAAGGCCTTCTATACCGGAAGTGAGTGAAATTAATGATAAGTCGGATAAAAATAAATGTATATTTGTTTATCCATCTTTTCCGAGATATTATAAAAATTTCGAGGTTTTGTGTGAAGCAACTAAATTATTGGTGAAATCTGGTATAAATGACTTTAGAGTTTATATTACATTGGATGGTACTGAAAACGCCTACTCAAAAGAATTAGTAGATAAATATAAAGATAATTTTAATATATGTTTTACTGGATTGCTAAAAAGAGAAGACCTGTATGACTTGTATGGAAAAGCTAATTGTCTTATCTTTATGTCAAAATTAGAAACATGGGGCATGCCTATAATTGAATTCAAAAAAACGGGTAAACCTATAATTGTTTCAGACTTAGCATATGCGTATGAAACAATTGGAAATTATAGCAAAGTAGAATTTGTTGAACCTGATGATGCAATAAGTTTGGCAGATAAGATGAAAATAGTTATGGAGCATGGAAAACTAAGTTTCAATGAACTAAAGATACCCAGTTCTCCTTTCGCGGGAAATTGGGAAGAACTTTTCAAATTATTATTTAGAAAAAACTGAGGGTAATAAATAATGCGCTTAACAAACAAAGATATAGATAAACAAATACTTAATTTAATTTTATTATACTTTATATCTGTTTTCTTTTATGGCATTATTATCAAAATTACATTTGGAAATAGTATTTTGTTTCAAATTAAAACA
Organism: Bariatricus massiliensis; assembly: GCF_900086725.1. GTDB lineage: Bacteria > Bacillota > Clostridia > Lachnospirales > Lachnospiraceae > Allocoprococcus > Allocoprococcus massiliensis. The sequence goes on along the minus strand of NZ_LT574836.1, from coordinate 878,517 downwards.
TATATACCAGAGCTAATATTAGGAGGGATATGTTTTTTATGTATATTGAAGAAAAAACGTTTTAGCTTATATGGGTTCATAGTGATAATTTATTTTACATTTATATTTGCTCTAAATGTATTCACATCATATTCAACAAATAGTTTTTTAATGACATTCCGGGATGTGTATATTCCAATAGTTACTTGTCTTTTATTGGCATCAATTGAAATGAAGGATGATTCTATAAACCAATTCTTAAATAAGTTATGCGTAATTTCTTATATTGCATTGTTAATTGGGTTTGTTTTAGGTCTTTTTCAATATATAAATGGATGGGAATGGACTAGTTCTTGGTATACCGGTTATTCTTTTTGGGGTACAGATACGGCTTCATCTATGTATATTATGACAAGTGATAGTCATGTAAGAGTTCCAAGTATAACGGGACATAATGTAAAATTTGCAATGGCTTCGTTTTTTCAAGCTCTAATAATTTTTTATGGGACGAAAGATAACGACAATAGAAAAAAAAGATTTATTTATATTACTACTATCGTATTTGCCATTACTAATATATACATTTCGAATAATAAAACTACATTAGTTATAGTATTTGTAATTTTTTCCATTTGGCTTATTAAAAATGCTCCTCGTTATACTAAAATTATTATAGGCGTTACCATTATTACAATAATTTTATATACATATTATCAGCTGACTTATTCGACGGATTTTATGTTGAGTTTTTATGATAGATTTTCAAAGTGGTCTCAAATTTTTCAACAGAATGTATCAATAAATTTATTGGTTCCTATTTCTACATTTAATTTTGCAGGGAATGGGCAGGCGTCTATTGCTGCATTAAATTATTGGGATAATACATATCTTTATTTTGCGTTTGCATATGGGATAATTGGGTTAGTTTTATTAATAATTTGGATTTATAAATTAAATAAAAAGGCAAAAGAACTTTGTGAAAAAAATAGTATACAAGGAATTGTTCAATATTTAACTATATTTACATTATTAGCGTCTTTGACAACAAGTATTGTTTTGGGGAGATGTTTTTTTAGTATATATTTGATCACAATAGCATTTTTGTCTAATAAAAGAGGGATAAAATGAAAAAATTTATTTTATTATCGTATTCGATTGCCGGAATGGGAGGCGGTCAAATGTATCAAAGAAATAAATTGGCATTTATGAAAGAAAAAGGATTTGATTGTTACATTTTTTATGCAGTAACTGGTTCAATTGTGATACCTGATTTTTTTGAATTTGAAAAAAATTGTATAAATTTGTTAGGAATTAATCCTCAAATATTATCTAAAAAAAAGATTGATACAGTTATATCTACAATAGAGAGCGTGGTAGGTGAAATCGATAGTGAGTGTATTATTGAGTGTAACAATAAGGTATCCAGTGTTTGGGGAGAGCTTATTGCAAAAAAATTTGGATGTAGAAGTATTATCATTATATTGGACGAAAAGATTGGTTCATTGGACCAAGGAATGAAAAATTTTTTTGAGTTTAAATTTAATAGAAAAGAATTATTTGGTGCAAAGAATGAAACATTTAAAATGATTTTTAAGAAAGAGGTTCCCTCGTACTATAAGTATGAGATTCCTTTTACGTGTTCGAATGTAGTAGAGGATATAGAGAGTGAGCTTGTTAAAAAAATTGGAAATAGAGATTTAACTATTGGTACGATAGGAAGATTGAATAAAGCATATGTTTGGACATTGGTAAATGAAGTGAAAAAGTTTGCTCTTAACCATACCAATTATAAAATTCAGTATATTATGATTGGTGATTCACCTAACAATGAGGATAAAACTCGAATAGAGAATCTGTTTATAGATGTTGACAATTTAGAATTAGTGATGTTAGGGGCTATGTACCCTATACCACGAAGTTTATTTTCTAAAATAGACATTTTTGTTTCTTCAGCTGCAAGCGCAAGAGTTTCAGCAATTGAAAAAATTCCAACAATTACTATTGATGCTAGAGATTACAAAGCAATAGGCATACTAGGTGTTGATACAAATAATACTGTTTTTAGAAATAAAGAAGCAGCCATTGATATTTCAGCTGTTATTGAAAATTTAGTGATTGAGGATAAATACAAATCTCTAAATGTAAAATTTTCGGGAAATAATTCATTTAGCAGCAGTAAATATTTTGAAGAACACTTGTCTAGATTAGATGATGCTGAGCCTGTTGGTGAATATTATGATATAGGTTTAGAAAAACTTTCTTTTATAAGATATATAGAAAAAGTTATTTTGAATTTGTTTGGATATGATTTTTATCAACGTTTAAGGGCTAAAGTTTTTCAAAAAATATAATTACTTAATTTAAGAGGTAAAAATGGCAGATAATATAAAACAGAAGACAATGACAAATTTAATTTGGCGTTTTGGAGAACGTTGTGGAGCACAAATAGTACAATTTATTGTTTCTATAGTTTTAGCACGAATTTTAGCGCCAGAAGCATATGGTACAATTGCTTTAGTTATGGTATTTGCACAAATACTTCAAGTGTTTGTTGATAGCGGACTGGGAAATGCTCTTATACAAAAGAAAGGCGCAGATGACTTGGATTTTTCATCAGTTTTTATTTTTAATATCATCTGGTGTTTAATCTTGTATTTAATAATCTTTTTAACTGCTCCGTTAATAGCAAGTTTTTATTCTGATGAAGGGTTAGTTTCTATTATTCGAGTACTTTGTTTAACGGTTGTCATATCAGGATTAAAAAATGTACAACAAGCTTATGTATCACGTACCTTGCAATTTAAAAAATTTTTTTTTGCTACAATAGGCGGCACTATTGCTTCGGCTATTGTCGGAATTATTATGGCACTTATGGGCTTAGGAGTTTGGGCACTTGTAGCGCAAAAACTTGTAAATTTGTCTGTGGATACAATAGTGTTATGGTTTACTGTTAAGTGGAGGCCTAAATTAATATTTTCGTTTCAAAGATTAAAAGGATTAATTAGTTATGGGTGGAAGTTATTTGCATCAGCAATGTTGGATACTATTTATACAAATTTGAGACAATTAATAATTGGAAAGATGTACACGGAAGCAGATTTGGCTTTTTATAATCAAGGAAAGCAGTTTCCCAATTTGATTGTAGCAAATATTAATACTTCGATAGATAGTGTATTACTTCCCGTATTGTCCCTTGAGCAAGATGATACTAAACGTGTGAAAGAGATGACAAGAAGATCTATAAAAATTAGTACATATATTATGGCACCATTAATGATGGGACTTGCATTTACGGCAACATCGGTTGTTAATTTAGTTTTAACTGATAAATGGCTGTTATGTGTTCCATATTTGAAAATTTTTTGTATCACGTTTATGTTTTATCCCATTCATACGGCTAATTTAAATGCCATAAAAGCGATGGGAAGAAGTGATTTGTTCCTTAAATTAGAAATTGCAAAAAAAATAGTGGGTATGATACTTTTATTTTGTACAATGTGGTTTGGGGTCCTAGCAATGGCTTATAGTCTCTTGGTAAATAGTTTAGTTAGTCAGATTATTAACTCTTATCCTAATAAAAAATTATTAAATTATGGGTATATTGAACAGTTGAAAGATATATTACCCAGTATCACACTAGCAGTTTTTATGGGAGGAGTAATTTCTATTTTTAACTGCATTGATTGTTCAGATATAATAATGTTACTTTTGCAAGTGACTGTTGGAAGTGTAATATATATAGTCGGATCTATTATTTTTAAAATGGATTCATTTAATTATTTACTGGAAATAGTTCGAAATTTAATAAAAAGATAAATTATAATTAAGCTTCGATTTAGATAAACTGAAAGGGATAGAAGTAATTATGAAAAAAATATTGTTATTAGGTGGTTCAGCACAACAAATAGTGGCGATAGAGGTTGCTAAGAAAATGGGATTATATACAGTATTGTGTGATTTTTTATTAGATAATCCAGGGCAGTATATTGCTGACAAATTCTATCCAGTTAGTACAACTGATAAAGAAGCTGTACTAAAAATTGCTCAGTATGAGAAGATAGGTGGTGTTTTGGCATATGCGTCAGATCCAGCTGCACCGACAGCAGCATATGTAGCCGAAAAAATGGGTCTATCAGGAAATCCATATGATTCGGTTGAAATACTTTGCAATAAAGATAAATACAGAGAGTTCCTCGCTAACAATAATTTTTGCACACCAAAAGCAAAAGGTTTTTTTAGTATTGATGAAACAATGAATAAGCTAGAGGCTGGATATTTTAAATTTCCTGTAATTATAAAGCCCGTTGATTCATCTGGTAGCAAAGGGGTGTCCCGCTGCGATTCACTGAAAGGAATTTATCAAAAATTACAGTATGCGATGTCTTTTTCTCGAAGTAAACGTATCATTGTTGAAGAATTTATAGATAAATATGGATATCAGATTGCAGGTGATGGTTTATCTATTGAGGGAAAGCTAGTATTCTATTGTCTTGCAAATGACCATTTTAATCCCAAATGTGCTAATCCTTTTGTGCCTATCTCAGCAAGCTTTCCATATAATATGCCAGATAGCGTTTATAATAAAGTACATGCGGAGATTCAGAGATTGCTTATGCTCCTTGGAATGAAAAATTGTACATATAATTTTGATATATGTATTGACAAAGATTATAATGTGTATCTAATGGAAATCGCACCTAGGAACGGAGGAAATTATATACCACAAATTATACGATATGCCACTGGAGTAGATCTGATAGAATATTCTGTTAGATTAGCAATGGGAGAAACATTGGATGCCCCTAAATTTAACAAAGTGGAGGGATTTTGGGCATATTATGCTGTTCACAGTTTGGAAGATGGTATTTTAGATTGTGTTGAAATTTCACCAGAAATTGAACAAAGATATATTGTGGAAAACCATTTGATAAAGCATCATGGTGATAGAATAAGTACTTTCCGAGGTGCTAATACAACGTTGGGATGTTTGCTAATGAAATTTAATAGTATGAGTGAGATGTTGCATATGATAGATAACTCAGAAGAATGGATTACGGTTAAATTAATGAAATCGTCTAAATAAAATTTGTACAGAAGCAACATTGTTTTTCATATAGAGTTATCTGAATTATATATGGAGGGATTAGCATGAAGGAAATAGGAGGCTATATAGAACTAGATACATATATTCTTCCGAGGCTTCACGAGGAGGCTGTCGCGTTAAATTGCGGACGAAATGCTTTGGCATATTTGATTGAAGCTAAAAAAATCAAGAAGATTTGTCTGCCATTTTTTCTTTGTGATTCTGTAAAAAAAGTCTGTCAAAAATATGGTATTCATCAGCGGTATTATCATATTACCCCAGAGTTTAAGCCTATTATCTCTTCGCTTGATAAAGATGAATGGTTATATATAGTTAATTTTTATGGACAAGTTTCAAATGAATATATTTTAGAGTTAACAAAAAAATATTCACATATTATTCTGGATCAGGCACAAAGTTATTTTACCAGTCCTGTGGAAGGAATAGATACAATATACACATGTAGAAAATTTTTTGGAGTACCTGATGGTGCATTTTTATATACTGATTCTCAGATTAAAAGAGAGATACCTAGAGACGAGTCTTTTAAAAGGATGAATTTTATATTAGGACGATATGAGAGAACGGCAAGCGAATTTTATGAAGAATCTTATGAAAATAATAAATTTTTTGAAAATGAGCCAATTAAAAAAATGTCAAAATTGACAGAAAATCTTCTCCACGGGTTAGATTATGATCGAATAAAACAAACTCGAACGAACAATTTTAGAATTTTGAAAAAGAGGCTAAATAATATTAATCAGATTTCAGTTTCCATGATAGAGGGGGCTTATATGTATCCACTTCTTATTCCGGATGCAGCTTTGATAAAGAAGAGGTTGTTGGAGCATAAAGTGTATATTCCAACATTATGGCCCAATGTCTTAGAAGAAGTGAATAAAGATTGGCTGGAATGGAATTACGCAAAAAATATTTTACCGATTCCATGTGACCAAAGATATGATTTTGATGATATGAATTACATAATCAGCTTAATTGAGGGAGGGGTAAAACATGAATGATTTAAGAGGGAAAAAGCTTCTTCTACTTGGAGGGGTTCAACCCATGTGTGAAGTTGTGAAAGAGGCTAGAAAGCTTGGTGTAATCGTCTATGTGACTGATTATTTGGAAGATTCACCTGCAAAAAAAATTGCTGATAAAAGCTTTTTAGTGAGTACAACAGATGTGGATAGGATTGTTGACTTGTGTTTAAAAGAAGGCGTAAATGGTGTTTTTACAGGGTATACTGATTCGATGCTTCCATATTGTAGACAAATATGTGATAGATTAGGATTTCCATTTTGGGGAAATGAAAAGAATGTTGAAAAATGCATTGATAAAACGAAATTTAAGTTAATGTGTGAAGAGGTGGGGATAAAGGTTGTTCCTTGGAAAATAGCAAATGCTGATAATTATAATGAAGTTAAAGATCAGTTGAATTTTCCTGTTGTAATTAAACCTGTGGATAACAGTGGATCAAGAGGTGTGTATAAATGCTTTTCGAAAGAAAAATATAACGACTTATGTAAAAAGTCATTGGCATTTTCAAAAAAAGGAGAAATTATGATAGAACGCATGATGAATCTCAATAATGAGTTCAGCGTTTATTATATGCTATATAAAGGTAAATCATATTTGTCTCAGTCAGGAGATAGATATGTCCATGCTGTAGATTCTAACAAGGCACCAATTGGCCAAGGAATGAGTTTCCCTTCTATACATTTAAATGAATGGATAAATAAGATGGAACCTCTTATGAAGAACTTGTTTAAAAGGAATGAAATGAATGATGGATTTGTTTTTATGCAAGGATTTTATGAAAATGGAGATTTTTTTATGCATGAAGCCGGATATAGACTTGCCGGAGGATTTGCGTATAAATATGTTGATTGGATGTCCGGATATAATCAAGTTCAACAGTTAATACGTTATTCATTAACTGGGGAAATGCAGTTGACTGAAATAGAAAAAAGTAATCCTTTTTTTTGTAAAAATACATTTTTATTAACAGTCGCAATGAATCCAGGAAAAATTGACTCGATAGAAGGGCTAGAAGAAATTGAAAATATTTCTGGAGTTATGGAAGTTTGTCAATTACATTTTGTGGGAGATGATATCAGTTCCGTCGGTGCTACTTCTAGGGTATTTGCATATATTTTATGTGTTATTGATTCAAAAAAGCAGTTGTCAGAACTTATTGAAAAGATTGCAACGGCTTTAGTTGTTAAGAACACTCAAAATCAAAACATGTTGACTGAGTTGGTATCACCAGATAAAATTCATTTATTTTATGAAGATGAAAACACGAATCGCTAAAGAAAAGGTAAAGACAATGGAGAATGAAAATTTAGAATTTTTGTATTTAGATGAACAGGATATGATATGTTCTGGTGTTAAAAATATGGATAAATGTATTGATACAATGGAAGAAATGTTTCGCTTACTGGATATTGGTGATTACCGCATGGGAGGAGTAGATGCAAATGAACATGGAATAAAAGTCACTTTTCCAGACAAATCTAATATAGAGGGAATGCCGTTAAACGGCCCGGATAGAAGATTCATGGCAATGCCAGCATATCTAGGAGGCAAGTACCACATGTTTGGTATAAAAACTTATGGTTCAAATCAGAATAATCGTGCGATAGGACTTCCACGCTCTGTTTTAATGATGTCACTATTGGATGTGGAGACGGGATTGCCACTAGCATATATGTCGGCGAATATTTTGAGTGCAATGCGGACTGGTGCTGCGGTTGGAGCAGGAGTAAGAAAATTGTGTTGTGAGAATGCTAAGATAGTGACAATTGTTGGTCCCGGAACTATTAGTCGTTATGCAATGGAAGCTTTCATGGTGTGTTGTCCTAATTTAGATACCATCAAAATAAAAGGACGTGGGGACAAGACCATTGAGTCTTTTGTTGCTTATTGCAAATCACAATATCCACGGATTAAATCTATACATATATATGATAACTTGATTGAAGCATGTAAGAATTCAGATATTGTTTTTTGGGGGGCAACTAATGAAGCGGAGTTTGAGGATAATCCTCAGATTGAGTCTGAATGGATAAAACCGGGGGCGGTAGTAATAGGCGCATCGGCATTACGAATTGGAAAAAGTTTTTTTCATATTAGCAACTGCAAATTTGTTGCGGATAATTATAGAATGTATGAAGATTGGTCCAAAGGTGCTGAACTACCGGTACAAAAAAATATTTCTTCGTTGATGGGAATGGGATACTATGATGCTGTACAAGAGGGGATTTTAAAGAAAGAACAGATTATTAATATGGGTGAGATTATTAAAGGCGAAAAAACGGGACGGGATAACGATAAGCAAATTATTTTGTATTGTGTTGGAGGGATGCCTATAGAAGATGTTGCATGGGGATTCGAATGTTATATGTCTGCAAAAGAAAAAGGTATAGGAACAAAGTTAAAATTATGGGATAAATCAGCGTTATAATAAGGAGATGTTATTATGGATAAAATATTAGTGACTAAATCGTCTATGCCCCCTCTTGAGGAATATGTGCAGGAAATTGATGAGTTGTGGAATACTCGTTGGTTAACTAATATGGGAGTTAAGCATAAAGTACTGCAAGAACAATTAAAAGAATTTTTAAATGTTCCGAATATAGAGCTATTAACGAATGGGCATATGGCATTAGAGCTTACATTACAGGCAATGAATCTTCATGGAGAGGTTATTACCACTCCTTTTACGTTTGCTTCTACCACACATGCAATTGTCAGAAATGGATTGACTCCGGTATTTTGCGATATCAATCCTGTTGATTTTACAATGGATGTATCTAAAATTGAAAATTTGATAACTGATAAAACCTGCGCAATAGTTCCTGTACATGTTTATGGCAACATATGTAGTATAGAAGAGATAGATAGATTAGCTCATAAATATGGTTTAAAGGTAATTTATGATGCGGCACATACTTTTGGTGAATATTATAAGGGCAAAGGAATTGGTTCATTTGGTGACGCATCATGTTTTAGTTTTCATGCAACTAAAGTTTTTCATACAATAGAAGGCGGAGCTGTATGCTTTAAAAATGAAAGCTTCGGAAGAGAACTGTACCGTTTGAAAAATTTCGGTATTCGTGGACCGGAAGTTGTAGATGGAGTTGGAGCTAATGCTAAGATGAATGAATTTTGTGCTGCTATGGGAATATGTAATTTGCGACATGTAGAGGAAGAAATAAGAAAACGGAAACAAATAGTTGATAGGTATAAAGAGCATTTAGCTGGAATTGAAGGACTTCAGCTTAACCCCGAGCAAAAAGAAGTAATACCCAATTATGCGTATTTCCCAGTCATATTTGATGAGAAAAAATTCGGGTCAAGTAGAAATGAAGTTTATTCATTACTTGAAAAAAACGGTATTTTTGCGAGAAAATATTTTTATCCATTAACAAATACGTTTGCTTGTTTTCATGGTCAATTTGATGTCAACCTTACTCCAACTGCCTTACATATAAGTAATCGTGTACTTACATTACCACTATATTCAGATTTAGCATTGAAGGATGTGGATAGAATTTGTGAAATAATCTTAAATAGTAAAAAATAAAGCAAAAGAGAATTATTGTTAATGTGTCTATAAAGCAAAGAAATAAGATAGGCAAGGTTTTAAAGAATCTTCTATGGTAAAATAAAAAATCATAGGAGACCTTTATTATGGCAAGAGAAAAGAAACCGAAATGGATGAGCATCTGGGCTATGAAAAGTCTCAACGCTCCGATGGTGATGATTACCGTAACGGCTACAAATCCAAGCGTATCACCGGCAGCTATGGCAGTATGGATATTCAGGTTCCTCAAGACCGAAAATCGACTTTTGAGCCATAAGTGGTCAAAAAACGACAGAAAGACATCTCTGACATTGACCAGAAGATCATTTCTATGTATGCCAAAGGCATTACCACACGGCAGATTTCTGACACACTGGACGATATCTATGGTTTTGAGGCTTCGGAAGGTTTTATTTCAGACGTGACAGATAAGATTATGCCTCAGATTGAGGATTGGCAAAATCGCCCGCTCTCAGAAATATATCCAGTGCTCTATATTGATGCCATCCACTACTCTGTGCAAGATAATGGCGTCTGTCCTATCTTCAAGTTCTCCACAGCGGTCAGAAAAGTTATTTATACCACCAATGCAATTGAGAGCCTGAATGCGACTTATCGGAAGCTGAACCGCCAGAGAAGTGTATTCCCAAGCGACACAGCTCTTTTGAAAGCGTTGTACCTGTCCACGTTCGAAGCCACAAGGAAATGGTCGATGCCGATCAGGAATTGGGGACAGGTGTATGGTGAACTGAGTATCATGTATGAAGGACGGCTGCCGGAATAAACCAATGGAACCTATTATCAGCAGGCGGATTTTTCGCCTGCTCTTGACATGCAACGGTATGTACTGCTATAAATAGAACAAGGGCTGAAAGCCCCTATAGGTACTATCAGCCCTATCATTATCATAGAAGATTAGTATTTACAGACTTTTCTTCACACACTCAATCGTTTTAGTATCAATTTAAAATTTAAATGTATCTTTTAACCCCAACCATTTCTGATCTTTTTCACTTAAGGTTAGCAAGGTTCCATCTATTAACCGATATCCATCTGATACTGCATTTCCATTATAAGCACCCAGTAACTGTGGCCATCTAATTCCAATTTCCGGATCATTCCACGCAAGACCACCTTCATCCCCGGGATGGTAAAAATCTGTACATTTATAACAGAATTCAGCGATATCAGAGAGCACTAGAAATCCATGGGCGAATCCTTCTGGTATATAAAATTGTTTTTTGTTTTCAGCAGTCAATTCTATACCAAACCATTTGCCATAGGTTTTTGAATTAAGTCTGAGATCAACGGCGACATCAAATACATTTCCCTTAATGACTCGAACCAGCTTTCCCTGTGGGAAAGCTTTTTGAAAATGAAGACCCCGAAGAACTCCTTTTATAGAACAAGACTGATTATCCTGCACAAATTTCATATTAAGGCCAGCTTTTTGCATATCTCTCTGATTATAGGTTTCGATGAAATAACCCCTTGCATCTCCATGGACAGAAGGAGTAATAATACATAAGCCCTCAATCCCACCTACATTTTTTTCTACTGTAATTTGTCCCATTTTTATTGCTCCTCTGTGTGAATTAATGGATTCTAAAACTCTAAGTCTTGTATATATCGCTTGACTGCATCCTGCCATGTGGGCAATGGTGTGAATCCATTTTCAATTAGTTTACTTTTATCAAGGCGGCTGTTAAATGGTCTGGAAGCTTTAGATACTCCATATTCCGTAGTTGTGACCGGAATGACAGTGATTTTGTCTTCACTATATTCAGCATGTCCTAGAGCCACTGCCTGACGAAAGATTTCCTTTGTGAAGTCATACCAACTAATATAGCCGCCTTCATTGGTTGCATGATAATACCCGTATTTTTCTGACTCTATCATATCTATCAACAATCTTGCAAGATCAATAGTATAAGTAGGAGTTCCAATTTGATCTTTTACCACAGTAATTTTATCAGAATTTTTTCCCAGTTTCAGCATAGTGTTGATAAAGTTATTTCCATTTTGGCCAAATACCCAGGCGATGCGGACTATAAAGTAATTATTGAGATTTCTTGACACTGCAAATTCTCCGTCAAGCTTTGTTCTACCATAGACATTCAAAGGTTTGAAATCTTTACAGTCAGGCTGCCAAGGGTTCTGTCCCTTGCCGTCAAATACATAGTCAGTGGAGATGTACATCATCTTACAGCCTAATTGCTTACAAATTTTAGCAATATTTTCCGTACCTATGGCATTAATAAGATGGACTTTTTCTTTTTTTCCCTCATCTTCAGCATCGTCTACAGCCGTCCAGGCAGCACAGTGAATTACTGCTTCTGGTTTTATTTCATTTAATTCTTTTTCAACAGAAGCAAGAACAGTGATATCCATTTCTTCAATATCAACACCGATTGCATCGTGATTTCTAACTTTTAATTCATTCATACAGTCATGGCCAAGCTGACCATTAGAACCAGTTACTAATATTTTCATTTGAGTAGACCTTCTGTGTTATACATCTTTTCGTAGTAGTTTTGATATTCTCCGGAGATTATAGTTTCCCACCAATCTTTGTTATCCAAATACCATTGGATTGTTTTTTGAATTCCATCTTCAAATTTTGTTTCAGGGAGCCAGCCCAGTTCAGCATGGATTTTAGTTGGATCGATAGCATAACGCATATCATGCCCTTTCCGATCTGCTACATAAGTGATTAAACTTTCAGGTTTGCCAAGAGCCTTACAGATGATTTTTACAATGTCTATGTTTTTCATCTCGTTGTGGCCGCCTACATTATAGACTTCGCCGACACGTCCGTTATGAATAATCAGGTCGATGGCTTTGCAGTGATCTTCCACATAAAGCCAATCTCTAACATTTAATCCCTCTCCATAAACGGGAAGTGGTTTATCTGCCAGAGCGTTTGCAATCATCAATGGAATCAACTTTTCGGGGAAATGATATGGGCCATAGTTGTTAGAGCATCGACTAATGGTAGTAGGGAGGCCATAGGTTCTATTATATGCCTGCACTAAAAGGTCGGCAGACGCTTTGGAGGAGCTATAAGGACTGCTGGTATGAATAGGTGTATCTTCAGTAAAGAAGAGGTCTGGCCTATCCAATGGAAGATCCCCATATACTTCATCAGTAGACACCTGATGATAACGTTTGATTCCATATTTACGGCAGGCATCCATCAGAACAGAGGTACCGATAATATTAGTCTCTAAAAATACTTGTGGATTTTCTATAGAGCGATCCACATGACTTTCTGCGGCGAAATTAACAATTATGTCAGGGTGCTCTTCTTCAAAAAGTTTATAAACGGTGGTACGATTTGTTATACTTTCTTTTACAAAACGAAAATTAGGGTTATCCATAATCGGCCTAAGTGTAGAAAGATTGCCTGCATAAGTCAAACAGTCCAGACATATGATACGATAATCAGGATATTTTTTCAACATATGAAAAATAAAGTTGCTTCCGATAAATCCGGCGCCTCCGGTTACGATAATATTCATAAGTATAATTCTCCTTTTCTTTGCATTTAGTGTAGAACGTCTAAATACTTGCCGTCCAGAACATCTTTCAGATATTGACCGTACTGGTTCTTTTTCAGTACTTCATAACCTTCCAGAATATCTTCTTTAGTAATCCAACCGTTCAAATAGGCGATTTCTTCGAGACAGGCAATTTTTCTGTGTTGGTGGCTCTCCACGGTTTTGACAAAATTGGTGGCCTCGACCAGACTTTCGTGTGTACCAGTGTCAAGCCAAGTAAATCCCTGCCCCAAAAGCTCAACATTCAGTTCATTGTTCTTTAAATAGATGCGGTTCAAATCTGTGATTTCAAGCTCACCACGGGCGCTGGGTTTTAAGTTCTTCGCATATTCGACCACCCGATTGTCGTAGAAATAAAGGCCGGTAACACAGTAATTGCTTTTTGGCTGTTCTGGTTTTTCTTCAATAGAAATAGCTTTTCCGTCTGCGTCGAACTCAACGATACCAAAGCGCTCCGGATCGTCTACATAATAGCCGAATACGGTTGCACCCTTTCCATCTTCTGCATTTTTGACTGCAGTATGCAGGCGCTTTTTCAAACCATGTCCGGCAAAAATATTGTCACCGAGTACCATGGCCACTGAATCGCTGCCGATAAAGTCTGCGCCGATAATAAAAGCCTGTGCCAATCCATCAGGACTTGGCTGTACAGCATAAGAAAGCCGAATGCCGAATTGATGCCCGTTGCCTAACAACTCCTCAAAGCGAGGGGTATCCTGTGGTGTAGAAATAATCAAAATATCGCGGATACCTCCATTCATCAGAACGGACAGTGGATAGTAAATCATGGGTTTATCATAAATCGGAAGCAGTTGTTTACTCGTTACTGTTGTCAGCGGATAGAGACGTGTGCCGGAGCCGCCGGCTAAAATAATACCTTTCATAGAGATTCTCCTTTGTGCTTGTTCCAAGATATTTACATTATAAAAGGTGACCTAAGGTCACCTTCAAGTATTTTTTTGAAATATTTCATTTTTCACAAAGGAATAGCCCGGCATCCTTGGTAACGTGGAAACCGTGAAGAGTTTTCTTCTGTACAAATACCCGAAATTCTTTGTAGCGGTCAATGATATATTGGTTCTGATTGCCGTGGCAGGAAAGGATGTAGGAAATCAGGGAATCTGCTTCCGGCACAATCAGCTCATCAACGTAACGGCGCAGCTCAATATGGGGGAAGTACGGCTTCAATATAAAAGAGCCGTTTTCCAGACCAAAGTTTTCATACAGCTTATCGGCAGACAGGACAATACGTTTATCAAAGTCGGTGACGAGGGTGGTGATTTCTTTCATATGGCTGCCACTGTAGGTACTACACAGAAACTTGCCGTTTGCCTTCAGCACGCGACGGACTTCTTGACATACTTGAGCGATATCGTCACAGTAGAAGAGTACGTGATTGGCGATGACTAAGTCGAAGCTTTTCGGCTCAAAGGGAATAGAATGGCAATCAAAACTCTCGAAGGAAAAGCGGGAATCTTCGACGCCAATCGCCCGGCGTGCGTCACGTACCATACCCTCAGACGCATCGGAAATGGTGATGTGAACCTCAGAGGGCAGCAGTGGGAGGTTTGTTGTCCAAAAAGCACCGTCTCCGCAGCCAATCTCCAGTATATTCATCCCATTTGTTATCTGTGCCTGCTCGTAAAGCCAAGAGAACCAGTCCTTTGGATTCTGTGAGTACAGTCTATGTAGATTGATACGTGACGAGATATTGGAGGCATCCTGATACTGGTTCTTCATACTCTTTTCCATACCGGTAAGATGAATCAGTTCCAGCATCTTATCCCAGTTAATGTCTTCCTCATCCTTAATGGCTGTGGATGTATCCATGATAGCCTTTTCGACCAGCTGCATCTGCTCAATACGGTCACGCACCAACTTTAGCTGGATATTCAGAGAATCAGCAAGATAGTGATAGTCAGTAGCGTTGACTGTCATCTGGCGGATATCGTCCAAAGAAAAACCAAGATACTTTAGGAGAAGTATCTGTTGAAGACGTGCAAAGTCGGCATCTGTATAAAAACGTGTTCCGGTTTCTGTAACAAGTGACGGCTTTAATATATTTGCTTTATCATAATACCGAATAGTCCGCAATGTGACATGAGCCATACGTGCGAATTGACCGGAAGAGTAGTAACCTTCTTTTTTCATGATTCGGCAGCCTTTCTTATATGAAATATTCCCTGACAATCTGCTTCATACCCTCAAATTCTTTCTCCATTTCCTCCACAAGCCGGAATTGTGTGCGTGCTCGAACGAGATTATGTTCCGGGTAAGCTGTCTTAAAATAAGTATCACCCTGCAGATAATCGGTCAGGAACCTCGTTCCACATTCTAATGTCATCAAACGTGCGCCCCAGGGAAGGCTTTCCAACTCCTCCTGCGTAAGAACATCCTTAGTAGCATCTAAATATCCTTTGACATATAATCTATACAGCTCAATATCAAAATGTACTAAGTCTAGATTCTTTTCATCTTCAGCAGCAGTAGAGGCGCCGAAGCGGATAGAATCACCGAAGTCATTTGCGGCAAGTCCGGGCATGATTGTATCCAAGTCTATAATACATAATCCCTTTCCAGTTTCGGCATCGAACAAAATATTGTTCAGCTTTGTATCATTATGTGTGACCCGCAGTGGCAGGACTCCCCTTTCCTGCTGCTGAATAAGAATTCCGCAGTCAGCTTTCCTTTTTAATACAAAGTCACATTCGTCTCTGCAGCTATCCACTCTGTTTTGAATATCCCGTTGATATGCTTGCTCAAATGCAGCGAAACGTTTCACGGTATTGTGGAAGTCTGGAATCGTCTCATTTAGGCTGTCCACAGGATAATTGCCTAATTGTTTTAGAAAATGCCCAAAACTATAGGCAGATTGATAGAACTGCTCAGGACGTTCCACTTCCTGATAACATACAGAATCAGGAATATAATTATAGCATCGCCAAGGCTGTCCTTTTTCATCTTCGAAATAGTTCCGGCCGTTTTTTGTCTTGATATAGGATAAGGTCTCTCGATCAGGATTGCCCCCTTCTTTGCGGATAGCAGTTCTCATGAACTCTGTCACGCCAAAGATATTGTCCATAACACCTGCAGGGTCATTAAAAACATTAGTATTTACCCGCTGCAGTACATATGAAAGTTCATCCCCCTGCTCTGAGGGCATATAAACGGCATAGGTTTCGTTGATGTGGCCTGCGCCAAAAGGCTTTACATAGCTGCAGGTGAGACCGAATCCAAAGGCATACAAGGCATCTTCCAGCATCCTGCTGTCTGCGCCGTCAATTTTTCTGCGGGTTGGAAATACTACATTGCCTGCTTCAATTTTTTTCAGGGAAGTTACACGACAGTTTGCTTTCACAATGCTCCCGAGTCCTACATGAGCTCCTCGTTCGATGTAACTATTGTGGTCTATTATAGCCCCGGAATTAACCAGAACTGCATGCTCTATGCAGGTGCTGGTATTGACAACGGCGCGTTGTAATATAAAGCTTCCCTCAGAAATGGAAGCACTGGGACTTACAACTGCGGAAGGATGTATCAGGGATGGAACATGGTAGTCTGCCTCCATTAATTTTTCTGTCCAGTACAGCCGCATGTCATTGTCACCTAATGCGGCCACAGCCGTGTCGAATTTCTCGCGCATTGCAAGATAGTCGCAGCATTTTCCAATTATATCTGTCCCTTTAGCTGCATCGTCCAGAAAAAAAACTTGCTCATACCCTATGCTTAAGGCAACTTCTTTCATCATTTGCCCAAGTCCTCCAGCACCGATTATCAGTAAGTGGTTCATTTCATTTCCTCCTTGTTTTACCATGGATGCTACAATCCAATAAATTTAAGACTAGATTGCAGAGCATCAAGATAAAGTATTTATCTAAAAAGATTATATCAGTGATTTTGCCGAAAGGATAGTGTCAACTATAAAAAAATAGAAATGAAGATAAAATTCATTGGTAGTAAAATGAAATGTGGCATGATAATATATTACATAACATATAGTTAATTCCATGATATAAGGAGAATATCAATGAATACATGTTTTTTACCGACAAACATTTACCTGCCGACAAAGCATCTTGATATGGCAAAATGGTCTGTTATCGCCTGCGATCAGTACACCAGCCAGCCTGATTACTGGATGGAGGTACAGCAGCAGGTCAAAGGAGTACCTTCTACATATCAAATAATATATCCAGAAGTATATTTGAATGAAAAGGAAAGCCGCATTCCTCAAATACATGAAGCGATGAGAGGGTTTCTTGAGGAAGGGATTCTCACGGAACAGGTACATGGTGGATTTGTTTTGACAGAACGCCATATTGGCGGAGCAATTCGATTAGGTTTAGTGGGGATGATAGACTTAGAGCAATATGAATATATGCCGGAGAGAAGAGCAGCGGTCAGGGCAACGGAGGGGACAATACTAACTAGAATTCCTCCAAGGGTGGAGATACGCAGGGGAGCGCCCTTGGAATGTCCCCATGTCATGATACTCTTAAAAGACGAGATGATGAAGTTGATCGAACCTCTTTATGAACAAAGGCAATTGTTAAGAAAGCTGTATGAGTTTGAGCTCATGCTCAATGGCGGGAGTATTTGTGGATATGCGGTAGAGGGTGAAAGAGTTTGTAAAATTCAGCAGACTATTTGTGAATTGCAACAACGAGAGGAATTTATATTTGCGGTAGGAGATGGAAATCATTCCTTGGCTGCGGCTAAGGAATATTGGACACAGTTGAAGAGACAGCTGTCTCCGGAAGAGCAGGCCAGTCATCCGGCCAGATATTCCATGGTAGAGTTAGTGAATTTATACAGTCCGGCCATTGTGTTTGAACCGATTCACAGAGTAGTTTTTCACACGGATATGGAGGGACTATTAACAGCAATTGAACAGGGGCTTACAGAACAAGGTATTTCTATAGTAAATGGTAATGATATTATCCTTATTAATAGGAAACAAAGGAAGCAAATAGGACTTTCTGGGCTGAAGGGACATTTGCCGATAGAGGTAGTGCAGAAGATTCTGGATGAATATATTAGAAATAATTCAGATACATCCATTGATTACGTGCATGGAGAAGAAAATGTCAGAAAGCTGACAGAGCATGAGGAAGACACTGTTGGAATTATTCTGGGTGTTATCAATAAAGAAAATCTGTATCCGGCTATTCAGGCGGGAGGGGTATTGCCAAGAAAAGCTTTCTCTATGGGGGAAGCTGATGAAAAGAGATTTTATTTGGAATGCAGGAAGATTATAGAATAAGTGTAATATCTTTACACGAAACATTAGTTTTGTGCAAAGATAGGAGAATATTAGATAAGTTATAAATATTATATATAATTGGTAATATTTTCCACTATCTGTAAAGCTTCCTTGAGAATTGGTATGATATGTATAGAAAAATCGTAAAGCATCTACTTTGCGATTTTTTTACATTCTAAAACAAAAGAAAGAGAGGTACATTATGGACGTATCAAAGATTATGATGGCAGATGTCTGCGAGGAGTGGCTTAATATGAAGAGGCTTTTGATTAAACAATCTACCTATGCGAAATATAGGAATATTGTTGAGAGGCATATTGAGCCTGACATAGGGGATTACAATCTCGGAAATCTTAATTCTTATCTTATCAACAGTTTTATCTATGAGAAGATAAAAAAGGGGCGGTTGGACAGGGAAGGAGAGCTGGCTGTAAAAACAGTACGTGATATTACAACCATATTAAAATCTATTGTAAAATATGCTGAAAAGGAATATCATACGGAAAATTTAGCTGGAAATTCTGTATTGCCCAAGCGGAGCAGGGTCAAATTTGAAGTACTAAGCCTAAAAGAACAGAAGGTGATGGAAGAATATCTGCTGGATAATCTTCAGGAACCTAGATGCGTAGGCCTGCTCATTTGCCTGTATACAGGGTTAAGGATTGGGGAGATATGTGCATTGAAGTGGAATAACATTGACTTTGAAAGCAAAAGTATTACGATTACTCACACTTTACAGCGGATTTCTATGCCAGATTTAGAAACAAAACGAAAAACACGTATCATTATAGACGAACCGAAATCAGAATCATCCTTTCGCACAATACCGATACCAGAAAAAATATTTAAAATTATTCGTAAATCATCATACCCACACAATGATGAAGATTTTTTTTTAACCAATTCGTCGAAATATGTCGAACCTAGAAATTATCAATATTTTTTTAGGAGAACTTTGAAAAATATGGGAATCCGGGAGGTTAATTTTCACATCCTTCGACACACGTTTGCTACAAGATGTGTGGAAGTAGGGTTCGATGTAAAAACGCTTAGCGAAATTCTGGGACATGCCGATACGTCTATAACATTAAATTATTATATACATTCAAGCTGGGAAAACAAACAAAGGCAGATGATGCTTCTAGAAGGCTAAAATTGTGTTGTTTTTTAAGAAATTATTGACTTATCCCACCATATTTAGTAATATGTACAGAGGAAACGATTTGATGCGGCAAGATATTATGACCGATTTCGATAAGATATGTTATATAGTGATTAAAAGAGGAGAGTAACAATGGACGAAATAAAGCAGATAGAAGCGAAGCATGACGATGAAATAGAAATTGATTTGGGTGAATTGTTTCACCTTCTTTTACAAAAGATGTGGATAATTATTCTGTGCCTTATAGTGGGAGCGGCGCTGGCCTTTGGCGGAACGAAATTTGTGGTCACCCCTCAGTATTCGGCATCTTCTATAATTTATATTTTGACGAAGACTACAACGGTGACATCGCTTGCTGATATCCAGATGGGAGCCCAGCTGACGGTAGACTTTGAGATTTTGGCAAAAAGCCGTACAGTGGTAGAAGAAGTGATTGAGACATTAGATTTGGATACTACATACGAAGAATTACTTGGTCAGATTACCACAGAGAATCCAACGGGTACGCGTATGTTAGAACTGACAGTCACGGATCCGGATCCGGAGATGGCCAAAACCATTTCCAACGCATTGGCAGATGCAACTGCCGACCGCGTTGCCGACGTCATGAATTCAGATAAGCCCAACATTGTTGACCGTGCTGTCAAACCGGCTAAACCATCTAGTCCAAGTATGATTAAGAATGTAGCTATTGGTGCCTTGGCAGGAGCATTTTTAGCAATAGCGGTTGTTGTCATCCGTTTCCTTCTGAATGATACCGTTCAGACAGAAGAAGATATCCGCAAGTATCTGAACCTTAATACATTAGCGGCAGTACCGTTGGAAAAGAGGCGTTAGATTTTGAAAGAAAAGGCAAGAAAAGTTCTTATTATTGCACTTTGTCTAGTCGCAGTAGTATGCGCAGGTTATTTGATATGGTATTATGCGATGGCCGGTAAAGTGAATGATTCTTATGATAAAGCGAAGAAGACTGCGGAGATTCCCAAAGAGAGCCCCATAGTTTCTGAAGATGGAAATAAAGCAGATATACCGATTGATTTTTCTGCTTTGCAGGAAGCAAATCCGGAGGTTTACGCCTGGATCAGGATTGAAGACACTAATATTGACTATCCGATTCTTCAGAGTGCAGAAGATGATAATTATTATCTTGACCATACATGGGAAGGAGTCAGCGCTTCGCAGGGTGCAATATTTACACAAAGCTGCAATAGCACAGACTTCACGGATTTTAATACTATCATCTATGGGCATCAGATGGGGGAAGGAAACAATACCATGTTCCATAATCTGGGGAATTATTTGGATGAAGGGTATATGGAAGAACATCCCGAGGTCGTAATCTATACACCTGAGCGTATTTTTACGTACCGCATATTTGCGGCAGTCGTCTATGACGACAGGCATCTGGGACACTATTATAATTATATTTTAGATGCCGATAAACAATCATTTATAGATTCGCTTTATAATGCGAGAGATTTAAGGAATATATACCGTGATGATGTTAATGTGACGACAGAGGATCGTGTCATAACATTAAGCACTTGTATTTCAACCGAATCCGAACACAGATTGTTGATAGGAGCGGTACTGACGGATGAAAAATAAAAATAAGCTTTTGGCAGTATTAGGAATTGTCTGTATCCTGCTAGTCGGACTGGTCGTGTTCACGATGTTTCAGGATAAGAAGAAGGTGGAAAAGACTATCACTTCCAGCGGAACAAGTAGTGAGAGCAATTTTATTACATATAAAGGTGTAAAGTATAAAAAAAATTCAGACATTAAAACAATGCTTTTTATGGGAGTTGACAAAGCAGCGAAAGCAGATTTACATAACAGCCCCGGTGAAAATGGACAGAGCGACAGTTTGAATTTACTTATAATGAATCAAGACACCAACAAAGCCCAGATTCTTCAAATATCCAGAGAATGTATGGTAGAGATTGATATCTATGGAGAAGATGGCGAAAAGCTGATGGCAACAGAAGGCCAGATAGCGCTTCAATATGCATATGGGGACGGTGAAGAAAAAAGCTGCCGCCTCACATCGGAAAAAGTTTCAGGATTATTGTTCGGCACAAGTATCAATTCTTATCTTTCCTTAACTCTGGAAGGTATGGTGGTGGCCACGGACGCGATAGGAGGCGTGACGCTGACAGTACCGGAAGATTATACGGCAATTGATCCTGCCTTTGAGCAAGGCAAGACTATAACATTGAACGGTGAGCTTGCGGAAAAATATGTCCGGACACGTGATATTGAAGTGTTAGACAGTAACAACCAGCGCATGGAACGGCAGGCGCATTTCATGAATGCATTGATTCGTGAAATGCAGGAAATCGGCGGCACTATGAAGTATGCAGAAATCTATCAGAAATTAGAGCCCTATATGGTTTCTAACATGACCGCAGATGAGCTGAAGGAGATTTCTGAATATGAAATCAACACAGAAATGCAGCGTGTACCCGGAGAAATCATTGAAAAGGATGGACATGCACAGTATATTGTAGACAATGGACAATTGCAGGAATTGATTATTAAATTATTTTACAAACAAGTTTAGACATGTTATTATATAACAAAAGATGTTGTCTACAAGTGTTTACAATTAAATATAATATTTGTTTTACTTTTTTAACCATGTATGGTATACTACATAAGGTACATTAGTATCTATATAGTATTGTATATCATAAAAAAAACGATGAGGAGGAGATCATCATGAGATCAAGAGTAGCAAAAACCTTAGGTCTTGTAGTTGCTATGGTTGCTTGTGTAGGGATGACAGTATTCGCTGCACCGAGCCCGAGCGCTACTACAGTTGTCAACAAAGTCTCTAAAGCTGTGGACAAAGATGGTAAGGCTGTAGACGTTACCATTAAAGACGTTCCGGCAGAGTATGCTGACGCTGTAGCAGAAGTTAAGACTGAGGCTAAGCTGAAGGAACTTCTGGGTTCTGAATTTACAGCTACAACAGCAGTTGCATCTGTAAGAGAAATTTCAGTTCCGGAAGGAACTGCATTCCCTGTTACCATCACATTTGAGATGAACGGGGTAACATCATCAAGCAAAGTTTGGGTATTGCACTATGATACCGAAAAAGGTGCTTGGGAAAAGGTGGAAGCGACAGCAGGTGAAGGAACAATCTCTGCTACGTTTACATCTTTATCACCGGTAGCGTTTGTTGTTGACAAAGCTACATTATCTTCAGGAGCAGGTACAACTTCTCCGAAGACAAGTGCAAGTGCAGTTTCTGCAATTGCAGTAGTAGGCTTGGCAGCAGTAGCTGGCGTTTGCGGTCTTAAGAAAAAATCTTACGCAAAATAAGTCAGGCATGAGCTAAAAAAGAAAAACTCTTCTTAGCGGCGGCACACACCGCGGGAAGAGTTTTCTTTTTGAAAACAGTTAAATTATTTATAAAATGCGTGTGAAAGGACGGGTATTAATGAAGCTGACGGATATTCATTGTCATATGCTTCCACATGTAGACGATGGACCGGGCAAAGTGGAAGAAGCCAGAGAACTTTTGGAAGAGTCCTACAAGCAGGGAGTGCGCAGAATTATCGTGACTCCACATTACCGGCCGGAAATGTTTGAGCCGTCCATGAAAAGAGTGTGCTATTCCTACAATCACCTCAGAGGAATTGCCGCTGATATAGGAATTGAGCTGAGGCTGGGGTGCGAATGTTATCGTAATGAGAAGATAGTCAGACATATGAAAAATCGCAACCGCCCTACAATGGCGGGAAGCAAATATGTCCTTATAGAGTTTTCACCGGGAGATTTATTTCAAGTATTGCGGAATTATGTCTATGATATGGTTACCAACGGGTTTAAGCCGATAATAGCTCATGTAGAGCGTTATCTGTGCTGTGCTGAGATGGAGAAGATTCAGGAACTTAAAAATATGGGGGCATGTATCCAAGTGAATGCAAGTGCCGTACTTGGCGATGATGGGCGCATGACAAAAAAATATTGTGCACAGCTGATGAAGGCAGATTTAATAGATTTTATTGCATCGGACGCCCATGATACAAAGACGAGAAAACCTAATTTAGGGAAATGTGCGGCTTATGTATCCAGAAAGATGGGGAAACCTTATGCAAGAAGGATTTTTGTTACGAATCCTGAGAATATTCTAAAAAAAAGGTGAGCAAATGAAGAAGGTAAATTTAGTGATTGATAAAAAAGGATATGGTGTGCGGGAAGCCATGAAGACTCTGCGTACAAATATCCAATTTTGTGGTGATGATAAGCAGGTTATTATGGTCACGAGCTGTCTTCCCGGTGAGGGGAAGACCAGTACGTCCATTGATTTGGCTTGTGCGATAGCCGAAATGAATAAATCAGTAATTTTGATTGATGCCGATATGCGGAAGTCGGTCATGGCATCCAGACTTCAGATTGACGGAGCGGGTAAAGGACTTTCACATTTCCTTTCGGGGCAGTGTACACTGGCAGACGCAATTGTTTCGACCAATATACCGAAGATGCATCTGTTGATGGCGGGCCCTCTGGCACCGAATCCTACAGAGTTGTTAGAGACAAGCAGATTCAAAGGGATGGTGGAGTCACTTAGAAAAGTGTACGATTATATTCTGATTGACTGTCCTCCGATGGGACTTGTCATTGATGCGGCTATTGTCGCAAGATATAGCGATGGAATCATATTAGTTGTAGAATCAGCAAAGACAAAGTACCGGCTGGCTCAGGACGTAAAAGCGAAACTTGAAATAACGGGATGTCCGATGCTGGGTGTTGTTTTAAATAAAGTAGAGCGTAAGCATAATAAAGGATATTACAGTAAGTATTATGGAAAAGAATACGGGAAAAAGGGATATGGTGAGTACTACGGAGCGGATTCAAAGGAAGAAAAAAGCGAAAAGGCAGTGAAGAATCCAAAAGCTGCAAAGCAGTAGCTGTACCTTGGTATAATCGGTAATCTAGATGGCAATACTTTTCAAAGATGAAAGGGAAAACTTTGGGAGGGATTGCCATGATTATTTTTTTATTAATAACTGCGGTTTTGGTGCTGCCGGTCCTATGCTGTGCAGCAATGGTATCTACTGAATACGACCGCAGAATCGACGACGAAAAACAAGAAGAATTTCTTCGGGGATGTTTCAAAAGTCAATAAATTAAGATAGAAGGTCTGATGTTGAAGTTAAAAAAGATATATTATCTTTCTATGTTTTGCCTGCTTTTGTGGATAATTGTGATATTTTCTTTTTCTGCGCAGCCAGTCACTGAATCAGTGGGATTGAGCCGGAAAGTAGGACAGAAAGTATCAGAATTGTTTGTCCCGGGATTTAAGGAGCTGCCGCAGGGAGAACAGGAAGAGTTTGTTCAAAAAATTGATTTTGGCATTAGAAAAACGGCTCATTTCCTAGAATATATGGTTCTGGGAATCTGGTGGGGCTTTTTGCTTATGCCGGCAAGGAGAAGCGTAAGATTTAAAATATGGACAGCAGTNTCTTTTTCTGCGCAGCCAGTCACTGAATCAGTGGGATTGAGCCGGAAAGTAGGACAGAAAGTATCAGAATTGTTTGTCCCGGGATTTAAGGAGCTGCCGCAGGGAGAACAGGAAGAGTTTGTTCAAAAAATTGATTTTGGCATTAGAAAAACGGCTCATTTCCTAGAATATATGGTTCTGGGAATCTGGTGGGGCTTTTTGCTTATGCCGGCAAGGAGAAGCGTAAGATTTAAAATATGGACAGCAGTGTGGGCAAGCGCTGCATGTGCCGCAGTGGATGAAATACACCAGTTGTTCGTGGATGGAAGAACCGGGCGATGGCAGGATGTCTGTATAGATACGGCGGGCGCTGCTGTGGGGATATTAGCCTTATTTGCGATTATTCAGCTTATACATAGGCGAAAAGTAAAAACTTGTCAAAAACACTTGCAATCATAAACATTTTCTGCTAAAATACTTAGTGTTGTGAGTCCGTATGTATACACGGACATTTCAGATCGTTAGGAGGTGCAATCATGGCTAAATGTGCTATTTGTGAAAAGGGTGCTCATTTCGGGAATAACGTAAGTCACTCTCATAGAAAATCATCTAAGATGTGGAAATCTAACGTGAAATCTGTTAGAGTTAAAACGGAAAACGGCGGTGCTAAAAAGATGTATGTATGTACAAACTGCTTAAAATCCGGTCGCGTAGAAAGAGCTTAATTGAGAACGGAAATCAAGAGAACCGAGGTTTTGTGACTTCGGTTTTTTTATTGTAAAATGTGGGGAAATAGAGTATAATAAACACAATATGTGAGCAAGAGAATAGAATTAGATAAAATTGGAGGGACATATATGAAGGGCAGTATGAGTACTGATTTAGGTATCATTACCATCGATCAGGATGTTATCGCCAAGTATGCTGGGACAGTCGCGGTAGAGTGCTTCGGGATTGTAGGAATGGCGACGGTCAGCATGAAGGACGGTCTGGTAAAGCTTCTTAAACAGGAGAGTCTTACAAAAGGAATTCAAGTAAACATTTCTGAGGATAACCGTATTACTTTGGATTTCCATATTATTGTGGCGTACGGGGTTAGTATTTCTGCGGTGACGGATAACCTAATCAGCAATGTAAAATATAAAGTGGAAGAATTTTCTGGAATGACTGTCGATAAGATCAATGTATATATTGAAGGCGTCAGAGTTATCGACTAATTAAGGAGGAGCTTGTTGTGGCGATAAAGACTATCAATGTGGAGATGCTCGCTAAGATGTTTTTGGCGGGCGCGCAAAATATTGAGGCAAAAAAAGAATTTATTAATGAACTGAATGTATTTCCGGTGCCGGATGGTGATACGGGGACGAATATGTCCCTAACGATCATGGCTGCCGCAAAGGAAGTTACAGCGCTTGAGAACATGGATGTTACTACGCTGGCAAAAGCAATTTCATCCGGTTCGCTGCGTGGGGCAAGGGGCAACTCGGGAGTTATCTTATCCCAGCTGCTTCGCGGGTTCACGAAATCTATCCGGGAGGAGAGCCAGATTGATGTTCCGGCTCTTGCCCGTGCAGTTCTTAGGGCGAAGGATACTGCTTATAAGGCGGTCATGAAGCCGAAGGAGGGTACAATCCTCACTGTTGCCAGAGGAATCTCTGACAAAGCGCAGGAGCTCGTGGAAGAGACGGATGATTTGGAAGTCTTCATCCCGAAGATTATCGAGGAGGCTGAGGCTGTGCTTGCCAGAACGCCGGACATGCTTCCGGTACTGAAGGAAGCGGGTGTTGTGGATTCAGGTGGGCAGGGACTTCTTGAGGTAATCAAGGGAGCCTACGATGCTTTTCTTGGAAAAGAGATTGATTATTCTGCGATTGCACCGAGCAGTGCAGTGAATGTGACGAAGATCAACGCGGATTCTTCTGCCGAGATTAAATTTGGTTATTGTACTGAATTTATTATTCTGACAGAAAAGGAATTTACAGAAGACAATGAGATGGATTTCAAGGCATATCTGGAGTCTATCGGCGATTCTATCGTGTGTGTGGCGGACGAGGACGTAGTGAAGGTTCATGTTCATACGAACGATCCCGGATTGGCCATTCAGAAAGCACTGACATTCGGGCAGTTGTCCAGAATGAAGATAGACAATATGCGCGAAGAGCATCAAGAGAAGCTGATCAAGGACGCACAGAAGCTTGCGCAGGCAGAAAAAGAGAATAAAAAGAAGAAAGAAAAAGAAGCCCGTAAGCCGGTGGGATTTATTGCAGTATCCATCGGTGAGGGGCTGAATGAGATATTCAGAGAGCTAGGCGTGGATTATATCATTGAGGGCGGACAGACCATGAATCCGAGCACGGACGATATGCTCAACGCCATTGATGAAGTCAATGCGGATACCATATTTATTCTTCCAAACAATAAAAATATTGTGCTCGCTGCGAACCAAGCCCGCGATTTAATGAAGGAAAAGGATATTATTGTAATACCTACCAAGACGGTTCCGCAGGGAATCACCGCGGTAATCAATTTCAATCCGGAAGCAGATGTGGATACGAATGAGGAGACTATGCTGGAGGAAATCAAGAATGTGAAGACCGGGCAGGTGACTTATGCGGTCAGGGATACACATATTGATGATAAGGAGATTCATGAAGGCGATATCATGGGAATCGGAGATGCCGGCATATTGTCTGTAGGTACTTCTATAGAGGATACCGCAAAGGACATGCTGGCACAGCTGGTAGAAGAGGAATCGGAACTGATCAGCCTGTATTATGGCGAGGATGTCTCAGAAGAGGAAGCAGAAAAGTTTGTCGCTGAAATCGAGGAGAACTATCCGGATATGGATGTGGATGCCCACAAAGGCGGACAGCCGATTTACTATTATATTTTGGCGGTAGAGTAACTTTACGAAATGGGAGTATTGAAAGATGCTCCCATTTTTTTAATATGTTACAAAATACTTTTTGTCATTAAATGGAGTTGAACATGAATGAACAATCTAAAATCAGTGAATTAAAAGGAATCGGAGAAAAGACAGAGAAGCTCTTCCAGAAGATGGGAATATTTACGATAGGAGATTTGCTGCGGTATTTCCCCAGAGCATACGATGTCTATGAAGCTCCTGTAAGTATCGGAGAGCTTGAGGAAGGCAAGATAAGCGCAGTAACAGGAACTGTCTATGGGAGGGTCCAGCTTGTCGGCAGTCGGAATATGCAGGTGACAACCGCATTTTTGAAAGATTTGACGGGGACGCTCAAAGTAAACTGGTTTCGGATGCCTTTTTTGAGAAATACATTAAAGAGTGGGAGTGTGATTACTGTCCGGGGACGGATAATCCAGCGGAAGGGGCAGCTTTTGATGGAACATCCGGAAATCTACAATCCTCCGGAGACTTATAATAAGAAGCTGGATACGCTTCAGCCGGTATATCCTCTGACCGCTGGAATTACGAACAATGCTGTGGGAAAGGCTGTGGAGCAGGCGCTGCAATACTTAGATTTGCGTCAGGAGTTCCTGCCCGGAGATATCCGGCTTTCTTACCATCTTGCAGAATATAATTTTGCGGTGAAAGGCATACATTTCCCTTTAAATAAAGAAGAATTCTATCAGGCGCGAGAGAGGCTGGTCTTTGAAGAATTCTTGACATTTATTCTGGCTCTGAGGCAGGTAAGGGAGCGGGAAGAGCGTGCCGACAATAGATTTGCCTTAGAGAATAAGGCCGAGATTGACAGCCTCCTTATGCAGCTCCCCTATGAACTGACTCGTGCGCAGAAAAAGGTGTGGGAAGAAATAAAGGGAGAAATGTGCGGTCCCCGTCTGATGTCCCGCCTTATACAGGGGGATGTGGGTTCTGGCAAAACAATTATCGCAGTCCTTGCTCTGATGCTTGCGGGGCTTAATGGATATCAGGGAGCCATGATGGCGCCCACCGAAGTATTGGCCAAGCAACATTTTGAATCGATCACCTCACTTTTTGAACAATATAAGATTCCGTTAAAGACAGAACTTTTGACCGGCTCTATGACTGCCAAAGAAAAGCGGCTGGCCTATGAGCGTATTGCATCCGGGGAGGTTCAGATCATTTTAGGCACCCATGCGTTGATTCAGGAAAAAGCCATATATCACAAGCTGGCACTGGTGGTGACGGATGAACAGCACCGCTTTGGGGTGAGACAGCGGGAAAGCCTTGCGGGAAAAGGGGAAATGCCCCATATTCTTGTTATGAGCGCAACGCCTATACCGAGAACCTTAGCAATTATTCTCTATGGTGATTTGGATATCTCAGTCATTGATGAGCTTCCGGCCAATCGGCAGCCCATTAAGAATTGTGTAGTGGACACTGGATATAGGAAGACAGCCTATTCCTTCATGAAGCGGCAGGTGGAGGAGGGCAGGCAATGCTATATTATCTGTCCCATGGTGGAGGAAAGCGAAGCGGTGGAAGCAGAAAACGTAACCGACTACGCGGCCATGCTTTCCCAAGAGCTGGGCAGCCAAATACAGGTGGCCTCACTCCACGGTAAGATGAAGCAGGGGCAGAAGGATGAGATTATGTCTGCTTTTGCCCGCAATGAGATTCAAGTGCTTGTCTCCACAACAGTGATTGAAGTAGGAATCAATGTGCCCAATGCGACGGTGATGATGGTGGAAAATGCAGAACGTTTTGGCCTTGCGCAGCTTCACCAGCTGAGAGGAAGAGTCGGACGGGGAAAATACCAATCCTACTGTATTTTTATGAGTGGCTCTAAGGGGAAAGAAACAAAAAAAAGGCTGGAGATTCTCAACAAGTCCAATGACGGATTTTTTATTGCAGGGGAGGACTTAAAACTTCGCGGCCCCGGAGATTTGTTTGGAATCCGGCAGAGCGGTCTCATGGATTTCAGAATTGGAGACGTATTTCAAGATGCGGATATTCTGCAAAAGGCCAGTGAAGCGGCAGGACGGATACTGGATGAAGATCCACAGCTCGAAATGGATAAGAATAAAAAATTAAAAGAACATCTTCAACAGTACATGGATAAGAGCTTGTTGAACACAACGCTATAGATTATAATTTTACTGTTTACATTGATTTTTTACCGTTTTCGCGATATACTAAAAAAAGAGATTTTAGGAAAAGGGTAGAGGGACAAAAGAAGATGGGAAAAAATCATACAAAAGAGATGTTTCCGCTGTCTTACAGCCAACAGAACATCTGGAATTTAGAACAGGCATACCCGGGAATTTCCATCAACAACATTTGTACGGCACTTTATATTGAAGGGAATTTCCGGGTTGATTTATTACAGCGGTGTATCGGTTATGCTTATGAGGTATTTCCCGTCCTGAGGACCCGTATCACTTATGAAAACGGCAAAGCATTACAGTACATATCCGACGAGATGCCGGTTCCGGCTCCGTTCATTGACTTTTCAAAAACGAATCAAAGAGGCGGAGAAGTCTGGAACCGCTCAGCGGCCAGAGAGCATCTCCCCCTTTATAATATGAATCTTTGTCAGATGACAATTTTTAAGCTTTCTGAGAATGAAGGTGGAATCATGACAAGGGTTCATCATATTATCGCGGATGCATGGTCGCAGGCACTGGTGACCAATCATATCATACATAATTATTTTCAGCTACTACAATCAAAAGAGCCGGATTTGCAGATTTCTCCGGATTACAGGGCTCACATAGATATGGAGCGTAAGTATATAGCCTCCCGCAATTTTGAGCGTGACAAAGAATATTGGAGGGCAGCGCTTCAGAATTTTCCAGTTACTCAGCTTAAAGAGCACAGGTATTCCAAGATATCTCCGATCGGTGTGCGCAGGTCTATCTATCTTACCAGCAGGATGAACCGTATGATTGCGTCCTTCTGTGAACAGAAACGGGTATCTCCTTTTGCTGTTTTTTACATGGGTATTGCTATCTATATGTGCAGGATGAAGAATCAGAAACGATTCTGTATCGGTATTCCAACGATTAACCGCTTAAATTATAAAGAAAAGCAGTCGGCAGGGATGTTTGTCAATACGCTCCCTTTTGTCAATGAGATTGATGACTGCATGACTTTAAATGAATTGAATGATAAGTTGAAGGATGACTGGTTCAGCCTGCTCTACCATCAGAGGATACCGTTTGAGGAAATCAAGAAAATACTTGTCTCGGAAAATGATACCATTCCGGAGCAGCTCTTTGGTCTTGCCCTGTCTTACCAGAATGGTAAGATGGATCATCTGCGGGGAGCCAGAGTGACTGTGGAGGGCCGTTGGATATACAGTGGTTATCAGGCAGAGGCGCTGTGTATCCATGTGAGCAGCAGGGATGCACAGAACCAATTTTTAATTGACTACGATTATCTTACCCAGATATTCTCGGATACTGATATCGAGCAGTTCCATGAGCATTTCATGCAGATATTAAAGCACGCGCTTCTGAATCCGGATCTTCCTGTCAAAGATCTAGATATCATCGGTGAAGAGGAGGAAGAGAAGCTGATCTTCCACTTTAATCAGGCAGACTGCTGGTATCAGAGAGAACATTCACTAAAGTCTGAATTGATAGAGATTGCGCGGGAACACCCGGAAAGGGCGGCGCTTATATGGGAGGGGCAACGTCTGACTTATCGGGGCCTTCTGGAGCAGGCACAGGAAGATGCGAGGAGGATACGCAGGCTGTTGCCGGAAGGGGAGCATGTAATTGCGGTCCTCATGGAGCGCCAAAGCGAGCTGTTTCAAATGATGGTCTCAATAACCTGCTCTGGCCACCCATGGCTTTTGCTGGACGCAGGACTACCGGATGGGCGGCTTCAGATGATGATAGAACAGAGCCGCGCTTATTTGTGTATTTGTTCAGAGGGATTGAAAGAGAAGCTCGACGGCTGTGAGTGTCGAAAATTGACTCCGCAGGAGCTGGGTGAGTTAGAACCTGATATGGAGGATAATTCGGAAATCCCGGCACATTCACTTGCATATATCGTATATACATCCGGCAGTACAGGAAGGCCAAAAGCAGTAGCTATAGAGCATAGAAGTGTTTTGAACCTTGCTGTGAATATGGCTGGTATCTATCCTAAAGGCGCAGTACTTTCAATCTGTAACATTGGTTTTGACGCATTCATATTGGAGAGTATTGCAGCTCTGCTGAACGGGAAAACTATCGTGATTGTGCCGGATAATGAGATAAATGACAGCGGAAGCCTTGCCGATTATATCACCGGATATGATGTGGGATTTATGGCTTTGACGCCTTCTAGACTGGGAACATATCTCAAAGACGATAGGTTCCGCCATGCGCTTAAAAAGTTAGAATGTATTATCTGCGGTGGGGAAAACCTTCCGGCAGAACTTCTTTATCATGTCAGAAAATATAGTGGGGCAAGTCTTTATAACCAATATGGACCGAGTGAAGCCACTGTAGCGGTAAGCCATGCCCGTGTAACGGGGGACAGACGCATCACCATAGGGAAACCATTCGCGAACTGCAGAATCTATATTTTAGACTCCAATAGAAAGGCATTGCCCGTAGGCTGCGCAGGGGAAATCTATATTGGAGGCGACTGTCTTGCGCGAGGGTATTATCTGGATGAGGCGCTCACGGAGGAACGCTTTGTACCGGATCCCTTCATACCGGGAGAGCGCCTGTATTGCACAGGGGATCTCGGCGAGTGGACAGAGGAGGGAGAAATCTTCTTTCTAGGGAGGAAAGACCGCCAGCTGAAGCTTCTGGGCCACCGCATCGAGCCGGGAGAGGTAGAGGAAAGGCTCTGCGCCTGTCCGGGGGTGCTCCGGGCGGCAGTGGCAGTATTCAAAAACCAGTTGATTGCATTTTATACAGGGGAATCTACGATAGCCCCGGATGAAGTACTTGCACAGGCTGCAGAATATCTTCCACGGTATATGCTTCCAGTCTATGCGGAACAACTTACAGAGCTGCCGGAGACAAGCGGCGGAAAGACCGATTATAACAGACTGCCTGAGCCAAAACTTCCGGATAATTCTGAGGCTCCGGCGGATGAGACTGAGGAAAAGATTCTGACTGTATGGAAGGGTATCCTTGGGAAAGAAGAAATTGGAATACACTCCGATTACTTTTTGTGCGGAGGGGACTCACTCAATGCTGTGGCTATGCTGGCGGAATTGGAAAAAATCTTTGGCCGTCTTTTGAAATTAGAGGAGGTCTACCATAATAGTACCGTGAGAAAACTGGCCAATCTCCTCAGGGGAGGCTGCCCACGGAGAACAGAAGAGTATATAAAAAAAGCTCCTGAGCTTGCGGTGTATCCACTCTCTGCGGCACAGCAGAGTTTTTATGTACTGGAACAAGCAGACGATACAAAGATGAGCTATCATATGGCGGGTGTCTTTGAGGCGCAGGGTTCACTTGATAAGGAGAGGCTCTGCTCTGCATTTGCACAGCTTGTGGCAGAGGAAGAACAGTTCCGCACAGGGTTCGAGATTCATGACGAGGAAGTAGCTGCAAGGGTTCACGGAGAAGTGGCCTTTCGGCTGGAAGAGGCAGAAGGGAACAGCCTGAACGAGGCGCTTTCTAAATTAGCCAGACCCTTTGATCTATCCAAGCCTCCTTTGATGCGTGCAGCTCTCTATGAAGAAGGCAGCAGACAGTATCTGCTTTTAGATGTGCATCACATTATCTCCGACGGAATCAGCAGCGTGCTGACGATGAGACGGCTTGACGCCTACTACAGAGGAAGTAAGCCGGCTCTGCCTGAATTTACTTATAAAGACTATGCATGGGCATGCCGGAATGATGCAGAGGCGGTAAAGGAACAGAGCAGTTTCTGGGAGGAGCTGTTAAAGGAAGGAATGCCGGAGCTTAAGCTGCCGCTTGACCGTGTCAGGCCTTCCGCTTTTGACGGCAGAGGAAGCCGTCTCTATTTTCAGATTACACCAGAGCAGGGAGATATGTTGGAGACCTTTGCACAGGATAATAAGCTTACGGTATTTACCGTATTATTTTCGGCGTTCGCTGTCCTACTTTCCGGTCTGGCAGGGCAGGAAAGGTTTGCCGTAGGTTCACCGCTGGCTGGCCGGAGACACAGTGTCCTTCAAGATATGATAGGAGTTTTTGTCAATACACTTCCAATTCTGGTGAACCTGCAGAGGGAGGAAAGTACCCTTGCATTTATGGGCAGGATGCAGGAGCAGATAACGGCAGTCATCGATCATCAGGCAGTGCCGTTCGAGGAGATTGTGAAGAAAGCCGGAGTGACGCCCTCACGTGAAAAGAATCCATTGTTCACCACATTATTTTCTTTGGCGCCGTTGAATCCGGATGCCTTTACGCTGGGAGAGGTGGAGCTTAAATTCGTACCACAGGATATACATGCAGTGAAAGTGGACCTGCATTTGGAAGCCACCCCCTCTGCGGGAGGGTACCGCTTCTGTTTTGAGTATGCGGACCGTCTGTTTGACAAAGAGACGATTGCCTACTACAGCAGATGCTACGTGCACATTTTGACGGAGTTATTTAGAGCGCCCGAGAAACTACGGTCGATTAATATGGTTTCGCCGGGTGATAAGATGCGCCTGCTGGAGAAGCCTGCGTATATGCGGACTCCCTATGAGAGGGTGTGCATCGACAGAATCATAGACCGCTATGCAGTCTGGAAGCAGAAGGAGACGGCGGTTTGCTGGGGAGATGGCATGTCTCTGACTTATGAGGAAGTGAAAATGCATGCGGATTCTTTGGCTTGGAGGCTTCATTCGAAAGGTGTCATGCATGGGGATGTCGTTGCGTTCATGCCGAGAAGGAACGGTACGATGCTGGTGGCCATGCTGGGAATACTGAAGGCCGGGGCGGCTTATCTGCCAATCGATGCTGCTTTTCCAAAGGAGCGCGTGGAATATATGCTGAGTACGGCAAAAGCAGCCTGTCTGCTTACCGGCGAAGGTATAGCGTTCGAGACGGATATATGCGCAGTCTATGCGGTGGAGGCTTTATTTGAGGAAGAAAGTAAAGGCGGAGAACAGAATGTCTATGGCAGTGGAAGAACAGGGCAGCGAAGCCCGGATGATGCCGCGAATGTCATATTTACCTCTGGCTCCACGGGACGTCCAAAGGGTGTGGTAATGCTGCACAAGGCTTTGGCGAACCTTGCAAGCCATGACGACCCTATTTTGGGCGGAGAGAATGACTGCATTCTATGTGCTTCCAATTGTGTGTTCGATGTGTTTACTACAGAGACTATTTTGGCGTTGGCGGCTGGCAGAAGAATCAGTGTAGCCGATGAAGAGGAGATGATGCTCCCGTGGAAAATGGCCCGGAGAATCATCAAAGATGGGGCTACTATTCTCCAATTTACGCCCTCCCGAATGCAGATGTGTCTCAACGAGGAATCGTTCTGTCAGGTACTTGCACAGATTCAGATTATCATTCTTATGGGAGAACCGTGGACCATGCAGCTGAAAGACAGACTCAAGAAGCTGACAGACGCGAAGATATACAATATCTATGGGCCGACGGAGACATCGGTGTATAACTGCCAAGGGGAAATTCGGGAGGCCGATGCCATCCATATCGGAAAACCGATAGGAAACTGCCGCTACTATTTGCTGGATAAGGATAAGGAGCCTGTCATGCCGGGGGCTATAGGAGAAATCTATATTGCGGGCGAATGTCTGGCCGCCGGGTATATGAACCGGAAAGAGCTGACAGAAGAAGTATTCGTGGAAGATCCGTTTTTTCCGGGAGAACGGATGTATAAGACTGGAGATGTGGGAAGGCTGCGGCCCGACGGCAACTGGCAATGTCTTGGACGGGTGGACAGCCAGCTTAAATTGAACGGGCATCGTATTGAACCTGAGGAAATTGCCCAGCAGATTGTGGAGAGTGGACAGTGCAGCGAGGCGGCTGTCCTGCCGGTGAAAGAGAATGGCATTCCTCAGTATTTAAAGGCTTACGGCGTGCCCGGAAAAAATTATGATAAAAATGAGCTGATGAAGTATCTAGCTTCCAGACTTCCAGACTATATGGTTCCGTCGGAATTCGTTCCTATCGGAGAGATGCCGAAAACAGCCAGTGGCAAGATTGATTATCATGAGCTGGATACATGGGAGTCAAATGCTGTGGACCCAGCAGAGAGCGATATAATATCCAGCGAGTCCCAAGGATTAAATGACGGGAACTTTATAAAAGATATTTGGCGTGAAGTATTGAAGAAAGAACCGCTGGAAACGACCTCCTTTTTTGAGCAGGGAGGCACATCGCTAAAAGCTATTATAGTGTTGAACTATTATTATAAGCATCATTATGATTTGTCGCTCAATGATTTTTATCGGTTTCCCACATTGAAAGAGCAGATGGAAATGCTTGGGTGTGAGATGCAGGGCCATGAATCCGGGAAGGACATTACGTCTGCTGGAAAGGATGAGGAGGCCGTCGGGGAACAAGAGGAAATCGAGCTTGATTCCCCGCCTATAGAAGTGAAGGGAAAGACTATTTTACTTACCGGCGCCACCGGTTATCTTGGGGCGCACTTGTTGAGAGAGCTCTTGGGACAAGGTGCTGGAAAAGTAATCTGTCTGCTGCGGAATTTCAGTGACGTACGTCTTCGGGAAACGCTGAATCTTTATTTTGGCAGTGAGTTTTATTTAGATAACTGGGGAAGAATAGAGAGCATATGCGGAGATATGACAGCCCATAATTTAGGATTATCCGAGACTGCCTATGAAGAACTGGCGGAAAGAACAGACATCATAGTCCATTCTGCCGCGGATGTTCGACATTTTGCGCCGGAAGACGAGTTGATGCGGGCAAATACCAGAGGAACAGAGGAAATGCTGGCGCTTGCAAAAAACGGCGGGTGTGCGTTCGCTCATATGTCGACGGTGAGCGTGGCGGGAGAATATTTATATCGAACTCCGGACAAATGGGCCGTGTTCCGGGAATCTTCTCTGGATATTGGACAAAACTGGCAGGAGAACGGCTATGCCAAGACAAAGATGCTGGCCGAGAAACAGGTGTTTGCTGCCACCGAGGGTGGGCTGAATGTCAAAGTGTTTCGCGTTGGGCGTCTGGTATCGAGGCAGAGTGACGGTATTTTTCAAAAAAATCCCCAGACTAATGCGTTCTACAGGCTCATACGTGGAATGGCGGAGCTGGGCAGATACCCTAGAATTCTAAATGAGATTCCTTTTGAGATGACACCGGTGGATTTTGCGGTGGAGGCTATCGTGAAACTCTTTGCCAGCAGTAAGAAGTGTTTTCATATTATGAATACGAACCAATACACTTTAGGAGAAATATTACAGGAACTTTGTGGTATTCCGGCAATAGAAAATGAAGAATTCGACTGCTTGATTCGAGAAACTGTGCAGGGATGTGATGAGCCGGTATCCGAATATGTGCGTGCTGCAGCCGAGATGTGGGTGTCCGGCACGGGGCTCAAAACAAAGGTTCAGGTGGCGGCAGAGATGACCTCAAATGAGCTTGAGAAAACAGGATTCCGGTGGAAACTTCCGGATTTGGGAATCTGGAAAAATAGGATAAAATCAGAAGTTAAATAACAAAAAGAAGAGGAGGACGGTGTATGGATGCCGTTACACTGAGGATTTTATATCTGATGTTGACGATTTTAATATTTTTTATCATCAGCTGCATCATGAAAGGAAGTCTTAAAATTATACAAAAACTGTACATTGCTTCCTCTTCCTTCCTAATTATATGGATCGGAGCGGTGGCAGGTATCACATGGATAGAGGATAAAAAGGCTCCTGTTTTGGTGACGCTGGATGCAGTTACCTGTGCGTCCATGGCCTTTCTTGTAATGACAATGTTCATCATGTCATACTGTTTTGTCCATAACTTGACGGTTATGCCGAAAAAATGCTGCTGGCTGTATCTATTTCCCATTGTTACATCCACCATCGCATTTACTAACCCGCTCCATCATTTGTTCTACAGACATTTTTCCGTGTATGTATCAGAGGTGCAGTTCGGCCCACTGTTCATAATTTCGGGAATACAATATTATTTCTGGTCGTGTGCGTCTATTTTCATGGTACTGCGTTACGGGCTCAAGAACCGTCATAAAATGATTGTCTGGCAGGTAATGCTCTTCAGCGGAGGATTAACGGTACCTTTGATAATAAATGTTCTGGCTACTTTAAAGATAGTGGATTTTTCTATAGCTGCCACACCGATGGCGTTTTTCTTTACCATTATCTGTCATGGATATGCTATTTATTTTCTTAATTTTTTAAATATAAAGCCGGTAGCCCTGCAGAACATTTTGGACAGTATAGCCGACTGTTATGTCATCCTTTCCTCGGACAGCTGCATCATCAACGCGAATCAACCATTCTTGGACAATTTCGGAGATGATTATGGCATGCGGATCAACAGCTACCTGACTTCGGTGGTGGAAGAATTGGAGCCGAGAAAGCGAGATGTAATTTACAACCTTCTGAATTTTTTCGATATTTGTAAGCAGTCCACCAGTGTGATTTCCTATGAGCAGGCAATATTGTGTGAGCGTGGTAAGCTGTATTACTCTGTAGAGCTGACGCCGATTTTTATCCGCAGGAAGCTTGTCGGAGTCGTGGCGCTGTTTGCGGACGTCACAAAGCTGAAGGAGGATATGAGGCGGGAGAAGCAGATGCTGAGCCGGGAGATGGAGCGGGAACGATTGGCTTCACTGGGGCAGATGGTGGGAAGTATTTCTCACAATCTCAAGACTCCAATCATGTCTGTCTCCGGCAGCGTGGATTCTCTGGAACGGCTGATCATGGAATACCGGGAAAGTATAGGTGATTCGGAGGTCACGCCGAATGATCATGCGGAAATCGCGGCAGAGATGGAAGAGTGGCTGAAAAAAATCAAAGGAAGCTGCGCCTATATGTCAGACGTCATTACCACAGTCAAGGGTATGGCCGTGAACATGAACACATCGAATATCACCGAATTCAAACTGGAAGAAGTGTTTAAGAAGGTTCTCATACTCATGAAGCAGAATCTGATAAAACACAGGTGTAATCTGATTATTGAAAATAAACTGCCGGAAGATGTTTATCTGAAGGGAGATGTAAATAATCTTGTGCAGGTGCTGACCAATTTAGTAGACAACGCCAAGGATTCTATGGGTACAAAGGGCGGAGATATTGTGCTGCGTGCATGGTATAAGGAGCAGGTTGTCTACATATCAGTTACAGACAGCGGTACAGGGATTTCTCAGGAAGTGAAGAGAAAGCTGTTCGTATCCATGTATACCTCGAAAGGGGCAAAGGGAACAGGGCTTGGCCTGTACAGTTCGGCGGGATTGATTCGGGGAAAATTCGGCGGAGAGATGTGGGTGGAAGACAATCCGTCCGGCGGTTCTGTATTTTTCGTAAAAATACCGTTGAATACATAGAAGAGAGGTGAAATACATTGAGAAAAAATAGGGTCGGCAGGAAGAAGAATGGGTTTTCTATGTTCATACTGGATGATGACCGGAATATGACTGACGCACTTCAGTCTTATTTTGAGGCGTCAGGCTATGATGTGGAGCAATCCAATGACCCGCTGGAAGCTTTAGAGCAGATGAGAGAGAAGGCGTACGATATTCTGCTACTTGATTTTATCATGTATCCCATATGCGGGGACGAGGTTGTCGCAAGGCTGAGAGAGTTCGATACAAATATTTATGTGATTATGCTCACTGGGCATAGAGAAGTGGCGCCCCCGCTCAATACGATAAGAGAACTAGAGATACAGGGATATTTTGAAAAAAGCGACCGTTTTGATCAACTGGAGCTTCTTGTGGAAAGCTGCATAAAATCAATACGGCAGATGAAAACAGTATCCCGCTATCAGGAAGGGCTCTCCAACATTTTGGAGGCGGTGCCGAAGATGCACCGCTATCTGCCTATGCCAGTATTTGCAAAGGAACTGCTTGCAGAGCTGCTTCGAATCAGCGGGGCTGAAAACGGCTTCGTATGGCTGAAGCCCGAAAACATGCTGCCCGGTGAAGACATCGAGGAGATGAAAAAAGAAATCTTCTGCGGAGAAGGCCGGTGGAAGGATGATACGCTGGACACCTTCCTTGAAAAATATCCATCCACCAAAATTTGTTTTCAGAGAAGGCAGATATCTACATTGGTAGAAGGAGAGAGACACTTCGTATTAATCCCTTTAAATATCGGAGAAAAATTACGTCTGGGGATGATGGGCATCATTGAGAACGGGGAAAATACGGAAGGACATGACCTTTATGCAGTATTTGGAGAACAAGCGGCATCCGCTTTGCACAATCTAATTCTTCATCATTTGCTACAGTTGAATAATCAGAGACTCCAACTCACCTATGAACATCTAGAGAAGGGGTATATGGATACTATAGAGGCATTGCGGCTTCTCGTTGATGCCAAAGACATCTATACAAGGGGGCATTCGGACCGGGTGGCCTACTATGCGGTCCGGCTTGCACAGGCTCTGGGAAAATCAAGAGAATATGTTGAATATGTCCGTGCGGCCGGACTATTACACGATATAGGTAAAATTGGCGTGTCAGACGCTATTCTAAAAAAAGAAGCAAAACTTGATGACAAGGAATTTTCAGTTATAAAGAAGCACCCTGAGATGGGGGCAAACATATTGGCTCGCATCAGCATGTTTCAGAGTATAGGCGATGTCGTGGCAGCACATCACGAGCGGTATGACGGGACAGGATATCCCAAGGGACTTAAGGGGGAGGAGATACCAGAGGAGGCCAGAATTGTCGCCATAGCAGATGCCTTTGACGCAATGATGTCCGACAGGCATTACCGCAAAAAGCTTACAATGGAGGAATGTATCCGGGAGCTGGAAGAAGGCATGGGAACCCAATTCGACAGCAATATGATTCCTGCGTTTTTGAGTGTTCTGAAAGATTTTGATGCAATGGACCAAGAACTGCGGTGGACATACCAACGGGGGAATATTATATGAGAAGAGATAACTATCCATTGAACGGAGCAAAGCGTTTTGAAACACTGCCCCAATGTCTGGAATATATGAAGACAAATTACGGCGGCCAGACGGCGCTCACTTTTTTTGACGAAGACGGCGAAGCAAAAGAGTGGACGTTTGGACAGTTTGTGGCGGACGTGGATGCGTGTATGGAAGGGCTTTGCGTGTCAGGCCTGACAGGTACACATATGGCCTTGATAAGTGAAAATTGTTATGAGTGGGTCGTGGCTTTCTTTGCGGTCGTATGCAGCGGCGGGACGGCCGTGCCTATCGATGTTGAACAAACTGCAGAAGAGATACAAAAGGCAGTCCGTCATGCGGATTGTGGAGCAATGATTATATCGGAAACATACGAGCTGATTTTGAATGCACAAAAGATTCCGGAGCACCGCTTTGTGATACGAAGAGGCGGAGGTACGGATAGCTTCGACGCTCTGTTGTCGCTTGGCAGGACAGGGGAGTACAGTCAGGAAACAGAGCGGCTTGCGGGGGTGGTTCAAAGCAGTGATCAGGCACTGATAGTATATACTTCCGGTACCACCAATACGGCGAAGCCCGTTGTGCTCACCCACGGGAATCTGATGTACAACGCATGGGGGGCACTGGCCATGGTCGACGTAGGCACCAGAGTATTCACCCCACTGCCATTTTATCATACGTATGCCCTTACTTGTGGGATGCTTGGCTGTCTGGCTCAAGGAATCCACTTTTCTTCCAATGGTTTTTTGAAAACAATGATGAGAGATATCAGAAGATTTGAGCCGGAGACGCTGATCAGCGTCCCGATGATAACGGATAACCTATTGAAAGCGATTACAATGGAAGAGAGAAAAGCCGGTGTGAGAGATGCAGTGAAAACTGTGCAGGAAAAGGCCATGCGCAGAAAAAAGTGGCATATGAAAGTTAAAAGCCAGCGCAATCAATATGTGGATAAAATCGTAGGAAAAAAACTGAGCCTTATTATCAGTGGAGGAGCTCATTTGAATGACAGGTCTGCGGAAGAATTAGAAGTGTATGGTATTCAAGTGCTTCAGGGTTATGGAATTACAGAATGCGGGCCTCTTATCAGTGCGAACCGCAATGGTTTGAATAAAATAAAATCAGTGGGGCTCGTTCTGCCGGAGACCGAAATTAAATTTGCAGGCGGCGAGATATTAGTGAAAGGCCCATCGGTATTTCCCCGGTATTATAAGGCGGAAGGGCTGACGAAGGAGGCGCTGGTAAATGGCTGGTTCCATACCGGCGATATCGGTTATATGGATAAAAAAGGGTTCTTGTACATATGCGGCAGAAAAAAGAATCTCATCGTGTTCAGCAACGGTAAAAAGGTAGTTCCGGAGGAGCTGGAGCGGTATTTGTCTGCCCTGCCTCTCATCAAAGAAGTTATGGTATATGGTGCAAGCAGTGGGCAGACAGCAGATGAAGTGACATTGTCGGCAATGGTTTATCCGGATCCGGATGCAACACGGGAGATGAGCTCTTTCGAGATACTGGAAAAAATACAGGAGGATATGAGTGAGCTGAACAAAAATCTTCCGCTCTATAAAAGAGTGCAGTCCATCAAACTCACGGAGGCAGAATTCGGGAAGACCGGTATCAGAAAAATCAAGAGAAATGAGGTTTCTTTATGACAGAGGATGAATTATTTGATGTAATTAAAGAGATAGTATTTTATGTGACCGGTACGGAGACACTCACAAGGGATACGGATTTTGTGAAAGATCTTGCACTGAATTCTCTGGATGTCGCCAACATGGTGGCGGTTTTTGAAGAACGGTTTGACGTGAAAATTCCCATTGCTGAGGTGTGGAAGCTGGCACAGGTTCGGGATGTTATTGAGTTTATATCAAGAAATAATTAAAAAAGTAGTTGCATTTTTTGTAAAATTCGATATAATAATATTTGTGACTGTCACGAAAAGTCATAAGCTGGAATAGCTCAGTCGGTAGAGCACTTCACTCGTAATGAAGGGGTCGTCGGTTCAAGTCCGATTTCCAGCTTTTGTCTTAAGACAGAAAGAAGCACCTGAGCCTCTGTTTAGAAGCCCCGGTGCTTTTTCTAATTTAAGCAGTCAGATTTGCTTATTTACCAGCCATCTGCTTTTCCTGCTGTTCGATCATTTTCTTAACCATATAACCACCAACAGATCCATTCTGTCTGGATGTTAAGTCTCCGTTGTATCCGTCTGTAAGCGGTACTCCGAGTTCGTTTGCAACCTCATATTTGAATTTGTCTAATGCACCTTTTGCTTCCGGTACGGCTGCTCTGTTAGATGAACGATTTGCCATTTTTCTTTTCCTCCTTTTTGGTAACTTGTAACTTTCCTTGTGGATGTTACGATAGTAGTATATGGAGAAAACGAAAGCTTAAACTAGAAGTTATTTCTATTTTTAACAATTTTTGAAAATGGCTGTTAAGTCAATTCTGCAATACGCGATACACCCACATAAATTTCCGAAATTTTATACCAAGTGCGGTAATCTACGGTCCCGGTCTGTGGAAGGCCAAAGACAGATTGGAATTTAGTGACGGCGGCAGCGGTGCCCGGGCCGTATATGCCGTCCACGGTGACGGTGGGGATGGCGGGATATGCGCCGGCTATCACGTTGAGCTGTTCCTGCATCTGGCGTACCTTGTCACCGCTGGAGCCTTGAGAGAGCGTATAGCCGGGCCAGGAAGAAGGAATGCCTGATATCTCGGGGGCAATATTGATATACATATCGTCCCCATAATAATAGCGGAGAATATCTATAGCGGAATAACCTTGTTCTCCCAGCGCTTGTGAGCCCCATTGTGTCATCCAGTTGGGACATTGAACACGGCGGCCGTCACAGTACTGAGTGAGAATAGGCTGGCGTACGTTAGGCCGCGAGAGGTAATTTGCAAACAATTCGTCCACGATCACAGAAATGGTATCAAAAATATTCCGCTCCGGTATCCATTTGTGGTCGAAAGCGGTGGAGGAAGTGATGGTAAAATCATATCCTTGATTCCGGTACCATTCTGTGTATACACGATTTAAAGTAAAGGACATGATAGCGAGGACATTGGCACGAATCGTGTTCTCGGTCCAGGTTGCATAGATTTCACTGGATGCCACATTTTTGATATAGTCTTTATATCTTACATAGTAATTTTGTGCGGTCGTGTCTCTGGGAGACCCATCATGGACTACAATGTATTCAGGAACAACTACACGGCTCAATACGATTTCGCCGGTTTCGTTCATTGGTTTGATTTCGTCTTCGGGAATTTTGGGCGGATATTCCGCATATAGCGTGTGTGCCGGTATGACGAACACATTTTCAGCCTCGTTATCAGCCAGAGGGCGGAGCTGGACATTTTGAATCGCTGTCACATCAGGAAGAATCTCTGCTCCGGCAATACTCATTGGCTCGTATCCCGGGGCGGTAATGTCCAGTGTATATTCCGAGTAGGGCTGTTCTTCAATTTGAGGATTCAAACTGTATTCGAGAGGCGGAGCTGCCAGCTCCAGTG
The DNA here is from genome assembly GCF_900086725.1 of Bariatricus massiliensis. Lineage (GTDB taxonomy): Bacteria > Bacillota > Clostridia > Lachnospirales > Lachnospiraceae > Allocoprococcus > Allocoprococcus massiliensis. Next base: position 833,996 of record NZ_LT574836.1, on the reverse strand, counting down.
TCTCACTTTGTCCGGAAGTATCGGTTGTGACTTCTTCCAATGTACTGTCGGGCACGCCGGTGTAAGAAATCTGCACTGTGGCATCAGGTACAGGGCGGGCGGTGATTTCCGATGTAACATTGATCTGCAGACGTCCCCGGTAAGTAAGTGTATCCTGCATAGATTTTAATATGCTCATAAAAAGACCTCGTGGTGTACTGTTACTGCTATTTTATTCGTTATGTTGGGATATTGTGAAAAAAAAGGTGTTGTGTTATGATATCTTTAGTTGATTTGATGGCGGAGGTAATGATGAGAAGACGTAGGAGAGGGTTCCGCAGAGGGTTGCTGGCGGTTTTGTTCTGCTTTCTATTTGGAGCGGCCTGTGTAGCCGGAGGATTGTGGATGTCTGGCCGGGAGACAAAGGAAAGCGCTGCAAGACCTCGGGGCAGCGCGGTACCTTATCAAGAGGCTGAGATAGAGGAGGAGACGGTTGCTGGCAGGTTTTACTACCAGCAGATTCAAGAACAGGAGCAGACCGCTTATAAGGAAATTCTGCAGGGAGTACGTGAAAATGCGGAAAAAATTTATATCCACCAAGAGGATGCCCAGCGCGCTAACGAGCTGTTCCAGTTCGTGCTGGACGACTTCCCTGAGATTTTTTGGTGCGACGGCAATGCCACATCGACGGCCTATCCAAGTGTACTTGGGACAGATGCCTATGTAGTGGTCGAACCCCGGTATACATATAAGGAAGAGGAGAAGGCCGCGAAGCAGACGCAGGTCGAAGAGGCAGCTGCGGCATGTTTATCCAGTGTGGACGCTGAGGCATCGGAATATGAGAAAATAAAATTTGTCTATGAATATATCATCGATACAGTAGACTATGACTTGGAGGCTCCGGACAACCAGAATATTTTGAGCGCTCTGGTGAACCGCCGCTCTGTCTGTGCCGGATATGCCAGAAGCACGCAGTACTTGCTGCAAAGGCTTGGAATCTACTGCGCTTATGTCACGGGAACCGCGACGGACGTTGGCGGGACTGCCGAAGAGCACGCATGGAATCTCGTGCGCTGTGACGGACAGTACTATTATGTTGATACGACGTGGGGAGATCCAATCTTCCAGCAGGAGGAGGGAGCTGGGGCAGAGAGGGCCAAGACATACGACTATCTGTGCTGCAGCCAGAGGGAGATTGAAAAGACCCATACGCTTACGGCCGGTTTCCAGTATCCGGAATGCCTGTCGGAGGATTTGAATTACTATCGAATGAACGGAATGTACTATGATGCTTTTGATGAAAATGTATTTTTAAGTGCGATATACCGCTCTGTAGAACAGGGCAGCGCAAGCACGATATTCAAATTTGCGGATGAAGCATTGTTCATGCAATCTAAGGAGGCAATCATTGGAGACTTGGTGAAAAGGGGGGCACAGTATCTAGGCTCTCTTTATGGGCTGCAGGAGATACAGTACTCTTACGAGGAAAGTCCGGCTCTCAATAAAATCACACTATATTGGTCATATGAAGAATAAGGAGGAAATCATGGCACAATTAAGAACGAAAAGACAGACGGTTACATTAAAGATAGCATACGGAGGTCTACTCATTGCATTGGGAATCCTGCTTCCGCAGGCATTTCATATTTTTGGTCAGGAAGCAGGGATGATATTTTTGCCTATCCAGATACCTGTCTTTATGGCAGGCCTGCTGCTCGGCCCCATATATGGCGGGATAGTAGGGGCGGCAGTTCCCATACTGAGCTGTGTCCTGACTGCTATGCCTCCGGTGCCTAAAGTATATTTTATGTTGTTCGAGATGGTGGCATACGGTGTCGCCTCAGGGTTGTTAAAAAAGAAGTTCAATGTGATTGTCAGCATTCTGGGGGCTATCATTGCAGGACGGCTGATGTATGGCGCAGCACTGGCAGCAGGCGTCAGTATTTTGGGAATTCATGCCCCATTTGCCAATTCAGCGGCTTTTATAAGTACACTGGTAACCGGAATACCGGGGAACTTGATTCAGCTCACGCTGCTTCCGGCATTATATATTGGATTGAAAAGAGGAGGATTTACATTCGATGAGAGATAGATATTTGGAAGAGGCAAAGGAGCTTCTCTATAAAGAAGAGACAAGGACTTGTGCGGTTGTGTGGGCAGATGAGGCTGCAAAGGAGCCTTATGTATCAGAAGAAAAAGGCATCCGCCCATTGATGAAGCTTTTAGAAGAGGGAGGGCTTGCTCTGAGCAATGGATGTCTTGCGGACAAAGTGATTGGGAAGGCGGCTGCCTTTCTTGCTGTCTACGGCGGCGTCAGCCAGATATATGCGGATGTTATCAGTGAAGCGGCGCTGCGGGTACTTCAGGCAGAAGAAGTGTACTGCGAGTACAGAGAAGTCGTTCCATATATTGTGAACCGCACAAAAACTGGAAGATGTCCGATGGAGTCAGCCGTGTGGGAAATCAGTGATGCGGATATGGCATACAGAGTTTTAAAAGAAAAAATTAACGGTTGAAATCTTGCCTTAAATATGGTAAAATCTTTACAATTTGAGAAAGTGGGCGCTCTGGAACGTAAAAGACTCCAAGAGTGCCTTCTTTATGAGAAGAAATGAATTATTACGAAGGGATAAGGTGAACATATGAAAGCGTTTCTAATTTTAGAAGACGGAACTGTGTTTGAAGGTACAAGCATAGGTTCGACAAAAGATATGATTAGTGAGATAGTATTTAATACCTCAATGACAGGATATTTAGAGGTGTTGACTGACCCTTCTTACGCCGGACAGGCTGTCGTTATGACGTATCCGCTAATCGGAAATTACGGAATTACGCCGGATATGGAATCCAAAAAGGCATGGCCGGACGGTTATATCGTAAGAGAATTATCGCGAGTGCCCAGCAATTTCCGTTGTACGGGAACGATACAGGATTTCCTAAAAGAGCAGGACATTCCGGGGATTTCAGGAGTGGACACAAGAGCGCTTACCAAGATTCTCAGAGAAAAGGGTACTATGAACGGTATGATTACCACCAATGAGAATTATAATCTGGAAGAGATACTTCCGAAGCTTCACGCATATAAGGTGGGGGACGTAGTGTCCAAGGTGACATGCAGTGAAAAGTATGTATTAGAAGGAAACGGCCCCAAAGTAGCGCTTATGGACTTTGGAGCTAAGAATAATATCGCCAAATCTTTAAATGAACGTGGCTGTGAAGTGACCGTTTACCCGGCCGGCACATCTGCGGAAGAAATCATTTCAAGCAGTCCGGACGGCATAATGTTGTCTAATGGTCCCGGAGACCCTGCAGACTGCACTTCCATTATTAAAGAAGTAAAGAAGTTATACGAATCTGACATCCCGATATTTGCCATTTGTCTGGGACATCAGCTTATGGCGCTTGCAAACGGTGCAAAGACTTACAAATTAAAGTACGGACATCGTGGCGGCAACCATCCTGTGAAGGATTTGAGCACCAACCGGGTATATATTTCTTCTCAAAATCACGGTTATGCTGTAGATGCAGAGAGCATGGATGAGAAAATTGCGGTAAATGCATTTGAGAATGTCAATGACAAGACGAACGAAGGATTATCCTACGTGGGCAAAAATATTTTTACTGTGCAGTTTCATCCGGAGGCATGCCCGGGACCGCAGGATTCAGGGTACTTGTTTGATAGATTTATGAATATGATGGGAGGAACAAAATAATGCCAAGAAATCATGATATTAAAAAAGTATTAGTAATCGGTTCCGGCCCAATTATTATCGGTCAGGCTGCTGAATTTGACTATGCCGGCACACAGGCCTGCCGTTCTTTAAAAGAAGAGGGACTGGAGGTAGTTCTTCTTAACTCGAACCCGGCAACCATTATGACAGATAAAGATATCGCTGACCGTGTATACATCGAGCCGCTGACTGTGGAAGTGGTAGAGCAGCTTATTTTAAAGGAGCGGCCGGACAGTGTGCTTCCAACACTTGGAGGTCAGGCTGGCCTCAATCTGGCTATGGAGATGGAAGAAGCCGGATTTTTCAAAGAAAACGATGTACGTCTGATTGGTACTACGGCAGAGACCATCAAAAAAGCCGAAGACCGTCTTGAATTCAAGGCTACCATGGAGAAAATCGGTGAGCCGGTTGCGGCTTCTCTGGTGGTGGAGAACGTGGAAGACGGCGTGAAATTTGCGGAAGAGATTGGCTATCCGGTCGTGCTCCGCCCGGCTTACACACTCGGGGGAAGCGGCGGTGGAATTGCCAATAATATAGAAGAGCTGGAAGAAATTCTGGCAAATGGCCTTCGTCTGTCCCGTGTAGGACAAGTTCTGGTAGAGCGCTGTATCGCAGGCTGGAAGGAAATCGAATATGAAGTGATGCGGGACGGGAATGGAAACTGCATTACCGTATGTAATATGGAAAATATTGATCCGGTGGGCGTGCATACGGGGGACAGTATTGTTGTGGCCCCATCACAGACATTGGGAGACAAGGAGTATCAGATGCTCCGTACATCTGCGCTCAATATTATCAGCGAATTGAATATCACCGGAGGATGTAATGTACAGTATGCGCTGCATCCGGACACTTTCGAATATTGTGTCATCGAGGTAAATCCCCGTGTGAGCCGTTCTTCCGCGCTTGCGTCCAAGGCTACCGGATATCCGATTGCTAAAGTTGCCGCCAAGATTGCGCTTGGATATACACTGGATGAGATTCAGAATGCGGTCACAAAGAAGACATACGCCAGCTTCGAGCCTATGCTGGACTATTGTGTCGTGAAATTGCCAAGACTTCCATTCGATAAATTCATCAGTGCCAAGAGAACGCTTACCACACAGATGAAAGCTACCGGAGAGGTCATGAGTATCTGCGATAACTTCGAAGGGGCGCTTATGAAAGCAATCCGCTCTCTGGAGCAGCATGTGGACAGTCTTATGTCCTACGATTTTACGGCACTTTCCAAAGAGGAGATTCTGGACAAATTAGAAATCGTAGACGACCGCCGTATCTGGCTTATCGCAGAGGCTTTGAGAAAGGGCATCACCTACGAGCAGATTCATGCGATAACAAAGATTGATAAATGGTTCATTGATAAAATTGCAATTATCGTAGAGATGGAGGAGGCACTTAAGACGCAGGAACTGACTGCAGAGCTTTTGAAGGAAGCCAAGCGTATTGAGTTCCCGGACAATGTGATTGCCAGACTGACAGGAAAAAGTGAGGCGGAGATTCATGATTTACGCCATGAACACGGAATCGTTGCTGCGTATAAGATGGTAGATACTTGTGCGGCAGAATTCGCTGCCGAGACTCCATACTATTATTCGGTGTTCGGCAGTGAAAATGAAGTGATAGAGACAAAAGGCAAGAAGAAAGTTCTGGTACTCGGTTCCGGGCCTATCCGTATCGGACAGGGTATCGAATTTGATTTCTGTTCTGTACACTGTACATGGGCATTCTCAAAAGAAGGATATGAGACGATTATCGTCAATAATAACCCAGAGACGGTAAGTACCGACTTTGATATTGCGGATAAGCTGTATTTCGAGCCGTTGACACCGGAGGACGTGAAGAGCATCGTGGATTTAGAAAAACCGGACGGCGCTGTCGTACAATTCGGCGGCCAGACGGCCATCAAGCTGACAGAGGCGCTGATGAAAATGGGTGTGCCGATTCTGGGGACATCTGCCGAGAATGTAGATGCAGCTGAGGACAGAGAGTTGTTCGACGAGATACTTGCGAAATGTGGAATTCCGCGACCGAAGGGAGATACAGTATATACTGCCAAGGAAGCGAAGGAAGTGGCGAACCGGCTTGGATATCCGGTGCTGGTGCGCCCGTCCTATGTTCTGGGCGGCCAGGGCATGCAGATTGCTATCAGCGACCACGATATTGATGAGTTTATCGGTATCATCAACCGGATTGCCCAAGACCATCCGATTTTGGTAGATAAATATCTGGTTGGTAAAGAGATCGAAGTTGACGCGGTCTGTGACGGAGAAGACATTTTGATTCCCGGAATCATGGAGCATATTGAACGCGCTGGCATACATTCGGGAGACAGTATCTCTGTATACCCGGCCCAGAGTATTTCAGAGGTGACGAAACGGAAAATTGAAGAATATACAAAACGGCTTGCCAGAGCGTTGCATGTAATTGGTATGATTAATATCCAGTTCATCGTGTGTGGGGAAGACGTATACGTCATCGAAGTGAACCCACGTTCCAGCCGTACCGTACCTTATATCAGCAAGGTCACGGGAATCCCCATTGTGCCGCTGGCGACCAAGGTGATTATCGGACATAAAATCAAAGAACTCGGCTACACACCGGGACTGCAGAAAGAAGCGGACTATATCGCCATTAAGATGCCGGTATTCTCCTTTGAGAAAATCCGCGGCGCAGACATCAGTCTGGGACCTGAAATGAAGTCCACAGGAGAATGTCTTGGCATTGCCTCGACCTTTAATGAGGCGTTATATAAAGCCTTCCTTGGGGCAGGCATCAACCTTCCGAAGTACAAGAATATGATTATGACGGTACGGGATGAAGACAAGGTGGAAGCTACGGAAATCGGCAGACGTTTCGAGGCTCTTGGATACCGTATTTTCGCCACAAGAGGGACGGCAGAAGCGCTGAAAGAAGGAGGCGTAAAAGCAATACCAATCAATAAGATTGAGCAAGAGTCACCGAATCTCATGGATTTGATTCTTGGACATGAGATTGACCTTGTTATCGACACACCGCCTCAGGGCGCCGACCGTGCAAAAGACGGATTCTTAATCAGAAGGAACGCGATTGAGACCGGTGTCAACGTGCTTACCGCGCTGGATACGGCAAAAGCTCTGGTGACAAGTCTTGAAAATACAGATATCAGACAGTTGACATTGATTGATATTGCCACAATTGACAATAGATAGTATCTCATAAGTATTTCTTGTAGAAAAATAGGACAAAGCAGCTCTGCTTTGTCCTATTTAATAAAATTGTAAAGGTAGAAAATATGTACAGAGTGTTCATTGTAGAGGACGACCGCACAATTGCCGAATCATTGAAAAAGCATCTTCAGACATGGGGATATGAGGTATCGTGTGTCGTTGATTTTAAAAATGTAATTGACGAATTTAAGACAGCGGCTCCACAGATCGTTCTTTTGGACATCGGACTGCCGTTTTTCAACGGGTTCCACTGGTGCCAGAGTATCCGGGAAATCAGTGACGTGCCGATTGTGTTTATCTCTTCAGCTTCCGATAATATGAATATTGTCATGGCGATGAATATGGGCGGCGATGATTTTATAGAGAAGCCCTTTGATATGCATGTACTTACCGCAAAAGTACAGGCCATACTGAGGAGGACTTATTCATTGAAGAGTCAGCTTAATATAATAGAGCACCAAGGGGTAATCCTTAATCTCAGCGACGCTACAGTCACATATGAGGGCCAGAAGATTGAATTGAGCAGGAATGAATACAAAATTTTCCAGATGCTGCTTGAGCGGGCCGGGAAAATTGTGCCACGAGATGACATTATCGAGGCATTGTGGGAAAGTGAAAGTTTCATCGATGACAATACTTTGACCGTCAATATGACAAGACTGCGGAAGAAACTGGAAGAAGCGGGACTGATAGAGTTTATACAGACAAAGAAAGGGCTGGGATATGTCATCCCATAATGTGGAGGAAAGCCGTGAGATTATTTTGGGATTATATGAAAGATCGTGTAAAGATGCTCTGCTGCCTTATTTTAATGGAAAGCATTGCTTTTTTTGCTCTGTGGCTGCAGGGGACGTCCTTCCATAAAGTGACTTATGCCTTGAGCTTAAGTGCGTTTGTTTTAGCTTTAATAGGTATATGGGATTTCAGCAGATACTGTCGAAAGAGATTGCGGCTGAAGACGATGAAACAGGGAATCTCCTATAGTGTGGATGACCTGCCGGCGGCCGATTCCTCTTTGGAGCGGGATTATCAAGAGCTTCTCGAGCTGCTTTATGAGGCCAAGATGGAGGCTGATTCAGAGTGGGCTATTGCGAGGCAGGATATGCTGGACTATTATAGTCTATGGGTACATCAAATCAAGACACCGATTGCTGCGATGCGCCTACTTCTGCAGGCCCAGCGTGATGGGCTTTTGTCGGAAGACGGCGATACAAGGATGCTGAATGAATGCAACGGACGTATGGCGATGAAGCTGTTTCAGATAGAGCAGTATGTGGAGTTGGTGCTTTCTTATCTGCGGATTGAAGATATGGGTAAGGACATGGTGCTGAGGGAATATCCAATGGATGCCATTGTCAATCAGGCGGTAAAGAAGTTTTCAAGGGAATTCATGTACCGGAAAATCAAGTTGGAAAAAGAGAGTATTAACTTTCGTGCGCTTACCGATGAAAAGTGGGTGCTGCTCGTTCTCGAACAGATTCTCTCCAATGCGTTGAAGTATACGAGAGAGGGCGGCATGATCCGTATCTATCAGGTCGAAGGCAGAAATATCCTTGTGGTGGAGGATAATGGGATTGGAATACGAAGAGAAGATCTGCCCAGAGTTTTTGAAAAGGGTTTTACAGGATACAATGGAAGAGAAGACAAAAAATCCACAGGGATAGGGCTCTATCTGTGTAAAAGCATTATGGACAAGCTGAACCAAGGGCTGGCCATAGAGTCGGAACCGGAGAAGGGCACAAAAGTATTCTTAGACTTCGAGAGAGAAAGAGTTAAGATAGAATAAGTCAAATCCTTACAAAACTGTAAGGATAGAGAGGGGAATTGTAAGCCAGCTTTATGGCAAGTCAATTCCCCTTCCTTTATACTATAAGTGTAAGATGTAAAACTTAAAGGAAGGTGGAAACTAACATGTCACTTTTAGATGTAAAAAATGTAAAAAAGATTTATACTACAAGATTCGGAGGGACACAAGTGCAGGCGTTGACAGATGTCAGCTTTTCCGTGGAGCCTAGGGAGTTCGTGGCTATCATGGGAGAGTCTGGTTCTGGAAAGACGACACTTCTCAATATTTTAGCTTCTCTGGATAAACCGACCAGTGGAAAGGTATGCTTGAAGGGACGCGATCTTTCCACAGTCAAGGACAAAGAAATTGCTGCCTTCAGAAGACAGAATCTGGGGTTTGTTTTTCAGGATTTTAACTTGCTCGATACATTTTCCCTGAAAGATAATATTTTTCTCCCCCTTGTACTTGCAGGAAGAAAATATCCCGAGATGGAGAAAAAGCTGATGCCGATTGCCGAGGAACTAGGCATTACAGAACTGTTGGCAAAATTTCCATATGAAGTATCCGGCGGGCAAAAACAGCGGGCGGCAGTGGCGAGAGCACTGATTACTAATCCACAGCTGGTCCTTGCGGACGAACCTACAGGGGCATTGGACTCTAAGGCGTCGGACGAATTGTTAAGATTGTTTGGCAATATCAATAAAAATGGCCAGACAATTCTGATGGTGACGCACAGCGTAAAGGCGGCCAGCCACGCCAGCAGGGTATTATTTATTAAGGACGGCACCGTATTTCATCAAATTTATAAAGGAAATATGAGAAACGAAGAGATGTACGAGAAAATCTCAGATACACTCACTGTTATTATGACCGGAGGTGGAAAAAATGCGTAGTTTTCTTTATTCAAAGCTTGCGTTGACCAATATAAAGAAAAACAGCAAAACCTATATCCCATATCTACTCACCGGTACTTTAACTGTAGCAATGTACTATATCATTAACTCTATAGTTTTTAATGAAGGAATCAAGGAAATGCCGGGGGCCGGGTCGCTGACTCAGATTATCGGCATGGGCATAGGTATTGTGGCCATATTCGCCTGTATTTTTCTTTTTTACACGAACAGTTTTCTAATGAAGCAGCGAAAAAAAGAATTGGGACTGTATAATGTACTAGGCATGGGAAAACGGCATATAGCGAAAATGATGCTTCTGGAGACCGCTATGACGGCGGTATTTGATATTGCGGCCGGGCTGGTCTGCGGGATGGTTTTCAGCAAATTAATGTTCCTTCTGCTTCTTAAAATAAGCAGACTCAGCACACCGCTTACTTTTATCATAGAGCCGAAAGCCATTGTAATGACCGTTGTATTATTCATCTGTATTTTTGGCGTGACCATGCTTTATAATATGTGGCAGGTTTTCCGGGTGAACACCATTGAATTACTCCATGCAAAAAATCAAGGTGAGCGGGAGCCAAAGACAAAATGGCTGTTGGCGGTGATTGGAGTCATCTGTATTGGGGCCGGGTATGGCATAGCTATCAAGGTAGAGCAGCCTCTGGAGGCGCTTGTAATGTTCTTTGTCGCGGTCCTCCTCGTAATAATTGGAACATATGCCTTGTTTGCCGCGGGGAGTATAGCATTTCTAAAAATGCTGAGAAAGAATAAAACTTATTATTATAAAACGAACCACTTTATATCTGTTTCAGGTATGATCTATCGTATGAAGCAGAATGCTGTCGGTCTAGCAAATATATGTATCTTGAGTACGATGGTGCTTGTTATGGTATCCACGACAGTATCTTTGTATGCAGGAATAAACAATGTGCTGGAGACTAGATTCCCCTATGAATTCGGCGGAGAGATAAGCGATGCTGACAGCGGAAAAATGATGGCATTTCAGGAAAATGTCAGAAACGAGGCCAAGGCGAGAGGCATTACTATAGCGAAAGAAGTGGGATATCAGGGTGCAAGTCTGCTGGTGACTCCCCGGGGTGAGAACGATGTAGAACTCGTTAAGATAGACGGGATGGAGACTTATTCTGCATCGGCGGTACTTACCGTACTTCCGGTATATTGGTATAATTCCATGAGCGGCAGCGATGTGAAGCTGAATAGCGATGAGGCAATTGCTTATCTGCCGGAAAGAAATAAGACACTTGAGATGGGAAAAGGAACCTTCCGTTTGGATGAACATGAATTTCAGATTACGGGAATATTGGATGAATTTATGAGCTCAGGCACCGAGGCTATGCTGGCGATGGATACGGTATACTTAATTGTCTCTGACGAAGAAGTGGTGCGTATGCTTATGGATGAGGCAGAGGAACTTCAAGGAGCGACGCTGAGCGGTACTCTGGGATATGATATCAAGGGGAGCAAGGCAGAAAAGGAGAGCTTTCTGTCGTGGATGGAAGAAGAATTTACGAAAGCAGGGTTCGGCGGACATGTAGAAATCAGAGAAAATTACCGTATGGAATTCTATACATTCTATGGCGGATTTCTATTCCTTGGTATCTTTTTCGGAAGTCTGTTCCTGATGGCGACCGTGTTGATTATTTATTATAAACAAATTTCAGAAGGCTATGACGATAAAGAGCGATTCCAGATTATGCAGAAGGTCGGGATGAGTAAGAAAGAGGTCCGTAAATCTATCCGGAGTCAGGTCGTATCGGTATTTGCCCTTCCTTTGATCGTGGCTGTGATTCATATCTGTGCCGCCTTTAAGCTGATTACCAGACTCTTGGCAGTTATGAATTTGAGCGACGTTGGATTATTCAGGAACTGCACAATCTTGACCGTAGGAATTTTCGCGGTAATATATGGCATTGTTTATGGAATCACGGCAAGAGAATACTATAAGATTGTAAACTAAGGCATTGTTTTTCCTAGTCTGTGGTAGTAGAATGGACTTAATTAAAAAGGAGGACATTCAAAATGACTAGACCACAAGACAGAGAGATTATAAAAGCTGAACACGTAGCCGGCGGTGCGGGATATATCTTAAAACAACCGATTATCAAAGAGGAACAGCTGGGGGCTCACTGTAAAATGTTCAGTGAGGTGACCCTCCATCCCGGATGTGAGATTGGCTATCATGAGCATCACGGAGAGACTGAGACTTACTATTTGATAAAAGGGGCGGGTATCTATCATGACAATGGAGAAGAATATCCGGTAGCCGCAGGCGATGTGACCTTCTGTAAATCAGGTGGCGGACATGGAATCAAGAATACCGGTGAGCAGGATATTGTGTTTATCGCTTTGATTCTGGCAGAGTAGTGGACATAGGGCAGATTTATACTGCCCTATGTCTTTTTAATAATTCGCCTAATGCGTTCAACAGGCGCGTGTTATCATCGGGAAGCATGATACAGAAGCGGATATATTCGCCATCGAGACATTGGAAAGAGGAACAGTCTCGAATCATCATACGTTTTTCAATCAGGTAATCGAATACTTGCGAGGAGTTGAGTCCGGGCTTTAGAATCCGGATTAAAACAAAATTGGCATAAGCTGGATATACTTTTATTCCTTCAAAGTCTGACAGTTCCTTGACGAGCCGTGTGCGCTCAGTCTGGATGAGGTTTCGCGTGCGCTGGATGTAATCGGTATCTTTCAGCATTCGTTCCCCGGCAAAAGCGCCAAGGCTGTTGAGGCTCCATGGATTTTGCAGAAGCTTAAGACTGCTGAGAAATTGGGCGCTGCTGGTTACTCCATAGCCGAGGCGCAGCCCGGGCGCTGCGAAGAATTTGGAGACGCCCCGCAGTACCATGAGGTTATCATAGATTCCGGTCAGGCTCATGGCAGTCACAGCTTGGATATCCGGAGCGAACTCAGCGTATGTTTCGTCGATCATCATAAAACATCCTGTTTTTTTACATGCGTCAAGAATCTGGCTGATTTCTTCCGTGGTCAGCGCAGAGGAGGTGGGGTTATTCGGATTGCACAGTATAACAAGGTCATAACCGTCGGAGAGGACACTGATAAAATCTGTGATGTCCATCCGGAATAAATCTTCTTCCCGCAGATGATAATAAGTCAATGTACCGCCCACAAGTGACAGTTCACGCTCATATTCAGAATAGGTAGGGCCTACGATCAAAGCTTTGCGGGCTTTCCTTGTCTGGATAAGCAGAGAGATTAATTCTGTAGAACCGTTGCCCACCACGATATGGGCTGGATCTACCTGACAGTAGCCGGCGATAGCCTTCCGGAGACTTGTGTATTCCCGGTCAGGGTAAGTGCTGAGAATATCCAAATGGGCAGCCAGCTCTTTTTTTACATTTTCCGACAGGCCGAGAGGGTTTACATTTGCGCTGAAGCAGACAATTTCTTCTTTGGGAATGTGGTAATAGGCTTCGACAGCTTCTAAGTCACTGCCGTGAAACTTTGGTTTTGTTTTCATGATTCTCACTCCATAATATGATATTTTTCCAGATATTTTTACAGTTTTTCCGATATTTCGTCTTATACAGCATTGCCTTGACTTTGGAATAATGCTATAATTCATTATAATGTTTTTTTGAAAAAATGCAATGCAAGAAGTAGGTGGGCGAAACTTTGAAGAATAAAATTAAAAAATTTTCCAAAGGCGACTTCCGCATGGTACGTCCCGACATCGTATTTCCAGAGACGCATCTGGTGCTCACAATCGGTGAAGGCGAAGTATACCGTGGAAGTTTTATTTTGAAAAACCGGAGAGAAGGAAATGTCAGGGGTCTTGTATATTCTTCTTCTTTTCGTGTGCACCTCCCAGAGCAGGGATTTGAGGGGAATCCGGTAGAGATTGCGTATTCATATGACGGAACCGGATTAAAGCCGGGACATGTAGAACAGGGGAAATTTGCCATCGTCTGCAATGGGGGCGAGTATGAGGTGGCGTTTACGGCAATCATTGAGCGCCCTTATGTTATGACATCCCACGGAAAGGTGCAGAATGCACGTGATTTTAAAAAACTTGCGCTTCAGGATTTTACGGAGGCACAGCGCTTGTTCCGTTCCCGTGATTTTTATGAAGTTATTAAATATGAAGAACCAAGAATCAGGGTACTTTACGATAATATGAGAAAATGGTCGCTGGGCGAGCAGGCCATGGAAGAATTTTTGGTGGCTGTCAAATTAAAAGAATGTATATTCCTTACTATGGGAAGAACGCACCGGACCTTCCGCAACCTGAAGGAGGCGACGAAGGAGATTATACATTTCACAAAGAATACGTGGGGATTCATGCCGGTGAAAGTACACGTAGACGGGAGTTTTATTCAAATTGCAAGAGACAATTTTTCGACGGATGATTTCGTGGGAAACTTGTTTGATTTTAGTTATATCATCCACCCAGATAAGATTCATGCCGGCAATAATTATGGGAAGATTGTCTTTGAGACTCCGTATGAGTCTTTGACCTATGAAGTCATGGCGGCGGATCACAAGAATCATGTGCAGGCCAGAAGAGAAGCCGATTTAATGATTGCTTCTGTCATCAAAGGATTTCTCGCCGCTATGGGTGGACGTAATTCCGTGAAAGACTGGGCCGACGAGGCACGCAGCCAACTGCGTAATCTGGATATATATACGACGGATGCGGATGTGTTTCCACTGCTGGATGCGCAGCTGCATTTGTTATGTGACGAAAAAGACAAGGCCAATGAGATTCTGGAAGGTTACAATTATAATAAATTTGCAATTGGTAAAGATCCCGTTGTTTCCGCGTATTATTTATATTTGACTGCACGGGTGAGAAAGACAGGAAGCCATGTAAACCGGGTCGTGGAAGAGCTGAACAAGGCGTATATGAAGCGTCCCCGTTCCTGGCAGCTTGTCTGCATGCTTGTGGATCTTGATCCCGAATATAGGAACTACAGCAAACGCCTTCATGTGCTCGAGCGTCACTATTATAACGGGGCGAACCAAATCGCTCTTTACTGGCAGGCATACCGATGTTTCCTTGAGCATCCCACGTCTTTAAAGAAGCTGACTTCTTTTGAGATACAGATATTGAATTTTGCCGTGAAATACCGTCTTATCACAAAGGAGATTGCTCTCTATATGGCTAATCTGGCAACTCAGCAGAGGAATTATGACAGGAACTTATACAAAGTTTTGTGCGCATGTTATCGAATGTATCCGGATACCATGATTCTGACGGCTATTTGCACGCAGCTTATCAGAGGAAATCAGACGACTCAAGAATGTTTTGTCTGGTATGAGAAAGCTGTGGAGGAAGATTTGAAGATTGCGCAGCTTTATGAGTATTATATGATGACGCTGGATGAGAGGCACTTGAAGAAAGACTTTCCTAAATCTGTATACCTATATTTTATGCACGGCAATACATTGAATTACCGGAAGGCTGCCATACTCTACGCAAATATGATTACATATCAAAACGAGGCCGGCGAGCTTTATGCGGCTTATCGTGAACAGATGGAACGGTTTGCCTGGGAGCAGCTTGAATTTAGGCGTATCAATGAGGCCCTTCGCATTATATATAAGCGTTGCTGCACAGAGAGGGATATGACGCCGGAGCGTGTGAGAGCGATGTATGATATCTGCCATGCATACGAAGTGAAGACTTCCATGCCTGACATGTCTTTTGTTATGGTCATTGAGCCGGACGGGGCGATACGCCAGCGTGTACCTTACAATCCGGAGCATACGATTGTCTATCTGTACAGTAAGGATTCCAGAATCGTATGGGAGTCCAGAGATGGAAGGCATTATATGGATTCCATCCCGTATGAGACAATGCGGCTTTTTTATGAGAGCAGGTATATGGAGATATGCCGTAAATATAAAGAAGAAAGCGACGAAGAGGAGCGGAAGCGTGAGTTGGAGGAGCTGAATTGGAAAAGCGTACGGGAATATGGAATAGATGCATTTGAGGAGGCTGACGTCTTTAAGCTGTGTAGTATGAAGATTCGGGAAGAGGGATATGAAGAGGAGGAATTCCTAAGCTATATCTGCTTCGAATTGTTTCTTCGGGGACAGTATGACAAAGTGACGTTAACTTATCTCGCGGAATATTTCTGCGGGGCAACTGCCGATATGAAAAAACTTTGGCATGTGGCCAGAGACTATGATGTCACTACGTACAAACTCTCGGAGCGCATCATTACTCAAATGCTTTTTTCGGAAATGATGTTCGGGGAAGAGGAAATTTTTGAGGATTATTATGAGGGTAGGACTTATTTCAGACTGAAGCAGGCTTACCTTGCTTATGTTTCCCGTGAGTATGTAGTCAGCAGCCGTCAGGTGAAGGGCTGTGTATTTTCTATTATTGCCAATGAATACCGCAAGGATGAGGATCTGCCCGATATATGCAAGATAGCTTTGCTAAAGTATTATTCTTACAGAGAACCCCATCAGGCGCTGGAGCCAATGCTGAGAGAATTTCTGCGGGAGATGTGTGAAAAGCAATTGTTCTTCTCCTTCTATCTCGCATATCCAGAAAACTGGCTCAGAGAGGTTCAATTGTATGATAAAACGATGATTGAGTATCATGCCAAACCCGGCAGCAAGGTATCCATCTCTTATCAAATCAGGAAGGGTGGAAACGACAGCATGAATTATCAGCAGGAGGTTCTCATGCCGGCTTATGAAGATACTTATATCAAAACGTTCATACTTTTTGGAGATGAGATACTTCGATACTATTTTACAGAGACGAACGGCGGCGAAGTGACGATGACGGAGAAAAGAGTATATGAGCCAAAACAGGTGAAGCCTATTGGCAGATACGGGAAGCTCAATGATATGGTGAACTTAAAGGAAGGCGCTTTGTCTATAGCAATGACAGAGTATGCAGTGGAGAATGAGCTCGCAGAAAAAATCTTTGTTGCTTATTAAAGGAGGAAATACTTCATGTCACATGGAAGTATCATAGGATATGACATCAATGCAAAAGTGTGCCAGATTAGTTATTACAGTGAAGAGACTATGGAACCTGAAACATTGGAAATGAGTGTAGATAATTATCAGATTCCACTGGTCATGACATACTATAAAGACATTTGGACCTATGGAAAGAATGCCAGCCGTATGTCTACTGTGCGTGGGAGCGTGACAGTCAGTGATATTTGGGAAAGTGCACTAAAAAAGGAGCGGCTTCAGATTGAAGGACATGAGTTTGAGGCAGTCTGGCTCTTGGCCGAGTTCGTGAAACAGACTTTGCTCACTTTTACCGATATTGAAAGCATTACGTTTACTGTGCCGGATATGAGTGAAGACATACGTTATCTTCTCAAAGGTATTGGGCAGAGATTAGGTATATCCAAAGAATTTATCTATATACAGGACTATAAGGAAAGCTTCTGCCATTATATGTTCAATCAGCCGAAGGAACTGTGGCAGTATGAATCCGCCCTATTTTACTGTGATCAGGATGTGATCCGCGCATATATGCTGAGGGAACTGAAGACGGGTTACAGAAAATCGAAGGAGACTTTTGTCACAGTGGATAAAGTAGCAGAAGCACAGATGGAGGAACTGGAATCGGTCTATCCGGTGCTGAATGTTGATAAGGCAAAGGCTGCGGATGAACATTTTAAATGCTTTATACAGAGCGTGTTTGACAAAAAGCTCGTCTCCTCTGTCTTTTTGACCGGTGAAGGATTTGAAAATAACTGGTATCCGAATTCATTGAGAGTCTTATGCAATGGCAGGCGCGCTTTTATGGGAAATAATCTTTATAGTAAAGGGGCATGTTACACTGCGTACCGCCGTATTGAAGAAAAGGAAGATGAACCTATTTATCTTGATGAGACAAAGATGACGGAACAGATTTGCCTAAAGCTCAGATCAGGCGGTGAGGAAGGCTGGTATCCGCTGGTGGCGTGGGGTTCTCACTGGTATGAGGCAGACAGACAGTGTGAGGTCTTGATGGAGGACACCGAGGATATCGAGCTGCACATTGAATCTTTAGTGACAGGCGAACTGAAGGCCGTGACGGTATCTTTTGATGGTCTGCCCCACAGAAAGAATTACGCATTAAGGTTGAAAATCCAAACAAGGTTCTCGGATGAACGCACATGTCATATTATATTTGAGGATATTGGATTTGGAGAGTTTTTTCCGCCTAGTGGTTTTTCAGTAGAAAAAGTGATTGAATTAGGAGGAAGTAATGGGCAGTTTAATTCTTTGTCATAAAAAAAAGGCCAAACATCCATATGAAATTTCCAGAATTCATCGGCGGGTATATACAATAGAAGAGCTGTGCTACTATCTTTGTAATAATCTTTATCTAATCGATTATACAATCATCAACGAACAGCTCTGCAAATGGATAGAAGATGAACTGGAGCTTAAGGAACTTTCAGAGCTGTTGCTGGAACTTTTGAAAAATCACGGCTCTGTAGAGCAGTTCGTCCTTCATATATTGAACGCTTCCGGTATTTACACACAGGGAGAACTGGCACATATTCAAAATGTGCTTGAAAAATTGAAAAACCAGAAGGAAGTGGAGCGGCAAAAATTCAAAGCCGATTCGCTGATGGAAAGCGGGGAGCTGGAATCAGCTATCCTTGTGTATATGTCCATAGTGAACGGTGAGCGGGACGAATCGGTGGATTCCAGATTCTATGGACGGGTCTACGCCTGCCTTGCGGGAGCGTACGGGAGGGCATTTCTCTATGAAGAATCGGCAAGAATGTATGAGAAAGCATACAGAATATGTGAGGATTCAAGAATGTTGGAAGGGTATCTCTACGCTTGTTACCGCTATCTTCCGGTAGACGAGTACCAGAAGATGATAACGGAAAATGATGTGCTTCTTGATGTAGATAATAAACTGGCAGCGAAGATTGCGGAGACCAGAGACAACATTTCCATTGACTCGTCTAGGGAACTGCTGGAAGAATGGAAAAAAGAGTATAGGCGCCGTTGATTGATATTGATTTTCTGATTTTGTTATATTATACTCTCTATGTAGTAAACACGACAACTTACGAAGGAAAGGCATAAGAGAATGAGCAGACTTGAAAGAGTAGAAACAGGATTGGGCGAAGAATGCGGAGTGTTCGGCGCATATGATATAGACGGACACGATGTCGCTTCGTCCGTATACTATGGTTTATTCGCGTTACAACACCGTGGCCAGGAAAGCTGCGGTATTGCGGTTACAGACACTTGTGGAAAGCGGAAAGTACTCTTTAAAAAGGACCTCGGTCTTGTAAATGAAGTGTTGGATGAGGAAAGCCTGACTAATTTGAAAGGCAATCTTGGAGTCGGCCATGTTCGTTATTCCACCGCGGGAGGCTCACGTGCTGAAAATGCGCAGCCCCTCGTTATCAATTATGTAAAGGGGACACTGGCAATCGCGCACAATGGGAATTTGACCAATGCTGTTGAGCTGCGAAAAGAATTGGAGTATACGGGAGCGATTTTTCAGACAACTATCGATTCGGAAGTCATTGCTTATCATATAGCCAGAGAACGGCTCAAGACCGGCAAGGCGGAGGATGCGGTAAAAAATGCTATGCACAAGATAAAAGGTGCATACGCTCTGGTAGTGTCCAGTCCGAGAAAGATGATTGGGGCGAGGGATCCCTTTGGATTAAAACCTCTTTGCATCGGCAAGAGGGATAATGTCTATTTTCTCGCCTCGGAAAGTTGTGCAATCGCCGCTGTAGGCGGAGAGGTTATAAGGGATGTCCTTCCGGGCGAGATTGTTACATTTACGAAAGATGGTATTCAATCTGATACAACTATGGCTTTAAAGCCGGAAAAACAGGCCAGATGTATTTTTGAATATATATATTTTGCACGTATGGACAGTGTGATTGATGGCGTAAATGTTTACCACTCTCGGATTGTTTCCGGGAAAGCACTCGCAGAATCTTATCCTGTTCAGGCGGACTTAGTTGTAGGGGTGCCCGATTCCGGTCTTGTGGCCGCGAAAGGATACTCTGAATATTCAGGAATACCTTATGGAATGGCTTTCCATAAGAACAGCTATGTAGGAAGAACATTTATAAAGCCGAAACAGAGCCAGCGTGAATCAAGTGTGAAGATAAAGCTCAGTGTTATAGAAGAGGTTGTTCGTGGAAAGCGGATTGTCATGGTGGACGATTCCATTGTAAGGGGGACCACCTGTGCGAACATTATCAAGATGCTGAAAAAAGCTGGTGCCAAGGAAGTGCATGTGAGAATCAGTTCTCCGCCATTTCTATTTCCGTGTTATTTTGGCACAGATGTGCCGTCGAATGAACAGCTAATCGCTCACTCCCATACAACGGAAGAGATACGGGAGATGATTGGAGCCGATTCGCTGGGATATATGAAGGTTGAAAAGCTGAAGGATATGGTGGGAGATTTAAAGTATTGTGACGCTTGTTTTACGGGAAACTATCCTATGGATGTGCCCGGGGAAGACATCTCTCATGCATTTGAGTAAGGAGAATCTACTATATTTAAGCAGGAGGAAGCTATGGGAAACGACAGATATCAAAGTCCTCTCTCTGAGAGGTATGCCAGCAAGGAGATGCAGTACATTTTTTCACCGGATATGAAGTTCCGGACATGGAGAAAGTTATGGATTGCTCTGGCGGAAACAGAAAAAGAATTAGGGTTGAATATTACAGATGAACAAATTAAGGAATTGAAAGCTCATGCTGAGGACATCAACTATGAGGTGGCCAAGGAGCGGGAGAAGGTCGTGCGTCATGATGTGATGTCGCATGTTTATGCGTATGGACAGCAGTGTCCAAAAGCAAAAGGTATTATTCATCTAGGTGCTACATCCTGTTATGTGGGGGACAATACCGATATTATCGTGATGTCTGAGGCGTTAAAGTTGGTGAAGACAAAGCTGGTGAATGTAATAGATGAACTCTCCAGATTTGCAGATACTTACAAATCACAGCCAACGCTTGCGTTCACTCATTTTCAGCCGGCACAGCCGACCACTGTCGGGAAACGTGCTACACTTTGGATGCAGGAATTTCTTATGGATTTAGAAGATTTAGAATATGTCCTAAGTACTTTGAAACTTTTAGGTTCAAAGGGAACGACGGGCACGCAGGCAAGCTTTTTGGAATTGTTCGACGGCAATCAGGAAAAAATTGATAGAATTGACCCGATGATAGCAGAAAAAATGGGCTTTGACGCTTGTTATCCAGTGTCTGGACAGACTTATTCCAGAAAAGTGGATACGAGAGTGCTCAATGTACTGGCCGGTATAGCCGCAAGCGCCCATAAATTTTCTAATGATATCAGACTTCTTCAACATCTAAAAGAAGTAGAGGAGCCATTTGAAAAGACACAGATAGGCTCTTCTGCCATGGCATATAAAAGAAATCCAATGCGCAGTGAGCGAATCGCGTCCTTATCTAGATATGTGATGATTGATGCACTGAATCCCGCTATCACTTCCGCGACACAGTGGTTCGAGCGGACTTTGGACGACTCTGCCAACAAGCGCCTGAGCGTACCGGAAGGATTTCTTGCTGTTGACGGAATCTTGGATTTATGTTTGAATGTCGTGGATGGGCTGGTAGTATATCCGAAAGTTATCGAGAAGAGACTACTGTCAGAACTTCCCTTTATGGCGACGGAAAACATTATGATGGATGCGGTAAAGGCTGGCGGAGACCGGCAAGAATTACACGAGAGAATCAGAGAGCTGTCCATGGAGGCGGGAAGAAACGTGAAAGAGCGTGGATTAGACAATAACCTGTTGGAATTGATTGCCGAGGATCCTGCTTTCAATATGAGCCTTGAGGATTTAAAGGAGACAATGGATCCTGCAAAGTATGTTGGGCGTTCAAAAGTTCAGGTAGAAGCGTTCCTTGAAAAGGTAATTGCCCCTGTGCTGGAGAGAAATAAAGAGCTTCTTGGAGTGAAGGCCGAAATAACTGTTTAGTTTTCATATGTGAAAAATTAGACAAATCGACGAAATTATAAAAAAATGTAATTTTACTAAAAGTGTTAAATCCCTTAATTTAGGGGGATTTAACACTTTTATTCTTTGCTAAAATTAATATATATAGTGCAAAAATGTGCAATATACATAAAATTCTTCCATATAATGGAATTTTCTTGAATGTTTTCACTAAATAGAGTATTATAGAGGTAACGAATGGTATTTATAAATAATATCTATGAGAAAAAGGAGGGTATATTGTGTACGAGGCGTTTAACGACATAGTATTGAAGGTCAATGATGTATTGACAAGTTCTGTTTTATTGGTGGCTCTGGTGGGAGCGGGACTTTGGTTCTCGTTCAAGCTTGGCTTCATTCAGGTGAGAGGGTTTGGCGAAGGTATGAGGCGGACCTTCGGCGGACTGTTCAAGAAGAAAGGGGAAGCCGGGAAGGATGGAATGTCTTCTTTTCAGGCTTTAGCAACGGCCATAGCTGCGCAGGTAGGTACCGGTAATATTGCAGGGGCGGCCACGGCGATTGCGATTGGTGGCCCGGGAGCTATCTTCTGGATGTGGATCAGTGCATTTCTAGGAATGGCAACGATCTTCGCGGAAGCAACGATGGCCCAGAAGTATAAGAAGGTGGCTGAAGACGGTACGGTGACCGGTGGTCCGGTCTACTACATACGCGCAGCATTCACCGGAACGTTCGGTAAAGTATTTGCTGCAATTTTTGCAGTACTGATTATTTTTGCTCTCGGATTCATGGGCAATGCGGTTCAGGCTAACTCCATCGCTGCATCTTGGAATACCGCTTTTGGCGTTCCGAAGCTTGCTATGGGTATTGTAATCGCAATTCTTGCCTTGTTTGTATTCACAGGTGGTATGAAGCGTATTGCAAAAGTTACAGAGACAATCGTGCCTATTATGGCGGCCTTCTATATCATAGGCGCCCTGATTGTTATCTTTGCAAACGTTACGGCTATTCCTACCGCGTTCAAGGACATTTTTGTAGGAGCCTTTAATCCTGCAGCCATCACCGGCGGTGCTCTCGGTGCTACTATCAAGCTTGCGCTGACAAAAGGTGTTGCTCGTGGATTGTTCTCCAATGAGGCCGGTATGGGTTCCACACCTCACGCACATGCGGTTGCTAAGGTGAATCATCCGGTTGAACAGGGATTCGTGGCCATGGTCGGCGTATTTATCGATACATTCGTAATCCTGAATCTCACTGCGCTTGTTATTATCACAACAGGTTCCAGAGCGTCAGGAAAAACAGGAGCTGAATTGAGCCAGTTTGCATTCTCTTCAGTATATGGAAAGTTCGGTGAAATCTTTATTGCTATATGTATGCTGTTCTTTGCGTTCTCTACAATTATCGGATGGTACTTCTTCGGTGAAGCCAACATTCGCTATCTGTTCGGCTCAAAGGCCGTTAAGATTTATGCAGTGCTCGTATGCGTATGTGTAGTATTTGGTTCTCTTCAGGAAGTAGACCTTGTCTGGAATATGGCAGACTGCTTCAACAGTATGATGGTACTTCCTAACGTTATAGGCCTGTTTGCCTTGAGCGGCATGGTCAAGAAGGTGCACGACGATTACTACAATAATTTCCTGCCAAGTCAGAAAAAAGGCGCATAAATCTGCACAACAGGAAGATTGTGGCGGACAAAGCATATAGAAAAAAACTATAAATAAAACTGTAAAAGTCAATAAAAAGACTGGCATTTTGCATAATGTTGTGCTATAATAACCTTGTATGAAGGGGTATTTGTTAAAAAAATACTTAACTTATTAGAGCCAATTGAATAGTAGGGTGATGTTTTTCGCGAGAGAGCTGTGTGCTTAACGTCAGGCAGCCGCCGAAGATGCAAGCTGTATTTCAGAATGTTACATAGGAAGACGGTGAAACTTTCAGGCAAAAGGATCGAAAAAGGGACTACACTCTGAATCCGAAAGTGGTTATTGGTAGATAACGGGAGACAGAAGGACGACAAAAGCAAAAAGTTTGTTTGAGTCGTCCTTTTTTTAAACACTTTAAGGATAAAAAAGGTGAAAGAAGACAGACTAGAAGGTGGACAAGATGGGCGGATTTATGATTATCACAAACAATACATTGGTGAAAGAAAAGTTTGGGACTGATTACCATGTAGAGTATGAAGAGCTTTCTTTCGAGGACACACTTAAGAAAGTAAGGGATATGATTTATGACGGATATAAGCTTCTCACTCATCCTTTGTCGGGGAGTGTAAAGCCGAAAGAAACGCCGTACAAGTCCGTACTGATGTCAGAAAAGCCGGAAGGGCTGGACATGCAGTCGATGAAGTTGATTGAAAGTGCGATTCAGGCATGCGGAAAGTTTCAGGACAGAACCGGACAGTATGATTCGGACGTATACGAAGATTTCCGCTTAATTGACTGCACGCTGATTGGGAGCGCAATACCATCTGCAGAATGCTGGTAAAATACCATTCTGAAAAAGCGGCTATAGAAGTACGCAAGTACTTTTGGGGCATATAGTAAACAATTAAAAAAAAGGAGGGAATTTACAGTGAAATTAGAATTGGGTAACATATTCATTAAGGACATTCAGTTTGGCACAGAATCCAAAATTGAAAACGGAGTTCTTACTGTATCCGAAGAAGCTGTAAAGGCTATCGTTCTTGAGGACGAAAAAATCAAAAGCGTAAATCTTGATATTGCAAAACCAGGTGAGAGCGTAAGAATCACACCGGTTAAAGACGTGATTGAACCACGTGTTAAAGTAGAAGGAAGAGGGGGAATCTTCCCGGGCGTAATCGCAAAAGTTGATACGGTTGGAAGTGGTAAGACTTATGCTCTTAAGGGTATGGCTGTTGTTACCGCTGGTAAGATTGTTGGATTCCAGGAGGGTATCATTGACATGACAGGTCCTGGTGCTGACTATACACCTTTCTCTAAACTGAACAACCTCGTAGTTGTATGTGAGCCTGTTGAAGGTGTCAAACAGCATGACTATGAAAAAGCTGTAAGAATCGCTGGATTCAAAGTGGCTGTTTACCTTGGAGAACTGGCTCGTGAGCTTACTCCGGATGAAACAAAAGTTTACGAAACATACGGAATCATGGAAGGGAAAGAAAAGTTCCCGGAACTTCCGAGAGTTGCCTATGTTCAGATGCTGCAGAGTCAGGGACTTCTTCATGACACATATGTATATGGCGTAGACGCGAAAAAGACATTGTCTACCATTATGTGCCCGACAGAAATCATGGATGGAGCTATCGTTTCCGGTAACTGTGTATCTGCATGTGATAAGAACCCAACTTATGTACATGAAAACAACCCGGTAGTACATGACCTGTTTGAAGAACACGGCAAGACAATTAACTTCGTTTGCCAGATTATTACAAATGAAAATGTTTACCTTGCAGACAAAATGCGCTCCTCTGACTGGACAGCAAAAATGTGCCGCATGTTAGATCTTGATGCAGTTATTGTGTCTCAGGAAGGATTCGGAAACCCGGATACCGACCTTATCATGAACTGTAAGAAGATTGAAGCTGAAGGCGTTAAGACTGTAATCATCACAGACGAGTATGCAGGACGTGACGGTAAATCTCAGTCACTTGCAGATGCTGATGTAGCTGCAGATGCAGTTGTAACAGGCGGAAATGCTAATCAGGTAATCGTTCTTCCGAAGATGGACAAAGTTATCGGAACTTTAGATTACGTTAACACAATCGCAGGTGGTAATGAACACTCTCTGCGTGAAGATGGAACAATCGAAGTTGAAATCCAGGCTATTACAGGCGCTACCAATGAAACTGGATTCGGTTACTTAAGTGCACGATAGGAAGGGAGGACGTAAAAACAATGAGTAAAATTAAAGTTGTACATTATATCAATCAGTTCTTCGCTAATATCGGTGGAGAAGAAAAAGCAGATTACCCGGCAGAGATTCGCGTTGGCGAAATCGTTGGACCTGGCATGGCGTTAAAACAGTATTTCGGAGAAGAAGCAGAAATCGTTGCTACAATTGTTTGTGGTGACTCTTACTTCAACGAAAATCTGGAAAAAGCAAAAGCAGACATTCTTGCGATGGTTAAGGAGCAGGCTCCGGATATCTTTATCGCAGGACCGGCTTTCAATGCAGGCCGTTACGGTGTTGCATGCGGTACTATCTGTGATGCAGTACAGGAAGAATTAGGAATTCCGGCTGTTACAGGTATGTATGTAGAAAATCCGGGCGCTGATATGTTCAAAAATAAAGTTTATACAATCGCTACAAAGAACAGCGCTGCTGGTATGAAGGATGCTGTAAGCAAATTGGCTCCTTTAGCTCTTAAGATTGCTAAAAAAGAAGCAATCGGCGCTTCTTGTCAGGAAGGCTATATGCCGAACGGCGTTCGCGTGAACTTCTTTGAAGAAGAACGCGGATCTAAGAGAGCTGTTAATATGCTTCTCAAGAAACTTGCTGACAAACCGTTTGAGACAGAATATCCGATGCCGTCATTTGACAGGGTTGAACCAAATCCGGCAATCAAAGATTTGAGCAAAGCTACAATCGCTCTTGTTACATCCGGTGGTATTGTTCCGAAAGGAAATCCGGATCATATTGAAAGTTCCAACGCTTCTCACTATGGTGAATATGACATCACAGGCGTTATGGACCTTACAGAAGCAACTTATGAAACAGCTCACGGCGGATACGATCCGGTATACGCTAATGAGGACGCTGACCGTGTACTTCCGGTTGACGTACTTCGTGAGATGGAAAAGAACGGTGTGATTGGAAAATTACACAACAAGTTCTACACAACAGTTGGTAATGGTACAGCCGTTGCATCTTCTAAAGCATTTGCTGAAGAATTCTCTCAGAAATTGCTTGCAGACGGAGTTGACGCAGTTATTCTGACCTCTACTTGAGGTACCTGTACACGTTGCGGTGCAACGATGGTTAAGGGCATTGAAGCTGCAGGACTTCCGGTAGTTCATGTTTGTACAGTAACACCTATCTCTATGACAGTTGGAGCTAACAGAATTGTTCCTGCTATAGCTATTCCTCATCCGCTTGGAAATCCGGCGCTTGACAAAGATGAAGAGTATGCACTTCGTAAGGGATTAGTTGAAAAAGCATTAAACGCTTTGACAACAGAAGTTGATGGTCAGACAATCTTCGATAACTAATATGCATAAGAAAGAAGGAGAAACACGTTATGAGCAAGATTTATGACGTAATTATCCTGGGTGCGGGACCTGCAGGCTTAGCTGCAGGTCTGTACGCAGGAAGAAGCCGCCTTTCTACTTTAATCGTAGAAAAAGGCAAAGATGGTGGACAGATTGCTATCACTGATGAAATTGAAAACTATCCTGGTCAGATAGTAGAAGGTGAAAGCGGACCGTCTCTCATCGAAAGAATGACACAGCAATGCGAAAAATTTGGCGTAGAGCGTGTGTCTGACGTCATCAATGACGTTGTGCTGGAGGGAGATGTTAAAAAGCTCATCAGCGCAAAAGGAGAATACTGTGGCAAGACTGTTATTATCGCTACAGGAGCCTTTTCAAGACCTATCGGCTGTAAAGGCGAAAAAGAATTCATGGGCAAAGGCGTATCCTACTGCGCTACCTGTGATGCCAATTTCTTTGAGGATTTTGAAGTGTATGTTGTGGGCGGTGGTGATTCTGCCGTTGAAGAAGCTATGTACCTTACAAAATTCGCTAGAAAAGTTACTATTATCCACAGACGTGATGAACTCAGAGCAGCAAAATCCATTCAGGAAAAAGCGTTCAAGAATGAAAAGCTTCACTTTATGTGGGATACTGTAGTTGAAGAGGTCGGCGGAGACGGCATCCTTTCTGAAATGACAGTAAAGAATGTAAAAACCGGCGAACTCACCAAGATTGTGGCTGATGAAGAGGACGGTATGTTCGGCGTATTCGGCTTCATCGGAACACTTCCAAACTCAAAGATTTTTGTAGATAAGGGTCTTGAGATGGATGAAAGAGGATATATTCCAACAGATGCAGATATGCACACCAATATCCCGGGTGTATTTGCGGCAGGAGATATCCGAGTAAAGAGCCTTCGTCAGGTTGTGACTGCAGCTGCTGACGGAGCAATCGCGGCTACTCAGTGTGAAAAATATATCAACGAGTAGAAAAATATAATTAAGAGCAAGGAGGACAAACCAATGGTAGAATTAGACAAAAACACGTTTGAAGAAGAAGTGTTAAAAGCTGAAGGCTACGTATTTGTAGATTTCTTTGGTGACGGTTGTGTACCATGTCAGGCTCTTATGCCGTTTGTACATGAGATGGCTGACAAATATGGTGACAAATTAAAATTCACTTCTCTTAACACAACAAAAGCACGCCGTCTTGCTATCGGCCAGAAGATTTTGGGACTTCCGGTTATGGCAATTTACAAAGATGGAGAAAAAGTAGAGGAAGTTGTTAAAGACGACGCTACACAGGAAAATATCGAAGCAATGATCAAGAAATACATCTAATTTGATATTTTAAGTAACTAATGTTAAGTAAACGCACAGCGTTTCTTAAATAAACCAAACAAAAATAAAATGAAGGGAAGGAGGAAAATAACATCATGGCAATTTTAAAAGATAAAAAAGTTGTTATTATCGGTGACCGTGACGGTGTACCGGGACCAGCTATCGCTGAATGCGTTAAGACAGCTGGCGGAGATGTAGTTTTTTCTTCAACAGAATGTTTCGTCTGAACGAGCGCAGGCGCAATGGATCTTGAGAATCAGAAAAGGGTAAAAGAATTTGCTGACGAATATGGTGCAGAAAATGTAGTTGTAATCGTTGGTGCAGCTGAAGGTGAAGCGGCAGGTCTTGCAGCAGAAACCGTTACAGCAGGCGACCCTACATTCGCAGGTCCGTTGACAGGGGTCCAGCTTGGACTCACGACATATCACGTATGTGAACCAGAATTGAAGGAAGAATTTGACGAAGCAGTTTACGATGAGCAGGTAGGTATGATGGAAATGGTACTTGACGTTGACGACATCGTAAGCGAAATGTCATCTATCCGTAACGAATACTGTAAGTATTTATAAGATGAATCTGAAACAGAAGATTTCGGATATCTGAAGGCGGTGAGGTAAATACTTACCTCACCGTTTTTTTATCTATAAGAAAGGTGGACACTTAGCGATGAATAGTGTAATTAAAGGTGCCAGCTATGTATTGGCGCATACTCCTCAGATGGTAGTATACAACGGAACAACTCAGACCACAGAAAGAGTTGTCAATCCGGAATCAGAATATTTGAAAGAATTAGAAAGCCATCTTCGTTCTTACGAAGATTGTGTGAATTATTGGCCGAATCAGGTATATATAGGGAATGCTCACCCAGACGACCTGACTCAGGTTGAATTCCCTTATTTTGACAAAGCTAAAGAAGGCGCTGAGAGATATGGAAAATACGGCGAAATCATGCCGGAAGCAGAATTCCTTCTTTTAGTTCAGGCTTGCGATATGTTCGAAGTTGCAAAACTTGAAAAAGGATTCGTAAGCACATATAAAGAAGCATTTGCCGCTGACCCGATTATCACAGAAGATATCGTGGCAAGGGTAGAAGAAGGTATCGAATCAGCTGAAATTGAAGCTCTTGTCAATGAAGAGCATGCAGAAGGCTTATACCTCGATGGAAAATTAGTTGGATGTGTTAAGAGAGCACATGATATTGACGTGAACCTCTCCGCGCATGTTATGCATGAGAACCTTATGAGTAAAGCATCCAGTGTTCTTGCGTTGTTATACGCAGTACGCAATGCTGAAATTGATAAAAATGATATAGAATATGTTATTGACTGTGCTGAGGAAGCATGTGGTGATATGAATCAGAGAGGCGGCGGTAACTTTGCGAAGGCTGCTGCTGAAGTTGCAGGACTTATGAATGCGACAGGATCTGACTCCAGAGGATTCTGTGCAGGACCGTCCCATGCACTGATCGAGGCTGCTGCACTGGTTAAATCAGGAGCATACAAATGTGTTGCTGTTACAGCTGGCGGATGTACTGCTAAGCTTGGTATGAATGGAAAAGACCATGTGAAGAAAGGACTTCCGATTTTGGAAGACTGCCTTGCAGGATTCTGTGTTATTATCTGCGAGAACGATGGTGTGAACCCAGAAATCAATCTGGACATTCTTGGACGTCATACAGTAGGAACAGGAAGTGCTCCGCAGAATGTTATCGGAAGCCTTGTAGCTGATCCGCTGGAAAGAGCAGGAATGAAGATTACAGATATCGATAAATTCTCTCCTGAAATGCAGAACCCGGATATCACAAAACCGGCAGGCGCTGGAGATGTTCCGCTTGCTAACTACAAGATGATTGCAGCTCTTGCTGTAAAGCGCGGCGAGCTGGAGAAAAAAGACCTTGCAACATTTGCTGAGAAACATGGCCTTACAGGATGGGCACCGACACAGGGCCATATCCCGTCAGGTGTACCGTACATCGGTTTTGCAAGAGAAGATATCCTTGCAGGTAAGCAGAAAAACGCAATGATTATCGGTAAGGGAAGTTTGTTCCTTGGACGTATGACCAACCTGTTCGATGGTGTATCCTTCGTTATTCAGGCAAACACAGGCGCCGAGGATAACAGCGGCGTATCCGAAGAAGAAGTTAAAGGATTAATCGCAAAAGCTATGAAGGATTTTGCCGCATCATTGATGGCAGAATAGAGAGGTGGACAAAGATGGCAAATGGAATTGAAAGAATGATTGCCGACACCTTTATGGAAATGGCACAGGGATTGGAGACGGGAAGCTTTGGCAAACGTCCGAAAATCGCACTGACCGGAATGGGAAGTGAGCATGGAGAAGAAAACTCCATGGCTGCTGCTGTGGAAGCTGCCAAAGACGGAATAGATGTATACTACATCGGTACTCTGGAAGCGGAAGGTGTTACAACAGTCAAGGTTGCAAACGACGAAGAAGGCCATGACAAGATGGAAGAACTTCTCAAGAACAAAGAAGTGGATGCGGCAGTAACCATGCACTTCCCGTTCCCAATCGGCGTTTCTACCGTAGGACGTGTTGTTACTCCGGCAAAGAACAAAGAAATGTATATCGCAAATACAACAGGTACATCAAGTACTGACCGTATTGAAGGTATGATCAAAAATGCTGTTTACGGCATTATCGCTGCGAAAGCATGCGGCAAGAAGAATCCTACCGTGGGTATTCTGAATGTTGACGGTGCACGTCAGACAGAAAAAGCCCTGAAACAGCTTCAGGAACAAGGCTACAATTTTGAATTTGCAGAATCCGGAAGAGCAGATGGCGGATGTGTAATGCGTGGAAATGATATTCTTCAGGCATCACCGGACATCATGGTCACAGATTCTCTGACAGGTAACATTCTTGTGAAGATGCTCTCCTCCTACACAACAGGCGGAAGCTTTGAAGCAACAGGTTACGGTTATGGCCCGGGTATCGGGGAAGGATACGAACAGCTTGTTATGATTGTATCCCGTGCGTCAGGCGCACCGGTAATTGCAAATGCAATCCGTTATGCGGCCCAGCTTGTCAGAGGAAAAGTATTTGAAGTGGCAAAAGAAGAATTCAAGGCTGTCAAGAAAGCCGGCCTGAAGGAAATCTTAGACGCTCACAAAGCCGCATCCAAACCGGCAGCTGCCGAAGAAGATGTAAAAGAGCCTCCGAAGGAAATCGTAACTTCTCAGATTCCTGGAATCGAAGTTATGGATCTTGAGGATGCGGTAAAGGCACTCTGGAAGATCAACATTTATGCAGAGAGCGGAATGGGCTGTACTGGTCCTATTATCCGTGTGTCCGATGCAAATCTTGCAAAGGCAGAAGAAGAGTTGAAAAAATGCGGATACATTAATTAACTAAATTGTTCTGCCGGGAGTAGACCTTCCGGCAGGGTTATAATAATTTAGCACTCCAAAAGTTGAAAAAGAGCACTCGCCAAGGGGAAGGCAGGGTGCTTTTTTTCTTTTTTAATGGTTGCTTTTTAAACATAGAAATAGTATGATGTTTGAGACTAGAAACTATTATTCATTCTCCGGCCTACACCGGGAATGAGCGGAGGTTTTGATACTATGGATACGCAGCTTTTGTTTGACACTGCGATGCTGGCGGGCGAAATCATGCTGTGCAGCGGAGCAGAAACTTACCGTGTGGAAGACACAATGCATCATATATTAAAGACTGCTGATGATGCAGAGATTATAGAAGTACTTGTATTGATGACAGGAATAAGCGCAACGCTTAAGCGGACGGGCGAAATGCCTGTTAGTATCGTAAAGCGTGTGGCAAGCAGGGGGACGAACCTAAGCCGTGTTGTGGAAGTAAATGAAATATCGAGAAGATACTGCGGACAATATCTGACGGTGGAACAGGCTTACGATATGCTACTGGAGCTCAAAGGAGAGAAGCACAACGGCTCCCTTCATCCTATTGCAATAGCGGGAGCCTGTGCAGGATTTACTTTGATGTTCGGCGGCAGATTGACGGATGCAGCTCTGGCCGCCGTTGTAGGAGCGTTCTTGGCGCTGTGCTTGTTTTGCGGGAAAAAACTAGAATTCCATGCCTTTATTCAAGATGTGACATCTTCCGTAGGTGTTGCATTTATAAGTATTGTCCTAAAAGCGATAATCGGAACGCCTATGAACATGGATATTGTAATGATAAGCGCCATCATGCCGCTGGTACCCGGAATGGCTATCACAAATGCGGTAAGAGATACACTGCAGGGCGACTATATCTCCGGAGCTGCCAGAACTCTGGAAGCATTTTTAAAGGCGGCAGGTATTGCCCTTGGCATTGGTATCGGTATTGCTATATTCAGCAATATTTTCTTGAAAGGAGGCAGGTAATATGAATTTGGCGGCAGAGACGACAGTTAGGGTATTCGGGGCGTTTTTGGCGGTCTACTCTTTTGCTTATTTAATTGAAACACCAAAGAAATATGTCCTGCGCGCGGGACTTGTCGGGGCACTGGGATGCTTGGTCTATACGATTGGTATCAATACAGGGTTAGGAGAAGTACTGTCTTCATTCTTATCAGCGTTATCGGTCGCATTTTTATCTCATACCTTTGCCAGAATCTTTAAAGCTCCGGTCACTTTATTTTTGATAGCAGGAATATTGCCCACAGTGCCGGGAACAGGCATGTATCAAACTGTTCATTATATTATAGAAGGAAATCAAAAAATGACCGCGTATTATTTCACGCAGACATTGGAAATAGCGGGTGTGATCGCGCTGGCCATATTTGTGATGGATACCGTATTTGGCTTGTTGAAGAAGGGCGGCTGGAAACAAAATTCATTGAAATATGTGCGTATTGTTAAAAGTAAAGTAAAAAGTGAGGATGATGTACAATGAAGTGGATGGTTGCGTCAGATATACATGGTGCGGCAGAATGCTGCCGGAAAATGCTGGAAGCCATGGAACGTGAACAGGCCGATAAGCTTTTACTTTTAGGCGACTTACTATATCACGGCCCGCGTAACGATTTACCTGAGGACTATGCTCCCAAGGAAGTAATCACTATGTTAAATGGTGCCAAAGAGAGGCTGCTCTGCGTCAGAGGAAACTGTGACACTGAGGTGGACCAGATGGTGCTGGAATTCCCTATTATGGCGGAGTACGCCGTAGTCCAGTTGGGAGAGAGAATGATATTTGCATCCCATGGGCATCATATCAATCCGTCCAATCCACCTTATCTCAAACAAGGGGAAATCTTGTTGAACGGGCATACCCATGTGCCAGCTTATGAGAAGCAGGAGGGAGGATGGCTTTATCTGAATCCGGGCTCCGTATCCATTCCTAAGAATGACAGTGAAAAGAGCTACCTGATACTGTGTGAGAGGGAGTGCCGGCTGAACAATTTGAGTGGAAATCAGATTTGGATGAAGCAGTTTGGAGAGTAAATGGAAGCAGAGATTAAAACAACAAACGACAATTGCAATAAAATCATGCAGCTTGCCCTCGACGCGGGGACGGTACTTTTAAGTAACGGTGCGGAAATATGGCGGGTCGAGGACACGATTTCTCACATATGTAAGGCTTATCAGGTGGACGATGTGGATGCCTTCATATTGAGCAATGCTATTTTTATAACAGGAAATAACGATAAAGAAGCAGTGTTCGCGAAAGTGAAACATATCCCTCTTTCCGGGGTACATCTGGGGATTGTCACGGAAGTCAATGATCTGTCAAGGCATATTTCAGCGGGAAAATATACGCTGGAGGAGGCCTCGACAAAGCTGGAGGAGATTCGGAAGCGCCCTGCGAAAAATCCTTTTTACCGTGCGCTGGCTTCCGGCATAGGGGCAGGATGCTTTTGCTATATTCTTAAAGCCAGCGTGACGGAAAGCCTTCTGACAGTGGTGATTGGGGCTATGGTACTTTTGTTCAGCTTATGGGCAGAAAAGCATAGTTTTCCAAAACTTGTCAAAAATATACTTGGCGGTGGGATGATTGCGCTTTTAGCTTTGGCTGCCACATACATCCCTTTTAAAACTGGAGTAAGCGTGGATAAAATGATTATCGGGGCCATTATGCCCTTAATTCCGGGGGTGGCGTTCGTCAACTCTATCCGTGAAATTGCCAATACCGATTTCTTGTCAGGGACAGTGAGGATGCTGGACACAATCATGGTCTTTATGTATATCGCCATCGGTGCAAGTACGGTCTTATCGCTCTACCACGGGCTGTTAGGAGGTGGTTTCTGATGGAAGTGCTGACAAGTCTGATCTGTGCGTTTTTTGGGACACTTGGATTTACTATCTTATTCAATGTACACCGGCGCTTTTATATCTGTTGTGGTTTTACAGGAATGGCAGGGTGGGCGGCCTATCTAGCCGTGTCACAATTTACCACAGCCCCGATAGCTTCACTGGCAGGAGCGCTGGTCGTTGTCTTTTTATCCCGGTACTTTGCTGTCTGGAAACGATGTCCCATCACAGTATTTCTGGTGGCAGGAATCTTTCCACTGATTCCTGGAAGCAGCGTTTACTATACAGCCTACTATCTTGTGACTAACAGTTTAGAGCTGGCTGCCCAGAATGGGATTCAAGCCATTAAAATAGCGTTTGCCATCGTGGTAGGGATTGTGTTCGTACTGTCTATACCAAAGGAATTTTTTGGCCTTTGCTGTCGAAAGAAGGAGGGCACACACTTGAAGTAGGTTATAGAATATGGTAGTATATCTTTAGCTTCTTGCCGATTTAAAAAGAGCAGTGAAAAAACAAATGAAATATAGAGAGGAAATGTTACAATGAATAAAGTAAGAACAAGATTCGCGCCGAGTCCTACCGGCAGAATGCATGTAGGAAATTTAAGAACTGCGCTGTACGCGTATTTGATAGCGAAACATGAGGACGGAGATTTTATGCTCCGTATTGAAGATACGGATCAAGAAAGGTTCGTAGATGGCGCTCTTGACATCATCTACCGTACCTTAGAAAAAACAGGCCTGATTCATGATGAAGGCCCTGATAAAGATGGAGGGGTAGGGCCTTATGTGCAGAGCGAGAGAAATGCATCCGGCCTCTATCTGAAGTATGCAAAGCAGCTTATTGAACAGGGAGATGCTTACTACTGCTTCTGTGATAAAGAAAGACTGGAATCTCTGCGTACATCCGTATCGGAAAACGGTGTTGAAATTGTGAATTATGATAAGCATTGCCTGCACCTTAGCAAAGAGGAAATCGAGGCAAATCTGGCAGAAGGAAAGCCGTATGTTATCCGTATCAACATGCCCACAGAAGGCATTACAACATTTCATGATGAGATTTATGGAGACATCAGCGTGCCGAATGCAGAGCTTGACGATATGATTTTGATTAAATCAGACGGATATCCTACTTACAATTTTGCAAATGTAATTGATGATCATCTTATGGGAATCACTCATGTAGTCCGTGGAAATGAATACCTGTCATCTGCGCCCAAATACAACCGTCTCTATGAGGCGTTCGGCTGGGAAGTTCCTGTGTACGTACACTGTCCGCTGATCACTGACGAGAACCACAAAAAGCTGAGCAAGCGCTGTGGACATTCTTCTTATGAAGACCTTCTGGAGCAAGGATATGTCAGCGAAGCAATCGTGAATTATGTCGCACTACTTGGTTGGTGTCCGGAAGGCACGCAGGAGATATTCTCTCTGCCAGAACTGGTGAAGGAATTTGACTATCGTCATATGAGTAAGTCACCGGCCGTGTTTGATACGGCTAAACTGAAATGGATGAATGGCGAGTACTTGAAGTCCATGGATTTTGATACATTTTACGAATTGGCCGAGCCTTACCTGAAAGAAGTAATCACCAAAGATTTGGATTTGAAGAAGATTGCTGCCCTTGTAAAGACAAGAATTGAGATTTTGCCGGATATCAAGGAGCAGGTTGATTTCTTCGAAGAACTTCCTGAATATGACACTGCCATGTATTGTCATAAAAAGATGAAAACGAACGAAGAAACTTCTCTGGAGGCACTTAAGGAAATCCTTCCAAAACTCGAGGCATGCGACGATTACAGCAACGATGCACTTTTCCTTGTCCTGAAGTCATATGTAGAAGAAAAGGGATGTAAGAACGGCTTCATTATGTGGCCGGTCCGCACGGCTGTTTCAGGAAAGCAGAACACTCCGGGCGGAGCTACAGAGATTATGGAGATACTTGGCAAAGAAGAATCTCTGGCTCGTATTAAAAAAGCGATTGAGATGTTGAGCTAGAAAAAAGGGGTACTAATGAGATTAAATAAGGGACAGGAAGAAGCAGTACGTCACGGGGAAGGGCCCTGTATGGTTCTGGCCCCTCCGGGTTCCGGAAAGACGTTGATTATTACGGAGAGGACAAAGTATTTAATAGAAGAACGACAAGTGAAGCCGGAGAGGATATTAGTCATCACATTCACCCGTTATGCCGCAAGAGAGATGAGGGAGCGTTTTGCGCAGCTTACGGAGGGAAAGGCATATCCGGTTACCTTCGGCACCTTTCACAGTGTTTTCTACGGTATTTTAAAATGTGTATACGGCTTGAGTCCGGCCAATCTCCTCTCGGAGAAGGAGGGGCTCGACCTGCTGCGGCATGTTGTAAATTCAGAGGACATCACTTCAGCGCCCGATGGAGGGGATGAAGAGGAGCTGCTGCGGGAACTTGCCAGAGAAATCAGCATTGTCAAAAATGGACTTCTGCATTTGCATGAATTCCAGAGCGCAATACTGAATTCGGAAGAGTTTGCGGCGGTGTTCCGGGCCTATGAGCACAAAAAGAAGGAACAAAGAAAATTTGATTTTGATGATATGATGGTGCAGTGTTATGCACTATTCAAGAAACGGCCGGATATTCTCAGTAAATGGCAGGATAGGTTCACCTATATTTTGATTGATGAATTTCAGGATATTAACCGAATTCAATATGAAATCATGAGGCTGTTGACATTTCCTGAAAATAATTTATTCGTTGTGGGGGATGACGACCAGTCGATTTATGGATTCCGTGGTGCCAAGCCGGAGCTCATGCTCTATATGAAACAGGAGTTCCCGGAAATCCGGACCATACCCTTGACAGTAAATTACCGCTCCACGGAATTTATTGTAGGGGCGGGCAGCCGCGTTATTTATCACAATGAGGCCCGTTATTTTAAACGTGTACAATCCCTCAGAGGAAAAGGGGAGGCCGTACACGTTCAAGAAGTGAAGGATGAGGCGGAGGAAGGCCGTTATATTGCGGTGGAGATAGAGAAGCTTCTTGAAAAAGGCACAAAGCCGGAAGAAATCGCAGTATTATACCGCACTGCGATGCAGGCCCGCATGGTGACGGAGATACTGAACGAGCATCATATCGCCTACGAGACAAAAGAGAGGGTTCCCAATTTTTATGAGCACTTTATCGCAAGGGACATGCTGGCTTATTTAAAGCTGGCCTCCGGCGACAGGGCACGCAATCTGTTCCTCCAAATAGCGAACCGGCCGGTGCGGTATTTGTCGAGAGCGTCTATGGAACATCCCGTTGTGACCTTTGAGGAATTACGATGTTTTTACTGCGACAAAGAATATATGCAGGATATTATCGACCAGCTGGAGGTGGATCTGCGTATCCTCGAGAATATGGCGCCTTACGCGGCAATCCAATATATACGGAAAAGAGTTGGATATGACAGTTTTTTGAAAGAATATGCGAAGGAACACCAGATTCCTTGGCACAGCCTGATGGCTGTCATGGAAGAGCTGGAAGAGCGATGCAAAACTTACCGCACATTTGAAGACTGGAGACGCCATATCAAGGAATATACGAAGGAATTGGAAGCACAGCGCAGTGTGCGGGCTGTGGAGGAAGAACACCAAGGGAAAGTACAGCTTATGACGATGCATGCCGCAAAAGGTCTGGAATTTGAGAGCGTGTTTGTGATTCATGCAAATGAAGGGGAAATTCCTTACCAAAAGGCAGAGACGAAGGAGGAACTGGAAGAAGAACGCCGGATGTTTTATGTTGCCTTGACACGTGCTAAGGAGCGCTTGTATATATCCTATATAACAGAAAAAAACGGGAACTGTTTGAAACCGTCCCGTTTTGTGGCAGAACTATTAGGAAAGGCCTCTTGACACCAAGAGACCTTTTCGCTTTTTTAATAGATTATTCTTCTTCGCCGTCGGATATCTCTGCAAACTCCTGCTCATCCAGCCATTCGTCAAAGGCGTCGGCCGCTGCCTCATACTCATCGTCGTCTTCGATAGCGTCGATTCCGTGATTATTGCCTCCGGTAGTGTCACGCATGAAACGATAAATCCATACGTCGCCTTCTTCGTTCTCCCCGTTCTCATCCAAGGGAAGAAGTACAATGTATTCTTTGGAATTCACCTCGTAAGTTGTGATGATGGCGCAGTCTACTTCCTCATCATCATCCAATGTTAAGGTAACGACACCCTCTGTAAGAATGTGGCCATGTTCATGTTCCTCGTTACAGCCACAGTCGC
Organism: Bariatricus massiliensis; assembly: GCF_900086725.1. Classification (GTDB taxonomy): domain Bacteria; phylum Bacillota; class Clostridia; order Lachnospirales; family Lachnospiraceae; genus Allocoprococcus; species Allocoprococcus massiliensis. The sequence continues at coordinate 795,484 of NZ_LT574836.1, read as the reverse complement.
AATGCTCTTTTTCCATAGTTACAGGTTCTCCTTTCATCTGATATACTCACTCTAACAGAGTCGGACAAGATTTGCAAGGGGAAAACTATTGACATTGTCCGTAAAAAAGTTACAATAAAAGAAAGGTTTTTTGGGAGGAAATAATATGTTTAAACGTATAGGGTCAGTATTGCTAGCCATTATGCTTTGTATAAGCCTTCTCGCAGGCTGCAAGAAAAATGTGGGCACAAGCGAGGACAATGCCATAAAGGAAGAGGAAGAAGAACAGGATGAGACGGTAAGCTATAAGTTTGGCTTTTCCTGTATCACTATGGAAAATCCTTATTTCATCACACTGGAGCAATCACTGAGAGAATCGTTGGAGTCACAGGGGCATTCCATGATTACTAAGAACCCTGCGGTTGATATTGATTTACAGATTCAGCAGATCGATGAGATGATCGAAGCGGGGATAGATGCCATTTTTTTATGTCCGGTATCACGGGATGAAATAACACCTGCCCTTGAAAAATTAGAAGCGGCAGATGTTAAGATTATTAATATTGATTCAGAGGTCAAAGAAACAACCTATGTAGATGCCTACATAGGTTCGGACAATAAAAATGCCGGTTATATCTGCGGGGAGGATCTGCTCCAGCAAAGTCCGGACGGCGGCAAGATAGTTATCTTAGAAAGTCCTTCCCAGAACTCTGTCATCGACAGAATAACAGGGTTTGAGGAAGCGATTGCCGACAAAGGTTTTGAAGTTGTGGCAAGAGCGGATACACAGGGCGATTTGAATACAGCCAGGCAGGAAGCGGATAAAATATTTGCCGATAACAAAGATATTACGGCAGTCATGTGCGGCAACGATCAAATTGCGCTTGGGGCGCTGGTGGCGGCGCATACAGCCGGCCTCGATGATATTATGATATATGGAGTGGATGGTTCTCCGGATTTAAAGAAAGAACTGCTTAAAAAGAATACTCTTATTCGTGGGACAAGCGGTCAATCTCCAATCAATATAGGGAAAAAAGCGGCTAAAATCGGTATCGCCATTTTGAACGGTGATGATTATGAAGAGGTTACTCATGAGGAGGTCTTTTTCATTACATCAGATAATGTGGAGATGTACGGTGCAGATGGATGGCAGTAAAAAGGATGGAAGTATATATGAATAAAGAAAAAAGTTATCCTTTGCCCATGGGTGCTACCGTGGAAGGGGAATGGGTCAATTTCTCGGCGGCGGCGCCGGAGGAATCCACCTGTGAGCTTTTATTATATCAAAAAGGCGAGACAACACCAGTGCAGGTATTAGCGATGGATGAAGATAATACAGCGGGCCGCATCCGGCATATAGCTGTCTGTCTGGATACACCGGAGAATTATGAATATAACTATCGAATTGACGAGACTATTATACCAGATCCATACGGCAAAGATTTTGCCGGACGGCAGCTTTGGAATCAGGAGCGGGATACGCAGAAGCATGAAGTCCGCACAAAAATAGTGGGCGGTACTTATCCTTGGGAGGGGGACAAGCCCCTTAGAATTCCCTATAATGAAGTGATCGCGTACAGTCTTCATGTGCGGGGATTCACAAAGCATGCCTCCTCCAAAATCAAGCATAAGGGTACTTTTATGGGGATTATTGAGAAAATTCCTTATCTCCAAGAGCTGGGAATAAACCAGATTCAGTGTATGCCAGTCTATGATTTTGAAGAGAATTTAAAATATACCAATTATTGGGGGTATGGGGAAGGATACTATTTTGCTCCCAAGTCCTCTTACGCCGCATCCGGCGACGCCGTAAGTGAACTGAAACTGCTCGTTAAGTCTCTGCATAAGGCGGGGATCGAGCTGGTTCTGGAAATGCCTTTTGATGCGGAAACAGGAGAGACTATGATGATTGACTGTCTCCGTTATTATGTGAGGGAATATCATATAGACGGTTTTATCGTCAATCCAGTGCGGATTACCATGGATGCCCTGCGCCGGGATCCGTTCCTTGCCTGTACAAAGATTATGAAAAAGCAAGATATCTACCAGAATACAATGCGCCGTTTTTTAAAGGGCGACGAGGGTATGGTCTTGGATGTCATGTGGTGGTTAAAGCGTCAATCCGAGGAGGAAGGAATTTTCAACTATGTGGCCGGCCACAATGGTTTTACATTAAATGATGTCTTTTCCTATGACGGCAAACACAACGAGGCCAACGGAGAAAATAATCAGGACGGTCCTGATTTTAACTACAGCTGGAACTGTGGGGCGGAAGGGCCCAGCAGAAAGAAGACAGTGTCAGAACTGCGCAAAAAGCAGATACGCAATGCATTTTTTATCCTTCTTCTGTCACAGGGAACACCTTGTATCTTAGCAGGTGATGAGTTCGGTAATACACAGAAAGGCAATAACAATGTTTATTGTCAGGATAATCCTACAGCATGGCTTGACTGGAGCAGGATACCCAAAGAAGCAGAACTTCTCTCTTTCGTAAAAGGGCTGATATCTTTCAGAAAAGAACATAGACTGTTATATCCCGATAGAGAAATGAAGGGAATCGATTATACGAGCTGCGGCGTTCCTGATATTTCTTACCATGGGGAAAATGCCTGGCAGGTTCCATCTGAAATCGCCAGCCGGCAGCTGGGAGTATATATCAGTGGGCAGAATGAAAAAGAGGCTTTATTCACCGCCTATAATATGCACTGGCTGCCGCACACATTTGCTCTTCCAACACTGCCAAAGGGAAAACGGTGGTATGAAGCCGCGTCTACCCGGGAAGGGATATTAGAGACTGCCATACCTTTAAAAAGTGCCAGAGAAGTGATGCTTGAGGAGAGAACTATTAAAGTATTTATCGGTAAATAGGAGGCTGTATGAAAGCACTGCAGCATTTTTGTACGATTACACATCACAAAATTCTTGTTATGAAACATTGTTTTCGAGTTGGACTTTACCGGCAGGGACTTCTCCACGATATGTCCAAATATATGCCTTCTGAATTTCTGGTCGGCTGCCGTTATTATCAGGGGACAAGAAGCCCTAACAATGCCGAGCGTGAAACTACCGGATGTTCTACTGCATGGCTGCACCATAAAGGTAGAAACAAGCATCACTATGAGTATTGGATAGATTATGGCCTGAACGAACCCGGCCTCACAGGAATGAAAATGCCCAAAAGATTTGTGATTGAAATGTTTATGGACCGCATCGCCGCCTCGAAAATATATATGAGAGCGCGCTATACCGATGCGTCGCCGCTGGAATATTATGAAAAGGGAAGCGCCGCGCAGTTGATCCACAAGGATACAAGGCGGCTTCTTGAAGAGCTGCTCAACATGCTGGCAGAAAAGGGAGAAGATGTTACCTTCGCTTATATTAAGAACAAGATTCTAAAAACAAAGGACTATTAGCAATGAGAAAGCAGACTGTTTTTAATGAATTACCGAATGATCCCGTGCTTCTTCTCAGCGTAATCAACACAAAGCTGAGAGATTACTATGCTGATCTGGACGCTTTATGCGATGATTTGCAGATCGACAGAGAGTTACTCACAGAAAAACTCGGCAGCATAGATTATGAATATGAAGAAAAAAGGAATCAATTTGTCTAGAAAGGTTAAGCTAATGAAAAATAAAATAGATTTTACTCAAATAGATATTGCCGGAGAAGCTCCCATTGCAGAGCCTCAGAGGCAGTACTATTTTATTGCCAAGGCAAAAGAGTATGTGGAATCTCAGGCCGCGGAACTAGGACGTCCGCTCACTTTTTGCGTGACAACGTTCGGCTGCCAGATGAATGCCAGAGACTCGGAAAAACTGGCCGGTATTCTGGAGCTGATCGGATACACTGAGGAGACTGAGGAAGATAAGGCAGACTTTGTCATCTACAATACCTGTACCGTGCGGGAGAACGCCAACACGAGGGTTTATGGGCGTCTTGGACAGTTGAACCGCATCAAGCAGCAAAAAAAACATATGATGATCGCACTGTGCGGCTGTATGATGCAGGAACCTGAAGTGGTGGAAAAGCTGAAGAAAAGCTACCGGTTCGTGGATTTGATTTTCGGCACACACAACATCTTTAAATTTGCTGAGTTGATTGTGACTCGCTTTCAGTCTGAGCGGATGGTGATCGATATATGGAAGGATACCGATAAAATTGTGGAGGACCTCCCCAGCGAAAGGAAATATACATTCAAATCCGGTGTCAATATTATGTTCGGGTGCAACAATTTCTGCAGTTATTGCATCGTTCCGTATGTAAGAGGCCGGGAGCGCAGCCGAAGTCCAAGAGATATCGTAAGAGAGATTGAAAGTCTTGTGGCGGACGGTGTGGTGGAAGTTATGCTGTTAGGACAAAATGTCAATTCTTACGGAAAGAATTTAGACGAGCCCCTGACTTTTGCAGAGCTTCTTAGAGAGATAGAGAAAATAGAGGGCCTTGAGCGAATCCGTTTCATGACTTCGCACCCGAAAGATTTATCTGGTGAGCTGATCGAAGTGATGGCTGAATCCAAAAAAATCTGCCCGCATCTCCATCTTCCGATTCAGTCGGGAAGCAGCCGCATATTACAGAAGATGAACCGCCGTTATACAAAGGAGCATTATTTGGAACTGGTAGATAAAATCCGCCGTGCCGTTCCGGATATTTCTTTGACTACTGACATTATCGTAGGATTTCCGGGAGAGACCGAAGAGGACTTTGAAGAGACTATGGATGTGGTGCGGAAGGTGCGTTTTGACAGTGCATTTACGTTTATTTACTCTAAGCGTACGGGGACTCCGGCTGCCGTTATGGATGAACAAGTGCCTGCAGATGTAATAAAAACTAGATTTGACCGGCTGTTGAAGGAAGTCCAAGCGATATCTTCGGAAGTCTGCTCGGTTCATGAAGGCACCGTACAGCGTGTATTGGTGGAAGGAATCAATGACCATGATTCTTCTCTTGTGACGGGAAGAATGGGGAACAATCTACTTGTACATTTTCCCGGAGGGAAAGAGCTGGTAGGCAGGCTGGTAGACGTTTACCTATCTGAAGCAAAAGGATTTTATTATATGGGCCATTTGGCCGAAAATTACCAGTCATAAAGAATATAAAAAGCGCTCACACTATGTAAGGAAGAAATATGAACATAGCGGGGGCGTTTTTTATGGAATACAAGAGAGCAAAACAAGAGACAGAAGGCACCAAGTGGAGAAAAATCAGTGAAGTATTGTTCATATGGACTCTGGGCGGCTGCTTTTATTATCTGCTGGAAATCGCGTTCAGAGGATTCTCTCATTGGAGTATGTTTGTTTTAGGCGGGCTTGCCCTTTGTTTCTGTACCTTTCAGGGTACTTCCATGCATTGGTCGGAGCCTATGTGGATACAAGTGCTCCGCTCTGTTATTTTTGTAACTGCATTGGAATTTATTACCGGTATCATCGTGAACAAATGGCTGGGGCTGGCAGTCTGGGATTATAGTGACCAGCCTCTGGAATTGTGGGGACAGATATGTATTCCTTTTATGGTACTTTTTTCTGGCTTAATCGTAATTGGTATCTTTCTTGGAGGCATATTATCGCACCGCCTTTATAAGGAAGATAAGCCACATTTTTTTGTACTTTAATTCAAATTGTGTTATACTTTCTATGTATGTAAAAAACTGAACAGCAAAGGAGAAAAATCATGGCGGAACTAACCCCTATGATGCAGCAGTACATGAAAACAAAAGAAGAATACAAAGATTGTATTCTTTTCTATAGACTGGGAGATTTCTATGAGATGTTTTTCGACGATGCCTTGACTGCATCGAAAGAATTAGAGATTACACTGACAGGAAAACAGTGTGGAATGGAAGAGCGGGCTCCCATGTGCGGAGTCCCATATCATGCGGTAGATTCTTACCTGAACCGTCTGGTGGCCAAGGGATATAAGGTAGCTATCTGTGAGCAGGTGGAAGACCCGAAGCTTGCCAAAGGCATCGTAAAGCGTGAAGTGGTGAGGATTGTCACGCCGGGAACCAATTTAGATACACAGGCTTTGGATGAGACTAAGAATAATTACATTATGTGTATCGTATACATAGCCGACCGCTACGGTGTCTCGGTGGCGGATGTCACGACCGGAGACTATCTGGTTACAGAGCTGGATGCCGGCAATAAGCTTTTAGATGAGATTTACAAATTTATGCCGTCTGAGATTATCTGTAATGAGTCATTCTATATGAGCGGAATGAATCTGGATGATTTGAGAGACCGGCTGGGCATCACCATCTATTCTTTAGACGCATGGTATTTTGATGATGCCATATGCCGTCAGACACTGAAGGAGCATTTCAAGGTAAATGCGCTGGCAGGCCTTGGATTGGACGATTATGACTGCGGAATCATCGCCTCAGGAGCCTTGCTCAGGTACTTGGAGGAGACGCAGAAGACTACCCTCGCCCACATGACACACCTGACAAGCTATACGACAGGAAAATACATGGTGCTTGACAGTTCCACAAGAAGAAATCTGGAGCTCTGCGAGACATTAAGAGAGAAACAGAAAAAAGGCTCGCTTTTGTGGGTGCTGGATAAAACAAAGACAGCAATGGGGGCCCGCAATCTTCGAAAATATGTGGAACAGCCATTGATTGAAAAAGAAGCCATAAGCCGGCGGCTGGACGCGGTGGAGGAGCTAAAAAACAATGCCATATCAAGGGAAGAGATTCGGGAATATCTGTCTCCTGTCTATGACTTGGAGCGTCTGGTCGGAAAGATTAGTTATCAATCGGCCAATCCCAGAGATCTCATGGCGTTTCAGAGTTCTCTTGCCATGCTGCCGCCTATTAAATACATATTGGAAGAAATGCAGTCCCCGCTTTTAAAAGAGCTGTATGAAAATACAGACACATTGGAAGATCTCTGTGCGCTGGTCAGTGCGTCCATTGCGGAAGAGCCGCCGCTGGCCATGAAGGAGGGCGGAATTATCCGGGAGGGATACAATGAGGAGGTCGACCGCCTGCGCAAAGCGAAGTCGGACGGAAAGTCATGGCTTGCGGAGCTTGAGACAAAAGAGCGGGAAAAGACTGGAATCAAAAACCTCAAAATCAAATTCAACAAGGTATTCGGATATTATCTGGAAGTGACAAATTCTTTCAAAAATATGGTGCCGGATTATTATACACGTAAGCAGACACTGGCGAACGCCGAACGATATATTATCCCCGAGCTGAAGGAATTGGAAGATACGATTCTTGGGGCGGAGGACAAGCTCTGTGCATTAGAGTATCAGCTCTACTGCGAAGTGAGGGACAAGATTGCCTCTCAGATCAACCGAATACAATCGACAGCGAAAGCGGTGGCTGAACTTGACGTACTGGCATCCCTTGCGCTTGTGGCCGAGCGTAATAATTACGTGCGCCCGAAACTTAACGAAAAGGGTGTAATTGACATTCAGGACGGCCGCCACCCGGTTGTAGAGAAGATGATACCCAACGATATGTTCATTGCAAATGATACTTATCTGGATGATAAGAAAAAACGGATTTCGATTATCACCGGCCCTAATATGGCCGGGAAATCCACCTACATGCGTCAGACCGCACTCATCGTGCTGATGGCTCAGATAGGCTCCTTCGTGCCTGCATCATCCGCTAATATCGGGATTGTAGACCGTATCTTTACAAGGGTGGGGGCTTCGGACGATCTTGCCAGCGGGCAGAGCACCTTTATGGTGGAGATGAATGAGGTGGCTAATATATTGCGAAACGCCACAGGAAAGAGCCTTCTGATTCTGGACGAGATCGGCAGGGGGACGAGTACCTTCGACGGCCTTGCCATAGCGTGGGCCGTGGTGGAGCATATCAGCAACAGCAAGCTCTTGGGCGCCAAGACTTTATTCGCCACTCATTATCATGAATTGACCGAGCTGGAGGGCAAGATAGATAATGTAAACAACTATTGTATCGCCGTAAAGGAAAAAGGAGACGATATTGTATTTCTCCGCAAAATTGTAAAGGGCGGCGCAGATAAAAGTTATGGAATTCAGGTTGCCAAACTTGCGGGAGTACCGGACTCTGTAATCAACCGCTCCAAAGAAATTGTGGAAGAGTTGATCAACGCTGATATCACCACACGGGTGAAGGATATTGCAGCCCAGAGCGCGGAGCCGAAACATACATCACAAAAGAGACTGGATGAGGTGGATCTGGCCCAGTTCTCTCTGTTCGATACCGTGAAGGATGACGACGTGCTCAGTGAATTAAAAGAACTTGATATCAGCCATATGACACCTATGGATGCGCTTAATACACTGTATAAGCTCCAGAATAAGCTGAAGAACAGATGGTAACACTTTTAGAAAGGAACTAGAATCATGCCGCACATAGAATTGCTGGATCAAATAACAATTGATAAAATTGCGGCCGGGGAAGTCATTGAACGCCCGGCCTCCGTAGTCAAGGAATTGGTAGAAAACGCAATTGACGCAGGAGCGACTGCCATTGTGACAGAGATAGAGGACGGCGGAATCACAATGATGAGAATCACCGATAATGGCTGTGGGATTGAAAAAACTGAAGTTGCCAATGCTTTTCTGCGCCATTCCACTAGCAAAATACGAAGTGCAGAGGATTTATTCCGAATATCCTCGCTGGGGTTCCGGGGAGAGGCGTTGTCAAGTATCGCTGCCGTTTCTCAGGTGGAGCTGATTACGAAACCCCGTGAAGAGCTTTTCGGGACACGTTATGTGATTGAGGGCGGAAAGGAAAAGGCATTGGAAGACACAGGAGCCCCGGACGGCACTACGTTTATGGTACGCCAGCTATTTTACAATACGCCTGCAAGAAGAAAGTTCCTGAAGACTCCAATGACAGAAGCGAGCCATATCAGTGACCTTCTCACCAGACTTGCGCTTTCCCATCCAGAAATATCATTCCAGTTTATCAATAACCGTCAGACAAAGCTCCACACATCCGGAAACGGAAATATGAAGGATGTCATATACCACATATACGGAAGAGAGGTAGCCAATCATCTGCTGCCTTTGGACTTTGAAAAAAACGGCGTCCGGTTAAGTGGATTTTTAGGAGAACCCCTTATATCAAGAGGGAATAGAAATTTTGAGAATTACTTCGTCAACGGCCGTTATGTGAAGAGTAATATTTTATCAAAAGCCATTGAAGACGGATATAAGGATTTTTCTATGCAGCACAAGTATCCATTTGTGGCCTTCCACCTTTTTTTAGAGCAGGAAAAAGTAGACATCAATGTGCATCCTACGAAAATGGAGCTTCGCTTCTCGGCTCAGCAGGAAATATACAATCTGGTTTATCAAGCCGTACGGGAAGGGCTTCACGAAAAAGAACTGATACCTGTCGTTGAGGTGCCGGAACCGCCCAAATCCAGCCCGGAACCGGAACTTTCTGCACATCCGACAGACATCACACCTAAAAGTTCTGTACCGGATGTGAGGCCGCACAAAACTGCCGTTCCTGAGGCTGCTCCCGCGCCACAGGAGAAAGACTTGAATTATTTCATGGATAAGATGAAGGAGCGCGTCCTTTCTTATCATAAGCAGTCTTCTCAAGCGGAAGTCACCGACCGGGAGGGTGTGTTCGACAAAGCTCTGAAGGCAGATAAAATACGAGAAGCTGTAAATTACAGAAAAAAGGAGGAAGAAACAGAGCGTGCTCTGCGAAAAACAGAGTGCACTCTCGAAAAAGAGATCAAGAATAATCCAAAAACAGAGCGCGCTCTCGAAAGTGTTCCACATTATCCACAGAGTTCTCCACAAAACAGACAATTGAACCTGTTTGAAGAGAAATTATTGACAAAAGAAGCGAGACAGGAATATCAAATAGTGGGACAAGTCTTCGATACATACTGGGTTGTACAGTATCATGACAGTCTTTATATTATTGATCAACACGCGGCTCACGAACGAGTTCTTTATGAACGGACATTGAAGGGCCTGAAGAACCGTGAGTATACTTCTCAATATTTGAGTCCCCCGATTATATTAAGCTTGTCTATGCAGGAAAGGGATGTGCTGGAACAGAATCTGGACCGGTTCACTGCCATAGGTTTTGAGATGGAACCTTTCGGTGGGGATGAATACGCAGTCCGTGCAGTCCCGGATAATTTGTTCAGTATTGCAAAAAAGGAACTTCTTATGGAGATGCTGGATGCTCTGGCGGACGGCCTTACTACAACTCTTGAGCCGGATTTGATTGACGAGAAAATTGCTTCTATGTCTTGTAAGGCGGCTGTAAAGGGAAATTCAAGGCTGTCGACGGCTGAGGTGGAGCAATTGATAGGTGAACTTCTCACACTGGAGAATCCTTATCACTGCCCCCATGGCAGACCGACTATCATTGCGATGACAAAACGAGAACTGGAGAAAAAATTTAAGCGGATTGTTTAAGAAGGAGACGGGAATGTTTGACGGGAAAGAAAAGCGGCCACTTATCATCTTGACAGGTCCCACCGCTGTGGGAAAAACAAAGGCTTCTATAGGGCTGGCGAAAGCCATCGGGGGCGAAATCATATCTGCGGATTCCATGCAGGTCTATAAACACATGAATATCGGCTCCGCAAAAATCAGTCCCGAGGAGATGGAGGGTGTTCCACATCATTTGATCGATGTGCTGGAGCCGGATGAAGAGTTCCATGTGGCCAAGTTTCAGGAGATGGCGAAGGCAGCCTTAGACAAAATCTATGCTGCCGGTCATATCCCCATTGTGGCCGGCGGAACTGGCTTTTATATTCAGGCTCTTTTATATGATATTGATTTCTCCAAAGGCGAGGAAGACAGCGCTTACAGACAGAAGCTTATCGATTTTGCAGATGCCGAAGGGAATCAGGCGCTTCATAGCCTGCTCCGGCAAGTGGATGAAAAATCAGCCGCGGCCATCCATGAAAATAATAGAAAGCGGGTCATTCGGGCTTTAGAATTCTATCATCAGACCGGAAAGCCGATTTCGGAGCACAATGAGCAGGAGCGGCAAAAATCCTCCCCCTACCGGTTTGCGTATTTTGTTCTCAATGACGAGCGCAGCCGTCTGTATGAGCGAATCGACCGCCGGGTGGATGAAATGCTCGATGCCGGACTAATCGAGGAAGTGAAATGGCTGAAAAATCAAGGTTATACAAAAGATATGGTGTCCATGCAGGGGCTTGGATACAAGGAAATACTTTCTTATCTGGACGGAGAGCTGACTCAGGAGGAAGCCGTTTATAAGCTAAAACGTGATACCAGACATTTTGCAAAACGCCAGCTTACTTGGTTCAGGCGGGAGCACGATGTGATATGGATAGAAAAAAATCATTACAATTATGAAGAGGAGACAGTCTTGCAGGCAATGCTTGACTGCCTTAAGGAAAAGGAGATTATTACCAATGGACTTACATGTTCTGACTCAAGAACTCTATAAAGAAATGGGAATCTCGCCGAAGGTGTCAGCCTTTGGTGAAAAAATAGAAGAGACCTTAAAGGAGCGTTTCGCGGATATAGACAAAATGGCGGAGCTGAATCAATTGAAAGTCATCCATGCAATGCAGGAAGCGAGGGTCAACTCAGAATGTTTTCATTATGCATCAGGATATGGGTATGACGATTTCGGAAGAGACACCTTAGAGCAGGTATATGCAAATGTTTTTCATACGGAGGACGCACTGGTACGGCCTCAAATCACTTGTGGTACCCATGCGCTGTCTCTTACGTTAAGCGCAAACTTAAGGCCCGGCGACGAATTGATATCAATTGCAGGAAAGCCTTATGATACATTGGAGGAAGTGATTGGAATCCGTAAGTCTCCCGGTTCCCTTGCTGAATATGGAATAACTTATAAACAGGTGGAATTAAACCCAGACGGAAGCTTCGATTATCCGGCCATAGAGCAGGCCATCTCCTCCAAGACAAAACTGATTACAATCCAAAGGTCAAAAGGCTATCAGACCAGACCCAGCTTTTCTGTGGAACAAATCGGGGAAGCTATCGCATTTGTAAAGAAGGTGAAGCCTGAAGTCATCTGCATGGTAGATAATTGTTACGGGGAGTTTGTCGAGGCCAGGGAACCAAGTGATGTCGGGGCAGATCTTGTGGTGGGGTCTTTGATAAAGAATCCCGGCGGAGGACTTGCCCCCATTGGCGGCTATGTGGCCGGACGCAGAGACTTGATTGCCCAATGTGCGTACAGACTCACTTCCCCGGGGCTAGGGAAAGAAGTAGGGGCATCGCTGGGCGTGATGCAGGCATTCTATCAAGGCCTTTTCTTGGCGCCCACGGTGGTGGCCGGGGCGCTGAAAGGCGCTGTGTTCGCCGCAAATATTTACGAGCGGCTCGGATATCCAGTCGTTCCGGGGGGCGCGGAAGATAGGCACGACATTATACAGGCAGTGGAACTAGGAAGTGCTGAGGCAGTCATTGCCTTCTGTAAAGGCATTCAGGCGGCCGCGCCGGTCGACAGCTACGTTTCACCGGAACCATGGGCTATGCCGGGATACGACAGCGATGTAATTATGGCGGCCGGGGCCTTTGTACAGGGCTCCTCCATTGAACTTTCAGCAGACGGTCCCATCAAGGAGCCATATGCAGTGTATTTTCAAGGGGGACTTACCTGGGAACATGCTAAATTTGGAATATTGATGTCGCTGCAGAAGCTTTGGGAAGCCGGCATCACAAAGGAGCTGTAAATTATGAATACGGTAATTGTCATCGGGGGCGGCGCCTCAGGAATGATGGCTGCAATTACATCTGCCAGAGAAGGGGCTCGTGTAATTGTTCTGGAGCATAACGAACGAGTAGGAAAGAAGATATTGTCTACCGGCAACGGCCGGTGTAACTTTACGAACATAGTGCAGGAGCCTATTTTTTATCACAGTGACAATATACTCTTTCCCTGGACGGCGGTGAAGGCATACGGGGCCCAGCAGACAATCGCGTTTTTCACAGAGTTGGGAATTTATTCGAAAAATAAAAATGGCTATCTCTATCCTTACTCAGAGCAGGCGGCGGCGGTATTAGATGTCCTGCGGATGGAGCTGGAACGTCTGGGAGTAGAAATACACTGTCAGGAACATGTGGCCAGAATTGCCAAAAATGCAGGCGGGTTCAAGATAGTTTCTAATTATAAAGGTGATAATAAGGGAACGAAGCACACTTACAAATGCGATGCCGTGATACTTGCGTCTGGCTCAAAAGCCGCGCCGGTAACGGGTTCTGACGGAAGCGGTTATTGTCTCGCAAAAGAATGCGGCCATTCTATGATCGCGGTACATCCGGCGCTCACCCAGCTGCGGTGCAGAGAAGGATTTTTCAAGAGCCTGTCCGGTGTACGGATCGGGGGAAAGGTATCCCTGATCGTGGACGGCAGAATAGAAGCAGAGGACACCGGGGAAATCCAGATGACAAATTACGGAATTTCAGGAATACCCGTATTTCAGGTCAGCCGGTTTGCGTCAAAAGCAGTTTATGAGAAGAAGCCGGTCAAGGCCGTACTGGACTTTATGCCTGATTTCAGTGAAGGACAGTTCAAAGACTATCTGATAAACAGGGTGAATATCAGGCCGGAACGGCCGATGGATTCTTTTTTCACCGGATTGTTTCATAAAAAGATAGCCACTCTATTCTTAAAATTAGCCGGAATCAAAGGCAGCCGGGCTGCAAAAAGCTTGACACAAGACGAGGTCGACGCATTGGTATGCGCTGTGAAACGGTTCACCACGGAGGTAGAGAATACGAACTCTTATGAACAGGCTCAAGTTTGTGCAGGCGGTGTAGATACGAGAGAAATTAATGTAAAGACGATGGAGTCGCTTGTCATGCCGGGCCTTTTCTTTGCGGGCGAAATCATGGATGTGGACGGACAATGCGGAGGCTACAATCTCCAGTGGGCATGGACCAGCGGATATCTGGCCGGCAGAGAAGCGGCCATTCATCGGTAATTAGGACAGCATAAAACCAGAGGAGGATGATGTTGTATGAGAAAAGAAGAGTTAGAATTTTTTAAAACTTATAAGGATATATGTGCAGCTTATCAGCTGGCGGACAGCACAATGTACTTTGATGTGGCAACCGCAGCGCCTAAAGCCGGAATTCCCTATCGGAATAGAATGATGTCTATCCTCGCGGGGGAAGCCTTTTCCTACAAGATGAATCCAGATAATCTCAAACGGCTGGAAGCAATTTATCAGGAAGCTGGGGACGATGATGTTATCAAAGCAGAACTAAAGCTGTATTTCCGGCTCATCGAAGAAGAACGGAAGCTGCCCAAAGAGCTGTATGTAAGACGCCGCCGGACATTGGCTGACAGTGAAAATGCATGGGAACAGGCAAAAGCGGATAACGATTGGGAAATGTTCCTTCCCCACCTTGAGAAGGTAATTGCTATTCAAAAAGAAGTACTTACCTATATGGTTAAGACTTGCTCTGACTACGATTATATGCTCGACCGTTTTCAAATCGGGACGAACACAAAAACCTATGACAGCTTTTTCGCAAAAGTCAAGGAAAAGTTACTGCCGTTGATCCGGAAAATACAAGAAGAAGGCTGCAGAATTGATGACTCCGTCTTGTTTTCGGAGTATGATATTCAGGAGCAGAAAGCCTTTCTCAAGGAATTGCAGGATTATATGAAAGTTGACCGCAGCAAATGTCTCTTGACAACATCCGTGCATCCGTTTACAGAATTTTTCTCCGCTCAGGAAACAAGAATTACTACACGTTATCATAAAAATAGTTTAATGCCTGCAATTTTTTCTACGATTCATGAATATGGGCATGCACAGTACGCTTTACAGATAAAAGAAGAGTATGACGGAACTGCGTTCAAAAATGCTGTCGGATACGCGATGCATGAGAGCCAGTCGCGTCTCATGGAGAACCATATAGGTCGAGGCGGCGCGCTGTGGGAAGCGAATTATAAGAACCTGCAAAAGCATTTCCCAGAGCAGCTTGGCAGTGTACCGCTGGAACAATTTATAAAAATGATCAATGTCTCTCGGCCTTCTCTCATACGAATTGAGGCAGACGAACTGACATACCCGATTCACATTTTGATTCGGTATGAATTAGAAAAGGAGATATTTGACGGTAATGTTGATTTGAAAGAGCTTGAGACAATGTGGAATGATAAATATGAGGAATATCTCGGTGTCCGGCCATCCTGTCCTTCCGAAGGAATTCTGCAGGATGTACATTGGAGCGCCGGGAATTTAGGATATTTTCCTACCTATGCGCTGGGAAGTGCATACGCCGCCCAGCTCTTTGCCTCAATGCAGAAGGCAGTGGATGTTGAAGATGCCCTCCGCAGAGAGGATTTCCAGCGGATCAGCGGATGGCTTAAGGAAAACGTCCATCAATACGGGGCGAGCAAAACAGCAGATGAAATTCTCGTAGCAGCTACGGGCGAGCCCTTTAATCCGGATTATTATATTGATTATCTGACCAATAAATACACCGATTTATATGAACTTTAAAAAAATTAGTGGAGGCATAAATGATTAGAATCAGCCAATTAAAAATACGTACAGGGCACACGGAAGAGGCACTTGTAAAAAAGCTCCTCCAGCTGCTTCGCATAAAGAAAGAGGAGCTTTTGTCCTATGAAATACGCAGACAGTCTTTGGACGCGAGGAAGAAACCGGATATTTTTTATGTATATACCATTGATGTCAGTGTAAAAAGAGAAGAGACAGTATTCAAGGGCGCCACTAAAAAGAAGGGGCAGGCTGATATCTCTATCTGCAGGGAAAAACCCTATCGTTTTCCGGAGGCCGGCAAGGAGACACTGCCGATGCGCCCTGTAGTTGTCGGGAGCGGCCCGGCTGGACTGTTCTGCGCGTATTTTCTTGCGGAAGCCGGCTATCGCCCCATCGTAATTGAACAGGGTGCGCCGGTACGTGACCGTCAGAAGGATGTGGAGCGCTTTTGGGAAGAAGGGATATTGAATCCCAACTCCAACGTGCAGTTTGGTGAAGGAGGCGCAGGAGCGTTCTCTGACGGGAAATTGAATACGCTGGTGAAAGATACAGACGGACGCATCAGAAAGGTGTTAGAAATCTTCGCTGCCCACGGTGCGCCCAAAGAAATCCTTTATGTAAATAAACCTCATATTGGAACCGATATTTTGATTGGCGTAGTGGAAAGCATGCGTAACAAAATGATTTCACTTGGGGCTGAATTCCGTTTCCACACAAAGATGACAGACATTATTACGGATGCGGCAGCATCTCGTCTTTGTGGAATTCAGGTTCAAGATTTAAAAGAGGCAGGAGGAGAGCCAGTCAGGCTGGATACGGAATTGCTAGTTTTAGCGCCGGGGCACAGTGCCAGAGATACTTTCCGCATGCTCTATGAACTCAAAATACCAATGGAAGCCAAATCGTTTGCCGTCGGTGTGCGTGCAGAACACCCTCAGTCTTTGATTAATATGTCGCAGTATGGTATGACAGAACCCGGGGAATTAGGGGCGGCATCTTATAAGCTGACGGAAAAACTTTGTTCCGGGAGAGGAATCTATTCCTTCTGTATGTGTCCGGGCGGATATGTGGTCAATGCTTCTTCAGAAGAGGGGCGTCTTGCAGTCAACGGAATGAGCTATCATGCCAGAGACAGCAGAAATGCCAACAGTGCTATCGTAGTGACGGTAACCCCGGAAGACTTTGGAGATGAACATCCACTGGCAGGAATTGAATTCCAGCAGCAGCTTGAGGAGGCGGCTTATCAGGCAGGAAAGGGCAGGATACCAGTACAGCGTTATGGTGATTTTAAGGATGGCCATGTAGGGGATGGCAAAGGCCCGCAGCCCTGTATGAAGGGTGCGTACACATTTACGGATCTGCATTCGGCCCTTCCAGAATTTCTTAGTCAGTCAATCATAGAAGGCATGGAAAAATTTAACGCCAAAATCAGCGGTTTTTCGAGTCCGGACACGCTGCTGTCGGCAGTGGAGAGCCGAACTTCTTCCCCCGTGCGTATTGTGAGAGGGAATGCGCTGGAAAGTACACTTGCGGGGCTTTATCCTTGTGGAGAAGGAGCGGGGTATGCCGGCGGCATCACTTCAGCCGCCGTGGACGGCATAAAAACCGCGGAGGCAATCCGCAGAAAATACGCTTCTTTCGACAATTGTGAGGACAGGTTAAGAAAAATTTAATGACTAAAAAGGCTGTACACGTTTTTTCAAATATGTTAGAATGTACACAGTTTGTGATTCAAAAGAGGAGGAGTATGGATGAAGGGAACCGGAAGTAAAAATGCCTGGGCCCTGTTTCTGATGATATTGACAGGAATTGTTCTGGGCGGCTTTATTGGGATGCTTTCAGAGAACGTTTCGGCACTTAGCTGGCTGTCCTACGGACAGTCTTTTGGGTTGGACAGTCCCATCGTGCTGAATCTAGGGCTGCTGGTGATCACCTTTGGCCTGAACATCAAAATCACTATTGCAAGCATTATAGGGGTAGTAATATCTATCATTATTTATCGTTTCTTATAGGGTGCGTCAGCGCCCCATGTTTTAGGGTGGAGAGTCTATTTTATTGTGTGAGTAATCAACGTCTGCAGAAGAGAAATGAATCAAAAAAGTACCATGAAGGATATGTTAGCAGAGGAGCGTCCATATGAGAAATGTGAGCGCTTTGGGGCGGGCAGTTTAACGGACATTGAATTGCTTGCTGTTTTATTGCGTACTGGAACAAAAGGAGAAAACTCTCTGGAACTGGCAAGGAGGCTTTTATATCCGCCTTCCTTCATGGGAGTAAATGGGGAGACGCATCTCCAAGATTGGACGAAGGACGATTTACTCAAGGTTCATGGAATCGGTAAGGTGAAAGCAATACAGATACTCTGCCTGTGTGAACTTTCAAAAAGACTTTCACAGATGAGCGCAAGAGAAGAACTGGATTTTTCCAGACCCGGCACAATCGCCGAGTATTATATGGAAGATATGCGTCATAGAAAACAGGAGTATATGAAGCTCTTGATGCTGAATTCTAAATCACGGTTTATCGGGGAGACTGAGATTTCAAAAGGAACAATCAACATGTCCGTCGTCTCTCCCCGGGAATTATTTATAGAAGCGTTGCAAAAGAACGCGGTTTATATTATACTATTGCACAATCATCCAAGCGGAGATCCATCTCCCAGTAAAGATGATATACTTGTTACCAGAAGAGTAAAAGAAGCCGGCGAATTGATTGGCATTGAGCTTCTGGATCACATTATTATAGGAGACAATTGCTATGTGAGTCTGGCTATGCGCGACAGCATCTAGGCCTGCAGGGCATTGAAAGGAATACAGAGTAATGGCACGTAATGTATATGGACTTGACCTTGGTACTTATGAGATCAAGGTTTATGATAAAAAGCAGGATACTATCTGGAAAGAAAAAGATGTTATCGCGATTGCCAATGGAAAGAATATATTTGCCGTTGGCGATGAGGCTTATGAGATGTATGAAAAAGCCCCCGGAAATATTCAAGTTGTATTTCCTATGAAGGAAGGGGTAATCAGCCGCTTCAACGATATGCAGTACCTGCTTCAGAATTTATTGAAAAAGGAGCGGCAGTTCGCCAGAGGCTCTGAGTACGTGATTGCCGTGCCTACCGATGTGACGGAAGTGGAGAAAAGAGCCTTTTTTGATTTGGTAGTTCATTCTACGGCAAAAGCGAAAGAAGTGAACATCGTAGAACGTGCTATCGCAGACTGTATCGGGCTTGGCCTTGATGTGCAGAATACAAAGGGCGTGCTAATTGCTAATTTCGGGGGTGAGACAACCGAGCTTTCTATTGTGGCCTCCGGAGGTATGGTTTTGAATAAATTGGTAAAAATAGGCGGAGTGACATTTGACAATGCTGTGGCCAATCTAGTCCGCCACAATCATGATTTCCTGATAGGAAGACTGACTGCCGAGATGCTCCGGCGCAGGTTCGGTGTGTTCGGCGGGGACAGTCAGGCATCGCTTGTCGTTGCAGGCCGGAATCTGGTCACAGGAGTTCCCCAGCAGCAGGAGATTTCTATCAGCCTTGTGCGGGCTGCCATGAAGGAGCCGCTGGCGGAATGTATCCGTTCCATCAATTCCCTCTTGGACAGGACTCCCCCGGAAGTGCTGACGGCCATTCAGGAAAATGGCATCTTCCTGACAGGAGGCTTGTCTTACCTGCCGGGGCTTGCCCGTTACATAGAAGGCACCACCGGATACCGCGTGCGTGTCGCCAGAAGACCGGATATCTGTGCGGTGGAAGGATTGAGCCGCATAATCCAGTCCAAGGAACTAAAAAAACTTGCTTACTCAATGTTGGATGAAAATTATAGGTGGATGAGATAGATGAAAGCAAAGAATCAATTTTCCCTTTCAAGTAAATACTGGCTCTTAATACTGGCGGTAATATGTATTATTCTGATGGGCCTTTCCGGGTTTGCCGACACTGGCAAAGGCCCTCTTTCCTGGGTGGCAGGGTATACAATTGTCCCTATGCAGAAGGGCATTAACCGTGTCGGCATGTGGATGAGTGATCTGTCCGACAACTTTGCCACATTACAGGAAGTAAAAAGTGAAAATGAAAAACTGCAGGCCAAGGTGGACGAATTGACTGTGGAGAACAGCCGTCTTCAGCAGGAAGCGGCAGAACTGGACGGATATAAAGAGTTATTTAAAATGCATGAATCTACCGGAGATTACCCCAAGGTGGGGGCCCGTGTCATCGCGAGCGAGAACAACAACTGGTTCTCCAAGTTTACCATTGACAAGGGTGAAAACGACGGGATAAAGGTGGATATGAATGTCCTTTCCGGTTCCGGTCTGGCAGGAATCGTTACCGAGGTGGGTCCAAATTGGTCTACAGTCTCTGCTATCATAGATGAAAAAAATGTCAGCGCCATGATGCTGACATCCTTTGACAAATGTATTGTCAGCGGTGATTTGACGTTGATTCAGGACGGGGTCCTTCGCTTTGAGGAGCTGGCCAATAATGAAAATGAGGTGCTTGCCGGCGAGCAAGTAGTCACTTCGAATATAAGCAGTAAATATCTGCAGGGACTTCTTATAGGATATGTGTCTGAAGTATCTGTGGATGCCAACGATTTGACTCGGTCGGGATATATCATCCCGGCGACCGATTACAGGAAGCTTCGCGAAGTTCTGGTCATCACGACCACAAAGCAGGATGTGATGGACAGGAAGGCCGGCACGCCGGATGACGCTGATAATTCCGGCACACAGGAATAGCGGGAGGGAGAAAGATGAAAAAGCTGAAACGTATACTCGTTTGCGCTGTGATTATCATTATCTGTTTTCTTTTGGAGACTACGGTCTTCCGTTATTTGGCAATTGCCTCTATCATACCGAACCTTTTGATTGTAATCACCTCCGCCTTTGGATTCATGAGGGGGAAAAAGGAAGGGTTATTGATTGGCTTTTTCTGTGGCCTGCTCAAGGACATTTTAGGCGGCGGGGATCTGCTTGGTTTTTACGCCTTGATTTATATGATGATTGGATATTGCAATGGGTTTTTCCGGCGTCTTTTTTACGACGAGGATATCAAGCTGCCGATTGCGTTGATTGCAGCCAGCGAATTTGTTTACAGTCTGATTATCTACGGCTGCCTGTTCATGCTGAAAAGTGACTTTCAATTTGGATATTACCTCGGTCATATTATTATGCCCGAGCTTGTATACACGACACTAATCACATTAGGTTTATATCAGATTATTCTGCATATTAACCGCCGGCTTGAAGAAGAAGAAAAAAGGAGTGCAAGTAAGTTTGTATAATTTACTGGACCGCATTAAGGCGGGGATAATCGAGATAGTAAAATCCAGAGCATTTGTCGTTATGATAGTATTCTGCATTCTTTCTGCAATACTTGTGCAGAGAGTCTTTTACCTGCAGATAGTAAAAGGACAAGATTATCTGGATGACTATAAATTACAAATTCAAAAGACAAAAGAAGTGCAAGGTACAAGGGGACGGATTTTGGACAGGAACGGTGTCGTGCTGGCTGATAATAAGCTGGCATATGCTGTGACTATCGAGGACAACGGCGATTATGATACAACGGCGGAAAAGAATGAGATTATCAACGAGACAATCACAAAAGTCATAGACATCGTTGAATCCAACGGAGACGCTGTTATCAACAATTTTAAGGTTGTTCTGGACGACAGTGGAAATTATGTATTCTCCATGACGAACGATACACAGAGACTTCGATTCCTTGCCGATATTTTTGGATACGCTACAATTGATAAGCTGAGCGAGAAAGAGCGGGCATACACCGCGGAAGATATTATTGACCACCTCTGTACGGACAAGCAGTCCGGATATGGAATCGACCAGAGCAAATACACAAAAGAAGAAGTGCTGAAACGAATCAATATTCGTTACGCTATGAGCTTGAACAGATTCCAAAAATATGTCGCGACAACTATAGCCAGTGATGTCAGTGAAGAAACACAGGCTGCCATCATGGAAAATATGGATTCGCTTCAGGGAGTCAATATAGCGGAGGATTCGCTGCGTGTTTATAATGACAGTAAATATTTTGCCAACATCCTTGGATATACAGGGCAGATTTCACAGGACGAGTATGACGGTCTTGAAGATGATATCAAGGAAAAGTATTCCCTTACGGATATCATAGGAAAAGCCGGTCTGGAGCAGGTCATGGATGAACAGCTTCAGGGTACAAAAGGGGAGATTAAGCTTTACGTCAACAGTGTTGGAAAAGTAATTGAGACGACGAAAGGTACCGAGGCGCAAGCGGGCAATGATCTGCAGCTTACCATCGACGCCGAACTTCAAAAGACAGCGTATGATCTTTTGGAAGAGAAGCTGGCCGGCATTGTATTGGCCAATCTGCAGAATGTCATGAATTATGACAGAAGTGGACTGGAGGAGGGCAGTGACGCGATTATCCCGATCGATGATGTATACTATTCTTTCTTTGGAAATGAAATCTTTGATACCGGACATTTTTCGGCGCCGGATGCGGACAGCACAGAACGTGCGGTCGGTGAGGCTCAGGTGGTGAGAAAGGAAGAAGTGATAACGGAGATTCTCAATCTGCTGAACGATCCTAATGCAGCTGCATATTCGGAATGCTCCAAAGAGATGCAGGCTTATCTGAGCTATGTGGCATCTGACCTTTTGAATGCAGGCGGAATTATCCAAAAAGACAGCATAAATACTGAAGACCAGACTTATCAGGCATGGGAGACCGATGAGACGATCAGTCTCTATACGTATCTAAACTATGCCATATCCCAGAACTGGGTGGATACTGCCAAGTTGAAACAGTACGTGGAAGATGAAAGCAGTTATTCAGATTTGAACCAAGTATATCAGGGAATGGTATCCTATATTGCCGAGGCATTGTCCAAGGACTCTGAATTTGATAAGTTGATTTACCGCTATATGATAAAGACCGGACGGATTACCGGTTCACAAGTATGTATGATTCTGTATGAGCAGGATGTACTTGAATATGATGAGACACAGTACAACAATTTGGCAAGCGGGGCCGTGGGGCCTTATGACTTTATAAGAGGCAAGCTGGAGACATTAGAGATTACTCCGGGACAGCTGGGACTCGAACCGTGTACCGGTTCCCTTGTGGCAATCCACCCTCAGACCGGAGAAGTGCTTGCCTGTGTATCCTATCCCGGATACGATAACAACAGGCTCGCCAATACAATGGACTCGTCCTATTACAGTCAATTGTCACACGATCAGGCAGCGCCTTTGTTCAACAACGCAACACAGGAAAAAACAGCGCCCGGCTCTACCTTTAAGCCTATGGTCGCCACAGCCGGACTGACAGAGGGTGTAATCAATACAGGCAGTATTGTGACTTGTAACGGTGTCTTTGACAAATTCACACAGAACCCTCCGAAATGCTGGGTCTATCCGAACTCTCACGGCAGCCTGAACGTCACCGGTGCGATTCAGCACTCATGCAATGTTTTCTTCTATGAGGTGGGATATCGTCTTGGAAGCGCCAGCCAGTCATTGAATGGCGAAGAGGATACTGGATATTCCAGTGACAGAGGGCTTGCAAAACTGCAGGAATATGCCACTTTATTTGGTTTAGGACAGACAACAGGCATTGAGATACCGGAGTCAGAACCTCAGATTTCAGACAAAGATGCGGTGCGTTCTGCCATAGGACAGGGCACGAACAACTACACGACGACACAGCTGGCACGTTATATAACAGCCGTAGCCAACCGTGGGATCGTTTATAACATCTCGGTTCTGGATAAAATCGTAGATAAAAACGGGCAGACCGTGGAAGATTTTACCCCTGAAGTGCTGAATCAAATTGACACTGTATCATCATCAACTTGGGATGCTGTCCAAGCAGGTATGCGTGGAGTGGTCACCAGCAGCAACACTTACTCATCGTTAGGTGACTTTGCCATGTCTGGGAAGACTGGTACCGCGCAGCAGAGCAAAACCCATGCAAATCATGGCCTGTTTGTCGGTTATGCGCCAAGCAATGACCCAGAGATAGCGTTTGCTATCCGAATTAAAAATGGTTATGAATCTTTATATCCTTCCGAAATCGGAAGAGATCTTATGCGTTATTACTACGGACTTGCGGACCGGAGCGAACTGGTTACCGGACATGCCGCCGAAATAGGTGTCAGCACAGGTCACGGAGACTAAAAGGAGTTGGGAGAGCGTGAAACAAAAAGTCGTAATAAAGAGCAACAAATACGGACTGATTGTTCACATGGACCCGGAGGGGGATTACACGGCGATTCTGGAAGAACTAAAGGAAAAATTCACAGAGTCAGCCAGATTCTTTAAAGACGCCACAATGGCAATCACCTTCGAGGGTCGTGTACTTACGAAAGTGCAGGAGCAGGAGATTATCGATTTGATTTCCGATATTGCTCATGTTCATATTGTATGCATCTTTGACACAAATGAGAACACAGAAAGACTGTACCAAAGAGTTGTAGAAAGAAACCTTGAAGATATGCCCAAGAAGGAAGGGCAATTCTACAAAGGGACACTGAAGAAAAGGCAGGTTCTGGAATCCGAGAAAAGTATCATCGTTCTTGGAGACGTAGAGTTCGGCGCGAGGGTTATTTCCAAGGGGAATATCGTTGTGCTCGGGACAATACGCGGTTCAGTGCATGCAGGTGCAGCGGGAAAAAAAGATGCTTTTATCGTAGCTTTATCCATGAAGCCTCAAATGCTTCGTATCGGAGATACGGATGCGCAGGCACAGCTTATCTATGTGCGGAAGGATGAAAAACCAGAGGCAAAAATTGCATGGCTTGACGGCGAACGCATTTATATCGACCCGCTTACAGATCAAGATTGGTAGGAGGAGATAGAAATGGGCGAAATCATTGTTGTAACATCAGGAAAAGGGGGCGTCGGAAAAACGACGACCACAGCAAATATCGGCGCAGGGCTTGCTAAATTAGATAAAAAGGTTCTGGTCATCGATACAGACCTAGGGCTTCGTAATCTGGACGTAGTGATGGGGCTGGAGAATCGTATCGTCTACAATTTGGTAGATGTAATCGAAGGGAACTGCCGTCTGAAGCAGGCGTTGATCAAGGACAAAAGACATGAGAATCTGTATCTGCTTCCTTCAGCGCAGACAAAGGATAAAATGGCCGTATCCCCGGAGCAAATGCTGAAGCTCACCGCGCAGTTGAGAGAAGAGTATGATTATGTCCTTCTTGATTGTCCGGCAGGCATTGAACAGGGTTTTCAAAATGCGATCATCGGGGCTGACAGGGCATTGGTAGTGACCACGCCGGAAGTATCGGCTATCCGTGACGCCGACCGCATTATCGGTCTTTTGGAAGCCAATAAGCTGACCCATATGGATTTGGTCATCAACCGTATCCGGGTGGATATGGTCAAACGGGGGGATATGATGTCCATCGACGATGTGACAGAAATTTTATCCATCAATCTAATCGGAGCGATTCCCGATGATGAGCAGGTCGTCATCGGTACGAACCAAGGGGAACCTGTTATTGATATGGATTCACTGGCTGGGCAGGCATATGAGAACATTTGCCGGCGCATTGTCGGAGAAGAAGTTCCGTTCTTGGATTTAGAGAAGCAGCAAGGCTTTTTCAAGAAACTTTCTCATTTGTTCAAGAAGAATTAGGAGGAAGGAAGCCATGCATGTATTTGAAAATGAATCCCGCGGACCGTCCGTTCCGATTGCAAAAGAAAGACTGAAGGCATTGATCGTGACAGACCGTGTACAGTGCAAACCTGATACATATGAACTGTTGTACAAGGAATTATACCGTACAATTTCAAAATACATGAAAGTAACTGAAAATCAATTTGACGTGGACATAACCCGGTCAAAGATTTCTATCACATTAACAGGAGAAGAATCGTGAGATTACCTAAACCGACAAAACCATATCGTCTTAAAGAATATAAGTTCAATCTGGTAGTAACCGTACTGATCCTCAGTATTCTGGGAATCATGGTTATTGGCAGCGCAAAGCAGTCTGTACAGAACAAACAGATTATGGGACTAGTGATCGGCCTCGTTGCTATGGTCATTATATCTTTGATAGATTATGTATGGGTTCTTAATTTTTACTGGATTCTTTATGGGTTAAATATCATTATGCTTATACTTACCCTCGTTATCGGGGATACAGTCAACGGCGCAAAGCGCTGGATCAATCTTGGCTTTACAAGTGTCCAGCCTTCGGAATTATCAAAGTTGTTCTTGATTCTATTTTTTGCCAAATTTCTAATGGACCATCAGGAAGATATTAATTCCATGCGTACGATAATCACATCGGTGATTTTATTGATTCCTACACTGGTCTTGATTCTGGCCCAGCCAAACTTATCCACTACCATAACGATAGCGGTCGTCTTTTGCGTCGTTATGTATTTGGCCGGTCTGAGCTATAAGTTCATAGGAACAGTACTGGCGATTGCCATACCTGTGGCCGTGATTTTCATCAGCATTATTGTACAGCCCAACCAGCCGTTTCTGGAACCATACCAGCAGAAGCGTGTGCTTGCCTGGCTGGAGCCTGAGAAGTACGCCAGCGACGAGGCTTATCAGCAGAACAACTCTCTCATGGCCATTGGCTCGGGCCAGTTAAAGGGGAAGGGGCTGAATAATAATACGACGACTTCTGTGAAGAATGGCAACTTCATCTTGGAACCTCAGACTGATTTTATTTTTGCAATTGTTGGAGAAGAATTGGGCTTTGTGGGTTGCTGTATTGTCATAGGTCTGTTATTATTAATAGTAATACAATGTATTTTAATAGGCATAAAATCCCAAGATATGGCAGGGCGTATCATCTGCTGCGGGATAGCCACGCAGATAGGATTTCAAGGCTTTGTCAATATCAGCGTGGCGACAGGAATTTTCCCCAATACCGGTGTTCCGCTGCCCTTTGTAAGTTATGGGCTGACATCCCTTGTAACTCTTTACATGGGAATCGGAATCGTTCTGAATATTGGGCTCCAGCCTAAAAAATACCAGTAAAGGAGTGGACAAAATGAATATAGGACTCATTGCACATGATTCCAAAAAAACGCTGATGCAGAATTTTTGCATAGCTTATCGGGGGATTCTGAGCAAACACGAATTGTACGCGACAGGTACAACTGGAAGATTGATAGAGGAAGTGACAAATCTCTCTATCCACAAATATCTGGCAGGACCGCTTGGAGGGAAACAGCAGTTGGGAGCACAGATCGGGCAGAATGAAATTGACGCCCTGATTTTTCTCCGGGATCCATTTACTCCAAAGCCACACGAGCCAGATGTCAACGATGTGATTCAGCTATGCGATATGCATAATATTCCCATGGCGACCAATCTGGCGACAGCGGAGCTTATCGTATTGGCACTTGACCGAGGAGATTTAGACTGGCGTGAAATGTATAAATAAAACAAGAATAATTTTATTATCCGGTATGCTGGCAGCCGCCCTCTTTTTATCGGGGTGCAAAAAAGAAGACGAAGCGATTGTAGCCGCATACGAGGTTGAAAATTATAATCAAAATCTTTATCAGGGCTCTCTTTATGCAGAAAATCTGTGCGTGTCCGGCGAAAATGTTTCATTAGCTGAATACGCTGAAGATACGGGCGTACACGGAGCTGCCCTGTTCGATTTAAGCAACAACGACGTTCTTTATGCTTATCAAATGCATGACAAATTGTATCCAGCCAGTGTGACTAAGATCATGACAGCGCTTTTGGCGCTGGAGCACGGGAATCTGGAAGATTCGGTAACCATAAGCCAGACTGCCGCCGCGGCAAGTTTTCCGGCAGACGCTCAGGTCATTGGGCTTCAGCAGGGGGATACTTGGTCTTTGGAAGACCTTGTCTATGCACTTATGCTTTATTCGGGGAATGATGCAGCCACTGCTATCGCAGAGCATATTGCTGGCAGCGAAGAAGCGTTCGTGGAGATGATGAATGTACGGGCCGGAGAATTGATGGCCAACAATACACATTTTACCAATCCTCACGGACTTCATAATGATGAGCATTACACTACCGCTTATGACTTATATTTGATTTTCAATGAATGTATTCAAAATGAGACGTTTGTAAACATTATCGAAACAGAGTCTCATGATGTGGCATATACGCATGCAGATGGCACGACAGCTTCACTGACGGTTTTGCCGACCAACCTATACGCAAAAGGGGCGGTTGAGAGACCGGCGAACTGTACCATCGTCGGAGGGAAAACAGGGACTACCGGCGAAGCCGGATACTGTCTTATTTTGATGGAACGGGATTCACAGAATGCCCCGTATATTTCCATAGTGATGGGGGCATCGGATAAGCCAGCACTGTATGTTGATATGACATCCTTAATTGAGGCAATTCCCGGAACTAATCCCTAAATAGGGATTTGAGCGGATGAAATAAAACAGAGGGGCATCTCAAATGGGATACCCCTCTTCCTTATGAATCAGACATATTGCCAATACGGCCGAAAAGGCTAATCAGGTAGAGGCCGCAAAGTCCTACAATCGTATAGATGATACGAGATAGCCAGGACAGGTTGCCGAAGATATAAGCAACCAGGTCAAAACGGAAAATACCGACTAACAGCCAGTTGACAGCGCCAATAATTACAATCGTCAAAGATGTGTTATCAAACCATTTCATGTCAATTCCTCCTTATCTGGTTTCTATCGGTAGTATGTACACTTATTAGAAAAATATACAAATTAAAGAAATTTATACAGGGAAGAGAACGATGAAAATTTATTATCCATATTCTGAATATTTAAAAACTAAATATCATGAAAAAGTATATAAACTTCCCATCAATTTGCCGGTCACATGCCCCAATAGATTAGACGGCCGGGGATGTGCTTTTTGTGCCGGGGCCGGAACCGGATTCGAAGCGATGGACTCGGCCGTTGACGTGGCGGTTCAGATGCAGGTCACCCGCGATTTGATCGAGCAGAAATATCATGCGAAAAAGTTTATTGCGTATTTTCAAAACTATACAAATACCTTTCTGGAGCCCGAAAGATTTCGGACATACATGTATGAGGCCGCAGGGCAGAGAGATATCGTAGAGATATCGGTTTCCACAAGACCCGATTGTATTAAGACGGCATACCTTGATATACTGGAAGAGGTGCATCAAAAGACTGGTGTTGCTGTCAATCTGGAGCTGGGACTTCAAACGGCCAATTATCACACATTGGATAAAATCAACCGTGGACATGGTCTGGCTGAGTTTATCGATGGGGTGCTTCAGATAAAGGAGTATAGAGGGTTCACTATCTGTACCCATGTCATTCTCAATCTCCCCGGTGACACGCTGCGGGATGCGGAAGAAACTGCACGGATTCTCACTGCATTAAAAATAGATATTGTAAAGCTCCACTCACTGTATATTGCCAAAAACACAGAGTTGTGCGAATGGTACGAAAATGGTAGAATAGCAGTGTGCTCAAAAGAAGAGTATTTTGACCGGGTCATTGCTTTTTTAGAATTGATACCGGAAGGAATGGCCGTAGAAAGGCTTTTCAGCAGAGTTCCCGAGGAGGAGGCTGTATTTTCTAACTGGGGGACAAGCTGGTGGAAACTGAAAGATGAACTGATGGAAAGAATGGAAGGACAGCACAGCTATCAAGGCAAAAGATGCCATTATTTAGATGGAGCTGCGCTTACTGGGAGGTTATCGTTTGGCCGGTAATAATGATATTATCAATCTACAATCGTATAAAAAAAAGGGAGCATGGAATATAGGGCTGATTTTATTCGGCGTCGTATTTATTTATCTGGCCGTTACGGTCCTCACTTATCTTACAAAGGACCGGGTGGCCGTATATGAGGTGCGTGAGGGAAGTATCTTAAAAGATAATGCTTTTTCAGGTATTGTTATCCGGCAGGAGACTGTTGTACGGGCAGACAGTGACGGATATGTCAATTATTTCACGGAATCAGGAGAAAAGGCGGCAGTCGGTGCGAATATCTGTACCTTATCCCCTGAAAAGCTGGAAACTCCAGAAGAAGTACAGGAGAATCAGGAAGTGTCCCTCACGGCGGAGGAGTGGAACAATATCGCTCTGAAAGCGCAAGCCTTCAATGAGAGTTATGATTCCCAAAACTTTAAAACAGCTCAAAATCTAAAAACAGAAGTATCGGCGATCATTCAGAATAATACGGCTCAGAACCGTGCGACTCAGCTCAACACATTGCTTGAAAATGGACAGACAGAGGGGCTTTCGGTCTGTCAGGCACCGGATGACGGGGTGATAGAGTATGGCATAGACGGCTACGAGGATTTAAAGCTTAAGGACGTAGATGAGAGTTATCTTTCGAAGGAAGATTACACAAGAACAGAATATACAAACAATACCGAAGTCAAAGCAGGCGACCCTTTGTATAAGCTGATTACCAGCGAAGAATGGACGGTAGTAATCAAGCTGACGCCTGAGCTGGAAAAACAATACAATGAGATGTATGACGCAGATAAGCAAAAATACGCACAGGTAAAGTTCACCGAGGACAATCAGACCTTGCGGGCAAAATTAGATATCTATAATAGAGGAAAAGATGATGCCTATGGCTTTCTGACTTTTACCTCCTCCATGATACGTTATGCGGATGAACGGTTTGTTGACATTGAACTGATTTTGGAGGATGAATCCGGTCTTAAGATACCGAAGACATCCTTGACTTCTAAAGAGTTCTATGTAGTTCCTGAGTCCTACCTTACCACGGGCGGCGCCTCGAAGGAAAACGGCGTCATGCGTCAGACAAAGAGCAAAAATGGTAATGCGGCTACAGAATTTGTGGCAGCCACTGTATTCTACCGTGATTCGGTAGAAGGACTGGTCTATCTGGATAAGAATGTCCTGAAGGCGGGGGATATATTGGTGATGCCCGACTCTGGAGAGACAACAAAAGTCGGCGATTCCCGGAAGCTTCAGGGAGTTTATAATATCAACAAAGGCTACGCTGTATTTAAACAGGTCAATATTCTCTGCGAGAGCGAGGAATATTATATAGTAGAAGAAGGCAGCAGTTATGGACTTTCAAATTATGACCGCATTGCGCTGTATGGGAATTCTGTGCAGGAAAATGATGTGGTCACCCAGTAAGGAGTGACAAATATGGTAACTGAAAATTTAAGGGAAGTGGAAAAACGGGTACAGATGGCCTGTGAGCGCAGCGGACGCAGACGTGAGGAGGTCACACTGATTGCAGTGAGTAAAACTAAGCCGCTGGAGATGCTGCGGGAGGCTTACGAGGGCGGAGCAAGGTACTTTGGAGAAAATAAGGTGCAGGAACTGGTGGACAAGTATGAAGCAATGCCTTCAGATATACATTGGCAGATGATCGGACATCTGCAGAGAAATAAAGTCAAATATATCATTGACAAAGCAGAGCTCATCCACTCTGTAGATTCTCTGAGACTGGCAGAAAGTATCGACAAAGAAGCCGGTAAAAAGGGGCTTATTGCCAATGTGCTTTTAGAAGTGAATATGGCAAGGGAAGAGAGTAAGTTTGGAATCATGCCAGAAGAAGCTTTAGATTTTGTGAAGCAAATTGTCAGATTTCGCAATATAAAAGTAAATGGTTTAATGACAATAGCTCCCTTTGTTGATGATCCTGAGGAGAATCGCATACATTTTGCAAACTTACGAAAATTATCTGTTGACATTGGAAAGGAAAAAGTTAATAATGTTAATATGAGTATACTTTCCATGGGTATGACCAATGATTTTGAAGTTGCAATAGAAGAGGGAGCTACAATGGTCCGGGTAGGGACAGCAATCTTTGGTGAGAGAAGTTATGCTCATTAGAACCGATACCACAGATAGGAGTGTAAAAAGAAAAAATGGGAGTATTAGATAAGTTTTTAGACGTAATGAAGTTAAGTGATGACGACGATTACGAAGATGATGATTTCTTTGATGATGATTTTGAAGAAGAGGATGACTACGAGGAGAAGCCAAGAAGAAGTCTTTTTAATAAGAAAGAGAAACCATCTTACGAAGATGAGGACGACTTCGAGCCTAAGAGATCTTCCCGTTCTAATAATACAAAGGTTACGCCTATGCGGCAGCCGGCAGCCAGAAGAAGCGGCCCTGCCATGGAAGTATGCGTAATTAAGCCTAATAATGTAGATGATACAAGAGAGATTACGGAGACCTTATTGAGCGGAAGAACTGTAATACTGAATCTGGAAGGTATGGATTTAGAAATTGCGCAGCGTATTATCGACTTTACTTCCGGTGCTACATTTGCTATTGACGGTAACCTGCAGAAAATATCTAACTTTATTTTCCTTGTGACACCGGCTAATGTTGATATTTCTGGTGACCTTCAAGATTTACTGGGTTCTTCATTTGACGTGCCGTCGATTCAGAACCGTTATTAAGCATATGGAAAAAGAAGAAGTTTTACTGAGAAAGCGTCTGATAGAGCTTTCCAATCTCGCATATCAACGGGGGATTGTGATGCATTCCGATTTCCTGAATTTGAATGAATTGAATATTTTACATACAACGCCAAAGGAGCTGTTCCCTGCACCATACAGAACCTTTGGCGGATATGCGTTTTCAGAGCGTCAGATGGCAGCATTTCTACCTGATGCTTTTTATTTGTATACCCCGGAAGAAGAGTTCGAGTCTTCCTATCCTATCCGAACTATCCAGATTGCGCCGCTTCAGAAAAAGTTCGCAGAATCTTTGAGTCACAGGGATTATCTGGGCGCTCTTTTAAATCTCGGAATCGAGCGCTGCAAACTAGGAGACATTCTTGTAGAGGACACACAGGCTTTTCTATTTGTTTCTGAGACGCTGGCCGACTTCATTACCGATGAGCTGACGCGTGTCCGACACACGACGGTGATGGCTTCCATCTGCGGAAATGGGGAGTTCTTATATGAACCTAAATTCGAAGAAATAAAAGGGACTGTGGCTTCAGTGAGATTGGACAGCCTGCTGTCCCTTGCCTTTAACTCTTCCCGCAGTAAGCTTACCGCATTGATTGAAGGTGGCAAAGTCTATGTGAACGGCAAGCTGATTACGAGCAACGGGTATCAAGTAAAGGAGAACGATATCGTCTCTGTGCGGGGGCTTGGCAGATTTGCTTATAAAGGAATAATGTCCGAGACAAAGAAAGGCCGGTATTATGTGTCAGTTTATAAATACATTTAGCTGCATAGTATGCAGCCAGAAGGGATACGCTTTATGAAAAAGTCATCGTCTGTAAAATATTATCTCTCTGCATTGGCGGGATTGATACTTTTAGTTCTTGCCGATCAATTCACGAAACTCTTGGCAGTAAGACACTTGAAAAATCAAGAGAGTCTTGTGCTGGTGAAAGGTGTGTTCGAGCTTCATTACCTAGAAAACCGAGGAATGGCTTTCGGCCTGCTGCAAAATCAAAGAGGATTTTTTGTGATTGCCACCACACTGGCCCTTTTAGCCGCAGTATATTTTTATTACATTGTTCCGAAGACAAAGCGGTATTTTCCTATACAGATTTGTATTGTCTTTTTAACGGCAGGGGCATTGGGAAACTTTATTGACCGCATTCTTCTGGGGTATGTAGTGGATTTCTTTTATTTCTCACTGATTGATTTCCCGATTTTCAATGTTGCCGATATATATGTGACTGTCACCTTCGCCGTACTGGTACTCCTGATTTTCTTTTATTATAAGGAAGAGGATTTGGAAGTCTTTACCAGAAAATACAGAAAAGAACAGCGGGAGAATGAAAAATAGTGATGAAAACAGAAATGTTTCAAGTAGAAAAGGACGACGGGGAAAGAATCGATAAGTTTCTCTCAGGAGAGATGACGGACTTTTCCCGTTCTTATATCCAAAAGTTAATCAAGGAAGGCTGTGTACATGTAAATGGTGCGACGGTAAAAGCAAATTATAAGCTCAGTTTTGATGACAATATCTTGGTGGAAATTCCGGAACTTTCTGAACCGGACATCCTCCCTGAGGATATCCCTCTGGACATTTTGTATGAAGATGAAGACATTTTGATTGTCAACAAGCCAAAAGGGATGGTCGTACACCCCGCAGCAGGACATTACAGCGGCACATTGGTCAATGCCTTGATGTTTCACTGTAAAGATAATCTGTCTGGCATTAACGGTGTTATGAGGCCTGGTATTGTGCACCGCATCGATATGGATACAACAGGTTCTCTTCTTGTCTGCAAGAACGACATGGCACATCAGTCACTGGCTGAACAATTGAAAGAACATTCCATAAAGAGAGTGTACCACGCGATAGTCCACGGGAATCTAAAAGAGGATAAGGGAACGATAGACGCGCCTATTGGGAGGCATCCCACAGACCGCAAAAAGATGAGTGTTAATTATAAGAACGGAAGAGAAGCGGTTACCCATTATCAAGTATTAGAGCGTTTCGGCAGCTATACGTATATTGCCTGCCGGCTCGAGACTGGCCGCACTCACCAGATACGAGTCCACATGGCAAGTATTCACCATCCGCTTCTTGGGGACAGGGTCTACGGCCCTCAGAAATGCCCTTATCCGCTCACGGGACAGACTCTGCATGCAAAAATACTAGGTATCAGGCATCCCCGCACAGGCGAGTATATGGAGTTCGATGCTCCTTTACCCGAATATTTTGAGCTGCTTTTAGATAAATTGCATCATATTTCCTAAAAAAATCTATACATTCCCGGTGATGTGTTGTATAATGTGCATAAGACTTGAACATAGAATTGCATTAGAAGGAGTGTGACTGATATGAGCAATGTAAATACTATAATAACAATCGGACGTCAGTATGGAAGCGGCGGCAGGGAGATCGGTCAGAAGCTTGCGGCTGATTTGGGAATTAAGTTATACGATAAGGAAATGCTTGACCGTGCGGCGAAGGAAAGCGGAATCTGTCAGGAGCTGTTCGAGACTCATGATGAGAAACCTACCAACAGCTTTCTCTATTCCCTTGTGATGGATACATATTCTCTTGGATATTCCTCCGGCACATACAATGACATGCCGCTGAACCATAAAGTATTCCTCGCACAGTTCGACGCCATTAAGAAGATTGCAGATGAAGGCCCATGTATTCTTGTTGGACGCTGCGCAGATTATGCGCTGGAATCCTATGACAATGTGATGAGTGTCTTTATCCATGCCGATCTGGATGCCAGAGTCCGCAGAATCACCAGATTATATGACCTTACGGATGCCAAAGCAAAAGATACGATTCTTAAGACGGATAAGAAGCGCGCCAGCTATTATAATTACTATACCAATAAAAAGTGGGGCGACGTGGACAGCTACGATTTCAGCCTGAGCAGTTCAGAACTGGGAATCGACGGCACTGTGGCCGCACTGAAGGCACTGATAGAGCTTCGTGAAAATGTAACTGACAGAAAATTATAAAAAAATCCGGGAAAATATTCCCGGATTTTTTGTCTAGTAAAGATATCGTTAAAATACCATCTGCACAAGGAGCATATATAATATGGTTCCTCCGGCGATGGAAAGAAGCGTCTGCCGTTTCCATTTGTGAAGAATCATTACGAAGGCAACTGCTGTTAGCTCCGGAATCCCATGGCTGCCCCCAAAAAGTGTCACCCCTTTGAGGCTGTAGATGACCAGAAGTCCAAGGGCTGCCGCCGGGAGGACATTTCCTAAATATCGAATATATTTTGGAGTTTCCTTTCCCGCCGGAAAGAGCAGGAAAGGCAGAAACCGTGTAGTCATCGTCCCCAGTACAACGGCCGCTATCGTCAAAATCTGTTGTGTTACTGTCATTGGGCATCCCCCTCCTCATTTTTCTCCAGCTTCGGCCTTAAGGACGTCAATATAAGGAGTATAGCAATCATCGATGGTATAATAAAGTTTTCACTCCCGAATATCAGCAGACAGAGCAGCGAAGCAGACAAGCCAATCAGCCCGCTTGTATGGTTTCGTTCCTTTTCCCACTGCTCCATGAATATCACCACGAAGAGGGCAATCATGACGAAATCAAGCCCTTTTGTGTTAAAGCGTATAAAGTTCCCGGCCAGCCCTCCTAAAGTGGCTCCTAAGACCCAATAACACTGATTCAGCAAGGTCACAAAGAACATGAACCAGCCTTTATCGATACCGTCCGGTATATTGGCAGTACAATTGATAGAAAAGGATTCGTCGCACATGCCAAATATCAAATACCATCTCTTTTTCCCCGTGTCCTTATATTTGTCCAGCATGGAGATGCCATAAAACAAATGTCTGGCGTTGACCATCAATGTCAGGAAAAAAGCTCCCACAGGTGCAAAGGGCGCCAGTAAAAGCCGACCTGTCACGAACTCCATCGAGCCTGCAAAAATGGTAAGACTCATAAGAATCGGATAGACTGCCGAGAATCCGTAGGCATGCATATAAAATCCATATGCGATTCCTAAAAATGTAAATCCCGCCAAAATAGGGATTGTAAAAGGAAAAGCCGCCCGCAGCGCAGCGGCAATTTTCCCTCTTGACTGCTTGTCCTTTGTATTCATGAAAAAGCCCCTTCTCATTCCAAAATTATGTTAGCGGATATTCGGTATCCGCTCCGGCCACCCTTGAATATTTCCGTTCAAAATGGCCGTGAACATCCTGTTTTTTGCGCCGGGATGCTCCAGATTCAAATCCCGCACCAGTTCCTTGGCATACTGCCGTTTCGTGTATCCGTCAATGGGACAGCGGCTCTTTACGACCGGAAGATTATATTTGTGCTGAAAACCAATCACATCCATCTCATCGACAAACATCATGGGGCGGATGACAGTAAGATCCATCCGGTCAAGATAAGTACGTGGGGAAAATGAGTGGAATCGCCCTTCAAATATCAATGACAGGAGCATTGTCTCGATAATATCATCTTTGTGGTGGGCATAGGCTATCTTATTGCATCCCATCTCTTTCACCGCCTCATTGAGCGCGCCTTTCCGCATTTTGGCACACAGGGAGCAGGGATTTTTTTCCTTTCGCTCTTCAAAAAGTATATGTGCAATATCCGTCTTGACAATCTTGTAGGGTACTTCCAATTCACGGCATAATTCCACTACGGGAGTGAAATCACATTTTTCATAACCCAGATCTACCGTTATAGCGCTGAGTTCGAACTTATTGGGATAAAAACGTTTCAATCCATGCATTGCATACAGAAGGGTAAGACTGTCTTTGCCCCCGGAAACTCCCACCGCGATATGGTCTCCTTCGTCAATCATTCCATATTCATCCACTGCTTTGCGTGTAAAACTTAGTAACTGTTGTAATTTCATATTTTTTCCGCCTTATATACTATATTTCCGTCATTTATGTTACCGTATAATCCGCAGAAAAACAAGCACAAATGTTGCCACCGGACATATTAAATGCTAAAATAAGCTTACCGCAGACAGAGGAGAGGAGGGCCGCTATGTTTGGCAGGAAAGTAGAAGTAATCATGACATTTGAACCGGAAAAATATGTAAAGGCAAAAAATATCCTTGAAGCCCATCAAATTCCGTATACTACAAAAATGAGGAATAATAGCGAAAGCTATAGACATAATATGGTGGGACGATTCGGGGAAAATACTGCCGCCAGTACGCAGTACCAAATTTTAGTGGATAAGGATAAACAGGAAGAGGCGACCTATTTTTTGAACAGTGAACTGTGGCATGAATAGCGAGAGATAAACTACATCAAAGGAGATACTAAGTATATATGAAATTTGTAATTCAGAGAGTAACACAAGCAGATGTAACGGTAGGAGATAAGGTAATCGGTAAGATTGGTAAGGGCTTCTTAGTGCTGATCGGAGTCGGACAGCAAGACACGAAAGAAATCGCCGATAAAATGATTAAAAAAATGGTGGGGCTGCGTATCTTTGAGGACGAGAACGGAAAAACGAATCTGGCGCTGAAGGATGTGGATGGAGAGATGCTTCTTATTTCACAGTTCACCCTTTATGCCAATTGTAAAAAGGGCAATCGGCCCAGCTTTATAGAGGCAGGAGCTCCTGACATGGCAAATGAAATGTATGAATACATCATTGAAGAGTGTAAAAAGAGTGTTCCCATCGTAGAACGCGGAAGCTTTGGGGCCGAGATGAGGGTCAGCCTTGTAAATGACGGCCCGTTCACGATTGTCCTTGATTCGGAACAAATTTGTTAGTATTCCAAATTTTGTCTTTGGTCAATCGCCGGCTATAATGTATAATAAAAAAGTAAGCACTATGAAAGAAAGCGGGGAATATTTTGGAATGAGTTATGAAATGTTAAATGAAAAGCTGTTGGAGCTGCAGGATGAGATGATTGCGGCAATACAGCAAAATATGAGAATCGAGAGTGTAAAAGGAGAACCCCTTCCGGACGCCCCTTATGGCGCCGGTCCGAAAGCGGCACTTGATGATATGCTTGCATTGGGTGAGAAGCTTGGCTTTAGAACCGGACATGCAGATAACCGTATTGGATGGATCGAGTATGGAGACGGCGAGGAGATGGTCGGTATCCTTGGACATATCGACGTAGTGCCGGCTGGAGAAGGCTGGAAATATCCGGCGTATGGCGCGGAGATTCATGACGGCGTGCTATGGGGACGGGGATGTCTTGATGATAAAGGCCCTACGATCGGCGCGGTTTATGCCCTGAAGGCCATCAGGGACTTGGAACTGCCAATCGACCGAAGAATTCGTGTCATTTTTGGAGCAGATGAAGAAAGCGGCTCCTCCTGTGTAAAATATTATGTAGAGAATGGATATGAGATGCCCACAATTGGATTCACACCGGATGCAGAGTTTCCGGCCATTTTCTATGAAAAGGGAATGTCAAATTTTATAGCCGGCTCTAAAGTATACGATAAGGGCGAGATAGAAGTAGAATATTTCGGGGGCGGGATTGCCGCCAATATTGTGACACCGGCATGTAAGCTGATTGTCAACGGCTCTATCAAAGTCACACCGGCCGAAGGGGTTACAGTGACAGAGGCGGACGGTAAAACGATCGTGGAGGCTGTCGGCGCCAGTGCACATGGAAGCACGCCACATTTAGGTAAAAATGCTGCCGTCATGCTTTTAAATGCCGTCAAAGACAATGAATTCGGTGGTGATTTCCAGCAGCTTATGGACTTTATCTTAGAAAAAGTGGGCACAGAGACGAACGGCAGATTCCTTGGCGTCTATTATGCCGATGAAGAGACCGGAGAGACAACGGTGAATCTAGGTATCGTAGAGTATGACGGCGAAGCCCTTAAATTCACATTGGACGTGCGCTATCCGAAAAATGCGGATCCGGAAGTTGTGGACGATATGATAATCAATCATATCAACAGCTATACTTTCGACGTATTGAAGAAAGCAAATGCCAAATCCTTGTATGTACCAAAAGATTCTGAACTTGTCACAAAGCTGGTGAAGGTGTATGAGGCGGAGACGGGCCAGAAGGAAGAGCCGATTGCCATAGGAGGAGGAACCTATGCAAAGGAATTTCCAAATATGGTAGCTTTCGGTCCTCAATTCCCGGGAGATCCGGATGTTATCCATCAGCCGAATGAGCGGGTGGAACTTGATAAACTGATGAAATCCATACAGATTACCGCAGCTGCGATGTACGAATTGGCACAAAAATAAAAAACTGTATTTGAAGCCTGAAATCCTGTATTTCAGGCTTCATTTATTGAAAGCGGGAAGATGTTTGGCTATAATGATACTAACAAACGAGGAGGACATAAGCAATGTACCGAATTGCTATTTGCGATGACAATAAGGAGATGCGTAGATTTATAAAAAACGCAGTGGCAAAGGCAGGAGATATCTTTCAAGTCACGGAATATGAGGACGGAAGACAGTTGATTCAGAATTATACCGGTTGTGACATCCTGTTCTTAGATATTGACATGCCTGCTCTGAACGGGATTGATGCCGCTTTTACACTTCGCCGCTCAGATAAAAAAGTGAAGATTATCTATGTGACTGGATATGCGGACTATATGCGCAAATCCTTTGAGGTTCATCCTTTCTCCTTTCTCATTAAACCAGTGTCAGTGGAGAAAATCATACGACAGTTAAAAGAAGCTGTCTGTTATGACACTAAGGAGGATAATGAACAGAAACTACGTTTCCGCACAGATAAGGGGGCAGAAGAATTCCTAATCTCAGATATTTATTATCTGGAATATCAAAACAGGAAAATCCGGATGGCCACCCGCCGGGGAGATTATATATTAAAAGGTCATATAACTGAACTTGCTCAAAATATGTCTGCATACGGATTTGCCTGC
The DNA here is from genome assembly GCF_900086725.1 of Bariatricus massiliensis. GTDB lineage: Bacteria > Bacillota > Clostridia > Lachnospirales > Lachnospiraceae > Allocoprococcus > Allocoprococcus massiliensis. The sequence continues at coordinate 755,802 of NZ_LT574836.1, read as the reverse complement.
CCTCATAAAAGTTTTTCTGTGAATCTGTATTATGTAAAAGCGATTAAGGGTTACGATATTCATATGCTGAATGGGGATTTGATTCCTCTTTCCCAAAAGCGTTCTACAGAATTTCGTAATATATTAGGAAATTTCCAAGCAGATTTTATATAAAAGCACAAGCTAAGGAGGGCCGGCAATGGGATGGGTGGAAGCGGCAAACTGGAATTTCATTCTCACAATAGCAGAAAATGTTGTAATTATACTGTGTACATGGTATTTTGTCAGTCATATCGAGGTGGAAAGAAGTAAGAAAGCATTTGTAAGAGCGGCGGCGTTTTTGGCATATGGCGCCGGACAGTTTGCACTCAGCAATTATTTGTCAAATGCAGGTTATGGGAGCCTAGGCATACTTGCCTTTATGATTGCGGCTACACTTTCTATCGGGTTTTATCTTTATAACAGCCGCAGAATGTACCTGTTCTACTATTTTTTATTCCCGATCAGTATTTTTATTACACAGACTCTTGTATCATACACTGCATTTAGCTACAACATTGCACGGTGGGGGCTTGTGGCCTTCGATTATTATAACGATAACATTGCACTCATCACCAGAATCCTGTCCATTCTCCTTTTGACAGGCGCATGGGTACTTCTGGTCAACAGAAAAAAGTATGAGAATGTAACAAAACTGCAGTTTGCGGGATTATTTCTCCCTCCTTTGTTCAGCATATTTATCATAGTGTCTTTGATTATACTTGGTAATATTTATGTACAGATGTACGGGGCTTTCTTAATTGTTGTCAACATTACCTTACTTGTATTGATGAATCTCTATATTTTATATCTGTTCTCTTACTTGTCAAGGAACAGGAAACTGAAAGATGAGCTGGAAATCCTCAGCAGACAGAGAGAGCTGCAATATAGCTATTATGAAAGTCTGGAAAGGAAATATCAGGCGTCAAGACAGCTTATACATGATATGAGAAATCATCTGCAGGCGATGGAATCCCTCGTTCAGGAAAGCGAGGGGGAGGCTGCCCGAGGCTATGCTGAGGATATGTATCAAATGTTGAACGCACTTGGAAGGACTCAGTATAGTGATAACAAGATGTTAAATATTATTTTGAATGATAAAGCAGAGCGCGCCAAGTCCTCTGGTATTGAGCTGGATGTTGAATTGAGCCATATCCCCTTGAACCAGATGAAAGATATTGATATTACTACTATATTTGCCAATCTTTTTGACAATGCCATTGAGGCTGCCGCTCAGGCAGGGCCCGATAAATATATTAAAATGAGAGCCGGTACATTCCATGATTTTGCGGTGATTAAAATCCAAAATTCTATGCCGCCTCAGATAAAGGGAAGGAACAAGAAGGCAGGGCATATGGGAATCGGTTTGGAAAACGTGCGGCAGACACTGAAAAAATACGGTGGAGGAATACAGACAGATTCCTGCGGCAGTGAGTATAAGGTCAGCTTAACTATACCTATAAACACACATAAAGAAAATGAGGAAGGATGTGACAAACATGAAAAAGAAATTTAGAGCCATAGCAGCATTCGTGCTGTGTCTTGCCTGTTTATCGGGATGTAAAGGGACAGATAAACTATCGGATGAATATGACGCAGATGAACTGAAGGAAGCCGCCAAGGAAGTAATTGAGCTAGTCAATGCCAAAGATTATAAAACTTTGACAGACACATGGTGGAGCGCACAGATGAACGCCGTGATACCCGCAGAAAAAATGGCGTCGGACATTGGGCCTGTCATCGATGAATTGGGAGCGTTTGTATCCTTTGACAAAGAGGCGGTCACCGGAAGCACAGACAAGGATACGGATCAGGAATTTGGAGTTGCCATTGTCAAAGTTAAATATGAGAACCGCAGTGCACAATATACGATATCCTTCAACAAAGATATGCAGGTAGCGGGTTTTTATATCAAATAAAGACAATTATAACGGCGTCGAACGGAGGGCATTTATGGAAAAGGTAATAGAAAAATTCAAAATTTTTCATAGGCTTACAATTATAATCAGTCTTTTATCTATCATTCTGCCGATTGTATTTTGGAAGCAGATACCTGATCAGATACCGCAGCATTACGGTGCGTCAGGCCGGGCAGACGCATGGACGGATAAGGGATTTCTTATTGTGATGTTTATCTTTGCACTTATGATGCTTGGAATGATGAGTATAGCCGAATATTTTGTAAAATCCAGCGGATTGTCGGCCAATACTCCCCAATCGGAAAAAGGAAGCTTATTTCATGTCTATCCGATGATAGTTCTCATGAATTTGGCGCTGCAACTGATGATTGCCTATATCATATTCTGCTGTGCGACAGCCCGGGATCTGGGCAGGTGGTTCCTTCCTGTTGTACTGATACTAACGTTTGCCCCCCTTGCCTATTTTTTACCCAAAAGCATGAAGGCCGGCATGACGCCAAAAGAGCAGACAGCACATCTCAGACAAAAGGAATTAGAAGTTCAAGGCGAAGTGTTCCGCAGTAAAGTGGACTGGTGGCTGGGAGTGATTTTGATTGGATGTGTTACATTCCCAGTTTATTTACTAGTGAAAGGTTATATGGAGTCAGGTGATATATCATGGACACTTCTTGTGACGGAGATTTTCATTCTGGCTTTACTGATTCCTATGTTCAATATGAAATATATCCTTTACCCGGATCATCTGCTGATTATCTGTATTGGAAAGGAACGGATTCCTTACCGAAATATTACAAGTATGAAAGAAACCCACAATCCGCTCTCCTCAGCAGCCCTCTCCCTTGACCGGCTTCAGATTGATTATAAAATGGCGGGAGGCAGCAATAATATGATTTTGATATCGCCGAAAAGGAAAAAAGAATTTATCGACAAAATAAATAGAAAGCGGGAACTGTATATGGAATAGCGTCGCGGATAAACAGGATTGAAAAATCCTGTTTATTTTTTTGTGAGGGGTTGTAAAAAATAGTCAATCCTGTATTATGAGAATAGGAGTTGACTAGATAAGTCAACAGGAAGGGAAACTGCTATGTATGAAAAATTTTACTCTCTGGCGGAAGATAAACAGCAGCGAATTATAAATGCAGGCTTGGAAGTGTTCGGTCAATACGATTACAAACACGCCTCCACAGACTTAATGGCATCTAAAGCCGGAATTTCAAAGGGGCTGCTATTTTATTATTTCAAAAACAAAAAAGATTTTTATATATTCTTATATAACTACTTAATTGAAATAATGACTAAACTTGTGGTAGATGAAGAATTTCTTGCCATCACAGATTTTTTTGACCTCCTCCGGTATTCAGTTATAAAAAAACATGATGTTTTAAAGCGTAATCCACATATTATGGATTTCTCCATGCGCGCATTCTATTCTGAAAAGGAGGACGTGTCAGAAAGATTGAAGGCAATGACTTTAAATTATGAAGAAACGGCATTTCAAAAATATTTTGCGCGTTTAGATACAAGTAAGTTCAAAGAAGAGGCCGGAGATTACTTCTATATCTATAAAATGCTGAGGTGGATGGCAGACGGTTATATGCATGATATACAGATGTCAGGACATTCCATAGACGTAGATACGTTGATGGATGAATTTGACCGTTGGATGAAAATGATTAAAAAACTAGTTTATAAGGAGGAGTATCAAGATGACTAATCACATAGAAATCGACCATATCACAAAAGATTATGGTCAGGGACGGGGAGTATTCGATATTACTTTTCAAGTTCAAAAGGGCGAAACACTTGGCTTTCTGGGCCCTAACGGGGCTGGCAAAACAACTACCATACGACAGTTGATGGGCTTTATAAAACCTGACAGCGGGAGTGTCAGCATACTTGGAAAGGACTGCTTTAAGGAGGCTGATTTCATAGAAAAATCACTAGGATATCTACCGGGAGAGATTGCGTTTATAGATTCTATGAGCGGTATTGAATTTATTCGTTTTATTGCTAAAATGAAAAAAATGAAAGGGCTAGGACGGGCAGAGTCCTTGATGGAAAAATTTGAGTTGAATCCGTCTGGAAAAATCAAGAAAATGTCCAAGGGCATGAAACAGAAGATTGGTATTGTCTGTGCATTCATGCAGGACCCGGAAATTTTGATTCTGGATGAACCTACCAGCGGGCTGGACCCTTTAATGCAGAATCAATTTATAGATTTACTGCTACAAGAAAAAAAGCGAGGGAAAACAATTCTGATGTCCTCACACATTTTTGAAGAGGTAGAGAAAACATGTGACCGGGCGGCGATTATACGTGAAGGCAGACTGGTGGCAGTAGAGGATATGGAGAAGTTAAAGTCGGGAAGGAAAAAGATTGTCGAACTTCATCTGGCAGATGAAAATATGGCGGCGTCTTTTGCCAGAGAGATTGCCGGGAGCAAGGTGACAGGGCGCAGTGTGAGCGCTAATGTTGGGCTTGATATGGATGAGTTCATAAAAAAAGCCGGCGCTTACACGGTAGTGGACCTGAATGTCCGCACACAGAGTCTGGAAGAATTTTTCCTGCATTTTTACGGAGGGCAGAACAATGATTAATACTACATTATTTAAAAAAGAAATCAAATCGAATTATATTCTTCTTTTAATTTTTTCCGCAGTGCTCACGGTGTACGGCAGTATGATCGTTGCCATGTTCGAACCTAAAATGAGTGAAAGCCTGAAAGCCATGGCAGATAGTATGCCGGAAATCTTTGCGGCGTTTGGAATGACTGATGTGGGAACGACGTTGATGGACTTCGTGACAGGTTACCTCTATAATATGCTCTATATTGCGTTCCCCTGTGTGTTCCTCATCATTCTCGCAAACCGTCTTGTTGCCAAATATGTTGATAACGGCTCCATGGCCTATATATTGGCAGTGCCCGAAAAGCGCAGAAAAATTGTGATTACACAGGCTGTATTTCTTGTATGCTGCCTCTTTATCATGGTCGCCTATATTACAGGATTGATTCTATTTGTCAGTCATTTGATGTTCCCAAAAGAGTTGAATACAGCAGAGTTCCTTCGAGTCAATGTAGGGCTTCTGGGGGTGCTTGTGTTTATAGGTGGAGCCTGCTTCCTATTTTCCTGTCTGTTCAACGAGACAAGGCTCTCGACAGGCATCGGTACTGGAATTGTAGTCTATTCTATCCTTGCGCAGATGCTGGCCCGTGTGGGCGATAAATTTGAAGCTCTTAAATATGCAACGCCTCTGACCTTGTATGATGTAGAGGGGCTCATCGCCATGGAGCGAAACGCATGGATATGCTGCGCTGTCCTGTATGCATGTGGACTCCTGTTTTTAGCGGTAGGGTGTACGGCATTTTCAAAGAGAAATCTGCCGATTTAGCCTTTGAAGAATCAGCCTTGAGATAATTTATCTTTCATCAGGCAAGAGTGGATGACCAGATTATAATAGAGCTGGTCATCTATTTTTTTGTTATTCCCTTTCTTTGAAAGATATTCGGTAACTGCTTTGTACTTTTTCCAAAGATGCCTTTCCGCTTTCTGGCGGCTGTAAGGGAAGATGAAACAGTTGGCTGCATATCCAAGCAGGGAACCCAGCAGTATATAACCAATCCGGATAAGAAATATACTGCCAACTTCTGTAAAAGTAAAGGCATTGGCAAAAACAGCCCCTCCCAGTGCGCCGACTGTAGAACATGCAAACGTTTCCCTATAATTTATAAAATAAAAAGATATGTAACCGGAGAACATCATCACTACAGTACGTCCTATCGCAGATGGAATCAGTGAATAAATAAGTACAGCGATTAAACCGCCTGATACTGTAGCCAGAATACGATTTTTTATCTTGGCAGGAACATCATCTGCATATGGCAGTGATACAGAAGCAAGTGTAAACATAAGCCATTTGCCGTGCGGAAGATTATACCCCAAAACGAAGAGGGTACCAAGAGACAGCAAGAGTGAAGTGCGCAATGCATAGACAGCACGCACCGGACTCAAATCCAATGCGATTTTTATCCGCGTTTTCAAGGGAAGCTTTGTCTTTCTGTAATGTGACTTTGCTTCGGGGTTTGTCATATGCTCCAATCTGTCTTGCGTATAGAGCAGTGTATTGTATAGGTGTGCTTCTTGTTCGGTTTCTTCTTCATATAATTCCTGCGGTTCAAGCGGTGGGAGAGAAGGAATCTCCCCTTGCAGGAATGTACGGTATATTTTCAGCCGCTCACTGATTTTTTGCAGGAATGAAGATTCCTTGACAGTCAGCTCTTCCGGCATCTTCTCTATAAGCCGCAACATTTTCTCCAAGCTGCGGCCTGTCTCTAACATAGAGAAACCGGCGTCTGAAACGCACAGTACCCTTTTCCGCCGGTCATATACCGTCCGGCTCAAATGCCCCAGCTTACTGTGCATATCAGTCAAATCTGGCATGATTGACGATTCCTTCCGCTTATACACTATATATTGGCAAATTCTATCGATCATCTCACTTAAAACATCTTTCGCCGTATCTACAACTCGATTTCTCCCCATGAACCATTGATACATTATGATAGAAAACGCCCCGAACAGCATGCCTGCAATTCTTACGGGGAGGCCTTGAATATCCACCGGTGAGATAAATATAAGAAACAAATAGGACAATATGTAAGGAAAATATATATGGCTGGAATACTCATAGGTGAATGAATATAGTATCAGCATTATCGTCGCAAAATTCACTATAAATGAGAACGGGAGAGGAAGAACCGTTACCAGACTGGAAGCAATTGCCATCCATACGAGAAGCAGAGCCTGCGTGAGCAAATTTTTTACCGGTTCCGCCGTCATATCGCGCACCATGGACGCTGACATCATTATAGTAAATATTACACCAACTATTGAATTCTCGGCACCAAAAACTTTTTGAAATACATTTACATAGAGAATAATGAAAAGAAAACTTAACGTACTGAATCGAAATTCTGTTCTTAGTTTTTCTGGTAACTTAATTTTTTTAAACTCATAAAACATATGCGGCTCCTTTTTGAAAACAATGTGATTTGTTATTGAATTAGTTATAAAAGAGTTTATAATAAAAGAAGAACTAGTAGCAAAATCATGATAGTCATATTTTGTTTACTATTTTATAACATATCACTCCAAAATACATTTGTCAACTAGGAGAAAATAAGATGAAATCAGAAAAAATATCCGAAAGATTTGTAAAGAACTTGCTGCTCGTAATGCCCAGCTGGCATTCAAGGCTTGTGCGACCCTTCAAAGAATCCCTAAACAGGGAAATGACTCTGGAAACCTATTATTGTCTGGAAACTTTGAGGGCCTGCAAAATGATGACCATGACAGAATTGGCACGCCAGCTAAAAATTCCCAAACAGCAAGTGACGAAATTAATTGATAAACTGAGTGAGCATAATTATATTGAACGACTCCATAACCCCGAAGACAGACGCTCTGTCTGGATACGTTTGACGCCAAACGCAATAGAGTATCTGGATAATTACTACAAGAAAAATCAAACTTTTATCTGTACACTAGAGGAACAGCTAACATCGGAAGAACTTCAGCGGTTGAATGAAGCAGTGGAAGTGTTGGCTGAAATTCTTCCCAAACTAAACTGAGTGAATCTTAAGGCTCCCTCAGTTTTACTACATTTGCCGCACTTCGCCGTCTATCCTCATCTATGGCCGCATAGTGCTTTTTCGTGGTGTTTACATCTTTATGTCCCAGAACATCTGCCACAAGATAAATATCGCCAGTTTCCTTGTATAAAGATGTACCATAAGTGCTGCGGAGTTTGTGGGGGGTGATTTTCTTGTTTGGCGTGACCCGTTTCGCATATTTTTTCACCATATTTTCTACAGCTTGTACGCCCATCCGGCGCCTTTGAGTGGAGAGGAAGAGTGCTTTTTCATATTCCGGAAGAGGTTCGACAGCTTTTCGAGTTGTTTCAAGGTAACTCCGCAGAGACTTCTCTACCTCATCTCCAAAATAAACAATCATTTCATTTCCACCTTTTCGTGTCACCTTTATTCCGTTATTCTTAAAATCTATGTCATCAATATCTAAACCTACGCATTCTGACACTCGAATGCCTGTTCCCAGCAGAAGAGTGAGTATAGCAAGGTCCCGCTCCTTTGTTTTTTCGTAATATACTCTGGCCTGCCCTGTAAGTTTAGAGCCACAGTTTTCCACATAGTCCAATAAACTGGCCACCTCATCGGTCTCCAGACGGATAATCGCTTTCTCATGTAGTTTCGGCATATCTACCAACAATGTAGGGTTTTTCTCAATAATCTGTCGTTTGTAAAAATAGCCATAAAAACTGCGCAGCGCAGACATTTTCCGGGCAAGGCCTTTTTCTTCATTTGTAATCTGACGGCCATCTGCCTTATAGACCTTCAAATATTCCTGATATTCTTCAATATCAACGGGTGTCAAGTTCTCTAAATCAGAGATACGAAAATCAGTCATTTTATAATTCTTAAATGCAGGATTCTCATTTAACAGAAATTGAAAAAAGACACGTATATCATATGCATAAGAAATACGGGTCCGGGCTGATGTAGTTGGTTCTATGGCACGGAAATAATCTTTTGCAAAAGAAGGCATTGTGTTCAAAACTTCGCGCAGCTTAATGGTATTGTCTATGTAAGATTGTTCATGATATGTTTTCGGTTCGGCCATTCTGAAAACCTCCTAATAAAATATTGTTAATGTCATTTATACAGTAAATTGTATCATAATGTGCTTCATTCGTCTATATCTTTTGGAAAAATCGGTATTTGTCGTATAGATTGATTTCTCAAAGAAAACTTCCCTGCTCTAAGGAAGTCTTATTTTCTACATGAATCATGGTTTTATTTGGGTAGGAAAGTCCGCCACTTGTTCTATCTGCCGGGTATAGTATGAGTAAGTAACAGATAGATGACGGACTTTCTATATCAATAGGGTGTTAAAGATATGGGCTTCATTCATATTGCTTATTTGTATTCGTTATCATAGTAAGCAACCATAAGGTAATCGCCTTCCTGAATAGCGTCTATTTTGTTGGCATTCATATTATTAATTGACACCAATTCATCAATATATTCATGCACGGAATCATATTTATCATTCATATATGTCTCAGCGATACTCCAGAGGGAGTCGCCTTTTTGTATTTCTATGCTTTTATAATATTTATAATCCACATTATGTGGCTGTTCATTCCCATGAGCACTTGAAAAGAAACTTCCGAAACCGAAACTGCATGCTAATACTAATATCACTGCGAAGATGCCTCCCAGCATCCGGCTGACGGACAAAAGATTTTTATGCCCTCTCCTTCTTTTAAGCATGCTTCCTTTACAATTTGCGATAGACTGTTTTTTCATATCAGATATCCCCCTTAATCTAATCTCGAAAATTTGTTCCGAACAACTGTTCTGTAATTACTATACATCCAGAACGAATGTTTGTCAATAGCTTTTTCCAAAAAACACGAACATATTTTCTAAACATTTGTTTGCTTTTTAAAAAAAGTTGTGATAATATAAATACATAAGTAAAAGAAACGTGTGTACGATTCAGGAGGTCGTTGTTATGAGTAAAGGTAAAATCAGTAAAAAGCAGGAAGAGATATTACAGTATATTAAGTCTCAAATCTTAGAAAGAGGCTTTCCGCCGGCAGTTCGTGAAATTTGTGATGCTGTAAATCTGAAATCCACATCTTCGGTGCACTCCCATTTAGAGACACTTGAGAAAAATGGATATATCCGCCGCGACCCTACTAAACCGCGTGCCATTGAGATTTTAGATGATAATTTCAATCTTACCAGAAGGGAAATGGTTCAAGTGCCCATGGTAGGACGTGTTGCGGCTGGCGAGCCTATTCTAGCGCAGGAGAATATCGAAGAGTACTTCCCTATTCCCGTGGAATTTCTCCCTAATAATGATGTATTTATGCTCAAAGTACGCGGGGAAAGTATGATCAATGCCGGAATTATGGACGGCGACTATGTTGTAGTGGAGAAAAGGAATACCGCTTCTAACGGTGAAATGGTCGTAGCTATGATAGAGGATGGGGCAACGGTGAAGACGTTCTATAAAGAGGAAGGTGTAATACGCCTGCAGCCGGAAAATGATACTATGGAGCCGTTCATTCTCCCCGATGTTGAAATTTTAGGTAAAGTTATTGCCGTATTCCGCTTCATGAGATAAATGACTTTAGAATTATACATAATAAATATAAAGAGATACGGTTTGAACCGCTCTCCGTCAAGTAGATACTCAAAATTATATACTTTTTGCCAGCAGGGGTTCCTGCTGGCAAATTCTATCAGGGGGATGTCATCTCTGATACTTTTAATCAAACCAATTTTTCCATATTTCCTGTTGATACCCAATGGTATAAAAAGGCCTCTCGTCCTCCTCTGCCAGTCTTTTTACAATAACCCGGCTATATTGGGGATTCTCTTTAATAAATGCTTTTAAGTCAGCATATCTTTTCTTTCTCAGTTTAAATAATATGTACCCCACCATATTCAACATTTTCTTTGGACAGTTTCCCTGTATACTATTCATAGCTTCTTGTAAATCAGAATCTCTGATATCTTTCATCTCTATTATTTTGTAATTGACGTTGATATCCAGCTGAAGAAAATAATTGATTACTTTAAAAGTCGCTAATTCGTTTCCGTCTCCATACCCGTATATGATTATATTGGGAATCTATAACATATCAATTATCGACCCAGAATAATCAATATATAATTTCCTTTTTGAAAATGCATAAATAATAAGGGCAAAAGCAGCTACAAAAAATAGCAAATACTCCAATAAATTTCCTTTTAACATAGCCCAGATAATTCCATAAATAATAACGCCTGCAATCCAAAGCTTTATACTTACATGAATCTCATTGTACCAATGTTTGGTTCGCAGTAAGACAATTAAATCTTTTATGTAAGGATACCATAAAATTATGTATGGGATTAATAACAATTCCACTACCATTTTTATTTCAGATAATTTTTCGAACAGATTGGTAATATCATACTTCCCTATAATAATAAGACATACGCTCAAACAATAACATATGACAGAAATGAAAGCTGCCTTCGCCGGATATACTTCTTTTTTTGAACGTTCCCAGTCAAATTTTAGAAGGAGGCTTAAATAGTAAATCAATTTTTCTCTATGTACTTTTAATAGATTTTCATCCTTATATTTGATGCAATTTTTTTCTATGTAATCAATCTCTTTCCATATATGTTCATCTTTATAGAGATTGAGCGCCTTATCTTCCGCATATGTATCATGTCTTCCATAACTATTTAAATTCACTTTTAGCTCAGTCAGCACACTCCCTATATGGGAGCTATCAGAATCATAAATTTTAACAGTGATTCTCTTCATAGCTCTCCGCCATTCATTGCGCTCATTAGTTACATAATGAAGGCTATTCTTTTTATTTTGAATAGTCATTTCTATTATAGCCACAATTACTACTGAAGAAAGTGCAATTTCCAGTAATTTCATTTTATTCCTCCACAACTACTGCCTTAAAAAGCAGGACCCACATAATAATTATGAAGGTCCTGCTTATCTTGTCTTATAAATCTTCTGCCGCAATCTTCTTCCCATCACTCCAGATTCGTTCCAAATCATAGAACAGCCTGTTTTCTTTATCAAAGACATGCACGATAATGTCTGAAAAATCCAGCAGTACCCAGCTTCCAAGCCCATAACCCTCCCGCTGCTTCACGCGGTAGCCAGCCTTCTCAAGCTTTTCTTCTACGCTGTCTACCAGTGCTCTGACCTGACTTTCATTGGTACCGTTGGCAATGATAAAATAATCTGCCAATACTGATACTTGGGATATATCGATAACTTGAATGTTCTCACCTTTTTTATCTTCCAGTGCCTTGCAGGCTATGCGTGCCATTTCTCTTGATTGTTCCATCTGTGTCACTATACCGTACCACCTTTCCTATTTTTATAATATAGATATGTCTTTTCTGTCATTGGGTCTATTGCCGCCCCTTTTGTATTCAAATAGCTCAGCGAATCTTCCAAGACCCGGAGCAGGCAGGCATCCAGATCTGTAAACGCCAGCTTTCTCACTATAGGGAGACTGGGAGCCTCGTCCCGGCCCGGTTCAATAAAATCTGCAATATAGATAATCTTGTCCAGCAGAGACATATCCGGCCGTCCGGTCGTATGGGCCGCGATTGCACAGATAATCTCTCTATCCTCCACATGATATTTTTTCCATGTGATAAAAGCGCCAAGCTTCGCGTGCAGCAATCCGGGATTCGCCATCTCCGCCTCAGAGATGTCCAGATGGTATTTACGGCAAAGCTTAATTTTCTCATCATTGGGGATACATTTTGCGCAGTCGTGCAAGACACCTGCAGTCATAGCCCGTTCCATATCTTCCCCATATTTCATGGCCAGACAACCTGCCGTATACATTACGCCCAGAGTGTGTTCATACCTTTCGCTGTCCAGATATCTTTTTACCTTTTTGCGCATTTTATTGATTGCTTCTGTCATCTTTATTCACCTTGATATATATGATACTGCTTAATATATTCTGCCGTTTTATCAGGCATCAGATAGTCGTAGGAAAGTCCTTCCCTGATTCGTCTTCGGATATCTCTCGAAGACACTGAAACAACCGGGGTTCTTAACAGGCGGATGTCGCCGTGATACTTTCTATTCAAATAGCGTATCCGGCTGTCCATCTCTTCCGGTGTGTCCATGTCGTCACGGTAAGCAGCTAAGATTGTGACAAGCTGCAGCAGACGTTGAGGACACTTCCATGAATCGAGAGCGAGCAGTGAGTCAGCACCTATAATAAAATAGAATTCATGCTCGGGATACCGCTCATGAAAACACTCCATGGTCTCATAGGTATAAGACTTCTCTGTCCGGTCTGTCTCGTATGTGCAGAGCTTAAAATAAGGTATATCTTCTATTGCAAGCTCTGTCATGCGGACTCTGTGATTGGTCATTCGGCGAATAGATACATCCTGCTTATGAGGAGGATTGCCGTTGGGCATAAACCATACCTCATCAAGGTCAAACTTCCTATACGCATACTCGCCCAGCATAAGATGTCCGTTATGAATGGGGTCGAATGTCCCCCCCATAATTCCGATTCTCATTGCACTTCACCTCTATCTACGGCAGCTGGATTTTCTTCTTCTCTTCTTTACCTTCTTTGTATAATACAATTTTCTTGCCAATAACTTGTACTACCTGAGCTCTTGTGCGCTCAGCAAGTGTTTCTGCCATCTGGCGTAAATCATCAGAACAGTTCTGAAGAACATTGAGCTTAATCAGCTCTCTGGCCTCCAATGCCTCTGAGACAGATGCTGTCAGCTCTGGAGTCACACCAGACTTTCCAATCTGCATGATTGGATCCATAGTCATGGCAAGTCCTTTTAAATACGCTCTCTGCTTTGATGTCATAGTATCTCTCCTTTCTAACGGAAATATTCAAACTGAAGACCATACATTTTCACAGTATCGCCCTCTTCTATTCCGGCTTTTTCCAATTCGTCCAAAATTCCTGCTTCCTTTAAAAACTTCTGGAAGAATGCAAACCCCTTTTCAGAATCAAGGTTTGTATACCCAAGCATCTTTTCAATCTTAGGCCCTTCCACAACGTACATGTCGTCCTTTTTCTCTACGGTATAAGGAAGATTCAAATAAATAATCTCGTCTTCCGGGAAATACTCCTGCTCAAATACAATAGGCTTCACATCCATATGCTGAATCGCGTCACTTACATAGTATAAAAGTTCCTGTATCCCCTCTCCCGATACCCCTGAGATTGGGAATACTTTAATTCCCTTTGGCTCGAATTCATCCTTAAGACGCTGTACCGGGTCTTCATCCTCACTGTAAATCAAGTCCGTTTTATTAGCGGCAATCACTTGGGGACGCTCGGCTATTTCCGGATTATATGCCTTTAACTCCTCATTGATTTTATAGATATCATCCACCGGGTCGCGGCCCTCGGTTCCGGCTGCGTCCACCACGTGTATCATAAGCTTCGTCCGTTCTATATGCCGAAGGAACTGATGCCCCAGCCCCACTCCTTCAGATGCTCCCTCAATAAGTCCCGGAATATCCGCTATCACGAAACCTTTTGCACCCTCCAGATCGACAACGCCAAGATTCGGGGATAACGTTGTAAAATGATAATTGGCGATTTTGGGCTGCGCATTCGTCACTCTGGACAACAGCGTGGATTTTCCCACATTTGGAAATCCTACCAAGCCCACGTCGGCAATCACTTTAAGTTCAAGTAAAACTTCCAGTTCCTTGGATGGCTGGCCCGGCTGTGCATATTTCGGCACCTGCATGGTGGCCGTGGCAAAGTGCTGATTACCCAGTCCTCCTTTTCCACCTTTCAGTACGATCTGTCTACGGTTATCGCCTGACATATCGGCGATAACTTTTCCAGTGGAAGCCTCTTTAATTACAGTTCCCTCCGGCACTCTGAGGACAGTATCTGTACCATCCTTTCCATGACAGCGCCTCTTGCCGCCTTCTTCGCCATCTCCTGCGGCATATTTTCTCTTATGTCTATAGTCAACAAGCGTATTGAGCCCTTCATCGACTTCAAATATCAAGTCTCCGCCTTTTCCACCGTCTCCTCCGTCTGGTCCCCCGTTGGGAACATAGAGCTCTCTTCGAAAACTGCAGTGGCCGTCTCCGCCTTTTCCTGACCGTATTACTATTTTTGCTCTGTCCGCAAACATAAATACTTCCTCTTTCTATTCTTTATTACTTTTTAAAAAAGACAGGAAAACATCCGCTTCCTGTCTTTTGAAACTACTCTTATTATTCAGCTACCGGATAGATAGAAACCTGCTTCTTATCTCTTCCTTTTCTTTCAAATCTGACAACACCGTCTACTAATGCAAACAATGTATCATCTCCGCCGCGTCCTACATTCACGCCTGGGTGAATCTTAGTTCCGCGCTGTCTGTAAAGGATATTACCAGCTTTTACAAACTGTCCGTCTGCTCTCTTGGCTCCAAGTCTCTTGGATTCAGAGTCACGGCCGTTCTTTGTAGAACCAACTCCCTTTTTATGAGCAAAAAACTGAAGGTTTAATTTCATCATGGTCTTACACCTCCTCGAATGTCAATTCCATATACTTTCTGTAGTTATCGTCGTCTGCAATCTGTTCCAGTCCCAGAACCATCGCGTTCAACAAAAGTGCAGCATCACTGCTTGGATTTCCTTTCACTTGGAAATCAATCAATCCGTCGGTCTCATCAGATAATTCCGATGTCTCATCATCCGTAAAGGCGTCGATAGCATTCACTGTGTTGATCGTAAGCACGGATACGGCAGCACAGACGACATCTTGTCCCTCTTCACTGAATCCCGCATGGCCTACAGCTTTAAATCCGACATATTGATTCTTTTCATTTTTATAAATGGTTACTTTTACCATAGAACACCAGCTTCTGCAAATAATTATGCGTTGATTTTTTCAATCTTAACTGCTGTGTACTGCTGTCTGTGACCATTTTTCTTGTGATAGCCTGTTTTTCTCTTATACTTGTAAACGATAACCTTTTTTGCTTTACCGTTCTCGATAACAGATGCTTCTACTGTTGCACCTTCTACTGTCGGAGCTCCGACTTTGAGTTCGTTATCGCTTACTGCAAGCACTTGGTCAAATGTATAAGACTCACCGGCTTCTACACCAAGTTTTTCTACTTTAATGATATCGCCTTCGGCTACTTTGTACTGTTTACCACCTGTTGCTATAATCGCGTACATATGGCACCTCCTATTATCATTACTCGCCAACTGCGGTGTCCGGAAATGGAGCTTATAACCTCGTTGTGCGGCATACTGTTGTATTATACACCAGCACGCCGCACAAAGTCAACCGTCAAAATAAATTATTTTCAATTATTTACCTTTTTTGTGGACTTACCGCTCATCACCTTAATCTTGTCGTAACAGTAACCGATAATATCCTTACGAGTGACAATTCCGATAAAGTTGCCCTGATCGTCCACCACCGGAACAAAATTCTGCTCCATGGCCCGGCCTATCAAATCTTCCACATTGCTGTCCGCGCGTACCGGACGATAATCCAAACGCCGTTGAATCCGGGTCACTGGAATGTTCTCTGCATCCTTTATATTCAATATATTCAATTCCTTCAGCCCCCAGAGAAGGTCCCCCTCGGTAATTGTTCCTATGTATTTTCCTTCCCGATTGATGATTGGTACTGAAGAATATTTGTGATACTCCATAATCTCCATGGCCTGCCGCAGAGTATGGTAATCATAAATATATGCCAATTCAGATTTCGGTTTCAGGAAAAATAAAATATTCATGCTTGCTCCCTCGCTTTAATCTATGGTATTTGGCCCGTTGACGGACCATTGCCCGCAGTGAATGCCTCACTGCTTCCGCATATACTATACCATATTTTACCGTTTAAATGTAGATTAAAGCACAGTGTTTACAAAAATATCATAAATTGCCTTTATGGCATTGTCAAAGTCATGTTCTCTGACACCGATAATGATATTCAGCTCACTGGAGCCCTGATCTATCATCTTTACATTGACATGGGCGTGGGCCAAAGCAGAAAAAATACGTCCGGCCGTGCCGCGGGTCTGCTTCATGCCACGGCCCACCACGGCAATCAAAGCAAGGTCTGACTCCAGTTCAATGTCATCCGGCTGTACAGCCCGGTGGATACCAGAGATTACCTGCTGTTCATGCTCTTCAAATTCATCCTGCTGTACAAAAATTGTCATCGTGTCAATTCCCGACGGCATATGCTCAAAAGATATGCCCTGATCCTCGAATACACCTAACACCTTTCTTCCGAACCCAATCTCCGCGTTCATCATTGCCTTTTCTATCGTAATCGATGCAAATCCTTTCTTTCCAGCGATTCCGGTAATCGTATACTTCGGTTTCCTGCAGGTGCCTTCCACGATCAGTGTACCCTTATCTTCTGGCTTATTTGTATTGCGGATATTGATAGGAATTCCTTCCTTTCGAACCGGAAAGATAGCATCTTCATGAAGTACTGAGGCCCCCATGTAAGCAAGCTCCCGCAATTCTTTATATGTAATAGCCTCAATTCCTTTGGGATTTTTTATAATACGAGGGTCCGCAATCAAAAATCCGGATACATCCGTCCAGTTCTCATATACATCCGCCTGAATCGCCTTTGCAACGAGAGAACCTGTTATATCAGAACCACCTCTGGAGAAGGTCTGGATGGAACCGTCGGGCTTAGCTCCGTAAAACCCGGGAATGACTGCCTGCTCCACCCCGTCAAGCCGGGCGGCCAAAAGCTCGTTGGTCTTCTCGGATAGAAAGACTCCTTCTTCATCAAAAGCAATCACTTCGGCTGCGTCAATAAAAGTATATCCTAAATAATTGGCCATGATAATCCCGTTAAGATATTCTCCTCTGGATGCCGCATATTCCCGGCCAGCCTTTTTGCCAAAATCCTGACGGATTATCTCGAATTCTTTTTCCAGATTAAGCGTTAATCCCAGCTCTTCGATAATTTCTTGGTAACGGAGTTCTATTTTCTTCAAAAGTTCAGTAAACTTTTTCTCACGTACAGCCGCGCCATAACACTGGTAGAGCATATCGGTCACTTTGACATCGTCCGAAAACCGTTTCCCCGGAGCAGATGGAATGACATACCTTCTCGATTTGTCTTCGCGGATAATCTGTCCAACTTTCTTAAACTGTGCGGCATCTGCAAGCGAACTACCGCCAAATTTGACCACCTTTATCATCTCTAGTACCCTCCGTCTCAAGTAGTTTTTCTTATTACTTTATTACGGTAACGCAAAAAATGCAACCTTTTTTATAAATTGTGTGCAAATTCCCGAAAAACCATGGGTTTTCTATTATTTTTTATGCATGTGTCACATCTGCGAAGACTGCGTTGGACGCGGTTTTAAGTGCTTCCGGAGTGAGCGCGAGCTGCATGCCGATCCGTCCTCCACTCACATATATTTTATCCAGTCTTTCTGCACTTTTATCTATGACAGTTGGGAACTGCTTTTTCATGCCTATGGCCGTACATCCTCCCCGCACATAGCCCGTCAATGGAGTCAAGTCTTTCAGCGGAAGCATCTCCAGTGATTTTTCCCCCACCGTCCGGGCGGCCTCCTTTAAGTTAATCTCTTTTTCTATTGGAAGGACAAATACATAATGACCACCGCTCTTTCCAGTGGTCACAATCGTTTTATACACAAGTTGATACGGAAGCGACAGACGGTCAGCAGTCTCGATTCCATCTGTAAAAGTATCACATTCATACATCTGATATTCATATGGGATTCTCATACGGTCCAGAATACGCATGGCGTTAGTCTTTACTTCTTTCTTACTCATACAAGCTCTCCTTCAGCGTCTTTTTAACTTTCTTCCTAGTGACTTCCACTATCTGAAGTTTTGTCATGTCTATTACATTACCTGGATTTCTATCCTTATTCAACTCATGCTGAAAATAAGCAAGCAGCTCTTGTTTTTCAGTGTCTGTGCCCATATTGATAAAATCTATCATGATAATGCCAGAAAGGTTGCGGAGCCGGATTTGTCTGGCAGCTTCCTTGGCCGCTTCCAGATTCATGGCAAGAAACTCTTTCTTTTTCTTCATACATCTTCCAGAATTCACGTCGATGACATGCATGGCTTCCGTCTCCTGAATCACGAGATATGAGCCGGATTTCAGCCAGACCCGCTCTCTAAGCGCCTCTTCCGTCACATGCTCCATACTGTAACATTTAGATAGTGGGTACTGTTCATCCGTGTAACACCGCAAAAGCCTCAAATCATCCGGCTGTTCTTTGGCAAGAAAATCTCTAGTCTCTTCATACAATGTGCCACTTTGGGCCACAATTTCAGCCAGCCCTGATTGGTAAATATCACGGAGCATTGAGATATAAGGCTTGGGGGCTTCCTTAAGGCAACTAAAGCAAGTGCGTGTCCCCGCAATTCTGCGTATATGAAAATATTCCTCCTCCAGCTTTTCGAGCTCGGCAGCTACTGTCTCCCACGGAACATCCGCGGCATTCGTCCGCAGTATAAAACCATAACCTCGCCCCCCGTAACTTTCTGCCTTGGCGAGCAGTTCTTCACGCTTAGGTTTCGAGATCTTAGAGGAGACGCCCACTGTCAAATTTCCGGAAGTCAGCACGGCATACCTGCCTGTGAAATTCAGGTTTCCAGTCACTACAGGTTTCTTTGTTCTCACCGCTTCCTTCTGAATCTGCACTAACAATTCATCTCCGACGCAGAACGGCTTTTTCCCTGCCTTTGAAGTAAAGATGGGAGAATATTTTTCTTCTGTTGAATAGTAACATTCATTTTTGTCACCAATCTCAATAAAGGCCGCATTTATATTGGGAAGAATCTGGCGTACCTTTCCAACATAGATACTCCCCAATGCATATGGCTCATTTTGAGGGCTGTAGTGTATTTCTACAATTTTCCCCTCCTCTGACAAAACCGCTGCAATCCGGTCGCCGACATGAGCAATAATAATTTTCCGCTCCATATGCTAGTTAATCTCCAATCCCAGTGCTTCTAACGGGAGGAATCCTTCCGCCGACGCCGCGTAAGTTTCCAGTCTGTGATGGGAAAATGACGCCGGCTCAACTCCCAGCCAGCGGCAGAAAGCCTCCGTCACTAATTCCGGCTTCAAGTTCTCTACACTTCCCGCTGACACCATCATATAGATAGACTCTCCCTCTGGTCTCAGCTCATGAATCATTGGGCGGATATCCACCTCTTTTTCACTTTTCTTCGTAGACTTTATTACTATAATCTCGGACTGACCGTAGAATTCAATCAACTTTTCCGCCCAACCGCAGGGAAGCACTCCACTCTTCGGCGTAGACAGATAGGATGCGCCCGCCACGAGTGACATTCCCTTATTTTTCTTGTCATCGGGTATCTCTACAACACTTAAAACTTCCATACCCTCGACCATAACGTTATTTAATCTTTCTACTGCATCCTTGCTGGAAATGGATTCAGTCAGTTCAATATCAAAGTACTCGCCGTCACTGGTCAGTCCGACACCCAGAGGGTTCGCGAAAGACATCACCATGTGGGGACTGTAGCCGCCAGTGAATTTGATAGGAATTTCCGCTCTCCGGATTGCTTTCTGAAAATACCGCATAACATCAAGATGCCCGATAAATTTCATGACACCAAATTTCCGAAATTTTACTCTAACCTTCATAGCAGACGCCTCCCTTATATGTCATCGCGCCGCAGCCGGAACACTTCTCCCGGCAGTTCGGCGTCACCTTCCCCTGCATGGCGTTTTCCCACTCTCTCCAGAGGAAATCCCTTGTCACGCCGCAGTCAATAAAATCCCATGGGAAAATTTCGTCTCTTGTACGGGGACGCAGATTGTAGAACGCAGCATCTGTTCCTGTATTTTCAAATGCCTGCATCCAAAGGTCATAGCGGAAATATTCATCCCACGAATCAAAAATGCACCCGAGACGGTATGCCTCAAGCAGAACCGCCCCCATCCGCCTGTCACCTCTGGCGAAGGTTCCCTCCAAGACAGTCAGCTCGGCGGTATGCCAGTTATAGCGAAGACTCTTTCGGTTCAATTGATTCCGCATCGCTTCCTGTACTATATTGGCCTTCGCCACATATTCTTCTGCTGAGAACATGGTCGCCCACTGAAGGGGAGAAAAAGGCTTGGGCACAAAAAAGGAAGAACTGGCCGTAATCTGGCATTTCCCATTACGCTGTTCCTTCGGTATTTCATAGTAACGGCGTGCCACTTTATCGGAAAGGACTGCTATTCCCTCCATATCCTCCCGCGTCTCGGTCGGGAGTCCCAGCATGAAATAAAGCTTCACCTTCGTCCAGCCGCCCTCGAAGGCCTGCCCTGCACCGTCGATAATCTCAGACTCGGTCAAGCCCTTGTTTATCACATCACGCATCCGCTGGCTTCCTGCCTCCGGCGCAAATGTTAGGCTTGATTTGCGGACATCCTGTACCTTGCTCATGACGTCCAAAGAAAAAGCGTCGATGCGAAGAGACGGAAGGGAAATATTCACCCCTTGTCCCTTGAATTCTTCAATTAAAAAAGAAACAATCTCTTTTAACTCATTGTAGTCACTGGAGCTTAAAGAGCTCAAGGTGATTTCTTCGTGGCCTGTATTTTTCAACATAGCACGGGCCGTTTCTTTCAGCATTTCGATATCCCTTGGCCTCGCAGGCCGGTACACCATTCCGGCTTGACAAAAACGGCATCCACGGATACAGCCCCGCTGAATTTCCAGCACCGCTCTGTCCTGTGTGGCTTTGATAAATGGCACGATAGGCTTTAATGGATAGGTGGTCTCCCCCATATCCGAAGCAACCTGCCGGCGTATTTTTTCTTTCGCATGTGGGTTGTTAGGAAGGAAGGACGCAATAGTTCCGTCTTCTTTATAGTTTACATCATAAAAGGAGGGAACATATATGCCTTCTATTTCAGCCGCCATTTCAAGAAATGATTCCCGGCTGCCTCCAGATGCCTTCCAAGACTTATAGGCATCAAAAAGCTGGTCATAGACAGTCTCACCTTCTCCAATATAAAATAAATCAAAAAAATCTGCCAGCGGTTCTGGATTATAAGCACAAGGACCGCCGCCTATGACAAACGGGTCTTTCTCTGTACGCTCATGGGCAGAAAGCGGGATGCCTGACAAATCCAATATCTGTAAGATATTGGTATAGCACATCTCGAATTGGAGCGTGATACCGAGAAAATCAAAGTCTCTCACCGGATCCTGCGATTCCAGCGCAAAAAGCGGAATTCCTTCAGAGCGCATCTCCTTATCCATATCAGTCCATGGCGAAAATACACGTTCACACCAGACGTCTTCCCTGCGGTTGAACATATCATATAAAATCTGCAGTCCTAAATGGGACATGCCGATTTCATAGACGTCCGGGAAACACATACAAAACCGCACATCCACTTTATCGGCGTCTTTGTTTACAGAATTGACCTCGTTGCCGATGTAGCGCGCCGGTTTTTCGATTCTTAATAATATTTCATCACTTAAAGCTAATTTTCTCATATTTTTCCTCTCGTTGATTCTATATTGATGTAATCATTATGTATGATTACGGTGCTTATCCTCGTACATAAGCTTGTCCAGTTCATCTAATGCAGCATCCATCTGTTCTCCAAGCAGGCTCACCCCCATGCTGAAAGACAGACTGCTGTGCTGGACACGTGCGGCCTCATACCGGGAACGCGCCTGTTTTAGGGACTCCAATATAGCGTCGGCAGTCTCTCCGCTCTGGAAAATGGCAAGAAACTCATCACCGCCCAGACGAATCATAGCCATAACACCAGATATTTGTTCCCTGATAAAGTTCACGAAATCACGCAGTATTTTATCCCCCATGATATGCCCCTCAAGATCATTGACAGCCTTAAAATGGTCTAGATCAAAGATTGCTGCATAGTGTCCATGGAACTGCTCAAAATGCGTCTCCAGATACCGCCGGTTCTGTGCGCCCGTCAAACTGTCAGTCAGAGCGTTCTGCAGATTGAACATATCTTCCTGATAGAGCTCGGTCACGTCGTAGGCGACGGTAAATATATACTTTGCCCCGTCAAGCACGACCCAATATTTCAGGGCGTCAAAATACTGCGAAGGCTCGTTCGTCCCTGCGGCGCCCTTAAATTCTAACAGCTTCTTTACACCAGTCAGATTAGTCTCATCCTTCTGCAGATCAAGACTGCCGTCATGACATTGCATAAAGGTATCTGCCACGTTTTCGGGTACGATTGCGGCTAGATCTATATTTGTTTTGCCTAAAGGATCCACATCCGTGTACTTGGCAATCCAATCCCGGAAATTCTGATTCAGATATACGATTTGATGCTGTTCATTCCGGAGACTCAAGAAACCCGGATACGTCTCGGCCAGAACTTCTTCAAACATCCGCTTGCTTCGTTTTTCCCAATTTGGAACCATAGATATACCACTTCTGGTCATATGGCGCGGTGGCAGCGGAATCCGTTTCTCAAATACCGGATACTTCTGATCGAATGCCTTTTGTGGGATTGGCTTGGTAAAGTAATAGCCTTGAGCAAAGTCACACCCTATTTCCTGTAGGAAGCTGACATGCTGTTCACTCTCTGCACCTTCACACACAATCTGGACGCCCATGGTATGAGCCAATTCCACGGCGCAGATAATAATTCCCTTCACTCGGTCGTGTATGTCCGTTTCCTGCAAAAACACCTTGTCTAATTTGATAATCTGGAGAGGAAGACTCCCGAGCAAATTCATATTAGAATAGCCGGAGCCAAAATCATCCATGGCAATGGGAAACCCTTCTTCATCCAGCTTGTTCAGCATCTCTAAAACACTATCTGCGATATCATTAAAAGCGCTCTCCGTGACCTCGATCTCAATGCAGTCATAGGGTATCTTATATTGATCCACAATGGAATGGAACGTTTCGTAAAATGCCTGCTGATAAAGGGTGACTCGGGAAAAATTGACCGAGACAGGAAACAGTTCTCTTCCCAGCTCCCGTCGTTCATGCAGATAACTGCAGACTTTTTTAAGCATATAGAAATCCAAGTTCGCGATGGAGCCATTCTCTTCGAACAGCGGAATAAATGAGTCGGGATATAAAGTCCCCTGTCCGGGAAGCTCCCACCGGACCAAAGCTTCAGCTCCAACGATTCTCCGTTCAGACAATTCCACTCTAGGCTGAAGGTACAGCTCAAATTCTTGGTTGACAAGAGCGTGCTGCAGCAACTCTTTTAATCTGCGTTCTTGCGTCAGCTTTTCCAACAAATGTTCGTCATACCAGACCAGCGATTGATTAGCGGCAGCTTTTGCTGCTTTGTGGGCCATTTTGGCTTTATCCATAATAGTCTTGATCAGTTCTGTGTTGTTCTGGATTTGATAGACACCGTATGTAAAACCAACATCACCAAAAGGCTCCAGAAACCCCTGTGCTTTTGTAGTATGCTCTAAAATATCTTGCAATTCAGGAATCAGCGAGTCCTTTGCCTCGGCCATAAGGATAAAGTCGTCCGCATCAAGGCGCGCACACTGGTAGTTTTCGTCTTTCCAGCTTTTCAGTGTCGATGCCAAGGCACACAAAAGCTCGTCGCCTTGAATATATCCGACTGAATCGTTGATTACCTTAAAATTGTCGATATCGAATGCCACAATCACAAATTTCCTTTTGGACTGCTGTCGCAACAGGTTTGAAGCTGCAGCCTCAAAGCCGGCCCGATTTTGAAGACCGGTCAATTTATCTGTAAATGCCGCTGTCTTCAAATTCTTTTGATTGCGGTTATTTACAATTACAAAGACCACTATAGAGAGAAGCAAAATGACAAAGTACACCGAAATAAAACTAATCAATTTGTGGTTAGAGTTTTTTTCAGCCTGCAGGACCAACTGATCTGCCAATTCAAAATGCTCCTGACTCAAATCATATAATCTTTCATTAGAAGTATTCCCAGAACGTACAGCACTTATCTCGTCTTTTATCTCTTTCCATATCTGATTCAATTCTGATAACTGCTTCTGAAATACTTTATCATTGTTTTTTGCGAGGTTATAATCTCCCCTGCCAGTCTGGAGATCGTAAATGATTCCGTCAAGACGTACAATCAGTTCGTCATCAGGCTTACTATTCATCTCTTCCTTCACCAGACGCTGCGTCGCACCACGCACTAACCCGCTGTAATTAATGATACGGGCATCGCCCACATTCCATAAGAGCATCACTACCAAGAGCAGGACTGCAAGCAGCCACATTCCAGTATATAGTTGAAATCCCCGTTTCGTCCTCATCGTTTCAACCTCACCTTTTTCCTTTGATTCAATCCCTTCAGACCGACAGTACAGCAATAATAAAGTACCCTATTCTCGCTATACCAATATTGTAATTGTAACCTAATATCCTGTACAAAGCAATAAAGATATAAAAAGCAAAAGAGCAAGCAAAGAAAAGGCTCCACATTCTTTATAATGGAAAGCCGGCAGACTATGCGTCGGTAAAAATTCTTTGGTACTGCTTCGGGGTCAGCCCAATAAATTCCTTAAAGTAATTTGTAAAATGGCTTTGATCGGAAAAGCCTGTCATACCCGCAACATCTATGGGGCCAATCCCTTCTTCCAGCAGCGCCTTTGCCCTTTCTATTCGTATCGTCTGTAAATACCGATAGGGAGACACTCCTATTTCTTTTGTGAAAGAGCGAAGAAGATAAGACTTTCCAGCTCCAATCATAGAAGCCAAATCATCCAGAGTTATATTCTCCGAAAAATGCTGTTCCATGTATTGGCAAAGCATTTTTGTCTGCTTGTTGGGCCCTGTCTTTTCAATTTTCTCAAAAGGTACACTATATTCTTGAAGTATCTGCTCTATAAGATAAAAAAGGGCTTCTTCTTTTTTTAACTTTGACATATCCATAAGAATGGCCTCGTATACCTCTGCCACCGATAACGCAATTTCACTTTGATAAATAACATTCTTTGTAAAATAAGGGGTGTAATCTTTTCCGGTGATTTCCTTTGCAATTTCCAACATGACACCGGACTGAATATTCACAGCCCGGTAATCTAATAATTCCCCGCCTATGGGAGCACAATAATGATTATCTCTGGGATTAAATAAAATTAAATCCCCGGCATTCAAATCGTATTCTTGTCCCTTACACCAAAGGTGGCGTTTTCCGCCTTCAATAAACCCAATCACATAATATTCATGAAAATGATTAGGAAACTTTTGTACAATGCCACTTAATTGATATGCCTCTATTTCTAAATCACGGTCATAATAAATATGCCGCTGTTCTTGACTACCGTTCATGACAGCTTACCTCCTGCATTCGGTAGAATCATATTATCACTCATAATAATCTGTTCTAACAGCTCCCCTACTTGTTCTGCAATTTCTTCAATTTCTACATGAAACTGGTCTAAGACATAAGATTCTATAACACCAAGAACGGCCATAGCCATAAATTTCCGCAACACTTCAGTGTTTCTCCTATTTGATACCCCTTCCAGCTTATAATCCAGCTGTTCCATAATAAAGTTCAACAGGCGGTGGCGGAATGTGACGGTACTTTCTGTTGAAAACAAGGCGGTAAAAAAAGACTTATGCTCTTCAAAGTAATAAAACCATAGGACAGTCCCTTCTACAAATCCCATATCCTTCTTTTTCTCACAGAGCTCGGTAAGGTCCTTTATTGTCTCGTTTACGATTTCATTTAACAGATCATGTTTATCCATATAATGAAGATAAAAGGTCTTCCGGCTAATATCAGCTTTTTCTGTCAACTCTTTCACGGTAATGGCATCGAATCCTGATTCTAGGAGCATTTCCAAGAAGGCGGATTGGATAGCATTTTTGGATTTTGTAATTCTCCGGTCCGTCATTTTATACGTTATACCTCCTTACTACACATATTTTTAAAAATGAGTATTACTACATGGATTCTCAAATCTGGTTATTGATAATGATAAAAACATGGTTTATATTATACACGAGAGTAATAATACACGCAAGCAACATAAAGAAGGAGAAATAGATATGTCAAGAACCGCTGAAGAACTAATGACACACCATATTGAGTCTATGATGAATATGAAAAAAGATTCAAATCTGGACGAAGCATTGTCCGACTATTCTGAGGATTTGATCGCGATTACCCGTCTGGATGGCCGTACCCGGACTATGGGACATGACACCCTAACCAGTGTAATGCGCAATTCCTTATCATTTGCAGTTAAGATAGGGATGGATATAGAGCATGCCGTTGAAAAGCTGAATTTTCTCTATCGCCAAAGTACAGAAAACTATATAACCCTTGTCGCTTCCCTGCCGCCGTTCTCCTCTTTTGCCTCTTTCACATATATGGTGGAAAATGGGAAAGCAGTTTATGTGAGCGGCTATGCCAAAACGGCAGTCAGTATGCCATCACTAGGCATAAAAGCGCACCCGTTCCCACACAATGCAGAAGCAATGGCAGTTACGGACAGGCACCTTGCCAATCTGAAAGAACGTGATGTCGAAGCACTGTTCGCCGGTTATGCCGACGATGCAGTCATTCTGACTAATCTGTGTAAACGGCCGCTGGAAGGAAGCGAGGATATCCGCCGTTACTGTGAAGGCCTCATTGAAAAAGCCAATGATGAAATTGACGCCTTGACGGATTCCTCTGCAAAGATTACTGTAAAAGAGGCAGTCGCAGAATTGAGCTGTATTGCATTCCAGCACAGAGCTAAAAAGACATGCGGCGTGCTTACGCAGCGAATCCGTGATGGAAAAATTATTTTTGAATCGCTTACATTCCAGAACGGCACACCAATATTATAATTATATTGGGATGACAAGAGGTGACTGAACATGAAGATACGGGATAATTATACATGTCCTCTGGAATTGACACATGATATTATACGTGGAAAATGGAAACCGATTATATTGTGGCAGTTGGGAAAAGGCGCAGCTTCTCTTTCCACCTTACAGAATGATATAACCGAAATCGGGCAGAAAATGTTGTTACAACATTTGGGGGAATTGCAGCATTTTGGCATGGTACAAAAACAATTGTTTGAGGGCTACCCTCTTAAAGTAGAATACTCCCTTACAGACAAAGGCATGCGGATGTTAAATGTTATAGTTTCTATGCAGGAAATAGGAATTGAGTTAATGTTAGAGGACGGTAAGGAAGAATTTCTCAAAAGCAAAGGATTAATTTAGGTACACACAAAAAAGTGTGTAGTGTACAAAAGAGCCTCTCCCTGTTAAAATAAAATAAAAACAAGGGAGGTTTTAATGTTGAAAAATCCTGAACAAACAATAGGAAATATGGCAGATAAGTGCAGTACTGTCTTTATCAGCTATATTGATAATGAAGGATTCCCAGTTACAAAAGCGATGCTGAAACCGAGAGAACGGCAAGGAATCAATGTATTTTGGTTTCACACAAACACATCGTCAAACAAAGTAAAATTCTTTCGTGAAAACCCCAAAGCCAGTATTTATTTTGTAGATAAGCGTTTCTTTCGCGGAGCAAGTCTGCTGGGTACTGTAGAAGTGTTAGAGACAAGGGAGGCTAAAGAAATGTTATGGCGGGAAGGCGACACCATGTATTACACAGAAGGTGTAACAGACCCCGATTATTGCGTCCTAAAATTCACAGCTGTCAAGGGAAGATATTACAGTAATTTTCATTCCGAAGATTTTGATATTTGAAGCTATTACGAATGATAAACATAGTAAAGCCATGAAATCGCTACTGCGGCCTCATGGCTTCAGATATCAAGAAAAGTGACCGTCATACCACCCATAAAAAGATAAAAATAAATGTAAGGGGAAAACACGAGCACACAGCACTAAAACCTAACAACATCACTGTCATTTCTCAATGCAATTTGGTATAATAGAAATCAGAACTCACAAAGGAGGCTGAAGATATGTTCCATAATAAAATTGCCGTCATCACTGGCGGTGCACAGGGGATTGGCAAGTGTATTGCCGATGAATTTCAAAAGGAAGGCACCGTTGTATGTGTAATTGATAAACAACCCGGCGGCTATTTTACTGGTGATCTCGCCGATGAAAAAACGCTCTCCTGCTTTGCAGAAAAAGTGATTTCTGATTACGGGCATGTAGATTATTTAATCAACAATGCTCTTCCTTTGATGAAAGGCATTGATGCATGTTCTTATGAAGAATTTAACTATGCTCTGCGTGTAGGAGTGACGGCGCCGTTTTATCTGTCTAAATTGTTTTCACAATATTTTGCATCAGGTGCCTCTATTGTCAATATCTCCTCCTCGCGCGACAGAATGAGCCAGCCACAGACGGAAAGCTATACCGCCGCCAAGGGCGGCATATCCGCTTTGACACATGCGCTCGCCCTAAGCTTTGCGGGCAAAGTGCGGGTCAATTCCATTTCTCCCGGATGGATTGATACCAGCTTTGTTGAATATGATGGTGCCGATTCCTCGCAGCATCCCGCCGGAAGAGTGGGAAATCCACTTGACATCGCCAATATGGTTTTGTATCTCTGTTCGGATAAAGCCGGTTTTATTACGGGCGAAAACATCTGTATTGATGGGGGCATGACACATCAAATGATCTATCATGATGATTTTAACTGGTCTTTGAATATAAGAAAAAGCAGCGAGTAAACGGCAAGGAGTCTTTCTAATATCCACACACTGTATACCTAATTCCCCACAGAACCAGCAGATGCAGTGGATAGAACCAGTAGAAAGCCTGTTTGGGAATCTTGGATTCTCCCTTTTTACCGGTGTAGCGGTAAATCATGACAAATGCAAAGACACTGGTCAACTCATAGAGGAATAAAATCCCCCCTGCTATACATTTCTTTTTGGTGTCATTTCTCAGGAAATATAGTACGGCAATCAACAGAATTCCCATGTAGGAGTAATCTGTCAGCAGGAAAAAGGACAAACCACAGGCCAATACTACAATCAGCCCTTGAATAATCCCTTTGTATATAAGGCTGGCCATCTTTTGCTCCACCGCCTGGACAGCCAGCAGCATGAGCAGTCCGATGAAAAGTGTAAAAAACACATTCTGCCTGTAGAGCGTGATTCTTCCAAACAGCGCCAAATCAAAAGGTACTTCTGAAATCAAAGTAAACAACCCGATTCTTGCTATATATTTTTTAATATTTGAGGTATGTATAAATCCTTCCACAAGAAGAAAACAGAATAGCGGGAAGGCTATCCGCCCAATAAGACGGCATATTACTGCCGCTATTGTCCAATTCACATTTTCATACAGAACCGTATTCTCAATCAACACGGCCCCTATATGGTCAATCAGCATAGAAGCTGCCGCGACCACTTTAAGTTGTT
Organism: Bariatricus massiliensis; assembly: GCF_900086725.1. Lineage (GTDB taxonomy): Bacteria > Bacillota > Clostridia > Lachnospirales > Lachnospiraceae > Allocoprococcus > Allocoprococcus massiliensis. The sequence continues at coordinate 725,943 of NZ_LT574836.1, read as the reverse complement.
CACTATGATACCATTTTATGCCTGTATTTCCTGTCATATTTTTATCCTTTTCTGTATATTAAATGTTTTATTCAGCGCCGAATCATTCTACCGGCAGTATTGCACTGTAAAGACTCTCGAGATCTTCCTCGACAATTTGAAGTCTATTATCGTCTCCCGGCACAACATTTACTGTAGCGGCCGCCTGTTCTTCATACTCCCCCGCATTTACATAGCTTTCCATGGAGGTCAAGTATTCCTGCTTTAAAGCGTCCATACTGGTTATGGCGCCAGAAGTTACGGCTGCCATAGCCTCATCCATACATTTCTTTAATGATAGATTGGGCGTATATGTAATCTCCACCGTATAGTGATTCTCCTCTACCTTGCGTGGAATGCCGACCTCGTAAGACACGGATGCGAGAAATCCCTTCAGAGCTTCTGTGAAGCGCCCTTTTTCTTCCTCCGTAAAGTTCAGCTGTGACTCCAATTCAGAATCCCACAGCCCCTCGTTCCTCTGCGCCTCCGCCTCTTCCTTAGTGAGTCCGGTCTGACGGGTGTATTCATCGAACTCACCTTTGAAATCGGCATCCAGACATGCTTCCACATATTTTTGAATGTCAAAGACCTCTTCCACCATCTGATAAGGCGCCAATTTGTTAGCTACCGCCGCGCTTACTAATGCAGAAAAGTCAAATTCGTTAATCGTGTATTTCTTCTGCTCCCAATCCATGCGTACCGGAATTTCAAGCTTGTCCGTATACTTTGAACGTTCCAATTCCTCTTGATTCAGCGCAAGTACTTCCTTTGTCTCCGTGGTGAGATTGGCAGACTGCATATTGGCTAGATATTCTTGTGTGATATCCTGTACGGTAGCTTTTAGATCCAATGGCTCTACAGATACGATGACACGGTATTGGTTATTACTCTTATCTTCCACCTTTGTAATCTCATATTTCATATGTGAATATGCCTCTTTCAGAAAGACCAGATACCCTTCTTTCAGCTCCTCGGGGAATGCCTGTCCATCCTCCAGCTCTAATTCCTCTTCCAAAATCTTTTCATAAATATCGGACTTTCCTGTTTTCACTTTTTTGATTTCAGATTGCAAATATTCCTTCGGCGACGGCCGTTTCTCGCACCCTGTAAATGCCAGTATAAAAAGGACAATGGCAGCCAGTCCCATATATTTAAACGTTTTCATGATTTGACGCTCCTCTTGTCATTATTCGATAGGAAACATTGCATTTTCCAGCATTTCCATATCTTCGTCAGGAATTGAATATACATGGTTACTGTTCTGGGTAACCCGTACGGTAACCTCCTGCTTTGCATCAAAGGCAGGGGACGCTAAACATTCATTCATGTAGTCAAGCTGTGCGGCGAACAATTCAGAATCTGAAAACGTATCGCGTGCAGAAGAAAACTCTGTCAGTTTTTCTTCGATTCCGGCATAATACGTCTTCCATACCGTACAGGGCTCTACTGCCACTGTCACCGTATAATTTCCGTCCTCCTCTTCTTTGGACTCTCCCACCTCGTATTTTGCATATGTATATAATTTCTCTGCAAATTCACAGTATTTATCTTTATCCTCCTGCGTCAATTCCTTTCCGGACAGGGCCTGCTGTACTTGACTTGTAAAATCCTCTTCCATCTCCTTTTTCAGCTTAGCGTCATCCTCATCCACATATTTTGCATGTTCTGCATACTCACCCTTGTAGAGTGCGTCCAGAGCGGATTTCACATATCCGGCAGCATCAAATTCTTTGCTTTTCCCACATGCCGTAAATACAAACATGACAACACAGAAAACCAAAGCAAGTCGTCCTCTTTTCTTCCGTTTCATAGTCTAATGCCTCCTCCTTTTGATTCTCAATTCTCACTCCATTATAACGTCAAATAGGAAGAAAGACAATCAAATTCAAACGCCCTCATCCGACAGTATCTGTCACCGGCTCAAAAATCCGTCACCAAGAGCAGAAAAATCAGGCTGGTTTCCAATCTCTGAGATAATCTGTGCCGGTGAAAATTTCCATATCTTTTCATCCCGGTAATCTGCCGCCGCAAAGATTCCAAAAAGGATAAGGCAGATAAAAATGCGCACTCCCAGCGTGGAGCCGGATATCCGGTCCTCTTCTCCATATCCGTATAGGTTCTGATACATCGCCCTGTATCTGGGATGAACAGCAGGCGTACCTCTTCTGGAGCTGTACTGACTCCTTGTATCCCGCAAAAGCTTTTCCCTGCGTTTCTCTGATTCGTTCATATCATCCCTCCTAAAAAGAGCATATACTTACAACAGTATATGCTCTCAAAGCTCTGCATTATTCTTCTATCTCTCCGCCAGTTCCTGAACAATATCTTCCCACGTTACTCCTCTTTCTACCATCAGCACCATAGCGTGATAGAGGAAATCGGACAGCTCGTATTTAATTTCCTCCGGATTGGGATTCTTTGCAGCTATTACAAGTTCTGTAGCTTCCTCTCCTACCTTTTTAAGTATCTTGTCAAGCCCTTTGTCGAAAAGGTAGTTTGTATAGGAGCCTTCTTTCGGATTGGATTTTCTATCCATAATTGTGCTATAGACACTTTCAAACACCTGAAGCGGATTGGTCTCATCGTAGTCATTCCCTACAATCGGCTGAAAGAAGCAGGTCGGATTGCCAGTGTGGCAGGCTGCTCCTACTTGCTCGACCTTTGCCAGCAGTGTATCTTTATCACAGTCGATAGTCAAAGACTTCACATACTGAAAATGTCCGGACGTCTCTCCCTTCACCCAGAGGCTTTGTCTGCTCCTGCTGAAATAAGTCATCTTCCCTGTTTTGACGGTAGTGTCAAAGGCCTCTTGATTCATGTATGCCAGCATCAGCACCTCCGCCGTTTTATAATGCTGGACAATGACCGGCAGCAAACCATCCGAATTCAGTTTGAATTCGGAGAATTCCATGATGCTTTCGAAAGATGTCATCTTGATTCCTTCCTTGGCACATTCTTCTTTGTAGACATTAAAATCCAACTCTCTGCCGCTCACATATTTGCCCGATAGGCCTTTCACCCCGGGACATTTCAATATCTTAAAAAGCTCCTGTTCTTCCAATGTGTCCGTCACCACGACACAGGGAATATCCGTCACATTCATGACAGAATCCAAATCAAGCCTGTGCATGAACACAATCTCACTACTGTAATTCTGAATCAAATGCTGCTGTTTGAACAGGGCGTCGAAATCATTCAGCGATACGGCAATCTTTTCTTTTCCAAACCTTTTTGCCGCGTCTTCTATCAGTGCGTGTGCGTCAGGCTTTGAGAAATTCAGCATCGCCCGCTTTGCGCCCGTATAGAGAATCTTTTTGACATCCTCCTGCCGCTTGATATTACCTCCGGCCACCATAGGAATACGGATGACACGGTTAATTTTTTTCATCAGATCGATTGATTCATCATGCTCCTGATCCGTATTGGACAAATCAAAAACCAAAAGCTCATCCGCTCCATGGTCACTGTATTCTTTCGCCAGCGCAACCACATTGTCGGACAGCACTTCCATATTATCAAACCATTTTACCGCCTTTCCCTTGTATATAAATATACAGGGAATCAATCTTTTATAACTCATCTTGTACTCCTTTACAGACTTCCTTTTGTAGACATTACTTCATCCTTAAGCGCACGTGTCTCTTTGGATGAAGCCATATCAAGTGCCTTTCCAAAGGCCTTAAAAAGCGCTTCTGCCATGTGATGGTTATTCCCCGGAGTCAGTACCTTTAGGTGGAGATTCATACCTGCACTGTAAGATACAGTGTAAAAGAACTCCCGGACCATCTCGGTATCCATACTGCCCAGCGTGTCCACTGTAAACGGAGCTTCAAAACTCAAATAAGGCCTGCCGCTCAAATCAATGGCACAGAGAACCAATGTCTCGTCCATGGGAAGTATAAAGTGCCCATAACGCTTGATGCCCCGCTTATCCCCTACAGCCTCTTTGATCGCTTCTCCAAGTACAATTCCGGTATCCTCTATTGTATGGTGGCAGTCGACTTCCAAATCGCCCTCCACATTCAAAGTCATGTCAAAGATGCCGTGCTTCGCGAAACCGCTGAGCATATGGTCAAAAAAGGGAATACCACTGTGAAGCTGTGAAGAGCCTGTCCCGTCTACATTGAAAGTCAAATTAATCTTTGTCTCACTTGTGACTCTGCTGCGCTCTGAAATTCTGTCTCGACGCTCCATAATCAGGCCTCCTCGTTCTCAAAACGGACATGTACAGAATTGGCATGTGCAGTCAGCCGCTCTGCCTTTGCAAATGTCTCAATATCATTATGTACCTTAAAAAGTGCCTCTTTCGAATAAGAAATAATGCTGGATTTCTTAATAAAATCGTCCACCGACAGTGGGGAAAAGAATTTTGCCGTCCCGTTAGTCGGAAGAATATGGTTCGGCCCTGCAAAATAGTCTCCCAGAGGCTCACTTGCATACTCGCCGATAAAAATCGCACCTGCATTGCGGATTTTTGTCATCACCTCAAAGGGAGCCGCCGTCTGTATCTCCAGATGCTCCGAGGCAATCTCGTTGGCCGCGTCTATGGCATCCTCCATCGTCTCGGCAACCAGTATATACCCATAATTATCTAAAGACTTTTCGATAATCTCTGCTCTGGAAAGCTCCTTTAAAAAGTTGTCCACTTCCAGAGATACCTCCTGCGCAAGCTTTTCGCTGGTCGTAACCAAAATAGCGGAAGCCAGTTCATCATGCTCGGCCTGTGAAAGAAGGTCCGCCGCCACGAAACGTGGATTTGCAGTCTCGTCCGCCAGCACCAAAATCTCACTGGGGCCCGCGATGGAGTCAATGCTCACATGCCCATATACTGCTTTTTTTGCCAGCGCCACATAGATATTGCCTGGTCCCACGATCTTATCTACCTTTGGAATGCTTTCTGTCCCGTACGCAAGGGCGGCGATTGCCTGCGCCCCGCCTGCCTTATACACTTTATCCACGCCTGCCTCTTTGGCAGCCACTAAGGTAGTAGGATTCACCTTACCGTCTTTTCCGGGAGGAGTGGTCATAATAATCTCATCCACACCGGCCACCTTCGCCGGCATCACATTCATCAATACAGAGGAGGGATAGGCTGCCTTTCCCCCCGGCACATATACGCCCACTCTCTGGAGAGGTGTCACTTTCTGTCCTAAAATAGTGCCGTCAGGCCGGCTGTCGAACCAACTGTTAATCTTTTGCTTGGCATGATAATCCTTGATATTTTGAAGCGCCCTGCGCACAACTTCTAAAAGTGACGCGTCTACCTTTCCATATGCCTCCTCAATCTCTTCCTCGCTCACAAGGATATTGGTTGCATCGATATCAGCTTGATCGAACTGTTTAGTGAAAGCAAAAACTGCCCGGTCTTTCTCTTCTTTCACTTTGTCTAAAATAGCCTGCACACTGGCCTCATATTCTCCGTAACTGTTGGGGCTTCTTTTCAACAAATCTTCCAGCAGATTCTGTTTTGTCTCTTTCGTAAGCTTTTGTATTCTCAACGCTATGCCTCCCCTTTCAAAAGTGTTCTCAGATTAATCAAAAGTTCCTTGATACGTTCACTCTCCAGCCTCATACTGACCGGATTCACGATTACTCTCGCAGAGAGAGGGCAGACTTCCTCAAGAACTTCCAACCCGTTCTCCTTCAAAGTGGAGCCGGTCTCCACAATATCGACGATGACTTCGGAAAGCCCCACTATTGGAGCCAGCTCTATAGAACCGTTTAATTTAATGATTTCCACCGTCTGGTGTCTTGTATTATAAAAATAGTCTTTTGCTATGGCAGGATATTTCGTCGCCACCCGGATTAATTCCCGGTGCTCGAGATATTTCTTCGCCTCTGCCGGCCCGCAGACGCACATTTTGCATTTTCCGAACCCAAGATCTAAGACTTCATGAACCTTGCGGCCCTCTTCCAGTATCGTGTCTTTACCTACCACGCCGATATCGGCGGCGCCGTATTCTACATAAGTAGGTACATCCGGTCCTTTGGCAAGAAAAAATCTAAGCTTCAGTTCTTCATTCACAAATATAAGCTTTCTGGAATTTTTGTCTTTCATTTCCTCACAAGTGATGCCAAGCTGCTCTAATAATTCCAACGTCTGTTTCGCAAGTCTTCCCTTACCGAGGGCAAAGGTTAAATATCTCATGTCACTCATTGTTTAATCCCTACTTTTTACTATTTTTTGTTCTCCTGTTACTAAGTTGACCATCCGTATCTGGCTGGAATCCTGTAAATAGAGCATACTGTTAGCCTGATTACGCCTGCCGTATTCCGAATAGTATTCAACAGAGCGCTCTTTGCTCTTCTTAAGTATCTCTGTATTCTTATCTTTGCTCCTGAATTCCTGAGCCAGAAGAATCGCCTCTTTCTCACGGCCGTCGTCATAAATAATCAAGGTGTTTTTCCGGTGGTGCGGAAGCTGTATCTTTTGGCGTTCCAGCGCGCTCATCAAATCATCGACCACAATGGCAAATCCAATGGAAGCTGCTTCCTTTCCGAACTTCTCGATCAGATGGTCATACCGTCCGCCTTTCACGATGGCATCTCCGCTTCCAAACGTATAACCCCTGAAAATAATGCCGGTATAGTAACCGTAAAGGCCGCTCATGCTCAAATCAAAGGATACATAGCTCTCTACTTTATAAGCTTTCAATACCTCGTATATCTGCTCCAGACGCTTTACCGCCTTCAGTGCCTTGGCGTTAGGCGCGATACGTTTCGCATTTTCCAATATCTCTGGTCCACCCACCAGTTCAGACAAGGCCGAAAAAGACTCTCGGGCGCTGCGCTTTACTTCTGCCTCTTCCAAAAGCTCCTCCACCCCGAAATAATTACGGTTGTTAACCAACTCCCGCAGGCGGATTTCTGTGTCTTCCTCTACCTGCGCATCCTCTATCATGCTCTGGAAAAAGTCCACGTTGCCGACATTGATTTGAAATTCCTCTAATCCCGCTTTTTTCAGGCAGTCTACAACGAGAGAAAGCATCTCTGCATCGGCTTCCACAGAGTCGATGCCAATGAACTCCGCTCCCATCTGGGTATTCTCCTTGAGACGTCCCTGATAGCTGGAGTGATTGATAAATGTGCTGCCCATATAACATAGTCTTACAGGAAGCTCCTCTTCTTGAAACAATGTGGCGGCTGCCCTTGCAATCTGCGGAGTCATGTCCGGACGCAGCGCAAGAGTTTCACCCTCCCTGTCAAAAAATTTATATAGTTCTTTGGAAGGAATCGTTCCTATTTCTTTGCGGAATACATCAAAAAATTCAAACATAGGTGTCTGGATATCGTGGTATCCGTATAAATGCAGCATCTTGTGAAGACGATTCTGTAGCGCCAGCTTCTTAGCGCATTCTTCATTATAGATATCCCTGACTCCCTCTGGTGTATGTAATAACTGCTTCATATAATGATAACTCCTCTTCTTTGTCTGATTTAGCCTTCTTTTGTATTCTCTCCGCTTTAGTGTGCTACCATGTTAAAATTAGTCTTGTAGTATTATACGAACTTTATTGAGACTTGTCAAGTATAATCCTTACTGCTCATCGCGCATGGTCAAGTCTTTCTGCAGCATATCCAGATAGGGGACATATATACCACCTTTCAGCTGCATAAAAAATGAGGGGTCAAGTTCCTCGAACCGCACACTTTTTCTCCCTCCGTTTTGTCCCCGCTCCCAATATGAGCGGATCTCCTCGAACCGCATATAATATAATTCATTTCTAGCGCTGTAGTATATGATGAGAAAGGCAATGCCCTCCTGTTCCTCAAAATGTTTCATAAATGTCATCTGATGTTCGTGGATATTCTGCAGCGGGAACGTGTCTGCATTACATTCCTTTGCGTCAAAACATACGGGGATTCCCTGTACTGCGCCAATATAATCCACCGTACTGCGCTGGTCAAAATATGCCAGTGTAATCTGCCGGTTCTCCTTATCCATGCGGACAGGCGTTATCGGAGTCGGTATCTTCTGTATCAACGCCAGTCCCTGTTCCAAATACCGCTCATTCGTGCGGTTGATAAAATCCTCAAGCGTTGAGCCCCTTAATCCTCTGCTGTTCCATGTTCCCATGCCAGATGCTCTCCTTCACAGATTCTATGGAATTTTTCCGGAATAGGTGCAAAAGCTGTTCGCTTGGACAGCCCTTTCAAGGCGTTTCCACATTCCGGGAATTCTATTCTCCACGCGTGCAGTACCTGCTCTTGTATTCCGTATTTTTTCCGATATTCCTCGTTGAAGCGGGAATTCCCGTACTTCTTGTCTCCTGCCACTGGATGCCCCACGGAAGCCAAATGCGCCCGAATCTGATGGGTGCGTCCCGTTATCAGGTGAACTTCTAAGAGGGTGCAGCCATCTCCCACTGCCAGCGGACGATATCCGGTCTCGATAGGCTGTGCTTCCCCTTTGTCATCCTTCGGCTCTGTCTCCCATACAGTCACTTTGTTAGTTGCAGTGTCCTTCCATAGATATCCCTTTATGTATTGCTCCGCGTCGACCCTGCCCTTCACCACAGTCAAATAATACTTTCCCATGGTGCGCTCCCGAAACATCTCACTCAACTCCTGCAGCGCAGGCAATGTCTTGCCGGCAGCTACCAGCCCGCTTGTATTGCGGTCCAGACGGTTGCATATAGAAGGATGAAAGTGGGTCAATTCTTCTTCTGTCAGGGCGCCGCTCTGTAAAAGATAAGCCGTCATATACTCATTCAACGACAAATCCTGCGGCTTCGCTTTCTGTGACAGCATGCCCGCGGGCTTATTCAGAAGCAGGATATGTTCATCCTCATAGACGATATCTAAATCAGCCTTTGCAGACGACGCCCGCTTCCAGTCCAATTTCCCGCCTCTGTCAGAAAACTTTTCAATGGTATCATCCGATAAATAAAGGACGATCTCATCCCCAATATTGAGTTTTTCACTGCCCTCAGCTTTTCTGCCGTTAAGCTTAATATTCTTCTTGCGAAGCATCTTATAAAAAAAACTTTTAGGGGCAAGCTTAAGATGTTTTGCCAACAGCTTGTCCAGCCTCTGTCCGGCCTCATTCTGAGTCACGATAATCTTCTGCATTGCAGCTCCTCATTCAACTATTAATTGCGGCATAAAGGCAATGCAATTGCCTTTCATTGCACATATATGCAATCATTATACCACAAACGCAGAAAAGGAAGCGGCGCTTCGCGCCATTTACTTTTCAAGTGGTGGCTTGCCGGTATAATATGCCGCTCAAGCGGCATAAAGGCAATGCAATTGCCTTTCATTGCACGTATGTGCAATCATTATACCATACTCTACCCTACAAAGAAATATCCAGTATAATCTCGCGGATTTCCTCTTCGGTTTTTTTGTCGGATTTCTCTACCGCAGCGATATTGTTCATTCCCTCCGCACGGCTTAAAAACGCGACATAATCATGAAATATTTTCACCGTCACCTTATCAAATTTATTCTGCCTCAATATCGATTTGATATGCCTTGCCGCATAAGCAGTATCTACTTTTGCATTCTTTGTGTATCCGCAGACCGTGTTCCGGGAAATCACGACTGCATCTATGGGCATAGCTTTCCGTTCGCTCGTTATAATCAAATCATAGGCCGGTGTAAGCTGATCTGTACACCCGGATATCTCGATCTCTGTGGCCTCATTGATGGAGCGGTGTCCCAGCATCATAATAAGATTCACCAAAGTCCTGCAGGCAGGCAGACACCCTAAAATAGCCACCAGAGTGAGCAGATTCAATTTTGTGTGATTCAACAGATAGCCGGTTATTACAAGTGCTGCCACCAGTGCAAAAGAAAGTACTGTCTGGATAGCAAGTTTCTTCTTTTGTACGCGGATATACCCCGCTTCTCCCTTGTGTATTTTCATGATTTCTTCCTCTTCGTAATTCTAATGTTTTAGCGTCCCCATTTTTCCATGGCCTTCATGACCAGACTGTGCGGCAGAAGTTTTGCCGCGGCTTCAGCGCCCTTCATCGCAGCCCCATATACAGAAAGCTCTTTTTTCTCTCTGACGTCCAGAAGCGCCTGCCGTACTACATCGTAAGGCTCTGCCATGACAGATTCTTTCATCAGGCTGCCGGCGGAGCCGGACACTTGAAAAAATTCGGTATCCACTGGGCCGGGGCATACTGCTGTCACCCAGATTCCCTTATCCTTAAGTTCAGCCCCAAGACCTCTAGAGAAACTCAAGACATAGGACTTTGTCGCCGCATAAACTGCAAATCCACTCTGCGGGCAGAACGCGGCCGCACTGGCTAGATTGACAATGCGGCTCCCACGGGACATCCACGGCAGGCAGACGCAGGTCATCTCTGTCAATCCCCGGCAGTTCAAGTCAATCATGCGGAGCTGAAGGTTCTTATCCTCCTGTGCAACATCGCTTACCGTTCCTATTTTACCGAAACCGGCGGCGTTGACCAGCATGCGCACATCGGGATTTTGGTTCTCCAGCCGGTTCTTCACCTGCTTATATACCAAGCTCTGCTCCATATCACCGGCAAAAACACGAACATAGGTCTTCATTTCCTTTTTCAGTTCAACGAGGCGCTCTTCTCTCCTTGCTATGACCCAGATCTCATCCAGCTCTCTGTAGAAGTGTTCCAGTTGCCGCACGAATTCTCGTCCAAGCCCGGAAGACGCCCCTGTTACTATTGCAATTCTCATACTACTCACCTCTTCTTTTTATGCACATTACGGATGGCCTTCTTCTTAACGGCGCTTCTCTTCCCGGCGCCTGCCTCCCTCTCGGCGTGGAGCTTTCTCGGCCGGATCAAACACGTTTCCCCGAATCCGATAAGATCCATACGTCCCGTCTTTTTCAACGCCTCAGCCACCAAATCATAGTTCTGTGGATTCCTGTATTGAATGAGCGCACGCTGCATTGCTTTTTCGTGAGGATTTTTTGGTACATAGACCGGTTTCATCGTCCTCGGGTCTACTCCTGTATAGTACATGCAGGTAGATATTGTGGACGGCGTCGGATAAAAGTCCTGCACCTGCTCCGGCATATAGCCTAAATCCCGCAGATACTCTGCCAGCTTTACCGCATCCTTCAGCGTCGACCCCGGATGGGAAGACATCAGATAAGGAACCAAGTACTGCTTTAAATTTAGCTTTTCATTCCATCGTTTGTATTTTTTGGCGAATTCCTCATAGACTGCATGCTCCGGCTTCCCCATCATGGACAATACCGGATCCGACACGTGCTCCGGGGCAACTTTTAACTGCCCGCTGACATGGTACTGACATAATTCCTTAAAAAAAGATTCATCACGGTCTGCCAGTAGATAATCAAATCGGATTCCGGATCTGATGAAGACCTTCTTTACCCCCGGAAGCCTCCGCAGCTCCCGAAGAAGTTCCAGATAGTCCTGATGATCTGCCTTTAGATTCTTACAAGGCTTTGGAAACAGGCACTGCTTGTTCACACAGGCCCCGTGCTTCAGCTGCTTATCACAGGCCGGCGCACGGAAGTTGGCCGTAGGGCCTCCCACATCATGAATATATCCCTTGAACTCTTTGTCTTTTGTAAATCCCTCTGCCTCATCCAGCAAGGAGGCGTGGCTTCTCGTCTGAATAATCCTTCCCTGATGAAAGGTGAGCGCGCAAAAGCTGCAGGCTCCAAAACATCCTCTGTTGCTGATCAGGCTGAACTTGACCTCCGCGATGGCAGGCACACCCCCGGCCTTCTCGTAAGAAGGATGATAAGTGCGCATATAGGGAAGCCCGTAGACAAAATCCATCTCTTCCTGCGTAAGCGGCTTTGCGGGTGGATTCTGTACCACATATAAATGCTCCGAATAGGGCTCTGCCAAACGTTTGCCTGCGACAGGGTCGGTATTGCAGTACTGCGTATAGAAGCTCTTTGCATAGAGCAGCTTATCCTGCTTCATCGCCTCATAAGGCTCCAAGACAACTGCATCGTATACACTGTCCAGACTCTTCACCTTACAGACTGTTCCGTCAATGAACGTAATATCCTTGACATCGATTCCCGCCGCCAGTGCGTCCGCGATTTCCACGATCGAGTGCTCGCCCATACCATAGGAAATCAAATCGGCGCCGGAATCCAAAAGTACGGAGCGTTTCAGCTTGTCAGACCAATAGTCATAATGGGCAAGCCTTCTTAAGCTGGCCTCAATCCCGCCCAAAATGATAGGCGTGTTCTTATAAGTCTGCCGAATCAGATTGCCATAGACCACCACCGCATAATCGGGCCTCCGTCCCATCTCACCGCCCGGCGTATAGGAATCCTGCCTCCGTCTCTTCTTGGAAACGGTATAATGATTCACCATGGAATCCATATTGCCCCCGGAAACAAGGAAGCCCAGTCTTGGCTCCCCGAAAACGCAGACACTCTCTTTGTCCTTCCAGTCGGGCTGCGCGATGATTCCGACCCGGTATCCATGGGCCTCCAGCAGCCGTGTTATGATGGCATGTCCGAAGGAAGGGTGGTCCACATATGCATCCCCGCTCACATAGACAAAGTCGACCTCATCCCAGCCCCGCTCTTTCATTTCTGTTCTTGTTACCGGCAAAAATCCTCTGCTCATCCTAATACCTCAAATGTATGATTCAATATCTCATCGTAATGGTGGGTATAATAATCCGCCAATTGCCTTTTCTTTGCCTCCTGAGGGCGTGAGAACCAATCGTCGACCGCACAGACTTTCATGCCTGCGTTCTTTCCGGCCAGTATCCCCATGGGCACATCCTCAAATACCAGACACTCTCTGGGCGGCGTTTTTAAATTCTCCGCCGCCTTCAAATATACATCCGGCGCAGGCTTTCCACGCTTCACCTCGCATCCGGTGCTGATTGTATCGAACAGGCCGGCGACTCCCATGGCCTGCAGAGATTGTTCCACAAGCTTCCTGTCATTGCTGGTTGCGATTCCCGTGCGGATTCCCCTTCTGCGTATTTCCCGTATAAATGTTTCGGCTCCCTCTTTCAAATGGACATCGTGGGTATACTTGTCAAGAGACATTTGAAACCATTCCTGTTTTATCTCATCCAAAGTATGAGGGAGCTGGGGAAAGCTGTCAAGAAAATATTGTGCGGTCTCTGTATAGCTCATCCCTTCGATGGCCGTATGGAAATCTTCCGGCACCGTCAGATGATAATTGTCTATATATTCCTGATCGATAGCTGTCCAGACCCACATAGAATCTACGAGTGTACCATCCATATCAAATATAACAGCCTCTATCTGCTCTAACATAATCGCTCCAACTCCTCTTTCGTCAATTCCCGGTATCCTCCCGGCGGAAGTGTTTCATCCAGCACAACGCTCCCCATGGAAAGGCGCTTCAAATAGATTACCTTTTTGCCCACCGCTTCGAACATACGCTTCACCTGATGGAACCGTCCTTCTTGAATTGTAATTTCTACCTCAGAAGTATCTCCCGTTTTCAGTATTTTAAGCACCGCCGGCAGGGCAGGCTTTTCATCCCCGATATCGATTCCTTCTGAAAATGCCCGTATATCATCCGCGGTGGCCCGCCCCTGTATACGTGCAAAATACGTCTTGTCCACATGTTTGGAAGGAGATAACAGCCGGTGTGAGAGCTCTCCGTCATTCGTAATTAGCAGAAGCCCTTCTGTGTCCTTGTCAAGACGTCCTACCGGAAACAAATCCTTCCTCTTTTTACCAGTCAGTAAATCAAGAACCGTTTTCTCCCTTGTATCTGTCACAGCCGAGACTACCCCGGCCGGCTTATTCAACATATAATATTCAAATTCTACATAGCATACCTGACTGCCGTTCACCATGACCGTCTGCCGCTCCGGCTGAATCTTCTGCTCCGGCCTTGACGCGGCCGCGCCGTCTACAGTCACCATGCCTCTGCGGATAAAGTTCTTTACCTCACTCCTCGTGCCAACGCCCATATCAGCCAAATATTTGTCCAGACGAATCATACGGACTGATCCCTCCATCCCGGAAGATATTTATTCTTCAAAGTGCCTCCCGAAAGCTTGCCCCAGCCAAGGGGAAAACCATCCACACAGACTAGATGCCATCCTTTCGCTTTCGGCCCGGCTATACTTTCCACGTCAATTGTTTCGCCCTTCAGATAGCGGCGGATTCTGTCATCTTCGAGCGTGAAATCCAATGTATGCGCATACTCCTCTTTTTTAAGATACATAGCAAGAGCCTGACTTGGCTCGAAACGTTTTTTCTTCAATTCACCGAGCAGGAGGCCTGTCCTTAGGAAACGGATGCCTCTAAGCTCCGGCAGTCCGTCCGGCATATAATATACCCGCCCGCCATGGATATCCAGCCGTTCGGCTGCGAGAGGAAACGCGACGTCTTGGCAGAATTCTGCCAGCTCATCCGGCAACTTCCCGCCAGACTTTGACTTTAAAGCCGGCTTCATGCGGGGAGTTGCCTGCCCTTTTTGTAAAAGTGCCAAAAAGTGTCCTTCTCCGTTCATCCTGTGCGGGAAGATACGAACAGTCTTTGTCAAGTCAGGATTCCCGCTCTTCGTATGCTCCGGCTTCCCGCATACAAAGCCTTCATATCCTTCCATCTCTACAAGATGAAATTCCGGACAGGACTCCAGCAGATATTCTACCGTCTCTTCATTCTCCAGTCCGTCAAAGGTACAAGTAGAATAAAGCATCATGCCTCCCGGGCGCAGCATAGACGCCGCCTGTGTCACGATGCTGCGCTGCAGTTTGGCAAAGAACTCCGGCCCATGTTCTTCCCATGCCTTTATCATGCGCTTATCCTTGCGGAACATGCCCTCCCCTGAGCAGGGAGCGTCGATGAGAATCTTATCAAAATATTCTGGAAAATAGTCCATGAGCCGTCCGGGCTCCTCACTTACAGTAAGCATATTGCCGATTCCGAACACTTCCAGATTCTTCAGCAGCCCTTTCGCACGGGAGCTGCTGATATCATTGGCCACAAGTACGCCTTCCCTGCAAAGTCTTGCCCCGAGCTCCGTGGCTTTGCCGCCGGGCGCCGCACACACATCCAGCACCCGCTCACCGGGCGCAATAGGCAGCCTGCTGGCAGGTGTCATGGCACTTGGCTCCTGAAGATAATAGAGCCCTGCAAAATAGTAGGGATGTTTCGCCGGAGACACTTCCTCGCCGTCATAATAAAATCCGTTCTCTATCCATGGAATAGGAGTTATCTTAAAAGGACAGATTTGTTGGAATTTCTCTACGCTTATCTTCCCTGTATTTACCCGAAGTCCATAATATCTCGGGTTTTCATAACAGGCGATATATTTATCGAACTCTGCACCTAAGAGGTGCTTCATCTTTTTTTCAAACGCAATCGGTAAATTCATATTCGTTCCTCCACATCGTTTAAGTATACCATAGTTAGAAAGAACAGGAAAGTTTTTTCTCTTCAAGGAGGCGCAAAACCCAATATGGATTCACACTGATTTCTTCCCCCTGCGGGTAGATATAAATCCCTACATGCAGATGTGTCGCGAACACTCCTGTCGTCCCTTCCGGGCCGTACCCGCTGTTCCCCATGAACCCAATCACTTCTCCGGCGCGGACGGTGTCGCCTTCTTCAATATCTGCATAGGAATCCAGATGGGCATAATAAAAATAACCGCCTGAAGGGGCTGAAATCCCAAGCCGCCAGCCGCCCTTTTCCAGCCACCCTTTGCTCACGACAGTACCGTCTGTCATACTGACCACCGGATAGAGTCCGGGAGTATTTTGACTTGCCATGATATCCGTCCCCTCATGTCCTCTTTTTCCTCCATATGTACGTTCACCCATCCATGAATCCACGAAACTTACCGAATAACTTTCATGCTTGGAGGAGACAGGCACCGGAAAATATGTAACGTCATTCCATATCGCATTACATATATCCAGATATTCCCCCCACGCCGGACGCTTCGCCCACATATTTTGTGCCTTTTTTAGATTCTTTTTATCGCTGTCTTTCTTCTCCAAATAGTAGATGCCCGCGGCTGTCCCCCGTTTTTCGACAGGAAGTCCTTCCAGCATTTTCAGCATAGGCTCTGACAATTGCATCTGTCGGAATCCATCTGACATTACCGTATTGCTTTTCAGCCGGCTGCATCTTGCCCTCTCCTGCAGATTTTCTTGCAGAAGTACGGAAAAAAGAGCCAGCAGTACAAGAAATAGAAACAGATTTCTTTTCAATTTCGTTTGGGCCAAATAAAGACACCATGCTTTCTTATATGCTTTATTAATACTTATGTCTTCCCGGTGAAAAACATTAAAAAATGAGGTCCGGCCAAAGCCAAACCTCACTTTTATGCTGCTCAGAGCAGTTTACTTACATCTCTTTAACAATTCTTTTGTAAATTCCCACATACGCTGGGTAGACTCAATATTCAATCTCTCAGCTACAGAATGGATGTCCAGCATCTCCGGTCCGTAGGACACACAGTCAAGATCCGGTTTCTTACCGGAAAGAAGTCCACATTCCAGACCTGCATGTACGGTATTCACGATTGGCTCTTCTCCAAACATTTCTTTATATGTATCGATAACAAGCGGACGAATCTTTGAATCATGTTTGTACATCCATGCCGGATACTCGTTATCTTTCACACAGGTTCCGCCGAGAATATCTGCAAATGCGCATAACGCTTCATGCATCTCATCCAATTTGCTGTTGACAGAACTTCTTACATACAGCAGAGCCTTGACATCTGTCTCGGAAGTTGCTACAACTCCACAGTTCAGGGATGTCTCTACCAGCCCTTTCAGCGCACGGCTGTACTCCTGCACGCCGTATGGGGAATTATATACAAAGTGAATGATTTTCTGTGTAGCCGCTTTCGTCATCGCCTGCACAGTTTCATCGGATACCTCTGTTATAACAGTAAGTCCCGGTTCTTCCCCCGCAAATTCCTGAAACCAATTGGCTTCCATAGCCTTCACCATCTCAACCACCGCATCTGCATCTGCAGCAACAACCTTCGCGGTAGTCATCGATGTGATAACATTATCCTTCGTACCTCCATCTACAGCGACAAGTGCGATATCTGTATTCAAATTTAAATGATTCAAAAGACGGCCCATCATTTTATTGGAGTTTCCTCTCTGCTCGTGAATCTCCAGCCCGGAATGTCCTCCTCTGAGCCCCTTAACCTGAATTGTAACTACAGAGCCTTGGCGTTCTTCTCTCTCAACCGGAATCGTCACGGTATCTACATATCCTCCTGAGCATCCGGCTACAATGACGCCCTCATTGTCAGAGTCCAGATTCAGAAGCATTTTCCCCTTGATCGGACTCATATCGATTGCAGTCGCACCGCCCATTCCTACTTCTTCATCTGTGGTGAAAATTGCCTCAATCGGCGGATGCGGAATATCTTTGCTGTCCAGAACGGCCATCGCAAAGGCAATCGCAATGCCATCGTCTCCCCCAAGAGTCGTATCCTTTGCCGTTACATAACCATCCTCAATCAAAAGCTCCAGACCGTCTGTGTCAAAATTATGAGTGGAATCCTCTGTCTTTTCACATACCATATCCAGATGTCCCTGAATAATAACCGGTTCACTATCTTCATAGCCTGCTGTTCCCGGTTTACGGATGATTACATTGTTCGCATCGTCCTGAATGAACTCCAATCCTCTTTCTTTTGCGAATTCTACGCAATAATCGCTGATACGCTTTGTATCAAATGTACCGTGCGGAATTTTGCACAGTTCCTCAAAAAAGTGAAATACTTCCTGAGGTTTGAGTTGTTCTAAAACTGCCATTTCGTTTCCCCTTTTCTATATAATATTTCCATATTCAATACTGTCATATTGTACATAAAAAGTCAACCTTTTCCATATAGATATCTTAAGAAAAAACAAGCTTTTTGAGGTTTTATGAAACGTTATTTTTTTGTCATATTTTTAGGCACAGTCTTTGTTGTAATGCTCGCATTTCCGGACACAGTTTTTAATGGGGCTACCCAAGGCCTTCTCCTCTGGTTCAACACGGTACTTCCTACTCTTTTCCCGTTCCTGATCATCACGGGGCTTCTTATCCGCACCAATGCTGTACACTTGATTTCTAAAACAGCCGGTCTTATATTAGGACCATTATTTGGCATCTCAAGCAGTGCTTCCTTCGCCGTTCTGGGCGGCTTTCTGTGCGGATACCCGATGGGAGCCAAGATAGCTTCCGACCTCGTAACGGAGGGGCTGATAGGCCGGGAGGAGGGTGCTTATCTGCTCTCTTTTTGTAATAATACAAGCCCTATGTTTATATTGAGTTATGTAGTATGGCAAAGTCTGCAGGATAAGAGTCTTGCCCTTCCGAGCATATTGATTTTATATGCCTCGCCCATACTGTCCAGCTTTCTCTTCCGGTGCTTTTATAAAAGACGCAGGGCACCGGAATCCCCCCTGACATCACCGCCGGCTCTCTCCGGCGCAGAAAAGGGTCCTTTTTTGAAGATATTAGACCAATGTATCATGGACAGCTGTGAGACTATCACGAAGGTAGGGGGCTACATTATTGTATTTTCCATACTGCTTGCACTGCTCAAGACCTTACCGGTATCTTCACTTTTCTGGAACGGCCTCTTTCTGCCCTCCATGGAGATTACAGCCGGTGTAAAAATGACAACGAGCACCGCCTTCCCGCTTCCCCTGCGATATACGCTGACAATGGCTCTCGTATCCTTCGGCGGTCTTTGCGCCGCTTTTCAGACGCAGTGCATGGTACAGAAGAACGGTTTTCCCATGCTCCCCTACATAACAGAAAAGCTGATTACCGCAGTGGTAACCAGCCTGTTCGCTTTTTTCTATATATACTATTGCCATTAATACGGCTGACGCTTTTGGCTTATTCGACAGGTGGAAGCTCCTCACCGTTTCCAAACTCCGCTTCCAAGCCTCTGGAAGACTTCTCCGGCACCTGCAGTTCTGCTCTGTTATTGCGCACGACATCATAACATTCTTGAAGAGAGTTCACCAGACCGTCATACTTGGTCGTATAAGTATCCAGTGTATGCCCTATAATACTCTCAGCGTTGGCCATAAGATCATCTGTATACTGCATAGCGCCGATACGGATATCGTTGGCATCGCTCGTGGCATTATCCAGAATCTGCTGTGCCTGCTCGGTCGCCGCCATAACAATCTCGTTCGCCTGCGCATAGGCCTGCTGCATAATTTCGTGTTCACTCACAAGCTCATTCGTATGAACCTGTGCTTCCTCGATCATACTTTCAGCCTTTGACTGTGCATCCGCAAGGATGGCATCTTTATTTGCAATTATTTTTTGATAACGCTTAATTTCATCCGGTGTCTTCATGCGAAGTTCTCTAAGAAGCTCATCCATCTGATCCTTATTGACAATAATCTTCGTAGTAGACAGTGGCTGAAATTTACAGCTGTCAATATACTCTTCAATCTCTTCGATAATCTGTTCAATACGGCTGCTCATATTTACACTCTCCTTCTTGCCGCCTCCGTCTGCGGCATCTTTTCTTTCATTCTATTGATGACAACCTCCGGCACAAATTGTGATATGTCCCCTCCGAAAGCTGCTACTTCTTTCACAATAGTAGAACTTAAGTACGAGTATTCCAGACTGGTCGTGAGAAACATCGTCTCTATCCCCGGCTCCAGCTTATGATTCGTCTGTGACATCTGCAGTTCATACTCAAAATCTGTGATTGCACGAAGTCCACGAATGACCATATTAGCGTTCAATTCTTTTACAAATTCCACTAAAAGGCCTTCAAACGGAATAATCTTAACTTTAGGCAACTCCCTCGTTGCCTCCTCTAACATTTTAACACGTTCTTCTACAGAAAACAACGGCATTTTTCCTTTATTGTTCAATACTCCGACAATAACCTCGTCCGCGATTTTACATGTTCTTTCAATAATATCCAGATGACCGTATGTAACCGGGTCGAAACTGCCCGGATAAACTGCCTTTAGCATGGGTACTTTCCCTCCTGTACGACAAAAATGTGCTTGTTTGTTTTGTATTCTTTCTCTTTTAATACAGCGTAGCCCATCTCTTTGAGATAGGAAAAATCTGTCCCCTTCGACGCTTCGACAATCACCACGGTATCATCCCTCAAAAGTCCGGAATCTATAAGACTTGCCAGCACCTGCTTCTCCAGCAGACAATCGTAGGGCGGATCCATAAAAATGTAATCGAACTGCTTTCTTCCGCTGAGTGTATGGATTGCACTGACAGCGTCGGCGGCCATGGTAACTGCCTGTCCTTCAAGCCTCGTACGCGCAAGGTTCTCCTTGATACATGCCATAGCCTTTGGGTTGCTTTCCACGAAAACGGCCTCTGTGGCTCCCCTGCTCAGCGCCTCGATTCCGATAGCGCCGCTGCCTGCAAATAAGTCAAGGAATTCACAGTCGCAGAGCCCCGGTGCAATGATATTAAAGAGTGTCTCTTTTATCCTGTCCGTAGTTGGTCTGGTATCTTTTCCTTCTAACGTCTTTAATTGTGTTCTTCTGGCTTGTCCGGCTATGACTCTCATTGTTACTCCTCGCAAAATGTGATAGATTTCCCGTTTATTATAAATATTTGTTAGAAAAATGTCAAATGTTCCCGACATGAATTTTTAATTGTTTGAACGGAATTTCAATTTCATTTTCATCCATGGTAAGTTTGATCGTCTCCAGCATACGCCATCTTGTAGGCCAGTATTCTTCTGTCCTCACCCATGCCCTCACTCCTAGAACGACAGAACTTTCACCAAGGTTGTCCACAAATACATTGTGAGCCATCTCCTGTATGACACAGGAATCCTCCAAGAGAATCCCCTCCAGCAGCCGCTTGGCCTTCTTTAAATCTGCATCATAGGATATATCAATCTTTAAATCCAGCTGCCGGTAATCCTTGTCCGTCACATTGGTAAGACTGGTATTTGCCAGCGTACCATTGGGAATTACAATGGTTTTATTGTCTAGCGTTGCCAGCTTTGTATAAAAAATCTGAATTTCTTTCACCGTTCCTTCATTGCCGTGCGCATCTTCCATGATATAATCACCGACCACAAAAGGTTTGAGAAGAAGAATCAGCACCCCGCCAGCCAGATTGGATAAACTTCCCTGCAGGGCAAGGCTGACCGCTACGCCGCCGGATGCAATCAAAGCCGCTGTGGATGTTGATTCCACGCCCAGTTGGTTCGCTATAAACATAATGAGTAATATGTGAAGGCCGAACTTCAGCAGGGAATCTACGAACTGCCGTGCTCCCGTGTCAGAATTCGCACGTTCCATAGACGCACGCACCAGCCTGCGGACCCACTTTATCAGCTGATGTCCCACGAAAAAGGCCAGCAGTGCCAAAAGTACACGTATCCCAAATGCTATGACCGACGGTCCGCTCTTCTCTATAAATTTTTGAAAATTACTGATTTCCTTTACGGTTTCTTGCACTGCATTCGTGTCTGCCAAAAGTATCATAAAGTCTTCCTCCTAATATGTAAAAGGCCTATTTTAACGCCAGAAACGCCGCCAGATTCCCTCTTTTCCCATGGGACGCCCTATGGGAAAATAATAATTCCGAGTTACAGCAGGTACACAGATTCGTCACCGCCAGATGCTCCCGCTTAATTCCCGCCCTCAGTAAAATCAATTCATTGGCGCGCCAGAGATTTAACTGGAACTTCCCGTCCGGTTTTCCGTAAAACAGAGACGCCCATTCTGTCTCGGGGAAAGCCGCGCGGAATCTCTCGATCACGTCCTCACTCACCTCATAACAGTCCTGACAGATAGAGGGGCCTATTGCAGCCACAATATCCTCCGGCCTACTGCCGTATGCACGCTGCATTGCCTGAACTGTAATCTCCCCCATCCTGTTCACTGTACCGCGCCAGCCGGAATGGCTGGAAGCGATTGCCCGATGTACTGGGTCCACGAACAAGAGCGGGACACAGTCTGCGTAGTAGGTGACCAGACAGACATCCGGAAGATTCGTCATGAGTCCGTCCACATCTGTATAATCCCGTGGATAGACGATTCCTTTCCCTATATCGTCCTCTGTCACTGCCCGCACATTAGTAGTATGAGTCTGTGAAGAAGCCGTCATCCTGTCAGGTGAGACACCGATTGCCGCTCCTATCCTGCGGTAATTTTCCATGACATGTTCTTCCTTATCGCCACGCGCAAAGCTCAAATTCATGGAGCGGTAGATTCCTTCGCTCACTCCGCCTTCTCTCGTTGATATTCCATGACGCACGACCCCCGTCTCAGACAAGAGCGGGAATTCAAGAAAAAGCACTCCGTTGCAATTCTTTTCCGTATAGATATGTTCTGCATTTTTATATTCAAATCTCAAGTTATCATTTTCCTCTCAATATTCACTTATAATCGAATGCATCCTTTACCAAAGTAATCTGGTGCCCGGAATCGCCGCCGGTAATTCCCACGACATCAAAACGGCATGGGACGCCAGTGATATGGTGTTCGTACATATAAAAAAGTGCGCCTCGGCATATCTGGCGCTGTTTACGCACATCAACCGCCGCCAGAGTCTCGGCAGCGGAGGCTTTGCAGCGGTATTTCACCTCACAGAAGACCAGATATCCGCTTTCCTCGGCGACGATATCTATCTCCGCATATCTGCAGTAGTAATTGTAAGTCCGAATCT
This sequence comes from Bariatricus massiliensis, assembly GCF_900086725.1. Taxonomy (GTDB): domain Bacteria; phylum Bacillota; class Clostridia; order Lachnospirales; family Lachnospiraceae; genus Allocoprococcus; species Allocoprococcus massiliensis. The sequence goes on along the minus strand of NZ_LT574836.1, from coordinate 703,343 downwards.
GGTAGCCTTTCATTTCTAAAAATTGACCTGCCAGTCTTTCGAACGAAGTACCCATTCGCCGTTTATTGACATTTGCACACTTATTCTTTTTGATTATTTCTTTCTTCATATTCCGGCATCCCGGAGACTCGCGCAATCTAAATAAAATTCTTGATAAAACTTCTTCGGTGTATGGGAGTAGGCCCTAATTCCCGCAACGCCTTGATGTGCTGCGCCGAGCCGTAGCCCTTGTTGGCCGCAAAACCATAGCCGGGAAATACTTTTTCATACTCCTCCATCAGCCTGTCTCTGGCCACCTTCGCAACTATGCTGGCCGCCGCAATAGAGACGCTTTTTGCATCGCCCTTGATAATCGGCACCTGCCGTATGCCAATCCCCGGGATTGTCACCGCATCGTTCAAAAGCACGTCCGGCGTTATGCTGAGCTTCGATATTGCAATCCGCATAGCCTCGTAGGTGGCATTCAATATGTTCTTCTCGTCAATGACCGCCGGGCTTACCATACCGATTCCCACGGCAACAGCCTTCTCCATAATCTCGTCGTAGAGGAGTTCTCTCTTTTTGGCGGAAAGCTGTTTAGAATCGTTCAAATAAAGGATTTCACAATCTTTCGGCAGGATGACGGCCCCCGCCGCCACCGGGCCTGCAAGAGGGCCTCTGCCCACTTCGTCAATCCCGCACACATAGCCTTCCTGCTCATATTGACGCTCAAAAATCCGCATCCCTTCCAGCCGTTCTTTCTCTGCCAGAAGCTTATCGTCTTTTTTGTGAAAGGACTCCAGAAGCTTTTGAACCCCGCTTCTGGAGTCCGATTGATACCGCACATAAAGAGCAGTCCGCTCATCAAAAGCCGTCTGTTCCAGTTCACGCCGAATATCGGCGATACTCTTCTGCTCCATAATAAAACAACTCCTTATTCATGTTTCACAAATCCAATCTTATTAAATGGAAAAATACGGACCCATGCCCTTCCGATTATTTGACTCCTTTTCAGTATCCCTACACTCGGATCTCTGCTGTCGGAACTGTGGTTTCGGTTGTCTCCAAGCACGAAATACTCATCATCAGCCAGTTCAACTGGATTGGCCGCAATGTTATTGCTCGTCTCCTGCATGACTTCCGCCCCGAAATGTTCATCCAGTTTTTCTCCATTGATATAAACATATCCATCCTTTATCTGTATAGTCTCTCCCGGCATACCGATAATTCGCTTAATATAATAGGTATTCTCCGCATGCTGATATGGGAACACAATCACATCGTAACGGCTCGGGTCACGGAACCGGTAGCTCAGCTTATCGACGATCAGGTTGTCTCCATGGCTTAAAGAAGGCTCCATGGAATGTCCGTCCACCTGTGTTCTCTGCCCTACAAATGTAATGATTAGATAAGTAAGGCCAATAATGAGAATGATATACACAATCCAGCCTCCCAGCTCCTGCCACGCGCTTTTGGGAACAGCATCTTTCTTTTTATCCGGGCGGCCGTCTTTTATTTCCATTTCTTTATTTTCTGCTTCCATCATCATTAAAATCCTCCGAAAATTCCAGTGTTATCCTGCCGAGTTTTCCACTTCTGAAATCATCAAGCAGAATCCCCGCAGCCTTCTGTGTATCCAGTTCGTTCCCCCGCACCAGACAGTGCCGGCTTTTAGCCACTTCAGTGAGGCACTGGTAATTATCTTCGGTTTCTTCTATGCCGTATTTATCTGCCAGTACTCCCGGATATCTATCCCTTAAAAATCCAATCAGTTCCGCCGCAAGCTCCTCCAGATTCATGATTTCATCCTTGATAGAACCAATAAACGCAAGCCTCAGTCCTACGGTCTGGTCTTCGAATTTAGGCCAAAGGATTCCCGGAGTATCCAAAAGTTCTACCTGTTTATTCAGCCTGATCCACTGTTTCCCTTTAGTGACACCGGGCTTATTTCCGGTCTTTGCGCACGCCTTGCCGGCAAGCGCATTGATAAAAGTGGATTTGCCCACATTGGGAATACCCACCACCATCGCACGGACAGGCCGGTTGAGAATTCCCCTTTTCCGGTCTCTCTCTATTTTCTCCTTACAAGCCTCCTGAATCACACCTTGAATAGACTTGATTCCTCCGCCTTTTCGGGAATTTACCTTCACGACAGAATATCCCTTTCCCTTAAAGTATTCTGTCCACGCATCGCTTGTCCTCTCGTCAGCCAAATCCGATTTGTTCAGCAGTATCAGTCTCGCTTTATTCTTGCCAAGCTCATCAATATCCGGATTCCTGCTGCTCATAGGAATCCTTGCATCCACAAGCTCTATCACTAAATCTATCAGCTTGATGTTCTCCTGCATCATCCGTTTAGCTTTTGTCATATGTCCCGGATACCATTGAAAATTCATCTGCCTACCTCCCCAGTCTATCCGATTAATCCGAACCGATTTCCCGGCGTAATGTTGAACCATGCCTTCCCTTCGATTTCGGAACGTTTTACGTTTCCTATATCAGCCATCCTGCTGTCTTCACTGCTCTCTCGGTTGTCTCCCAGCACAAAGAACTCATTTCCGCCTAGTGTAATCTCTTCCGCAGCCAGGCCAGCCTCCTCAAGACTGGTCGTTTTGTAGCTTTCCTTCAGCTTCTTTCCGTCTATGTAGACAGCTCCATCTTTAATCTGCACAGTCTCGCCCGGCAGTCCTACAATCCGTTTGACATAGGAGTGAAGGTTCTCATTGCCGTTCGGCTTGAACACAATGATATCCCCCCGTTTTGGAGAACTGGCGTCATACAGGATTCTGTTGACCAGCACCACGTCTCCATTCTTCAAGACCGGATTCATAGAATCGCCGATGTTACTGATACGCTGTCCAAAATACCAGACAAATACGAACGCAAATATGCAGACAATCACAATCTGCAGCGCCCATTTTAATGCCTCCGGCACCCAGTCCAGATTAATGTGTCTGGATTCCCTTCCGAATTTTAAGTCTCTGTGCATATTGTACCCCTTATATAGAAAGCAGGATATACCGCCTGCTTTTATTTATCTTAAGATAAAAAGGGACAAGTACGTGTGTATTTGTCCCTCTCTCAACATTTACTATTTTACTAATTCTTTTACTTTTGCTCTCTTTCCTACACGTCCTCTTAAGTAGTTCAATTTAGCACGTCTTACTTTACCTCTACGTACAACTTCTACTCTTTCAACGTTCGGAGAATGTAACGGCCATGTCTTTTCTACGCCGATTCCATTAGAATTCTTTCTTACCGTAAATGTAGCTCTTGCTCCACCGCCCTGTTTTTTAAGGACTGTTCCTTCGAAAACCTGAATTCTTTCGCGGTTTCCTTCTTTGATTTTACCGTAAACTTTTACAGTATCACCAACATTGAATTCCGGTGCATTTTCTTTCAGCTGTGCAGCTTCGATGTTTCTGATAATCTCGTTCATGTGTGTGACCTCCTTGTTATTTTGACGTTCTTAATACTGTGTCAGTACCAGAGGACCATCTCTTTTATCTCACAACATGCCCTATTTTACCACAAAGCTACAGTATTTGCAAGTATTTTTACAAGCTTTTCCTCTAATATCCTAACTGTGCAAGCACATTGCCCGGAGTATCATAGATGACGATATCGGCCATTTTATCTTTTAAATGTTCCTCTTTATGGACAATGATCATCTTGCTACCGTTAAAATATTTGATGTAATTGCCAAACACATCTGAATCCAGCGTAGTGCCCAGCACCAGCAGGACATCCGCACGTTCTACTTCTCCGGCCGTTCTGGCAATCAATCTGCCGTCAAGCATATCTCCGAAAAATGCAACTTTAGGACGAATTACAGAGCCGCAGCTCTCACAGAGCGGAACTCTCTTAGAATTTTTAATATAGTCCACTGAATATTCACGCCCACAATGGTTGCATCTGTTCTGATAGATACTGCCATGCATATTGACGACATTACGGCAGCCCGCCCGTTGAGCCAGCTCATACAAATTACTTGTGATAATACAGTTCAGTCTGCCCGCCCGCTCCATCGCTGCCAGCCTGTAAGATGTCTCCGGCGGCTCAATATCTTTCAGAACCTCATTCCGGTAAAACTCGAAGAATTTATCCGTTCTGGTACTATAATATGAATCTGTAAATATGTATTCCGGTGACACCCCGTACTTCGTTTCTATCTCATAAGCTCTGTCCGGCTTTTTCAGAACAATATAACCACATTCTTCCATGATGCCGGAGCCACAGAGAGCAACCGTGTATCTACTTTTTTCTATCGCTCTCCTCATACTTTCAATTTTCGGAATAAACATAACGAACCCTCCTTTCAAACGCGGGGAAAACTGCAAAAATATATCCCGCCTCTTTGGCTAATTATATCATACTTTCAATATCTTTTGTTCACTAATCACTGAAAATAACTGCCAATTCCATATATTTACAAATTATTCACTCGAAAGATTCGTTATTTACCGGTATTATCTGCTTGTTCATTCTGTACTGCATCTACCAACAGTTTCTCCGCTTCTGTGAGATGGGCTTTTTCAAGTAAATCCGGCCGCCATTTAGCAGTACGGATAACCGATTGTTCTCTTCTCCATTTCTCCACATTGGCGTGGTGTCCGGAAAGAAGGATGGATGGCACTTGTTTGTCATGCCAAATCTCAGGTCTGGAATACTGAGGGTATTCAAGCAAGTCATCCTGAAAACTTTCAAATTCTGCAGACACGTCATTGTGAAGAACGCCGGGCACTAATCTGGAAATTGCATCCACCATCATCATAGCGGGCAGTTCCCCTCCTGTCAGCACATAGTCCCCTGCCGAAACATAATCTGTCACAATTTCTTCCAACACCCGTTCATCGATTCCTTCGTAGTGTCCGCAAAGCAGTACTAAATCTTCCTCCTTTGCAAACTCTTCCGCCATGGCCTGATGAAATGGCTTTCCCTGCGGCGACAGATAGACCACCCGTGGCCGGGGCAGTTCATTGTCTGAACAAGCAGGTTCTGCCTGCCCTGCGGTGCCTCTGGCCTCCGCTATCTTTTGACAGACCGCCAAATAAGTCTGATATACCGGCTCTGCCTGCATCAGCATGCCCGCTCCTCCTCCATAAGGGTAATCGTCCACACTGCTGTGCTTATTAAAGGCATAGTCCCGGATATTTAAGGCTTGGATATCCAGAAGCCCCTTCTGGACCGCCCGGCCGGTAATGCTGGTATTCAATCCGCCAAGTACCATTTCCGGAAATAGTGTCATTATATAAAACCTCATGATTTATCCTCTCTGTCACAGTAATCCTTCTAGAAGATGTATATGCATCTCCCGCTTTTCAATATCCACATTCAACACACATTCGTGTATGGCCGGGACAAGTACTTCCCCGTGCTCATCGCTGTCAATCACATAGACATCATTTGCTCCGGTCTCCATCACGTCGCGGAGGATACCAAAGTTTTTACCGTCCTCACTCAGCACTTGCATCCCTATCATATCTGTAATAAAATACTCGTCTTCTTCCAGTTCCACTGCATCTTCTCTCGTGACAAGCAGCGGCATCTTTCTGTACTTCTCTATATCATTTATATTATCGATTCCCTTAAATTTTAGAATAACAAATTGTTTGAAGAACTTAACATTTTCTATCTCCAGCGGAATCTGCTCTTTTCCCGTATCCAAAATCACTTCTTTCAGCACTTTGAAGCGTGCGGCATCATCTGTTGTCGGAAACACCTTGACCTCTCCCTTGATGCCGTGTGTGGCGGTGATTACGCCCACCTGCAAATATTGTTCCTTTGACATTCTCCTAAATCCTTTCACATATCCCATGAGTGCACAAAACGCAGATAAATTTACACTTACCTGCGTTTCATCTTCTTTGACTGCTTATTGCATAATTTCAACTACGACTTTCTTATCTTCCTTCGCCGCAGCGGCTTTCACAACGGAACGGATTGCTTTTGCAATTCGGCCTTGTTTTCCGATTACCTTCCCCATGTCGTTATCTGCGACATGTACTTCGACAACCGTGGTCCTGCCTTCCTGTTTCTCTGTAACTACCACACTCGCAGGATCATCTACCAGTGCTTTTGTAATTACTTCTACTAAATTTTTCATCACTCGCACCTCCGCGAAGCAGCCTATTTCTCAATACCTGCTGCTTTAAAAATCTTGCCAACTACTTCTGTAGGCTGAGCACCGTTGTTTAACCATTTCTTAGCTGCCTCTTCGTCCACTTTGAATACGCTTGGATTCTGAGTCGGATCATAAGTACCGATTTCTTCGATAAATTTACCGTCTCTCGGAGCTCTGCCGTCAGCTACAACGATTCTATAGAAAGGAGCCTTTTTCTGTCCCATTCTTTTTAATCTGATTTTTACTGCCATTTTATTTCACCTCTTTCTCTCTTGATTATCTATGTGTTAAAAAGGAAGTCTGAACTTGCCTTTCTTACCACCTTTGCCTCCCATCATCCCGGGGAACTGCTTCATCATCTTTCGCATCTGTTCGAACTGCTTCACCGTCCGGTTCACTTCTGCCAAGTCAACGCCGGCGCCCGCCGCAATTCTACGCTTTCTGGATAGGTTGAGCAAATCGGGATTCTGGCGTTCCTTGATTGTCATGGAATAAATAATGGATTCCACTCTCGCCATCTTCTGCTCCGCATCATCCGCGTCGATATCGGGCATCTTTCCTTTGCCGCCCATGGCGCCCATCCCCGGCATCATCCCAAGGATACTGCCAAAGCCGCCCATCTTGCGCATCTGCTTCATACTCTCCAGATAATCCTCAAAATCGAATTGTGCCTTTTTGAGCTTATCTGTCATCTTTCTGGCCTGTTCTTCGTCAATCTCCTCACCGACTTTTTCAATGAGGCTTAAGACATCGCCCATGCCCAGTATTCTGGAAGCCATTCTGTCCGGATAAAACTGCTCCAAATCAGAAAGCTTCTCTCCCATACCAACATAAAGTATGGGACAGCCGGTGACTGCTTTAATTGAAAGCGCCGCACCGCCTCTGGTATCACCGTCTAATTTTGTCACAATGACACCGTCTATGCCAATCTTTTGATTAAAATTCTCTGCTACGTTGACCGCGTCCTGACCGGTCATGGCATCGACTACAAGAATCGTCTGATGGACTTCCACGGCATTCTTGATGTCCTGCAGCTCTTCCATCATCTCTTCATCCACATGCAGACGCCCCGCCGTATCAAGAATAATCAGGTTGTTGCCATTCTTCGCGGCATGTTCAAGCGCCGCTTTGGCAATGTCGGCAGGTTTCTGCTTGTCTCCCATGGAAAACACTTCCACGCCTTGCTTTTCCCCGTTGATCTGAAGCTGCTTGATTGCCGCCGGACGGTAGACATCACAGGCTACCAGCAGCGGCTTCTTGCCCTTGAGCTTGAACTTGCCAGCAAGTTTTGCTGTCGTGGTCGTTTTACCTGCTCCCTGAAGGCCCGCCATCATAATGACAGTTTTAGAACTTCCGGGCTGGAGCTTAATCTCCGTCATCTCAGACCCCATCAGGCGGACCAGCTCTTCATTCACAATCTTAATGACCATCTGTCCGGGATTAAGACCGTTCATCACATCCTGCCCGACTGCGCGCTCCTGAACATCTTTGATAAAACTCCTTACTACCTTGAAGTTAACATCCGCCTCCAAAAGCGCCATCTTTACTTCTCGCAGCGCCGCCTTCACATCATCTTCGGTGAGCCGCCCTTTGCTCCGGAGGTTCTTAAAAACATTCTGAAGTTTTTCTGTTAAACTGTCAAACGCCATATTATAACTCCTCTATTATCTCGCCGGATATTCGCTTTACTTTTGCAATCAAGTCTTTTTCATCCTGATGCTCATAGTTCTCCAGCAATTCATCTATCTCACTGACCTTTTGTTTTACAGACACAAACTTTTCTACCAGATGAAGCTTTTCCTCATACCCTTCCAGAGTCTTCGTGCACCGCTTAATCATATCATGCACTCCCTGACGGCTGATTCCGGCCTCTTTCGCAATCTCACTTAAAGAGTAGTCCTCAAGGACAGCCTGCTCATATATCTCCTTCTGATGCTCCGTCAGAAGTTCTCCGTAGAAATCATATAATAATGTCTGTTTCAGTATTTCGTCCATCATTTATCACCTGTGTTATCATATAACAAAAGGAAAAGACTGTCAAGTGTTTTTTCTTGACAATCTTTTTTCTTTTATTGCTGCTTATATAAACTCAGATTGATTTGGTCTGCTATCTTTTGGAAACAGGTGAGAAGTTTAGGATTAAATACCCCGCACTCTTCATTCAAAATCATCTGTACTGCCTTTTCATGTGAGTAGGCGCTCTTATATACACGTTCACTCACAAGCGCATCGTAGACATCGGCAAGGGACACTACCTGAGCTTGGATAGATATTTCATCCCCTTTCAGCCGGTCCGGGTAACCATTGCCATCCCAGCGCTCATGATGATGACGGCAAATATCATAACAGTACTTATATAGCTCACTGTCCTTGATATTCGGGATACTGTCCAATATGTCGCATCCCTTGATAGTATGCTCTTTCATCAATTCAAATTCTTCTTTGGTAAGTCTGCCCGGTTTCTTCAAAATAGAATCGGGAATAGAAATCTTACCAACATCGTGCATGACTGCCGCATCACAAAGCAGAGGAATCTGCTCTTCTTCTATCTGGTACTCTGGGTAAAATTTAGTCACACAGTCAAGAAGCATACTCGTAATATCCCGTATCCGCTTGACATGTTCCCCCGATTCGCAGTCACGGAATTCGATGATAGTACTGAGCATCTCAATGATTGAACTGTTGACATGCTGCAGTTCATCTGCCTGCTTTTTCAGCTTGTCAGCCTGCTTCTGCAGTTCAACGACCTGACGGTCAACGATATCCTTCAGCTTCTCCCTTGTCTGGTACAATTCCACGACATTCCCGATACGGCGCTGAATAAATTCAGGAAAAAAAGGTTTACTGATGACATCCACCACTCCCATATTATATCCCCGTATAATTGTATCATGAGAGTCGGCGGCTGTGATGAAGAAGACTGGAATACGCCTTACTATCCCATCGGCTTCCAGTCGTTCCATCACTTGGAAACCATCCAGCTTGGGCATCACAATGTCCAGCAGAATAGCCGCTAATTCATCTTCATGGTCATAAATATATTGAAGTGCCTCCTCGCCATTTATGGCTTCCGCAAGCTTATATTGTTCTCGGAAAGTCTCCGCTAGTATCATACGGTTGACTTCCTGATCATCTACTATTAGAATCGTGTTCCGCCCTTGCATCCCTTTTGCTTCTCCTAAACGTAAATTTCTGTTACGACTCTATTATCACCTTAAATTCAATCCTTGTCAATAAAATTACCAATTACATATTGAATTTTATGCCAATAGTTTCTGTATATGAATCCTGCCGTGTCCCTGTTGATTTTCCGGCAGCCCCATATCTTCACACCCATTCCAAACCCTTAGCTTCACCTCCGTATTGCTCATATCCGGGTACTTCTCAAGCAAAAGTGCTGCCGCCCCTGATACGACCGGCGTTGCCATAGAAGTGCCGCTTTTTTTAATATAAGGCATTCTGCTGCGTCTTGGATATAGGTGATTACAGGAGTATATCCCCAGTCCCGGAGCTGTCACATCCGGTTTTTTTACACACTCGACGGTCGGCCCACATCCTGAATACATTCGTCTGACACCGGCGGGTACATCGGCGCCGACTGTAATGACTTTTCTGCTGATTCCGGGCAGTGTGATACTCCCTTCCTCCGGCCCCAGATTCCCTGCCGCAGCCACGACCACCAGTCCCGCATCCCACATTTTTTCCACCCAGAACAATAAATTTTGCTCTCCTTTGTTTTGTGGGTGCGGCAGAGTTCCAATAGAGATATTGACAATACGTATTCTCAGGCGCTCCTTTTGCTCCAAGATAAAACGTATCCCTTGAATGACTTGATCTATCCTTCCGTCTCCTTTTTCATTGAGAACCTTTACGGATATCAGCCTTGCATCGGGCGCCATCCCTGCATACATCCCTCTCATACAACGTCCGTCACCGGCAAGGATGCCGGCCACATGCGTTCCGTGTCCGTTATCGTCATAGGGATGCTCCCTTCCATTCACACAATCTTTCCAGGCTGAAATATGCGCCGCAAGATCGGGATGGGGCTGGATTCCCGTATCTAGTACAGCGATGGCAATCCCCCTTCCCGTAAATTTCCTATCTATTACATCAGGACACCAGTAGTGGATTGTCTTCTTTAATTCTTTCATTTTATATCCTTTTTGTTTTAAGATATTCAGAAAGATAGAAAAATGTTTAAAATATGGAAACACTGGCAAGCTGTGCTACATATGATGAAGTGTAAAGAAACCCAATGGAGGCTATTAACATGAGTGATTTAAGTGCAACAAACTGTGGATGTGGATGCGAGAATAGCGCATCAAACTGTGGATGCGGCGGCGGGATGTCTTCCTGTCTCTGGATTATTATCCTTCTCTTCTGCTGCGGCGGATGCGGCGGCGGATTTGGCGGCAATGACTGCGGCGGAAACGACAGCTGTATCTGGATTATCTTACTGCTTCTGTGCTGCTGTGGTGGATTTGGCAACAACGGATGCGGCAATGGCTGTGGATGTGGCTGCTAATACGCAGTAATCTAAGATGGGGATGCCTTAAGGCATCCCCATTTTCTATATCATCTAGCGTTTCTCTTCTTTTTCATCTGGAACATCCACCAATCTTTTCTTCTCTTTTTTCTCTTCCGCAGATTTGCAGTGTTTCTTCAGCATACAGTTTTCATCCAGCTCATATACCGAATTTCCTTCGATAATAATTGTTCTGTTCATGATTTTCACCTGTTTCATTCTCTCATTTCAGTATATGCTGTTTTCATAAATCAGCATCATGGCACATATATATTTATAACGCTGTATCGGAGAGTATATATGGAAAAGAGACCGCCTTTAAAAATGACACCTTTTGATATGATGGTGACAAATGAAGCTATTCAGATGCTTAAACTGATGCTTCCCTATATGCCGCCCGATTTTCAGCGTATGGCGGGCATGTATGCCAAATTTTCGGAATTTCAGAATGCCATTTACTATTTCCAACCTCCTTATTATCATAGCCGCAGAGGGCGGCTGCGGCAAAAAGAGTTCACACTCGCATCCATGCTTCAGGATTTGGGGCCTTACCTCCCTGAGGATGCAGGCCAGACTATGGATATGTTTGCTCAGGTTATGAGTATGATGGAAGTAATGAATGCTGCTGGGGATAGTTCCAACGGAAATGGTGGTTTTTCAGCAGGAGGCATGGATTTTTCGGAGATGGCTAAGCAGATGCTGACGCCCGAACAACAATCAATGTTCGATATGATGAACGCATTTCAGTCAGAAAGGACGGATAACAATGAACGAATGGATGAACAATCCGGCAATGAAGAATCTGGACCCTGTGAAACTGGAGCTGATCAAAGCGGCAGCCCAGCAGACGAAAGGGAAGAATGGGAAGTCTCTGGCTCCCGTCATGATGAATCTGATAACCAGTGCCAATAAAAAGGGGATTCAATTCACCCCCGGCGAAGTGTCTCTGATTCTCGACATTCTCAAAGAAGGAAAATCCCCTCAAGAATGCGCACAGATTGATAATATGGTACAGATGGTACAGAATATGCAGAAAAACGGGGGCAGAAAAGGAAGGAGTTAAAATCCTTCCTTACGCCTCAAGTCACGCATCTCTCTCCTCTTCAGCGCACCTTCCCACTCCATTTTTTCACCCGGAGTCTCCGTGATGAGCTTCGGAACTTCTGTGGGGTTGCCGTCCTCCCCCAACGCTACAAGTGTCACATAGGCCCGGTTGATGGGCTTTCTGACACCGTCCATACTTTCTACATACGTATCCACACGCACTTCCATGGAAGTACGTCCTACATATGTCATCTTTCCTATCAACACGACAACATCTTTCTGAAATGCACTGCGCAGAAAATTCAGATTGTCTACGGATGCCGTAGTGATGTTCATATGTGTATGTCTTTTAGCTACGAGTCCGGCCACCTCATCAATCCACTGCATCAGTGTGCCGCCGAACAGCCGCCCGGCAGAATTCAGGTGCTGGGGCCTGACCATATGTATAGTTTCCACAAGGGAATCAGCCACTTTTCTCTCTGTCATTTTGTCACCTCTGTTTCTTTTATCCATCTGGTATTTATGGTATAATAATTACACATACGTGCAATTAAAGGCAATTGCATTGCACATATGTATTATATTTAACCGGAAAGGATATTTTTATGCGTAATATAAAATTGCTTATTGAATATGATGGTACCCGCTATCAAGGATTCACCCGGCGTGATTCCGGCAAGACCATCTCTTATAAACTTCAGGAAGCTCTTCTGCGCGTCACGGGCAAGGAGGTTGATTTGACAGGCGCTGTCAAGACCGACCCCGGTGTCCACGCCACCGCCCAGACAGTCCACTTTCTGACCGACACTCCTCTTTCACTGCGGGAGCTTAAAACTGCCCTGAACCGCAATCTTCCCATGGATATTGCGGTTACCGGAATTTCCGAGATGCCCTCCCGCTTTCACGCAGCCTTGAATTTAAAATCCTGTGCTTACACCTATCTTCTCGACACCGGACGTGTACCGGATATTTTCACCGGAAAATACGCGCTTCATTTTCCGGCTCCGCTTCATACGAAGGCCATTGAGGCTGCGGCCCGCCAGCTGTGCGGCACTCATGATTTTGCCTGTTTTTCGGCCGGAAAGAATAAAAAATCAACCGTGCGCTCTATCTCTGAGCTTGTACTCTATACATCGGAATCCAGCAGTCAGCTGCATCTTTACATTTGTGCAGACAGCTTTCTGCGCCTTATGCCCCAGTTGATCGTAGGCACCCTTTTAGATATCGGAACCGGGAAACGTTTTCCAGAAGATATCACAGCTATCTTAGAAGGGACATCGAAGTGCAGCGCACCCAGCCCTGCCCTCGGGCTGTGTCTCATGGAGACCAATTATGTATAGCCGTCAGTGCTTCTCCTCTGCCATCTTATTGAGAGAATCCTGTCTTATCCGTTCTCTCAGCGATTTGGTAAAAGGAAAGTCCTCGGCCTGACTAGTCCCATATGTAAGCTGGAGTTCGTGCTCCAGCGGCAGCCACGTACTGACAGGCGCCTCATTGTGCTGGATAACTGCTTCCATCTTATCCAGTGCATGAAACAGCCGGGCTTCCGGGGTACAGTTCTCTGAGATTTCCTTGAACATTCCCTTCAGCTCTTGACAATACGTTTCTGGCAGCATCTCTGCAATGGCCTCCAACGCGTTTTCTTCTTTCAGACAGTCCTCTTCTCCCTTTTCAAAACAAGGAACGTCCCCTGTGACGGCTTCCCCCAAATCATGAAAGAGGCAAAGCATCATCACCCGCTCTATATCCAGCTCGGGAAACTGCTCCTTCATGAGCCAGGCGAACACGCACAGCCGCCAGCTGTGCTCCGCCACACTCTCATGTCTCCCTGTTGACGTCCAAGAATGGCGGGTATTGCATTTTAAACGCTCGCAGAGGCTCATAAAGTCCAGCAAAATGGATTCATTCATATTCATCTGTCTTACCCCTCAACAATCTTAACATAGAACTTACGGTTCCTAGGGCCGTCGAACTCGCAAAAGTACAAGTCCTGCCAGATGCCAAAAATAATCTCACCTTTGTGTATAATCAGAGTCTGGGAAGGCCCCACCAAAGAAGTTTTCATATGTGCATGCGAATTTCCTTCCATATGCCGGTAATAAGGCTGCTCTGTGGGAAATACTTTATCGAATCCAAGAAGCATGTCGTGCACCACATCCGGGTCCGCATTTTCGTTGATTGTAAATCCAGCCGTAGTATGTGGGGAAAACACAAGCACTGTCCCCTCCTTAACACCGCTTTCCTGTATGTCTTCCCGTATCATGTTGGTGATTTTTGACATCTGCTGCGCATGTTGAGTAGATATAGTGTGTTCTTTTAAATACATAAAGCCTGCCTCCTTTTATTTTTCCAGATATTCCATCAATGAATGATATTTTAATCCCATCATGCGATATCCATGGTGGTAAAACGCCAGCAGCTTCTCGAAATCCTTCTCCAGCCTTGACACCGGCCTCATGTGCGGCCGCAGGACAAAGATGCTGCCTTCCTCCTCCAGCGCTTCGATATATGCCATCTCTTCGTTGTATTTTTCATTTCTTTTTATACAAGTCTCAACCAGCGCCGGATAATTTCTATAAAGTGTACGGTATAATCTTGCTGTACTTTTTGACACCGGCTTTTTCCGGTATCCTTTAGGCCGGGTCAAAATGACTACGGTTTTCTTCGGCCCCGTTTCTATTGCATGCTGTACGGGTACCGAGTCAGCTAATCCACCGTCCAAATATGGCACATCGTCAATCTTCACCACCGGGCATACTAAAGGCATACTGCTGGACGCCCTGCAGAGCATCATGAGCCTCTGCGGGTCACTGCCCTCCGTCAAGTATTCAGCCTTGCCAGTCACACAGTTAGTCACTACGATCTCGCACTGCATGTCTGACTTAAAATAAGTGTCAAAATCAAAAGGGAACACTTCATTCGGGTATTTGTCAAAAATCATATCCATATCCAGAAGGCTCCGCTCCTTGACAAAATCCTTCAGCCCGTAATAATAATCATATTCTTTGCCCCTGTGTATCATACAATCCCTCGTCCTGCCGGGCTGTCTGGACAAATAGTCCACTGCATTGCAAGAACCAGCGGATACTCCGACAACATGGGACAGATATATCTCCCGCTCCATCAGGTAATCCAAGACCCCGGAGGTAAAGACTCCCCGTGTGGCTCCCCCCTCTAAGACCAAACCTGCTTCTATCATCAAACCGCTCCTTTCATGGTCAAAATGCTATGCGTCCAGTATAGCACAACTTTGTATTCCTGTCTTGCTAAAATCAAATAGGCGTGTTACTATATGCGGGTGAGCATGCATAACGCCATAAATAATAAGTAAGAGTGAAATAAGGAGCGAACCTCTATGATCAGTACAAGTAATATCACTTTAAGAGTCGGGAAAAAAGCACTATTCGAAGACGTGAACATTAAATTTACCGAAGGAAACTGTTATGGCTTAATCGGTGCCAACGGCGCCGGGAAGTCTACATTTTTAAGAATTTTATCAGGGCAGCTTGAGCCTACGCAGGGGGATGTCATCATTACTCCCGGAGAGCGCCTCTCCTTCCTGCAGCAGGATCACTTTAAATACGACGAGTATCCTGTTCTGGACACCGTAATTATGGGAAACGCCCGTCTTTATGAAATTATGAAGGAAAAAGAAGTTATCTACGCGAAGGAGGATTTTACCGATGAGGATGGCATCAAGGCCAGCGAATTAGAGGGTGAATTTGCCTCCATGAACGGCTGGGAAGCGGAATCAGATGCAGCGTCTCTTTTAAACGGACTTGGAATCGACACAGACCTTCATCTGAAAATGATGAAAGACCTGACGGGAGCGCAGAAAGTCAAAGTTCTCTTGGCACAGTCCCTTTTTGGTAATCCGGATATTCTTCTGTTGGACGAACCTACGAACCACTTGGATCTTGACGCTATTGCCTGGCTGGAAGAATTCCTTATTAATTTTGACAATACCGTTATCGTGGTATCCCATGACCGGTATTTCTTAAATAAAGTCTGTACCCAGATTGCGGATATCGACTACGGCAAGATTCAGCTTTATGCGGGAAATTATGATTTCTGGTACGAGTCAAGCCAGCTGCTCATCCGCCAGATGAAAGAGGCGAATAAAAAGAAAGAGGAAAAAATCAAAGAACTTCAGGAGTTCATCTCCCGGTTCAGCGCCAACGCTTCTAAATCAAAACAGGCCACATCCAGAAAACGTGCTCTGGAGAAAATCCAGCTGGATGAGATACGCCCGTCCAGCCGTAAGTATCCTTATATCGATTTTAAACCGAACAGAGAGATAGGCAACGAAGTCCTGACCGTGGACGGCATCTCTAAGACGATCGACGGTGTAAAGGTACTGGACAACATCTCTTTCACTTTGAACCGTGAAGACAAAGTCGCTTTCGTTGGCGGCAATGAATTTGCAAAAACCGTGTTCTTTAAAATACTTACCGGTGAGATGGAGCCGGATGAGGGCAGTTATAAATGGGGCGTCACGACTACGCAGGCGTATTTTCCAAAAGACAGCAGCCATGAGTTTTCCAATGAAGATACTATCGTGGAATGGCTCACCCAGTATTCAGAGGAAAAGGACGTGACCTATGTGAGGGGCTTCCTCGGAAGGATGCTCTTTGCCGGAGAGGACGGGCTTAAAAAAGTCAAGGTTCTTTCAGGCGGTGAGAAGGTTCGGTGTCTGTTGTCAAAAATGATGATTTCAGGGGCAAACGTCTTAATTCTTGACGAGCCTACCGACCACCTTGATATGGAGGCGATTACCGCCCTCAACAATGGTATGAAGAAATTCCCGGGCGTTCTCCTCTTTGCCTCCCGTGACCACCAGATTGTGGAGACTACTGCCAACCGGATTATGGAATTTATGCCGGGCGGCCATATGATCGATAAAATCACAACTTATGATGAATACCTTGCCAGTGATGAGATGGCGAGAAAACGTCAAACTTACATTATGGAAGAAGAAGATAATTAAAGTAAAACGTGCAGATTATTTATGTCTGCACGTTTTTTTATCATCCACGTTCCTCCGCTTCCTATATAGATATATCTTCTCCGCCATATGAGCAAGTCCCTGTGCCATCGCCATACTGCCCACAATAATAGGAAGAACCCATATCATGTCCAGCTGCAAAAGATTCGCAATGCTCAAGAGAGGCTTGAATCCCACCACACTGAAGAAGAATCCTGCTGCCAGCACTCCCAATAAAAGCCCCCGCAGACGGTTCAGCGGTCGGCAGACTCTGTAGAGCACAGTCAATCCTACCGTCCCTCCGACCAGCAGATTGTACGTGGAGAGAACTTCCGGCGTAAAATGCAGAAAATAGTGCAGTATCTGAATCGCTCCCATTGCGACAGCCATCGTAAGAGCGGCCGGCAGAGATATCTGCATGATATGGGGCAAAAAACCTTCCTTACTGACCGACTCTGTCTGTTCCAGCGTCAAGATGAAACTAGGTATTCCTATCGTTATCGTGCTGATAAGAGTAAGCTGAATTGGTATGAACGGATAAGCCCTTGAAATCAAGATAAATATGACGCACAAAAGTGACGAGTATAATGTTTTTGTGAGGTACAGTGCGCTGACCCGCTCTATACTCCCTATAATCATCCTGCCCTCCCGGACTATCTCCGGCATACAAGAAAAATCTGAGTCCAGAAGGACAATATGCGCGGCCTGATGCGCGGCTTCGCTCCCTGCCGCCATGGCAATACCACAGTCTGCATCCTTGATGGCCAGCACGTCATTGACACCATCCCCTACCATGCCTACCGTATGGCCGTTATTTTGGAATCCACGTATGATATGCTGCTTTTGTTCCGGCGTGACTCTGCCAAATACGGCATATTGGCTGATGACGCTTTCCAATTCCTCCGGCTTATCAGGCAGGCTGGAGGCATCTACATAGCTTGCCGCTCCTTGGACTCCGGCTTTTTCCGCGATTTTAGATACCGTGACTGGGTTGTCCCCGGAAATAACTATGATACGGACATCATTTTCCTTAAAGTATTGAAATGTCTCCTCCGCCTCAGGGCGTATTACATCCGATAGCACGATAAGTCCAAAACTTCCGACGCCAAAGACCTCTCCCGTCTCCTTGTCGATACGGTCGCATGTACCCAGAAACAGGACCCGCATTCCGTTTTCCTCATAACTAAGAGCTTCCAGATAGAGTTCCTCCGTGGCATCCATAAAAAATTCAGGAGCACCAAGCACAAAGCTTCCCTGCCCTTCGAACGTGGCGGCGCGGTATTTCCGTTCCGGTGAAAAGGGGATGGTCTCGACTGTCTTCCATTCCCCCGTATTCTGAAAGCACCGCATCAATGCCTCCTGTGTGGGATTGATATCATCAAATGCAAAAGACATAGCGTTCATAACTCTGCGCATATCTACAATGGATATCCCTTTTTCCGGTATCAACCGCTCCACGGCCAGCTCACCAGTCGTGATTGTGCCAGTCTTATCCAGACACAAAACGTCCACTCTGGCTAATGCTTCCACAGCTTCCATCTCCTGAACGAGCGCTCTCTTCCGGGCAAGACGTCCCACGCCCAAGACAAATGACACACTGGTGAGAAGCACCAGCCCTTCCGGAACCATCCCAATCACTCCGCCCACGGTCTTGACAACCGATTCATTGACGGTAAGGCCGCCCACGGCATATTGGCTTATAAAAAGCAGGATTCCCACGGGTATGATCATAATGCTTACCGCCTTGATAACCTGCTTGATGGTGTCCTGCATTTCCGATGAAGCCCTTCTCTTTGTCTTTGCCTTCATGGTCAGAGCCTGTGCATAGTTCTCATCCCCCACATGGATGACCCTTCCAACCCCTGTACCGGATGTCAGATAACTGCCGGACAACAGTTTGTCCCCCGGCTTTTTTTTGACCGGAACCGATTCACCGGTCAGCATGGATTCGTTGACCTCCATTCCACGGGATTCCACAACACTGCAATCGCTGCATATCTGGACGCCGCCCTCAAGCAGGAGGAGATCATCCAGCACAATCTCCTCCACTTTAATCTCCCGGACTTCGCCGTCCCTTATCGCGGACACCTTCACTGCAGTCAAGACCGACAGCTTATCTATCAAGCGCTTTACCTTTAATTCCTGAATGATACCAATCAGGGAATTCAGCACGACCACCATCAAAAAGGCCGCATTTACGAACTTCCCTGTCATAAAAATCAAAGAACCCAGAAAAAGATTCAGAATATTAAAGTAAGTCACTATATGGCTTGTCACAATTTCGCGTTCCGTTTTCAGCGGGCCTTTCTGCACCCCATTTACCTTTCCCGCCTGAATACGCTCACTTATTTCCTTTTCTGTTAATCCCCTGTACTTTTTATATTCCGTACTCATATCCTATACCTTGTATTTAACCCCGCAGATTATAGTGAAGCAATAAAGCGATCCAGCGCTCTCTGTCCCTCCTCAGTCTGTTTATAGACTCCAGCGTCTTCCAGCACTTGGTTAAATACCAGCCCAATTTCTTCATGGAGAATATCCATGATAGTATCCTCTGTGATATGCTCATACTTTTTCAGAATCTCCTCTGCCCATGCCCCATGTTTTTCAAGCATTTCATCAGAGTAGATATCTTTTCCGGTGAGCATCGCATCTGCCAGTCGTTCCATCTCTGTCTTTAGGCGGGCCGGAAGAACGGCAAGCCCCATGACTTCAATGAGTCCAATATTCTCTTTCTTGATATGATGCAGATTTGCATGTGGGTGATACACGCCCATTGGATGTTCTTCCGTTGTAATATTATTGCGGAGCACGAGATCCAATTCATACATTCCATTCTTCATACGGGCAATCGGCGTAATCGTATTGTGTGGCTCCCCGTCTGTCTCAGCATAGATAAATGCCGCTTCGTCCGTATATCCTCTCCACACTTCCAATATATGTGCGGCTGTTTTGACCAAACGCCCTGTCTCCTTGCTTCTGAGGCGGATGACTGACATAGGCCATTTTACGATGCCCGCCTCCACATCCTCAAATCCATGAATCGTACATGTCCGTATAACCGGTGCCTTCGCCATTGCGAACTCATGATTTCCCCCTTGAAAATGGTCATGGCTTAAAATGGAGCCGCCTACAATAGGAAGGTCTGCATTGGAGCCTACGAAATAGTGGGGGAACTGGCTCACAAAGTCTAAAAGCTTAGCAAATGCCGCCTCTTCTATCTTCATCGGGACATGTTCGCCGTTAAAGACAATACAATGTTCATTATAATACACGTAAGGTGAATACTGGAATCCCCAGTCCTTTCCCGCTATGGTAATAGGGATGACACGGTGGTTCTGCCTTGCCGGATGACTGACATGCCCGGCATAACCCTCGTTCTCCTTACAGAGAAGGCACTTTGGATAACCGCTTGCCTTGGCGTTTCTCGCTGCGGCAATCGCCTTTGGATCCTTTTCCGGTTTGGACAGATTGATTGTAATTTCCATGTCCCCATAAGGTGTGGACGTTATCCATTTTTGGTCTCTCTTAATCCGGTATCTCCGTATGTAATCGCTGTCTTGGCTCAGCTTATAGAAATAGTCCGTAGCCGCTTTGGGGCCCTCCTGATAAAGGCTGTTGAATTCATCTATCACAGTGCTTGGCAGCGGCACAAGTCTCCCCATCACCTTTGTATCAAACAAATCACGGTAGACCACTGAATCTTCTATCAGCCCACACTCTACAGCATAATCAGTAATCTCCCTGAGTACACTCTCAAGTTCCGGCATCTCTTCTCCCAGCTCCGGCGCCTCATATCCGGTCAGTCCAAGGGTTTCCAGAATCTGGTTCGTCACATAAACTTCATCTTCTTTTTTTACAAGGCCCGTCATTTTCCCATACTGTACAAGCTTTCCTACTGCTTCGTATATCATAATGCTTCTCCCTTCAAATTCACCACTTACATTACCTTGAGTCCGCCATATTTACGCACTTTCAGCACGTGGCATGCACCAGCTCCAAATATCTCATCCATTGCCCTGCGGTAAGTTTCCACAAAATCATTTTCTACAAATACTTGTATCGTGCCCGCAAATCCGCCGCCATGCACCCTGCATACGCCGTGTCCGCCGAGCACCCGCTCACTCACAGCCAAAGCGATGGACATGCTCTGATTCTGTACATCCTCATTCGTATAAATATTCTGAAGGTATTTGAATGAAGAATCACCGGATTCTTTTACTAATTTTAAGAACTCCTTAAATTCACCGTTCTTCAGTGCGTCTACCTCTTTTTGCACCCGCTCATTATCCCCGTAAAAGTGGATGGCGCGAAGTACCGCTCTGTCCCCCGTCACCTTGCGTATTTCAGGTATATGTGTATAAAACTCCTCTGGCTCAATCTCCCGGAGATGCTTTTTGCCAAAATAATCACATACTTTCTTCATCTCCTCCGGCACCAGAGCATAGGCATAGGTCAAATCACTGTGGGATGCTTTGACATCTACGATACAGAGACTGTAATGATAAGCTTCAAAGTCCACATCCACCTTTTCTACTTTCGGTTTTTCAGGATCTTTAAAATCAATATGTATCATCCCTCCCACCGCGCATGCCATCTGATCCATGAGTCCGCTCGGTTTGCCGAAAAATACATTCTCCGCAAATTGACCTATCTGGGCAATTTCAACCATGCTGATACTCATCTCATTATACAGGCCATCCACAATAGTACCTATCACAGTCTCAAAAGCCGCAGAAGAAGACAGGCCCGAGCCACCCAGCACATCACTCGTCATATAAGCGTTAAATCCTCCCGTCTTATATCCCCTGTCCCGTAAACCGCGGAGAACACCTCGAATCAGTCCAATCGACGTCTCTTCCTCCTCCGGTCTTTTCTCTAAATCTTCTGCGCTTAATTCAATCATCTTGTAGCCTTCCGATACTACCCTCACCGCAGAATCCTCATTTTTACTGACAACTGCGATTACATCCAGATTGATAGATGTAGCCAGTACCATCCCCTGCTGATGGTCCGTATGATTACCGCCCACTTCGCTGCGCCCTGCCGCACTGTAAATTTCTACTTCCTGTGGGCCAAATAATGCAGTAAACTTCTCCATAGCCTTTATATAGCGGGCTTCCTGTGCCGGAATAACATGGGCATCTACATAGATATCCTCCAGCAGTCCCCTGAGCTTTCCTGCCTTCATTTCCTCCATAATCTCAGTAACTTGTTTCATGGCAATTCCTCCATTTTATACTTCGTTATTTCTCACTTTACACTTGCTTTTGCGTTAAGTAAATTATATAATATATTTAGTAAACATACAACACTGATTTACTAAATTTGTAAACTTTTTAATCGGGGGAAAACTTATGGCTACTATAAAAGACATTGCCAAAATAGCGAATGTCTCCACAGCGGCTGTCTCAAGAATCTTGAACATGGATGAGACGCTGAATGTATCTCCGGAGACAAGACAGAAAGTATTAGATACTGCACAGAAATTAAACTATATAAAAAGAAACCGGCCATCTGTCAAAGCCGCTTTTACACTGGGCATCGTACAGTGGTTCTCTTCACAGCAGGAACTGGAGGACAGTTATTATCTGCTCATACGTCAGGGTATCGAAGACTACTGTTTCGCCCATAATATCCAGATAGTAAGAACCTATAAAAGCGACCGGAACTACGCCGAGGCCCTCAAAACGGTAGACTGCCTCATATGCATCGGGAAATTCAGCCAAAAAGAAGTCCAGTTCTTCGAAGAACTGAACCCCTCCATTCTATTTCTTGACATGCCGGTGGATAATCCTAAAATATCTACGATTACCATGGATTTCGAACAGGCAGTGGCCGAAGGCCTACAATATCTCACCTCCCTTGGACATAAAGATATCGGATTCCTGTCCGGGAGGGAGTATGTGGACGATAACCAGCTTTATCCCGAATATCGAAAGAACGCCTTTATCAATTATTGTGAAGAACATGAGATAAATTACCGTCCCTACCTGAAAGAAGGCAGCTTTTTGATTGATTCTGGCTATGAGATGATGTGTGAGCTGATTGATTCCGGCAGGCTTCCCACTGCGGTCTTTGCTGCCAGTGACCCGATTGCCCTGGGGGCAATGAAGGCATTGAGCGAGCACGGCTTTTCCGTCCCCGGTGATGTCTCTGTCATGGGCTTCAATGATATCCGCATTGCGGAATTCACGGTACCTCCGCTGACTACCATCCACGCGCCGGCCTACCATATGGGGCGTTACGGTGCAGCCGTCCTCCAGCACATCATTCTTGAAGGACCTGCTGCCGCGTTAAAAATCAAGCTTCCCTGCGAGCTGGTCGTACGCAATTCATGCAAAAAAAGGGCTTACCAGTCAGATACACTATCGTTATAGTATGTCACTGCTTCTTCCAAAATCCTTATCCCGCCTTCAGCGGCCTCTGCTATCGTCACTGCACAGTTTTTGTGCACACCGCCGTCCCAATACCTTTCTATGGGATTCCTTTTTATCAGTCTGAGAATCCCGCAGAGCGCCGCACCGTGGGTGGACAGAAGCACCGTCTTGTCCTGCAGCTTTTTATTTCCCAGCAGCTCTTTCAAAAAGTCATCCAGCCGGTCAGATACTTGCTGGAAAGTCTCTCCTCCCTTCGGAGGATGATATTTCTCAGGGGCATCAAAAAAATAGCGGAAATCGGGGTCCGGAATATTCCATCCCTCCTGATTACAGCAAAGTCCTTCATACTCGCCAAAGCCCATTTCCATTATCCGTGCCTCTTCAATGATAGGAACGGCCCTGCCTTCCAGAACAAGCTCTGCCGTCTCCTTTGCCCGGCTCAAAGGACTCGTATATACGGCGGCGAAAGGAATGTCCCTGAGCGCCGGGGCAGTCTCTCTGGCCAGATGTCTCCCGAACTCATTGAGTGGAATATCTACCTGCCCTTGTAACTTTCGTTTTTTATTCCAGTCAGTTTCACCATGTCTGATCATATAAATTTTCATTATCTACACCTCTTAAATTCTTACGCTAAGCAGCGTTCATTGCCACGTGCAATTGCCTTTAATTGCACTCATGTATTGTACCATATTTTTTCTTCTGCGTGAAGCGTGCCCTTGCTTTTATCAAATATAACAGATATAATATTTATTGTTCTAATGAGCCAATAATACGGGAAGGAGCGCGGCGGCCCGCCGCACAGTTAGTATATGGA
Organism: Bariatricus massiliensis; assembly: GCF_900086725.1. Taxonomy (GTDB): domain Bacteria; phylum Bacillota; class Clostridia; order Lachnospirales; family Lachnospiraceae; genus Allocoprococcus; species Allocoprococcus massiliensis. Next base: position 679,493 of record NZ_LT574836.1, on the reverse strand, counting down.
AAAAATCACAAGCTTTACGATAGACCATCTCAAGTTAGTCCCCGGTCTATATGTTTCAAGAAAGGACACCTATGGTGGTGTTACGTTGACGACTTTTGACATCCGCATGACGAACCCAAATGAAGAACCTGTCATGAACACGGCTGAAGTGCATACAATCGAACATCTCGGCGCCACATTTTTAAGGAACAACAAAGAATATGGAGACAAGGTCGTCTATTTTGGCCCCATGGGATGCCGTACAGGCTTTTATCTTATCCTCTATGGGAATTATCGTTCAGAAGAACTTCTTCCGCTTATGAGGGAAATGTTTACATTTATAGCCGCTTACCAAGGTGAAGTACCCGGCGCATCCGCGAAAGACTGCGGAAACTATTTGGATATGAATCTGCCTATGGCCAGATATACTGCAAAAAATTATTTGGACAAAGTACTTGCCAACATCACAGAAAAACAGCTCTGCTATCCGGATTAATCCGGGCAGTAGAGCTGTTTTTCTGTGACAATACAGTCAGGTTTTAAGTCAAATTCCTCCGCGTCGATACACGGGACCATCTGCAGTTCAAAGGCAACGGCCATTTTATTGATATTGTCTTTCTTCTCAAAGTACTTGTCATAATATCCGCCGCCATAGCCGATTCGATTCCGCTCTGAGTCAAAAGCGACCCCCGGCATTACCGCCAGTATATCCCCCCGTTTTGCTCCCTCTGTCTGGATGCGGGGGCATTCTTTCCTCGGCTCCCGAATGCCGTATGCTCCCTCCTCCAAATCCTCAAAAGACTCTATACGATAATATTCCATCGTCTTTCCGTGTACTTTGGGAACACCTACGCATTTCCCCAGTTCCCACGCTCTTTCGATAATCTGGCCTGTCATCACTTCCCGGTTATAATCCATGTAGAGAAGAACTGTTTTCGCCTTCTGAAACCAAGGATGAGATACAACGCTCTCACAGATATGGCTGCTTTTCTCCATAGTCTCCTGCTGGGATAGATTCCGGCGCGCTTTTAAAACTGCCAGTCTAATTTCCTTTTTTGCTGCCATATTTTTCACCCAGATGTGTAATGCTTCCATCCTTTTCTTTGATTGAAATATTATTCAGCTGCCCCCGGAGATTCTGCTTGAATGCGTCTACATATTCCCGCCTTAAAATCTGTTGTTCCTTCTTCTCCGCTTCCGTCAGTCCTTCTGCTTTAGACTTCCTGTAAAGTTCATTAATTCTTGCTATCTTTTTTTCATCCATATCTTCTGTTCCTCTCCGCACCCCAGATTTTCTGTTTGGTCCTAACTAGAATAATTTTCCAAAAAACCATACAATTTTTCTGTGGTCTCAATCTTTTTCCCGCTCTTTATCTCCGACTGCAGCTCCTGCGGCAGTTCAGATACCCTTATATTTGTATATTCAAACACTGTCGTTTTATCATTTTGGTATACAGCTACATAACCGTTCAACTCTAATAGGTAATAGCATTCTGCCTTTTCTGCATTTCCTTGAGTTGAAACCGACTGTTCTTCTTCTTTTCTTTTTGCTTCTTCCGCCTCAATGCGGGCCCGCTCCTGATCATATTTATATTCTACATGAAAAGCAAAGCTTAATGTCGCAAGGCAGACGACTGCCGCCAGCAAAAGGCCAATACTGTACTTTTTTTCCATAAGGACAACTCCTTTTTGTATACAGTATCGACCTGTTTTCCGGTATTTATACGATTTTAATAATAATTGTCATTCAATAAGTGCAGCTTTTTGCAGACGGATATGAGCGTAGCCCCTTTTGGCATGGACAGCAGCTCGTCTTCGGACAATCCTCCGAACTTCAGCAGGCATACGCCATAAACGATAACCGCCACGATCAGCACGATCAGGGTAGCCAAACGGCCCGGCATAAAAATATCCAGCACAAGATTGAGCACGAAGGCCACACCACCCATGATTGCCGCCGCAATTGCAGGGATGACGTATGTTCTCTGACGCTCCTGCACATATCCCACAGCCTCTCTGATGTCGTGGGAGTTCATGATGCACATGCACAATGAAAAAACAATCTTGCTGACAATAATAGAATAAATTCCCCATTTGAATACAACAAGCATAATGAACAGCGACACAATATGCAGGACAAGTGCTACCGTCGCATTTTTCACCGGCTTCATCATCCGGTTCAGTCCCTGAAGCACTGCATTGGTTATCGTGGACAAAGAGTAAAATACCAGCGATATAGCTCCAATCATCAGCATTCTTCCCTGTACACTATTTTCAACATTTGGCCAGAGAAAGTCCAATATCGGCTTTCCTATCACAAAAAAACCTACGGCGCTGGGAATGGCGATCAGCATTGTGTAACGTACTGCCATATATATCCGGTTATGTATGAGACGGCGCTCTCTGCTTTCTACCGCCCGCACAAGTCCCGGCATCATGGAAGCGCCCAACGCATTTGCAACTGCCAGAGGAACATTGAAGAGTGTATAATATTCACCCAGTTTCCCTATCATCCGTGCGCACCATTTTTCTGTCTTCCCCTGCGCCCCCATAATCTTGTTGAACATAGCACTGTCGATCACATTACTTGCATTGTAAATGGCCGTGCTGAGAATTACGGGCGCAATCGTTATGAGCAGCAATTTGAAAAGCATCTGGTACTCATCCTGCCGTTTACTTTTATCGGAGCGTAGCTGGCGTTTTAATATATTTTTGTATGCGGCATAACATAAAACAAGAAATACCAGACCAATCAGGGCGCCTGCCACCGTACCCAGCGTTCCGCCCGCCGCAGAGTACGCAGAACTTAGAAGTTCGTTATTCTTCTTCTCGGCAATTCCCTTTCCATACTCCATGAGCATGGCAGCGCCTAATATACTCACTACCGCATTGAGGATCTGCTCCAATACCTGTGAAATAGCTGTGGGAATCATTGTACCAATTCCCTGAAAGTATCCGCGCAGTACTCCCATTATGGCCACGATCAACAGACCGGGAGCCAATACCCTGAGTGCATAGGAGCTTAACTTTGCTCCCATCACATGATCCGCAATTACATCTGAACCGATAAATACAACAATCATAATGACTGTCCCTACCGCAACAGCAAATATCATGGCCGCTTTAAATACGCGGAATGCATTGCGCTTCTGTCCTTTTGCCATTCTGGCCGAAACCAGTTTGGAAACTGCCAAGGGAAGACTGTAGGAAGAAATTAACAGCGCGATCGAATACACCTGAAATGCGATGTCATAGTACCCCTGTCCTTCCAGTCCCATTATATTCAGCATAGGAATCCGGTAAATGGCGCCTATTACCTTCGTTATAATTCCAGCCGCCGCCAGAATGGTACCCTGTACCAGAAAACCTCTGCCTTTAGATTTCTTTTTCTTTGCCATAAAGCACCTCGTCGAACAGCAGACTGTTATCGGCTGATACCTAAGCCATCAAGTACTGCCTTTTGTTTTTCTTCCATGATACGACGCTCGTTCTCTTCCATATGGTCGTAACCTAATAAGTGTAACATACTATGCGCAATTAGGAAAGCATATTCCCTTTTTGGAGAATGGCCGTACTCTTCGGCCTGCTCCAATACCTTCTCCTTAGAAATCACAATATTGCCGAGCAACAATTCCCCGGTATCCGGATCGAAAAGACTTTCATCCGTGTCCAGCGGTTCAAAAAAAGCGGGCTTCTCATAGTCTACCATCGGGAAAGAGAGAACATCGGTAGGCCTGTCTACCTGCCGGAATTCCCGGTTCATCTCATGGATTTCTCCATTCATCGTCAGAAGCAGCTCGACTTGAACCTCATAGGGACATGCTTCACACTCCAGCACCGCCTCTGCCACTTCCCCGGCTATCTGCTCACAGTCCAAAGGAAGCTTTAAGTCCCCTTCTTCTTCAAAGTATAGTTTCATTTTCGATTCCTTTTCTTTCTGTCTTTACCATAGGGTTTCTTCTGTGTGCTCTTCTGCTCATATTCTTCGTAAGCTTTCACGATTTTCTGCACAAGAGGATGGCGCACTACATCTCTGCTTGTCAGTTTACATATACTGATATCCTCTATATTTCTTACCACATTGACGGCAGTATCCAACCCGGATATCTGCCCCGAAGGCAGATCCTTCTGTGTAGAATCACCGGTAATCACTACCTTGGAGCCAAATCCGATTCTCGTCAAGAACATCTTCATCTGCGCAGGAGTCGTATTCTGCGCCTCATCCAATATGATAAAAGCATTGTCCAGTGTCCGCCCTCTCATGTAAGCAAGGGGCGCCACCTCGATCAGACCCTTCTCCGAATTTTTAATAAAGCTTTCTGCGCCCATGATCTGATAGAGCGCGTCATATAGAGGGCGTAGATAGGGGTCTATTTTACTCTGCAGGTCCCCCGGCAGAAATCCAAGCTTTTCACCGGCTTCAATCGCCGGACGTGTCAGGATGATTCTGCCCACCTCGTTGCTCTTAAAGGCCGTGATGGCCATAGCCATAGCCAGATAAGTCTTTCCCGTCCCGGCCGGCCCCAGGCCAAACGTAATCATCTTGTCGCGGATTGCATCTACATAGCGCTTTTGTCCCAGTGTTTTCGGCTTGATAGGCTTCCCTTGAAGTGTATGGCAGATAAGCTCCTTATCAATCTCCAGCACCTCTTCTGCACTGTCTTCCATAGAAAGAGACAAGATATAATCTACGTTTTGCTCTTGAATCACATTTCCTCTCCCGGAAAGTTCCGTAAGATTCAAAAGCACGTCTCTGGCACGCTCTACATTGCGTTCATCACCAAGAATCTTCACCTTACCGTCCCGGGCAATCAAAGTAACGTGCAGGGCGCGCTCTATTTTTTTTGCAAAAACATCGAACTGCCCAAAGACATTGCGTTCGTGTTCTGCCGGTATTTCAATCACTGTTTCAAGAATTCCCATTTATTAATTTCCTTCCTGCTGTCCGGATTCTCCAGTGTCCGCCTGAGGAACTTCTTTTTCCTGACCGGCCTGCTTTTCTCCCGCAGGCGCAAGAAGCGTCAGATTCCCTTTTGCGGCCGCCGTATCCGTCTCCTTGTATATTTTAACATCATTCTCCAAAATTTGAACCCCTTTTTTCTCTAAATTATGGCAAAATTTCTGAAAATCTGCTGTGAGAAGCTGTTGATATTCCTTTTCTCCCCGCTTTTTCTTCTGAGGTTCATATTCCTGTACCCTGATAAGTCCTCCGGAAAATGGCATCCAAAAGTGTTCTCCCAGTTTCCACTGCTCATCCCAAGTCTCAGTGACCGCATGTGAAAATGAATTGTTAAGCACTCCTAATGTAAAGTTTCTCCCACCTGCCCTAAACCATACAGCATATCTCTTTCTACCGGTCATTTTTTTCTCTTCATATGTAATCGGCATTGAATCTTCATATTCCATGACCGTCTGAACTTGAATATCTGCGTCGGATTCATGATATTGATAATCGATTACTTCCTTAGCGTCATTCAGAACTTCCACTGTTCCAGAGACAAGCACATCTCCTTTTTTTACCTCATCTCCCTCGTGCACCATAGGTACACCTTTCCGAGTAATAATGCTTTTGACAATACCATCTTTATCAGCCACAATATCCACCGGAGGATTCAATTTTTCCTTCGTTTCAATCGTATCCTGATTCTCCTTTACCTGTATCATCAGTCGAGTGCCTTCCATATAGGCAGACACCCAAATAATATCATTGTATTCTTTTCTTATATCTTTGACAATCCTGCTGCAGTCAACGGAAGAGCGGAACATGCCGTGAGTGACCCCTTTTTTTTCAAGAAATTCAAGAATGACTTCATCCGTTCTCCTCTGGTTTCCTTCAATGTGAATGTTCCAGACAAACATTGAAAGAATATAGATACTGATGATGCAGAAGAAGATGCCTCCAAAAAAGATTTTCCGCTTTCTGTATTTGTGTAAAAAAAAAGGAAAGCCCCTGCGTTCCCTGATAATTATTTTCGTTCCGGTCTTCCGTATAATCGGCTTAAGCCTGCGGAACCCCTTCACACTGATGTTCATCTCATAGGCGTGTCCGCAAGGCTTTAAGTTCCACAGATAAATCCCGTGATGGCTGCACATATTGAGAAAACGCTCAGGGGAATACCCTTCAATCCGGATAATAAGATATCCGGATAAATATTGTAAGATTGCAATCAGCATGGTTTTACACCCTTTCCGCTATAGATATTCTACCGCCTCCACACGTCCCGTTATTTTCATTTCGTCGTTGGTATAATATGCAATCTGTAAATTCTTTCCTGTAATCTTTATCTGCCCGTTCTTTGTTTTAATGCGGATAAGAACATCCGTATACTCTATAATTCCCCTGTAATTTTCTACATCGACTTCTATCTGACCTGTTAAGGTTACAATCGGGACGCCAAGCACCACATCCTTTGGCATATTTGCAGCTTCTGCCATGCGGTTCTTAAGCGTCCCGTTTTCCTGACTGGATTCACGTTTCATGCTCTTGCCACATATCGTTTTGTTGTAAATATATGTGTAAAAAGCATATTTTATGAACGTCCTATTTCATAATCTTTTTAATAAGCTTTGGTTTCTCTGCCGGCTCTTTTGAAATTGTGTAGGCGGCTGCAAGTCTCTTTCTGGCAGCCGCAACTTTCTCCGGATGATTGGCATGTATCACGGCCAACGTCTCCCCTTTCCTGACAGCGTCGCCCTTTTTCTTTTTCAGCGCTACTCCGACCGCCAGATCAATCTTACTCTCCTTCGTCTCTCTCCCCCCGCCGAGAAGCAGGCTTATTTTTCCGATTTCCTCAGTGGCAATGTCAGCGATATAACCACTGTATTCAGAAGGCACCTCGGCAGTGATGGAAGCTTCCGGGAGCAGGCTTGTATCTTCCGCCTGACGGATATCGCCCCCCTGCGCCTCAATAAATGTAAGAAAAGTGTCATATGCCTTGCCATTATAAAGATTATTTTTCAACAGTAGACGGGCCTCATCCTCATCCTTTGCCTCCCCTGCCATTACAGTCATCAAAGCCCCGAGGGTCAGCACAAGTTCTTCCAGATCTTTTGGCCCCTTCCCCTTCAATGTATCGACAGCCTCCTTGATTTCAAGCGCATTGCCCACGGCATATCCCAATGGCTGATCCATATCGGAGATGACTGCCGCCATCTGTCTGCCCGCGAGCTGTCCGATACTGAGCATTTCCCGGGCCAACGCTTCCGAGTCTTCCTGAGACTTCATGAACGCGCCATCTCCTGTCTTAACGTCAAGTACAATGGCATCCGCTCCTGAGGCCAGTTTCTTGCTCATGATACTGCTTGCTATTAAAGACATCTGATCTACCGTTCCCGTCACATCCCGAAGTGCATAGAGCTTTTTGTCCGCCGGCGCCAAATTGGCAGTCTGTCCGGCCACCGCAATATGAATCCGGTTCACATTATTTATAAATTCCTCCTCCGAAAGTGATGTGCGGAACCCGCTGAAACTCTCCAGTTTATCAATCGTACCTCCGGTGTGTCCTAATCCGCGCCCCGACATTTTCGCCACCGGCACCCCAACCGATGCCACTAAAGGCGCCAATACCAGAGACGTTTTGTCGCCCACCCCTCCGGTACTGTGTTTATCTACTTTAATACCTTTGATGGCAGACAAGTCAAGCCTCTCACCACTTTCTGCCATGGCCAGTGTAAGATTCACCGTCTCCTCCTCGGTCATCCCCTGAAAGCAGATTGCCATCATCATGGCCGACATCTGATAATCGGGTACAGAACCACCCACATATCCGGCAATCATCTCATTTATTTCATCTTTTGTCAGGGTCTCCCCTCTTTTTTTCTTTACAATCAAATCATACATAGACATACTAATTTCCTCCTGTAACTGCAATAGGACTCTTCAAACAGCAGACTACCAGCTTCCGCCTCCGCCTCCGCCGAAACCACCCCCCGAGAAACCGCCACCGGAAAATCCGCCTCCTGTAAAGCCGCCGCTGCCGGAGGATGTTTGGGTAGGTTTGGGCGTAGAGAGCGTGGCAGCTACCTGCCGCATATTTGTGTGGAATAAATAATGCATCATATAGTAATCAAAATATGGATTCCCGCTTCTTGTCTCATACCATTCTGGCGACGGAAGACTCAGCTCCTTCATCTTATCCATAAGTATATCTGAAAGGCCAAAGACATAGGCAAACGGAAGGATATGGTAGAAAAGCTGAGGGCTTTCCTGCGCGATAGCCTGCATTCTCTCCAGCTCTGCCGTCTCAATAAAGTCTCTGAGTCCTGCCAAATATCCCATCCATTCTACACACTGCTCGGTACGCTTTTTCATAAAGCCAGTGAGTACCATGCATAATGGGGACGCAATCATCAGGCTTAGCATGGCCGGAAACAGATTTAGCATATTCCCCCTGAGCATACTGATACCATGGACGAAGAACAGCACGAACGCCGGAGCAATACACAGTGCGGCTGCCGCGCTCCCCAAGAGCATTCTGCTTTTTCTTGCTCTTGAATACCAAAAATTAACTGTCATATTAAACAAGATGATACCAATAGTGTAGGCAACGGCCAAAATAACAACGAGCACATTGGCAAAGGTATGTGTGTACATAAGAATTACAAAATAAAACATTGGCACTATGGACAAAATTGTTGATGCCCATCTGGCCGTTTTAGAAGATGATGTGTACAAATTCTTGAAATTTTTCCGCAGGAGAGCTTTCGAACTCGTAAATGTAGATGAAAGCTTATATTTCAGGCTGGATACTAAAACTTCCTCCCCTGCCCCGGCATCCCCGTTTCCAAACACCTTATTGAACAATAACTTTGCATATTCCGGAGCGTCCGGGGGCAGCTCCCTCATCTTTCTGAAGGCTAACGTTTTATTTTTTGTCTCACGAATCTTAATGAAACCTCTGTCGGCCCAAAAGACGAACAATGAAGTAATATCCTCATCTGAAACACTGCCATCTATAATGTAGCCAACGGCCGCACTGTCAAGCCCTGCCGGCGGCTGGAACTGGACTGACGGTATAATCGGAGTATCTCTGCCAAACAAAAAGAATAGGAGCAAAAGCACTGCTGTAATTGCAGCCGTCACTATCATAAAGGGCATATTCAAACTCCATGAGGTGTGTACATCTTTAAAATATCCATTCTCCATCGGCGCATAGAACGTCATGCCGGCCCCCACGGGAAGTTCTTCCTGCAGGACGCCGGTCAATGTATTGCCCGACCAAGTAAGTTTCGTAATATCAGACGCATCTTTCTGCTCTCCATAACTCCCCCAGTAAAGCCTCAGGGCGTCATGATCGAAATCTGCCGGAAAATTTATTGTAAAGCTGCTGCCCGCCGGGATTGAATTGCGCCATCCTGTAGGAAACACGTTATAGTAAGCGTTCTCATATCCCTTGCTCGTTACTGGCGTGATTTTGTAGGTAAAGCTGTAACTCTTCTGCTCACGCACCATGGTGTCTTCGTCCCCAAAACGGAAGACCTTATTTCCATTCTCTGTTGTCACGTCCAAAGTTTCTGACGATTTGATATGACTGAATTCACCATAGTATGGAATATCCAGCAGATCCCCGTCCGTCTGTGCCTCTGTTATGATACCTTTATATGGAATATAGCGGTAAATTCCGTGGCGGGAATTCTTGAAATATACATTGATATTCTCTGACACTGTATAAGAATTATCTTCGTGTACTTCCAGTGCCGTATGATACCCCTCGGTAACCATATAGGTGTCTTCCGTTACCGATTGAGATGCCGATGAGTTTGATTGGAAAAGACTGCTGAATAATCCGATATTCCCTACGATTCCAACTATTATAATCCAAACGATGATTCCTGAGATTCTCTGATTCGCTTTTCTCATATTGATATGTCCCCCTGTGAATGAAGATTCCGTCTATGATAAAATGCCCCGGCTAAAAAGCCGGGGACGTTGTATTAAGAAATGCCCGATTAGAAAGAAACCTTTATATTTTCACGTTCCTTACTGTCCTGTACTTCATAGAGCGGTTTCCGCTTGAATCCAAAGATACTTGCAAGAATATTTCCTGGAAACATCTCTGTCTTTGTATTATATCTGTTCACCACACCGTTATAGTACCTTCTTGAGCCGGCGATTTCCTCTTCTATCCTAGACAGCTGATTCTGAAGATCCATAAAATTAGCATTCGCCTTTAAATCCGGATAATTCTCAGAAACAGCAAACAGTGAACGTAGTGTACCCGTGAGCACATTATCCCCCGCGATTCTATCCTCCGGCGTCGTGGCCGTCATAGCCATATTTCTCGCTTGGATAACCTTCTGAAGCGTCTCCTTTTCATGGGAAGCATATCCCTTGACCGTTTCCACAAAATTCGGTATTAAATCATACCTTTTCTTTAAAGACACATCCATTGCGGAAAATGCCTCCTCCGTCTTGTTGCGAAGCTTGACGAATCCATTATAAGACGCCGCCAGCCAAATCAAAAACGCTACAATGATTACGACAACAGCAGCCACAACTATGATTAACCCCTTCATGATATCTGTCCCTCCTTTATGATGGTTTTGAAGTGAAGTTTTTAAAACGTTCCGGAAGCATCCGGCCATCCTGTGTATGGATTTCGGTATATCCACCGGCCGCCGCTATAAATTTGACATTATTGTCCCCCATCTCCACAGGGTTTCCTACAGTGACTATGTTGCGCCTGCTGGATGTCAGGAACGTATACTCGCAGCCGCTGTTCAGTCTGCACACCCATCTTCCGTTCAAATAAAAATCAACTGGCTCATCCTGACGGAAAGACGGCTCCGTAAGGATTCGGACCGTAGCCGGGGCAGTCAGCATATCCTGATTCTGTTCCTGCCATGGATTCACATTTCCCGGAGCACCCTGCTGATTCCACTGGCCGGCATAAGGATTATAAGGTTTCTGTCCGTATGGGCTTTGACCGCCAAAACCCTGCCCGTATGGATTCTGTCCCTCCGGTCTATAGTCTCCCTGCGGTGCATTGAGCGCGAGCCGGTAAGATAAAAAACCTCCTGCCGCCGCACCGATAATACCGCAGATATATGCAAACATAAAAGATTTATCCGAATCTGTTCCGCCGAAAAAAAGCATGCCGGATATGGTTCCCAGAGATTCAAGGCCAAACCACAACACTAAAGTTAGAACATGGTATTTTGTTGGCTTTTGTCCTCTGGCAAGAGCATTTCTGCCATTCACCTTCCACAGCCAGATTACACATATAATTTCAAGCATATTCTCTATCTCCTTCTTTAAGTGTATCGTTCTTTTATTCTATCCCATATTCGGACAATGCGCAAGAATCCGGCCCGCGAATTCATTGAAATTTTATTTTATCGTAATTCCAAGACGTTTTGCCAGCTCCGCGGCCTGATAAATATCAACAACCGCTCCCCGCAGCTCAGAACTATCATCCGAAAGCACCAGTCCATTTATTGTACAGTCTGTAAGGTCCATGCCATATAGAGATGTCTTGAAAAAACTGGCATTGATCAGGCCGGTATTCTTCCACACAATGTCCTTGCAATGGCACTGCGATATATTGCTGCTGTTCAATTCCGTGTTTTCAAATGCCAGCCCCTTTAATACAGAATTATCAAAATTAGCATAATTCATACTGCAATTGTCAATTGTTATCTGCTGCATCCGTGTCTCGGTAAATTTCGTTCCCACCGCCTTACAAGAATCAAATATAACGCGGCTGAAATAACCGCTGTGAAAATTAGAGCCGGAAAGGTCACAGGACTGAAAGACAATATCGGTAAATTCTGCCCGTTCGAACGAACAGTTCCAAAATCGGCAATTCAAAAATTTAGTGCCTGAAACTATAAGACGCGATAAGTCCTCTGATTCAATATTTATATTTTGGAACACAATTCCCTGCACACGTTCCTCACATTCCTTCGCCAGAAAAAGCGCATCCACAGCCTTTTCAACTAGCTCCAAATCTTCCTGTATGACCGGTTTCAAAAGTCCCATATGAATAGTTCCTCTCTGTTTGTTTGATATTATTCCTCCAACAGCTTTCGATAGTAAGAATTTGCCGTATACAAAGCTGCGGCAGGATTATGTCCTAATACCCTGTCTTTTGTCACGAGTGTTGTGACAAGTGCATCCGAATGCTTATAGAACAGGCTGTCATGGCCTACACATAATCCCATGACAATATTGAACTCCGTGTTCTCTGCATTGAGGCGTTTGGCCTGATATATGGGGTTACACATATTCTTTCCCACTTTTTCACAAGATTCTTTTATGCCGACAGCCGTCTTCTCCACAGCTCCGGCTTTACATGCGGCTCCGAACACTTCAAACCCATTTTTTCTCAGAATCTTAGCCAATATTCTACTTTCATTGATCAATCCCACACACGTGGCGATTCCCAATTTTTTAAATCCCATCCGTTTCGAAAATTCTACTATTTCTTCCACTCTGGTCATCATTCCATAAAATTCCGCTTCCACATCGGCCGCATTTATCATGACTTCATGATTTTCTTCTTCCTTATAAAGCTCCAATGCTTCCTGCAGGACTTTTTCATTTTTATTATTTGTCGTCAGACAAAACGCAGGATACGTTTTATCCTGTTTGTCACAGTTTGTAACGGCGCAGTCAATGCAGCTCCTTGTTAAGTTATCACTCATATACTATTTCCTCCTGACAGCAGCGCGTCAATCATCTGAGAAGCTGCCGATTTCGTTAAACTGGCCTTACTCCAGCTTGGAGTCAGCCCTCTTTGTCTGTACAGCCGCTCAAGCAAAGCAAGCTGTTTCGGTGTGGCAGGCGCACTCTTTGGAATCCTGCATATAAGCGCTGTAGGCAAAAAGACCTCTGGCATCTGCTCTTCATAATAGTGCGCCATCGTCTGATATAGCTTCGCCGTAGCCAAAGCGTCATGGTAAGCTCTGTGCGCAGCTGAATTGGTAATTTGATAGTGGTCACATAGATCCCCCAGACTTCTGGACGGCAAATCTTTATGAATGACTTTAGCAATCTTCAGTGTATCAATGCCTTGCTTATCAAACGGTTTCCCTAATGTCTGTGCACTTACTTTCACAAAGCTATAATCGAATAAAATATTATGTCCTATCAGTACATCATCTTGGCAAAATTCCAAAAATTCAGGAAGTACCTGCTCTATATTCCCTGCCGACGCCACAGACTCATCGCAAATACCTGTCAGGTTAGTGATGGCTGGAGGGATAGGGCTTTTCGGTTTAATAAATTCCATAAACCGCTCTGTCACCCTGCCATCCCGGACTTTCAGCGCGCCGATTTCAATGATCTCGTTTTCAGCGGGGCTAAGGCCCGTAGTCTCAACATCAAAAGCTATGTAAGATTTAAGCATCTCGTTTTTCTCCAATCCAACTCCCGCTAAGCGGATTCCCTTTTTATCTGAAGCTGTAAGTTTACACCAAATGGATTTACTACAACGCCAAGGGCTTCCGGCGCCAATATCTTTGGGATAGCCTCAAAATCTACCACCGCCGTTTTGAACTCATTCTTTTGTTTGAATTTAATGAATTCCGCCAAATCGGTAAACAGCGGCTGGTAAGTGTCACCGTTTTTTTGCTTTAGTACCGGAACGCCTTGTCCTTCCTGAACCGCAACGATATAACGTCCTTCCCTAAAATGCGTCATCATCTCCTCACGAAGTTCGGCCAGCTCTTCTGAGTCCTCCTCTTTCGCCCCGGTGCCAATCTTCTGCATAAAATAAATAGCAGTCAGATGAAGCTCAGGATTCTCTACCCTCACGGCGCCCTGCGGAGCCTTCTCCATCTCTCGCCTTGTCACGATATCCGCAAGCTGTATCTGTATCTCCGCGTCCGTCCCCTTGTCCACATATACACAGTTCACGCCCATCGTATACAGCGTTGAATAAAATCCCAAGTACTGTGGCTTTAACAGTTTCGCGATCTGAATAGGATTCTTCTCCTCCTGAAGCAATTTAGCGGCTCTCTTAGCCTCCTCTACCTTATGGTACAGTAAAATTTGGTCATCGTACGTGACTTCGTCACATAGGACAAAAGGCATATGGGTACAGCCCGATATGATGACATATACCTCCGCCGAGCTTTGCAGTGACTGTAACACACTGTCTCTAGTCATATTTTTGTCTCTCCTTATCTATAAATGATACCGTTGCACTTTCCAACAGGGTTATACTTTTTTCAACACAGTTCAATTCCGCTTCTATGCCATAGGGCAATATGCCGATAGGCTTCGCATGTCCAAAATTCACGTTGTAGAATATCGGAAGCCTGACTAAGTGCTCTTCCTTTGCAACAACCTGCAATATGGCTTCTTTATAGCTTTCATAATGAACTTCTCCCTGTGGTTTCCCAACTACAATCCCCTTGAGAAGTTTGAGAATCCCCTGTGCTGCTAGATTGCGCAGGGAATAAATGATAAATTCCGGCGACGGCTTGTCCTCACTTGTCTCAAAAAACAAAATAGCATTTTCCCATTTTTCAAGCCCCGGCCAAATCTCCGTACCGTTTGCCATCATAAAAACATCAATGCAGCCGCCTAACAAATGTCCTCTCACACAGCCGTTGCCCTGAAGCACTTCGTAGCCATGTTCTTCCCTGAGAAGTGTCGGCTGAATGTGTTGATTTTCCTCTTTCCAATAGATATAATCGCTGGACCACTCTTCGCTAGACTGTATACGATAGCCGGCTGTATCGTGAAAGAGCACGTCCTCCACAGCCTTTTTTGTGTAATCAAACATTTTCACGTATTCACCAAATTCACACATTATAGAAGGGCCGTAAAATGACACCAGTCCGGCTTTATACATCATAAAATGATTGATGGTACTGTCGGAGTATCCCATAAATATTTTAGGATTGTTTTTAATAATATCATAGTTAATGTAAGGAAGAAGACGAATACTATCATCCCCGCCAATGGCACAAAATATGGCTGAAATTGTTTTATCCTCAAAGGCATCCATCAGATCCTTTGCCCGCAGCTCCGGATGTTCTGCGACAAAATCAGTCCCCTTTAATGCATGAGGCATCACGGTCACATGCAGCCCAAAGTCCTTTTCCAGCCTCTCTTTTGCTATATGAAATTTGTGTATTGTTTCCAAATCANAAAAAAACAGAAAAAACAAAATTACTCCCCCCCCCGCCAATGGCACAAAATATGGCTGAAATTGTTTTATCCTCAAAGGCATCCATCAGATCCTTTGCCCGCAGCTCCGGATGTTCTGCGACAAAATCAGTCCCCTTTAATGCATGAGGCATCACGGTCACATGCAGCCCAAAGTCCTTTTCCAGCCTCTCTTTTGCTATATGAAATTTGTGTATTGTTTCCAAATCACCGAGGCCGCCCCATGAAAGTGAAACAATTGCCACCCGGTCTCCCCGTCTCAACCTTTGGGGCTTTATCATCTTACTTGAAAAAACCAAAAATCTACAGTCATAATTAGACCACACCGTCTCCTTCGTGGCGGAAAAATAAAATGTGGAAAACAGACAGCCGTTCAAGGAAAGCTTCAGCGCAATAGAAAACAGCATTCTGTCATATGAAAAATAAACCTCTTCCCGGTTCTGGGGCAAACACAATTTTTGCAGAAAGGAAACCTCTTCCGCATTCAAAAAAGAATGGATTTTCTGCTGCTCTTCTCCGGAAAGTGTGCCATAGTAGAAATCAAAATAGGTATTCTCTGTTCCATTGCGCTTGACCATATCCTGCAGACGCTGTGTGATTTCTTCTTTCGTTCCAGTCATGTCCCTAACATCATAAAGCCCTGCAGCCTGCGAAACCGTATCCGCAACCAGACATCCTGCCATCTGAAGCTCCCTTTTCTTCATAGACGCTCTCCTTTCACGCTCCTATCCTCAACACCATATGGACATTATATCACCCCTTACAAATGAAGTCATTATAAAAATACCCCCTTCAGTCCATCGTCTTCCAATGCATTGTAGATTCTAACCGCGTATTCATGCACTAAACCTTGGAAATGGGACGCCTGAGGCGCAAGCTTTGCCTTTTCAATTATGATTCTCATATATACTGCCACTTTATTCTCAATCTGTTCTTTCGTATTTCCCTTAAAAAATCCTCTGATTTCCTCAATATCTTTCAATGATAATTCTAAGCCAGCGCCGTTCGCCCCTGCAATCATACAGCCCACGGCGCGCAAAAGAACAAGGGAACAAAGATTTTCCATATAAAGAATATCGTGATACTCCTCGGTCCTCTTTAAAAGCATCTGCACCGCCTCTCGATCAAAGCACTCTAAGATACGTTTTTCAAGCGCAATATCACAAAGATACTCGTAAATCAGATTTATGCCGCACAGATTCTCATGTTGACCAAGGGAAGGATAGTCCAACGTGAGAATGTGGTTTTGTGGCTGGAACTTCGCGTCATACTTGAGAAAAAACGCGGGCATCCCCTCCCGGACCGTCTCCCGGTAATTCCTGCATCCGTAATCTTGAAAATCAACAATCAGTCCGTCATACACCGCCTTTGCTTTATATACCTTCTCGACGGCCAGTCCATAACCTATGCGGTAAGCTTCCTCTGCGGGCATCTTTTTAGCTGCTTCCAAGGCCGTTCCCGATGCCGGGAAGCACTGTTCTATACAATAGATTACCCCTTCCATAAGCATCTGTGCCGTCTCAAAAGTCACCGAACTACTCTCTTTTGAAGTAAACTTTTCCACCAGTTTTCCGACTACAGGCAATAATTCTTCCATTCGATATTCCATGCTGTCTCCCTTCCGCTCCTACCAGAACAATTCTTCCAGTACACTATAATACAGTTCATCATCCCATCGCTTTTCCTCACTCAAAGTCTCGTACTCGGCTTTGCCCCCACTCTTTTCATAACCCCGGTATCCCATGCGTACATTTTGGGCAAAGCGTTTCAGACAGGTCCCTTCCAGATATTCGACATCTCCATAGCAAACCCCTTCAAACTGCTCTTTCATGAACATAAGCAGTTCATCATCCGTCACCTTATCCTGAACTTCATTTTTATATTCATAAAAAATATCTTGGAGTTTAATGAGTGTTTCTGAATAATTATTTTGGCAAATATACTGGGAGTCACAGAACGTATAAATCAGCTTATCAAGTATTCCCCTCCCGAACTCCACCCTATGGTACTTTTTCAGGCTTGCATTCCTACTCACGATCAATTGCTTCGCTTCCTCCTCAGATAACGATAGGGCAAACCGCTCTCTTGTCTTATCATTGTAATCCGCAATAACCGCAAGTTCCGTTTTTTCTCTTTCTTTTTCCAGAAATCCGTATAATTCACTATCCATGAGACCGCCTCCTTTGTCTTAGTGGTTCATTATACGTCTCTGCCACAGCCTTTACAAGACTTGAAAAATTGCTCATTTTGTGGTAATATATAAGCATAGAAAAAAGAACATTCCCATCTCTGATTGAAGCGGGAATGTTCTTTTTCTCTCTATATTCTATCTATGATATCTCAGCTTATTGGCCTTCTACAATCTGGCTGGCCTGCTCCTGTGTCAGGTATTTTTCCTTGACCATACTTCTCAATACTTTCTCCTGCCGCTCCTTGGCCAGCTCCGGATTCACTGTAGGTGCATATGCGGAGGGCGCGTTCGGTACTCCCGCAAGCATTGTACTCTCATAATCCGACATCTGATTCGGTTCTTTTCCGAAGTATCCTCTGCTTGCATCGGCAACACAATAATAACCATCCCCGAAATAAATCGTATTTACATAGAATTCAAGAATCTCCTTTTTGCTGTATTTATTCTCCAAAGAAAAGGCCATAAAAGCCTCGGCGGCTTTACGTTCAATGCTCTGCTCCTGATTAAAATACAAGTTTTTTGCAAGCTGCTGTGTGATGGTACTGCCGCCTTCAACCAGTTTCCCTGCCTGTATGTTATTTTTAATTGCCCGTCCTACAGAGATAATATCAACACCCCAATGCTTATAGAACCGCTTATCTTCCACCGCCACGACCGCTTCCAAGTATGTCTTGGGAAGTTCATCATATGTCGTATAAGATGGATTGCTTTTAATCTCTCCTATTTTCTCTTCTATACTAATTTCATCCACTGCAGCTTCGTACCTCTGGTATCCCCGGTAAGTAAAATACCCAGCCACACATACAATACAAAGGAAAATCAACACAAGCAGTCTCTTGATATGCTTCATACAAGGCCCTCTCTTTCGTACATTTCCCTTTCATTGTAACAAATCTATCTTAGATTAATCTAAGAATAATCTTAGAAATTTCTTAAACTTTATTCTAATACGGTACACCATTGAGGATTCTTGCTGGCCTGAAAGCACATCTCTATCTGTTCTTCCGTAATTTTATCTTCAGCAAGAGGCGGTAAATCATTTTGCGAAAACCATCCGCTGTCCACTGTCTCCAGATTTTTTACAAAGTGTCCGCCCAGAACCGTACACTCTACAAAAATTTTGCAAATATTGTAAGCATATAATGGGATATTGTGATTCTTCCTGTCCTGTATCGCGATGACCCGGCCTGCGCTGACATCCAGGCCTGCTTCTTCCTTTACTTCCTTGATTGTATTTTCCTTGACGGACAAATCCGCATCTGCCCAGCCTCCGGGCATAGACCACAGTCCGTTCTCTTCCTGCACCAATAATACTTTGCCCTCCCGGAATACTGCGGCCCGCACATCTATCTTCGGAGTCTGATATCCCTTTTCGCCGCAGAAAAGTTCCGTTACCTTTTCTACGGAAAGGTCTGTATATTCACTTAATATCTCCGCCGAAATCTCCCGAATCCGTTCAAAGCGCTCTATGTCATATTTATCTTTGCAGTAATACAGCGCTCCCTGCGCCAGTCCTTGAAGTTCCATTGCCCACTCAAGCCATTTTTCTCTTTTCATCTTCATCCCTTTTCCTCCTTACTAGCAAAAAGATTGCTGCCGTCACAACAAATATAGATATGATTTGAGATGTTGACAAGATCCCAATTGCCCCTCTCTCATCGGCCCTAAGAAATTCTATTGCAAATCTCCCCACTCCATAGAGTAAAAGGTAAAGTGCGCCCGTATTCCCGGATTGCGGCCTCTTTTTGTCATAGACAAGAAGTATCAGGACAATCAAGAAATCGCCGGCCGAAGAAAAAAGCTGCGTGGGCCATAGTTTTACCCCTGCAGGCGCCAGACTTCCCTCCGGAAACTGCACGCCTAAGCTGGAAGTCGTCGTGCCCCCATAGCAGCATCCCGCTAAAAAACATCCAATTCTTCCAAATCCCTGTGCCAGAGCAATACAAGGTGCCACCAGATTAAAATAATCCATGAACACCAGCTTCTTCCTGCGGCAGTATATTATGGCCGAAATAACCCCGGCAATAATTCCTCCGTACACTACAAATCCCTCAGTTCCTAACACATCCAGAGGATTTTTCAAAAATTGTGGAAACTCGACTACCACAAACAACAGTTTCGCTCCCAGAAACCCACAGATTATCCCAATTAAAGCGATATCCACAACCGCCTCTTCGCTCATGGACGCTTTTTTTGCGCGATAGACCCCTAAAGCTACGCAGCACAGAATCCCTATCCCAATCATCAAGCCATATCCATGTATCGTAAATCCTCCGATAGAAAATAAATCATTCTTCATTATGTCTGCTCTCTTTCTAAAGTTTTAAATGTATCTTAGGCCATATCCCACACTTTGTTTAAACCGTCACATTTTTCCAAATCCGGACATTCACCTTGAACATACGAAAATACCGGCTCCTGCCGCTCGAAATACAAAATCTCTTTGTCTAGTTTGTCCAGCATCTTCTCTCTGTCCGCAGGCAGTATTCCTCTGACCCGGAACTTTATATAATCGTGAAATCCATCATACAGAATAACGTTATCCTGTCTTTCCTGCTTTTCCACTAAAATTTCCACAAGCCTTCTCTCCCCCCGGAGATTTTCTAATTCGTCAGCCGGTGTAAAAGTCTGCTCCTTAATATCGGAATACAACGGGACTTCCCGATGGAGAAACATAGAAAAATTGACCACATGGCTTGGCTCTGTTCTGTCAAAAAATTCTGCCAGTGCCTCTGCGTTCTCAATTCCCCGTCCTTTTCCCGCCACTCCTGTCATGATGTGGGCGTCAAAGGACATACCAGCGCCCTTGATTCTCCTGACCGCCTCATATGCCTGACTGACATTGTGATCCTTCTTCATAAACTTAAGCACGTCATCCAGCCCGCTCTCAATTCCAATATACAAATGCCGCACACCTTTTTGGTAAAGTTTATCAAGCTCTTCCTCTGATTTTTGAAGGATGCTCGTCACGGTGGCATCCATATTAACAGTTTGACACTCTGGGAAATAATTCTGTATCATAGACAGAATCTCATCCAGCCGCTCCGTTTTCAAGCCAAACGCATTGCCATCCCCAAGAAAAATTTTTTTAGGTCTTCCCCCTACTTTTTTTACCCGCTTTATCTCGTCTTCAATCTGTTCTAAAGGCAGTATCCGGTACTTCAGATGACGAAAAAGATTACAGAATTTACATCTGTTATAGGAGCATCCTACCATCACCGGAAGCATAAACGACGCCCGCTCCATGGGGGCACGGCATATTTGTCCTTCATATTGCATAATCTTCTCCTCCTCTGGATTTATAATTTTCTTACTTTCAGTATAAATCATAACACAGAAAAGTAAAAATTAATATTTTAATTTTATACTTGGAAATATAAATGAAGTGTGATAGAATCAGGATGTAGTGCAGTGTGTATACATTAACAGCGTCCCCACACTTGTTTTTTGTACATTCTGCCAAAAATTTAACATGCCGTCCGCCACTCATATTTATGAGGACCGGGGTAACAACTACCGACCGCTAGTCTTTTAAGATAACCGGGGTAAGAAAGAATTTGGAGGTATTTGTTATGGCTATGAAGTATGTACCAGAACCATTTCGCATCAAAATGGTGGAGACAATCAAAATGACGACCCGTGAGGAGCGGGAAGCCAAGATCAAAGATGCAAAGTACAACCTTTTTAACTTGAAAGGAGAAGATGTATATATCGATCTTCTCACTGACTCTGGAACAAACGCAATGAGTCAGGAACAGTGGGCCGGCGTGATGCGTGGGGATGAAGCTTATGCCGGTGCGAAAAGTTATTATAAGCTGGTGGATGCCGGAAGGGATATTTTCGGATATCAGTATATTCAGCCGGTTCATCAGGGACGTGCCGCTGAAAAGGTACTGTTTCCGGCTTTTCTGCACAAGGGGCAGTATGCCATTTCCAACATGTTTTTTGATACAACCCGCGCCCATGTAGAGCTGGCCGGCGCCAGAGCCGTGGACTGTGTTGTAGAAGAAGCGAAAGACCCATCTCGCCGCTGTAAGTTCAAAGGTAATATGGATGTAAAAAAATTAAAAGAATTGATTCAGGAGTTCGGGGCCGAAAACGTAGGTCTCGTTGTCATGACTATCACCAACAATTCAGCGGGCGGGCAGCCTGTATCACTGGAGAATATGAGGCAGGTCTCCGAAATCTGCAGGCAATACAAGATTCCGCTTGATATTGATGCCGCAAGATACGCGGAAAACGCGTACTTTATCAAGAGAGACGAGGCCGGCTGTGAGAATATGTCAATCAAAGAGATTGTCCGCAAAACATTCTCCTATGCCGATATGTTCACGATGTCCGCAAAAAAAGATACGATCGTCAATATGGGTGGATTGATCGGTGTAAAAGATCCCGAAAAGAATGCAGAGCTCGTCTCCAATATCAAGGCGAACTGTATCAGCTATGAAGGCTTTATTACATACGGAGGTCTGGCCGGACGTGATTTAGAGGCGCTTGCCATAGGATTATATGAAGGTCTTGATGAAAATTATCTCAGGTACCGTATCGGTCAGGTGGAATATCTGGCATCACGTCTCGATGATGCAGGGATAGCATACCAGTCGCCCGCGGGAGGCCATGGGGTATTCGTGGATGCGGCGGCTATGTTCCCGCAGATACCATATTATGAATTTCCGGGACAGGTCCTTGGAATAGAGCTGTACAAAGAGGCAGGGATACGTGCCTGCGATATTGGCTCCTACATGCTGGGCAATGACCCAGATACCGGAGAACAGCTTCGTTCCGATTTTGAGTTCACAAGGCTTGCCATCCCAAGACGCGTGTACACACAGGCACATATTGACGTTATGGCGGAGGCATTGATAGCCATAAAAGAGCGTGCCCACGAGATAAAGCATGGTTACCGCATCACATGGGAACCGCCTATACTCCGGCATTTCCAAGCACATCTGGAGCCCATTGAAGAATAAAGAATTGGTTTCTATTCCATAAAAAACCGGCAGTGAGTGGCATTCTTTCTCACTGCCGGTCTTTTTGCCGGTAATTTACTTACTTGTGATATGGTTCTCCCTGTATAATCCGATAGCTCCGGTAAATCTGCTCTAAAAGTATCACGCGCATCAGTTGATGGGGAAAGGTCATCTTCGAGAAACTGATCTTATAATCGGCTCTTTGGAGTACTTCATCACCCAGACCGATAGAGCCGCCAATCACAAAGATGATATGGCTCTTCCCTTGAATTCCCAGTGTGTCGATCTTACATGCCAATTCCTCCGAATCCAGCATCTTCCCGTCAATAGCCAGAGCGATGACATAAGCGTCGTCCCGCAGATATCTACCGATTCTCTCGGCCTCTTTGTCCCGTATCTGCCTCTCCACGACTTCGCTGGCCATGTCCGGCGTCTTCTCATCCGGTACTTCCATAATCTCAAGCTTACAGTATTTACTCAGGCGCTTCGAATACTCTGCTATTGCATCCTTCAAATACTTTTCTTTTATCTTCCCAACCGTAACGATTGTTATCCGCATTGAATTCCGCCTCCCAATATCTTGGCAGGCAGTTCCGCCGGTACATCTATAATATAGTCGGCTCCCGCCTCCTCCAGCTCCAAACGATTCCCATAACCATAAAGGACTCCCATGGATGCGACGCCGTTTTTCTTGGCGCCTAAAATATCGTGTTCTCTGTCGCCTACCATCAATACTTTGCCTCTGTCACACTCCGCTATGCCAAGCGTCTCAAGCGTGTACTGTATAACATCCGCTTTATTTACTCTCGAGCCGTCGAGCGCGGCTCCACAGATAGTGTCAAAATAGCAGTCGAAAGAAAAATGTTCTGCAATCCTGCGTGCAAAGACTTCCGGCTTGGAGGTGGCCACTGCCAGCACCTTCCCCGCCTCCTTGAGCTTTCCAAGCGCTTCCGGTATGCCGCCGTATACGGTATTTTCAAAAATGCCTTTTTCTGTATAATATTCACGATAATACGCGATTCCCCGCTCGGCCTCCTCTTCAGTCATTCCATAGAACTGCATCATAGAATCTAAGAGCGGCGGCCCAATAAATTTTTTAAGTTCGTCTTTATCCTTTACCTCAACTCCAAGTCTGTTCAACGCATAACTTACAGAATTAATAATCCCGGGACCAGACTCCGTCAATGTTCCATCCAAGTCGAAAAAAATATACTTATACTCCATGTTTTCTCCTATTATCTGTCTTTTATGAAACTTTAGCCTATGGAAAACTTAATTCGTTTATTAACCTTTTTGGCCTCTTTTAAGAATCCCTCTTTATCCTCAAGCGATATGTAGATAGTCTGAATCCCCTTGGAATCGATGGCAATCCTGTCAAAGGAGGCACTAAAGGAGGAAGAAGTAGCCCTTGTCTCCATCATCCCTGTAATATCCTGCGGCACAATTGTTTTCTTCAATATTCCAAAATGTATGACCATTTCTCTTTTGTCGATAGTGACATAGTTATTAAAAATTACAGGAACTAAATATAAATCTACTATGATGCACGGGGGAATATAGAGCATCATCGCATTACCATTCATGTTAGTAAAGAAAAAAGTAGCCACTGCAGCCACATTGAATGCTACTGTAACTATATACCACCATTTTGATGTTTTTCCTTGAAATTTCATTATAAAAATCCTCCCATTTCACCCTGTTTAATACTTTTTACAGGTAAATTCTCTTGTTGTTACCTTCCATACATTCACCGCAGCAGCCTGTTTGTCATCAAAAGTAAATGTCCCTCCGGTCTGCTGCTTCATGATAAGCGCCAAAGCCTTCTTTTTCTCGCCTATATCAGACACTACCTCAGCGCTGCCGTTCCCTATCACACTGGCAAACCGGTAACTGTACTCACATGCGCTGTCGCCCACAATTAAATCATGCCCACAGTCCATCTCAAATCCCACGTTCGGATTATCAGCAATAATGTCATATTTCCGCCCGCTTTTGGCTCCGTGGAAATAGAATACCAAATACTCTTCTTTATATTCATACCCAAAGTTCATAGGCACCATATAGACATTCTCACTGTCCCAAAACCCGACACGGCATATTTTGCATTCATCAATCACTTTCAAAATCTCTGAGATTTCTGAAACTTCCCTGTCCTTTCTCCTCATCTTCTCCTTCTTCCTTTCTTTTGCGTCTTCAACAATTATATCATCCGCCTTACGGTTTGTCCATCTGCAATGCGGCGCAAAAATACCGGGAACGGCTGCCTGCCGCTCCCGGTATCTATCTTCTTTCATATCCCTGTCTTCTTTTATTTGTTGGACAGATATTCGTGAATTCCCTGTGCGCCTGCTTTTCCTGCACCCATGGCAAGAATTACCGTAGCAGCGCCTGTCACAGCGTCTCCACCTGCATAGACTCCGTCTTTGGATGTCTTTCCAAGTTCTTCGTCCGCCACGATACATTTCCATTTATTAACTTCCAATCCCTCTGTGGTGGAAGAAATAAGCGGGTTTGGAGAAGTACCAAGTGACATGATGACTGTGTCAACATCAATTACAAATTCAGAACCTTCAATCGCTACCGGACGTCTTCTACCTGATGCGTCTGGCTCTCCGAGCTCCATACGGATACATTTGATGCCGGTTACCCAGCCATTCTCTTCCAAAATCTCTACCGGGTTGGTCAGAAGGTCGAACTGAACGCCCTCTTCCTTTGCGTGGTGGACTTCCTCCACACGGGCCGGAAGTTCTTCTTCGCTTCGGCGGTATACGATATGTACTTCAGCGCCTAGGCGGAGCGCGGTTCTGGCAGCATCCATAGCTACGTTTCCGCCGCCTACTACGGCTACCTTCTTACCTGCCGCTATCGGGGTATCATAGGAATCGTCAAACGCCTTCATAAGATTGCTTCGGGTCAAGTATTCGTTGGCGGAAAATACACCATTCGCATTTTCTCCCGGAATACCCATGAACTTAGGAAGACCGGCACCGGAGCCGATAAATACAGCTTCGAATCCTTCTTCTTCAATCAGCTGGTCGATTGTTGTAGACTTGCCAATCACGACATTGGTCTCAAACTTAACGCCAAGCTCTTTTACTTTATCAATTTCTTTTGCGACAACTTTGAGTTTTGGAAGACGGAATTCCGGAATACCGTATACTAATACACCGCCCAGCTCATGGAGTGCCTCAAATACAGTCACTTCATAACCCAGTTTTGCCAAATCCCCTGCACAGGTAAGACCTGCCGGGCCAGAACCGATAACAGCGACTTTATGTCCATTCATCTTATCGGCGCCTACTGGCTTGATATCATTCTCAAGCGCATAATCTGCAACAAAACGCTCCAGTTTACCGATGGAGACCGGTTCTCCCTTGATGCCGCGGATACATTTGCCTTCGCACTGTGATTCCTGCGGGCACACACGTCCGCAAACCGCCGGAAGCGCGGATGACTGTCCAATAATCTTATATGCTTCCTCAATATTCCCTTCTTTTACCTGCTGGATGAACGCGGGGATGTCAATGCCTACCGGGCATCCCTTCACACACTGTGCATTCTTACAATTGATGCAGCGTGTCGCCTCGTCCATAGCTTCTTCCTGATTATATCCGTAACAAACTTCTTCAAAATTCGTTGCACGTACCTTCGGGTCCTGTTCTCTAACAGGTACTTTTTTTAATACGTCTGCCATTATTCGTCACCTCCACAATGACCGCATCCACCGTGATGTGTGTCACCTTCCTGTAATTTCAACATTGCCCTGCCTTCTTCTGTCCTATACATTTCCTGTCTCTTCATGGCTTCGTCAAAGTTGACCAGATGTCCATCGAATTCCGGCCCGTCTACACATGCGAACTTAATCTCATCGCCAACGTGGAGACGACAAGCGCCGCACATACCTGTACCGTCTACCATAATTGGGTTCATACTTACGACAGTAGGAATCTCCAGTTTTTTTGTGAGCAGACATACGAATTTCATCATAATCATAGGTCCGATTGCAACACAGACATCATATTTATTGCCTTCTTCAACCAACTTTTCAATCTTTGTTGTAACCATTCCGGAATGGCCATATGTACCGTCATCTGTACACGGGTAATAATTTCCCGCCACAGCTTCCATCTCCGGCTCCAGAATCAGCATATCTTTTGTCTTAGCCCCTACAATAACATCAACATCGATGCCTTGTTCCTTCATCCATTTAACCTGTGGATAGACCGGTGCCGCGCCGACGCCTCCGGCTACGAAAAGAATTTTTTTCTTTTTCAGGCTTTCCACATCTTCTTCAACAAATTCTGACGGACATCCAAGCGGGCCTGTGAAATCCCTAAAGCTGTCCCCAGCTTTCAGCATGGCCATCTTTTCGGTGGACGCACCTACACATTGAAATACAATCGTAATAGTTCCCGCTTCTCTGTCATAATCACAGATTGTAAGCGGAATCCTCTCCCCTTTGTCATCCATTTTTACAATTACAAACTGTCCCGGCTCGCAGTGCTTAGCCACTCGCGGCGCTTCTACGTCCATAAGATAAATCTTATCAGCCAGTTTTTCAGCTTTTCTTATCTTGTACATTCCTATGCCTCCTAAACATTTTTGCTCCTTCTATGATAAATTATAAACAAACAAATATCAAGTATTTCTTGTTGTAAAACCGACATTAAATGCGTAAAAAACAGGTGCTTCTCCAAAAAGCACCTGTTTTCCAATCATACGTTCTGATTTTTTCAAAATCCAGCCCACACTATTCTAAAATCAATTCATAGTTTCTCTTTGTTATACCACTGGCTTTGCCCTTATCATTGATCAGCACCACACTGAGAATCGTATTTCCCTCCGGCATCTCAATGGGGCCGGTGTATTCAGAAGAGGACGCCGTCGGCGTAGAATTATCCATGGTATAGTAGGCTTTATAGCCTTCCGGCACCTGCACCGTGATAGTCTGTGCCGATTCATACTGTCCAGTGGAGGGGGTGACCGCCGGGGCATCTGCCACAGGCAGCTCAACTGTATAAGTCTTTTTTACCTCCAGACTTGGAATGCCTTTGCTATTTACCGATATAGCACGGACAATAGTCTCTCCTTCCGGTATCTGTATCGGCCCTGCATACTTTGTGCTGGAAGTGGTAGGTTCTGTATCGTCGACTGTATAGTAGATTTCCTTACCACCTGTAAGCTCCAGCTCCTGCACATCATCAAAGGCATCACTGTCATCAAGACTGAACTCCGGCGCTTCTGACACATAGTTTTTCAATTCTTCCAGTACTTTCTCACTCTCGCATTCATCTAACAGTACGGAAACTTTATCTTCTTGCTCTGTATCCATATAAAAAGTGATAGCCGCCCGGTAAAGCTCAGTGTTAGAACTCTGCTCTGCAATCGCATCTTTAAAGACCTGCTCTGCCTTATCCAGATTATCCTGCGCAGTATACACATTGGCTAGCCCTGTATAAGCCTCGCTCCGCTTTTTATCCTTCCTGACTGCCTTCTCAAACTTTGCCAGAGCCTGATCATACTCCTTGGCTGCCAGATAGCGCTCACCCTGTTTAATCTGACCCGTGTATGAATTCTGGTACCAGACAACCCCAATTACAATTCCGATTATGGCAATTACGGAAAGAATGATGAGCCGGCGAATCCGTTTCTTTTTGGCAAGCATCTTTTTCTTTTCTGCCTGTCTTCTTCTCTGCTCGCGCTCAGCCTGCGGGTTGCGCCCCGTCCTGCCGTCTACTCTGCCAGTCCTGCCGGTTCTCTGCGGTACTTTTCCTGTCTGTCCTGTACGCCCAGAAACATATCCGGTCCGCTGTGATACATGGCCCGTTTTCTGGGACACATATCCCGTCCTGCCGGAAGCACGCCCGCCGCCATTTTTTCCTGTCTTTCCGGTTTGATACCGCCCGTCCTTGGGCCGGCTTTTGCCACCGGATACCAACGTTTCACTGACAGCCCCTTTAATCTGAGCCGCCAGCACATCGTCTAATGGATTGTAATCAGGCACGATTTGTATTTCTTGTCCGCACTCCGGACAGATCAGCTGCTCCTCCGGAATTTCTGCTCCACAATTCATACATTTCATTGTCTATAACTCCTCCTAGTTCCGCACTGTCTCTACACAGTTGTTCATAAGCATCGCAATCGTCATCGGTCCGACACCTCCCGGTACCGGCGTAATCGCAGAGACATGATCCACAACGTCTGCAAAATCAACATCTCCGCACAATTTATTATTTTCATCGCGGTGGATTCCCACGTCAATCACTACGGCGCCTTCTTTTACATAGTCCTTAGTGATATATTTCGGCTTTCCTACCGCTACGACCAGAATGTCTGCCCGTCTTGTAATTTCTTTCAAGTCTTTCGTTCTGGAATGTGCAATCGTGACCGTGCCGTTCTCCCGAAGCAGTAATAACGCCATCGGCTTACCGACAATATTGCTGCGCCCAATTACCACACATTCTTTTCCCTCAATATTGATTCCTGAACGCTTCAGGAGCTGAATGACTCCGGCCGGCGTACACGGAAGATATCCCTTGGTTCCTATGCACATCTTTCCCACTGTCTCTGGATGAAAACCGTCCACATCCTTCTCCGGTGAAATGGTGAGCAGGACATTCTCCTCACAGATGTGCTCCGGCAGCGGAAGCTGCACCAGAATTCCATTGACTTCATCATCTTTATTCAACTTTTTCACAAGGGCCACCAGTTCATCCTCCGTCGTCTCCTCCGGAAGTTCATAGGACTGGGACTTAATTCCAATATACTCGCATGCCCTCTTTTTATTTCTTACATAGACTGTTGACGCAGGGTCTTCCCCGACTTGGATTACTGCAAGACAGGCATCCTTGCCCTGTGCATGAAGACCGTCTACTTCAACTTTCAATTCGTCTTTTATCAGTGCTGATATTGATTTTCCATCGATCAGATGTGCCATACTATTCACTCTCCTTAGAATAATCCGGTTATTTTGCCGTCAACCACATCGATTCCATCTGCGGCCGGTACTTTGGGAAGTCCCGGCATTGTCATGATCGCGCCCGTCAGCGCAACCACGAAGCCTGCTCCTGCGCTCACGTAAACTTCACGAATATGAATATCAAAATCGGTCGGCCTGCCGAGAAGTTTTGCGTCGTCAGACAGAGAATATTGATTCTTCGCCATACATATCGGCAGATTGCCAAAGCCCATCTCTTCTATCTTTGCCAACTGCTTATTTGCAGCAGGCTCATAAATAACGCCTCTGGCCCCGTATATTTCCTTCGCGATTGTCTCAATCTTTTCCTTAAGAGAAAGCTCATCCGCATATAATGGGTGATATCCGCTTGTCTTTGTCTCCAATGTCTCAAGAACCTTCTTGGCAAGCTCGATTCCGCCTTCGCCGCCCTTTTCCCATACTTTAGAAAGAGCGAACTCACAGCCTCTGTCCTCACAGAACTTACGGATATACTCGTATTCAGCCTCTGTATCTGAGACGAAAGAGTTCAACGTGACCACAACCGGCACACCATATTTCTGTAGATTTTCTATATGCTTTTCAAGATTGACAATTCCTCTCGCCAAAGCATCCAGATTCTCTTCATTCAAATCCGCTTTGGCAACTCCTCCATTATACTTCAAAGCACGCACAGTTGCAACTAAAACTACAGCATCTGGTTTTAATCCTGCTTTCCTGCACTTGATATCCATAAACTTTTCAGCCCCAAGGTCTGCGCCAAATCCAGCCTCCGTGATGGTGATATCACTGAGCTTCAGGGCCATTTTCGTAGCCTGAACGCTGTTGCATCCATGGGCGATATTTGCAAACGGGCCACCATGGACCAAGGCCGGTGTATGCTCCAGAGTCTGTATAATATTGGGCTTGATAGCATCCTTTAAAAGGGCAGTCATAGCTCCGGTCGCATGAAGCTGCTCGGCCGTGACCGGTTCGCCTGTAAAGGAGTAGGCAACGATAATTTTGCCAAGCCGTTCTTTCAAATCTTCCAAATCATTAGCCAGACAGAGGATTGCCATAATCTCAGAGGCAACTGTGATGACGAAATGATCCTCCCGCACCATGCCGTCCATTTTGTTTCCCAGCCCGACTACAATGTTGCGCAGTACACGGTCGTTCATATCAAGACACCGTTTCCAAACTATCTGACGCGGGTCGATCTGAAGGGCGTTCCCCTGCTGGATGTGGTTATCCAGAAGAGCTGCCAGCAAGTTATTTGCCGAGGTGATAGCATGAAAATCCCCAGTAAAATGAAGATTCAAGTCTTCCATGGGTACGACCTGCGCATATCCGCCTCCGGCCGCCCCGCCTTTAATGCCGAAGCAGGGGCCAAGGGATGGCTCCCTGAGCGCAATCAAAGCTTTTTTGTTCAACTTTGCCATGGCCTGTCCGAGTCCTACTGTCGTAGTTGTCTTCCCTTCCCCGGCAGGTGTAGGATTGATTGCGGTCACAAGCACGAGCTTCCCATCCGGACGGTCTTTCACCTTTTCCCAAAGTTCATTGGAGAGTTTCGCTTTATATTTGCCGTAAAACTCTAAATCCTCCTCATTTATTCCAATGGATGCCGCCACATCTTTAATGTGCGCCATCTGAGCCTCCTGTGCAATCTGAATGTCAGTTTTCATCGTTTGCATTCTCCTTTCTCTCTTAGACATACTCGTCAATATATTGTTCAAACTCTTCTAAGGACATCAGCACTTTTCTTGGCTTTGTGCCTTCCTCTTCCCCCACTACACCGGCTTCTGCCAATTGATCCATAATCCGGGCCGCCCGGTTGAAACCGATTTTAAAGACACGCTGCAGCATGCCGATAGAAGCTTTGTCCTTCTCTATGATAAACTTTCCTGCGTCGACAAAATACACATCCCTGTCATCTTGAACAGTCCCAGCGGTTCCTCCTGCACTGCTCTGTCCCAGATTCACCTGATTCTGTATTTCCTCATCGTAGTCAGCCTCTCCAATATTGGTCTTAAGGTATTCTACCACGGCCTGCACTTCCTTATCTGACACGAACGCGCCCTGTACACGTACTGGTTTCTGATATCCGGCGGGATAAAAAAGCATATCTCCCTTGCCGAGCAGCTTCTCTGCGCCGTTCATATCGATAATTGTCCTCGAATCAACACCGGAGGATACAGAAAATGCAATCCTTGACGGCATATTCGCTTTGATCAGGCCAGTTATAACATTTACAGACGGTCTCTGGGTGGCAAGAACCAAGTGCAGCCCCGCAGCTCTTGCAAGCTGCGCCAGACGGCAGATTGCCTCTTCCACTTCTCCCGGAGCTACCATCATAAGATCCGCCAGCTCGTCCACGATAATGACAATCTGCGGCATCTTCTTCGGTTTTTCCGGATCGTCAATATCTTTGATATTCTCTACCTTATCGTTGTACCCTTTGATGTCGCGGACATTATACTCCGCAAACAGCTGATAACGCCTTGTCATCTCCGCCACTGCCCAGTTCAACGCACCGGCGGCCTTCTTCGGATCCGTGACGACCGGAATCATCAGATGCGGAATTCCATTATAGACCGACAGCTCTACCACCTTAGGGTCTACCATGATCAGCTTTACTTCATCCGGCTTTGCCTTATAAAGTATACTCATGATCAAGGTGTTGATGCAGACCGACTTACCGGAACCCGTG
Organism: Bariatricus massiliensis; assembly: GCF_900086725.1. Taxonomy (GTDB): domain Bacteria; phylum Bacillota; class Clostridia; order Lachnospirales; family Lachnospiraceae; genus Allocoprococcus; species Allocoprococcus massiliensis. The sequence continues at coordinate 647,591 of NZ_LT574836.1, read as the reverse complement.
GCGCCCGCCACAAGAACATGAGGCATCTTGGCAATGTCCGATACGACCACCTTTCCCGCAATATCCCGGCCTGTTGCGAAGGATATCTTGGACGTGCTCTTCTTAAATTCTTCCGATTCTAAAAGATCCCGGAGCATAACGGCAGAATTCTCCTTGTTCGGCACTTCGATTCCGACTGCCGCTTTCCCCGGTATGGGCGCCTCGATACGGATATCCGCAGCCGCCAGATTCAGCTTGATATCATCGGCTAATCCCACAATCTTACTGACCTTTACCCCCATCTCAGGCTGCAGCTCATAACGTGTGACAGAGGGTCCGCAGCTGATATTAGTTATTGTCACATTCACGCCGAAGGTCTGCAGTGTTTTCTGCAGCTTCAAGGCCGTCTCACGGAGATGTCCGTCAGTATCACCACTGCTCTTTGTTCCCTTTTTCAAGAGGTTCAGCGGTGGTATCTTGTACTCCTTCTTAAGCTCCGCCGTCTTGGAAATTGTCTGCTCAACATTCGCCGTCTCCTGTGCTACGTCAACCTTAGTCTTATCTATGTTATGCAGCACGCCGGCCTCTGCCATGGCATCCCGCAAAAATTCCGGCGTCTTCATGCCGGCTGTTTCCTTGACCGGTTCAGGTTCAACAATTTCTTCCGGTTCCGGCATCAATTCTGTGGCTGACAACGGCATCGCCCGGTTAATTACAACTTCATCCAAGGATATCTGGCCAGTCTGCTCCAAAATGTGTTTGGCAGCGGCCTCGTCGGCCCCTGCCAGCACACTGTTCACATCCTGCTTGGTACGGTTGGTGGCCTTGGTTCCTCTTGTACGCTTCTCCTTGACCGGTTTTTCCTCTTCCAAGTCTGTATGTGCTGTCTGGCTCTTATCGAGGGTCGTATTGAAGGAAACACCGGACACTTGATGGTCAAGCCTCCTTTGCTCCCTCTCCGCCTTCTTAACGGCCGCTTCTTCCTTGTGCCGTTTTACATCCTCCATTGCCCTGTCGTATGCTTTTGCGCTGCCCTTCTTGACTCCGCCCAATATAGAGCGTTCTGTAATCAGTACAATACAGATTACCATAAGAATAATCACGATGACATAGGTTCCCGCGACTCCCACTGCCGGAGTCATGACACCGGCTATCTTCTCACCGGTAATTCCGCCCTTATCATCTATCAACTGTGCCATAACGCAAAGCAAAACGGTCAGGACAACTCCTGCCGCCGTTTTTATGTAAGCTATCGGATTCCCTATATTTGAGACTAAAAATGCAACCCCCGCAAATAGCAGGAACGGGAATACATAGGCGATAAAACCTAATATTTTCTGCATGAAATCCGCAATCTTCGCCCCCACGAACCCTGCCAGCCCAAAATTACTGATTATCAGTAGAATGCTGACGGCTAATGTAAGCCAAATTGCAATTTCCTTGACCAAGAAACTCTCCCCTGCCCCTTGTGTCTTTTTTGTTCTTGTGTTCTTTGTATTTCTGGCAGTACTTTTCGTTGTCTTTTTTGTACTGCCTCTCCCCCTCGCCGTTGTTTTTTTACCGCTTGTCTTTGAAGCCATTAAACTTCCCCCTTAAATACGCCCCTGTATTTTCTAACGGATTCCAAACCCGCTTAGTACTTTATATCCGGCCGGACAGAAAACATTATTCTGTCCGGCTGTTTATACATACATATCTTATTATATCATTATGGAAAGTTTATGTCATTACCTAATTTTCATCAGTATTTTCCCTATTTTGGTCTATCATTTCATGCAATTTTTTCAAAGCGTCCTTGATTCCGCCTACTTCGTCGATCAATCCTTCTTTTACGGCATCCTTTCCTTCCAGCATTGTCCCCACGTCTTTTACCAGCTGCGTGGAATCCAGCATCAATTCCTCAATTCTCTCCTGAGACATTTTAGAATGTTCTGACAAGAATTTCGTAATTCTGTCCTGCGTGCGCTCCATGTTCCGCAGGCTCTGCATGACCCCGATGAACATTCCACTTGATCTGACGGGGTGGATAATCATAGTGCCGCTCGGTACGATAAAAGAATAGTCGGAAGAAACAGCCAGCGGGCCGCCGATGGAATGGCTTCCTCCTAGAACAAGAGACACTGTGGGTTTACTCAGAGACGCAATCATTTCAGCGATTGCAAGACCCGCCTCCACATCTCCTCCCAGCGTATTCAACAATATCAGTACTCCATCCACCTCACAGCTGTTCTCGATCTGTGCCAGTTTGGGGAGCAGATGCTCATATTTTGTCGCCTTTGTATTTCCGGATACCGCTTCATGCCCTTCTATCTCCCCGATAATCGTAAGAAGCTCAATGCGGTGCTGCTCTTTGCCTTCCAGCGGCATAGCCCCCATCTCTTTAATATGGGAATCTTCTTCGGACAAATTCTCCGGCTCCTTTTTTGTGCCGTCGCCCTTCTTCTCTTCTCCGTCCGCTGCATTTCGTACCCTGCTGTCTTCACTTTCCCCGTTTCTTTCTTCCTCTGTGCCGGATACTTCCATGTCTTTTCTTTTCTTCTTGATTTTATACTCTTTCATGTCACTGTCATCGTACATACCATCTTCCTCCTCAATTTGTATTAAATCTGGCAATAGTATGCGCAGAGGAACGAAAAATATGTCCAAAATCAAAGCAAAAAAACGGACGGCATATCCGATTCATGATATGCTGTCCGCCCTAATTTTGTCTGCTTTAAACTACACTTCCTCAAGTGCCTGCTTTAAATCTTCAATAATATCCTCGATATTTTCAATTCCGACGCTGAAACGAATGAGATCCGGCTGTACGCCTGCCTCTCTCAGTTCCTGATCGTTCATCTGTCTGTGTGTGTGGCTAGCCGGATGAAGTACGCAGCTCCTTGCATCAGCTACATGGGTCACGATTGCGATCATCTTCAGACTGTCCATCATCTTGACCGCGGCATCCCTGCCGCCCTTTAAACCAAATGTGATAACGCCACAAGTACCGCCCGGCATATACTTCTTAGAAAGCTCATAGTACTTATCACCTTCCAGCGACGGGCAGTTCACCCATGCTACCTTTTCATGTGCCTGCAGATACTGTGCGGCCTTCAGGGCATTCTCGCAATGGCGGGGCATTCTAAGATGCAGCGTCTCAAGACCTATATTCAGCAAAAACGCATTCTGAGGTGACTGGATAGAGCCAAGATCTCTCATCATCTGTGCTGTAGCCTTCGTAATGTAAGCCGCTTCTCCGAATCTTTCTGTATAGATTAGACCATGGTACGTCTCATCCGGTGTCGTAAGCCCCGGATATTTATCCGCGTATTTATTCCAGTCAAAATTGCCGCTGTCCACGATACAGCCGCCCACGCAGGACGCGTGTCCGTCCATATATTTGGTCGTGGAATGTGTCACGATATCTGCCCCCCATTCAAAGGGACGGCAGTTTATAGGCGTAGCGAACGTATTGTCCACGATAAGCGGAACGCCGTGGGCATGAGCCGCCTCTGCAAATTTTTCAATATCAAGTACATTCAAAGCCGGATTGGCAATCGTCTCACCGACCAAGGCCTTCGTATTTTCTTTGAACGCTCCGTTCAGTTCCTCCAAAGAACAGTCGGGATCTATAAATGTAGCCTCAATCCCCATCTTGCGGATCGTGTGAGCGTATAAATTGTATGTACCGCCATAGACTGCTGAGGAACAAATGATATGATCGCCCGCCTCCGCTATATTCATGATAGAATAGAAATTGGCCGCCTGTCCTGAAGACGTAAGCATAGCCGCCACTCCGCCTTCCATATCACAAATCTTTGCGGCAACTGCGTCATTCGTAGGATTCTGAAGGCGAGTATAGAAATAACCGCTCTCCTCCAAATCAAACAATTTCCCCATATGCTCGCTTGTATCATATTTGAAAGTAGTGCTCTGATAGATCGGCAGTACTCTTGCTTCTCCATTTTTCGGTGTATATCCTGACTGAATACATTTTGTCTCTATTTTGTAATTGCTCATCTGGTGTCCTCCTATGAATATAAATATTTTTTTTCAAGAGAACGCACCATATCAGAATATACTTCTCTACATTCTTCCTGTCGGTTCTCCTCTATGAGTTTGACGCACGGATTCAAATATCTTTCCCAAATCTCTTGATAAATAGCTCCTGCATTGTCCATGCGTCCAATCCTTCTCACAATGGTCGGCGCCACATTATAGTACTCATTGATTTCTTCGATGCCGCCGCTTGCCGAAGCGAGATAACCGTCCCGGTAGTTCCGCAGCAGATTCAGTTCATAACAGTCATCTGCCTTGCCAAGACTTTGGCAGACCGCCGTTGTAATATAGCAGAAATGGGATTTGAACCCTCCCTCTATGTCCTCGAATGTAGACTTGCTTATGTCCATAGAAAGTCCGTTGTCATTCCACAGCTCGACCATTCTATCCACGATTTTCTCACAGCTGTCGATTCTGCCATAGCGGAACATAGGGATGACAAATGCCACCATGCCCAGATTGTACTTCATCAGTGCATTCTCCTGCTTTCTTTTGGTGCCTTCCTTTTTCAAAATCGCATGCATTTTGTCCGGCATGACTCTTGCAATCTCTTCCAACGCCTCGTCCGGGTTCTCTGCCGTCTCGCACTCATGGGCAATGGCGGAGAATAAGGGGCGGAATTCCTCATACTTATCCTTGAAAATGTCAGCATATGTTTTTTTGTTAAATTCCTTAGAGAACGGTACCAGAAGTTCAAACAGCCGATTCAGGCCTTCCTGTATCTCTTGTGTCATAGTATTTCCTCCCTTAAGGTAGTGGACAGCTTCTATGCTTCCTCCCAGTTATGGTAAACTTCCTGCACATCATCGTCATCTTCCAGCAGATCCAAAGTTTTCTGGATATTTTTAATGTCCTCCTCACTCTCGAGAGACACCCATGTCTGAGGAATCATGGTCACTTCCGCACTTGCCATGGCAATGCCGGCTTCCTCAAGCGCAAGGCGCACTTCGCTGAAGTCTTCAGGCGCGGTGAGAATCTCAAAGCTGTCTTCTTCTTCTGCAAAATCCTCTGCCCCCGCGTCAAGAGCCTGCATCATCAGATCATCCGCATCCATGTCACAGTCTTCTTTGTCAATGATTATCTGCCCCTTTTGGTCGAACATAAAAGATACACAGCCGCTTGTACCGATGTTTCCGTTCCCTTTCGTGAAAGCGCTCCGCACATTAGATGCCGTACGGTTGCGGTTATCGGTCAGCGCATCCACAATGATGGCCGTTCCATTTGGTCCATATCCCTCGTATACAATATGTTCATAATTGTTGGCGTCTCCGTCCCCGGCAGCCTTCTTTATACTTCTGTCAATGTTATCGTTCGGCATATTATTGGCCTTTGCCTTCGCAATGGCATCACGCAGTCTGCTGTTGTTGGCAGGGTCCGGTCCGCCGCCTTCCTTCACGGCCACAGCAATCTCTCTGCCGATCTTAGTGAAAATCTTCCCCTTCGCGGCATCGTTTTTTTCTTTTTTATGCTTGATGTTTGCAAATTTTGAATGTCCTGACATTGTTTCTACCTCTCTTATGTAAACTTAATCTTTTTATAGTCTATCACTCTTTATCCTTCTTTACAATACGCACTTTCCGTATTGTATTATTGTCTACAGACAACACTTCGAATAGATATCCTTCAAATTGTACGGTACATTTTTCATCTTCTGAGGGAATCCGGTCGAGGCAGTCTATCAGATATCCGTTGATAGTATCATAGTCTTCCTCGTCAAAATCCACCTGCAGCAGTTCTTCCAAATCTTCCAGCTGCGTCATTCCATCCACTACATATGTACCGTCTGCCTGCTGGATAATCAGTTCTTCTTCTTCGTCATATTCGTCCTGAATATTCCCCACTATCTCCTCTATGATGTCTTCCATCGTAACTATGCCTTCTGTCTGGCCATATTCATCCAGAACGACCACCATATGGCATTTATCCTTCTGCATCTGCTGGAACAGCTTGTCTATACTCTTTGTCTCCGGGATAAAGCATACCGGCCGGATATACTCTTTCAGGCTTCCCACGGGCAGTCCGCGGAGACTTTCATCCATATAACATGCCATGATATCCCGAAGATGCATGAGCCCGACAATACTGTCGATGTCTTCCTCATACACAGGAAAACGGGAGTTATTTTCCTCCAGCATAAACAAGACAGCTTCTTCCACTGTCATATCCCCTGAAAGGGCCACGATATTTTTTCTGTGGGTCATAATATCTCTGGCCTCAGCCTCCATATAGTCAAAGATATTACACATCATTTTAAGTCCCCGCTTTGGAAGAATCCCCTTATCGTATCCCTCCTCCAATTTTGCTATGATTTCTCCGGCGGCCTTTTCCTTGTCTCCGTTATCTGAGAACGCCCTTTTCATTCTCTGCAGTAAACTGCTCTCCTCGTCCATACTTCTTTTTTAAATCTCCTTTTCTATGTATGAAGCATCAGGCTTACACACAGTGCTTCATCAACTTTTTTCATCAGTTCCCGATCCACGTGGCAGACCAATTCTTTCAGCCGCTGCTTGTCAATCGTCCGTATCTGCTCAAGAAGGACTACGGAATCCTTCACGATATGATATCTCTTGGCATCTATCTCCACATGAGTAGGAAGCTTTGCTTTATTCATTTTTGAAGTTATAGCGGCACAAATCACGGTAGGACTGTGCTTGTTCCCTATATCATTCTGTATAATAAGAACCGGGCGGATTCCCCCCTGTTCGGAACCAACCACCGGGCTTAAATCTGCATAATAAATATCTCCACGTCTAATCTGCACTTCATTCACACTCCGTCTTAAAGATAACAAAAGTATTTCCATCTTTTTTCGGAAGTATTCCGTGCATATTCTGATTAATCAAAATAATCTGTCTGTTCTACTACTTTTCCGCCCTGTACATACTCTCTGGGCACCCGTTTATTAATGTCGCAGATAAACTCATAATTGAACCGGCCGGCCAGATTGCTCAGCGTCTCTACCGGAAGAAATTCATCTCCGTTTTTCCCTACCAGCGTCACTTTGTCCCCAAACTTTACATCCTCAATATCCGTCACGTCGACCATAAATTGATCCATACATATGCGCCCCAGAACCGGCGCCTTTTTACCGTGTATGAGCACATATCCTTTGTTTGACAGGCTTCTGGGATAACCGTCTCCGTATCCCATAGGAATCGTTGCTACTTTTGTGCGTTTCTGCGCCTTATACGTCCACCCGTAGCTGACCGGAGTTCCCGGCTCAATCCATTTCACATGTACCACATGGGCAATCAGCTCCATGGCCGGCTTGAGCGGAACCATCCCTTTCTGCACTTCCTCTGAAGGATACAGGCCATAGGTGGCGATTCCGGCCCTCACAAAATCCATATCGGCCTCCGGGATATCGATGATTCCCGCGCTGTTGCAGCAATGGTGGTAAGGAAACACCAAGCCCTGCTCCGCCAGCCTCTCCTTCATTTCTACAAATCGGCCGAACTGCTGCCGGCTGGGCTCTTTATCTGTTTCATCAGACTTGGCAAAATGAGTGTAAAGCCCCTCCAATTCTACAAACGGCAGACGGCTTACCTCCATGATCGCGGCGGCACTCTCCTCATCGGCCGGAAATCCCAGACGCGACATGCCTGTGTCAAGTTTTATGTGAAATATGGCATTTTTGCCCATCTTCTGTGCCTTATACGACGCGAGCCGCGCCAGCTCCAGATTAGAAGTCGTCATCCGTATCTCCTGAGCGATCATAGCCTCAAACTGATCCGGGAAAATACATCCAAGACAGAGAATCGGTTTTTTTATCCCTGCATTTCTCAGCACTGTCCCTTCATCCAGCGTGGCCACCGCAAAGCCCCATATTTCTTCCATATCCTCCAACATTCTCGCGATAGGCACGGCGCCGTGGCCGTATGCGTCTGTTTTGACCACTGCCGTAATCTTTGTACCCTTCTGTAAACGGGCGTGCATCATCTTTATATTATGCTTTACTGCGTCCAAATCTATGACTGCACGTATTCTGCTGTAAGTCTTCATGCTGTTCCTCCAAACTCTTCCATGTCATTCCTATTCCGTCTATGATATCCCGGGCCAGTACACTGTACATTCCCTTATCGGCAGCGGCACGTTCACCGGCAAGCCCGTGAAGATAAACACCCAGAACCGCGGCTTCCCAGCCCGGCAGGCCTTGCGCCAGCAGTCCTGCTGTCAATCCCGCAAGTACATCTCCGGCCCCCGCTTTTGCCATGGCAGCATTACCTGAAGTATTGATAAAAAGCTGCTTTTCCCTTGCGGCAGCAAGTGTCCTTGCGTCTTTCAATACACATACTGCGGGATATTCCTTCACAAAATCCCTCACGAGTTCCACCCGCTCTTTTTTCCATTCCTGTACCGTATGTCCGGCAAGCCGTGACATCTCTTTCATATGCGGCGTCAATATATAGTCTGCCTTAGCCGATTTCAGGATTTCCATCAATCCATGGTTCTCTCCTAAAATATTCAATGCATCCGCATCCAGGACACAAGGCTTTCGGTTAAACTCCAGCAATGCCTCTGTAAGCATTACTGCCGTCCTTCCTTTTCCGAGGCCGCAGCCCATGCAGGCCACATCCGCCCAGTCGAGCAGCTCTGCAAGCTGTCGGACTGCGGATTCACCGTCCCTTTCATCATACGTCGTGAGGACAGCCTCGGGCAAGAGTCCCTGCAGAATCTCTCTGTTGGACTCCTCCGTATAGACACGCACTAATCCTGCCCCTGCCGCATAGGCGGCGCCGGCGCTCAAATAAGCCGCGCCACACATCCCTTTGCTCCCGGCGACCAGAAGCATCTTCCCAAAGCATCCCTTATTGGAATCCGCGGGGCGTTCCGGTTTAAGCTTCCAAATATCCTCCATATCCAGCGCAAAGCTGACGTCCTGCACCTTGCCAAGCCCCGGAGCTTCAATCCCAATCGGCATGACAAATACCTGCCCGCACAGCTCACTTCCGGGATAAAAGATATGGCCGCGTTTCGCATACGCAAACGTTACCGTGATATCTGCCTTAAAAGCAGTCCCCAGCACTTTCCCTGTGTCCGCACATATCCCGGACGGGATATCGACTGCTACTTTCTCTGCATCATAGGAATTCATCTGCTCTATAATTTCTTTGTATGTTCCTTCTATTGGTCGTGTAAGGCCGATGCCGAACACTGCATCTATAATAACACTATATTCCCTGTCAGGCAAACAGTTTCCCACGGACACGCCAAGATTTCGCAGAATTTCCATCTGTGTTCTCGTCTCTTCACTCCGGGATTCCATTCTTCCCACTAACACTACGTCCGCAAAAATTCCTTCCTCCGAGAGGAGTCTGGCTATCGCGAAACCGTCTCCGCCGTTGTTGCCCGAGCCGCAGACAATGAGGGGATTGGAGATATCTACTCCCTCCTGCTTCATGATATTGATACAGGAGAGTGCCGCCCTCTCCATCAGTACCAGAGAGGGGATTCCCACGTCATGAATCGTCCGCATATCTGCTTCCTTCATCTGGGCAGCCGTCACTATATACCGCATATTATTCCCTTCTTTCCACTTTGTACCGCACTTTTCCGCCTTAAACGATAGAACGTGCAGGGATGTCTGTCTTTTCCCTACACGTTTCTAATTGATTTTAATCATTCTTATGTTCTTCGTTGTAGCGGGTAATGTTGTAAGACAGTCTCATCAAACTTTCAGATAAATGTACATTCTCTACGATAATATTGTCCGGCAGATTCAAATCTGTATGCGCAAAGTTCCAGATTGCCTTTACACCGTTATCCACTAAAAGATTGGCGACCTCTACCGCCTTAGTCTTCGGAATGGTAAGCACCCCGATTTCAATATCGTTCTCTCTGACAAAGTCCTTCAAGTCTTCCATCATACGAATCTCAATCCCACGGATGGTCACGCCTGTGAGCCTTGGATTGACATCGAAAATCCCTTTTAAAATGAAACCCCTGCTCTCAAATGCAGAATAGTTAGCCAGCGCCTGCCCAAGGTTACCGGCTCCGATTATTATAATATTATGATTCTCGTTGAGACCTAAAATCTTGCCGATTTCTGTATATAAATATTTAACATTATACCCATAGCCCTGCTGTCCGAATCCGCCGAAATTGTTGAGGTCCTGACGTATCTGGGACGCTGTGACTTTCATTCTCTTACTCAAATCGTTGGAGGAAATGCGCTCTACTCCATGTTCAAGCAGTTCCCCAAGATAACGATAGTACCTCGGAAGTCTTCTTATAACGGCCTGAGATATTTCTCTTTCTTCCACCCTAGCATCCACCTTCCTTATTTTTCTAAACTTTATTATATTAAATTGACATATAAAAGTCAAACTTTATAGTTGTTTTTTATTATATTTTCGTTATAATTAGGTAGATAGAGCATTTGACAGGAACTAACAGGAGGTTTTATTCATGATACTTGCATGTCATAACCTGAACAAAGCATTCGGGGACCAGATAATCGTAAAAGATGGTTCCTTTCATATAGAGGACCGGGAAAAGGCTGCGCTCGTAGGCCTGAACGGCGCCGGAAAGTCTACACTTCTCAAGATAGTCATGGGGGAACTTCAGGCAGACAGCGGGGAAGTTATCCTGACGAAGGGAAAAACGGTAGGTTATCTGGCACAGCATCAGGATTTGATGAGTGGCAATACGATATATGAAGAAGTGAAGACCGCCAAGGCCGAAATCATAGAGATGGAAAAGCAAATCCGTACCATAGAACTGGAAATGTCACATCTAAGCGGTGAACAGCTGGATGCGAGGCTCGCTTCCTACCATCGTCTCACCGCCGCTTTTGAGCGGGCCGACGGATACGCCTACAAGAGTGAATTGACCGGCGTCCTCAAGGGACTGGGCTTTACGGAAGAGGAATTCGACAAACCGGTGGACGCCCTTTCCGGCGGTCAGAAGACCCGTGTATCTCTCGGGAAGCTTCTTCTCACCAAGCCGGATATTTTACTGCTGGACGAGCCGACCAACCATTTGGATATGAATTCTATCGCATGGCTGGAAACTTACCTGCTCAATTATCCAGGCGCAGTATTGATAGTCTCACATGACCGTTATTTCCTCAATCGAGTGGTGACAAAAGTCATTGAGATTGAGCTTGGCAGCGTCATGACTTATATGGGAAATTATTCGGATTTTGCCGAAAAGAAAAAGCAGCTCCGCGATGCCAAGCTGAAAGAATACCTTAACCAGCAGAGGGAAATCAAGCATCAAGAAGCGGTTATCGAAAAGCTCCGCTCCTTTAACAGAGAAAAATCTATCCGGCGTGCAGAGAGCCGGGAAAAGCTGCTGAATAAAATCACTCCTCTGGAAAAACCGGTAGAGCAGAACACAGATATCCATCTGCAGTTGGAGCCTGCCTGCGTCAGTGGGAACGATGTCCTCCATGTGGAAAATTTAAGTAAATCTTTCCCGCCGCAGACTCTGTTTACCGGCATCAGCTTCGATATCCGCCGGGGAGAGCATGTGGCCATCATCGGGGATAACGGCACCGGTAAGACGACGCTTCTAAAGATACTCAACAGCGTCATCCCCGCCGACAGTGGTTTCTTCACTCTTGGCACAAATGTAAAAGTCGGCTACTACGATCAGGAGCATCATGTACTCCATATGGAGAAGACTATTTTTCAGGAAATATCGGATGCATACCCGAAGCTCACCAACACGGAAATCCGCAATATGCTCGCCGCCTTTCTCTTTACAGGAGATGATGTTTTCAAATTAATCGGTGATTTGAGCGGAGGGGAAAGGGGACGCGTCTCGCTGGCAAAGCTGATGCTTTCCGAGGCCAATTTCCTGATTCTTGATGAGCCTACAAACCATCTAGACATTGCTTCGAAAGAGATTCTGGAGCGGGCGCTCAACGATTATACGGGAACGGTGCTCTATGTCTCTCATGACCGTTACTTTATTAATCAGACCGCCACACGCATTCTCGATTTGGTGAACAACACCTTTGTGAATTATATCGGCAATTACGACTACTATCTTGAGAAGAAAGATGAATTGACACAAGTCTACGCCGTCCCGCCCGCCACCGGCACCTCCGGTACAGAAGCTGTACCCGCTGTGGACGTCTCTGAGTCCAAATTAAGCTGGCAGGAGCAAAAAGAAGCACAGGCCCGGGAGCGTAAGCGCCAGAATGATTTAAAGCGGACGGAAGAACGGATTGGCTGGCTTGAAGAGCGGGATGCTGAGATCGATGCCCTGCTCTCTCAGGAGGAAGTCTACACCAACTCGGTGCGCTGTCAGGAACTGGCAAAAGAAAAGGCCGCCAATGCGGCTGAATTGGAAGAATTATATGAAAAATGGGAAGAACTCGCCGAATAGGCGGGAACTTCCCATTTTTTATTACTTATCAAGTTTCTCTGCAATCGCCTTTATAAACGCCTCACTGTTCAGCACGACTGGATTAGGTAGGCTGGTAATCAATGCCAGATCCTTCGTCATCTTCCCTTCCTCAATCGTATCAATAGTCGCCTTCTCTAATTTGTCGGCGAACTCCATAAGCTCTTGATTTCCGTCCAGTTCTCCGCGTTTTCTCAATGCTCCTGTCCAAGCGAAAATAGTTGCCACTGAGTTGGTAGAAGTCTCCTCTCCTTTTAAGTACTTATAATAATGGCGCTGCACAGTGCCGTGGGCAGCCTCATACTCATAATACCCGTGGGGAGATACCAATACGGATGTCATCATCGCAAGTGAGCCGAAGGCGGAAGATACCATGTCGCTCATCACATCGCCGTCGTAATTCTTGCAGGCCCAGATATAGCCGCCCTCAGACTTCATCACACGTGCCACCGCATCGTCGATCAGCGTGTAGAAATACTCAATTCCTGCCTCTGCGAATTTCTCCTTATATTCTGCATCAAAGATTTCTTGAAAGATATCCTTGAAAGTGTGGTCGTATTTTTTAGAAATCGTATCTTTCGTGGCAAACCACAAATCCTGCTTGATATCCAGCGCATAATTGAAGCAGCTTCTGGCAAAGCTTTCGATGGATTCTTCCACATTGTGCATACCCTGTACAATCCCTGCTCCGGTAAACTGATGTATCAGCTCACGCTCCTGAGTTCCGTCCTCTTTTGTATATACCAGCTCCACTTTTCCCGCTTCCGGTATCTTCATTTCAGAACCCTTGTATACGTCTCCGTACGCATGACGGGCAATTGTAATCGGCCGCTTCCAATTTTTCACACAAGGCTCGATTCCTTCGACTACGATCGGGGTACGGAAAACCGTTCCGTCCAAAATGGCACGAATCGTACCATTCGGGCTTTTCCACATTTCTTTTAAATTATATTCCGTCATTCGTGCCGCATTCGGGGTAATCGTGGCACACTTTACTGCCACCTTATATTTCTTTGTTGCGTTTGCGGAGTCGATGGTCACCTGATCGTTCGTTTCATTTCGATATTCTAATCCCAAATCATAGTAATCCGTCTTCAAGTCTATGAACGGCATCAACAGCTCATCCTTTATCATTTTCCAGAGAATTCGTGTCATCTCATCTCCGTCCATCTCTACAATTGGTTCGGTCATCTGAATTTTGCTCATGTTTCTCCCTCCTGCGCTATATTAAAATCATAAATTAGTCCTGTTCCATATGAAGATTCTCCATCACATGCATAATGTGGACGTTGGCAAGTCTCTCCGCGCGCTCCACGTCCTTTGCCCGGATGGCCTCCAGCATCTCCCTGTGTTCTTCGATAGATTTTCTGGCCCTGTCCTCAGTCCTCACGGATTTGCGTCTGGTAAGCTGGACATATTTATGAAAATCTGACAATACATGTTCCAATATCCTGCTCTCACACGCGTCATACAATATTTGATGGAACTTTCCATCGAGCTCTGTCATCTGAGCGGAATGTCCTTTTTCCACATGATATTCCGCCAAAAGTATTACTTCCTCCAAGGCTTCCAGCTGTTCCGGCGTAATATGCTCTGCGGCCCATCTGGCACACAGTCCTTCCAGCATAGAACGTATCATGTAAATATCATGTACATCCTTCTGGGAGATTCCAGTGACATAGGCGCCCTTGTTTGGCACGATTTCCACCAAGCCCTCCAGCTCCAGCTGCCGAAGGGCTTCTCGAACTGGTGTACGGCTCACGCCCAGTTCTTTCCCTAGCGTAGCCTCCCTAAGCTCTTCTTTTTCGCTGTACTTCCCTTTTAGAATGTCATCTCTTATTGACTGAAAAACTCGACTTCTCAATGAATTATCTTCCATTTTCTTTCTTTTTGTTCTCCTGATTCGTTATGTAGTTGTTATAAATTTATTCCCTCTTCGGCACAAATCCGCTCAATGACTGTTGTCAATTCTTCATCGGTGAGTACCGTGACACGCCCTGTCTCGTACTCTTCATCTACCCAGTCCTTTACCCGCTGTACAAGAATCGAATTCTTATCCACCTGTCTGTCTTCCGCAAGCTTAAAATAACTGTTCATCCAGTGGGCGATTCCCGCAAGCCCCGATGTATTCGACACCGCCACAAGGGGCGGCCGGTTCAGGAACTTGCCTGTGTCGAAAATATTATATATCTCTTCATTTTTCAAAAGTCCATCGGCATGAATCCCCGCTCTCGTCACATTGAAGTTTCTTCCGACAAAAGGTGTCCTTGACGGTACCCGGTAGCCGATTTCTTTCTCATAATAATCAGCTAAGTCGCTGATTGCCGTTGTGTCCATGCCATCCAGTGTTCCTCGAAGCTGTGCGTATTCAAATACCATCGCTTCCAGCGGAGTGTTGCCTGTACGCTCACCGATTCCGAACAAGGAACAGTTCACACCGGATGCACCATAGAGCCAGGCCGTGGTCGAATTATTTACCGCCTTATAAAAATCATTATGTCCATGGAATTCTATCAGCTCGCTTGGCACACCGGCATGATTCTTAAGGCCATAGATAATGCCCGGTATGGACCGTGGTATTACAGCCCCCGGAAAGTTCACTCCGTATCCCATCGTATCACACGCCCGGATTTTTATAGGAATCTTATACTCCTCCATCAGATTCATAAGTTCCAAACAAAATGGTATCACGAATCCGTAGATGTCTGAGCGGGTAATATCCTCCAAATGACACCGGGGGCTTACCCCAATTTCCAGACAGTCTCTGATAACCGATAGGTAATGCTCCATGGCTTCCCTTCTTGTCATCTTCAATTTGTAGAAAATGTGGTAATCCGAACAGCTCACAAGCACGCCGGTTTCTTTGAGCCCAAGTTCTTTGACTAACTCGAAATCCTTCTTACTTGCCCGTATCCAGCTGGTGACTTCCGGAAATTCATATCCCCTCTCCAGACATTTATAAACAGCATCTCTGTCCTTTTTGCTGTAGAGAAAATACTCACATTGGCGAATCTTTCCCTTGGGGCCTCCAAGGCGGTGGAAGTAGTCATAAATGGTCACGATCTGCTCCGTAGTGTACGGCGCCCTTGACTGCTGCCCGTCCCTGAATGTAGTATCCGTAATCCATATCTCATCCGGCATATCATGGGGCACGATCCTGTCGTTAAAAGCAATCTTCGGAATCTCGTCATAGTGAAACAAGTTCCGGAATACATTGGGCGTCTGCACATCCACAAGCGGATACATGTGTTCTTCCAGCTGCAGCAGATTTGTGTGTTCATTTAAGTAAACTTTTCTATTCTCCATCATTTTCCACTCCTCGGTAGTATTTTGTATAATCGTATACAATTATACAACTAATGTCAAGGATATTTTCAAATTGTATTTATTTTAATGCATTGACGTGATGTCTCATCACTGTGGACAGCAATATAAAAGGCGGGAAATCCAGTAACTCCCGCCCCATCCGACTTATCTCAGTCTCCCGCTTTCATATTTCACCAGTGTCTTCAGGTGATGGAGGACATCCTGATAGCGCTGCTCCAGTGCTTCTGAGGTTTCTGTCATATCAAGGCTCTGGGCTGCCGCAGAGATAAATTCAGCGGTAATCTCTGTTTCCACGCCCTGAAGAAACGCGATTTTCTCCTCGTTTGTCCCTAATTCCAAAAACTGCATGAGCAGACTCTGCTCTCCGGCATCTGTAACCGCCGTATCCTCTTCCAATTCAAATCGATACTCTTGTCTGACATCCGGAAACTTCTGCCGGTCAATCTTTCCGGCAAACATTTCAAGAGGTCTGGCATAAACAGGATGATTTCCATAGATTCCTTGATATATCACCAGCTCCTCGCCTGTCTCCGTGTGTTTTGCCAAAGCTATCACCTGATAACGGTCTCCCTTGAAATGCCTGTAGCATTCGCCCGGTCTGGGTATTCTGTACTCCATCGCCTGATTCCACATCCTCTCTAATATAATTTCGCGCTGATTGTCTTCGGCCGGAAACCATTTGCCTCCAGCGCCCGTATAATCCTCTGTTTATGTTCTGTTCCAAAGGCTTCCATCGTGACACGGAGTTCTACCGCCGCATTCCGGTTGATGCTTACGAACTGGTTATGCTCCAGCTTGATAACATTTCCCTGCTCGTCGGCTATTGTCTGGGCAACCCGCACCAGTTCGCCCGGCTTGTCGGGCAGAAGCACAGATACAGAAAAGATACGGTCCCTCTGTATCAGTCCATGCTGAACCACGGAGGACATCGTAATCACATCCATGTTTCCGCCGCTCAAAATACAGACCGCCTTTTTCCCTTTTAAATCCATCTGCTTTAAAGCCGCCACGGACAGCAATCCGGAATTCTCTACGACCATCTTATGATTCTCCACCATGTCAAGGAAAGCGCCTACCAGCTCTTCATCTTCTACTGTCAGGATATCATCTACATTCTCAAGCACATAAGGCAGATTCTGTTCACCCACCGTCTTGACCGCAGTACCGTCGGCGATTGTATTCGCGCTGGAGAGCGTCACCGTATGGCCTTCTTTCACCGCTGCAGACATGCTGGCCGCCTCTGCCGGCTCGACACCGATAACCTTGATTTTTGGATTCAGCATCTTGGCAAGTGTAGAGACCCCTGATATGAGGCCGCCCCCTCCGATAGGAACCACGATATAATCTACGGTAGGCAGCTCCTGCACGATTTCCATAGCGATGGTTCCCTGACCGGTGGCCACGTCCAAATCATCGAAAGGATGGACGAAAGTATACCCGTGCTCCTCAGCCAGCTCATATGCTTTGGCGCACGCATCATCGTAGACATCCCCGTAAAGCACGACATCTGCGCCATAGCTCTTAGTACGGTCTACCTTGATGAGCGGGGTTACCGTAGGCATGACGATAGTGGCCTTACATCCGAACTCTTTCGCAGCATAAGCGACACCCTGCGCGTGATTGCCGGCGGATGCGGTAATCAGCCCTTTCGCGCGCTCCTCCTCTGAGAGCGTACTGATTTTATAGTAAGCCCCTCTCAGCTTGTAGGCTCCTGTATACTGCATATTCTCAGGCTTTAAATAGACTTTCCCGTTGGCCTGCGCACTCAGGCACTCGCTGTACATAAGCTTTGTGGGCCTTGTGACCCTCTTCACGATTTCACTGGCTTCTTCAAATTTTTCTAATGTTAACATGCCTCTTCTCCTTCTTCCATTGTAAACAGTGCATTTACGAAGTCGTCCGAATCAAACTTCTGTAAATCGTCAATAGTTTCTCCGACACCGATATATTTCACCGGGATTCCCAGTTCCGCCTGAATGGCAACCGCGATACCGCCCTTTGCGGTACCGTCCATCTTGGTCAGGATGATTCCCGTAATATCAGCGACCTCACTGAACTCTTTTGCCTGAGACAATGCATTCTGCCCCGTCGTCCCATCCAATACTACCAAAGTCTCACGGAAAGCCTCCGGATACTCTCTCTCCAACACACGGTTAATTTTTTTTAACTCTTCCATCAAATTCTTTTTATTGTGAAGCCTGCCCGCCGTATCGCACAGCAGTACGTCTGCCTTTCTGGCCTTGGCAGCGGCCACCGCGTCATATACAATGGCCGCCGGGTCCGCTCCTTCCTGCCCGCCGATCAAATCTGCGTCCGCCCTCTTTGCCCATTCCTTTAACTGTTCACCGGCCGCCGCACGGAATGTGTCCGCCGCCGCCAGCACGACCTTCTTGCCTTGTCCTTTCAGCTTTCCTGCCAGCTTCCCTATGGTCGTCGTCTTCCCGACACCGTTGACTCCGATAACAAGTACCACCGATGTTTTCTCTTCAAACTCATAGGCCGTCTCTCCCACATTCATCTGCTCTTTAATACTGTCGATCAGCAGTTGCTTACAGGCAAGCGGCTCCTTGATATGCTGCTCCTTGACCTTCTGCCTCAAATCATCCAAAATGGCGTAAGTCGCCTTCACTCCTAAATCTCCCATGATAAGAATCTCTTCCAGCTCTTCGTAGAACTCCTCATCAATCTTGGAAAATCCGTGAAAAATACTATCTATGCCGGAAACAATATTCTCTCTGGTCTTGGTAAGGCCGGAGACCAGCCGTTTAAAAAAATCCATCCTTTATCCTCCTCTATTTGTCAAGATCATCCTCTAAAAGATCCACAGAAACCAATGTGGAAATCCCTTTTTCCTGCATGGTAATTCCATAGAGCCGGTCAGCGGCAGTCATCGTCCCTCTTCTGTGAGTAATAACGATAAACTGAGTGTTCTTGGTCAGTTTATGTAAATACTGTGCGAATCTGGTAACATTCGAGTCATCCAGCGCCGCCTCGATTTCATCGAGAAGGCAAAACGGAGATGGCTTCAGGTTCTGAATCGCAAAGAGAAGGGAAATGGCCGTCAAAGCTTTCTCTCCTCCTGAGAGCTGCATCATATTCTGCAGCTTTTTGCCCGGGGGCTGTGCGACAATGCGAATTCCCGCCTCCAAAATATCTTCGTCCTCCATCAACTCCAGCGTTCCCTTTCCGCCTCCGAATAATTCCTTGAACACGAGGTTGAATTCCTGAGAGATAAGGGCAAACTGTTCGGCGAATTGTTTCCGCATGGCGGCGTCCAGTTCCTCAATGATCTGGTTCAAGGTCGCTTCCGCCTCCACTAAATCGTCATGCTGCGTCTTTAAGAAATCATAACGCTCGGAAAGCTCCTTGAAGTCTTCGATTGCATTGACGTTGACAGAGCCGAGGCTTTTGATTTCCCCTTTTAATTCTTGAATCCGTTTCTTCATCAACGCCAAATCGGTCAGATTCTCATCCCGGATTTCCATGGCGCGGTTATAGGTCAGCTCATATTCCTCCCACATATAATTAATCTGCTTCTCAGAGGCTTCTTCATACCCCTCTTTCCGGCTTGTAAGGCGGAATACTTCCTTATCCAATTCTGCCATGTGGCGGGACAGTTCCTCCCGCTTACCGAGGAAAGATTTGTGCTTTTTATTCAGTTCTTCCCGCTCCTTTTGGAATTTGGCAATCTCCTCATTAATCTCAGCGAACAATTCCTTTGAATCTTCTATCGTCCTCCGGATATCAGCTATCTGTGTTTCCTTCTGCTCAATCTCGCTGCTTGTCTCCCCTTTGTTCTCGTCGAGAAGATTCAGCTCCTCGTTGAATTTTTCTATCTCTTCGTCAATTCTCTGAAAGTTCTCATCGATAAATACCTTTTTCTGCTCCAGCGCCGCAAAGGCCAAATGTATCTCTTCATTGCGCTTCACTTCCAAGCTCTCTGCCTGACGTTCCGCTTCCAGTTCCATCTGCATCGATTCTATCTTCGCCGAAAGCTCTCCTTCCAGACTCTCCGAAGTCTCCAGCTCCACTTGAATAGAATCCTGATTCTCCTCAATCTCTTTCGCCTGTTCCTCAAGCTGTGCCCGCTCTTTCTGAATCTGCGCGATACTCTCTGACGTCAGCCGCTGCTTTCCCGCCACCTGTTCCAGATTCATCTTGGCTGTATTCTGCACAACATAGTCTTTCTGCAGTTCGTGCTGGACTTCTTCCACTTTCGCATACAGAGCGGCTCTTTTCGCCTTCGTCTCCTCCAGCTCTTTCTCCGCTTCCTGCATCTCCCGTTTCAATAGCTGTACCGTCTTTTCAAACTCTTCTATCTCCCGGCGCCTGCTGAGCAGATTACTGGAATTCTTGAATGCCCCGCCGCTCATGGCCCCGCCCGGATTTATCAATTCACCTTCCAGCGTGACAATGCGGAGTGCCTGCCTGTATTTGCGCGCCAGCATGATTCCCGTATCAATGGTGTCCGCCACGATCGTGCGGCCAAGCAGATGTTCGGCCAGTTTCTCGTATTTTCCTTCTACTTTGACCAATTCACTGGCCACCCCGATAACACCTTTTTCCTTCAGCGCTTCGGGCTTTCCTACACTTTGCCCCCCTTTGATAGCGGTAAGTGGTAAAAATGTAGCCCGCCCGAATTTATTCTGCTTCAGATAACCAATCATTTTTTTTGCGGTCTCTTCATCAGACGTCACTATATTCTGAATACTTCCGCCAAGTGCTGTCTCGACAGCAATCTCGTATTTCTTTTCTACCTTGATGATATCCGCCACAACACCGAGAAGGCCCGTTTCCTGTTCCTTTTTCTCCATGACCCGGCGGATACTGTTCCCGTAGCCGTCGTAGCGCTCCGTAATATTTTTCAGAGAATCAAGCCGTGACTGCTCCCTGTGATAGGCTGTCTGGCCGATGCGGAGCTGATTATTTTTCTGCGTAATCTCTTGCTGCAGCTTCTCTATCTCGGCTTCATAGCCCTTGATTCCTTCCACAAATCCGGCGATTTTACCGGATATCTCCCGCAGTTCCGACTCATATTGGGTATACAGCCCTTTCTGCCTTTCCCCATCGCTCTGTGATTCCAGAAGGCGCTTGGAAAGCTCCGCTCCCCTTACCTTCATCTGCTCCATCATCGTATCATAATGCTGTATCTTCGCTTTGGTGGACGCGCGGTTCCCAAGAAGCTCTCTGATTTCGCTCTGATTTTCATCGATCAAAGCCGTCATCTCTGCTATGCGGCTCTGCTGTTCTATCAGCGCCGACCTGGCCTGCTTCTGCCGCTCTTCTTCCTTCTGCAGCTTCCCCGCTATATCATCTTTTTCTTTCTGCAGCGTTTCCTTCTGACTCTCCCGCAGAGACAGCTCTGCATAAATATTTCTGGCCCGCTGTTCATAATGCTCGTCATTCATGCGGGCGCTTTTGATCTGCTCCTTTAAAAGCGCTATCTGCCCTTCTAACTGCTGTTTTAAAAGCGTCGTCTCATTCAGCTGCCGTTTTGCCTTCTCCACAGAATCATCAATCTCATCCATCTGCTCTTCGATGGACTCATATTCCGTCTTCATGTCAGAATACGCCTGAGTCGCCTCCGCTAATTCCTCCTGTGTCAGTCCAAGTTTATCGTCGATCTCTTGAATCTGCCCCTTCAGTCTTGCAGTTTCCATGAGGAACATGTTGATATCGTACCGTTTCAGCTCTTCCTTCTTTTTCAAATACTCCCGTGCCGTCTCAGCCTGCCTCTCCAGAGGACCGTACTGCTTTTCCAGCTCGCTCAAGATATCATTGACCCGGACAAGATTCTGCTGCTCTTCTTCCAGCTTTTTCAGTGACATATTCTTGCGGCGCTTGAATTTTACAATTCCCGCTGCTTCGTCAAATAATTCTCTTCTTTCCTCCGGCTTACCACTGAGGATCTTATCGATCTGCCCCTGCCCTATAATAGAATATCCTTCTTTGCCAATACCCGTATCGTAGAACATCTCATTGATATCCTTCAGCCTGCAGGAACTGCCGTTAATTAAGTATTCACTCTCTCCTGAGCGGTAAAGCTTTCGGGTCACCTTCACTTCCTCAAATTCCACCGGAAGCTTGTGGTCAGAGTTGTCCAGTGTAATCGCCACAGACGCATAGCTGAGAGGTTTGCGGTTCTCTGTGCCGGAAAAAATGACATCCTGCATACTGCCGCCCCTAAGCTGCTTCACCCTCTGTTCGCCTAAGACCCAGCGCACGGCGTCGGCTACATTGCTCTTT
This sequence comes from Bariatricus massiliensis, assembly GCF_900086725.1. Lineage (GTDB taxonomy): Bacteria > Bacillota > Clostridia > Lachnospirales > Lachnospiraceae > Allocoprococcus > Allocoprococcus massiliensis. The sequence continues at coordinate 625,646 of NZ_LT574836.1, read as the reverse complement.
CCACTTCCGTTCGGTCCTACAATACCGGTGATTCCGTTATGGAACTCGAACACAATCTTATGGGCGAAGGACTTGAACCCCTGTACTTCAATGCTCTTTAAATACATGCCTCCACCGTCTTACGCCTTTCCCTCTCTTAATCTCAATATGGCTTGATAGGCCGCATCCTGTTCCGCCGCCTTCTTCGTTCTTCCGATACCTGTCCCATAGCTGTCTTCCCCGATGCGTACTTCTACATGGAAGGCTTTATTATGGTCCGGGCCCTCCTCTTTTATAAGATGATAGGAAACCCCTGTTTCCAGATTCCCCTGCACAATCTCCTGCAGGATAGTCTTGCTATCAAAAAAGAGCCGCTTACCTTCCAGATCATTCAAAATGTGCTGTAAGATAAACTCTTTTGCATTAGCAAAACCACCATCCAAATAAATAGCCCCAATCAGCGCCTCAAGGGCATCTGAAGTTATAGAATCACGTTTCCGTCCTCCGGTCGCGTCCTCGCCTTTACCCAATAGTAAAAAAGAGCCAAGCTCCAAATCTCTGGCACAAAAAGCAAGCGCTTTCTCGCAGACCATGCTTGCCCTCAGCTTAGTCAATTCGCCCTCCGGCATCGTTTGATTCTCAAAAAACAAATATTCACTGGATACCAGCTCCAGCACCGCATCTCCCAAAAATTCCAGGCGCTCGTTGCAGTCATGCTTTTTTAAATGCTTTTCATTCACATAGGAACTGTGCGTCATAGCATGCTTGAGCAAATCTCTGTCGTGGAACTGGTATCCGGTTTTCTCCTCTAATTCTTTTACATTACGGCTCATAATTTTCCCCTTTTTAAAACGAAAAAGCCCTGAATTGGGCTTTTTCGAATATATGCCTAATTTTTCGCGTTTTTAATCTGTTCTACTGCGTCTCCGACGGTCACAATCTTCTCCGCATCTTCATTGTCTATTTCAATGTCAAATGCATCTTCAATCCCCATAATAATCTGGAAAATGTCGAGGGAATCTGCCCCCAAATCGTCTACAAAAGTAGTATCCATTGTGATTTCCTCTGCATTTACTGCTAATACATCAGCGATGATTTCCTGTAATTTTTCAAATTCCATACCTAATTACCATACCCTTTCCGCATCTCTGCTTATTCGGCAGCTTCTTCCGGCTGCTGAATACATTCTTTTATTTTTTGATTGATGTCCTGCTCTTTGAACGTCACACACTGGAAAATCGTATTCTTGATTTCCTTTGCCGTAGAACTGCCGTGTGTCTTGACCACCAGACCGTTCAGTCCAAGCAGCGGCGCTCCGCCGTATTCACTGGCATCAAAATCCTTCAGCGTGGCCTTTAAAGCCGGCTTCACCAGAAGGGCACCAATCTTGCTGCGCAGGTTCGCCATCATGCCGCCTTTGATTTTATCCACAAGCACGGCCCCGACGCCTTCGTACAGTTTCAGGATGACATTGCCAACGAAAGCTTCACAGACTACCACATCTGCCTGTCCATGAGGGATTTCCCGGGCCTCGATGCTTCCCGTAAAGTGAATGTCTTGGCATTCCTTCAGGAGAGGGAATGTCTCTTTCACAAGCGCATTACCTTTTTCTTCTTCCGCCCCTATGTTCACGATTGCGACCTTAGGGTTCTTTACCCCCATAATATGCTCCATATAGACAGAGCCTATCTTTGCAAATTGAAGCAGATGTGACGGCCTTGCATCTACATTAGCCCCGCAGTCAATGAGTAGTGAAAATCCCTTTTCCGTCGGTATAAGAGGCGCCAAAGGCGGACGCTCCACACCCTTGATACGTCCGACCAAAAGCTGGCCTCCCGCGAGGATGGCCCCGGAACTCCCGGCAGATACAAACGCGTCTGCCTCCCCGTTCTTCACCATCTTAAGGCCCACTACAATAGAAGAGTCCTTCTTCTTTCGTATTGCCATCACCGGCGGCTCGGCAGTCTCAATGACCTCCGTCGTATTCACCACCTCAATCTGCTCTTTGTTGTAAGTATATCCTGCCAGTTCTTCTTTGATGACATCTTCTTTTCCCGTCAGAATTACCTTGATATCACTGCGTGCCGAAACGGCTTCCATGGCTCCCTTTATAATCTCCTTAGGAGCATTGTCTCCGCCCATCGCATCCAGCGCTATTTTTGTCATTTCCTTCATACTGTTACCTCCCAGCATTACTAAAGATTATTCTACTAAACATCGCTTTAAAAATCAACATATATTTTTACATCAAAAAGGCTTCCCGGTCATCCGGAAAGCCCTTTTAGATTCACTTATTCAGCGCTTACGATTTCGCGCTTGTTGTAGGAACCGCAAGCCTTGCAAACTCTGTGCGGCATCATGAGTGCTCCGCATTTGCTGCATTTAACAAGGTTTGGTGCGCTCATCTTCCAGTTCGCTCTTCTCTTGTCTCTTCTTGCTTTGGAAGATTTATTCTTTGGACAAATTGACATAGGTTACACCTCCTTAAAATTCTTAAAAACATCGCGGATAACTGACATTCTGGGGTCCAGACTCGTGTCTTCACAGTCACAGCAGCCCTCGTTGAGGTTCTGGCCGCATACACTGCAAATCCCTTTACAGTCTTCGCTACATAGAACTTTCATCGGCCACCCTACTAAAATCTCATTGCAGAGGAGCTTCTCCACGTCGAGATGATATCCGTCAATATAATTCGCTTCATCGGAACCGTCTTCTTCATCCCCGCACTCTGTATCTGTATTCACGCTCTTCTCAAATACAAGCTTCATCTCTGTGGGTACTTCCGCAAGACATCTGTCGCACGGAATCACTACAGTAAGACTTGTATCTCCTGTAATATAAAGCTTCTTCTCCCCGGCATATTCAATACGGATATGCACCGGACTCATCTCAGCTATACTGAACTTCTGTCCGCCAAAGAAGACCTCCTTCATATCAGAAACAACGCTTTCCTCTACAGTCTTATGCGGTTCTGTCAAGACTTCGGATAGGTTTATTAACATATTCGTTACTCCTATTCATACCTAAACTATTATATCATGTAAAAAGTATTTGTCAACAAAATTATTCGCGAAATTTAAGGTTTTTATCCACTTATCTACAAAATATGGTGTCTCCTATAATAATGCAACAGTTTCCCTTGCGATGGCAAGTTCTTCATTTGTCGGTATAACGAGGACAGTCACCTTAGAATCCGGCGTAGAGATTACAATTTCTTCCCCACGTTTGCCGTTAGCTTCCTCGTCAATCTTGATTCCAAGGAATTCAAGATAGCTGCAGATTTTGACGCGCATCGCGCCGTCGTTCTCACCGATGCCTGCGGTAAAGACGATGTTGTCCACACCGTTCATGGCTGCCGCATAGCTGCCCACATATTTCGCAACTTTGTAAGCAAACACTTCAAGGGCAAGCGCAGCTCTTGCATTGCCTTCCTTGGCTGCCGCATCCAAATCACGGAAATCGCTGGATACACCGGAAAGTCCTTCTACACCAGACTTTTTATTTAATACATTCATGATTCCGGCAATGTCGAGATTCTCTTTCTTAGCGATGAACTCCATGATAGCCGGATCAATGTCTCCGGAACGTGTCCCCATCACAAGTCCTTCCAGTGGAGTGAGTCCCATGGAAGTGTCAACGGATTTCCCGTTCATGACTGCACAGATGGAAGAACCGTTGCCCAGATGACATACGATTGTCTTGGTAGCGTCATAAGGCTTTCCAAGGAACTCTGCAACTCTCTTAGATACAAAGCTGTGGCTTGTCCCGTGGAATCCGTAACGTCTCACTTTATATTTGTCATAGTATTCATACGGAAGTCCGTACATATATGCCTTCTCCGGCATAGTCTGATGAAAAGCAGTGTCAAATACAACTACCTGAGGTGTTCCCGGCATCAAGCTTTCACAAGCAGCGATTCCAATCAAGTTCGCCGGATTGTGCAGCGGCGCAAGATCGTTGCACTCTTCGATTGCTTTCTTTACTTCTTCTGTCACGACAACAGACTTGGAGAAGTTCTCTCCTCCATGTACTACACGGTGTCCCACCGCATTGATTTCATCCAGACTCTTCACAACACCTGTCTGCGCGTCTGTCAGCGCATCGATTACAAACTGAATTGCCTCCGTATGTGTCGGCATCGCTTTATCAGTCACTGCCTTTTCCCCGCCGGCCGGCTGATAAGTGAGTCTTCCGTCAATCCCGATTCTCTCGCATAAACCTTTTGCCAGAACTGCCTCTGAATCAGAGTTGATGAGCTGGAATTTCAAAGATGAACTTCCACAGTTGATTACTAATACATTCATAATGTTTCTCCCTTCTTACTATCTTAATTCCCTTATTTTTGGAAATTAACACTCTATTTTTTATTATACCGTATAAAAACACTGTATACAAGTTTGGATAATTTTTTAACAATCCCGGGCAAACCACAATAAAGCTCTACGTATTCTTATAAATTCCGCAGCTGTGGGAAAATCAGCATCGCTACTTGAAAATAGATTATGGTGGTTCCGGTGTCCACCAGCGTGGTAATCAGAGGAGCTGCCATAATGGCAGGATCCAGACCGCATTTTTTTGCGATAAGAGGCAGGGTACACCCAACCGTCTTCGCCATAAGAATCGTCCCCATCAGCGTAATGCCAAGCGCGACAGCAAGCGGCAGGGGATCTCTGTCATGGTACATAATCAAAATCCGCACTCCGTTCACCACGGCAAGAAAAGCTCCCACGAGCAGAGCCACCCGCACCTCTTTAAAAATCACACGGAATGCATCCTTAAAACGCACTTCTCCTACCGCCAGCCCCCGGATAATCAGAGTTGAACTCTGTGAACCGCAATTTCCTCCGGTTCCCGTCAGCATAGGAATAAAAGTGTTCAGGACAGGGAGCGCTAATATCTGCGCTTCGTAGTGGCCGAGCACCATCCCGGTAAGCGTCGCGGAGAGCATCAAGAACATGAGCCAAGTGCTTCGGTTCTTTGCATGCTGAAATACACTTGTCCCAAAATAGCTCTCTTCGTTGGGGCTGACACCAGCCATGATGCTGATATCCTCCGTTGTCTCATCCTGAAGGACAAGCATCGCGTCATCGACGGTCACAATCCCGACCATGCAGGATTCATGGTCTACGATAGGAATCGCCACGAGGCCATATTTTTTGATCGTCTTAGCCACATCCTCCTGATCGTCCGTCGTGTGGGCATAGAGGATGTTGGTGTCCATAATCTCCTCCATGGTCCGCCCCTCCCCGCTGGTGAGGAGATCCTTGATGTCTACGACACCCAGAAGCTTTCTCTTTTCTGTAATGTAGAGCGTGTAAATAGTCTCTTTGTTGATGCCGACCTGACGAATCTTAAGTATGGCGTCAGCCACCGTCATGTCGGGCCGCAGCCCCACATAATCCACATTCATCACGCTTCCCGCGCTGTCCTCGGGATATTGAAGGATTGTATTGATCTGCTTTCTTGTATCCTCGTCCGTGGCCAGAAGAAGTCGTTCCACTACATTGGCCGGCATCTCCTCGAGTACGTCCACCGTATCGTCCAGATACATCTCATCCATGACCTCTTCCAGCTCAGAGTCCGTAAGTGCGTCGATCAACGTCTCACGCATATCACTGTTCATATAAGTGAATGTCTCCGCAGCCTCTTCCTTTGCCAAAAGCCGGAACAGAATCAGCATCTCTTTTTCATCCACTTCCTCTAAGAGCGCCGCTATATCGACAGGATAATACTTCTCCATCTCTTCTTTCAACTCTTTGTAGCCTCTGGAATCCAAGAGTCCCTGTATCTTCTCATAGTTCATTCTGTTCCCTCCCCTCTTCTTCAATCTGTTATTTTCCCATGGAAAATAGAACCTTTTTATAGTATAATCGTTTACAGAATGATATACAAGGAGATTCTTTTATCGATATGAAAATTGTAGGACTAATCGCAGAGTACAACCCGTTCCACAACGGGCACAAATACCATATAGAAAAGGCACTGGAAATGACTGACTCCGATGCCGCCGTCGTCTTGATGAGCGGTGATTTTGTCCAGAGGGGGGCTCCCGCGATCATGCCGAAACATCTGCGGGCTGAGGCAGCCTTAAAAAGCGGTGCTTCGGCAGTATTGGAGCTGCCTGTCTGCTATGCCTGTGGAAGTGCAGAATATTTCGCCCGGGGCGCTCTCGCTGTCTTCGAATCACTTGGCTGTGTAGAGTCCATCTGTTTTGGAAGCGAATGCGGAGACTTCGAGACCCTCAACAAAATTGCCCGCATTTTTGCAGAAGAGCCGGAAGAATATCAGACTGCCCTTCGTACCTATCTGCGCCGTGGCCTCTCCTTCCCATTAGCCCGGCAGAAAGCTCTCCGTGACTATACCGGCGACGCTGCACTGGAGGCAGTTCTGGATTACCCTAACAACACGCTTGGCGTGGAATATATCAAGGCTATCTATCTGGCCAAAAGCTCTGTACGGGCTTATACACTAAAGCGTCTGGACTCCGATTACCACGACACAGAGCTTTCCAACACTTATAGTTCTGCGTCCGCCATCCGGAGATTGCTGGCCTATTCCAGCAATTCACTGCACATAGAGTCCGACACGGAATTCGACGAACCTAGGCTCACGGAAGTATTGACAAGGCTGGAGGACCATGTACCCGCTCCTTGTATTCGTCTTTTGGAAGAGAATCATAGAATCCGCTATCCCGTATATTCCAATGACTTTTCCCTTCTTCTAAAGTACCGTCTGCTCTCCGAAACAAAGGAAAGCCTGACAGAATACGCAGATGTTACGCAGGACTTGGCAAATCGTATTATCAATTACCGCAATTCGCTCATCTCTTGGGAGCAATTCTGTGATCTGCTGAAAACGCGAGAGATTACCATGACCCGTGTCAGCCGTATGCTGCTCCACATCCTGCTGGGCATCCGCAAATCCGACCTCCTTCTTTACGAGGAGAGCGGCATCTGCCAGTATGCCAGACTTCTGGGGTTCCGCAAGGATTCCACACTGGTCCTGAGAGAAATGAAGCGGAATGCTTCGGTCCCTCTTATCACAAAGCTGGCAAGCGCCAGAGGTATCACACGCGCTGGCATCCATATGCTGGAGCAGGGAATCTATGCCGCCGACATCTACGAATCCGTAGTGACCAACAAGTATAAATATCCTTTCATCAGTGAATATGAACAACAGCTCCGCATCGTCTGATTCCACTCCTAATCCATAAAAAGTCCGCACAGAAAGAAATCTGCACGGACTTTTTGTTTTCATCTAAATTTTCAGTTTTTTCGTGAATGCCACTGCTTTTGCGCCAGGCCCAATATGACAGGCCACACTGAGAGAAAGCGGCGCCATATATATATCATACCCCGGGAATGAGGATTCCAGCTCTTTCTTCCAGTCCTGAGCTTCTTCCTGACTGCATGTATAGGCGGCAAAGAGGCAAATCCCCTCCGGACTGTTACAGTCCGTAAAGTCCTCGGACATCGATTTCTGCGCGGCCTGTATCATCGTCTTTTTTGCCGCCTTCCACCCTCTTGTCTTAGAATATGCATCCAGCTTTTCCCCTTTAATCCGCAGAACAGGCTTTAAGTTGAGAACCGTTCCAATCGCCGCTGCCGCGGGCGTCAGTCTACCGCCCTTTTTCAAGTATTTCAGCGTATCTACTGTGATATAAATGTCAGAGTCGAACTTTACCGCCTCCAAAATCTCCTTGATTTCCCCGGCGCTCTTCCCCGCCTCTGCCAGCATGACCGCATCCAGAACTGACTGGCGCTGTGTGACAGAAATCTGCTGATTGTTCACTACCTGTACCTTACCGTCATAATCGGCAGCCAGCATAATCGCAGTCTCACAGGAGGAACTCAGTCCACTGGACATTGGAATATGCACCAGTTCATCATATTCCTTCAGTACCTTGTCCCATAACTCCATCACATCTGCCGGCGCCGGCTGTGAAGTCTTGATATCCGCGTCATCGCCAAGCCGCTGATAAAACTCTTCTTGACTCAGCGTTATCTCTTCTAAAAATAACTTTTCGTTAATATAGAACGGCATCGGAAGAACGAATATTCCCAAGTCCTTTCCCTCCGCCTGCGTAATTCCACTATTACTGTCGGTTACAACTGCTACTCTTCCCATATTAAGGATTCCTCTCTAAATTAATAAAATCATACCTTGTACATACTGTTACAGTCTGTGCATTTTTTCAAAGATTTCCTGACTCTGGCAATGAATATCCACACCAATCTGTAATCCAAGGCTGCGGAGCTCTTCGGATACGAGTTCCAGTTCCTTAGCGGAATTGTCCACATCTGTCACTGCCACCATGTTAAAATAACCATCCACAATAGTCTGTGATATATCTAAAATATTAATGTTGTTCTCTGCCAGATATGAGCATACTTTCGCGATAATTCCTACAGAATCTTTTCCAACTACAGTAACAATACATTTTTTCATAAAATCCAGCCTCCTGTGGTCCAGCGGCCCGCACCGAATCTCTAAACTGTGATGACCTGAGATATCACATCTCTTTTTGCTACAGAAATCGGTATCTCATCGCCTCGATATGGGTTGTCCCCGAGAGTCACCTCAAGTTTTACAGTCTCATATGCAAGCTCCGCGTAATTATTTTCCTTACTTAAATGTCCCAGCATCACATTTTGCAAGTCACCGTGTAGTATATCACAAAGTAAGCGTCCTGACAATTCATTTGATAAATGTCCCCGTTCTCCCATCACTCTCTGCTTCAAATAATATGGGTACGGCCCTACCTCAAGCATATGTAAATCATGGTTCGATTCTAACAGTACAGCATTGAGATTCTTAAGATTCTCAACCGTATACGCATCATATTTTCCCAAATCGGTGGCGACAGCCACACGCTTTTCTCCCTGCTCGAACCGGTAACCGCTTGGCTCATTTGCGTCATGTGAAATGGCAAAGGGATGTACGGCGATATCTCCTATCATGAACTCGGAATTCGCATGTACTTCCCGGTACAATCCTTCCGGCATCTTGCCCAGCGACTTATAATCCCTGATTCCCCGGATCGTCCCCGGCGTTGCAAAAATGGGAATCTCATATTTGCGGCTGAACACGCCAAGCCCCTGTATATGATCCGCATGTTCATGGGTAACTAAAATTCCATCCAGCTCTTCCCCTTTGATTTCCAATGAGCGGAGTCCTTCCTCTATCCTCTTCTTGCTGATTCCGGTGTCTACCAGAAGATGGGTGCTCTCGCTCCCCACATAAATACAATTCCCGCTGCTTCCGCTTGCTATACTGCACAATCTCATGAATCTACTCTCCTGTCGCTTTCTTCCTGTAATGCTTTTTTAATGGCCGCTTCAGTCACACTAAAAAGGCCGCTGTTGTCTATCACACGGTCACATTTTTCTCTATACACATTCTCAGATACCTGAGACGCAAAAATAGACTCTATCTTTTCATCGGTATATCCTCTGGACTCCTTGAGCCTGCGTCTTCTCACTTCCGCCCGTGTGTAAATATACCAGATCTCGTCCAGCATATCGCGGTATTGTTTTTCCGTGAGCAAGGCTGCCTCCAGCACAAAAAGCCGGGTTCCCTTCCTCTCCTCTTCCTTCATCAGACGCAATATTTCATTGTTAACGGCCGGGTGGACCATAGCGTTCAGCTTTTGCAGCTTTATACGGTCAGAAAAGACAATGCTTCCAAGCGTATCGCGGTCGATGAACCCCTCCGGCCCTACTATCTCTTCCCCGAAGTATTCCGTCATCTTCTGATAACACTCGCTGCCCGGCCGCTGCACCTGATGTGCAAGGATATCGGCCTGACAGACATGCGCCCCGCATTCTTCTTCAAGGAACTCCAGCACGCGGCTCTTCCCTGAGCCTACCCCTCCGGTAATTCCTATTTTTTTCATCTTCATGTTATTTTGCCTCATACCAGTTCTCACCCGTATGCATATCTATAATAAGCGGCACATCAAGCTCCGCCGCCTGTTCCATACATTCTCTCAGCAATTCCTCCACCTGCGGCAGTTCCTCTTTCCATGCCTCAATCAAAAGCTCATCATGGACCTGAAGAACGAGACGTGACTTCATCTTACGGTTCTTCAGCTCCTTATCGACACGAATCATAGCCATTTTCATAATATCTGCCGCCGTACCTTGAATCGGCGAATTCATAGCGACCCGCTCCCCAAAAGACCGCTGCATAAAGTTGCTGCTCTTAAGCTCCGGAACCGGTCTCCGCCGTCCAAACAGCGTCACCACATACCCCATCTCCTTGGCATGGGCCACTGTATCGTCAAGAAACTCTTTGATGCCCGGGTAAGTTTCAAAATACCGCTCAATATACTGAGACGCTTCTTTTCTGGTGATACTTAAATCTTGGCTTAACCCAAAGGAGCTGATACCGTACACGATACCAAAATTGACCGCTTTGGCGTTGCGCCTCTGCAGATCCGTCACCTCATCAAAAGGCGTATGGAAAACTTGCGAAGCGGTGATTCTGTGAATGTCCTTCGCCTCCCGGTATGCCTGAATCAATTCTTTATCTCCGGAGCAGTGGGCCAGTACTCTCAACTCAATCTGAGAATAATCGGCGTCCACAAATACGTACCCATCCTCCGGTATAAATACTTTTCTTATCAACCTTCCCAGCTCCATGCGGATAGGAATATTCTGAAGATTAGGCTCCGTGCTGCTGATACGTCCCGTAGCCGTGATCGTCTGATTGAATTTTCCGTGAATCCTTCCATCTTCCCCGATATAGGCCGCAAGTCCGTCGGCGTAGGTGGATTTGAGCTTCGTAAGCTGGCGGTATTCAAGAATCTTAGACACTACCGGATAGTCCGGCGCCAGCTTATCCAGAACATCTGCCGCTGTGGAATAGCCCGTCTTTGTCTTTTTCCCGTTGGGAAGCTGCATGTGCTCGAACAACACTACGCCCAGCTGCTTGGGAGAGTTGATATTGAATTCTTCCCCCGCCATCTCATAGATTTCTTTTTCAAGCTCTACTATTTTACTGCCGAGCTGATTCCCATAAAAGCGAAGCGCTTCCGACTCGATCATCACCCCGTTCTGCTCCATGTCGAAAAGGGTAAACACAAGGGGCATCTCTATCTGCTTGAACAGACGGTCCATTTGGGTCTCTGTAAGTTTTTCCCAGAGCGGCTCTGATGCCGCATAGGCCGTATAGGCTTCATAGCATACCTTGGCCTCTGTATCCGCCTTAGGGTCTATCATTAGATTGAGCTGCTCTCTGGCCACATCCTCGAAAGTATAATCGTTCTTCAGCGGGTTCAAAAGATAGGCAGCCACCGTCGCGTCAAAGCAATGCTCCTCCCTCTCCGGCCTGATTGGAATGTAAGGGAGGGCCGACTTCAAATCAAACATCACAAAGCGGGCCACATTGTTGGCAATCTCTCTCGCCTGTTCCAACAGCCAGCTTTCTTCTATTCCTTCCCCTGCCGGAATACAGTAGATATCTTCTTTTCCAAAGGCAATCCCAATTCCGCCGAACCCAGCCCCCGACGCAAAAAGAGGAAGTACATTTTTCAAATTCTTATATAGCACAAGACCTGCCGTCTCTGCCGTCTTTGCCTTGTCCACGATTCGTCTGGCCTCTTCTTTATCTGTGATGATTCGAAATGCGTCTTCCACAGAATTGCTTTTTGCCTGTACATCGAATCTGGATAAAAGATTTTTGAACTGCAGCCTCTGAAAATATTCATAGGCCGCTTCCGTATAGAGGTCCGTGAGCTCTGCCTCCGCAAGATTGTAGTCCACAGGGGCGTCTATATTGATAGCTGCCAGCTCCTTACTAAGTTTTGCCTGCTCCCAATACTCCACAATATTTTTCGCCGCTCTCGGCGGCTTCAGCTCGGATGCATGCTCATAAGCATTTTCAATGGAGCCATATTCCGCGATAATCTTTGTCGCTGTCTTTTCCCCGATATTAGGCACACCTGGAATATTGTCCGAGGCGTCTCCCATCAACGCCTTTACATCAATAAATTCTTTCGGCGTGACGAGATACCGCTCCTTTACGTCCGAAGCATAGTAATCCTCCACCTCGGTCCCACCTTTTTTCGTCTTGGGGATGCGGATCTTCACATGTTCCGTGGCAAGCTGAAGCAAGTCCCTGTCCCCGGAAATGACCACGACTTCCATGCCTTCCTTCTCACAGCGACAGGATATGGTACCCAGAATGTCATCCGCTTCCAACCCTTCCTTTTCCACCGTCCGCACGCCCATGGCGTGAAGCACGTCCTTCATCACAGGAACCTGCTGCCGCAGCTCGTCCGCCATCGGCTTTCTCGTTCCCTTATAATCTGCAAACATTTCATGGCGGAAGGTAGGCGCGTGTACGTCGAACGCCACCGTCAAGTAATCCGGCTTCTCTTCCTCCAAAATCTTGAACATAATATTTAAAAAGCCATAAATGGCATTCGTGTGCAATCCCTCCGCATTCGTCAAATCCGGCAGTCCATAAAATGCCCGGTTCAGAATGCTGTGTCCGTCTATCAATACGATTTTACTCATCTTATTTCGCCTTTCTACTTTCTTTCTATAATACTATACACCAAAGTGCCCGATTTTAAAAGTGAAAAAGAAAAAGCTCTCCAGTACTTACTGAAGAGCTTTTCACTGCCGGCGATGGGACTTGAACCCATACGTGGTTGCCCACAACAGATTTTGAGTCTGCCTCGTCTGCCATTCCGACACGCCGGCATGTCACGAACCGAGATTAATAATACCATAATCTTCTTCGGTTCGCAAGCGTTTTTTCTATTTTTTTACACTATTTTTTTGCATCTTCTATATTTTTTTTCAAAGTCTCATAAATCGGGAATGAATCAAACGTGGCGAAATAATCTTCCGGCGTCTCGGCCCGGCGGATAAGCTGTGTACTGCCGTCTTCACACAGGAGAATCTCAGCAGAACGCAGTCTTCCGTTGTAATTATATCCCATAGAAAAGCCGTGGGCGCCGGTATCATGAATGACCAGCAAATCTCCCAGCTCTATCTCCGGCATCATTCTGTCGATAGCAAATTTGTCATTATTCTCACAGAGAGAACCGGTAATATCATACATATGGTCGCACGGAGCATCTTCTTTACCGGCAACCGTGATATGATGGTATGCTCCATACATTGCGGGCCGCATGAGATTGGCCGCACAGGCGTCCACCCCGACATACTCTTTATGGGTATGCTTTTCATGAATTGCACGAGTGACAACACAGCCATAAGGCCCCATCATGAATCTTCCCAGCTCTGTATAGAGGGCAACATCCCCCATTCCGGCCGGAACAAGAACTTCTTCATAGACCTTGCGCACACCTTCTCCGATTGCTTTGATATCGTTCGGTGTCTGATCAGGCCTGTACGGAATACCGATGCCGCCAGAAAGATTGATGAACTTAATATGGGCTCCCGTCTCTCTCTGGAGCTTCACCGCAGTCTCAAACAGCAGCTTCGCCAGAGTCGGATAATAATCATTTGTCACGGTATTGCTCGCAAGGAACGCATGCATGCCGAATTCTTCCGCCCCTTTTTCTTTCAGTATCCGGAAGGCCTCGAACATCTGCTCTGTCGTAAGACCATACTTGGCGTCCCCCGGATTATCCATAATATCGTTGGAGATTTTGAACAAGCCGCCCGGATTGTAGCGGCAGCTGATTGTCTTCGGAATCCGCCCGATTGTCTCCTCCAAAAAATCAATATGGGTGATATCATCCAGATTAATGATTGCCCCCAGCTTATCGGCCAGCGCGAACTCTTCTGCCGGCGTGTCGTTGGAGGAGAACATAATATCCTCCCCTACCGCCCCGATAGACTGTGACAGCAAAAGCTCTGTGTAGGAGGAACAGTCACACCCACAGCCGTACTCACGCAAAATCTGAATCAGATAAGGATTCGGAGTTGCCTTCACCGCAAAGTATTCTTTATATCCCTTATTCCACGAAAACGCTTCCTTCAATGCCTTTACATTGTCCCGAATTCCTTTTTCATCGTAAAGATGAAAGGGAGTTGGGTATTCTTTTGTTATTTTTTCCAATTGCTCTTTGTTTACAAATGGTTCTTTCTTCATGCCGTCTCTCCTCATCTTACTCGATTGTCATAATCTGCATCATATTGCTCACACCGCTCCGCTCCGTCTTCACACTAGGGGACGGAATGCCGGCCGTCAGCACGACCACATCGCCTGACTCTATAAATTGTTTGACTCTTGCCAATTCTATAGCGCCTGCGCTGATATCTTCTGTCGTATCAAATTCCATGGATTTGAGCGGTCTCACTCCCCAGTAGATAGACATTCTCCGCAGCGTTCTCTCGTTCGGTGTTATTCCCAAAATCACCTGACGCGGCTTCAAATTGGACACTACTCTGGCCGTAGCCCCCGACACAGACGGCGTGATGATGCATTTCGCCTTCAAGTTAGCCGCCGCCAGAACAGACGAATATCCTATGGCGCTGGAAACACCGGATTTCAAGTGTTCTCCCGCCTCATCCAGTATCCGGTCATAATCCAGATGCTGCTCTGTATTTTCCACAATGTGTACCATCATCTGCAAGGCCTCCAGAGGGTACTTTCCTGCCGCCGTCTCACCAGAAAGCATCACGGCGTCTGTCCCGTCGTATACCGCATTGGCCACATCCGTCACCTCTGCTCTGGTCGGCCTTGGGTTGCGTATCATAGAATCCAGCATCTGAGTCGCGGTGATGACCGTCTTGAAATTATTATTACATTTTTGAATCATCATCTTCTGCAGATAAGGAACCTCCTCGGCAGGTATCTCAACCCCTAAGTCTCCACGGGCGACCATGATTCCGTCCGCCGCGCGGATAATCTCATCAATGTTCTGAATCCCTTCCGCATTCTCGATCTTTGCGATGATTGGTATATATGGCGCTCCAAGCTCTTTCAAAAAAGCTCTGATTTCCAAAATGCACTCTGCGTTGCGCACAAAAGACGCGGCGATAAAATCAATATCCTGTTCCACGCCAAACCGTAGATCTTCTTTGTCCTTATCTGTGATGGCCGGCAGTCTCACAGGAACGTTCGGAACATTGACTCCCTTGCGTTCACCCAGTTCGCCTCCGTTCACTACCTTACAGATAATGTCCGTCTCCGTCTTGCCCGTCACTTTCAGTTCAATGAGACCGTCATCAATCAGGATACGGCTCCCCCTGTCCACATCATTCACAAGTCCTTCGTAAGTGATAGATACCTTCTTTTCATCGCCCTCTATAGCTTTAGTGGACAGAAGAAACTCTGCCCCCGTCTCCAGAACGACCTTTTTTCCACCCTTCAGAACGCCCGTGCGTATCTCGGGCCCCTTTGTATCGAGAAGAATCGCTGTGTTCGTGTGCTCCTCCTCCCGGAGCTGCTTTACCATATCCATTCTTGATTTATGTTCTTCATGGTCACCGTGCGAAAAATTGAACCGGGCCACATCCATCCCGTTTCGAATCAATTTGCGCATCAACTCCCTGTCACTGGTGTTCGGTCCCATAGTACAGACAATCTTTGTTTTCTTCATGTTATTCCTCCTCAAGCCTTACTGGATAGTTCTATTTCACATGTTCATGCGTGAACAGATGATCCTGACAATATTCATAGTTTCCGTTACACTTTGAGCAATAGCGGAACTCCAGATTCGGATTGTCCAGCTCCGTCCTGCCGCAGACCGCACATTTATGCTTAGCGCCTCCCTCATAGTGGTTGACTGGGCGCTGCATTTCCTGTTTGAATTTTTTTCTTCTGGCTACCTGTTTCGGTTTGTAGGGCTGCATATTTTTATTATTCAAGAAGAAAATGACAAAGTTCAGCAGAGATGCGCCGATCGCAATCTTCGTGATCAAGCCTCCTTGGAAGAAATTTACCGCCAGCATGGCCGCGTTCAAATATGCCAGCCATTTAAACTTCACCGGCAGGATGCCATAGAGCAGCAGCTCCATATTCGGCATAATCGACGCGCAGGCCAAGAATATGGACATATTGATATAGTACGTACTAAAACTGCCGCCAAACCCAATCAGCCCGCCGCTTATAAAGTACGAAATAAAGGCTCCGATTATCGTAAAAAGAAATCCGGAAAAAATATAAATATTATAGCGGAAGGCTCCCCACACACTCTCCAAAGTCCGTCCAAGAGAACTGTACAGAAGCAGTATAAAAATAATGGCAATAATATTTCCGCTGGGTGGAACAATAATCCAGCTGATGAGCCGCCAGACCTGCCCCCTAAGAATCAATCCGGGCTCTAAGGTAAAATAGTATAGAAGTTCCGGTATCGTAAAACTAACTATAAACCCGACCACATAACACACCAGAAGCACAACGGTCAGATTATGAATCGCATATCTGCCGAATTTGCGCTCCATCTTGTTCATCCAATTCATATAAAATATACTCCTATTTTAAGATTTTCTCACTGTTGCTATTGTATCCTTTGGACTATACTTTGTCAATTCCATACCCTAAGTTTACTATGTTTTAACAAATTCAACAGGATTTCCAGTTCAGGAGCAGCTTTTTTCTACGCCGCTTCCAATAACTAGTGTTTGTATTTTCAGCCATTCTGTCGTATAATGAAGAATATTGTGATTAAGCAAAACAACATTTAATAAGTAGTAATACATATAATTTTACGAGAGAGTAAGGAGTAAACAATATGAGCCAGACAGAATTACATACATTGGGAATCGATATCGGTTCGACTACCGTAAAGATTGCCGTGTTGAACAGCAATAACGACGTACTGTTCTCTGATTATGAGCGTCACTTTGCCAATATTCAGGAAACCTTGTCCGACCTGCTCGGCCGCGCAATCTATAAACTTGGCCCCGTGCGGGTCTCGCCTATGATTACCGGTTCCGGCGGACTGACACTTGCCAAGCATCTTGGCGTCCCCTTTGTACAAGAAGTAATCGCAGTCTCCACCGCGCTGCAAGACTATGCCCCGCAGACAGATGTGGCGATCGAGCTTGGCGGCGAGGACGCGAAGATTATTTATTTTGAAAATGGAAATGTAGAGCAGCGTATGAACGGAATCTGTGCCGGAGGTACCGGTTCTTTTATCGACCAGATGGCGTCCCTTCTTCAGACAGATGCCACCGGACTGAACGAGTACGCCAAAAATTATAAAGCTCTTTATACAATAGCCGCGCGCTGCGGTGTATTCGCAAAATCTGATATTCAGCCTCTTATCAACGACGGAGCAACCAAGGAGGACCTTGCGGCCTCTATCTTCCAAGCGGTTGTCAATCAGACCATCAGCGGACTCGCGTGCGGCAAGCCTATTCGCGGGCATGTCGCTTTTCTCGGAGGCCCCCTTCATTTCCTCTCTGAGCTGCGGGAGGCGTTTATCCGCACATTGAAATTGGACGATGAGCACACCATAGCGCCCAAATATTCACACTTATTTGCCGCAGTCGGTTCTGCCCTCAATTCAAAAAAGGATACTTTCACCACGCTGGGCGATCTGCAGAAAAAGCTTGCCTCCCATATTCAGATGGAATTCGAAGTAGAGCGTATGGAGCCGCTCTTTGTCAGCGATGCCGACTATCAAGAGTTCAAAACACGGCATGCCAGACATCAGGTGCCGGTTGCTGACCTTGCCTCCTACCGTGGAAATGCTTACCTCGGTATCGACGCAGGCTCTACTACGACCAAAGCCGCACTGGTGGGCGAGGACGGAAACCTCTTGTATTCCTTCTACCACGGCAATGACGGAGACCCTCTGGGGACGACGCTCACCGCCATCAAGGATATCTACAGCAAACTGCCTGAAGGCGTACATATCGTACACTCCTGCTCCACCGGATACGGTGAAGCCCTGATTAAGGCCGCGCTGTTGTTGGACGAAGGCGAAGTAGAGACTGTGTCTCATTACTATGCCGCCTCTTTCTTTGAGCCTGATGTGGACTGTATACTGGATATCGGCGGTCAGGACATGAAGTGCATTAAAATCAAAAACCAGACAGTCGACAGTGTACAGCTCAACGAAGCCTGCTCTTCCGGCTGTGGCTCTTTCATCGAGACATTTGCCAAATCTTTAAATTACAGTGTGGAAGATTTTGCCCATGAAGCACTCTATGCCAAGCATCCGATCGACTTAGGCACACGCTGTACGGTATTCATGAACTCAAAAGTAAAGCAGGCACAGAAGGAAGGGGCCGAGGTGGCTGATATTTCCGCCGGTCTGGCCTACTCAGTCATCAAAAATGCACTATTCAAGGTAATTAAAGTGTCCGATGCCTCCGAGCTGGGCCAGCGCATTGTCGTACAGGGCGGTACCTTCTATAACGATGCCGTGCTCAGAAGTTTCGAAATGATTGCCGGATGTAAAGCCATCCGCCCAGATATCGCCGGTATTATGGGTGCCTTCGGCGCTGCCCTTATCGCCAGAGAACGGTACGCATTCAAAGAATGTAAGAATACCACCATGCTGTCAATCGATGAAATCAATGAGCTGGAATATACTACCACCATGTCCAAGTGTAAAGGCTGTACCAACAACTGCCGCCTTACTATCAACAAATTCAGCGGCGGACGGCGTTTCATCTCCGGCAACCGCTGTGAGCGGGGACTTGGCAAAGAAAGAACCAACAGCGACATCCCGAATCTCTTCGCCTACAAGAACGAGCGCTATTTTGGCTATACTCCTCTCACTGAGGAGGATGCAAAGCGGGGCAGCATCGGAATCCCGCGTGTCCTTAATATGTACGAAAACTATCCCTACTGGTTCACGCTGTTCCATGAACTGGGATTTCAAGTGGTGCTCTCTCCGGCCTCCTCCCACAAGATTTATGAGATGGGAATTGAGTCTATTCCCAGCGAATCTGAGTGTTATCCGGCCAAGCTGGCCCACGGACATGTACAATGGCTGATCAACGAAGGCGTAGACCATATTTTCTACCCATGCATTCCATTCGAGCGGAACGAGTTTCCTGACGCCAACAACCATTATAACTGCCCTATCGTGACCTCTTATGCAGAAAACATTAAGAATAATATGGATGCCATCGCCGACGGCGTGGTAGACTTCATGAATCCGTTCCTTGCAATGACCAACGAGGAGACTCTGACAGAAGGACTCGTGCGGGCACTTGCAGATAAGTTCTCTATCGATACACAGGAAATAAGGTCTGCCGCCCACAAAGCCTGGGAAGAGCTGGGTAAATGCCGGGAAGATATCTGCAAAAAAGGGGAAGAAACCATTGCTTATATGGAAAAGACCGGAATACGGGGCATTGTCCTCGCAGGGCGCCCTTACCACTATGACCCGGAAGTGAACCATGGCATTCCGGAGCTGATTACCGCATATGGAATCGCCGTCCTCACAGAGGATTCTATCTCCCACCTTAATCCGGTGGAACGGCCGCTGATCGTCATGGACCAGTGGATGTATCACTCCCGGCTCTATGCTGCGGCTAATTATGTAAAGACGCGGGATGATTTGGACTTGATTCAGCTCAACTCCTTCGGCTGCGGCCTTGACGCCGTAACCACGGACGCTGTCGCCGATATTCTCACTCATTCGGGGAAAATTTATACTTCCCTCAAAATTGATGAGGTCAATAATTTAGGCGCTGCCAGAATACGAATCCGTTCCTTAATTGCGGCTATCCGGGTCCGGGAGCAAAAGCAGATGAAGCGTGAAGTAAAGCCCGCTTCTATCGTGAAGATTCCCTTTACGAAAGAAATGCGCAAGACACACACGATACTCTGCCCACAGATGTCACCTATCCACTTCAATCTTGTGGAACCCGCTTTCCACGAAGCAGGCTACAACATTGAGGTGTTAAAAAATGATAACAAGAATGCGGTAAATGTGGGACTTAAATATGTAAATAACGACGCATGCTATCCCTCCCTCATCGTAGTGGGGCAGATAATGGAAGCGATTCTCTCAGGAAAATATGATACCGATAAGATTGCCGTCATTATCAGCCAGACCGGAGGCGGATGCCGTGCTTCCAATTATATCGGTTTTATCCGCAGGGCATTGAAGCGTGCAGGTTATCCGAACATACCCGTCATTTCCCTGAACTTAAGTGGACTTGAGAGCAACCCGGGCTTCAAAATCACATTGCCTTTAGTTATAAAAGGCATTTACAGTCTTGTCCTCGGAGATGTGTTTATGCGGTGCCTTTACCGGGTGCGCCCCTATGAAGCTGTCCCCGGCTCAGCAAACGAAATGCACAAAAAATGGGAAAAAGAAGCAATCAAATTTATTACAAAAAAATACCAAAGCCGGAGGGAATTCACACGCCTCTGCCGTGCCATTATAGCAGATTTCGACACACTTCCGCTTTTGGATGTACAAAAGCCCAGAGTCGGCGTGGTCGGAGAAATCCTTGTCAAATTTCTTCCCGCTGCCAACAACTATCTGGTTGATCTGCTGGAGCAGGAAGGAGCCGAGGCGGTAGTACCTGATTTGCTCGATTTCTTCCTCTACTCTTTCTATAACAGTAACTTCAAGGCCGAACACTTGGGTACGAAAAAGTCTTCCGCATTCAAAGCCAATCTGGGAATCAAGGCCTTGGAATGGTTCCGGAAGCCAGCCGTAAATGCCTTTAAAGCAAGTACACGTTTCACCCCTCCGTCCCAGATACAGGAACTTGCCGAGATGGCAGGCGAAATCGTCTCTGTGGGCAATCAGACCGGTGAAGGCTGGTTCTTGACCGGGGAGATGCTGGAGCTGATACATACGGGAGCGCCTAATATCGTCTGCACCCAGCCCTTCGCCTGCCTGCCGAATCACGTGGTAGGAAAAGGAGTAATCAAGGAACTGCGCCGCCGTCACCCGGACTCCAACGTAGTGGCAATCGACTACGACCCTGGCGCCAGTGAAGTAAACCAGTTGAACCGTATCAAGCTGATGCTCTCCACCGCCCATAAAAAGCTGGAGGCACAGCAGCCCACTCAAGAAACGTTAGAGGCATAATTTAATAAACCCGAAAGATACGCACATGAACGCATCTTTCGGGTTTATTTTTTCCTCACTGCTTATTCTTACGGTTCGTAGCATAAAGATAGATGGAAGACACAAGCCCGACTGCCGCCAGAAGAAAAATATAGATGAGGGGAGCTCTTAATATATAAGATTTCCAGCTGTACAATGCCTCCCCTAACGTGGAAAGTTCTTTCATCTGTATCGATTGTGCGAACATGGGTGTAAACGCAAGGATAATCAAGGACAATATCCCCATAATCAAAGCAAGCAGCCGTTTTCCTGCTCTCTCACTACTTATCTCGTCGGCCTTCATCTCCTGTTTCCCGTATGAGATTTCATCCCGGAGTAAATAATCGGTAGTGATTCCGAATTTTCTACTGATATCCAGCACGGTAGATATATCAGGCAGCTTTCTGTCATTTTCTAAATCCATAATCTCATCCGCTTTCAGGCCCAGCTCTTCGGCCAGCTGCTCTTGCGTAATCTCTTCCCGCTCCCTCAGCGCCTTTAATTTTTCTCCAAACTTCATGATTATTACATCTCCCCTAATCTACTCTTCAGATTATAAACATATTGTTCCTGCATCTTTTTATATGGCTTTAATATACGGCAAAGCAAATCCTTTATAGGATTTCCCAAATCGATTTCCTCAGTAAACTCTATCTGTATCCCTCCTCCGGGCAGCTCTTCAAAGAGTCCAAGCCAAGTTCCCTCCGTATGTGCATTCTTCATCTTAAACGCATATTTTTTTAGAGGTTCCTTGACGGTTATGGTAAAATGCGTAGGATACCCACCTGTAGTGTATTCTGTAAAATGCGTATCATCTTCTATCTCTATTTTTGATAAATCTTTCCTCCAGCTCCAGTCCGTATTGTCGGTCACCGTATCCCACAGTGTCTGTATGTCTGTCTTAAATGTAGCCTTAATCACTGATCTATGCATGCCTGCCTCCTATTTCCTTCTCCATTTTTTCTGCTTTCATCGACTGAAGCATCGCGTATTTTGCACATCCGGGCCCTATCATCTCATATAAAACAGACGATGCCAAGATAATAGTCAAAAGTTTCATCCCTATATCCGGAGGTAAAATGCGCTGCCCCAGAGCGGCCAGACCTATAGCCACGCCCGCCTGTGGAATCAGCCCCAATCCCAAATACTTATAGACATACGGCTCCATATGTGTCATACGGCAAGCTATCCATGCACCAGAATATTTACCCGCAATCCTCACAATAAAGTATACAATTCCTATGATTCCCGCCGTTTTCAGTGAAGACACCGACAGCTTCATCCCTGATTCTATAAAAAATAACGCCATGACTGGAGGGGTGAAATTGTCCAGTTGACGGAATATTTTCTTATCTTTCGTCAAGTTCACATAAACCGCCCCAAAAACCATACAGGACAATAGTGAGGATATCCCTGCTAAAGCACACATTCCCGAAATCCCTAAGAGCCCTGCCAGCAATAGAATCAACCGGCTGTCCTTACTTCTGGCTGGTGTGATTACTTTACTCAGCGCTACCGCACAGAGAATCCCTGCTCCTATGGCCACTACATTATAGGCCAGCGGACGTACCACCTCTTGAAAGGATATACTCCCCTTAAAATCAGCTTTCACGACGGCCGACGCAAGGCTGAAAGCAATCAGGCATACTGCGTCGTCAAGCGCCACTACCTGCAGCAGAATCCGGACGAACTTCCCCTTCGCATGATATTGCTTGATTGTCATAATCGTGCTAGCCGGCGCGGTGGCTGTCGCCACAGCGCCCAGTAAAAGGGCAAAATCCAACGGAACCCGGAACAGGCACAGACTGGCTATAGTCACGAAAACCCCGGCAACAAGAGACTCCATAACGGTTATGATCAGTATCTCTTTCCCTGTCTTGCGCAATTGCTCCAGCTTAAAGTATTTCCCCACTCCAAACGCAATACAAGCCAAGGCGATATCGCTCACGAAGTCCATATGTCCAACAAACTGAGACGATATTAGGCCAATCATATTGGGGCCGATAAGAATCCCGACAATAATGTACCCCGTAACTTTAGGAAGCCGGAATAAATTCGTAACTCTGGTAAACAAAAAGCCAGCTATCATTATAACACATAATGCCAAAAGTACTCCTGCTGTCCCGTTTTCCTCTACCTTCTGAAAAAACGCCATGCAATCACCTCCAACGTTTCCGGGCAGCATGCTATAACGGAACCTTCACTTCTATGCGCTCATTGTACCACTTTGTCGTCAAATAATCTACCCTTGCGGAAATAAAGTGGACAAGTCCACTTTAGCTCCCTATATCCCTCACTCCAGAGGGAATTGTACACTCTGCACATGTTGAAAAAAGAAACCCGGGCGATATCCCGGATTTCTTTAAAATCGTATTATTATCTATTCATTTATCCGGCCTGTTCCAGCAGCTTATCGATGCTTACCAGTTTCACGCTCAGTACAAAAACCTTTGCAGCCGTCATAAGCTCTTCCGGTGTCGGGAAGGACGGCGCAATACGGATATTGCTGTCTTTTGGATCCTTTCCATAAGGGAAGGTAGCTCCCGCTCCGGTCATCACCAGACCCGCCTCTTTTGCTTTGGCTACAATCGCCTTCGCACAGCCTTCCAATGCGTCAAATGAGATGAAATATCCGCCCTTCGGCACAATCCATGAGCCTATGGCCAAACCTCCCAGCTCCTCCTCTAAAACTTGAACTACCGTCTCGAATTTCGGCCGCATAATGTCCGCATGTTTCTTCATATGCGCTTTCATGCCGTCTATATCTTTAAAAAACCTTACATGGCGAAGCTGATTCACCTTATCATGTCCGATTGTCTGTATTGACATGGATTTCCGGATTTCCTTGAGATTCTTCTCGGAAGCGGCTATAGCTGAGATACCTGAGCCGGCAAAGGTAATTTTGGATGTAGAGCTGAATTTATAAACCATATCGGGATGGCCTTGCTTTTCGCACTCTGCCAAAATTTCCAGCAGACAATCCTGTTCTTCCTCATAGAGGTCATGAATGCCATATGCATTATCCCAGAATATGCGGAAGTCCCCGGCTGCGGGAGTCAATCCGGCAAATCTCTGAACTGTTTCCTCTGAGTAAGTAATTCCCTGCGGATTGGAATACTTGGGTACACACCAGATTCCCTTGACAGACTCGTCATGATTCACATACTGCTCTACCATATCCATATCGGGGCCTTGCGGCGTCATCGGAATATTAATCATCTCTATCCCAAAATGTTCCGTGATAGCAAAATGCCTGTCATATCCCGGTACCGGACAGAGAAACTTTACCTTATCAAGCTTCGCCCAAGGCGTACTTCCCAAGATGCCGTGTGTCATAGCACGTGACACCGCGTCATACATAATATTCAAACTGGCATTCCCACAAACAATAACATGATCCACAGATACTTCCATCATATCAGCCATAAGCTGTTTTGCTTCCTTAATACCATCCAGCACGCCGTAGTTACGGCAGTCTGTGCCATCCTCGCCGATAAGCGGAGTTCCACTGTTCAATACATCCATCATCCCCATGGACAAGTCCAGCTGTGCTTTGGAAGGCTTGCCTCTTGACATATCCAGTTTAAGTCCCTTCCCTTTCACCTCTTCAAATTCTTTTGTAAGTCCATTCTTTAAATCCAGCAATTCTTCTTTGGTCAAATCTTTATATGCAGTCATTTTGCAACCTCCCGTTAATTTCACTGTATGTTAGTATAACGAAATAATGACATTTCGTCAATAGATTCTTGCATTTTCAGTTATATTTTTGCCATTTTATGTAGTTTTTCACTGCAAATATGAAATTTATTATCCTAATTTATTCATTTTTGTTTTTTTAGAACAAAGTTTCCTATGTTATTAAAAAAGGGATATACACATGCGCGTATATCCCCGATTATATATCTTTTCCGTTTTACCTTCATCTGAGCGGCTATTTTGTAAGCAGAGACTTGCCTGTCATCTCCTCCGGCTGTTTCATTCCCATCAATTCTATCAACGTAGGCGCAATATCTGCCAGACAGCCTCCTTCCCGCAGTTTATAAGCCGGGTCTGCGTTCACAAGGATAAACGGCACCGGATTCGTCGTATGAGCGGTAAAAGGTTCTCCTGTCACATCGTCAATCAATTGTTCCGCATTACCGTGATCCGCGCAGATAAACATCTGCCCGTCCACTTCTTTCACTGCGTCCACGGTACGCCCTACGCAGGCATCCACGGCCTCAATGGCTTGGACAGCGGCATTCTCAACGCCTGTATGGCCTACCATATCCGGGTTGGCAAAATTAATAATAATAACATCATATTTTCCTGACTTGACAGCCTCTACCAATTTATCACACACTTCATACGCGCTCATCTCAGGCTTCAAATCATAAGTGGCGACCTTTGGAGATTTGACGAGAATCCGGTCCTCCCCCTCATTTGGTTCTTCCACTCCTCCATTGAAGAAAAATGTGACATGGGCGTATTTCTCTGTCTCCGCTATTCTGGCCTGTTTTAAGCCATTAGCCGCAAGGAATTCGCCAAATGTGTTGGTGATTTCATCCTTCACAAAGGCCACCAATTTGTTTCCGATAGTCACGTCATATTCTGTAAAGCATACATAAGTAGTCTTTACTCTTTCCCCTCTGTCAAATCCAGCAAACTCATCATCGCAGAAGGTTCTGGTGATTTCCCTCGCGCGGTCCGGGCGGAAGTTAAAGAATATGATAGAGTCTCCGTCTTTGATAGTCGCCGTAGGCTTTCCATCTTTCATCACAACAGTTGGCATTACAAATTCATCTGTCTCTTCCTTGTCATAGGACTGCTGTACTGCCTGAACCGCATCGGAAGCCTCCACGCCTTCTCCCCTTACCATCGCATTATATGCCTTTTCAACACGCTCCCAGCGGTTGTCACGGTCCATTGCGTAGTAACGGCCCATCACCGTGGCCACTTCCCCGATACCAAGCTCTGCCATCTTTTCCGTAAGCTCCTGCACGTAGTCCTTCCCGGATGCAGGCGGTGTATCACGCCCATCAAGGAAGCAGTGTACATATACCTTTGACAGTCCCTGACGCTTTGCCAGTTCCAGAAGTCCATATATATGTGTATTATGGCTGTGGACACCGCCGTCAGATACCAGTCCGAACATGTGGAGCGCCGTGCCATTATCCTTTGCATTTCTGCATGCTTCGATAAGTGCAGGGTTCTCGAAAAAGTCTCCGTCAGATATAGACTTCGTAATCTTTGTCAAATCCTGATATACAATTCTTCCCGCACCCATATTCAAATGGCCGACCTCTGAATTCCCCATCTGTCCTTCTGGCAGCCCGACAGCCATTCCGCTTGCATTTCCTTTTACAAAGGGACATTCTGCCATCAATTTATCCATAACCGGTGTGTTGGCCTCTGCCACCGCATTGCCGGTTGTCTTGTCATTTAAACCGTATCCATCTAAAATCATTAAAACCGTTGGTTTTTTACTCATCTTTGTACACTCCTTCGCAATTTTGGTTTCACTCGTTCCAACTTTGTATTTTACATGATTTTGAAAGTATATGCAATAGATTGTGAAATATTTACCAGCCTAAGGACTAAAATATTGGTTATTAAGAATGTTTCTTAAATAATTGCATAAACTAATTGACAAACATTGCCAATATGATATAATAACAGTAATCATTACTAATTTATATTTTAAGGAGGATACACATGAATACAAATATTTTCAGAAACATGTCCTACGGAGTTTATATTGTGGGAACGATGGATCAAGATCGGCCTACCGGATGTATCGCCAACAGCATCATGCAGATTACTTCGTCCCCTGCTACAATAGCAGTCAGCATCAATCATGATAACTATACAAATTCATGTATCGAAAAAACCGGGCGTTTTTCTTTCTCCATCCTCTCAGAGGAATCTCCGGCAGACTTGATTGGAACATTTGGGTTCCAATCCGGAAAAGATGTGAATAAATTTGACAGTGTAGACTACGAGATGGTGGAAGGTGTGCCTGTTGTAAAAAACACTTGTGGTTATGTCGTATGCAAAGTCATCGATAAAATGGAAACCGCTACCCACACCGTCTTCCTTGGGGAAGTCATAGCCGCCGAGACATACGAAGGCGCCGCGCCGGAGATGACATACGCTTATTATCACAAAGTAGTAAAGGGGAAAAGCCCGAAAAACGCACCTACTTATCTTCCGGATGAAGAGGTATCACAATCTACCACAAAAGTGTCTTATGTCTGTCAGGTATGCGGCTATGTCTTTGAAGGCGATCCACTCCCCGCAGATTTTATCTGCCCGGTATGCAAACAAGGCGCCGACAAGTTCAAGCGTGTAGAAGTTTAATAGTAGCATATGCATAGTTCTGCCACATGCCTGTGTATGAACACGGTCTCCAGAGGGCTCCTTTTAAATAGGCAGCCCTCTGCTTCATAGCTCCTCGTGGAGCAGTTTCTCAATGGCGGCCGCCACACCGTCATCTACATTACTGGCTGTCCTGTATCTGGCCGCTTCTTTAATTTCCTCTGTAGCATTCTCCATAGCATAGGAGTAACCTGCGGTGCGCATCATCGCAAGATCATTGTTGGCATCTCCAAAGGCCATCACCTCACTTGTGCTTATGCCTAGCAGCCGGCAAAGCCCTCTGGTTCCCTCTCCCTTGTCGACACCTTTCAAGTTAATCTCCATATTACCGGGCAGGGATGAGGTAACGGCAAATTCCGTCCTGCACGACAGTTCCCGTGTCAGGCCTTCAATACTCTCCTCCGGCGTCTGTATGACATCGAACTTCTCCAACGGTTTCCCCTCGAGAAATTCAGGCAGTGAATCTACAACAATCATGTTCTCTGTCAGTTCCTCCAAGAAGGACTG
Organism: Bariatricus massiliensis; assembly: GCF_900086725.1. Taxonomy (GTDB): domain Bacteria; phylum Bacillota; class Clostridia; order Lachnospirales; family Lachnospiraceae; genus Allocoprococcus; species Allocoprococcus massiliensis. Next base: position 597,847 of record NZ_LT574836.1, on the reverse strand, counting down.
GGGAATCCATTCATTGACGAATCTTTCCCTTGCCTCCTTCTCAATATAAGAATATCCTTCGTAATACACTTCGAATACTGCCCTGTACTGTTTCAGCAGATCATAAAGAGGCTTCCACAAGGTGTACGGAATCTCCCCCACCTGCGTCTGCTCTCCCGTACGGTTATTCATAAGCGCTGCGCCGTTGGACATCATCACATAATCTATGGCATCTGTCTGCCTCAATACGTTTTTCAGCACACCGTAAGTCCTGCCGCTCCCCAACGCGATGGTTATTCCCCTCTGGGCCGCTTTCTCTAAAGCTGTTTTATTTCTCTCTGAAATCGTCTGGTGGTCTTCCCCCAGTAAAGTTCCATCCAGATCCGTTATAATCAGTTTTATCGGCATTCCGCCCTCCCTTTGCCTCCTCCTGTAAAGAAGGGATGAACATTTCTGCTCATCCCCACTTTGGAAATCATCATGTATATCATATTGTTATCGGCTTATTTATAATTGACGATTTTACCGAAATCTGGCTTTAATGCCGCTCCACCTACAAGACCGCCATCGATGTCTGGCTGTGCAAATAACTCAGGAGCTGTAGCCGCATTGACAGAACCGCCGTACTGGATACGGATTGCTTCGGCTGTCGCCTCGTCGTAAATCTCTGCAATACATGCACGGATATCTTTGCAGACTTCCTGTGCCTGTTCTGTTGTAGCTGTCTTTCCGGTTCCGATTGCCCAAATCGGCTCATATGCGATAACTGCAGTCTTCGCCTGCTCCGCTGTCACATTCTGGAATCCAACCTTAACCTGCTGACGGATAAAATCCATCGTCACGCCCTGTTCTCTCTGCTCCAGAGACTCTCCACAGCACATAATCGGAGTGATACCATGTTCAAAAGCTTTGAGCATCTTCTTATTCACGGTCTCATTCGTCTCTGCGAAGTATTCTCTTCTCTCAGAATGTCCAAGGACAACGTATTTAACACCTACATCTGTAAGCATTGCCGGAGAAATCTCTCCTGTGTATGCGCCCTTCTCTTCATAGTACATATTCTCAGCGCCCACCTCGATGTTGCTTCCCTTAGCAGCTTCCATAACAGGAATGATATCGATAGCCGGCACACAGAACACAACGTCTGCGTCCTCTGTCGCTACGAGTGGTTTTAATGTATTCACTAATTCAACAGCCTCTGTCGGAGTCATATTCATCTTCCAGTTGCCTGCAATAATTTTTCTTCTTGCCATTTTATTGTTCTCCTTTTTTATTGTACGGGTATGTTCACCTTACTAGAATCACTCTCGCCTGCCGCTCGAGTTCACCAAGTGCGGTGAACTAAGTAAACGCTAGGCTCGAAAGGACCTCGCCAAGCACGGGGATGTTCACCTTACTAGGCTCACTCTCGCCTGTCGCTCGAGTTCACCAAGTGCGGTGAACTAAGTAGACGCTAGGCTCGAAAGAACCTCGCCAAGCAGGGGGATGTTCACCTTACTAGGCTCACTCTCGCCTGTCGCTCGAGTTCACCAAGTGCGGTGAACTAAGTAGACGCTAGGCTCGAAAAGACCTCGCCAAGCTTTCTACTTATCATTAGCGGCGGCTACGCCGGGTAGTTCTTTGCCTTCGAGGAATTCTAGGGATGCTCCTCCTCCTGTGGAGATGTGGGTCATCTTATCGCCGTATCCGAGCTGGTTTACGGCTGCTGCTGAATCGCCGCCTCCGATGATTGTGACAGCGTCTGTCTCAGCCAGGGCTTTGGCAACTGCTTCTGTTCCTGCTGCGAATTTCGGCATCTCGAATGCGCCCATCGGTCCGTTCCAAACTACTGTTTTAGCTTCTTTTACGGCCTCTGCGTACAATTTTGCAGTCTCCGGTCCGATGTCAAGGCCTTCCCAATCATCCGGAATCTCGCCACGTCCGACAACTTTTGTATTAGCATCGTTTGAGAAATCGTCTGCAATTACGTTATCAACCGGAAGAAGTAACTTAACGCCCTTTTCTTCGGCCTTCTTAATCATATTCAATGCATACTCGCAGTAATCTTCTTCCAGTAAGGATTTGCCGACACTTCCGCCCTGTGCCTTGCTGAATGTATAGGACATACCGCCGCCGATAATCAAAGTATCCACTTTATCAAGCAGGTTCTCGATTACAGAAATCTTGCTGGAAACCTTTGCCCCGCCCAAAATTGCTACAAACGGTCTTGCCGGATTGTTCACCGCATTGCCGAGGAAGTCGATTTCTTTCTGCATTAAGTAACCAACTACGGCCGTATCCACATACTGCGTAACTCCCACGTTAGAGCAGTGCGCTCTGTGAGCGGTACCAAATGCGTCATTTACAAAAACATCACATAAAGATGCAAGTTCTTTGGAGAAAGCTTCTCCGTTCTTTGTCTCCTCAACTCTGTAACGTGTGTTTTCAAGAAGGATAACGTCACCGTCGTTCATCGCTTCCACAGCCGCCTTAGCGTTCGGCCCTACCACCTCTGGGTCTGCAGCGAACTTCACTTCCTGACCTAAAAGCTCGGATAATCTAGCGGCTACCGGTGCCAAGGACAATTCCGGCTTCGGTTCTCCCTTCGGCTTGCCCAGATGTGAACAGAGAATTACCTTTCCCCCATCTGCAATTAATTTTTTGATGGTGGGAAGAGCCGCCACAAGACGATTCTCATCTGTAATCTTTCCATCGATCAACGGCACATTAAAGTCACATCTTACAAGAACCTTCTGGCCTTTTACGTTAATGTCATCTACTGATTTTTTATTAAGCATAAAATCACGCCTCCTACATTTGATTATTTTTAGTACAGAAAAGGCCCGGCCCAAATAAGACCGGACCCTAAGTGAGTCTTTTCGGTTTACAGCAATGTTCCGAAATGTTTGATTGTTCTTACCATCTGGCTTGTGTAAGAATTCTCATTGTCATACCAAGAAACAACCTGAACTTCTGTAGTTCCGTTGTCTAACGGCATAGCCATTGTCTGAGTAGCATCGAACAATGAACCATAGTTCATTCCAACGATATCGCTGGATACGATTTCATCTGTGTTGTATCCGAATGATTCATCAGATGCTGCCTTCATAGCTGCATTGATTTCATCAACAGTTACAGTTCCGTCAACTACTGCTGTAAGGATTGTTGTAGAACCTGTCGGTGTAGGAACACGCTGAGCAGATCCGATTAATTTACCATTTAATTCAGGGATAACTAAACCGATAGCTTTTGCTGCACCTGTGCTGTTCGGCACGATATTAACTGCTGCTGCACGGGATCTTCTCAAATCACCCTTTCTCTGCGGTCCGTCAAGTGTCATCTGATCGCCTGTGTAAGCGTGGATTGTGCACATGATACCGGATTTGATCGGTGCCAAATCGTTCAGAGCTTTTGCCATAGGTGCAAGACAGTTTGTTGTACAAGAAGCAGCAGAGATGATATGATCATCTTTTGTGAGCTGGTCATGGTTTACATTGTATACGATAGTCGGAAGGTCATTTCCAGCCGGTGCGGAAATAACAACTTTCTTAGCGCCCGCTTTCAGATGAGCGGAAGCTTTATCTTTGGATGTGTAGAAGCCTGTACACTCCAGAACTACATCTACACCAATCTCTCCCCAAGGAAGTTCAGCTGCGTCAGCTTTTGCGTAGATTTTGATTTCTTTTCCGTCTACTGTGATAGAGTCTTCGCCAGCTGTTACTTTATCAGCTAATACGTATTTTCCCTGTGTTGAGTCATATTTTAATAAGTGAGCTAACATTTTCGGGGAAGTCAAGTCGTTGATTGCTACTACCTCATATCCCTCTGCTCCGAACATTTGTCTGAATGCAAGACGTCCGATACGTCCAAATCCATTGATTGCTACTTTTACTGCCATGATTTAGTCCTCCTAAAGTTTTTCATTGTTAAAGTTTCATCAACCATGTTTTATTGTACTAAATTCAAAACAAAAATTCAAGTGTCTTTTGCATTTTTATAAGGACGTGCTATCAATTATCACGGAATCTTCTTAAAAATCGGCTTTCTGTCCGCAAATTCCGTATAATATTTGAAGCCGCAGCCTTCTAAAATTGCATGAACCCGCTGGAAATCATAAGCTATATGTTCCGGTCTGTGGGCGTCCGCCCCCACCGTGATGATCTCGCCTCCAAGCTCTCTGTAACGCTTTAAGACCTCGGGATGCGGATGGGCAAAGGGCAGGCCGTACTTAAAGCCGGCCATATTCAGCTCTATCCCCTTTCCGTGCTCAATCAAAAAACGAAGAATCTCATCAATCACAGGTGCGAACTGCTTATAGGAATATGCGCGTTCTTTCTCTTTTCCGTAGCGTACCACATAGTCAATATGGCCCAGCACGTCAAAGTCATGAAACACTTGGATATCCCGAAGTGTTTCCTCCAAGGTCATCCGGTAGCCCTCCTCGTCGCTGATTTCTGCAAAAAAATCCGGATAGTAGGGGTCCTTCCCGCCCACCACGTGGACGGAGCCAATGACAAAATCAAAAGGATATTCCTTTGTATACCGGGTGAAGAACCCACCCAGATGGGGCTGCAGCCCCAGTTCTATTCCTATCTTAATGTCAAGCCTGCCTTCGTATTTTCCCCGCAGCTCTTCCATCACCTTAAAATACTTTTCTGTGTCCACAACGGATTCTTCTCCGTCTATCTTATAGTCCTTATCTTCGTGATCCGTAAAGCATATTGTCTCAAGCCCCTTCGCGATGGCCCCTTCGGCCATAGATTCCGGTGAAGCATTGGAATCCTTTGAAAAAAAGGTATGCATATGATAGTCTGCCCGCATCGTTTTCCTCCTATTTAATCGTACCGCCTCCGAGCACGTAATCTCCGTCATAGAGTACCAGAGCTTGTCCGGGCGTCACCGCCCTCTGTGCTTCATCAAATACACAAAGTATCTCATCTTCCCCGGTGCGCTTCACTGTGCACCAGGCTCCTCTATGGTTATAGCGTATCTTTGCAAAAACCCGCTGTTCCGTATCGATGGATTCCTGAGCCATAAAATTCAACTGATTGGCACGTACTTCATGCGTCATGGATTCCTCATTAGTGCCGATTACTACCTCATTGGTGCCGGGGCGGATCTCCAGCACAAAAGCCGGATGCCCAAGAGCCAATCCTAGTCCCTTCCGCTGGCCCACCGTGTAATGAGTGATTCCTTTGTGCTGCCCCAGTACAACTCCGTCGGAAGTGACAAAATTACCGGGTTTAATTTCACCGCCGAATTCTTTTTCTATGAATGCCGCATAATCTCCGTCCGGCACAAAGCAAATATCTTGACTGTCGGGCTTTCCCGCCACCTGCAGATGAATCTTCTCCGCAATCCCACGAATCTCATCCTTTGAGTATGCTCCTACCGGCATCAGCGTCCGGGCAAGCTGCTCCTGCGTCAGATTGTATAAGGCATAGGTCTGGTCTTTCATCTTCGTCGCCGAATGGCGGATAGCATATCTGCCGTTACTCAGCTTTTCCACCTGTGCGTAGTGGCCGGTGGCAATATAGTCCGCCCCAATCTCCATACTGCGCTTCAGCAGCGATTCCCATTTTACATAGCGGTTGCAGGCAATGCACGGATTCGGAGTCCGGCCGTTTACATATTCCTGAACAAAGTAGTCAATCACGTTTTCTTTGAATTCTTTCTTAAAGTTCATCACATAATAAGGGATATCCAATTGGGCCGCCACTCTTCTGGCGTCATCTACCGCGCTCAAACCGCAGCATCCTCCGTTTTCTTCCAGAACCATCTGCGGCTCATCCTGCCATATCTGCATCGTCACTCCGATAACATCATACCCCTGTTCTTTCAGCAAATATGCCGCCACCGAGGAGTCGACTCCCCCGGACATACCTACTACCACTCTTTTTTTCTCCATAAGTTTCTCCGTAATAAATTAGTATTCTTCTTCCTCGTCCTCTTCCCCTTCATGGATATCAGATTTCGGTTTTTCAAGTCCCTCTATCTCAATACCATTTTTCTGGGCGTAGTCCCAAAGCGCGGCGTGAATAGCCTCCTCTGCCAGCAGAGAACAGTGTACCTTCACCGGAGGCAGCCCGTCAAGCGCTTCCATCACAGCTTTATTTGTAATCTTCATAGCCTCATTGATGTGCTTTCCTTTCACCAGCTCCGTGGCCATACTGCTAGTAGCCACAGCCGCTCCACATCCGAAGGTCTTAAATTTCACGTCGTTGATGATTCCGCTGTCGTCGATGTCAAGATAGATTCTCATGATATCGCCGCACTTTGCGTTTCCTACCGTGCCAACGCCGCTGGCGTTTTCGATTTCTCCCATATTTCTCGGATGTTCAAAGTGATCCATTACTTTTTCTGTATACATTATATTTTTCCTCCTATTATCAATGGAATTTATTTTTTCTCTTTACGCATAAAATCTTCATAGAGCGGTGACATATTGCGCAGATTTTGTACAATTTCTTTCAACTGCTCCACAACATAATCCATCTCTTCTTTTGTGTTTTCTTCATTTAAAGTCAGCCGCAATGAACCGTGCGCGATTTCATGGGGCAGGCCTATAGCCAGAAGCACGTGGGACGGGTCCAAGGAACCTGATGTGCACGCTGAACCGCTGGAACCGCATATCCCCGCCATATCAAGACGGATGAGCAGGGATTCTCCTTCTATGAACCGGAAGCTGAAATTAGCATTGTTGGGAAGCCTCTTTACCGCATGCCCGTTCAGTCTTGTGTAAGGGATTTCCTCAAGGACTCTCTTGATGAGATAATCTCTGAGCTCTGTCTCTTTTATGGCACGCGCATTCATTGTAGCGGCCGCACGCTTTACTGCAGCCCCCAGCCCTACGATGCCCGGCACATTCTCAGTACCCGCCCGCCGCTTTCTCTCCTGCGCGCCGCCGTGTATGAAGGAGCGTATTTTGACGCCCTTTCGGATATATAAAAATCCAATTCCCTTCGGCCCGTTCAGCTTGTGTGCGCTTGCGCTAAGCATGTCGATGTGATATTCATCAACTTGAATCGGAATCTGTCCAAATGCCTGCACCGCATCTGTATGGAACAAAATATCATGTTCTTTGGCAATCTCTCCAATCTCCTTGATTGGCTCTATGGTTCCGATTTCATTGTTGGCGAACATGACAGAAATCAGAATAGTATCTGGACGAATGGCACGTTCCAATTCCTCAAGATTTACAAGTCCGTCTTCATCCACATCCAGATATGTTATCTCAAACCCTCTTGTCTTGAGGTACTCTGCCGTATGAAGAATCGCATGGTGCTCGATTTTAGTCGTGATAATATGTTTCCCTTTCCCCTCGTAGGCTTCCGCCGCCGCTTTCAAAGCCCAGTTATCGGCCTCAGAGCCGCCTGCGGTAAAATAAATCTCATTGGGCTGTGCTCCCAGCGTATCCGCGATGATTTCTCTCTGTGTTGTAATCACGTCTTTATTCTGTGCGGCAAAACTATAAACACTGGATGGATTCCCATAATATTCCGTAAAGTATGGAATCATTGCCTCTAAAACTTCGGGCGCGGTCTTTGTCGTGGCCGCATTATCTAAATATATCAATTTACTCATTGTCTTTTCCTCCTTTGCCGGCAGACCTGCTCTTTTCTACCAGCGTACTGATTTTAATCTCGTCCACCGCCTGTGTCATGCTCTCGTTGAGCTTCTGCCAGACATACTTCGTGACACAGCTCTCCTTCACCGAGCACTCCTCCTCCGGGTGGAAGGCAGCACACACTACAGGTTCCAGACTGCCTTCCAGCGCCCGGAGTACCTCACCTGCAGATATCTCCTCCGCCTTTCTGGCAAGTATATAGCCGCCGCCAGCGCCGCGGATACTTTTCACCAGCCCGGCTTTCTTAAGCTTCGCCATCAGCTGCTCCAGATACCGCTCCGATATATCCTGTCTCGCAGAAATACTGTTGATCGAGACTGGCGCTTCTTCACTGTATATAGCCAAATCTATAAATGCCCGCAGTCCATATCGTCCCTTCGTAGAAATCTTCAAATCTTCACCTTCCTTATTCCTAGTTATTTACTAGGATTTAATCCAATTAGAGAATAACATCCTATATTTGTTCTGTCAAGGCTATTTATAGAATATGTTATAACAAGCTTAAATAAGGAGTTTCTATGTCGCGTAAACAAGCTCTTTTAAGGGGTACTTTTATTTTAACAGCAACCGGAATCGCTACCCGGCTCATGGGATTTTTTTACCGGATTTTTCTAAGCCGGACTTTTCATGCGGAGGGCGTCGGCCTATATCAGCTTATATTCCCGGTATACGCTCTGTGCTTTTCCTTTACCGCCGCCGGCATCCAAGTTGCCCTGTCAAGAATCGTAGCCAGCCGTATTTCTCTTCACCAAGAACGGGAGGCTGTCCTGACACTGCGTGTATCGCTCTTTTTGACCGTTATTCTATCCGCAGCCGCCACTTTGTTCTTACAGCACAATGCCAGATGGATTGCCTCTGAACTCCTGAGTGACAAAAGGTGTGCCGACCTTCTTGTGGCCATGTCCTGGTCGTTTCCTTTTGCAGCGGTACACAGCTGCATATGTGGCTATTATTTCGGGAAAAAGCAGACCAAGGTACCTGCCATATCCCAGCTTCTTGAGCAGTTCGTCCGCATATTTTCTGTATGGTTCTTTTATAAGATTGGCCTGCACTATTCTTCTGAAGTACATATTACCATTGCTGTCTTCGGCCTTGTGTGCGGGGAAGTTGCGGCCGCCGCATACAGTGCATGGATGTTGAAGCGGACTATCGCAGAACACCGGGGCAGATTTATGGAATACTTCCGGCCTGCCGGAGAGCTGCTCCGCCTGTCGGTTCCTTTGACGGCAAACCGGGTGTTGCTCAACGTTCTTCAGAGTGTAGAAGCCGTGTCCATCCCTCTGCGCCTGCAGTCCCACGGGCATACATTGTCAGAATCACTAAGTATATACGGTGTGCTGACCGGTATGGCCCTGCCATGTATTATGTTTCCCTCGGCCATAACCAATTCCGTATCTACTATGCTTCTTCCGACCGTAGCAGAAATTCAGGCTACCGCAGACAGGGGCGAATTAAAAAAATTAGTTCAGAAGGTAATTATATCCTGCTTCACTTTAGGCATCTTCTGTATGCTAGGTTTCTTTATATTAGGAAATTGGATTGGAACCGTTATCTTTCACAGCCCCGAAGCAGGGAAGTTCATTCTTACCATGTCGTTCATCTGCCCGTTCCTTTACACGAACACTACGCTGACCAGCATCATCAACGGTCTGGGCAAGACTACAACCTCCTTCTTCATCAATACGTTTGGGCTTCTGGTGCGCATAGGAAGCGTATTCTTCCTGATACCCATGTTTGGTATTCTGGGCTACCTGTGGGGAATGCTGGCAAGCCAGCTGGTAGTGACTGTGTGGGCAATGGCTGTCCTCGCCAGATATCTTAAAAAATAACTTAAAAAAGAGTCTGACAAGTCAGACTCTAGCGCTGACGCGCTGTCACTTTAGTGACATCTTCCTCCTAAGCGTCATGCGCATCCCAAGCGGAGCGTTTTTTGTACAATAGGATAGTTCTTCGAACTATCCTATTGTACAAAAAGGGAGTGCCTTGCCGGCACCCCCTTTCCCATCATAAAGCAGCTTTAATATTCTTCAATATTAATCTGCTTCGTTGTCTCAATATCATAAGGAAGGATAGAATTCGCGAACTGCTTGAATTTGTCAGCAGCATCACTGACGTAAAACGAATATGTCGCATGCTCCTCTTCTAAAGTTTCATTGGCCATGTCATTGTCTTCCAAGATTTTTTTCAAATCCATCGCCGTCTCATAGGCCGGGTTCACAATATGTACCTGTTCTCCCATATATTCCCTCACACGTGTCCGCAGCAGGGGATAATGAGTGCAGCCTAATATCATTGTGTCAATATCAGACTCCTTCATAGATTCTAGATAATAATCAATAATCTCGCCCGTTACATTATGCTTAGAAAAACCCTCTTCCACAAGCGGAACAAACAGCGGGCATGCTTTGCCGATCACGGATACCTCAGGATCCATCTCCTTCATAATCTTCGTATACATCTCACTGCGGATAGTGGCTTCTGTTCCGATTACTCCAATCTTCTTACTCTCTGTGGCCTGCACGGCGGCTCTCGCCCCCGGTATTACTACCCCAATCACCGGTATCTCCGTCTCCTGCCGGACTACGTCCAAAGCCAGCGCGCTGGCTGTGTTGCACGCAATGACAATAGCCTTCACCGATTGTGTACGGAGAAAACGGATAATCTGTCTGGAAAAACGAATAATATTGTTCTGCGATTTACTTCCGTACGGCACTCTGGCCGTATCGCCAAAATAAACGATATGCTCCTTCGGCAGCTGGCGCATAATCTCCCTTGCGACCGTCAGACCGCCTACCCCTGAATCAAACACACCAATCGGCGCATTTTTATTACATTTTATACTCACAGTATGGATTCTCCTTTTTCATTTCTGTAGTTTTTATTGTACCCGCTCTCCCTCTACATTTCAAGTATATTTCAGTTACCGTTTTCAATTCCGGGCTTTATGTGCTATACTGACAAGAAAAGGAGGTTTTACAAATGGGAAATATCGTTTACAGAGAACCAACAGTGGATGACGCAGAGGAAATCGTAGCTTTTTATAACCGTGTAGGCGGGGAAACTACATATTTAAGCTTCGAAAAAGACGAGTATCCACTGGATGTGGAAGGCTCCAGAGCATCTATCAAAGATACGGCCAAATCCCCCAACAATTATATGCTCCTCGCTCTTGATGACAACAGAATCATCGGAATCGGTACTATAAGCTCCAGCTGGAAAATCAAGAGCCGCCACTGTGGAGAATTGGGAATTGTGGTAGAAAATGCCCATCAAGGCCAAGGCATCGGCAGCGAGATTATCCGCCGCCTGATTGAGTGGTGCCGCGGAAACGGAATTACGACAAGAATCCAGCTCGACACAAGATGCGACAACGAACTCGCTGTAAAATTGTACCAGAAATTCGGCTTCCAGATTGAAGGCCGTCTCCCCAATACTACATTACTGGACGGAAAATATTATGACTTGTATGTTATGGGGCTTATGTTAGAAGAAATGTAGACTGGAATCATGAAACTTAGACAGAGGATGCGCCACGCGGCGGAAGCGTGGCACATCCTCTTATACACTAGCTTCTGGACTTAAATCTTAGCATATGCGCGCAGGCATCACTAAGGAGAGAGAACGCCTGCGTACCTCTCAAAATACTGCTCAGCGTCTTGTCTGGACAGGGAAAGCCGCTTCATCAGCTTAGCGATTATCTGTTCCTTGTTCTTCCTTTCTTCCAGATTATCCAGAATCAGCGCCTCGATTCCCCGCTCAATTCCTTTCTCAATTCCCTTCTCTTCTACATACTCGCTCAAATTACACATGAGTCTCATCTCCTTCTCCAGACCATACTCCATCACTATCTCAAAATCATCCTGCAAAATCCTGACTTTTGCCTCTCCGCTTATTTCCGGTGAGAGCAGCACATTTAGCAATTCTGTCAGCCTATTCTGTCTCTTCGCACCGTCTATCCATTCTTTACTGTTCAGGCACACCATTACTACCGAAATTTTATCATACTCCTTTGGAATATCTGGCATTCCGGGGACAATATCCTTCTTTTCCATGCTGTATTTGGCAACCGCATTGCCGATGTAGTCCGGGGCAGCCATACAAATCCAGACCGAGCACACCTTCTTGATACTATCATAATCCGGCGCCACAAATTCTCTTCCCTGCTGCGCGGAGAGCATTCTTGCCCCGTAGTAGATTCCCCTCGTCACCAGACTGTATCCGGGCCGGAATCTTGTCTGTGCTTCAACGTTAATGATAACCTTGATTTTCTCTTTCCCTTTCGGATAACAGGCAAAGAAACGAATATCATAGGTAACGCTTCCCTCGTTGGGAATCTTATCCTCCTGCGCAAGTCCTGTTACCTTCTCGTTCGCCGGGGTCTTGCGGTTTGTTTCACCGGGATTCATCCCGACCGTACCAATCTCCGGTTCTCCTTCAATACACTCCACGATCTCATCCACAGAAAAAAGTGCGAACTCCTTCATAGTATATTTCATAATCCATGCGAGGATAATCTTATTCCCCAGCACTCGTTTACATTGCGCATCATATTGAATCTTCAGAGAATCATCTGACATTTCTCTAAAAATCTCTTTCTTCATATGTTGTTCCTTTCTTAAATTATACAAAATATCGTTTTCTCGTACAAGTCAATTACAGCAATATTCAATTTTTCTCACGCAATGTTTTAAGTACACCTCTTAACGGGCGCACACTTTAACGTTATTTCTCACAACCACGGTAACTGCTCCGAATACGGAGCGTCGAAATGTTAATTTAACGGCTGAACAGGCATGGAATGCCTTCCGCTAAAGAATAAAATTATAATAGCATAAAACACTAGAGCCTTGCAACTGAAATACTGATTATCCAACGGTGAAATGGTAAGTCTCGGTGGCCACATATAATAATTTAGGTATAAGATGGGCGTGTCCGCCGAAATTGCTCCCGGCGGACACGAATTTTATGCCTATTCTATACCATTCATGGACACTTTGGGATATTGGCGGTTCTTCCGGAACTCGGCACACTCCCTACTTCTTAGACTTCAACCGTATATAAATCTGTTTCTGTCCGCTTCCGTTGGACATTTTTCCAATCTCATAGTCTCCCAAGGACTTTACAAAGGGTGTAAGCTTAGAGAATCCGTAGTTTCTGACGTCAAAATCGGGCAGACGCTTCGACAACTGGTCACCGAGCTTTCCTGAAAACAGCCACCCGTCTTCATCTGAAAATTTATTGATAATCGCATTGATCGTATGTCGTATGCGTTTCAAATCTTTTTCTTTTAGGCCTTCATTTTTATGTCTGGCATGGAGATTATCCAAAGTCTTCTCCTCTGTCTCTGTATGGCGTTCTGCCGCCTCCTCTTTTTCTTCCTCCTGCTGGTTAGAGTAAAGAAGATCAAGATACTTAAACTGATTGCATGCTGAGATAAAAGGTTTGGGTGTCTTGCTCTCCCCCATCCCTATCACCTGCATCCCTGATTCTCTGAGACGTGCCGCCAATCTTGTGAAATCGCTGTCCGAAGATACAATACAATATCCATCCACTGTGCCAGAATACATAATGTCCATGGCATCTATTATCATAGCGGAGTCTGTAGAATTCTTTCCGGTCGTATAGCTGTATTGCTGCATCGGTATAATTGAATTTTCCAGCAGCACTTGTTTCCAAGAGGCCAGCTGAGGACTTGTCCAATCCCCATAAATCCGCTTATAAGTTGCCACTCCATTGTTGGCAGTCTCGTCTAAAATAATCTTAATATATCTGTCCGATATATTGTCCGCATCTATTAAAATCGCGAATCTCAAATCACTTTCCATTTTGTTCCTCCAATTCTCTCATTTCCGTACCTTAATAATCACACATTTTCATTATACCGTATCCTACTACAATTTCCAATAAAAAGAAAACAGAAGTTCCTCTCATTTTCGACAAGCCTCCATACTATACTTACATCACCACATCCATGAACCACCTTACGATTCCCGGATTTAAGTACATTTCTGTTATAATTCCCGCACCCATCATCAAAATCACAAAGACTGTCTTTGTACTGTTCCACCGTGACTCCGGGTATTTGTACAGATACCATAAAAGCATAGCGTATGACATGATGTAAAAAATCAGCTGTGGGAATATTCCCGCCAGACAGAGGAGCATCCCCTTTGCCCCCATGCGGAGTACCGCCCCCACAGCCAGAACACCTCCCGAAAAGCCTGTCCAGAGCAGGCAGGCTACCGCTGCGGCTTTGCGCAGTCTCGTACACCCCAGCAGCGCGACTGCCACAAAGGGAAGCACCCGCCATTGAAGAAGATACAAAAAGTAATCTTCAATCACTATCTTCGTCTGGGTATACTGGTTCAAAAAATATTCATGGAAAATTCCTGTCATAGTGATATAGTTTCGGGCTATAAAATTGGCATATAATATGCCGCACAAAAAACCCAGCATATAAAGAATGACAAAGTAATTCTTTCTTTGATGTATCCTCACAGTTAATCCTCCTGTCCGCCAGATACTTCATTATATGCCGGGTTTTATTTAATATTCTGATGTTGGGGGTAAAACACTCTTTGACCCTGATGTCTACGGATTTCTCATGTTTTACCTGTTGTACTTTGCGTCATAGGCCAGCAAAGCGGCGACTGTTTTAGAATCTTCGATCTCTCCCGTAAAAATCTTCTGTTTCAATTCTTCTATCGTAAACTTCTCAACATTGACGAACTCATTGTCATCCAAGTGCTGCTTTGTGGAAATCAAGTTCTTAGCCACATACACCTCAATCCGTTCATTGCAGAATGCCACCGTTGTCCGAAGTGTAATCAGCCACTCTAACTCCTCAGATCGGTACCCCGTCTCCTCCTCCAGTTCCCTTGCGGAGCATTCTTTCCCCGGCTCCTCCGGTTCGTCCAGCGCGCCAGCCGGTATCTCGAGTGTGAACCGCTCGAGAGCGTTGCGGTATTGGCGCACCATGATGATTTTACCGTCTTCCGCAACCGGAACGACTGCCGCCGCCCCACGGTGATGGATATAGTCCCATTCCTCTTTATTCCCATTTGAAAATTCCATATGGTCGCGGTACATATCTACAATGGTGCCCCGCTGCACTAATTCACGTTTTACACGCTTTATATCTTTTTCCATCTTACTCTCTTTTTAACTCCTTTTTTCAGAACATTGTTATTGCTTCGGATGAATTTCTTCCCAGCACCATGCGGGTGGCTGCGTAGCTCTTGCCGCCGCATCGACTGCCAGATAATATTTTCCTTCTTTGCTGTATACCTCTCCTAATTGAATTGACGATTGGCCTATATATGGTCTAACTTCCTCCGTGTTCAGCTTATACGCATGCCCTGATAGATTTCCACCATTATACCACATTCCTGAATGTACATAATATATTTCTCCTCCAGATTTGTAAATACCTCTTGGTACTGTGACTCCGTTCCCTCCGCCATTTTTAAGCATTTCATCAATATCTCCGACGGCTTCGAAAGTTACGTCGCCGACCTGATACTCCAATCCGGTACTCTGTCCGGGCTTCTCCGGAGTCTCTCCCGTCCCCGGCCCCACATCCGGTGTACCGGCTTCTCCTCCGCCTGTGCCATCTCCAGACTCGCCACCTCCCTCGGTCTTCCCTTCTATCCGATACTCTCCATTCTCATATATTACAACAATCCCTCGTTTAGAAGTATATTTAAGATAAGTAACTTTACCGTCCACTGCTGTAACTGTATTTACGATCCCCGGCACTTCAGACAGCTCTTTGATTTCCGTCAAATCAAAAACCACAGTAGTATTGCCTTTCCCGTATTCCTCTGAGGCTTTGACCTGTGCCGCAAGCACCGCCTGCCGGCATTCCAGAAGAGCGGTCTTTTCATGGGCCTTATCGATATATCCGGTCAGAGAAGGTATCAGCATTCCTGCAAGAATGGCGAGAATGACCAGCACAACTATCAGCTCCACCAGCGTGAAACCACCTTTATTCTCTTTCAGCTTCCTCAAACGTTCTCTCATGACAGTCCCCTCTATATTTTACAGATACTGTTTTAAATCATTTCTATCGTTGCTGTACTTAGCTGCGTCCTCCTGCGCTATCATGCCTGTCCGCACAAGTCTGGCTAAATCGTGATTCAGAGTATGCATACCGCTTCCAGCGCCGGACTGCATAATAGTGTTCATCTGATGGCACTTGTTTTCCCGTATCAGATTCAAAGTGGCATCTGTTCCTATCAAAATCTCCGTTGCCGGAACCCGCGCGCCCCCGTCCCGTGTCGGAATCAGAGTCTGAGTGATTACACCGTTCAATATACCGGCAAGCTGTGTCCGTATCTGATTCTGGCTGTTTGCAGGACAAGCGTCTATAATACGGTCGATGGTCTGGGCCGCGCCGGTCGTATGGAGGGTGGACAGTACCAGATGACCGGTCTCAGCCGCTGTCACAGCCGCAGATATGGTTTCATAGTCACGCATCTCTCCCACCAATATTACATCCGGGTCTTCACGGAGGGCACTGCGCAGTGCGGAAGCAAAGCTCTTTGTGTCTGCGCCCACTTCCCGCTGATGAATAATAGAGCGTTTTTGTTGATATACATACTCTATCGGATCTTCAATCGTTATAATATGCTCCGCCCTTGTGCGGTTCACATAATCAATCATCGCTGCCAAGGTAGTAGATTTTCCGCTTCCTGTCGGGCCTGTCACAAGAATCAGGCCTCTTGGGCGTCCCGCCAATTCCTCCAGCACATGCGGCAAATGAAGCTCCTCCAGCGTAGATATCTTATTATCGAGGAGACGGATTGTAGCTGCCGCCTTCCCCTGCTGACAGAATACATTGACACGCTGACGGTTCCCGTCTGACGTCTGGATCGCGAAATCGATATCTTCCCCGCTGTTCAGACGTTCTTCCTGCTTCTTACGCAGCATGGAAAGTATGGTTGCCCTCGTCTCACCGCCCGACATCTGAAGCGGGCTCTGGGTCAGCTTTCCACAAATACGGAATGTCATGGGCAGGCCCTCGGAAATATGAATATCGGAAACTCCCATTTCCCTTGCTTTTAGTATAATTTTATCTATCTCCATTCTCTTCCTCCCAATTTCATAATCTGTCTATTTATGAGTCATAATATGTAACTTTCCACAGCTCATCCATTGTCGTAACCCCCTCTGTGACAAGTCTGGCGGCGCTCTGTCTCAAAGTCTCCATCCCCTGCTCTTTCATAGCATACTCCTGTATTTCCTCCGCAGTCCTTCCTTCGGAAATCATGGCGCGCATAGTCCTGTCAATCACGGCCAGTTCATGGATGGCAACACGGCCCTGATATCCTGTGTTTGTACATTTAGGGCATCCTTTCGCCTTTTTAATGAAACGGACTTCCTCACCGAGGATTTCCCGCTCCAATTCGCTTGTCTCAACTGTCTCGGCACACTCCGGACAAACTTTTCTCATCAGACGCTGTGCCACAAGCCCAACCAGTGAATTGGCTACCAGATATGGCTCCAATCCCATGTCTATAAGGCGGACAATGGATGAGACCGCATTGTTCGTATGCAGAGTTGACAGCACCAGATGTCCGGTAATGGCCGCACGCACTGAAATAGAGGCCGTCTCATTATCTCTTGTCTCTCCTACCATGATAATATCAGGATCCTGTCTGAGCAGAGCCCGAAGCCCTGCTTCAAAACTCAGCCCGGCCTGATTATTCACCTGCATCTGATTTATCTTTGGCAGATTTTTTTCAACCGGGTCTTCAATCGTTGAAATATTTACATATCCTCTCGCAAGAGACTCCAGTATCATATAGAGTGTTGTTGTTTTTCCAGAACCAGTAGGCCCTGTCATGTATATAATTCCATTGGGCGACTTCAAAAGAGGCGCGAACTTTTTATAATTTTCCTCCGTCATACCGAATGTCCCTTTGTGGTCAATGGGCGCCCGGTTGCTGAGGAGACGGATGACCGCCTTCTCGCCGAAAACCGTGGGGATGACCGAGACACGCATATTTACATCGTCTCCATCCACCTTCATCTTGAAATGTCCGTCCTGAGGGATACGTTTCTCTGCAATATCCATATTGCCTACAATCTTAATACGGGCGATAAGCGGAGCATGGAGAGACCGCTTCAGCGTCACATACTCCACCAATGTACCGTCGATTCTCATGCGGACGACCGTTTTGAATTCAAACGGCTCTATATGAATATCACTGGCATTGGTGTTGTAGGCCCGCATGATTAGGCTGTTCAAAAGCTTGATTACCGGGACATCACTGTTGCTCTCCTCGTCTATCTCATCGATGAACGCCAGCTCCTCCTCCGCCTGCTCCATACTCTCATTGGCCTGACTGGCAGCCTGCTTTGCGGATACCTCCGCATAAAAATATTCCAGCGCGCGTTTCAGCGGCATGAGCTCTGCCAGATGAACTTCCAGCTGCATTCCGGTCAGCTGCCTTACATCCTCCAACGCATAAAGATTCAACGGATCATTTACGATCACTGCAAGACTCTGCTCTTTGATTTCATAAGCAAGAATATGATATTTTTCCGCAAGCTGTCTGGGAATCTTTGCCACCGCCTGTGTGTCCACCGATAAATCGGAAATATTTACCACGTCTATCTGCATACGGGCCGCCAGAGCTTCCAGCATCTGGGATTCTTTTATATATCCCAGCTCAATCAATATTTCCCCGAATCTTTTATCCCGGTGTTCTTTCTGATATTCCACAGCCTGATCAAGCTGTTCGCGGGTGACATATCCCTGCTGTTCCAGCACATCGCCAATTCGAATACTCTTCATATTTCTTCCTGCTTTCCTGCTTTTTTATTCAGCCTGCTTTGGGGCCATGTATACTTCCATATCCAGCTTCAAGGAAGTGACGCTCTTCACTTCATTGCTGGCGCTGATTCCTGTCTTCGTATTTAACTCATATCCGGTAATTCGTATGGCCGGACAATCTGCACAGATTTTATCTATCAGTCCTTTCATATCGGCCTCCGCTCCGGTAGCCGTGACCGATACCTTAAACGTGTAGACGGCGCTGGCCGTCACTGTGCTCCCACCCTCTCCCGATTCTGAGGATGGATTGTCAGATTGTTCCTGACTGTCTGCCTTTTCCTCCTCTGTGGGCTGGGCCTGCTGCCCTTTCACAGACGCAAAATATGCTTCCATTTCAGACGGCTCAGGTCTGCTGGACACATCCAGCTCCAGAGAGGTCAGATGGCTGTCCAGCACCATCTCTGTAATCACAGACTCCATCTGATTGGAATTCATAAGTGGGTAAAAGTCCTCCACCAGCTTATTGTAGGACTCCGTCGATTCTTCGATAATCGTCTCACTGGAGGGAGCCGTGGCAATCATGACCTCCATAGAGTTCTTCTTGCCCTCCGCCTCAGACAACGTGTCTTCCAGTTTACTCTTTTTATCTATCTGGGGCTTTATAATAAAGAACCCAAAGATAGCCACTATAATCAGGATGCAAAGCAGATACAATAACTTTTTATCTTTTTCTGTTAATTTCATTTCCGCATCCCCCTATTTCCCTGCATTCTCATTCAAAAATCCATTTACCATAATCAGATAGTTCCCCGTCTTTTCCTCCATGCTGTATCCGGAATATTCCAGATTGGCAAATACGGCGCTTTCTCTGAGTCTCGTGATAAATTCGTTGATTATGGTTACATTGGAAGACTGCGCAGTAAATTCATACACACCGGTCTTGGCATCGTAAGAATTGACAGTTATGGAAACTTCATCTCCCGCACACTGTACAATTTCCTGCTCTACCTTACTGTTGGGCATTGGATAAGAATGTATAATCTCCCAGATTCCCTCGCCCTCACGCACCATGCTCTGCAGCCTGCTGGCCTCCGCCTGCTTATCCAGCGCATCCATATAGGACAATTGGTTTGCTGGGTTCTCTATATATTCCTCAGCTTTGTCGATCTTTCTCTGCGTTATCATATTCATTGCCAAAAGCACGGCAGAAGCCACGGCACAGACACCGAACGTCACGATTATTGGTATAAGTTTCCCTGCGCCGAGCCCACTTTTCGCCGTACGCTTCTGGCCCTTTCTATACCGCTCATAAAAATCGATATCTCCCTTATCCTGAATCAGCGCGCCGATTGCATAGATATAGTCACAAGTCCGTACCGGTTCGCCCTTCAAGTCACTTTCAACTACCGTCTGCCCTGTCTCCGGCATGGCAAATGCATCCGAATTTTCTGGAATCTGCGCCCGCATGCCCAGACGTTCTATGGCCTCACGGCACAGCTCATAGTCCTGCGCCGAATAGCCTCCCATATATACTTGTTCCAACGGCTTTTCATATTTTTGTGAAGAATAAAACTGCATGATAGAGCTGACGGTCCTCGCCACCTCCGCGGCAAATCCTTCGGTACCATGCTCACTGAACAGCCGGGTACGGTTAAAATATTTATAATTGCCGTCTACGATCAATGTGCTGACAAGGTTGTTCCCGTCAAGGTGCGAGGTAATCATCGTCTCCTTTTTCAGCTCCGGTATCCTTCCCAGCACTTTCATCTGGGCGTTGACAGCAACATCAATCCCTTCCAGCGTTACACCTATATCCTGAAACATTCTCACAAAATCCGCAAGGTATTCCTGCTCTGCCGCCGCGGCCAGAACTTCGACCTTTTTCTGTCCTGCTTCCTCCCGCAGAATCTTACCGTCGAACACATACTGGTCTATGTTAATAGTATCTGCAAACTCTTGTGCTACGGATGCCAGAATTTTTTTCGCGTTGGCTTTTGGAGTCTGTACCGTTTTCAACATAATCTGGCTGCTGTCCAAGACAAGGCGTACTCCTTTACTTGGAAGCTGATACGTTTCCCAGATTTGTTTCAAATCATGTTTTAGATTCATTTCGGAGGTAATTACACCGTTCAACAGACTTCCTTCTGGAATCGTGAGTGAATAAATCTTCTCCACCCGAATCTGCTTTTTTCTCGCATCCCCGCAGACAATCTGCACGGTATTATTTGATAAATAAACACTAACTGCCATGTTTCCTCCTCCTAATATCCCTGCTCTATAGTCGCATATGACTGATAGATAGGCAAAATGACCGCAATGACAACAAACGCGATGATGACAGCCATCACAATAATGAGCGCCGGCTCAAGAAGCGCTACCAGACGTTCCAGCGCCCGCTCTGCTTCATAGTCCAGATTGTCCGCGATGGAATTGAGCATATCATCCAGATTACCAGTCTCTTCCCCAACCATAATACTGGATGCGAGTTTCTTCTGGAAACCGTCCACCTGAAGCAATGCCTGTGATAAGGATTCACCAGACCTTACCCGGGCTATAATATCGCCGAACTGTTCTTCTATGTATGCATTTCCAATTGTATTACTGCTCGTCTGCAGTGCAAGAACAATAGGAATACCACTGCTGTAGAGAGAACACAGCGTCCGCGCGAACCTTGCGGTATATATTTTTCTGAGCAGCCCTCCGATATAAGGAATCTTTAATTTCATCTTGTCGAGTCCATATCGGATGACAGATAGCTGTGTTACGAAATGCAGCACCAGCCATGCAATCAATACTGCCACAAGAATTGCGGCCCAGTAATTCTTGAACGCGTCGCTGATTCCAAGCAAAATCACCGTAGGTATGGGCAGTGACTCCATCTCGTCAAATATTTCCTGAAACTGGGGGACGAGATAGACCATAATAAAGATGACAACAAACACAAGCAGCGTAGTCAGCACCTTGGGATATATCATGGCGCTCTTAACTTTCCCATTTAATTTGTGCTGCTTTTCATAATAATCCGCCATACGAAGGGCGGTTTGATCCATGGTTCCATTTGCCTCTCCTGAACGAATCATGTTGATGAGGAGTACGGGGAACACACCCTCCTGCCTCTCGAGAGCCTCAGAAAGAGGAACTCCCTGCCGGATAGTGGCCTGAATATCCAGATACAGTTCCCTCAGCTCTGGTTTCAGTCCATGTTCTTCCGATATGATATTCATGGCCCGTGCCAACGACACCCCTGCCTGAAGAAGTGTTCCTAACTGTCTGCAAAAATCCGCCACCACCGGCGTTTTTAGTTTACCGGAAAACTTCTTGACCGTTCCCTTTTCCTCTGCCATCTATCCAAATCCTCCTTTTTCAACCGGATACTTTATCTACTGCACGAATGCTTCTTGTCAAACAGCTAGAAGGCTCAAATACCATTCCATAAGCTGTGAACCGGCAAATACTGAAACTGCTATGCCGACACACAAAAAAGGGCCGAAGGCAAAATGCTCTTTCCTGTCCT
Organism: Bariatricus massiliensis; assembly: GCF_900086725.1. Lineage (GTDB taxonomy): Bacteria > Bacillota > Clostridia > Lachnospirales > Lachnospiraceae > Allocoprococcus > Allocoprococcus massiliensis. The sequence goes on along the minus strand of NZ_LT574836.1, from coordinate 575,968 downwards.
TTTTCTTAGCGGCCAGCAGATACATCCCATAAAAACCGCCTGTCAGAATGGCAATCAATATGGCAACAATGACCTGTTTCCATCCGAGAAACGCCCCCGCCGCCGCCATCAGCTTGATGTCTCCGCCTCCAAATGCCCCGGGTATCGCAAGCGCCATCAGAAGAAGCGGTACACTGACTGCCGCTATACCTATAAGACGTTCTGTGAATCCTATCTCAGGAAACAGAAAACAGGCAATCACCGCACAAACCGCAACTGCCATCACAAAACCATTGGGTATTTCCATGAATTCTATATCAACGAATGCCACCGCTGTCAGGATTCCCAAAAGCACGACCACGAGGGCCGTTCTCCCCAACAAAAATAGAGTGACATCCTCTTCCTTTCCAAACCAAAACAAAGCAAAAACCGCAAGGCTCCCGCCCAGCAACTCCACAAGCGGATAACGGACAGATATCCTTTCCCTGCAGAATCTACATTTTCCACCTAATATTAACCAACTCAGTACCGGAATCATATCATAGCCCTTCAAAGTATTACCGCATGACGGACAGATACTCCTCTCATTTCCGAAAGGCATCTTTCTCGGCACTCGATAGATAAGGACATTGACAAATGAAAATATAGAAGCGCCTAATATAAATATAAAAAAATATATGATTGCTGTCAACAAACTTCCTGCCATAATCGAACCATTTCTTTCCTGATTATTTCTTACAAAAGAGGGTGCCCTGAAAGTCCTGAGACTTCGAGGTACACCCTCCATTCCCTCTTGTTCAAGAGTTAAAATCTTATTCTGATTGTATCAGCCTATGAAATCAACTTATCGAGCCGATACACGTTCCACTGAGGATTATCTTCTATATCCCGGAAGTCTACGATGTAGTCTCCCTCGAGATAAATCAACCTGCTGACACGGAAGCTTTTTTCGTCAAATTCTACTCGATAAATCTTTCCCCCGCACTGCGCCAGCTCCAGAATCTCTTTTTCACCGTCCGGCTTGATTCCAATCCTGTCGGTTTCAAAAAACTCCTCGCCGGATGCGTAATAATCATAGTAGGTAATCTGTGTCGCAAGCCGCACACTCTTGGCATGAGTCAGAACCCGCCGGGCCGCACCCCGCGCAATCAAGTTTGGGACATATACCGCCGCTGCCATGACCATTATCACTAGAATAATGATTAGGAACTTTGTCTTATGTATTCTGATTTTTTGCCATATGCTGTCTTTTTGCTGTTCCACCTGACTCCCCAATCATCATATAGAATAATTAATTATTTTTACTTAATTCGTAGCCGTTGTAATAGCCCATTGCGTATCATTAGCTTTAGTATACGTTGCCGTATATCCCTTGTTGGTATATACTAATACTGTTACTTGCCCTTGTGCATTACATGTGACAGAAGTAGGTGCTACTGGTGTCTCAGCTAATGTCTGCACTGCTGATAATTTTATATCTCCATTTTCTGCAAATGTAGGTGTATATCCTGCACTTGTTGATTTTTCTGCATATTTTTCAGATGCAAGTGTCTGCGCTGCCATCAACGCATTTCTTGCCTCAGTCCCTACTTTCTTCTCATTAGCCTTGTTAATATACCCCGTAAGTGCCGGTACCAACAAAGCAATCAGGATTGCCAAAATAACCAATACAACAATCAATTCTACCAGAGTAAACCCTTTTTTGTTTTCTTTTGCTTTCTTTAATCTCTGAATCATGATAATAAACTCCCTTTCTTTTAAACAGTATTTGTTTTGATGATTCATTATAATGATACTTTCTATAGATTTTCAATAACCATGTTGAATTTGTACATTTTTCTGATGAAACTGCGACACTTTCAATTACCCGTCAATCGATTGGAATCCCCCCGTTTCCGACTTTATAGCACTGCACTATTTTCGTCCGCTCATAAGAAATCCCACTTCTGTTATTCTTGATTTTAACGGTCACTTCTATCAAGTTCTTATCGTCTATCTGCTGGAATGTCAACTCTGTCATTTTAAATCCCATATAAGTCTTTTCAGGCAGATACCATTGAATATCATCGCCCCCATAATATAGTACCAGCATTCCACTCAAATCCTGACCGTCGTCCACGGCCCCTTCTGCTCCCAGCATCATACTGACGCCCTGTCCATTTTTGTCCGCATAATCGATGTGGGAACTGCCGATTGTCATGATTCGCTCTGCCGATTCTAATTCTTGAGATACCTCTTCCAAAATGATATCAGTGACGCTCTGTGCCCTGCTCGTCCCCACTACGCGGTTAAACACGCGCACCGCCGGGGAAATCACTGCAATGGCTGCAGTCATGAGAATAGCAGTCAGTACAAAAGCCACCATAAGCTCCACTAAGGTGGTACCTTTTGTCTGCGTCCACGTCTTTTTTATTCTCCTGCACATCGGCACTAGTCATCACCTCCCGATTGGAAGTAATATAGATAACGGCCGCCCTCCAGTTCGGCTGTGGAAGGGGATTCATAGGTATAGAGCTTTAATTCCATCTCACCTGCGTCCTGTCCGTCTTTAGGGATTAACTTGATGGTCACATCCTCCTCGGCTTTAGCACCATCACTTGTATGGTTTTTATAATAATCTTTGACCGCCTCGTCTGCTTCTATCTGCACTTCCTTTGACTTATTAATCAGTTTAAGTGACAATGTGGTTGCATGAATCAAGGCCGACATTCCCATGAGCAGTATCACAAAGGCAGTCATTACTTCCACCAATGTCATCCCCTTATTGTCGAGAAGCTTTCCTCCTTTTCTCATCAGCTTCCACCTCCTACTCTGGCGCTGTCTGCATACCATACCCACTGTGCGCCTTCCGAGGCACTATCTGGCTTCAGACGGTATTCATTGACTATCTGGTATTGCTCTCCTCTCAGCTTTGCCGTGACCTCTGCCACAAGAACCCGATTTTCATATGCTTCTGAACCGCCTACCCTTTTCCAGTATAGTCCAATCTCAAGAGTCCCGCTTTTCTTTTCCAACTGAGAATCGTTCATCTGAGTCTCAATCAGCTTCATCACATCCTTTTTAGCATGGCCTGCCTCCTCATCATCAAAATAAGTCCAGCCGCCTGCCTCCATGGATGTCTTTATATATCCTCTCAGGCCGTCCGTATCATCCTTTGCGTTTGTTATCTCCCCGCTCACTTCCCTGCTGAATGTATCAGCCAGCACATGACACTGCTCCTTCGTCATAATCTGCTGAGAGTGGTGGAGCACCTGATAGGCCGCAAAGAGCATGGAAAGGGCCAGTGCAGCAAATATGCACATGACACAAAGCACGCCTATCAAGGCACTGCCATTTTTACGGTCTTTTATTTTATTGTGCAAATGACACATAGCCCAATCCTCCTACTCGTTTTCTTTTCCTGCCTCCCGCACTTTGGTAATCCAATTTCCCGATAAGTCCAGTTCTCTCCACCAATGAATGGGCGCCGGCGCCTCGTACAGCATCTCATCAGACACTTGGTTTGTGATAATCATGTCATAAGTAAAGCGATATGCGCTTTCGGTGCCACAGACCGCCTGAATACCTTCCGCCGTCTCTATATCAGGGAATACAAGATGTAATCTTCTGCTAACACTGCCATCCGGCTTTGTATATACCGTGCATTCAAGATAGGCCACGCTCAACGTCTGACAGGGTACTTCCACAAGCTCTGTAGTCGTCTCCTCAATCATCTGAGGCTCCTCCTGAGCCACGCCTTCCTCACCGGTCTCTGCCGGAACCATCCGCGTGACAGTCTGCTCTTCGGTCTTGATTCCGTCGATTGTACGGCTATATCCCAGCGGATAATAATATGTGGTCACTGTTGTACCGCCGGACAGTTTTTCTGTATGTGGATATGTATCATCCTTTCTTGCCGGAATTTCCTCCCAGACGATATTGCCCTCTGTATCTACTTTATCTGTTTCATGCATAATCTGATAAGGATATTCTGCCTCCGGAGGATTCTTCGTCAGTGTATAATGATAAGCATCATCCTGATTACCCCGCAGCAGGATATCGTACATTTTCACATACTCTTCTTCCTCCCACGATACCGCTGTCTGAGGAATGCCTGAATCCGTCAGTACTGTCTCAGTAAGCCGGAGAGGTTCTTTCTTTTCCGGTTCCGGCAAGGCCGTCTCTTCCTGCCCCTCTCCTTCCGTAGCGCCGCCTGTCGCTGAAGGCGCTTCTTCTCCCAGCTCAGAGCTGCCTGCACCCTGCCCCTCTTCTGAAACTATGGATTCCGTCTCTTCTTCTGTTCCGGGGCTGATAAAGTCCAGTAATTTCTCGCCCCAGCTGCTGATAGTTTCCAGCGCCGAATCCAGAAGCGATTTCCCGTTCCCTGAAACCATTCCGATTTCCGCGTCAGTCAGAGTACCATTCTCGACATTGAGCTGCTCATTCAAGGTCAAATACGCATTTTCACATACTTCCGCCTCACATGCCGTCTTGATTTCCAATGGATTCATGAGCATATTTTTAACAACTTTTCCCTTGGCCTTATTCATTGCATGGAAAGGCACTCCGTTTTCCGTCACCCCGAGCGGGGTACCCTTGGTATCAAGATTCTCTTCCGCCTCATATGTGAGACCCAAATCGTGGTCATCATTCACCGCGATTTCAAACAGCGACACAAAACGATTTGTATGAGAATGCTCTTTAACCGTGATGACAATACCGTGCACCTTTTCATTGCCTACAAGACTGTCTGTCAAATCCACCGTGTCCGCATATTTAATATAAGTGTTTTTATATCCGATACCTCTGAATACCTTAGGAGTTCCGTCTTCTGTACCCTCCTCCGTAAACAGTGCTTTGGCATCCTCTAATTTTTCATTTCCCGACTCTAAATAGGACAGTGTATAGCTGTATTCCCTCGGCAAACCATTGCTTCCGTTGTCCTGCTGGTCATACCAGTATATATCCAATGTTTTCAGCTCCTGAGGCTGCTGGAATACCATCATGATGGCGCTCTCGGTCTTGCTGTCCTTTATTTCATAAGAACATCTGGTGTTCAGGCTTCCGTCCACAAGATTAGATATTGGGTTGCCACTCTGGACTTGAGCCGGTTTTCCTTCTGTACTTATATTGATTCCCTTATAGTCAACAGTCTGGACGATGCTTTCCTTCTTCTTGATAAGGTTGCTAAAATAGTAATTATCGTCCGTCACACTGGCCGGACTGTTGTAAGGTACAACAGGGACGCCGCACGACGCCACACCGAAGTTCCCCTGCAGCTTTGTCGATGCCTTCACGTTTGCTGCAATCCCGCAAATGTCTCCGTTACCAGTACCATAATTTTTACAGTTCGTGATCAGTATTTCTCTGTCCACATCAGAGAAGGCTAAAATTCCTGCGTTATTTTTTGTGTCCTTGATTGATTCACATTTACCAATGTTGACACAGTTCGTAATTACAATTTGCTTATACTGGGTTGCTCCTGCTCCCGTTATGGAAGCCACGATTCCGCCGTTCCCCCCGTATTGCCCCTGTATCAGTCCACGATTCGTACAGTCCGCTATCTTCACCGTCTGTCCTGAATCAATACTATATATATTTGCCACAATACCTCCGGCGCCTTCTCTGCTTGAGCCGTCGGCTTTTCCTGTATATATCGAGGCCCAGTTCTCACAAGAGCTTATCTCTCCTCCTGCCCCCTTAATCCTGCCTACAATTCCGCCCGGAGATGTAAATGCGCTTACATCCCCCTCATTGACACAGCCATAAATTGAGAAAAGCTCTTTGCTTTCCTGCCTCCCTATGATTCCTCCCGTGGACACAACATCTTTCCCCGACGCATTGTCCTTTGAGACGGCGGCAAAATTGTTGTTACTTATTATCGCTTCCGCAGAAGCATTGAAGCCGATAATGCCGCCGCACCCAGTATTATTAAGATAGTTTTTAGAAATAATCTTCCATTCTATATCTGTCTTGCAATTTCCGACAAAACCTCCGGTATCATTTTTTCCGACGATACCCCCTACATTCCCCCAATTTACAGTAACACTCCCTTTACCTTCTAAGAAACTTTTAACGATCTGCCCCCGGGTGAGATAACCGATCAATCCGCCAACATAGGCCGACGTATTTCCATTCTCATCATTATATCCTGCTCCCGATATGTGGCTGTCACTTACATGGCAGTCATAGAATTGTACATCCTCAGCGTAGCCGGTGAGGCCGCCGACAAAGCTTTTCCCTTTATTACCGCTGTACTCTGAAGTCACATCGCCGGCATTTGTCCAAGAATCCGTGGATATTCCGTTGACTTCCGTTCCTCCTGAGACATAAGTCCCTTTTACATAGCTTACAATCCCGCCCACGAAATTTCCTGCAAGTGCAAGCTCTTTATTAGGCTGGCTCAGTGCGCTGCTGTCATGTGCATTGGCATCCGCCACTTGTCTTCCCGTAACACTGGCAGCATTATAGAGGTTTTTATATTCTCTCTGCTTTCCGGCCTCCCGCATACCGTCTGCTCCGATATAGCTGTATCCATCGGCTCCAACAATTCCGCCCACATAATTTCCACCTGTCACAGACGTGTTTTTCCCGGTTGTGAGGTTGTTCAGTTTTCCGGCATTGACTCCACAGAAGGAGCCCACATAACTGGCGGTCTCACTGATAATCACACATTGCTCCATAGTCAGGCTGCTGATGCTGCCCCGGTTGATTCCAAAGAGTCCCAAAGGTCCGTCGGTATCTGTCATGTATAGATTCCTCAAGGTTTTATTTCCACCTTGGTAGGCGTTTCCGTCCGCAAGTACAGTTATGGTCGGAAAGGCAGTCTTATTTTCTTCATTGTATCGTCTCTTTTCCATCTCCGTGTAGACATTTCCATGCCCCACGATGCCGTCTTCTCCACCCCAGCTGATGTCGCTCTTCTGCTTATATGTATAGTTGGCCGCGCCTTCACTTTTCATTTCCTGCCCGCGCTCGGTAAACCGTACGTTAAACAAATGCCTTGCGTTCGTAATATCAAAATCCGAATCCTCAGCCTTCGCAAAATAGGCATTTTCCTCATTGGACAACGTCCATGCACTGGCAGATGTCTCATAGACTCCCGTAGCATATGCCTGAATCTTGACGCACACATTCTCAGGCTTATCGGTGAATCTCCGTATACTGTATGTATTCTTGAATAATTCGGAATCTTCCTCCTTCAATATGCCTTCCGTGGGATTTGCCCTCAGAATCTCTTCTGCAGCCGTATCCACCGCATCCAGTGCCAGAACCATTTTCTGTTCTTCATCAATATAGGCCGGGAACTGATATGTTATCGGGGCATCCGCTTTCTTCCCCTCCTGATCATAAAACCACACATCACATTTCACATAGCCGCTTCCGTTCTCTTTTTGGAGCTTATTCTCATCCTTGGCGCTGTCATTCACAGTAAATTCTGCGATTACCTCTTCTTTGCCTTCCGCGTCCGTTCTACACAGCTGGAATTCAAACTGCATCGCATCCGCAGTCACATTAGACTTCTCAGCGTCCACCGTCCACTCTGCATAAAGTGTCTCATCATTCACCAGTTTTATCTCTTTGATAAATGCTTTATCCGACTTCTGGGGCGCTCTTGCCGACAGACTTTCTACTCCATAATATCCGAGCAGAATCTTTTTTCTCGCTTCTTTATCCCTGTCCGCAATATGGACTGTCCCTTTCGCCTCCGTCGTACTCCCTCCGTCATAGGAAAATCCTTTGGCCCTGTCGCTGTAGAGAACCCCGAGCACGGTGCCGTCCACCGCGTCAAATTCGATACAGTACGATGCATTCAAAATGGTATCGTCATAGACGTACGGCTCCAACATATCATACAAGATTTTGTGTGCTCCTCCGGCAATTTCACCACTCTTTTTATAACATAAAAAATACAGACCGCCATCTGCCGCCCGTTTATCAAAATTTGTTCCGTTTATAATCATGCCCTTTTTTAATTCGCCGCTTAAAGCTTCTCCGCTTTTCAGCTCCTCCCCAAGCTCTTCCAGCTGCCCGCTGGCCTTAGCATGGCTGAGCGCCGCCTGTGCGGCCGAGAAAAGGGTCTGTGCATATTCATTATTCTTCTTGAAAGCTGCATACCGCTGGTACATTGTCAGCCCGCCAATCGCAATGGAGGCAATGATTCCGATAATAACCAGTACAACCATTGCCTCCACCAGTGTATAGCCTTTTTTTCCTATTTTATTTCTACGCAAAGCCATATCAATCACCTGTCATATTCCGTTCTATTTACATAGGTATTGCTATCTTCAATACATTCTCATCCTCTGTAAACTGAATCCGCATATAGCCGTCGACCCGCTCTACAATGTCCTGCATACTGTGATAACGCTTGTCAAACCCAGCCATCACCGGAGCTTCACAGGAATAGAGAATTTTTATGAACACTTTGTTCTGTGCGTCCATACTTCTGATTTTCAAATATCGCTTTTTAGGAGGAGTCGTGGCCACACAAGTCTCCAGTGCCTGAGAGAATGCAAGCTCCAACAGCCGGCAGAACTCTCTGCCGAGCATATTCTCGCGAAATCCCGCGCCGTCAATAGAAATCCACACATGCTGCATCTCTGCTTTCTCCGCATAATCGTTCAACAATTTATTCACGGATTCTTCAGCAGTATAATAACGTGTCTTCTCCCGACGGTCAATATACTCTTTTGCCGTATCCTTAAGCTGTCCCGCAGTCATATTCCTTTTCCCTCCAGTCTCACCAATTATCATACATGCATTATACAGATGTTTTCATAAAAAAACTGTACCGGGTAGAATTTGACTCCTTTTATGAAGATTTTAAACAACTGAGCATTACGCTCGTTTACAACTTAGAGAACATATAATCATAATATCCTTCCTTAGCCAGCTTTTGATATTTTCTTGATATGGGAATCTCCTTCCCTTGAATCCAAAACTTGCCATTCTTAATCTCATCCACATAATAGAGGTTCACAATATAGCTCTGATGGCATCTGAGAAACCCTTTATCTGGAAGTTCCTGCTCCGCCTGACTAAGCTTGGCATAGCTCTCAACAATAGTGCCGTCATCAAGGTGAAGAATCACCTGCCTGTTGTCGCTCTCCACAAAGAGAATATTCCGGCAGAAAATCCGGCACCAGTTGCCGCCCTTGCCTTTCACCATCCACGACGCCCTGCGTTCAGTCTTCGTCTTCTGATTATAAAACGCAATACAGTTCTCTATCTCTTTTACATCAAAAGGATATAACAAGTAACCGGTTGCAAACACCTTGAACGCCTGTGCATAGTACTGCTCACTTTCAGTCACGAATAAAATCATGACCTTCCCGTTCAACTTGCGGATATGACCAGCAAGGGTAAGCCCGTCCCCCTCCTGCTGGATGGACGTATCCAGCACAATGATGTCGAAGGCTGTGTTCTGCGCGTCAAAAATATCTTTAAAATCATAAATATTTCGGAATTCTTGTACATCTATATCAAAGTCCAATGCCTGAATCGCTGATAATATGTATTCCCTTTTTTCTTTATTTTTCTGGCATATAGCTGCTCTCAGCATACCGACTGCCCCTCTCATCTTAACGTAGATTCAATATGTTACTATTATACTTAAAATTCTAATATTAAACAAGCTAAAGAATAGTATTTTATTTGTAAAATTTGTCAATAAAACATAAAAAACAGCCATCCTTGAGTTTTCCCTCAAGAATGGCTGCTGTATTCTGATTATTTTGCGTAATCTGTAACTCTCGATTCCCGGATTACATTCACCTTAATCTGTCCCGGATATTCCAATTCGTACTCAATCTGCTTGGAAATATCCCTTGCCAGCAATACCATATCATCATCAGATACTTGTTCTGGAACTACCATTACGCGAATCTCTCTACCCGCTTGAATTGCAAAAGATTTATCAACGCCTTTGAACTGGTTCGTGATATCTTCTAACTGTTTTAATCTGTTTGTATATGTTTCAAGTGTCTCTCTTCTTGCACCCGGCCTTGCCGCAGAAATCGTATCTGCCGCCTGCACAACGCACGCAATGAGAGTCTCTGGTTCTACATCCCCATGATGGGATTCCACTGCATTAATAATAGTCGGTGATTCTTTGTACTTTCTGCACAAATCAACACCGATCTGAATATGTGAGCCCTCTACATCATGATCGATAGATTTGCCAATGTCATGTAAAAGTCCTGCCCTCTTAGCGATGCGGACATCCAGTCCGATCTCTCCCGCAAGGAGTCCTGAGAGCTGGGCTACTTCAATAGAATGCTTCAAAGCATTCTGCCCATAACTTGTCCTAAACTTCATACGTCCCAACAGACGAATCAGTTCCGGATGGATACCATGTACCCCTACTTCTAGAGCTGCAGCCTCTCCTTCTTCACGTATCATTGATTCTACTTCTTTCTGAGCCTTTTCTACCATTTCTTCAATTCTAGCCGGATGTATACGTCCGTCCACAATCAAGCGTTCCAGCGCAATTCTGGCCACTTCACGGCGAATAGGATCAAATCCAGACAATACTACTGCTTCCGGCGTATCGTCGATAATCAGTTCCACACCGGTAAGAGTCTCCAAGGTACGGATGTTCCGCCCTTCTCTTCCGATAATTCTCCCCTTCATCTCATCGCTAGGAAGCTGTACTACTGAAATCGTAGTCTCAGCAACATGATCCGCCGCACACCTCTGAATCGCTGTGACAACATATTCCTTTGCCTTCTTATCAGCGTCTTCCTTGGCCTGGTTCTCCAGTTCTTTCACCAGTCTCGCAGTATCATGCTTTACATCATCTTCAACAGTTTTCAACAAATAATCTTTTGCTTGTTCGGAGGTAAGTCCTGAGATTCGTTCTAGTTCCTGTACTCGTTGTTTGCTAAGTTCTTCAACTTTTGCTTCCCGCTGTCTGATTGCATCTTCTTTTGCGGTGAATGCAGCTTCTCTCTGCTCAATCGCTTCGGAACGCTTCTCTAGGGTCTCTTCCTTGGATAGGACACGCTTCTCATAACGCTGTAACTCTGCTCTTCGTTCTTTTGTTTCCTTCTCGAGCTCGTTCTTCGTCCTGATAGACTCTTCCTTTACTTCCAAGAGAGCTTCCTTCTTCTTCGTTTCCGCCGTCTTTAATGCATCATCTATTATTTCTCTTGCTTTCGCATCAGCGTTTCCAATTTTAGAATTTGCGTCATTCTTCAGCTTGGACACCGTTGCAAAATAAGTAATAGAAACCGCTATCACCAGTGTGACAACCACAGCAATAATTATACTTATCGGCACAGGAGCACCTCCTTATTTAATTTTCATTGTACAAATACAACACTTAAATTCTATACTGTTTTCACAATTATGTCAAGCATTCCCTACGGAAACTTGTATTACTTGACGGATATCCTCGTAGCGGAATCCCTTACGCATCAAAAATGCATATATCTTCTGTTTCTCCTTCTCATCCGCGGCCTCCAGATTCCAACGCTTTTTGCGAATAATGTCACGGATAGCATCCTCCTCAGTATGGCCTGCATAGGCCTCCTCCATAATGCTGTCCACGTCACTGCCCTTCAGCCCCTTCTGACAAAGAAGCGCATAAATCTCTTTTCTGCTCTTCTTGTCCATTCGGCTTTCAACAAATCTTCGAATATAATTTTCATCGTTGATATAGCCAAAGGACTTGACATAATCAAGCGCCTGCCCGACAATGTCTTCCGGATAGCCGTTCTGTCTGAGCTTCTGGCGGAGCTGCCCTTCCGTCCTATCCATATCATTCAGGAGATGCATGGCACGCATCTTGGCTCTTTTAAGTACAATTTCCGTCTTTATCTTAGTATAAAGTTCTTCCGACAGACTCCCGCCTTCCTGCAGATGAAAACGGGACAGTTCGCCCTTGTACAACACAAAGGCGAACTGTTCTTCCACATACACTTTAAATTTTGCTTTTGTCACAGGCTCTATCTTAGTAACGATCATATTCCTTATCCCGCCTATCAGTCTTCTTTGACTGTCTTTTTAACCGGTGACTTCTTGTCTTCAGCCGGCTCCTCTTCCTGTCCTGCACCGTCAAAACCATAATGCGCCCTCACTCTGGCCTCTATCTCGTCCATTACTTCCGGGTGTGTGGCAAGGAATACTTTTGCGTTCTCCCGCCCTTGTCCTATCTTATCCCCGTTATACGCGTACCAGGCGCCGCTCTTGTTCACGATATCAATGCTTGCCGCCAAATCAAGAATATCTCCTTCCTTCGAGATGCCCTTACCGAACATAATATCGAACTCAGCTTCTTTGAACGGGGGCGCAATCTTATTCTTTACAATCTTGATACGGGTACGGTTGCCGACCATCTCACCGCCCTGCTTCAGCGTCTCGATTCTTCTTACATCCATGCGGACAGACGCATAGAACTTAAGGGCGCGTCCTCCTGTCGTAGTCTCAGGATTGCCGAACATGACTCCTACCTTTTCACGGAGCTGGTTGATAAAGATAACCACACAGTTAGACTTACTGATTACCGGTGTGAGCTTACGCAAAGCCTGAGACATCAGTCTGGCTTGAAGCCCTACATGGCTGTCTCCCATGTCCCCCTCAATCTCCTGCCTCGGCACCAGTGCGGCGACAGAGTCAACTACGATAATATCAATGGCCCCCGAACGGACCATCGTTTCCGTAATCTCCAGCGCTTGATCTCCACTGTCCGGCTGTGAAATATATAATTCATCAATATCGACACCTATATTCTTGGCATAGGCAGGATCCAGCGCATGCTCTGCGTCGATAAACCCGGCGATGCCGCCTCGTTTCTGCACTTCAGCCACCATATGTAATGCTACGGTCGTCTTACCGCTGGACTCCGGACCGTATATCTCAACTACACGTCCCTTCGGCACACCGCCCATCCCCAGAGCCAGATCCAGACTCAACGCACCTGTCGGCACCGTCTCCACTTGGACCTGAGCCGCCGGGTCGCCCAGCTTCATAACTGTTCCTTTTCCAAAATCCTTCTCCAACTTTGCGATTGCCGCGTCGAGCGCCTTTTTCTTATCATCATTTACATTTGCCATCTTTTATTTCTCCTTGTTCCCTATTATCTTACCCATATACCGCACACGAACGAACGTTTGCATACCTTTATATTAGTACATACGTTCTTGTTTGTCAACCGGAAAATATTATTTTTCCAAACATATATTCTATACTGCTTTTTGTGGGATATGGGTTTTGGCGCGGATGTTCCTTTGATTTGCTTTTTGCCGGAAACCGAACCGGCAAAAAAGAATGCTATGACTCCTGTGAGGCAGTATTACCTCACAAAAATCATAGCATAGATATCGTCTTAATACAACTCTTTTACGCTTCCAGAGAACGCTTTACAGTGATTGTGACTTTTTCTTCATAACAGCTGAATATATCTTCTACTTTTTCCTTCTCCAGCTTCGGCGTGATAAGGCTCACCACCGGCACAATCAAAAGTCCCGCAATCATGGCGGCCGCCCCCGCATTGATAGGCGATTCAATGTATTTCAGATACATATTGGAGAGGGTGATTCCCACACCCGCCGCAAAACTGGCCCAGACTGCCGCTCTGGTCACGCCTTTCCAGTACAATCCATACAAAAACGGAGCCAGAAACGCTCCGGCCAGCGCTCCCCACGATATTCCCATGAGCTGGGCAATAAATGTGGGTGGATTCAATGCAAGTACAACCGACACTACGATAAAAAATACGATTAAAAGCTGCATAACAAACACTTGCTTCTTCTCACTCATCTTCTTGACTATATTTCCCTTGATGCAGTCAAGTGTCAATGTCGAGCTTGAGGTGAGAACAAGCGAAGAAAGTGTAGACATTGACGCTGAAAGTACAAGAACCACCACAATGCCTATAAGGATATCCGGCAGGGTGGACAGCATGTAAGGCACAATACTGTCGAACACGGGAACTCCCGTATCCGGGTTATAAATAGACGGATTGTCAAACAGCCGCCCGAATCCCCCTAAAAAGTAGCAGCCTCCGGAAATGACAACTGCAAATATTGTGGATATGACCGTCCCCGTATTGATGGACTTCTCATCTTTGATCGCATAGAACTTGTGCACCATCTGTGGAAGCCCCCACGTCCCAAGAGACGTCAGGATTACCACGCCCAAAAGATTCAGAGGATCTGGGCCAAAGAAAGATACAAAGGCTCCCGGCTGCCCTTGAGTCACAGCCACATCGCTGGGGATTTCCGCCATCTTCCGTACCGCTTCCATAAATCCTCCCTGACCGCTGAGCACAGCCGCAATCACGGCGGTAATGCCAAAAAGCATAATAATACCTTGAATAAAGTCATTGATAGCCGTTGCCATATATCCGCCAAGAATTACATAAATTCCGGTAAAAGCAGCCATCGCAATGACACAATATGTATACGGAATGTCGAAAGCCATTCCAAATAGTCTGGACAGACCGTTATACACAGACGCAGTGTATGGTACTAGAAACACGAACACAATGATAGAGGCTACTATCTTCAAGCTTTTGCTCTGAAATCTTTCACCGAAAAAGTCCGGCATAGTCTTTGACTTCAGGTGGTGGCTCATAACTCTCGTCCGCCTTCCCAAGACCACCCATGCCAGCAGACTTCCGATCACTGCATTTCCAATCCCTATCCAAGTAGATGCAATCCCGTACTTCCATCCGAACTGCCCTGCATATCCTACAAATACTACTGCAGAAAAATAGGACGTTCCATATGCGAATGCGGTAAGCCATGGCCCTGCGGCGTGTCCTCCCAGCACAAACCCGTCCACACTCTTTGTACTTTTTCTAGCGTAAATTCCTACCCCCGCCATCACTGCAAAAAATACAATCAGCAGTATGATTTTCACTGTCATCTCAATACCCTCCGTCTTGTTTTTGCGCTTACGCTTTAAACCGTTGCGCTTTAATGTGTTAAATCAATCTTGCTTATCATATCACAGGGTATAGATGATGTCAATCCCTTTCACAGCAAAAAGATACCCTCCCCACAAAGGGAAGGGTTCGCATTATTTCATCTTTTCTACACGCTCTTCGATTGTCTTGTTAAAATTCTCAACCTGCCTGCTGTAGACCGTATTCATATATTTAGAATGCAGCATAAAGTCCGCCGTAGCCAAATTATTGGCAATCGGTATGTCATACACGACCGCTATACGCAAAAGAGCTTTCACGTCAGGGTCATGGGGCTGTGCTTCCAGCGGATCCCACAAAAACACCATAAAATCGATCTGGCCTTCCACGATCTTGGCTCCTATCTGCTGGTCGCCGCCCAGAGGCCCACTGTTATATCCCTTCACCGGAAGGCCGGTTCTCTCGGAAATCAATCTGGCAGTTGTCCCGGTTCCACAGAGAAAATGGCTCTTCAACACATCTTTATTTTTGTCACACCAGTCAACCATCTCTTTTTTCTTACCGTCATGTGCTACCAGCGCTATATGTTTCGCCTTTCCTATCTCAAACGATATATAATTGTCATTCAGCATGCTCTATGCTCCCTTCTTTATCCACTTCTACTACTCGATCTGCTCCAGCACTTCAAATCTGTAAGATGCCAGAAACATTACTGTTACAGTTATTATGATACTATAAATCAGCAGAATAGGAAACACCAAATTCATATTTATGACCATGCCGACCACAACCGCCAGCGCAATCCCCACTCCCATAAGGCTCGACTGTATCAGCATCTGGAACAGCTTTCTCACCTGCAGTCCAAAATTGTCTCCCAGAATGTAGAGGGCAAATATACGCATATACATCTTGATTGCCTGAAATAGAACATACAAAAGAATTGATGTCACTATCTGCCACACCGGCAGATGCCATGCCACCCCGATGCCGACGCACATAATAGAGCCGTCGATAAAGGATTTTATATGCTCCATCTGTGTGGCGTACCAGAGCTTCTTTATCGGTTTTTCCGGTATCAGGTAGAGATAAGGGTTCTGAAGCTCCTTCTCCCATTTACCCACATATCCGCTCGTACAGAATATGACATACGCCAGAATGCCCAACAAAAACATCCCCGCATACTTGCTTGCCCCGTCGTAAGTCCAGGCCATAACAAAAGCAATGAAGAAGCAGACCAAATTCATGCTTCCAAATATGAAGAAACGTGCCTTTTTATATTCCAGCAGCTGGCGGTAAAAAATAGCCTTTGCCCCGCATCCTTTGACGCCGCCTTTAATACGGCGGTATTTCTCCTTGCCATTCCCCGTCTCGCCCTTTTTATTTCTGTTCTTCATTGCCTGATAGTCGTCGGCAAATTTAGCCGCTTCTTCGTAATATCCTCCATAGCATGGAAGCTTCCAAGCCGCGGCTAAGATTGCCGCAGTAGAAACAACATACAGGATGCTGCAGATTACATTCAATGTTGTAGGGCCGAGAAGAATCAGCCGGAACACCGCTACATTCCAGCCTACCAAGGGCAGCATCTGCAGTCCCGGATAATCAATCAGCGCGCCAACGCTTGCCAAGGAAAATCCATAGGTCTTAATATACCAGAATAGGAAAATACCGAGCACAGCTAGAACGCCAAGCATAATCTTGCTGGCTTTTCCCATCTTTTCCACCGATACTTTCTCATTCCCATAAAGAAGAATAACGATTCCGCCTTCCTGTAAACTCGTCATGAACACCCAGAACAAAAATACAAGAATCATCTTCCAGAGCGGAACATCAAAAAGCAGAATCCCTCCCAGCAGAATCAAAACCCCAAAAACCGCATCCATAAGAATATTCTTTAAAGCTCCATAAATTAATACCTGCTTTGGAGATATGGGCGCATTGAATATAAAATGGGCATGGCTTGGTTTGAAGATAATCCCTTTTCTTCTGGCATACATCAAGTAGCTGCTGGGAAGTGCAAAAAACAAAAGCACCGTAATTACGATTACAAGAGCCTTCACATTATTGAAGTGGGTGTTTTTTACTATATTAAACAGCCCAACGGCCAGAAGTGCAACATAAGCGACGGCCACCGCAATGAACAAATAGGTGACCGGACGCTTCAAGGCCTTTTTCAGACGATTGATAAATCCTCTGTATGTTACATAAAAAAGTGTCTTCATTATTTACCACCACCCGTCATCTCAAAGAATAAGTCTTCCAGCTCCTTGTTGCCGACATCTTCCTTTCGGTATGAACCGATGATATGTCCTTTTTGCATGACAAACATAATGTCCCACAATCCTTCAACCATTTCCAGCATATGTGTACTGATAAGAACGGTTACCCCAAACCCCTTTAATTCCGTAATCACTTCCTTGAGTTCCTTGATGGCCTGTGGATCCAGCCCCACCATCGGCTCATCTAGCATAATCACTTTTGGCTTGATTGCCAGCGCACAGCAGATGCTGACTTTCTGCATCATTCCCTTTGAAAGTTCATTGCCCAGCTTGTCCTGCTTATCCCAAAGCTCAAATCTCTTGAGGATAAATTCTATCTCGTCATCGCTGACTTGGCTATTGTACGCTTTCCTTATGTACTCCACATGTTCCCGCACCGTCAGTGCTTCGAACATAGCCGGAATCTCAGGAACATAGGCAAATATCTTCTTTGCCTCCATTGACCTTCCCGGCAGGCCGCAGATTCTCACCTGCCCGTCATGACGCAGAAGCCCCGCTATGCTTTTTATGATTGTCGACTTTCCTGCTCCGTTTGGCCCAAGCAAGATACCGACCTGACCTCCCGGCACTAAAAAACTCACATTATCGACTGCCTTGACCTTTCCATAAACTTTCGTCAGATTCTGTATTTCAAGCATAAATTACCCTCCTGTTATTTCTTTCACATTTCACTTTTGTTATATTGTATTATTATTTTAATACAATGTCAAGGATTTCTCCAAATGGATGCATTCTATTTTTTAATTTTTCTTCACATAATCATTCTTCTATGATATAATTAAGATAAAATAATGATAGTTTATGGAGGTGTTTTTATGATGCATATTAGGCCTGTATCTGATTTGAGGAATAAATTTCCTGAGGTTGAAAAAATTGCGGAATCCGGTGAGCCCGTTTTCTTGACTAAAAACGGCTATGGTTCCATGGTACTGCTGAGTCTGGAGCAGTATTCTAAGTTGACAGACAATGGGGCGAAGGAAGTGTCAACGGATTCTGTCGAAGCTCCTCCCAATGGCTCTGCGGAAGTTTCCAAGAACAGTCTCTTTAAAGGCAAAAAAAAGAATAAGAATCAAGCAGCTCCTGTCAACCCTGAACTTCAGAGGGAGGAGGAAGAGGAGAATCTGGGTAAGCACTCCATGCTGGACCACGCCGTCCTGCCACTTCCGCCAAGCTCTAACTCATTTCGCATTTAGAGAGGGGAACAATTCCCCTCTCTTCTTCGTTCTGCCAAATCCTTATCCGTAATATTTCATTAATGCCTGTGTCCCTAGATTTCCAAAACCTTCCGCTTCCAGTTGTTCATAGTTGGAGAGTACGAGGCTCAGCACCTCTAAGCTGATATCGCTCATATTTGCTTCAATCAGGGCCAGCTTCATGTCCTTGATAAAATGTTTCATAAAGAATCCCGGCTCATAATTTTCCTCTATAATCTTTGGGCCGAAAGTATCGAGCTGTTTACTTCCCGCCGCCCCGGTAGCGACAGATTTCAGGAGCGTCTCCAAATCGAGTCCCTTTGCCTTCGCGTAGGTGAGAGCCTCACATACGCCGCTCAGTGTGCCTGCAATCATAATCTGATTTGCCAGTTTTGCGTGCTGGCCACAGCCGGCCTTGCCCTGATAATTGATGTTCGTCCCCATTGCCTCAAACAGACTATGACATGACTCGTAATCTTCACGTTCCCCGCCCACAAGAATAGAGAGCGTACCTGCTTTTGCGCCGGTATCTCCTCCGGTCACAGGCGCGTCCAGCACGTGAAATCCTTTTTCTTTCCCTTCCTTGTATATCTTTTCCGCAAGCTGCGGGCTGGTGGTAGTCATATCGATCAGATATGCCCCCTTCTCCGCATGTGCTAAGATACCGCCTTCCTCAAAATACACCTCTTCCACGTCTTTCGGAAAGCCCACAATTGTAATCACAGCCTCGCAGCCTTTTACACAGTCTGCAATGCTCTCGTGGAACACTGCCCCCTCCTCGATTACGTCCGTGACCTTGCTTTTTGTTCTGGCATAAATGTGCAGCTCATATCCGGCTTTCATCAAGTTGCGGACCATGGATTTTCCCATGATTCCCACGCCTATAAATCCTATTTTCTTCATATTACCTGCCTCTCTTTTATTGTTTTTCCACTACTTCACCTTGTTTTTTGTAGATGCTCCCCGCGGGCACATACCCTCTGACCATAGAAAGGGGATAGATGTTTGTGTCACTGCCCACTACACTGCCTGGATTCAGGACAGTTCCGCATCCGACCTCCACATTGTCTCCGAGCATTGCCCCGAATTTTTTCATTCCTGTCTCAATTCCGCCCTCCGGCGTCTTCACCACAACAAGCTTTTTGTCAGATTTCACATTGGATGTGATGGAACCTGCCCCCATGTGGGACTTGAATCCCAGAATGGAATCTCCTACATAGTTATAGTGCGGTACTTGAACTTTATTGAAAAGAATTACATTTTTAAGTTCCGTGGAGTTTCCTACCACTGCGCCTTCTCCGACAATTGCGTTTCCACGGATGAATGCACAATGGCGGACCTCGGCTTCCTTACCGATGATGGCCGGGCCATTGATATATGCGGTGGGCGCTACTTTAGCTGACTTTGCAATCCAGACATTTTCACCCTTTTTTTCATATTCATCTTCAGAGAGGGTTGCTCCAAGTTCCAGAATAAAGCTGCCGATCTTCGGAAGTACTTCCCACGGATAAGTGACATCTTTAAATATATCTTTTGCAATTGTCTCCTCAAGTGTGTACATTTCCTTAACTGTCATTTCTTTCATGATGTTTTCCCTTTCTCTTTCTTTTTGTCGTTTTTATAAAACACTGCCGCTTTGTCATAGCAGTCTTTTAATCGATATTGGTTGTTGAGTCCCAGAACCCCGCTTGTTCTGCTTACAATAAAGTGATTGAGCTTCGTCATATACTCATCCGAGGTAATTTCCCCGTCGGCCACATAGTTGAGCCCCTTCTCCCAGCTGGCCGTAAGCTCTGGATTGAGTAGGGATTTGATGGAATGCTCCACCACATCGTATATCATTTCTCCTAAAAGAGTGGGGGTAATGATCTGCGTCTTTTTATTGAGCGATAAGTATTTGATATTGAAAAGCTTTTTCAATATCTCCGCCCTTGTGGCGCTGGTACCGATGCCGCTGCCTTTGATCTGTGCGCGGAGCTCTTCATCTTCGATAAGCTGTCCCGCATTTTCCATGGCCAGAATCATAGAACCCGAGTTGTACCGTTTGGGCGGCGAAGTCTCCCCTTCCTTGATATCCAGCCCAGTGACCGTAAGAACATCTCCCTTTTTCAGCTTCTTAATGCTTTCAAAGAATCCGGCATCTGCCTCCTTGTCCTCGGCGTCTCCCTCCGTTGATGCGGACTCTGTGGCTGTCTTGCTTTTCCCCGGCACCCCTGCCACCTTAAGATAGCCCTCCTCCGCCAGCACCCGGAAGCTTGAAAAAAACTGTTCTTCCTTCATCTGTGTTGTGATGGCTACCTTTTGATAGACCGCAGGCGGATAAAAAATGCTCAAGAAACGCCGTACAATCACATCGTAGACCTGCTTTGCCGTGTGGGTGGCCCGGCTCAGCTCGGAAAGACCCTGTCCGGTAGGTATGATCGCGTAATGGTCCGTTATCTGCTTATCATTAACGTAGCGTGTCTTTTCCAGTCCCTTAAAGCTTTTAAAGGAAAGGATGTCCTTTAAAAATGGCTCCGCATCTTGATATTTCATCAACCCGTTCAAGTTCTTTGTGATTTCCTTCGCGACTGCGGTCGACAGCACACGGGCATCCGTTCTTGGATAGGTGACCAGCTTTTTCTCATATAATTCCTGCACAATCCGCAGCGTCTCATCCGGACTGATTTTAAAACGCTTAGAACATTCATTTTGCAGCTCCGCCAGATTGAACAGAAGGGGCGGGTTCTTCTTTTCTTTTTTCTTTTCTATCGCTAAAATCCGGCAGGTGAGAGGCTCTTCCTGCCCTTCCTTCAGATAAGCAATCAGCTTTTCCGCTTCCGGCTTCTCCTTAAATCCATTTTCTTTATATAAAAGCAATGACTCAAAGTATTTCGAGCCCTTGACCGCCCTCCACTCGCCTTCAAAGGTATGTCCTTCGGCACTGACACTCTGCAGTACACGGTAAAACGGAGTTTTTACGAACTCGCGGATTTCTCTTTCCCTGCGGACTACCATGCCCATGACACAAGTCATGACCCGCCCTACTGAGATGACCGTATACTTCGTGCTTAAATAATTGGAAATGCTGTTTCCATATTTTAATGTCAAAAGTCTGGAAAAGTTGATTCCCATCAAGTAGTCTTCCTTTGCCCTGAGATAGGCGGAGGCAGAAAGATTATCGTATTCACTCAAATCCTTCGCTTCCCTGATGCCTCTCAGAATCTCCTCCTCGGTCTGAGAGTCAATCCATACACGCCGTCTGTCTTTGCCCTCCACTTGGGCCATCTGTTCTACAAGCCGGTAGATATACTCCCCCTCTCTCCCGGAGTCAGTGCAGACATAAATACGCTCTACGTCCTTGCGGTTCAGAATCCCCTTCACGATCTCGAACTGCTTTTTTACGGCCGGTATCACCTCATACTTGAATTCCTTCGGTATAAAAGGAAGCGTCTGCAGGCTCCAGCGCTTATACTTTTCATCGTAAACTTCCGGATAGCTCATCGTCACCAGATGTCCAACACACCATGTTACGATAGCCTCCTCAGATTCCAGATAACCGTCTTTTCTCCTTGAACTCAGATGCAGTGCCTTGGCAAACTCCTGCGCTACACTTGGCTTCTCTGCTATGTATACTGATTTACCCATATATTGTCACAATACTCCTGTCCTGATTTTGGCTTCATTTTCTTATGATATCACAATTTTTTTCAAAAAGGAACCCAAAGGGTCAAAGGGGACAGTCCCCAACGGCAAAAGGGACAGTCCCCAACTCATCGGGACCTGTCCCCACTGCAATTATTTCTTAAACAGCAGTTTTCTCAGTTTTTGTCCAAAGCTTAGCTTTTCCTCTACTTTTGGATGTTTTACAGCCATCGCTTCTTTCATAAAATATTCTTGAGCGCATACTTTTGTGTTTCCCTGCTCTTTTTTCTTATAATTTCCATCACTTTGGAGTATCCTTGCTTTGACATTGTCTGCCAGCATTACTTGCAGCATCCGTGTGAGCTGTGCCTTAATCCTATCGTCATATACCGGGCAGGCTACTTCCACCCGTTTTTCTGTATTCCGCGTCATCATATCTGCAGAGCCTATATATATCTTCTGCTCAGGCCCGCTGCCAAAACTGAAAATTCTCGGGTGCTCGAGATAGCGGCCCACAATACTAGTCACCCTCACATTCTCTGTATATTCAGGTACGCCGGGCAGTATACAGCATATCCCGCGCACAATCAAATCAATCTTTACACCGGCCTGTGATGCTTCTGCCACCTTCTGGATAAAGTCTACATCGGTCACGGAATTCATTTTCATAATGATCCTCCCATTTGTTCCTTTGCGAATCTCTCCGTCCATGAGGAGAAGTACTTTCTGCTTCAGGCTGGTGGGCGACACAATCAAATGCTCATAGCTTCCGTTTAAATTACCGATGGACATATTCTTGAAAAAGACTGTGGCGTCCTCCCCAATCCCTCTGTCCGCGGTGATCAGCGAAACATCCGTGTACATTGTGGCCGTTTTTTCATTGTAATTTCCCGTTCCCACCTGTGTAATATACTGGATGTCGTTCTTATTACGGCATGTGATTAGACAAATTTTCGAATGCACTTTATAACCTTCGAACCCATAAATGACCCGGCAGCCGGCTTCCTCCAAGCGTTCCGACCAGTCAATATTGCTCTGCTCGTCAAAGCGCGCACGCAGCTCTATCAATACCGTAACTTCCTTGCCATTCTCCGCGGCGGCACAGAGGTACTCCACGAGCCTTGCCTTTTTCGCCAGACGATAGATTGTAATCTTGATTGTCAGGACAGTCGGATCATAGGCAGCCTCTTTAATGAGCCTTAAAAATGGCTCCATGCTTTCATACGGATAAGACAGCAGCACATCCCGCTTTTTCACCTGCTTCATGACACTCCCCTCTGTCAGGTAACGGGATACTTGAGGGGTGAATGCTTCATCCGTAAGAGAACGTTTCATCGATGTCGGGACTTTATCCATGATAGAGAAAATGAAATCCAGTTTCATCGGCATCTTCGTGCGGTAAATCTGATTTGCAGAAATCTTGAACTTGTCACAGAAAAACTTCTCCGTCTCTTTGCTGAGCGGTTCAGCAGTCTCCATGCGCACAACGGCCATCCTCCTGCGCTTATGCAAAGTCTGGCGCATCAGATAGCGGAAATCATCATTAATTTCCAGCGCCTCGTCGTCCGGAGATACATCTGCGTTCCTCGTCACACAAATATAGTTCTTGTCGGACACCTCATATTTGTCAAACACAAGGTCAAGATACTCCATAATCACCTTTTCCATTCGAATATAGCGTATATCATGTCCCGGCAGATAGAGAATATCAGAGACAAACTGAGGAACCGGCACGATTCCCAGCATCGCCTTATTGTCCTGCTTCAAATTGGCAATGACATAAATCTCTTTATTCAAAAGATGCGGGAACGGGTGATTCGCGTCCACAATCTGGGGAGACAGAATCGGAAGCATCTGATCTTTAAAATACTTTTTTACATATTTCTTTTCCTGCGCCTCCAGCTCCTTCATGGACAATCCACAGACTCCGTATGGGCTGAGCTGCTTCTTAATCTCAGAATATGTCTTGTCACGCTCCTTGTACAGCGGAGTCACCGCTGTATAGATCGCGTCCAGCTGCTTCTCCGGCGTCATGCCGGAACGGCTGTCAATCGCAGTATTATCCGTGAGGCACATATCGTATAAACTACCGACACGTATCATGAAAAATTCATCCAGATTACTCGTAAAAATCGACACGAATTTCATCCGCTCCAGAAGCGGGACCGTGGAATCCTGCGCTTCTTCCAGAACACGCTGATTAAATTTTAGCCAGGAAAGCTCCCTGTTCTGGGTGTATTTTAACATCTCATCGTTCATCTTCTCTCCCTCAACTTTCTCTCTAAACTCAGTTCCGTCAAAGCGGATATCCATTTATATACAAAATTATACCATATAATCTGTTTATGGCGGTAAAATTTGTGTTAATTTCATGTAATATTCCATAAAGACAAAAAAGTCCCCCTATCCTTAAAATTCAGGAGAGGGGGACATAAACTACTATTTTGTTTGAATAAAGCCCTTCGCTGCCAGTGTCTCCGCACAGAGAACCGCTCCGCCCGCGGCTCCTCTGACCGTATTGTGTGAAAGTCCAATGAACTTGTAATCATAGATTGTGTCTTCTCTGAGACGGCCCACAGAGACGCCCATCCCATTTTCATAATCCACATCCAAAGCCACCTGCGGCCGATTGTCATCCTCCAGATATTGGATGAACTGCTTGGGCGCGCTGGGCAGATTCTCCTCCTGCGGCACCCCTTTATAATTCACAAGCTTCTCAATCAATTGTTCCTTTGTAGGCTTTTTCTCAAAGTTAATAAATACCGCCGCCGTATGCCCGTTCAAGACTGGCACGCGCACGCACTGGCAGGTAATCTTCGGAAGCTCTGCCTTCACGATCTGACCGTCCTCCACTCTTCCCAATACACGAAGCGGCTCCTGCTCGCTCTTCTCTTCTTCTCCGCCGATGTAAGGAATAATATTCTGCACCATCTCCGGCCATTCTTTAAATGTCTTTCCTGCCCCTGAGATTGCCTGATACGTCGTCACGACCAGTTCCTTCGGCCCAAACTCACGCCAAGCGGCAAGACACGGGGCATAGCTCTGAATGGAGCAGTTAGGCTTAACAGCCACAAACCCCCTTGTCGTACCTAAACGCTTTTTCTGCGCTTCGATGACTTCAAAATGCTCCGGGTTAATCTCCGGAATGACCATAGGTACATCCGGCGTCCAGCGGTGTGCGCTGTTATTAGATACAACCGGCGTCTCTGTTTTTGCATAGGCATCCTCTATGGCGCGGATTTCTTCCTTCGTCATGTCAACGGCGCTGAACACAAAGTCTACCGTCTTTGCCACTTCCTCCACTTCATTTACATTATGTATCACAAGCTTCTTCACGGCTTCCGGCATCGGAGTGTCCATCTTCCACCGTGCGCCTACCGCATCCTCATATGTCTTACCGGCTGAGCGGGAACTTGCCGCCACCGTCACCACCTCAAACCACGGATGATTTTCCAGAAGTGCGATAAAACGCTGTCCTACCATACCTGTTGCCCCAAGAATACCGACTTTTAATTTCTGCTCCATTTTCTTCATCCTCTCTTCCATGTCACTGTCCCTGTCACAAATACATTTGTGCGTGTTCTGAATATAATATCCCATTTATATAAAAATTGCAAGACCAAATATCCAAATCCCTAACATTCCTCCAGATATTTTGCATAGATATCAATCACCTGCTTCATAGCCTCCGGTCCCGGCGCTCCCAGCGTGTTCCTCTTCTCCACGCAGGTCTCCATACTGATCGCGTCATAGATATCTTCCTCGAACACCGGAGAAATAGCCTTGTACTCTTCCATGCTCATGTCATCCAGCGCAATTCCTTTTTCGATACAGTACAGAACCAGACGTCCCACGATTCCGTGTGCATCCCGGAATGGCACGCCGTGATTTACCAGATAATCTGCCGCATCCGTTGCATTGGTAAATCCATGCTCTGAACTGGCACGCATGTTGGCTGTCTGAAATTTCATCGTAGCCATCATGCCGGTAAACAGGGCCAGACACCCTTTCGTAGTGTCCAGAGCATCGAATACAAGCTCTTTATCCTCCTGCATATCTTTATTATATGCAAGCGGGATACCTTTCATGGTTGTGAGAAGGGACATGAGAGCCCCGTATACACGTCCCGTCTTGCCCCTTACCAGTTCCGCGATATCCGGATTCTTCTTCTGAGGCATAATGCTGCTTCCGGTGCTGTAGCTGTCGTCGATCTCCACGAAACGGTATTCATTGGAATTCCAGATAATCACTTCCTCCGAAAAGCGACTCAGGTGCATCATAATAGTCGACATTGCGCTGAGAAGCTCAATAAGGTAATCTCTGTCCGACACAGAATCCATACTATTCAGCGTCGGCCCGTCAAATCCTAAAAGCTCTGCCGTATAAGCCCTGTCCAAAGGATAAGTAGTTCCAGCCAGCGCACCGCTTCCTAGAGGACAGGTATTCATCCGTTTATAAATGTCCTTAAGCCGCTGATGGTCTCTCTTGAACATCTCAAAATAAGCTCCCATATGGTGAGCCAGCGTAATCGGCTGGGCTTTCTGCAGATGGGTAAATCCAGGCATGATTGTGTCTACATGCCCCTTCATAATTGTGAGGAGTTCCCGGAGCAGGTCAACGACCAGCCCTTCCAGAGAGCGGACTTCACTGCGGATGTACAGCTTCATGTCTAAGGCTACCTGATCGTTGCGGCTCCTTCCCGTATGCAGTTTTTTCCCGGTATCCCCAATCCTTTCAATCAGATTCGCTTCCACAAAGCTGTGGATATCCTCGTATTCGTCTGTAATCTCCAGCTTACCGCTTTCTACATCGGATAAAATCCCTTCCAGCCCTGCGATAATTTCTTTTTTCTCTTCCTCTGTCAGGATACCCTGTTTGCAGAGCATCATGACATGGGCGATGCTCCCCTTGATATCCTGCGCGTAAAAGCGCTGGTCAAAGGAAATTGACGCATTAAAATTATATACTAATTTATCGGTTTCTTTCGTAAATCTTCCACCCCATAATTGTGCCATAGCCGTTCCTCTTTTCTGTATGTTTTCGTGCTTTAGTGTACCACAGACTGTCCTTCTGTGTAAAGTTCTACCTCGATATTTTTCCCTGTTCTCCCACAGATTCCTTCCCAGCCAGACGCTCTTGGCGAGAATAGACACAGCCGCAGTAATCCTGACGGTACAGTCCATATTCCTTCGACAACTCCGTGGAGCGCTTGTACCCGTTTTTCTTCTTGAAGTCGGAAGGCAGGTAAGGTACTCCCCACTCTTCCCCCAGCTTCTCGCCGATCAGATTAAGCTTTTCAGCATTCTTAAGCGGGCTGATACTTAAAGTTGTAGTGAAATAGTCGAACCCACCTTCCCTCGCAGCCTCGGCCGCCTCCCGGAGCCTCAACTCATAACACCGGAAACACCGCTCGCCGCCTTCTCTCTCTTTTTCATATCCCTTTGCGACTTCATAAAATCTTTCCTTATCATAACTCCCCTGCAAAAAGGTGATCGGATACTTTGCCGGAAGCGTTTCCGTCAGCTTCCGCTGCTCTTCCACACGCTTTTCATACTCTGCTTCCGGGTAAATATTAGGATTATAATAAAATACCGTAATCTCAAAATATTCCGATAAATACTCCAGAACATAACTGCTGCAGGGAGCGCAGCAGCTGTGGAGCAGAAGTCTTGGGACTCTGTCCTCACGCCTAAGCTTCTCTATGATATGTTCCAGCTCACGCTGGTAATTTCGTTTGTTCATCTTCGTCCCTCTTTTTCTACTGTAGAACCGGTTTTACTTTTCCATTATAATATCATACTTTACAGCCATTATTAACTGCTTTTTGAAAAATAATGCAGGCACGCTTTGCCCCTTCCCTTCATAAAATGATGTATAACCTTTTCCCATATCATGCGTAACTGGAGGATTGCTATGGACTATATATTGGAACTCAAAGACATCAACTACGCCTACCATAACATGGAAGGTGAGACAAAAGCTCTGGAACACATTTCCTTCGGAATTAAAGAAGGGGAGTTCATCGCCATCGTCGGTCCCTCCGGCTGCGGAAAATCCACTCTGCTGCATCTGATTGCCGGACTTCTGGAGCCGGAAAAAGGACTGATTAAACTAAATGGAAAATACTTGCGGGACAGCGCCACAAACATCGGTTACATGCTCCAGAAAGATGAGCTTCTGGAATGGCGCACGGTCTACCACAACGTTCTGCTGGGTCTGGAGATTCAGCACATGATGACTGCCAAAGCGAAAGCCAAGGCACGGGAACTTTTAGACATCTATGGTTTAGATCAATTCGCAAACGCCAAGCCATCCGAGCTTTCCGGCGGCATGCGGCAGAGAGCGGCGCTCATCCGTACTCTGGTGCTGGAGCCGGATATTTTACTTTTGGATGAACCCTTCTCCGCACTCGATTATCAGACCCGCTTGAATGTGGGCGACGATATCGGTCAGATTATCCGCAAGGAAAAGAAAACCGCGATTCTGGTTACTCACGACCTCTCCGAGGCCATCAGCCTTGCCGACAGAATCATTGTACTCAGTGACCGGCCGGCTACTATCTGCCAGACAGTAGATGTCACCTTTGATTCTAAAGAGACTTCTCCTCTGAAACGGAGAAATGCCCCGGAATTTAAGACCTATTTCAATTTAATCTGGAAGGAGTTGAATCCAAATGAATGAACTTTCACAAGGCCAGCAGCATTACTTAAACCAGCATCGAAGGCATAAAAGGATTGTGCGGGTTTCACGTATCGCTATTCTCCTTAGTTTTTTATTTTTGTGGGAATTCGCAGCCAATGTGGGAATGATTGATTCTTTTATCTTCAGCAGCCCTTCCCGGATAGCCCTTTGTTTCTGGGGAATGGTTCTGGATAAAAGTATTTTCCTGCATGTAGGCGTTACACTGTATGAGACATTAGTCAGTTTTATCCTTGTCATCGTATTCAGCATTCTGGCGGCAGTGCTTCTCTGGTTCTCGGAACGTCTCTCGGAGATTATGGACCCTTATCTGGTGGTCCTCAACAGTCTTCCGAAGTCCGCGCTGGCGCCACTCCTTATCGTATGGCTCGGGGCAAATAAAACGACCATCATCGTGGCCGGTATGTCTGTCGCCATCTTCGGCAGTATTTTGAACCTGTACTCCAGCTTCACCACGGTGGACCCGGAAAAAATCACCTTGATTTATACGCTCCACGGCAACCGCTTCCACGCCCTCACCAAAGTAGTCATACCGAGCAGTATTCCCTCTATTATCAGTACAATGAAAGTCAATATCGGCCTATGTCTGGTAGGCGTCGTCATCGGTGAATTCATCGGCGGGCGGGAAGGTCTGGGCTACATGATAATATACGGCAGCCAAGTATTCAAACTTGACTGGCTTCTGATGTCCATCTGCATCCTCTGCATCATAGCAATGGGGTTGTATTCGCTGATAAACGTCATTGAACGGATTTATCAAAAACGGGTATGATTTTATTGTACGCACGGTGCAGATGATTAAATATATCTGTGTATAGGATGATTGCTTCCATACACAAAAGCAGCTGCGGTCCCCCGCAACTGCTCTACATACTTTCTATTTCTGTCTTCTTTTTGTATATCCCATTCAACTTTTCATAAAGAGGTGCAAGCCTTCCATAAATATTCTTAAACACCTCTTGATACAGCTCTTCATATATCTGGTGCTGTCCCTCGTTTGGCTGGAAGACGTCCTTTCTTTTTACCATGCTCCCCACAGCCTCTTCATAATCCGCAAATACTCCAAGCCCTACAAACGCCGTCATAGCGCTTCCGATTCCGGCCACTTCATAAGTTTGCGTCCTGATGACCGG
Organism: Bariatricus massiliensis; assembly: GCF_900086725.1. GTDB lineage: Bacteria > Bacillota > Clostridia > Lachnospirales > Lachnospiraceae > Allocoprococcus > Allocoprococcus massiliensis. The sequence goes on along the minus strand of NZ_LT574836.1, from coordinate 546,213 downwards.
AAGCCCGAACATATCAGCCGTAATCTGGCATATTTCACTGCTTCTGGAGCCGCCTCCCCCGACATAAATTTCCTTAAACTTATGTCCGGAGCGTTTCTCCATCAAACGCATCCCGTCCAGCAGCGCAAAATTAATCCCCTCAATAATCGCTCTGTAAATATGGATTCTTGTATGCTGGTCCGAAAACCCTATCATTGCCCCTCTCGCAGAAGGCATCGTCACATTCGGAGTAAAGTAGGGCTGGAACAACAGGCCCTCGCACCCCGCGGGAATTTCTTTCAGACGTTCATTCAAAAGCTCCTCCGCAGAAACGCCGAGCTCCTTCGCCTGTTTTACTTCCTTTTCCGCAAATTCCTTCTTGAACCAGGAAATCAGCCAATAGCCCCGGAAGATTTCGATCTCAGGACTAAAGCATCCGGGAATAATAGAGATATAGGGTGGGATAAAACGCTCCGGCTCCAGATAGCGGTTCATAGTAAAGGTAATCGTTGCCGTAGTCCCGAAACCGACGGCCGCCTTCTCCTTTTCATCACAGCCCAGCCCCAATATCTCGCAGGCCTTATCGGAACCGGAGGCTATAAGAGGAAGCCCCTCCGGCAGCCCTGTGTCCTCCGCTGCCTGTGCCGTAATTTTTCCCAGTATCTCCCCGCTCTCTGCCACCTCACACAGCTTTTCTGCCTCCACGTCAAATACGGGCCGTGTCAAAGCGCCTTTCTTCTGCCATCCCCGGCTCTGGGCATCGATAGGAAGATGTCCCACAAGGCAGGCCGCCGCGTCTTTCATATGGCCGGTCAGTTTAAAGGTAAGATACCCGCTGAGGAACAGGAACTTATAACAGTTCTTCCAGATTTCCGGCTCATTCTGCATGATCCAATTACAATGAGATTTCTGATACTGTAGATTTGCCGTTTCTTCCATACCCACCGCTTTGAACATCAGCCTTGTAATCTGGGACATGGCAGGCCTGCCCTCCGCCCTGCGTTTATCCAGCCATAAGACAGCCGGACGCAGGGGCGTTCCCTTTTCATCCACACAGACTGTCGTATCTCGTATGGTCGTGAGTGTGACAGCCTCAATCTTATCCCATTTATCCGCACAGATTTTTTTCAATTCCAAAGAAGCCTGACAAATATGTTCATAATAAAAATCTGCCTTCTGTTCCGCGAACCCCGGCTCTACAGAATAATATGGAGGCTCATGCTTTTTCTGGGCTTTTCCAAGAATATCCCCGCTCTGGGTAACCAGCATCGCACGGGAGCTTTGCGTCCCCACATCAAAAGTAAGTACAATACGCTCTTCCTTCACCACTGCCTCCCTTCTCCTACTGAATATCCTCCCGCAGGAACCGTTTTTCTTCTTCCTTCAAATCAAGGCCCAGCGTGCCGCCCGGATTCATGATATTATCCGGATCAAAGTATTCCTTCAATGCCTTAAATACTCCGTATTCCTTTCTTCCAAGCTGTCCTTCCAGCCAAGGCGCGAACATCTTGCCGATTCCGTGATGGTGGCTCATGGCCGCTCCTGATTTTTGGATAGCATCCAATATAGTACTGTGGTATTCTTTAAATTTCTCCGCATCATTCATCCTCGTGATGAAGATAAAATACAGATTAGCTCCCTGCGGATAACAATGGGACATATGCGTGGTGACAATCGTGTTCGGAAGCGCATGGCATACCTTCCGCACTTCCCTGTGCACCTTCGCCATATTGGACCAGTTTACCGTACATTCCAGTGTATCCGTCATGATGCCAAAATCCAGCAGCGTATCCCGAAGATAGGGGTCATTGAACCTTCCCTTCTCCCAGCTCTTTGTGACAAAGGAAGTCAGGCTCATCCCTCCGTACTTTTTGGCAATCTTTTTGATATTGTCTGCCACGTTCTTAGAAAACCCTTTTTCCCCGTCGGTAAACCCGAGGAAAAGGCAGCGTTTCATATCCTCGTATCCACGCATGGGCAACAGATTCCAAAGAGGGGTCTCATCCACGTTGTAGAGGCGCAGCATCAGATTCGTCTCCTCCGGGTCTGACAGGCGGAATACCGAAGAAAATCCGGCTTCGCACTGCATCATTTCCCGCGCTGCCTCTCTTGCCGCCTTCCAGCTCTTGAAAATATAGGAGAAGCGCTCCCTATTCTCAGGCATGTAGCGGAATACTTTTAAAGTCACCTCCGTCAAAACACCAAACGCGCCTTCCCCGCCCATCATGAGCTGGTTCAAGTTCGGCCCGGTCGCCTCCCTCGGATAGCAGCTCGTCTGTATATTTCCGATTGGCGTGGCATATTTCTGCCCCATAACGATGTCCGTGATACATCCGTAATAAGTACTGTTCTGCCCCGCTCCTCTTGTCACGACCCAGCCTCCCACACTGCTGTACTCAAAAGACTGTGGGAAATGGCCGCACGTATAACGTCTCTTCGCCCCGAAAAGCTCCGGCGCATGATTCAGCGCTTTTTCAAGTCTTGGCCCCGACATTCCACTCTGCACAGTAATCGTCTGGTCCGTCTCATTGAAAGAAACCACCTTCTGGAAACGTTTGCGCATATCCAGAGAAACGCCGCCTTTCGTGGGCTCTACTCCACGGGTAACGCTGCTCCCTCCTCCATATACATAAAGTGGAATCTTGTGTTCACTCACATAGGCCACAATCTCCTCCACCTCTTTCGTCGTGCCCGGATAGATGACTACATCCGGCAGGCAGTCCACCCTCTTCGCCCGCAGGCGAAGTGCGTCATAACCTGTTTTTCCGTAGGCCACCGCAAGGCGGGGATAATCGTCCGTAGTCACATATTTTTCCCCCACGATTTTGCGGAATGCCTCCAGATGTTCCTCCGCCAGATTGCAGGGCGCGTTAAGCTCCACCTTATCCATCCCGATATCCCCGTCATACTGCCGGAAATCCTCATCTGTCATATTAAATTCCTCTTTCATCATTTTGTAGAGAGATTCCTTCGGGTATTTCACGAAATCCGGGTCTCCCCAGCGGAAAATAGAGCGGTAACTGTCCTTCGGCGCCGCCTCCTTCACCCATTTTGGTTCAAACTCTTTATATGGCTTACTCATGTTCATCCTCTCCTTTTCTCTACTATATCTGGCCCTGCTCCGCCAATATGCCGCTTGTCACAATCACATCGACACCAAGTCCGAGCACATTCTCTATCACGACGGCCCCTCTTCCAAGCCGTTCCGTCACTTTCACTTTATTGATTTCCTCCATCACATCAAAAATACGCTTCTTCGGAATATCCCCGGAGACACGTACCGGAAGCACGGGCACATCCTTGAAGGAAGTGGCCACCGTTGTACAGATTGTTCGAACGGGATTGGTCATCTCCGCAATCGCAAATGCCTCTCCCCGTCTGCACCGTCCGCCCGTCACTTTCCATTCTTCTCCATTTTTTTCTACCTGAAGCGTGCATCCGTTGGGACATACAATGCAAGTCAGTTCTTTCATCTCACCGCGCCTCCCTTTTCTTGATCGATACGGAAATTTTCGAATCGCTCTTGATGTCAAGACCGCCAAGTTTCACAAGCACCCGCTCCATTTCCGGTGGGCGCAAGACTCCGTAATGCTTGGAAAATACAGTCTTTCCGTCCAGCTCTATGACAAAGTCTGCATCCCGCACCGTTTCTCTGCTTCGGAAAAACAGTACGACCTCCCGGCTCTCTCCTTCTCCTCCTGCTGCCTGCACCGTAATCATCTGGGGCACGGCGTACTGCAAGGATGCGTCGGGCCTTATCTCCACCTTCTCAGGCTGCTCCCCCGCCGTATAACGCGCCGCCGCGCGCCCGGCAAGTTCGCCGCTCTCTGAAACATAATCTACCAAGTCATTGACATGGAGCGCATTCCCACAGCTGAACACACCGTCTACGTCTGTCATGAAATTTTCATCGCATACCGGCCCCTTTGTCCCCGGGTACAGTGTCACTCCTATAGATTCTGCCATCTCATTCTCAGGTATCAGTCCCACAGAAAGGATTAACGCATCGCAGTCTATCCGTTCTTCCGTCCCCGGAATCGGCCGCATCGCTTCATCTACCCGCATCACTTCGACCCCGGTGAGACGCTCCTCGCCGAACACTCTCGTCACCGTGCAGGACAAATGAAGTGGAATCTGATAGTCTTCCAGACATTGTACGATATTTCTTGTAAGGCCGGACGGCTCCGGCTTTACTTCATAGACTCCAAGGACTTCTGCGCTCTCCAGCGTAAGCCTTCTTGCCATTATCAAACCGATATCGCCGCTCCCTAAGATTACGCAGCGTCTGGCCGGCATCAAACCGGATAGATTTACGAGGTGCTGTGCCGCCCCTGCCGTAAATACCCCTGCAGGCCTTGTTCCATGTATCGATACCTGCTTTGCCGTCCGTTCTCTGCATCCGGTAGCCAGCACAATGGTTCTGGCCCCGAACTCACTGACGCCCTCTCTATTCACGGCAGTTAGAAGAAATCCTTCTTTCTCTTTGGTGATTTCCGTTACAAACGTCAAAACTTTACATGCGATCTGCCTGTCCTTGAGCTCTTCCACATACCGCTCCACGTATTCCGGCCCGGAAAGCTTTTCACCGAACCGTATGAGTCCGAACCCATCATGGATGCATTGCTTCAAGATTCCCCCCAGTCTGGCCTCCCTCTCGATAAGGAGGACCTTGGCTCCTTCCTTATCTGCCTGAATCGCCGCCGCAAGCCCGGCAGGGCCTCCGCCTATCACGACAACCTCATACTGATTCTGCATCACTTCGCCTCCTTTGTCTTTCCGTAAGTGATGACCGATTCGCTTCCGCCTTTTCTCACATCCTCCGGTGGAATGTTCAGATAATCACTGATAATATTTATGACAAGGGGCATACAAAAACCTCCCTGACAACGTCCCATTCCGGGCCGTAACCTCTTCTTGACTCCATCCACAGTAGGCACTGCTATGGGAGACTTCAAGGCGTCCAGAATCTCCCCCTTGCTGATTTCCTCACAGCGGCAGACAATCACGCCGTAATCTGGATTCTGCTTGATCATGGCGTCCCGCTTTTCCTTTGGCATGGCGCGGAGAACCGGAATAGCTTTGCGCACCGGCTGGAATTTCTCATTACGCACGACCGGCATTTCTTTTTTCAGATACTCCACAGCCATTTTTTCTATATCGAGGGCAACCGCAGGAGCAGTGGTAAGCCCCGGTGACTGAATCCCGGCACAATGAATGAGATTCTTCACCTTCCGCCCTCTTTCTATGACAAAATCTTCCTCGAAAGTAGCCGGACGCACACCGGTAAAATAAGTAATAATATCCCGCTCCGACAGCCTTTCAGCCGTCATCTTTTGTTTCGCGAACACGGCATCCACACTCTTTTGCGCAGTGGCAAAATTTTCTTTTTCATAAGTTTCTATCGCGTCCGGCCCTACGAGCAGGTTGTCATGAACCGTATGTACGATTCCGCCGCCCTTTGTGTGCCCCGTATTCTTCTGAATCGTTTTAATAGAAGCAATTCCCTTGACCAGCATGCCCGCTTTTTTATCCAGAATAGAATTAGTCCCCTTTCTTGGATGTATAGAGTAAAAACGGTCTCCCGCCATCTCCGCCACATCCTCCGCAAATACCCCCGCCGCATTCACGACGAGCCGTGGGTAAATACGTCCCCTGTTTGTCAGCACACTCTTAATTCTTCCGTTGGCACTTTCCATCTCAAGCACCGCTGTATTCAGGCTGACCTTGGCTCCATTCCGTACTGCATTTTCTCCATAGGCAATGGTAAGGCCATAAGGGCAGACACTTCCCGCGCTGGGATTATACATGGCAAAGCGGATATCCGGATTTAGGTTCTTTTCCTTTTTCTTAAGTTCCTTACTGCTTAAAATTACCGTGTCCTTTACCTTGCATATGTGCTTTCTGTGCCAGACATAAGCCCACACAAGCGGATACATCCACCTTTTTGTAAATCCTACATATTGCCCGCATCTCTGGAAGGGCACTTGAAGCTCTCTGCACACCTTCCCAAACATCCGGTTCCCCAACAGTACATAATGCTGTTTTAATGTGCCTTTATTCAAATCTACCCCCGGGTGTACCTCCCCGTCATTTCTGCCGGATGCCTGCACGGCCAGATCCGCTTCCTTCTCCACCAGCAGGATGTCAAGCTTCCACTTAGAAAGCTCTCTCGCTATGCTCGCCCCAGAGATACCGCCGCCGATAATAAGTACATCCGGTTTTTCCCCTTCCAATGTCTCGTCCTGAACCTGCGGCAGACGCATCTTCGGAATCTCCGCCCCTTCCAAAAGGATATCGTTCACCACATGCAGCCGTGCTCCCTTTTTCGCGCACATTGCACAGGCAGACACAATATCTCCCCAATCGTCAAGCGTCCCAGTCATGCGGATACATTCTTTTTCTACACGGGCCTGCACAGCGCTTCCGTAGTGCTTCTCAAGCTTCCTGTTCAATTTCCTTTCTAAAGTTTTTCTGTCCATTTCACCACTTCTTTCCGATAGTCGTCCATACGACCGACTCTATGTTTTTATAGTATCAAAGCATTTTTTAATTGTCAATCAAATCGCTTATCTTTCTCAAAAAATCAGAAATTGACAATATAACTTATTGGCGGTACACTAATTATGAATAACAAATGGAGGATAGGAAATGGCTGCTCCTAGAAAAGACAACGTAAAAGATTTGATTATAGAATCCACAGAAGAACTTCTAAAAACAAAAAAACTCTCCGATATATCTCTGTCGGAGATTGCACAGTACGCCGGGATTTCAAAGGGTACATTATATTATCATTATAAGACGAAAAATGATATTCTGTTCGATATTACGGACAAATATCTGGAACAGCAGTATCAAGATCTGCTGGCATGGACTGAGGACGCCTCCAAAGATACCTCCATTCACCGTCTGGTGAAATATGTGCTGGAGCGGGATGTCTCCACCGCCGGAATGAGGCTCCACCTGTTCTACGACGCTATGCTTGGCAATGAAAAGATACGGGAAAAGCTTTTGAACAGATACGCTCAGTTCTCGGCTTTGATCGCGGAAAAAATCGGAGAGCGAACCGACCGCTTCCCTCCTGACTACTGTGCATGGCTGCTGCTTCTCCTCTCCGACGGCCTGTTCATTCATCAGACATTAGGCAACCCCCAGCTCGACACGGGGGAATTTATCCGGCAGAGCGAGGAATTTATCAAACGTGGAATTTGATACTATTGAAAATCAAAAGCCAGAAACGGAAATCATGATATTGATATGATTCCCCTTCTGGCTTTTTCCTTTTCCCCCTCTAATCTCCCATTAACGGCCTGACCGCTCCATAGACCTGTTTATACCGCTGGAAGATTTCCATATATTTCTCATGCATTTCTTTTCTCGGCTCATAGACCTTCCGCTTATGTACCATGCATGCGGCGGCCTCCTCCAGATTTCGAAAGCAGCCCACTGCAGTTCCTGTAAGCATGGCGCTTCCCACCGTTCCCGCATCGGCCACGTCCAGCGCGGTCACGGCAGTTCCCAGTATATCTGCCTTCATCTGCATCCACTCTGCGGAGCGTGCGCCTCCCCCGGTGGCGTGAAGCATGTGAAAGTGAATACCGGAATCTTTCAGATATTCCAGATTCAGCATCATCTCGTACACAACACCTTCCATACAGCCTCTATAGATATCGGCTGTCCCGGTCTCCGCCGTAAGCCCCAGAACGGCTCCTCTGGAGCCTCCGTCCATATACGGCGTGGCCGCCCCGGCGAAATGTGGCAGCACCAGCAGTCCTGTGGGGCTTTGTGAATTCTTCTCCAGCAATTCGTGGACAGAGATTCCTTGTTCCGCAGCCTGCTCCTTCTCCTTTTTCGCTATGGTGTCCACGCACCACTGGATTAAGGCGCCGCCGGTATAAGAAAATGCATAACAGACGTATTTGCCCGGTATTACATATGGAACCACCGCATAGTTCCCTCTGGCCATCACCTCCATGTCAGGAATCTCGTCATAGATCGGGGTGATACATTCTACGGTTCCGGCGCCATCCACCGCAATCTCCGAAGAGAACACCCCTGCCCCCACGGCCGCCGCAATCTGATCGTGGCTTATGGAAACGACCATGGTGCGCTCCGGCAGCCCGGTCTTCTCCGCCGCCGCTTTTGTCAGCGTGCCTGCACAAGTTCCGGTGGGCACCGGACTCGACATGAGCCCCATATCGATTCCGGCAGCCTCAAAGATTTCCTGACTCCAGCGAAGCTTATGAATGTCGAACCCCATCGTTCTGGCCGCCAGCGAATAATCAATCTGGGCCGTGCCGGTGAGGGCGAACACAATCAAATCTTCCATCAGGAAAATATGTTTTGCTTTTTGATACAGCTCCGGCCTCTGCTCCTTCATCCACATGATTTTCGGGATACTGTACATCTCATGAGGCTTTACCCCCGCCGTCTCCGCCAGATGCATCGCCCCTAACTTTTTCGTGAGCTCCCGGCATTGTTCACTTCCCCGGGAATCGGTGTAGAGCATGGCCGTATGAAGCGGTCTGCCCTCCCCGTCCGCCAGAACGAAAGTCTCCCCGAAACTGGTGACCCCGACAGCCTCGATATCACCATGCCTTTCGGACACCTCCCTGATAACCGCGAACACACTGTCCAGTACCGCAGATGCATCGATTTCATGCTGCCCGGTCTGGTGGATGACTGGATACTCCTTATATGCACGGTCAAGCTTTTCCCCTCCTTCGAACACTGTAATCTTGCATCCGGTGGTTCCTATATCAAGCCCTGCTATTTTCATAGTGTCCTCCTTCTGCCTGCTCAGTCAATATCCACCCATTCATAGTGCAGATAAGTGGTAAATGCTTCTTTTAGTATCTCTTTCATATGCCCTACTCCCACTGAAGTATGGTGCTTGAATCCTCCGCGGGCAAGTCGGAGCAGCTTGTTTTCCAAATCCGGAATCTCTGCCACTCCGGCACAGCCAAAATAACTGTCTTCAATCACATCGTCTGTAAATCTCGCCTCACTTGCATAGACTAGCAATTTTCCATCCTTCGTCTGGCAATTAGAGATAGTAGCCGGAAATGCCTTGATTCGGCCTTCGTTACTTCCCCAGCCGCTGCCGGGATCCCCTTTTGCGAACATCTTGTGCTCCGTGACCGTCCCCTTTGCCGTCATAAGTGACTGTGCCACCGGACCGCAGTGGAACAGAATGACTTTGTCTTCTTGCTCGCCGTAATTATTATTCCAGTCCAGCACAGCCGCCGGCTCTTGACTCGCCAGTGACATCGCCCGCATAGTGAGCGCCGAACACATATCGATTTCACAGGAGGCAGCGATACCTCTGTCATTCAGTTCACTTAGGAGAACACAAGGGCAGACACGCAGAATAGTCTCCATCTCATTCCAACAGCGGAGCGTCAGGGCGTCCAGTTGATATTCTTCAATATATTCATCAATGACGACAGAGATTTTTGCCAGAGTCAGCATATTGCTCTCCGGTACAAGGGAACAATCCGTATAAGCTTGCAGCCGCTCAATTTTCCTCTGCACATTCTCATCCTCATCGTCCAGCAGTCCTACCTTGTAGACCAATTCTGACAAGTCGAAAGATTCCACCGTGATTCCATACTTCTGTAAAGTGATTTCATCGAATCTCGTCGTCTTAAAGGCGGTGGTTCTTGCCCCGATACAGCCTACCGTAAACCGTTTCATCCCGTTCACGACTCTGCAAATAGCCGCAAAATCCTTCAGATTACTCTGGAAATCATCGGACAGCGGATGAACCACATGGGGTTTCAGCACGGTAAAGGGCACCTCGTACTGGGTAAATACATCCGTCACGGAAAACTTCCCGCAGAAAGCATCTCTTCGGTGTGCGAAGTCCATCTTGCCGATTTCGTCGGGATATGCCTGCATCAAAATAGGGACCCCCGCATCCTGAAGCGCCGTTATGGCTCCGTTCTCGTCCGCAAAAATGGGCATTGAGAATATCACGCCGTCATACTCACCCTCATGTTCCTTCAGCCAGCGGGCATAGAGCCTGCCCTCGGCCCGGGTCTCCACGCCGCCGTACCTAGTCGCCTCCACGTCCATCGCTATGTAGTCGTATCCCGCCTCGGTGACCGCGCGAATCATATCTTCTCTTGCTCCATATATCAATTCTCCCGGCATAAACCCACGATTACAAAAACAAAGTGCAAATGTCATCTTTCTATTCATCTTATTCCCTCCCATCCGCGAACATTTTCATCGCTTCTTTTACATTTTCCTTCATGGCTTTTCTCGCCGCCATGGCTGCATCCGTAAAAAAGAACGGCTTTTCCTTTTCCTGCGCATCGGCCAGACATTGTGCTGCCGCCGCTCCACCCGCTTTGTCCATATACGTAAAATAATTCACCTTGCGCACGCCCTTTTCTATGGCTCTGTGGAAATCCTCCTCCGTCACCCCGGAGCCGCCGTGCATTACGACCGGAATTCCTCCTGTCGCCTCGCGCACCTGCCTCACCACTTCAAAGTCCAGCTTAGGCTCGCTGAGATAAATGCCATGGGTCGTCCCAAAAGAACAGGCCAGCGCATCGATGCCTGAATCTTCTACAAATCGTCCTGCCTGCATTGGGTCTGTATAAATTTTCGTGTCGTCTGATATAGGCTCTGCACCACTCTGACCGGACTCTCTCCTTCCCATGGAGCCAAGCTCCGCTTCCACCCCGGCCCCTGTTTTTGCCGCCATGGCCGCCGCTTTCTTTGTATTCTGCAGATTTTCTTCATAGGGAAGTACCGAGCCGTCATACATAATAGAGGTAAACCCTAAGTCCAGCGCCTTCTGCAAATATTCTAAGCTCTCGCCATGATCCAGATGTACACAGACCGGAATAGCCGCCGCTTCTGCCGCCGCCACCATAATAGGCCCGATAACGGAAAGCGGTGTGATATGTTCATGGCACTGGGCGAACTGGATGATGACCGGCAGCCCTAACTCCTCGGCCGCACCGATTACCGCCTCCAGACTCTCAAAATTAGGCGTATTAAAGGAGCCCACCGCATAGGAATGTTCTTCAGCTAACTTCATGATTTCTTTCAAATTCACTAACATGATTACCCTCCTTCATCATATACTACTCTTAATCTACTCTATATTTTATAAAGATGATAGAGAAAAACGTTTGCAAAACTGTAAATACTTCCACAAATATTTTCTTTTTTACACTTTTATGCTATTCTGGTTAAAAGGAGATGATACTATGAATCTTGAATTTGACCGGATTGAGCTGGAAAAGCTTATGAGGGATTTCTATATACTTACCGGCATCCGTATTGTATTGTTTGATTCCGATTACCGGGAGCTACTTGCCTATCCGCCCAGCGATTGTACTTTCTGTAAATATATGAAGGCACATCCCCAGACTCGAAAATTATGCCGCTTCAGCGATGAGCAGTCCTTCGAGGCCTGCAAGGCAAAAAACAGTCTCATCATCTATCACTGCCACGCAGGACTGGTAGAAGCGTCTGCTCCCCTGCTCTACAATCATACGGTCATAGGTTATCTGATGTTCGGGCAGATATCCGACGATTCCACGGAAGCTCAGCTTGCCGAGGCAGTGTCCTCCGCCCTCTGTGGCGCCGGTATGCCGCCCACGCAGATAGACGAATATATCGCCGGGATTCCGCAAAAAAGCAGCGACCAGATTGCGGCCGCCGCAAAAATTATGGAAGCTTGTACCTTTTATGTCATTTTCAAAAACACCATTTCTCTGCGGCGGAATAATTTCATCCGCAATATGAGCGCCTTCCTCACGGCTCATCTTAATGAAGATTTGAGTGTAGAGCGCATTACTCATGAATTCGGGATCAGCAAAAGCAAGCTCTACCAAGTGTGCAATACCTATCTGGGGTGTGGAATTGCTGAATACGTCCATTCTCTGCGCATCGAACATGCAAAACGCCTGTTGTCAGAGACTACGGTTCCCATTACTGAAGTAGCCGGGGAATGTGGTTTCTCCGACTATAACTATTTCTGTAGAGTCTTCAAAAAAGAGACGGGTATCCCCGCAAAAAAATACCGGAATCTATCTCAATAGATTCCGGTGTATTTTTACGCTGGAGCCGCTTCCCCCTCTGTCTCTCCTTCCGTCTGGGCACAGAGACATTCTACCGCATACTGGGCTTCCGCCGCACCAATCAATTCCGCGACTTTTTTATCGTCCACAAGCGGAACCTGATGCCTGTACGCAATCTTTCTTACTACCTCTTTCGTCTCCGACATATTCGCTGTAAGGAGGACAATGCCATATCCAGGTATCAGCCGCTCTCCATTATCCTCCGTGATGCTCTCAATCCACGGTTCTGCATAACAGTTCGTATATTCACTCATAAGACGGGCCGACAGGCATTCTGCTTTATTTTTCCCAATATCCTCCTGTTGAAACAAGCCGATTCCGGTGACGTCCGTGTCTGTCACGATGCCGCTGTCCACGATACCGATTGCTCCCACTCCCGACTCTGCTAAAGTGCGGGCCGCGGAACATCCGATACTTCCGGCCCCGATGATAAGCGCTGACGCTTCCCTCAGCATCCTTCGTTCTTCACTATCAGCCTGTTCTCTGGCCTCGATCACTTCCGCCATATCTCCCCTGCGGATTTTCCCGTCCTTTACCACCTTGGCGTAGCAGCAGCCCTTCATCAGACGGCATTCCATATGCTTTACAAAACGCTCGCACTCTGAAAAACAGCGTTGCTCGTAGCCGGTGATTTCCAAAACACTGTCCCCAATTTTAATGAAATTGCCTTCTTCCAGACATTCTTCCTCTATACCGTCCAAAACAATATTCGCTTTAAATCTGCGGAAACATAGTCCCTTTTTATCCTGCATCCAGTTCTCGGTGGCTCTGGTCATGATACTGACCTGCATCTCTCTCTCTCCATAATGCACGTCTCCGATAATTCCTGCATGGTCGGCAAATCGGATGGCCGGCATCCGCCGCCCCGTGGAACCCTTCTTCTCAAATATTCTCAATGAAATTACTTTCCCATTCAACATACCCGATTCCTCCCTGTAACTTTTATTTTTTAGAACGCAATGAACCCGCCTTGATTTTCCTTATACCACAGTCTATAATGAGCGTAACCACCGCAGGAATATATTATTGATGCTGGGGTCAAAACACTCTTTGACCCTGACATCATATTATTTTCAGTATAGCACTTTTTAGAGAAAAGGAGGAGATGGAAATGAAAAAGTATGAGAAATTTTTCTTTATGCTGGGTCTTATATTGTGTGCCAGCGAAATCGGCAAACAATTACTCTTGACCTTTTCTGTGAACGCTGGAGTTTATGACTGGTGGCATTTTCCTTTCCAGCTCTGCAGCCTGCCAATGTATCTGTTGACCGCACTCCCTTTTCTAAAGTCAAATACCGCAAAGGATACCATACTGACTTTCCTCATGACTTTCAGCCTCCTTGGGGGCATTGCCGTCTTCTTTGACACAAGCGGAATGCGCTATCCACTTCTCTTGCTGACAGTCCATTCCTATGTATGGCATATACTCTTGATTGCCATCGGTATCTGCTCCGCCTTACTCTGCCTGCATCTGCCTGCAAAGGATTCCCGCGGCCCCCGCCTGCCATGGCTCAGATTTTTTTATACAGTACTTCTATACGGTTTCTTTTGCCTGACGGCTACCGCCATCAATCTTGTAGTGACGCCTTTCAGAAACATTAATATGTTCTACATCAATCCAGCCTATCCGATGGAGCAAGTCTTTTTTGAGAATATCGCCCACCGCATCGGTAATGCTGCAGGAATTGCCGCCTACATTCTGGCCACCATACTCGGCAGCGCCCTGCTCTTCGCTTTCTGGCGGACACTGGGCAAAAGAATGGCCCGCCATTAGAATCCGCGTATTCTGTCCGTCTCATCATCATTGGTATTTTCAATGCTCCGTATCACTACCGGATAACTATAGTCTTCGCTGACTTTCACATGTACGGTCTCCCCTTCCCTGTGGCCGAATACGGCCTTACCAAGAGGCGATTCCGTACTGATATAGCCTCCAAGTGAATTCCCTCTGATGGATGTCACCAGCTTGTACGTCTCTTCCATGTCATCCTCCGGAAAATATACAGTAATCCGATTATTGAGCCCCGCCACGCCATCCTCGGATTTGTCAGACACGACCACCGCTGTCTTTAACATTCTTTCCAGATAACGGATGCGGCTCTCATTTTTATTCTTATCCTTCTTGGCCGCGTGGTACTCAAAATTTTCGCTCAAGTCGCCGTGGGCCCTTGCTTCTTTTACCGCCTCAATGGCCTCCTTCCGGACTACCAGCCTGCGGTGTTCAATTTCTTCCTTTATCTTCCTGATATCACTTTCTGTCAGTTGCTCCCGCATATAATCCTCTCCTTCATGTCTAGGAAAGCGGGCATTGCTGCCCGCCTCATACTAAAAAAATACTCTTACGATATCATTGTACATGACAAACACCATTAGCCCCAGAAGGAGTATCATGCCCGCAAAATGGACATACCCTTCTTTTTCCGGCGGAACACGTTTGCCTCTTATAAGTTCCAATACTAGAAATACCAGTCTTCCCCCGTCCAATGCCGGTATGGGAAGAAGGTTCATGACACCGAGGTTGGCGGACAAAAGAATCGCCATGCGGAGCATATTGATAAATACGACTAACGCCCCGCCCTCCCGGCTTTGCTTATAGGTCGTATCGACGGCGTCGACCACGCCCACCGGACCGGACAACTGATCGAGTCCTATCCTTCCGGTTATGAGCTGTCCCAGACTTTCTACGGTCAGATCTATCCAGTATTTGACCTCATACCCTCCGTAAGCTATGGTCTCAAGCAAATTTCCTTTTTCATAACCGGTAGATGTCACACCCCACTTATAAAATCCATTTTCATCGGCCTTCGGTGTCAACTTAACTGTGTTTTGGCTGCCGTCTCTCTCGTACGTGACTTCTACCGTCTCCCCTTGATGAAATTGATTGTACATAGTGATTTCGCGGAACAGCTTGACAGACTTGGAGTTGATTTTCACAATTTTGTCACCCTCCTGCAGTCCGGCCTCCGCCGCCGGGCTGTTTGGAGTTACACCGCTTAAATCTGCCTTATCCACTCCCACAATTCCTATAAATATCATGGAGCATATAAAAGCCAGAATAAAATTGAATACTGGCCCGGCCAAAATAACGGATATTCTTCGCCATGGGGATTTACTGTTAAAGCTTCCAGCCGACAGATCATCCACCTCGTCCTCCCCCATCATGCATGCCCCGCCAAGCGGGAGAAGCTTTAGGCAGTAATCGGTATTGCCAATCTTCTTATGCACAATAGTCGGTCCCATTCCTATCCAAAATTCATCAACATCAATCCCATTTTTCCTCGCCAGAAAGAAATGTCCCAGCTCGTGAAAAAATATGATGAAACTAAATATTAAAATCGCCAGTACGATTCCCATTTACTACCTCCTGCTTTTTATTCGTTCATAAGTCTCTGCTTCTGTGTCAAGAATCTGTTCTACAGTCGGGTTCATGATTGGTCTATGAGCCTTCATACAGTCTTCTATAATCTCTATGATTTCCAGATAGTGTATCTCTTTATTCAAGAACTGGCTTACTGCCAGCTCATTGGCCGCATTATAAACAGTGGGCTGTGTGCCGCCCGTCCTGCCCGCCTCATAAGCAAGTTGAAGTCCATAGAATGTATCCATATCCGGCTTTTCGAAGTCCAGATGCCCGATGGACCAGAAATCAAGCCTCTCGCCCGGAAGATATCTCCGTTCCGGATAATAGAGTGCATATTGGATAGGCAGTTTCATGTCCGGCGTTCCAAGCTGGGCAATCACAGCCCCGTCCACGAACTCTACCATTGAGTGAATCACACTCTGAGGCTGTACCACCACCTGCACATCGTCGATTTCTACCCCAAAAAGCCATTTTGCTTCCATCACTTCCAACCCTTTATTTACCATGGTGGAAGAATCAATCGTAATCTTCCTTCCCATAGCCCAGTTCGGATGCTTCAGCGCGTCTTCCACACGTACATTCAAAAGCTGCTCCTGCGTTCTTCCTCTGAACGGCCCTCCGGAAGCCGTGAGCAGGATTTTGTGAACCTCTCGCTCCCCGCTTCCCTGCAGCGACTGGAAAATGGCGCTGTGCTCACTGTCCACCGGCAGTATCTTCACATTATGCTTCTTAGCCAGCGGCATGATAAGATGACCGGCTGTCACCAGTGTTTCCTTATTCGCCAGCGCGATATCCTTGCCCGCCTCAATAGCTGCAATGGTGGGGCGGATTCCTATCATCCCCACGATGGCAGTGACCAGAATCTCCGATTCCTCCATGACAGCCACTTCCATCAGTCCGTCCATTCCGGTTACCACCAAGACATCTGTATCGCGGACTCTGGTGCGGAGTTCGCCAGCCTTTTCTTCTGACCATACAGCCACGACCGCAGGCTTAAACTCCCGAATCTGTGCTTCCAGCAGCTCAATATTACTGCCCGCCGCAAGCCCGGTAACTTTAATATCCTTATTCTCGCGCACCACTTCCAGCGTCTGTGTCCCGATGGAGCCCGTGGAGCCAAGTATTGCTATTTTCTTCATAATTCCTCCCAATTACAACAGTCCTACCGCCAAGAAGTAGATGACCGGCGCTGTAAAGATTACACTGTCAAAGCGGTCCAATATCCCGCCATGCCCCGGTATCAACTTGCCATAATCCTTTATCTCATGATTGCGCTTGATCGCTGACGCCGCAAGGTCGCCAACCATGGAAATCATGCCGCCCACGAAGCAAATCAACGCATAATATGCAGGCTCGGCACTTGCATTTCCCCATTTATTGATAGCCAAAGCGTAGAGCGCCCCCAAAAGAGCTGCACCCGCAAGTCCTCCTATTCCTCCTTCGATGGATTTCTTCGGACTCAGCTTCGGCGCCATCTTGTGCTTCCCGAACAGGACTCCTACACAGTAGGCGCAAGTATCGCATCCCCAAGAGCAGAGGAATACCAGCCCTACCAAGAACAGTCCGTCCTCAAGAAGCCTAGTCTGGTAAATATACGACAGCATGACCGCCACATAAAAAAATCCAAAAAATACGGTGACTATCTGTTCGGACTTAAAGGCCGGAAAAGAGAAGACGTAAACAGCCATGAGAACCACAAGGAATAAGATGGCCAGCATCATTATATCGTCTTTTCTCTGAAAACGGAGCAGAAAATAGTATATGATACATGCAAGATAACCGGCAAATCCCGGCAGCTTCTTCTCCACTTTCATGACCTTATAAAGTTCGCTCATACCGATTAAGCTGATAATAATCAGTGTGGCAAAGAGGACGTCCCCGCCAAAGAAAATGGTGGCAAATGCAATGATGACCAGCAGAATTCCGCTCAAAAGTCTTGTTTTAAACATGTTCTAGTCCTCCTTTATCTTTCCGTAACGTCTGTCTCTGCTATTATATTGCTCAATAGCCTTTTCTAATTCCTTTTTTGAAAAATCAGGCCACAGAACATCAGTAAAATAGAATTCTGTATAAGCAAGCTGCCAGAGAAGATAATTAGATATCCGCTGTTCACCGCTCGTGCGGATGAGCAAATCCGGATCCGGGATTCCACACGTATCCAGATAAGCCTCAAACCGTTCTTCCGTGACATCCTCTTCCCTCAAAAGGCCTGCCTCGCAGTCTCTGACCATCTTTTTCATGGCTCTTATCATCTCATCCCGGCTTCCATAGTTGATAGCAATCTGAAAATTAAGACCGTCATTATTCTTGGACGCTTCCTCAAGTTCCTCAATTCTCGTTCTTATATCTTCATCAAGTCCCGTCTTATCCCCAATCACCCTTACCTTCATGCGGTTCTTCTCCGCTGTCTTAAGGCAGGTCTTCATATAGTTTCTAAGAAGCCCCATCAAAGCATCCACCTCATTCTGGGGCCGGTTCCAATTTTCTGTGGAAAAAGCATAGACTGTCAAATATTTGACCCCCATCTTGTAGGCCGTCTCACAAATTTTTTCTACATTTTTACTGCCCTGCGCATGGCCATAATTTCTGGGCATCCCCTTTGCTTTAGCCCAGCGTCCGTTCCCATCCAAAATAATCGCTATATGCTGCGGTACATTCATAGTAATTCCCTCTCTAAAACTTACAAGTATTAGAAACGCGAAAGGGGGGCGTCAGAAACTTCGCCGCCCCTCCACTATATCTCACTATACAGTAAGTACTTCTTTTGATTTTCCTTCTACGGATTTATCCACTTCTTTGATGTATTTGTCAGTCAGTTTCTGCAGATCCTCTTCCATATCTTTGATATCATCTTCCGATATCTCTGAGCCCTTCAGCTTTTTCAGCGCATCGTTGCCGTCTCGGCGGATATTGCGGACAGCTACCTTAGCAGCTTCCCCCTTCTTCTTTACATCCTTAACCAATTCTTTCCTTCGCTCCTCCGTAAGCTCCGGAAATACAAGACGAATCATTGTCCCGTCGTTGGTCGGGTTAATTCCGATATCGGACATCTGTATGGCCTTCTCGATATCACGGATGATCTTTTTCTCCCAAGGCTGAATCTGAATCATACGCGCCTCCGGTACAGAAATGTTCGCCACCTGCTGAATCGGTGTAGGTGTCCCGTAATAATCAACAGTCAGTTTATTCAGGATATTCGGGTTAGCACGTCCGGCACGGATAGACGCCAGCTCTCCGTCTAGATTTTTGATGGTCTTCTGCATCTTCTCCTCATATACATTCAATCTTTCATTCATACTTTTTTCCTCCTCTATTTGCTGAGACTTCCACTATACAGTGACCTTTGTTCCTGTAAAGTTTCCGCTCATTGTCTCTACAATACTATTTTCTTCATTCAATCCGAACACAAGCATCGGCATCTTGTTCTCCAGACACATAATAGACGCTGTGAGATCCACCGCCATCAGCTTCTTGTCAATAATCTCCTGAATCGATATCTCGTCATATTTCTTCGCCTGCGGATTCACCTTCGGATCGCTGTCATAGATACCGTCGATTGCCTTCGCCAGCAGCATCGCGTCAGCCTCTATCTCTATCGCCCGGAGAACCGCTCCGGTGTCAGTCGAGAAATAAGGATGTCCGGTTCCTCCGGCAAAAAAGATAACCTTCCCTTTTTCCAGTGCCTCTACTGCCGCGTCCTTTGAAAAAAGGCTGGTAAACGCGCCACAGACAAACGGGGTAAATACCTCTGTCTCCATCCCTACATGACGGAAAATCTCAGACACATAAATACAGTTCATGACCGTGGCCAGCATCCCGATCTGATCTGCCTTCGTCCGGTCAATCGTCTCGCTGCTTCTTCCTCTCCAGAAATTCCCTCCGCCTGTCACTACGGCCACCTGCATGCCAGCGTCGGCAATTTCCTTCACCTGCCGCGCAACGCCAATACATGTCGCCTCATCAAAACCTGTCTTTTTATCGCCTGCCAGTGCTTCTCCACTTAACTTTAAAAGTACTCTTTTCATATGTCCTGCTCCTGTTTTACCTATATTAGGATACTTTCGCATACCTAAATAGAAGTATATCATAGTTCTTTTTAAAATGGAAGTTTCGGGCATGAAAAAGTATCCGCTTTCTTTTGCGGAAGCTGCGCCAAAATGATGGCCGCAAACATCAGCGCACAGCCGGCAAGCTCTTTGGCATTTAACACCTGTCCCAGCACCACCCAGCCGGCAAGCACCGAGAACACGGATTCCAGACTGAGAATCAGTGACGCGATCGTCGGGTCCGCATCCTTCTGCGCCAATATCTGGAGCGTATAAGCCATACCGCTTGACAAGACACCCGCATAAAGAAGAGGTACTGCTGCCGCCAAAATCGCTGAGAACTGCGGCTTTTCGTACAAAAACATAGGCACTGCCGACAGAACCGCCGTCACAAAAAACTGAATGCAGGACATGCGTACCCCGTCCACTTTCGGCGAGAAATAGTCGATCAGCAGAATGTGTACACTAAATACCACCGCACAAATCAAAACGAAAAAATCACCTTTTCCTATGGTGAACTTTTCTGTGATACATAACAAGTAAAGTCCGGTCACAGCGACAGCCACGCTTATCCAAATCTTAATCCCCGCACGCTTCTTTAAAAAGATTCCTATGATTGGAACCAGCACAATGTAGAGGGCCGTAATAAACCCTGCCTTTCCCACCGTTGTATACTGTACCCCGATTTGCTGCAGATTGGAAGCTGCGCACAAAGCCAGTCCGCACAGGACGCCCCCGGTGAACAGCACCTTCTTCTCTGACGGGGACATAGGTGTCTTTTCATCTTTTCCGCCTCCCCCTCCGTTCATCTTGTCCAGAAACCATATGCACGGTATCAATACAACGCCTCCCAGCAGAGAGCGGATACAGGTAAAGGTAAACGGACCGATATAGTCCATCCCCACGCTCTGCGCCACAAAGGCAACTCCCCATATAAATGCTGTCAGTATCAGCATAACACTGCTTTTTACACTCATTCTCTTTCTCATGTCATTCCCTCACTCTAGTAATTCCTTATCTCTTTTTCAATTCATGTGCGTACAGCTTGTCTTCATCTTCTATGATAATAGTTCCGGCTCCCACCACACTAAAAAATTCAATCAATAATACATGGCGTATCCGTCCGTCCAGAATATGTACCCGGTTCACGCCTTCACCCACCGCCTGTATGCCATGTTCCACGATTTCCTCAAATTCCACTGGAAAGCCGCGCGCTTTTTTCAGCTTTTCCACCTCGTCGACTGTCAACCGGGAAAAGACCTCTTCCCTAGATTCATCCACATAGATACCCGGATATTTGGAGAGATATACTAATTTGTCGGCTTCCATCTTCACCGCAATCTCCAGCGCCGTATCCTTGGGATTGATATACTCTGTCTCATTGTCTATGTCGTTAGGCACGATCACCGGAATATAGTCATTGTCAAGTGACATATGGAGCGTCTGCGTATCTACACCACAGATGCCGATTGCCTTAACGCCGCAGAGTTCAAGCAGCTTGGCAACTCTTTTATTCTCCCGGAATTTGTCCATCCCCATCCTTGTATCGTGTACTACAATAGGACGCATCCCTATACTCTTCAGGAGAACGATATCCTGCATCAATCTCTGTTCTTCGACTCCATTCAGCCATTCGCTGCAGCCATACTCTATGACCACTATTTTATGATTAAAATCCCTGATATAAGGCAGTGCGTCAGTTAATATGGCTGCCTTCTCCTCTACACTCTTCAGATTCTTCTCCATAGATATATTTTCATCCTTCCTTCATCGTCTCTTTCATCTTAAGTTTACACTCATACATCTTCCGGTCCGCTCGGCGGAATGCCTCGTCGATTCCCTCGGTTCCAGCCTCCACAAAGCCATAGGCCACTGAAAAATCATATTCCGTCTTCTTATTTTCCTCCTCCACCAGTCTGGTGAACGCCTCGCTTCTAAGACGGAACTCCTCCGGGATGATTCCCTCCGCTATCACGCAGAATTCATCTCCGCCTATCCGGAAACAGTCGGCGCCACTGTGAAAAGCCTTTTTCAAAAGCTCCGCCGTTCTTATGATAGCTTGGTCCCCTTTTGTATGCCCGAACATATCATTTATCTTCTTCAGATTGTTTAAGTCGGCCACCATAATCATCGGTGTTTTATCTTGTTTTTCTTCCCGGAATATCCGCATATGCTCTTCAAAGGACATTCTATTAGGCAGATTCGTCAAAGTATCAGTGACCGCCAGACGTTTCCACGTCTCCTTCTCGATCTGGCCTTCCTTCTCAGCGGCAGCTTCTTTCAGCGCTGAAAATCCCAGAACGCCCAGAAAGCAGATTAAGCCCATTCGGGTAAAGAGTATGGGGTCGGCCAGAGGCGTATAGATATAAAACCGCAGAATATCCAAAAGTGCAAAAACTGCAAATACAAGACAGCCTGTGACAAGGGCGGTATCTTTGATTCGTTCTCTTTTGATCCTCTTGCCCGCAAAGACAAATACAATACCTAAAATAGTAATAATAATCGCCACATGGACTGCGGGTACTGTCTCCATATAATCACGGACACTGCATATCTGCAGGATTTGTATCATCACATAATTAGCCGAAGAATAATAGAAAGCGAATTTCATATAGCGGCTGTTCTCAAAGCTCTCATAAGTCAACAGGAACCGCGAGAACAGCACCGGTATTAAGCCGAATAAAATAAATATGAGATTCATACTTACAAGTACGTTGCCGGTAAAAGCCTGCGTCACCTTAGACTCCAGACAAATCCAGCCGCTGATGACTAAAGCGGTCAGCCCCAGATACCGAAGCCTCCTCACCGTCCTCTTTTCTCTGAACATAAAGCTTCCTACGATCACACAGATTCCCATGATAATAATCGGCAGATTCCACATCATAGTTTTCATTGCATTTCTATATATCACAGAAACGAGCGCATTCTTAGTTCCGAAGTAAATCTCCTCCTGCATCCCGGAATACTCATCATAAACGCTGACCGTCTCCACCTGAAGCGTCTTCCCTTCCCAGTCCGCCGGAAGCCTGACATGAATCCAAGGGCTTCCCACGGACATTTTGAACGGCTTTACCTGCCCTTCTCCGTAGGAAAAAATCTCCTCCCCGTCCAGATATATTTTCACATACTGGTGATAGGAATGAAACATAATGGAATTCCCTTTTCCGTCCTCCTTCCGCAGGGTTTTCGTGAACACAACCTTTTCTCCCGCTCGGGACTCCTGATGCGTTGGAAGCGTGGCATCCTCTGTCTTTCCTTCATATGTGACGCTCCATCCGTCTGTAAGGGGATAGACCGGTTCATTGTTCAACGTCATATTCTCACACGACGTCGATACCACAATCCACAAAAACATAATGAACCCTACGGCTAATATCAAATTGAGCAGCACTGTCCATCGTCTGCCGGCGTCGTCCGCCCTCTGTTTTCTTGTCCCTCTTCCGACCTGCATATAATCCCTATCCTTTTTTCATCCACTACAAATCATTTTCTACTCAAGTATAGCATAGTTAGTTACACAGGAAAAGCCGATTTTATGTATGAATTTAATAAGAGCCCGGCGGGCCGGACTCTTATTAACGCGGTTCTCAATTAAGACTCCGCAGTTCATCTATTCTTTTTGTAATGTAATCTTCCATCTCTGCCTCTTTCATATGCAATGCCAGAGAAAGCTCAGAATATAGACTGTTCTCCGCAAAGTGCAGATATTTTTCATCTGTGACAGTAATTTTTTTCCCTTGTGAAGCCCTTTCCTTATTTCTCAGATACATTGTCTTAATGATTTTAATCCATTCCCGGCAGTCACAGCTGTCCATACATTCTTTATAAGTGGCTTCTCTTAACTTGTCATTGCAAATCCACAATTCTTCTATTGCAGGAATCTCATCGATCAACGCAAGCGCCTGCTCACACGTCAGTATCCTGCGTATTATAATCTTCTTGTTTTCCACGGGAGTGAAAATTCGTCTCCCCTTTTCTTTCATGGGAACCAGAACATAATACAGTTTATCTTTAGGTACTCCTTCTATTTCCATTGTAGTAATATCCACAATCTCACAAATACCATTTCTACCATATACAACCAGTTCTCCCTTACCGAACATAATCACGCTTCCTTTCCCTTTGTTCCAATCCGTCTGCCGCTTCCATCTATAATATATTGTACCAAAAAAAGGAAGAGGTCCGCTAACGCTTTTTCCCTCTTCCTTCATTTTCGTACATTTTTCATACTACCATTGTCTGTCTATTTGTGCACATTTACTGTGCGTTTTGACTGCCGGACCTAAAGGGCAATCAAATACACCGCCGAATAATAGAAAACCAATACCGCTATTCCATACCAGCGCTCTTTTTTTTCCATCAGATATCGACGGGCCAGAATGAAATCTGAAACCACAAAACAGATTCCTCCTGCTGCCATCGTAACCGCATGGAAACTCTGGTTCTGGATGCCATATGTGACGGCAAGCGCCGCCATTCCACACAGCAATGCCGGATAGATTACTGCCGGAACTTTCAACGCCCCCAGCTGGGGCAGGCACTTTGCAAATGCCGCCAAAAAAATAAGATACATAGCTGCCGTCATCGCCACCGTGTACAGACGTATTTCAGATGAGCAGAGCAGCGCCCAAAGAAAGCAGATATGTGCACAGCCAAAGGCCACGACTCCACACAGAAACTTCAGTTCCAAAAGTACGTCCGCCGCCATGCACAAAACAAGTCCCGCAGTAATCAGCCATCTATGCGGGCTGTCCGTGTTCCAAGCTGCCTCCAGAGCCAGTATTACGGCCATACTCGTAGCCAAAGCCTTAAATACCAGTTCTTTGTTGCCTTTTTTCCCTTTCCATCTCCCGTAAATAGTGCCGGACACCGCCATACAAAGTGCGGCGGCACAATAGCCTATGATGTGTCCACCCATATTTTTTCCTTCTACTCTCCACAAGCCTCCTGCTGTTCGAACAACGTCTCAACCGCTTCCGCATAGGCATAAAAGCTTTGTGCTTTTTTAATCTTCTTCATGCACTTTTCACTGCCGGGAAACGTCTGTCCCAAGTACACCCACAATTCTTTCATCTTAAAAAGCACATTGCGCTCGCCGGGTATCGCCTGCTGATACGCCTTGAATAACCTGTCATGAAACTGCTTCAGCCGCGCCTTTTCCGGCGTCCGCTCTCCTTCCAGCATCTCAATCAGGCCCGGATTTCTCAAGACTCCTCTTCCCAGCATTACCGTATCCGTGTCCGGGAATCTCTGACGCCATCTTTCAAAATCTTCCACCGTAAAAATGTCTCCATTATAGCAAAGCGGATTCTTGCTCTCAGAAACAGCATACTCAAATACCTCCCAATGCGGCGTATTCGAATAGAACTCCTTCTGACATCTCGGATGAATAATCAACTCCTCCAGCGGATACCTGTTATAAATGCAAAGAAGGTCTCTGAACTCTTCCTCGGCGAATTTGCCGATTCTGGTTTTAATAGAAATCTTCAAATCAAGCCGGCGGAAAATCTCCTCCAAAAAACGATCCAGATCATCCGGCTTTGCTAAAAATCCTGAACCTCTGTACTTGGCCACTACTGTACGTGACGGGCAGCCAAGGTTCAGATTTATCTCCTGATAGCCGTACTCACTGAGCTTTTGAGCCGTCCTCACAAAATCGTCCGCATGGTTGGTGAGAATCTGAGGGACAACATACATCCCCTCGTTATGACTGGGCAGAATATCATTTTCTTCGCGAGTACTAAATTTTCCTTTCTGGTTCGGTGCAATAAATGGAGTGAAATATTTATCGGCCGCCCTGAAAAACGTATGGTACACATTACGATATATATAGCCCGTAATGCCTTCCATTGGTGCTAAATAATATTTCATATATACCTCCTAATACTAAGGATACCTACTTTTCCTTGGTTGGTCAAGCATATTAAGTTTAAATCCGTCGGTATTTTTATGCTATTTTTCGGCAATGATATATAAAAACAGGAAAGGAAGAGTTGTTATGTCAGTTGATTTTAAACACAGTGTCACGAAAGAAAATCTTATGCGTGCATTTGCCGGAGAAAGTCAGGCCCGGAACCGCTATACTATGGCTGCGGAGCAGGCCAAAAAGCAAGGACTCTACGCAGTCTCTGAAATCTTTTTGTTTACTGCATCTCAGGAAAAAGAGCATGCTTCCATCTTTTATAACCATCTAAAAGAATGTGCCGGAGAAACGATTCACATCGACGGAGGGTATCCTGTGGATATCTCGGAAAAAGTCTCTGATTTGCTTCGTTTTGCAGAGCACAACGAATTTGAGGAACACGATGATGTGTACAAAAATTTTGAAGATAAGGCAAGGGAGGAGGGCTTTGACAAGATCGCCGGAACTTTCCATATGATTGCCGCTATAGAGAAAACACACGGGGAACGCTTCCAGCATATCGCGGAGCTCTTAGAACAAGGCCGGCTCTACGCTTCAGAAACTGAATCTGTCTGGCTCTGTCTGGAATGCGGCAACATTTACAGAGGTACTTCCGTACCGGAAGCTTGTCCGGTATGCGGGTACGACCGTGGGTACTATATTCCACTGTACCTTGCCCCTTATACCTGCCGCACGAATTAGAAGGTAATTTGAATGAAAAACAGGGAATGACTTCCCTGTTTTTCACGTGCTGCATTACTTCATTCTATTTTTTCTTCTTCGCCCATACAACAATCCTGCTATAGCCGCCGCAGTGGTCATCCACAAAATATAGTCTGTGCTCCTTGCTGTGTCCCCGGTTCTGGCCGCTGATGAGTGATTATTCGCCACCTGCTTTGGCACTGCTTTATCCACCATAGTAACTTCAATCACTTTATCCTGACCTGCTGCCACTGGCTCTGATTCTACTTCGAAGTACACCGGCTCTGCAATCAAATATCCGGCCGGGGCTTTTGTCTCGACTAGTTTATACTTGTGCCCGCTTGTCAAGACTCCATAAGATTGATAGGTCTCTCCGGCCACCGATGTCCATGCCTCCACAGTATTACCGTTTTCATCCTCAATGTGAAGTTCGGCTTCTCCTAAAAGATTACCCTGTTCATCCGTTTTTGAGAATCTGACTTCTACCTGCGGCTCCTTCCAAATGATAGCACCTGTTTCGGAATGTATCTCTGCCGTTCCATCGCCTGCATCTATTATTTCCATTGCGATTTCACCGGCTTCATTTACTGAAAAACTCAGCTTCAATGGCTTTTCAGATAAATAGCTGCCGTCTGCCGCCTTTAGTTCTCTGACAATATATTCCGTATCCATCAGAACACCTTCAAAGGTAAGGACTCCCTTCGCATCGGTCACCGCCTCTGCAATTTTGACCAGCCTTTCTGTTTCCAATGTCTTTGTAGTAATATCAGAGTATTTCTTAAAGAGGCCATATGTGGAACCCGGGATGACTTTTGATGGATTTTTCTCGTCTACCTTCGTAAAGGTTATATTGGTTCGATATACATCATTTACGATTGTATTGTTCTCCACTTCTGTGCCATCCGTAAGTGTCAGGCCGGTAAACTGTCCATTTTCATCTAAAACAGCTCTGTAAACAGTCTCATTCAGTCTGTATCCGTCCAGCGCTCCGGTTTCTTTTATGTAGTGTGTTCCTATGGAGAGCTTTTTGAATGTCACTTCGCCCTTCTCATTACTGGAAGCTGTCTGTTCCGCCTGTTGGCAGTCTATATCAGAATATGCCGTGAATTCTACTCCTTGAAGGATTTGTTGTGCATTTGCATCCGGCGCGCCTTCAAATCTAGTATCGGAACAAAATTCATTATATTTCCCTTCCTTTTTAAAGGTGATCTCCGTCTGTATGTTTTCTATCGTTCCCTTGTCTACTTCAAGTACAATATCACTATTGTATCTTCCAATCACAAAATGAAATTCTGTGTCGGACGGCACATATCCATCCGCAGCTTTCGTCTCTTTAATATAGTACGCTCCCCATTCCAGATTATCAATTACCAGTTCTCCGTCTGCAACAGCCTCACCTGTCCAGCTTTTACTGTCCACAGATTGATATCGATTTCCGGTAATAAAATCCCACAGCCTATCAAAAACATTCCCCTCTGTATTTTCCTTATAAAGGGTAAATTGTACTCCTGACAGCGCTGTCTCGTCCGCTCCGTCTTTTTTAAGTAATTTGACGGTTCCCGGCTTGCGCTGGTCTGTAATCACATTATCGCTCTCCCCTGCCTCAAACAAAATATGCTCCGGCGACTCATCTGTAACAGTTACCGTTTTGTCTTCGGCCAGTTCATATCCCTCCGGCGCTGTGATTTCTTTTAAACGATATGTTCCTTTTTTATGGAGCTCGAATATCGCCTCACCCTTCTCATCGGTTGTCAGTTCGATTCCGTCTTCCTCCACCGGATTGCCCGCTCCGTCCTTCGTCCGCATCAGGATAAATACTGCGCCGGCAAGAACTCTTTTGTCCACTTCATCCTTTTTGACAATGGTGAGCGTCCTGCTGTAAGGAACATTTTCCGCCTTTCGCACAGTCACATCAGGCTGCACAACGACCTCTTCTCCCGCTCCCTTAATTTCAAAGGGGTACACGGTTTCTTTGTCCAGCTGGTATTCATCCGGCGCATAGGTTTCTTTAAAATAATAAGTACCCGCCAAAAGTCCGTCTCCAAGCTTCTTCGACGCATCATCCTCCCTCACAGCCTCGGAGCCTTCGGAAGTCCATTCGCCGTCTGACTCTGTAGTAATCGCTTTTGCAACCAGAATGTCATCCTTTGCAGGAGTCTCCTTCTTCTGCTGATACAAGTCAAATCTGGCCCCTTCTACTGGAGTCTCTTTATCTGCGGCGCTGTTCTTTATAAGTCTGACATGTCCGATTACCGGCTCATCTGTCATGGTTATGGTATTACCGCTTACGGCTCCCTCTCCGTTCACAATTGCGACGATACCTTTGCTGTCGATGCGGAAGCGAATTGGGTCAGCGGTAATATATCCGGCGGGAGCCCCAGTCTCTTTGAGCCAATAAGTGCCTGTAGGCAGTCCTTTGATTGTGTATTCCTCTCCTTCAGATGTCCAGCTCAATTCCTTTCCGTCTATCTTGACCAAACTGTCCGGCACTCCATTAGTCTCTGTATAAACACCAAGCTTTGCTCCTTCCAGTCCCTTATTTCCGGAATCTGTTTTTTGAATCTGAAGCTCAGTCCGGTTATTTGTGACAGTCAATGTCATTTTATCATCACTTAGCTTCACCAACCTGCTTACAGCTTCTTCCACACTAAGCGTGATGATTCCGTTCTTTTCCACCTTGAAACCGATAGTTCCGGGAAGCTCAATATATGGTGACCCTGCTTCCACAATTTCAGTCAATACATAGTTCTTTCCTGCATTTAGATACTGACTCAGCGTTGCAGGTTCTTCCTCACTTCGCAACATGCCATTTTTATCGGAAATTAGCTGTATCACCGCTTGTTGTCCTTCTTCTTGAAGGATAAACCGGATACCTTTTACCGGCCTTCCTTCTTTGCTGTCATCTACTTTTTGTATCCCGACCGCAATCGGACTGTCCACAACCGCATGAGGGCTGTCCTCGGATATCATAGAATCACCCGCCTTAACATTCCCCGCATCGTCCACTGTGATTATAAAGCTCTCTGCATAAGTATAGCCCGTTTTTGCAAGCGTCTCTTCCACATGGTAGGACATGCCGTTCACTAATTGGCCCCGCACAATCACTTGACCATCCGCATCCGTCGTTGCGGTAATAGAATCTGTGCTGCTGTCTGCAAAGTTGCATCCGCTTTCTGGGGTGATTTCAAACACTACCCCCTCCTGCGGTTCTTTTGTGTCTTCCGCCGTCTTCTTCAAGACAAATACAGTAGGCGCGTCAGTCAGTGTAATTCCTTTTTTGTCTTCGCTCACAGCATATCCGGTCTCTGTCCAGCTTCCTACCTGGGTTATAAGACCGTCCGTCCCCAAGGTAAACTGCACCGGTTCCACAGCCTTTTTGTATCCCTCCGGAGCCTTCGTCTCCTGAAGCTCGTAGGTATGTCCGCCTATCAAAATACCGCTCAAGGTCATGGTATTCTTCATATCCTTTAGGCTTTCACTGATGTCTTTGTCACTTGTGATATCCTTCAAGGTGAACACAGCGCCATCCAACATATTTCCGTCTTCATCCGTCTTTGTCAAGGTAAAACGATTCTTAATATTCTCTATTATACCTTCCCCTGCGCCTGCCGATGTAATGACCGGGGTCAGGCTGTCGGACTTAATCGTACATTCTATGCCCTCTGTGCTGAGTATGCTGTCCAGAATATAACCTTCCGGCGCTTTTGTCTCTTTCAGCACATAGGAATCCCACTCCAGTTCTCCCAGAACCGCTTTTCCTTCTGTGTCAGTGACGGCCTCCTTGACAGACGTACTCATATCCGCTTTCTTATACAAAGCAAATTCTGCCCCGGACAGCGGATTGCCTTCCTCGCCGTCAATCTTTCGTATCGCAATGCTGCCTGATTTCCGGACATTTTCAATCGTAAGCTCCTCCAGCTCTTGTCCGTCCAACTGGATGGTTCCGTTTTCGTTCACAACAAATTCTGCAGCCGCATCTGTCGGCAGTTCATAGCCCTCCGGCGCTTTTTGTTCTGTCACTGTATATTTATGTCCCTGCACGAGAAAACGGTCCGTACTTGTGTTATCTATCCGTACAGTCCCCTCATCCAAGACCGTCACCGCTTTACTCTGACCGTCGTCTCTGGTAATCACAAACTCAGCGCCGTCAATCGGCTCCTTGCTGGTGCCGTCTGTTTTGTTAAGCGTCATCCCAATCGGCATATTTTTAACCATAATCTCTGATTGATTATTTCCTACGATTGTGTCCGTCTCCTCAAGCTGCACCTTGCCGGAATCCAGCACTTTAAAAATAACCGCAGGGTGGCTGTCCGGTAGAATATATCCGTCAGGGGCTTTCGTCTCTTCAAGCCCATAGTAATGTCCGTACATTACCATAGAGCTGCCCGCTTCCTCCAGCGCTATGGTGCCGTCCGCTTTGGTAGTCACTTCTTTTGCGTCTGTAAAGGCAGCTCCCTCGCCGTTACCGTCGACTCCCAAATCGGTCAATGCAAATGCAGCGCCTGATAAAGGCACATCTTTCATGTCTGTCTTCTTGACCGAAATAGAAATCGGCTCATTTTTAAAGAGGAGCGTTTCTTTCTCGTCTTGGTCGATTGCGCCTGCGTCGCCTGACACGCTTTTGAGCGAACCGTCTTTATCAAATATAAGCTCCACAGATTGAGCGGACCGTATATACCCTGCCGGTGCTTTGGTCTCTGCGAACGTATAGGTTTCTCCCGCAATCCAAAGTCCGTCCAAGGAATTCAGGCCCTCTGACGTGATTCCCTGCTTTTCCGTGCTTCCGTCTGCAAACGTTCCCTTGATTTCGAATTCTGCATACCCCAGCTTTTCTTGGTCAATCTCTGTGTCATCCTGATTTAGCTTTCTGAGCTTCAAGGAGATGGCGGTATCGGTCATGGCCAGAGTCAGGCCGTCATCGCTTATCCCTGTATTCCCAGTGAGCTTTCCGTCTTTTCCCAGCGTGAAAGCTATGTCTGACGCCATCTCGTAACCGGCCGGTGCCGCCTCTTCATGCAGGATATAGCTTCCCTGCGCCAATCCGGTAATTTTAGCCTGACCGGGGCGTTCTGCAACAGTTTCCACGGATGATTCATTCACCTTATCGACACACTCTGTTACAGTGCCGTCGTTTACAGAGCGGTTCCACTCTGCCACCTTGTTGGTGGGAGTGACGGTATTCTTGTAAATACCAAGGGTTACTGCTCTGTCAATGCTGTCTCCGCCGGCATCGATTTTATCTAAAGCGAATTCCGTCTGCCTGTTCGTAACTGTCACCGCAGGCCCGCTTGTCGTCTCACCCACCGTATTCCAGAATCCCTCGGTTACGGAAGGCTTCGTTTCTTCTCCGCTTACCGTCACTTCCTCTACCGTGTATATAATCTCTGATTCGCTTCCGTCCTCCGCATACCTGTATTGAGGCGCGCCTTCAAATAAGGCCGTCCATGCCTCTGTCTCACGGTTTCCTTCCGTCGCTTCATCAGGCGTACCATCCAGTGTTACCGTCAGCGGATGCAGGAAGGACTCCGTACCTTCTGCGGTTTTCTTTTTCAACTCCACAGTGACTTCTTTGCCATCCAGTGCGGTGTAGGGCGTTCCGTCCGCCTTCAGCCATTCTTTGACAGCCGTTATGTCGACTGTGGGTTCCAAGGTATTTTCGGTCGTCGTTGTAGAGATTTTAGCATCGGAGGTCACCTCTTCTCCGGTATGAATCTCTATTTTCCCCGCAGTAACAGCCTCTTCAATATTCGGCAGACTGTCCGTTTCCGGAACAATCGTCTCTGTCTTTCCATAGCCTGCCACCGGGACTTCTATCGCCGCATAGCTGTATGTATTGCCTTCTGCGTCTACTTTCTGGAACGGCCCATACTGCCGTTCTTTTGCATCTTCTCCATACTTTCCTTCGATTCGGAGAATGATATAGTTCTCGTCAGACGTCTTGACCTGCTCCCAAGCGCCTGTTCCCGCCTTTCTGTACAGCACGTAATCTGTCTTCCATGTATCCTTTGTATCCGGAACCGCCGGGCGGGTATCATAGATATTCCCTCTGTCCGTCCATGTCTTGGAGAGCTTGATATACCCTGTGGCATCTTCGTTGATTTTGTTACTGATGGTAGTTCCGGCAGACGTATTCCCGCCGGACGGTACATAAGGGCCTGCGGCCGGATATGTCGCTCCTGAATCTGTAACTTCGAACTCTGGGCTTGTTTGATCCACCGTATAATCTCCGGCTTTCACTTCAATCACCTGATATTGGCATTCCAGATTTCGTCCACCTTGACTTACGTAGGCCGGAAGATTAGAAAAGGTGTGCTTCCATGTATTATTCTTCTTGTCCTTCTCCGTGAGCGTGTAGGTATACTGATTTTTCACATCGTCCGGAGCATTATATGCTTGGAAACTGCTCTGGGCAGTCTGCCACTGTCCTTCTCCTATCTTCACCCATAATTCTAAGTCGATGGAAACCGGGCGCTGTCCGTAAGCGTTGTCATCCTGCCAGCTTTTTGTCAGAGACACCGTTTTTGAATTTGTGTTTGTGAGTGTGGGCATTGTGATAGTTCCGTCCGCCCCAACACTGCCCTTGGCGGAATTTATCTTATTATGTTCATTCGCATAGCCTTGGGGAACGGTCTCGGTAATACGATATTTCCACGGCATACTGCTGGGTGCGTATCTGTCTAAGTTGGAGATGGTGTAGCTCCAGCTGTCGCCTTCGGTATCGGACCACGCAAAATAGTATGGGGCGGAAGCGTCATCCGTCTGAAGCTGTACCGGTTGACTTTCTATTGCCGGTGCGCCGCCTTTGCCGCTCTGTGCATCCGTATACCGCTCCATCTGTAATGCGTTCGCAAATTCTGCCGCTGACGGACGAGTCCCAAAAGCGTTACTGTAATCCTTCCATTCTTTGGTTCCTGTAATTGCCACCTTCTCCTGTGGGTCTTTGTAACTATTTTCGAATGCGGCAGAACCCTTTGCCGTCCCTTCCAGACTCAGATACTGAGACTTTTGCGACTGCACGCCGCCTGTCTTCGTTTCGTAACCATTTAAAATGGTTTCCTCTACATAATAATAATATGGATTGCCGTTGGGTGCATAAATACGCAGCTTTCCGGTATCAAATTCCACCTCCCCAGTATTTTTCTTTCCACTGTCGAGACGCTTTTCGTCCACCAGCTCCGGAGCCGTCACTCGTTTCTCTACTCCTAAAATTGAAATCTTATCCGTGTTTTTCGTACTGTCCTTTGACATATACTGGCGGTACAGCTTGAAATCCACTGCCGGATACTGATATTCTGATGTGCTGCTGATGCCGAACCAGCTTTTTTCTGCTTTCAACTCTCCGGTATTTTTAGCGTCTTTCGTCTCATAAGTATTGGTAATGATATAGTTGTTGACTTCCCCTGGCAGACTCTCGTAAACAGTACCCAGATGTGCTTCGTCCTCCACGGTCTCTCTCACTTCATATTGGTACAGAGCCCCATTGTCATCGTACTTCGGAATCGGTTTCCCATTCTTATCAGCAGAGATTTGGAAGGTGAAATTATTAGTGCCCGGAATTCTTGTGAGTTCCGCTGTCTCTGCCAATTCTGTCCCTGTTGTCTTGCTTTGGGCTAACAGCTTTTCTAATCTAAATCCCTCCAGTAAAGGTAGTGCTGATGAACCGAATGCCCTCTGCGAAATGCTGCGGCCCGGCTGCACTTGATCCACATGGATTGTCAGCTTAGGAAAATCCGCATCCGGAAATCCTGCCGGAACATTTTTCCAAATCTTTTTACCAGAAATAATGATAGTTTTTCCTACTCGGTTCACGAAGGTTCCGTTTTCTTTGAGCACTTGACTCGTATCATCCGCCATCCCCACGAGGTTTTCTGTTCCTGCGTTTCCATACTGTTGTTTGTAAATACCTGCCACATCATAGACAGCGTCAATATCTGTCACATAATCAAACGCCTCTGCGTTTACTTTTGTCTGCTCTTTTGCATAATAGAATATTTCCCTGCCGTTCTCATCGTACTTGGGCAGTTCACCAAAATCACAAGTCCAGAGATAATCTTCATTCTCCGAATCGCGAATCCACTTTCTGTCAATATATGTTCCTACAGGCTGAATCCCTTCTGTCCCGTCAGAATTTGCGACAGTCTTGTATAATTCAAGATAAATATCCGGTCGGGTTCCTTTCTCAAAGCTATACTGGTCTTTCCAGAGCTTATAGAACTTCACCGGCTTAGACGCTGACTTTTTATTGGTAATCTCTATCTCCTGTTCATCACTGGAATGCTGCGCCCCCACCTGATAAGATACTTCTTGAATATTGACTGTATATTCGTTCTGACTGCCGTTCACCTCTTCCACAGAATAGTGAAGCACTTTTCCGGTATCATCATATTTGGGAAGATTAAAAAAGTAATACTCACTGTATCCTGCACCTGCGTCATGAACCGTGCGGACGCTCTGGCGTGACCCGACAGGATTACCGTCCTTGTCCTGTATTGGCCAATCTTTCGCATCCCCAACTGTTATGGTGCCATTGGCAATGCTGTCTGAAACTGCGTCCGGATACTCATTACAGCTTAGTTTCAGTTCGGCGTCCGATGTCCGGTCTCCCTTTTTGTTATCATCATCCACCCAGTATTTACGAACCGTTATATCAATCAATCCTATTCTACGGTTTGTGACTGTCAGCATCTGCCGCTCTTCGTCTATACCGTACTGCACTTGATACTTATGGTGTTCTGTGTCCGCAAAATTACCGTCCACCTGAATCTGATTCGTGGATATCTCTTCTATGGCGCAGTCTTCCAGAGTTATGCCTTCGGGCACGGCCACCTCCTGCCACCAATAGTGTGATTCTTTAAGCCACACTTCCTTGGCATATATTTGTGAATGGTCGTACTTATTATAGACCTCTACTTTAATCGGGGGACGATGTGTGTCATCGCCATCGTCAATCCAATCTTTGCGGACGCGGATAACATTACCGCCGGTTCCCGGTGTATTTGTAATCTTTGCTTTTCGGTTCTCGATATCATACTCGTAGGATGCATGGTACCCTGACAATGGCTCCTCTTCTGCATAGTATGTATACTTATGTCCTGTGTCGTCATACTTCGGCAGATTGTCAAACCGCATGTTCCAAGAGCTTACGACTTCTCCCGTCGCCCCGTCACTGACCGCCTCCGCTGTTTGTCCCACCACCTCGGCAGACTTTACATCTGCTCCGAACGCATACTGGGCATATCTCTTGTTGTCACGATACAGCACAACCGTAATCGTATCCTTACTGTGGTCTACCGCATCATTCCAGATTTTCTCCACCTGATAATCTGTTTTATCTGCTATTTTATTCGTAATGATTCCATCTGCCTCTAAGAGGGATTTGTATGCGACCTCCTGTTCCTCTCCACTGGCATCCTTCTGTTTCAGAACAAAGTCTGCTGTTCCGTCTTCATTAGGTGTGAATTGGGTATCAAAATCCCCCTGCTCCACATTGCTTTCTACCCAACGATACTCCAATTCCATACCACTCTGGTCATACTTCGGCATATCCTTTGTTATAGTCTGAGTCAATTTTTCCGCAAAGAATCCATCCATGACCGCTGTCTCGCCGGTTTCCTGCCAACCGGATTCCGCACTGTCTTTTGTACGCTGCTGGAGCATAAAAGTCACAACCACATCCTCCAGCTGTGACTGGAAGGACGCTGCCTCCCACCGCTTTGTCACGGCAGCCACTGATGTGTCCGTCCGCAGATTACTGATATGTCCATTGTTATAGACAGAGGTGTCTCCCTGCACACGTTCGTCCATCCCTTCTGGAAGCATGTCCTCAGTTTCCTTTATCTCCTTGTCCACCGGATTGTAAACTCCAAATTGCTGTGTATAGCCGCTTCCGGCCAACTCTTCTCTTGTAAAATAAACATACCGATACCCCTCCGGGTCATACTTGTCCAATCCCTCCGGCGCTATGTCCTTGGCTTCGGTCTTTACGGTTTCCTCATCTATTGTATTGTCCAGCGTCCACCAAATATTTTCAGCCTTGTCGGGATTCGGGTTCTTTACCATAGATGCCGTTGTGTAATCCGAGCCTTCGCGTTGTGAATACCTCCACAAATACAGCGCCGCTTCAGGCCTTTCTCCTGTTTTGTCGTCCAGCCAATGCTTCGTGGCCTGATAGTTCGTCTTTCCTGTAAGTGAAATAATCAGGCTGCCGCCTTCATGGCATTTATCTGTGACAGTGCCAAAATTGGAGGACGCAGCATTATCGTAGGAAACAGTGTAACGGTCGCCTACATCGCCTGTATCAGGCTGTGCAGAGGCATCTGTCATATCAAGGCTCCAGACAATTTCCTCCTGTTCAACCGTGAACTTCGGGAGATTGTGAATGGTCGCTTTCCCAGTGCTTTCCTCTATTGTTACGTCCCCTCCCAAATCCGCCAGCGACTTAACGAACGGCGTTCCATCTGCGTTTTTCCCAAAAAGCTTAATCTCTCCCTTGAAATCATGGATAGACTTGGTGACAGCTCCTGTATTCAGGAGAATCTGGAAGGTCTGATTTGTGGTGATGATATTCTGAAACACACCGTCCTGTCCAAAAGGAATATACCCCTTTTCCTTGACTTTGACCTGATTTTCCTGAAATCTATAACTGATTTCATTTGTGCCATCTGTATGAGG
This sequence comes from Bariatricus massiliensis, assembly GCF_900086725.1. Classification (GTDB taxonomy): domain Bacteria; phylum Bacillota; class Clostridia; order Lachnospirales; family Lachnospiraceae; genus Allocoprococcus; species Allocoprococcus massiliensis. Next base: position 509,454 of record NZ_LT574836.1, on the reverse strand, counting down.
CAGGTTGATTCGGTAGGTCTCAAATCCCACACCCCCCGCTTCTACAGATGCAATCCCTTCATCCGCCCACTCAGACATGGGCTTCTCAATGCCAAGCGCTCCCTTTGACCATGACTGCCAGCTAGCGCCGCCGTCCATACTGTATTCCATATCGAGCAGCTCATCCTTCAATAGGCTGGGTCTGTATGTGGCGTTGTTATCAATCCATTCCTTTTTTACTGTTTCGTCCTTGTAGTCACCCCAGATTTCCCCAGTCTTTGCATTCTTTACACTAGGCTCTTCTGCGAGAACCACCGACTCTGTATTCTCGTCTACAGCAGCCGCCTTTGCGGGCAGTACAATCTCGGTCACTCTGTCATTTTGTAAGACCGCTTTTACCGTTGTTGTCCCTGTGCCCAAATGCTCCATATTAAGCTTCGCCTTCAGCTGCATGGCTCCCTGCTGATTTCCCTCCGGCATAAGCGCTACTTCCGCTGTCATAGTGACGGTCACTATGTTATCTGTTACTGTGTATACTGCGATTCTCTCCTGATTTCGACTCCCGTACTGATTACTGAGATACATATCCACAGGCTGTGGAATATCCTCTAACATAATATATTCTCCGGGAAGTGTATATTGAAAAGTGTCTCCTTCCTGAAAGCCACCCTCCATTCCATCCCGCAAAAAAGCAAACCCTGCAGTGAATTGCAGTGCCTCCAATGTATCTGGATTCATAGCCGACAAATCCAAGCAGTTGTCCACCTTGCTCACAGTTACCGGCTCTTGTCCTGCCTGCCGAAAACTCACATCGCTCCAATCAAGCTGTAACACTTCTTGGTTACCGGTCCAGTCGACAGCTGTTCTTTTCTCAGATTCCGGTTCCTGACTCCCATCGATTTTCAGGTCTGTAGCTTCCTCATTGGAGGGTTCGTCCTCCTGCTCTTCTCCCGGCGTCTTTTCTACAGTCTGTCCCACTTCCTGCCCCCCTGATCCCTGTGCCTCTTTCTTCTCCTCGCCGGTCTCCGTCAACCGGTTGTCTACCTCTATTCCTGTCTCTTCAGCCCGCACAAAGGCCGCGTTATTTATCACCATTCCCAAAACTAATATGAATGCCAAAATACGTTTTAACTTCTTCATAATAAAAATTTCCTCCCCTTGGCAAAATGTCTAGACATTGCTTGTCTTTCACATTTTACCAAGAGGAGGAAATCTATTTCCCCTTTTTCCCAATTCTGCACGCTTTTTACCGGTACTGACGCTTGTCTTCTACTCTCTTCCGCAGGCTCTCGAACACAAGCGGTACCGCAACGCATAGAGCCAGACTCACAGCCGCGGCCCCTGCGGCCGGAAGCAGTGGAATCCGAAAGGTATTGTCCATATAATTCATCGACTGATAAGTAAAGTAAGTGACTGTTACCCCCGCTGTAGCCGTTATCAGCAATGCTCCCGCCGCGAACATAATCCCCTCAAGAATCAGCATGCCTTTGAGCTGTCTTCCCGTCATCCCCACGCTCTCCATAATTCGGAATGACGCCTGCCTGTTCTGAATATTTGCCAAAACAGTATTAACATAATTCATGAGCCCGATACAGACTAGTATCACCGTAATTCCTATTCCTACAATTCTTATGTTCCCCTGCGCTTCTTCTGCCTTTTCTATTCCCTCAATTTTAGAATCATAAGAAATTTCATCTACATAAGGGCTTTCTTCTATGAGCCCTTTAATCTTTTTCTCGGCCTCTGCTTCCTGTCCCTCCTGATAATGGATATTCACCTTCAGAATATATGGATTGTCAGAAATTTGTTTTAAAAAGGAACTGCTCACAATCACTACGGGAGCCTTGCCTTGAACACCTCCATAATAAGAATCATCGGTCAGGCCTGCGATGTCCATTTGATAGGGGAAGGCATTCTCCTCATCCAGATAATATGTGACACGCTTCCCTTGAAACGTATCCATGCCTAGGCTCAGCCCACTTCTGTATAGTATACAGCTTTTCCCTTCCAAGAACGGCTCTTTCTCGACAGGTGTATCCAGCGTAGAATTAATATAGTCCAGTTCTTCTTCATCAATCCCCTTGACAAAAGAATAGAACTGTTCCGGATTCTGCTTATAATCGCCCACAATCTCCTCATAAGTCTTGGCGTAAATCCACATATCATAATATTCTCTCATCCAGATATCAGAAAATTCGGGCTCCCACGGAACAATCATCTTAGCTCCCAGAAGCACATCCACCCCAGCAATCCCTTCGTCACTCTCCAAATCACTGATAAAGCCGCTGTCCATAATCTGCGTCCATCTGCCTTCATCTTCGGCATACAGTGTATCGTTGCGTATCACCATATCCGCGTCCATATAATTGGGCATAATCGTTCTGGCTCCATGGCTTTCGATCAGTACTGTCATACAGAGAAAGACAGACAGGCCTGCCGCAAGGGATAGTGTGACAACCGCCGCTTTTTTCTTATCCTGACACATCTGCCGCCATGCCAGCCTCCACAAAAGTCGTCCGCTTTTGCTTTTGTGCCTGCCTTCCCCCTGCTTCTTCCCAGTATAATTGTAATATCCCAATGCATCCACAGGTGCTGCCGATGCTGCCACTTTCACGGCCTTTCTGCTTCCAGAGTACAGCGTAATCCCAGCCAGCAAAACGCTCAGTGCCAGCACGGCAGGCTGAAAGGAAACTTCTACATTTTTTTCTTGTATCCCCAGCCCTTTTACAATACCCGGAATCAAAAGGAAAGAAACGCCCGCTCCTAAAAGGATTCCGCCCGTAATTCCCACACTTCCTAAACGGAACATCTGTTTCTTCCAAAACAAACGTATCTGCCCCTCTGTCATCCCGAGCGTCTGCATCAAGCCATAATAACGGATATTTCCAGAGACCGACAAGTAGAGGATATTGTAAATTAGCAGCCACGCGCTCAGACAGGTGAAGAGCACAAGACTGGCCAGCCCCACCAGTATTCCCACCGTCTTTTCTGTTTCCGCCGTCATGATGACAGCCTGACGCTTATTGAGGTGCAGGCTCTCCCCCAGTTCCTCCTGCATTCCTTTCGGCACAATAGGATGTGTAAACTTTATATAGAGCATTCCGTCATAGCCAAGCTTATATCCAGACTGTTCATAGAATGACTTTGACACATAAAATATTTTCTCATTGCCATATTCAGAAAATACGCCGGAAACCTGAAACTCTTTTGTGACTCGTTCTTCAAGCTTTTCATAAGTCAATGTAAGCGTGTCCCCGGTCTTTATGTCTCCAAGCCCTGCTTTTTCCATGATTTCCGCATTTACCATAATCTCATTTTCCTTCTGCGGATATCTTCCCTCCAGCTTTTTTAACACCGGTTTTTTTAATTGCTCCCAGTAATCTTCGTCCCCCCATACAAGCCCCGCCCGCAGTGGTATGTTATTTCCGGCCGATGCGATAGAACCTGAATAAGCCGTCATCCCTGCATTTGCTACGCCCAATTGTTCCTGACATAATCTTTTTTGTTCTTCCCCGATTCCTCCCACGACCATCGCATCGTAATCAGCGCCTCTGCTGCGGAGGTTCTGTATATATTCCATTTTGAAATACGTCTCCCCCACAGTCAGCGTTGAAAACACCATAAACGTGGCCAGCACGACTGCGGTGACAAGGAATCCATACCGCCGTTTATTGCGCTTGAGCACACGTACAGCCATGTGAGAAATGATGGTACGGTTATTATTCGCCAGCATCCATTCCACATCCCTTCACGATTCTGCCATCTTCAATGCGCACGATCCGGTCTGCCATCTGCGCGATATCTTGATCGTGGGTTATCAGTACGATCGTCTGCCGGAATTCTTCCGCGGCCATCTTTAAGAGTCCCAGCACATCGTGGCTTGCCACAGTGTCCAGATTACCGGTAGGCTCATCTGCAAGTATAATGGACGGCTTCGTGGCGAGCGCTCTGGCAATGGCCGCCCTCTGCTGCTCACCTCCGGAAATCATATGGGGAAGCGCCTCCGTTTTTTTCTGAAGTTTCAACATGAAAAGAATGCGCTCAATATAGTCCCTGTCGATATATGCTCCATCCAATTCTATCGGGAAGACAACATTCTCATAGACAGTCAAGTCAGGCACCAGATTATAATTCTGAAAGATGAACCCTACCTTCCTTCTGCGGAACACGGTCAGGCTGTCTTTGCTCATCTCGGCCAGATTCTTTCCATCTACATGCACAGTGCCTGAAGTGGGACGGTCAAGTCCTCCCAGCATCTGTAAAAGTGTAGTTTTTCCGCTTCCGGATTTTCCGGTGACAGCCACGAACTCGCCTTCCTTCACACAGAAGTCGATTCCGTCCAGCGCCTTCACAGTACCGGCTCCCAGCCTGTAGTATTTCTTTAATCTCTCCGTACTAACAATCATAGATTCCATTTATTCTTCCCCCGTCAATCCGCCGCCCGGCAGATATATCTGAAAATCAGAGCCTGCTCCCGGTACAGAGTGAACCTCAATATAGCCATTCTGCAAGGTTACGATTTTTCTGGCCAGATAGAGGCCGACACCGATGCCTTCCTGCTCCGCCACCTCCGGCTCCCTATAAAATCTGGTAAATATTTCTGCCTGCCGCTCGGGTAAAATACCTTTTCCCGTATCCTTGATGCTGATTTTTGTAAATATGTCCTGCACGGACACACATATATGGACGTTTCCGCCTTCCCCTGTATATTTCACTGCATTGTCCAGAATATTAAAAATCGCCTCTTCTGTCCATTTTCTGTCATGGCTCACTTGAAGCTTCTCATCACAGTGGACATGTAAATCAATATTCTTTTTTTCTGCCTTTGGTACTACCGCTGCCATCGCAAGTCCAATCGTCTCATACAAACCGGTGGATTGCTTGTGGATTTCGATAATCCCCGTCTCCAGACGTGACATTTTCACCATGCTCTGCAGGAGAAAATCTAGCTTGTCGGTCTGCTCCTCCATCCTTAAAAGAAATTCTTTCTCCTTCTCGGATATCGGCTCTTCCTCCTGCATTATCTCAAGATAAATCTTCATGTTAGCAATTGGGGTTTTCGTCTGGTGGGAGATATCAGAAATCAATGCTTTAATTTTTTTCTTTTCCTCAAGATTGTCTTCGCTTCTGCGGCGCCATACAGTATATATCTGGGCCAGCTTATCGTATGTTTTACTCCACAGCGTATCTCCTCCGCTATCTGCCAGAGCTTCGATACTTTCGTCTGAGACGATTGCGTCGAGGCAGCGCTCCAGTCTCTCAGAAAATGTATAAATATCTCTTTTTAAAATATACATCATTATTCCCATTATAATCACGGCCGCCAAAAGGAGCGCTGCCGCTATTACTATTTCAGCCATTGGTATCCCATCCCGTATACGTTAGAAATATATTTATGGTTCTCATCCTCGATTTTCCCCCGCAGCCGGTTCACATTGACAGCCAGCGCATGCTTGTCCACAAACTGCCCTCCGCTGTCCCATATACGCTCAAGTAGAATGGAGTAAGTCAGAAGCTGCCCCGCATGTTCCGTGAATAGGCGAAGCAGCCTGAATTCTGTAGGCGTTACCGCACACTCCTGTCCTCCTACCTCAACTCTTGCCGCATCAAAGTCAATTATCAAATAGTCATCATCAAATATATGTTTGGCCCCGTTCTGTCCACGCTTAAGGACTACCTTGATTTTCTGCTTCAGGATTTTCATAGAAAAAGGTTTTGTTATATAATCCTCGGCTCCCAGCTCGTAGCCCCTCAGTGCGTCTTCCTCCAAGTCTCTTGCCGTCAGAAACAAGACCGGAACCTCTCTCTGCTGTTTCAGCCATCCACAAAAGGAAAAACCTTCTCCATCCGGCAGATTCACGTCCAAAAGCACCAAATCAACATCTTCTTTCACAAAAATCTCCCTTGCCTCCTTGATAGAATTTGCGGATAATGTTGTATATTCTTCCTTACTCAAAGCGTAACAGATGCCTTGATTCAGCTCTCTGTCATCTTCCACTACTAATATCTTCTGCATAATCTCCCTCACATCAAGTCTTCTCTTTCCTGTAATTATATCCTATTTTATCCCACAATTACAGAATTATCACGATATTGTGACAATGAAAAGCAGGATGAGATTAAATAAGGGAAGCGCCAAGGACGCTTCCCTTATCTATATTAATCACTGATTTCTACCATGCCGTTTTCTTTAATAACAATGGTCATCTCATCCTTGACATAATCTAAAAATTCCTCCCCCAGCGAATCTATCACCGGCATGGACACATCCTCAAGCCAGACATCCGCCAGAACCGCTCCCGCCGCGGCCAGAGAATCTATCGGTTCCGAGAACAGCATGCAAGCCGGCTGCCGTTTCATGGAGCAGGCACAATACAGTACCAGACCACCCGTCGTCGAGCCTATGGTCCTCGGCAGGCAGAGTGCCTTTCCTGCCATCTGTTTTCCGTACAAGTCCGCGTTATTCTGATCTCCGCAGGTCGCCTTTTTGTCCCCGAACTGGAGCGCTTTTTGGAATGAGGCAAGTGTATTCAAACCGCCGTGGGACACCAGTGCCTGAGCGGTAATTTCTCCCGGAGTGACAACTCTTCCTTGAAAACTCTTCATCACACATTCCCTCCTTTTGTAATCTGCTGCAGAATCTCATCGTCCGTATAATATCTAGCACTTGTATAGGTGCGCAGCTTATTGCTCGATGTAATGACCGGCATACTTGTACTCAGCGGATTGTTCATATACATCAGCGGACAGATATCCGAGACAATGATTCCGGTTTTCTCCAATCTTCCGGCATAATCTGTCTCTTTGAATTTCCTCAGAACTGCCGGCGCGGCCGTAAATACGGTAGGAATGACCACCTTGGCATTTCCCGCCTCCTTCAAGGACTGCTCCACCTTCTCGGTCCAGCTCACCAGCTGGTTCAAGCTCATATGGGGGCATCCCATAAAGCAGAGCTTCGGACGGGCGTCCTTGTTTTTCCAAATAACCGGATAGCCGTCGTATATCCGCTTAAGCTCCGCATCGTCCACCACATACACCTTAGCGTCTTCTCTTACCAGAGCCCGCCCCTGCGAAACAGCCTCTGGCGTGATTCCTTCCACATGGTACAGGCCTACCGCGCCATTGGACGCCGTCGCCGCGCCAAAATCTTTCAGATATGTTTTGGCATCATCGTCCAGTGTGCCGAGCCACTTATCCAGACCGACAATATAAGGCACATCTTCCATCACTTTCATGCCTATGGCCGAACCTAGAAGCTGTGCTTCCGGCTTTTTCGTTGTCTTGATTTCCACGACCCAGTCCGCCTTGCGCCCTTCGTCCGTCAGCAGTCCAAAATACGGCACATATCCTACCACCGCCCCCATCAAATCAATGATTCCGGAATTACGGTTACATCTGGCTCCAAGAACGGAGTTGGCATACACAACCGCAGAAGACTCCGACCAAGAAAGAACCTCCCCCTGCCGGGGCGTATTTCCCACCTCATCCATATAGCAGGTGCACGTAAACGCATCCTTCTCCAACAGCCCCAGCTGCTGTAACTGATTCTCATAATACTCCTGTTTGCTGTACATAAAATGTTGAAACACAATATTCTGTATGAAGGAGCTGGGCACCTTTTTGTCCAGCGGACGGGGGTCTGCCGTGAATTTCTGCTGCGACAGGCATCCCGCATCAATCAGTTTTTCCATCAAATCATAGACCGGACCCAGTGCTTTCAGCCCAAAGGATGTGACAAGGTGATTGTACCTGCTTGTGATAGGAACCATGGAATCGGCTCCGAACAGTTCGCCATAACGAACCATCGTCTCCATCACCTTTGCCATGACATCGCCTTTTTCTCCCTTTAAAATGGCTTCCTGCTGTGCGTCCAGCTTCATCTTATATTTCATCTTCTTCCACCTCAATTCCGAAGGTCAAATCTTCATCGCTGCTTCATAGGCGCTCCAAATTACGGAGCGCAGGTTCCCTACCTGAAGGCAGTCGCCCACCAGATATGCATTTCTTCCTATTTCTGTCAACGGAGCAGAAATATAACCCGCAGAGCTGATGACAGAATCGCATGCGATCTCCACGTCCTTTCCATCCTTCGCACGGCAGATGACGGCATCTTCCTTCACTTCCTTCAGCGTCGTCTCCAGATAAACCGGCACTTGGTGGAGGGCAAACCATTCCCGCAGATAAGAGCTGTTGGCAAGGCACACTCCCTTCTGTGAGATTAAATCGTCCTTCATCTCCACGATGACCGGCTTCTTCCCCTTCAGCGCCAATTCATACGCAATCTCACACCCGGTCAATCCTCCGCCGATGACGGCGACTACCTCGCCCACCTCAGCGCCGTTCAAATACTCACACGCCTCGATCATCCGCTCATGCCCCGGTACCTTTTTCAAGATTCTGGGGACGGCTCCCGTTGCAACGATAATCGGGTCACTGCCGAACTGTGCCGTATCTTTAATCTCTTCATTTAGATGGACTTCTATGCCCATTGTCTCCATCTGCCTTCTGTACCAGACAAGAAGGCTTCTCAGCTTATCTTTGTAAGATTCTGCACTTGCCGGAATAAATGTCCCGCCGAGCACACTGCCCTTCTCATAGATGACTGGCTCATGCCCTCTCATCTTCAACACTCTGGCTGCCTCCATGCCGCCCAGACCGCCGCCGATAATGTGCACTTTTTTAGAAGAATCGGCCTTTTTTATGTAATGTTTATTCCACTGCATGACCTCCGCATTGACCGCACAGCGCGCCAAATGAAGACTGTCAGAGAGTTCTTGGTCATTGGGTACCCCTTTATAATGGCACATATTAAAACAGCCGTTATGACATAGTATACAGGGACGGATATCTTCCTCTCTCCCCTCCATCATCTTTGTGACCCATGCTTGGTCTGCCAAAAACTGACGGGCAAACCCGGCCCCGTCTATCTTTCCCGCCGCAATAGAATCCGCTGCCGTTCTCGGCTCCATCCGTCCTGCACATACAACGGGAATATCTACATACTTCCTGATATGTTCTACATCCTGCAGATTGCAGTTCTCCGGCATGTAGATAGGCGGATGTGCCCAGTACCACGCGTCGTATGTTCCATTGTCGCAGTTCAGCATATCATATCCAGCCTCCTGCAGGTATTTAGCAGCCTTCTGGGACTCCTCCATATCTCTCCCCGCCTCGGTAAAAGTCTCTCCGGGCAGAGCCCCCTCCCGGAATCCCTTCGTCATGGAGCGCACACTGTAACGCAGGGATACCGGAAACTCTTTCCCGCACACTTTTTTGATGGCCTGCACGGTCTCCACGGCAAAGCGGTAGCGGTTTTCAAAGGAACCCCCGTATTCGTCCGTACGGTGATTCACATATTTTAACGTAAACTGATCCAGAAGATATCCCTCGTGGACCGCATGAATCTCCACGCCGTCCACCCCCGCGTCCTGAAGCAGTTTCGCACATTTGGCAAAGGCATCTACGAATTCATGAATCTCTTCCACCGTCATCTCCCTTGACGGTACCTTGTCTGACCAACGGTTTGGAGACGGACTTGCGGATGCAGTTATTTTATCCAGATTCATAAAAGGCTTGGACACCACACGCAGGAACTTGTTCGTGTAGAGCTTCTCCATCAGCTCACTGATTGTAAATGACCGGCCAAATCCCGCTGTCAGCTGGACGAACAATTTAGCTCCTGTCTTATGAAACTCCGGCATCCAGTTTTTCAAATCTTCATACATTTTCTTGTTCTTGTAAAGCCATTGCCCGAACATAGGATTGTAGACCGGCTGGCATCCCGGCAGGACCAGCCCCGCATGATTCCTAGCGACCTCCATGATAAAGCGCGCCCCGTCCTCATCAAAATGGTTCTTTTCCATCCAGCCTAGGAGATTGGTTCCTCCCATCGATGTCAACACAATCCGGTTCTTAATCTCACAGTTTCCGATTTTCCAAGGTGTAAACAACGGTTCTAATCTTGCATCCATCCTCATTCCTCCTTTTACGCATTTCTTATAAATCTCACGTTCATAGTACTACTTTTATTGTAGCATATACCGCTGTGAGACGCTATTGATTACGCAAATAGTTTTATGATGAGCAATATGATTATCCCCCAAATGAGTACAATAGGAATCGCAAAATACCATTTTTTCGGTTTCCCGCCACTCCACAGATTTTGGGCACGTTCCATACTTTGTTCCGGTGAAAACGCATACGCAACGGTTATCCCTGCCAATACTTTCGCATACCAAGGGGTCCGCCTATCCTTTAGTGCTAAAAATACTGCCGGAATCTGTAACTTTAATTTTACTGCCCGCTCTTTGATTTTCATAACAGCCTTTCCTCACTTATTTGTCTTAAGTTGCAAAAAAGCCCCACAAATAACGCATACACGCCATTTGTGGGGCTTATAAAGGTTAAAGATATAATTCAGATTAGTTTCCCATCTGAGCAGCCACTTCAGCAGCGAAATCTTCATTTTTCTTTTCCAGACCTTCGCCTGTCTCAAAACGAACAAATCTCTTAACTGCTACGTTAGCTCCGTTTTCTTTTGCTACCTTCTCTACATATTTAGCAACAGTCAATTCGCTGTCCTGAACATAAACCTGATCCAGAAGGCAGATTTCTTTCATCTCTTTGTTGAGACGTCCGATAATCATCTTCTCAATAATATTGTCCGGCTTGTTCGGATTCTCAAGCTTAGCCTGTGCAAGAAGGATTTCTTTTTCATGCTCCATGTATTCCTGAGATACTTCATCGCGGGATACATATTTCGGTGACATAGCTGCAACCTGCATAGCCACATTCTTCAGACAGGTTTTGATTTCGTCGTTCACTATATCTGTAGAAGCTTCTACGAGAACGCCGATACGTCCGCCGCCATGAATATAAGAAACTACACATCCGTCTGTCACTACTTTTTCAAATCTTCTGATATTTAAGTTCTCACCGATTACAGAAATCTTTTCTGTAAGAACGTCCTTCACTGTCTTGGACGCGTCTTCATTCCATGCTTCTGCGAAGAAAGCATCCATATCTGCTGCGTCTGTAGCCAGAGCCTGATTAACAACCGCTTTAACAAATCCCTGAAATTCTGCGTTCTTGGCAACAAAGTCTGTCTCAGAGTTAACCTCTACGATTGCCGCTGTCTTGTCATCTTTTACTTCAGCCATAACGATACCTTCAGCTGCGATTCTTCCAGCCTTTTTCTCAGCTTTAGCCTGTCCGTTCTTTCTGAGGTATTCAACAGCTTCGTCCATATTTCCGTTCGTCTCGTTAAGAGCCTTCTTGCAGTCCATCATACCTGCTCCGGTCATTTCTCTTAATTCTTTTACCATGCTTGCTGTGATTGCCATGATTGTATCCTCCATCTATATTTTACTAGAAATTACTGACTATGCTTCTACAGTTTCTTCTACTGCTTCAGCTTCTTCGTAATATTCTTCTGCTGCTCCCTGATTAGCTTCGATTACAGCATCAGCCATCTTAGATACGATAAGCTTAACTGCTCTGATAGCGTCGTCATTTCCCGGGATAACATAATCAAGTTCTTCCGGGTCACAGTTTGTATCTGCAATACCGATAAGCGGAATTCCAAGTGTGTGTGCTTCCTGAATACAGATTCTTTCTTTCTTCGGGTCAACTACGAAGATTGCATCCGGTATTCTCTTCATATCCTTGATTCCACCAAGGTTCTTTTCTAATTTTTCCCATTCTTTCTTGAGAGCGATAACTTCTTTCTTAGGAAGTACGTCAAATGTTCCGTCTTCTGCCATTCTCTCGATATCTTTCAGACGGTTGATTCTGCTCTGGATTGTCTTGAAGTTTGTGAGCATACCGCCAAGCCATCTCTCATTTACATAGAACATTCCGCAGCGCTCAGCTTCTGTTCTGATAGCGTCCTGAGCCTGTTTCTTAGTACCAACAAAAAGGATTGTGCCGCCTTCAGCCGCGATATCAGCTACTGCCTGATATGCCTCATCTACTTTGCCAACGGATTTCTGTAAGTCAATAATGTAAATACCGTTTCTCTCTGTGTAGATGTACTCTGCCATTTTAGGGTTCCATCTTCTTGTCTGATGTCCGAAATGAACACCTGCTTCTAAAAGTTGTTTCATTGAAATAACGCTCATGTTTCTTTCCTCCATTTGGTTTTTAGCTTCCGTATGCTTATGTCTCAAAGCCGTGCATTTATGCGTTGGCACCGTTGAGATAAACCACATACGTGTTTTTTTGCAACGTTAGTAGTATAACACAAAAGCCCTGCGTACCGCAAGGCTTTTTTCTTTATTATTTCTATTTTGAGCATAATTTAACATAATTAATCATTCTATCAACTCTAACTTCCACAGAACAGCTGATAACCAACCAGAAGGCACACTCCTACAATCAAAATACCTATCAATATATTCGGCAGGAACATCATGATTACCATCCCCACTGCTATAAAGAATAACGCAAAACCAATTACCCGCTTCAAAACGCCCTGTTCCGCCTTCACTGTCTTTTATACAGTATATGAACAGCCAGACACATTATTCCTAGATTCTTTTAATCTTCCGCCGCGGTCTCTGTGTACGCAGCTTCTGCTGCCGCCTCCGCGGCTATATCCGCATCGTTAAGAATATCTGCCACATCCTGCTCCGTCATCTTTTCCTCTTTTGGTGAACGGAACTTATCGATTACATCCGGAACCATGTCAAGTATCTTTGTCATAGTGTCCTGATTCTTGATATTGACAAGTTTCGTACTTCCATTTTGAATGACAAGAACCGCACAAGGCGTCATCTTACCGCCCAGTCCCCCGGCTCCCCGCTCCTTCTTCTCCGCATTAAAAGCGCCTGCCCCAACCGCGAATGAGACATCTACGAGAGGTAAGAGAATGGTATCCCCTATATGAATCGCGTCTCCCACGACTGTTTTTGATGAAACGACTCCATTCATCCCTTGGAACAGGGAATCCATTGTTTCCTTGAACTGATTATCTGCTGACATCTGACTTTCCTCCTACTTTACTGATTCTGTTTATACCTTATTGCCCATACTTTTTACATCCGTATAGAGCTTTCTCACATTCTTATCCCAAAAGAGATTCCACGCCGCGATCAGCGCGTATACTGTCCTGATTTTCCCGTTTATGAGCAGTTCGCCTTCCAATATTCTTTTCTCAAAATCCGGCTCAACCGACAACTGTCCGCCCCAAAACGGGTAAATCACGCTCAAAACCGCAAGCGCCTGCCCTGTATGATAGGGATCCTCGAAGCCAAACCGAGTTCTAAGCATAAATTTCTTAGGTCTTAAAAATTTAAGAAGCCGGAACGCTTCTTTTTTAAGTCTAGCAAAAGCCAGCCTGTGAACCTCATCTTCGACGAACGCAGCAATAATCTCTTTCTTTTCCAATAATAACTTTATCTTATCACATATTTTCCCGAATGTATATTTTATATTCTCAAAAAATGTTTTGATTTTATTCCAGAGTGCTTTACACTTACCTTCAATCCGAACCCAAAAACCCTCTTTCTCCGTCTTTTCTTCCGTCTTTTCTCCGGCCTTTTCTTCGCTCTCGTCTTCTGCCGCTTCTATCCTTCGTTCTTGGATTGTTACGGCCGACTCATCTATTCTAGTTTCCTTAGGCAGTTTAGCTTTCTTGACTTCCGGCTCCTTTTTATATACTTCTTCCACATCGGTCTTCAGCGTCTCTTCAGCCTTTGATACGGTTTCTTCACTTCCAAATACTTTGTGGACAACTCTTGCCTTCCACGTGAATTCTCTGTCTTCAAAGGAAAACGAGGCAGCGAGCAAATGCAGTAGCCAAGAACATCGAAACTTAACATTGACGCTGTCCAGAGTCCCTTCGAATTTTGCCTTTATCTCATATTTCAACGGGACAAAGAGAACAATACAAATCAATAATACTAGTATTCCCAGTATCACTGCCAGTATAATCCCTATGATTTTCAAAATCATCCCGATAATATGTAGCATATCCTATTTCTCCCTGCCTTCTTGTTTCATAATATACGCACGGATATCAGCATCCCCGGTATTTTCAAATACATCACGCACAATTTCCTCCACCAGATAGACCGCGTCGTCATATCCTGAGGCCAGTCCTACAACAAACTGCCGCCTGTCATCTAAAAGCTTTTGTTTCAGAAGTGCAGTGTTGTAGAATTCCAGCTGATTCGGCCCCTCTTCAATCAAAACGATAATATAAGTTCCTATTGGATATTTACCGCTTCTCAGATGTTTCACTGTCTTCTTTTTTCTCTTTACCATACTGTCGCTGACATACAAATATTTGTAAAACCTCATAAGCGCCGCCTTTTCTGCCTTTAATAGTAATAAGCATTGAAAATTTGTTTCGCCACGCTGGTTCCTGTGATGCTTGCCGTGTCGGCATCTTCCACCACAACGCTGACTACCAGCTCCGGATTATCCACATTAGAAAATCCAACAAACCACGAATGTACCATCTGTTTATCTACACTGACCTCCGCGGTCCCGGTCTTGCCTGCCACCGTGTAAGACTCGCCCCCAAGTGACGCCCCTGTCCCATAGTCAACCACGCCCTTCATATATTCCGTGAGCTGTGCCGCCTCTGCGGACGTCATGAGTGTGTCATACTTCTCAGGCATATATTTCTTCACCGTCGTTCCGGTATAATTTGTAATCTTATCCACAAGATAGGGCTTCATCAATGTTCCGCCATTTGCTATGGCCGCCGTAATCATAGCCATGTGGTAAGGGCTGACCTGCGTCTCCCCCTGCCCTATGGCAGTCATCATTGTCTGTGCGCTGCTATCCTTCTTATCTAAACGGAACCTGCTCTGTCTGTATTTCAAATCGCTGGGCAGCTTAGAGTCGAACAGCAGATCCTTCGTCGTGTTCTTCCATTTTGTTTTATCAAGCCCAAGCCCAATATTGGAAAAAGATGAGTTGCAGGAATTGGCCACGGAGTCTCCAAGATCCTCGCTTCCGTGCACCTGACTGTCGTAACAGTGGATGGTCGTACCGTCCTGCGTGAATTCACCCGTACAGTCAAATGTATAATTACTGTAATCCGAATGCTCCCTAATGTATTCCAGCGCAGTCACAACTTTGAACGTAGAACCTGGCGCATACTGCCCCAGCATGGCCCTGTTCAGCAGTGCACTGTTCTCGTCATTGTTCAGTGCCTCCCAATTGGCCGCCACTGCATTGGCATCAAAAGAAGGCTTCGAGACCATGGCAAGTATCTTTCCCGTGCTGGCCTCCATGACGACTGCCGCGCCCTTATTGTTCCCCAGAGCGTCTGAGGCCGCCTGTTGGAGCGTGGTATTCAATGTAGTTACCACGTTGTCCCCCACATTTTTCTCTCCTCGGAATTCCTTGGCAAGCTTTTCCAAGAAAAAAGCGTTGGACGTGAGCAGGTTAAAATTCTGTACAGACTCCAGCCCGGATTTCCCCTTGTCCGCAAACCCTACCGCGTGGGCGAACAAGTCACCGTAGGGATATTCCCTGCTCTCGCTTCCGTCCTCCTCCGTCACTGTCTCTGCAAGCACTTCACCTTCGCTGTCCAGTATTTTTCCCCGCACAACGCGCTCCGCCATCAAATCCTGCCGGACATTGTAAGTACTATTGACCACTTCCCTGCTTTTCACCACATTGAAATAGACCAGATATCCGCCCATGACTAAGAACAGGACAACGAACATATAGGTCACTCTGGCAAATTCTTTATTCGTTCTTTTCTTTTTCTTAGCTTCTTGTTTTTCGAGACGTCTGCGGTCTTTCTCCTCCTGACGTGCGCTTATCGGACGCTCTGCGGCCTTTGGCCGCTTCTGCTCTTCCTGCGGACGGCGCCTTTTTTGCCCCTGCGCTCTTTCTTGCGGCTGAGGCTTTCTTTGCTTCCGGCGCCCGCTTTCGTCCGGAAGGTTCTGAAGTTCGAGATCCAGATCGTCTTGACCGTAACTGCTGCTCTTTCTTTCTTTCAATATCCTCTTCCTCGTCTTCTCTTAATATATACAATCCTTGAATAGTCGCGAACATAAGCACTGTGCTGAGCAGAGAGCTTCCCCCATAACTAACCAGCGGCAGCGTAACACCCGTGGAAGGTATAAAATTAATCACACCGCCAATATTCAAAAATGACTGGAAAATATAACAGGTGCCAAGTCCCAGCGCTACTAATTTGTAGAACCTGTCATGCAGCTGCATGGCAATATTCAAGAACATCACATATACACTGACACAGATTAAAATTAAACAGAGGGCAAATATCAATCCCAGCTCTTCTGCGATTGATGAAAAGATAAAATCGGTATCCCCTACCGGAATTTTATCGGCTGCCCCTTGGAAAAGCCCCATACCGAACCAGCTGCCGGTGCCGATTGCCATCAATGACTGCGCCATCTGGTAACCTCCGCTGTCATAGACGGCGAAAGGATCCTTCCAGACAACAACTCTGACCCGCACATGGCTGAACAGGTAATAAGCAGCCACGGAAGCCACACTGCCCGCGCCAAGTCCGGCGGCGACATACAATGGCTGCCTCGTTGCTACATAAAGCATAACCAGATATACCGCAAAAATAATCAGGGCCGCACCTAAATCTTTTGAAATCACCAAAATTAGTACATGCCCCGCCGCTATCACGGTCGTAATTACCACGTTTCGGAAGCTGGTATCCTTCTTCAAGCTTGCCGCTACAAAAAATACAAAGATCAACTTTACCAACTCGGAGGGCTGGATGTTGATGCCGGCGATAGAAAACCCGAGCATGGCCCCCCCGGTTACCTGTCCCAGAACCAATACTACGCCCAGCAGTACGACACCTGCCGCCGCGTAAAACTTCCTCCATTCAGAAAGTACCTTGACCTTCCGGATAATAATCGGTACCAGCAGGCTCAGAGCCACAGAACCGGCTACAATAACCAGCTGTTTTACCGCCTTATTGTAGGACAGTCTCGTAATCATGATGAACCCGATGCTCATCAGCATACACATATTATTGACGACCAAACGGGATACTTTTGGATAGACTTTCGTGTACAGCAGTATAATTGCCAGAAACAGCACGACCTGCATGGCATAGAAGCCTATCATCTTCTTCTCTTCCGTCTGAAGATACATGACTAGAAACGCGATAAAGTGTATCATGAACATCAATACATTCTGACGCCTCATAATACTGCGCTTCGTATGTTCATCCGAAAAATTAAATACAGCAAAACACTCGAATGTATAAATAGCAATCATAATAATCATCAAGTATTTTGACAACTCAACAACAATATTTACCAATTCTCCACCTACTTTATTCCTCTTTTAAAATGCCCTCTGGTAAAATCCCTGCCTGTAAACTCTGCCACGTCCCCCGCCGCAGCCTTTTTAAAGAGCTCCAGCACCTGTCTTGTCTCATCCCGGCTCTCCACGGTAAAACCGAGGCGCATGGCGGCCGGATTCAGTGCATATACTTCCTCCAGCTTATCTCCGAGATAGACCGGAGCATAGTTGTACATAATATTATAACAGTAATCACAATTTGCTTTCACCGGAAACTTTTTATGATACCGGTCGGTAATGCCGACAATATCGACTCCCTTGCCACATTTTCCCAGCGTTTTCTTCACGCAGCCGGCAGATACTATCATAGGCACAAATCCATAGACAAGCAATTCGCCGGCAGATATGCCTAATTCTCTAAGTTCCGCTGCATTCAGCTCCAGCGGCGCTGTAAAGCCTGCGGCGCCCCTTTCCTTCCAGAATGCCTTGGCCCACCGGTTGAACTGATATAGATTATAGTCTGTAATCACAGATTTTGCAAACCCTCTCTGGGAAAGGAATTGAAAACTTTCATAATTTCTTACCAGCATGCCGTCAAAACCGGCGTTCTCAATCAAATCCCACCCCTGTGCAAATTGTTTTCTCGTCTTTTCCCGGAAAATATGAGGCATACAAAGATAAATTTCTTTTCCCTTCCGATGTGCCTGCGCCGTAAGATTCACAATATCCTGATTTTCCCAGATTGTGGGGAACACTGTGCAATCTGCATAGATTCTGGAAACTTCCTGCGAATCAAATAGTACGCTCAGCTGCTCTCTGGTACTGGCTGTCGCATAGAGTTCAGGTATCCTGCCCTGTGGTCCTTTTTCTTCCTCTGTCCATGACAGCTTCCGGGAAATCTGCTGCGGCATTGTTCTTCTAAATGTTTCCACCATAGCCCGCTCAAGCTTCTCCAGTGCTTCCCGTCTCATCTCATTGATACTTTGCAGAGGCATGAACGGTTTACCTTCTATTCCGATTTCCAATTCTTCAAATTCAAATGCTGTATTACCAGTTTTCTGCAGCTGCTTTCTTATCCGCTGCGCATCCATCGGCTGATTCAAAGCTTCCTGTGCCATTTCACCCTGTACCGTAACCGACACTTCCCCACAGCTTATACTAAGTGTAGCAATTTCACCCGCAGAAAGAGTGAATTTTCCATTAATTTTTTCTTTTATTTTTCTATCCACATACTGATCCCGCAGTGATTGAATCAGCCTGTCGTTTCTCGTCCTGTTGAGTATCATTCCCGGTTTCAGCGGACAAGCTGCCGATAATGACAATTGAATCTTCGTCCCTTTAAGCGCGGAAAAACCACAGGTATAATTTCCTGCTTTCTCTTGCCCTTTTGTCACGGGCAGCTCCAGAACATCCTGTGGGTTCAAGTCTGTCAGGACAGTTCCACACCACTTTCTCCCCTGCCTCTGCTCCAGACGCACCGCTGGCACACCTGCGTGATTCGGACGGTCCAGCGCCATCATCTCCCTGCCATTGGCTGTATAATAATATCCGCCGTGAAATCCTCCTCTGTTATACAAATCCAGCAGCATCTCCCTGTCCCTATCTTCTATCCGGAACTTTTCCTTTATAAATGCTGCCGTCTTCGTTCCATCTGGGCATTCCTCCTTCAGGTTGTAATATAAATCCGTATATTTCCGGTACATGGCCGTCACACCTGCCACATATTCCGGCTTCTTCATACGGCCTTCGATTTTAAAAGAATCGATTCCCGCTTCTATCAGCTCGGGAATGGACTCAAGCGTACAGATGTCTTTCAGGCTCAGGAGATACTGCTCCTCCCTCTGCCCCTCCGCCCGGTATTTCAGTCTGCAGGGCTGGGCGCACTGGCCTCGGTTGCCGCTGCGGCCTCCTAAAAAGCTGCTGAACAGGCATTGTCCCGAATAACAGTAACAAAGGGCTCCATGCACAAAGCTCTCAATCTCAAGCCCCGTCTCCCTCGAGATTTTTTGAATCTCGTCTATATGAAGTTCTCTCGCCGTCACAACACGCTCCACGCCCTCTGCCTCCAGCAGTCTGGCGCCGTCTATCCCGGTAATGGTCATCTGGGTGCTCGCATGAATCGGAAGTTCGGGAAAATACTTCCTTATATAGTGAAGCACACCGATATCCTGTACGATTACCGCGTCAAGCCCCTGCTTGTAATAAGGCATAAGATAATCGTATAATTGCCCCTCCAGCTCCTGTTCCTTCAATAATGTATTCACGGTCAAGTATAATTTTCTGCCATGCAGGTGCACATAATCAATGGCGTCCATAAGACCTGTCTCATCAAAATTGTCCGCATACGCTCTGGCCCCGAAACGGCTGCCTCCTGCATATACGGCATCAGCCCCCGCCGCTACCGCCGCTTTCAAACTATCCATGGAACCCGCAGGCGCCAATATCTCTGTTAATCCTCTCATACTGTCCCCTTTATCTTCCCTGTCAGACCTATGGCTGGCCCTGTAAGTGAAAAAAGACTGTCCTAAGACAGTCTATTTTTTGCGATGATTCTTCATCTCTGTTTCAAGCTGCACAATTTTCATCTGCAGTTCCTGATTCTCTTCTTTTAGTTTCTCTAATGCCTTTTCAGCATTTTCATACTTTATTTGAATGGAAATCAGTTCATGCTTCAAGTCGTACATCTCTTTGTCTTTCGACTCAATGTCACTCTCCAGCGCCCCGCCCTGCTTTTTAGCCTTGAAATAGTCGTCCGCAATATTAAGGGCAAGCAGCACGCTCCTCGCTTCGGCGCTCTGCTTACGGTACCCCTCACTGCTTGTACACTCTTCAATCTTATGGTTCAGGTAGGTGGATACTTTCTGTAAATAATCTTCGCTCTCAAAACCACTGAGCGTAAAAACCTTTCCACCTATTAGAACTTCTGTGTAATTTTTTGACGATGCCATAAAGAACCTCCTTACCCGCTCTTCAATTCCTCATTACATTATAAACTATCTTAAGACAAAAACCAACTATTTTTCAAGATTTTCAACAGAAATTCCTAAATGATGGTATGAGCGTTCCGTGACGACCCTCCCCCGGGGAGTTCTTTGTATAAATCCGTTCTTCAATAAATACGGTTCATACACGTCTTCTATTGTGCCCGCGTCCTCTCCAATTGATGCCGCCAGTGTATCCAATCCTACCGGGCCTCCCTGAAATTTTTGTATCATAGTCAGTAAAATGTTCCGGTCCACATGGTCTAAGCCCAGTCTGTCCACGTCCAGCAGATCCAGCGCGTAGGCCGCAACTTCCTTTGTGATGATACCGTCGTATTTAACCTGAGCAAAATCCCGCACACGCTTTAATAGACGGTTAGCAAGTCTGGGCGTCCCACGTGAGCGTTTGGCAAGCTCCAGCGCCCCTGCTTTTTCGATTTCCACCTCGAGTACCTTCGCAGAGCGCATAATGATAGTTGTCAATTCCTGCTCCGTATAGAATTCGAGACGGTTGACCACACCGAACCTATCCCTGAGCGGCGCCGTCAGCATCCCCGCCCTTGTGGTCGCTCCCACCAATGTAAAATGCGGCAGGTCAAGACGTATCGACCGGGCAGAAGCGCCCTTGCCAATCATAATATCGATGGCGTAATCTTCCATGGCAGGATAGAGCACCTCCTCCACCTGACGGTTCAGCCGGTGGATCTCATCCACGAACAGGACATCGCCTTCCTGAAGGTTATTCAAGATTGCTGCTATCTCTCCCGGTTTCTCGATAGCCGGGCCAGACGTAATCTTCATATTCACTCCCATCTCATTGGCAATAATTCCCGCAAGGGTCGTTTTCCCCAGCCCCGGGGGGCCATAGAACAATACATGATCCAGTGATTCTGACCTAGACTTTGCCGCCTCAATATAAATCTTTAATGTTTCCTTCGCCTTTTCTTGTCCGATATAATCGCAGAGCATCTGAGGCCTTAGATTATTCTCTATCCTTATGTCTTCTTCCAGATTCTCTGTGGTAATAATCCGCTTTCCCATAGTGCTACCTCTGCTACATCAAATATTTTAAGGCCTGCTTCAAAATTTCTTCCACAGTCACCCCGTCACTCGAATCAATCTTTTTAACTGCCCGCAGTGCTTCCGTGCTTCCATATCCCAGAGCCACCAGCGCCTGCACGGCGTCTGCCTGTACCTCCTGCCCGGCGCCGCCGGCCGGAAGGAAATCCGACTCCTCCGAATGGCTCAGGGCATCTTCTATACTTAGTTTATCCTTCAGCTCCAAGATCAGCTTTTCCGCAGTCTTCCTGCCGACTCCCGGCGCCGCGGAAATCGCTTTGACATCATTCGCCATCACGGCAAACCGCAAGTCATCCGGCGTCAGCTGTGAGAGAATGCTCAGGCCTCCCTTAGGCCCAATACCGTTCACCCCGATAATCAATTTGAATACTTCCAAATCGTCCCGCGTCAAAAAGCCGAATAACTGCATCGCGTCTTCCTTTACATTGAGATAAGTATGAATCTTTACCTCATGTCCTGCAGATGGAAGCATCCCCATAGCCTCAGAGGACATGTAGATACCATATCCGACACCGCCTACATCCACAACCACTTTATCCGTCTCAAGAGCCGCCAGCTCTCCTCTTATATATGAAATCATCCTCTGTCTTCCTCCTTTACAGCCTAAGTTCTAATTTTGCGAGCCTTTTCAGCATCTCCCGGGCAAGCACTCCGATCAGGAGCCCCGTGATGAGACCGGCGACCATAAGAACCGGAACATAATAGATGACACTGAATGTCTCTACCACAAGCATGGCAACAATAATCTGCCCGATATTATGGGCCACACCTCCCGCCATGCTGACACCGAAAACGCTGAAAGAACCTCTCCGCTTTAACAGGGCCATCGCCAGAAGGCTGAGACCGGCGCCCGCCATACTGTAAATAATACTGAATAAATTGGCAAAGAGGAAGCCGGACAACACGATTCGAAGAACCGACAGGCACGCCGCTTCCTTTACTCCCATCTTATAGAGGGCCGTCACCGTTATCAAATTAGCAAACCCCAATTTCACACCAGGAATTCCTATCTGAAAGGGAATCAAAGATTCCACATAACTGAATATCAAAGCCAGCGCCGCAAAGACTCCGAAATATGCTACTTTATGTTTCAAAAAATCCGCCTCCTAGTTCGTCACCGCATCGAGCTCAGATTCGTCTTGGCTCACAATCTGAACCACCACATTGTTAGGAAGGCAGATAATGCTTTCATTATTTTTTGAAATCGGCTTCTGATGTACGCACAGCTTATCCGGGCAGTTGGCGTCTATCATATTCACTGTCTTATCCTCTATCTTCATGACATTGGTGCCTTCATTGATCTTGACGGTCTGATCTTCGGACAAATCATAAGTCTCCGTGATTTCTCCGCCGACTCTGACGGTCACATACCCCGGATGCTCATCCCCGACAAAATATCGAATAAAAAATATAAGCGCCGCTGTAAGCAATATAACAAACAGCAAGAGCCAGTCGTTTTTTTTCATTGTCTTTTCTTTTTCCATACCCTTACCCTCTCTTCGTTCTATTCTAGCACAATGATTTGGCAAATGCAACCAAACGTTCGATTAGTTTTCTTATCATGCCTTGATTTTTCTAATGTGCCCACGTATAATATAGAAGATATATAAAACGACATTTTGGAGGAATCTATGAAAAAATTCAGATTACTAGGAGTCCTGTTACCCGCACTGCTTCTTCTATCCGGCTGCTCTTCTGTCTCCGACACCCCGGTTTCCAGAACGGCCACCTTTTTCGACACGGTAATTACAATCAAAATATATGACAAAGATGCAGAAGATGTCCTCAACGCCTGCATCGAAAAATGTAAAGACTACGAAAGCCGCTTCAGCCGTACTCTGGAAGGCAGCGAAATATATCAGCTCAATCACGCTGGAGGACAGGCCGTTGAATTGTCGCCTGACACCGTAGAGCTGATCAATCTTGGGCTCAAATACTGTGAGCTCTCCGAGGGAAGTTTTGATATAACCGTGGCCCCGCTCGATGATGTTTGGAATTTCAAGGAAAATGCAGGCACTGTCCCTGATCCGGCCGCAATCGCAGAGGCTAAAAGCCATGTAAATTATCATACAGTCGTGGTGAACGGCAACCAAGTCCAGCTCACTGATCCGGCTGCCCAGATCGATCTGGGAGGCGTGGCAAAGGGATACATTGCAGATAAGCTCAAGTCTTTTATGAAACAGCAGGGAGTGACAAGCGCGATCATCGATTTGGGCGGCAACGTCCTCGCCATAGGCGGCAAGCCGGGTGGCGATAGCTTCAATATTGGAATCCAAAAGCCTTTTGCGGAACAAGGGACTCCGATTACTTCCGTTAAAATAAAGGATAAGTCCGTTGTCTCTTCCGGCATTTATCAGCGTTATTTTAAGGTAGACGATAAAATCTACCATCATATTTTGAATCCCGCTACGGGCTATCCCTGTGAGAACAATCTCCTTGGCGTCACAATCGTAGCCGGCTCTTCCGCAGACGCAGACGGTTTGAGCACCACCTGTTTTATTCTGGGGCGAAAGAAGGGGATGGAGCTTATCAACAAAATCTCCGGTGTCGAGGCCGTATTCATCACCGATGATTACAAACTTCATTATACAAGCGGTTTTAAAAAATAGAATCGCAACAGACAGAAAAGCATCCGCCGATGAAGCGGATGCTTTTCTGTCTATATTTTAATAGTAATAAGAGTAGCTGCTGACACCTGCAACTGCAATAAAAATCACAAATACTATGGAAAGCACTATGGAAATGGCCTGCAAAATCAAAGATGCACGGCAGAAGTTCCTTCTATGGATGTTACCTGTCTTACCGAATGCCCAAATACAATATAGAATCAGGCCGGCACAGGGGATGAGCGCCGCTAAAAGCGTGAGCAACCATTCGCCCATAGAAAGCGGCGAAGTGTCCATTCCGTCCGCCTGTATATTCTGGTAATTATTATTGTAGCCACTGTTGTAATTGGCACTGTAGTTATTGTGTTGATAATTCTGCTGATACCCATTATTGGGCTGGCTGTAATTTTGTCCTGGCTGATAATAACCGGTACCTGTCTGTGCGCTCCGTTCCTCCGGCTGCCGGTACCCGGCATCTGCCGACGCACTATCAGCTTCGGAGTTCCCTGCGGCATACGCTTTTTCTTCCGCTTGAGCGGGGTCTTCCTTTTCTGCATTATCATTTGGCTTCGGAACCGAGCCATAAGTATAGGTAGCACCGGCATTAGGGTCTGTATAAGTTGTTTCCGGCTTTACATCTTCAACCGTATCCGGCGTATTGTTTTCATAGTTATTATCCATGTCTGCTCCTCCTGTGTTATGCCCTTATTTCCATTTATCATAACATAATGCTTAGTGAAAAACAACCGAAAATATCCGGTATCCGAGGCTGCCATAGTAATAAGTCATGGGCGGCTCTCCGGGAAAATAGCGTATCATACGGTAAATATAAAATAGAATAAGCGCGGCCATTCCTGCCGCCGCGTATTTAATAAGGCACTTCACATCCTTTTTCAGAATATATCTTCTGACGGCAAAGAGCAATACCAGAAAGAGAAACGCATAGGAAAAAGGATGAAGATGCCATGCAGCGGCAAAATCACCTTTCAATATTGCCAGAACCGCTCTTGTCATTCCACAGGCAGGACAAGGGAAACCCGTCAGCGTCACCATAGGGCAAAGGCTGTACAAGAAAAGTCTGCCAATCAGGAAATACCCTGCAAACACGGCCCCTCCAATCCAAAAATCCCGGATATCCTTCCAGAGCAGCAGCCATGTCTCCTCCACAATCTGTCGTATTCCTCTCCGCAAACCTGCGCCTCCTTCTTTTACGTAACCTCTTCTTTAATATTACATACCTCAATATCTCTGACTAACAGCTCACTGAGCTCTTCCCCATCCATGGGCTTTGCATAATAAAATCCTTGAATCTTATCCGCTCCAAGTTCCAAAAGCTTTTCTACCTGCTCCTTCGTCTCAGTCCCCTCTGCTATCACCTTGATACCCAATTCATGAATCAGGCGTATCAGGCCACGTACCATGTTATATCCCTTCTGGTCTGAATCTACTATGCCAATCAAGCTTTTATCCAGTTTAATACACTCAAAATGATATTGGGCCAGCGTGGCAAAATTAGAGTATCCGGTTCCAAAATCGTCTAAATAGAAACGGAACCCGTCCTCTTCCATGATTCTGATAATTTCTCTTGATTGATATGCATCACCTGCAATTGCCCGCTCTGTGATTTCCAGCCTTAATTTTTCCGGTTCAACATTCCACATTTCCAACACTGTCCGTATTTTTTCCGGCAAATGTGAATCTTCAAATTGCTCTAAAGAAATATTCACGGAAATAGTATCGATTGGTATCTGCTTATGGTTACTGATAAAGCAGCAGACCTGTGCAAGAACCTGCCAGAACACCTCGCCCACATTTCCCATTTCTTCCGCGACAGGGATGAACCTGCCCGGCGATATCATTCTCCCCTTGTCGTCCCTGAGACGTACCAGGGCCTCCGCAGAAACAAATTTCCCCCTGTCAGGAGCGTATACCGGCTGATACCACACTTCAAACAACTGCTCCTGAATAGCCCTTCTCAGACAATCCATCGTTCTTCTTCTTCGGTAAAAATCAACAGCAGCTCTTTCATCGTATTCTACATATTTTTTCCCTGAGCGCTTCAGAATAGATAACATATAGTCCAGAATCTCCATTATCTGGTCTTCTTCCAGATTTTCTCCATCATAAACATAGCTGGCGACAGCCGGTGTCAGCACCGCGCTGCTCTTTCCCACTACCCACGGCCCCTTTGCTCTTTCTTCCAGCTTGTACACAAAGATATCTTTCTGCCCTTCATCCGGGTAGGGAAGAATCACTGCAAATGTTACCCCAATATAACGAAACGCTACGGCTTCTTTAAAATTGTTCTCAATCCATAAAGCGATAGAATAGAGAAATTCGTTGCCCGTCTGGTAACCGTACCGCTGATTGATAGACGCAAAATCCCTTGTAAATAAAAGCAGTATTTGAAATCTCTGCTTTCCCGCAAGCCTCAGCGACAGCTCAGAGAAAAATCCATCTCTGTTTCCAATTCCCGTCACACTATCCTCTTCTCTGCGGTAACTAAAAAAGCTGATGAACAAAACAATGTCCACAAGTGCCGCTATCGTTCCATTTAACAGAAGCCGCTTTTCTATCACCTGAATAATCATAAGCGCTGTCGAAAGCGGAAGGATTATCTTCAGTGCATGCTTCATTTCCTTCGCCACGCTAGAATGGTGGCGCATAAAACAATATACTAAAAACGCCATCTCAACCGCCATGATTGCATAACCTGACCAATTGAGAATTCCACGATGGTATTGTCCGTCCTGATCGAACCAGAATAGAATACCCGATTTTAGATTCACAGCTACAAGCAATGCATAAATACTGGTCGATGATGCCAGCATTATCCTTACACGGGTAATACAATATTGTTCGTAGACATGCTCCAGCATTTTTTCAAATATGTACATGGCAATTGTAGAACAGAGCACGACCACAAGCAAAAAGTATATGGAATTTGCAACCAAATTTACCACTAAAGGAACCTGTCCCGGATAACCCAGCAGAATAGTACAGACAATATTTAGAATAATGGATAAGCCTGAAAAAACAAGACAGAACCAGTACATTTTGAGCGAGTGGTTTATCGGCTTATTATAGGAAGACAGGCTGAGCAGCAGTACACAAACAAGCAGCAGTGCAATAATCTCTGTAAGCAGCGGCCAATATAACATCAAATTCAAACCTCCGTATCTCCATCACTGTCGTCCAATACTTCAGCAATAGAGTCCTCTCTGTGTTCTTCCACTGCGGTAAAAAATTGATGAATCTGTCTGGAAATTAAAATTGTTAGAACTAAATCCGTCGCACCGCTGAACACCAGCCCCGCCCCGATCACAATATACATTACGATCGCCGCTGTAAAAGGATTCCAGAGCAGAATCATGCCGAAAACAATATTCACGGCCGCAAGGAGAACAAAAACATACCAATTGGCATATCCCATCCTCTTCACATCCAGCCCATTCTGTAATTTACAGAATCCACTTATTACCACAAAGATGCCAAGCAGAAAGGGAAGAAGCGCTATGAGCAATTCTGCCTTATAAATACAAAACAGACCAAGGAGCACCTCTATCAGGCCAATTACAAAATCATTTCTATAATATCTTATTTTCAGTTCTCTGAATTGATAGGCAATCAGTGTGGTCACTCCTATCACTACAACCGCGCCGCCTCCAATATAGCACAATGTCCGTGCTGTTGTGTCAGGAAAAACAATCAGTATGGCACCCAGTACAAGATAGATAACCGACCGCAGAATTGCGCTCCACTTGATTTCTTTTAACATCTTCATATCCTCGCTTTATCTCTTGTTTTTCATCATTTTACCCTATTTTATCATAATACACGATATTTATACAGCAAAATTTAATAAAAGGACGCCCGGAAGACCGGGCGTCCAACTATATCAGTGCCTATTTAATGATTTTTTTCGGGCATTTTTCCGCACACTTTCCACAATTCGTACACTTTTCTGCATCGATATGGGCAATATTATCCACTACCTTGATAGCGTCGAACTCGCAGACCTTTTCACACATCTTACAGCCGATACAGCCTACCGAGCAAACACTCATCACATCTTTTCCTTTATCTCTGGAGCTGCACTGTACTCTGTGCTTTTGCTCATAAGGAACCATCTCAATCAGTCCCTTAGGACATGCGTATGTACAATTTCCACATGCTTTACATGCCTCTTCATCGACGACCGCGACTCCGTCAATAATATGGAGTGCGTCGAAAGGACAGGCCTTAACGCAATTGCCAAATCCAAGACAGCCGTATGTACAGCCCTTGGGACCGTTATTCTGCATCATGTTGGCCATCACACAGTCTTCGACCCCCGTATATTCATAGGCCTGCTTTGTCTTATCACAAGTTCCGGCACACTTTACAAAGGCGGTCACTCGAATGGATTCCGTAGCTTCCGTGCCGACGATAGCGGCAATCTTCTCCGCCACAGGCGCTCCGCCTACCGGGCAACGGTTCGGCATCGCCTTTCCCTGCGCGATTGCTGCCGCAAGACCTGCACAGCCCGCATATCCGCAGCCTCCACAGTTATTTCCTGGCAGAACTTCTAAAATTGCAGCTTCTGTCTCATCCACTCTCACTGCGAACTTCTTGCCCGCCACACCGAGGAAGACACCGATGAACAGACCGGTCCCGCCCACGATAAGCGCGGCAATCAATATTCCTGTTATACTCATAATCCGGTCCTCCTTCTAAATAATTCCTGAGAAGCCAAAGAACGCGATGGACATCAGTGCTGCGGTGAGGAGCACGATGGGCATTCCCTGAAACGACTCGGAGATATCATTGTATTCTGTTTTTTCACGGATACCTGCCATAATAACGATGGCAACCGTAAACCCAATTGCGGTGGCAAATCCATTCACAACGCCCTCAAGGACGTTGTACTCTTTCTGAACATTGGTAAGCGCCACACCCAGCACCGCACAGTTTGTCGTAATCAGGGGAAGGTACACCCCCAGAGCATTATAAAGAGGAGGCATCACCTTCTTCAAGAACATCTCAACGAACTGGACTAACGCGGCGATGACAAGGATAAACACGATTGTCTGAAGATATTGAAACCCTGTCGGCACTAATATAAACTGATAAATCAAGCTGGTAAAAAATGATGCAATCGTAATAACAAATACAACCGCGCCCCCCATACCTGCGGCAGTATCAATCTTTTTCGATACGCCGAGAAATGGACAAATTCCAAGAAACTGGCTGAGGACTACGTTATTTACAAGTGCGGAACCAACTGCAATAATAAGTAATTCTTTCATCTCGTACTCCTCCTATTCTTTTTCCTGACCTGTCGGAAATACTTTCCCGTCACAGCCTGAGCAGGAACCACAGCCGCCCTCTGCACAACCCTTCGCTCTAACTACTTCTTTTCCTTTTTTCTCCATGTTGTTCATAATCTTGTTGCGGGCAGCCACAAGAAACGCCAGTACAAGGAAGGCCCCCGGCGCAAGGATAAAGATTGTGACCGGCTCGTAAGCGTCCGGCATGATCTGAAGACCGAACACTTTTCCGGCGCCGATCAGCTCTCTCACGACACCGATACAAGTCAATCCGAAAGTAAACCCAAGCCCCATACCGATTCCATCAAAAATGGAAGGCATCACCGGGTTCTTGGAAGCATAGCTCTCCGCACGGCCCAGAATGATACAGTTTACTACAATCAGCGGAATGTAGATTCCAAGTGATGAGTAAAGACTCGGCACAAAACCTTGCAGAAGGAATTGCACCATGGTTACGAAGGACGCTACCACAACGATGAAAGCCGGCATCCTGACGGAATCGGGAATGATTTTCCGCAACATAGAAATCAGCATATTGGACAGAACAAGTACCACTGTCGTTGATAGCCCCATACCAATACCATTGATTGCAGACGTCGTGACCGCGAGGGTCGGACACATTCCCAGCATCATAACGAAGGTGGGATTTTCCTTAATAATACCATTATATAATCGTTCGGTATATTTACTCATTTCCACTACCTCCTAACGCATTCTGATAGTAACCAAGCGCCGTATTTACAGCCCCCGTTACTGCTCTTGAAGTGATGGTGGCGCCGCTGAGCGCGTCAATCTGCTCGCCCTCTTGGCCGTCCTTATTCACTGCAAATTTGTCTGTCTTCTTATCACGGAACTGTCCGTAGAACTCCGGCTCCGTAGCGCGCATGCCCAGTCCCGCCGTCTCGCTGATTTCGAGAATAGAAATTCCATTGACCGTACCGTCTTTCATGATTCCGACAGTTATCTTTATATTTCCGCCATATCCGTCTTTGTCAGTGGCAGTAATAACATATCCAACCTCACTGCCGCCCATCTTCGCAAAATATACCTCATCGATGGTGGCATTGGTTCCCATGTCTTTGACAGCCTGCTTCGCGGCTGCCCCGTCTATATCCTGCAGTTCGAACTCATCTGCTTCCGGGAACACCTGCTGGCAGGCCTCCTGCTTCTCCTCTGCCTGAACCTGAGCAATGGGAGCTTTTGTAATCTCGTATACTACCCCCAGCGCCAGACCCGCAATCAATGTGATCACAGTTAGAATCAATGTATTTTTTATAATTTTCTTCATTATTTCTCTCCTCCTTTACCAAATGGTTTTGGAAGAGTTACTCTTTCAATCAACGGAACAAGAAGGTTACTGAAAATAATCGCGTAGGACACTCCCTCTGCCGATCCGCCGAACATCCGGAATATGCCGGTCAATATTCCCAGCAGTGCGCCGTACACAATCTGTCCACTCTTAGTGATCGGAGATGTCACATAGTCCGTCGCCATGAACCATGCGCCCAGCATTAAGCCGCCTCCACAGATTTCTGCCGTCATATACTGGATGTTAAAGAATCCGACTCCGTCAAGAGTTCCTCCGAAAATACCGATAAACAACGCAAACGTTACTATGTAAGTCCCCGGGATCCGAAGATCAATGATTCCCATAAGAATCAGTATGATGGCTCCTATCATAATGGCAATCACGGAAGTCTCCCCTATGGTGCCTCCGATATTCCCCAGCAGCATATCCATAGTATTGACCCCTGCAAGTGGCTCGCTTCCCGCTGCCACATTGGCGCGGATAGCAGCAAGAGGTGTTGCTCCGGATACACCGTCATATACAAAGCTTGTCATTCTTCCGGTGAAGGATATCAGGAGAAAACATCTTGCTCCCAAAGCCGGGTTCATGAAATTCTGCCCCAGACCGCCAAAGAGCTGCTTCACGATGAGTATGGCAAAAACACTTCCCAAAGCTCCCATCCATAAGGGCGCGTTTGGCGGCAGGTTAAGCGCCAGCAGCAGTCCGGTCACTACCGCGCTCAAATCCTTAATAGTCACAGGCTTTTTCATTAATTTTTCATATATGTATTCCGTCAGCACCGCAGTCAGCGTCGTCACAAGTACGACAAGCCAAGCATGGGTATCTCTGAAATTATAGATTCCGAAGGCAGTTGCCGGCAATAATGCAATCACAACCCACAGCATAATATTACTTGTGGTCGCCCTGGAACGAATATGTGGTGAAGATGATACTCTCAATTGTTCACTCACGTCTGTTCACCTCTTCCTCTCTGTTCTTCTACTTTTTCTTCTTATTGGCAAGCGCCGTCTTTCTCATGGAGCCGATGGACTGTTTCAGATGCCTCTTAGCCGGGCACACATAGCTGCAGGAACCGCATTCCACGCATTCCAGTCCATTCTGCTTCACGAAAGCTTCTTCATCGTGACGCTCCGCCATATCTGCAAGCCTAGACGGAATAATCCTGCTCGGGCAAGCTTCCACGCATCTGCCGCAGTTAATGCAGGCCGTCGGCTCGCATGCAGCAACTTCATCTTTCGTCAAACAAAGAATAGAAGAAGATGTTTTCGTAATTGGTGTATCTAGTGTATACATGGCAAAGCCCATCATGGGGCCGCCTGAAATCACTTTCTCGGTGCCTTCTTTCAATCCGCCAGCAGCCTCGACCAGCTCTTTCTGGTTCGTACCGAACAGAACTTTATAGTTCCCCGGATTCTCAACACCGTCGCCACTTACGGTCACTACTCTTTCCATAGAAGGAATTCCCTTTACAACCGCATTGTAAATGCTGATAATCGTCTCAACATTATCCACCACACAGCCGGCGTCTGCCGGAAGCATAGACGAATTGATGGCGCGCTTCGTTGTCGCATAGATCAACTGGCGTTCAGCGCCCTGCGGATACTTGGTCATCAGTGTGACAACTTCCATGCGTGGTTCACCTTTTACAAGAGCCTTTAATTTTTCAATACAATCCGGTTTATTATCTTCAACACCAAAGATTCCTTTCGCATTGTCGAATAACTTTAAAATGACTTTCATCCCGCCCACAAGAAGCTCAGGCGATTCCATCATCCTCCGGTAATCGGCCGTAATGTAAGGCTCACATTCCGCGCAGTTGGCGATGATGTAATCAATCTTTTCCGGCTCTTTCGGAGACAGTTTCACGCGGGTAGGAAAGCCTGCGCCCCCCATACCTACAATTCCCGCATCTGCGATCATATTGAGAATCTCTTCTTTTGTAAGTTCTTCCAAGGGCTTAACCTGTGGATGTTCTGCCTCTTCATATTCCCCGTCGTTCTCCACTACAATACTATTCACCTTTGCACCGGTAGGATTGATGTGAGGTTCAATCGCCTTTACCGTGCCGGATACTGAAGAATAAATCGGAGCGGACACAAATCCTCCCGCTTCTGCAATCTTCTGGCCCTTCAGTACGCGGTCGCCTTTTGCGACAACCGGATTCGCCGGCGCGCCTATGTGCTGTGAAAGTGGGTATACAAGATCGCCCTGAGGCAAAAGCGTTATGATGGCTTTATCCTTTGACAAGCTTTTACCGTCATTCGGGTGAACTCCACCTTTAAATGTTAAAAGTCCCATTTTCTCTTCCTTCCTTCCTTTATTATCTTTTATAACTATACAAAAAATCACGGCATAAATCCATAGCTGTACGATAATTTATTGTACATTTCGCAGTACATCTTGACTTTTTTTTAACGCTTAAAAATAGGGATAGAGACTATCTCTAGCCTCTATCCCCTCGTGATTTCTATGAACTATTCAGCCTCAGTCTCCTCGACTTCCGCTGCTTCTACCTGTGCCGGCTCAAGCGCCTTCATGCTCAGGCTGATTTTCTTTTCTGCCTCGTTCAAGTCAACAATCTTAGCTGTGATCATCTGTCCTACTGACAGTACATCAGATGGTTTCTCCACGTGTGCCTTAGAAATCTGTGACACATGAAGCAGTGCGTCTACTCCCGGAGCAAGCTCAACAAATGCGCCAAAATCGGTCATTCTCGCAACTTTACCTGTCACTTCTGTACCCACTGCATAATCCTCTGCAGCGTTAGCCCACGGATTCGTCTCCGG
The DNA here is from genome assembly GCF_900086725.1 of Bariatricus massiliensis. Taxonomy (GTDB): domain Bacteria; phylum Bacillota; class Clostridia; order Lachnospirales; family Lachnospiraceae; genus Allocoprococcus; species Allocoprococcus massiliensis. The sequence continues at coordinate 476,151 of NZ_LT574836.1, read as the reverse complement.
GAACTTCAAACTTAACGCAATCTTTGTATCATGGATATCCTTCACAAGTACTTTCACTTCCTCGCCTACGGTAAACACCTTCTTCGGATTCTCTACTCTGCCCCAGGACATCTCAGAGATATGAAGGAGTCCGTCTACTCCACCAAGGTCGATAAATGCGCCAAAGTCTGTGACATTTTTAACAGTACCTTCTACCGTGTCACCGATGTTAAGCTTAGCAAAAAGCTCTTTCTGCTTCTCAGCACGCTCTGCCACCAGAAGCTGTCTTCTGTCGCCAATCACACGATTCCTTCTCGGATTGAACTCACTGATAACAAATTCAATTTCCTGATCCTGATATTTAGATAAATCTTTCTCATAGGTATCAGACACCAGACTTGCCGGAATAAATACTCTGGCCTCATCAACGACTACGCTCAATCCTCCTCCGAGAATCTGAGTAACCGGAGCTTTCAGCACTTCTTTGTTCTCAAAAGCTTCTCTCAGTCTCTCATTGCCTTTTTCAGCAGCCAGCCGTTTGTAGGTAAGAAGTACCTGTCCTTCTCCGTCGTTCACCTTCAATACTTTAACAGTCATCGAATCACCAACAGATACAACAGTTGTCAAATCCACATTCGGTTCGTTGGTATACTCACTTCTTGTAATGATACCATCTGCTTTGTACCCTATATTTAAAATGATTTCGTCCGGCTTAACGTCGATTACAGTACCATCTACAACCTCTCCGTTATGTATTGTTTTGAATGACTCCTCTAACATTTGTTCAAAAGTTAATTCTGACATTGTTTTGAACCTCCTCAATTATATTGTTGGGCGTGGATGCCCCTGCTGTAATACCTACTGTTTCCACGGACCTTAATTGATTCGTATCCAAATCGCCAAGTGTCTGTATATAGTACGTATTGTTACATGCATCTCTGCAAATTTCAAATAACTTTTGCGTGTTCGAACTATGCTTGTCACCTATAACAATCATAGCATCCACCGCTCCTGCAATCTCTCCCGCCTCTGTCTGGCGTTCCTTCGTAGCATTGCAGATTGTATTTAAAACACTTATATAATAACCCTTTTCCGAAATAATTTCAACTAATTCTTTGAATTTATTGTAATTAAATGTCGTCTGTGCAACAATACAGATTTTCCTGACGTCTTCACAAGAGAATTCTTTCGCTTCCTCCGGTGTCTTGATTACCGTCGCATCGTTCGCCGCCCAGCCCCGGATTCCTTCTACTTCAGGGTGTTCCGGATTTCCTATAATAATAATGTGGCTGCCTTTCTCGCTCTCTTCTTTTACAATCTTGTGAATGCGCTTGACGAAAGGGCAGGTGGCATCTACATAGACAATTCCTTTACCATCCAGTTTATCGCAGATACGCTTGGGCACACCGTGTGAGCGAATAATGACGAGTCCGTCCGTAAGAGCATCAAGCTCTCTTTCCTCCCGCAGCACCTTCACTCCGTGCTGTTCCAAGTCCTTCACCACTTCCTCGTTATGTATAATCGGTCCGTAGGTGTATATCTGCTTCTCTTTTTCCTTTTCAACCTGCTCATAGACGGTGTCTACCGCACGCTTTACACCAAAACAAAATCCAGCGCTTTTAGCTCTGATTATCTTCAATTTCTTTTAGCTCCTCCTTAATTCTAAAAAGTCCTGATGGAGCATCTGCCATCAGGACTCTTTTCTTTTTTCAATATGCTTTTACCAATATCTTCTATACCATGGACTTCCATATACACTGGCAACCCGCACAACATCGCCCGGCTGTGGCGCATGTATCATCTGGCCGCCTCCAATATAAATTCCAACATGGCCAGAATAACAGACAATATCGCCCGGCTGCGGACTGGACACATACTGTCCGCCGGCTCCCTGAGGACCAGAAGTTCTTGGAATAGAAATTCCCGCTACCCTGTGGCAATACTGTGTAAGGCCTGAGCAGTCAAGCGCCTTATAAGGCGTCGTTCCACCCCATACATAAGGTGTGCCCAGCTGGCTGTAGGCCGCACTGACAATCGCACTTGCAGCACTTGTATTGTTGCTGCTTGAACCGCCGCCTTGGCTGCTGCTTGTACCACCACTGCCTGAGCCGCCGCCTTGGCTGCTGCTTCCGCCGCCGCTGCCTGAGCCGCCGCCTTGATTACTCGTTCCGCCGCTGCTGCCTGAGCCGCCGCCTTGGCTGCTGCTTCCGCCGCTCTGTTGAGCGCTGGCCTGAGCCGCTGCTGCAGCTTCTGCCGCCGCTTTTTCTTCCGCTTCTCTGGCCGCAGCTTCCACCGCCGCCTGAAGCTGCTGGTCAAGGTCTGCGACCTCAGCCTGCTTTGATTCCAATGTGGAATTCAAGTTCTCTTTCTCAGAAGCGAACTCCTGCTGGGTCTCTTCCAGCTCTTTCTGCTCTTTCTCAAGAGTATCTTTTAATGTAGCAATTTTTTCCTTTGTTGCGACATATTCATCCAATTGATTTCTGTCATAATTATGTACGTTCTGAACATATTCAGCCTGATTGAGCAATTCACTTATGCTCCCAGAAGAAAACACCTTTTCAATCGCAGTGTTAGTTCCCTGCTCATACATATATTTAATACGAAGCTTCATCGCTTCATACTGTTCTTTTTCCTTCTCTTCAGCCGCCGCCAAATCTTCTGTCGCCTGAGTGATCTCTTCACCTTTGGAAATCAATTTCGTCTCCAAATCATTGATTTTCCCCAGTACTTCCGTCAACTGAGACTGCAGAGAGTTCACCTGACTCTGCGCTTCGTCTTTCTGCTGCTGAATAGCATCTGTGTCAGGAGCCGCCATTACTGTTGTTGCAATAAAAGTGCTCATAACAAGTGATGCTATGAGCCCGCGTACGTACCTTCTCTTCATAACCTTACCTGCCTTATCAATTATTTTGTTATTTATATGCCCCCACATATTGGCTTAAGCATACACCAAATTCCGCGTATTTTCAAGCTTTTTTCCCTTTTTCCTGTAATTTCCGCCTTCATTATCCAGCCTCCACTACATATAGATATAAGAAGCGGGAGCTGACACAATTGGTCTTTTCCCGCTTGCTTTTATTTTTACCAATATCTTCTGAACCAATGTGACGCATAATTCACACTAGTATAACATACAGACTGTCCCGGCTGCGGCGCGTGTATCATCTGGCCGCCGCCCACATAGATGCCCACATGACCGGCATAACAGACTACATCGCCCGGCAATGCTTCTGAGGCGCTGACAGAACGTCCGCCTCCTCCAATCGCACCGGAACTGTGAGATAGCGAAATCCCCGCGGCTTGATGCGCTCTCATGACAAGTCCTGAGCAGTCAATACCACTGTAGGAAGCCCCTCCATATACATACGGAACCCCCAGATAGCTGGAAGCCGCACTCACAATAATTCCTGCTTTGGAAGAATCTCCTGTACTCACATTTCCACCGCTGTTATTGCCCGGATTGCTATTCTGGCCTTTGTCCTGATTGCCGCTGACACCATTTCCCTGACCACCGCCGGCTGCCACTGTCTCTGCTGCCGCCGCTTCCTCCAACTGCTTCTGGGCCGCCGCTTCGGCTGCCGCCTGCAGCTGGGCATCCAAGTCTGCGACCTCGGCCTGCTTTGATGCCAGTGTATCGTTCAGACTAGTCTCTTCCGCCGCATATTCTGTCTGCATCTTCTCCATGTTAGCCGCTTCCGTCTCAAGCGTAGACTTAAGGTCTGCAATCTGCTGCTTTGTCGCAACATATTCTTCTAACATCTTTCTATCATAGCTATGTACGTTCTGTACATACTCTGCTTTATTCAAAAGATCCGAGAAATTCTGTGCTGTGAGAATTGTCTCCAGCATACCTGACTCCCCGCCCTCATACATGAACTTTATCCTCAGCTTCATGTCCTCATACTGCTGTCTTTCCTTCTCTTCAGCCGCCTTCAAATCTTCCTCGGCCTGACCAATCTCTTTCCCCTTTTCAATCAAATCGCCTTCCAACTGATTGATTTTCTCCAGAAGAGTCTGTAACTCAGCCTGCAGCGAATTCACTTCACTCTGAGCTGCGCTCTTGCTATTTTCCAAGTCATTGACACTTGGTTCTGCAAAAACAGGACTTACCACCAATGCACTCGCCATCAAGGACGCCACCAGCGCTTTTCCAAATTTTCTCATAATCCACCTACCCTAACTTCTTATTTTTTTATGTAGATTTTCTTATTTTCTTATTTACTCTCCCAGCACCTAAATCGATTATATAGTACTTTAGTCCATTTTGCAATATTTTTTAACAATTTTGTAACAATTATTTTGATTTTTTTATTCTCAGTCCACTGTTTTATGCATACAATATATACGTTTTTCACTTTAAACCTTACCATATTTATGCTAAACTGAAATAAAACCAAGAGAGGAGAATACTTTATGAATTTTACATTTAACCACAACAATCTTAACGTGCTGGATCTAGAAAAATCTATTCAATTTTACGAAAAGGCTCTCGGCCTCAAGGTAGAGCGCATCAAGGAAGCTGACGATTCTAGTTTCAAGCTCGCTTTTTTAGGCGACGGAACTACCGGACATCAATTAGAACTCACATGGCTGCGGGATATGGACCGGCCTTATAATCTAGGTGACAATGAATTTCATCTTGCATTTACAGTAGATGATATGGACGCCGCTCTGGCACTTCACAAAGAAATGAATTGTGTATGTTTTGAAAATAAGGATATGGGAATCTACTTCATAGAAGATCCAGACGGCTACTGGCTGGAAATAGTTCCTGCCAAATAAAGTGAATGATATAGAAACAGCGCCGTCCGCTATGGTGAGGGCGCTGTTCCCGTATAATTCTCACTGTACAGACAGATTCGTATATCCCATCAAATCCATATCCACCTCCCGTGCTGCCTCTCTTCCTTCTCGGATTGCCCACACGACTAATGACTGCCCTCGATGCATATCTCCTGCTGTATATACGTTTTTCACGCTTGTCTTATAACTACCGGATTCTGTCCATACTTGAGTCCTCTCATTTAAGTCCGTACCGAATGCTTTGGGCGCATATTCTTCCGCCCCCAAAAATCCAGCGGCTATCAAGACTAGATTTGCTTCAACCGTATACTCACTGCCCTGTACTTGCTCCATAAAAAACTTCCCGCTTTTTTCGTCCTTCTTACTCTTTAGATTTACAAGCACCACTTTGTAAAGATTTCCGGATTCGTCTTTGATGAACTCTTTGACTGTCGTCTGATATATTCTTGAATCTTTGCCAAATATCACAGCAGCTTCTTCCTGTCCATAATCTGTCTTGTGTACCTTGGGCCATTCCGGCCACGGATTGTCACAGGCTCTTTCACTTGGAAGCTTCGGCATCATTTCTATCTGCATAACAGATTCTGCCCCGTGCCGGATGCAAGTACCTACACAATCATTTCCTGTATCCCCACCCCCGATCACTAACACTTTTTTCCCTTTTGCGGACAAATATTCTCCTTCCTTAAGACTCATATTATGCCTCCAGATGCATTTCGTGGTAGACTTCAGAAAATCCACCGCAAAATAAATCCCTTTGGCATCCCTTCCCGCAGCCTTAATGTCTCTGGGATTCGATGCCCCACAGGCAAGGATTACCTTGTCGTATTCTCTTAATATAGAGGAAACCCGGATATCCTTCCCCACATCACAGTCAGGCTTAAAGATTACCCCTTCCTCTTCCATCACCGCAATCTTTCGGTCGATGACCTGCTTCTCCAGCTTCATATTCGGAATACCATAGCGCAGTAACCCACCCACCCTGTCTTCGCGTTCATAGACAGTTACCAAATGGCCTCTGCGGTTTAACTGGTCGGCCGCCGCAAGTCCTGCAGGCCCAGAACCAATGACCGCCACCTTCCTGCCGGTCCGTACCCTCGGCGGCTCTGCTTTTGCGTACCCCATAGCATAAGCATTTTCTATGATTCCAAACTCGTTGCCTTTTGCAGAGACAGCCCTGTCATGCAGACTGCAGGTACAGGATGCCTCGCACAAGGCCGGGCAGACCCGGGAAGTGAATTCCGGGAAATTGTTGGTCTTTATAAGACGATAGTACGCTTCCTCCCAGTTGCCGTGGTATATCAAATCATTCCACTCGGGTATCAGATTGTGAAGTGGGCATCCACTGGCCATTCCCATAATCATTTGTCCCGACTGGCAGAAGGGGACCCCGCACCCCATGCATCTTGCCCCCTGAAGTTCCTGCTCCTCTCTGGACAGCGGGGTGTGAAATTCCTGAAAATGCTTTATCCGCTGTTCAGGCTTATCTGTTTTCTGATCTTTCCTTTCATATTCCATAAATCCTGTTGCTTTTCCCATATACACCATCCCTATCCATTCTTTGCCATTTCGTAAAATGCTTCAATTCTGGCCTGCTCACTGCTATATCCCTTTTCTTCCAGCTGAAATATCAATGTCAGCATCTTCTCATAATCATAAGGTATGATTTTTTTAAATCGAGGAAGGTACTCTTTAAAATTGCCAAGAATTTCTTTTCCGATTGCCGAAGCCGTATATGCCACATGCTCTTCAATCATGGTCTTCAACTCTGTAACATCCAGCTTTGCTGAGACCCGCTCAATATTGACAAGCTGTTTATTCACTTTTGTATACAAATCACTGTCCATATCCAAAACATAGGCTACTCCCCCGCTCATTCCGGCTGCAAAATTCTTACCTATTTTACCAAGCACCACAACTCGGCCACCGGTCATATACTCACATCCATGGTCGCCCACGCCCTCAACGACCGCTGTTGCCCCTGAATTCCTCACGCAAAACCGCTCGCCCGCAATTCCGCTCACAAAAGCCTTTCCACTGGTAGCTCCATAGAGCGCTACATTCCCAATAATAATATTTTCATCTGATCTGTACCGCACTCCTTGAGGTGGATTCACAATCAGTTTTCCCCCTGAAAGTCCCTTTCCAAAATAGTCATTGCTGTCTCCAGTAAGTTTCAGTGTAAGACCTCTCGGTATAAATGCACCGAACGACTGTCCTCCGGCCCCCCGGCATTTTAGTACGAAGCTGTCTTCCGGCAGCCCTTCCGGGTACATTCTTGTTATCTCAGAGCCTAACATCGTTCCGAAGGCCCGATCCGTGTTGCTCACATCTATCTCCATGCTCTTTCTTTGTTTCTTTTCCAGCGAAGGGCGAAGTGCTTTTAGAAGCACTTTAAAATCAAGCGTATTTTCTAATTTAAAGTCAAAGGCCTTCTCCGCACGATAAATCATCCCCTTTTCCCGCTTCGCATAGGGGTTATTTAAAATAGGAGACAGATTCAAAACTGCCGCACGATTTGAACTCGGGACATCTCTTATCTTCAGTAAATCTGTACGGCCAACAAGCTCATCCACGGTGCGCACTCCCAGCTTAGCCATATATTCACGCAATTCCTCCGCTATAAACTTCATGAAGTTTATTACGTACTCCGGCCGGCCTGTAAATCGTTTACGCAGTTCAGGATTTTGGGTGGCCACTCCCACAGGGCATGTATCCAGATTGCAGACCCGCATCATGACGCATCCCATTGTCACAAGTGGAGCCGTCGCAAAGCCGAACTCTTCCGCCCCCAGAAGCGCTGCGATTGCCACGTCGCGCCCGCTCATCAATTTCCCGTCAGTTTCAAGACGAACTTGCTCTCTGAGGCCATTCTGAATCAAAGTTTGATGTGCCTCCGCCAATCCCAGCTCCCACGGCAGTCCCGCATTGTGTATAGAACTCCTCGGCGCCGCCCCCGTACCTCCATCACAGCCGGATATAAGAATGAGTCCTGCGCCTGCCTTAGCCACTCCGGCCGCAACAGTCCCTACTCCAGCCTCCGATACAAGTTTCACCGAAATCCTCGCATCCTTATTGGCATTTTTACAATCATAGATGAGCTGTGCCAAATCTTCAATAGAATAAATATCATGATGGGGCGGCGGAGATATCAGTCCAACTCCCGGTGTGGAATGCCGTGTTTTCGCAATCCATGGATAAACTTTTATTCCGGGCAGATGCCCACCCTCTCCCGGTTTAGCCCCCTGCGCCATTTTTATTTGAATTTCCTTTGCGCTCACTAGATATCGGGACGTTACGCCGAACCGGCCACTGGCAATCTGCTTGATAGCGGAACATCTGTCACTGTCTAGACGCTCCACATCTTCGCCTCCCTCCCCACTATTGGATTTTCCATGTAATGTATTCATTGCAAGCGCCAATGTCTCATGTGCCTCTTTAGAAATAGAGCCGTAGGACATCGCTCCGGTCTTAAATCGTGTCACGATTGTATCTACACTCTCTACTTCCGACAACGGAATTCCTTTTTTAGGATACGCAAAATCCATCTGCCCTCTCAGTGTAATATATTTCGCTTCTTCATCTACCATCCTTGTATACTGTTTGAACATATTATAGTCTCCACGTCTGGACGACTGCTGAAGCATATGTATTGTCCGGGGATTATAGAGATGCCTTTCACCCCCGCTCTTAGCTTTATGCTGTCCCTCACTGTTCAATGTTAAATCTACGGTAAGTCCCAGCGGGTCAAATGCTTCCAAATGATGTTCCATGTAATCCGAAGCAATCTCCTCAATTCCAATACCGCCCACCCGGCTCACTGTCCCTGTGAAGTATTTCTCAATGAACTCTGTCCTCAGGCCTATCGCCTCAAATATCATCGCCCCTTGATAGGACTGTATCGTGGAGATGCCCATCTTGGAAGCTATTTTAACGATACCGCCAATGACTGCTTCATTATAATCATCCACTGCCGCATAGTAATCTTTCTGCAGCATATTCGTGTCTATCAATTGCCTAATAGATTCATGAGCTAAATAGGGATTCACCGCAGAAGCGCCATAGCCGAGAAGGGCCGCGAAATGGTGGACCTCCCTTGGTTCCCCCGTCTCCAGAATCAGTGCGACAGCCGTTCGTTTTTTTGTACGGACAAGATGCTGGTGCACGGCACTTGTGGCAAGAAGAGAAGGTATCGGCACATGGTATTCATCTACTCCTCTGTCACTTAAAATTAACAGATTGACTTGTTCTCTTATGGCTCTGTCTACTTGAATAAACAAATGTTCAATAGCTTTCTCCAGACTGGAGCTTTTATAGTAAGTAATAGACAGCTCAGAGATTTTAAACCCTTTTTTATTTAAGTTCTTAAGTTTCAGCAAATCCGTATTTGTTAGAATCGGATTCTTTATCTTCAGCATCCGGCAGTTCTCTTCTTTCTCCTCCAAAAGGTTGCCGTCTTTTCCCACATAAACGCTGGCAGATGTCACGATTTTTTCTCTTATCGCATCAATCGGTGGATTAGTGACTTGCGCAAACAGTTGTTTGAAATATCCGAACAGAGGCCTATGTTTCTCAGAAAGTACATCCAATGGATTATCGGCCCCCATTGCACCAATACTTTCCGTCCCATTCTTCGCCATATTAAGAATGGATGTCTTTACTTCCTCATAAGAATATCCAAATGCCTTCTGTAGCTTTTGACATTCTTCTTTTGTGTATTGGATTGCTTTTTGATTAGGAATCCTGAGTGCTTCTAATTCTATCAAATTGTTATCCAGCCACTCACCATAAGGCCGGGAAAAAGCATACATATCTTTCAGCTCGTCGTCATCCAGCACTTTTCCCTTCACCGTATCGACCAAAAGCATTTTTCCCGGGTACAGACGTTCTTTTACCAGAATCTTGGAAGGTTCAATGTCAAGAACCCCCACCTCTGAAGAAAGAATCAACCTGTCATCATCAGTGATATAATACCGGGAAGGCCGCAGGCCATTTCTATCCAGAACCGCTCCCAAAATTTCTCCGTCAGAAAACAAAATAGAAGCAGGGCCATCCCAAGGCTCCATCATAGTAGCGTAATACTGGTAGAAATCCTTCTTCTTCTGAGGCATAGTCCGATTATTCTCCCACGGCTCTGGTATAGATATCATGACTGCCAGAGGAAGAGGCATCCCGCTCATCACCATAAATTCCAGCGCATTATCCAGCATCGCCGAATCCGAGCCCTCAATATTGATAGCCGGAAGCACTTTATACAATTCCCCTTTTAGATATTCCGATTCCATGTTCTCTTCTCTTGCGCGCATCTTATCCGCATTGCCCCGTATCGTGTTTATCTCGCCGTTATGTACGATATAACGATTCGGATGTGCCCTCTCCCAGCTGGGATTCGTGTTCGTGCTGAATCGAGAATGCACCACTGCAATAGACGATTCATATTCAGGGCTCTGTAAATCCTCATAGAACATACGGAGCTGCTGAACAAGAAACATCCCTTTATATACAATCGTACGGCTTGAAAGTGAAGCGACATAGGTATCGTCACTACTCTGTTCGAAAATTCTCCTCACTACATACAGTCTTCTGTCAAACTCTAACCCTCTCTCAATTTTTTCAGGTCTTTCGATAAACGCCTGCATGATACAAGGCATACAGTCCAGCGCCTTCTTTCCTAATATCCCTTGATGAACAGGGACTTCTCTCCATCCCAAAAATTTTAACCCTTCTCTTTCGGTGATGACTTCAAAAATATTTTTTGCCTGATTCCGCTTTAATTCATCCTGAGGGAAGAAAAACATACCCACCCCGTAATCTTTTTCAGAACATAAAAAGATGCCGAGAGGTTTACAGACTTTGGAGAAAAACTTGTGGGATATCTGTAATAAGATTCCAACTCCGTCTCCGGTCTCACCTTCGGCATCCTTGCCAGCTCTATGTTCTAAATTTTCTACTATCTTCAATGCATCTGTGACTGTCTCGTGGGTCTTACGCCCCTTGATATTCACAACAGCACCAATTCCGCAGTTGTCATGCTCGAAATCCGGGCCGTATAAACTGCATTGCCTATTCAATTTTTGCCTGCTCATAAGTTCCGCCCTTTCTGAATTGATATACCATAGATTACTTTTATGATTTATCACTATACAGCATTTCCTTCAAAAAGTAAACAGAAACTTTTACTAAATTATCCGTTATTTTTCATGTCCGTCTCTTCTTCTTGATTCCCTTTAATATTACGAATCATCAAGAACATTGCCGCAGCAACAGCCGCAGCAGCCGCTGTGCTGATACTTAACCAGAACATATTTGTAAACATCCAATCAAATATTTTTGCCTTTGTCCCCACAACCGAAGTTAAATTCATCACTATATGGAGAAGGGCAGGCGCCTTGAGCGTCCCCGTCTTTTCATAGGTGTACGCAAGCAGAAGGCCCAGCACCCCTGCATAGATGAACTGTACAAGATTGCCGTGGGTCACCCCAAATATCACCGCTGAAAATACCATGGATATCACCACTGGCATATTCTCCCGCATACGCTTATAGAGCAGTCCCCTATAGACCAGTTCTTCCGCAATCGGAAGAAGTATGCCCAGACCGACGATCTGTACCCACAGCGGAGACTGGTAAATCAGCTGGGATGTGTCCTGATAAGTCTGGCTCACTGATGATATGCTGCTCAGAATCAATAGATTATTAAGGGCAATGCATGCACCGATTCCCATCACGGCAATCACCCCATATTTGAAAAAGGGCATCTCCTGATGGGCAGCCATTCCCTTCTGCTTTTCATTTACCCGGTCACGGTGATATATATACCCCAGCACTGCCAAAGTAATCACAGCAGAAACCGTCGCTATCTCCACCGAATACTGCGACAGCTCTAAAGACAAATTCATCGCCTGCTCCATCAAGTTCTCCTGTGTGCCGCCCAGATTCAGCCTTGACCTGTTCAATACAATATAGGCTGCGCCTGCCGCCCCCTCCACGACAAAGTCAATCACCCACTTTATCAATAAGGGGCCGAACAAATACCAGAATTGATTCCTTGTACGTTTCTGCTGCATTTTTTTACTTCCTTTCTTCTGCCGCTCCCAAAATGAACTCCCTGATTTCCTCTTCTACTCCTGACACAGAGCCTTGTGTCATCTCTGGCTTACCGCCCCCTCGTCCTGAAAAGGCTGCGTTGAGGCTTCTGCACAATTCTCTCACATCCTGCGACCGGCTTCCTAAAACATAGCGGTAACCTTCCTTTGTATCTCTTGTAAAGACCGCACAGATGCCGGCTCCTCTGTCAAGAATCAAATTCATCAGTTCTCTGGCTCCGTTTCCTGCAAGTTCTTGTTCGAACAGGCAGACCACCGCCTCGTCCTCCGGTACCTCTCCGGCCCGGTATTTGAGAATTTTTCTCTGTATCTGAGCCAGCTGCCCCTTTAACTCTAAACACTCGTCCTTGAGGCGTTCCACCGCGTCCGCAATCAACTCCTCCTTGGCAGATAAACTGCGCATGATCGACTTCACACTTGCCTCTTTTGCCCGGTAGTCTCGAAGAGCCCTGAATCCGCATACCATAGTGATACGCACTCCGCCTTTATAATTCTGTGCTTGAATAAATTTAAGCAGTACGATTTCTCCAGTATAGCTCATATGTGGCGCACAGCATGCGCAGACGTCCACATCCGGGATGGTGATGATGCGGACCTGCCCCTCTATCTCAATCTTACTGCGGTATTCCATTTTGGCTAACTGCTCTTTGTCCGGATAAGACACCTCCACTGGGAGGTTTGCGGCTATCACTTCATTTGCCGCATACTCAATCTCATCCAATTCCTCTTTTGAAAGAGCTCCGCTCAAATCCAGAGTACATATCTCATCGTTCAGATGAAATCCCACATTGTCATAGCCAAAGCGGCTGTGAATCAGTCCTGACACGATGTGCTCTCCGGTGTGCTGCTGCATTCTGGAGAAACGTTTGTCCCAGTCGATTTCCCCTTTTACCCTGCTTCCCGCCGCCAAAGGCTTCTCCGTCATATGGAGGATAGACTCCCCTCTCTCCTGCACGTCAGTCACTCGTACATTATCCAGCGTACCTGTATCCGCCGCCTGTCCTCCTCCCTCAGGAAAAAAGGCAGTTCTGTCAAGAACTACCTCAAACATCTTTCCTGACGGCTCACATGAGATAACCGTGGCCGTAAATGCCTTCTGATGGCTGTCTCTATAAAATATCTTTTCCGTCATAATAATCCTCTACATTCTCTCCGGTGCTTCAAACCCTAAAAGGTCAATACACGTATTCAATATATCTCTTGTCAGTTTGAGCATACCTATATAACTCTTCTGCTTCTGCGCATCTTCCTCTGCAAGAATCTTTGTCTCATGATAAAAGCGGTTGAACGCATTGGCCAGCTCATAGACATACGCGCAAATCTTGTGGGGCGCCAATTCCTCATAAACCGTCTCCATCATACTATTGAACCTGCATGCTTCCAGCATCAATGCCTTTTCGCTCTCTGACCGGGCAGCCAAAATCTTAGTATCATCAATTGTATTGCCCGCCTGCTCATACTTAGCAAGAATGGATTTAATTCGTACAATTGTATATAAGATATAAGGGCCTGTGTTCCCTTCAAAGGAGATAAAACGGTCGATGTCAAATACATAGTCCTTGGACGCCTGATTGGATAGATCGCCATACTTTATGGCTGCAAGTCCGACAACCTTCGCCGTTGCTTCTGCCTCTTCATCCGATACGGTGCGGTTGTCTGTAATCTTTTCATACATTTTCCCCGTAATATCCGCAATCAGGTGTTCCAGCCTCATGATGCCGCCTTCTCTTGTCTTAAAGGGCTTGCCGTCCTTGCCGTTCATCGTACCGAACCCAAGAAAAGAAAGCTTCGTCTCCTCGCGCACGATTCCGGTCTTCTTGGCGCAGCGGAATACTTGTACAAAATGAAGCTCCTGACGCTTATCCACCACATAGATCACCTCGTCCGGCCGGAACAATTCTTCTCTTTCCACCAAAGTAGCTAAATCTGTCGTATCATAGAGCGCCGCCCCGTCGGACTTCAGAATCATGCAGGGAGGTACTTCCTTCGTGTCCGCATCTTCCTTGACATCAACGACAAGAGCTCCCTCGTCCAGATGCGCATATCCCTCTGCTTTCAAGCGTTCGACCATATCGGGAATATATTTTTGGGCATCTGCCTCTCCCTTCCACAAATCAAACTCCACATTCAAATTGGAATAGTTCTTTTTCAGGTCATTGACAGATACATTCATAATGTGATTCCACAACGCACGATAACCTCTCTTGCCGTTCTGAAGCTCAAAGGTAGCCTGAAGCGCTGCATCCCTGTATTCCTCATGTTCTTTGGCATACGCGCTGGCAGTCGGGTATATCTCCTCAAGATCCCCGATAGTAAAGGGCGCCTCTTCCGGGTATTCTCCGGTATATTCATCGTCAAAATAAGGCAGTTCAGGCTGACGCTTTTTAATCTCTGTGATGATCAGGCCCATCTGATATCCCCAATCGCCCAGATGGATATCTCCCGTCACATGATTCCCCATAAAGCGGTTGATCCGCTTCAGGCTCTCGCCGATAATCGCGGAGCGCAGATGTCCTACATGCAGCGGCTTGGCCACATTCGGCCCGCCATAATCTATAATAATGTTCTTGGGCGTCTTTTCTTCTTCCACGCCCAGCTTCTTATCACCCGACATAAGATTCAGGAAATGTGCCACAAATTCCGGGTTCGTCCTTAAATTGATGAAACCGGGATTCACCGCCTCCGCTTCTTTTATACTATTATTTAACGAAAGTTTTTCCACAACATCATTGGCTATCATGATTGGAGCCTTGTGATATTTCTTTGCTCCCGCCATAGCGCCGTTGCACTGGTATTCACATAAGTCCGGGCGGTTGGACAAAGTCACTTTTGCCAATTCTTTATCATATCCGGCTTCTTCAAACGCCTGCTCCAGTTCATCCGTTATTAAATCCAAGATTGTCTTCATTGTATATCCGTCCCTCTCTAATTTTAGTATTCACATCGAGAAATTACTGTACTTTCCGACGATAGACTATTCTCTATTATATAGGAATCCTTTTCCAAGTGCAACCGTTCATATTGCTTCTTTTTCAGAATCATGTATAATCTACAGTGAATATCAGATTATTTCAGGAGGAAAATCTATGGAATTATTACTTGGCTCTCACGTAGGAATGAGTGGAAAAGAAATGCTCCTCGGCTCCGCCAAGGAAGCCGTCTCCTACGGGGCAAACACCTTTATGTTTTATACAGGCGCGCCTCAGAACACTCGGCGCAAGGCTGTCAGTGAATTGAATATTGATGCTGCCTGGGACTATATGTCAGAGCACGGCATCAAAGAAATCGTGGTACATGCACCCTATATCATCAATCTGGGAAACGCTGTGAAGCCAGAAACTTACCAGCTGGCTGTCGATTTTTTGAATTTGGAAATAGAGCGCACGGCAGCATGCCGCTCTCATACCCTGATTCTACATCCCGGCGCACATGTGGGCGAGGGAGCAGAGGTGGGGACTGCACAGATTATCAAGGGGCTGAATGAAGTCCTGACCAAGGACACCCCCTGCCACATCGCCCTTGAGACGATGGCTGGCAAAGGCTCCGAGATTGGAAGAAGCTTTGAAGAACTGGCAAGAATCTACGACGGCGTCATCCATAACGACAAACTGCGTGTCTGTTTCGACACCTGCCACACAAGTGACAGCGGTTACGATATCATACACGATTTTGACGGTGTGTTGGATGAATTTGACCGCATTCTTGGAAAAGAGCAGATAGCGGTCTTCCATATAAATGACAGTAAAAATGTCCCCGGCGCCGCCAAGGACAGGCACTCTAACCTAGGATTCGGAGCTTTGGGATTTGAGGCGCTCTCCTATGTAGTCCACCACCCCGATTTTATGTCTGTGCCCAAAATACTTGAAACACCTTATGTACCGTCGCCCACCCTGCCCAAAAAGTCATATCCGCCTTACCGGTATGAAATTGAAATGCTCAGGGAAAATCACTTTGACCCCGGCCTTTTAGAGCGGATAGTTGCAGATCAGGAATCTTAAGTCCTTCCTTTTTAAATGTGCAAAACAACGGGTTTTCACTTGACATTTATATGATTGGCATGTACTATTGTATTATATTCATAATACAGTTAGTCTTGAAATATGCGGTGACTTTAGGGGGAAGGCCGCTGTATGTCATAAAAGAAGAAAGAGGTGCAATTAAATGCCATGGGACTTGGACAATGACAGACCAATATACCTCCAGTTAATGGATCGTATTAAAGCGGACATCATCTCCGGCAGGTATTCTCCGGGGGACAAGCTCCCCTCTGTCAGGGAACTGGCAATGGAGGCTTCTGTGAATCCCAACACGATGCAGAAGGCCTTATCTGAATTGGAGAGGGACGGCCTCGTCTACGCAAGACGGACGAGCGGCCGTTTCATAACGGAGGATGAGGACATGTTGAAGAAGATGAAACGAGAACTTGCAAAAGAAAACATTAAAAATTTTATGGAAGCAATGCAGCAGCTGGGCTTTAATAAGAGGGAGGCACTAGAGCTTCTGCAGGAAATTCTGAAGGGGGAGGAACTATGAATCCAATACTAGAATGCCACGGCTTAACGAAAAAATATGGTGATTTCTCCGCGCTTACTGACCTGAATCTGACGTTGGGACGGGGACAGATCGTCGCTCTTTTGGGACCGAACGGCAGTGGCAAGACCACATTAATAAAACTAATCAATGGACTTCTGACACCCACTCAGGGAGAAATACTGATATCGGGTCAGCATCCGGGCGCTTATACCAAAAGCATTGTCTCCTATCTGCCCGACCACAGCTATCTCCGGGATAAAATGAAAGTGGATGATATCATCAAATACTTTTGTGACTTTTATGATAATTTTATATCTGAGCGGGCTTATGAGATGCTTGCATCACTTTCTATCAATCCTAAGGCAAGGCTTGGCACACTCTCCAAGGGAGACAAGGAGAAGGTACAGCTTATTCTTGTCATGAGCCGCAAAGCTGAATTATATGTACTGGACGAGCCTATAGGTGGTGTAGATCCAGCGGCCAGAGATTATATTCTGCGCACGATTATCGGAAACTATGATGAGAATGCAACCGTACTCATTTCCACACATTTAATAGCCGACATTGAAAATGTTCTGGACCGTGTGCTGTTTCTTCAAAATGGACGGCTTATCATGAATGAAACTGTGGATGATATCCGTACAGCAAACGGCAAATCGGTGGATGTATATTTCAGGGAGGTATTCAGATGCTAGGAAAATTAATTAAATACGATATGAAAACCCTCTCCCGGTTTTTAGTCCTGATTCATATTCCGATGATTATTCTGGCCATCATCGGCAGATATTTCGGTGTAGAACGAATACTAGCCGTAGGAAAGCCAGAGCTTCCTTCCGTGCTTTCACTACTGTTGTGTATTATCTACTGGTCTTTTATCAGTATATTTACACTTTTATATGCGGCGGTCTACACATACCGCAATCTCTTTATGCACGAAGGTTATCTTACCTTAACGCTGCCCGTGAAAACAAGTACACAATTGTGGGCAAAGCTATTGTCCGGAGCGCTGTGGATCTTGATTGATTCGCTTATATTATATGTGTCTCTCATCATTGTCGCATCTGTGCCCGAATTATTAGCTGTAATGCAAGAATCGATGCCGGCAGTATTGGCCTTGTTCCAGTTCAGCAGTCCCAGTGCCTTAGGCTGGGTCATGGCGGCTCTCACTCTCGTGGGCGCATTCGGGAACATGGCAATCATCTTAGGCTCTCTCTCATTGGGACATTGCTTCAGAAAACACCGGGTGCTCATATCCATTCTAAGCTACTGTGGATTTCTGGCGATAAACCAAATGGTCGGAGGCGCCATCGGAGCCGCCGCATCTATCCGGAATTTTCAGTATCTGGAAGCAACCGGACAGCAGATGCCTGACAGCGCCATATTCAATTTCTACCACAGCTTGTTCGGCATCACCATGGTACTTATGATCATTTTCAGTATAGCCAGCTTTATCTTTAGCTGTCATGTACTGAAAAAACGGGTGAACTTAGATTAATCAACATAATAATGTACAAAATCTGGGAACAGGATATTCTGATGCTTCGAATTTCTGTTCCCAGATTTCATATGTCCGTTACTCTGCCATGGCATTCTGCAGATCATTCAATGCTTCCGCCAGCATAGCGTCCGATTTGACCGCCTTGGCGTACGCTGTCTCAACATTCTGAAACAAGGCCTGTACATCTTCATGAGCAGTAATGTCGGCAATACATTTCTGTGTCTCCACATCCTCGGCCTTAGCATTCACCCTTATCTTTCCTTTTGCGTCTTTATCTACGAACAAAGTCCCCAACCCCGGGACGGCTGTGTAGATATCCTTTATCTTCATATCATACTTAGCAAATACCACATATGTATCTTGATATTTTCCTCTTTTCATAAACACAGAAAGATTTCCATATGCTTCCACATAGTCAGAGTTTTCTTTCTGCCGTTCATAGTATTTTGTTACTGCCTCTGTAACCTCTTCATCCAGATTCTCCGTCAGAGGGTTCATCTCTGCCACATTATATTCTTCGCATATCGCGATTACCGGCGCAGAGACTGCAAGCGGCTTTTTATCATTGGTCAGAAAAAACAAAGCTGCCATGCCGGCCACAATCAGAAACAGCACTCCAACGACCATGTTGGCACGTCTGTTTTCCAATATCCAGCGGCAGCGGCTTTTTTTCCTTTCTGCCATGATACAACCTCCTATTCCCCCCTATAATAACCTCCGGCTGTTTCTCAAGTCAATAGCAAAAAAAGACTAGTTTTGTCTAAATATTTTTCTTGATTTTTCTGCTGACACGTGCTATATTTATACTTGTCTCTGTAGCTCAGTGGATAGAGCACCGCCCTCCGGAGGCGGGTGCGTCAGTTCGATTCTGATCAGAGACGTTTAGAGCAGTCAGCCGCAGACATGATTCACGTCTGCGGCTGTCTTTTATGATATAGGAAATTCTTACGGACTCTCCTACAAAATCAATCTGCCCTCTTTCCCGCTATAGTAATATACGTTACCTGAAAGCACTTCTTCCTCCTCAACGTCTTCACTGTTAATCTCCCCAGCCATAATCTCAAGCTGGAGCCGGTTAAGCCCATAGCTCTCGGGAATCAATATCATTTCATGTATACTGCTTGGTATAACATAAAAATTCTCACCAATCGTCTCTCTGGCCTTTTTACATGCCTCCGGATAACATACCGTGCAGGCTCCCAGATTCTGCGGTTGATTTGTCATCACATACATAAAATTCGCCAACTTCTCAAACCGCAGGGGCAGCAGCTTCGGCGTGTTCTTCTCCGCCGCTTTCATAATTTCCTCCTTCGACACTCCCCATTCACCGAGATGCTCATTCTTGACAAGCAGCGTCGCATTTCCGAAAGGAGTAGCCTCCAACAGCACATAAAATACCAATGCCAAATCAAGAAACTCTTCATACGGAACTTCCCCTAAAAGATTCTCATTTGCTTCGCGTTGAATCAACTTATAAACGATTTTTTCTTTCACTTTTTCATAGGAAAATATATTATCGCAGGAATAAGAATTTTGTACTTTGACTTGTTCATAGATTTGCTGGATAGTCTCTGCTAATAGCGAAATGCTTTTCCCCTTCAGATACTGCTCATAGAATTCTTCTAAATAGATAGCAGGGGAAACATTGACACCTCTTCTGCCTATCATCAGACCTTTTCTGATTGTGCCGTTATTCTTCATCGCGGTGTGCAGTTCCACAATGATATCTGGCTCCAGATGCTCCTTGACCTCTTCTTTGACGGCATTTATAAATTCTGTGTAATTCATAGTAGTTTTCCTTTCTTTTGTACATATATTTTATTTGGACTGCCAGCCAAAGGTTATATGGATACCCAAATGATTTTGGACAAAATACCTGATAAGGTATGTGAATTGATTATACTAAGCCTCTCTGCTCTCTGCAAGTGTTTTTTTGGTTGTTGTCCAAGTAGTTTGACATCAAAAAAGCCCGGAATTAAAGGTTTTGTACCTTCATCCGGGCTTGTCTGAACTATAAACTTTGTGAAATATGACTACAGGTAAATCTATGCTCTGGAGAGATAATCCCCTGTACGTGTGTCAATTTTGATTCTGTCTCCCTGATTGACGAACAGCGGCACCAATACGCTTGCTCCCGTCTCAACGATAGCCGGCTTGGTAGCACCTGTGGCTGTATCGCCCTTTACACCCGGTTCTGTCTCTGTAATCTCCAGCTCCACATTAAGAGGCGGCTCAACAGAAAATACATTTCCCTGATGTGAACATACTTTGACCATTTCATTTTCTTTTACAAACTTCAACGCATCGCCGATGGTGTCTTCATTCAAAGCGATCTGGTCATAAGTCTCAACATCCATAAAGTGATAAAGCTCACCGTCAGAGTATAAGTACTGCATATCTTTTCTGTCAATATGAGCCGTATCGAATTTCTCTGTCGGGCGGAATGTCTTCTCTACCACACCACCATTGATAATATTCTTCATCTTTGTTCTTACAAATGCGGCGCCTTTACCCGGTTTAACATGCTGGAACTCCAAAATCTGAAAGATATTTCCCTCGATCAGAACGGTAAGACCATTTCTAAAATCTCCTGCTGAAATCATTGTAATCCTCCTTATATATGCCTTAGGCATTCCTTTTTCATCATAAAATTATTCACTGCTAATAATTCTATAATAAATTTCTCTTTTTTTCAACCGAAACTTTGCATATTTGCCGAACTTTTAGAGTTTTCCTGAGGATTTCCCTACTAATTCTGTCCTTTAGTTTCCCTTCAGATACGCATCCACGATTTCAGGACTCACGTTTTTCCTGATTTCTTCATATACCGGCAATGCGGCTTCACGCATCTTTTCTTTCACTTCCTCGGTTAAAACAACGATCTCCGTGCCACTATTTTCTATCTCTTCTATCTTATCCGCTATACGCTCATCGGAAGCTTTTCTTGCCGCTTCCTTGGCAGTCTCGGCGGCCGTTTTGATAATTTCCTGCTTCTCTTTTGGCAGTTCCTGATAAAAATCATCACTTACAATCAGTGAAATAAAATGTGGAAGGTGGTTAGTCTCCACCACATAATCCTGTTGTTCATATAAGCGGTTGGAGACGATGACCTCGTAAGGATTCTCCTGTGCATCAATGGTCCCCTGCTGGAGGCCGATATAGACCTCACTGAATGTCATAGGCGTCGGGCTTGCTTTCAATGATTTCCAGAAATCCATGTGATAAGAATTTTCCATTGTCCTGATTTTCTGGCCCTTGAAATCATTCAAACTCTCTACTTTCTTATTTGTAGACATTACTCGAAACCCTTGGTCTGCGTAACCAAGAAGCTTATATCCTCCCTCTGTATACACCGATTCCATCAAATTATAAAAAACCGGGTCGTCGACCGCCGCTCTTGCCTCCTCAATCGTATCGAACAGGCAGGGGGTATCAAAAATGGCTAAATCCGGCATGAATCCAACTTGAGGCGCCGTATTCTGTATAACAAAGGGGATATCTCCATCCGCGCACGTCTCAAGAAGCTCCCTGTCCCCTCCCAGCGTACTGTTGGGATAGACCTGAATCTTCATCTTTCCATCACTCAAGTTCTCCACCGCGGCCGCGAATTCTTCCGCATAAATCTGGGTCACGGTGTCTTCCGGGCTGGCAGTGGCCAGAGGCCACGCATACCGCTGAACACCGTCTTCCTCTCTTCTCTGGCATCCGTCCAGAAGGCAGAATGAGAAGAATAAAATCACGATTCTCATTTTTGTTTTCCCCATCTTCTACCTCCCTAAATAAATGCCGTACTAATAGCCGGAATAAATGTTATCGCCAGCAGTGCCGCCAAAAAATAGACAATCATAGGCATCGCCTTTTTTGCCAATTCCACTACCGGAATCCCGGTCAAGGAGCTGGCCACGAACAAGTTGACACCTATCGGAGGCGTCACAAAGCCGATGGCAAGATTCACCACCATCATGATTCCGAAATGAATAGGATTCATCCCTATCGCAGTGACGATCGGCAGGAGAATCGGCGTCAAAATAAGAATAGCCGGAGTCGTATCCATCACCATGCCCACAATCAGCAGGAAAATATTGATGACCAGAAGAATCATGATTTTATTGCTGAAATGAGTCAATATCCATTCACTCACCGTCTGCGGCACCTGCATCAAAGTCAGCACCCGTGAAAATGCGACCGAAGCCGCCAGTATAAAAAGGATGGGCGCATACGTACGGACTGTCTCTACAAGAATCCCCCATATATCTTTCAGCTTAATGGTCTTATAAATAAGGAGGCTCACAGCAGCCGCATAGAATACCGATATGACCGCCGCCTCCGTGGGGGACGCGACACCGGAATAAATACATCCAAGAATAATGACCGGGCTTAACAGTGCAAAAAAACTCTCCCTCAGCACCGCCCAAAATCCTTTGTCATGCAGTTCATCCACAACCGCGTGAATCTTTTCTTTGTCCTCCCCGTGCTTTCTGCAGTAGAATACAGTATAAGCCATCAATAAAGCGCCTATTAAAATTCCGGGGATAATGCCTGAGATAAACAGATCACTCACAGATTCTCCTGAAGCCATGCCGTACATAATAAAAGGGATACTGGGTGGAATTATGACTCCCAGACCGCCCGCCACGGCGACCACAGCCGTGGAGAACTTTTTGTCATATCCCAGCTTTGTGAGAATTGGAATCGTCATACTTCCCACCGCCGCCACCGTGGCCGGGGCAGACCCGGAGATTGCCCCATAAAAAAGGCATGTCACAATGACTGCACAAGGCATTCCTGCCGTCAGTTTTCCCAAAAAATATGCAAACACATCAAATAGTTTTCTGGAGATTCCCCCCTTTGCCATCACAATTCCGGAAAGTACGAACATGGGAACCGCAAGCAAAGGGAAGCTGTCGATTCCCCCCAGCATAGAGCGCACAATGAATTGTCCGGTAGCTGTAAAAGAAGAATCAAACGCCCCCGGAAGAATCGAAGCAATACCAAGCGTAATGGAAACAGGTATGGCAGTCACCAGACATACTACAAATATTATAAATACGACTACTGCCGGCATCTTCTACTCCCCCCTCTTTCCACGCACGGTCTGAAACTCGATCCACCATCTCTGGATGATTCGAAAAGAAACAAGGAGAAAGCTGACGAAGGGAGCTGCCTGCACATAATACATAGGGATACCGCAAGCCGGACTCACCTGTCCGCTCACATAAGCGGAAAGCATATACCGAAACGCAAACGGTATTAAGTAGAAAAAGAACAACAACTCCATCGTATGGTTGACCAGCTTAAAGATTGCCTTCCCCTTTCTTGGGAAAACAGCCACGAACTGTTCTATCTTTATAGAGATACATTTTTTCGTGCAATAGCTGACACTTATAAATCCAGCCCACACGAACAAATACCGTGTCACTTCTTCAGACCATGAAAGTGATGCACCCAGTACATATCTTGAAAACACTTGTATTCCCATAATAACAGTCATCAAAATCAAGCTGGCTGCCATCAGAAATTCTTCCAGACTTTCATTCAGCCAATTCCACACTCTTTTCATCCGCTTCCCTGCTCTCCCTTCCAGTTATATCCGGACTTTCTCCCACATCGTTTTCCTACATACTCTCATGTATCATGCTTAAAATCTCTCTTAGCTGCAGTGCATTCATCTGCCCCGGGGCGGATGCCTTCCCGACTGCCCCAAAAGTCAGGGTTGAGCCGAATACTTCTCCGCACAGGCGGCTGATGAGCCCTGTCCCTGCCATTGACATGGTGATAATCGGACGCTTCGCATATTCCGAAACCATCTCCTCCGTAGCCGCGAGCAAGGTAAGTACATCTCTCTTCGACTGCGGCATCACCGCAATCTTCGGGATATCAGCCCCCAGCTCCTGCATCTTGCACAGACGTCCCACGATATCATCCTTCTCTGGTGTCTTATCAAAATCATGATTTGAGGCAACCACTTTGACACCGTGTTCATGAGCGCACTTGACAATGTCTTTTACCACCTCATCGCCGGTAAATACTTCCACATCCACCAAGTCTGCCAGTCCGGTGGCCGTCGCCATTTTATTTAATTCAACATAGTCGGAAACGTCAATAGACTTCTCTCCGCCTTCCTTTGATGTGCGGAATGTGAACAGAATCGGCGTTTCCGCCAATACCCCGCGCAGCTCTTTCAGCACGTCCTCCACCTGCTGAAAATCGAACACTCCCTCGAACCAGTCCACCCGCCATTCTACTATGTCGGGCGCGGCATTTTCAAAAGACCTTGCTGAATTCAGAATCTCCTCTTTTGTCTTCCCTACAATGGGAACACAGATTTTGGGGATTCCCTCTCCAATCTTTACACCTCTGACCTCTATAACATTGCCCATAATATGCTCCTCCTTATTCTTCCGATGTGCGCTTTACTAAAACGCCATAGCGCAAATTTACAAATAACGCAAGCAGTACACCGACTATTGTAATCACGATATTCATCATTATAACATTGGTAGACGACATTTTGGAAGCCGCACTTAAAATTGTATAATTACATAAACTTGACGCTATCATCACTAAACTGGTAATAGTTCCCTTGATTTTCGGGAACAAGTCATTTACAGTGGCCGTCGCCATCTGCAGCACGCCGCCTGCTGCCGCATAACCGATGACAAACGCTCCCACATAGCAGATCATCGGTGTCTTGATCAAATAGACGAGCACAAGCATAACAGTGGAAACAGCCGGATAGATCACAAGGAAACGCACCTGTTTGAACTTGGTAATCAAGAGGCTCGTCACAACAAGCGCTGCCATGGTTCCCGCCGAATAGTAAGTCTGCATCATGGACACCGCTTCTGAGGAAATCCCTGCCACGTCCTTTCCAAAGGTCTGCGCACAGTTCAGCCACAGCTGAAAGGTGGCGGTGCTGGTGAAACCAATCAAAATCAATGCAACACTTTCCGCTGAAAATCTGGCATTTTTCAAATTTGTCAAAAAAGATTCCGACTTTCCGTTCTCCGATATCTGCGGAAACGGTGCGAAAATTGCCAGTACGCCAAGAACCGCGATGACAATGCCTGCTACAAGTGGAAGCATAAGATAAGACATTGCGCTGCCCGCAGCCAGTCCTAAGAAAAACGGCATCAAGAGCTGGGCTACTGATATGAAGAACTTGATTCCCATCGTCGCAATCCCTGTGTATTTATAAATAATCTCAGCAACCGCCGGATAGGTGGCCGTGTCAAGAAATGAATTGGCAATGCCTCCAAGAACAGCCGCAATATACGCGATTGTCATATTGGGTGAAAAAGCGATACCTACAAAGAAAATCACATAGGACGCTACACCGATAAGTACAGAAATCCGGCGTCCCAGTTTATCGGAAAGCGGCCCGGCAAACGGGAGGGAGATAAGCCGTCCCAGCCCCAGCGCCGCGGCAATCGCGGTAACCTTCATGACATCGTCGATTCCCCACTGCTGGACCAGAAGCTCCTTCACTACCTGCTGGCTTAAGATGGAGCATCCAATACCATGTATAAAGTAATTCAAATATAAGATAATAACACTTGGCAAATATTTCTTATTCATTTAACGTCCTCTCTTTCCCAGATTATTCATTTGTTAATCTTCGTAGCTGATTCCAAGAACCTCTTTCATGTGGGCGATAGGCATCTCTTTTCCTGTCCACAGCTTAAATGCCGCCGCACCCTGAAAAAGCATCATGCCGAATCCATTCATCCGTTTACATCCCACCTCTTTTGCCATTCTCAAGAGTTCTGTCTCGGCCGGAGAATATACCGTGTCTGTCACGATGAGATCAGGTCTCAAAAAGGAGGTATCCGGTATCACTGCTTTTCCTTCCAGCGGTTTCATTCCCACACCTGTAGCATTGGTAAACATATAGGAATCTGCGATTTCCTTTTTAAGCGCGTCAAGGTCATTCAAATCATAAAGTGTTGCCCTGCAGTTCGTATTCGTATTGATTTTCTCTACAGTATTCACTGCGTTATCCCAAAATTTATCCTTTATATTGAAAATGGACATCTCCTTCACACCGTCCAGCGCCGCCTGAATCTCAATGGCAGTCGCCGCTCCGCCTGCACCCGCTATAGTCATTTTCTTCCCAATCACATCGATATCATTATCCTTCAGCGCCTGCATGAACCCGGTACCGTCTGTGATATGGCCGATTAACTTTCCGTTGTCATTTACAATCGTGTTGACAGCTCCGCACATCTCCGCCGCCGGTGAGAGCTCATCCAAATATTTATGTACTACCGTCTTGTTCGGCATAGAAACATTAGAACCAACTAGTTTCAGCGCGCGCAACCCTTTTACTGCATCCTCCAGCGTGCTGTTATCCACCTCGAACGCAAGATAAGCATAATCCAGACCAAGATAGGCGAATGCTTCATTATGCATGGCCGGTGAGCTGGAATGTCTGATAGGATATGCCATAAGTCCGATTAATTCTGTGTGACCTGTAATTCTTTCTGCCATTGTTATTTCTCCTTTTCCTTATATACTGTTGTTAAATCAACCCTTTGCCCAATTTGTTAAATTTTAAACAACCTCTTGTTAGTTAAATTATAAACGAAGTTATTTGATACTTCAAATACATGTTTTGTTATTTATTGATAGCTTTTAAGTATCATTTATGGTATAATCAGACCAATATAATTATAGAAAGGATTTTATTATGACTCTGAACCAACTAGAATATTTCCAGTCGGTGGCAAGGCTTCAGCACTTTCGCCAGGCCGCGGAATTGTTAAAGATTTCTCAACCCAGCCTGAGCCGCTCTATGGCCGCACTGGAACAGGAACTCAATCTTGTCCTCTTTGAACGGCAGGGGCGGAATGTGGTGCTCACAAAGCCGGGACGTGTATTTCTTGAACATGTGAACAAAATACTCGACGAAGTCCATACAGCCGAGTATAAGATGAAGCAGTTGTCCGGAAGCGGAGGCCACATCGATATCGCATATGTCTTTCCACTGGCCAATTATTACATCCCTCACACAGTGCGCACCTTTCTGGATATCGATAAAAACAAGCATGTAACCTTTAATTTTAACCAGACTCACACCGCAGGTATGGTCTCCGGACTTAAAGCCGACCGGCATGATGTTATCTTTGGCTCCTATGTTCCGGACGAACCAGAGATATCTTTCCTTCCTATTCTCAGGCAGGACATGGTCATAATTACTCCCCTCTCCCATCCTCTCGCCTCATGTACCGAGGCAAGCTACGAGGTGCTCTCTGACTATCCAGTCATCGGATATGACCGCTATTCAGGTCTGGGGGGATTCACCAGCCGCTTCTATAAAGAGCACAATATGTCCGTAAATATCGTGTGCGAATGCCCCGATGAAAACGCCATCGCCTCACTGGTCGCCGAGAACTTTGGCATCGCCCTTGTGGCTCACGTAGACGCTGTCGAACATAATAATGTACGGATCATCCCACTCTCAGACACACAGCTCACACATACTGTATATATGGGATATCTCAAAGACAAGTATCAAATCCCAGCCGTGAAACGTTTTATCCAATTCGTAAAAAGAGAAGGGAAAGCCTATTAAGCTTTCCCTTCCCACTGCCTGTTATTTCTTATAATATTTGCTCATGATATATTCCACAAATTCTTTCGTAACCGGCGCAAGGTATTTATTCTTCAACTGTGCCATATAAATGTAGCGCTCATAGGACGGACTCCCGATATCCAGTACCTCGACCGCCAGATTTTTTAGTATCGGAATCTTTGGCATCACTGCAATCCCAAAATTTTGTGAGACCAGCCCCGCCATGGACGCATCCTCCTCAATCTCATACGCTATCTTAGGCTGTCCGCCTATTTTTTCGAAAAGCGCGTCGATCACAGGCCTTAACCCACTTGTCTTAGTGAAATATACCTGCGGGTATTTTAGAGTATCCTGTAAGTTCACCGATTTTTTCCGGCCCAGCTCGTGCCCTTTCGGCACGACCACCACTAACTTCTCCTTTCCGATTGGTACAAACTCCACATTTGGCTCTTTTGCTTTTCTGGAGCAGAACGCAAGATCGTACTTTTCTTCTTTTAATCCCTGAATAATGTCTGTCGTGTTGCCAACCGTAAAATGGAATTTTACATCCCATTCTTCATGCTGTCTTAAAAATTCACCGACCAGCTGCGGCACAAAAACACTTCCAAGTGTGTAAATGTACGCTAAATCAATCACTCCGCTCGTTTCACTTGTCAGGGCTTTGGTCTTTTTTATACCGGACTCCAGAATTCCAAGTGCCTCTTCCACATACTCCAAAAAAATTCTGCCGTACTTGGTTAAAACAACATTCCTTCCTCTTTTTTCAAAAAGACTTGTTTCCAGTTCTTGTTCCAACATACTGATGGCGTGGCTGAGACTCGGCTGGGTAATGGAGAGCTGCTCCGCAGCTTTTGTATAATGCTCCATATGCGCCAGTGTCACAAAGTAATGCAACTGATTGAGGTTCATAGACCCACCACCTTCTTTCCTAAACATAACATAGCACAATTTATAGGTATTTTCTATGCTTTTTCAGTAAATTTTCAATTTGTTTTTTTGCCCTTTCCCCGTTATAATAAGGCAAAGGAAAAAGGTATGCCCAAGCCTGTTTCCGGCAGCCTCGCGAAACCATATGATTTCACGGAGGGATTTTCTTATGAAAAGTAAATACAAACACATTTTTCAACCGCTTACCATCAAACATATGACACTGAAGAACAGAGTGGTCATGACACCCATGGGCACGAACTATGGTGAACAAAATGGTGAGATGAGTTTTCTTCACATCAATTATTACGAGCAGCGCGCAAAAGGCGGCACCGGCCTTCTGATTGTGGAAAATGCCAGTGTGGACTCTCCTCAGGGATCCAACGGAACTACGCAGCTTCGCATCGACCATGACAATTATATCCCAAGATTATTTAAATTATGTGAGACGGTACACAAACACGGTTCCTGCATCGCAATTCAAATCAATCATGCCGGAGCTTCCGCCCAATCTGCGAGAACGAATATGCAGCCTGTTTCTGCTTCCAATATCCCGTCAAAAGACGGGGGCGAGATTCCCCGCCCACTTGCAAAAGAAGAAATCTATCAAATAGTAAAAAAATACGGCGAAGCGGCCAAACGGGCACAGATAGCAGGCTTTGACGCTGTAGAAATCCATGCGGGACACTCTTATTTAATCAGTCAGTTCATCTCTCCTCTCACAAATAAGAGGACCGATGAATTCGGCGGCAGCGCCGAGAACCGTACCCGGTTCGCCAAACTGGTCATTGAGGAAGTCCGCAGACAGGTAGGTCCATTCTTCCCTATTTTTGTCCGTATCAGTGCCGATGAATTCCTAGAAGGCGGAAATACATTGGATGATTGCCTTGATTACCTACAGTATTTTCAAGAAGAAGTGGATGTCTTTGATGTGTCCGCCGGATTAAACGGCTCCATACAGTATCAGATCGACGCCAATTATCTGCCGGACGGCTGGCGTTCTTACATGGCTAAGGCAGTCAAAGAGCGGTACGGCAAGCCCTGCATGACTATGGGCAACATTCGCGATCCACAAGTGGCGGAAGACATTCTAGCGAAAGGTGACGCAGACTTAATCGGTATGGGCCGTGGACTTATTGCAGATCCAGAATGGGTAAATAAAGTAGAATTCGGTGACGAGGCGGACATTCGCAAATGTATATCCTGTAATATCGGCTGCGCAGGCCACCGCATCGGCATCAACCGCCCTATCCGCTGCACAGTGAATCCTTCCGTCAACGGCGGTGAGGACTATAAAAAGAGAAGAATCTTAAAACCTTGCAATGTTGTTGTTATAGGCGGAGGAACCGCTGGCTTAGAAGCTGCGTGTACCGCCGCAGAAGTAGGCTGTACTACGTTTCTTATTGAGCGGAAACCACAATTAGGCGGGTTGGCAGCGGTTATTTCTCAAATCCCGGATAAAAAAAGACTTGCCGACTTTCCCAACTATTTAATCCATCGTGCAAATAAGCTCCACAACTTATTTATATTTACAGGAACTGAGGCATCTATAGAAATGGTAAAGAGCATGAATCCTGATATCATCGTAAACGCCACCGGTTCAAACCCTCTTCTCCCGCCAATCAAGGGGCTGCACGAAAACATAGACAAAGAAGAAAGCAAAGTATCGTCCATTTTAAATATGATTGCCCATGTGGATGAGTATCCGGAAGATATGAAAGACAAGAAGGTCGTAGTCATCGGCGGCGGCGCCGTGGGACTTGATGTCGTGGAATTCTTCGCTCCCAGAGGCGCGGATGTCAGCATTGTAGAGATGATGCCGGCCATAGGAAACGGCATCGATCCGGTATCCAAGGTCGGGACTTTCACCTTGATGGAGAAGCACGGTGTAAAGCAATGCCCGAACACAGCCCTTCTTGAAGTAAGACCCGATTGCTTCCTCGTAAAAAATCCAGAAGGCAATGAAGAAGAAATGCCCTTCGACTACGGCTTCGTCTGCCTTGGCATGAAAGCAAACGCTCCGATTCTCGAACAAATACGCGATGAATTTGAAGATAAAGACGTTGAAATCATGAATATCGGTGACAGCGTCCGCGCACGAAGAATTATCGAAGGAACAGAAGAAGGACGTAATATCCTCAATATTCTGGAAAAACATGACTATCTATAATTTAATAATAGGATATTCCAAAAAGAGAGGCCCACACTTTTAATGGGTCTCTCTTCTTAATTTTGCCACATGGACAGTCTTGTATTTGCCGGCTCTCCTCTGTATACTATAATCAGTAATTAAAAAGGAGTATAAAATATGACGAATAACCAGATTCCACAAATAGCGCCTACTGCACACATAGCCCCACAGTCCGTGATTGTCGGCGATATTACTATTGGTGAAAATACTAGTATCTTCTACTATTCAGTCCTCCGCGGGGACGATGCGCCCATTACCGTAGGCTCCGGTACAAATATCCAAGAAAACTGTACTGTCCATACAAGTACCGACTCACCCACCGTTATCGGAGACAGAGTTACGATAGGCCATAATGCCGTAATCCATGCCTGCACGATTGGCGACGAGTCGCTAATCGGTATGGGGGCTATTATTCTGGACGGAGCGGTCGTCGGCCGCCGCTGCCTGATTGCTGCCGGCAGTCTTGTCACGAAACACACACAAATACCTGACGGTATGTTGGTTATGGGCAGCCCGGCTAAAGTAAAAAGGCCGCTTACGGAGTCGGAAATCAAAGGACTTCTTGACAGCAGCAGTGAATATGCCTGTACCGGAAAGCATTTATTTGGAAATATAGAATAAAGAAATAACAGGCGGCCTGCCTGTTATTTCTTTTTCTTACTTTTTTTATATGAATGTAACACAATCTTCTCCAAATATCTTTTTAAAACAATCTGTATCTCTTCTTTGGGATGAATCGGCTTAACAAGAATACTCATGATTCCTGTACGTTTTGCTCCCCAGACGTCCGTAAAAAGTTGATCGCCGATAAAGATGGTGGTGTCCTT
Source organism: Bariatricus massiliensis (assembly GCF_900086725.1). Lineage (GTDB taxonomy): Bacteria > Bacillota > Clostridia > Lachnospirales > Lachnospiraceae > Allocoprococcus > Allocoprococcus massiliensis. The sequence continues at coordinate 444,714 of NZ_LT574836.1, read as the reverse complement.
TTCAGTTCCCATCAGCTCCATCGCCTTTTTATAATTCTTCGTGGAGGGCTTGTGTGCATTAAAAATGTATTTACTTTTCACACTCTCGGCAAAGGGCTTCACCCTTGGCTCTTGATTGTTAGAAATAAGGCAGGTATCGAAACCAATGTCCCTCAACCGGCCGAACAGAGCCATAGAACGCACATCAGCAGGCGCTCCGTGGGGTACCAGTGTATTATCTATATCAAAAATCAAGCCTCTATATCCCAGATGATATAAATCTTCAAAGTCAATCAAATAGGTGGACGCCTTATAATCGTCCGGATAAAAAATCTTAAACATACTCCCCATCCATTTCCAGCAGCTTCTGAATTAATTCTTCGCATATCTGCAGCACCGTCTTATTGTCCGTATGTACTATGATATCTGCGGCTGCTTCATATTTATCACGTCTTGCTTCCATCAAATTCTCAATGTATTCTACATTCTTATGCCCGTTAAGAAGCGGGCGTTCGTCACTATCCTTCACTCTGTTCAAAATGGTTTCTGGCGCAGCTTTTAGAAGGACTACGCGGCCATTCTTCTTCATCTCCTCGACATTGCGTTCTCTCATGGCGACCCCTCCGCCACATGAGACAATCACATTCTGTCTGGCCTGCATCTCTATCAAGAGTTCGGTCTCCCTCGTCCGAAAGTATTCTTCTCCGTATGTCTCAAAAATATCGGAGATACTCATCTCCTCCCGCTCTGCAATGACCTGATCCATCTCCACCACATCCATGGCGAACATAGCGCTCAAATAATCTGAAATCGTACTCTTTCCCGCACCCATAAATCCTATCAGCACAATATTATAGTCAAAGAGCTTCCTCGCCTGTATCTTCTTGCTGTTGCGCATAATGCTTTCAAACACATCATAGATTTCTTCCCTGTGCTTGTTGCTGTGCAGCTTCTTCAACATCTGACGTTTCTGCTTTTCCTCCTGTGCAGGCTGAAGAATCGGCATACCATACTGCTCTTTATAGACCATGATTTTTTCTATTATAGTATAACGCTCCATCAGTGCATCCAAAAGCTTATCGTCACAGTGGGCAAGCTCTTCTCTGAACATCTCTAAATCATTCATTATGTAAATCCCTCTTTTCTAGGCATATGTATTTTAGTCATGTGGAATTTTCTATAACTTCCATTGGGTATTATACCAGAGACTAAAGTCCTTTATCAATAGGGAATATGAAAACAATCAAGATGCCTTCTCAAGCGCTCTTTTTACATTGTCCTTAAATTCATTCCAAGCCTCTTCATCCTCCACAAAATATTTGGGACAATTTTTGCCAGTAACATCATAGTGTCTGATTACATCGTTTTCATCTAACTTAAATTTTTGGCAAAGCCATGCAGTGAGCTGCACCATGGACTGATAAGTCTCTTTGTTGAATCTGCCGCTCTCGTCCGGATGGCAGCACTCAATGGATACCGTATCATGATTCCTGTCATTGGATGCATAGGCAATTTCCCAGGTTGGCACACATTGAATAACCTCCCCGTCCAGACCTATGATAAAATGGCTGCTTGCCTTTGTCTCGTGGCTGTCTTTAAGCCCATTAAAATAATCCCTGTTCTGCTTTGCCGTAGCCCCGGGATTCGCCGTATAATGGATTACAATTCCGGTAATCTTATCGGCCTCATTCCCCGGCCTTGAATACTCATTCACGTCCAAAAGCTGTACATTCAATTCCGGCTTTGCTGCCGTAATCTCACTGTCCGAAAGCTCCACATATTTATCGGACTCAAAAAACAATGGTTTGACAATTTTAACTACAACAAGCAGTATGGTCAAAACAGCCAGTATGATTCCACCTAGAATCATATATTTTCTCAACTTTTTACGCTGTCTGTTTGTATAATAGCTTTTACCATCCCGTCTGGCTGTAAACATATCCCTATTTCTTCTGTACCCCATAACTACTCATCCATCTTCCGTTTAGATTATGTGCCGTCCCTAAAGGCTTTCTTGCGGCCTCCATCCAACTTGATCAGCACATAATATATCTTATCATATAATCGGTGAAGAGTTATTGAACAATTCATTAGAATTTTCTTAAACTTTTATCCTCCAATTGCCTCAAAAATAAGAGGGTATCGCTCAATCATCTATTTTGATGATTTTGCGACACCCTTATAAACTGCTTCATTCTACTTACTCATCTACACTATAGTTCGGAGCCTCTTTTGTGATATGAATATCATGAGGATGGCTTTCCTTCAAAGATGCGGAAGAAATCTTAACAAACTGTCCGTTCTCCTTCAAAGTCTCGATGTCCGCCGCGCCGCAGTATCCCATACCGGAACGCAGGCCGCCCATGAGCTGGAACACCGTATCTTCCACCGTTCCCTTATAGGCCACACGTCCTTCTACCCCTTCAGGAACCAATTTCTTTGCGTCGCTCTGGAAATAACGGTCTTTACTTCCGTTCTCCATAGCCGCGATAGAACCCATGCCACGATACACTTTATACTTTCTTCCCTGATACAATTCAAAAGTTCCCGGGCTTTCATCACATCCGGCAAAAATACTTCCCATCATGCAGACATTCGCTCCCGCAGCGATGGCCTTTGTCATATCGCCTGAGTATTTGATTCCACCGTCGGCGATAATTGGCACCCCATATTTGTTGGCAGCTTCATAACAGTTCATTACCGCAGTAATCTGAGGAACCCCAATTCCCGCTACAACTCGTGTTGTACAGATTGATCCCGGGCCAATGCCGACTTTTACCGCATCTGCTCCTGCCTTAATAAGAGCCTCCGCAGCCTCACCTGTGGCAACGTTTCCTGCAATCACCTGCAGTTCTGGGAATTTACTCTTAATCATATCCACCGTATGAAGTACATTCGCAGAATGTCCGTGGGCAGAATCGAGCACTACAACATCAACCTTGGCATTCACCAGTGCCTCCGCACGCTCCAGACAATTGGCGGTAATACCAATGGCCGCTCCGCAGAGCAGGCGTCCCTGAGAATCCTTTGCGGACAGCGGATATTTAATCTGCTTCTCAATATCTTTGATTGTGATAAGTCCCTTTAAGTTGCCGTCCTTGTCCACAATCGGAAGTTTTTCTTTTCTGGCCTTTGCAAGAATTTGCTTGGCTTCCTCCAAAGTAATACCCTCCGGCGCCGTAATCAGGCCATCCGATGTCATAGATTCTTTAATTTTCTTTGAGAAATCTTCTTCAAACTTTAAATCACGATTTGTGATGATGCCGACCAGCTTCTTCCCTTCTGTAATCGGCACACCCGAGATGCGGAACTTCGCCATCAATTCATTGGCATCCGCCAGCGTATGCTCTGGTGAAAGATAAAACGGATCTGTGATTACCCCATTCTCAGAACGCTTTACCTTATCGACTTCTTCGGCCTGAGCCTCAATAGACATGTTTTTATGAATAATACCAATGCCGCCCTGACGCGCCATCGCAATGGCCATTCTATGTTCCGTGACTGTGTCCATCCCCGCGCTCATCATTGGTATGTTTAATTTAATGTTCTTTGTCAGATAAGTTGACAAATCTACCTGATTCGGAATCACTTCTGAATAACCCGGTACTAAAAGTACATCATCAAATGTAATTCCTTCTCCGATAATCTTTCCCATGATTTTTTCTTCCTCTCTTTCTCGTAAGTAAACATATATTTTATCCGTTATCATACAATAGAACGCAGTCGGGTGTCAACCCCTTTTTCAATTCTCCTATGAAAGAAATACTTTTCTCGGAGCCAGCATACGAAGGCCGTCAAGAATTACCGAATTGGGCTCAAATATGATTCTTTTCTTTGTGCCGTTCTGGATGACGACCATTTCATAAAGCTTTGCTCCTGCCGTACAGGAACTGTAATTCTCAGATTTGAGTCCTTGATACTGTCTGAGCTCCGGCGCTCCTGCCGGTGCGATTACTTCCATATCATTGACATTCATCTCAAACACTCTTTTTCTCTTAGCCTTGGCCATAATCTTATCGATATCAAGATTCCCGTTCACATACAGATACTCGTACTCTAAATCCATATTCCTGAACAAAAAGAAATCGACACAGACCATGATGACCGGTGCTATAATGGCAAATGGTATAATGAAGACCAGCGCAACGCTGAGTACTGTCACTAAAATGAGCAGCACTTTCAGCGCGGCCGCACTTCCGGGCGTCTTTCTTTTAACCAATTGTTCTGTATAAAAATCACTCATACCAAACCTCCGCAATCTTTTGTTTGTTTCTATTTATTGTAACATCTTTAATACAAAAAGAAAACTCCTCTTGCGAGGAGTTTTCAAATTTTTCATAATCTTTCATTGACCGTACTATTTACATCATGCCCATTCCCGGAGCGCCGCCTGCCGGCATGGCCGGAATATCTTCTTTGATGTTAGCCACAACAGATTCTGTTGTAAGCAATGTGGAAGCAACACTTGTAGCGTTCTGCAGTGCACTTCTTGTAACCTTTGCAGGGTCAAGGATACCTGCCGTTACCATGTTTACATATTCTTCTGTATATGCGTCAAAACCTTCGCCCTCTGCAGACTCTCTTACTTTGTTGATAACTACAGAGCCTTCAAGTCCTGCATTTGCTACGATGTGGTAAAGCGGGGCTTCCAGAGCCTTGAGGACTACTTTGGCTCCTGTCTTTTCGTCGCCGTCCAGTGTGTCCGCAAGCTTTTCTACTTCTTTAGCCGCGTGAATATAAGCGGAACCACCACCTGCAACGATGCCTTCTTCTACTGCCGCTTTTGTAGCCGCCAATGCGTCTTCCATGCGGAGTTTTGCTTCCTTCATCTCTGTCTCAGTAGCAGCGCCTACACGGATAACCGCTACACCGCCTGCCAGCTTGGCAAGTCTCTCCTGAAGCTTCTCTCTGTCAAAGTCAGATGTAGTCTCTTCAATCTGTGCCTTGATCTGTCCGATTCTTGCTTCTATTGCAGCTTTCTCTCCCATACCGTCAACAATCACTGTATTTTCTTTCTGTACCTTTACGGACTTCGCGCGGCCCAGCTGATCAAGAGTTGTCTCTTTCAAGTCAAGACCGAGTTCATCGGAAATTACCTGTCCGCCTGTCAGAACCGCAATATCTTCAAGCATAGCTTTTCTTCTGTCACCATATCCAGGAGCTTTGACAGCAACTACATTGAATGTTCCGCGCAGTTTATTTACAATCAATGTTGTAAGAGCTTCACCCTCAACATCTTCCGCCACGATAAGAAGCTTAGCGCCAGACTGTACTACCTGCTCCAAAAGCGGAAGTAATTCCTGAATATTAGAAATCTTCTTATCTGTAATCAGAATGTACGGATCTTCCAGATTTGCTTCCATCTTTTCCATGTCTGTACACATATATGCGGATACATATCCACGGTCGAACTGCATGCCTTCTACTAAATCAAGTTCTGTTTTCATTGTCTTTGATTCTTCAATCGTGATGACTCCATCGTTGGAAACCTTTTCCATAGCGTTGGAAACCATCTCACCCACTTCGTCATCGCCGGCTGAAATGGCTGCGACTCTTGCCATCTGGTCCTTACCTGTTACCTTGCTGCTCATTTTAGCAATTGCTTCAACTGCAACATCTGTCGCTTTCTTCATACCCTTTCTGAGTACAATCGGATTTGCCCCTGCCGCCAGATTCTTCATTCCTTCATGTACCATTGCCTGAGCAAGTACTGTCGCCGTTGTGGTGCCATCGCCTGCTACGTCGTTTGTCTTGGATGCAACTTCACGAATCAGCTGTGCTCCCATATTCTCAAAAGCATCTTCCAATTCAATTTCTTTTGCTATTGTCACACCGTCGTTCGTGATAAGCGGTGCTCCGAAAGATTTATCAAGTACTACGTTTCTTCCTTTTGGTCCCAGCGTTACTCTGACTGTGTCCGCAAGCTGGTTTACTCCTGATTCTAATGCTGCTCTGGCGTCTGCGCCGTATTTAATTTCTTTTGCCATTTCTAATCACCTCTCAAATTATTTTTCAATTACTGCCAAAATATCGCTCTGCTTAACGATGATGTATTCTTCATCGTCCACCTCTACATCTGTTCCTGCGTATTTGGAATAAATAACTTGATTTCCCACAGCAACATTCATTGTAACTTCCTTACCGTCGACCATTCCTCCGGGTCCTACCGCTACGACTTCCGCCTGCTGCGGCTTCTCTTTGTTCTGTCCCGGCAATACAATCCCGGACTTTGTAGTCTCTTCTGCTACTAACTGTTTTAATACAACTCTGTCACCTAATGGTACTAATTTCATTGTGATTCCTCCTTGTTTCTCTATTTTGTTAGCACTCAATTAAAACGAGTGCTAAAAACTGTCTAGATATAAAATAGCACTATGACTTTTATTTGTCAACATCCTTTTTAAAGTTTATAATTACTTTACATTTATTTCATAAAATCCATTCACGATCTGAAGAATCAGTATCATTCCCGCTCTGTTTTCATAGCGCTCCTTAATCCTTCCGGTACACACAGATTCCCCTTGAAGTGTCTGAATCCTGCATTCATAGACCGCATCCAAAGAAATATCCGTAAGCTCTCCTGTACGCATCAACAGATGCACCTGCTCCAGTTCCTTCTGATACTCTATTACCGCACATTTGTAGACTGTCCCGTCAATTTCTCTATCTTCCTCCTGACATTGAATCATAGAGAGTACCGCTTTATCACCATCGTACATTTTGCTTTCTCCTTTCCTGTGCTTGCTGTCTTTTCCAAAAGAAAGGGCATCAGATTTTCTGACACCCTTTTTCTTCCGTTCAAGAACTTAACTCATCTTTTCTTTTTTTATTTTATCCAGTTCTTTGAACACATAGTCATTTACGACCTTAATATATGTGCCCTTCATCCCAGAAGAACGTGACTCAATAACACCCGCGCTTTCAAATTTGCGCAGTGCATTTACAATAACAGAACGTGTGATTCCCACGCGGTCAGCTATTTTACTCGCCACAAGGATTCCTTCCATCCCGTCAAGCTCATCAAAAATATGAATGATGGCTTCTAATTCTGAGAAGGAAAGTGTACTGATGGCAGACTGCACAATCTGTTCTTTTCTCGTCTCCTCCGCGCTCTCTTCATTTACGGAGCGGAGCATTTCAAGCCCTACCACAGTGGTACCATATTCACTTAAAATAATATCGTCTATCTCATACAGAGCATTCTTCTTATAGATAAATAAGGTGCCCAGACGCTCGCCGGCAATGTCAATCGGTGTGATGATTGCCTGATACCCTTTGACTACTTCGGGTGTAAATCCCAGTGTCTGCAGGTTAACATTTTCTTTCGTAGACAAAATGCTCAATAATCTTTCATTCAGCATCTCATCTATATGTCCGCCCACTTCTCCTTTCAGCAGTTCTTTAATCACGGGTACCCCTGCGCATCCACTGACTCCGAGTACCTTTCCCTTCTTACTGACAACAAGAACGTTTGACAACAAAATCTCCGTCAATACTTCACAAATATCATTGAACACCACTTTACTGGAATTATTATTGTGAAGCAGCTTGTTGATTTTTCTGGTTTTATCTAATAATTGTACGCTCATCTCTGCCTCCATTGAACTATGAAAATTATCTTCCTGCTCCATCACACAGGTATTGTTGCAATTATGCACACAAATAAACAAAAAATTGTGTATAAAAATATGTTATCATACAATTCTAATAAACTCAACGAATTTATTCATTATTTTTTTTATTTTCCACATAACCGCATTTTTCATCCCCGCAGACCAATTTATTTCCTTTTTCTACCATAAAATTCCCGCACTTCGGGCACGGCCTGTCGGACGGTTTCTGCCAGGACATGAAATCACAGTCCGGATTATCCTCACATCCATAATATTTTCTACCCTTTTTCGTCTTGCGAAGCACGATGTCTTTTCCGCACTTCGGGCATTTAACGCCGATTTTTTCCAAATACGGTTTGGTATTTTTACATTCCGGGAATCCGGGGCAGGCCAGAAAACGTCCATGCGGGCCATATTTGATAACCATGTTCCGTCCGCATAATTCGCAGATAACATCGGTAACCTCATCCTCTATTTTTACGGTCTCCAGCTCCTTTTCTGCCTTCTCCACCGCTTCTTCCAAATCCGGATAGAAATTGCTTATTACCGTTTTCCATTCCACCTTGCCTTCGGCAATCATGTCAAGCAACCCTTCCATGTTGGCGGTAAAGTTCACATCGACAATACTTTCAAAAGACTGCTTCATCATATTATTGACTACCTCTCCCAGCTCCGTCAGGTAAAGGTTTTTGTTCTCTTTTGCCACATACCGTCTTGCAATGATTGTGGAAATAGTCGGAGCGTAGGTACTTGGCCGTCCAATTCCCAGCTCTTCCAAGGTCTTTACAAGCGCCGCTTCTGTATAATGTGCAGGCGGCTGTGTGAAATGCTGCTTATAATCAAATGCTTCCTTTGTGAGGCGTGAATCCTTGTCCAGCCCCTTCATCAGCAGGTTGCTTCCTTCTTTCTCTTCGTCGGCCTCCACATACACCTGACGGAATCCTTCGAAGATTACCTTTGAGGCGGAGACGGAGAAACGATACTCTCCCGCCCCTATTTTAATAGAAGTGGTCTCATACTTTGCCGGCGCCATACGGCTTGCCACAAATCTTTTCCAGATAAGCTGATAGAGCCTGAACTGGTCCCTTGTCAATGAGTCCTTCATAGCCGCCGGTGTTCTCGTCACATCGGACGGACGAATGGCTTCATGGGCATCCTGAATATTTTTACCGTCATTCTTTTTAACAGTTTCTTTCACTGCCGCATACTCATCCCCGTAAGACTGGCGGATAAATTCCTTGGCGCTCTCATCCGCCTCTTCGGAAATACGGGTAGAATCCGTACGCAGATAGGTAATCAGACCGACGGTACCATTTCCTTTGATATCGATACCTTCGTACAACTGCTGGGCTATCCTCATCGTCTTAGAAGTAGCAAAATTTAACGCTTTCGATGCCTCCTGCTGCAATGTACTGGTAGTAAACGGAAGCGGCGCCTTCTTTGTCCTCTCTCCACGCTTAATCTCTGCAACCTCGTAGGATACTCCCTCCAGCGCCTTGAGAATCTCATCCAGCTCCTCTTTATTCCGTATCGTTATTTTTTTATCTTTTGTCCCGTAGAATTTGGCAAGAAGAGGTTTCTTCTCCCCCTCTACTTTGAAGCTTGCATCCAATGACCAATACTCTTCCGGTATAAATGCGTTGATTTCTTCCTCGCGGTCAGCAATAATACGAAGAGCGACCGACTGTACACGCCCTGCGCTTAATCCCCGCTTTACCTTCGCCCATAAAATCGGGCTGATACGGTACCCCACAATACGGTCAAGGGCACGCCTCGCCTGCTGCGCATCTACCAGATCCATATCGATTTCTCTGGCGTTCTTCAACGATGCTTTTACCGCATTTTTCGTAATCTCGTTAAAACTAATACGGTACACTTTTTTATTTTCCAGCTTAAGCGCCTTTGTCAAATGCCATGAAATCGCCTCACCTTCGCGGTCAGGGTCAGTTGCAAGATAAATCTTATCCGCCTTTTTTACTTCTTTCCTGATATTTGCCAGAATCTCTCCTTTCCCGCGTATTGTGATATATTTTGGTTCAAAATCGTGTTCCACATCGATGCCAAGCTGACTCTTCGGCAAATCCCTCACATGTCCGTTGGATGCAACTACAACGTAATTACTTCCGAGAAATTTTTTTATTGTCTTCACCTTGGTCGGTGACTCCACAATTACTAGATAACGTGCCATACATACTCCTCCATACTAATGCTGTCCTTTTATCATTTATGCCTTACATAGTAGTTTTTTGATATTTCATGAATATATCCTTTCAGCTCCAGAGCAACCAGCGCCCTTATAACTTCTGCCGCTCCAAGTCCTGTTTCTTGCAAAATCTTCTCTTTACTTTTCGGATACAAATCGAGCTTACTATACACCAAATTTTCTGTACTTTCAAGCATTATTTTATTTTTAAGAGAATTTTTACTGTTATCGCTCTTCGATATTCTTTGCCAAATCCCGCTCTCCCGCAGCAGTTCATCCGGGCTCAAAAGCACCTCCGCTCCCTGTTTAATCAGGCAATTGCACCCCCTGCTCAGCTCGCTGGTCACCGGCCCGGGAAGGGCATAAACGTCCCGTCCTTGCTCCAGCGCCATATCCGCCGTAATCAGTGACCCGCTTCTCTCCCGTGCTTCTATCACCAGCACGATATCAGAAAGGCCGCTGATAATGCGGTTTCTGGCCGGGAAATGGATTGGCAGGGGCATCGTACCGGGCGGATATTCGGATAGAATCCCGCCTTTTTTCAGAATATCCCTGTACAAGCCTTTGTTCTCCCTCGGGTAACAGATGTCCGGGCCGCAGCCAAGCACCGCATAGGTGAGTCCTCCACCGTTCAACGCTCCCCTGTGGGCGATTCCGTCGACTCCCTTCGCCATACCGCTCACGATGATGAATCCATTTTTCGCCAGCTCCTCCCCGAAAGAAAGAGCCATCTGCTCCCCATACCCACTGCACCTTCTGGCCCCCACAATGGCGGCTGCGGGGCAGTCTGCCGCCGGGATCCGGCCCTTTACAAACAGCGCATACGGCATTGCCGGCAGCTCCTTCAGCTTTTGCGGATACTCGCCGGAATAATAGGGTATGAACCGTATGTCCCCCTCGCAGAATCTTTCATAATTTTCTTTGATTTTCCAATTTCTGCGGCTTTTTTGGAATGCTTCCATTTCTTTATCATCTAATAGCTCCTCTGAGCGTATTCTTGTTTCTTCTATATTATATAGCTCTGCGGCCCCTCTCCACCGTTCTCTTAGATACCGCTTTTTCTGATTTCCTACCCCGTGCAGGCATGCAAGCCAATACTCATATGAATCTTCTTCTCTTCTGTTTTCTGGCATCGTCAGTCTTCTGCCCCTCCTATCCTTTTCCGAATGTTTTCTCTATCGTACGGTAGCTCAATGCTTCCGCCAAGTGTTCTTCCTTTATTGTGTCGGTATCATCCAGATCAGCTGCCGTTCTGGCGACCTTCAGCGTTTTATAGTAAGTCCGGGCCGTCAGTCCCATAATCTCAAAAGCCTGACTCATCATCCTCTTTCCTGCCGGCGTGAGCATACAGTATTTCTCAATCTGTTCCTGATTCATCTGCGTGTTGGTTCTGATGGACTCCTCGGCAAAGCGGTAACGCTGCCGTTCCCTTGCCGCTTCCACCTGAGCGCGCATATTCGCAGAGCACTGTCCTTTACTCGCACCGGCAAGCGCTTCGTACCCCACTCGTGGAACTTCCGAGCAGATATCTATCCTGTCCAAGAAAGGCTGGCTGACACGTCCCAAATAACTCTGTACTTGATAGTCCGTGCAGGTGCATTTGTTCAAATCCGGATAATAACCGCAGGGACAAGGATTACTTGCCGCCACCAGCATGAAATCTGCCGGGAACTCATAGGCTCCCCGCTGCCTCGTAAGGCGTACCTTGCGCTCCTCCAACGGCTGCCGCAGGGCTTCCAGCACATGCCGTGGAAATTCAGCCAGCTCATCCAAAAATAAGACTCCGTTGTGTGCGAGGGTGCATTCGCCGGGGGATGGAATCCTCCCCCCTCCGGCAAGCGCCTGACGGGTCACTGTGTGATGCACCTCCCTGTAAGGCCGCTGCACCGCCATCGGGCTGTCGTGCCGCAGCCCTCCCGCCACGCTGTATATTTTTGTTATCTCCATGCTCTCTTCCTTGGTCAGCACAGGTAATATAGTGGGGACTCGTTTGGCCATCATTGTTTTCCCCGCACCGGGCGGACCGATATAGAGCAGATTGTGATTTCCCGCAACGGCCACCAAGGTGGCACGCTTCACCCCTTCTTGTCCTTGAATATCACTATAGTCTATGTCATATACTTGTCTCTCATGAACATGATTTTCCCATGCTGTTTTTTCGGGCCTTTTCAGTGGCTTCTTCCCCCTTGCCCACGCGATTACCTGCGCAAGGTTTTCAGCCCCTAATATCTCCATACTTCCTGCCAAGGCCCCCTCCTTCATGTTGGCAGCCGGTAATATGCACGTCTCATATCCGTGGCCTGCCGCTTCCATCACGATGGGCAGCACTCCTTCTACCGGGCACAGCCTTCCATCCAGCCCCAGCTCCCCTAAAAGCAGTACTTTGTCAAACTGCCCGGAAGGCACTACTTCCAGCGCGGCCAACACAGCGGCGGCCACCGGAAGGTCGAACGCCGTCCCTTTTTTTCGCCTGTCTGCCGGAGAAATATTGACAATCACTTTTTTCGCCGGCAGCAGGATACCTGTATTACGGATGGCAGTTCTCACCCGTTCTGCCGCTTCTTTTACCTCCGAAGAAAGATATCCCACCATATGAAACACAGGAAGCCCATTGCTCACGTCGGCCTCCACCTGCACAAATTCCACACAAAATCCCTGCACTGACGCAGAAATCACCCTGCAAAATCCCATATATTCGCTCCTTTACTTGACGTAAAAGTGCAGCTTCTCATTAATTCCAATCTTAGAAAACTAGGCGATATGCCTTGTGATTTGCTAAAAGAAAACCGAAATCCTTTAGAAATTGTAAAATTATCATATCGAAAAAGCAGGGACTTGTCAATCCCTGCTTCTGTCAGTTAATCCCAAAATATTGATCGATTCCATCGGCAATCCCTGTCACCATTTGTCTCCTGAATTGTCGATCCGCCATGCTGTAATCATCATTCTCATTGCTCATAAATCCCATCTCCAGTATCATGACAGGAACCCGGCTCCAGTTCATCCCGGTCATCGTGTCGTTCATCTGTATGCCTTTATTGGCGAATCCGGTCTGTCCGCAGTATGCATTTAACACCAGCTCGGCAAGCGTGTAGCTGTCGCCAGCAAGGCTCCCTACATAGGGGTTGGACGCACTCGGAACGAGCGCAAGGGCGCCGCTTACACCGGTGTTCTCACTACCGTTGGCATGAATCCGCACATAAATATCCGCCCCGGAGTCCGCGGCCATAAGGGCCCTCTCTGAATTGCTGATAGCCGTCTCATTGTCCTCTCTTGTCAACACTACCTGATATCCCCGGCTCTCCAGCTCGGTGCGGAGCAACAATGAAATATCGAGTGTCAGCTGATATTCCGGAATCCCGGTATATTTACCTGTCGTCCCACTAGTACATTTAGCTTTCATTTCTTGTGAGCCCGGCCCATTGGGTTCCTTGGCGCTCATATCTATCGCAAAACTCTGGTGCCCCGGATCAAGTGCCACTATCTTTGAGGCTGCCTGTGCCTTTTTAGCCGCCTCTGCCTCCAGCCTTTCTTCCTCCGCCCGCCTGCGCTCCTCGTCCTTTGCTTTTGTAACTTCTGTAATCTTCTCTATATTCCTTTTGGCATGCTTTACACCCATGGATTCCCTCCCTGCTGATGCTGTCAGGGCCCTGCTGTCTTCGTCCTTTTTACTATATCTGTAAATTAGGATGACCGCGCATACTAAAATGGCGGCAGCCAAAGCCAATATACTTCCAATGACAATCTGTTTCTTTTTCACTCCCATCCCCCTTTTCTCTTATACTGATTCGTATAGATATTGTATCGGATTCTTCCGCCGAATACAAGTGCACCCTCTTTATTAAAATTTCCTTAAGTGGAAAAGCACGTAGAAATTTGTCCCTTCATACACTATAGTAAATATGCTGTGAGGTGCTTCTCTTGAAATCATTTCCTCCACCCCTCAGTGCGGAAGAAGAAAGATATTATATGCAAAAATATACAGAGGGAGACTTAGAAGCCAAGCATATCCTGATCGAACGGAACCTCCGGCTTGTAGCACACGTGATAAAAAAGTATCAGCATCTGGAAGACGATACCGAAGATCTCATCTCTATCGGCACCATCGGGCTGATCAAAGCTGTCACAACATTCAACGCAGGCAAAAACACTCGGCTTGCCACCTACGCATGCCGCTGCATTGAAAATGAAATTCTCATGATGCTCAGAGGCAAGCGCAAGACCAACCGTGAGACCTCTCTGTATGAGCCGATCGGTACCGACAGAGAGGGAAATGAAATTCAACTTTACGACATAATTGAGGCAGAAGAAACCGACGCCTGCACGCGGATTGCAGAAAAAAATGATATCCGGCTTCTCTATTCTAAAGTTGAGTCAGAGCTGACAGCCAGAGAACGCATGGTTCTAAAAATGCGGTATGGCCTATATAATGAAGAAGAATACACACAGCGTGAAATCGCCAAACAGCTTGGCATATCCCGCTCCTATGTATCCCGCATTGAAAAAGGCGCTATCGAAAAACTCCGTCCTTTCTTCTGACGGCCGCACGCAACAACTAAAAAGGAGGACCGCCTTAGTCCTCCTGCTACATATTCCTCACTACAAACACTAGCATCAGCATCATACCAAATCCCATCAATCCAAAACAAGAAACTGTTAGTGCTGTAAACAGTGGATTCTTTTCTTTCGGAAACAGTCCTTTTCGGTAACCCGGTTCTCCGGCGTGAATCAGATAATTCCCCATATAAATCAATAAAGGCGCGCCTGCCCCATAGACTATATACATGCCCACAATCATCAAGGACAACTGTCCCATAGACTCAACGCCTGTCATCGCCGGCATTTCTGATATATTACGCAGTCCCGGAGCATTGTAAATATCGAACAGGCCGGATAATCCCCGGAGAAGGAGCAGCGGCATCAGATTATTTATCATATGAAACATCATATTATATATCATGTTTCCTGTCTCATACAATAGATAGGCCATGCCTGCCCCCAGAATTGCTGTCGGCACAAATCTCCAGACGCTTCCGTGAAACGCTCCGAATATCACCGACACGATGGCAATAACAATCCACTTATTCTTAATGCTTCCAAGGCTTCCCTGAAGCCCCCCTCTAAATGCCAGCTCTTCGCAGATTCCCGGAAGTACACAAATCAATATAAACTCCACTATAAAGAAACCGCTCCCCATGGACATCCCACTCTGCTGGGATGTCTCCAGCATCTGCTCCGGAAAAAGGACGAGAAGAATAGAACTTGCCACAATGGCTATAATGAAGCACCCCAGCCAAAATACCAGCGTCCCGGCCGCTTTTTCTGTCTCCGGTTTTCCAAACGGAAACACTTTTTTGATATCTGCCCGAAAAAGCAATACGAGCACGACTGCTATCACAGCTAAAAGCAGCTCGCCTACAATTGTCTGAGCATAGTAGGAATGTCTGCCAATGAGATCCGACAGCCAGAAAATATCTGCCGCGCAAAGAATAACAAGTAAAACTCCCACATAGGGTTTCAACGTTTTTTTATTCATTTTCATCCATCTCTTTTCTTCTAAGAATGTCAAATGTCTCTGCATTCGCACTCAGCTTTACATACAGTGTCTGCTTAGGATGAGGCGCACTTTCCTGTTCCTTTCCCTCCTCGTCCAGTATCCGCTCCACCACCGCGGCCACATTTCTTCCGTCCGGTTTCATAATTTCAATCTCTTCACCCACAGAAAACTTATTCCGCTGGGAAAGCTTGATCAATCCCTCTGTACTCTCCTCCGCAATGCCCAGATACGTATATTCCTTCACATATGTGTTGCTGTCATAAATCTGAGTACTCTCATCCGGCTTTCCGAAGAAAAATCCTGTCGTGAACTGTCTGTAGGTACAGTTTGATATCTGGTCCAGATACCACGGCATATTCTGTCTGTAAAGCTCCGGATCTTTCTGATAGTCATCTATGGCTTTTCTGTATGTCCTCGCCACTGTGGCCACATAGAGGGCCGTCTTCATTCTGCCCTCAATCTTAAGACTGTCTATTCCCGCGTCAAGCAGCTCCGGGATATGCTCAATCATACAGAGATCCTTAGAATTGAAAATATAAGTCCCCCGCTCATTCTCATACACCGGCATATATTCTCCGGGCCTTGTCTCCTCCACCACCGCGTACTTCCACCGGCAGGGATGTGTGCACGCCCCATGATTGGCGTCCCGCCCTGTAAAATAGTTGCTCAGAAGGCACCTTCCCGAATAAGAAATGCACATCGCCCCATGGACAAAAGTCTCGATTTCCAAGTCCTCAGGAATATGCTGCCGAAGCTCCTTGATTTCCCGAAGTGAAAGCTCTCTCGCCGACACGACTCTGCTCGCCCCCTGCCGATACCAAAAATTATAGGTTCCATAATTCGTATTATTGGCCTGTGTACTGATATGACGTTCTATTTCCGGGCACACTTCCTTTGCGATATCAAACACTCCCGGGTCTGCGATGATCAGTGCGTCCGGCTTTATCTCCCGCAATTCTTCAAAATACTTTCTCACGCCATCCAAATCATAATTATGCGCCAGAATGTTGGCCGTCACATATACTTTCACATCGTGTTCATGCGCAAAAGCAATGCCTTCCACCATATCCTCTCTCGAAAAATTCTTCGCCTTGGCACGGAGCCCGAACGCCTCCCCGCCGATATAGACCGCATCAGCCCCAAAAATAACTGCTGTTTTCAACACTTCCAGACTACTTGCCGGAATCAATAATTCAGGATGTCTCGCCATATTCTTTTCCTTTCTTCACGCTCACTGCCACGCCGTCCCCCAGCGGAATCACAGAGGATTCAAGCTGTGGATGATGCTTCAAAGTATACAGATACTCCCGCATGCGGCTGTGGATAGTCCTGTCTCTTCTCTCCACCGCAAAACGGGATTCAATAATGTCTCCGTCCTGCAGCACATTGTCAGATACCAGCACGCCCCCGTCCTGCAAAATACGCAGGATCTCCGGCAGGTATGCCGGATACTGTCCCTTGGCCGCGTCCATAAAAATAAAGTCAAAGGGGCCGTCCAAAGTCTTCAATATCTCCATAGCATCCCCCTCTATTAGGGTAATCTGCTCTTCCTTGCCCGCTCTTTTAAAATTATTTCTGGCGATAGGAATACGTTTCTCGTAATTTTCAATCGTTGTAATTTTCGTATCTGCCGGTACGTGTTCGCTCATCAAAATAGCCGAGAAACCGACCGCCGCGCCCACCTCCAGCACAGAAGCCGGACGCTTGATTCCTAGGAGCACCTTCAGAAAGCTCTGCATCTCCTTTCGTATGATGGGCACGTTGGCATCCAATGCTTCCTTCTCTATCGTCTCCAGTATCTCGCTATTTTCTTGTTCTAAGGAGCAGATATACGACACCATGCGTTCTTCTACTATCATTATGTGATATCCTTTCTGCACATTGTGTGCATCCCCCCCGGAGGGTTCTTATAACAAAGGAACAGAGTTCCCTATGATATAAATAGGCCGGGAGCAGAATCTCTTCTGCCGCACCGGCCTGCGCTTTTCTGCTATACATCCATGATGATCGGTAGAATCATCGGTTTTCTCTTCGTACGCTTCCATATAAAATCGTTCATAGTATCCCGGATAACAAGCTTAATCTTGCTCCAATCCGCGTGACGGCTCATCAGGCATTTTTCTACTGCCTCGGTCACCACCTGTCTCGCTTCTTCCATCAGTCCCTCGGACTCTCTTACATAGACAAAACCTCTGGAAACAATATCCGGCCCCGCCAGAAGCTGGTTCGTTCCCTTCTCCAGTGAGAGGACTACGATCAGGATACCGTCCTCTGCCAGATGCTGTCTGTCCCTGAGCACGATGTTCCCTACATCTCCTACTCCAAGTCCGTCCACAAGAATCTCTCCTGTATGGACTTTATCCACGATCTCCGCACCGTCGTCGTCCAGCGCGAGTACATCCCCTGACTGCATAATAAATACATTGTCCTTCGGAACACCGAGAGACTTGGCCAAAGTGGCATTGGCTTTCAAGTGGCGGTATTCACCATGGACAGGAATCGCATACTTCGGCTTCACCAAAGAATAAATCAGCTTCAATTCTTCCTGACAGGCATGTCCCGAAACATGGGCATCCTGAAAAATCACGTCTGCTCCCTTCGCGGAAAGCTCATTGATCACGTGGGAAACGGCCTTTTCATTGCCCGGTATAGGGTTGGAACTGAATATGATAGTATCCCCCGGCATAATGGTAATCTTTTTATGAATATCTGCGGACATTCTTGACAGGGCGGCCATCGACTCTCCCTGACTTCCTGTTGTGATAATTGTAGTCTTCTCCGGCGGATAATTCTTCAGCTGGTCTATCTCGATCAGCGTATTCTCAGGCACATTCAAGTATCCCAGCTCAGAGGCTACGGATACGATATTTACCATACTGCGCCCTTCCACGACCACCTTTCTTCCGTATTTGCAGGCAGAAGAAATAATCTGCTGGACACGGTCCACGTTGGACGCAAAAGTAGCGATGATAATTCTGGTGTTACTGTGTTCTGCAAAGATTCGGTCAAAGGTCGCTCCAACCGTGCGTTCAGACTGTGTAAAGCCCGGACGCTCCGCGTTGGTACTGTCTGACATCAAAGCCAGAACCCCCTTCTTTCCAATCTCCGCAAAGCGCTGCAAATCTATGGCGTCACCGAATACCGGTGTATAATCCACCTTAAAATCTCCTGTATGCACTACGATACCGGCCGGAGAATATATGGCCAGCGCAGACGCATCCTGAATGCTGTGGTTCGTCTTAATAAACTCAATCCGGAATTTTCCCAGATTGATCGACTGTCCGTGGCGCACCACTTTTCGTTTGGTCGTGCGCAGCAGATTATGCTCGGTCAGCTTCTTCTCGATAATGCCCATCGTAAGCTTTGTAGTATAGATAGGCATATTCACTTCCTTCAGCACATAAGACAGTGCCCCGATATGGTCTTCATGACCATGGGTGATAACTACACCCTTTACCTTCTCAATATTATTCTTTAAATACGTGATATCTGGTATAACAAGATCGATTCCCAGCATATCATCCTCCGGGAATGACAGCCCGCAGTCCACAACAATAATACTGTCCTCATATTCAAAGACAGTAATATTCATTCCGATTTTTTCCAGACCTCCCAGCGGAATGATTTTCAATTTTGAATTGTTTGTTCGTTTCAAATTTACACCTCCAATAATTTTTATGTAATCGTTCGTACCTCACACCTGATAAATAGAAACAGTTCTGTAAAAAGAACTTTAATTCACGGTTCTCTTACACATTTTTCCGCACGAGAACAAAGAGTTCCCTTCATGAAACTCCTGCACAAAACCGCAAACTTTAATTCTTCAGACAGTAACGCTCTATTTACAAAAAGGTTCTCACCCTTTACATTTCAATGTCAACATCTTCCAACAGTTCTTCAAACACCTTTAAAACAGCCAGCAGTTCCGTCTCGTTCTCTACGATCTCGTATATGCTGTCCGTATCCTGCGGCGCGCTTGTGTCTTTCAAAATCAGGCACTCCGCGTCCTCTTCCTCCGAATCTGTCACAAGTATATATGAAATACCGTTCACTTTCGTCTGTTCTACGATATAGAACTCTACCTGTTCACCGGTATCCTCATACGTAAATATTAGCCTTTCACTATTCATACCTTGCCCCGTTTCCTGTCCGGAAACCTTCCGGACATCATTACATGCCGAGCGAATCCAGATATCCCTGCAATATAAAAACAGCCGCAATCTTATCCACATACTGCTTGCGGTTCTCTCTCCTGACTCCTGATTCAATTAGTGTCCGCTCTGCTTCTACTGTAGTCAGACGCTCGTCCCACATCACGACCTCACGACCGGTCCGCCGACGCAGCATCTCACCGAACTCCATAGCTTTCTCTGCACGTTCTCCGATATCATTGTTCATGTGTTTCGGCAGTCCTACTACAAACTTCTCCACACCATATTCTTCTGCAAGCTCTTCAATTCTTGCCAGCGTCTGGCGAAGCTTGTTCTCCGACTTTCTTGCAATCGTCTCTACGGCCTGAGCTGTAATGCCAAGTGGGTCGCTCACCGCAACCCCTACAGTCTTCGTTCCGTAGTCCAGCCCCATAATACGCATATTCACAGTATTCCTACAATTCATGCTTAATATACGCTTTTAACAATTCTTCTACAATCTCATCACGCTCAACCTTCATAACCAGACTTCTTGCCCCGTTATAGCTTGTGATGTATGTAGGGTCACCTGACATTATATACCCTACAATCTGGTTCACTGGATTGTATCCCTTCTCGACCAGTGCGTTATAAACAATTTCCAGAATGTCCTTAGCCTGAATCTGCGGCCCTGTTTCAACCTGAAAAAATTGTGTATTTGTTAAATCTTTCATCTTACGACCTCCAATACTTCACTCTTATTCTAATATAAAATGCCAAAAAATTCAATGTATAATTTGTGAAAGATTCACAATTTCCACTTCTTTCCTCTGATTTTCCCATGATTTTTCAGATTCAACAGCAACTTTTAAATACTCTTTCGTATGTCCCACTTGATATGTCTTGTTGTCCCGCACGATTGTCTCTTCAAAGAGAACCTCCACCGTTTTCCCAAGCCATTTTTCCTCATATTTCCTCTGTTTTTCTTCATTTAGTTCCAGCATCACCGCGCTCCTTGCGGCCTTTTGCTGCTCCGGCACCTGATGCTCCATATCCGCCGCTTTTGTTCCCCGTCGTCTGGAGTATTTGAAAATATGAGTCTCATAAAAATCTACTTTATCGACAAACGCCAAAGATTCTTCGAATTCCTCCTGTGTCTCTCCCGGAAATCCTACGATCACATCAGTCGTGATGGCCGGATTCTGAAAATATTTCCGCAAAAGCTGGCATTTCTCATAGTATTCTTCCGCTGTGTATCTGCGGTTCATCCTCCGCAGTGTCGCGTTGCATCCACTCTGCAGCGAAAGATGAAAATGCGGACAGATTTTTCTCATCTGTGAAATTGTCTCCGCAAATTCCTCCGTTATGATACGCGGCTCCAAAGACCCCAGACGGATGCGCTCGATTCCTTCCACTTCATGTACCGCCTGAATCAGCGACAGGAGGCTTTCATTCTCTCCTTTTAAGTCCAGACCGTAGGAACTCAGGTGAATACCAGTCAGTACGACCTCCTGATATCCGTTAGCCGCAAGCGCAGACACTTCCTGTACGACTTCCGCCTTTGCCCGGCTTCTGACCCGCCCTCTGGCGTATGGGATAATGCAGTAGGTACAGAACTGGTTGCATCCATCCTGAACCTTTAAGTATGCCCTTGTATGCTCTGCAGTCTTAGTAAGATGCAGCTCTTCATATTCTGCTGTATGATTGATATCTATGACCTCTGTCCTTGGCGCGGCTTTCTGCTCACAGAAATAAGCTTCCAGAATCTCCGCAAGGTCTTTTTTCTTATTATTCCCTATCACTATATCAATATTATCATCTACTTCCCCCGCATCGGTCAGAGCTTGTACATAACAGCCCGCCGCGACAATGACTGCCTGCGGATTCTGTCTGCGGGCCCTGTGTATCATCTGCCGGGACTTTCTGTCCGCCATATTTGTAACAGAACAAGTATTGATGATATATACATCTGCCTCATCGTGGAAGGAGACAATCTCGTATCCCTTTTTTTCTAAAATTTCCTGCATAGCCTCCGTCTCATAGGAGTTCACTTTGCATCCCAGATTGTGCAATGCTGCTTTTCTCATCTTCCATCCTTCCTTTGTTGTACTCATTTATATATACCTCTGTTTTTTATAACATTTAACGAAAAATTAACCCATTCTTCGGCGTTTTGTTCCTTGACTTTTTACCCCTCACACCGTAATATAACTATAGACAACGAAATCAAGGAGGTAGTTTCCAATGAAAACTGTTCAAATTTCTTTAAACTCAATTGACAAAGTAAAATCTTTTGTAAACGATATTACAAAATTTGATACTGAATTTGATTTAGTATCCGGAAGATACGTAATTGACGCAAAATCTATTATGGGTATCTTTAGTCTGGATTTATCTAAACCAATTGATTTGAATATCCATGCTGACAACAATCTGGACGAGATCATGACACTCTTAAGTCCATACATCATTCAATAATGAAACCATGCGAGAGCCTGACATTGTCAGGCTCTCTCTTGTTATGTGATAGGGAATTCCCCATCACATAAAGTGCAGTCTTATTTACTATTTAATAACCATCGTCTCCGTTGTCTCTACCGCAGTCTTAAACAGTTCCTCAATCTTTTCCTGAAGTTTCTCTTCAGATTTTCTGATTCTCTCCACATTCGGCTTTGTCACCGGATGCTTCGCCACAAATATAGTACAGCAGTCTTCATACGGTAAAATAGATGTCTCGTAGGTGTTGATTTTTTCTGCCACCTCCACGATTTCCTGCTTGTCAAACCCAATAAGAGGGCGGTAAACAGGCAGCGTACAGACATCGTTAGTTGCGGTCAGGCTCTGCATCGTCTGGCTTGCCACCTGACCGATACTCTCTCCCGTGATCAGTCCAAGGCAGTCATCCTGTTTGGCAAAGTGCTCGGCAATCCGCATCATATAACGGCGCATGATAATCGTCAATTCATCATGCGGGCACGCCTCGTAAATATAGAGCTGAATATCCGTAAAATTAACGATATGAAGCTTAATCGGCCCCGTGTACCGTGAAACCAGCTTTGCCAGATCGATTACCTTCTGTTTTGCCCGCTCACTTGTGTAGGGCGGCGCATGAAAATACGTGGCTTCCAGTCCCACGCCCCGCTTTGAAATCATATATCCTGCCACCGGGCTGTCGATACCGCCCGACAAGAGCAGCATGGCCTTTCCGTTCGTACCTACCGGCATCCCTCCCGGCCCCGGAATAATCTCTGAATAAATGTAAATCTCGTCTCGCACTTCCACCCGCAGCATAACGTCCGGTTTGTGTACATCCACACGAATTTCCGGGAACGCTTCCAGTATCGCTTCCCCCAAATCTCTGTTAATTTCAGTTGAAGTCTTTGGATATGTTTTCTTTGCTCTTCTTGAATCCACTTTAAATGTGATATTCTTATCAGGATACACTTCATCCATATAAGCTGTCACATCTTTTTTTAATTGTTCAAATCCCTTGTCCTCCGCACGCACTACCGGGCAGATACCTACAATTCCGAACACTCTTTTCAAAGCCTCGGTCACATCGTCACAGTCATAGATTCCTTCACAATCCACATACACTCTCGCCTGAGATTTGTATACATGGAACTCTCCTTCCACGTCCTTCAGTGCGAACCGAATCTGCCTTACCAGCGCATCCTCAAACATGTAGCGGTTCTTACCCTTGATTCCTATCTCTCCGTATTTTATCAAAAAAGTTTGAAATTTCATTGTTTCCTCCTGTTAATGGCGTGTGTATTTTCTCAGCATTGGTACACAATTATATAATGATTCCAGCGTATAGTCAATTTCTTCTTGTGTGGTAAATTCCGACATACTGAACCGGAGCGTGGCATCCAGATATTCCTTTTTTGCCCCGATCCCCTTCAGCACACCGCTGACAGACGGATGATTCGAAGAACATGCCGAACCGGAAGACACATAAATCCCTTTCTCTTCCAGCGCGTGCAGAAGCACCTCGCTCCGGATTCCTGCAAAGCCTACACTGATAATGTGTGGTGCGCTGGTCTCGTCATACAATCCATGGATTGTGGTGTCTTCGATTTCCCCCACTCCTTCTATGAACCGCCGTTTCAGCGCGCGCATCCGGGCTACTTTCTCATCGAGCCCTGTATAGATTTCCCTTGCCGCCTGCGCAATTCCTGCAATCCCCGGAACATTTTCCGTGCCGGAGCGCATATTCTTCTGCTGCCCTCCACCGAATATAATCGGTTTCACCTTCGCTTTTTCACTGATATAGAGAACACCCACTCCTTTTGGCCCGTGAATCTTATGCCCGCTCAGAGAAAGCATATCTATTCCGGTTTTCTTAGGATAAATCCTGTATTTGCCGAATCCCTGCACCGCATCTACATGGAAAAGAATATTGCGGTTATACGCCTTCACTATACTGGCAGCCTCCATGATCGGCTGTACAGAACCGACCTCGTTATTCACATACATGATCGACACTAAAATGGTCTCCTTGCACAATGCCTGCTTCAAGGCACTCAGACGCACTCTCCCATACTCGTCGACCGGGAGATAGGTTACCCGGAACCCCTCTTCTTCCTCAAGATAGCGCATGGCATTGAGTATGGCAGGATGCTCGATCACTGTGGTAATCAAATGTTTGCCTGCGCGGCAGTTTGCCCATGCTCCGCCAATCAACGCTAAATTATCGCTCTCCGTCCCGCAGGAAGTAAAATATATCTCCTTTTCCTGTACCTTGAGCAGTTTTGCAAAAGTCTCCTGTGCATCCTTGACATACCTCTCGGCCTCCACGCCCTTGCGGTGCATGGATGAAGGGTTCCCATAGTCTTCGCACATCACTTTTCCTACTATATCCCGAACGCTTTCATAAGCTTTGGTCGTAGCTGAATTATCCAGATAAATTTCCATTCTATTGTCTCCTAAACGATTCCTCTCTATATCTTATGCCGAAAAATAACACCTGTTATTCCTTCCGCCCTATGTTTCCAATACGAACATCAGCACCGACAACATGGCCAGTCCTGCCGTCTCCGTCCTCAGTATTCTCCTCCCAAGGGTGATTGCCGCCGCTCCGGATTCAACCGCCGCCGAAACCTCCGCCGCCTCAAAACCGCCCTCCGGACCGATAAAGATTCCAATCGACTGCCCGCTTTTTATCGCCTCAATCTGTGCTTTTGTCTCCTGCATGCCTTGGGCCAGCTCATAAGGAATCAATGTTACGTCAAGCATTTCCGCATACTTCAAAGCCTCCGGGTAGGACATCACCTGTTTCACCTTAGGAATGATTCCCCGTCCGGCCTGCTTCGCCGCACTCTCGGCTATGCTGTTCCAGCGCTCTACCTTTTTTGCCGCCTTCTTGTCATCAAGTTTTACTACAGAGCGCTTAGTGGCGACCGGTATCACCTCATACGCCCCTAGCTCCACCGCTTTTTGCACGATCAAATCCATCTTATCACTTTTGGGCAGTCCTTGAAAAAGGTATAGTCGCGAAGCCAGCTCTGTGTCAGCTTCTTTTTTCTCCAGAATAGACAGGACAGCTTTATCGTCTTCGTATCCCGTTATCTCGCACAAATACCTGCAGTTATTGCCGTCGCTGACTTCTGTCCGCTCACCTGTCTTCATGCGGAGCACATTTTTCATGTGATTCACATCAGAACCAACGATATAAACTCTGTCTTCTATTACTTGCTCCGGCGTCACAAAAAAATGATGCATCTTCTACCCCTTCCGACTCTTTCTGGCTGTGACCGACACCCATTCTCCCTGATGATTTACGGAAACCACATTCAAACCGGACGCTTTTACGGCTTCCACGACAGTTTCTTCCTTGTCCTCGATGATTCCGCTTGTAATATAGATACCGCCTTCTTTTAAGTGATTCACAATCACCGGAGTGAGAGGTACGAGCACATCGGCCAGAATATTGGCAACTACAATATCGTAAGCCTCATATCCTACTTTATCCTGAATAGTCTTGTCATCGATAATATTCCCGATCATGACCTCATATTTATCTCCAGAAATTCCATTGGCCTTCATATTTTCATGAGTCGCTTCGATAGCACAAGGATCCAAATCGGTGCCTACCGAAGACGCAGCCCCGAACTTCAGAGCCAGCATTCCCAGAATTCCGCTTCCACACCCGACATCCAGAATCGTTGTATCCGTTGTCACATACTTGCGAAGCTGCCGGATACAGAGCTGAGTCGTCTCATGCATACCAGTTCCGAAGGCAGTCCCCGGATCAATATGAATAATCATCTTCCCCTCGTCTTCCGGTTTTACCTCCTCCCATGAAGGTATAATCAATATGTCATCCACACAAAATTGGTGGAAATACTGTTTCCAATTGTTTACCCAGTCCACATCCTCCGTCTGGGATTCTTCAATTGTGCATTCGCCCGCATCCACGTAGGAGCGCATCTCTTCTAATTCTCGTTTGACATCGGCCAGCATCCGCTCCTTGTCATCGTCTTCCTCCAAGTAGAAACTGATATAAGCTACCCCGTCGTCCACGCCGGTCTCGGGCAGAATATCCACAAACATCTGCTCCTTTTCTTCCTCCGTCATAGGAAGCCTGTCCTCAATCTCAATCCCTTGAATACCTAAATCCATCAACATGCTGCTGACGATATCTTCCGCCTCTGTAGTTGTCTTTAATCTAAATTTATTCCACTTCATATTTCAATCTCCTGTATTCACATACTTTACCAATTGTCAGTATACCAATTCCACCGATGAAATGCAATGCAAAATCCGCCCGAAAAACGCTTAGAATAGACCCAGATGTTCCAAAAGGATTTTGGCTCCGAGAAGAATCAATATCACGCCTCCCGCCAGTTCTGCCTTATTTTTATATTTCCCGCCGAACACATTGCCGATTTTCACTCCAATCATAGAAATCATCAAAGTCACAACACCGATAAAGCTTACTGCCGGCACAATGTCGACCCGGAGGAACGCAAATGTCACACCTATGGCCAATGCGTCAATGCTGGTGGCCACTGCCAGCGCAAACATAGTCCGCATATCCAAGGCCTCGTCCGCTTCTTCTTCACATTCACACTCCGGCTTCAGCGCCTCCCTGACCATATTGCCACCGATGATGCCCAGAAGGATAAACGCAATCCAGTGGTCTATCGATGTAATCACATCCTTGAACTGCACCCCCAGTACATAGCCAATCAATGGCATCCCCGCCTGAAAAACGCCAAACCAGAGTCCAACTATCATTGATTTCCCCCACGTACATTTTTTCATGGCCAGCCCCTTACAGACAGATACCGCAAATGCATCCATAGACAACCCTACTGCAATTAAAAACAATTCAACTAAATTCATGATTCTTTATCCTTCCTTGTAATTCTAAATGAAGTTTCCTACGTTCGAATAAAGTGGACAAGTCCACTTCACCTCCCTGTATCCCTCCCTCATGAGGGACTTGTACACTTTGCGCGCCAATGTGCGGCTGCGAAGCAGCTTTCCTCTGCACATTGTGCGCATCCCCCCCGGAGGGTTTTTGTAACGCTAGGGAACGAAGTTTCCTAGCGTTACAAAAAAAGACCTATCCGTGGCGTTCCACGGATAAGTCTCATTATTTAAAGTAATGCCAGATGATCTGCTCATCAGTATGTTGACAATACTGCGCTGCCGCGCCAACTACTCCCTTATCAGCTAGTGCTATTATATCGGGCACTTTTTCTCTTGTCAACATCTTTTCGAGAAGTTTTATCACTTTAGCAGTCTTCCCCTACCATGATTTCAATAATTTCTTCATTTGTCTCCCGCATACCTTCTTTGCCTAGCCGTCCTACATTTCGTATTGTGGAATCCGCTCCTTTTGTCACAATTCCGTCCCCGGCATAGAACTGCTGGCCTCTCTTATACATATTGAATCCCAAGATCCCCGCGTCGACTGCAGCCGCTATCTTGGCCGCGCAGGACGCTTTGGCGCCGTCACAGACAATACCGGAAACAATGGCAAGTGCATTGACTACCGTGTGCGTAATGTCTTCATATGTACCACCGCAGAGATAGGCAATCCCTGCCCCTGCCGCCGCGCCGGCGCACACTGCTCCGCAGTAAGCACTGAGGCGTCCGATTCCTGTCTTCTGGTGGATGGCAACGAGATTGGAAAGCGTCAGGGCACGGTAGAGCTTCTCCTCGCCCGCCTCCATATCCTCTGCGTATTCGATGACCGGCAGGGAACAGGTCATTCCCTGATTTCCGCTTCCCGAATTGATAATGACCGGAAGTTCACAGCCATTCATCCTTGCGTCCGAGCCGGCAGCCGCTTTTGCCTTCGCACGGGTGCGGAGGTTATCTCCCTCCATATCCAGAAGGACACTTCCAATATTGGCACCGTAGTTGCCCCGAAGCCCTTCCTCCGCTATTGCCGTATTATATGCAATCTGCCTTCCGATTACTTCACGCACGTCTTCAATATCCACGGTGTTCACAAAATCCCATATACTCTCCATGTCAAGAAGAGAGCGGTCGGTAAGCCCCTCTTCACTCTCTCCCTGCACTTCTTTCTCCAGAAGGACTTCTCCGTTTTTCTCTATGAGCACGATATTCGTATGATAGTTGGCAATTCTTACCTTTGCATAATCTTCACCGTTGTATTCTGTAACGATAATCTCAAATGTGATTCCGTTGTCTATATGGCGGACTTGTACCGGAACCTCTTCAAGGAACTTTTTCATAGCCGCGATTTCCGCTTCCGAAACCGAAGCGATGACCTCCAGTTCCTTTTCCGCCTTCCCCGCAATGATTCCCGCCACTGCAGCCGCCGGAATCCCTTTTAGATGATTTGTATTGGGTACGATGACGGATTTTACATTTTTGATAATACTGCCGCTGGCATCAATCATGACCTTGTCCGGCATTGCTCCAAGTACTTCTCGCGCCTTCGCGGCCGCGTAAGCCAGCGCAATCGGCTCCGTACACCCCATTGCAGGAACCAGCTCTTCTTTTAGTATTTGCACATAGGCGCCATACTTCTCATCTGTTTTCTTCATAAATTTTCCCTCTCTTTGTCATTTATAATGTATGAAACCACACATTGATGTCCGCATTCCCCTGAATCCCCGGGACAGTCCCGCTCTCTGTGTACTGCCAGATAGTAAATTCATACGGACACTGAGGTGCCGCTTCATAATCAGCATACCATTTATCATATTTTGTTAACTTCTCAAGCTCCAGCGTAAATGCCATCCATTTCATATTGGCATAGATCATCGGCTCCCTCCCCGCTTCTTCCACCGCCTCGCAGAAGGCAATGCAGTGGCGGGTAATCTCTTCTCTGGTAAGATTGTCTGTCCTTGCCGTATCATCCTTGATTTCCTCCGTATCAAAAACGATGGGGCCTTCTATCGTATACCCGGCAGTATGCTCCAAAACAAACTGCGCTTCTTCTCTGGCTTCCTCCTCGGTCACCGCCTGCGAAAAGAAATATACGCCCACTTTTAAACCTGCGGCAGCCGCAGCCTGAACATTCTGCTCATAATATTCATCCAGAACAAGCTTTCCCTCTTCCCCGTATCCACGGAATCCCAGACGGACAATCGCAAAGCTCATTCCGGCCTCCCTCACTTGATTCCAGTCTACGGCCTCCTGATACTTTGAGACATCCACCCCGAGCTCTGACAGCACCTTGCCGTCCTCATCCTTATAATAGGGGTATCCATTCTCCCATGTCAAGTACTCATAATCATAAGTACAGGCGGGGACATCTTCCCTCAACTCGGCTACATATGATTCCCCGAGCACATCCACAAAGGTATAGGTCTCTGTTTCTTCCACGTCCTCTTTTTTCTCTTCCGTTTCCGGCGCCGGCACTTTCTCAGACTTTTCACACCCTGTACAGCCAGCCAGCATCAGTGTCAGCATAAGGAACAGCGCTGTATACTTTTTCATATTTCCTGCCCCAGCAAGTAATCGACGAACTGTTGTGCCGTCCTTCCACTTAAGCCGCCATGGCTTAACTCCCATTTATTTGCCTCAAGAAGGAGTTCTTCCTCCGGCATATGTATCCCATTCTTTTGGGCCAGCGCCTTGACAATTTTCTGAAATTCCTTCTTGTCCGGTTTGCCAAAATATATGGTCACTCCAAACCTTGCCACCAGTGAAAGCTTTTCCTGCACGGTATCGTTGGTATGCAGCTCTTCATCACGGTCTGCCTTATCCTTAAATGTCTCCCTGACAAGGTGGCGGCGGTTCGAGGTGGCATAAATCAGTATATTATCGGGTTTCCTCTCCAAGCCGCCCTCGATAACAGCTTTGAGGTATTTATATTCAATTTCAAATTCTTCGAAGGATAAATCATCCATATAAATGATGAATTTATAATTGCGGTTCTTAATCTGGGCAATGATATCGTTCAAGTCTTGAAACTGGTGTTTATACACTTCTATCATCCGCAGTCCCTGCTCATAATACTGATTGAGAATCGCCTTGATGGAGGAAGATTTGCCTGTCCCCGCGTCCCCGAATAAAAGACAATTGTTGGCCCGTCTTCCTTTCACAAATGCTTCCGTATTATCAATCAGTTTTTTCTTCGCTCTTTCATATCCGACCAGATCATCCAAATGGACGTGGGCAATCTTAGTGATAGGGATAATCTCCGCTCCCTCCTCTGTCCGTTCCACCCGGAAGGCCTTATGAAGCCCGAATTTTCCAACGCCGAATTCCTTATAGAACTGGGTCACGATTTTTTTGAATTCTTCTGCACTCCCTGCGTTTCCCAGCGCCCTGCTCAAGTCACAGATGCGGTTGCGGATTCGCGTATTGAACACTTTCCCATGGCCATTCGTGTGGTGGTAATCGGTAATCATCCCCATACATTCCACACCAATCTGCCTCTCCATCTCTTCCAGTTCATAGTCGAACAATTCCTTAAATATCTCAAAATCATGGAGCGCCGCTTTATTGATGCTCCCGTCCACCCCGCCCACGATCTCGCAGGCCGTGCTGTAAGCATTTTCGCTGTTCGCAAGAAGATAGGTCAGATAGTTGTGCCAGAGGTTCCCCTCGAATCCATAGCTGCTTGCCATATCAATAATTTCGCTCACACATTCAAAAAGCAGCCCTTTTAAATCTTCTTTATTATAATATCCATTATCCGCATTTTCCATCAAAAAGGTCATGTCTTTGAGAATATTTTCGTGGTCCATATACTTATACAATACTAATTCATTTGTTCTCATGCCTGCTCCCTTTCGTCTTTCATCCATCTTTAATAATTACCAAGAATTTTCAGGTTCATCGCCTCTTCCCGGAGGCCTCGGATTGCATTTTTCACGGCCGGATCTGCCATATTCCCCTCAAAATCCACAAAAAATCTATATTCCCAGCTTCTTCCTTCCACCGGGCGTGATTCAATCTTCGTCATATTGAGGTCATTGTAAATAAAATGGGAAAGCAGGTGGTACAGAGAGCCGCTCTCGTGGGGCACTTCAAAACAAATGCTGATTTTGGAGGCATTTTTCAAAAACACTTTCTGGTTGGTCACAATGATGAACCGAGTACTGTTGTCCGTCTCATCGTTGATATTGCGGGCCAGAATATCCAGTCCATACAGATTGGCGGCATATTCATTGCACACGGCCGCCTGCGTAACATCCTTGTCCTCTAGCATCTTCTTTGCTGCCACGGCCGTGTTGGCGATACTAATCTGCTGCCACCCGGCGTGGGCGTCTAAGTAGCGGGAAGTCTGCATCAATCCCTGCGGGTGAGAGTACACTCTCTCGATACTGGAAAGTGTCGTCCCCTTCACTCCCGCCAGCATGTGCCTAATCGGAAGGACCGTCTCCCCGACGATATAATTTTCAAATTCTACCAGCAGGTCGTAAACCTGCACGACAGCACCGGCAGACGAGTTCTCTATAGGAAGCACCGCATAATCTGCGCTCCCTTCCTCTATGGCCTCCATGGCGTCACGGAAGGCTGCCACATGAAAATAATTGACATCTTTGCCGAAGTACTGTTCCATCGCCGCCTGATTGTTGGCGCCTTCTACACCTTGGAACACTACACGGACACCTTCCATGTCTAGTTTATCCAGACCGATAAAGGGCAGCTTTCCCAGAGCCCCCGCATCGGTCAGCCGCTGATACTGCAGCTTCCTGCTCATAGACATAATCTGCTCAAACAACTCTTTAATGCCTTTTTTATTAAATTCCGTGGACATCCCGGCCGCCACCGCCGCCAATTTTTCGTTCTCCCTCGTCCGGTCAAATACCTTCCTGCCGTTCTTTATCTTGTAATCTGCCACCTCGGCACATATCTCCATACGCTTTTCATAAAGCGAGGTAATCTGCCCGTCGATAACATCCAGTTCTTTTCTCATCTCTTCCAACGTGGCCATCGTCTCTCTCCTTTTCTCATACGCTAATATATTATTATAGTACATTTTTCCTGCAAAATCTACAATTCTTATCTATACTGATGACAATTTTATTGAAATGATACTTGAATTAGTATATGATAGTAAAAGGAAATAACAACATAATGATATATTGTCATTATAAGATAAAGGAGGTTTCTTTCATGAGACATTTAATGAGTCCTTTGGATTTTTCCGTAGAGGAATTGAACCAGCTTATGGACTTGGCTAACGACATTGAGGCACATCCGGAAAAATACGCGCATGCCTGTGCCGGAAAAAAGCTTGCCACACTATTTTATGAGCCGAGCACACGAACCCGTTTAAGCCATGAAGCTGCCATGCTGAATCTAGGGGGAAACATTATGGGATTTTCTTCCGCGGCGTCCAGTTCTGCTACAAAAGGTGAGAGCGTCTCTGACACTATAAGAATGATTTCCTGCTATGCAGATATCTGTGCTATCCGCCATCCTAAAGAAGGAGCACCTATGGTAGCCTGCCAGCACGCAACGATACCTGTTATCAATGCCGGAGACGGTGGACACCAGCATCCAACCCAGACTTTAACAGATTTACTTACTATCCGCTCTTTAAAAGGGCGTCTTGACCATTTAAAAATCGGTCTTTGCGGCGATTTAAAATTCGGCCGTACCGTTCATTCTTTGATTAATGCCCTCGTTCGCTATGATAATATTGAATTTGTATTAATCTCCCCGGAAGAACTGCGCCTTCCCAGCTATGTCAGAAAGGATGTTCTGGACAAACAGCATATTCCTTATGAGGAAGTCGTGCGTCTGGAAGACGCGCTTCCAGAACTGGACCTGCTATACATGACCCGGGTGCAGAAGGAACGTTTCTTCAATGAGGAAGATTATGTTCGCATGAAGGATTTCTACATTCTGGACAAGAAAAAAATGACGCTTGCGCCGGAAGATATGCTTGTCCTGCATCCACTCCCAAGAGTAAACGAGATATCCGTTGAAGTGGATGAAGACCCAAGAGCTGTCTATTTCAAGCAAGTACAATATGGGGTATATGTGCGTATGGCACTGATACTCACTTTACTGAATATCAAAGTAGAATAAAAGGAGGTGCCTTTCGTGGTAAAAAACACATTGAATATCGGAAAAATATCGGAAGGGTTCGTATTAGATCATATACAGGCCGGAAAGAGCATGGAGATTTATAAACATCTCCGGCTCGATAAACTGGACTGCTGCGTGGCCATTATTAAGAATGCGAAAAGCAGCAAAATGGGGAAAAAAGACATTATCAAAATTGAATGTCCTATCGATATCATTGATCTTGATATTCTCGGCTTCATAGATCACAATATCACCGTGAACATTATTTCCGATGAGCAGATTGTATCAAAAAAAGAACTGAGGCTTCCCAAGGAAATAAAGAATGTAATAAAATGTAAAAACCCCCGCTGCATCACTTCTATAGAACAAGAGCTGGATCATGTCTTTGTTCTGACCGATGAGGAAAACGAAGTGTACCGCTGTAAATATTGTGAGGAAAAATATGACAGCAGTCAGTCCTAAGTCTTCTCACATAAAAGAACGACCCGCAAGCCTGCAGGCTTATGGGTCGTTCTTTTAAATTTTAATTACGTTCCTCACTCTCTTCCCCCAGAGCTTTGGACATTTCCTTCTGAGATTTGTTGAATGCATCCGCGCGCATCTTTTCCCATTCTGTCGCCTTTTCATGCTCTTTGGGATGATTGATAACAACCTGTGGATATGGGATGTTAATCTCATATTTGTCGAAAAGAATCTTCATCTCTCTATTCAGATCTCTGGCAAGCTGTATCCTGTCAGCCTCCTTACACTGTGCCACAATACGTATATTGACACTGTTATCTCCAAGAGATACCACCCCTTTGTAGAATGGTCCCTCCTTGATGGTGGGAACTCTTTTCTTAATATTCGGGAGCTCTTTGGCCAGAATATTTTCCACCTTCTCCAAAGACTCTCCGTATTCAATTCCCACATCACAGGATGTAAAGGAATTACGTCTTGTCATATTGATGACTCCACTGACTTCGCTGTTGCTTATAATTTTGACATTATTGCCCGGGTCTTCAATCTTCGTGGTACGCACACCTATCTCAAGTACCGTTCCCCTCCAATCTCCAATCGTAACAATATCTCCGACTTGGAATTCTCCTTCAAAGATGATGAACAGTCCAGCAAGAATATCGGAAACTAAGGTTCTGGCTCCAAGGCCGATTACCAGCGACAAAATCCCAGCAGAAGCTAGCAGCGTCTTAGTGTCCACTCCAAATAGGGCAAAACAATAATACAAAATCGCAATGACTGCGAGGTATTTTGTGAAGCTGCTGATCAGCCTGCACACAGTTTCCCCTCTGGCCCCGAACGTTCTGGATAGCATTTTCAATACCTTGCGTATGAGCATCACCGCCACACTGACCACACAGATAATCATGATACAGCCTGTTATAGCAAATACATTGACGCTCTTTTCCCATTTCCCGTTCAGCACATAGAGAAAAATCGAATCCTCCCCGAAAAAGTTGTCTTTAAAGAGGACTGCCACACAGATAACCAGCGCCAGAATCCCGAGCATCCCTTTCATCACAGCTGCAACTTGCTGTTCCGGCGTCCTCTCTCCCCATTTAACGGTGATATTTGCCCAGCGGCTTGCCGCCGCCTCTGTCTTTCTCACACTTCCGTCCGGCATCACCACATCAACCATAGGGCCGTCATCACCGTGCTCCTGATTTTTTTCTTCCCCGGCTTTTTTCTCAGGACTGAACGCTAAAAGCGCAAAAATAAGAAGCAGGCAGAGCAGGCCAACCCCGGTACTTGCAATTGCAACCGGAAGACGTGTTCCTGTCATCTCTTTATCTGGTATTACCACATACACATAATCTGTGCTCGTCTCTAAACAGGAGCCATAATACTTCTGTCCGTCAATTGTTATATAGTCATTGTATCCGTCACGGAACTGTTTCTCTTCCATTCCATATTGAAGAGCATTCTTCCCATCCATTCGTTTCTTGGGATAGTGTGTGAAAATCTTATCCTTTTTATCGACCGCGAAAGCAAAACCGTTGACTCCCGTCTTCACCCCGTCCAGCACAGAAGAAAGCTTCGTGGCTGCCAACGCCTCCTCCAGCTTATCCGGGACAATAGAAATCTGGACAAACCCATCAGGCTCCCCGTCCCCGCTGTACATTACAACGCCGATATACTGATGATACTCCCCTGAGACTTCATCGGGCTGCGCCTCCTGAATCTCATACTCCACGCCCTGAAGTAGTTTTCTGAATTCGTACGACTGCTCCTTCGGATCGTCGCTGATTTCAAAATCAATATAATTAGAATCCGTAACCTCTTCTTTTCCATCCTTATCAAAAACAATGAGAAATTCTACTCCGAGAACTTTGCTCAGCTCTTGCAGCTCTTCTCTTGTCTGAAGCTGTGGATTGCCTCCAAGTATATAAGCCGCGACTTGGCACTTGTTCAGATAACGTCTATTATATTGCGAAGTGATAAGCTCAATGTCGTCTGCATTATGTTCCAGTGTTTCCTGCACATCCTGCACTCTTTTATTGTTGCTCATAGAATGCAGCGACAGTGAGAACAATGTCTGCATATAGAAGGAAACAATCAGCACAAAGATTAGTCCCACCACCATTATGGAAGCAAGTTTTTTGGAAAGTAACTTGTTAAAATAGATACCTCCTAAGACCTTGAAGTCTTTTGTACCAGTCCCACCCTCTTGCTCCTGCTCATTCAAAAGCAGAATCGCATAGATGACTACTATGGTCATGACAATAAAAAAGATAAACAACACAATCCCTACAGTAATATTCCTAGACGCAGCAATCTCTTTTTCTGGAACCGCACAGATAACGTAGGCATTGTCGGTGTCGATTTGTTTGACTCCGCAATAGAACCGTTCACCGTCAATCTCCATCCACCCGTAATGATTATCCTCCAAATCTGCCACATCAAGCCCCGCAATCAAGGCATCCTGTCCTATCATATCCTTATCGGGATGATACTGGAATGTATAATCCTGACTGGAGACGGCAAAGGTGTACCCATCCAGACCCACACTCACTTTACTCAAAATACTCTCCCAAGAAGATGTATTATCCTGAAGCTGATGAAGCTCTTCCGGGTCATGCTCGATTACAGCCTCCCGCTCATCATCAATTTTGGCGCTATAATACCGGCGTACATCCCCGCCTATTTCCACCTCAAACGCTTCTGATGGCTCCCCTGTCTCAAACACCGTTCTAAGCTGATTGAAACGCTGGAAGGAAAAATCGGCCTTAGAGTTGTGAGCTTGAACGATTGGAGTACCCTCCCTATCAATAATAATAATGTTGCTTATATTCATCATGTCAGCCAATTCTTTCATTTTGGCATCTGTATAAGCAAAGTTTTTGTCTTTATTTGCCATATAAGCGATGCTGGCAGCCTTTGAGCGATATACTTCATCGTAGCTTTCCACATTTTGTACTGCCTTTTTGTCTGCTTCGTCAATCAGTCCCTGCATCTGCTGAATCTTTTCCTTTGTATCTCTGCCCTGATTCCTGATAGAAAGATTTGTCTGCATCACGGTCAAGAAGACTCCAAGCACGACAAGACATACCGCCTCCACCAAGAACATGACGACTGCTTTTTTTCTTAAATTTTTAGACATTCTGCGCTCCCCCTAATCCCACTTATCTATCAATTTGGCAATCGTGCCGTCATCCAGCATCTTCTGTATGGATTCAGCAACAGGTTTGCTTAGTTTGGAATCCTTCTGTGTAGCCACGCCATAATCTTCCTGATAAATCGTATCCTCAAGGAATACCCGATCATCATTCATATATGCTATGGCAATGCAGCCATCCATACACACCGCGTCCGCGGTGCCTTCTTCCAACGCCTGACTGAGCTCCGCATATGTACCTTTTTTCAACAGAGATGTACCTTTTGGATCCTCCGCTGTTATGAGTCCCATCCCCGTCATCTTCTGTGCAAGCTCCGGCGCTGTATTAGCGCCGTCGAGAACACCTATTTTCTTTCCTACCAGCTCCTCGATACTGCCTATCATAGAAGTCTTCTCGACCATAATCCTAGTGTAATCTGAATAATACGCAGGCGAAAAATCAAAATTTTCCAAGCGGGTCTCCGATATAGAATACGCTGCTATCAGGCAGTCCACATCCCCATTGAGAAGCATGTCCTTCCTCGTATCTGGCTTCACTGTTACAAACTCTGCCTCTGCATATCCCAAATCCTCCGCAAGAAGTCTCGCAAGATCAATCTCCATTCCATAATACTGGCCCGTCGTCGGATTCAGATACCCTAGATTCATAACGTCATCGCGGACTCCCACTTTCAATGTGCCGGACTTTGACTCCTTCCCACACGCGGACGCTGCAGCCGACAGCAAAACGGTCATTGCCAGCACGAAAGACACTGCTGTTTTTACTCTCTTCATCATTCGTCTCCTTCCAATTCCTCTTTGAGCAACAGCCCTTCGGCTTTGTCACATTCAAAAACCGGGCAGCTGGACCTGCCCGGTTCTTCTCAAGAAAATTATATGATTCTTTGCTCAGTTTACACAACTACAATATCGGTATAGAATATACGAAATTTGTCGAGATATGGTAAGTCATGGATATGTCCCTGAGGCAGATCTCCAAGGTTACCCCGCTGCTTCTTCCACAATGAGGGGTACCGTACTTCCAGCTACCACATCAATGAGTCCACGATCTGTAAGCTTCAACGCCGGGCTTACCGGAAGTCCTAATGTACAGAGCGACATAATAGGATTATAGTGCTTATATCCCAAATCTTCCAGCCCCTTTCTTACCTGCCCCAGTTTCTCACCGATTTCATCGGCAGGAAGCTCTGACAATATGCCGCAGACAGGAAGAGGCAGCTCGGCTGAAACCCTGCCGTCGAGCACGGTGCATATTCCACCCTGCATTTGCAGAATACGTTCTGCCGCGATCCGCATATCCTGCCGGTTTTCACCGAGAACCAGCAGGTTGTGATGATCGTGGAAATAGGTGGTCGCTGCCGCTCCCCGTTTTATGCAGTCCCCCGTCACAAATCCGTATCCTATATTACCGTTCTTCCCGTGGCGTTCCAGCACCGCAGCCAGCATGCAGCCACTGTCCTCCCATCTGAGCCTGCCGTCCTTTACTTCCATACGGACCAGCTTTTCCTTTGTCTGTGTACACCCATCACTGACTTCGATGACCCGCACCATGACCTGCCCACACTCTGTTTCAATGTGTGGCTCCAAATCGGCCAAGCTGGTTTGCCGTATCTTCACACTGTGGTAGAACTCATTTGGAAATTCATACAATTTTTTTCTAGGCTCACATACTCCTTTCCGGTAGACTTCCCTGCCGTCCTTGAATACGGCTGCCGGCTCAAACTGTTCGAACTCTTCCGCTTTAAGAAGTTGAAAGTCCGCTTTCCTTCCCGGAGCCAGCGCTCCTCTGTCCTTTAAATTCATTCTCACTGCCGGAGTATAGGTGGCGCAGTAGACCGCCTCCTCGGCCGGGAATCCCAAAGAAGCCGCTTTTCTTACAATATGATTCAGCTGTCCCTTTTCTTTTAGCTCATCGGCCATCGTGTCGTCCGTCACAAAACAGCAATGTTCGTACAATCGGTTTTCTACAATATATTTTATAATCTCGGGCTTCAGCATCTTCTCCTGCAGTTCCACGAACATCCCACTTGCAAACCGCTCTTTGATTTCCTGAAGGGTATGCTCTGTGTGGTCTGCGTCAATGCCCCTGTAAAGGAATTTAGCGAGCTCCAGCCCTTTCAGTGTGGGACAATGCCCTTCCACCACGGCCTGCGGCTTTTCTTCCTGCAGGTAATCCAGAAAACGTGTGATTTCCAGTTCCTCTCCCTGAACGATTTTGCGGTAATTCATGACTTCCCCTACACAGACGACTCCATCCTCCTCCATCAGGCGCTTCATCTCCTCAAGGCCGATTCTGCCCCCTGTGGTCTCCAGCTCTTCATTTGTAGAGGGTACACTGCTGGGAATCCCATAGAAAATATCAATGGGGGAGTCCTTCGCCCCATTGATCATCTCATGAACCCCTTGAATCCCCATCACATTCGCAATCTCATGTGGTTCCGAGACAAGTGTCGTCACACCGCACTGCGCCGCCCGCTCCCCGAAAGAGACAGGCGTCATCATAGAACTCTCAATATGCATGTGTATATCGATAAACCCGGGAATCATACGGTAGCCCCTGCCATCGATAACCCGCTCAGCCTCCAAGGTTTCCTGCCCACAGTTTTCTCCGGCGATGCTTTCCATATGGACAAAATATATTTTGTCTTCCAGAATGTAGACATCGGCCGGAAGAAACTTTTTCAGATAGGCATTGAATATTTCTGTATCTTTAATCAGTAAGTCTACTTTTTCCATTTCACAGCTCCTTTTCTTATCAGAGGATGGAATAAAAATACAAAATGCACACAGCAACAAGAACCCACATTACCGGGCGGATTTCTTTCCCCTTCCCGGACGCCACTTTCATGACTGCGTAAGTCGGCAGTGCGGCGCAGATACCGTTCGCAATGTTATTCCCAAATATCGTGAAGGCGATACAGACATAGGCCGGAAACGCCTCCGTCGTTTCATCGAACTTGATATTTCTCATGGCCCCTAACATATTGATGCCGATATACATCAACACCGGTGCGGTAGCCGCAGAAGGTATCATCAGCGCTGCCGGCGCTAAGAACAGCGCGAGTCCAAATAGAATGGAAGTAAATACGACCGTAAGCCCGGTCTTTCCACCGGCTTCTACTCCCGCCGACGACTCCAGATAAGTTGTCATACTCGGCATTCCGAACAGTGCCCCAAAACTTGTCGCAAGCGCGTCCACTTTAAAGCATTTGTCTATCCCCGGAAGGTTTCCTTCTTCATCCAAATACCCGGCTTTCGCTCCCACTCCAAGAACCGTCCCGAATGTGGAGAAAAAATCCGGGACAAAAAGAGCGATTAAAAAGGGTATATAGGCGAAATCAAGTGCTCCCAGAAAATCAACTTTGAAAAACTGGCCGCCGATACCTGCCGGCATAGTGAAAAAGCTCTCCGGTATTTTAGTTACTCCGAAGGGAATCCCTATCACCGTAGTTATTATGATTGCCAGAATCATGTCTCCCGGAACCTTGCGCGTCTTTAAAATCAAAAGCACGACGAACCCGAGCACTGCCACTATGACGGTGGGGGAAGTCAGGTCGCCAAATCCCAGACTCTTTTTTGCCTCATTTGCAATAATCAGGCCGCAGCTTTTTGCCCCCAAAAGTGCGATGAACAGGCCAATCCCTGCGCTGACAGCATGTTTTAAGCTGACCGGGATTACTTTTACAACGGCTTCCCTGAGTCCCAAAAAGGATATCAGTATAAAAAGTACACCGCTCCAGAAAATAACGCCTGCCGTAATATTGGGCGCAATTCCGTCATTTGCCATCATCGCCGTAACGATTCCTACGCTCCCAAGTCCCGGGGCCAGCGCGAAGGGGCGGTTTGTGTAGAGCGCCATGGCACAGGTCGTCACGATAATTAGTAGTATCAAAACGGTAAACATTACATGTTTATCCAGCCCAGCAGATTCCAGCATATTAGGCACCGTCGCCAATACATATGCCATGGTCACAAACGTTGTAATACCTGCAAGTAATTCTGTTTTTACATTCGTGTGAAATTCCGATAAGCGGAACTGTCTTTCTATCCAGTTTTTCATAAAGCTGCACTCCTCTTTTTTCCTATGTATTTCTTGCTTCTTTCCGCTTTTCATTGTATGATAATCTCAATATAAAGTCTAATTCCTCTTGACTATGATATCCATTCCAAAAGAGAATATACCCCTTCCGGAACCACTTACTTGACTTAGTATGGATTATCGGAGACCGCCTGACAGGAGAACCCTTATGAATATACATGAATTGAACTATGTGCTATGCATCGCCAAACATCAAAATATCACCAAAGCAGCGCAGGAACTTTACATTTCCCAGCCCACACTCAGCAAGCATCTTAAAAAGCTGGAGCGTGATTTGGATATTAAGCTGTTCAACCGTATTGATAACTGTTATATTCCAACCCACGCGGGCCGGCGTTATATGAAGTATGCTTCTAAGGTTCTGGCACTTACAAAGGATTGGGAGAAAGAATTGTCGGATCTGGTGACATCTAACGCAGGTGAAATTAATATCGCCTTTCCGTTGATGAGGAGTTCCTGTATGATTCCTCAGATTTTCCCTGCTTTCCATAAGCTTCACCCCGGAATACAAGTGAATTTTTTTGAAGAGACTTACGGAATTCAAGAGCGTCTTCTTGAGGACACGAAGATAGATTTTGCCATATTCAGTGAATGCAGTCCCAATCCCAAATTAGAATACGAAACACTGGGGACTGAAGAAATTCTTCTGGCCGTCTCTCCATCCCACCCACTGTCTGCAGGATTTCCTGATCTGCACCATATTGAAGATTCTTATCCCCGCATTACATGGGATAAGTTAGAAGGGGAAAATCTAATACTCCATTTTCCCGAGCAGACGACCGGAGCGATTACCGAGCGTTTGCTGGCAAAGCATCACATCCACCCCCGCGTTCCTTTTTATACCCGCAATACGCAGGCGGCTCTCTTGCTTGTTCAAGAGAACCAAGGAATATGTTTCGCGCCTGAAACTTATATTCGCAGCATGACTTTTCAAAAGCCCCCCGTATGCTTCTCTCTGGGGGACGAAGAAGCCTTCACTGCCACGACGCTGGCATACCGTAAGGGCGCATATCTGAGCCCGTATTCCTTGGACTTCATTCAGATAGCGAAAAAATATTTTAACAATTATACAAATAATAATGTAGGAGGTACATGCAATGATTAGTAAAGAATTTCATGCGTCCAGACGGATGCGGTATGCAGAGCTGTTACAGGATAATTCTATGGGCTTTGTGTTTTCTGGAAAAGAAAAAAGCGACAAAGGGGATCAGGTATATCCTTTTACTCCCTACGCTAACTTCTATTATCTGACGGGCTTTACGCAGCATGAGGCCATTCTGATGATAACAAAGATGGGGGGCAAGGTTTCTGAGACGTTATTTATCGACCATCCTGATGAACGGTCAAAACGTTGGCTGGGAATCTTTTACACTGCCGAAAGCGTTCAGGAAGAGACAGGCATAGAAAATGTACAGTATCTGGAGAAGTTTGAAGGCTCCATTCCTCTGTTCAAAGGGCCGGACCGTATTGAACATGTCTATGTGGATCTGGCTTCCTGGGGCGTACCATTTTACCAGAGCCCTGCTCAGGAATTTGCGGCACGTATCCAGAAGAGCTACCCGGCGATTCATATGCACAATACCTTCCATAATCTGGCATTGATGAGGCAGGTAAAATCTGCCGAGGAGATTGCGCTCCACCGCAGGGCATGTGAGATTACGGAAGAGGGCGTTAAAAATATGCTGCGTCACATCAAACCTGATATGTATGAATATGAAGCGGAGGCGTATTTTGATTTTTCCTTAAAGATGAACAATGCCAAACACGCATTTGACACCATCGCCGCCTCTGAGATCAATGCATGCTCCATGCACTATTCTGCTAACGACAGAAAGATGGCCGACGGTGACATGATA
Source organism: Bariatricus massiliensis (assembly GCF_900086725.1). Lineage (GTDB taxonomy): Bacteria > Bacillota > Clostridia > Lachnospirales > Lachnospiraceae > Allocoprococcus > Allocoprococcus massiliensis. Next base: position 402,185 of record NZ_LT574836.1, on the reverse strand, counting down.
TTGTTTGATTTGGGCGCCGAATGGAAGTATTATGCGTCCGATGTCAGCAGGACTTATCCGGTCAACGGACATTTCACAGAACAGCAGAAAGCACTTTATAATGTTGTGCTCAAAGGATTAGATGCCGCCATTGAAGCGACAAAGCCGGGGCAGCCAAAAAATGAACTGGAACTGTTGAGCAAGAAGGTGATGGCCGAAGAGCTTATGAAACTTGGAATGATTGAAAAGCCTGAGGATATTATGAAATATTATTTCCACGGTTCTGGCCACTACATCGGTCTCTATACTCACGACGTCGGTGACGACAACGCTGTTCTGGAGGAAGATATGGTATTTACCTTAGAACCCGGATTGTATTTTGATGACTTAAAGATTGGAATTAGAATCGAAGATACTTTAGTTGTGACAAAGGACGGCTGTGAAGTATTGAGCGGCAATATTCCAAAAACCGTAGAGGATATCGAAGCGTTTATGCAAATGAATTAATCTTAGGGTTGGGCGCAAGCAAGACGGTAAGCCGGGTTATGTCGTTGAACGTTCATCTATCCAGACCTGCCGTCGCCGGCAGGTTCAAGCGACCTACCTAAAACGTGACGGGCCGCCACATCGTTTTCCTTCGGTCTTGCTTCGGATGGGGTTTACATATGCCCCGCACGTTACCGTGCAGGCGGTAGTCTCTTACACTGCCCTTCCACCCTTACCTGTACAGGCGGTTTATTTCTGTTGCACTAGCCTTGGAGTCGCCTCCACCGGACGTTATCCGGCATCCTGCCCTATGAAGCCCGGACTTTCCTCGCCTGCGGCCTTTCGGCACTTGCAGCCGCGAACGCTTGTCTTACTTGCTCAGAATACTTTAACACAAAACCTTCAACTTGTCAAAGGGGACAGGTCCCAACGCGTTGGGACCTGTCCCCTATATGTCTTCAATAAGTTGTCCGCTGTCCGCCGCCGTTGTGGCCAGTGTATCGCAGCGTTCGTTCTGTGGGTGTCCGTCATGGCCTTTGACCCAGATAAATGTCACTTTATGGGGCTCTTTAGCCTTTAATAATCGTTTCCACAAATCCACGTTTTTAACTGGTTCGTTCTTTCCACGCTTCCATCCCTTTTTCAGCCAGCCGTCAATCCAATGCTGATTAAATGCGTCTACTACGTATTTCGAATCGGAGTATAATTCAATCTCACATGGCCTGTTCAGAGCTTCAAGCCCGGCTATGACCGCCATGAGCTCCATCCGGTTATTGGTCGTCTTCACATATCCCTGTGAAAGCTCCTTTGTGTGAAGCTCTCCTCTGCCGTCCACATATTCCAATACTGTGCCATAGCCCCCCGGTCCGTCCGGATTCCCGCGGGCCGCGCCGTCTGTATATATCTTTACTTTCATAACTGTCTTACCTTCTCTGCCCTTTATAGTTCAAATATCTGTCCTTCCCTGTCAATCCGGATAACTTTATCCCGATAAGGTGCTGATTCTTCTTTCTCCATCAGCCAATCGTATACTTCATATTTATCCCACATATGCATGGGGAAAACATGCTGCGTCTCCGTGTGCCTCATAAACCAGTCCAGCCCCCAGAAGAACTGTTCCTCCTGTCTGGGATCCAGCACTACAAAGGCAGCGCTTATCTCTCTATCCTTCAACACCGCAACCTCATCCTGATAAGCCCGCTTCATCACGGCATTATATTTGTCACTCTCCTCTTCCCAATGCCACCAGTTCAAATCTCCGGCATGGTATATCGTCTCTCCTTCACACTCGATAAGAAACGCAGAGCCTTCATCCGTAGAGCGGAGCGTCTGTATACGAAACCCTTCCCCTTCGAAGCAATCCCTCTTTTTCATGAAAATGATGTCTCCAAGCTGCTCTTCCTTCGGCACGAGTCTTCGTATATCCTTCGCCATAATGTATTGTATATTATGGTACTTCTCACGAAGATTCCATATCTCTCTGGAATAATGATCCTGATGAAAATGACTTGCACAGACAATCAATTTCTTATTCGTGTCAAATTCCGGGATACTCCCCTTGAAATAATCAAACAAAAAAATGTGCTCCTCAAGCTCTACCGCAAACCCACTATGGTAAATATACGTTACTTTCATACTGTCCCTGTCCTGACTGTTCTTTTTATTCATTAATATCGTCGTGTTCGCCCAGCAGCACCTCTACCGTGTAAACAATCTCCGGCAATATGTACTCCAGACATTCTTTGATGACTTTAGGACTGCCGGGAAGATTCACAATCAAAGTATTCCTCCTGATTCCCGCAACCCCTCTGGTAAGCATGGCGCGTTTCCTTGTTCTGACCATATAAAGGCGCATAGCTTCCGCCATCCCCGGAATCTCCTTCTCTATAATCGCCTTCGTCGCCTCCGGCACCCAGTCGTTCTCACGGCATCCAATCCCCCCTATTGTCAGGACTAAATCCGCAATCCCTGCATCCGCCACTCTCGCTAAGATCTTTCGTATAACTTCTTTATCATTAGGAACGGGCTGTATAAGTTCTGTCCGAAAACTGACCTGCCCCATCATCCGCTTCACGACCGGAGATCCCACATCCTCTTTTAACTTCTGGTATATTAATGTATCCACTGGAATAATTGCTACTTTCATGGACCTGTCTCCTCTCTTTTGTGTTACTCAGTATAGCACATTCCAAATTATTTATGCAATACGGTTTGCCGTTTCCTTTACTTTTCTGTAGATTTCCCTTGTATCCTGCCCGGGAAATTCACCGTCCTCGTACAGTATTTTCCCTCCGACTACCGTCATCTTTACATTTTCCTTGCTACCGCTGTAGACCAAATTCTTAGTAATATCCGCAAGCGGCTGCATGTTAGGCCTGTCCAGATTAATCAACACCATATCCGCGGCCTTACCTTCCGCCAATATATCCGTGTCTCTGATTCCCATCGCATACGAGCCATTTATGGTAGCCATTTTAAGCACTTCTCTGGCGTCCACCGCTCTCGCGTCATGTCTTATCCCCTTCTGAAGCCCTGTCGCCAAAAACATCTCCCGAAACATGTCCAGACAATTATTGCTGGCCGGTCCGTCCGTCCCAAGCGCCACCGGTATCCCCATTTCCAGCATCCTCGCCACCGGGGCAATGCCGCTTCCCAGCTTCAAGTTGGACGCCGGATTGGTAATTACATACAATCCTCTTTCCTTCAGAATCTCATAATCCGATTCATCCGGATGAACCATGTGGAACACGCCCCCGCCGTTTTCAAACATGCCCAGCGAATCCAAATATGCAAGAGGTGACATCCCCGTCTTTTGCCGGCACTCTTCCACCTCCGCCTTTGTCTCCGCACAATGTGTGTACACCGGAGCGCTCCGTGCCCTCGCTGCCGCCGCTATCCGTCGGAGAAGCGGTTCACTTGTTGTGTACTCTGCATGAAAACCATACTGAAAACGCAGCAGTTCATCCCCCGCAAGACGTTCGAACATCCGGTTCATCTCCTGCTCCGACTCGCAGAAATCATTTGCCGCCCCACAAAAGACCACCCGGTATCCCACATCCCTTGCCGCCTTGATTACAGGTTCCCTATAAAAATACATGTCAAATACAGCCGTTGTCCCGCTGGTAAGATATTCCAAAAAAGCCAGACGGCTGCACCAGTAAACATCTTCATCATTCAGGCAGGCCTCCGCCGGAAATACTACCTCATTCAGCCATTCCGACAACTCCATGTCATCTGCCCTTGAGCGCAGGAAAGTCATGGGAGAATGAGTGTGCGAATTTTTAAATCCCGGCATAAGGAGGTTCCCCTCACAGTCAATCTCCCTATCCCATTCTTCCCTTCTACTACTCAAGCTGCCCTCACCGGACATATCTGAGACAGTTTGCGCCTTTTCGGAAGGGACCGGCTTCACACAGGTGATCCGGCTCCCTTCCACATGCACTTCCCCCGTAAACACGGGACGCGCTTCCTCCATTGTCAAAATTCTTGCATTATATAATCGGAGTCTCATGTATTTGCCCCCTATTTCCCCATACTAAGGATAGACTGCCTCACAAGCCTCTGGAATTCAGGCGCACGCTTTCTTCCCATGGCCTGCACCTCCTCGTGATTGAGCGGAGTCTTTTGAATCCCACAGCCCATATTGACTACACAGGAAATTCCACATGTCTTCATCCCCATATGTCTGGCCGCAATCCCTTCACACGCAGTACTCATGCCGACCGCGTCAGCCCCCAAAATCCCGGCCATCCTTACTTCAGCCGGCGATTCGAAGTTCGGTCCCGGGAATTGAATATAGACCCCTTCCTTCAAATTGATCTGCTCCGCCTTTGCAGTCTGTCTGATGATATCGCAGAGCTCCTTATTATAAATCTCGCTCATGTCAGGGAAACGAGCCCCCATCTCCTCCAAATTCGTTCCACGCAGAGGTGACGGAATAAACTGGGATATCTGATCTGTAATCAACATAAAATCACCGGCCGAAAATTCCAGATTAATTCCTCCCGCTGCGTTGGTCAAAAAGAGAATCTCTACTCCAAACAGCTTGAGAAGGCGAATTGGCCTTACCACCTCTTCCATAGAATACCCTTCGTAATAGTGAACTCTCCCTTTCATCAGGACGACCGGGACATCCTCAATCCAGCCAAAAATATATCTGCCATCGTGCCCGGCTACCGTTGACACCGGAAATCCCGGGATATCCTTATAAGGAATCTCGCATTCTACCTGTACACATTTCGCAAAATCTCCCAGACCGCTGCCCAGCACCAAACCTATTCTTGGAATAAAGTCCGTCTTTGTCCTGCAGTATTCGCAGCAACGCTTCAGCATTTCGTATTCTTTCTTCATCCTCTTCCTCCTGCCTTCCCGGCTCATTGACCGCCGTCCTACTTTTAATTATAAGTATATCTCTTTTTTTATCCAAGCGCTACGTCCAAAATCATCATTACCAAAAATCCTACCATAACCCCCACCGTTCCCTTGTCATTATCCTCCGACGCGGACGCGGGAATCAATTCCTTTGCCACCACATACATCATGGCTCCCGCGGCGAAAGAGAGAAGCCACGGCATATAGGGCTTGATGTTCTGCGCGAGCAGAACGGCTCCTATTCCGAACAAAGGCTCCACGATTCCCGACATGCTGCCGCAGACAAACGCCTTTTTCGCCGTAAACCCCTCCTGCTTCAAAGGCAGGGATATGGCCGCCCCTTCCGGGAAATTCTGGACCCCGATACCGATGGCCAGCGCCATAGCCGAGGCATACAGCATCGTATCATTCTGAAATTGAGCCGCCAGCGCAAATGCCAAACCTACCGCCATACCCTCTGGGATATTGTGAATCGTGACGGCGGTAATCAAAAGTGTCGTCTGTCTCGAGCCATTGTCCTGCGCATGCACATTCATTTTATATAGCATGGAAACCTTTTTATCCAGTACTATTAAGAAAACAACACCAATGATAAATCCACCGGAAGCAGCCGTCCAGCCCAGACCTCCCTGCCCTTTGGCGTCTTCAATGGCCGGAAGCAGCAGTGACCACACCGATGCGGCGATCATGACTCCGGCGGCAAATCCCATAAATACTCTCTGAAGGGTATCACTGATTTTACGGCGGAAGAAAAACACCGTAGCGGCGCCGAGCGTTGTCATAAGAAACGCAAACCCGGTACCGCACGATGCCCAAAATACTCCATTCATGACAGAAACCCCTTTTTTATTTATCTTATGTTCCTCCACCATATTATGTGCATAATATGAGCAAAAAATAAATTTATATTATAATACAGACTAATCCGCCGTTAGAGTCATTGACTATTTTCTGCATCGTATCCTGAAGCTTCACCTGACTCTCATCATTTATCATCGTGATTTTGTTTTTCATTCCATCCATCACCAGCTCTTCAATGGATTTACCAAAAATGTTGGTCCCCCAGACTCCTTCCGGTGAATCAGCAGCTTCTTTAATATACTTGATCAAGTCCTCCGCCTGCTGCTCGCTTCCTACAATCGGAGCAATCTCCGTCTCAATATTGGCCCTTATCATATGGATTGACGGTGCTTCAGAATGAATCTTCACACCATATTTGCTTCCCTGTTTGATAATTGCAGGTTCGTCCAGATGAATCTCTTCCCGCACAGGGCTGACCACTCCATACCCTTTCATCTTTACTGAATCAAACGCATCTTTCACTCCCTCATATTCATTTCGAAGCAGGGACAACTGCCTCAGTGTACTGATCAATTCGTATTCGCCGGAAATTTCCGTTCCAGTCAATTCACTCAAGACCTCATAATAGTAAGATTCGTCCACACGGATATCTACGCTGACGCAGCCAGTATCCATAGAAATATCGGCGACCTTCACATCGGTTATGTATGGACTTTCCGGTTTCTCATACCCCGTAGCCGCGTCCCGGATTTCCGTCGTATTCTCCAGCAGCTGTCTGACATATGTCAAAATATCGGCTTTGATTTTATGGTCTCTGGGCAGCATCTCCACCCATTTCGGGATAAAGAAACGAAGCTCCGATACCGGGAACGCAAAAAGTACCTGCTCCATAATCCGGTTGATATCTTCCTCCCGGAGCTGCTCACAATTCACAGGCATAGCAATCACACCATACTCCTGCTGGATAGAATCCGCCACCTGCTTTGCCTCATCGCTATAAGGTTTTTGTGTATTTACGAGAACGATAAAAGGTTTCCCGATACTTTTTAATTCCTGAATCGTCCGCTCCTCCGCGGCCTTATAGTTCTCTCTCGGCAGTTCTCCAAAACTTCCGTCCGTAGTAATTACAATTCCTATTGTAGAGTGGTCATGGATGACTTTCCTTGTCCCTATGGTGGCTGCCTTGGTAAACGGAATCTCATAATCAAACCATGGCGTTTTGACCTGCCGCTCCTCATCGTTTTCGATATGGCCCGCCGCGCCTTCCACCATATAGCCCACACAATCAATCAGGCGTACTTTTACGTTCACATCGTCCGCAAGCTTTATCTCCGCGGCTTCCTTAGGCACAAACTTAGGCTCCGTCGTCATAATCGTCTTCCCGGACGCAGACTGTGGCAGTTCGTCCTGCGTGCGTGCTTTTGCATGCTCGTCTTTCATCTTTGGAAGGACCAGTACATCCATGAAACGTTTGATAAATGTAGATTTACCTGTTCGCACCGGCCCGACAATCCCAATGTAGATTTCTCCGTTCGTTCTCGTTTTCATGTCGTTGTATAAGTGAAATGTATTCATAAGATATCCCCCTTTGACTGCTGATACAGTCTATGTCCTCTTTTCGTGTTTTAGACCAACATATTAGTTTAGAAACACTGAACCTTCAGTTTAGTTTCACTTTCTTGTCAATCCCGCCGAAATATCGTAAAATATATTACAAAAGTAGGGAATAACAGCACAATTCCTGCAATACAAAAAACATTGAGGTGAAATTATGCACGTGGGCACAAAAGCTCAAAAAAAAGAAAAATCCGCCATGTCAGTCTCCCTTTACGGAAATATGTTTTTCGTAATCATCGAACTTATCATGGCAATTTATACAAGCTCTCAGGCGGTACTTTTGGACGCGGTCTACGACGGCGTAGAATTTGTCATGCTGCTTCCTTCCATTTTCCTGATACCTCTCCTCTACAAACCATCCAATGAAAAGCACCCGTTCGGATATATGCAGATTGAGTCTATGTTCGTGGTAGTAAAAGGAACCACAATGGCCGCTGTAACTATCGGCCTGATTGTCAATAATATCGAAATTATGCTCCACGGCGGGCGCACCGTATCCTTCGGCACTATCGCATGGTTCGAGCTGATTGCATGTGTCATAGGGGTTTCGGTGTCCATCTACCTGAGACAAAAAAACAAAATTATGAACTCTCCTCTGGTGGAAATGGAAATGAACGGGTGGCGGATTGACAGCGTTGCCTCTATGGGGATGGCGCTGGCCTTCTTCGCGCCGGTTCTCCTCCCCTTCGGGCCCTTCGAAAGATTCATTCCTTATCTGGATCAGATCGTAACGATAGTCCTTTCTATTTTTATGATACCGACTCCTATAAAAGCCGTAATCACAGGACTACGGGATTTATTTCTAATTCCCCCGGAAGAGGAGACTGTTGAGGAAATCAAACAGACTGTAGGGCCCATATTGGAGGCATATGGCTATCAGAAACTCCATTACGATATTGTCCGTACCGGCCGTAAGCTTTGGATCAGTGTCTATATTACCTTTGATAAAGATGAGGTATCTTTACACCGATTCAAGATTGTACAAAACTTTTGTATTCAGGCGCTTGCGGCAGTCTATTCAGATTTTTATTTTGAACTTCTCCCGGAAATCGAATTTATTGATATGAAGCATACTAAAGCACAATAAGTGCGGCGTGGAAACGGTTGACATTCCTCTTTGAAAATAGTAAGATACTATGTACTTGAGGGGTGATATGAACAAATAAGGAGACTTTTATTGTGCATAACAGAAAATTTGACGAAGATTATTTTGATGATAATTTTGAGGTGACTTACTCAGAAGAACTACCTGAGATTTCTCTGGATTTTGATGAGGAAGAACCATACGAATCCCCACGCCGCAAACGACAAAAAGCTTCGCCCAAAGCGGTCCGCCGGGAACCTCCAAGGAACCCTGCCACAGATCGCCCTCCTGCGTCAGATCTGGCTTCCCCCTTGCGCGCTCCCATGCGCGCCGGAACCAAACTGGTAGAGAAGGTTGTTTCAGCCGTTCTGCGGATAGCTCCCGTCGTCATGAGTGCACTGATTATTCTGCTCACATTATTCGTCGTGTGGACAGAGCACGGCTCCTACGGGGAATTAAGCTCTATATCCGAGGAGCAGAACCTTACGCTTATCCTCTATCTTGCGGTTAGTGCGGTTGTTGTGCTCTGGGAACTGTGTTCCTTTTTCTTTATATTGGGAGGCATATGGTCTAAGACCGGAAGAGGAATCACATTTTTCATCCTGATATATGCCTGTTCCTATGCCGTCAGTCTTTTTTCCGGTCTTATACCGGAAGGTTTAGCTGTTCTGGACGGAATCAGAGGTGGTCTTATGATGTTCAGCTCTCTCTATCCTAGATTATTCACGCCTTGCCTTATAGGCATTATAACTTGCGTCTTCCAGAAAATATCTCAAAAATAGATTTAGGACAGCCGTAACGGCTGTCCTAAATCTATAATTATTTCAAACATTCTTTTTCAAATATGAGATCCATTCTGCGAAAATAACCCGATGTGTTCAAAGTCGTGGGCACCATCCCAACATACCGGTACCCCCGTCTGGCATATTCTTGAATGACGTCTCTGTGTTCCGTCATATTCCCGCCAAGCAGCAGCCTGCCCTCACCGTCATACTCTATATTTACAAACGCATATTTCCACTTCTGACGCGCCTCCATGCCTTCTGTCACAGCTTCGTCCAGCACCTCAATCCAAGATTGAAAAAATCGCTCTATAAAGGCAACCTTCTCCGCAATCTCCGTTTTTGTGAATCTGACATCTCCGGGTGACACCACCCACTTATCCTCCACGTCATTTTCTCTGTGAATAATCGCTATGACCGTACCGTCCACAGCCCCCACCGGCATATCCAATCCTAGGACATAGGCATCCTGTTCTTCACCGTCGCCTGCGGTTATTCCTTCAATATATCCATAATTCACAGGGTAAACCACATCTGGATACTCCGGATGCGCACTGCCCAAGGGCCTGTCCACCGTAACTGTGACTCTCTGTCCCAGCATGACCTTCCCACTCCTTCCTGACAAGCGATAAGGCGCAGGGAACACCCTGCGCCATCCATACCGTTACTCCGTCCAAGGCAGATCCGGATGTTCAATCCTTCCGTCTCTGAGCATCAGTTCCTTCACGGCATCCTCCGCCTTCTTATCCTCAAAAAGCACCTTGTTCACCTCATCCACTATCGGCATATAGACATCATATTTTGCCGCCAGCTTCTTAGCCGCCTTCGCGGAATAGACTCCTTCAACGACCATCTTAACCTCATCCATAGCTTCCTGCATTGTTTTTCCCTGTCCGATCAGAAAACCGGCTTTCCGGTTACGGCTGTGCACACTGGCGCAGGTAACAATCAAATCCCCGATTCCGGTCAGCCCGGTAAAGGACTCTATCTTACCGCCCATCTTCACGCCCAATCTGGATATCTCCGCAATACCGCGGGTAATCAGAGCCGCCTTTGTATTATCCCCATAGCCGAGACCGTCAGCGATTCCCGCCGCAAGCGCGATGACATTCTTCAATGAGCCGCCAAGCTCTATGCCAAGAATATCCGGACTCGTATATACCCGGAAGACTTCGTTCATAAATATCTTCTGAAGGTACTCTGCGGTGGCCCGCTTCTTCGCGCCGACAACAACCGTAGTGGGCAGGCCTCTTCCTACCTCCTCGGCATGGCTGGGGCCTGAAAGCACTGCCACATCCGCCTGCGGAATCTCCTCCTCTATCTGGTCTGAGAGAGGCATAAGCGTTGTCTCCTCGATTCCCTTTGCCACGTTGACCAGTAGCTGGCCTTCTTTTACAAAGGGGCTCATGCTACGGGCCGTGCTTCTTGTAAAGGGAGACGGTACCGCCAGAACGACCACATCCTTACCTTCTACTCCTTCTGCCAGTTCATTGGTAAAAACAATGCTTTCCGGAATCTTCACTCCCGGAAGCTTGCTTTCATGCTCCCGCTTTGACGCCAGCATCTCCACCTCTGCCTTATCGATCGACCAGACCGTAACCTCGTGGCCGTTTTTGTCAAGCAGCAGAGCAAGTGCGGTTCCCCAGCTTCCTGCACCCATTACTCCAATTTTTGCCATATCATTCTCCTTCTTTCTATACCGGATGTCCTCACAGCATCCTTATTTTTCTTTTTTCTTAGAACCGATTTTATTCTCCGTCCCTTCTCTGAGACGTTTGATATTCGCCCGGTGCTGAAAAAATGCCGAAGCCATAAACAGGACTCCGATTCCATACATTTCAAATAAATGCGCCTGACTCATGGCGAATTCGCCCAGCTGGCCCGCAATCACAAGTTCCACAACAAAAAGTACCGTCACTGTCAAAGACGCCAGCGAAACATAACGCGTCACGGCCACGATCACGACAAATACTATCAGGCACAGTGCGGCCATGCGCAAATCGGTGGCAAGAATCATGCCGCCTGTAGCCGCAATCCCTTTTCCACCCTTGAATCCAAGATAGAACGGGTAATTATGCCCTAAAACCGCGCCGAAGCCTGCATACAGTGACAGAAGCGGCAGAATAGCCGCATGGCTTCCCGCATAAATCCCTCTTACGACCAGCACGGCCGCGATACACTTAAAACAATCCCCCAAAAGCGTAATCGCCCCCGCCTTGACCCCCATGGTACGCAGCGCGTTCGTGGAACCTGCATTGCCGCTCCCATGTTTACGGATATCAATATTGTTCATTCTCCCATATATATAGCCTGTCTGGAATAATCCAAAGACATAGCCTATCACCAAACAGATAACTCGCTCCATGATTACCGGTCCTTCTCCTTTCTCTCTCTGATAAAGAATTTCAAAGAAGTTCCCTTAAAGCCAAATGCCTCTCTGATTTTATTTTCCAGATATCTGGTATAAGAAAAGTGCATCAGTTCCTTATCATTGACAAAAATGACAAATGTCGGCGGCTTTACCGCCACCTGCGTAATATAATAAAGTTTTAATCTCTTTCCCTTGTCTGACGGGGGCTGCTGCATGGCAACAGCCTCGGTCATTATCTCATTGAGGACACCGGTGGCCACACGCAGCGTCTGGTTCTGGATGACAACGTCTATCATATCGAACAGTTTGGGCAGCCTCTGTCCGGTCACAGCGGACACATACATAATCTCCGCGTACGGCATAAAAGATAGTATCAGCCTCACTTGATGTTCATACTCTTTGACTGTCTTGTCATTCTTTTCAATGGCGTCCCATTTGTTGACTACGATGATTACACCCTTGCCCCGCTCATGGGCAATCCCTGCGATCTTAGCATCCTGCTCGGTCACGCCCTCCTCGGCGTCAATCACTACAAGCACCACGTCTGCCCGTTCTACCGCGGTGACCGTACGGATGATGCTGTAACGCTCCAGTTCTTCTTTGATTTTATTCTTGCGCCGGAGTCCTGCTGTATCAATGAACACATACTCTTTGCCATTATGCACCACATTCGTGTCGATGGCGTCTCTGGTCGTCCCGGCAATGTCTGAGACGATTACACGGTCTTCTCCTATCAGTTTATTGATAATAGAAGACTTCCCGACATTCGGCTTACCCACAATGGCAATCCTCGGACGCTCATCCTCTTCTTCCTCTCCGTCTGCCTCCGGGAAAAATTCCACGACCTTGTCAAGCATATCGCCGATTCCTATCCGTTCCGCCGAAGAAATAGGTACCGGGTCACCGATACCAAGATTATAAAACTCATAGACATCGGGCATCAGTTTCTTAAAATTATCCACTTTGTTGACTACGAGGATGACCGGCTTCTGTGAACGTCTCAGCATGTCCGCCACCTTGGAATCCGAATCCACAAGGCCTTGTTTTACATCTGTCATAAACAAAATGACGTCCGCCGTGTCGATTGCGATCTGCGCCTGCTCACGCATCTGTGAGAGAATCACATCGTTGCTGTCCGGCTCAATACCGCCCGTGTCAATCAGGGTAAACTCTCTGTCAAGCCAGTTTACCTCTGCATATATCCGGTCTCGTGTAACTCCGGGTGTATCTTTTACAATTGAAATCTTTTCTCCTGCCAATGCGTTAAAAAGCGTTGATTTCCCTACATTGGGACGCCCAACGATGGCAACTACTGGTTTACTCATATTCTATCTCCTTCGCTGTTAAGCGGATATCGTCCATCCGTTCACCTAATACTGCTTCTATAAAATCCTGACCGCTTGATTTTACAATATCTATCTCCACTTGTAAAGTCCTAGTGACCTGCTCCACCGTTATATCATCCAAAAATACGTCCTCACCGCTGCGCAGCATATTTGCCGGCAGGAGCAGCCGTTCTCCTAATTCTTTTCCTTTCAGCTGCGCAGTCAAGTCCTGACCGGTAATCAGGCCGGATACGGTAATCTTCTCTCCAAAAAATTCATTGTCAATAGGATAAAGCTCTGTCTGAAGCTTTGGATATTTTCTTCCAATCTTATCCAGCATCTGCTTCAAATAAGGATAGGCAAGCTTTCCTGTAGCCAGAGATATGTGGCGAGTCCTGTCGTCCCCCTCCAGATGCGCGTACACTTCTTCAAATTCATCGAGAAGCAGGCGCAGCATCCCCACACCATTCTCCAACTGCAGATAACCGTCATAGCGCTCTTCCGGGGGCAGTTCCTCCTCCGCCAGAATGTACCATTCGTCCCCGGCCTGAATAAAGTGCATGCCATACTCCTCAAAAAACTTGTCCTGCCAGCTGTGGATGGTGCGCAGCACGCTCCGGGCATCCTCTTTCGTAAAGGATTCCAGCGGATACAATCCCTCCCGGAACTTTGTAAGTCCTACCGGAACGATGGACACGCTCTGCAGTACCGGAAGCCACCTGCTCATATCACGGATGCTCCGCTCCAGCTCCTCACCGTCATTGACGCCCTTGCACAGTACAATCTGCCCATTCATCGTAATCCCGGCTTCATAGAGCCTCTGTACCTTTTGAAGGGCCTCTCCCGCAAATCGATTGTGGAGCATCTTGCACCGCAGTTCAGGATTTGTCGTATGGATAGACACATTGATCGGCTCCAAATGGTATCTGATGATCCGGTCGATGTCGTGGTCGCTCATATTGGTAAGTGTCACATAATTGCCTTGCAGAAAAGAGAGGCGGGAATCATCATCCTTGAAGTACAGCGTCTCCCGCATTCCCTTTGGCATCTGATCGATAAAGCAGAACATGCACTTATTTCTGCAGGAGCGGTATTCATCCATCAGTCCCTGCTCAAATTCGATGCCCAAATCCTCCTCACAGTCCTTCTCGATCTCAAGCTCCCACTCTTCTCCGTCCACTTTTTCTATTAAAACTGTCAGTTCTTCATCATTTATATAATAGTGATAATCAAATACATCTTCTATCACTTCATCGTTAATCTGCAGCAGCTTGTCCCCGGGTTCGATTCCCAGCTCCCATGCAATACTGCCCTCTTCCACTGTGCTTATGATATGCTCGTGCTTCATGGCTTAAACTCCCTATCTTTTCTACTGTAAGGTTATCATACTAAATTTGAGTGGAAAATGCAATTTTTTACACGCTCTTTCTTGCCTTACGGGCGAAATAATGGTATAAAAGTAACAGAAGACAAGTTTCACTTGGGAGGCACACATGACAAATATAGAAATTATGGAGCAGGCTCTGCCTGTTGCACCGTTAAAAATTGCGGCTTTGGAAAGCTGCCGGAAATTGGGAGAAAAGGTAGATAACTACATCGTAAAATTCCGTCAGGAATCTTTAAATGATTTCCTTGATCCTGAGATTTATTCTTCTTACAAGGCAGACAGTTATCTGGCAAAGAGTTCCTGCCCCCGTTTTGGCTCGGGCGAAGCCAAGGGCATCTTTGGAGAAAGTATCCGTGGAAAAGATTTATTTATAATGGTAGATGTATGCAATTACAGCCTGACTTATAATGTAAACGGCCACTTGAACCACATGTCGCCGGACGACCACTATCAGGATTTGAAGCGTATTATTTCGGCTTCCACCGGGAAGGCCCACCGTCTCAATGTAATCATGCCCTTCTTATACGAAGGCCGTCAGCATAAGCGTACCAAGAGGGAATCCCTTGACTGCGCACTGGCCCTTGAAGAGCTGGTGGAGATGGGCGTGTCCAACATCATTACCTTTGACGCCCATGACCCACGGGTACAGAATGCCATCCCGCTGAAAGGATTTGACAACTTTAACCCGCCCTATCAGTTCATGAAAGCCCTGCTACGGGCAGAGCCGGACTTACTGGTGGACAAAGACCATCTGATGATTGTAAGCCCCGATGAGGGCGCTATGCAGCGGGCTGTTTATTTTTCCAATGTCCTCGGCGTCGATATGGGCATGTTCTACAAGCGCCGTGACTATTCTACTATCATCAACGGCAAAAACCCAATCGTAGCGCATGAGTTCCTTGGTGATGATGTTAAGGGGAAGACCGTAATTATCGTGGACGATATGATTTCTTCCGGCGAAAGTATGCTGGATGTTACCAAGCAGTTAAAAGACCGCGGCGCCTCACAGGTGTTTGTTTGTACCACTTTCGGACTTTTTACAGACGGTTTTGCGAAGTTTGACGAATACTATGAAAAGGGATATCTGGACAGGCTGATTACCACCAATCTGACTTATCTCCCGCCGGAATTGTATGACAAACCGTATTTTGTCAAGGCCGACATGAGCAAATTCCTCGCACTAATCATTGATTCCTTAAATCATGATATGTCAATCAGCGCCGTACTGAATCCTACGGACAAGATTCATGAGCTTCTGGCAAAGCGTCAGAACCGCAGATAAAGTTTCCTATGTTATAAAACACCGGGACCGTCCGGCGGCATTCAATTTGCCGTTCGGTTGTCCCGGTGTTTTTTCTCTTAACATGCCCATCTCAATCGTTACACTGCCTTCACGGTGGCTGCCAGCTGTCGGTGCAGTGCATCGCTTACTTCAGCTTTCATCTGATGTCCAAACCAAATTTCATGGGAACCGATTGCCTGATCTATCAGCATCCGCAGTCCCGTGACCACTTGGAGCCCTTCCTCTTTGGCCAGCCTTAAGAACTCTGTCTCAAGTGGATTATACACGATGTCGGCAGCCACCCGGAACCTCCGCAGCACTTCCTTCCCAACTGCGCTCACCCCCACCTTGGGGTACATGCCCACAGGTGTTGTATTGATAATAATATCGCCACGGTCAATCGCGTCGTAGGTTACCGTTTCTATAAAAGGAAACTGTGTCCTAAGTTCATCCAATGCATCTTTTCTTCTTCCTGCCACTGTAATCTTGGCCGCTCCGGCATGATGTACCGCCACGGCTGCCGCTCTCGCCGCCCCGCCGTTTCCTAATATCAGCACACGTTTCCCCTTCAAAGAAATTCTGCTCTGCCGGAACATTCTCAATATTCCAATATAGTCCGTATTATAGCCGTATGTCCGTCCATCCTTCAAGCAAATGGTATTCAGCGCTCCAATCTCCTTTGCCGGAGGGCTGACCTCATCCACATATTCCATCATAGTTTCCTTATATGGAATCGTCACATTTAACCCCCGGATATTCAGCATCTTCATAAGCTCCGGAACCTTCGGTATATTCTCCTTCTCCATTTCCAGCACATGATAGCTGCATGGAAGCCGCTCTTCTTTCATCAGATACCGGTGAATGTCGGGCGACAATGAATGAGAAAGCTGTTCTCCAAGCACACCGATATGAATCATTCTTACACCTCCCGGTCTTCATCAAAGAAATCAAGCTCTGCCGGGTAAGCATAGGAAGTTCCTATTTCACGCAGAAGCACCAATTTGAGCTTACTGTCCAGATTCTTTTTATCCAGTTTCATAGCCGCCGTTAATTCACCAAGCAAAAGGCCTGACGTTTTCGGAAGTCCATAATTTTCCAGAACCTTTCCAATCCTTGCAGCCGAACCTTTTTGGGTGAGCCCCTTTTCTTCTGCTATCTTCGATATCTGATACATCCCTACTGCCACAGCCTCCCCATGGCTTTCCCGCTCATAATGGCAGTATTGCTCGATGGCATGCGCCAGCGTATGACCAAAGTTCAAAAGCAGACGCTCCCCTGTGTCAAACTCATCTTCCTCTACGACTCTTCTTTTACAATCCACACAGGCCGCTATCACTTCGGTCAGCTCAGGTTTCAGTTTTTCAAAAGAACCACAGGATTCCAGCTTTTCGAACAATGCTTCGTCCTTAATGCAGCCGTATTTAATGACCTCCCCCATCCCGTCCGTCACGTAGCGTGCCGGCAGCGTGTCCAGCACATCCGGGTCGATCAAAACCAGCTTCGGCTGATAAAAAGCCCCTACCAGATTCTTCCCCTGAGGCAGGTCTACTGCCACCTTGCCGCCCACAGAAGAATCAACCTGTGCCAGAAGTGACGTGGGTATCTGAACAAATTTTATACCGCGCAGAAATGTAGCCGCCACAAATCCCGCCAAATCTCCCACGACGCCTCCGCCTAATGCGATAATCAAATCTGTCCGCGATATCTGTGCTTTTAAAAGCGAGTCATATAACTCGGGAAGTATAGCAAAGCTCTTCGATGACTCCCCGTGAGGTATCACAGTTTCATGGCATTCATAAATGTTTGAAAGCTGGCTTTTGAGTTTCTCTCCATAGAGTGCATATACATTATCATCCGAGATAATCATCACTTTCTTACCGTGGCAGATTTCTTTGATATACGCACCGGCACGGGAAAGAATCCCTTTTTCTATATAAATTGGATAACTTTTTTCTTTCAGGTCCACCGTCATCTTCATACTGTTTCCTCCTAAACTGTCTTACCTACCACCTTGGCAATCTGGGTAATCTCAGTCAACAGCTTATCGTATTTTTCTGGTTTCAAGGACTGTCCGCCGTCACAGAGCGCCGCTTCCGGATTGTTGTGCACTTCTATCATAAGTCCGTCCGCCCCTGCTGCAATGGAAGCCTTCGCCATCGGCTCGACAAGCCACCATTTACCGCCCGCGTGGCTTGGATCCACAATAATAGGCAGATGGCTCTTCTTTTTAATGACCGGAATCGCCTGCAGGTCAAGTGTATTTCTCGTATAAGACTCGAAAGTTCTCACTCCACGCTCACACAATATGACATTAGGGTTACCAGAAGCCATAATATATTCTGCTGACATAATCCACTCTTCATAGGTGGCATTTAATCCCCTTTTTAAAAGAATCGGCCGCTTAGTGTTCCCCAATTGCTTCAGCAAATCAAAATTCTGCATATTCCTTGCGCCAATTTGAATCAAATCTACCTTCTCGTCAAACACATCCAGATATTCGGCAGACATCAGCTCTGTCACAATGGGAAGTCCGGTTTCCTCCTTTGCCCTTACAAGAATCTCAAGCCCTTCCAGACCCATTCCCTGAAATGCATAGGGGCTGGTACGAGGT
Source organism: Bariatricus massiliensis (assembly GCF_900086725.1). Classification (GTDB taxonomy): domain Bacteria; phylum Bacillota; class Clostridia; order Lachnospirales; family Lachnospiraceae; genus Allocoprococcus; species Allocoprococcus massiliensis. The sequence goes on along the minus strand of NZ_LT574836.1, from coordinate 384,089 downwards.
TTGAACGCGCCTCCCCGGAGCATGTTGGCCCCCGATGCTTTCGCGGCCTTAGCAATCTCAATCACCTGCTCCTCTGACTCCACGGAACACGGCCCCGCTATCAGCGCCAGATGTTCCCCGCCAACCTTTACCCCCGATACATCCACAATCGTATCTTCCGGGTGGAATGCCCTGTTTGCCAGCTTATAGGACTCTTGTACATGCATGACTTTTTCCACACTTTTATCCACTTCAAAAACCCGTGAATCTACACGCATTGTATCTCCGATACATCCTATAATCGTCAAGTCCTCCCCATACACAGTATGGACGGAAAGCCCTTTGGCCCGGACCATATCCTCTACTCTTTTTACATTTTCCTCTGTTGTTCTTGGTTTTAATACTATAATCATACTTGTTTCTTCCTTTCCTATCCTATACTGGCCCGTGTCCGCCGTGCTCACCATTTCCAATCCGCCGTGCTCACCACCTCGAATCCGCTCCGCTTCTTCTCGGTCGTGGGGCTTCGCCCTATGCCAACCCTGTAAAGCCGGATAATGTGTGAACACATTTCCGTCTTTTCAGGGTTGGCGCACGGCTCAGTTCCTGCACGCAAAATACTCTCGTCACTGCTTGTGCAGAGGACGAGAGTTATATACTTCGTGGTTCCACCTCAATTCGTAAATACTTCACAGTATTTACCTCATTAGGTACGCCGCAGGGCGGTTATACCTTTGCAGATAACGGCTGCTGCCGGAAATGCCTACTAATCTGTATGATATTCAGCACTCTACTCCAAGAGGAATTCAATATAACTCTATGTATCCTTATTCCACCAGCCAAGGACTCTCTGTGACAATTCATTATATTTACTATTTCTTTTCAACGTATTTCCATAGTAGAATATTCAATTTTTAAAATCTATAAATTACAATACACCTATCCATAGTATTTGTCAATCATTTTTCGTACGGTAACGTGAGAAATTTTCCTATCGCTTAAAATACTTCTCTTTTATGATGTCCACGGGCATTTCTCTGCCGGTCCACAGCTCAAATGACGCAGCTCCTTGATACAGGAGCATATTCAGCCCATTGGAGGCTGGACAACCGGCTGCCTTTGCCTTTTTAAGAAGTAGTGTCTCCTCTGGATTGTAAATAACATCAAACACGATTAAATCTTTTCGGAAGACGCTGTCGTCGGTGATAATGCACCGCTCTGTATTTGGCGCCATTCCTACAGAAGTGCCGTTGACTAGGATAGCGCTCCCTGCGATTTCTCTTTTCAAGACTTCGCTGTCGGAAAAATCAAAAATACGGATATTGCAGTCTGTCTTTTCTTTTAATTTCTCAATAATATCCTCCGCGCGCTTAAAAAATTCGTCACGGATATTGAATACAGATATTTCTGCCACGCCGTCCAGCGCCGCCTGTATCAAGATGGCCGCAGCCGCCCCTCCTGCTCCCAAAAGAGTCATCTTCTTCCCGATAATATCATGTCCATCCTCTTTTACAGAGCGCATAAAGCCGATGCCGTCCGTGGTATACCCTGTCAATTTCCCGTTATCGTTGACGATTGTATTCACTGCGCCGCCGATGGCTGACGCCGGTGACAATTCGTCCGCTAGAGAACACATCAAATTTTTATCCGGCATCGTTAAGTTGAAGCCTCTGACTCCCAGCGCCTTCAAGCCTTCCACCGCTGTCTCAAGTTTATCTGTCCCCACGTTAAATGCCAGATATGCATAATCCAGCTCCAGCTGCCGAAAGGCCTCATTGTGCATCATTGGTGATATGCTGTGCTCCACCGGGCTTCCCAGCAATCCGGTCAGTACCGTGTGTCCTGTAATCTCATATGCCATACTAATATCCTCCTGTCCCTCAGTTTCACACTGTGAAGTGCTGTACTGTCTACTATCATATCACAAATTCAGCGATTGGCAAGAAATATTTGACATTTTTAGGGGAAAATTATGGACAAGTATACCTCGGCAGCCCCTTGCTGTGCTTTCCATATTCAATAGCTTCTTTCGGGCACCGGCAGATACATGCCATGCAGTGCGTACACTGGTTTCCCCATACCGGCTTCCCCTGCTCAAGATGAATGTTTCCCAAAGGACACATTTTCTCACATTTCCCACAGGAAACACACGCGTCTGTGGTATAAAATTTTCTTGCGTGGACAAGTAACGGATAGTATATGCTGTTGACTATACCGCTCGATAATTTATCCTTCCACGTAATGGAAAGTTCGGAAAACGAAGTTCCATTTTTAATAGTTAACGATATATTTTTTATGGTTTTTTCGGCTTCTTCTACAATCTTCAGTGCCTCTTCCCGCTCTGGAGTTTGGAACATTGCAATATAATTTTCCGGCATAACGACAGGCGCGCACCCCAAATAATGAAGTCCCTTAGAGAGAGACAGTTTCTTTACATAAGCGTCCGCGTTTCCGATTCCGCCCCCGCAGGTCATGACAAAATAGATGTCCCTGTTCCCCTTAAGCTCCGTACGGGACAGCCAGTCATACAAAAGTCTGGGAATCTGCCATGCATAGGTCGGTGATACAATGACCCACGGTCTGTCAGAATGAGATATTGAATAATCATGGCCGCGGATTTTGTCAAAAAGATTTAGCATATCATCTCCCAATTCTTCGGCAATTTTTTTTGCCACATATTCACTGTTTCCTGTTCCAGAAAAATATAAAATCATAAAACTTCCTCCTAATTGTGTGAAATACTTTCAAATATAAGATTGATCAAATCCACCATACTCTTCCACTGAGTTTTATCTAAACTCACGTAATAATAATTTTTCGTACCTTCTTTCCGCATATTGACGATACCCGCTCCTTTTAGTATCTGCAGATGGTGGGAAACGGAGGGCCTTGTCAAATGAGTCTTTCTTGCGATCTCTCCTACACGGATGCCCGACAAATCACCTTCCAGAAGAACGAGCAGAATCAACTGCCTCGTCTCATCCCCGATAGCAGTGAAAGCATCTCTACATTCCTCAAACCCTTCCCTGATTTTATTTAGTCGTACCTCACATTCTTTTTCCATATTCCCATCTCCTACATATAGATACAGTCCAGTTTTTCCCGCTGTGCTGAGCGTCGAAATTTGACTTTTGGATATCCCAGCACTAGAACAGCCGCCACCTTTTTGCCCCTCGGGATTTTTAGTGCTTTTTTTATTTTAAATGAAATATTCGCGCAAGTGGTAAAAAAACCGCTGAACAACACGCCCAGTCCATTTGCTTCTGCCACAAATTCCATATTTTGAGCAGCAAGAATACCATTTGTCTTATTTTTTGCAGCAATCACGATAACTATCGGAGCCTTAAAAAAGAAAAAATGATTGTCTATTTTCGTTCTTCTGGCCATAGGACTGAATAAGTCTACAAAAGGCTTGATTTTCCGGAACAGACCGACAGCCATTTTCTCTAAGAGTTCTTTCTTTTGATCCAGCACTACAAAAGATACATCCTGCAAATTTTTTGCGGTGTGCGTCAGCCTCCCAGCCTCAAGAATCTGCCCTAGCACTTCCTCTGGTATTTTTTTCTCTTGGAACTGCCGTACTGTTCTACGGAAACGGATGACATCCAATACCTCCTCTGCGTTTAAACGTACATTTTCTGTATTGGTATGCGGTTCTGTTTCGTAGCCGCTTATTGTGACTGCTGCCTTAGGGCAGACTGCTGAACACTGCCCGCACATGAGGCAGTCATTTCCTAGCACCCTTGCTTTACCATTCTTTAATTCAATATTATGTGCAGCACATGTCTTTGCACACAGACTACACCCTATACATTTTTCGAGATTAATTGTTATTTCATGTTTTGCCATAACAGATTCCCTTTCGTTAATGTTTGTTAACCATTATAGCAAATAAAGTGAAAAATACAACATTGGTAAAGAAAGCCGTTACCATTGGCACAGACAAAAACTGCAGCACAACCTATATCCGTCGTGCTGCAGTTCCTCGTGTTTTGCTTCACTGCCCTATCTTTTTATTCTTTCCAAAATTCAGAGTACCTGCCTCCGTTTTCCATTGTCACGCCTCTTGCTTCTGCGAGTTCACTTACAGTGACCAACTGATATCCCGCATCAATAAGCTTTGGTATCAGCGCAATCGCCGCATCCACAGAGGTCGTGTGAATATCATGTAGAAGCACAATGTCGCCGTCCCCGGCATTGTTCATGACATGGTCGATCGTAGCCTGTGCATTCTTCGTCTTCCAGTCCAAGGTATCAATAGACCACATAATCATAGGCATTCCCACATTGGCCTTTACGTTATCATTAATTGCCCCGTAGGGAGGTCTCATCACGGTCGCCGGCTGTCCTGAAGCGTTTGAAATCAAATTGTTCGTATCCCCCATCTGAGCTTGTACACCGGCGGCATCCAGTTTGGTCAGCTGTGGATGGTTATATGAATGATTGCCCAATTCATTGCCTTCATCCAGCATCCGCTTGACAACGTCACCGTACTGCCCTACATTCTGCCCCAGCATAAAGAAGGTAGCGTGTGCATTATACTGCTTCAGGGCATCGAGCAATTCTCCCGTCCTTGGCCCCGGGCCGTCGTCAAAAGTGAGGGCCATCATTGGTTTATCCGGGTCGATGCTGCTCTCCTCGGACTCCAGCTTTCCGTCCTTGGCAAACACACATTTCTTAAAACCAATCTTTTGTTCGCCGGTCACCATCCTGCCTTCTGCGTCAAAATAATACTTCGTGTCATCCAGTGTCAGCCAGCCCTGATGCATTTTGCCATCGTCGTCCAGATAGTACTTAACTTTGTTCTCTTCATACCATCCAGTCTTGGCTGCGCCTTTCTTTCCAAAAAGATATTTGCTTCCGTTAATCTCCTGCCAGCCGGTCACTTTTTCACTATTCTCGTCAAAGTAATATGTCTTGTTGTGATATGTAATAAAATCTGAAGTCACATAGGTACCGTCCCAGCGTTTAAACTTCTTTCCTTCCCACTCGCCGAACTGGTTCTTGACAGTAAAGGTTCCTTCCTTCACCTCAATCTTAACCTTGCCGAACCATTCTGACAATAAAGGCGTCGTCATCTCACTGGTCAACTCCGGTTTAATCGGATATTCTCCTTCAGCCGTCCCATCCGCCTCACAGTTTAATGTGAATCCGATTCCTTTATTCAATTCATCTATCAAATCCTGCACCGTATAACTGCTCTCATCCTCAAGCTTCAATGAAGTGTCCCCTTTACACTCCGCCTCCGCTTGAAATACCGGCTTTTCCTCACCTTGGACAATCGACATGTCTTTTGCCTTCAGCACTACCGTCAGCTCGTCGCTCTCCTTTGCGGCGGCAGCATGGCTTAAAAACAGACAGGAAAGAAAACATACGACAAATACCCCTATTAAGCTGCCGGATGATATACTGTTCCTCTGATTCTTCTTTCTTCTCCTACGTCTCTTTACCGCTCTTGCCCTTGCACGCGCTAATTCCTCTCTTCTCATTCGTATCTCCCCACTTTAAAACACACAATATATATACTATTTTCTTCTGTTGTCTACATTATAAGCTAACATATCCTACTATACAACTGAAGAAATTCTTAAGATATCTTAAATATAACACTAAAAAATTTAACATTTGTAATAGTTACCAGTTTTTTGGAAATATTACCATTTTTGTCGCCTAAAATAAGTCAATAATTGGCAAAAAGAAAAGGAGGGAAACATCCCTCCTCCATTTACATAATCACGAAATCACTCTTACTCTGAGAACATTTGGAATTGCCTGCAGTTCATCTGCTACGGCTGCATCCCCGCCATTATCCACATCGATCATGGTATAAGCATACGAGCCTTTACTTTTGTTGGTCATATCGGCAATATTGATGTTTTCTTTTGCGAGAAGCGCCGTAAATTGGCCTATCATATTGGGCACATTCTTGTGTAAAATAGTGATTCTCGCCTTGTCTCTGACCCCCATGTCACAATTTGGAAAGTTTACAGAATTTATTATATTGCCATTTTCCAGAAAATCTTTTACTTGTTTTACTGCCATTACTGCGCAGTTATCCTCAGACTCTTCTGTGGATGCTCCCAAGTGTGGGATAACAATAGCATTTTTCACCCCTGCAATCTCTGGCGTGGGGAAGTCTGTCACATATTTTTTGACCTTCCCCGACACAAGTGCATCTACCATATCTTCACTGTTGACCAGCACATCTCTGGCATAGTTCAGTATCACTACCCCGTCCTTCATCAAGCTTATAGAGTCCTTGTTGATCATACCCTTCGTATCATCAAGCGCGGGGACATGAATCGTGATATAATCGCATTCTTTGTATATCTCATCCGCAGTCTTTGCGTGGTGGATATTTCTGGAAAGCCTCCATGCGGAATCCACTGACACATAGGGGTCATATCCATAGACCTCCATTCCCAGATGCGTGGCCGCATTGGCCACCAGTACACCGATGGCGCCCAGCCCGATAACTCCCAGCTTCTTTCCGTCTATCTCGCATCCGGCAAACGCTTTTTTTGCTTTTTCAGCATCTTTTGCTATATTGCCGTCCTCTTCATTTTCCTGAACCCAGTTAATTCCTCCCAGAATATCCCGTGATGCCAGAAGCATGCCCGCAATCACCAGTTCTTTCACCCCGTTGGCATTTGCCCCCGGCGTATTGAAGACAACGATTCCCTGTTCCGCACATCGTTCCAATGGAATATTATTGACACCTGCCCCGGCTCTGGCAACCGCCTTCAAGCTTCCGTCGAACTCCAGATCATGCATGGACGCACTTCTCACCAGAACTGCATCCGCCCCTTTCATGTCGCTGGCGGGCACGTAATCGTCTGTAAATCTTGCAAGGCCGGCCTCAGAGATTGGATTTAAGCAATGATATTTATACATATTACAGATTCTCCTTCTCGAACTTTTTCATGAATGTGACTAATGCCTCGACACCCTCGTAAGGCATGGCGTTGTAGATGCTGGCTCTCATGCCGCCCACACTTCTATGCCCCTTCAGATTTTCAAAACCGGCTTCCTTTGACTCTTTTACAAACTTGGCGTCCAGTTCTTCGCTGCCAGTCACAAAGGGAACATTCATAAGAGAACGGTCTTTCTTCGCGGCAGTTCCCTTGAAAAGCCTGCTCTCATCCAAAAATCCATACAACAGAGCTGCCTTCTTCTCATTGCGGGCTTTCATCACCTCCAAGCCGCCCATGTTCTTCAGCCACTTGAAGACTTTCCCGCAAATGTAAATACCATATGCAGGCGGCGTATTGTAGAGCGATTTTGCGTCCGCATGGGTTTTGTACTGGAGCATGGTGGGCGTACCCGGAAGGACATCTTCCGTTATCAAATCTTCACGGATAATTACGATGACCGTCCCCGCAGGTCCGATATTTTTTTGCACGCCCCCGTAAATGACACCGTATTTTGTCACATCTACCGGTTCCGACAGAAAGCAGGAGGAGACGTCTGCCACCAGTGTTTTTCCCTTCGTGTTGGGAAGTTCTTTGAATTTTGTACCGTAAATCGTATTGTTCTCACAGATATAAACGTAGTCTGCATCTTCATCTATAGGAAGATCTGAGCAGTCCGGAATGTAGGAGAAGGTTTTGTCTTCAGAGGAGGCAATCTTGTTGACTCTGCCGTATTTAGCCGCTTCCTGAGCCGCCTTTTTTGCCCACTGCCCTGTGACAATATAATCTGCAGTTTTATTTTTCATCAGATTCATGGGAATCTCCGCAAACTGCTGTGATGCCCCGCCCTGCAGAAACAACACTTTATAATTGTCCGGTATGTTCAGCAAATCCCGAAGGTCCTGCTCTGCTTCTGTTATGATGCCCTCAAAGGCTTTGGAGCGGTGGCTCATTTCCATCACAGACATTCCCGTCCCCTGATAATCAAGCATCTCTGCCGCCGCTTCTTCCAGAACCTCCACCGGCAGCACAGCCGGTCCCGCTGAAAAGTTGTAAACTCGTTTCATGAATTCGTCCTCCATTCCTTCTGCTGTCAAACTGTTTCCGAAGTTACTGTTTTGATTTTAGGATAAATCCCCTTCATCAAAGGCCTCGCTGATAGGCGCTCCCGGAGCTACCATCGGCCAGACTTTATCATCACTGTCTATCTGACAGTCGATAACCACTGGTTTTCCATAGGAAAGTGCTTCCCTGAATGCCTCTGTAAATTCTTCTCTCGTGGTGGCGCGGTATGCTTTTGCCCCCATGGCCTCCGCCAGCTTCACAAAGTCAACGGCGTCATTCAATACGGTCGCCGAATATCTTCCCTCATAGAAAAGATTCTGCCACTGACGCACCATGCCGAGCACATGATTGTTCACTACCACTTGGATAATTGGTATGTTGTGGCGGACTGCCGTTGCTATTTCGTTCATATTCATGCGGAAGCAGCCGTCACCGGCAATATTCACGACAGTTTTATCTGGACAGCCGCATTTTGCGCCCAGAGACGCGCCCAGACCATATCCCATTGTCCCCAGCCCGCCTGAGGTCAGGAAGGTCCTTGGTTTTGAATATTTGTAATACTGTGCCGCCCACATCTGATGCTGTCCTACTTCCGTGACGATCAAGGCCTCCCCTTTCGTCTGCCGGTAAATCTCTTCCACCACATAAGGCCCGCTCAGCACATCCGGATGATATCTCAACGGATATTTTTCTTTGTAATCCATTATCTTGCTTATCCACTCGTCATGATTCTGCTGCGGCAGTCTCTGGTTGACGATGGTCAAGACTTCTTTGATATCTCCTACCACGCCTTCGTCAATCAATATATTCTTATTCATTTCCGCCACATCTATGTCAAACTGTAAGATTTTTGCATTGCTTGCGAACTTCTTTGCGTTGCCCGTGACACGGTCGGAAAATCTTGCTCCCACAACAACAAGCAGATCACATTCACTGACGCCATAATTTGCCGTCTTCGTGCCGTGCATTCCGAGCATTCCCGTGTAGAGACTGTCCGTACCCGGAAAGGCGCCTTTACCCATAAGCGTGTCGCAGACCGGAGCCTGCATCTTCTGTACGAATTCCTGAAGCGCCTCGCTGGCGTCTGACAGCACTGCGCCGCCGCCCACAAAAATATATGGCTTTTCTGATTTTTTAATCATCTCTACCGCACGGTCTACATCTTCCATGCAGACTTCCTGTGGGTACTTGGGCACCGGTTCTACCTCCGCCGGCTCGTACTCTGCCATTTCCCCCGTCACATCTTTTGGGATATCGATGAGCACCGGACCCGGACGCCCCTTCTGCGCAATTGCAAATGCCTTGCGCACCGTCTCCGCCAAATTGTTCACATCTTTTACGATAAAGTTATATTTTGTTATCGGCATCGTGATTCCGGTAATATCAATCTCTTGGAAACTGTCCTTTCCCAGCAGCGGCACGCCTACATTGCAGGTGATAGCCACTATGGGAATGGAATCCATGCATGCCGTGGCAATTCCCGTAACAAGATTGGTGGCTCCCGGTCCGCTTGTGGCAAAGCATACTCCCACCTTGCCGGTGGCTCTCGCATATCCGTCCGCCGCATGGGAGGCGCCCTGTTCGTGGGAAGTCAGAATATGCCTGATTTCATCACTGTGTTTATATAATTCATCGTATACATTTAAAATTGCTCCGCCCGGATATCCAAAAACCGTATCCACGCCTTGTTCTTTCAGACACTCTATAAGTATTTCTGCTCCGTTTAACTGCATTGCGCATTCCCCTTTTTCTGTTATTTTTGTATTTCCAGAACAGCCCCCCGGTTTCCGGAAGTAACCATCGCCGCATATCTCGCCAGATATCCGGTAGTCACTTCTGGTTCTCTCGGCTGCCATTTTGCTTTTCTTTCTTCCATGATTTCATCCGGCACATCTACATTGAGGCTTAAATTTGGAATGTTGATCTTGATGATATCTCCCTCCTCGACCAGCGCGATCGGCCCGCATACTGCTGCTTCCGGAGATACGTGACCGATGGAGGCTCCTCTGGAAGCGCCGCTGAAGCGTCCGTCCGTAATCAGTGCTACTGAGGAACCAAGTCCCATTCCTGCAATGGCAGAAGTCGGATTCAACATCTCCGGCATTCCCGGTCCGCCCTTCGGTCCTACATAACGGATGACTACGACATCTCCCGGATGGATTTCCCCGCTCTTTATAGCAGTAATGGCGTCTTCTTCACACTCAAAAACCCGGGCCGGCCCTTCATGTACGAGCATCTCCTCCACAACCGCAGAGCGCTTTACTACGCTGCCGTCGGGAGCAAGATTGCCTTTCAAGACAGCCAGACCTCCTGTTGCCGTGTAGGGATTGTCAATGGGGCGGATAACCTCAGGATTCTTATTGAGGCATCCTTCTATATTTTCTCCCACCGTCTTTCCGGTAACGGTCAGGCATTCTGTATGTAAGAGCCCCTTTTTGTTCAATTCATTCATGACCGCATAGACGCCACCCGCTTCGTTCAAATCTTCCATGTAAGTCGGGCCGGCAGGGGCCAGATGACAGAGGTTCGGTGTTTTTTCGCTGATGCCATTTGCAAAGTCAATCTCAAAATCCATTCCAATCTCATGGGCAATGGCAGGGAGGTGCAGCATGCTATTTGTAGAGCAGCCAAGCGCCATATCCACCGTCAAAGCATTCAATATCGCTTCTTTCGTCATAATATCTCTCGGGCGGATATTCTTTTTAAGCAGTTCCATGACCTGCATTCCCGCGTGCTTTGCCAGACGGATGCGCTCCGAATAGACCGCCGGAATCGTCCCGTTGCCCCGAAGCCCCATGCCAAGTACTTCGGTAAGGCAGTTCATGCTGTTCGCCGTATACATTCCAGAGCAGGAGCCGCAGGTCGGGCACACCTTATTTTCAAATTCGCAGACATCTTCCTCCGACATCGTCCCCGCCGCATAAGAGCCTACGGCCTCGAACATGCTGGAGAGACTGCGCTTCTGTCCTTTCACACGTCCTGCGAGCATCGGCCCTCCGCTCACAAATATGGTCGGTACGTTGATTCTGGCAGCCGCCATCAACAGTCCTGGTACGTTTTTATCACAGTTGGGAATCATGACCAGTGCATCGAACTGATGTGCCAGCGCCATAGCCTCCGTAGAATCCGCGATCAAATCTCTGGTGACAAGGGAGTACTTCATGCCGATATGCCCCATAGCGATTCCGTCACAGACGGCAATCGCTGGAAACATGATTGGCGTACCTCCCGCCATAGCGATCCCCATCTTAACCGCATCTGCAATCTTATCCAAATTCATATGCCCCGGGACAATCTCGTTATATGAACACACAACCCCTACTAACGGGCGCTCCAATTCTTCTTTTGTATATCCAAGTGCATTGAATAAGGAACGGTGGGGCGCCTGCTGCATCCCTGTTTTGACATTATCACTTTTCATTTTCTTATCCTCCTATTTGATTCTCTCACATATCAGGCTGCCCATGTCGGCAGTGCCGACCTTCACGCACCCTTCGGACATAATATCCCCCGTCCTGAATCCGTCTTTTAAAACCTTTGAAACTGCTGCCTCTATGGCATCCGCCGCCTGATCTTGGTCAAAGCTGAACCGCAGCATCATGGCCGCAGATAAAATGGTGGCTATCGGGTTGGCAATGCCCTTCCCTGCAATGTCCGGGGCAGAACCGCCGCTAGGCTCATATAGGCCGAACTTCGTATCATTTAGGCTGGCGCTTGCCAGCATACCGATGGAGCCGGTCACCATGCTGGCCTCATCCGATAAAATGTCGCCGAACATGTTCTCGGTGAGAATGACGTCAAACTGCTTCGGGTCTTTTACAAGCTGCATGGCACAGTTGTCCACCAGCATATGTGCGAGTTCCACGTCAGGGTAATCTTTCGCCACTTCTTCCACGACTTTTCTCCAGAGCCGGGAAGAGTCCAGTACATTCGCCTTATCCACACTCGTCACTTTTTTCCGTCTCTTCCGCGCGATGTCAAAGGCACGTACCGCGATGCGCCGAATTTCATTTTCATTATATGTAAGTGAATCATAGGCGGTCATTACACCGTCTTCCTCGACGGTCTTACGCTCTCCGAAATACAGGCCTCCGGTCAGTTCCCGCATAATCATCATGTCGAATCCTCCTGCGGTTATCTCTTCCTTCAGAGGACAGGCGTCTTTGAGTTCGTCGTATAAAACTGCCGGTCTTAGGTTGGCAAATAAGTTCAATTCCTTGCGAATCTTCAGCAGACCTGCTTCCGGCCGCTTTGACGGCTCCAGCTGATACCATGGAGAAGTATTTGCGTCTCCTCCGATGGAACCCATGAGAACCGCGTCACAGGCTCTCGCCTTCTCTACTGTCTCATCTGTCAATGGAATCCCGTGTACATCAATCGATGCGCCGCCCAGCAGCAGATGTTCATAATTACATGTAAATCCATAGGCCTCTCCGGCTTTATCCAATACCTTCATGGCCTCCGCCACGATTTCCGGACCAATACCGTCACCCTTGATTACTCCAATATTCAGGTTCATTGTCTTCATTCCCTTCTGTAAATACCGCCTAGTTTTATACTCTGGCAGAATCTGTTACCCATTATAATATCTTATTTTCCTGTTAGTTTCAACCCTTTAGCACGCAAAAGCAGAAAAAATTAGAGTGCTCTCTGTTTTTATTTTTGTACAATTTTACCAGAGCCCGGTATTTTCCCATGTGCCTTTAAATACCAAAATATCTCCAGCCCAGTCTATGGGCCGGAGATATCTTTAGCTCTTACAATTTCCATATATCTCTGTTATATTCGGCTATTGTCCTGTCAGAGGAAAAGTAACCGGCTTTCGCTATATTTACCAGCATCTTTTTAGCCCACTCCGTACGGTTCTCATAGTCCGCGAACATCTGCTCCTTTTTCTGGATATACTCCTTCACGTCGAGCAGTGTCATGAACCAGTCCTTACGTATCAGTTCTGCATGCAGCTCCAGAAGCAGATAAGGGTCTCCGATACGCAGCATCTGCGGGCTGATGATGAAATCTACCAGTCTGCGGATTTCATCGTCTTCTATATAGTAGTCCACGGCACGGTAATCGCTGTTGCGATAGTGTGCAATGACCTCTTCGCTGGATTTACCAAAAATATAGATATTTTCATCTCCCACAAGCTGATGGATTTCTACATTTGCGCCATCCTCTGTTCCCAGAGTCACTGCACCGTTCAGCATGAATTTCATATTTCCGGTACCACTGGCCTCCTTCGATGCCAGCGATATCTGCTCAGAGATGTCACATGCCGGCATCATTTTCTCAGCCAGCGTCACATTATAGTTCTCCACCATCACCACATTCAGGTAAGGGGCCACGTCCGGGTCGTTTTGAACGAGCTGCTGCAGGCAGAGAACGAGATGAATGATATCTTTCGCTATGATATACGCAGGCGCGGCTTTTGCGCCGAAAATCACGGTAATTGGCCTTGCCGGCTTTTTCCCGCTTTTAATCTCAAGATATTTATAAATAACATACAATGTGTTCATCTGCTGGCGTTTATACTCGTGCAGCCGTTTGGACTGGATATCATAGATAGAGTCGGGATTGATATCGATTCCCTGTGTCTGTTTTAAGTATGACGCCAGTTCCTGCTTTTTCACATGCTTCATCTCTAAAAGCCTGCGAAGTACATTTTCATCTTCTATGTAACCGAGAAGTCCTTCCAATTTTCCAGCATCCTTGCGGTAATCCGGCCCGATGAGGGAATCCAGCATCGCAGTCAACTCTTTATTACAGTGTAAAAGCCATCTGCGGAAAGTAATTCCGTTAGTCTTATTGTTGAACTTCTGTGGGTAAATATCATAAAACGGCTTCAACTCTTCGTTTTTAAGAATCTCCGTGTGGAGGTGAGCCACTCCATTTACACTATAGCCATAGTGGATATCCATATGAGCCATGTGGACTCTATTGTCTTTGTCGATGATATACACCCTTTCATCCTGATATCTTCCCTTCACACGTAAATCCAATTCTTTTATGATGGGCACGATCTGAGGCGCCACCTGCTCCAGATAGTCCAGAGGCCATTTTTCCAGCGCTTCCGCCAGAATAGTGTGGTTCGTGTAAGCACAAGTCTTCTGTACAATCTCTACCGCTTCGTTAAAGTCGATCTTCCTTTGTACGAGCAGCCGAATCAGCTCAGGAATGACCATGGACGGATGGGTATCGTTGATTTGAATCGCCACATGTTCGTGCAGATTTCTCAAGCTGATTCCCTTGTCATCACATTCTTTTAAAATATACTGAGCCGCATTGGATACCATAAAATACTGCTGGTAGATGCGGAGCAGGTTTCCCGCCTTGTCACTGTCATCGGGATAGAGAAACAGTGTGAGATTGTGGGCAATATCCTTTTTGTCAAAGGATATTCCCTCTTTGATGATACTGTCATCCACCGTTTCCACATCAAAAAGATGTAGTTTATTCGTGACTCCTTCATAACCGGTCACATCAATATCGTATAGCTTCGATTTCAAAGTAAATTCTCTGAAGGGAACCTCAAAGGATACCCCCGCATCGGTAAGCCAGCTCTCCGAATCTATCCACGGATTGGGAACTTCCTTCTGCCTGTTTTCATCAAATAACTGCTTGAACAGCCCCATGTGATAATTCAGGCCAATCCCGTCTCCCGCAAGTCCCAAAGTGGCAATCGAGTCCAAAAAGCAAGCTGCCAGTCTGCCAAGGCCGCCATTTCCCAAAGACGGCTCCGGCTCAATCTCCTCTATTGCCGCCAAACTTTTGCCATTTTCCTCCAGAAACGCAGAAACCTCGTCATAAATACCCAGATTAATCAAGTTGTTGGACAACAGCTTGCCAATCAAGAACTCCGCCGAAATATAATAAAGCTTCTTCTTGCCCTCCGCTCTCGGCGCCGCTTCCGCCATATCCTTAACAATTTCCAGAAGCGTAATATAGATCTCCTCATTCGTCGCCTCACGGAGACCCTTGTTATACTTTTGTTTTACAATTTCCTCTATTTTCTGTCTAATCATCTTTTTACCTCCGAATTGTAGACGGGGACAGGTCCCGATGCGTTGGGACCTGTCCCCAACGTTGACTGGCGTTCTGCCAATCTGGCCGGCAGTATTTTTCCCGGCACTCCTTTTTTGCTCTCTATCATTTGAAATAAACTCTTTACCGACTCTTTCGCCATCTCCTCCACGGGCTGGACTACCGTTGTCACCGACGGTATATAATATGCCGTATAACTGAGGCCGTCAAATCCTGCCACTGCACATTCTTCCGGTACTTTCCGTCCGGCCTCATGGAGTGCCCGCAGTGCGCCGATAGCCATTAGGTCCGAGATGGCGTAGACTGCGGTAAATGTCGTTCCCTCTTTCAACAGTTCCTTCATAAGCTGATATCCGTTTTCCATGGAATACTCTGCGTGGTTCTTATCCAAGTGCCTGATAAGCGTTTTGTGGAGCGGAATCTTGTACTCTGCCAACGCCCTCTTATATCCTTCAAGCCTCATTCGGCCGATATTGCAATCGTCTTTTGCCGCAGCCAGAATGGCAATTTTCTTGTGTCCCTTTTTACACAGGTGCTCCACCATATAAAAACTTTCCTGTTCATTGTCGATAGTGATAAAAGAACAGGTCTCCTTATCCGGTATATCGGGAAGTTCTGCTGTACTCACCACAAAAGGAACTTTAATACGCCCAAGCCGTTCCTCCTGACCTTGAAAATACCCGCCGAGAAAGATAAGCCCCCTCAACCGCTTTTCCTTCACCAGCTCCAAGGCGGCGTCTACTTCATTCTGCTTGTCGCCCACATGCTGGATAAAAAAAGTATAATGCTCCTGATGTATCTCTTCCTCCATCACTCTCATCATAGTGGCAAAAAACGGATTGTCTATGTCTTTTACAATAATGGCCACCGTCTTTGAATCCGTCCGTTTCAGATTCCGGGCACTGTTATTCGGAATGAATCCATCCTCTTCCACGGCCTTAAGAATCTTCTCTCTGGTCTCTTTGTTAATATCCGGGTGATTATTCAGCGCACGGGAAACCGTACTGACTCCGACTCCGCACTTTTTAGCAATATCTTTGATTGTCAAAGCCATAATCTATTACTGCTCCCTTTCTCCCGGCAGCCTGCCGTACAGTTCTGTAATCTCCCGCATCCTTTTTACCAGCTCTTCCGGCACCGCTCCCTTCTTGAGCCGCCAAGTCCAATTCCCGCCCAGCGTGGACGGCTCATTGATTCTGGCCTCATTTCCCAAGCAGAGATAATCCTGCATTGGTATAATACATGTATCCGCAGTACTCGCATGGGCAAGACGGATGATTTCCCATACAGCGTCCTTCCTCTTAAGCGGCTCCTTGCCCATATATTTCCATGCAAACTTTTTATCCGCTTTCTTCAAGTTCTGATACCAGCCCGCCAAAGTTTCATTGTCATGGGTTCCCGTGTAGACAACACAGTTTTTAGAATAATTATGAGGCAAATAGTTGCTCGGCTCTCTGGAATCAAAGGCAAATTCTAACACCTTCATCCCCGGATACCCCGATTCCTCCACCATGCGAAGAACAGAATCCGTAAGAAATCCCAAATCCTCCGCTATTATCTTGATGTCCCCTAGCCTTCTCTTTACTGTGCGGAACAAATCCAGCCCCGGCCCTTCTTCCCATTCACCAAATTCAGCCGTAGGGTCGCCGTAAGGAATCGCGTAGTACTCGTCAAATCCCCTGAAATGGTCGATTCGTACCACATCGTACAACTCTGCACAGTGAGCAATCCTATGTATCCACCAGCGGTATCCCGTCGATTTGTGATACTTCCAATCGTAAAGCGGATTCCCCCAAAGCTGTCCCGTCTCACTAAACGCGTCCGGCGGGCATCCGGCCACCTTCACCGGCATCCTGTCCTCGCCGAACTGGAACAGCTCCGGATTTGCCCAGCTGTCCGCGCTGTCAAAAGCCACATAGATTGGAATATCTCCGATAATCTGAATCCCCCTCTCGTTGGCAAACGCCTTCAGCCTCATCCACTGTTCCATAAATTCATACTGGAGAAACTGGTAGAACATCAAATCCTCCCCGTGGAGAGCTTTAAATCCTGCCAAAGTTTCCGCATCCCGCATCCGATATGGCTCCTCCCATTCACTCCAGCTTTTCCCCTCGTGCTGTTCTTTCAGGACCATGAACATCGCATAATCTTCCAGCCATTCCTCATGCTTTTCACAAAACTTCTGAAATGCATCATCCTCCGCAGCTTTACTGCGCCCGAACGCCTTTTTTAATAGTTTGAACCGCTCCTTATAAAGTCTTCCATAATCTATAGAACTGCTGTCCTTTCCAAAATCACATTTATCACACTCTTTCTGCTTCAGCCAGCCCTTTTTCACCAGTGTATTCAAATCAATAAAATACGGATTGCCTGCAAAAGTTGAAAAAGACTGATAAGGAGAATCCCCATATCCAGTCGGCCCAAGAGGAAGAATCTGCCAATAGCTCTGTCCAGCCTTTTTCAGCATCTTCACGAATTTATACGCCTCTTTCGAAAATGCCCCGATTCCATACTCGGAAGGCAGGCTCGCCACCGGCAGCAGAACTCCACTCGCTCTTTTCATCATCTGACACCTCTTTTCTATTGGAAACGTTATCGGTAACGTTTCCAATAGCTATATTATAAAAGCATTGCACAAAATATGCAATGCTTTTTCCAACCTCACTGATTAATTCGCATTCGCTTTCTCAACCTGCATGATTGCCTGCTTCTGCATTGGAATACGGCAGTTCTTGTTGTTGCCGAATTCTACAATAACGTCTTCATCCGTAATGTCGATGACAACACCGTAGAATCCGCTTGTTGTCAGGACAGTGTCTCCCACTTCCATCTCAGAAAGCATAAGCTGTAGCCTCTTCTGCTCCTTCTTCTGCGGTCTCATCAATAACCACCAGAATCCACCTAAAATTACTACATAAAAGAGAATAATTGTAATCGGATTATTAAAAATAGATGCTGCTAATGTGTAATTCATATTCTTTCCTCCTAAAACTCATAAGCACTATTGCTATCATACACAATAATGACTATTACATCAAGATAATTTTACCGATTTTAGAAAATTTTTCTTTTCTAATCCAGCGGATTCGCTAAATCGGATAGCTTTTGTCTCTTAAATTCTTTATAATCCCCGGCTTCAATAGCTGCTCGTATCTCTTCCATCAAGGTATTATAGTAATACAGATTATGAAGCACACACAGCCTCATCCCCAGCATCTCCTTCGCCTTTAGCAAGTGCCTGATATACGCTCTGGAGTAAGTCCTGCAGGCCGGGCACTGGCATCCTTCCTCGATTGGACGGGAATCCAGCTCATATTTTGCATTGAATAAATTCAGCTTACCGTGGTTCGTATATACATGCCCGTGCCTTCCGTTCCTGCTCGGATATACACAGTCAAAAAAGTCCACGCCCCGGTCTACCGCCTCCAAAATATTAGCCGGTGTTCCTACTCCCATAAGATAGGTGGGCTTGTCCACAGGCAGATATGGGACGGTCTCTTCCAGTATGCGGTACATCTCTTCGTGAGACTCCCCGACCGCCAGCCCGCCCACAGCGTAGCCGTCCAAGTCCATCTCTACAATCTGCTGTGCATGCTCTTTCCTGATGTCCTCGTAAATGCCCCCCTGATTGATGCCAAACAAGAGCTGATGCGGATTGATGGTATCCTCCAGCGAATTGAGCCTTGCCATTTCTGCCTTACATCTGGCCAGCCACCTTGTGGTACGCTGCACCGACCGCTCCATATACTCTCTGGTTGCCACACTGGAAGGACACTCGTCGAACGCCATCGCTATCGTAGAGGCAAGATTGGACTGAATCCGCATGCTCTCCTCCGGCCCCATAAATATCTTTCTTCCATCAATATGAGAATTAAAGTAAACTCCTTCTTCTTTAATTTTACGCAGCCCCGCCAGCGAAAAAACTTGAAATCCGCCGGAATCCGTAAGGACAGGCCTGTCCCATACCATAAATTTATGAATGCCCCCCAGCTTTTTCACAGTCTCATCACCGGGACGCACATGCAGGTGGTACGTATTCGAGAGCTCTACCTGAGTTTTTATTTCTTTCAAATCCACTGTGGAGACCGCGCCTTTAATAGCTGCGGCAGTTCCTACATTCATAAATACAGGGGTCTCGACGACCCCATGTACCGTGTGCAGTCTGCCCCTTTTGGCCAGACCGTCTCTTTTTATCAATTCATACATTGTATCTTACTCCTAATAGTGACAGACAACCGGTGTGCCGGACTGCACATTGTTAAATGTGGTCTGCGCCACATTGTACTGCAGATTCACACAGCCATGAGAGCCATGAGTCAGATATCTTCCACCGCCAAATGCAGCCTGCCACGGCGCATCGTGAAGTCCGATTCCACCGTTAAACGGCATCCAGAAAGATACAGGCGATTCCCATTCATAAGAACCATCCGGTTTCTTAGGTCCTCGAAGCGTCGCATTTCTCTGTGTGTACTTGATATAGTATACTCCCTGTGGCGTCGCATCCCCCGCACTCGGTTTCCCGGTAACGATCGGCCCACTGGTAACAACTGCGCCATTGACGAACAGCCACATATACTGGTTTGTCAAATCGACCTCCACATAAGTGGTGCCCCAGTCAGCTCCGTCATGGCTAGCCGCCGTCTGTGAATATGCCGGCTCTTTTGTCACTACCTCCCCGTTCTGAATACTGGCCACCAGCGCCTCATACTCCGCATCCTTGTCGATAATCCAACCATAGTCCCCGCCTTCCACGGAAACACTGTTGCCGTTTCCAGAAGTAAAGGTACGCTGTGCCTTGTATGTGTTGTATTTGCTCGCCAATGTCTGAATATATTCCGATACCGCGTCTGTGTTAAATGTGACAGCCATATTATCGTCCGTCGTAAGCCATTGAGAAATCAAGGCTTTATCTACAACTTCCGTCGCAGACCCAAATGTATAAGTAATACTTGCAGTCATATACTTATTCATATTGGCGCATGCGTCCGCTACTTCCTGAGACTCTGAAGTATATTTAGGTTTGACATAACATCCTTCTTCCGTCATATCCATCGTTGGACGGAATCCGCCAATATATTCTTTCGCTTTAGCCTTGAATGTCTCATTCTCAATCGTACTTCCCACCACTTCCGGCTTGACAACAAACTCATTGCCGTCAAATTCGGGCTTAGCCATCTCAGGGGCCACTTGATTTTCAGCCACCATGCAGTCCAGACCGTCTATCACCGAATTCAGCTTCGCTTCATCGAAGGATACACCGACAGACGCTGTGATTTCAGGCTTCTCCCAAAGACTCTTCGGCCAGAGGAACGGGTTCTGCTTCTTCATAAGCTTAGTGAGCTCGTCTCCCTTTTCGTATTTAAGATCAATATCTGTTCCTTTAATAATCTCAATCCCACCGTCAGACTCCTTCAAATCCAGCTCGTAGTCCTGTACTTGGCGCTCCATATAACTTTCTACATTTTCTACCGATTTAGCAGAAAAATCAACGCCGTTGATTGTGGTATTAAAGTAAAAGTGGCTCATAAAAAATATGCTGAGTCCAAGATATGCCACCGCAATCACACCAAAAATAGAGCCAAACACAATGCCCAGCACCTTTTTTCTCTTTTTGCGGCGCAAGGCCTTCTCTTCTTCGGAGAGCGGCTCTTCCTCCTCAAAGTCTTCGTCCTCGAACTCCTCGCCGTCCTCACTATCCAGAACCGGCTCCATGTCCTCCGCGTCTCCCGCGTCCAGCTGCGGCTCCATGTCCTCTGCGTCGTCCGCATGCAGGCCAAGCTCTGTATCTTCCGCGTCATCCACATGCAGATTGAACTCTGCTTCTTCCGCGTCATCTACATGCAGATCTAGCTCTGTATCATCGCCGTCCAGCTGTGGCTTCTCCTCTACCGGCTCAGATGCATCCGCTTCTTCAGCCTGTTTATCTTCGTCTGCGGCTGTCTCAGAATCCAAATCATTCCCAGATAAAGTATCGACTGAAGTATCCGGTGTTTGTTCCCGGAGCGCTTCTGACACTTCCCTGATGGCTTCTTCATCGACTTCCCCTTCAGGATCGACTCCTTCTCTTTCTTCTTCATCTGCCGCGTTCACCTCTTCAAAAATACCTTTTAATGTTTCCTGCATAATTTCCTCAGAGCTTTCTGGAAACTCATTCAGATTCTTATCATTTTTTCTGCTTTCGCTCATTTAGATATAAACTCCCTTATAAACTCAATATGTCGTAATTATAATACGAATCCACCACTAAATACAACACAAATCTCTTAAATTTCCTTAACTTTGTATTAATTTTCTTCTGAATCCCTACTTGTTTCCTGTGAAATCTTCCTTTATAATGGTTTTTAACAAAAAAGAAAGGCTTGGTAAACATTATGGCAGGTTCGATTTACGGCAGATTATTTCAGATTTCAACCTGGGGCGAATCACACGGCAAGGGAATCGGAGTCGTGATTGACGGCTGTCCCGCAGGACTTCCTTTGACGGAGGAGGATATCCAGATTTACTTAGATAGAAGGAAACCCGGTCAGAGCAGATATACTACCAGCCGCCAAGAGGGCGACACAGCAGAGATACTCTCCGGTGTATTTGAGGGACGCACCACCGGCTGTCCTATTTCTATCCTGATACGCAATCAGGATCAACGTTCGCACGACTATAGTAATATTATGGACAGTTATCGGCCCGGCCATGCAGATTACACCTTTGATATGAAATACGGCTTCCGGGATTACCGGGGAGGCGGACGTTCCTCCGGCCGCGAGACAATAGGACGCGTTGCCGCAGGCGCTGTGGCGGCCAAAATGCTCTCCGAACTGGGTATACACATTCAGGCTTACACAAAAGCCATCGGGCCTATAATCGTCCCCGAGACGGATTATGATTTTGAAGAACTGTACAAGAATCCACTCTATATGCCGAATGCTGACCTTGCCCTAGAGGCGGAAGCATATTTAAAAGAATGTATATCCGCTCAGGATTCATCCGGCGGTGTGATTGAATGTACCATAAACGGCATACCTGCCGGCATCGGGGATCCTGTCTTCGATAAGCTGGACGCCTCTTTGGCCAAGAGCATACTCTCTATCGGAGCAGTAAAAGGTTTTGAGATTGGCGATGGTTTTCAGGCGGGTGCCGCAAGGGGAAGCGGCAACAACGACTGTTTTCGCTCGGAAAACGGATGTATTCAAAAAGCGAGCAACCACTCCGGCGGAACCTTGGGCGGCATGAGCGACGGCACCCCCATTGTCTTCCGCGCCGCGGTAAAGCCTACTCCCTCCATCTCACAGCCACAGAATTCCGTGGACAAAAATGGACGGGACATCTCCCTTGTCATCAAAGGACGCCACGACCCTGTCATCGTCCCCCGGGCCGTGGTGGTCGTAGAATCCATGGCCGCACTGACTGTCGCTGACCTGCTGATGAGCAACATGACGGCACGCATGGACTCACTGGTGCGTTTCTATAAATAAGCAGATAAACAGGAAAAGGAGCAAAGACTATGAAGTTTGGACCTTTAGAAGTAAAAGATAAAACAGGACGGACGATCACGCTGCGGAACGCAGATATATCAG
The DNA here is from genome assembly GCF_900086725.1 of Bariatricus massiliensis. GTDB lineage: Bacteria > Bacillota > Clostridia > Lachnospirales > Lachnospiraceae > Allocoprococcus > Allocoprococcus massiliensis. The sequence continues at coordinate 361,525 of NZ_LT574836.1, read as the reverse complement.
ATGCCCCTGCCCTGATTCATTATATGAAAGCGACAACTGCCGAAACACCATACCTCGTCAGAGAGCCGGATGAATTCAATATGACCGTGGAGCAGGAAGAACGCTTTATCGAAAGCCTCCTTGACAGCGAAAGAGAGCTGATGTTAATCGCCACAACAGGCACAGAGCATATCGGGAACTGCTCCCTGATGAGTATTGGAAACTACAGAAGATATTCACACCGCTGCGAAGTCGCAATCGCCTTATATCAAAAATACTGTGGCTGTGGAATCGGGAAAATCATGCTGGAAACTATACTCACAACAGCAAAAGCTGCCGGTTACGAACAAGCCGAGCTAGAAGTCGTCAAAGACAACGCAAATGCTCTCGGCCTGTACGAAAATCTAGGCTTCAAAGCCTATGGGGCCTTCCCTGATAATATGAAATATTCTGACGGCAGCTATGCCGACGCACTCTGGATGATGAGGAAATTATAATCTTTTTCAATAAGGAAGTACAGAAATAAGAGTGATTCCTTTCTGGTGTTATTCCCCCTTAAGTAGACAAGGTAAATGCCCCTGTTCTACTTGAGGGGGATATTTTATGTGTAGGAAACATACGTCCACCGCGCAAAACAACAATCGAGGAAACCTTTTCCCGGCCGCGTCAATTTAAGCCAAAAAACTCTTGCTTTTTTGCAGGAATGCTGTATAATGATTTTTGCATGTATTGTATAGAAATACTAAACTTTGAGTTTATTTTTACTTTCACAGACGAGAAAGGGGCGGATTTATGAATATTGGGCACAAATTAAAAGAACTGCGGATTGCCAAAGACCTGACGCAGGAGGAACTTGCAGACCGCTGCGAGCTTTCCAAGGGATTCATCTCCCAGCTGGAACGGGACCTGACCTCTCCTTCCATCGCTACTCTGGTGGACATTCTTCAATGTCTGGGCACAAATCTGAACGAGTTTTTCAGCGAAGACGAAGAAGAACAAGTTGTATTTGGTGAAGAAGACTTTTTTGAAAAGATTGATTCTGATTTATCCAACAAAATAGAATGGATAATTCCAAACGCCCAGCGCAATATGATGGAGCCCATCCGCCTGACTTTAAGTCCCGGCGGCTCTACCTACCCCGATATTCCCCATGAGGGCGAAGAATTCGGATACGTCCTGCAGGGTTCCGTGAAAATCCATGTCGGTAAAAAAGTATACAAGGCCAAAAAGGGGGAAGCCTTCTATTTTACTCCCCATGCCAAGCACTATATTGAAGCTTCTGCTTCCTCCGGGGCAAGACTCATCTGGGTCAGCACTCCGCCGAGTTTTTGATAAATATATTCTAAGGAGGACTAACCAATGCCAAATAAATTAATTGACATTATCGATGTTTCAAAATCTTTCGGGGATAATTTAGTTCTGGACGAATTAAACCTATATATCCGCGAAAATGAATTCTTGACCCTGCTGGGCCCCAGCGGATGTGGAAAAACTACACTTCTGCGCATATTGGGCGGTTTTGAGACACCGGACAAGGGCAAGGTTATCTTTGACGGAAAGGATATCACTTCTATCGCCCCGAACAAAAGACAGCTGAATACCGTATTTCAAAAATATGCCCTTTTCACTCATATGACGATTGCTGAAAATATTGCCTTCGGGCTGAAAATAAAAAACAAACCGCAAAGCTATATTAATGATAAAATACGTTATGCGTTAAAACTGGTGAACCTTGAAGGATTCGAGGAACGGCTCCCCGATTCTCTGAGCGGCGGCCAGCAGCAGCGAATCGCCATTGCCCGGGCCATTGTAAATGAACCTAAAGTGCTTCTTCTGGATGAACCTCTGGGGGCATTGGATTTAAAACTCCGGCAGGATATGCAGTACGAGCTGATCAGGCTTAAAAATGAATTGGGCATTACTTTTATATATGTGACCCACGACCAAGAGGAAGCCCTAACCATGTCAGACACTATCGTCGTTATGAATCAGGGCTACATTCAGCAGATTGGGACTCCTGAAGACATCTACAACGAACCGGAAAATGCCTTTGTGGCAGACTTTATCGGAGACAGTAACATCTTTGACGCTATCATGGTAGAAGACAAACTCGTTAAAATCGTGGGCGTGAACTTTCCATGTGTGGACACCGGATTCGGCCGCAACAAGCCTGTAGATGCCGTAATCCGTCCAGAGGATATCGATTTGGTGAAACCGGAAGAAGGTACATTACAGGGGATCGTGACCCATGTCATTTTTAAAGGTGTTCACTACGAGATGGAAGTCACGGCCAATAATTATGAGTGGCTCGTCCACAGCACCGATATGTTCCCGGTAGGTACTGAGGTCGGCATCCATGTAGACCCGTTCGATATTCAAATTATGAAAAAACCAGAATCTGAAGATGAGGAGGCGGTAAGTGTTGAAGAATAAAAGGAAACTTCTGGCCGGCCCCTATTTGTTCTGGGCTGCTTCCTTCATCATCATCCCGCTCCTTATGATCGTATATTACGGGCTGACTGACAAAGAAGGAGGATTCACGCTCCTGAACTTGGCCAAAATTACGGAGCCGGAGAACTTAAAAGCCTTAGGGCTCGCTGTTCTTCTCTCTTTTGTAAGCACGGTTATCTGCCTGCTTCTGGCTTATCCGCTGGCTATGATTCTATCCCGCCGCAATGTCAATCAGACCAGCTTTGTGGTACTGATTTTCATCCTTCCCATGTGGATGAATTTCCTGCTGCGGACACTGGCCTGGCAAAATCTGCTGGAGAAAACAGGCGTCATCAACTCGGTACTTAAGTTCTTTCATCTGCCGGGCTGGGAAATCATCAATACACCGGGTGCTATCATACTAGGCATGGTCTATAACTTCCTGCCCTTTATGGTTCTCCCGATATATAATGTCCTTGCGAAAATCGATAAGGACGTCATCTCCGCCGCCCGCGATTTGGGCGCAGGAAACATGCAGACCTTTATGAAAATCATTCTTCCCTTAAGTGTTCCCGGTATCATAAGCGGCATCACTATGGTGTTCGTACCGGCCCTTACTACGTTTGTCATCTCCGACCTGCTGGGCGGAAGCAAGATTCTTCTGATCGGCAATGTCATTGAGCAGGAATTCAAACAGGGAAGCAACTGGAACGTGGGGAGCGGCCTGTCACTTGTCCTTATGATATTCATCATCGCAAGCATGGCGCTGATTGCCAAATATGACAAAGAAGGGGAGGGCACAGCATTTTAATGAAAAAAATACTGCAAAATATATATCTGACATTAATCATCATTTTCCTGTACGCTCCTATCGCCACACTGGTAGTGTTATCCTTCAACGACTCTAAGACTCGTTCTAAGTGGGGGGGCTTCACTGGGAAATGGTACATTTCGCTTTTCAAGGATGACGCAATAATGAACGCGCTGTACACTACGTTGATCATCGCTCTTCTTTCCGCGTTGATAGCAACTGTCATAGGAACAGCGGCCTCTCTCGGTATTCAGGCGATGCACCGGCGTTACCGTACCTTCATGATGGGGGTCACCAATATCCCTATGTTGAACGCAGATATCGTAACCGGTATCTCGCTGATGCTTCTATTTGTCGCGTGCCGCTTTACTATGGGATTTTCCACCATATTGATGGCCCATATTACCTTCAATATCCCCTATGTGATATTGAGCGTCATGCCCAAGCTCAGACAGACTAACAAACACACTTACGAAGCCGCTATGGACTTAGGCGCATCACCGGTCTACGCCTTCTTTAAAGTGGTATTCCCGGACATCCTGCCCGGTGTGCTTTCCGGTTTCCTGCTGGCTTTCACCATGTCGCTGGATGATTTCGTTATTACCCATTTCACAAAAGGACCGGGGGTAGATACCCTGTCCACGAAAATATACAGTGAGGTGCGGAAAGGAATCCGGCCGGAAATGTACGCACTTTCCACAATCATGTTTGTCAGTGTCCTCTTGCTGCTGATTCTCATCAATATGAATCCGTCCGGCAAGGGCCATGATAAAGCACGGGCAGAGAAGACCATGTCCAACCGTCGTAGATTCGGACGCGTTTTGATGACACGTGTAGTACCGGCCGTCCTCACAATTGTCGTGATAGCAGGGGGCTTCTTCTACGCTTCCCGAACCAATATTTCGGGGAAAGAACAGGTGGTAGTCTACAACTGGGGGGAATATCTGGATCCTCAGGTCATCAAGATGTTCGAAGAAGAGACCGGCATCAGTGTAGTCTATGAGGAATACGAGACCAATGAAATCATGTATCCCAAAATCCAGTCCGGCGCCATAGCTTATGACGTGGTCTGCCCGTCTGATTATATGATACAGCGCATGATCGAGAATGATTTACTGGCGGAAATCAACTGGGATAATATCCCCAATATTAAGAATATGGATGAGACCTATATGAAACAGTCCCAACAGTTTGATCCGGGAAACAAATATTCTGTGCCCTACTGCTGGGGAACCGTTGGAATTCTCTACAATAAAACTATGGTGGACGAACCTATTGACTCCTGGTCTGTCCTGTGGGACGAGAAATACAAAGACAATATTCTGATGCAGGACAGTGTACGCGACGCTTTCGCGGTAGCGCTGAAATATCTTGGGTATTCCTTGAACTCCACCGACTTGGATGAGCTCAATGAAGCCCGCAATTTACTGATAGAGCAAAAGCCGCTTGTACAGGCCTACGTTGTGGATCAAGTCCGTGACAAAATGATCGGAAACGAAGCCGCAATCGGCGTCATCTATTCTGGTGAGGCTATTTACACGCAATGGGAGAATCCCGATCTAGAGTATGTGATTCCCAAGGAGGGTTCCAATGTCTGGATTGATTCGTGGGTGATTCCGAAGAATGCCCCCAATAAAGAAAATGCAGAAAAATTCATCAACTTCGTCTGTCGTCCGGATATTGCACTGATGAACTTTGAGTTCATCACTTACTCCACTCCGAACAAGGCCGCACGGGCTTTGATAGAAGACCCGGACATCCGCAACAGTGAAATTGCCTTTCCAAGCTCAGAGCAGCTGGCTGACTGCGAAACCTTCCGTTTTCTTGGAGACAAAAACGACGCAGTCTATAATGAGTTGTGGAGAGAAGTAAAATCCAAATAATAAGGAACGATTATGAAACGCATATTGGCATATAACATCACAGAAGAATATGACGGATCGACGATTCAAAAATTCCTGAAGGCACACTCCTACTCTGCCCAAATCATCCGCCGTCTGAAGGAAACGAAAGAAGGCATTACCAAAAACGGTATTTGGGCTAGAGTGGGAGAACCTCTCTGTTCCGGGGATGTGCTTTCTTTGACTCTAGTTGAAAAAGCCTCCTCGGAAAATATAGTGCCATCGCCACTGCCCCTTTCTATCGTCTACGAGGATGAAGATTTGATGATAGTCAATAAGGCGGCCGACATGCCCATCCACCCTTCTCAGGGAAATTATGATAACACTCTGGCCAATGCCTGCGCCTACTATTATCAGCAAAAAGGGGGTCCCTTCGTCTACCGCTGCATCAACCGGCTTGACCGGGACACAACCGGCCTCCTTATTCTGGCTAAAAATATGTACAGCGCGTCTCTTCTTTCCGGTATGTGCGCCGATCGCAAAATCCACCGCCAATATGTGGCCTTGGCGCAAGGGCTGACGCCCGGCTCCGGGACCATCACCGCCCCTATCGCCAGAGCTCCGGGCTCTACTATCGAGCGGATGGTGGATTTTTCTACCGGTGAATATGCCTGTACTCACTTCCGGAGGCTGGCATATAAAAATGGGTACTCCCTGATATCTCTTGAACTAGATACCGGGCGCACCCATCAAATCCGCGTCCATATGAAACACATCGGCCACCCACTGCCCGGCGACTTTTTATATAATCCCGATTACACGATTATCGGCCGTCAGGCTCTCCATTCGTGGCGTTTAAGCTTCCAGCACCCGATTACAGGTATCCCGCTGTGCTTTACGGCTTCTCTGCCGGATGACATGGCCTATATAGGACAAGACTCCTTACAGCAGTACCTTCCGGCCGGACTCTGACTACAAATCAAAACAGCCTCCGCCTATGAATTCTCTTAACAGTGAGTTCGTAGGGATGGCTTCACTGCCGATTCCCACAAAATAATCAAGGAATTTCAACAGTCTTTTGGCTTCTAAATATTCCTCACAATCCCGCTCTATGCCAAACAACGCCGGCTCTGCGTATTGCTTCAGCACGGCCAGTTCGTACAACAGCGCTGAATTGAACATGACGTCCGCCTCTTCCTGATAGGGGAAAATATTGTTCTCCTCGCCTCTTCGCACGGATTTCCACATGGCAATCGTATTTTTAGCGCTCGTTCCTCTTGTTCTGGCATCCCTTACAATTCTGCGCAGAAGACGCCCATCGGTAGATGGGATTCTGTTGTGCTCGTCAATATTCAACTGAGTGAGTGCACTGATATAAATCTTGAACTTATTTTCTTTGGGCAGTTCATGCGTAAGCGCATCGTTCAAACAATGAATCCCTTCAATCACAAGGATATCGTTCGGTCCAAGTTTCATATAGTTGCCGTTATATTCCCTCTTTCCAACCTTAAAATTAAAGCTTGGTATCTCCACCGTCCTGCCCGCCAGAAGATCCTGCAGGTCTTTATTGAATTTTTCAATATCCACAGCTTCAAGACACTCATAGTTTGGTTTCCCCTCTTCGTCCAGTGGCGTATTTTCCCGGTTGACAAAATAATTGTCCACAGCTATAGGATGAGGAATCAATCCATTCACACGAAGCTGCACGGAAAGCCGGTGCGAGAAGGTAGTCTTCCCGGATGAGGAAGGCCCTGCGATCAGCACGAACTTTTTATCGGGCTGGGAGGCAATCTCCGCCGCTATCTCGGCAATCTTTTTTTCCTGCAGCGCTTCCTGCACAAGAATCAGTTCCTGCGGACTCCCCGTAGTCACACAGTCGTTCAGCGCCCCCACCGTCTCAATGTCCATCACATCCCCCCAGCGGGTCGACTCCTTCAGTACTTGAAACAGTTTATTTCTCGGACAGAATTCCGGCACCACAGAGGGTGTATCCTGTTCCGGCATCTGCAGCACAAAACCTTCATCATATTGAAAAAGTTTAAAATACTTTAGATATCCGGTGCTCGGCACCATATATCCATAATAATAATCTTCGAACTCATTGATACTGTATATATTTACCTTCGATACCATCCGATACTTAAAGAGCCGCTCCTTGTCTCTCATACCATGGTGTTTGAAAAGAGCAATCGCGTCATCCGTGTGTATATTGCGCTTATTGATAGGCAGGTTCTTCTCCGCCATCTCACGCATTCTATACTCGACTTTATCTAAGAAATCCCTGTTAAGCTCTACATCACCTTTTACCGTGCAGTAATAGCCTTTATCAAGGGAAAAATGAACCCTCACCTGTTTCACTTTATCATGGCCGGCTGTATCATAAACTGCCTTTACCATCAGGAAACTCATGCTTCTCTTATAGGTCTTATGTCCCGCGTCATCCGCAGTCGTCAAAAATTGCAGCTCGCAATCCGCTTTCACGGTCTTTCTCAGCTCCTGAAGCTTTCCTCCGACATACACAAGCACAATATCATAGGGATAGTCCTTCTGATGCATCTGCGCGATCGACAAATAAGTAGTTCCCTCGGGATAGTATTCTACCTTATCCCCAATCTTTACCATATATGTTGTTTGCTCCAAATATTCTCACCTTCTTCCCATAATTATGAGGCAGACGGCTTTTCACCACAACCGCCGTCCGCCATGTTAAGCTATCCAGAAAGGATGCTGTATCTTCATGACCTGCACTTCTAATTCCGGAAAATTATCACTGCAGAACTTCTCCATATCGGAAATGAAAATATGCTCTATGCCATAATGCCCTGCATCGATGACCGCCATGTCCTGCGCATTGGCGTCAATCCCTTCATGGTGTCCAATATCTCCGGTAATCAGCACATCCGCTTTCTTTTCAAGGGCCTGCCCTATAAAACCTTTGCCCGAACCCGGGACAATGGCGATACGGGTTATCTTTTGTGACGGCTCTCCGAACACCCTCACACCGGGCAGTGAAAACACCTTTTTCACCCAGCCGGCACATTCCTCCAGCGTCACCGGTATTTCTAAATCTGCCACTCTCCCGATTCCTTCCAGACTGTCCTCCGTGTTGGTTATCTCAAGGACCTGAGGATTCTTAAGCTGAAGCATCTCCCCAGCCAGATCAGCCATGCCCAGCACATCGTAATTTGTATGCATTGCATAATAGGAAATATCATTTTGTATCAGCTTCAACAGCCTTCTGCCGATAAAATCCTCATCATTTATCCAGCTTACAGGCTTAAAAATCAGGGGATGATGTGTAACCAGCATATCCACGTTACCGGAAACCGCCTGTTCCACAGTGGCATCATCAACATCAAGGGCGATCAATATTCTTTTCACTTCTTTTTTAGTCCGCCCTGCCTGAAGTCCTATATTGTCCCACTCCATGGCATAGCGTCTGGGATAACGCTCTTCTATTTTCTCAATGATCTGTCTACATTCCATATGTATCCTTCCATTCTAAGCCGTTTAAAAATATTTTTCCAGAATGACACACATCTCTTTTATCTTATGCTGTATTTGACGCATTCTTTCCTGTGTACGCACCGAATTGTCAACTCCGGATATTTTTTCCAGCTCCTCTGCTATCTTTCTGTTGATTGTAATCTCACGCTCCAGAAATTGTTTCAACACGGGATGAGCCTCACTCAGGAGAATCCTGCCATATAAAAGCTCCTCCTCACTATACGGCGCACTTTCCCCTCTTACTGCCTTCATCATAGGATAGTATTTCCCATCCTCCAGAACCATATTCTCCTGAACAATACAATATCCGCTTTCAGAAAGATACGCCCGGACTTTTTTGATTTCCGACTGGGGCTGGAGAATGTATTCTTTAATTCCTTTTATTTCCCCGTCCCCTTCAGAAAGTATCCGTATGACAAGACCGCCGCCCATTCCGGCGGCGATCATAATATCAGCTTCATTCTTTTTTAAATTTTTAAGGCCGTCCGACAAGCGGGTAATTATCTTATCCTCAAGTCCCTCTGCACGTATATGCTCCTGTGCACGCATCAACGGCCCTTTATTGACATCCATAGCAATAGCAGACGGAATCATTCCCCTCTTCACCAGATGAATCGGTAAATAACCGTGATCCGTTCCGATATCGGCAAGGCGCATGCCCGCTGTCACCATTCCTGCCACTGCTTCCAATCTTTTCGATAACTCTGCCATAAGTCGCGGCTCCCCTGCTAATCCAGATAATCCCGGAGTTTCCTGCTCCGGCTCGGATGGCGGAGCTTGCGGAGCGCTTTTGCTTCTATCTGCCGAATACGCTCACGTGTAACATCAAACTCCTTGCCTACCTCCTCCAGCGTTCTTGCCCGCCCGTCATTCATACCGAAGCGAAGACGAAGAACCTTCTGCTCCCTGTCAGTCAATGTATCCAGAACCTCGTCCAGCTGCTCCTTCAACAGCGTCTGAGCTGCCGCTTCGGCCGGAACCGGTACATTGTCGTCCTGAATAAAGTCGCCAAGATGGCTGTCCTCCTCCTCACCGATGGGCGTCTCGAGAGATACCGGCTCCTGAGAAATCTTGAGGATTTCACGCACACGCTCCACCGGCATGTCCATCTCCTCCGCAATTTCTTCCGGAGAAGGCTCCCGCCCTAACTCTTGAAGAAGCTGTCTGGAAACCCGGATCAGCTTATTGATTGTCTCCACCATATGCACTGGAATCCGGATGGTCCTCGCCTGATCGGCGATGGCTCTCGTGATTGCCTGACGAATCCACCATGTCGCATAGGTACTGAACTTAAATCCCTTATGATAATCGAACTTTTCCACGGCCTTGATAAGCCCCAGATTCCCTTCCTGAATCAAATCCAAGAACAGCATGCCGCGGCCCACATATCTCTTAGCAATACTTACAACAAGACGGAGATTCGCTTCTGCCAGCCTTTTCTTTGCCTCCTCGTCACCGTCCGCCATACGCTTTGCCAAATCGATTTCTTCCTCTGCGCTCAAAAGCGGCACCTTGCCGATTTCCTTAAGGTACATGCGCACAGGGTCCTCGATACTGATTCCGTCCGGCACAGTCAAGTCGATTTTCTCTACGTCTACTTCGTCTTCTTCTGTCAGTATAATCTCAATATCATCATCGTCGTCATCCACATCGCCGCTGATACGCAGCACATCAATGCCGTTGGCCTCCAGATAATCAAAGACCTTCTCCATCTGATCCGGCTCCAGCTCCATATCATTGAAAAAGTCATTAATCTCCTGAAGCTCCAGAATACTTTTTTTCTTTTTCCCCAATGTAACCAGATTTTTCAGTTTCTCTTGAAATTTCACTATGTTTTCTTCCATGCAGCGACCTTCCTCTCATTGCTTGTTTATATTTTATCCTTAATTGATGGAAATATGCAGTCTCTGCAAGTCCTGCAGAGCCTTCTTTGCATTCATCAACTCCTGTAAACCTCGAATATCCGTGGGTTCCAGCTTTCTCGCCCTCTCATCGATGCTGTAAGCCTTGACACGGATAAGCGTTTCTTTGACTGCTTTTTCCTGCTCATCCTTCGTAGTCAGCTCCTTGATTCTTGTATGAAACAGAGAAGCCGCCTCCCGATGCTGCTCTTCCTCGGTAAAGTGGTTCATTATTTTAGCGGGATTCACCTGACCGTTCTCGTACTGCTCGAACAAAAGCCCCGCCACTTCCCGGTATAATTCCTTCGTAAAATCTTCCGGAGTAATATATTTGCTGATCTGACCAAACAACTCTTCGTGATCGATCAGCCATGTGAGCAGGATACGCTGGGACACGATGTGCCCGTCCTCCTTCTGTCTCTCTCTATCCGAAGCAGGCTTAGGTCTGGAGGCAGGCGCCGCCATACCGCTCTGGACCGCCGTCTTTACCACCAGTTTATGAAGCTCCTCGTAACCGACATGATATGCCTTAGCTACCGCTTCTATATAGTTGTTCCGTTCAATCTCTTCCTCAAAACCGGTAAGCCTTCTGGCCGCCTCTCTCAGAAACTCTGTCTTTCCTTCCGGAGATGTCATATCATAACTGCACTCCAGCATCTCCAAGCTGAACATAAAACCATTGCGGGCTTTGCCAATTCTCTCCTCAAAAGCCGCCGCACCCAGATTCTTTATGAATTCATCCGGATCCTTATATGGGTCCATCCGGATAACTCTTGCGTTGACCCCCGCGTCCTTCAGTATTGGAACCGCGCGCAGGGCCGCCTTCGTTCCGGCCTCATCACTGTCATAAGTGAGATAGACCTCCCCCACATAACGCTTGAGCAGCGCCGCGTGGCCGGCCGTAAGAGAAGTGCCCAGCGATGCGACTGCATTCGTGAATCCTGCCTGATGAAGCGAAATCACGTCCATATAGCCTTCACATATAAGAAAATAGGACTTCCGTGACGTTCTAGCCCGGTTAAGTCCATACAGATTCCTGCTCTTATCAAAGACAGGTGTCTCCGGGGAGTTGAGATACTTCGGCTTCCCGTCTCCCATGACTCTGCCCCCAAAACCGATGACCCGGTTATTCACATCCATAATAGGGAACATCACTCTATTCCAAAATTTATCATAGATTCCGTTCTTTTCGTCCATATTTGCCAGACCGGCCTTGACAATAATCTCATCACTGTAACCCTTGGCCCTGAGATACTTATGTAGATCATTGCTGTATTTATTCGAATATCCTAACCCGAAAGCGGTGATCGTCTCCTCGCTGAGCTGCCTGTCAGTGAGATACTCGTGGGCTGTCTTTCCACTCTCCGATTTGAGCTGGGCATAAAAATACTTGGCCGCCAGCTTATTTACTTCAAGAAGCGTGGCCTTTAAATCCGCCCGCTCTCTTGCCTCTCTTGAAAACTCCTGCTGCGGAAGCTCCACTCCCGCCCTGTCGGCAAGAAACTTGAGTGCTTCCACAAAAGAATAATTTTCATATTCCATAATAAAAGTAAATACGTTGCCTCCGGCGCCGCACCCGAAACAATAGTACATCTGCTTATCCCGGCTGACGGAAAAAGAAGGGGATTTTTCGTTGTGGAACGGGCAAAGTCCGAAATAAGAACTGCCCTTCTTCTGAAGCTTAACATATCCTGATATTACATCGACGATGTCATTCCTGCTCCTTACCTCTTCAACTAACTCATCTGAATAATACATAAATCTACGCGCCTTCCCCTTGTCTGACAACCATTGAATTTACCCTTATAATATATATATTCGACAAATGTTTCTGATTTCCTTTTAATTTTTCCATGCTTCCGGGACAAAATATTCTTCAAATTTTTTCACAGCGTAATTATCTGTCATGCCCGCTATGTAATCACAGACAACCTGTTCCCTGCTGTCTCCGTCCTCCATAAGCTCGTGGTACTGCGGTGGAAGCAGCTCCATATGGTCAATATAATATTCGTAGAGATTGCGGATCATATTGATGGCTTTTACCTCTTCCCCCTTGGCTGCCGGATTCTGATACACGTTGCTGAACATAAATTTACGTAAATCCATCAACGCCTCTTCTACCTCTTTCGACATACAGATAGAGGGGTTATCCATGCTGTGGATAATCACATCGTGAATCAGCGTATTCAATCTCGCACGGATGCCTGTACCGAGCACCTCCCGGAACCTGAGCGGAATATCCTCTTCTGTCATCACTCCTCCACGTATGGCATCATCGATATCATGATTAACATAGGCGATTTTGTCTGACAGCCTGACGATCTGTCCTTCCAGCGTCGCGGGTTTCCCGATGCTCTGATGATTGCGGATGCCGTCAATCACTTCCCACGTCAGGTTGAGCCCCCGCCCCTGCTTTTCCAGAATCTCCACAACTCTGACACTCTGTTCATTATGCCGAAAGCCTCCGGGGCATATTCCGTTCAACGCCCTTTCTCCTGCATGCCCGAAGGGCGTGTGCCCTAAATCATGTCCCAGACTGATTGCCTCCACCAATTCCTCATTCAGCCGAAGTGCCTTGGCGATTGTTCTTGCATTTTGAGAGACCTCCAATGTATGGGTAAGCCTAGTTCGGTAATGGTCGCCTTTGGGAAGCAGAAACACCTGTGTCTTTTGTTTCATTCTTCGGAATGCCTTGCTGTGCAGGATACGGTCCCGGTCCCTCTGAAAGACCGGGCGTACATCGCACTGTGGTTCCTCTCGTTTCCTGCCTTTTGATTCCTTGCTGAGCACGGCATAAGGGCTCAAATACTCGATTTCCCTCTGTTCAAGCTGTTCTCTGATTGTCATACTGTCACTCCTTTTAGTAGCGGTTATGGACATCTTCTGCAAAACACATCATATTTTTCACATCTATTACACTTCCGTCATCCAGCACTGCCCTGCCGGTCATACGGCCGAACACCTGATGCTGGTCTGTCTCAATGACCAGAGCTGCAGTTCTTGCCGCACGGTCAAGTACAGGGACGAACTCCATCTCGAATCTCCCGTCACTGGACGTAAAGCTCCAAGGCTTCATATAGCTGTCCTCTGGTATATGGAATATCACCTCATCAAGCTTATGACATTGATAATCATAGAACAGCATATTTTCCGTGGCGGCAGCGGTGTCCCCGAATCCATACCCAATATTAAAGCCAAAGGGCTTTCCATTTACAGTCGTGTTCCCAGACCCCCAGTACCAGCGGTTATCGTAAGTCCAAACACCTCTCCCCCAGTCCAGCGTCCCATAATCTGTGTCCGGTGAAAATGTATAAACCCGCCCATCATATTCCATAGTGCCGGAAGCCTTCATACAATTGATTTTCTGGTTATAATAAAATGCCGTCTTTTTCTCTTTCCAAGGCGTGGCAATTACCATTGTGTCCATCTCCGGCTGTTCTAACGTAATGTCACAGGAAAATGGTTTGTTCTGCCAAAACTTTTCAAAGTTGCATAGAATCCTGCGTTTCCCTTTCTCCTGCAGAAACCGCATCTGCAGCCGCTTGTCCCGGTAAACTGTATCCCCCGCCTCCGACGTGGAGGGCAGGTTAAATTTCCCCATTGGGAAGGCGTTCAATATCGTCTCGGTGTGCTCCCAGCCTTCCTTAAAATTCAAGAGGGAGACAGACTGTAATCCAATATATCCATCATCGGATATCGTGAATGCCCCGGCAAACTCCTCATTGAGGACAAGATAATAATCCCACTCTTTTATACGAAAACGTGGCGCTTTAATCTGACTGCGGTCATAAACCTGTAACAGCCGCTTGGACCACCCCGGTTCCCTGAGAGAGCCGTCCTCTTTCAATAACGGCTGTACTTTTGTCACTTCATGGTTTCTCATTCGCTGACACCGCCTTTCCGGCCTTCTAAGAATTCTTTTCCTTTTTCTTCTTATCCTTTTTCAAACGCTCTTCAATCGCGTCGACTACACTTTCCAGTACTTTAATGCGGGCATAATATTTACAATTCCCTTCTACAACTATCCACGGTGCATGGGAAGTGGATGTTCTGATCAGCATTTCATTCACCGCATCCTCGTATAAATCCCATTTTTCCCTGTTGCGCCAGTCCTCGTCGGTAATCTTCCACTGTTTCTCCGGATTCTCCTGTCTGGCCTTAAATCTGGCTTCCTGCTCATCCTTATCAATCTGCATCCAGAACTTCATCACTATAGCTCCAGCGTTCACCAAGTCCTGCTCCATATCGTTGATTTCCTTATATGCCCGCTGCCATTCTTTCGTCGTGCAGAATCCCTCAATCCGCTCCACCATAACACGTCCGTACCAAGTACGGTCAAAAATCGCCACATGTCCGGCTTTCGGCATGGCTCTCCAGAACCTCCACAGATAATGGTGGGCGCGCTCGATATCGTTGGGAGATGCCGTCGGATTCACTACATATCCACGCGGATCCATTGGTTCTGTCAACCGTTTGATTGCTCCTCCCTTCCCTCCTGCATCCCATCCTTCAAAACCGAGTACGACCGGAATTCTTCTCCGGTATAGTTCTCCATGCAGACGCTCCATCTTTTTCTGAAGATGTTTTAAGCGCTCCTTATACTCCTCTTTCGTAAGCGCCTTGGACAAGTCAGTCTTTGCCAGAATAGACTCCTGCAGCGCACGGTCCTCAACTGCCTCAGGGGCCCCATTGTCAGCCTCTTTAGGCTGCTTTGCCCTCTCCGCTGCCGCAGCCATGGCATTCACGACAATCGTATAAATTTTTACCGCCGCGAACCGGCGGTCCACAGCTTCTATAATATTCCACGGGGCATAATCTGTGTCCGTCTTTCTCAGCATCTCTTCATTGATCTGCTCATAAGTATTAAATTCTTTATTGCGTTTCACGTCATCCTCGCTCACACGCCAAGCGGTCTCTTTAGAAGAAAGCAATTTTTCAAACCGTTTTTTCTGCTCCTTTTTATCAATAGCCAAGAACAGTTTGATGATGACCATCCCGTCATCTGTCAGTTGTTTTTCAAACGCCCTGATCGATTCGAAATCTGCTGCCGCCTCATCTTTGGATGTCTTTTTGTCAAAACGGTCGATCAAAACCTTCCGGTACCAGCTCGTATCATAGATTGCGATTCTTCCCTTCTCTGGTGTTTTTGTCCAGAAACGCCACATAAAAGGATGCATCAGTTCTTCTTCTGTCTCTTTTTTCACGGCATGAACCTCAAATCCTCTTGGATCCATGGCCTGAATCAGCCGTCCGATCTGGCTGCCCTTCCCAGCCGCTCCATACCCTTCAAAGGCAATCATGACCGGAATCCCGAGGCTTCTCAATTCCCTCTGTAGATTCCCCAGTCTGACCTCCAGCTCCTCCATCTTTTTCTTATATTCTTCCTTGTCCATTTTTTTCGTCAAATCCACTTTTTCTAACATAGCGTTCCTCCTGACTGTTACTTATTCAACATCCTCTTTGAATATACAATTTTATTTCATTTTACTATATTTTCGCATAATATGAAAGTATATTTCACAAAACATTGAATTATTCCTCTTTTTCAAATTCAACCAACAATATTGCGAAAACAATTTATTTGTAAATTAACGTTGACTTTCCCGCTTGAATATAGTATTATAACTTTCGGACAGCAATGAAAGCTGTATGCGGAAGTGTCGGAACTGGCAGACGAGCAAGACTAAGGATCTTGTGAGCAATGCGCTCGTGTGGGTTCAAGTCCCATCTTCCGCAGGACAAAATAAGCAGGAACGCAGAGTTGTCGTTTCTGCTTGTTTATTTTTATAAGATTGTATCCACGGATGAATGTTGATTGTAATCTTGAATTACTTCTTGTTTCGCAGAACCAAAAGTGCTATACTAATTTTATGCAGATATGGTCTATCGGTATGACGCTAGCTTCCC
Source organism: Bariatricus massiliensis (assembly GCF_900086725.1). Classification (GTDB taxonomy): domain Bacteria; phylum Bacillota; class Clostridia; order Lachnospirales; family Lachnospiraceae; genus Allocoprococcus; species Allocoprococcus massiliensis. Next base: position 345,149 of record NZ_LT574836.1, on the reverse strand, counting down.
AAGCTGGAAAGGCGGGTTCGACTCCCGTTATCTGCTTCTTATGGCCACAGGAATCGCTTATTTAAAGCATTCCTGTGGTTTTTCTCATATTACAGGATTTCTATTTATCCACTTTTTCCTATATGCGTCCTTAACCTTAGAAAAACTAAACGCAGCAGTTATAATAATAAAAACCAAACACGCAGCTGCTAATATAAACATTTCATAGTTTACTAGCACAGCCATTATGCCGTCTACTTTATTGGCTCTTTCTATTTGAACATATTTATTGAAATTCTTTTGTCTTAAATGTTCCCCATGTTCTTCTAGGCACACCTCAAGATAGGCTTCCCATATTCTGTAATATGTTATTCGTCCAGTAAATGGAACAATTATAAAAAATGGAAGCAAATAGATGATTGGGTTATTATCAGCATATTTTGTAAACCCAATGCCAAGTGCAGCTTCTCATTCACCTCCGTTCCTTCCTATCCCTTATCCCGTTCAGCTTAATCATATACCTTCTTCTTCTGATCCTCAATAAAAAAGCTGCACTTGACGAACATTGACGGAAATTGTAAATTTGCAAAATCGCTGTATTTTCTGTGTCTTATAACGTCGAAAAGTGACACATTTCGTTTTATTTCTTCTATACACTATATATTTACCCCTTTTATTCATTACAATTATTAACCATACGAATGAAAAAGGGGAATTATGTAATGGAAAAACTCATCACTAATATTTTATTATCACTTGGAATCCATAAAACCAACCTTGGTTTCCACTATCTCAAAAAAGCGCTTCTTCTTTGCTTTCAAAATGAGGATTTCATGCTATGCTATATCCGTCTCTTCGGCGAAGTCGCTGCATACTACAACACCACTGCCGACAATGTGGACCACTGCATCCGCTCAGTTGTAAAAAAATGTTACTATTATGGGAATCCCAAACTACTTGGAGATATTGCCGGCTATACTCTGGACAAGCGGCCTACAAACAGCGCATTTATAGAAATTCTATTTCACTATCTTGAGAAATTGTCTAAAACACCCACGTTATAATAAAGTCATAAATATGGATACTTTTCTCCAAGGCGGCGCACACTACCTCCGAAAGGAGGGTGCGAATATGAAAGACAAAAAAACGAATCTCCCGCCAGTGGAGCCTTCTCACGAGGAATTCGGTGACAATAATATTCCGGAAATCGACCTGCCGAAACCTTCATATGTTACCGATGTAATTCCTGACGAAGTACCTCGGCGCGACGGCCCCGGCGGAGAATAACTCCGGACAAGCTCTCGCTTCTTGAGCAGAACATTGTCATAGTTTTTAACTATATCAAACACTAATTAAAATGTATTTTTCTATACCCCTTCTTCCATGCTATAGTCTAAGAAATCAACTGAGGACTAAAAACAAGGGGAAATGCCGAACCGCTGCCATCTTCTAAGTATATGGCAGCGGAGGCAAGATTAGTGCAAAATGAAAACAACTGAATTGTTCCAGACAAAAACTACTTTTTCATTTGAAGTCTTTCCACCCAAACGGACAGACTCCATCGATACCATTTACCGTACGCTCGACAAGCTTCAAGGACTTAGGCCCGATTTTATCAGCGTGACCTATGGGGCCGGCGGAAGCGCCAACTGTACTGCTACACTTGAAATAGCTTCAGCTATCAAGCATAAATATAAGATTGAGAGCGTTGCTCATCTTCCCGGCATCGGACTCACAAAAGCGGACGTCCTCTCTCAGCTCCGGAGGTTCGAGACCGCCGGTATTGAAAACATACTGGCCCTCCGCGGTGATATCCCTTCCGGCTCTTATTTTGAAGGGGATTTCCCCCACGCAAGCGACCTGATTTCTTTTATCAAAGAATATGCTGATTTCAATATCATCGCCGCCTGCTATCCGGAGGCTCATACAGAATCAGAAAACATACTGAGTGATATCCGTCATCTTAAAACAAAGGTAGACGCCGGGGCAAGCCAGCTGATTACACAGTTGTTCTTCGACAACAACTATTTTTACCGCTTCCGTGAGCGCTGCTCTCTCGCAGGTATCCACGTCCCCATAGAGGCCGGTATCATGCCGGTAATCAACAAAAAACAGATTGAACGTATGGTGACGCTCTGCGGTGTACATCTTCCCAAGAAATTCACTGCGATGATGGAGCGCTACGAGAACAATCCCGAGGCAATGCGCGACGCCGGAATCGCCTACGCCATCGACCAGATTGTAGACCTTAACGCACAGGGCGTCGACGGAATTCATCTCTATACGATGAACAATCCCTATATTGCCGAAAAAATTTATGAGGCCGTTCACCGGCTGCTGGCGGCATAAAATAGTATTCCGTAATTTAAGCAGAAGATATTCTTAGGAGAGTTCCGCCGGCTCTGAGGCTGTCAAATATATCCGGAAAATGCTTCCCTTTCCGGCTTCACTCTCTACTACAACCTTTCCTTCATACTTATCTACAATCATTTTAACAACAGCAAGTCCCAGTCCCGAGCCCGGTATCTTCTGGGAGCGGGATGGATCTGCACGGTAAAAAGGTTCAAATATATGCTCCAGCGCTTCCTTCTCAATCCCAACACCACTGTCCTCCACTTCAATATTTACCAAATGTGCCGTCTGTTTCTGCCGTACTGTTACTTCTCCGCCCGGCACATTATATTTAATAGCATTCTCAATCAAGTTATAGAAGCATCGGTTGACAAGGGGCTACAAACAATATAGAAAAATGATTGAGTGGAGCGGTCAGATTTTCCACTCAATCTGCACATAGTCGTTGGTGGCTCGTATCTGTGAGATTAAGCCGTCAACGACTTTTCGCTTATCGTCAAAGCACACATTCTCCCAATCGTCCAGATAGCCGGATAATAGCTCAATCTGTTTTGGGGAAACGGTTTCAACGGACAACTCGGCAATCTGTTTTGTAAGCGCCTGCCGGTTGGTGTCTAAAGCCTCAATCTTGCTGTTCGCATAGGCAAGCAAGGTAGCGTTGGCCCCGGTCAGGGTGTCCAGCAGTTTTTCAATCTCGTTTTCCACCTGTGCAAGTTCTACCTGTAAGGCGGTCAGCTTGGGATTTACTTTTTCCTCGCCGCCTCGCAGTAGCTTAAACTCCCGGAGCTTTTCACACATAGCGGTAAAAACGAATTGTTCAAACTCATTCTTGCGGATTGTGCCGCACCCTTTACAGCCCCCGTTGTCGGCCCGCTTGTTACAGCGGAGGTATTCATAGCCCGCCGGGTTGTGCGTGACTTTGAGGGCATACCCACAATTCCCACATTTGACTTTCCCGGCCAGCCATGTGTTTTGGGCTTTCCGGCCACCTTGAAACGCGGTATTGTTCATCAGCTTTTTCCGGCATCGAAGCCACACGTCGGAAGATACAATCGGCTCATGGGGAGCAATAACAAGTATCTGGTCTTTCAGGCTCTTGTCCTTATCCTCTTTTACGTCCCGGCCCTGATAGAGATAACAGCCGTTTGTCCCGGCGAAGTCGGCGGGGTCGTTGATGATGGCCGCGCCTTGACTTTTGAAAAACTCGTACAGTTCCAAATCAGCCTGTGCATAAACCGGGTTTCTTAAAAGCTGTGAGAGATAACCACGGGCAAGGGACTTGTCATATACCCTGATGTTCTGTTCCTCAAAGTACCGGGTGATGTCCCCGAAAGAGGTTTCCGGCTCGGCGTACATTTCAAACATCAGCCGTATCTGCTCGGCGGCCTCCGGCTCTGCAACCATCATTTTTGTGCGGATACCCTCAACCACCGTAGGCTCTAAGCGGTAGCCGTAGGGGGCCTGTCCGCTCATGTGAAAGCCTTTCGTACACCGGGAGTAATAAGCGTCTGTGACGCGCTTCTGGATTGTCTCACGCTCCAACTGTGCGAACACGATACAGATATTGAGCATGGCCCGCCCCATCGGGGTTGAGGTGTCAAACTTTTCCGTGGAGGAAACAAACTCTACATCATACTGCTGGAAAAGCTCCATCATATTCGCAAAGTCGAGAATGGAACGGCTGATACGGTCGAGCTTGTAAACAACGACACGCTTCACGGTTCCCTTTTTGATTTCAACTAACAGCTTTTGAAACTCGGGCCTGTCCGTGTTCTTCCCGGAATATCCCTTGTCCTTAAATACCTTGTGGCTCCCACCCCTTAATTCGTATTTGCAAAAGTCAATCTGGCTTTCAATGCTGATACTGTCCTTGCGGTCTACCGATTGCCTTGCATAGATAACATCCATTCTGCTAATATTCATAGTTAGCCCCTTTCCTTTACGGAATGGAGCTGCCAACCTATAACTATATTATACCATTGACAGCCCTTTTCAACAAGGATACGGAGCGTCAGCACCGCCTGTCCCCGTATTTGCTGAACACTTCAAACAGGCACCGCTCTATCTCTTTTTTCCGTTTATCGCGCACTTTTGGGGAAAGTACCGGGGTCAGATTTTCAAGTACAATCGTCTTTCCCTGAAAAGGCGCGGACTTCGTTTCTCGCTGGTATGTAACAGTCTGTGTCATTGAAAACCTCCTTGTGGGCATTGGGTGGATGGCTTGTGTTTCCGCCTGTCTCATGGGGAAACGCCAAACGGCGGCACCCGTGTTGAGTGCTGCCGTTTGGTCTTTCTCCATGCTTCGGGTCAACTTGGCCCGAGGTCATAGAGTGACTGCGTTTCTTAAAATTGAGGGCCGCGCCGCTGTGATTGGCCTGTCGCAAGACAGTGGACGCGGGGCGGCCCTCATTCCGTTTCGATTGTATTTCCTGCAATGCACCAACGGGCTTGGCAGCCCTCATGGGAGTTTCACCCCGGCCTATACTTGTAGGTGCGCCGCTCAATGCTGTGAAGCGTTCAAAGCGGAAGTATCATTATAGGGCGTGGAGGTCATTGCCAGCGGGCCAGCCACGGCCCGCCTGCGGTGTAGGTAGTTCTCGCTCGTTCCCCTGATGGGGAAGTCATGGCGTACCCACCGCTTGGCTTATCCTTTCGGCTCCAGCGCCTAACGTATCAGTGCGTTGCTATTCAGTTGTCAAATTGCCGGAGGGCCTGTCCTGCCTCGGGCCAACTTGGCCCGAGGTTATTCCCCTCTTATATACCTTTTCATTTTTGGGGCAAAACCGACCCCCCTTAAAAGAAATTCTTTAATCTTTTTTCCATATTCCGCAACGCCCGGTCAATGGAAGTCCGTACCACCTTTTCGCTGACACCCTCGGCCCGCGCAAGCTGGGCCTTGCTGATACCGAGGGCGCAATGAGCGTAGACGCGCCGAGCCTGTATCTCGGGCAGGCTGGAAAGGGCGGCCCGGAGCTCCTGCGCCGTCACCTTGCGCTCGTAAAGCTCCCACGGGGAGAGCGAGACAAAGACGGCTTCACACTCTATGCCATCGTCACAGTCAAGGGAGTAATACGCCTTGTGGCGGTATGTACGCAGTTGATAGGCGGCCTCCCTGCGCTCACTTTCGCAAAAGAGCGCGGCCACCTCGTCCGTGACTTCGATAAACTGATTTTGTTTGTAGAACGGGTAATAGTCCCGCAAATTGATAATCTTCATTTTGTTTTCCTCCGTTTCAATTTTGGTTTTGGGCTTCAATCGAAACGGAGGCGGCGGGGAACGGCAGCCAACAGAAAAGCGTAATTTTCGACATACAAAAGGCCCGGCTACATAATGTAACCGGGCCTTTTGTATGTAAATATGTTGTTCAACTACATGGTATAGTGCATACTTATCAACATAGTTTCCCGCAGGTGGTATCCAGCTTTTTTTGACAGATAACTATATTGGTAGGATGAAGCAAACATAGCGGCCCTCCGATGGCCGCAGATAAGCGGCCTTGATTTCTCAAAGCCGCCGTAGATAATAGAGATAGGCAAGGGGAAATATCTGCTACACGACGGCTTTTTTTCTTTTGCCGTCGTGCGGCAGATTTTATTCTATATCAATAGAAATGTTTTGAGTTTATTCATCCAAACTTTTGAAAGTCTTTTTTGACAATAACCCGATTGTAGCAATCATAATTGCTGTTGCAATAAGTAGTATATAGACGTTTGTTGTAAATTTATCGAACAATACACCATATAGGGCTTGACCGAGAGGTTGACTACACATAACAACCGTGCTCACATAAGCCATTATTTTGCCTAAAAGGTGGTTCGGTGTTTTCTGCTGTATGACAGACAGAATAAGTATAGAGAACATACAATATAGTAATTGATTTGCTGAAAAAGCAATCGTTATCAATAGATAAGAGGTAAATGTGGGTGCATTAAGCAGAAATGCCAATCCAACAGGTACTAAGAAAGCTCCCATTAAAATCATAAGATAATATAGTTTTTTTGTTTTTATTTTGCTTCCAATAACTCCCGCGGCAATACCTCCTAATATACCTGCGGCACCTAAACACCCCTCTGTAATACCATAATGCTCTGCACTTAGTCCTAATGTGACCCGGATAAGATATGGTTTTCCGACAATGGCAACAGCCGCAATGAAAAAAGAGATGGCCCCAGTAAAAAGGAGTGCTTTAAGAATATCGGGGCGCTCTTTTACCATGAATTTCATACTGTCCTTAAAATCACTTTTAACAATATGAAAAATGTTCCCCTTCTCCGTTGGCGGCGTAAAAGGAATATGTATGAAAATCTCCAAAATAGCTGATAGAAAAAAGCTAATACCGCTGATAACAATGATAGGCCCCACGCCAAACATACCATACAAAATGCCGCCCAATACCGGGCCCAGCAAATTCGCAAAAGCCATAACCTGATTTACAACGGAATTTGCTTGAATTAGGTGATTTTCTGTTTGGAGCAGTGGAACGCTGGATTGTACTGATGGCTGATAAAACGCCTGTATAAGTGAGAGCAAAATTAGTACAACCGCAATAGCAGGAATAGCCGTATTTTCGTTAAGTGCAAAACCAAATATAAAGATAATTGCCGCCGTGGTAAAATCCAACGCAACCATAATATTTCTTCGGTTGACCCGATCTGCCAACATTCCACCAAAGGGCGATAGAACGATTGTCGGTAACATAGAAACAGCCATAATAGAGCCAAAAATTGTTGCCGACCCGGTAGCGTCGAGAATATAAAGTGAAAGGGCAAATCTTAAAATTACATTTCCAAACAAGGAAATAATCTGCCCGATAACCACCATTGTAAAGTTTTTGTTGAAAAGTTTCTGATACATGAATTTCTCCTATCGTGGTTTGAAATGTATTGACCCGCCACTGTCATACAGCTATATTTTCAATGACAGGTCAATACGAGTTAATAAATAAAAATGCTTCGTATTAAGAATTTTGTAATTTTGAACAGCACGGTAAAACCAAATTTAAGGATTGATTTTCCAAATAGGAGAACAATGATACCCGCTATCCCAAATAACAAACCGTCCTTTTCAATATGGCTCTCCATAGGCTCACCTCTTTCTGAAAATAAAAAGTTCGATAGCATTAGCCGCTATGACAATCCCACCACTAATTAAGCAGGCTTTTGCAGCGGTATTCTGTCCCCTCTCAAACAAGGGATATGAGGCGGCCAACAAGCCGACCCCCGATAAGCAAGCGATACTTTTCCCAATCATGCGAACAGGCCGATGTTTCCATGCACGGTTTATGGAGTGGTCAAACTTATCAGCGGCACCCTCGATTGCGTTTTCGATAACCTGTTCAAATCTTTCTTCTGTCATAGTAATGACCTCCTTTTAATACGTTTGGTTGGTATGTATATGAGTAATATAAAAAGGCTTAACGCCTAATTGATACCTTACGAATGAATGTATATGTTCAAATAAAACTGCCTCTTTCAAGGCAATTTTATTCTGCCGCTACAATTTCCTTAAAGTAATGGTCTGCCAGCTCCTTAATTTCATCATCAATCAGCGGAACACCCATTGCTTCAAGCATGGTGCAAATACAGAGAAATTTATTCATTATCTCAACAGCCGATGCAGGATAGACAGAGGGAGCTAACCACAAATTAGTCAATAAAGGAAGTAACTCGGAAAGTTCCTTTGCATAGTGCGTATGAATTGAACCGTCACGTTGACCCTCCTCTATTAGAGCTAACCACAGAGGTGCAATCAACCGCCTATCAGTATCAATCATTCCTGCCAATATTCGTGGATTTTTCAAAACAGGTAAACTATGCTTGCTTATTTCGGCCCTATCCACATCGGCATGATTGATTTTAATAACTTCGCGCATTTTTTGTAAACCATTCAATTCTTTGCGTTGCTTGACAATCGTAAAAGGGTTGTTATCGAAAAACATTTTTTCGCCTAACGCGTCCATGATTTCTTCCTTAGATTTGAAATGATGATATATTGCCCCTTTGGTTAAGCCGCCCAACTCATTTACAATGTCTTGGATGGTTGTATCATCATATCCTTTTTCCATAAATAACCGTTGGGATACCTCTAGTATTTTTTCTACGGTAACTTCTGGATATTTGTTACGAGCCATAACGAGCCTCCTTTCTTCTAACATTCGCTTGGTATGTAATTGCATTATACACGATATTCAAACCACTGTCAAGATACATACCATTAGTATTTTTCCTAAAGTGCTTAAATTTTTGTGGCTTAATCAATGTAAGCAAAATACATATTAAATCATTCCCGGCACACCATATGAATTATAGAATGTAAAGGGGTGATGTGATATGCAAAAAGAACGAGAAACAGAAAACTTTGTAAGCCTTGGTACTGATTTGAAAGAGGCCCGCAAAGTATTAGGCTTGTCCCGTCGCGCCCTTGCTGAAAAGGTAAACATTGACCCGCGTTATCTTGCGAACATTGAGAACAGCGGCAGTCTCCCCAGCCTCCCGGTTTTTTACCAGCTGGTGAAGATATGCAAGCTCCCGGTGGAACGATATTTTTTCCCGGCAGACAGTGAGCTGGACGGCAAGGAGCGGGAACGGACGGTGCTTAAATTGGAGTTATGTCCCAAAGAGTATTTACCCATCATTGAAGCGGCCATAGACGGGGCAATCAGCCTGAAAGAAACGGGGGAAGCGTAAAAACGCGGCCCTTGTTTTTTTATGCAATTTCCGGGGTTGCGCTAAATGGCAAGCAATGCAACTGTGGCCACAGTTGCAAGTTTCAGCCGTTTTGCCTTGCGGCAAAATCGTCAGAAACTGCTTGTTGGGGCCCGCCCCAAACCCGGTGCTTCGGGCCAACTTGGCCCGAAGTGGTGGCGTCGCTTCGCTCCTTATTTTTCATACGCTATCGCTCCTGTTCCTTGTTTTTGTCCTGCCCGGTGTAGCCGAGCAAATAATCAATATTGGCTTTGGCGGCCAGCACCTCCTGCATATCCTCTCTGGCCCTGCGGTACTCCGCATAGAGCTCTTTTTTCCGGGCGGCCAGCCTGCGGCTTTCCTCCTTGAGCGCGTCCATGCGGGGGAGCTTGGCTCCGTGTAAAAGGCGTTCAAAGTCAGCCCGTACCGCCCGGTAAACCCCTATATCCGCCTCATGCTCCGCGAGGAATTTTTTGCTGTACTTGGCGGCCTTGTACGCCTCAAACACGGGCCGGGTCTTGGCGTATTTGACAATGGCGTTTTTCAGTTCCGCGTTGGTGCTCATGGCCGTCTCGGTGGCCTTTAGCTGTTCCGACAGTGTGTGGAAATGCCCGGTTGTCTCGGCGGCCCGCTGTTCCAACTGCCCGTACTCCGTCAGGCCGTTGTCCTGCAAATAGGCGAGGGCGGCGGCCATCTGCTTCAGGTTGAAAACCTTGGCCCACCGTTCATACCCCGGCCCCTTGCCCGCCTTTAGTTTTGCCTGTATATCCACAATCAGGCTGACCTTGCGGGGGGCAGTTCCCGGACGCTTGCGGGTGCCGGATATGGCCGCCCTGATGTCCTCCGGCCCGTAGCCGACCCCGAGGGTGGAGGACCGCAGACGGGTAAAGCGTTCCTGCCCGGATGTGCGGAAAGAGAGAGTGCCGCCGCGCCCCTGTTTGACCTCATAGCCTGCCGCCTCCATGAGCGAGAGGAACGCGGCAAAGTCGGCGGGGCTCTGTGCAAGAGCCGCGTCAATGGCAATCTTCAATCGGTCTTGGAAGTTAAGCGGTCGATTGCCTGTGAACCATTCCCCGTAGTGCTTAAACTGCGTCTTGCTGTGGGGCTTTGGGTCGGTCACGATAAAGAGCCCGTTTTCCAGACAGAGGCGGTCACTGACACGCCGGACGGCAAAGGACGAGCCCCAGAAATTGCGGAATTTCCGGGTGCAGTCGAGGGCGGTTGAGTTGTAGTAGATGTGGCTGTGGATATGGGCCTTGTCAACGTGGGTCGCCACAAAGAAAGCGTGACGGCCTTTCGTCCAGCGCATAGCAAGTTCATAGCCGAGGCGGTTTGCGTCCTCCGGCGTTATCTCACCGGGGCGGAACGATTGGCGGATTTGATAGGTAATAATGTCACTGTCTGCTTTTTGCTCCCGCCCGGTAATCGCCTTGTACTTTGCCTTGGCAAGCAGAAACTCCGCGTCAGCGGTCAAGGGGTCGCACTCGTAAGCGGTAATGAGTTCGCCGCCGTTTGTCTTGTCCGGGTCCTCCCCGTAGTCGAAGCGGTCTTTCAAGGATTGGGCAATGGTCTGGCCCTTGCTGATGTGCATGGGTATCAGTCGTGTGGTAGCGATTGGCGGCCTCCTTTCCGCGCAAAAAGGCGGCCCGTGCAAGGTCGCCTTTTCCGTCCGTTTTCAGTTGTGGTACTTCGGGCCAAGTTGGCCCGAAGTTAGATAATTTTAATATACCTTATCCCAATAAGGCCCAGCTAAATCAACTCGAAAAATATTTTGTAACTACATGCTCCAGAGTTTCAAGTTCTTCATTGTAGTTACAAGGCAAGTTAGAAATCTGGCTCAAATCGCCAGGATCAAAATGATAAAGGAGATGTCTTAGCACTTGTCCATATATAAAGCAAATTCGAGCAGAAACCACTTTATCATGTGGATGGATGTGGCATAAAGAGGATATACAGCCACACAATTCAGCAAGCGCTGTTTTATGAAAATAGTTTTCTTCATGTAAATAATATAGAAAGCTATTATCTTCTGCTTCAAAGTTATCATTCAATACTTTTAGCTCATCCATGATAAAACCTCTTTTATGTGTCATGTACCTTATCCGCCAAAGGCGACCTAAATCTTTTAATCAATTATACAATGGTTCACGCCACCCGTCAATCTTCGGGCCAACTTGGCCCGAAGTCTGCGGATATGGGAAAAGGAGGGGCAACGGCCACAAGCCGCGCCCCTCCTTTTCACTTTTCCACGATGGCCGCAAGCTGTTCCAGCACCGCAGACACCCGGCCCCAGAGCTCCCCATAGTCGCGCTGGAGCCCTGCGATCTCGTCCGGGTATACGCCATAAGTGTTGGCGTGAATGGCAACCTGATTAAGATTGTTGGAGCACCGCCGCTGGAGGGAAACCAACTCCCGCACCGGGGCAAGGTCGATATGGAGGATATAGCCGTTGAGGGCCATTTTCCGCATATAGGCCCCGGCGTTCTGTATGCCCGCCTCGTCCATGCGCTCCCGTATCTGTGCCAGCTCGTCAGCCGTCACCATCACATGAAGATGTACGTCACGCCGGCGGCGGTTCATCGTTCCTCGCGTTCCCGGCTCCGGCGGCGGTGGGGCGGCTCTTTCACCTTATCAAGCGTGGGCCGCTCCTGCTCCGGGGAGGGCAGGGCGGGCGGCGTGTTATTGGGGATACCGTCAACCATGTTATAGTTCTGCTCGGTGGAGAGCTCGGCGGTTCTTAGGTAGTTGTCCTTTTCGTGCATAAAAATCCTCCTATCTGTCCATGTGGTTCTTCCTGTCTTTGAGCTCCGGGGCCTGCCGCGTCGGCTTTGGCCTTGCGGCTCCCTCTTTGAGCTGTGCCGTGATGGAGGGGCGGGGCCGTACCCGGTCAGGGTTATCCCGCGCGGGCCGGAGCTCGTAATCGTCCATCTGCTTATCGGTCAGCGGCTTTAAGTAGGTAAGCCCGCCCCACGCCCGGAAGTCCTCGCCCTCAATGGAAATACGGCTGTCGTAGTTGAAAATCTTTACGGGCTGGTTGTCCTTGGGCTTGGGGAACGTGCCAATATCGACGGGGCGCTGTGTGGAATAGTAGTGGTACAAATCCGGCCTGTGAAGTTCCGTCCCCGGCTTCTCCGATACTTCCATATCGGCCCGGTAGTTCTCAACGCGGAAAGCAAAGCTGTCCCGCGCCCCCTGTTCATCAGGAAAGTATTTCCCCCAATAATAGTCACGCTGTCCGTTTTCCTCGGTAAACTGCCACGTCACAAAGGGCTCGGGGGCCGCTGGGTTCTCCCCGAGGGCAAAGCCCCGGTCATTATCAAAGACAATGGCCTGTTTGATTTCATATCCCTGTACCGTTTCCAAAATATCCTCCTTTCGGGACTTCGGGCCAACTTGGCCCGAGGTTGTCCATGTTACGATTTACCCGGCCAAAAGGGCCGGGGCCATACAAGATTACCTTTTGCCGGGAAACGGGGTCTGGAAAGCCCGGAAACACGGGCTTTTTCAGGGGCCTAATCGTAACGCCCGCCCCCGGTTTTCTCCCGCATTTTCCGTACCCGTTCCCGGCTCTTTCGGCGGTTGCCCTCCACCTTGCAGGTTTCGGAGCAATAGGTCTGCCGCCCCTCGGGGAGAAAGGACCGCCCGCACACGGCACAGGGCCGGGAGGCCGGGGCGGCCCCCTCCCCGGTGATGGCGCTTTCCAGCATGGGGGCAAGGGGTAGAACCGCCTCCCGGAAGTAGCGGCAATAGGCCCCCGTCCAGCACTTGTCCAGCATATAGCAGGGACAGTCCAGCGGGAGGCAACCGTACTCGCTGTCATAGTTGGCGCACCCGCCCGTGACGAGCTTTCGGATTGTCCGCCGCTCGTCACGGGTCAGCTTCCGGCACATCAGGACTTCGGGCCAACTTGGCCCGAGGTGCGGGGCGGCTCCACAATCAGGACGCGGAATTTCTTTTTACACCGCCTCGGCTGGCCGCCGCAGATATGGCGGTCATGGCAGCCGTCACAGGGGTTCCCGCCGCCCCTGCCGGGACGGGGGACTTCTTTCATCATTCGTTCAAAGGGGCTGTTGGTAAAGTTCATTCCTCGTCCTCCGTTTCCTGTTCTGTCTGTGGCTCGTCCTCGTCCCACGGCGGGAGCTCGCCGCCGTCCTCGTCCTCAAACTCGCTCTCGTCCTCGTCAAGCTCCGGGACACCGTGTTTCGGGTGGTAAATCTTAAAGTACCAGCCAGCCCCGCCGCCGATCACCACGATAGCCAGCACAAGCAGGATTGTCCCCATGTTGCCGCCGCCCGGTTTCTGCTCCGGCGCGGGTGTGGGTTCCGGCTCCGGCGTTGTCTCGGGCTCCGGGTCAGGCGTTGTCTCGGGCTCGGTTGTTTCGGTCTTTGCGTCCGTTGCCGCAAGGGCCATCAAATCCTGTTCGGTGACGGCGTTCAGGAAATAGACGTTTTCCCCGGTGCGCTGTTTGTCAATGACAAGGTAAAACACGTTTTCGTTGGGGGTCTGGATTGTGTAAAACTCCTTGCCGTCCCCGTCCGTGGCGTTGTCTACCACCGTGGCGGAGCCGTCCGGGGTAAAGGGGTTCGGGGAATTATCCTCGTTTTCCCCGGTCACGGTGCTGTCCGTTTTCCCGGTTGTGGTGGTGCCGCTGGCCCCGGCCACGGGCTTTACCGTGCCGCCCGTGGCCCCGTTGGTGGAGGGGGTCTGTGCAGGCTGTACCGTGGGTGTGGTGGTCGGCTTTGTTGTGGCCTCCGGCGTGGGGGCCGGGGTGCTCGTTGTCTTGTCCTCGTCCTTGTTCTTATCGCTGGACGGGGCTTTGTAATTCGGGTTTTTTACCTGTACGGTCTTAGACTTGTTTCCGGCATAGTCCACCGCCTGAATGGAAAGCTGGTCGTAATCATCGCCCAAATCCCGGAAACGCACGTCCAGCGTCCCATTGGTTAAATCGGTGTAACGCTCGCCGTCAATGTAAACGGCCTCTACGCCGGAAAGCTCGTCGTTTGCCTCCACGCGGAGCACCTTGCCGCCGAGCCCGGTCTTTACCGTGGGGGCCGTGCGGTCAAAACATTCGATATAGCGGTTCTTGGTGGTGGTTTTGCCGTCCTTGTCCGTCACGGTCACATAAACGGTACAGTTCTCGGAAATAGGCACATAGACTTTGCCGCCGCCCGCGAAAGCGTCCGTCAGATCCTCCGGGCTCCCGTTCCGCTCAATTCTGGCCTCAACCTTTTTCCAGCCGGTGCCATTTTCGTCCGCCACGCGGATTTCCACCTTGGCGCTCTTGGTGTACCAGCCGGACGGGGCCACAATGGAAATGGCGTAGCTCCCAGCCGGGGCGGGCGCGGGGGTGCTGGCCTTGCCCTTACAGGCCGTCAAATCGGTTTTGCAGATAGGGCAAGCGGTATTGACGGCCCCAGCCTCACATTTTGCCGTACAGTTGCAGACGGGCGCGGGCTCCGGGGTCTTGCCTTTGCACTCCGCAACATTGGCGGCGCATACCGGGCAGTCCGCATTTTTGGTGCTGTCCGTACATTTCACGTCACAGGCGCAGACGGGCGGGGGTGTTGGCTCCGTCCCCTTGCAGTCTGTAATGCTGGCGGCGCATACCGGGCAGTCGGTGTTTTTGGCCGTGTCCGTGCATTTCACGTCACAGGCACATTCCGGGGCGGGCGTGGGCTCCGGGGCCTTTCCCTTACACCCGTAAATTGCATGGCGGCAGGATTGGCAATCCTTATTCGGGGTATCCGCCGTACATTTCACCGTACAGTTACAGGGGATTACCTTGCCGATACAGTGGTACAGGTCGGTGGGGCAGGATTGGCAGTCCGGGTTTATCGTGTCCCCGGTACAGCGGATAAGGCAGTCACAGGTAATGATACAGTCCGTGTGGTCGTTCCCGCTGTCCGCAATGGCGGTCATTCCCATGAGTGGGACGCACACACAGCACAGGCAGAGCATGAGGGCCAGCGCCCGGACAAATCTTTTATTCTTCATCAGCAGGTTCCTCCTTTTGGGTGTCTGCGGACTTCGGGCCAACTTGGCCCGAGGTTGCCGCGAGGTTTGCGGGGTTGGACAGGAAAGCAGCCAGCGCGTCCGGGGTGAGCTTCAAAGAGCGCACCGCCTGCACGATCTGGCTGTTTTCTTCCTCCTGCCGCTGTCGTTCCAGCTCCCGCACCTTGGCCGCCCACTCGGCGGCCTTTTCGCGGGCCTTTTCAAGCTCGTTATCAATCTTTTCGATTTTGTTCATGGAAAACTCCTTTCTGTTTTCAGTTCCAATTCATCAGCCCGTAGCCGTAAATCAGGTTACTGCCGATGGGATAGCTCTTGATTTTGCAGGCGTCGCCGCTGTTGCCCTCCACGGTATACACGCGCTCGCCGTCCGTACCAACGACAAGCCCTACATGGTCGGCGCGTCCGTCGCCCTCCCAATCAAAGAATATCGCGTCCCCCGGCGCAATGTCCGGGTAGCTCCTGCCGCCCCATTGTCCGTGCGACTGAAACCACGGGATACCCTGTGTGGAACAGGAGGCAAAACGGGGTTCGCTCATTCCGGCGCGGTCATAGCACCACGACACGAAACAGGCGCACCATGCCACGCGGCTGTCAAACCCGTACCAGCTCCAAAACGGCTGGCCGCCTACGTTCCCGACCTGTGACTTTGCAATCTCAATCACGGCGGGGTTGCCGGGGCGCGTCCCGTCCTCAAACTGTACGCCGCTTAAATCCTCGGAGGGTGTCCCGTCCGGGGAACCGCCGCCAAATAGCAGGGGCTTGTTGCCGCCTGTCGCCAGATAGACGTGATACATTTCAAGCTGTTCCGCGTTTAAGAGGCCGGGGGCAAAGGACGTGATGGGCCTGTTCGTCAGCTCCACGTCCAGAATGTAGTAATCGTAGGCCACCTCGTAAGTGTCCGTATGGCTGTTTCCGTCCTCGTCCGTCCATGTGTCGGTTTCCGTGCGGTAGCGCACCTCCACAATCTCCGTCAGGGTCAGCGTGTACTGCTTCTCAAAGACGCGCTGTAATTCCGCCCGTACCTCGGACGGGGTGTAGGTCTTATACAGGGCGGTCAGGTAGGACGCTAATTCATGGGGGTTATGGATGATCTCGTCTAAGCTGTAACGGTATTCGTCATAGCCGGGATTGTCGCGCTCGATGTTGTCTATCCGGGTTTGAAGCCCGCTTTCCAGCGACACATAGCTGTCCTCCACGGCTAACAGGTCGGTGTCCTCCGAGGTGTAGGAGGTGCCGACTACCGCGTTCATCATGCCGCTGCTAAGAATGGGGATTGCGGAGAACGCGGAGTTAAGTATCATAAACATGGCGAACAGCAATAGCAAGAGAAGCGCCCCTATGGGGTGTCGCTTGATGGCCCCGCCCACGGCGCGGCCCAGCTTTTCCATGGCGGTGCCTGTTTTCTGCGCGGCCTTTGCGCCCTCCTTTGCGGCCTGTCGGGCCTTTTTCTGATAGTCCCGCCGGATTTTCTGCTTTTGGAGGAACCGGGAAACGGTGGTGCTTTGGAGCTCCGGGTGCTCCTGCGCCATCTTCTGAAAGTGGAGGTCGGCGTTTGTCCTGACCGTTCTGTGTTCCCATTTCTCCACCACGCGGGCGGGGTGTTCCCGGATACGGCGTTTTGTATATCGCGTCAGTTTTCGGGCTCCGGCCTCCGCTAAAAGCTCCGTCTTGTGGGCTCCCTCGGTGCCGACGTTCTCATGCTCTACCTGATGGATTTTGTTGTGGGCGTATATCCACGTTCCGCCCCGCACCGCACGGAACGCCTTTTTTGTGGGGCCGGGCGGCTTTGGGGGCTTCTGCGCGGCCAGCTTTTCCTTGGCGGTGTCCAGCTTGGCCCCGGCCCTGTCGGCGCGGGCCTGTGCTTTCTCCGTCCGGGCCTCCTGTTTTGTCTTGGGGCCGCTGTCGCCGGGAGCCTCGCCCTCCGTGTCCTCCTGTTCCGGGCCGTGGGGCTCGTCCGGGTTCCCGTCCTGCCGCAGACGTTCCGATGGGCGGGCGCGTTCCTCGTCCCGCTTGAATTTCCCGCTTTTAGGCCGCTTGGACTTCGGGCCAACTTGGCCCGAGGTTGCGGGGGCGGCCTGCGGCTCGTCCCC
>NZ_LT574836.1:308367-327752 GCF_900086725.1 Bariatricus massiliensis | reverse complement strand
GCTCGCCCTCCGTGTCCCCCTGTTCCGGGCCGGGGGGCTCGTCCGGGTTCCCGTCCTGCCGCAGACGTTCCGATGGGCGGGCGCGTTCCTCGTCCCGCTTGAATTTCCCGCTTTTAGGCCGCTTGGACTTCGGGCCAACTTGGCCCGAGGTTGCGGGGGCGGCCTGCGGCTCGTCCCCGTCCTCAAAGCGGAGCCGGGAAGATGGCCCCGCGCCCCGTTCTATCTCTGTTTTGATGGTAAAACCTCCTTTCAGCCGGACGGCTCAATATTTCTGTGTGTTGTACTCGCAGATGTCCCGGCAGAACCGGGGCGGCCCGGTGGGGATATACTTGCCGGGGGCCACCCTGCGCGTGAACTGCAAATCCCGGTCCTTGGGATTTTTCTGCCCCTCATAGTCCGGGTAGGCCCGCAGGATAGCGGCGGCCCGTCTGGACAGGGGGTAGATATAGCGGAACATACGCCCGTCGATTTTCTCTATCCCCTTGTACTCGCAAAAGCCGTGGGACAGCCAGAACCGCTTGGAAACTCCGTCGAACCGGGCGTTTTCCTCTAAGAGCGTCCGGGCGCTCCGGGGGTGTATCTTCTCCCCGGTGGCGGTGCTCCTGTATACGCTGGTCTTGAAGCTCCCCAGATAGCGGAAGTTGCTTGCCTGATACACATAGCCGCATTTGCCCATGATACCGTCCGCGAGGGTGTATAAAAAAAGACAGTCCGTATTTTCCCGCACCCATTTCACAAGGGCGGAAAGTACAAGACTGCCAAAAAAGCGGGTGTCGTTCATGGCGGGCAGGAAACACATTTTCCCGATTTCCAGATAGTCCGCCGATTTCAGACCGTGGCGGGGGAACAGCTTGCGGATTGTCTGCAAGGGCTGTGTCCCCCAGCCCAGCGTCACCACACCCGAGAGGACGCCGCCCACATAAAAGCCCAGATAGTGCCTTGTCAGCCGGGGCATGATTTTGGAATAGTGGTACTGCCGGATAAACACGATCGCTTCTTTAGGGGCAAGCTCCCGTATCACAAGGCCGCCCGGTATGGCCGGGGACTTCGGGCCAACTTGGCCCGAGGTTGGGTCACTGTGCCGTGTCATTTTTCCTGTCCTCCGGGCGGGTGGTCATAATGCGGTAAAGCTCCGTGTTCTGCGGGAAACGGTCAATGAATGGAATGGTGGTGTTGCCGTAGAACAAAAGCCCCTCGCCGGAATTGGAGTGCGTGACATAGGAAAGCTGGTGGGGCGAAATGCCGAGCTGTTTTGCGAGGATTGCCCGGTCGCCCTGCGCCTGTGACAGTAAAACCATGAAGTCGCTGTTTTCAAAGATATTCTCGATTTCCCGGCTGGCTAAAAGGTCTTTCACATTCTGCGTTAAGGCACTCGGCACACAGCCCTTTTTACGGAGCATTTTCCAGATGGTGACGCAGTAGGAGGCCGTCAGCGGGTCTTTCAGGAGCACATGGAACTCGTCAAAGTAACACCATGTAGCAATCCCATGACTGAAATTGACCGACACCTGCGCGTTTACAAGGTCTTGCATGATGTGCATTGCAATGGTGCGGAGCCCCGCCCCCAGCTTCTTTAAGTCGAGGCAGACAACGCGGGCGTGCTGATAGTCCACGTTGGTCTGATAGTTGAAAATGTTTAACGAGCCTGAAACATAGATTTCAAGGGCTGTCGCCAGACGGGCCGCCTCCGTTTCCGACTGCTTACACAAAAGGTCGTACAGATCTTGCAGGGTCGGCATGGGCGTGTGCTCCGGGTCGTTTAGGTAGTCCCGGTACACGATACGGGTACAGCGGTCAATGACTGTCCGCTCCACGGGCTGTAAGCCGTCCTTGCCGCCTACCACCAGCTCCATAAGGGAAAGAATGAAGTCGCATTTTAAGCTGATAGGCGAAACATCATCGTCAAGGTTTACGTCCAAATCCATCGGGTTGATATGGTGCGGGCTGTTGGGCGCAATCTCCACCACCTGACCGCCGAGGCGGCGCACCAGCGGCGAGTATTCGCCCATCGGGTCTACAATGATGATTTTATCCGTGGTGGCAAGGAACACGTTGACAAGCTCCCGCTTGGCCGCAAAACTCTTGCCGCTCCCCGGCACTCCTAAGAAAAGCCCGTTTGGATTTTTGAGTTTCTTGCGGTTCGCCATGATGATATTGTGGCTTAGGGCGTTCAGCCCGTAATAGATGGCCTCGCCCTCCATGCGGAGCTCTTGGGTCAAAAACGGGATAAAGATTGCCGTACTGCTGGTAGTCATGCCGCGCTGTATCTCAATCGTGTTAGAGCCGAGGCAGAGGGAGGATAAAAGCGCCTGTTCCTGCTGGAAGTCCAGCCGTTTGAGGACACAGTTGTATTTCTGGACGATACCGCCCACTGTGAAAATGTCGTTGTCCAGCTCCCGGCGCGTGGGGGCCGTGTTCACGATTAAGAACGTCAAAAGGAACATTCTCTCGTTGCGGCTCTGCAAGTCGGTCAGGAGGGTTTTTGCGTCTTGGCTGAACGTCACAAGGTCGGGCGGCAATATCTCCATATCGTAACCGCTCCGCACAGCCTTTTTCTGTTCCTCCACTTTCATTTTGTCAATGTCGCTGACCTTGGCCTTGATGGTCTTAATGGCTTTCGATTGGTCTACCGTCTGAATGTGCATAGTGACGGTCATTTCCGCGTCCAGCTCCAACAGCTCCGCAAGCAGTTTGTCGGAGAGCTCCGAGGCCATGATCTGCAAGTAGGAGGCCGCGCCCCACGTTTCGCCCACCCGGAACATACGGGAGTAGCGGAAGTCAAAGCCGGAGGGGGCAATAAAATCTTTTGTGGTGAGCCCGGTTTTCGGTATCATGTCCCATGCAAACTGAAACGGCTCCGTGCCGCCGGGGTGGAGCTGGCCGTGCAGGACTTCCAGCCGTTCCAGCCCGGAGAGGGGCCGGGACTGTACCCCCAGCTTTTTGAAGTTACTGCAAATGTCGGCCTCCACCCGTTCCAGCCGGGGGCGGGCGGATTTCAAATCGTCGGCTGTGACGTTAAAGGTAATGAGCTTTGTCCGCACAATGCCGTTGTTGCTCTTGGCAATCTGGTTTTCCAGCATATCCGCAAATTCCTGCCGTACCCCGTTGTATGCGTCGTTCTGCATGGGGAGGGTCACGGTGTACTGACTGTCCGGGCGGCTCCTGTGGTTGATAAAGGAAAGCTGGAACGGCAGCGTTGGGTCAAAGGAATTGAGGAACGCACAGTAGCCGTCAAAAATGGCCGATTGGTCGTCGGCCTGTGCAAGCTGGTAATTGATGTCCTCATAGGCAATGCTTTTCGTGAACAGTTTTTCGCCCACTTGGCAGACGCCGTCTTTCAACATCTGCTTATAGGGAATGGTCTGCTGTGCGGTGGTGGGAACGCCCTTTTTCTGTTTGGGCGCTTTGGTGTGCGGGCTGGCGCTTGGCCGCCCGGTCTGCTTTTGGGTCAATCGGTTTCGCCTCCTTGTCAGGGCCGCAGAGTGCGGCATAAAAGTTTTGGGTCTTGTAGGGCCTCACGCGGGGCCAGAGGTAACAGGTGCGGATAATATTGCACAGCACCTTTTCAAAGGGGAGGCCGTCACGCTCAAACATGGCAAAGAAAAAGCAGGGGAGCATGAGGCCAATCATCAGGAACAACGCGGGGCTGTTACCGATGTGGGCGCGGGTAAACAGGTAGGTGGGGATACCGATTACAGCCGCGATGGAGAAACAGATAAGCTGGCGTTTTGTCAGATTAAACGCCAGCTTGGTCTTGATTTTGGATAGGTCTTTTGGAACCGGCACATAGGCCATTGGAAACCTCCTTTCCGGGACTTCGGGCCAACTTGGCCCGAGGCTGGGTTATCGTTCTGCGGCTTTGGCCGCCTTGGCTCGTTTGGGCTTTTCCTTTTGGGGCCGTTCCGCGTTTTCCTTTGCCGCCTGTTTCGCCCCGGCTTCTAACTGTTCCTTGATGGACTGCTTTTCAGGGGGCGGGGCCTGCCTCGCGGCGGCGGCGCGGGTCTGTAATTTTTCAACCGCCTGTTCATAGGCCCCCAAAATGGCCCCGTGGAGCTCTTTGCGGAAATCAGCGGTAATGGGCTTTACCGTTTCCCGGTAGCCGCTGGGGCTGGACTTGTCCGGCTTGCTCGGCATACCTACATACAGCCCCTTGGAGCCCGTCAGGATTTTGAAGTCCTCCACCACAAAGCAATCGTTGAGCTTGACCGTGGCAAAGCCCACAAGGTTTTTGATGGGGTCAATGGCACGAGCGGTTACGTCTAATTTCAGCGGGGCGGGCTTTTCCGCCTCCTGTGCCGGGGCCTGTGCGCCCGTGCTTTTTTCGTCACTCATAACATGGTTCTCCTTTCCGGGAACCGGGGACACGTCCCCGTCCCTGTATTCATAGCCCGCCGCCTTGATAGCGGCGAGGGTGTCAGCCGATACCGTGCCGGATAGCTGTATATCCGTATCGGCCATAAAGTGTAGGGTGTCGGCTTCGGTAAACTGTTCCGGGAGCCTGCCAAAATAGGCCGGGTGCATTTCACCGTCCGCGCCCATTTGATACCTGCGCGGCATTGCGCCTCCTTTCTCCGTGGACTTCGGGCCAACTTGACCCGAGGCTCTTTAATGCGCCCCAAAAATGGATTTTGCGAGGCTCCCGGTCTTAAACAGCGTGAAGCACAAGAGCACTGTATAGCCCATGCACCGCCATATGGCGTTCATAATGTCGCCGTCCGTGGCGATGGACTGCACCAGCACCGCGTAGATTGCCACGCACACCATAATCAGCAGACCTTGAAAGCCCACGGCCAGCAGAGACTTGAAGTAGTTTTGGCCCATGCTCCCCGTTTCCCGGTTGACGCTGGTTGCAAAGGGGATGGGCGCAAGGCTCGTCAGTAAGTAAATCTCAATCATTCTGCCGTAGACGATTACGAAAATGACGATATTTAAGGCGGTCATGGTAAACTGCACAAAGAACGATTGCAGGAAAATCCCCAAAAGCGGGCCTAACTCCATTGCTTCAAGCTGTGTCCGCAGATCGTTCATCATATCCGGGGATATGTCGGTGCTCCCCTGCACCAGCGCCGCCGACTGCTGGATAACGTGCTGTGACACGTCAAACACGGCCATGACGATATGAAAAGTGTTTGTCAGTATCATCACGGCCACAAAGGTCTTGAAAATCCACTTGTAAAACATCCATGTGTCGATGTCGTGGAGGTTGTTTCGGTCAATGAGCATTTGAATGAGCTCGTAGGTCATTACGAAAGTAAGCACAAGTCCTGCGATTGGCAGGACTACCGTTTCCGATAACTGCCGTATCATGGCAAAGACCCCGGCGTTCCATGCCGCCGGGGTCGTGCCGACCTGTGCCGCAATCTCTCCGACCTGTTGGTTCACGTTGGAGAACAGGCCGTCCAGATTGCCCATGATACCATCGACGAGCAGAGCCTTGAGCCATTCAACGATTGCGTCGATGATTGGTTGCATTGGTTACTCCTTTCGGTTTTTAGAACAGGGAGGACAGCAGGGGTACAAGGGTGGTTCCCAAAAGGATAACGCCGCCGCCAGCCATGAGTTGTTTTATCCCCAATTAGGTGTAAAACTCTGCTCGATGGCGGGCGGCGGCGTACAAAAAATCTATATGGTGTTTTTAAGAGAACCGTCCCGGCGGGACAGGTCAGGCAGTGACCTGTTCCACCTCTGGGATAGGTTTGAGATTAAAATGAATTTCGATAGAAATGTGTCTTGTTTTATCTTCGTCAATGCGCTCATGCACGACGATTTCTTTGATTAAGCGGTTGAGGGTGGCTGCGTCCAGCTCTGTGATGTTGGCGTATTCCTGAATGGCTTCCACCCACTGCTTTGCGTCATTGGCAAGCTGGACTTCATCGGACAGCCGCTTTCTGCCCTCGGACACTTTTGCTTTAAGCTCCGTCTGCTCGGTCTGTGTCTTTTCCAGCATGGTGTTGAAGTTCTGCTCACTGATACGCCCTGCAATCATATCCTCATAAAGCCGCATTACCATTTTGTCCAGAACCTCAATCCGTTCCTCGTCCCTTGTAAGGGAGCGTTCCATTGCTTCCCGCTGTTCACGCTGCTCGGCTTCACAGGTATTAGTCAGGCGGTCGGCAACCGCTTTCCCGTCCATCAGGGCGGCTCTGGCACATTCCCTGATTTTCCGCAGCACATGGCTGTAAAGGGTGTCATAATCAATCCGGTGCTGGGTGCAGTGGTTCTTTCCAAAGGCATTGTAGGTCTTGCAGGAGTAAATCTGCTGGGGATGTTTTGCGTTTGTGTAGCGTATCGTCAGCGACTTCCCACACTCGCCGCATTTTATCAGTCCGGCAAACAGGCTGATTTCATTGGTCTGCCCCGGACGCTGGCGGGATTTCAGCTTGTTCTGCACAATATCAAAGCTCATGTGGTCAATCAGCGGTTCATGCTGTCCCTCCACCACAATCCAGTCCTCCGGCTTCTTTTCCCCAATTGTGCCGATTTTGAAACGGTAGTCTTTTTTCTGGGAAGCAATCGCACCGGTGTAGACGGGATTCATCAAAAGGTCTTTGATAACGGAGAAGTCCCACATATACCGCCCGTTTTCCGGGTCTTTCTTTTCCCATTTGGTTCGGGTGTTGCGAAGCCCCCGTTCCCGGTTCCACCATGTGGGGCAGGGGATTTTTTCTTCCTCCAGCCGTCTGCGGATATAGTTTGGACCATGACCGTTTAGGGCATATCCGAAAATCAGCCGCACAATCGGGGCGGTTTCCTCGTCAATGAGCAGATGGTTTTTGTCCTCCGGGTCTTTCCGATACCCAAACGGGGCAAGACACCCGGTAAACTGTCCTTTCTGCGCTTTCAGAAGATAAGAGGAATGGACTTTCTTGGAAATATCCTTGCTGTACATCTCATTCAGGATATTCTTGAACGGGGCGATGTCGTTGTTATCACGCAAGGTGTCGATACCGTCATTCATGGCGATATAACGGACACCGTTTCTTGGGAAAAAATCTTCAATCAAATGCCCGGTTTGCAGATAATTACGCCCCAGTCGGCTGAGGTCTTTCGTGATGACAAGGTTGACCTGCCTGCGCTCAATGGCTCTCAACATTCTCTGTAAATCAGGACGCTCCATATTAAGACCTGTGAAGCCATCGTCCTGATAGACTGCCACAACCTCCCATCCCTGCTTTTCGCAGTATTTTTCCAGCATATCACGCTGGTTGGCGATACTGGCACTTTCGCCTTGCAGGTCATCGTCCTTTGACAGCCTGCAATAGACCGCCGCACGATAGCCCCCGGCAAGTGCCTTTCCGATTGTTCTGTATTCCATTTCGTTCATCATAGCCATTTACCCACACAATCCAGACGGTATCTGGCTCTTTTGAACCTCATCTTCATTATAGCCCATATCTTTCTTTTTAGCAAGATATTCTTTCGTATTTATCTTTCCGTATTTCTGGGAAATCAGGCTGACGAACACATCAGTGGCGTCCAGTTCTCCGTCAAACACAGTAGTCACATGAATCTCTGTTTTGTTTTTTGCCATAGGCAGTTATCCTCCATACATGAAAATAGCCAGACAGAGGGTGTCGGCAACGAAGTCCGGCAACGGGCTTCAAAAGACCTTGCAAACAATCTCAATCTGGCACTACTTACTATTTATACTTTTCTTTTATTTTTCTGTTGTTTTGGTTGTCATAAGGGAGAAAAGCCCGGAAATAAGGGATTTTCCCCGGCAACCGGCTCGGCAACGGGATAGCAACAGGAGGTGCAACGGGCTGTCATTCTCAGAATGGAAGCTCCATCTGTTCTGTGACCTCCACAAAACCGTCCATCGTTTTTTCAGACGGGTTGCCGGAGTCCGTTGCCGGGTTTTCACGCTCCCAGCCCTTTTGTCTGCCATATTCTGAAAACATTCTTGGGTTCGGGAAGTACCGCCAGCCGGAAATGCACTGGTTCATAATCTCGTTGATTTCCCGGATTTCCCATTGCTTCGGCTCGTCAAAGGCATGGTTCAAGGCTTCCTTGTAAAGCTGCTTGGAGCAGACCATGCTCCCGGTGTACTTATCAAGATACGCCTGTATCATTCCGGCTTTGGTGTCCTCCGGCATAAAATCCCGCTGGTGTTCTTTGAGATACCGCTGCATGGCGGGGCTGAACGCCAGCTTGAACCTGCCGCTTCGGTAAATCTCCATTGCTTCCGCCCACATCTGCCCGATATAGGCTCTGGAAGCGGCTTCGTCCTCCAAAATGTGAACCTCCGCCTGCTCCGGGTACACCATGACCGGGATAAAGCGGCGGTTGCCGGAACGGTCAAGGGGCAGGAAGTCAAGGGCATTGGAAGTGCCGCCAAACACGCACTGACGGGGGCGGTCTGCCGGATGGGTTTCATAGGGTATCTTGTAGACCTCTTTCTGCCGACTTAAAAACGACTTGATTTCCTCAATGCTCTTGGCGTTGGCGGTTGCCATCATTTCCGACATTTCGATAATCCAGTGACCTTGCAGCTTGCGGTACACATTGTCATCGTCCAGCTTCCGCAAATCATCGGAGAACCACTCGTCCCGGACTGCCAGCAGACGGAAGAAAGTGGACTTGCCAGCCCCCTGACCGCCTACCAGACAGAGCATGATTTCAAACTTGCACCCCGGCTGAAAGGCTCGTGAAATAGCGCCCATCAGGAACAGCTTCAACGCTTCATAGGTGTAATCGTCTGCGTCAGCCCCCAGAAAGTGCCGCAGGCAGAAACGGATTCGTTCTGTACCGTCCCACACAAGGGTATTGAGATAGTCCCGGATGGGATGGTACTTGTTTTCATTTGCCACAATCCCGATGGCGTTATCAATCTTTTTCTCATTGGTAAGCCCGTAGGTTTCTTCCAGATAAAGAAGCAGATACTTCATGTCCGTATCGTTCAGGGCTGTGCTTTCCCTATGGAAGCCGATGGGCCTTATGATGTCCTTGCGGTCGGTCAGGATGTTGTATGCGATAGCCCCGGAAAGCAGCGGGTCACGCTGGAATACGGTCAGGCAGTTCCGTATGCTCTGACGGACACCGCCTTTCTCGGTAGTTTCCAGTCCCGCCTTGATTTCCTCAATGCTCTGGGGTGGCTGCATGGCGTTCATGGTGTTTTTTAGTTCTTGCTGCGTCTGCGGCTGCAAGCTCTGCCATTCGCTGTTCAAGCTGTATCACATCCTTTCCGTAGTCCGTAATCAAAGCCGCTTTTTCCTCCGTTTCCCCAAAGAGCAGCACATCCAGCAGATATTCCACTTGGTCTTGCTTCTGTAAGGCTTCCACAAACCGGGGATGAAAGGCTTCCTCCGGGGAGTGTGGGGCGTAGTCCGTTCTCCATGCCATAAGCAAATGAAGATAATCGGCAAGAATACAAAAGCAGCGGTTCTTTGCTTCCTGAAACTGTTCCTCCGGGGATTTCTGCCGGGGCTTGGGCTTTTTTGCCTTTCCCGGCGGCTTCCAGTCCTCATAGGAAAGCCCGAAGTCCTGTGCCAGTTGTACGGCGGCTTCTTTCTTTCCCAGCCCATACAGGGCGGCGGCAAAATCAATCACATCCCCATCCGCACCGCAGCCGAAGCAGTGGTAACGCCGATCCAGCTTCATACTTGGGGTTTTATCGTTATGGAACGGGCAGCAAGCCATCCCGTTCCGACCTACATGGATTCCATAATGCTCCGCAGCCTGTCTTGTTGTGACGGACTGCTTCACAGCTTCAAATACATTCAAATCTATCCCTCCTTGAAAAAAAGAAAAGCACCTGACATTCTCTGACTGAAAATGGCAAGTGCCTGTTAAAGTTCCATATCCTGTTGTCTGTGTTTCGTCTGTGCTGGGGCGGTTCTTTGTGCTTTTTTCTCGTCTGCCTTATCCTGCAAGACTTCCTTGATGGGCTGCTTCTTGGGCGGCTCTTTGCTTTCCTCTGTGCCGGGTGTGGCTTTCCGTACCCAGTAGCGGATGTCCCGCAGCTTCTTCAAATCAGCCTGCACCTCGGTCAGCTGTACTTTCAGCTCTGCGATTTCGCTGAGAAGCGTTTCCTGCTCCTGTTGTAGTTCCTTTTGGGTGCTATCCTTATCGTCCGGGTGCTTAGCAAGGTAGGCGGCGGCTTTCTCATACCGGGCAACCTCCGGGTGTTCCTGCTTGAATTTCTCCTTTGTTTTCTTGAAAAATATCTTCTGGTACTTCTCATAGACAGGCTTACATTCCTTGCAGTCTGTCCGGCTGGCAAGAATCCCGTCAATCACTTTGCTGCGGGTTTCCTTTGGCTTCATCTGATTGCGGTAATCTGCGACTGATTTCCCGGAAGATTCCAGAAATGCTTCCAAGTCCTCCACCGTAGAAAGCCCCTTTCTTTTAAGATAGCACAGGGCTTCGCTGACTGCCTTTAAGTCTTTGGAAGTCCCCCGGTTCTGTCCAGCCCTTGTCCAGTCCTTCCGTTCTTCCTTTCGTATCTCCATATACTTCATCAGCAGATTTGGAAGAAAGACCGCTTCCTCCGACGCTTTTTGTGCAAGCAGCTCTTTCCGTTTTTCTCCCAGCTCGGTAATCCAGCCTTTGAGGTTTTGGATAAGCTGCCGGATGGACTTCATCAGGCGATTGGCAGCTCTGATTTCCCGGTTCAGGTTTCCGATATTCGTCTGGATACCACGCTTTTCCATCTGCCGGACAGCAGCCCCCTCATGGACAGTGGGGACAATATCAAGCCCCTGTCTGGCATAGGAACGCAAGTCCACTCGCTCCGGGCGGTTATTAGCTTCCAGATAGCGGTTCTGGATAACCTCCCATTCATGCCGCCAGATTTCACAATACTTCTGGTCGTTCCAGTCAACCGTATCCTCCTTGTGGCTTTTCCACCTGCCGGATGGCAGCTTTATCCGTTCCCCATTCTCGTCAAGGTCATAAACCTTGCGGCTCTTGGGAAGCCATTTCCCATGTTCGTCCATTGCCCTCATAGTCAGCAGGATATGGGCGTGGGGATTGTGTCCCGGCGGATGTGGATCATGGATGGCAAAGTCAGCAATCATGCCTTTGGAAACAAACTGCTGCTGGCAGAACTCCCGGACAAGGACAGCGTACTGGTCGGGTGGTATCTCTCTGGGAATGGTAAGCACCCACCGCCTTGCAAGCTGGGAGTTCCATTGCTTCTCCACCGCTTCGGCGGCGTTCCATAGGGTATTGCGGTCTGTATACGACCGTGGGGCATTTGCCGGGAGCAGGATTTCATTGTGGACGATACCACGCTTTTCCGGGTAGTGCTTCACTTGCTGGTCGTATTCACAGAACAGTTTTTCGCCACTCTGGTAAGCAGCGGCGGCAACCGCAGACTGCCGCTGGCTGCGCTGTACAATCGTGATTTCGTTGTGTGGGCAGGGCATTTCGTGTCCCTCCTTTCGGTAATTGGTGGATGGGATGGCGTTTTACCACCTCATTTTGGGCAGAAAAAAGCAGGAGACCTTTTTCAGATTTCCTGCTCGGTGTGCCGCTGTGTAAGCGGCGGGTATTTAGTTGTAAAAGTTCGGGGCAAGTTGACCCGATGTGAAGCTGACAAACTTGAAATTATTTAATTCTCTGTGTACCTAATTGTAATTGTTCAACTGCTATTTTTGCTTTATTGTCATCTTCCTTTTGAAGATTTTCTATTTCCGAACTCCGAATAGTCAAAATGATTTCGTCCCCCACCTGTAAATCATCAAGTGTTATATCTACAACATCTTGTGTATCATAATTACAATAAATCATAGGAATTTGGGAACAATCAATAAGACAATCATCCCCTAAAACACCTTCTTCTCCGCTATCTTTTGTGGTTATGATTTTATTTTCTTTATCAATTTCTGTTATTATCGCATTGACACCTAAAGTAAGTGGTTCGTTTGTTTGTTGTACAGAACACGCAACTAAAGTAAACACACAAATAAATATACATAATGCCATTATCATTTTTTTCATCATAAGTTCCTCCAAATTCAAATTTGTTATTGACTTCATTATACTTCATTGCCTATCGAAAAGATAGCATATTTTATGAAACTTGTCGGCTGGGAACAGCTTGCAAGGCAAGGTGTCCCCAGATGGCAAGTCCACAAAAGGGTAGCTGGCGGCAGCCAGCGCAGGGGAAGCGTAGCGTCCCCTGTTTGATTTGGAGCAGACCATGACAGCGAAAAATCACAGCCCTCCGGCGAGGAGCCTTCGGAGAACGCAATGCACCAACCTCTGGGTGGTGTATAATTGCGCCCTTAGTAAACTAAGGGGTTTCCGGCTTCTCCCGTTCCAGCAGTTTTTTCAATAGTTCCTGCGTGTCCTGTCTGTGAAAAATGAGTTTCAACAACAGCATGACATCATCATCTGTCAGACGTTCCGGTTCTTGCAGAAAACTTTCCAGCATACCGCCACGGGTACAGAGCCGGTGCGTCCGTTCCTTTCGGGTAAGCTGTTTCAACTGGTGCTGCAACGCCTTTTCATCATTGATGGCTTTCCGCAGTTTCTTTTCGCTTTTTTCCAACTCCCGGTTGAGCTTTTCCAGCTTTGAGGTATCAGGCAAGGGCAGCGTCCTCCTTTCCCGGTATCAGCACATAAATCCTGTTTGGTTCTCCAATGCCCTGACGCACCCGCATGATAAGTCCGGCGATTTCCAGTTCATTCAAAGAACGCTTGACCGTCATGGGGCTGCGGGACAGGACTGTAGCAATGGCTGTGACAGGGAAGCAGACAAAGAGGATTCCGTTTTCGTCCTCCTGCCCTTTGGACAGCATAGCGTCCAGCATCCGGCAGTACATGACCTTTGCGGTGCTGCTGACTGGAAATCCTGTCAACGCTCTTGGAAATGGCATACAGGGTGGCAATGGTGTGTCTATCGTCATAAATTCAAAATTCATTCGGTGTGTTCCTCCTTTTTCTTTGCTCGTTTGGATAAATAACGGGGGCAGTCAACCACAACCGCCCGGAAGCTCTGCCTGCACCCATGCTGGCATTTCCGGCATAATTCGTTGTAAGTGACACGCCCCCGGTCATTGAGGTAAAAGGAAAGCTCATGCTTCCTCTTTTTGCTCATTCTCGGCATATTGCGCTTCCTTCCGTTTTAGTGTATGGTTTCGGGGCGATTTTCGGCAAAAACATAGCCATAGAGCCGCTTAAAATCTCCCGAAGTATCAGCGATAGGGTAGACTGTCCCCCTATCAGATTGTCGTGTTTCGGTGTCAGTTCGCCAGTTCTCCCCGGTGTCGTTCCTCCCCTGAATCTCACAGCGGCGTATCGCTCCCTTTGGTACGCTCGTTTCGGTCAGGGTTCCTCCACATCCCTGCCAAAAGTCATGGCACTACATCGCCGGGGAAGCATATCCCACACAGGCTGGTCATTCGATTGGAATAATCCATCGATGAACTACCTGTATCATAGAACATTTTTGTACCCTGTGCCGTATGTCCACAAAGTAGGAATTAGGGGTAAAAATCAGAAATTTCCACGATTGCGGAAAGTGTGATATAATCCAGTTAAGCGGCAGCAATGAAACCACTGGAAAGGAGCGTGTGCCCATGAAAGGAGCGACAAGCATACAGGAACGCCTTTGGGAACTCCGCAAGGACAAAGGCTTAAATCTGGAAGAATTATCAGAGTTGACGGGTATTTCCAAATCAGCTCTTGGAAGTTATGAAAAAGAGGATTATAAGGAAATCAATCATGGCAACCTTATCACGCTGGCAGACTTCTATGGGGTTTCCGTTGATTATCTGCTGTGCCGGGCAGAGAACAGGGAGCAGATCAACACGCCATTGACGGAGCTGCATTTGAATGATGAGATGGTCACACTTCTGAAAAGCGGTCGGATTAACAACCGTCTGCTCTGTGAGCTTGCCACACATAAAGATTTTATCAAGTTTCTTGCAGACATTGAGATTTATGTGGATGGGATTGCCACCATGCAGATTCAAAACCTCAACGCCCTTGTCGATACCGTCCGGCATGAAATCATTGAACGGTATCGCCCCGGCGAAGATGACCCCCATTTGAAAGTGTTGCAAGCCGCCCATATCAGTGATGATGAGTATTTCAGTCACATGGTTCTGGATGACCTCAACCTGATTATCCGGGATATTCGGGAAGCCCACAAAAAGGACAGTGAGAGTGCGCCCCAGATCACCGTTGCCGATGAACTGAAAGAAAATCTGGAAGCGGTCGAAAATTTCAAGGGCAGCCGGGATGAAAAGCTCGTTGTCCTTTACTGCAAGCAGCTTGGTATCAACTATAAAAATCTGTCAGATGAAGAATTTCGCTGGCTAATTCGGATTCTCAAAAAGTCAAAGAAAATGGGAACGCCTATCAGCCAGAGGAAAAAACGATAAAGAAAAACCGCTGTTGCATGGTTTGTTGGCTTCCATGTAGCAGCGGTTTTTGCTGGGATTATTCAGTTGAATTTTTAGAACGACAAACTGAAAGTTTCACATCCTCGGAATTGGAATTTGTCAGTTCATTACTTTGTACCGTAATCGCAAATACGAGTTCTCTAAAACCACACATTCCTCTATTTTCAGTGCCCTCAACTGGGACAACTCGCTTTCAGACATCAACGATTGTCCATCAATCAGTGTTGATGTATCTTTGCCGCCTATTAAAACAGGTGCAACAACAACATCAACATAATCGAACAATTTTTCTCGAAGGAACAGACTATTCAATGTACCACCACTTTGTATGGTAATTCTCTCGCATCCGAACTCTGCTTTGAGTTTTGCAAGTGCATCTGATAATGATAATTGTTTTTGGCAAATGATATGCAAATTGCTTTCCTGAACACTAAAGGCTGGGTGAACAGCATTCGTTGTAATCAGCACGAATTCCTTTGATAAAGCACAAAAATAACGCACTCCATATTCACTCAAATGCTTATTGTCAATCAACACAAAAGAGACTGGGGTTTTATCTGGTAGCGGCTTCGTATTGACACCCATTTTTTCTTGCACTCGTCCTGTGTTTAATGACCATAAATCCGTCGTTTGTTCAATTTCGTAATATTGATGTAAGCCTTCGCTTACCCCTGTAATTTTAGGAAAATCTTTGTCTACATCTAATTCATCTGTTGCACCTGTGCTGATTTTTCCGTCAACAGACATCAGCATAAATAGTGTTGTAATAGGTCTTTCCATCTCACACCTCCAAATTCAAATTTGTCATAATCATTCTACCATACCGTTATAAATAAATCATCTCATGCAAAACAATTTCTTCTGCCCGGTTGTGAATGTTATTGCAACGCTGCACCCATTCCATTTGACAGGTACGCTTCAATTCCTCGGTCACGCCCTCGGCAGCTTTCATCTGCTCTATGATGGTGTCTAACCGTTCCTGTGCCTGTTCGTTCAGGTCTGCAAGATATGTCCATAACTCCCCGGTCAGTGTCAATGTGTTCAATCGGGCTGGGTGGACTTCTCTTAAATATTCCCGGTGCATCCGTCCATACTTTCCGATGGGGCGGTGTTCCTCCGGCAGCTTCAAGTCTGGGATGTAGTAATCTCCAACAAGGATATAATCAATTCCGTTTTCCGTTATTCTTGGTTTTAATTCGCTCATGTTCCTTACCTCCTGTGGAAGCAGGCTCGTCTGGTACTAACTCAATTACATCAGTAATCTCACAATTCAGCGTTTCGCAGATACGGGCTAATGTGTCCATGCTGATGTGCTTTCCCTCTTTACTCATGTTGGCAATCATATTCGTTGTCATACCAGCGGCAAGCCTTAAATCCTCTTTCCTCATATCACGCTCTAACAGTGTGTGCCAGAGTGGTTTATAGCTGATGTGCATATTTTTCCTGCCTTTCTATCCATACCACCGGGGCGGCTGCCCCGGCAGGAACTTTTCTCTTATTATAACACCAATCTTGTGTAATCACAATTTATTCTTGTAGCCTGCCGCTAATACCGTCTGGATTGTGCTTTTCCTTTCTTTTTGTTCCCTTTAATTAGCCATGAACTGCTTAATACCCTGACTTTTGGCCGCCGGGTTGTCGGAGCCGTACCCCTCCAAAAGATTGATAACGCCCCACACGGCGAGGCCAGCGCCCAGCGCGATAACGAGAACCTTTAAGGTGTCGATAGCAGTCGCAAAAAATTCCATAAAATTTCCTCCATAAAGTTGTTTGGTTTTTGGTTTCGGGTATGAAAAAAGCCGCCTTTGTCCGGCGGCTGGAAAGGGGGACTTCGGGCCAACTTGGCCCGAGGTTAGGCGAGCTCGTCACTGTCCAAATCGGTATAGTCGTAAATATCCGTGTCAGTGTCAGCGTCCGCGTTGGGAACGTCCACGCTGTACGCGGTGTATTCATCGTCCGGCCTCAGTCTCAATCGGCGGGATAAATACCGTTCCAGCGAAAAGGCGTTCCGCTTTTTGTCAAACTCCGCTGTGTGGCGGTAGTTGGGGTGTGCTTTCAAATCGTACTTGACGGAGCAGAACGGGGGCAGGCCCCGTAGCTGTAAAATGCACCTGTTCCCCGGCATGGTGGCAAGCTCGCTCGGGGTCATAAGCTCCCGGCCTAACCGCTGGGTGTTCTGGTTGTAGCTTTCGGACTGTCCCCGCGTCCGGCCCTCGGTCTGCATGGAGATAGTGGCTTTGCCTAACCAATTCTCGGATATTTCCTTGATGGTGGAGCTTTCCCGGCCCCCGAGGAACACCACGCTGTCCATGTTGCCTAAGATGGTTTCGCTGTTGTCCTTGTAAATCGCCTTACATTGGCTCATTTGCTGGTAGAACAGGCACAGGCTGATTTCTCTGGAACGGATAACGGCCGCCAGCTTTTCAAGCTGTGGCACCTGCCCCGTGTTGGCCGCCTCGTCCCAGAGTACCCGTACATGGTGCGGGAGCCGCCCGCCGTAGACGTTATCCGCCTTTTCACAAAGCAGGTTGAACATCTGCGAAAAGGCCAGCGCCACAATGAAGTTATAGGTCGGGTCGGTGTCCGCGATGATGAAGAACAGGGCCGCCTTTTCGTCCCCGAGGGTGTCAAGCCCTAATTCGTCATAGCTCATAATCTCCCGGAGCTGTGGAATGTCAAAGGGGGCTAAACGTGCGCCACAGCTAATTAAAATCGACTTCGCTGTTTTGCCGCTGGCTAACTTGTACTTGGCATATTGGCGCACCGCGAAGTGCTGGGGGTCGCGCTTGGCGAGGCCGTCAAACATATAATCAACGGCATTTTTGAAACTGTCGTCGTCCTCCCGCACCTCCATGCTGTTAATCATTTCAACCAGCGTGTTCATGTTGCGTTCTTCCTCCGGCCCCTCAAAAACGATATAGGCGATAAGTGCACAGTATAAGAGCGTTTCCGCTTTTGTCCAGAACGGGTCGCCCTCCTTGCCGTCCCCCTTGGTGTTGTTGATTAGGGCGTTGACGAACTTTAGCACGTCGCTTTCCGTCTTGATGTAGGCCAGCGGATTGTAGTGCATGGACTTTTTGAAGTCCACGGAATTGAATACCCGGATTTTGTAGCCCTGCCGTTCTAAAAACTTCCCGCATTGGTCGAGTACGCCGCCCTTGGGGTCTACTGTGACATAAGAGCTGTGCGCCTGTAACAGTTGGGGCGTGAGCCAAAATCTTGTTTTGCCGGAGCCGGACGAACCGATGATACAACAGTTGAGGTTCCGGGCGTTGGCCGGGATTTTGGGCCGGGTGTTCAGGGTTAAAAACTCCGTGCCTGTTAAAATGACGTTGTTCTGGAAATTGGGGTCTACAAATGGCTTTATATCGGCGGGCGTTCCCCATGAAGCGTTTTGTCAAGTGTTATTTGGAGTTATTGACGCACAATCAAGGCGAAAGCGCGAAAGTGCAAAGCGCAAAGGGTCTGCACTTTGCGTTTTCAGCTTGCGGGTTCGGGCGGCTGCTTCTTCTTGATGAAGTTGTACCATTGACCGCCGACGCGCCTTGCGCCCAAAACACCGCCCATGTTGCGCTTGGCGTTCTGTACCGTCCTCTCGGATATTCCGGCTTCGGCTGCGGCCTTTACAAGGTCCTCGCTGGCAAGCTCTTTCCCGTCTGCAAGCAGGTCAAGTATCAGCCGTTCCGCCTGTTCGGTCTTGGTGGCGGTGTTGCCGCCCGCGCCGGACAGCAGCTCGTCGGCGGTAATGTCATACTCGCCTATCCACGAAAAGCCCGTTTCCGGGTCAAGGCAAAAGGCTATGGGCTTACCCTCCGCCGCAAGAGAAGATTTGTCATGGACGATAACGCGCACATTCGGTTCCCGTTTCACGCGCCCGATCAGCAGGACGCTCCTTGCTGCGGCGCGGAAGTCGATGGAGCCTAAACCCCGGTAGGCGCTCTGTCCTCCGGCGGCTTTGTTGAGGTGTCCGATTAGGATAACGGCGCACCCGGTACGCTCGGCAATCTCGGCAAGGCGGCGGAACATGGGGCGTATCTCGTTGGCCTTGTTCATGTCGGTTTTCTCGCCCACATACGCCTGTATGGGGTCAAGGATAATCAGCCGCGCCCCGGTCTGTCGGATAGCTCTCTCTATGCGCTCATCGGACAGGGAAAGCCCCTGCTTGCTCTCGTCAATGACAAGAATGCGGTCAAGGTCTGCTTCGGCTTCCATAAGGCGGGGCTTGATGGTGTCGCCCAAACCGTCCTCGGCAGTCTGGTAAATCACATTGAACGGCTCATGCACTGCCATGTGGGGGAACGGCTTGCGGTTGGTACAAGCGGCGGCAAGGCGTAGGGCAAAGGTGGTCTTGCCCTCGCCGGGGTTGCCCTGCACAATGGTTACTTTCCCAAAGGGGATATACGGCTCCCATAACCATTCGACGGTCTGCGTGTCCACCTCGCTCATGCGGATAATCTCAACGGTTTCTTCCTGCGGCGGCCCTTTCAAGCCGTAGACCGCTTCTCGCAAATACTTCCCGTCTGTGATTTCTGCCCGGTGCTGCAATACCTCGTTCCAATCCTTGAAAAGAGGGATAAGCCGGTGGACGGTGTAGCCCTCCGGCATGAGCTTCACAAGGCGGCTGCAAGCGTCGTTTCCGGCTTCGTCGCTGTCAAGGCAGAGATAAACGGTCTTGATGTTCGGACGGTCAGAGAGAAAGCGGAGCAGGGCTTTTTCTCCCACGCCGCCCAATGACAGGTAGCTTTGCTTCTGCCAATCCTTTTTGAACAGGCAGAGGAAAGAAAGCAGGTCAACGGGGGCTTCAAAGACAAACACTCTTTCGCCCTCGCCCCGGTAGCAGAAGTTAAAGGCTTTGTCGCTGCCTTTCACATCAAGGCGGAAGTTTCCCGCCGTTCCCTTGCTGTGGGCGTAGCGCGGTATTCCGTCCTCGTCCCGCCCCACAAATACGGCGTTGTGGTGGGCTGCGTCCTCGTAAATATCGCCGCTGGCAAAGAAAAAGCCCGTCACATCTTCATCAATGCGGCGGGCGGC
>NZ_LT574836.1:0-308198 GCF_900086725.1 Bariatricus massiliensis | reverse complement strand
CCGCCCGCCCCCGGGTACAAAAAGTAAAGGGTTTGGTCCCGCCTTTCCACATAAGGGCGAAATTTCCCCGCCGTTCCCTTGCTGTGGGCGTAGCGCGGTATTCCGTCCTCGTCCCGCCCCACAAATACGGCGTTGTGGTGGGCTGCGTCCTCGTAAATATCGCCGCTGGCAAAGAAAAAGCCCGTCACATCTTCATCAATGCGGCGGGCGGCTGTGAGGTAGTTCCTCGCTGTTCGGTTGTCGGGGCTGCGGGGCGGTAGCCGGAAGTCGGAGAGGGGCGCGGAGCTTGGTCTATCCGGCGGCGGTGCGGCTCCCTTTTCTCCTGTGAGAAGTTCAACGGCTTCGGTAAAACTCTTGCCAAAAAACTCCATGACAAAATCAATGGGGCCGCCGCCCTTGCTCTGGCTGTGGCGATACCACTTGTTGCCCCGGACGGTCAAGCTGTCGTGCCGTTTCCATCGGTATTCCTGTCCGGCGCGTTCCAGCGGTTCCCCCTGCGATTGCAGGAACAAAACAAGGTCGGCTTGGTTCGCCCGGTCTATCTGTTCTTGGGTGTAGTACAAAAAACTCACTCCTTTCATCGGTCTATGTCGTGCCGCTTTGTGCGGGTCTGTGTCTGCTCCGGCTGGTCGGCGCGGAGTGCAATATCCACGCATTTGCGGATTTTTTGAAGTTCGGAAACATCGGCGCGGGTATCTTTCAGTTTGGCATAATCGCTGTCCCTCTGTGTTTTGAGGTCGGCATATTCCTGTTCCCATTCCGCAATAGGCAAGGTCTTTGTTCCTTTCGGCAGATTTGCATGGAGATAGCGGCTTGCTGCGTTCCATAGGGTCAACTCGGCGCGGTGGGCTTCCTCGTACTTGTCGCGCTTGTTTGTCCAGCCGTTTTGCAGCTTTTTCAGCTCATCGTGAACGGGCTTGTACTCGGTGTAGTTCTTCCCGTATTCAATCAGCTTTTGCAGCTTCTTCATGCGTTCCTCGGCGGTTTTCATTCCTGCCCGGATAGTGTCGGCCTGTTCGCTGACAGAGGAAAGGGCTGCGTCCAGCTCATCAAGGGTAGAGATACCATGCTCGGTCAGATAGTTGACCGCTGCCGCTATGGTTTTCAGTTCATCGGCTGTGTGCTGTTGTTGCCAACGCTGCGAATACTTCCGGCTCTTTTCTCTCTGAACGCTCAAATACTTCATCAGCAGATTTGCAAGGCCGGGGGATTGTTGCGGCTGTTCCGGGGCGGTTTCCCACGCTTTGAACAGGTCGGCAATCCATTCTTTGAGCTTTCCAATCTGCGCTCGGATTTCCCGTATAAGGCGGTTTGCCTTTTGGATATTCCGGTTCAGTTCGCCTTTCTCGGTGGCAATACCTTTCTTCTCCATCTGGCAAGCCGCCACGCCCATGTGGACGGTGGGTATCTCGCCAATGCCGCGCTCGGCGTTGCTGCGGTGGTCGATACGCTCCGGGCTTCCGGCTCGTTCAAGGTAGGCGTTTGAAATATCCGCCCATGCCTTACGCCACAAGAGGGCGTTGCCCTTGTCGTTCCAGCCGGTCAGGTCAACTTTGTGCGTCTTGTATCTGCCGCTTGGCAAGCGGATACGCTCGCCGTTTTCATCAAGGTCATATTCCTTTTGGGACTTTGCCGCCCATGCGCCGCGCTCGTCAAGGGGGCGCATGGTAAGCATGATGTGACAATGGGGATTGCCCTTGCCGGTGTCGTGAATGGCATAATCAACGCACATTCCTCTGGAAACAAATTGAGAGGAACAGTATTCCCGGACAAGCCGGATTTGTTCCTCTCTGGATAACTCTATGGGGAGCGCCGCGTCAATCTCTCTGGCAAGCTGGGCGTTCCCGGCTTTCTCGTAAAGCTCCACGCTGTTCCACAAGGTTGAACGGTCAGAGAAAGAGGGCGGGGCGTGGGGTGGCAGCATAATTTCCGTATGGACAACACCGCCTTTGCGGGTGTAGTCGTGTGTCATTCCGTCCCACTCATTTGTCAGCTTTTCGCCGCTTCGGTAGGCGGCTGCGGCAACGGCTGATTTGCCCTTGCCCCGGCTGACAATGCTGATATTACAATGATAGATGGCTATGGGTATCACCTCCCGGATAAAATGAAAACCCGCAAAAATGGTACAGACGCCAAAGGCTGGTATACTGTTTTTGTGGGTGTGCAGGGATAGCCGCGTAAGCGGCGCAAGGGGTGCAGCCCCTTGTTGCGGCAAAGCCGCCAATGTCGGTCAGAGAGGGAAGCAAGCGGCTTTCTCTCTGTGCCGACAAGCCCTCGGCAGAGCGCACGCACCCGTAAGGGTGTATAAGTGCGCCCTTTGTACCAAAGGGATTATTCGCTTTTCCCGCCCTCGGTGCGTTTTTTCAGATAGCCCCGCGCTTCCTCGCTCGTCAGGGCAAGCCGGAGAAAGGCGGCGGCTTCTTCGTCGGTCATGGTCTTTGCTTCTGGCACAATGCTCTCAAAGACCGCACCCCGGACGATCAGCCGATGGCTGCGCGTCCTGCGTTCCTCTTGGGATAACTTTTGCCGCAACACCTTTTCCCGATTTTCAAGCTGCCGGATTTTCTTCTTCCCGTCCTCAATCTCGGCTTGCAATTCCTCGCGTTTTTTTTCTCTCGGTTTCGTCATGGGTGGTCACTCCTTTCTACCTGTCGGCATAGAAAAAGGACAGTCGATTTCCTCGGCTGTCCTTTTGATTAGGGTGTTTGGTTTACTCCGTTCTGCTCAATAAATGGGAATATTAAATATCAATACGCCCTTTAATACATTCCTATTAAAACATCAGCTTCGATTGTCAAATGTGTGAGAGTACGCCAATCAACGCAATCTTTTTCAACGCAAAAGAGAAGCGGCGTCATTTCAATAAACGACATTCTTTGTTCTGATGACAACTGTACGGTGGCTGAAACCGTTTCTCTTGAAATGGTTTTAAGATATTTCTCAAAATATTCAACGACAGACTCATTTGAATAATCTGGATTTTTCAAGTGTGCTTGCACTTTAGTCCTGATTTCCCTCAAATGATTTTTCGTAGGAATTACTTTCACAACATATCCGTTAGGAGATAGCAATCGCTGAAATTCTTTGTAGTGTGCAGGCGAAAATATGTCTAAAATACAATCCATACTTCCGTCTTTCAAAGGGATTTTTGATAAGTCAGTAACAAACCACTTCACTGCTTTGCGCTTGTCTTTTTTTGATGCAATCTGTATTGCCTCCCTTGACAAGTCAAAGGCAAAGATGTTTCGTTCTGTTCTTTGCTGTATCTGCCTTGCATAGAAACCCTCGCCGCAACCAACATCTAAAATGTTTCTTATAGATGGCGTATCAGAAATAAACTGTATGATTTTCTCCAACACAACATCATACATGCCATACTCCAAAATTTGGTGCCGGTTGTCAAAAGACCGCTTGCTGTAGTTGGTTTTGGGCGATGATTTTAACAACAAATTTACATACCCATATCTTGAAATATCAAAGCAATGTCCATGTCTACAAATTAGGCTATTGCCTTGTATATCCATTGATTTTGTGCAAATTGGGCATTGAAAATAAACCTTGCTGTCTGCAAAGCGTGATAAATTATTATTCATTTGTTTTTCCTCCGTAATTACATCTCTGCTTCAATAAGCGAGTTATGCAATACGGATAACCGCAACATAACTCGCGGTTTTATCTTAATCTCATAAATGTAACCATTGTGTTGTCCTCCAATCAATTCCGCAGTATTACTCTGCTTTTAGAAAAAGTATAGCACAAAACTATGAACATTTCAACTCTATTTCAGCCTGTCGGCGACGTTGCTCTCTCTGGCATACCGCCGCGCCGCTTCCCGCCGTTCCTCGCTGTATGGGGCGGTCAGACGGAAAGAGAAGCGGCCTTTCTCAATGTCAAACTCCATGCAGCCCGTTTCCGGGTCTGCGTCGGTCTGGCGGCACACATCGGGGTGCTGCTCGGCATAGGCGGCAAGCCGCTTCTTCAAGTCGGTGTTGTGGGTACGGATATGGATCAACGGGTCTTTCTCATCAAACCAGATGTCTGTGATCTTTTTTTGCTTGGGAAGCCCTGTTCGCATAAACTCTCCTTTCTGCGCCCTCGTTTGGAGAGAGGGGCATTTTTGAGGGAATTTTCCCGGCTCTTGACTTGGGGAAAATGGGGATTTTCAAATAGAAACCGCCCCGGCGAACCATTCTTCGTCCGGGCGGTTCCTATCGCGTGATTTTCGTTTTTTCCGGCTCTTGACCGTCCTGCAAGCTGTCGGCAAGTATCACTTTGAGCAGCTTGTCGCGGAATGTTTCTGTGCCGCTGTGGTTGAAAAACAACTCCGCAACGATGGTCTGTCCGTCCCTCTGTGTCGTGATAACACTGTCGGGGGATTGAGGTGTCCCGTTCTGTTCTGCCATAGGCGGCTCCTTTCTCTGGGTGCAAAAGAGGGATTTCCCGTAGCCCGGAAAATCCCTCTTGGTTGTCAGTATTCGGTTTTACTGTGCGGGTGCTGCGGCGGCTTCCTGTGCCTTTTTCTTTGCCCGGTATTCCCGTGCTTTCATGCGGTCATACTCCCGTCGCTTTTCAAGGTTACGCGCCCGG
The DNA here is from genome assembly GCF_900086725.1 of Bariatricus massiliensis. GTDB lineage: Bacteria > Bacillota > Clostridia > Lachnospirales > Lachnospiraceae > Allocoprococcus > Allocoprococcus massiliensis. The sequence goes on along the minus strand of NZ_LT574836.1, from coordinate 303,611 downwards.
TACTCCCTTGAATACTGCCGGTGGTAGGCGCGGCTCTTTTCCTTTTGGGCTTCCTCGATTTTCTCCCGCATTTGCCGGATTTCCTGCTCCGTTGGCTCTGTAAGCTGTGTCACTTCGTTCTCAAATTTGCCGATATAGTTGAAATATATCCCGATGTGCTGAATGGCTTGTTTTGCCCTTTTCTTGTCGCGCTCATGCACTTCAATCCGGCTGATAAACTCGTTGAGAATGGCGGGGGTCAGGTCGGTAAAGGCAGCGTAGCGTTCCGTCAGCTTCAAAAACTTCTGCGCCCGTCCGCCCGCGTTCTCAAAAGCGGATAGCTGCTCTTGCAGCTCGGCAAGCTCCGCTTTCAGCGCATAGTATTCTTCTGAATACTTCTGCGACATTTGCTCATAGCGGTCTTGCGGGATCGTGCCGAGGGCGTTGTCCTCATAGAGCTTGTTCAGCACCTTGTCAATCTGTTCAAGGCGCGTCGTGATTTGCGGGATACGCTTCTGCTGTTTCTTGGTCTTGTCGGTCTGCTGCATGGCAAGGTTCTTTTTCACTAAGGCTTCAAATTCCGCCCAGTTGCTGATAGAATAGTCCTCGATTTTCTTCAGCACTTCCGCGATGGTCTGCATGAGCAAATCCGCGTCAATGATGTGCGGGGAATTGCATTTGGGGTTTTTGGCTTTTCCCTTGTGGTACTCGCTGCAATAGGCAACATGACGCTTGCCGCCATTCCGATAATCTATGCGAATGTGCATTTTCGCACCGCAATCCTTACAGAAAAGCAAGCCCGACAAAGGGTGGATTTCCCCGTCCCCGTTGGGGCGTTTGACGGGCGCATTTTCCAAAATCCGCTGTACGGTTTCAAAGTCGGTGCGGTCAATAATCGGCTCATGCACATTTTCGGTTATCTGCCATTGGCTCCGGTCTACATAGTGGTTCCGCTTGTCGCGGAAGTGCTTTGTGGTCTTGAAGTTGACAACATCACCGCAATACTCCTGCCGTGTGAGGATATGGGTCAGGGTGGCTTTGTTCCACTTATAGCGGTTGGCCTCATTGAGCGCCCTGTTTTTACAGGTTCCCCGCCCGCGCTCTTTCATGTAGAATGTGGGCGTTGGGATTTGCGCCTGCGTGAGATATACGGCAATTTGGTTTCGGTTTTTTCCGTCCAGAAACAGGCGAAAAATCAAACGAACAACTCCGGCGGCTTCCTCGTCGATAATCCAAAAATCCTTGTTGTCCGGGGATTTGACATAGCCATAGGGGGCTTCGGTGGCAATCGGCTTTCCACTCATGCCCTTCGTCTTAATGCCGGTCTTTACTTTCTTGCTGATGTCCTTTGCGTACCACTCCGACATGATGTTGATAAAGGGCGCAAACTCCAATGTATCGGGCTTTTCGCTGTCTATCCCGTTGTTGACTGCGATAAAGCGCACATTGTTCCGTCTGAATATCTCCATCGCATTGCCGACTTGGAGATAGTCACGCCCCCAGCGTGTCAGGTCTTTCATAATGCAGACACCGATTTTCCCGTTCTCTACATCGTCCATCATGCGGGAGTAGGCAGAACGGTCAAAAAATCTGCCGCTTTCGTCATCGTCAATGTAGTGCCGGATATTGGTTAAGTGCTGCCCTCTGGCGTAGTTCTCCAAAAAGATTTTTTGGTTCTGTATCGAGTTACTCTCACCGCCGTCCCTGTCCTCGTCGCCCACGGAAAGGCGGGAGTAAAGGGCTGTAATTTTACTATAATCAGTCATGTGCATAACCTCCTGTGCGTCCATATAGGCTTCCTTTACACTTAAAATTATGCACTCCACCGGGCCGAGCCGTATTCCAGATCACGCCGGAATTTCTTTGATTTCTTGACCTTGCTGTATACCACCAGCCGGATTGTCACGGCTCCCGCGAGGCCCACCAGCCAGTCAAGGGGTGCAAGGCCCAGCCCGATTGTCTGCAAGGCCGGGTTGATGGCCGCCACCATGCCTATGAGCTTATGGGCAAAGTCAGCCCCAGCCGCGAGGCGGTATGCCTCCCCGAGCTGTGCAAAGAACCAGAATACCATCAGGTACGGGAGGTTGGGGAGCAGATATTTCCTGATTTTCTCGTTCATCGTTCCCCTTTCACCGCCTCTCTGGCCCGTTGGTGCTCCGGCTGCCGCTCCTTGGCAAGCTCTGTGAATTTGCGTAGCTGGCCGATGATGGAGGGCTTTTCCTTGCCCTTGTGAAGCGTCCGTTTGGTGTATTCCGAGAACGCCGCCGTGATGGCGTCCGCCTGTCCGGCCTTGAAGAACAGCAGATAGTCCTTGGGGCCGGTCTTGTAAAAGGCGTAGTCCACGTTAAACTTGCGGGCCACGCGGTCAAACTGCCTCGGCGCTCCCTTTAGCTGAATACTGTTTTTTGCGCCCTCATGGCCCATGAGCTTTTTTACGCTCTGCCTCCCGTGGGGAGTGAGCCCGGCCTCATGGGCCTTTTTATGGTCTGCCAGCCATTTTTGCAGGGCGCTGGCAAGCACCCGCCCTGTGAGCTTCGCGGCCTTGACGGACAGGGCCACGGTGCGCTCGTTTACTTCCTCCTGCATGAAACCTCCTTTCTGTCCGGGCCTTTCTGTGGGAGGGGAGGCCCCCGGGGCTGGCTTCGGGCCAACTTGGCCCGAGGTCTACCGCCCGTCATGGGACACAGCCGGGGCGGCTTTCTCCTGCGGCGGCTGTGCTTTTTCCTTGTGCTCCTGCATGGTTTTCAAGATGGACGGCTTTTTCTCCGCCGCCTGTTCCAGCCGGGAAACACGGTCAATGGCTTTTCCCACGCTCTTTTTCATGGCGTGGAGGCAGGCCAGCTCCGCCCGGTACGGGGCCTCGATGGTCTTTGCCAGCTTCCCGGCGGGCTTGGCCTCCTGTACCGCCTCTTTCCCGGTGAGGGTGCGGCCTATGTTTTTCAAGTGCCGGCCCGCTTCGTGGTACTCGGCGCTGACCGCCTCAATCTTGGCAATGGCCTTTTGGTCGATACCGATACTCTGGCCGAGATTGTCCCGCATGGTTTCCAGCCCGGACTTAATATGGAAGAAACGGGCCGCGTTGTCTAACGCCGCCACGCCCCGCACCTTGAAATCCGCGAGGGCCTTTTTACAGCCCTCAATCACCCCGGCCTTTAGCTCCGCGAGGTTATCCCGCAGGGCAAGGATACGGTCTTGCAGGGTGATGATGGATTTTTGCAGGGCCGCTTTCAGCGGGTGGTTCTGCATTTGTGCCAAATCCTCCCGCATGGTTTTCAGTTCCCCCACGGCCTCGGCAAGCTGTTTTTCCATTTCCGCCACCTGTCCGATGGCCGCCGCCAGCTCCTTGCCGCCCTGCGCCTGATTTTCTTTCAGCAGGGCAAGCAGTTCCTTGACGGCCTCGTTTTCTAAAATCGGGGTATCCGCCTCTTTTCGTTTTGCCAAATCGTCCTCCTTTCCGTGAGATTACAAAACCTCGGGTCAAGTTGGCCCGAGGTCTACCGTTCATCATGGGAGGCCGCCGTCTTTTCCTTGCCGCTGTGCGCGGCGGGGGCGGCCTCCCGGTGCTGTTTCAGTGTTGCAAGTATGGAGCGCGTGGCCTCCTTTTCCTTGGGGTAGGCGAAAACCCGGTGTTCCTCCGGCAGATCGTCCCGCCCGGAATAGTGCTCAATGAAACTGCCGCCGTTGTTGCAGATGTAGCCCCTGTCCGTAAATTCGCTTGTTTCGTTGAGAAACGTGTCCCGCCCGTATGCCTCATAGTCGAAATAGCCCTGTATTTCCTCCGGGATTTTGAGGGCGCACATTTCGTCTATCATGTAATAGCCCAATTTTTCCTCGTCGGTTACTCCGGGGTAGAGGTCGTAACAGTCGAGGTTTTGGGCCAGATTGATAAGGTCTTTCACGCTCCCGGTGTATTCCCCGAGGGTCACGGCGGCCTCGAATTTGTCAAGCCCGCCGTTTCCGTCCAATGTTTCCAGCAGGGCGGCAAGGCAGTTGAGCTCGTCAATACTTTCATATTCCCCGATACGGGCGGCCAGCCCCGGCACGGGCGTTTCACATTGGGCGATATAGATTTCCTCATACCGCCTGCCGTCCACGCCGATATGGGACAGTGCGGCTTGCACGGCCTCGGTGGTGGCGGGGAGCGTCAGCGTTGCAACTGCCAAAACGCCCTCGGCGTATCTGCCTTGGTTGCCGATGGTCAGCTCAATCATGGCTTTCCCGGCCCTGTTGGTTCACCGTGACAATGCCCGCGAGGGTGGTTGCCGTGATGTTGAGCCGCTGGGCCACGGCAATATCGTTTTTCACGTCCTCGTCCATATCCCCGCCGCAGACTACCAGCACACGGGAGCGCCGGAGCATATCACGGCGAATGTCAATCCCGTCCTTGTGTTCCTGCGGGATAGCGTCATTGATGAACAGCGGGAGATACAGCAGGGGGCAGACCGGGGAAAATCCGGCCTCATAGGCTATCCGGCAATATCCGGCGGCCTGTTCCGTGTCGGCCTCACAGTCCCCGCTCCATGCGGCGGTAATGTATGCCAAAGGTCTTTTCATAGTAAGGTTCCTCCTTTTCCTGTTTTTGCGAAAGTGGGGTCAGCCCACCCCCTCCGCCCCCGCCCACTCATGGGCGGGGGAACGGCTCAAAGGAATAATCCCCGTCGCTCGTCCGTGGGAAAGCACAACCGGGAGAGGCTGTCAAGGGCTTTGCCGCCGTTGGCGGTGGCGCGAGCGCCACCCTTGACTGCCTCCCCCGGTTGCGCTATGAAGTCCACGGCGACGGGGAATAATCCTTAGAGCTCCGGGGTGCGGGGCAGGGCCCCGCAAAGCCCTTGCTTCGGGTCAACTTGGCCCGAGGTCTGGCCTTACTTCTCCTTTTGGGGCTTCTTTTCAGGCGCGGCCTGTTCTTTCTCCTTGCCTTTCCAATCGTCCAGCAGCTTGATAATCTGCGCTTTCATTTCCTGCGGGGTCTTTTCCTTGCCAAAATAATTGCTAAGTTCCGCTCCACTGATAATCACTTTGTCTACCTCCTTTTTTTCCTCACACATGATACCGTCAATCACGTCGCCGTTTAATTTCCCGGTCTTGTCAAGCTCCCGCATACGCTGGGACTGTGACAGGGAGGGGGACGCCTGTTGCGCCTCGATGGCGAGCGCGATATAGTTCTGGTTTTCGGGTCTAATGCCGGAGAGCTCCACGGCGGGGGTAAAGGAAATTTTGAGAGGCTTTCCATCGCCGCCCATCACCTTTCCGTCCACCAAATCCTGCAAGGGCTGTACCAGCCTTGTCAGCGCGATGTGCCGCTGTACCTGTTTGACGCTCATTCCGTTCCGGGTCGCAATGACCTCGTTGGAGCGTTTATCCACATCGGCGGTAAAGTCCTGCCCGTCCAAAGCCTCCCGCGCTCCTTGGTGCTTGATGGCCTCCAACTGCATTTTTAAGGCCCGCGCCAGCTCCATTGTGGTGACTTCGCGGTTGTTGACGTTATCCTCCACCATCTGCTGAATGGCCTGATCGTCATTCAGGGCGCGGATGATACACGGGGTAAAGGGGATTTCGGCCTCAATACTGCCCGCATCGCGGCGGTGGCCGGAAATAATCTCGTAACCGTCCTTGCCGTCCGGGCGGACAATGGCGGGCTGTGTCACACCCTGCGCCCGGATACTCGCCACAAACGCCAGAAACTTTGTATTGTGCTCGACGTTGAACGGGTGGTCTTTGAACGCATGGAGCTTTTCATGGGCTATTCTGACTACCTGTTCCACCTCCGGGGCCACCCACGGCTCCACGGGCTTATCCGTTTTGGGAATACCGTATTTTTCCCGCAACTCCTGTTCCAGCTTTTGCTTCTTTTCCTCCATGCTGGCCTCGTCCACGGGCGGGGCGGCCTGTTCGGCGGCTTTGGGGGTTTTAGGGGCTTTGGCCTTGGGGGCGGCTGCCTGCTCCTGCTTGGGCTTATCTGTTTTCCCCCGCGTCGGGCCAGCCTTGGGTTTTTCGGGCTTCGCCGCCTGTGCCTTATCCGCTTTCGGCGGGCGGCCCCGGCGTGGCTCCTTTTTACCCTGTTCCGTGGCCTTTGCGGGCGCGGCCTTATCTGTCTTGGCGGCGGCCTCCCGCTGTGCTTTAATATCGTCCATCTTATAGACGGTCACGCTGGGGGCTTTCTCCTGTGCCGGTTTTTTGGCCTCCGGGGTTTCAAGCGGCTTATCGCCCACGGTGGGCGCGGCCTTGCCGCTGGTGTCCTGTACGGGCTGTTCCGGGGCGGCGGCTTTCTCCGGCTGTTTCATTTCCGGGGCCTCCGTTGTCGTTTTGGGCTTATCATCAGCCATTTAATAGATACCTCCTTTTTGCTTGATGGCATGAAAAAAGGGCCTAACTTTTCAGTCAGGCCCTTTGCGTCCTCGGGCCAACTTGGCCCGAGGTACAGGGGTAAATCCTCCTTTCCGCCGGTACATGAAAACACCGCCCATAGTCTCTACTTGGGCGGTGCTTTCATAGGTTGGCAGTCCATTATTTTGTTTTTTATCATGTATCCCTTTGTCAACTGACGCAAAGCACGATAAAGCAAATTTGGGTTTCCCCATGCATATGCCTCCGTTTCCTTGTAAAGGTTCAGCCTTATCTGTCCGATGTCTGCATGAAGTGATAATTCCTCTGCCGCCTGCTCCAGAAGCGGATACAGGTCCACGCACTGGTCTGACTGGGCGGAGGTCATGTTCGCCAGAGCCAGAAGCCCTTCTACTGTCTTTATAATGCGTTCCAGCGATCTGCCCGTATCATCCATGAATTCCCTGTAGTCTGCTTTTTCTGGGTCTGGATTCATCTCCAGCACTTGAAGAGACGATTTTATCACAGCAAGAGGTGTCTTCAACTCATGGGCAGCATTGGCCGCAAAACTTTTCTGAACCAGAAACGCCTCCTCCAAACGCTGCAGCATCCCATTGTACGCATCCGCCAATATCCGCACCTCTTCCTGCGCCTCTGACAGATTCACCCGTTTATCCAGATTCCGGTCATCGGTAGACCGGAGAGTCTGAGTCAGTTCTTTCAATGGCCGGACCAAACGCCCGACGGCCCAGTAAGTCACACCCAACGCAATAAGAATGGTTACCACCATAATCCAAATTGAATGAACAGAGAATTTGTGATAAACCTCCTGATATGTGGTATCTGGTTCGCTCTCATCCGGAAGTGTATTTTCCGGAAGAACAGAATCATATTCCAAAAGGCCCGCTTCCATCATGGCAGCGTAATCCCCGTAATAACTATCAGCCGAAAACAGAGAATTTGCGGTCAATATAATACATGCGATTATCAGTATGCTTCCCACAATTCCAGTAACCTGAAATTGCAGCGTTTTCTTCTTCATCCTTATTCCTCCTTTGGACATTGGAGACGGTACCCCTGCCCCCGCTGGGTAACGATGTAATTTTCGGCTCCCACAGCATCCAGCTTTTTTCTAAGGGAATGGACATGATACCGGAAGGAATTGGAAAACAAATCCACTTCGCTGTCCCATCCGTGTTCAATCAACTCTTCCGCACTTATCATCTCCCCCTCATGCACCAGCAGATACTCTAACAGCGCATATTCCTTGCGTGTCAGCTCTACCGTTTGATTCTTGAACCAAACTTGCCGGGCCGCCGTGTCTATCTGCAGGCAGCCACAAGTCAACACAGTATCTTTTGTAGTAAAGCTCCGGCGCAGAAGACTCCTGATACGCGCCTCCAGCTCTTTAAATTCAAATGGTTTAGTAAGATAATCATTACTCCCATTATCCAGACCGCTGACTTTATCCTCCAGAGAATTTCTTGCAGAAAGTATTAAGATCCGGAAGTCCGAATCCTTGCTCCGGATGTTCTGCAGTACTTCCATCCCGTCCAGCTTTGGCAGGTTCAAATCCAAAATCATAAGATCGTATTGGTTCAACTCATATAGATACAGCGCCTCTTCTCCGTCATAGGCACAATCTACCGCATACCCCATCATCCGAAGCCCCTTTGCCAAGGTTTTCGAAAGCATCTCTTCATCTTCTACCACTAATAATTTCATACTTCTTTCCCCAATCACATAGTATGTTCAGTGTACCGAATCCCCGTCAGGCTGTCAACGGTACATCCGCCAGACGGAGATTCCTCTAAATACATTACCAGATTTTGATGCGGTCTTCAGGTGCAACATACATACCGTCGCCGGGCTTAATATCATAAGTGTCATAGAATTCCTGAAAATTAGAAAGTACCAGATTACTGCGGAGATTGTTCGGAGCGTGCATGTCTGATTCTGCCAGCTCTAATAGCGTGTCGTAGTCCGCCACTCTAAGCCACTGCTTTGCATAACTGCGGAAAAATGCATCATAGTCTGGATTCTCCATATTGGATAGTATTTCTAGACCACAGGCTATCCCGCCGATGTCTGCTATATTCTCGCTTAAAGTTTCTTGTCCGTTTACTTTAATTCCCGGCGCTGCTTCATGCCCGTCATAAAATTCTTCAGCCTTTTTACACAGCATTCGGAAGTGTTCATAATCTTTTTTGGCCCACCAGTCACTTAAATTGCCCCTCGAATCAAACTGTGCCCCTCCGTCGTCAAACATATGTGTGATTTCATGGGCTATCGTGCTTCCAATCGCTCCTAAATTCGCTTCAAAAGAAGCATCTTTATCATAAAACGGCGCCTGTAGAATACCTGCTGGGAATAATAGGACATTGGTGTTTCTGTTGGCAGCCGCATTGACTGTATAGGCCGCCAGCGCAAATTTGCCATTATCAACAGGCTCTTCCAATTCTTTCAGATTACGCTTCCATTTTTCCACCTCAAAAGCTGCCGCATTTTCAAACAGGCTGCCGCCGTCCTCTGGTCCCCTGATTTCTGCCTCGCTCAACTGCCATTCATCTGGATAGCCAATCAAGACTGTCAGAGAATCTAATTTTTTTATCGCCTCCTTTTTAGTATTTTCTTCCAGCCAGTCCAGACGTTCCATTCTTTTTTTGAATGTTTCAATCATCATCTCCGTCATCTTCTTGATTTCCTCTTTCGATTCAGCCGAAAAATAGCGCTCGACATAAAGCTGCCCCAACTCCTCAGAAAGATAAGTCTGCACTGCTATATCTCCCGATGTAAGATAGGTAGCTCCAAACCGCTCCGCCAAGTCTTCACCCAGATATGGGCTGTACGCATTGAGAAGTACCACCTTTTCTATGGCTTTAAAAAGCCCTAGGTTATCCTCAGTAAACCATTTTGCAAATGCTAAGAACATCTTATCGTCAAGAACCTGCATTTCAAAAGAGTCCTTCACACCAATAGCTGACAACAGCTCTGACGGCTTCGCTTGAGGCATCATCTCGTCCAGCTTCTTTAGTGTATAATATTTCTGCTCCTTAACTTGTCCGGAGTCATCCTGCTCCTCTATATTCTGTATGATATCGTTTTCCAGTTTTAGGATTGCGTCCGCATAGTAATCTGCCTTCTCTTGACTTTCGCCTACTGCCAGCAGCTGTTCTACTAACGACGCACGGTACTCTTTATATTCTTCTTTCTCCGGTTGTCCATAATCACCTTTTTCTAAACCGGGAGTCATGGTCATCAGAAGCAATATTTTTCTGCTGCTGTCCTTTGTATCTGTCGTTGGTATTCCGGGAAACAGACCGTTTGCAAAAGTCCCCAATTCATTTACAGACATTGCTATTGCTTTATTTAATTCTGAAAATGATGCTGCTTTATCCACTGCATCCAAATATTTTTGTAATGGTTCTAACCCCACTTGGCTACGGGATTGAGTATCCACAAAATTTTTGTAAAAATCGCGAATCTTCTGCTGGGGACTCCCCTTCGGATAGTCTTGGCCACTATTTACAATTTCATCGATCAGTCCTGCAAGCTGTTTGTCCGTACTGTCCGTCACATCGCTAGAACCGCCTGTAGTCTCTCCAGTCTTCGGAATCTCTGTGGTGTTCAGCATCTTGTGATTCACCGCGGTATAAAAATCATCCTTCTCATTTGTGCCAAATAACGTATAAAATCTTGCCGCAATGATTTTAGCGTCCTTCATAGTTACGGAACTCTTCAAAATATTTTTTGCCTGTTCTTTTCCTTTTTTCTCACCATCTGATTTTCCATTCAAATCTGTCTCGGCCAAAATGCCTCCCCCCGCCAGATTTTCTAATGCCTCCCGCGCCCAGTCCGGTATTTCCGACAGCTCCGGAGCATGAGGTGCCATTTTTTCCGCATTGCCTTCTAGTTTCGGCAGCTTACCAAACGCCCGGCCGGCAAGCACCAGCATCTGTAGTCGATTCGCCTCCTCCGATTCTTTCATCCCCGCTAAAACTTCGACTCTTTCCGCCGGCTCTACATATTTTGACGCCGCTTCCAAAAAAAATTCAGCCAGCTCCCCTGCCGTAACTTTAGGTGCAGTTTTCTCCCTGCCAAAACTACCGCATCCTGTTACCATTACCATAATGAGAACGAGCGCAATCGCTGCTCTTTTTTTTCTATGATTCATCTTAATCTCCTTTCTTCTCTCCGCCGCCATTGGGATGGCCCGGATACCAGCACATAATAACATTTGTTATGTTAGATTATTGTTAGTTTCTATGCAAAAACAGCAGAAAGAACGCATAGATGAATAAAACTGCGGAAAAACTATCAGGGATTATATTTAAAAGGAGAATACCTGTATGTTAGAAGAAAAAGTTATGGTTGACTTTCTGAAGAAGTTTGATGCACATCCGTTTCTGGTCAAAATTGATGGAAAAGAATATCTCATTGGTGAAGGCAGACCTTCCTTCACCGTCAATTTTAAAAAAACGATTCCATTGTCCAAACTGGCCGCCAGCACTTCTCTTGCGCTGGGGGAAGCTTATATGGATGGGGACTTGGAGATTGAGGGGGAACTCTATCAGGCACTGGATTACTTTCTCGGACAAATGGGAAAATTCTCCACCGACCGAAATGCCTTAAAAAAACTAATGTTTACTTCTACAGCCAAAAGGAATCAGAAAAAAGAGGTGCGCAGCCACTATGACATCGGCAACGATTTTTATAAACTCTGGCTGGACGACACACTCAGTTACTCTTGTGGATATTTCCTTCATGATGACGACACTCTGTATCAAGCACAGGTCAATAAAGTGCATTATATTCTTGAGAAGCTCTATCTGAAGGAAGGCATGACCTTACTGGATATCGGCTGCGGCTGGGGTTTTCTTTTGATTGAGGCCGCCAAGAAATATAAGATCAAAGGCACCGGCATCACATTGAGCGCTGAACAGTATAAGGAATGTAACAGACGAATCTGTGCAGAAGGCCTTGAAAACTATGTGACGGTAGAACTCATGGACTATCGGGATCTGCCGGACTCCGGCCTTTCCTTTGACCGAGTCGTAAGCGTGGGCATGGTCGAACACGTAGGGCGTGACAATTACCAACTCTTTATAGACTGTGTGAACAAGGTGATGAATCCGGGCGGAATATTTCTCCTTCACTTTATCAGCGCCTTGAAAGAGTACCCGGGAGATCCGTGGATTAAAAAATATATCTTTCCCGGCGGCATGATACCAAGTCTCAGAGAAATGCTCACCTGCGTCTCAGAAGATCAATTTCACACGCTGGGCATTGAAAATCTGCGCATGCACTACAACCGGACACTGCTTTGCTGGGAAAAAAACTTCCGAGAATGTATTGACGATGTGAAAAAAATGTTCGATGACCGCTTCGTGCGGATGTGGGACATGTACCTCTCCTCCTGCGCCGCCACTTTTCATAACGGAATCATTGATCTCCATCAGATTCTTATGACAAAAGGAATCAACAATGATCTGCCGATGGTGAAATGGTATTAATAGAATAACTGAATTAGATGTCATTTTGTCTCTTTTAGGTGGACAGATTGACATCTTTTCTTTCCTATGGTATCTTGTTCCGTGGTTAGTCTTTTCTAACTTATACCAATCAAATTTAGGGAGGAATTTATGAAACCAAACAAATGGATTACCGTTATTTTAGGAATGACTCTATCTGCCCTGCTGCTGACGGGCTGTGGAAGTGTTAAAAAGGAAGGGAAATCAGAGGATGCTCCTGAAATTTCCAAGGGATATCCCCTCACGGTCTCCCATGCCTTCGGAGATACAGTACTTAAGAGCAAGCCAAAAAGAATCGTGACTCTGGGCTGGGAGAATCAGGATACTCCTCTTGCGCTGGGCGTCGTTCCTGTAGGTGTCTCGGCGGCAAATTACGGCGAGGTAACTGAAGACCGGCTTCACCCATGGACATCTGCAGCCTACGAATCGCTGGGCGAGACAGACCCGGTAGTCTTCGACGATATCGACGGCATTGACTACGAAGCAATCAGCGATGCTAAGCCGGACGTAATTCTGGCGGCATACTCCGGATTGACCAAGGAGGAATACGACCTGCTCAGTGAAATTGCCCCTGTGGTGGCCTACCCGGACAAACCATGGCAGACCTACTGGCGTGACCAGACACTCCTCAACGCGGCCGGCATGGGAATGAAGGCGGAAGGAGAAGCAAAAGTCGCCGAGACGGACGCTCTTATTCAAGAAAAAGTCCGTGCCTACCCGGAACTTGCGGGTACAAAGACCGCTTTCTTCTGGATAAGCCCGGACGATTTCAGCACATTTTTCGTCTACCTGCCCTCAGACCCAAGAGCGTCTTATTTGACAGATCTTGGACTCGAGTTCCCCGAAAGTGTACTTGAGCTGGCAGAAAGCAGTGAAGATTTTTCCGTGACCTTGAGCCGTGAAAATACGGAGCAGCTGACGGATGTGGAGATGATGGTCGTATATGGCGACGAAACGCTGCTGAAATCACTGCAGGAGGACGAACTGATGTCACAGATTCCAGCTATCAAGAACGGTGCCGTCGTTCTCGTAGACGATGCTTCTTCTCTGGCCGGTGCAACCACCCCGTCCATCCTCTCCATCCCCTCGGAGATTGACGATTATCTGCGCCTTCTCGCAGACGCACATGGTAAAATACAATGAGAAAAAGCATTGTGATCATCAGCCTGACGGGAGCCGCGTGCCTGCTGCTTTGCATCCTTGCATCCCTGACCTACGGAGCCAGATCCGTAGGTTTTGCAGGCGTTATCGCTGCCCTTACCGGCGACGGCAGTTTTTCCTCCCATGTGGTCATGGCACGGGTTCCGCGTACCATATTCGGTGTACTGGCAGGCGCGTCTCTCGCCATATCAGGCGCCCTCATGCAGGCAATCACCCGCAATCCCATCGCCGACCCCAGCATTTTGGGCGTCAACACCGGAGCCTCTCTTTTTGTTGTCTGCGGCATTACCTTTTTCCACATCAACACCGGCGGCCAATACATCTTGTTGGCGTTTGCAGGGGCCGCAGTCACGGCCGCATTTGTCTATGGTCTCGCGTCGCTGGGATACGGCGGGGCAACACCGCTTAAGCTGGCTCTGTCCGGCGCCGCGGCGGCAACAGCACTGCAGTCATTGGTCAACACCGTCATGCTGCCTAACACACAGGTGATGGACCAGTTTCGATTCTGGCAGACAGGCAGCATCAGCGGAGCGGAATTCAAAGATATCCGCCTAATCCTCCCCTGTCTTCTTACTGGTTTTGCCATTAGTTTCATTCTGGCCCCTTCTCTCAATACTCTGGCTTTGGGCGATGACGTGGCGGCGGGGCTGGGTCTCCATGTCACCAGAGTCCGGGCATGGGCGGCTCTGGCAGGCGTCCTTCTGTGTGCCGCCACCACGGCTCTGGCAGGCCCCATTGGATTCGTAGGGCTTATGACTCCGCATCTGGCGCGTCTTCTGGCAGGGCCTGACATGCGCAAAATCCTGCCTCTGTCAGCCGTTTTCGGCAGCTGCCTTCTTCTGCTGTCCGATGTGGCAGGGCGTATGCTGGGGCGACCAGGCGAGTTAGAATCCGGTATTGTGACGGCTCTGGCAGGAGCCCCTGTATTTATAATTCTTATCAGAAAGGCCAAGGTACGTTCTCTATGAAAACAAAGGAGTCCAACATTGTCACAGCAGGTTACCTGAGGCGGCAGAGGCGTTATCTGCTTGTCTCATTCATTCTTCTCCTTATCACACTGCTGCTGGCAGCCCTCATGATGACTTATGGAAAGACAATCTATTCACCCGCCACTGTAATCAGAGTACTTCTGGGTGAGCAGATACAAGGCGCCTCATTTACGATTCGTACCCTGCGCCTTCCCCGAATGCTGGCAGCTGTCCTCTGCGGGCTGGCTTTCGGTATGGCGGGCAGCACTTTCCAGAAACTTCTAGGCAATCCGCTTGCCAGTCCCGATATCATCGGCGTCACCTCGGGCGCCAGCGCCGCGGCGGTGTTAGGCATTCTTGTGCTGGGCCTGAGGGGAAGTACAGTCTCTCTTCTGTCCATGGCCTCTGGGATTCTTGTCTCCGGCTTGATTTTTGCCCTTTCACAGAATGGTGTTTTTTCCAGCGGAAAGCTGATTCTCATTGGTATCGGAATGCAGGCTTTTTTAAACGCCGCGGTCTCTTGGATGCTCCTGCGTGCCTCAGAATATGATGTTCCGGCAGCCTTGCGCTGGCTCAGTGGCAGCTTGAACGGGGTAAGCATGGAGAGTATACCAGGACTTGCGGCGGCCGTCCTTGTCGCGGGAGGCGCCGTCCTCATATTGAACCGCCATCTGATGATTCTGACGTTGGGAGATGCCTACGCAGCCACGTTAGGCGTACAAGTCCGGCGGATTCGGCTGCTGCTGATTTTGTTCTCTCTGCTGCTGGTGTCTTTTGCTGTCTCAGTGACCGGACCAGTGGCATCAGTGGCCTTTCTTTCCGGCCCGATTGCCTCCAGAATCACAGGGGAAAGTCAAGGAAATGTGGCCGCTTCTGCCCTTACCGGCTCTGTTCTGGTATTGGCCTCAGACCTTATCGGACAGTTTGCGCTTCCGGTCAGATACCCGGTGGGTGTAATCACCGGTATTTTGGGCGCCCCCTACCTATTATTTTTATTACTTCAAATGAACCGCAAAGGAGAAAATGTACTATGAATAACCACGTACTTGCTGCCGCAGGAGTTACGGCGGGCTATAACAGCCGTCCTGTCATCCGTGAAGTAGACCTGACTATTCCCCACAATAAAATCAATGTAATCATCGGTGCAAACGGATGTGGAAAATCTACATTGCTGAAGACTTTTTCAAGGCTGATCCGCCCCAGCGGCGGCCAAATTATGCTGAACGGAAAAGCGGTATCTTCTCTCCCCGCCAAGCAGGCTGCACAGATTATGGGGCTCCTGCCCCAGTCCCCCACCGTCCCGGATGGAATCAAGGTGGCAGATCTAGTTGCAAGGGGACGCTTCCCTTACCGGCGTCTGCTTAAAAGCATGACCACTGAGGATTTTAAGGCGGTAGAAGAAGCCATGGACATCATGGGTATCTCTGCACTTGCAGACAACAGTGTAGATGAATTATCAGGCGGACAGCGGCAGCGGGTCTGGATTGCGCTGGCGCTGGCACAGCAGACCGACATCCTGCTGTTGGATGAACCTACCACTTTTTTGGATATCTCCTATCAGGTGGAGATACTGGATCTTCTCACAGATTTGAACCGTAGGCGGGGTACTACGATTGTCATGGTCCTGCACGATATTAACCTTTCCTCACGCTACGCAGACTATCTATTCGCCATGCGGGACGGCTCTCTTATGGCCTGTGGAACTCCACAGGAAATTATCACCCCGCAGCTTATTAAGGACACCTACGGGCTGGACTGTATCGTCATGGAGGACCCTGTATCAGCGTCTCCCTTCATCATTCCCATGGGACGCCATCACAGCTGATGGACTGGGTACGGAACTGTCCGGGCGTCAATCCACACCACTTCTTGAACATATTGCTAAAAGCCACCTGACTTTGATAGCCGACCCTCTGGGATATTTCATTGATTCTCATGTCTGTGTTCTGCAAAAGCATAACTGCCGTATGCATCCGCACACTGTTCGCATAATCCCAGAGCGTCTGCCGATACAACTCTTTAAACCCTGCCTTCAGCTTCTGTTCACTGATTCCCAGCTCCCGGCTCAGCTCATAAATCGTAAAAAATGAAGACGCATCCTTCTCGATTCGGTCATGGGCCTCCACAATTTTTTTAAAATCCTCACTTGTAATTTTTACCCGACTTTTTCCCACCGATATATATTTACAAAAATCAGTCTCTCCGCAGGTAAATATGTTCCGGTTATCAGGATGCAGTAAATGCGCAATAAATTCCAGACACAGAGAAATCCTAAGCGGGGCAGTAAAACTGCCGTCCCGAATCATCTGCTCTGCCCGGAAAATCAGATTGCGTATTTCGTCCGGCAGAAGGGTATATCGGACATTCTCCTCCAAAAAGGAAAGAGCATCTTCCTCCAAGCCCAGAAAAGGAAGAATCACTTCCTTTAGGTAAATCATGTCCACGGACATTTCAATCCCTTTAAGATGCTGTCCCTTCTTCCAACAATTTACACCCCCACATTCATGTTCCACCGCCAAAAAGGCCGAGGGAGCCGCACTCGCCTTTAATTTGTCTTCAACAAGCGAATAAGTGGTACCTTCATATATGATTCCCAAATGCAGGTACCGCGTATCATATCCATACTCCACGCAAAAATCTTCCGGCACGGTATAGCTTCCTATGCTAAACTGAATCTGTCCTCTAGAGCCGGAATTGATAATACATCCATTCTGCGGATGTTCCCACAAGTTCTCCTGCTCTGCATGTTCCAATCTTCGCATTCCCATCTGGCGGTGAAAAAACTCCTCATAATCTTCAGGTGTCCTTGCATAATACATTTTCATTTTCTAACTCTCCCCATACTATTCATGTTATAATCTGCCCGCCTTCGGCGCATTTTAACCATAATACCAGTACCGTAGCGCAGGTTATCTCCCGTAGCACCGGTAAGTTATAAAGACTATTTTTAATATAGCCGGGAATAAAAAAGAATTTCAGCGGACATGCTAATCGTATGGAGGAAATCATGAATAAAAAAACTATTTATTGGACATGCGGCATAGCCGCACTTATTATCATCTTACTGATTATTTGGGCCGCTCTTGGTGGAAACGCGAAAACACGGAACGACTCTCCGTCCTCAGACACGGCCGGCAGCGACAACCTTCGCAACTACTTAAAAGAACAAGACGCCTTGATGGCTAAGATGATGGAAGATATGACAAATGTAGAGTCAACAGGCAACGCGGCTCTGGATTTTCTGAACGGGATGATTCCTCATCATCAGGCTGCAGTCGAGATGTGTGAAAGCTATATGAAATACGGCGGCAGAGACGAGGAACTTCGTAAGCTTGCCGAAAACATCGTCCAGATGCAAAAGCAAGAAATTCAACAGATGCAGGCATTTGCCAGTGAAATCAAAGATGGAGGCGCTCAGAACCTTGAACAGGAAAAGGCCTATCTTGAGGGGTACGATAAAATGATGTCTTCCCACCATTCCAGCCATGCTTCTCATGAGACACCCGCGAATGTGGAAGCAGCATTTGCAGAAGGCATGATTATGCATCACCAGATGGCGGTGGAGATGGCACAGGCTATATTGGGAAACACGGATGAAGAACAAGTGACTATTCTGGCACAGAGTATTATAGAAGCACAACAGACAGAAATTGCCCAGATGCAGGATATTCTGAAAAGAGTATCAGCCGCACACAACAGCTAATATGCCAGACAGGCCCGGAATCCTTTCGGATTCCGAGCCTGTTTTTCTACCCGGCAGCATGTCTCTTTTTAGCGCCGTGCCTGTATATCTGTTCAAATTCCTGTAATTTCTGTTTTGCCTCCTGACTTAAGTTGTGGGGAACTTCAATCTGTACGGTCACATACTGGTCGCCATACACATCAGGTCTTTTCATCGATACGACACCTTTCCCTTTGAGCCGGATCTTTGTGCCTGACTGAGTGCCCTCTTTCACTTTACAGATTACCTCTCCGTACAGTGTCGGTACACGAATCTCACCGCCCAGCACGGCAGTCGTAAATGGAACAAAAGATGTCGTATAGATATCCTGCCCCCGGCGCTCATATCCCGGCTTTTCTCCCACATTCACCTTCAGAAGCAGATCACCGCATGCGCCTCCGTTCACTCCCGGCATGCCCTTACCCCGCAGACGGATGCTCTTCCCGCTCTCAATACCGGCAGGTATATGAACCTGAAGGGTCTGCAACGTGCCGTCCCCCTTCTCCATATTCTGCAGACTAATCATCTTGTCACAGCCAAAGACAGCCTCCTCAAAGCTTACCGACACATCTGCCCGCAGGTCGGCTCCCTTCCTGCTGAAGCTGTCGCCGCCGAACCCTCCGCCAAAACCGTGATACTCATAGCTTCCGGACTTGCCATTTCGGAATATGTCTCCGAATATGTCTCCAAAAATGTCATCCACGTTTCCACCGTCAAAGTGATATTCCTGATATGCGCCTCCGTAAGCACCGGCATCGGCCGCGTTTCCATCGAAAGCCGCATGTCCGAACTGATCGTACAGCTTTCTCTTTTCACTGTCACTCAGGACATTGTATGCCTCTGTCACCTCTTTGAACTTCTGTTCCGCCTGCTCATCCCCGGCGTTCGTGTCGGGATGATATTTTTTCGCCAGCTTCCGGTACGCTTTCTTAATTGTGGTCTCGTCAGCTCCTCTATCAATCTCAAGTGTATCGTAATAATCTTTCTTTACTGCCATTGTGCTCACCTCACGTCCTTATACACGCAGTGTTACATTTATTATAGTTGTTCTACATGTAATATAACACTATTTTTTATAGGTGTCAACACAATTTTACTCAGCTGTCATATTTACCGTCCCGTCCGGCAACGTCTCCAGCCGCTCAAGACTGCTGAAATCAATATGGCAGTAACCGCCGGGATTTTTCTGCAGATAATCCTGATGATAATTTTCTGCGGCATAAAAATTCATAAGAGGCTGAAGCTCCACCGCCAGTGGCTCTACATATTTCTTTTGCAGTTCGCCCAGCATCGCTTCAACGAGCGCCTTATCTTCCGTCTCCGTATAGTAGATTCCTGTACGGTACTGGGTACCACTGTCACTTCCCTGACGATTTACACTGACCGGATCGATAATTTCAAAGAACAAGGCCGTCAGCGTCTTTAAACCTACAATCTCTGGATTATATTTCACATGGACAGTCTCTGCAAATCCAGTTGCGTCCGAACATACCTCCTCATAGGTAGGATTTTCGGTACGGCCGTTGGCATAACCTGATATCGTATCAACGACGCCCGGAACTCTGGAAAAATACTCCTCCACGCCCCAAAAGCATCCTCCGGCAAAATAAATGTCTCGTAAATTTCCTCTGTTATTTTCCATGATTTTCCTCTCCTTCTTAAATATCATTTTAAGCTTTACGCCCCGTCCGGCTCATAATTTCAAGAATTACCTTCTCTGTTTTTTCCATTCCCGGGGAAGCGATGCACCCCATATTGTACATTGTTTCCTCAGGGGTCTTCCCATTTATTCCATGCATATTCTCAATGCAGATTCCCTGAATGGCCATCTCCACCGCCCTAAATGCCGCATCCACAGCTACAATCCCCTTCATCGCACATCCTTGATTGCCGCCGTCGCATATCATTCCCGTCAGGCCGGATGCCATATTTTGAATTACCATGATAAGCTCACGCTCAGACGCGTCTCTCATAAAAGCAAGACCGCATGCCATTCCGGTCCCCGCCGCTATCCCACAGCCGCAGAATGCCGATAATTTCCCTGAATACTCTTTGATATACATAGTGATGAGATAACTGAGGGCCGTGGCCCGCAGCAGCTTTTCATCATCTTCCGCGCCTCCCTCAGCTTTATGACAGGCATAAAGCGGCATGGTTGCAATAATGCCGTGGGCACCGCTTCCCGTAATGCTCATGGCCGGCTTATTTAGTCCCATCACCCTTGCTTCAATCGTCCCATTACATAAGAGCTGGGCTGTCTTCTGTGCGTCTTCCGATATTACTCTGTTTCCATTTTCTTTTAAGAGCATGGGGCCGATAGTCATATGTCCGGATTCCAGACCCGCTTTCAATAATTCCATGTTAACAGTATAGGCTTCTCTTATAAACGCTATCTCCTCCACAGGAACCACTCTCACATAGTCCAAAATCTCCCGGAATGTATACTTGTGGATAACCGCTGCTTCTTCCTGCCCTGCCAGCTCCGCTTTAAGCGCCAGAGCATCACGGCTTCCCTCGAGCATCTCCCCATTCTTCTCCACAGCACAAATCCCAGTATGGCTCCCCCGGATGTAGACGGTACAGCAATCCAGTTCTGTTTTAACTGTTGCGTCGATGGTGATGTCCGAGCCGATGTGATCTAACATGACCTCAACGATTCCCTCTTCCACCATACGCTTGGCTATCTTGTTGTCCTCCTCCGTGATATAAGCCAAAGACTGTAGTCCCAGCCCTGCGTCTGCCCCGACCGCTCCAAGCGCCGCCGCATGCAGATTACCATATTCCGATGAATTGGGAATTCCGCAAGTATAGCCGTTTTTGTACATTCCCGAATTTAGGGCAACTTCTACTTTTATAATTTTGCCGGACACATATTCTTTCGCCGAAGCGACTGCATATGCTATCGCTCCCGGCTCCGTCACCCCAAGCGCCGGTTTCATATCTTCTTTGATCAGCCTAGTAAGCTCTTGCATGTACACACCTCTCGTTCATTTGAATTTATTTTTTATCATTTGAATAAAGTGGGCAAGTCAACTTTAACTTGCTAAGTTATGAAAAAGACCCGCAAGCATACTGCCTGCGAGTCTTCCCTCTTCTCTCAAACTTCAAAGTATTAAGCCAATGCTTTCTTAGCAACTTCTGCCATTGTTGTAAATCCAGCAGCGTCGTTAACTGCCATCTCAGCAAGCATTTTTCTGTTCATGTCAACACCGGCTACTTTGAGTCCGTGCATCAACTTGCTGTATGATAATCCATTCATTCTAGCAGCTGCGTTGATACGTGCAATCCATAACTGACGCATCTGACGTTTTCTCTGCTTTCTTCCTGCGTATGCAGATGTGAGCGCTCTCATTACAGACTGTTTTGCAACTCTGTACTGTTTGGAGCGGGCTCCTCTATATCCTTTTGCTAATTTTAAAGTTCTGTTATGTTTCTTTTTAGCGTTCATGCCGCCTTTAATTCTTGCCATTTCTTAATCCTCCTTCTATCTTCTGCCTATCCTACAGATATGGTAATACCTTTTTCATGTTCTTAACGTTTGTAGCATCAGTGATAACTGCATGTCTAAGGTTTCTTTTTCTCTTAGTAGACTTCTTTGTTAAGATATGGCTTTTATAAGCTTTGTTTCTTTTTAACTTACCTGTTCCAGTTTTTTTGAAGCGCTTTGCAGCTGCTCTATTTGTTTTAATTTTTGGCATGATAAATTCCTCCTTATGTTTAATAATTTATTTTTAACGTTTTTCAGTTAAAACCATGCTCAGGCTACGGCCCTCCAGTTTCGGCTGTTTTTCAACAACAGCGACATCACTCAGAAGCTTTGCAAAGTCATCAAGAATGTGTCTGCTCTGATGCATGTGAGCCATCTCTCTTCCCCTGAAGCGAAGAGTCACTTTCACTTTGTTGCCTTTAGAGATAAACTTTTTCGCATTATTTACCTTTGTGTTCAAATCGTTCGTGTCAATATTTGGTGAGAGACGCACTTCTTTTACGTCAACAGTCTTCTGTTTCTTTTTTGCTTCCTTATCTTTTCTAGCAAGCTCATATTTGTATTTACCGTAGTCGATAATCTTACATACAGGCGGCTTTGCTGTAGGAGCAATTTTCACAAGATCCAGCTCCGCTTCCAACGCAAGCTTCATAGCTTCCTTCGTCGGCATAATTCCTAATTGTTCCCCACTCTCACTAACCACACGTACCTCTCTGTCGCGGATTTGTTCGTTGATCATTAAATCGCTAATTGTTGTGCACCTCCATAAAATAAAAAAATAGTGAATAGTTTCAGACTATCCACTTCGTATAAATCAACACAGACTATCTCCTGTTTCAGGATAATAGCTTTGTTTCAATATCTAACCATTAGTCGCCCTATGCGCTAAGGTGAGAGTGGATACTCTTCTTTATTTTTTGCTTCACGCAAGTTATAATTTACCACAGTCAGCCTTTATTGTCAACACTTTTTTCTTGAAATCCTATAGTATTCATGGCATAATGATAATACATTTGTCAAAAAAACACAAGTTTTGAGAGATTATGAGGAGGAATTACATATGAAAGAAAGAAGCAGCTTTTCAAGCAGGCTGGGCTTTGTACTCGCGGCAGCCGGCTCAGCCGTGGGACTGGGAAATATCTGGCGTTTTCCGTATCTGGCAGCAAAATACGGGGGCGGCAGCTTTTTACTGGTCTATCTGATACTGGCGGTCACATTCGGCTTCACACTTATGATTGCGGAGATTGCTATCGGCCGCAAGACAGGTTTGAGCGCCATCGGGGCTTTCAAAGCTCTGGATAAGAGATTCGGGTTTCTGGGAGTTTTGGCTTCCTTTGTACCTATTATAATCTTTCCTTATTATTCTGTAATTGGAGGCTGGGTGACCAAATACCTTGCTTCTTTTATCGGCGGTGAGGTGCAGGCTGCGGCCGGCGACAATTACTTTACTGCTTTTATCTCCCAGACAGGCGGACCAATTCTCTGGTTCAGCCTCTTTTTAGGAATCACTGCTGTCATAGTTATCCTTGGTGTCGAAAAGGGTATTGAAAAAGTGAGTAAGATTATGATGCCGATTCTCGTTCTTCTTACTCTGGTCATCGCAATCTATACCTGTACCATCGACGGAGCAATGGACGGTGTTATTTATTATTTGAAACCTAATTTCAAGAATTTTTCTGTAAAGACCATTCTCGCCGCCATGGGCCAGCTCTTCTATTCTATGTCTCTGGCTATGGGAATCATGGTGACTTACGGCTCTTATATGAAGAAAGAGAACCATCTGGAGGGTGCGGTGCGCCAAATTGAAATCTTTGATACCGGAATCGCTTTCCTCGCAGGTCTTATGATTATTCCCGGTGTCTTCGCCTTCACTGGCGGCGATCAATCTGCTCTCAGCGCAGGTCCGGGACTCATGTTCATCACACTCCCCAAGGTGTTCAACAGCATGCCCATGGGCGGGTTAATTGGAACGGTCTTTTTCCTTCTTGTCCTTCTGGCCGCCCTGACGTCCGCCATCTCATTGATGGAGACCATTGTATCTATTATCATAGATAAATTTCACATAAAACGCCTGAATGCCTGTCTGATTGTGACCGCTTTCTCTTTCCTGCTGGGCCTGCTTCCTTCGCTCGGTTTCGGACTGCTGAGCGACATATCGCTTGGAGAAATGACGATCCTCGATATTATGGACTTTGTAAGCAACAGTGTACTCATGCCTATAGTGGCAATCTTTACTTGCATATTTGTAGGCTTCATAATCAAGCCTAAAGTCATTGCCGACGAAGTCAAAGCAACAGACGGAAAGTTCAAATCGGAAAAGATGTTCAATGTCATGATTAAATGGATTGCCCCATGGTTCTTAGTCGCAATCCTCGTAAGCTCCGTCGCCAATGCGCTCGGCTTCTTCTCCCTGTAAAAACAAAGTGCGGCTGCGAAGCTGCTTTCCTCTGCCCATTGTGCACATCCTCCGAAGGGATTTTTATAACATAGGGGCCGAAGTGTTCTATATTATAAAAATATCCGCGATATCGGAATGATATCGCGGATATTTTATATTCTACTATCTTAACGCTTTTCTCCCATACAGAATACAGCAACTACGCCCGGGCCTGTGTGGCTTCCGATTACCGTTCCTATACAATTGATAAGGATATTGCTGATTCCCATCTTTTCTTTCACGAGCTCTGCCACATACTGTGCGTCTTCCTCGCAGTCGCCGTGGGTAATCATGACGATATCGTTCTCCCAGCCCTTCGACTGTTCTACCGCCATATCCACTATCTTATGCAGTGACTTTTTACGCCCTCTCTCTTTTCCAATTACGCTCAGGGCGCCATTATCGTCCATGTGGATAATAGGTTTGATCTTCACCATAGTACCCACGATAGCTGTCGCTTTGGATACCCTGCCGCCACGGTGAAGATGGAAAAGGTCGTCCACCGTAACATTATGCATAATATGAAGCTTGTTCGCTTCCACCCATTCAGCCACTTCCTCGATTGTCTTCCCTGCCCGCTTTAGCTGCACTGCCTTGTACACGAGAAGTCCCTCGCCCAGACAAGCACAAAGTGTATCTATCGCAATAAGCGTTTGGCCGGGATACTCCTCCCTCAGCTCTTCCATCGCCATTCGTACACTGTTATAACTCCCACTCAGGGCCGATGAGAAACCTAAATAAAGAACATCCTTTCCTTCCTTCAAATATGGAGTAAGTGCCTCTCTGGCCTGCTCTGGATTTATCTGAGATGTAGTAGGCATGGAACCTGCACGAATCTTCACAAAAAATTCTTTACCAGTGAGCCCGCTCATGTCTTCATAAGTCTCTCCATCTATGATATAGGAAAGTGGAATGTATGGTATCCCTAGTTCCTCCGTAACATATTCTTTTGGTAAATCCACGGTGCTGTCTGTAATGATTATGTATTCTTTCATTGCGCAACCCCTCCTATCCTTCTATTTAGTATAGTATAACTCATTTCTGCCAATTACGCAAAATTTTTTTCATTGTCACTACAAATAGCACAGCCGTAGTAAGTACCGATATGATGTCTGCTGCGGGTTCTGCGTAATAGACTCCCATCACCCCGAAAAATCTTGGAAGAATTAAAGCAAGCGGTATCAATAGTATTACCTTGCGCAGAAGTGCGATGAACAGCGACACCTTTGCCTGTCCAAGCGCAATAAATGTGGACTGGCAGGCCATCTGGATTCCAAAAACAGTCATCCCCAGAAAATATATGGGCATCACTCTGTCAGTCACTGCCAGAAGTTCTGCCTTGTCCGTAAAAAGACGGCTGAATATTTCAGGAAACAAAATTGCGATTCCACACAGTACAATAGTGACACTGAGGCACAGGGCTAACATCCGTTTAAAAGTACCGATGACCCTGTCTTTGTTCCCCGCTCCATAGTTATAGCTCAATATAGGCTGTATTCCTTGATTCATCCCCTGTACCGGTATAGAAATGAGCTGCATGACACTGGTCAGTATGGACATGGAGCCGACATATAAGTCTCCACCGTAATTTTTCAGGCTGCTGTTCAGCGTAATCAATACAAGGCTTTCTGTACTCTGCATGATGAACGGCGAAATTCCCAATGCCGCAATATGTTCCACCGTCTTTTTGTCCAACCTGATGAACTGTTTTTTGATGCGGATTACACTCTTTTTCGAAGTCAGAAATCTAACTACCCATATACAGCTCACTGCCTGAGAGATAATCGTCGCCAGCGCCGCCCCGCGCACTCCCATTCCCACGGCAAAAATCAATATCGGGTCTAAAATAATATTAATAACAGCGCCAATCAAAACGGACAGCATCGCTATCTTCGCATTGCCTTGACCGCTGATAAAAGTATTCAGTCCCAGCGCGAACTGCACAAATACGGTACCTATAAGATAGATGCTGATATACTGCTGTGCATATGTAATCGTATTTTCAGTAGCCCCAAAGGCATATAGCACTGGCGTCTTGGCCGCCATAAAGATTACGGTCAATACTACTGAAAATACGAGCAGGAGCGCTGTACAGGTTCCAAGAATCTCCTCCGCCTTGCGGTAATTTTTCTTTCCAAGCTGGATAGAAGCCAAGGGCGCCCCGCCCATTCCGGCAAAAGCGCTGAAGGCTGAAATTATCATCAATATAGGAAACGTAACGCCGACCCCTGTCAGCGCCATGTCCCCATAACCGGCTATGTGGCCGATATAAATCCTGTCTACAATGTTGTAAAGTACGTTGATCAGCTGTGCTGCCACTGCGGGAAGCGCCATGCTCACAATTAATTTTCCAAGCTTTTCTGTTCCAAGCCTTTCATCCTGTCTGTTCTCCATAAATCCCTCTCCTGTTTCATACAGCTATGGTTCCTCTGCCTTATTTCTCTCACAAACTGTATTATAATACCAAAAAATGGGATTCACAATGACAATTTAATTAAGTTTTACATGCAGATAGCTTCTTCCGGAAAGAGTCCTATTGACACACACACTTAGTATTACCAAAATGCATCCTACGACAAATCCAATCCAATTGAATGCCGCAGTCAATATCAACAGCAGCAGCCGCATGAATTTGAGGGCATATCCCAGTTCAAAGTTGGGCTGTGTGTAATTGGCGACGGATACAAATGCCATGTACAGCATGATTTCCGAGTTGAACCAGCCGGATTTCACCGAGAATTCTCCCATTACGATACCGGCGATTACACTGAGCGGAGTGCTCAGCATACTCGGTGTGTTCAAAGCCGCTAACCGCAGGCCGTCAATCGCAAGCTCAAGTATGAGTATCTGAAAAATCAACGGAATATTGACAGTATCTTGAATTGTCACAAACTTGAACATCTCCGGAATCCAATTAGGATTCTGCATAAAGAGCAGAAAAACCGGGGTCATAAATACGGTCAGGAAAGTAATGATTGCTCTTGATATTTTTAAATATAGTGAAGTAAGGGTGGGAAAATAGTAATCATTTGCCTCCTCTATCATATCGAATATGGATGTGGGAAGCACCATGGCCGAGGGCGAGTTATCCACAAGAATAATTACCTTACCCTCCAATAGACAGGCTGCTGCCGTGTCCGGCCGTTCCGTGAATTTAAACTTTGGAAAAGGATTATACCAATTGCGCTTATACAGCGCCTCCGCAAGTGTTTGTTGGTTCATGCGAAGGTCGTCTACTTGGATTTGAGCTAGCTTATCCTGAATTGTCTTCAGCATATCTTTGTCCACTCTGTCCGACATATAACATACCGCCACATCCGTACGTGAACTTTTTCCTATCTCTGTCATCTCCATTACCAGATGTGGATCACGAATCCTCCGGCGCATCATGGCGGTATTAAAGACAATGGTCTCCACAAACCCATCTCTGGAGCCCCGAAGAGATTTATCTTTATCCGGCTCCTCCACGCTTCTGGCCGGATAAGTCCTGCAGTCAATGGCTACACATGCCTCGTAACCGTCAATAAATACACAAGTCACACCGGATAAAATATTTTTTAGTATATCATTAAAATCACCCAGTATATCCACTTCCACATAGGGCACATACCGCTCGGCAAAGCTCGTGGCATCCGCGGGCATATCCTCAGCCTGTACCCCAAAAAAGGAATCCATAATCTTAAGCATTGCTTCATCCTTCGTGAACCCATCTATGAAGTAAAAGGCACTGTCCCTGCCTCCGATAACCATGTTCCTCTGAATAATGTCGAAGCTCTGTTCCACGGGAAGAACATTTGACAAATACATTACATTCTTCTTCAATTCCTTACTGATCGTCTGCTTTTCCATTCCTCGCTCCTCCATATATTAAAATCTGCTATATGAAGTTAGAATGCCCCCCAGACTGTGGAAATATACACAGCCCGGGGGCAAAATGAACAACTTTATTTACTTGTACTTCCAAATCCACCGTCCCTGATACCCTCGGCTTCATCATCCACTGTAATGCCGTATTCCACAAAAATCCCTTGCATAAATCCCGTTCCTCTCGCTATTTCTACGGTCTTTCCTTCTTTCGTGTCATTCGTCAGTTTTGCAAAAATATGGCCCTCATTCTTGGAATAAAAATAGTCACTGTCTATTATCCCCACCGTGTTGTTGAGCTGAAGCCGGTATTTAAAACCAAGACCACTTCTGGGATAACATTTCAGCACCCAATTTTCTTCCATCTCCACCCGGATTCCGGTCGGTATCTTTACCGTCTCCCCCGGCCCGATCACGAAATCATCCGGCGCATAGAAATCATACCCCGCACTCCCTTTCGTCGCGCGCTTCGGCAGCTTTATCTGACTGTACAGCTCCTGTACTTTCTCTTCGTTCACGCCTTCGAACGTATCTTGGAAACCCTCGGCAAATTGTTGCAGGCTCACTTTATGAAACTTGGCAATCCTCTTCATGCAGCTTTACTTCTCCTTTGTCTAATGATTCTTGTACATCAATAACTCTCTGGTTAGAACTCCCCTTCCAGTGAAGGGCCTCGTCTTTCTTCTCTATCTCGAACTCTCCGTCCACCAATACATCAATATATTTGACAATTTCCATATGCCTTACTTCTTCCCACAGAGAACCGGTGTACAGCCAGATTGTTTTTTTCGGATATTTTTCTTTGATTTCCCTCACCAATTCTGTCACATCATAGGCGTTCGCTATGTGCAGCGGGTCTCCACCACTGAAGGTGATGCCGCTGATATAGTCTTTATCCAGCTCGTCAAAAACTTCCTTCTTTGCCGCATCGTCGAAAAACAGGCCTCCGTTCGGGTCCCATGTGATTGGATTGTGGCATTCCTTACAGCAATGGCTGCACCCTGCCACCCAGAGAACAACCCGCAGGCCGTCCCCGTTCAGCATATCATCCTTGGTAATATTATGGTAACGCATTACATACTTTTCCTTTCTGCAATTTCTGCCATCTTGGCATCATTCAGCCGGGTATCCCCCTTCACTCTGGAGTAGGAAAGATAACCATTCATACGCTCTATCTTTGTCAGATTCTTACTTCCGCATACCGGACACACGTCCATGGATAATTCCTCATGCCCACAGTCGTCACAATAAGCGAGAGACAGATTGACTCCTTCATAGAATCCCATATCCATCGCCCTGCGGACTAAAGTTTTGATTGCTTCTTTATTATATCCAATGGGATATTTGACATATTGAATCTTTCCGCCGTTGCTCAAATCCCAGAAACGGTTTTCCAAATCTTGTTTCATAATAGGCGTAATCTCCTCTGACACATGACAGTGGAAACTGTTGCTGACATATTCACGGTCGGATACGTTTTCCACAATTCCGTATTTCTTACGGAACTGCTGCACCTGTACGCCGCAGAGGTTCTCTGCCGGAGTACCGTAAATCGCGTACAGATAACCGTCCTCCTGCTTGAATTCTGTGACTCTCTTGTTAATAAATTCCAATGTCTTCAGCGCGAATTCTCCGTCCTCTGCAATAGATTTTTTGTTGTACAGCTGCTGCAGTTCATTGAGCGCTGTTATGCCGAAGGAAGCCGTAGCCGACTTTAAAAGAGGTTTGATTTTATCATGGAGGTTCAAGTTCCCGCCATAAAAACCGCCTTCACAGTACGCCAGTGGGTTTGTGGACGCACGCATCTCTCCCAGATATTCGTATGTCCTTATATGAAGCTTGCGGATCAGATTCAGATAGTAATCGAGCACTTCAAAGAAATCCTTGTTCTCCTGTCTGGATTTGGCCAGTATCATGGGCAGATGCAGGCTTACCGCGCCAATGTTAAAACGTCCTACAAACACCGGCATATCATTTTCGTCCGCCGGATTCATCCCTCCTCTTTCATACCAAGGAGACAGGAAAGCACGGCAGCCCATGGGACTGATGACCTTTCCGTACCGCTTATACATGCTGGCCACGTATCCTTTTCCGGTGAGGCTCAGCCAATCAGGATACATGGTCTTGGCAGAACAGTCAATCCCTGCCTCGAACAAATCCTCACCCGGCTTGCCCGGGCC
This sequence comes from Bariatricus massiliensis, assembly GCF_900086725.1. Taxonomy (GTDB): domain Bacteria; phylum Bacillota; class Clostridia; order Lachnospirales; family Lachnospiraceae; genus Allocoprococcus; species Allocoprococcus massiliensis. The sequence goes on along the minus strand of NZ_LT574836.1, from coordinate 273,962 downwards.
ATGCAGGTTCTCATCATACAAGAACACCAGCTTCGGAAAAAGTACCGGTTTCTTATGGCCTTCCTTGCCCTGCCCTTTCTTTCTTACATCCAGCATCGTCTTTGTCACCAGCTTTCCATATTTGCTGATGTTGGTTCCGCTTGTGACAGTAATGAACGGGTAATCGCCGCGGCTGGATGATACGGAGTTGAACTTGTACTCCCAGCCTTGAAATCCCTGCTCCATCTCTTTCGTCAAATCGGCCCACGCGATTTTTTCCGCAGCCTCCTGAGACAATCCCAATCCCGTATACTTCTCAAGCAGCTTTTTGTGGGAGCGCTCTGCATAGGGCTCTAATATCTCGTCCACGCTCGGCACTGTAAATCCCCCATACTGCTGGCTGGCAGCGCTGAGCACAATATCTCCAATAACGTCAAACGCCGTATCCAGCGTCTTTGGCTCATTATACCAGAGGTTCCCCATCTCGAACCCTCCGGTCAGTACATTCTTTACATCGAAAAGACAGCAGTTCATCGTGTCTCTTCTTGCAGACATATCATGGATATATATATATCCTTCCCGAATCGCCTGAAGTTCTTCCACCGTCAAAAAGAACTTTTTATACAGCTCTTTATTCAATTCATTGAATATCAAACTTCGCTTTGTAGATACAAGGGCGCTGTCCGTATTACTGTTCTCCTTGTCTCCGATATACATAATCGACTGGCTTTTCCGGTACACTTCATCCAGCATATGTACGAAATCCTGCTTATAATTGCGGTAGTCACGATAACTCTTTGCCACGGCCGGATTCACCTTCTCAAGCGCTCCTTCCACCACATTATGCATCTCAGCAATGGGAATGGCGTCCACGCCCATCTCCTCTACCTTCTCTTCCACAAAGCGGCAGATAAATTCTATGTCTTTCTCACTGAATTTAATCAGCGCGCGGTAAGCCGACTTGTTGACCGCCACCACAACCTTATGTACGTTAAATTCCTCTTCCGTACCATCTTTTTTAATGACCTTAACTTTATTCAGTTCCATATCTGTCTTTCCTCCTTATTTTATCCCAAAAGCCTGCCATTTCCCAAATTATTTGCGCAGAAGCCTAAAAATTCCGCCTTTCGGCGGAGTCTATTATTCTACATTTTGTGTTGTCCCGTCCACTATTTACTACATCATGTAGATACCAATTATATTATCACGTTACCAAATAGCCGTCAATATACCTATTGTAAAAAATCTAATTTCTTAATTATCAAGTCCCTAATGTGAACTAGTAATCATTATACTATCTTCTTTACAAAAAAGCTATTGTTTAAATATCCCGAAATGTATAATACCGTTCTCTTGTCATGTCGTGGAAGTAGCATTCGTTCTCATTGATGACAAGGACATAGACATCATCCCCTGTTAAACTGGCCGGAGGATGATTGCGGTAATAATATGTTCCGTATTTTCGATGGGTCACCTTTTCCAAAATGTGTTCCACTACCTCTTTGATCGTCATTGTGTTCTGCTTTGTCGGTGACCACCTTCTCAGCATATTCCGTATCTGGCTTTTGTTCAGTTTAATCGGCTCAGGGGCATAGACTCTCCCCTCGTACAGCTCACTCCTGCGCATCTCTGCTTTGCGCAAAATCTCATCGAACAAATTCTCATACTTCTCGTACTCAAATCCCAGCTCCAGATAAACTCTCATCTGAAGTACCGCTCCCAGCAGATATTCCGCCTCCGGATCCATCTCATAGTAATCCCTGAGATAACCTATGCTATTCACCAGCGCGTTTTCCCTGCTCATTCCCAGCCTGCCGCAAGTTCCCAGTGCAATCTTGACAGCCTCCATGTCCTCCCTGTACAGTTCAAAATTCATTCTCTCACTTCCTCGCTCTATATTATTATACTTTTCATTATAATAACAGTTACCATGCGTATTTGTAAACCAGTTCAGTCGTATAACATCATTCTAAATTGAGCACTATTAATGGTAAACTAGCTATAAGTAGAATCGAGGGAATCAATTATGAAAAAATCTTTTGGCGACCGGGTACGTGAGGCCCGAAAGAATGCCGGGCTTACTCAGGCAGAGCTTGCTCAGAAAATGAATTTAAGTGAAACTACCATAAGCAGAATCGAAAACGGTTCACAAGTCACCTCTTTTGAGACCATGGTAGAATTTTCAGATGGCCTGAATGTGCATCTGGATTTTTTATTATGTGACTATTTAAGCGGTGTATCTGCCGAGCATGACCCAGTCGTTCAGGAAATATTGGAACTTCTGGCTCCCTTGCCCGATAATTATAGACGGTATGTCAGGGATAATCTCATACATGTGATAGAAGCATTTCCGACTCCCTCCGGAAAGCCCTCGAAGAAAAGCGCCAAACAATCTTAACAGATACAGCCTCCCGATAAATTAATAGAAAATAAAAAGGTGTCATAAAACGTCTGGAATAACAGACATTTTATGACACCATTTAAATTGCATATTACTTTCCAATTAACTGATAATCCTCTTCCCCAATCAGACTATCTCTGAAAGAATTATAGTACGTTACCCAATCCTCATCATTCAAAGCCGATGAATCGTAAGACTGCTCCTTCTTACCATTCCAAAATTCCTTTTCTAAATCTTTCAGATATTTCATAATCGGCAAGTCTTTCTGATACACTACAAATTGATGATTCCAGTACTCCTCCTCACTGTCATACTGAGCTATGATAGCTTCTATTTCGTCGCGGTTCGAGAGGGTTTCAAGCTCTACTTTGCATTGTTCTATATAGTTATGTACTTCTTCGTCCGTAACTTGATAGCCTTCCTGAATAGCCTTATAGTACAACGCCTCCTGTCCAAATACATACTGCTCCGCTTTTTCTCTTGCATCGTCTTCCTTCAAGCCTGCTATGATATAGAATTCAACCGCCTGCTCTATGTCTTCTTTACTGATTATAGTATTTTTGCCTACAGCATAGACATCGCCTTCTCGTGGCTCTGCTTTATAATAATCGTGGAACATTTTCCCGACTTCTGAATGAAGTGTCAACGCATCCTTGGCTGTATCCGCCGATGCACGGGAAGCAAGAGCAAGCAAAAGAGTAAATATTACTGCAATAAATGTCATTCCTATCTTTTTATTTTTCATATCTTAAAACGGTGTCCCCTCCAAATCATACGGCGTCACCTGATATACGTAATAATTAAGCCAATTACTGTATAGATTATTTCCGTGAGCCCGCCAAGTAAGCAGAGGCCTCTGCTCACTGTCGTCCTCTGGATAGTAATTCTCAGGCAGTTCAATAGGAAGGCCCTTGCTTTTATCTCTCTTGTATTCCTGATCCAATGTAATCCGGTCGTATTCCGGATGTCCCATGACAAATATCTGACGCCCGTTCTCTGCCATCACAAGAAAAGCTCCTGCTTTTTCTGATTCAGCCAAAATCATAAGGCGCTTATCTGCACGGATTCTTTCTATCGGTATATCCGTATGTCTGGAATGCGGAGCCATGAACACATCGTCGAATCCTCTGACAAGTGGAATTTTTCGATTCATGACCCTATGCCAAAAGACACCGAACAGCTTAGAGTCCAGCGGTGCCTTATCAATACCATAGTGGTGGTAAAGAGCCGCCTGAGCCCCCCAGCAGAGATGAATGGTCGATGTAACATGAGTCTTCGTCCAGTCCATGATATCTTTCAGCTCATCCCAGTAGTCTACTTCCTCAAAAGGCATCTGCTCTACAGGCGCGCCTGTAATAATAAATCCGTCAAATCTGCGCTCTTTAATTTCATCAAACGTCTCATAAAACCGATTCAGATGACTGAGGGAAGTATTTTTCGACTCGTGGCTTTTTACAGTCACAAACGTCATATCAACCTGCAGCGGTGTATTCGACAAAGACCGAAGGAGCTGAAGCTCTGTATCCTCCTTCAGCGGCATCAGATTCAATAATCCAATCTTGATAGGACGAATATCCTGATGTGTCGCACGGTGCTCATCCATCACAAATATATTTTCTCTTTCCAGTATTTCCTTAACCGGCAAATCATTCTGTACCCGGATCGGCATAATAATTCCCCTTTTCTATTATTCTTTCCAGCTTTTATTTATCTTCATCTTTTTCAGAGCCCTGACGTTCTTCTTCCTCTTTTATAAACTGATGAATGGACTTCTCATCCTCATTTTTAATCTCACTCACAGCTTCAACATCATCGCTTACGAACTGCCCGTCTTCATCCACATAACTCTTCACGCCATAATTCACCGTAGTAAGCGGCAGCTTCTTTCTCTCAAGCATCTGATTCACGATCATCATAATAATATAATAAATGACCGCAAAAGTCGGGACGCCTACAATCATTCCAACGACGCCGAACAGACCGCCTCCCAAAAGGATGGAGAAGACAACCCAAAAGGCCGACAAGCCGGTGGAATCCCCGAGAATCTTCGGGCCAATAATGTTCCCGTCAAGCTGTTGAAGAAACAGGATGAAAATAATAAAATAAATACCCTTTCTTGGGTCTTCCAGTAATATCAGCAGTGCACTCGGTATTGCTCCAATGTAGGGACCAAAGAATGGAATGATATTTGTCACTCCTACTATAACACTGACAAGCAATGTATAAGGCATATTTAAAAGTGTCAGTCCGATAAAACAGAGCACTCCTATAATTGCGGAATCAATTATTTTTCCTATAATAAAACCGCCGAAAATGTCATTGCTCTTTTGGGCCAGATGAAGCATCATGTTGGCATGATTAGTCTTCATAAGTGCATACACAATCTTCTTACACTGAGCCGCAAACAGTTCTTTACTGAAAAGTACGTACACAGAAACAATCAGCCCAATCAGGAAATTGAGGAGTTCGTTGACAATACTGATAACCCCTACGGTAAGATTGGACATCAAAGTGTTCGTCTGGCGGAGCAGGTCGTTGCGAAGCCATGTCTGAAGACTCTCAGTCCCCTGCTCTAAAATATTTTGTATGAACACACGAGTCGTCGTGTCTTTTGACTGAAAATGATTGAACTTATCTACCATCTCGCTCAACTGTCCGGGCAGTGTATAGATTAAGTCACGGATACTTTTATACAATTCTGGTATCAGCATATTACACAGAGCCACAATCAAAACAATCAAAAATAAGATAGCCGTTATGACGCCGATTCCTCTGGACAATTTACGAGCTTTCTTCCTGTCCAGTTTTTTCTCAAGAAGCGGTACAAGGAACCGGTCCACATTTTTCACGATTGGATTCAGCAGATAGGCGATTGCCAGCCCATATATTACAGGCTTGAGTACATTTATGATCTTTGTCACCGCGCCGGATATAGCGTCCAGCCGGAGAAGCGCAAAGTAAAACAGTACACAGGCTACAATGACTAGAAAATAAGTCATCCCCTGACTGAACTGCTGGCGAAGTTTTGACGGTCCTTTATTTCCAAATTTAGGTCTTTTGTCATAATAAGGGGCCGAAGAAGCCTTTTTTTCATCTTTTTCCATTTAAGTCACCTTTTCTCTCATAGTCTTTTTCATTATACCGTCCCAAAGGCTCTAGAGTCAACCATTATAGACTAATCTTAAAAACTATTGCCGGCACGCAAAAAGACACCTGCCGCACAGGTGTCTTTTTTGTCTTTTACTACTTTCCGCAGCATGTGAAGGTTGCACATTCTGTCTGGCTGCATTGGCAGGCCTGACTTCCTTCAACACTGATTTTTCCGGCATGACAGGCACATTCTTCATTGTATTTACATTCCACTGCCTTACAGTCAATTTTACTTGTAGGTGTTGCTTCCCCTGTAACATTGCTGTATGTTCCGCTTTTTCTTTCTTCAAAGCTGTCACAGCATGTCTCCTCTGCTCTTTTAGCGGAGTCTCCTCCTACTTTGATTGCATTCAGGTCACAGTAAAAATTCTTGTTGTGCAAACATGTCTGCACTGTACACTTTAATTCTGGCATACTATTACCTCCTTCTATTTCTGAAATCTGTACTAGTATGCCCAATCCCATTTTCTATTATTCCACAAACGTAGAAAAGGAAGCGGCGCACAGCGCTATTTTTATTCCTTACTTTTTACTTCTCTGACTGTCTTCGCCGCAATTTCCATTTTGATAGCAGCTACAAAGTCACTTAAATTTTTCTGTCCTTCGTCCCCTTCAAATCTACTTCTCACAGACACAAGTCCGTCTTCTTCCTCTTTTGCTCCCACAACAAGCATATAAGGTATTTTCTGCATCTGCGCCTCACGTATCTTATATCCGATTTTTTCGGCGCGTGTATCTATCTCGGCCCGGATTCCGGCGTGCTCCAGCTCAGAAAGAACCTTCTTCCCATATTCCATGTATTTATCAGATATCGGGAGCACTTTTACCTGTACCGGAGCAAGCCATGTCGGGAACGCCCCTGCAAAATGTTCGATCAATATTCCGATAAAACGTTCAATAGAGCCGAACGCTACACGGTGAATCATGATTGGACGATGCTTTTCTCCGTCAGCCCCTGTGTATTCCAAGTTAAATCTAAGAGGAAGCTGGAAATCAAGCTGGATGGTACCACATTGCCATGTCCTTCCGATGGAATCCTCCAAATGGAAGTCTATCTTAGGACCGTAGAACGCACCGTCGCCTTCATTCACAACATAGTTAAGTCCCAGATCATCGAGGGCTCCCTGAAGCGCCGATGTAGCCATTTCCCAGTCTTCATCACTTCCCATACTGTTTTCCGGCCTTGTGGAAAGCTCTACATGGTATTTAAAACCAAACAGACTGTAAACCTCATCGATCAGCCTTGCCACTCCTTTGATTTCATCACGGATTTGTTCCGGCATCATAAAGATATGGGCATCATCCTGTGTAAAGCATCTTACACGCATCAGTCCATGCAGCTGTCCTGATTTTTCATGTCTGTGTACCAGTCCCAGCTCTCCCATGCGTAGCGGCAGGTCTCGGTAAGAGCGCGGTTCTGCTTCATATGCAAGGATTCCCCCCGGACAGTTCATCGGTTTGATAGCAAAATCCTCTTCGTCAATAACCGTTGTATACATATTGTCCTTGTAGTGGTCCCAGTGTCCTGATGTCTCCCAGAGATGACGGCTCAGCATGATTGGTGTTGCAATCTCCACGTATCCATTTCTATGGTGAATCTCTCTCCAGTAATCAAGCAGCTGATTCTTGAGCACCATGCCCTTTGGAAGGAAGAATGGGAATCCCGGACCTTCGTCACGCATCATGAACAGTCCAAGTTCTTTTCCTAATTTTCTATGATCACGCTTCTTGGCTTCCTCTATCATGTGCAGATACTCATCCAATTCTGCCTTTTTAGGGTAGGCAGTTCCATAGATTCTCTGCAGCATCTTATTCTTCTCGCTGCCTCTCCAGTAAGCTCCCGCCAGACTGGTAAGCTTGATTGCCTTTACAGGTTTCGTCGTCATAAGGTGCGGTCCGGCACAAAGGTCAGTGAACTCTCCCTGTGAATAAAAGCTGATAACTTCATCTTCGGGCAGATCTTCAATCAATTCTACTTTATATGGTTCTCCTTTTTCTTTGAAATATGCAATCGCCTCATTCCGCGGCATTGTATATTGTTCAATCGGGAGTGCTTCCTTTACAATCTTTTTCATTTCCGCTTCAATTTTTTCCAAATCTTCCGCTACTAAAGGAACTTCCCTATCAATATCGTAATAGAATCCATCCGCCACAGAAGGCCCGATTGCAAGCTTCGCATCTGGATACAATCTCTTCACTGCCTGTGCCATAATATGTGACGCAGTATGGCGAAAAGCGCCTTTTCCTTTTTCATCATTAAAAGTCAAGATGCTCAATTCACAATCTTCGTCTATTACCGTTCTCAAGTCCACAATTTCACCGTTCACTTCACCTGCCGTGGCAACCCTTGCCAGTCCTTCACTGATATCGGCGGCAATGTCGATGACGGACTTGCTCTGGTCATATTCCTTCACGGAGCCATCTTTCAATGTAATTTTCATATTATCTTCCTCTCTTTCTTTTAGGCTTCCAAGCCTTTTAAAAACATTTCATGATATTGGGGGCATTCTCTCTTCAGAGAGACAGGGCGTCCCTTTTCATTCAAGAAACAGTGTCTGGTAATTCCCCTGCAGTGCACCATGCCGGTGGACTCGTCCACCACCGAATACCCAATGGTAAGTTTAATCCCGTTGTATTCCTTGATTTTGGCTTCTATGACAACAGTGTCGCCAAATTTTACCATCCTTAAATACTCTGCTTCTACAGAAATTACCGGACTAATAATTCCATTCTTCTCCATATCCTCATAAGGCATACCGAGCTGCTCCATATAATCAATTCTAGCCTCTTCAAACCAACGTATATAGTTAGAATGGTGGACCACTTTCATTTGATCTGTCTCATAATACTGCACTTTATGCTGATATGGTCTCATCTCTATTCCCCAATCTTTCTTTTGTTTATCTTCTGTGCCACTTCCGGGTCCGGGTGCTCACCTGACCATCCGGCCTGAGGCATGGTGGCTATGCGGTACATATCCTCCGTGGAAATATCAAATCCGAATACTTCCATATTCTGCTTCATCCTCTCCATAGATGAAGATTTCGGCAGCGGTACAATGCCTCTCTGCACAAGGAACCTCAAGCATATTTGTGCCGGGGACACCTGATATTTCTGCGCCAGTTCAACAAGAAGCGGCTCGTTCAGCACCCGCTGTCTTCCGATGGGGCTCCACGCCTGAAGCAAAATCCCTTTCTCTTCACAGTAGCGCACCCCAGCCTCCTGCATATAGCCCGGATGGAGCTCCAACTGCACAGCCGCCGGTTTTATCTTACAATGTGCAAGAATGTTTTCCAGATGCTGTGGAAGAAAGTTGCTCAATCCAATCGCTTTGATTCTTCCCTCTTGACAAAGCTCTTCCATAGCTCTCCACGTATCTAAGTCTAACTGTTTCCACTCGCTGCAGGAAGCCTCCGGCCTTGGCCAGTGTATCAAATACATATCAAGATAATCCGTCTGAAGACGCTGCAATGTTTCCTCAAACGCCTTTTTCGTCCTGTCATACCCCATCTCCTCTTTCCACATCTTGGAGACCAGAAAGAACTCTTCCCTAGGCAGTCCGCTTTGTCTCACCGCCTCCCCAAGGTAATCTTCCGTTCCATAAAAGGATGCGGTATCAAAATAGCGGTATCCCGCTTCTATCGCAGTCTTTAAAATTTGTATATTATTTCCCTCGGCAGCCTTGTAAGTACCGAAGCCAATACATGGAATCTTAATTCCATTATTCAAGGTGTAACAATCATTGATACTGTTCATGTGTACCTCCTTCCCTCTTATTGCGCCGCTGGTCTTACGGATTGCCAGTGTAGCACAGAAGAGACCTGTGCTACTACAGTCTGCACACGGAGCGCACTTCGATTCCGCTTCGCTCCTTCTCAGTCGTGTGCAGCCTGACAATGCCGCAATAAGCGGGCTTTCGGGTGCAAGCACCCTCCTTCCCTCTTATTGCGCCGCTGGCAATCCTTGCTTCACGCAAAAAGTCCCTTGCAGCTTGGGTTGCTGCAAGGGACGAGTTCTTTTTTAACTCGCGGTTCCACCCCGCTTGTTTCGGGAAATTGTTCCGAAACCACTTCATTTGATGATAACGGTATCAGCCGTGCTGCTTTACAGCCGCTCAGAGGTAGTCTTCAGACGGTTCTGTGATAAGAAGCTTCCAGCCTATGGCTTCTCTCTCTGTATCCTTCCACGCCTTACTCGTCTCGTCAACGCTTTTTATCCATTATATCACGAAGATTTTTTTTGTCAATCTACTTTTGTCTTCTTCCGCTCTGCCCACATTTTAAGCACTCCAAAAAATTCGCGTGTCATGTAATTCACAAACATAATCGGTGCAGTAGGCGCCGCCAAAGCTATCACGTTTTGATAGCCCACTTGTTTTGCAATGCATACCGCACGGTAAATATGAAAGTTGTTCGTCACAATCCCTGTCCTTGCCATACACTCTGTGTCTGGATCTTCTCTCATGATCCGTCCCGAAAAAATCAAATTCTCCCGTGTGGTCGTGGACTTTTCTTCTTTGAGGATTCTGGATGGCTCCACGCCGCAGCGGATTAAGTATTCAGCCATAGCCTGAGCCTCTGTCACATATTCCTCCGGCCCCTGACCACCTGATACGATTACTTTTGTTTTGTCGTGGGTCCTCAGATATAATAACGCTTTGTCAAGGCGCTGCTTCAGTGCATCGGTGAGATGATAGCCGTCGACCTTTGCACCGAGCACAATAATATATTCCGCCTCCCCGGCGCACTTATCCTCTTTCATCCCTGAAAGGATCAAAAGCTCCACAGCAGCAAAAATCAACAACACAATCAGTCCTGCCATCTCCAATCCAGCGGTGACCACTTCAGGAAGCCGTTCCCACCGCCAGCCGAGCAAAAACGATACCACTCCCAAGGCCAGCCAGATTCTAGGGAATTTTGAATCCCATTTTCTTATATAACAGCAAATCGCAAAATAGTAACCTACACAGATTATTCCAAAAATCACCTTATCCCCCTGTTTAAAAAGGAGTGGACATTAAGTCCACTCCTTCCTGCCATACTTATCATAATGCCTAGCAGCTGTTAGTTCTTTCCGCAGCACTTTTTATACTTTTTGCCGCTTCCGCACGGACATGGGTCGTTGGGATATACCTTTTTCTCCACGTGTACGGTACGGGAACTTTTCTGCTCTTTGTAGAGTTCTTTTCTCTTTTCTTCTGAGAAAATCTCCTCCCACTGCGGCAGTTCATACAGCCAGTCTGCTTTTGCATCCACCATATTCTTATAGAGCAGTTCTTTGTCAAACATCAGACTTACTTCCGTGTCTTCATCCATTGTCTCAATCGGGTTAGGCTCTTTCAAACTGTCGTTGATTCCATCCAGAAAACCAGTCATTGTGAATACTTCGATTCCATATTTTTCCGCAAGCTCTTTGACTGTCCCCTTGACTTCTTCATCTGGATTTGTCAAAAGCTTTTCATAGATTTCTTTTTCTATCTGGAAATAAGTTCCCCAAAATTTCTGAAGCTCTCCTTTATCCATCTCTTTGGAATAAGCCGTATCTCTCCACTGTTCCAATAATGTACTCATCTTATAGTTCTCCTTTTTGTTTCTTCTACTTTAGTTAGTATAATGCATTTTCCCCGACTTTGCAAAACATTTTCTTGTAGATTTGCATTTTTCTCTATATAATGTGTATAAAGTACAAATTTATGAGGTGATTAATTTTGAAAAAAACTAAGCGCATTCTCGCCATAATCGGTGTTGTCCTCCTTGTCGCGATGTATGCAAGCACGCTTGTATTTGCTTTTATCGACCACACCAAGTCACAAGGATTTTTAAAGGCCTCCATAGCCTGCACTATCTTAGTTCCTGTGCTCTTATATGCTTATACCATGTTCTATAAGCTTTCTCACAAGGATAACTCTGAGGATAATGACAGTATGCACTAGCCCTGTTGATTAAACATAAAGTTCTGCCACCATCCAGGCAGGACTTTTTTCTTCGCCACCGGCAGCTCCCCGTCTCCAGTCTTCCCTCTCTCTTATCTTCTGCCGTTTCCATAAGTATTCTTCCATAGAAATTGTCTCCTGCCCTGCAGTCTTTTTCTCTTCATGCATATAGAATACCTCCTTTACTGTTCAGTGTATTTTTTATCTCAGAAAGATAAAACCCGACATTTTAATTATATTATGCTTCCCCCACTTATATGCCTGTTTATTTTGCAAATGTAAAATTACTTTCTCTCACGCAACTATGTTTATATCATAATGGATATTTGTGACCTTCCTATGTCAATTTTCTAAAGTTTCCCTGATTCATTTCTTAAGAAAATGTGATTGACAAAAAATACCGTTTTCCACTACACTAGAGATAATATGGTTAAGAAAGGAAGAGATACATGGAGAATTTACAGATACCGGAGAATTACTCTTCTCCGCTTACTATCCGCGAAACAGAAGTCGCAATAAAAGAAGTAAAGGACCATTTTGAGCGCGCCCTTGCCAAATCACTACACCTGACACGTGTCTCCGCCCCACTGTTCGTAAGACCCGAATCAGGTCTTAACGACAATCTGAACGGGGTGGAACGACCGGTCTCCTTCGGTGTAAAGGAGCAGAACGACAGGGAGGTAGAGATTGTCCACTCTCTGGCAAAATGGAAACGCTACGCACTTAAACGCTACGAATTTCATTCCGGCGAGGGACTTTACACTGACATGAGCGCCATTCGTCGTGACGAGGATACCGATAATATCCACTCCATATATGTGGACCAGTGGGATTGGGAGAAGGTCATTTCCAAGGAAGAGCGCAACATGGAGACTCTGGAATATACCGTGAACAAAGTGTACAGCGCCTTGAAGGAGACCGAACAGTTCATGGCAAGACGCTACAATTACATAGAGGCCTTCCTGCCCGATGAGATTACTTTTATCACCGCTCAGGAACTGGAGACCATGTATCCGGACAAAACACCGAAAGAACGTGAGTACCGGTTTGCCAAGGCAAAAGGAGCCATCTTCATCAAACAGATCGGCAAGACACTGGCTTCCGGCGAAAAGCACGACGGACGTGCGCCGGACTATGACGACTGGGAGCTGAACGGTGACATCATCGTCTACTATCCGGTTCTGGATATCGCCCTTGAACTTTCCTCCATGGGAATCCGGGTAGATGAGGAAGCGCTTCTGCGCCAACTAAAAGCTGCCGGATGTGAAGACCGGATAGAACTTGATTTTCAAAAAGCACTCCTTGCTGGGGAACTGCCTTATACAGTGGGCGGCGGTATCGGCCAGTCACGTATCTGTATGTACTATTTAAGAAAAGCACATATCGGGGAAGTCCAATCCTCCGTATGGCCAGAAGAGATACTAGAGTATGCGGCTGCTCATAACCTCAACCTGCTGTAACAGATATATTTTCACACCACTTATTTAAAAATATAACCTTACACAAAATCCCCCGCTCCTGTACGAAGCGGGGGATTTAAACATATTTTTTCTTTTTATTCTTCCTTTTCTTCAGCTTCCGCAAGCTCTTTTGCAAGCGCTTGTATCCGCTCTAATGGTTCCTCCAATATTTCAGCGATTTCCTCCAATGTTTTTCCCTTGGCAAGCTTCTTACAAATTAGGCCTTTTAACTTTTGATCTACCCCTTCTTCTATCCCTTGTTTTATTCCTTCTTCTATCCCTTGTTTTATTCCTTCTTTTATTCCTTCTTTTATCCCTTCTTTTATTCCTTGCTTTCTCCCTTCTTCTCTCCCTTTTTGAAGACCTTCTTCCCAGCCATCCTCACGGGCTGCTTCACGCATCATACGCATGACTTTTTCTTCATCATATTCATATATGCTCACCTTTTTCGCCTCCGTTCTGTTCTTGCTCAAAAATTCTGACAGAATCCCCTCTTTAATACATTCCGTAATCGCCTGTTCTACCGCCTCAGACAGGGAAACATTCTCCGCATACCGCCTGACTCTGGCAGTATATTCAGAGTAATCTCTCAACGTCTTGCAGTTATCCAGCAGCTGTGGATTATGCCCCGGATTAATATTCAGCATAACGGCCCTTAACTCCAGCGACGGTTTATCATCCGGTACCTGAAACACACTAGAAAGCCTTAATTCCTGCACGTCCGGCTGCTCCTCGATGCCATTGTAAAAGATAACAAACTTTGGGGGAGGCAGCAGCACTTTACGGGGGCCGTACAGATTCTCATCCCGCGTCATGCTTGAATACAGATCCGAAATATACATCAGATATCTTAGCGGAAGATTGGGACTATAGGTGGACTGATGCTCATAGAGCGTAAGTCTGGAGTCAATCACGAATGAGATATCATTATGCATCGAAAGGTAAATTGCATTTTCCAACGTATTCACTTCCAGCATCTCCGGGTCGTCATACTTCGTTCCGTTCGCCGCATTATACAGGCTTAACAGTTCCTTCTTGTCGCTGAATACCATTTCAAATATCCGCGATTTGTAAACACGGTTAACTGCTGTATTTTTCTGATAAGTGTGTTTTTCCATAAATTGTCCTCCTTATTCAAAAAATGTCGTTCGCAGGAGGTATCCTTTCGTTCACTTATCTAACGGGAACCTCTCTGCTGTCAATAAATGAAATAAAGCATTGAGATTCCTGAATCGTTTATATAGAAATGATAAACAGTATTGGGGTGTGCCCCTTAGAATTTTAGAATAATAATGCTTTCTAATATTTTAACACACATACCTACGCTGTTCCAGTGATAAAATCATACAAAACCATAGAATAGAGTGGACAAGTCCACTTCAACTACCTATATCTCCCCGGAAAGTTTTTATAAAAACAAGCATATCCGTCCGGATATGCTTGTTTGTCTGTAGGACCCTAAAAATTGGTGCTTTGCCGTCAGTCCCTTTTCTTTTGCACTATTAACGATAAATAATGTCATGTCTTCCCGGTCCGTTTGATACCATCGTAATCGGGTAGCCAATCTCTTTTTCAATAAATTCAATGTAATTTCGGCAGTTTTCCGGAAGCTCCTCATAATTCTTAACTCCACGGATATCGCATTTCCAGCCCGGAAGTGTCTTGAGAACCGGTTTTGCCTTTTCCAACAGATAGGTGGCCGGGAATTCCGTCGTCACCTCTCCGTCAATCTCATACCCTACACATACTGGTATCTCATCCAAGTATCCGAGCACATCCACTACTGTGAAAGCGACATCGGTCGTCCCCTGCAGACGGCAGCCGTATTTGGAGGCTACACAGTCGAACCATCCCATTCGTCTCGGACGCCCTGTAGTGGCACCGAACTCTCCTCCGTCTCCGCCGCGTTTTCTCAGCTCATCTGCCTCATCGCCAAAGATCTCACTGACAAAGGCTCCCGCACCAACAGCGCTGGAATAAGCCTTGCAAACGGTGACAATCTGCTTAATCTCATATGGCGGAATCCCTGCCCCGATAGCGCCGTAAGCCGCAAGCGTGGAAGAAGATGTGACCATAGGATAGATTCCATGATCCGGATCCTTCAATGTACCGAGCTGTCCCTCCAGAAGAATATCTTTCCCTTCTTTCAGCGCTCTGTCAAGGAATAAAGAAACATTGCATACATACGGCGCAACCATCTCCTTGTATTCCATTAGTTCATTATATAAATCATCAGGATTAATCGTCGGTTTATGATATAAGTGTTCCAGAAGCACATTTTTCTGCTCTGCAATGCGCACTACTTTTTCCTTCAGCAGCTCTGCGTCGAACAATTCACTGATTTGAAATCCGATTTTTGCGTATTTGTCTGAGTAGAACGGTGCAATTCCAGATTTGGTAGAGCCAAAGGATTTGCCGCCCAGCCTCTCCTCTTCATATGCGTCAAAATTTTTGTGATAGGACATCACCATCTGTGCTCTGTCAGATACCAGAATCTTGGGAGCCGGAACCCCTCTTTCGATGACAGACTGAATCTCCTTAAATAATACCGGAATATCTACAGCTACACCGTTGCCGATAATACTGGTGGTATGATTGTAGAACACACCTGACGGCAGTGTGTGAAGGGCAAATTTTCCATAATCGTTGATGATGGTATGTCCTGCATTAGCACCGCCCTGAAAACGAATGATGATATCCGCCTTTTCAGCAAGGGTATCTGTAATCTTTCCTTTACCTTCATCGCCCCAGTTCGCTCCAACTACTGCTTTAACCATGATAAATCCTCCTGCGTATCTTTTAATATAACTATCCCTTATAAATGCTATGAGCTTCTCTTATAAGAAGCCGTTAAAATTATACTACATTTTCAACCGTCTGTATACTCCTATTTTGATTTCCATTAAAAATCCTTTTATTTTTTACATAAGCGGCGCCACCAGACGCAGTACCTGTCCATATACCTTTGTAAACAGGCTTCTATTCTGCACTTCTGTCAAGGTTACCTTGTGGCACTTATCCAATGTTTCCTGAAAATCCTTCTCAATAGCATACACTACCGGATTGTGATAAATAAACACACCACATTCAAAATGCAGATACAGACTGCGGTAGTCCAGATTGATAGTGCCTACCGTAGCGGTGTCGTCATCCGATGTAAAGACCTTGGCGTGTATAAATCCCGGCATATATTCATAAATCTGAACGCCGCTTTCAATCAATTCGCTATAATAGGTCTTTGCCAGATAAAAAGCGTATGGTTTATCCGGAATATGAGGCATGATAATCTGCACCTCTATCCCACTCTTAGCCGCTCTGGTGAGGGTCGTAATCATCTCATTATCCAAAATCAAATAAGGCGTCATAATATGCACGTACTTTTTCGCGTGATTCAATATATGGAAATAAACTTCTTCACCCACATTCTCATCATCATAAGGGCTGTCCCCATAAGGAATCATATATCCCTGTTCTCTGCGGAATCCCCTGTGTTTCACGGTCAAGTACTTCTTATATATGTCAGGCCTTTTTTCATCCACATTCCACATCTGCAAGAACATCATGGTGAAGCTCTGCACCGCGTCGCCTTTCAGCATGATCGCAGTATCTTTCCAATGGCCAAACCGCATCTTCTCATTGATATATTCGTCCGCCAGATTGACGCCTCCGGTAAACGCGGTCGCACCGTCTATGACACAGATTTTGCGGTGGTCACGGTTATTCTGATGGGTGGAAAGCACCGGTTTGATCGGCGCGAACTGCTTGCACTGTATCCCCATCCGCTTAAGTTTCTCCGGATACTCATAGGGGAGCAGGGCAACGCTGCACATCCCGTCGTACATAAAGCGCACTTCCACGCCTTCTTTAACCTTCGCCGCCAGAACATTCAAAATAGTGTCCCACATGATTCCTTCTTCGACAATAAAGTATTCCATAAAGATAAACTTTTTAGCATTTGCCAATTCTTCTACCAGCACCGGGAACTTATCGTCACCCAGCGGAAAATACTGGGCATCCGTATTGCCATACGTGGGAAATCCTAACTGCTGATACAGAAAGTGAGAAAGATTCGTATTCGCAAGCCGGCTGCTCCTCATCAACTCCACAATATTCTCATTCTGCTTCATATAGGGTTCCGTCTCCATGCGAAGTATCTCCAGCCGCTTTCCTATGTACCGTGTGCCGATTTCCGTCTGCACAAATATATAAAATCCTACACCTACCACCGGAACGAGCAAGATAAATAAAAGCCACGTCATTTTAATCTCCGGTGCCCCTTTTGCATTGATAATATAGATAACAGCCGCCATGGAAAGAATGACAAATATTCCATAAAGATAGTTGGTATATCCCTCCAGATAAGTAAGGGTGAACCCCATAACGCCTATCTGCATCAGAAGAAGTACGAACACAACCGCTGTACGGCTGTAGATTACGCCAAACACTTTATTTTTTGCTCTTTTCCCCATGCTCTGACTTTTATCGTGGTGCCTTAATTCCCTCGTCATCTAAGTCCTGCATCCCTTTCTCTATAAGTTACTGAAACATAACAATATTGTATAATAATAACACATTTTTACCCCACGTACAATCCCGCTGTCCCTTAGTTTTTCGCCCCTCCGCCCTCTATCTATTACATTTTTTGGTAAAATACGCCTGTTTATAAATATTTTACTTTCCCTTTTTGTGAAAAAGTATTACAATATAGTTGTTTATATACTATAGTTATACGAGCAAGATATGGGAAAGGAGCAGTATTATGGCTAAAAAGTTTGGTAAATTTCTGCTTGGAGTAACAGCCGCAGGAGCTGCCGCTGCAGGCGTTTACTATTTATTAAAGAAAAAGAATGAAGATGAACTAGAAGATGAATTTGAGGATGATTTTGAGGATGACGACTTTGAGCTTGACGATGACTTAGGCGCAGTCTCCGAACGAGGCTATGTGCCCCTCACACCATCGTCCGATTCCAAAGAAGAAAAAGAAGAATCCTGCAGCGATGAATTTGACAAGGCTGTGGAAGACGCTGTGGCAGAAGCAGACAAGGCTGTGGAAGATATAGCGTCAGAAGATGAGAAGGCCAGCGAAGAAGCTGCCGATATGGGCAGCGCATCTGACGCATCCACTCAGAAAAGTGAATAATGTATGTACGTAAAAGGAATCGGGTTGGGACCCGATTCCTTTTCTTATTAATGCATATCCGTATTTATTTAGGCAGCCTGAATGAACTTTTCAGGGATACGATACGGTTGAACACAAGTGCATCGGGTTTTGAGTCGTGAGCATCTATGCAGAAATATCCCTGACGCACAAACTGAAAACTGTCATAAGGCTTTGCGTCTTCAAAATTGGGTTCTACATAAATCTCCTTGACAGTCAATGAATTGGGATTCAAATTCAAGGAACCATCCTCCTTATTGTACACGCCCTTTTCTTCATCCACCAGATTCTCATAAAGCCGAACCGTCGCTTTCACTGCGTAGGGAGCCGGCACCCAATGGATCGTACCCTTCACCTTCCGGCCGGTAAATCCACTTCCACACTTCGTCTCCGGATCGTAAGTACAGTGCACTACCGTCACATTTCCATTCTCATCCTTTTCATAATCCACACATTTAACAAAATAGGCGTTCATGAGCCTGACCTCATTCCCCGGGAACAGCCGGAAATATTTTTTCGGAGGCTCTTCCATAAAGTCGTCACGCTCTATATAAAGTTCTCTGCAGAACGGCACTTTCCTGCTTCCAAGCTCTTCGTTTTCCAGATTGTTGGGAGCGTCCAGATACTCTGTCTCCCCCTCCGGATAATTGTCGATTACAAGCTTGATAGGGTCTAGGACTGCCATCATTCGAGGACGTTTCAGCTTCAAGTCTTCCCGGATACAGTATTCCAGCATTGCGTAATCGACGGAGCTCTGGCTTTTGGATACTCCGCACAAATCAACGAACATACGGATAGATTCCGGAGTGAAGCCGCGCCGTCTAAGCGCCGCGATGGATACCAGCCTCGGATCGTCCCAGCCGTCTACAATCCCGTCCTCCACCAGTTTTTTGATATAGCGTTTTCCTGTCACCACATTTGTCAAATATAATTTAGCAAACTCAATCTGACGAGGTGGATTCTCAAATTCACATTCTCTCACGACCCAGTCATAAAGCGGCCTGTGGTCTTCAAACTCCAATGTACAGATAGAATGTGTAATTCCTTCTACCGCATCCTCGATCGGATGGGCAAAATCATACATCGGGTAAATGCACCATTTGTCTCCCGTATTGTGGTGGCTCATCCTAGCTACTCTATAAATAATCGGGTCACGCATATTAATATTAGGTGAGGCCATATCAATTTTAGCGCGGAGAACCTTCTCTCCGTCTTTGTACTGGCCCGCACGCATTCCTTCGAATAAGGCGAGATTCTCCTCGACACTCCGGTTCCTATAGGGGCTGTCCTTCCCCGGCTCAGTAAGTGTCCCTCTGTACTCCCTAATCTCGTCCGGCGTCAAATCACATACATATGCTTTTCCCTTCTTGATTAGAAGAACCGCACACTCATACATGGTGTCAAAATAATCCGAAGCAAAGTAAAGATGCTCCTTCCAGTCTGCCCCAAGCCACTGGATGTCATCCTTGATGGACTCCACAAACTCAGTCTTTTCTTTGGTAGGGTTCGTATCATCAAAACGCATGTGGAACGTACCATTATACTTTTGAGCAAGTCCATAGTTCAAAAGGATAGATTTTGCATGCCCTATATGCAGATATCCGTTGGGCTCCGGCGGGAATCTGGTACAGACATGATCGTATACTCCCTCCTGTAAATCTTTATCGATTTCCTGCTCGATAAAATTTTTTGAAACCATTTCTTCTGCCATGATGTTCCTCCTCAACTCTCTATCGTTTAATATTGTGCGCATCCTCCCCGGAGGGCTTTTTATTACATAGATAAATTCAAAGAACTTACCTATGTAATAAAAAAATACTCCCTTAACGGGAGTTATGAAAGCTGCCTAGCGGAATCGAACCGCCGACCTCCGCCTTACCAAGGCGACGCTCTACCGACTGAGCCAAGGCAGCACGCATTTTTGCGACTTGTTAAATATATCATATTCCCCTTCTGATTGTCAATATCTAAGATGGAAATTCTCCATTTTTCGGGAGGGAAAACGCACCTTTTCAGGCGGCCTTCCCCTCAAAAACATCAACTACTCTTTTAAATGCCGGACATAATACAACAATGCGTCAAGAAATTCTGCATTCGACGGCGGCTTATACAATTTGTACCCACAGACTTCTTCCAGCAGCGGCCTGTTCATCTTCCATGATTTCATCACTGCAGTGCGTATATTATATTCAACATTATGTACCGGCACGTCCAGTGTCTTTGCGATTTCAGGGTACAATAATATTGTAATTCCCGTCAAAATCTCTTCATCGTGTTCAATCAGCCGAAATGCCAGTTGAATATATTCATGCCCCTTATATCTCGCGGTAATCCCCAATTTCCTCAAAACAGATTCCACCTTCTCATCCATCTTTCATTTCTCCTGTCATAAGATTTCATTCCTTTGTTATAATATAAAGAATTTTAGAAGGTTTTGTCGAAATCGTGATAATTCGGGGATAATCGGGAAAATATCTATTTTACAAGTTCTTTCGCTTTTGCCTTTATCCTTTGAAGCGCATTGTCGACCGTCTTGGGACTCTTCCCAATAATATCTGCAATTGTCAGATAATCCATACCTAAAAGGTGCAGATAAAGCACCCGATTCTCAAGTTTGCTCAGGCGCTCTTTCAGCTCTTCTTCAAAAGCACGCGCGTATTCCTTGCCGAGAAGTGCTTCCTCAGGATTGCTTTCCGCTCCTGCCTCAATCGTCTCCGCCAGCGGCATTCTTCCTTCCTGATCCTCCTCCTCTGCATAGAGAGAAACGTAAGAATTCAACGGAATGTGCTTTTTCCGTCTGGCCGCCTTCATGGCTGTATATATCTGCCGGGAAATGCATAGCTGGGCAAAACTGTAAAATGATGTGCCTGCCTCCGGGTTATAATCCTGCACAGCTTTAAACAGGCCAATCATTCCTTCCTGAATCAAATCATCATTTTCACCACCGAGAAGATACATAGCCTTCGCATTCTGACGCACAAGCCCCTTATACTTCTCCATGATATAATCAGTAATCTCCTTGTCCCCAAGGCGAAGCTTTTCAATCAATTGTTCGTCTGTCATTTTGTCATAATCCATATCCGCCAACCTTTACTATGCCATTCTTTGCCGGACGATCTCGTAAGCCAGAACTCCTGCCGCAACGGATGCATTCAGAGAGTCAATATCCCCCTTCATTGGAATAGACGCGGTCATATCACATGTCTCTTTCACCAGCCGTCCAACCCCTTCTCCTTCATTGCCGATGACCAGACCGATGGGGCCCTTAAGGTTCACACGGTACATCACCTCCCCCTCCATATCTGCACATACAAACCAGAGGCCTTTCTCCTTCAGCTCCTCCATCGTTTTCACTAGATTCGTGACCTTGGCAACCGGTGTATAATTGAGCGCTCCCGCAGAAGTCTTGGCCACCGTAGCCGTAAGTCCTGCCGCTCTCCGCTTAGGAATAATCACTCCGTGCGCCCCCGCCAGATTAGCAGTACGGATGATTGCTCCCAGATTATGGGGGTCCTCAATATTGTCCAGCAGTATCAAGAACGGCTCCTCCCCGCGTTTCTTTGCCAAATCCAGCATGTCTTCCACTTCTGCATATTCATAGGCTGCCGCCAGCGCGATAGCTCCTTGATGTTTTCCCGTCTCCGACATCTGGTTCAGACGCTCTTTTGTGACAAAATTGATAATTGTATCGTGCTTTTTTGCCTCTCTCACTATGGTGCGTATCGGCCCGTCCTGACAACCGTCCAATATATATACCTTGTCGATGGGCTTGCCGGAGCGAAATGCCTCCAGCACCGCGTTGCGCCCTTCGATCACCAAACTCTTTACTCCATTTTCTTCCAGCATGATTTCCCTGCCTTTCCTTATTTTCACTACAGCCAGTACGCTCTTACTCCTCGACCGCCTGTTTCTCATCCAAGCTTTCCAGCCCCATTCTAACTAAATCCAGCATGCGCTTATAATCCTTTTTCAAATACAGCCACCCCATCAGCGCCTCAAACCCGGTAGCTCTCCTGTAATCCGTAACCGATTGGTTCTTTGCCGGGGAGACGCTTTTAGAATTTCTCCCACGTTTATACACCGCATGCTCCTCCTCTGTCAAAAGAGGCTGCAGTATTCTCATCATCTCTGACTGGGCCGAGGCCTGTACCATCCTACTTGTCTCTTTATGCAGTTTTTTGACCGGCTTATTGCCCTCATTGATTACCAGTGTTTTAATAATTAAATCATAAATACTGTCCCCAATATATGCCAAAGTAAGAGGTGAATAACTGGCTGCATCCACCTCTTCCAATTCAAACAGCTCGCACATATAAGAATCCAGCTCAAAACTTACGCTTTTTTCCATTGCACTCCTTCACGGGTATCTTTTAAGATAATCCCCATCTCTAATAATTTATCACGTATTTCATCTGCTCTCGCAAAATCCTTCGCTTTTCTTGCCGCCTGACGCTCCTCGATCAGCTTCTCTATCTCCGCGTCAAGAAGCTCTTCCTTCTTATCCACAATCAGCCCCAGAACATCCGCAAGCTTCACGATCAAATCAAGGAGGTTCTGCAGGTATTCCTTGGAACTTGCAGCATCCGCCGTAGTGTTACTGTATTTTACCAAATCAAAAATAGCTGCGACCGCATCTGCCGTGTTGAAATCATCGTCCATCGCCGCTTCGAACGCGGCTACATACTCCTGTGTCCTTTCAAACTTATCCTGCTCTTCGCCAGTCATCTTCTCTGTCTGCGCCACACCCAAGAGATGCTTCAGATTATCCGCCGCATTGACAATACGCTCCAGACCGTTCTTAGAGGCCTCCATCAAATCGGCGCTGAAGTTCAGCGGACTTCTGTAATGAGCGCTCAGCATGAAGAAACGAAGCACTTGAAGGTCATACTGTTCGCTGATTTCCCGGACCGTGCGGAAATTGCCAAGAGATTTCGACATCTTACGGTTATCAATATTTAAGAATGCATTGTGCATCCAATATTTTGCAAATTCTTTTCCGTTAGAAGCCTCGCTCTGGGCAATCTCATTTTCATGGTGGGGAAATACAAGATCCTCCCCGCCCGCATGGATATCTATCTGTTCACCCAAATATTTTTTCGACATGACAGAACACTCGATATGCCACCCCGGCCGCCCGTCGCACCACGGAGATTCCCACGCCGGCTCGCCTTCTTTTTTCGGCTTCCAGAGCACGAAATCAAGCGGGTCTTCCTTTTCATCCTCCCCGCTCACCAGCAGAGAACGCCCCCCCGACCTTAAGTCATCCAAATTCTTATGGGAAAGCTTTCCATATTCCGAAAACTTTCTCGTGCGGAAATACACCGTGCCGTTCTTCTCGTAAGCGTATCCTTTTTCTATTAAATCCTCAATCATTTCCACCATCCCGCAGATCTCCTCTGTAGCCAGCGGATGCTTCGTGGCCGATTTGACATTCATGCCGGCCATGTCTTTTTTGCATTCTTCGATATAGCGCTGTGATATTTCCTGCGCGGACACGCCTTCTTCAATCGCTTTTTTAATAATCTTATCATCTACATCTGTAAAATTTGATACAAAATTTACCTCATAGCCTTTGTATTCAAAGTACCGACGCACTGTATCAAATACAATCATCGGCCTTGCATTTCCAATATGGATAAAGTTATAGACTGTAGGTCCGCAGACATACATCTTAACCTTGCCTTCCTCCAGCGGTATAAATTCTTCCTTTTTTTTTGACAGTGTGTTAAATACTTTCATTTGTCTCTACCTCTTCTTTATTTATTTTCTTTTCCAATTCATCAAGTTTCCTTTTCAGCCTCCGGTTGTCTGCCTGAAGCTCCCTGATATCGTTGAGCACCGGATCGGGCAGATGGATTTGGTCAAGTTCTGCTCTGGGCAGCTTCTGATCCCCCATCCTTACGACTCTCCCCGGCACTCCGACGACCGTGCAATTGGGCGGAACTTCCTCAATCACCACAGAGCCGGCTCCTATCTTTGAATTCCTTCCTACCGTGAAAGAGCCAAGAACCTTGGCACCAGCACTGACCATAACATTGTCCTCCAACGTAGGATGGCGCTTTCCCTGCTCCTTGCCAGTGCCCCCGAGCGTAACTCCTTGATACAGTGTCACATTATCCCCAAGGATAGCGGTCTCTCCAATAATCACACCGCTGCCGTGGTCAATAAACAATCCTTTTCCGATCTGCGCTCCCGGATGTATCTCAATCCCCGTCTTGCGCACCGCCCTTTGGGATATCCAGCGGGCCAAAAAATAATGCTTCTTCAAAAATAATTTGTGGGCAAGTCTGTAATGCAGTATCACCTTAAAGCTTGGATACAGCAGTACTTCCATGCCAGACTTAATTGCAGGGTCCCTGTCTCTGACTACCGCAATCTCATCTCTGATATACGAAATAATCCCCACTTAATCAACTCCTTTTTAAAAAAAGAAAACTTCGTCTCTAAAAATCCAGAGACGAAGTCTATCCGCGGTTCCACTCTATTAAAAGATTAAAACTTTTCTAACCTTTCACTTGCTGCATGTAACGGATGCGCTCCGTACCCGGCTACTATGCCAAATTAGCAGTTCGCCGAATCAACTCCCGAATGCACTTCACACTCCCTATCTTCAGGTCTGCTCTCAGCCGGTGACAGTCCCTCTCTTTCAAGCTTCCGGAATGTTACTCTTTTCGTTCCTCGTCTTTCTTCTTTATATCCCATATCTAGTTATATACTATGCGAATTATTTTATTTTGTCAACCATGAACCTATACAATTTCATTGAGAAAAACATTCTGCAGCGGGACCAGTTTGCGCATCTCGCCTTTAAACTCATCCGAAAATGTCTCCTGTTCCTCTTTCTCAATGGCCTCCAGCGACTTGTAACCGAACAAAATACTTGCCAGCGCGCTGATACTGATAAGCTGTACGTCATCCTCCGGCTTCACGGCAGGTTTCGTGCGCACCACAAGATGCTCACAATTGCCTTTTATCATAAACAGCTTATTGTTTTCTTGTATTAAAGGGTCTACCAGCCAGAATTTGACATTCATCTCCTCCCAGCACACCATACAGGAAAGCAAAGTCTCTATGTGAAGCAGTCTGGCCATTATGATAGGTTTTTTCTTCGGCTGTTTCTCGAACCGAATTCCCAGTTCTTCGAACACCAACTCATATCCGGGAGCAGTCATGGGCTCCCGCACAGAAAAGCCTGCTTCATCATCATAAATAAACATTCCCTTGATGGAGTCATCTTCCTCCGCAATCATGATTCCGCCCTTTTGACTAATCTGTTCCTCCAAAAGCCTCTCATAATATCTGCGGTCACGTTTGGCGTACACTTGGCAAGTATCGCGCAGCAGATATTCAGCGAACTCTGACATGCGTTTGCAGTCCACTTTCTCCGCCCTGCGCAGCTCTATCTTATTCCCTGCCCGCTCCGAGGCTTTCATAGCATTCGTAAGAAGAGGCTCTGCATGAATCTCCTGTTCTGTCTCCTCATCCGGACACAATGAAATCCGCCATTGCTCCGCCGCATATATAAAGCGGAAATGATGGGGATAATAAATCTTCTCATCCGCAGGCATCAAAAAGGTGAACGGAAGATGTGCCGTGTACATGTCCCGCATAGACTTTTTCAGCAGCTCGGTCATATATCCCTGTCCTCTGCACAAAATGTCGGTAGCAACCCCGACAATATAGCGGCCTGCCACTTCTCTTGGCCCTACATGCAGAACGTAAGGGTTCAAATGAATCATAGAGCGTATGGCACCATCGGTCTCTATCACATAAATATCATTGTCTTTGATCTTCTCTGTATAATAATATTCGACGAAAGCCTGCGTGTCTTCATCGAACACCCGCTCCCACAAAGGCCTTGTCAACAGATTCTCACTCTGCTTTAATCTCTTAAGAATCATAGGCGCAGCCCCCGCATCCGGCACAAGAACGGCTTACCTGCGTGACATCCACACTCCTAAGATTGGTGAGCTTCTCAATCGCGCAGATTGCCTGTGAAGAAATGCCTTCACCACTTCCGGTAAACCCAAGCCCCTCTTCTGTAGTCGCCTTTATATTGACCTGATTATCACGAATCCCTAAGGCCGCCGCAATATTGGCCTCCATCTCTTGGATATAAGGCCGCATCTTCGGGCGCTGTGCAATGATTGTCGCATCAATATTTTCCACAATGTACATCTCATCATCCAGCAGCTTTCCCACACGCTTCAAAAGCTCTATACTGGATATTCCCTTATACTCAGCATCGGTATCAGGAAAATGCTTTCCAATATCGCCAAGGGTCGCCGCTCCGAGAAGTGCGTCCATGACAGCGTGCAGCAGGACATCAGCATCAGAATGGCCGAGAAGGCCCTTTTCATAAGGAATCCTCACCCCTCCTAAAATCAACTCCCGTCCTTCTACCAGCTTATGGACATCGTAACCCATTCCAACTCTCATATATTGTCTATTTCCCTTCTTCAGAATCCTTATCTTCTTCCTGCTCCCCGGCACCATCGTTCTGTCCGGAATCATCGTCGTCTTGTCCGGAATTGCTGTCGTCCTCAACTTCGTCCAATGCTTCCTGTTCTTCCTTACCGGCCTTTATATATTCCTTGATATTAAATATGACGGTAGCAGCGCCGAACAGCGCAAAGACCACACCGCATATAATAAATAAAATCTTATTCTGTGGATTGCCTTTGACAGCGCTGTTCACCAACTGAACTCCCATATATACTAAATATGCGCCCACGAACGCCATAAATATTTTTCTTGTCCTTGTCTGCATCTTTTTTCCTCCGTGTATTCTTTGCTCATTGTCCTATTTTATCACATCTACGTTAGAATTGCCACGCTTTTTCTGCCATATAAAATATACGGTACACACAGCCAGCGAAAATGCTGTTGCCATAGGTACGGCAAATCCAAGCATCCTCAAAATTTCATTGGTGCTCCCTTCCATCCGGCTCACGAAATAGGATACCGGTATCCTCACACAGAATGTTGCCAGCAGGCTATGCACCATTGAAATGACAGACCTTCCACACCCGCTGAAATAGGCGTTCATATTGAACACGAACGCGACCAGCATACAATCGATGGAAAATGATTGAAAATACCGGGCAGCCCCCTCCACGACCAGACGATCCGTCGTAAAAATAGAAGTGATTGTCTCCGGCGTGATTTGAGCCGTCACAAATACAATCACACCAAATATCAGGGAATACAAAATTCCAAATTGAAGTCCCCGAAGAGCCCGTTTCGGCTTACCTGCTCCTATATTCTGTGCCGTCATAGTCGCCACCGCAGAAGAAAATGCTCCCGGCGGCAGCATAGCGAATCCCAATATCTTTTCTACTACACCTACCGACGCCGAGGCGATTACCCCCATACTGTTGACAATTGCCGTAATAATCAGAAACGACATGTTGACAAGGGCATCCTGAAGCGCCAGCGGACAGCCTACTTTGAAAATGAAGACCGCCGAGGGCGTATGAAACCGAAGATGCCTCCGCCCGAACGGAAAGGCCAGTCCTCTCTTCACCATATAGAAAAGCGCCGCCAAAAAGCTGACAGCCTGCGCCGTAATCGTGGCAGCAGCCGCTCCTGCCGCCGCCATATGCAATCTGGCAACCAGTAGATAATCCAGCCCTACGTTAACCACACACGCCAAGGCGATAAAATAAACCGGAGTGCGGGAATCCCCCATCCCACGGAAGATACCACTGACCGCATTATATCCAATAATGAACGGAATCCCACAGGAGCAGATAAACAAATACTCTTTGGCATAATGCACCGCTTCCGTCGGCATCTGCATCAATGTGACAACCCCGCCGCTCGCCGCGGTCATAAGCGGTGTCAGAAGCAGCGCCAATCCCGCAAAAACGATGCACATCGTTCCCACTGCTCTGGCCGCACCTTCTTCATCCTTTGCGCCAATATACCGGCCGATCAGAACTGTCCCTCCTGTGGATATTCCCAGCACGACTCCCGTGAGCGTCTGCATAATCTGGCTTCCACTGGCAACAGCAGATACAGCCGCAGAGTCCGCGAACTGTCCTACCATGAATAAATCCGCCGCCCCATAGAGCGCCTGAAGCAGGCTGGCCATAAGAAAGGGAATCGCAAAATTTAACAGTGTACTCCATATTTTTCCTTCAGTAAGCTTACTTGTCCTCATCTTTTCTCCTTAGTAATATACCCAGATATATGAAAAACCCTTGCAAATATACAAGGGTTTCTAAGTAGCGGGAACTGGATTCGAACCAGCGACACTACGGGTATGAACCGTATGCTCTAGCCAACTGAGCTATCCCGCCATATTTAATTGTCAACAGCTTTTTAGCTGTAAAATGGGACCAATAGGGCTCGAACCTATGACCCTCTGCTTGTAAGGCAGATGCTCTCCCAGCTGAGCTATGATCCCATATTTTACAAGTTGTTGTCCTCAACTCGCTCTGCTATTATACAATGATTTTTCAACAAATGTCAACAGTTTTTTGTATTTTTTTAAAGTTCATCTTTTTTTTGAAAAACAAATAATTTTCTGACAGTTTATGCACATCTTTCCATCCAGAATCCGGTCGGAAACCTCCTCCCGGATTCCAGTAAGTAACATATATTCTCTCTTTATACGATTCCCTGCGCTGTCATGGCATCGGCCACTTTTTCGAAACCAGCGATATTAGCGCCGGCCACATAATTTCCTTTTACATCATAACGCTCTGCCGCGTCCGCCATATTATGGCAGATATCCACCATGATTCTCTGCAGTCTGGCGTCTACTTCTTCAAATGACCAGCTCAGCCTCTCGCTGTTCTGGGACATCTCCAGCGCTGAAGTAGCCACACCACCCGCGTTGGCAGCTTTACCCGGCGCGAACAGCACGCCGTTCGCCTGAAGATATTCTGTCGCCTCAAGAGTTGTAGGCATATTGGCCCCTTCCGCTACCGCAATACAGCCATTTGCCACCAGTTGTTTTGCATCCTCTAACAGCAGCTCATTCTGCGTCGCACAGGGGAGTGCAATATCTACCTTCACAGACCATACGCCGCGCCCCTCATGATACTCTGAATTAGGTCGATAGCTCTTATATTCTGTAAGTCTGGCCCTGCTTACTTCCTTGATTTCTTTCAATGCGTCGACATCAATTCCGTCCGCATCATATACCCATCCTGTAGAATCGCTGACCGTTACTACTTTCGCCCCCAGCTGCTGGGCTTTTTGCGTCGCATAAATCGCAACATTACCCGAGCCGGATACGGCCACCGTTTTTCCTGAAAGCTCATGTCCATTCAGCTTCAGCATCTCCTGCGTCAGATATAAAAGACCATAACCGGTAGCTTCTGTACGCGCCAGAGAGCCGCCATAACTTAATCCCTTCCCTGTGAGCACACCTTCAGACAGTCCACGGATACGCTTATACTGACCGTACATATATCCGATTTCCCTCGCTCCCGTACCGATATCCCCAGCGGGAACGTCTGTATCGGCGCCGATATATTTACACAATTCTGTCATAAAACTCTGGCAGAACGCCATTACCTCACGGTCCGACTTCCCCTTTGGATCAAAGTCAGATCCACCCTTTCCACCGCCGATTGGCAGTCCGGTGAGAGAATTCTTGAATATCTGTTCAAACCCAAGGAATTTGATGATACCAAGATTTACAGACGGATGGAGGCGGAGGCCTCCTTTATATGGCCCGATCGCACTGTTAAATTGTACACGGTAACCTGTATTGACCTGAACCTGACCTTTGTCGTCCACCCACGGGACACGGAATTTGAACTGCCTTTCAGGCTCTACCAGCCTCTCCAGCAGCGCGTCTTTTCTATATTTTTCTTCATTCGCTTCCACTACAAGTCGAAGAGATTCCAGCACTTCTTTAACTGCCTGATGGAATTCTGGTTCTGCCGGATTTTTCTTTACTACCAACTCAATCACTTCATCAACATAAGACATACTACTCACTACCTCCTGAATCTATTAGTCTTTTATCACTTTAAAACAATCATCCCCTCATGTCAAGATTTTTTCCATTATTTGTGTATTTTTTTGAATATTAGAGCGCATTCTATTTCAATTATGGTTGTTTTTTCACCTGTTTTATTGATTTATTTTTCTTTTTATGCAAGTATACTCTTCATTTCCTGCATTTGTCTTTTTTTATGAACTGTACATTTCCGTATGAAATATATTTTCAATACAGGAGATTCCCTATATCAATAAAAACCATGGGAGCTTTCGCCCCCATGGTCTTAACTTCATTGAAACTATTTAAAATATGCGACTCCTGATTCAAATATCTTGAGATCCTGTTCGCCGTAAATATTAATCGCCACTCCGTCGGCACGGCGCTCAGAATGTGCCATCTTTCCAAGCACACGCCCGTCAGGACTTGTAATGCCTTCAATCGCGCGGTAAGAACCGTTGACGTTCCACTCCTCGTTCATGGATACATTGCCGCTCACATCGCAATATTGTGTTGCTACCTGACCATTGACAAACAACCTGTCGAGCCACTCTTCGCTGGCAACAAACCTTCCTTCTCCGTGGGAAGCAGGATTTGTGTACACACCACCCAACTCTGCCTGCGCAAGCCACGGTGATTTGTTCGATACGACCTTTGTGTAAACCATCTTGGAGATATGGCGGCCGATTGTGTTGTATGTCAGTGTCGGTGAATCCGATGTCTGTCCTACAATCGCTCCGTGAGGCACCAGACCAAGCTTTACCAATGTCTGGAAACCATTGCAGACACCGAGGACCAATCCATCCCTTTCGCCCAAAAGCTTTTCAACCGCTTCCTTCAGCTTCGCATTTTGGAACGCTGTCGCGAAAAACTTTGCGGAGCCATCCGGCTCATCACCCGCTGAGAAGCCTCCCGGGAACATAATAATCTGTGACTTGGCAATCTCTTTTTCAAATTCTGCCACCGAATCCAAAATATCGGACGCATCCATATTTTTAAATACACGGGTTATCACCTTGGCTCCGGCACGCTCAAATGCCCTTGCACTGTCGTATTCACAGTTCGTTCCCGGAAATACAGGAATAAACACGGTGGGCTGGCCTATCTTATGGGTGCAGATATGGATATCCTCTGTCTTATAAAGAGGAGATGCCACTTCTTCTGTCCCAGCTTCATCAGAAACGGTGCGGAATACATTTTCGAGCGTCTCCGTCCATGCCTCCCCGGCTTCTTTTAATGTGATTACCGCATCGCGGTAGGAAAGTGTCTGTCCGCTTGTCACTTCACCGATTACCGTATAACTTATTTGAAGCTCTCCCAGCTTATCAGCCGGAACCTCTGCCACAATATCGCCAAATGCAGGTGCAAACAGCTCTCTGGCATCCAGATTGTGCTCCAGCTTGACACCCATGCCATTGCCGAACGCCATTTTGCTGACTGCCGCAATCACGCCGTGGCGGTCAAGGGCGTATGCAGAAACGATGCGTCCGCCGCCAATGTCCTCCGTGAATTTGCCGTACTGCTCCATCACCTTTTCATATACAGGCAGGCTGTAGCTGTCTTTGTCTATACGCAGCCATACCAGTTTATTTCCCGCATTCTTAAGTTCCGGTGTAATAATGTCCTGCTGTTTTGCAATGTCTACAGCAAAGGATACTAATGTAGGTGGAACATCGATATTCTCAAACGTACCGGACATACTGTCCTTACCACCAATGGAAGGAAGTCCGAATCCAATCTGTGCCTTGTAGGCTCCGAGAAGTGCCGCAAAAGGCTGGCTCCATCTGGACGGGTCCTCCGTCATACGCCGGAAATACTCTTGGAATGTGAATCGAATCCTGCGGTAATCACCGCCTGTGGCCACGATCTTTGCCACGGACTCTGTCACCGCATAGACAGCGCCATGATATGGGCTCCAGCTTGACAGATACGGGTCGAACCCATAGCTCATCATCGTCACCGTGTCACATTTGCCATTCATCACCGGGAGCTTTGCCACCATGCTCTGTGTCTCTGTCATCTGATATTTACCGCCGTGAGGCATAAAAACAGACGCCGCGCCGATGGAGCCGTCAAACATCTCCACCAGACCCTTCTGTGAGCACACATTCAAATCCTTCAAAGTATTCAGCCATTTTTCCCTCACATCCCCGACTTCCACAAACTGTACGAGAGGACTGTCCTCCTCCATCGGGATGTCTACTTTAACGGTCGTTTCCTGATGCGCACCGTTCGTGTCAAGAAATGCCCGGGAAATATCTACGATATCTTTGCCTCTCCAAGAGAGTACAAGTCTCGGCTCCTCCGTCACTACCGCAACTTTCACCGCCTCCAGATTCTCTTCTTTCGCGTAAGCCAGAAACTGTTCTGCGTCTTCAGGCGATACTACGACAGCCATACGCTCCTGAGATTCAGAGATTGCGATCTCAGTCCCGTCCAGTCCCGCATATTTCTTCGGAACCTTATCCAAATCTACCTTTAAGCCGTCTGCCAGCTCTCCGATTGCTACAGACACCCCTCCGGCACCAAAATCATTACACTTTTTAATCAGCTTACTTACTTCTTCTCTGCGGAACAAGCGCTGAATCTTCCGCTCTGTCGGCGGATTCCCCTTCTGCACTTCCGCGCCGCACGTCTCAATAGACTCTTCGGTGTGTACCTTGGATGAGCCGGTAGCCCCGCCGCATCCATCACGGCCAGTGCGCCCTCCAAGCAGGATGATGATATCGCCCGGATCCGATGTTTCGCGGATAACCGCACGTCTCGGCGCCGCGCCCAATACCGCACCGATTTCCATTCTCTTTGCCACATAATTCGGATGGTAGATTTCCTTTACCATGCCGGTTGCAAGGCCAATCTGATTTCCGTAAGAGCTATAACCGTGTGCCGCACTGCGCACCAGCTTTTTCTGCGGAAGTTTTCCCTTCATAGTCTCCTGCACAGACACCGTCGGGTCTGCCGCTCCGGTAACGCGCATCGCCTGATATACATAGGTACGCCCTGACAACGGGTCACGGATTGCTCCGCCCAGACAGGTTGCCGCACCACCGAAGGGCTCGATCTCGGTAGGATGGTTGTGTGTCTCGTTCTTAAAGTTCACAAGCCACTCCTCTTCCACTCCGTCTACCTCAACAGGCACAACGATGCTGCACGCGTTAATCTCATCAGACTCTTCCTGATCCTCCAGCTTTCCTTCCTTTTTCAGCTTTCTCATTGCCATGAGGGCCAGATCCATCAGGCAGACAAACTTATCCTCACGGCCTTTAAATATCTCACTGTGAGTCTGCAGATATTCCCTATAAGTCTCTTCGATGGGAGTCCGGTAATCCCCGTCGCCGAATGTGACATCGGTAAGCTCGGTCGAAAATGTAGTATGACGGCAGTGGTCAGACCAGTACGTATCCAAAACACGGATTTCTGTCATGGACGGGTCTCTGTGCTCCTCGTTTTTAAAATAGTTTTGAATATGCTGGAAGTCTCTGAAGGTCATCGCTAATCCCAGAGAATTATAAAGCGCTTTCAGTTCTGCCTCCGGCATCTCTTTGAAACCTTCAAAATATTTCACATCCTCCGGCTCTTCAAAATGTGTGACCAAGGTTTCCGGCTTGTCCATCCCAGTCTCTCTGGAATCAACGGGGTTGATGCAGTGAGCCTTTATGGCCTCGAACTCCGCATCCGTAACTTGGCCTTCAATCACATAAGTTGTGGCCGTCTTAATGACCGGAGTCTCATCCTCTTTGATAAACTGGACACACTGGACAGCAGAATCTGCTCTCTGGTCAAACTGTCCCGGAAGGTATTCCACGGAAAAAATTCTATCCTCTGCATTTACCGGGAATTCTTCAAGATAAAGCATGTCTACAGGCGGCTCTGCAAACACCCCGTTGCAGGCTCTTTCAAAGGTCTCTTCCGTAAGATCCTCCACGTCATAACGGATGAGTACACGTAAATTTGTCACTGTCTGAATTCCAAGGTAGCTTATCACTTCGTGCATCAATTCCTTTGCCTGTACGGCAAACTCTGGTTTCTTTTCAACATACACACGTTTTACACTGCTCATAATTTTCCTCCGTTTTTGTAATTCTCGCGGTATTACTTTCCTTTTAAGTATACCACAACTTCTTTTATAAGTATAATCAATATATCTTAACACTTTTATAAGTATTACTTATATTTTATCCGCCTTTTTCTTTATTACCCATTTCCATATAAGCGCGGCGGCAAATAGAAGCACCAGCAGGCCGGCAAAGACCAGACCGATTCTCATGACCATGTCATAGAAGAACCCCTCCGGCAGCATCCGAATCATATAATCCGTCTCCGGGTCAAACATCCACAAATCATTGGTAAAGAAAATCTCGTGAAATATTGTAAAATACTTTGTAAAATCCGATGCGAACAAGACCCCTAAAATGACAGTAAGGACTCCAAATATCCCCAGCCCGATAAAATAGGCCTTGGGAATCCAGCGCTTCCAATCCCCTTTCAGCCACACGAACAATGCGGTCAAAACAGCAAATCCTCCCAACAGCCACCACCGGAGGGCCAGACCGCCCAAAAAAAGATTCTTTACATCCTCCATATGCAGCCGGTCCTGCTCGTTAAAAAAGTCCTGCCTCTGTCCGTCCACCATAGTTTCTATGGACAGCACCTCCTCCCTGCCTATCAGATAGTCCATCATGTAATGTGTGACCGCCATTACATCCGCCATCTCCATATTCAGCTCCTCGGTCACTTCGTATCTTTCATATTCTTTCTCATAGAACCGGTATTTCGTGTCCCCATAAATTGCAGCCTGAAAACTAGTAATCAGGACTGCAATAATCAGACAGAACATTGCCAATACCGCCACCGCATTTTTTAAACCGTTATTTTTCATTTTCCGTGTCTACCTTTCACTATTTTGTTGTATTTTCTCATTTAATCACTTATAATACATATTAGCTTTATAAGGAGGACTAATAATGGATATCAACTATGAATTATATAAAGTATTTTATTATGTAGCTGCGACCTTGAGCTTTTCCGAGGCATCGAAACAGCTTTTTATCTCTCAATCCGCCGTCAGCCAGTCTATCAAGGCGTTGGAGAAAAAGCTGGACCAGACATTATTTATCCGCAGCACGAAAAAAGTGCAGCTTACTCCCGAAGGGGAAATTCTTCTGCGTCATATCGAGCCCGCGATCAACTTGATCAAACGGGGCGAATCTCAGATTATAGAATCCGCATCCACCGGAGGGCAGATCCGCATCGGCGCCAGCGACACCATATGCCGCTATTTTCTCGTACCATATTTGGAGCGCTTTCACAAGGCATTTCCCAGCGCTCATATAAAAGTGACCAACGCTACCTCTATAAAGTGTACGGAACTTTTGGAGACAGGCCAAGTTGATTTGATTGTGGCCAATTATCCCAATGCCTATTTGGGAAACCTTGCTTCCGTCAAAAAAATCAAGACGTTCCGTGATGTCTTTATCGCCAACTCCTCTTTTTCAGAGTTGAAGGAGAAAAAACTGACATTCAGCCAGCTTTTGGACTATCCTATCATCATGCTGGACAAAAAAAGTACCACCAGTGAGTTTCTCCACAGTTTGTTCCAGCAGCAGCAGTTGGATCTGGTTCCTGAAATAGAGCTGAGCAGCAACGACTTGCTGATCGACCTCGCCAGCATCGGCTTAGGCATTGCCTTCGTTCCGGATTACTGCATTCCCCATAAGTCAAAGAATCTGTTCATTGTCCAGACAAAAGAACAACTCCCCACACGGCAGCTCGTGGTTTCCTGGAACAGCCATGTCCCCGTATCACGCGCCGCCATGGAATTTTTGAACTATTTTGACGAAGTTCAGGATTAGAAGTATTTCCAGAATTCCTTTACCTTTGCCTCAACCTCAGAGAGCCTTGTCAGACCGCAGTCGCTCCATTCTCTTGGAAATATCTCTCTACACCGTGGTTCCCGGAAACGGTCATCCAAAAGGAGAATGACTCCTCTGTCCTCCTCTGTGCGGATGACTCTTCCGGCTGCCTGCAGGACTTTGTTCATCCCCGGATACAGATAAGCATAATCAAACCCCTGCATTCCCTTATCATCAAAATAATTCTTTAATATCTCCCTCTCGCAGCAGACCTGTGGAAGGCCCGTCCCCACGATAAAGGCGCCAATCAGCTTTTCCTGCGCCAAATCGATCCCCTCCGAGAAAATTCCTCCCATTACACAGAATCCCACAAGACTTTCATCCCGCTCCTCTTCAAATGTCTCCAAAAAAATCTCACGAGCCTCTTCATTCATAAAGTGGGATTGAAGAATACACTCCGCCACTTCCGGCTCTTTCTGGAGAAATGCTTCAAACTGCTCATATACCGCCTCCATAAATCTATAGGACGGAAAAAACGCCATATAATTACCCTTTTTTGCCTTGATGGTATTCCATATATAGGACGCATATCTCTGATACATCCCCTCGCCTCTGCGTGTGTATCTGGTACTCACATCCGTACCGTTCATCAGCAGACGGTTCTTAGAATCAAAGGAAGAATCCGCATAGATCGCATAATTATCCGTATCTGTGCTGAGAAGCTTTTTATAATACTGGATTGGAAGCAAGGTAGCGGAAAAAAATACGGCGCTGTTCCCCATATCAAGGAACTGCTGAAGATTGGCGGCCGGATTCACACAGAATAGTTTGAGCTTAAAGCGCCCGTCTTCCTCAAGCTCTGTATAAATCACATAATTCTCATCCAATCTGTCATAAATCCCTAAAAAATCACGTATTCGAAAGTAGAAGTCCAGAACCTTATCCCGCATCTCTTCGTTCTCGCAATTCTCAAGAAAGCGTTCCACCTCCGCCATCACATTCATAAACTTCAAATATAGATGTCCTACGCTCTCCACCACCTGATACGATTCACATTCTCTCTTCATCGTAAGAAGCAGTTTATTACATTCATCGGCTCTTTTTGCCAGCCGTGCATCCTCATTTTTGACCAGACGTTTTATTTCAAGGAATTCCTCTTTGTAAATGTCCGCGCTGTACATCTGCCTTCCCCGCTCCACCAGATTGTGGGCTTCATCTATCAAAAACAAATACTCCCCGGAAATTCCTTCTGAAAAAAAACGCTTCAAATGCGCGTTAGGGTCAAACACATAATTATAATCGCAGATTACCCCATCCATCCACACGGACAGATCGAGAGACATTTCAAAAGGACAAATGTTATACTTTTTCGCCATATCTTCCACGGACTCACGGCTCATGTCATCCGATGACGTCAGAAGTTCATAGACGGCATCATTCACCCGGTCATAATGTCCCTTGGCATAAGGACAGTGCTCCGGATTACAGTTCGTTTCCTCGCAAAAACAAATTTTTTCCTTGGCGGTCAAGGTGAGTACTTTGAATCGCAGTGCCTGCTCCTTCAATTTCTGAAATGCCTGCTCTGCCACAGTCCTCGTAATCGTTTTTGCAGTCAAGTAAAAAATCTTCTCTCCCAGTTCTTCCCCCACGGCCTTCACGGCCGGAAAAACAGTGGCCATAGTCTTACCCACACCGGTGGGAGCCTGTATAAATAGTTTCTTCTTCCTCAAAATCGTCCGGTATACAGAAGCCGTCAACTCCCTCTGCCCCTCTCGATAATCGAAAGGGAACTCAACCTTCTTAATCGACGCATTTCTCTGCCCCCGCCACTCCACTTGGAATTTGGCCCACTTTTCATACTGTTTTACCACGTCCAAGAACCAGCTTTCCAATTCCGCTATGGAGAATGTTTCTACAAATTGCCGGATTTCCTCTGTCTCCATCTGACAGTAAGTCATCTGGACGCTCACATTTTCATACTCATTCTGGACACCGTAAATATATGCATAACATTTGGCCTGAGCAAGATGTACACCTGCCGGGGCTTTCACCTGCTCCAGCTCGCAGAGCACCCCTTTGATTTCATCGACCGTAACCGCTCCGCCGGAATTGATAATTCCGTCAGCGCGTCCCTCCACTCTCAGCAAAAAACCGTCACACGGAACTTCCACCTTCAGCGGCACTTCAGCCTTATACTCCGAGCCCATTCTCCTCTGGATTTTCCGATGTATCTTTGCGCCCAGCTGCATCGCCTCTTTGTCCGGCCCCCCGCCGTTCCGATTATCAATATCGCCCTCCCGCAATATAAATTCCACCAAGTTTCTGACGGAAATGCGTACTGCCGGCATATCCTGCTCCATTTGTCTATTCCTCCTCTGTCATACAATAACATGCATTGTATGACCTTTTGACCCTAGCATCATTTTATCACAACCTTACATAAAGTAAAACAAAGATTATAAACTACAAAAAGAGCACCCGCGGTTACATAAATTGCTGCCGCAGTGCCCTTTCCCCTTTTCATTTCTCCTGTACGCGCCGCTTCCTGCTTTGACAGGCGCTGTACACTTTATCTAACTCTTTACACTAAGCCACACAAAATTTCCGCAGCGTCTTTTCAAACATAGGATTCAATCCGGCATACTGCACGGTCAAGACTCTTGACAAATCCAAGCTAAGTACGCCCAAAATTGATTTGGCATCAATGACAAAACGATTATAGAATACGTTAACATCAAAATCGCATTGTTCGGCCGAGCGTACGAATTCTTTGACATTATCTGTCGAAAGCATTATCTTGCACTCATGTTCCATTGCCAACACACTCCTTTCAGGGTTCCTACTCCATCGTTTATCTATATGAACGGGAAGGCAGCATCATGCCCTCATCGATTGAAACAATTATGCCACTTCGTCTATTTGCTGTCAATCGCCTATTTCCCCAAATAAATTCCAAAATATAGTATATTATTGTTCAAACTCTACCATATTTTGTCGGAACCATAATGGAAGGTGCTGCCTCTGTCTATTATAGCTGCATCTTTCTTCTATAGAAATACTTTTACAGAACCCTTTGAACAGCCGCTGCATCTCCAACTCAGAGTCAGAATAGCGGTCCAATTTCTCTATATTCACTTGTACCCCCGAGACCAAGACCCAGTTTTTCTTACTCTCATGCACCACGAACATGCCATGGGTCTGGTCATATATCATCCAATTTTCCAAGGGCAGCCTGTCCGCAAAGTGAGGCGCCACGCAAGTAAGGACCTGACTTTTAGGCCGAATCTTGGAAACTAAAATTCCACTGTCCAGCTCTTTGAACCGTATGAACTCTTTAAAGTAATGAGCCTCATTGCTCACTCTGCGATTCAGTTCAAAGACTTTAGCCACATGTGGACAAGTCAAATAATTCATGATCTTCCTGCTGTCCGGTATCTTCCTAGCCTCCAGCATAGTCCCTAAAATCGCGCTTCCCTTATCCGAATCCGCAGAAAGCGCCGCATGGTACAAATCCCAGTATGAATCATCCCCCAAATGCCTCTTGATCAGATTCTCTACTGCTATGGCCTTTTCTTCTGACTCTGCCACTTCCACATACTCACAGAACAGCTCCTGCGCCACGCTTCCTCTAAAAGCGATCCCGGCCTCACCGCTCTCCCTACGCTGTTTCCACGCGTCATAAACGGCAGAAAACAATCCGGTAATATTATCTTGGCAAATATATATTCTTTTCATAGCGCAGCCTGCTCAAATGCAGGAATCCTCCTCTTCTTCTCCCGCAGATCTTCCTTATAAAAATTCACATCATCAAACAAGTTAAGCTGTCTGAAACTCATCTCCTTGACCGAGTCCGGAAGCTTTTCCCCTACGTTGAGGAGGTTGCGGGTAATATAATCTTCCTCTATCTTAGTGGGGTACATCATCTTCCCACTGCAGGTAATAAAGTATAACGCCCTTTTCAATACCACACCAATTTTCTTCAAATCTGCGAAATCCAGAACCGCAAACTTTCTTGCCTTCACAATCCTCTCTGCAGACTTGTATCCGATTCCCGGAACTCGAAGAAGCGTAAGATAATCCGCACGATTGATTTCGACCGGGAACGTCTCCAAATGCTTGAGCGCCCAGTTGCACTTCGGGTCCAGCAGTACATTGAAATTGGGATTCTTGTCATCGAGTAGTTCCGCCGCCTCAAAATGATAATAGCGCAGAAGCCAATCCGCCTGATACAATCGGTGTTCCCTTAGAAGGGGCGGCCCTTCCTGCCTGTTAGCGGGGAGGTTCGTGTCTTCGTTGACACTGACAAAGGCCGAGTAGAACACTCTCTTCAATTCAAACTTTTTATAGAGAGCTTCCGCCACCTGCATAATCTGAAAATCGGATTCCGGGGTCGCACCAATAATCATCTGTGTGCTCTGCCCCGCAGGCACAAAACGGGGAGCGTTCCTGTAAACCGCCACCTCCTGCTTGTTCTGCATCATCCCCTTC
Source organism: Bariatricus massiliensis (assembly GCF_900086725.1). Lineage (GTDB taxonomy): Bacteria > Bacillota > Clostridia > Lachnospirales > Lachnospiraceae > Allocoprococcus > Allocoprococcus massiliensis. The sequence continues at coordinate 233,583 of NZ_LT574836.1, read as the reverse complement.
TGGACAAGACGCATCGGCGTAAGAATATTCTTTCTATTCTTGTGAGGGGCCAGCAGGCGTAGGCTTTCATTGGTAGGCAGCTCCAAATTGACACTCATCCTGTCCGCCAAAAATCCCACTCTTCGAATCAATTCAGCGCTGGCCCCCGGAATTGCTTTCACATGAATATAGCCTTGAAAATTACATTCCACACGCAGCTTATAAAGAGCAGCGTAAATCAGCTCCATTGTGTAGTCGGGGCTCTTCAGTATGCCGGAACTTAAAAAAAGCCCTTCTATATAATTTCTTCTATAAAATTCCATCGTCAAGCGGCAAATCTCATCCGGTGTGAAGGATGTCCTCTGCACATCATTGGATGCTCTGTTTATACAGTATTTACAATCATAGATGCACTCATTGGTAAACAGAATCTTCAGAAGAGATATGCACCGTCCGTCCGCCGAAAAACTGTGACAGATTCCTGCTTTCTCGCAGTTGCCCATCCCAGTGCCGTCGCCTCTGCGCTCCACGCCGCTGGACGTACAGGCAACATCATATTTTGCGGCGTCTGTAAGAATATTCAGCTTATCGTACATAGACATGTCTTCCTGTATCCTCATAATCTCATCCTTCCCTTCCCATTCCACCAGAACTTTTGTTCCGAACATTCGTTCTATCTAAAGTCTATCATATTAATCCCAATTATTCAAGTATCTATTTCCACAACTTTTTAAAATGCAGTTTCCTATTATAACAAAAAACCACCGCCCTGCGGCAACTCTGTCACAGGGCGGCGGCTTCTCCGCTGCAAATAATCATTACTGGAATTTTTCCGTAATATTCTTTAAATATTTATTTTGAACTTCATAAAACTTTTCAGATTCGACCATCTCTGAAAGCTGTGGGTCTATCGGCATCTTGCCCAGCACTTCTATACCCAGCTCCTCTGCGATTTCATCAATATGGCTTTCCCCAAATACAGAAATTCGCTTTCCACATTCCGGGCATTCCAGATAACTATAGTTTTCTACAATGCCAATCACTGGTATATTCATCTGTTTCGCCATATTATAGGCTTTTTTCACTATCATCTGCACCAAATCCTGAGGGGAGGTCACAATAACGACCCCGTCCACCGGAAGTGATTGGAACACAGTCAATGGGACATCTCCGGTACCCGGCGGCATATCCACCAGCAGGAAATCCAAGTCTCCCCACATAACGTCTGTCCAGAACTGGGTCACCACTCCTGCGATTACAGGTCCCCTCCAAATAACCGGATCTGACTCCCGCTCAAGAAGAAGATTGACGGACATAATCTTAGTGCCATCTTTTGCGATACATGGGAACATTCCTTCATCACTCCCCATCGCATTTTCATGGACACCGTACATCTTTGGGATTGACGGGCCTGTTATGTCCGCATCCAGAATTCCCACTGTATATCCCTGCTCCGTCATCATTCGGGCGAGGGACGCTGTCACCATAGATTTACCCACGCCGCCCTTACCGCTGATTACGCCAATTACCTTTTTCACCTGTGAATATGCATTTGCCGGAGCTCTCATATCCGCCTTTTTACTCTCGCATGTACCCGCGTGGGCACAGGAAGAGCAGGCCTCAGGTGAGCATCCGCTGCTTTGTTCTTCTGCCATAGCTGTTCAAACCTCCCGGATTATTTATATTAGTCAAGCGGATACCCGCAGACAATAAAATTATCTGCGGGTATCCCGTTTATTATTCTACTACTGCAATCAATTCTACTTCACAAAGTACATTCTTAGGAAGTGTCTTCACAGCCACACAGCTTCTGGCCGGCTTAGATGTGAAATACTTTGCGTACACTTCGTTAAACGCCGCAAAATCTCCCATATCGCTTAAGAAACATGTTGTCTTCAAAACCTTGTCAAAAGAAGTTCCCGCTGCTTCAAGCACCGCCGCAAGATTCTTGCAGACCTGCTCTGTCTGCTCTGCGATAGTCTCCGCTTCAATTGCATCCGTCGCCGGATTAATCGGAATCTGTCCTGCTGAACAAAAAATCCCGTTATGTACATATCCCTGAGAATAAGGTCCCAGTGCCTTCGGTGCTTTCTCTGTTGCTACTGCTTTCATTTCTTCAATCTCCTTTTCTTATATTCTTCCTCCCGCCGTCACGCGGCAGGCATCTCGGTCTTTATCCCGAAGCCATATCATAAGGATACCATAGCTTTTCTTATATCGCAAGTTCACTTTTCTCCCTCGTAACGTCTTTGATCCACTTATAACTGAGGAAACGCTTGATAGTAATGGGCAGCTTGATGACTTCATCACTCATCAAAATCATATAGACCACCGGAACCCCTGCGTGAAATATAAATGCCGCGGCTGCTCCAAGCAGAATGGAGCACCCCCACATAGTTGATACATCCAGCGCCAGGCCAAACTTCGTATCTCCTCCGGAGCGGAAGACACCTACGACCAGCGTAGTATTGACAGACTGTGCAAGTGTAAAGTAGGACATTACAAAAAACATGAACGCAAGATATCCTTGTGCCTGCGGCGACAGCACCATAAAGTGTGTGGCCACAGGAATCGCCAATAAAATCACACAACCGCCAAGAGCTCCAGTCACGACACTGAGCCACACAAATCTTCTTCCATAGGCTTTTGCCAGTTCGTATTTCTTCTCCCCAATCGTCTTTCCAAGATAGATAGCCGTGGCATTAGAAACCCCGAATACCACGACCGTGGCCAGCTGTCTCGCCACCTGTGCCACCGAATTGGCCGCCACCGCGGCACTACCCAAGTGTCCGATGACCGCGGTGTTTGCAGAGGAGCCCAGCCCCCACATCAACTCATTTAAAATAACCGGAGTTGCATAGACAAAAAAGTCTTTCAACAGCACCTTATCGATATGCCACATATCCCGGAGATGGAATCTCACCGTCTTATTCTTTACTTTTGCGTACCATATTACAATACAAAGCTCTATGACTCTCGAGGAAAGTGTCCCTATGGCAGCCCCCATAATTCCCATTTTGGGGAATCCCAAAAGCCCGAAAATCAGTATCGCGTTGATCACTATATTGTTGACAAGGGATACACTGTATACTACCGTGGCCACGACCACCCGCTCAATACTTCGCATGATATAAAGATAAATCTGTGTCACCGCCATAAACAGATAAGAAATCCCTACTATTCTTAAATATTTTACACCCTCCGCAATTACTTCTGCGTCGGTAGTATAGATTCTCATCAGGTACTGTGGAATGAGTTCTGCCGCCAGTGTAAATACGACCGCGCTGACCGCTCCTATCGTCAGGCCGATTCCGAGAATCTTCTCAATCGTGCGGGTGTCTTTCTTCCCCCAGTACTGCGCCGTAAGCACCGTCGCCCCCGAAGTCACTCCATAGAGAATGAGTGTCATGATGAACTGCACCTGCCCAGCCAGCGATGCGCCGGACAGTACCTTCTCTCCGACCCATCCCAGCATGAGGACATCCGCTGCCGTGACCCCTACGTTGATGAGATTTTGAATGGCCATAGGAACGACAAGCATAAGCACCTGCCGGTAAAACCTTCCCCAGTCTACATTGATTGTATTTTTGTCAGTTGTTCGCCTCCTGAAAGATTTGATAAACATCGTCCACCCCAAGCTCCTTTATCTTTGATAACTTAACCGTTCCGCCCATAGTAGCATTCATGGACAGCTCTCTCAATTCTTTTTCTGATATCTCTCCTATCCCTAACTCTTTTAATCCCACGGGCATGCCGATTTCTCTAAAATAAGCGACGGTCCGGCCGATTGCCAGCTTTGCCGCCTCTTTTTCATCTTCTGCGCGGATTCCCCACACTTTCTCTCCAAAATGCGCAAATCTGGCATAATCACTTTCACAGACATATTCGGCCCATGCTCCCCACACAGCCGATAACGTGGCTCCATGGGCTGCGTCATATTTAGCGCTCAGCGCATGGCCCAGCTTATGTACCGAGAAGTCCTTTTCTCTCCCCAGCCCTGTAAGGTTGTTATGAGATAAACTTCCACACCACATAATCTCACTCATGGCATCGTAATCTGAAGGGTTCTCCATTGCCTTTCTTCCATTTTCTATGACAACTCTAAGAAGTCCCTCCGCAATCTCATCTGTCATCTGGTTCTTCTGGTTCGGTATAAAATACCGCTCCAGCGTATGCATCATGATATCAACGATGCCGCATCCAAGCTGGTATTTCGGCAAAGTATACGTGAGCTCCGGATTCATGACAGCGAAGCGGGGACGGTTCAACTCTGTTCCGATACCTGACTTTCTCCCCAGCTCTTCGTTTGTAAGAACTGCCGAATCACTTGTCTCGCTTCCCGCCGCCGCGATGGTCAGCACACATCCTACTGGAAACGACTTGGTAAGCGGTACTTTCTGCGTCCAGATATCCCACAAATCAAATTCCGGATTCGCCGCTCCGTGGGCAATCGCCTTGGCCGTGTCGATCGCGCTCCCGCCTCCCACCGCGAGAATGAAGTCCGCTTCCATCTCCACCGCTTTAGCCACACCTTGACGCGCAAAGCTAAGCCGCGGATTCGGCTGTACGCCCCCTAATCTTTCAGAGACAATTCCTGCTTCCGTAAGAGAATTTTCTACACGGTCAATCAGACCGCTTCTAACCGCACTTCCCCCGCCGAAGACAATCAGCGTTCTATGGCCTCCCCACTTTTTGACCTCCTGCCCAGTCTTAAGCTCCGTATCCTTCCCGAATACAATCTCTGTCGGCGCGTATTGTACAAAATTTTGCATGATGATTCCTCCCGAATAATGAAGAATATTTGTTTTAAAAGTTTGGAAATTATGGAATGATTTTCCCGAAATGAAGTGTTTTTGTCCGCCGTCTCCGAGACCAGCCCCAAAAACAGTGTCAATCCCGGAAAACGGACAATGGCAATATACATTAACATGGATTCTTTATAACGTGATTTGGCCAGTCCTCAAAACTTTAGGCCACTTTTGCCTTTTACAACCAAATCTTTCCTGTTGTATCTCCATTGATAACATAATATACTGCATAGTCTTCTGGCTTAATGTAAAGCTCAATGCTCTTAATATCAGCCACCTTATTTTTTGATTTTGTCCACTCTTTCTTGACTGCTGCAATCATATCTTTCGTATTTACTTCTTTTTCTCCATATTGTAAAACAATATCTGTTTTAATTTCCTTTTTGGCAGCTACGGTCTTTTTCACCTTCGCAGCTGTTTTCTTTACTTCCTTTACTTTTGTTGCCGCTGCTTTTTTCACTTCTTCTGTTTTCGTTTCTGCAGCCTCTTTTATCTCTTCTGCTATTGTCTCAACAGTTTCTTTGATTTCCTCTTTTTTGTCGTCCACGGCTTTCGCTATCTTTTCTTCTGCCTTTTCAACTGGTGCCTTTACTTCTTGTGTCTTTACTTCTGCTGCTTTCGTTGTCTTTTTTGCCTGTCTTCTTGTCGCCATAATATAGTACCCTCCTTGATTCCAAGTAACTGCATGTTGCCACAGCATTCCAGTTCTTCCGGACTGCCTATCTGCACATTATAGCACAATTACATGCGGTTGTCACATTTATTCCCCTGTATAAGGCCGCATTTGGGGTTTATTCATGTAGAATTTTCCCTAAATTTTAGTAGGTTTCTTATGCAAAATGTGCTATAATTGATGCATGAAACGAAAGGAAGGTATTGCTTATGGGACTTTTGGTAGCTCTCATCGCCATTGCTATCCTTGCAGCAGTTATTGTTGCGGCAGTCACAGCGTCTGCTGCCGGTGTAATTGGCGGAGAGATTGAAGAAGAAGATAATGACTAACAAAAAGAACATTCTGACAGAAATCAAGAGGCCCCTATCCTCCTGTATTTCTCGTAGGAATGTTCTTTTTTCTTACTTCAATCATTTTTTATATATTATCCACGAATGTTTGTGATGTGTGTGTTGTACTCTTTATCCTGCCGTTATCTAAAGTTTGTATGATATCAAAAAATGATAGATTCTCCTTAGAATGAGATATCATGATAATTGTTTTTTTACTCTGCGACACATAGTCAAAAAAAGCGCGCACAGTCTCTCTATCCAATCCATGCTCCGGCTCATCCAGAAGAATGCACGGTGCTGGAGAAAGTAAAGCCCTTGCAAGAGAAATTTTCTGCTTTTCCCCCAGTGACAGATTTTTTCCGTTTTCTACCACGGCGGTATCATATTTCTCCGGGAAAGACACAATCAGCTCATGAAGGTGGAGCATTTTTGCGATTTCCTCCACCCGGGCGCTTTCCGGCTCCTCATCAAAGCGGTAACAATCCAAAATCATATTTTCCCGGAAACTGATATTCAGAAGCTCCGGTTCTTGTGGAATATATGTAAAAAACTTTTGCGGACAGGGATATACTTTCTCTCCCACAACAATAGAAATCTCCCCAGTCTGGGGTTTCAAATCCCCAAGAAAGATTTTCATCAGCGTAGATTTCCCTGCGCCATTCATCCCGCTCAAGATATGGCGCTCATGAAAAGGAACAGAAAAGGAAACGTCCTTCAATACCGGCTCCTGTCCCCCATAAGCAAAGGTCACATTCCGTACCTGAATTTCTCCCGCTTTTCCTTCCAGATGAAGAAGTGGGTCTTTTGTTTTCTCTTCTGCCTCCCTTTTTGTAACCTCTTTCACCCTGCGGACGGAAGTGTGTACATCCGTCAGATAATTCCACGTATTGGTAAAACAGTTGAAGAACCGGAAAATGAACGGAGAAAAGGCAAAGATAAATGCCAAATCTGCCATTTCGATATGTTGCCGCGAAGCTAAAAATATACAGAGCAGCACGCTGCTGAGCAGACCGAAATCCTCCAGCAACTTGGAAACAAACCGTGCATAACGGATGGTATTCTCTTTTCTCTTCTCAGCCGTCACAGCAAGGCTGGCGACATGACTGCTTTTTTGAAGGAACAAGGTATAAATCCCGCTCTCACGAATGGAGACGAGCTGTTCCGTCAAATACTGAAAAAATCCAGTCAACTCATCAAAAGTTTCCCGCTCCTCTACCGAATAGCTCTGAATCTTCCGCTGGAAAAAGTAGTTCAGCAGAATAGAAGGCAGCCCGAGAAGAAGAAACGGTACTAATACGACCGGTTTCCAAAAAACAAACACCAGCATCGATAGGATACCAAGTAAAAATGGCTCAACAAAATTAATAGTGAATCCCATGAATAAGAAATCGCTCAACACGCTTCCACTGTCGTTCAACAGAAGTGATAGTATCTTGCCCGAAGCGACTTGCCTCCGGTTTTCGTGCGAGCTATAGAGCCATGTACGCAAAAGGTTTTGATTGGCTGTACCGACAATACGCTCTGCACAGTATCCGGAAATCCTGTATCCTAATATAGTTGGTATCCTCGCCACACAGTAAAGCCCGAAAAGGAACACCAGCGGCGCCCAAATGCTCTGCCTCATCTCATTTAACCCCGCCACGGTACGAAGCAGACAAGAATTGACAAACTGGATGAGAAACCACGCCCCGGCCACGAGGACAGAGCCGCCAACAGCCTTCACCGTATCTTTTGGCCTGACCGCAGTAATGATTTTAAAATCCTCCCAAACTTCTTTTCCTTTCCTAACATGTGTCATGGCATTTCTCCTTCCAAAGAAGTTCTTTTCCGTTTTCCATATCAAGTCCCTTATCAAAAAAGCCGGATAACCCTGCGTGGTGTGTGGTCATGCAGATGGTTCTGTCCGACGCACAAAGGAACTGGATAATACGTTCCTCCCCTTGACTGTCCAAAGAGTTGGTCGCCTCGTCGATGAGAAGTATCGGAGTGCCCGAAAGCCACGCCCGCGCCAGACCGATTCTCTGTCTCTGACCACCCGATAGATTGCTGCCCTTATTTTCCACGTGCAAATCCAGTATCTCCCTATCTTTCTTTTCTGGAAATACGGCATGAAAATCAAATTCCCTGAGGGCATCCAATAGCTGCCCTTCCGGCAGTTCATTTTCAAATGTAAGATTTCCCTCTAACGTCCCCTCCCACAAGACAGGCTCTGACGGCACATAGGATATCATGCGGTACATTGCCGGCAGCGTATACTCCTCCGGCAAATGCCCACAGAGCGTAATGCACCCTTTTTCCAGAGTCTGGTATATACCACATGCCAACTTTAAGACCGTCGTCTTCCCACAGCCATTTCTTCCCAACAGCAATACATGTTCCCCGCGTCTGGCCTCAAAAGAAAGATTTTCAAAAATCATCCGCTCCTGAGGACCGTCCCCATACCGGAAGGAAACCCCATCAAATCGAATCATCACCTGACTGTCCGGCAAGCTGTCACAAGCGCCAAAATTTTGCTGCGGACATTCCATAATTTCTCTCACCCGCTCCAAAAATACAGCCAGCGTCGGAAAATTGGCCATAAAATCATCCAGTTCTGCCAACTCTGCATTGAATAAATAGGTAAACAAAAACGCCGTCAAAAAGGCCTCCACCGAGATTCTCCCCTGATAAATAAACACACTTCCTAAGATTCCAATCAGGATGAGCGGTACTTTGTTCAGCAGAATTGCAGGACTCATCCACCCCACAAGGGCTCCCATCGAACGGCCAAACATCTTGGCATACCGCTGAACCACTTTCTCCGTGCGCCCCAGCATCTCCTCCTGCACGGCAGAGTGGGCAACCAGTTCATGGTGCGAAACGATATCCTCGAACACCGCATTTCTCTCGCTCATCACTTCCGTCGATTGCTGCAAAAATCGTTGGCATATCTGTCTCCCCCTCCACTCTGAAAAGAATAAGACTGGAATCGGAATAAGAAAAGCCGCACCGAGAAGCGGATGAAAAAGACTCAAAAACACCGTATTGAAGGTGAGGAGCCCCACGCTTTTTATGAGTTTCGGTATATAAACCGCCACCGTTTCCGCGCACCAGTTGATATCCTCGCAGCTCCTCCCGATCAGGTCCCCGCCCCTCTGCTTCACAATCCATGTATAGTCCGCTTTCAAAAGCTTGTCTGAAATCCTGTGCAGATACAGCTCTTTCAGACGCATCTTAAATTTTAAAGATAGTTGAGAATACAGAAATCCGCACACGGTACATGCAATCTTACCGCACACGAACACCAGCAAAATGGATGTCCACCATTTCATGAACCCCAAACCGCCGGACAGAATCGTCGAGAAGCTATAAGAAAAGCTAAGATTTGTAATAATAGACAATATAATCAGAAGTATCATCATTCCATAATACTTCCACACAAAAGTTTCCTGTAAAAAATAGTAGACCAATTTCCCTTCTTTTTTAATTTGCTGGATAACCTTCACGCATTTCCCCCTTTTGTTCTTTGCGCATTAGCATTTCAGTCCTCTACTTCAGTTCCCAAAAGGCGCAAGGGGACTGTGTCACACATTTACCACACACATCACTTCCTACGCTATTTGCCTTTTTTCCGCTTTCGTCCACATAGGAAGAGCCATATTCCGTATGTATACGGGCATTTTTCATCAACAGCTCATAACACTTGTGGCGGTCATATCCCTCTGTTGTCAGTGCGCCTGTAGGACAATGCTTCACGCACACCGCACAGGAACCATTTTTCTTATACAGACAGTATTCATCCGTCATAGGCTGATCAGGTTCTACCTCCAAATTAGTCACCAGCGTATTAAAACGCCCACAGCATCCACTCTTGGTGAGCAGCATATTATTAAGGCCAAAGCTTCCCAGACCGGCCGCATAAGCAAAATGGCGGTAAGACCAGTCGCTTTTTAGCCTCTTTTGGTCAAATGTTGCCGATTTTGGAGAAATTCCCGCATGCCATCCACGCATTTCCAACTGCTTAATCAGAAATGCGTTCAGATTTTTAAACATTGCGTTGGTCTCTTCATATGCCCTTGCCCATTCTGCCGAAGCGTACTGCGTTCCCGTCTCATTTGTCTCAGCCAGTTCGCGTGTAAACGGAACATAATAGACGATGACGACAGAGGCGTCCTCCAGTACATCTGTTGGAAGTTCATGTGTTGTATCTATAATCGTTTTCAGATTTAGGATATACGGATGCGACGCATCCGCAAAGCCAACCAACGGCTCTCCCCACTTTGTCACGATATCCGGCCGCTGTCCGTAGTTCTCTATATATTCACAAATCCATTGTCTGACCTGTTCTTTCATAAATCCTGTCTCCCCTCTTCATAATCTATTGATGATAATAATCTCATAATTCATTACTTACCCTACAAAATATCTTAGCATAAGTATCACTAAATTGCTATATTCTGACAGAACTAAACAAAAAACATTCCCAGAGGAAATCCGGCTGCCTGCGCCACTTGTTTCCTCTGGGAATGTTCCCACTTTTCTTATTCTTCAAAGGTTTCTTTCAATTTGTCCATGAAACCCTTTTTCTTAGTCTTCCCTTTATTTTCTGGGCTTCCGGTCTCCTGATTCAATGTATTTCCTGTCAGCTCATCAAATTTGCGCAAGGCTTCTTTGGCCTCCGGGCTCAGCTTTTCCGGGGTCTGGATGACCAGTGTCACATAGTGGTCTCCTCTTGTCTGTGGATTCCTCAGAGAAGGAACTCCCTTACCTTTTAAGCGCACCTTTGTATCGGTCTTAGTCCCCGCCTTAACTGTGTACAGGACATCTCCATCCACCGTTTTAATTCTCACATCGCCGCCCAAGGCTGCCTGTGCAAACGAAATCGGCGCCGTAGAGAAAATATGCACATCCTGACGCTGGAAAATCGGATGTCTGGAGACAGTAACCTCCACGAGAAGGTCGCCCCTCGGCCCGCCATTGGTACCCGGCTCGCCCTTTTCCCTGATTCGGACACTCTGCCCATTGTCAATACCGGCCGGAATTGATACCTTGATTTTTTTGCGGCTGGAAACAAAGCCAGTACCGCCACAATCCGAGCACTTCTCTTTGATAATCTTTCCGCTTCCGTGACAATCCGGACAGGTCTGGACATTCTGCACCGTCCCGAAAAATGATTGTGATGTATAGACCACCTGACCCTTTCCACCGCACTTTGAGCAAGTCTCCGGTGATGTCCCCGGCTTCGCCCCAGTTCCGCTGCAAGTCTGGCAGGGATCTTTCAATACTACGTCTATTTCTTTCTCACAGCCAAAGACTGCCTCTTCAAAAGTGATACGCACGCCCTTACGGATATTGGCGCCCTTCATGGGCCCGTTGCTCGCACGGCCGCCTCTTCTGCCCCCGCCGAACAAATCGCCAAATATGTCGCCAAATATATCGCTGAAATCTGCTCCGCTGAAGTCAAAGCCGCCGAAGCCGCCTGCTCCGCCCGCACCACCTTCAAAGGCAGCATGGCCAAACTGATCATACTGACGGCGCTTATCCGGATCACTCAGAACCGCATAGGCCTCAGATGCTTCTTTGAACTTTTTTTCAGCCTCTGTATCTCCCGGATTCATATCCGGATGGTATTTTTTCGCCAACGCCCTGTATGCTTTTTTCAAAGTCGCGTCGTCTGCATCTCTGGAGACACCTAAAACTTCATAGTAATCTCTTTTTGATTCTGCCATACTGTTTTACCTCATTTCGTATACATGGAAATCTGCAAGGCGGAAAACTCCGCCTTGCAGCAAATCGCTAAGTGCTTAGACTTCTTTATAATCTCCGTCTACTACGTCGTCGCCTGTGAAGCCTTCCGGAGCCGGTCCTGCTTCTGGTGCCGGTCCGCCCTGTGCACCTGCTGCCGCGCCTGCCTGCTCGTATACTTTGGTGAACAGCTTCTGTGCGCTCTCCATTAATTTTTCTTTTGCAGCCTTGATTTCAGCTACCTGCGCATCGGTAAGATCATCGGTGTTTGCCTTAGCCAAAATGTCTTTTAATGCCTGAACGTCAGCTTCTACTGCCGTCTTATCAGCGGCATCGATCTTGTCTCCTACTTCCTTCAGAGCTTTTTCTGTCTGGAATACCATGGCGTCCGCATCATTCTTTGTATCGATGCCTTCTTTACGCTTCTTATCCTGAGCCTCGAATTCAGCCGCTTCTTTTACAGCCTTGTCAATATCAGAATCGGACATATTAGAGCCTGCCGTGATTGTAATGTGCTGTTCTTTACCTGTACCTAAATCCTTAGCAGATACGTTTACGATACCGTTTGCATCGATGTCGAACGTAACTTCAATCTGAGGGATTCCACGTGGTGCCGGAGGAATTCCATCCAGACGGAACTGGCCGAGGGACTTGTTGTCTTTCGCGAACTGTCTTTCTCCTTGTACTACGTTGATATCAACTGCGGTCTGATTATCCGCTGCTGTGGAGAAAATCTGGCTTTTCTTAGTCGGAATCGTTGTATTTCTTTCAATCAGTCTTGTTGCCACGCCGCCCATAGTCTCAATAGAAAGTGAAAGCGGAGTAACATCCAGAAGGAGGATATCGCCTGCACCAGCATCGCCTGCCAGTTTACCGCCCTGAACAGATGCTCCCAATGCTACACATTCATCAGGATTGAGGCTCTTGCTCGGCTCTTTTCCTGTCAGTCGTTTTACTTCTTCCTGAACTGCCGGGATACGTGTAGAACCACCTACCAGCAGTACCTGCCCCAGTTCAGACGGTGCGATACCTGCGTCGGATAATGCACGTTTTACAGGCTCAGCTGTCTTCTCAACCAAGTCATGTGTAAGTTCATCGAATTTTGCTCTTGTCAGATTCATATCAAAATGCTTCGGTCCTTCTGATGTCGCAGTAATGAACGGAAGGTTGATATTTGTCGTAGTCGCAGAAGAAAGTTCCTTTTTAGCCTTTTCAGCCGCCTCTTTCAATCTCTGAAGCGCCATCTTATCTGAAGATAAGTCTACCCCTTCTTTTGCCTTGAAGTCTGCAAGCATATAGTCTGTAATCTTCTGGTCGAAATCATCTCCACCAAGACGGTTATTTCCGGCAGTAGAAAGAACTTCGATAACGCCATCACCAATCTCGATAATGGAAACGTCAAATGTACCGCCTCCAAGGTCGTATACCATGATCTTCTGTTCTTTTTCATTGTCCAGCCCATAAGCAAGCGCTGCCGCTGTCGGCTCGTTGATGATACGCTTAACATCAAGTCCGGCAATCTTACCTGCGTCTTTGGTTGCCTGACGCTGAGCGTCATTGAAATAAGCAGGAACAGTGATAACCGCTTCTGTTACTTTTTCTCCCAGATAACCTTCTGCGTCAGCTTTTAACTTCTGCAGAATCATAGCGGAGATTTCCTGCGGAGAATATTTCTTTCCGTCAATGTCAACTTTGTGATCCGTTCCCATCTCTCTTTTGATTGATGCGATTGTCTTCTCCGCGTTTGTTACAGCCTGACGTTTCGCCGGTTCTCCCACGAGACGTTCCCCCGTCTTTGTAAATGCTACCACAGACGGTGTTGTTCTTGCTCCTTCTGTATTTGCGATAACTACCGGCTGTCCGCCTTCCATAACCGCTACACAACTGTTTGTTGTTCCTAAATCAATACCAATGATTTTGCCCATGATGAATTTCCTCCTAAAATAATATTTGAAATTGTTATAATCTTTTTTATATAAAGTATACCTGCCTGAGGGAGGTACACGGTATAACATTAGTTCGCTACTTTGACCATACTGTGTCTCACGACACTATCCCTGTATGTGTAGCCCTTCTGGAATTCTTCGGCGACAATGTTTTCGCCAAATCCTTCATCTTCCACATGCATCACCGCATTGTGGAAATCCGGATTGAACTCCTGACCTACCGCTTCAATCGGCTTCACCCCGATTTCTTCCAGTGTAGTCATCAGTTGTTTATAGATCTTATCCATCCCTTGCATAAAGGGAGCGTCTTTTTCTTCCTCTGGCACGGACTGCAGTCCTCTCTCAAAGTTATCAACTACCGCAAGAATTTTTTCCACTACATCCTTAGCCCCAATTTCATACATCGCAGACTTTTCTTTTTCTGTCCGCTTCCTATAATTATCAAATTCCGCCATCTGGCGTGTGAGCTTATCGGTCAGTTCTTCTATTTTTTCATCCTTCTTATCCTTTTTCGGCTTCTTTTCAAAGAACTTTTTCTTCTTCGGTTCCTGCTCTTCCTCTGAGTCTTGGTTCTCCTCCTGTGTACCGTCAAGCTCTTCTGCTTCTCCTAACATTTCCTCCGCAGCTTCCTCTGCTTCTTTCTTGCTTTCCGCCGGTTCGGGAACTTCCTCCTGCGCCGCTTCACCTGCAGCTTTTTTTGCTTCCTCTACCGCTTCTTTTACCATTTCTTCTTGGCTCATCTTCTTATCCAACGGACTTCCACCTTTCTTATTTCATTCTTTTCTAACTTTTGTGCTAATCCCGCCTGTGATAGATTTCGTCCAGTTCAGCCATCAGTGTTTTCAGCGTTTTCATCACATGCTCATAATCCATACGCTTCGGTCCTACTATACCAATTGTTCCCTGCATACCTTCACCTAATTCATAGGTCGCAGTCACAACACTGCAGTCTTTCATATTTGCTACTTTGGACTCATCTCCAATATAAACCTGAATCCCTTTGTTTTCCGAACTCTGCATAGTCTGCGTCACCAATGCGGTCAGCTGCTGCTTCTCCTCAAAGGCACTGATTATCTCCTGCGCGCTCTGCTTATCACTGAGTTCAGGATATTTGAAAATATTGGTTGTGCCGCTTGTGTAAATCTCCATGTCATCACTGAGCTGGATGACATTGGCCACCGCATCCAGCACATCATTCATCACTCCGCTGTGGATGCCTGCCTGATCTTTCAGTCTAGCGATCAACCCAAGATTGATGGCCTCGATGGACATACCATTCAGCGTGGTATTGAGCAGCATATTCAGCTTCAATAAAGCTTCGCTGCCAAGAGGCTCATCGACAGTCACAATCTGATTTTTTACGATATTGCCTTCCATCACAATCACCGCGATCAGCTGTGTCTCATCAACTTGTGACAACTGGATGAACTTAATCTTGTTCCGGTTGTAAGTGGGAGTGGAAATCATAGTAGCGTAATTGGTATTGTTCGCCAATACTTTAGCCGCCTGTTTGAGAAGCTGATCCATCTTGTCTGCCTTCTCCAGCATCTGCTCTCTGATTTCAGTGACTTCCTGTTCTTTTTCGGCCATCAGCCTGTCTACATACCACCGATAACCTTGATCGGAAGGAATACGTCCTGCTGATGTATGAGGCTGCATAATGTAACCAAGCTCTTCCAAATCCGCCATCTCATTGCGGATGGTAGCTGAGCTGAGATTCAAATCCGTATATTTAGAAATTGTCCTGGAGCCTACCGGTTCGCCGGTCTCTAAATAATTCTGAATGATAGCATGTAAGATTTTACTCTTTCGCCCATCTAATTCATTGATTGATTCCATGTACGCCTCCTTTTATTTTGCTTATTAGCACTCGTTTGTTTTGAGTGCTAATATTTACTTCGTTTATAAATGTATCACTCTAAAATCACTTTGTCAACACTGTTTATAATTATTTTATTTATGAGTTCATTTTTTTAAATTAATCAGAACAAAGTGGACAAGTCCACTTCAACTCCCTATATCCCTCCCTCATAAGGGACTTGTACACTTTGCGCGCCAATGTGCGGCTGCGAAGCAGCTTTCCTCTGCACATTGTGTGCATCCCCCCGGAGGGTTTTATTATATTAGGAAAGTTCGAAGGACTTTCCTATATAATAAAAAATACCTTCTACATAATATTGCAGAAGGTATCTTATGCCTTATTCTTTATCCTGTTCTCTCATCCAGACTGTCAGCTCATCTCTTTTACAATCCAAATAGCTTTTCCATGCCTTCTTATCGACAAATGGATTTTCCGCGGGGTGGTCCAGCATGTACTTACGTTTATTGAGTAAATCTACATTAGATACATGATTTCCTATAAAGATATCCACCTGTTCATCCCTGACCTTTTTTAGAGAATCTAAATACACCTTTCTCATATCAAAATCAGTATCGCCCAATTGCAGCAAAAAATCCTTTTGCAGCGTGTTAAATCCAAACCCTCCATAATAGCCGGCACGCTTTTTCTCCACTCCATCCGTCACCTCAAAAAAGCAGGCTATGCATCCTTTCGTGTGTCCCGGAACAAGGCGGAACTTTACCTCCACATTTCCAAATCTATAAAAATCACCGTCTTCGATTTCCACGTCTATATCCGCCAGAGTGTCCATGCAGTTCCCGCTTTCCTGAATCATGCTGAGATACGGTGTTTGGCGAAACATGCGGGCGTCCGGTGCACCCAGATAAATCTTAGTCCCGAACATGCGCTGGAAGAAACCTGCCGCGCCGAAATGATCCACATGGCCATGGGAAAGTATGATCCACTTCACATCCGCAGGATTAAATCCCATTTCCCAAATAGATTGCACCAGCATCGCCTGTGCACCACTGTTGCCCGCATCCAGCATAAGCAGGCCGGCGCCGGTGTCTATCAAATGTACGCATACCCAGCTGTCACCTACATAATATAAATTTCCATAGATTCGAAAAGGCTTCACATACCGCTTTTCCTGATTGACCCAAAAACGTCCTGTGGGACGTCCCTTAATTTCATTCTGGCCTTCTAAATACTTTTTATAATCTGATTGCATTGACATAACAAATCATCCTCCCCGGTACTTTTAAAAAAGTACTATCAGGCTGCTCACGGTCACTACTGCAATCATAATAACGAGTAGCGGACCGCCTATTTTTACAAAATCTGAAAATTTATAACCTGCCGGCAATATCTGCATATTAACCGCAGTACCATAAGAAGTAGCAATTGCAAGATTCGAACATGCGGCGATAACAATGACCCACGGAATGGGACTGATGCCAAGTGACAAGGCCATAGCAATGCAGATAGGGCTGAGCATGGCCGCTGTAGCGTTGTTCGACATAAAGTTCGTCAGGATGCTGGTCAGCACTGCAATTACAATCGTCAGAACCACAATAGAAGCACTCTTTCCTCCGAACAGGTTCAGCACAAAATTGGCAATCAAAGCTCCCCCGCCCGACACATCCAAACCTGTGCCAAGCCCTGCAATCCCTCCGATTGTGATCAGTACATCCCAAGGCAGTTCAGAGTAAGCTTTACCCACCGGCAGACACCCTGTTCCCAATACAATGGCAGCTCCCAGCATTCCGATTACACCGATGTTAAAGTGACTGTTAAAAGGCGCAAATCCGCTAACTACAAACAGGAAAATACACAGCAGCATGGTCCCCAGCGCTACATTTCCTTTCCACTTAGGTACATCCGCATATTGATCGTCCTGAGCGCCCACAGGCACGGTGGCATACATGTTGCCCTTATTGAAATCCGGGCTCTCGGGCTTTAGCACTTTTTTCAGCAGTGTATAGCCAATCGTTCCCCAGAAGATAATCTGGACAATCGCTGCCGGAACCATGACCTTTGCGGTATCGAACATCCCCAGACCGGCCTCAAATCCGTCATATCCCTGAAGTACCGCGTTTGCGGCAAGCTGTGATGTGGAGCCCACAAGCGTACACGCTCCTCCGATAATAGCGGCAGTCCCTGCCGGAAATATTACCATTTTAGAGCGGATATGGCCGCCTGAGCCGGCCGCTACCACCGCGATAAGCGGCATCCAGATAGCCACGGTTCCATTGTTGCTCATAAATGCAGACATCAAAGTGCACACTGCACTGGCAGTAATAATGAAGCGCCTCTCCGTCTTTGCCAGAAAAGAATTCCCGATCAAATCTCCTATGCGCTTGGCGACCCCCGTCTCGAACAGCGCGGCGCTTACAATACACATTCCTACTACCATAGCCCACCCGGGAGCAGAAAAGCCGGCATACACCGACGAGAGTTCCATCTCCGGTATGAAGATTCCCATTGCCACGGAACTCCCCATTGCAACAACACTCATGGGAAGTTTATTCATCATAAATAGTATGATGGTGACAGCCGCTATAATAATTGCAATAATACTTGAGTCCATATTTTTCATTCCTCCATTATGTTATTCTATACTTCTTCCCATTCTGTACCTGCCCACCTCGGGTGCTCATATACTGTTTTGTCAGCCACATAGGGCCACTTTTTCCCATTTGCAACTGCCAGACAGCCCTTCACGCACATCTGCGCCATCTTTATGACCGCTTCTCTTGTCTGTGCCGCCGAGTGCGGGCTGACTATCAGGTTCGGACAATTCAGCATAGGATCGTCTGCTTTCGGCGGTTCATTGCAGAATACATCCGTCCCCGCCCCCGCAATAATACCATTCTTTAATGCCTGTACTAACTGGTCCTCATCGATGATTCCCCCTCTGCTGCAGTTGATGAGAAGGGCAGTTTTTTTCATCAGCTTTAATTCTTCCCCCGAAATCATATTTTTTGTCTGTTCTGTGAGCGGCACATGGATGCTGACAACGTCGCTGTCTCTCAAAAGTTCTCTGTAATCTTCATAGAATACCGCGCCGCAGTCCTCGACTTGATTTCTCGTCATAAACGGGTCGTAAGCCGCAATCTTCATTCCGCACCCACTGCAGATTTTGGCCGTTTCACGGCCAATTGCCCCGAGCCCCAGTATCCCTATTGTTTTTCCTTCCAGCTCAAAAGCCTTTTTTGCGCCCCTGATTTCCCAGTTACCCGCACACAGTTCTGTCTGTCCCTCTATCAAATTTTTAGACAGTGCAAACATCATTGCCACCGCATGTTCCGCCACACTTCTATTATTGGCTCCGGGCGTAATTACAACTGGTATCCCGTGGGCAGACGCCGTCTTGACATCCACAGTATCATATCCTACGCCTGTACGCCCAATCACCTTCAAATTAGGGCTGTTCTCAATCACATGGCCGTCACATTTGGCAATACGCACGATCAATGCGTCCGCCTCCCTCATCTCATTCAGATAATTGTTGGGGTCTTGATTATCCGCCACATAAATATCGGCTTTTCCTTCAAGCATCTTCATCCCTTCTGGACAGACTGCCTGCGTCATAACAAATTTCATCTGTGCTGTCTCCTCTCTTCCTTTTCTTTTTAATTCATTCCTTTTTCTGAATTTTCTTTCAAGACCTTATCGAGCGCCTCAATCCCTTCACCGCAGAGATAGTTGAAAGGCCTGCGGCAGTCACCGACGGGATATCCCAGCATGGAAACAGCTTTTTTTACAACGGTATTCGGATTGCCATATTTGAACACCGCCCGGAAGCTTGCGATAGAATCCTGCGCCGCCTCAGCCTCCTCCAGCTTTCCTTCCATATACAGATTGTAAATAGAAGAAAGTACATGGGGGTATACATTAGAGCATCCTGCGATTCCTCCCCGTCCTCCTTCCTTCAAGCACGGAAGAATCAAGGAGTCGTTGCCTGAAAGCACATAAAAATCTTTGTCCAGTTCACGAGTCAGGGTGATATAGGCTTTCAGATTCTCCCAATCCCCGCTGGAATCTTTTGCTCCTACAATTACGTCAACATCTTTTGCCAATTTTGCGACGGTCTCCGGAAGCAGCTTATTGCCTGTCCGGGCCGGAATATTGTAAAGCACAATGGGAGTGTCCACATGTTTTGCCACCTCTACATAATGATCGTACAATTCTTTTTGTGACGCAACCGCAAAGCTCGGTGTGATAATCGAAAGTACATCTGCCCCTAGTTCCTCTGCCTTTTTGCTCATTCGGATTGTATCGGCTGTTGAAATGCAGCCGGAGCCTGCGTATACTGGCACTCTTCCTTTCACTCTGGCTATAGCCGCCTCCAAGACCTCTGTTTTTTCATTTTCATTTAATATGTAACCTTCACCATTTGTCCCAAAGGGAAAAATACCATGTACTCCACCGTCAATGAGACGGTCGATCTGTCTGCATAACTCGTCCAGATTCACACTCTCATCAGCGTTCATCGGTGTCAAAATAGGTGTGATAATTCCTTTTAATTCCGTTTTTTTCATTCCCATGTCCTCCTTGAATTAAATATTCTCTTTTAATATTTTTTGTGCGGTCTTGCACAGTATATCCACAGTTCCAAATCCGCCTGATTTTGAAATGACCTGCTGCCGGCGCCCATTCCATTCCAGCATCGAGACGACCACTCCCTGTCCGGCCTCACAAACAGGCTCTATCTGTGTACAGCCAATCAGCCTCATACATCCCATCAGCGTGTCTCCTCCGGTCATCAGTACCGTGGCATCCATTTGCCGCTCTATAATTTCCCTGACTATACAGCCATGCGCGCAGGCAATCAGACGCCGTACATCCTCCTTTGCCACATTATGACCGTGTAAATATTTTTCTTTTTCTTCTTCTATATCAAAGGTATCCACAATCATCTTTTTTTCCGTCTGCAAATTTGAACAGATTTCATCCAAAAAACGCTTTCCTTCTGAAGTACTATAATACGCGGGACTCAGTTTCTGCTCCATAGTCAAATGCCTGCGGACAAATCCGCCTTTGTTCTCCGCATATTCTACTTGTTCTTCGGTTATCTTATTTAAGCTTCCACAGGCAATATAAATACTGTCTGTCTTACGAAACTTTTTTACTATTGTCCGGTGAAAAGAGAGCTTCTCCGCCAAACAATCCGCCAGAGCCGCGCACCCCGCGACCAGCTTCAAGCCGGCGTCTCCCAGCAGTTCCTCTACCCTTCTGTCCATATCTTCTGCCGTTGCGACATCACATACCGCAATCTGCTGCCCCTTCATCCAGTCTGTACCGGTCTGGGCACGTTCTGTGCCCCCAAGACATATTACCGGTATCTCACTTTGCGTCCGGATTATATCCGGAATATAGGATAATGTTGTCGGCTCGAAAGGGTCATTGCCAAAAACACTGTCCTGCAGAAGCCTCCCTTGGATATATTGGGTTCCGTCCACTGTTATTCTATCTATCTCAGGGTATGCAGGCAGGAAATAGAGTGTATGCCCGGGCTGTGCGTCCGCCACGGCCTGAAGTTCTGCGCCTATATTGCCCCGAAGAGCAGAGTCCGTCTTCTTAAAAATGAGGCTGGCCCCCATCTCAACTGCCCAGAGGGCCGTCTCGTTTACAACCCGATACGCATCATCCGGTGACATCGGTCTGGATTCCGTGTCCACTACAAGAACCTCTGTATCCTTTTTTATCTTCCTGCTTTCCGGTCTGCACTCTGTAAATATTTGTGTCCTGATTCCGCGTTTTGCAAATTGTATTCCTGTATCCAACGCTCCGGTAAAATCGTCCGCTATGACCAACAGCTTCACCATGCTATCTCCCCCATTAATTTCTATTTACTGCGAGCCGAATAGCATAGTCTATAGAATTTACAAGGCTTACCTCACTGGATTCCCCTGTGCCCGCCAAATCAAATCCGGTTCCATGATCCACCGATACTCTGATGACAGGAATCCCCAGTGTCACATTGACTCCGGCTACCGCGTCCCACTTCTTTAAACTTTTGTTATATACAAAGCCTTTTACTTTCAGAGGAATATGGCCTTGATCGTGATACATGGCTACAACGATATCATACCACCCGCCCAATGCCTTCGAGAAAATACTGTCCGGCGGCGTCGGCTTCTTCTCAGGGATACAGATTCCCTCCTCCATGGCAGCGTCGATGGCGGGCTGTATCTCTTCTATTTCTTCTACTCCGAACATGCCATTTTCTCCACAGTGGGGATTGAGTCCGGCCACACCGATTTTCGGTTCTGTGATGCCAATCGCTTTGCAGGCATCATTGGCGATTCGTATTACCTCCAGCACCCGGTCTTTCTTCACTCTGTCACAGGCCTGCCTCAGTGACACATGTGTAGATACATGAACGACACGCAGTTCTTCATGTGCCAGCATCATCGTATACTTATCCGTATGTGTATAGTCTGCATAGATCTCTGTGTGCCCGGAATAATGGTGTCCCGCCATGTTAATTGCTTCTTTATTGATAGCATTTGTCACGGTGGCGTCTATCTCACCTTTGAGTGCCAGCTCTATCACTTTGACTACATACTGGAAGGCCGCCTCCCCGCACATTTTTGATAATTTCCCATAGACATGCCTTTGCATATCTACGAGCCCCATATCATAAACGTCGATAATCCCCGGCTCGAAGCAGGCGTCCTTCACTTCTTTTATAGGATGGATTTTTATGTGGCTGCTTTTATTTACCAGACTCACCGCCTGCTCCATACAGCCTGCGTCACCTATGACGACCGGACGGCACTTCTCATACACTGCCGGATCAGACAGCGCCTTCACTGTGATTTCCGCCCCGTTACCGGCCGGGTCTCCCATAGTAATTCCAATAATAGGTCTCTTCTTCATGACTGTTCCCTTTCCTTATTTCAAAACTTTAAGATAAATATTGCGGATATCTTCGAGACTTAAGGACTTCCTGTTATTGACAAGCAGACGCTGCTGTTTACTTCCTGCGTCTACGAGAACATCCAGATCCGCCCGTTTTACACCGAATTCACTTAAATCCGTAGGAATACCGGTGTCCTTTACAATGCCCGCAATTTGGCCGATGATATATCTGGCTTTGTCATTGGTGCTCTCCTCTACTTTCTGAGGATATACAATGTCACATAGCTGTGCCAGCCGTTCCTCACAGGCTTTCATGTTGAACTCCATCACATGTGCAAACAAGATTGCGTTGGACACCCCGTGTGCAATATGGTATTTTCCACCCAGCGGATAAGATAAGGCATGAACTGCTGTCGTTCCGCTTCCTGTAATCGCCACGCCGCCATAGAAAGCACCGAGAAGCATGTTATTTTTCGCCTCCATGTTGTCGGGATTATGATACGCCTCCCTGATATTATGAAATATCAGTTTTGCCCCCGCCGCGGCATAGGTGTCGGAAAAGGGAGTTGCCTTCTTTGACGTAAAGCATTCTACCACATGGGCCAGTGCATCGACCCCTGTCGCCGCTACAATCGATTTCGGAAGCCCGCGTATCATCTGCGCGTCCAGCAGCACATAGTCCGGTATCATATTGTCATTTACAATTCCTTTCTTTGACTGCTCTTCCGGAACTGCCACAATAGCGTTGCAGGTGGCCTCCGAGCCAGTCCCACACGTTGTAGGTATCATAACAGTCCGCACCATTTTCACAGCCTGTGACGGCTCGTCCAGCAAATCCTTCACCGTGTAGCGTGCCCCTTTTAAAACACTACACAGCTTTGCGGCATCCATGACACTGCCTCCGCCAAGTGCAATGATAAGTTCTCCATCGTATCCTTCCACTTCCTTCACGACCCGCTCCACATCCTGATATGCAGGTTCCGGTGTCAAATCATCAAACACCTGATATTCCACTTTCGTCTTGTCGAGAAGGCTTGTGAGCATATCCAGAAGACCAGCGGCACGCACCCCCTTGTCAGTAAAAACGATTATTCGCCGCGCGCCTTCCTTCTCCACAATCCCTTTTACATTTTCTATGCATCCCACACCACCATAGATACAGGATGGAATTTTAATTTGAAAACTCATTTTCGTCCTCCTTTTTGTTCTATATTGAAACATTATTTCTTTTTATGTTCTTTAAATTTATAATACTCCCTGTGTATTTCTATCTCAAGTTTTAATTTTATTATTTTTGTATTATTTTAAAACAGTATTCTCACAAAAACGTTGCATTTTAAAACATTTCAACTTATAATAAACATATATTTCATAATCAATTGCTCTCAAAGGGGGAAGATTCTATGCAGAAAATAAAGATACTTGCCGTCGCACCCTATGAAGGAATGGCAGAAGCCATCAGTTCCATCGCCGGAACCTTCAATGACATTGAATTGACCGTTCAGATCGGTGATTTAGATACCGGAAGAAAAATTGCTGTTGAATTGGCACATAAAAATTATGATGTTATTATTTCCCGGGGCGGGACCGCCGAATTGATTCGTTCTACCGTTGAGATTCCAGTGATAGATATTTCCATTTCCGGCTATGACATTCTCCGTGCAATCAAACTTGCGGAGACTTATTCCGGCAGATATGTTATCGCCGGATTTTCAGGAATTACCGGAAGCGCCCGTGTGCTGTGCGATCTGCTCCAATACGATATCGACATCCTCACATTTACCGGTGAGGAGGATGCCCTCCCTGCGCTGCGGGATGCCGAAAAACGAGGCTGTACTCTTACTCTCGGTGATATGACCGCCGTCAGCGCGGCCAAAAAACTTGGTATGAATTCCATTCTTATTTCTTCCGGAACGGAGAGTATCAAAACCGCAATTGAGGGGGCTGTAAAGCTCGTGCGCTCCTCTCTTCATGTACACAAACAGAAGGACTTGTTTCAGGCACTTCTCACAGACCAAGAACAAGAATTCTTGATTTATGACCCAGCAGGCAGTCTGTGGTTCTCCAGCCTTGCCGTGGACGAGATGAATGACTCATTGATGAACCTTGTGCAGACTTATCTAAAAGCATTTTTAAAAGTTCCCGACCAGACCGTTGCCCGTCAGATCCGCGACAAAGTTTATACGATCAGCAGCCGTCATCTGTACTACAGTGGGCAAAAATATACAGCTGTCATAATCCGGCTGACAGATGCAATAATTGCAGAGGAAAATCCGGAAATCAAAATATACAACAAACCGGATTACCTGGCTGAAGATTCTCCGACTTACTACAGCAGCTCAAGCCGCACCGGGGACACGGCTTATATGATAGAAGAATACAGCAGGAGCAAACTGCCGGTCCTGATCGCAGGGGAAACAGGAACCGGGAAGGATAAAGTGGCCTCTATGATGTACGAAAACGGCCCCTTCGCCCATTCCCCTTTCTATGTGATCGACTGTAAGTTCATGGGCGAGCGGAAATGGAACAATTTACTCACCAGTGATAATTCTCCCCTCAGCTCGCTGCACGCCACTATATACATCAAAAATTGTGACACATTATCGAAAGTACAACTGGAGAAACTATTTTCTTATGTGGAAAGTACGAATCTTATCAAAAGAAACCGATTGATATTCTCTCTTGTCACCCGGCATGGAGAACCACATGACACCGACTGCGTACGCACTTGTCTGGAAAACCGTCTGTCATGTCTGACACTGCTGCTGCCTCCATTGCGGGAGCGGCTTTCCGACTTTTCCAGCATAGCCGCCTTATATCTCCATAAATTAAATGTGTCTCTGGGCAAACAGATTATCGGATTTGAGACGGAAGCCATGGAAGTAATGACCTCATATCAATGGCCCGGCAACCTCGACCAGCTCCACCGCGTCCTGAAAGAATTAGTCACTCTCACATCTACTCCATACATTTCTTACAGGGTGGTGAAAAATATTATAGCGCAAGAGCCTTCCTCCCATGCCGATAGTTTTACCACCTCTTTGGATTTGACGCAGACACTGGATGACATCAATTATCAAATCATACAGACGGTGTTGAAAGAAGAGCAGGGAAACAAAGAAAAGACTTCCAAACGGCTTGGCATCAGCAGAAGTACACTTTGGCGGCTGTTGAAAAGCCGGGACATTAAAGCATAACACACAAAGGGACGGGCCGCCTACCCGCAGCCCGTCCCTCTGGAACTTTTTAAAACATAAATTCTACAAATACTGCATTGCTGACATCAATTCCCCGTTCGGTCAGCCTGATGGCATCCCCGTCTTCTTCCAGCAATTCTAAGCTTATCAGCTTCTCTATCTGCTCTCCGTAGATTTCTTCTATTCCAACATGAAAATATCCGCAGAATTTTTCTTTTGATATCCCGTCTATTTTGCGGAGCCCCAAGAACATGAATTCCTCCATCTCTTCCTCTGTGCTCAGCGGAGGAGCCTTGAACTTTTCCTGAAACGACTCTTCATATTCCTGCATTGTCTCCGGGTTTGTAAACCGGGTCATCTTCCCCGGTTCCCCTCCGCTCTCAGGAAAAAAGGAAGCTGCGCCTATTCCGAAGCCCAGATAGGGTACCCTGTCCCAATAGCCAAGATTATGTCTGCATTCATGACCGTCCCGTGCATAATTGGATATCTCATATCGCTTGTATCCGGTTTTCCCCAGCACCTCTGCCGTCAGCCGGTACATCTGCCGCTCTTCTTCTTCGCCCGGCAATTCGGCTTCTCTCCGCCGGTCATCCTCCCCATACCATTCGTAAAAGCGTGTCCCCGGCTCTATAATCAGACTGTAGGCGGAGATATGCTCCGGCTTTAAAGCTGCCACCGTCTCAAGAGCCTCCTGCCAGCTTCTTGGAGACTGCCCCGGTATGGCAGAAATCAAATCAATATTGATATTTTCGAACCCTGCGTCTCTTGCCATTCGGTAAGATTGCAGAAATTCCTCATAGGTGTGTATTCTGCCCAGCATCTTTAATTCGTCGTCGTGAACGGACTGAAGGCCTATGCTCAGACGGTTGACGCCAGTCTGCCTATAGCGCTCCAGCTTGTCCTCTGTCACGGTTCCCGGATTCATCTCCACAGTAATCTCTGCGTCTCCAGCAATCCTGAAATTTTTGCGGATTTTACCCATAATCCGTGTCATCTGGGCTCCGTCCAGAAGGGAAGGCGTGCCCCCTCCGAAAAATATGCTGGTGACGTCAAAGTCTTCCACACGGCTGCCGCAGGACTCGATTTCCCTGCACAGCGCCGCCACGTAAGCCTCTCTTTCCTCTGCAGTCGAAGGCGCAGATAAGAAATCACAATACGCGCACTTTTTTATACAGAAAGGAATATGAACATATATCTCCAATGGTGGCATCACGTCAACTCCCTGTCCTTTATTTGTCATCCAGCTTCAGCACGCTCATAAACGCTTTCTGTGGAATCTCTACGCTGCCCACCTGACGCATACGCTTCTTGCCTTCCTTCTGTTTTTCCAGAAGCTTTTTCTTACGGGTGATATCTCCCCCGTAGCATTTGGCCAACACGTCTTTACGCATTGCCTTTACCGTCTCTCTGGCGATAATCTTGCTTCCGACCGCCGCCTGAATGGGAATCTCGAACAATTGCCGTGGAATCTCTTCCTTCAGCTTCTCGCACATTTTCCTTCCCCGCTCGTAAGCGCTTCCGGCAAATACGATGAAGGAAAGGGCGTCCACTTCTTCCTTATTAATCAGAATATCCAGCTTCACAAGCTCTGACCGCTCATATCCCAGCAGCTCATAATCAAAGGAGGCATAGCCGCGGGAACGGGATTTCAGCGCGTCAAAGAAATCGTAGATAATCTCATTGAGCGGCAGGTGATAGTGCAGTACCGCCCTTGTCTCTTCGATATATTCCATTCCTTGATACACGCCTCGCCGCTCCTGACAAAGGTCCATGATAGCTCCGATAAATTCAGAGGTCACCATAATCTCCGCCTTCACCACCGGCTCCTCCATATAGTCTATCTCTGCGGGATCCGGCAGATTAGAAGGGTTCGTCAGCTCGATCATCTCTCCGTTTGTCTTGTATACTTTATAGATAACTCCCGGCGCGGTGGTCACCAAGTCCAGATTATATTCTCTTTCCAGACGCTCTTGGATGATTTCCAGATGCAGAAGCCCAAGAAAACCGCATCGGAATCCGAAGCCTAAAGCCAGCGATGTCTCCGGCTCAAATTGAAGCGCCGCATCATTTAACTGCAGCTTTTCCAGCGCGTCCCTCAAATCCGGATACTTGGCGCTGTCCGCCGGATACATCCCACAATACACCATAGGATTCACCTTTTTGTAGCCGGGCAGCGGCTCCGCGCAAGGATTCTGGGCATCGGTCACGGTATCTCCCACACGGGTATCCTTGACGTTTTTCAAGCTGGCTGTAAAATACCCTACCATTCCGGCAGATAATTCTTCACAGGGAATAAACTGCCCTGCCCCAAAATATCCGACTTCCACTACATCGGCCTTCGCGCCCGTAGCCATCATCTTAATGGAAGTGCCCCTTGCAACGCGGCCCTCTTTGATGCGGCAGAAAACGATAACGCCCTTATAAGGATCATACAGTGAATCAAAAATCAACGCCTGAAGGGGCGCCTCCGGGTCGCCTGAGGGCGCCGGAATCTTTCTGACGATCTGCTCCAGCACTTCGTCCACGTTGAGCCCGGTCTTGGCTGAAATTCGAGGAGCATCCTCCGCTTCGATGCCGATCACATCCTCGATCTCTTCAATGACACGCTCCGGCATGGCGCTTGGCAAGTCCACCTTATTGATGACAGGCATCACGTCCAAATCATGATCCAAAGCCAGATATACATTGGCCAGTGTCTGCGCCTCCACGCCCTGCGCCGCGTCCACCACCAAAATAGCGCCGTCGCACGCGGCCAGACTCCTTGAGACTTCATAGTTAAAGTCCACGTGTCCGGGGGTATCTATCAAGTTAAAGATATACTCTTCCCCATCCTGCGCCTTGTAGACTGTCCGGACGGCCTGAGACTTAATAGTGATTCCTCTCTCGCGCTCCAAATCCATGTTGTCCAGTACCTGAGACTGCATCTCACGGCTGGTCAAAAGCCCGGTTTTCTCAATAATTCTGTCTGCCAGAGTAGACTTTCCATGGTCGATATGTGCAATAATACAAAAATTCCTGATTTTACTTTGTTCCATGTGCATATGCCAAATACGCTCCTTATCTATTTCATTTATGGCTGTACTTTACGAGGAAAAGTTCCACGGAAAGCACATCCCCCATACGCCCTGTCTTTACATTTTCTTCTGTCTGTACGCCCGCTTCCACAATCTGCCGCAGTTCACTGCGCCTGAAAGCCTTGGCCTGTGTCCGGTATTTACCCACCAAGAAGGGCATGAGTCCCGCCTTGGAGGCCATATCTTTCTGTCCGTAGCCGAGCCGCTCTAATTCCTTGACTTCAAGCAGGAGCTTGAACTGTCTCGTGAGCAGATATAAGATTCGCATGGGCGGTTCTTTCAGCGCCAGCAGATTATAGTAATAATCCAGCGCCTTCTTCTGCTGCTTATTAGCCACCGCGTCAACCATATCAAATATGTGGTTGGTAATCTGGGTCGAACAGATTTCATCTATATCGGCAACGGTTATCTCAGACCGTTCCATACAGAAGCAAAAAAGCTTTTCCAGCTCCCTTTGAATCTTCTCCATGTCATCCCCCACTTTGGCGATAAAGTAACGGACCGCCGATTCGCTTATCTGCTTGCCTTCCTTTTTCACAATGCCCAGAATCCACCGGATCAATGTAGACTCATCCTGCCGCTTCAGCTCCACAATATGTCCACAGGCCTTGACAGCCTTGTAGAGCTTCCCCCGCTTGTCGATTTCTTCTTCGACGAAAATCAAATGGGTGGTCTCCGGCATATCTTTAACATACTCCGCAAGTTCCGGCGCGGCGTTTTTGAAAAACCCAGTATTCTCCAGAACAATCAGACGCTTCTCCGCAAAAAAGGGCATGGTTTCAGAAAGGTCGATAATCTCCTTCTGATTGGTGTTCTTCCCTTCAAAGTAGGAATAGTTCATCGTATCGCCCTCAGGTACGATAGCCTTTACAAACCGTTCTTTATACTGTTTTTTCAGATAAGCCTCCTCACCATACAGGAGATATATCTGCTTAAAATTCCCTGTTTTTAAATCTTCATTTAAACTCTTCATGGTATCAGTATACAATAATTCTCCTTCTTTGCATAGGCAGTTTTACCCGGTAAGACTTCCCGTCGGTGGAAAGGGAAACTGCCCCCTGCTCTTTCGTATTATATAGTGTACACCCCCATTTTGCAAGCCTTTCTAGCACTTCCCTGTGGGGATGTCCATAAGAATTTCCCTGCCCCGCCGATATAAATACATCCCGAGGCGCTGTGAATTCAAGCATGGCTTGTGCGGTTCCATTCTTAGAGCCGTGGTGGCCGGCCTTCAGCACTTCATAGGAAGCCTGCAGAGCTCCCTCCCGCTGTCTTTCCATAGCCCAGCGGACAAAGGCCTCCTCCCCCTCTTTCTCTAAATCCCCGGTAAACAGCATATCAAATGCGCCGTATGTCAGACTCAATACCATGGAGGCTTGATTTCCGGCCTCCCCCGTATATTCCGTCTCTGGCCACAGACAGGTGAGCGTCAGTCCCTTCTCTTTCAGTGACTGTCCTTGCTCCATGACATAAATTTTTGTCCCTTTCCTCATTGCCGTCTCAGTGAGTTCCGTGAGTGCCGTATTCCAAACCTCCTCGTTGGGAAGCACTACATTTCTTATTTCAATTCCGACCTCCTGTCTCGTCAGAAGCTCTAAAATCCCATTCAAATGGTCCGCATCCCCATGGGATACAAAAACATAGTCCAAAACGCCCACTCCTTGTGATTTTAGGAAAGGCTCTATCCGGTACTGCCCGGCTTTATTGACCGTACTGCTACCGCCGTCTATCAAGTATGTCCCGCCCTCTGGCCCCCGTACAAAAAAGCAGTCTCCCTGTCCCACATCCAGCATCACCACCTCGGTCCGTCCCCGTTTCCCGTGAGGCAGAAACAGTATGCCGAAACCAATTAAAATGATACTGCAGACGGCCAGCCTGAGCATTGTCCCACCGTTTCTCTTTTTCCTTTTCCTCGCAGCAGCGACTGCCAGTCCTGTGAAAAGAGCGGTATAGTACAAAGCCACCTGCCACATGGACGGACAGCCTGCCACGAAGCGGCTCCCCGGAATCAGCAGCATAAGCTTACTCCCCCTCTCGTAAAACCATAATATCTTGTCTGCCACAAAGAAGAACAGCTTTGCCACACCACCCGCCAGAGGCAGGCAGCCGGATGCCGTTCCCAGTATCATACCCCCAATTCCGGCCGTCAGCACAACCGGGGCCAGCATAACCACGATGACATTCCAGATGAGAGAATACACCGCAAGCTCAAAATAGAACCGCAGCATCAACGGAATTAATACAAGATTGACCGCTGCCACTGTCAAAAATCCCGGCAAAAGATTCCCCTCCGCCCGGCCCTCAAAGCAACTTTTCAGAATGGGAAGAACACCATATATTCCGCCTACCGCCGCGAACGACAATAAGAACCCGGCGTCCCACAGCAGGAGCGGCTGCTTTATAAGCAGAAAAACTGCGGCCGCCGCCAGAGCGGTCAGCCCGTCATACACTCTGCCGCTCACTTCCGCCCCCATCCGTATCACAAACATGACATAAGCGCGGACGGCCGAAACACCGTTTCCTGTAAGCTCCACATAGAGCAGCAAAAACAAACTGGCCCCTGCCGCACAGATGCCAATCGGCAGACCTGTTTTCCGCAAAATCCGGTAAACCCCAAATCCAAAGAAAGAAACATGCAGGCCCGACACCGCATATAGATGGCCTATGCCGCTTTTGCTCATAGCCTCCGAAATATCCGAATCTAAAAGTCCCTTCTCCCCCAGCAGCATGGCGCTTAACATTCCGCCCCGCGCTTCTCCCAAATAGGATTCCATCACCAGAGCCGCCTTCTTTCTCACCATCCAAAGCCATTCTTTCAGACGATACAGCATACTATTATTTCTCTGTCTTTTTCCCGGCGAATCGGAATCCAGCCGTGCGTCTCCGATAAATGCGTGTATATTCTGTTTTTGATAATAAAATTTTTGATTGAAATTCCCCGGATTGCGGGGCTGATGATAAAAATTGATTTTCCCGGACACAAGGAGCCTTTCCCCCATGACCGGTATGTAAGGAAGTGATTCTTCCTCCAGATAAGCCAGTATTCTTTCGTCACATACCAGCGTCCCATTACATGTAATATCTTGTAGTTCCAGTGTGAGCCTTCCATCCTTTTCTGATTTTTTGCGGACAGTCCCGCTCACCCGGATTTCCTCTTTTTCCTTTAGGTTCTGTTGGGAGACGGCAGGCCGCAGTTCCGGAAAAAAGCGCGCCTCGTCCGCCGTCCTCAACAGTACGATTATCATAATCAGGCCCAGACAAATCTGGCATAAGTATCTTCTTCTCAATCTCCCTCTTTTTCCTCCACCAAATCCAAATCTCTGGTGAGAGGCTCGGAGAGCTTCACACTCTCCTGAAAATTGAAATTGCTGTCCCCGTCAATTGAAATCTGCACCCGTCCCGCAGAACCACCTTCCGTCACAGAATTGATAACCGAATAAACCATCATTTCCGGTTTTACCCCCGGAATAGTACGGTTCATTCCTTCATCAAAGTTCACATAGCAGACTCCGTCTTTTACAGAAACCCCCAGAAGCTTCGTCCCCTGCGGAATCGTGGGCTGATGTTCCTGTGAAGACGGTCCCTTCATCAACTGCTCTACGATAAGCTTCTCCTTTGAGAGATTGCTATTGTACCGCACGCTCACCGTCTCTTCCACCAGCTTATCTCCGGTCTCATTGGCAAAATAAAGCGTCAGGTCCGTGACTTCGTAGGAATTAATATTTGAGCCTGTATTCTGCACAAAATCCTCCGACTGCATATAGCCCAATTCCGCGCCGTCCTTATTGGTCAGTGGCACGCCGTCTACAAAAAAGGCTACCAGCGACACACTGGGAATCTGTGTGAGGGACCTTACCAGCGCTGCCCTTGTAAGCACCTCCTGCACCGTGTCCATCTTGCCGTACTCCGCATTGAAAAAAAGCTCCAGCTTTTCATCTTCCAGATGAAAGCGCTCCACCTTCACCTTTTTGGGGATTGCCGGCTGTTCTTCAATAGATTCGTCCGGTTTTTTCAGTGCTGACAGCATCTGATCCACGGCCTTTTCCGGCTCTTTCATGCTTCCGGTATAAACACTCTCAACGAGACCGCTTCCCTCTGCATTGATATGAAATATTGTATATTCTGCATTTTGGATATCAGCCTTTTTATCACGGCAGCCACATGCCAATACCGCTGTCACTGCCGCCAGTGCAAGGCTGATACCTGCCCGCGTCCGTTTTTTCATGTTGTCCTCCATCTATTGGGATATATAGGTGAGTGGAATTCTTACAGTAAATGTAGTTCCTTCTCCCGGCTCACTATATACCTTGATTGCCCCACGGTGCATGACCACCGCATTTCTGGCAATGGCAAGGCCGAGTCCTGTACCGCCGATCTCTCTGGAATGGGATTTGTCCACCCGGTAAAAGCGTTCAAATATATGTTCCGTCTCCTCTTTTGGGATTCCGATTCCTGAGTCTGCAACCTTCAAGTAGAAATACTTGTGATCTGCATTCAGGGCCACATGGACCCAGCCATCTTCTTTATTGTACTTTACAGCGTTCTCCACCAGATTCGTGACCGCCAGAGACAGTTTCACCTCATCCACCTCTGCACTTACCGTTCGAAAGCTCTCAAATACAAGCTCAATATTCCTTGTGGCAGCCAGCGGCCGAAGCCTTTTCAATATCCGCTCTACCAGTTCATTAATATTTTCACTTTTAATGTTTAAGTTTGCCCCCCGCTTGTCCAGCTTGACAAGTGAGAGCAGATCATTGATAATCTTGTTCTCCCGCTCGATTTCCTGCGACAAATCACCCATGAACTCCTGATAAAGCTCCACCGGAGCCTCAGGCTGTGCCAAAAGGGAATCGGCCAGCACTTTCATGGACGTAAGGGGCGTCTTTAATTCATGGGACACATTTGCCACAAACTCCTCTCGGGATGCGTCCAGCACTTTATAGCGGTCCCACAGCTTATTGAATGCATCCGAAATTTGTTTTGTTTCATTGTAAGCGTCTTCATGCAAATAATTTTCACCATATCCCTCCGTCATCTCATCGATAGAACGAGTCATCCTTTTCAGCGGACGTACAAGAAGCATGCCGATGAATACCGCAAGGATGATAAAGATGATGATGATGGTGGCCTGCGCTATATCGGCCTTTCCCCGAAGCACCATGACGCTGTCCCTTATAGTGTCCGTGGAGACGCTCACAAGCATCATTCCCGCCACCTGCATGCTTTCCGGATTCACGATTGGCGTAGCGACCTCTATATAGCGGCTTTTTGCATCATAATTAGTAATCTGTTTTCCTTTGAAACATTTCACAACCTCCTCAGAGACAATGGTCTTGCCTTCCTGAAGATTGTATGTATCTTTAATTATACGGAACTCGTCGTTGATTACCACCACTCTGCCGTTGTAGATGTTTGACAATTGTGTTAATTCGGCATTTACGACTTCAGACTGTGTGTCCGCAAGATAATTAGAGCTCACAAGCTGATTACATAGAATCGTACATTGATTCTGAATGTCTGCCGTGCGCGTCTGCACGGAGCGCTGTTCCGAATTCTTCAGCACCAGTCCCTTCAATAGTACGCTGGAAACTATCGCGAACAAGCTCAAAAGTACAACGATGCGCAGCTGCATACTTTTTAAAAACTTTGGCCGTAATTTTATTTTAACCCCTGAAATAATAACCAACTCCCCACTTTGTGTATACATACTTCGGGTCACTCGGATTTACCTCGATCTTCTCTCTGAGCCGGCGGATATGTACGTCCACCGTCCTTGCGTCGCCCGGATACTCATAGCCCCACACAATATTGAGTAGATTTTCCCTGCTGTAGACCTTGTTGGGATTGGTGGCAAGAAGTTCCAGCAAGTCGAACTCCTTAGCGGTAAGATTCAGCTCCCGGTCTCCGGAGAACACTCTGCGGCTCTCACAGTCGATTTTCAGTTCCCCTTTGGTAATCACCTTCGTTACCGGCGCGCTCACTTCTTTTTTGCTTGTCCGTCTCATGATCGCTTTTATCCGCGCTTTGACTTCCAGAATATTGAACGGCTTAGTTATGTAATCATCTGCTCCGTATTCCAGTCCAAGAATCTTGTCCATATCCTCGCCTTTCGCAGTCAGCATGACAATGGGGACATCTGAAAATTCCCTGATCTGGCGGCAGACATCAAACCCCTCAATCTTTGGGAGCATCACATCCAGAAGTATAATATCATACGCCTTCCGTTTTGCCATCTCAAGTGCTTCTTCTCCGTCGTAAGCGCAGTCCACTTCCATATCATCCTGCTCCAGACTGAAACGAATCCCTTTTACAATCAATTTTTCATCGTCCACTACCAATACTTTCCTGCTCATTCTTTCTCTCCCTTATATCATAATCTTATCTTTAATGCGGCTGTATATACCGCTCTTGATTCCCTCTACCTGCTGTATCTCTTCGATACTCTGGAATTTTCCGTGTTCCCTGCGGTATGCGAGGATACTCTCTGCCCTTGTCTCGCCTATCCCGGCAAGTGTCATCAGTTCTTCTTTGGAGGCTGTGTTAAGGTTCACCTTTCCCTCGGTCTCCGCCGAAGCTTCCCCCTCCGCCCCGCCACCGGCCGGCATATCTTCCATGCTCAAGGCCTCTTCCCGGTCGGGCACGTATACCTTCTGCCCATCGCTGAGCAGTTCCGCCTGATTCAGCCAGTCGGCCGCCGCTTCTTCCGTCATGCCGCCTGCCGCTTCTATGGCGTCAACTATTCTATCCCCTGACTCCAGCTCGTAGACCCCTGCGCGCGCTACTTGGCCACACACATAGACACAAATAATAGAAGGCTCCTGACCTTGCGTCTGAGCCTCTTCGCCGTTTCTCTCTGTTTCCGTCTTTTCATCCTCCGGGCCGCCGTCTGCTTTTTCCACATCCTGCCCGGCTTGACTGTTCTCAGACAGGGACACCTCACGGAGTCCTTCCTCCTGCCTTGTGCAGCCACATAGAATAAATATCAGTATCCAAAAAATCCATACAAACCACAATGTCCGTCTTATCTTACACATGTCTCCTCCGCTTCCGCGGATGTTACCCCTCGCGTATTACTAAGACAGTTTCATTGTATCGGATTTTTGAGTCTTTTACAACAGATTTTACAAAATTACCGCTATTTCCATTGGAAAATTGCCACGCCGATCAGCGCCAGCGCCATTCCGCCTACCTTGCGCCATTCAAGCGGCTGCTTATCCACACCGAACAGTCCCAGAAGCTCAATCACGTAAGCCACGATCAACTGCGCAATGACAATTAAAAGCGCCGCCTTCGCCGGTCCCAGCTGAGACATGCTCTTGATGACAGTCCATGTGATTCCCGCGCCTATCACGCCTCCAAGCAGCACATATTTAGGCTCCACTTTGCCGATTGCCGCAATGCTGTCCCTTCCCATAATGAACCACATCACGAGGCAGAGGGCAAATGCGCTCAGCTGCACCCAAGCATTGCTCACCCACATTCCCGTCGTCTTTGTGACCTGTGTATTAAAAACTCCCTGTACACTCATAAGCGCCCCCGAAATCAGGGCAATAAAAAACCCAGCCATGCCTTATATTCCTCCAAACTTTTATGTTAAGAGTATGCCCTGCAGCTGGGTTATTATACCTGTTATGCCAATGCTTTTTTTAATTTTTCCGCCATCTCATCCACATGCTCTTTTTCTATAATAAGAGGTGGAATAATGCGCAGCACATCGCTTCCGGCGCTGATTACCAAAAGACCTTCTTCCAGTGCCTTTGCCGATACTTCTGAGACGGGCTTTGTTATCTGAAGTCCTTGTATCAGCCCCTTGCCCTTTGCCTTCACGGCACAGCCGCCGGTCTGTACGATTTCCTCCAGCTTTTCCTTCACGTAGGGAGCGATTTCATTTACATGCTCCACAAGTTTTTCTTTTTTGAATATCTCAATGGTCTTTGCCACCGCAGCGCAGGCCAGCGGATTTCCGCCATAAGTAGTGCCGTGGTCTCCGGGCTTCAGCGAATGCTCTGCCACCTTCGCCGTCATGGCGAATGCCCCCACGGGGATTCCGTTCCCTATCGCTTTGGCCATCGTCAAAATATCCGGCTTCACGCCATACCCCTGCCATGCAAAATAGGAACCGCTTCTTCCCATCCCGCATTGAATCTCGTCAAAGATGAGCAGCATGTCATTTTCGTCGCAGAGCGTTCTCAGCCCTTCCAAAAATTCTGGTTCCGCCGGGTTGATGCCGCCCTCTCCCTGAATCGGCTCCACAATAATGGCGCAGGTCTTATCTGTCACAAGTGCTTTTACGCTGTCCAGATTATTGAATTCCGCGAAGGACACGCCTGCCATCATCGGTTCAAAGGGTTCCCGGTATTCTTTATGTCCCGTGACGGACACTGCTCCTATGGTTCTTCCGTGAAATGCATGTTCCATGGCAATAAATTCGTACCGTCCGGATTTTTTTGCGTAAGCGTATTTTCTGGCCGCTTTTAGGGCGCCTTCATTTGCCTCCGTGCCACTGTTGGTAAAGAAAACTTTATCCATGCCGCAAATGTCCTTGAGCGCCTCTGCCGCCTCGCCACAGGCAGTATTGTAATAGAGGTTCGACGTGTGCATGATCTTGTCGATCTGGCTCTTCAAGGCATTTTTATACTCCTCGTTGCTGTATCCCAGTGAGCATACTGCAATCCCAGCTGTAAAGTCCAGATATTTTTTTCCTTCCGTATCATACACATAGACCCCTTCGCCGTGCTCCACCACGACGGGAAAACGGTTGTAAGTCTTCAAGAGAGCGTCTTCTGTATCGTGTATGTATTTATTTTCCATATAAATCCCTTCTTTCCGTCTTCTACATGTCATCCTCATTATGGAGAATGGCCGTACCGATGCCTTTCTTTGTAAATATCTCAAGGAGTAAGCAGTGGGGAATTCTTCCGTCCAGAATATGAACTCTGGAAACTCCGTTTTCGA
Organism: Bariatricus massiliensis; assembly: GCF_900086725.1. Lineage (GTDB taxonomy): Bacteria > Bacillota > Clostridia > Lachnospirales > Lachnospiraceae > Allocoprococcus > Allocoprococcus massiliensis. Next base: position 196,185 of record NZ_LT574836.1, on the reverse strand, counting down.
TAGCTCCTATGCAGTTCTGTATCTTCGGAATCATGCCGCCGTTGATGCTTCCGTCCTCGATAAGGCTGCGGGCATCTGCAACTGTCAGCTCGGAGATGAGCGAGTCTTTGTCTTCGTAATTGCGGTAAACGCCTTCGATGTCCGAGAGAAATGCCAGTTTTTCTGCGTGCACTGCCTTTGCGATCGCGTATGCGGCATCGTCTGCATTTATGTTGTATGTATTGTAGTCGTCGTCCAAACCGATAGGGCAGACGATGGGGAGGAAATCTTTTTCCAGCAAGTCGAAGAGAATATCTGCGTTGACGGACTTAATATTTCCCACGTAGCCGATGTCTTCTCCGTCGGAATACTTTTTGTCGACGCGCAGCAGTGCGCCGTCCTTTCCGCTGATGCCGATGGCTCGCACGCCCAGTTCTTCTACCATGCGGACAAGGCCTTTATTTACCTTATTGAGAACCATCTCGGCCACTTCCATCGTGTCCTCGTCGGTCACCCGCAGCCCGTTGATGAATTTCGGCTCCATTCCTACCTTGCCTACCCAGCGGCTGATTTCTTTTCCGCCTCCGTGCACAATAATCGGCTTGAATCCGGTCAGCTTCAGCAGTGTCACATCTTTGATAACATTTTTCTGCAGCTCTTCGTCAATCATGGCGCTTCCGCCGTATTTTACAACAATAATTTTCCGGTTAAAGCGCTGGATATATGGGAGCGCCTCTATCAGCACTTCTGCTTTGTCCAGATATTTCTGCATATTCTGATTCATATTTTTCCCTTCCTTTATAACATGCGTGTTGCCGGCATTAACTTCTGTAATCTGCGTTGATGTCAATATAGCCGTGAGTCAAGTCGCAGCCCCATGCCGTCGCCTCTTCGGTTCCCATTTTCACGTCGGCCACCGCTTTTACTTCTGGCTGGGAGAGAATCTCTGTGGCCTTCTCCTCGCTGTAGTCCACCGCGGTACCGTTTTCTATAATCTGAATCTTCCCTGCCTTGCTCTCAAAATACAAATCTACCTTCTCCGGGTCGAACTGTGCTCCCGAATATCCCATCGCGCACAAAATCCGTCCCCAATTGGCATCGTGTCCTGCGATTGCAGTCTTCGTCAGATTGGAGCAGACGATAGATTTTGCCAGCACTTTTGCAGTTTTCTTCGTATCCGCGCCAACCACCTGCACTTCGAACAGGGCAGTGGCCCCCTCGCCGTCGCCTGCGATTTTCTTTGCCAGATACTCGTTGATTTCATGGAGCGCGGAAGCAAATACCGGATAGCTCTCCGAATCCACGGTAATCTCCTCATTTCCCGCCATGCCGTTCGCCAGAACGACCACGGTATCGTTGGTGGAGGTGTCCCCGTCGACGGAAATCATATTGTATGTGTCGTCCACGTCATCGCTGAGCGCCTTCTGCAGCGCCTCTTTTGTGATAACAGCATCCGTCGTCACAAAACTCAGCATCGTGCACATATTCGGGTGAATCATGCCAGAGCCCTTGGCCATGCCGCCAATCGTAACCGTCTTGCCACCCACTTCGATTTCCACCGCAAGCTGCTTTTCAAACGTATCGGTAGTCATAATCGCCCGGGCCGCCTCAGTACCATTTTCCGTCGTATCATTCTTCTTCCCTGCCAAAACCTTCACGCCAGCCGTAATCCGGTCAATCGGAAGCTGCTTTCCTATGACCCCGGTAGAGCCAATCAGAACTCCATCGGCAGAAATGTCCAGAGCCTCCGCAGCCGCTGCCGCAGTGTCCTTACAGTAACCAAAGCCCTCTGCGCCCGTACAGGCATTGGCAATCCCAGAATTCACAATCACCGCCTGCGCCTTCACACCGCTGTTCACCACCTGCTGGTCCCATTTCACACAGGCCGCTTTCACCACATTCGTCGTAAAAGTGCCCGCACATTCACATGGCACCTGACTGTAAATCATCGCCATATCCGTCCTGTCCTGATACTTAATCTTCGCAGCCGTCGCTGCCGCCTCAAATCCCTTCGGTGCCGTAACACCACCATTTATAATCTTCATAATATGCTCCTTTCTCCGTTGGGGACAGGTCCCAACGCGTTCGGACCCGTCCCCCTCTACAATTCTGAGAATTGCGTGACTATTTATTGTTCGTTAAATGCCGTTATGTTTTCTTTATTTAAAGTAAAATCGTAATAGTTCAAATCTAATCTCTGTGTCCAGCCTATGGTATTCCAGAATGCGTTTCCTACATCGTTCTTTGTAAACGCTATCAGGGATACTTTGTTGATTTTTTCTCTGCGCAGTGCTTCCATTGCAAAAACTACCATATTTTTACCTATCCCGCGTCTCCGGTAATCTTTGTCCACGCATACGTGATAGAAACATCCTCTTCGCCCGTCGTGCCCGCACAGGATGCTGCCTACTATCTTGCCGTCTTCCTCTGCCACAACGCTGCTGGTGGGATTCCGTTTTAGAAACCGGTCGACTCCTTCTCTGGAATCGTCGATGCTCCGCAGTCCGAAGCCTTTGATTTTCTTCCAGAGTGTGTATACTTCTTCGTAATCGTCAATCGTCATCTCTCGTATCATCTGTCTTCACCGCCTACGGGAACATGGGCACCAAATTGAGTCCTTCGTCCTCTGGTAACCCAAAAGCCAGATTCATATTCTGAACTGCCTGCCCTGCCGCACCTTTCACTAAATTATCAATGGCCCCCATCATGATGATGCGATTGGTCCTCGTGTCAATCTTAAAGCCAATATCTACATAATTGCTTCCCTCCACCCACTTGGTCTCGGGGCAGACATCTTTATCCAGAACACGGACAAACTTTTCATCTGCATAATATTTATCATAAACAGCCTTCACCTCTTCATAGGAAACTTCTCTCGTGAGTTTTGCATACTCTGTAGCCAAGATTCCTCGGTTCATCGGCACCAGATGAGGTGTAAAATTGAGCACCACCTCTTCCCCGGAAGCGTATCCAAGCTGCTCTTCAATTTCCGGTGTATGTCTGTGCGTCGCCACACCGTAAGCCTTGATATTCTCGTTCACCTCACAGTAAAGATTGGGCACCTTGGCCCCCCTGCCTGCACCGGAGGTTCCTGATTTTGCGTCAATAATCAAGGTACTCATATCAATCAGCCCTTCTTTTGCCAGAGGATATGCCGTCAGGATAGAACAGGTCGTATAACATCCCGGATTGGCGATAAGCCTTGCCTTCTTCACGTCTTCTCTATTAATCTCACAGAGTCCGTAAACCGCTTCCTCGATAAACTGAGGACTCTTGTGCGAAATGCCGTACCAGTTCTCATAAGTCGCCACATCCTTGATACGAAAATCTGCACTCAAATCTATAATCTTTACTTTAGAAAGTATTTCTTCATTCACAAGTGATGCGCATAGCCCCTGAGGCGTCGCGGTAAAAATCACATCTACCTGCCCGGCAAGCTCATCCATATTATCATCCATGCATACGGCGTCTACAATCTGAAACATATTCTGGTAAACGGATGCGTATTTCTGGTCTATGTAGCTTCTGGAGCCGAACCATTTGATTTCTACGTCCTTATGTCTTGTCAAAATTCTGACCAGCTCGCCTCCGGCATATCCGGTCGATCCGATAATTCCTGCTCTAATCATGCAATCCTTCCTTTCATACATGCCCTAAATATGGGCATAATCATAAATACTATAAACCTAATATCTTTTAAAGTAAAGAGTTTCTATTGTGGAAATCCTATTTTACACTCCTGTTTTTGTCCTTCATTGTTAAATGTTTGCATAAGTATACATCATTATTGTATATTATTCAAGTATTTTTGTATGTTTTCTGTTTTTTCTTGCATAAACTAGATTTTTCCGTATATCTAAACGTATAAAATTATGCGTCTCCGGAGAGCTTTCGTGATATAAAGACTGCAGTTTCTTATGCCAAAAGATAAGAGACTGAATCCTCAGTCTCTTATCTGCCCATTTCCAAATATTACATATTTTGTGGAGGTCAGTGCCTCCAGACCCATAGGCCCTCTGGCATGCAGCTTCTGAGTACTTATACCGATTTCCGCTCCAAATCCGAACTCAAAACCGTCTGTAAAACGTGTAGATGCATTGACATAGACTGCCGCCGCATCAATACGCTCTTGAAAATAAAGGGCGTTTTCATAATCTTTCGTGATAATGGATTCCGAATGACCCGTGTTATACTTATTGATATGTTCCACTGCTTCCTCAATAGAATCTACCACTTTCACAGAGATAACTGCGTCCAGATATTCTGTGCCCCAGTCCTCATCCGTAGCTTTCAAAATTCGTCTGTCCAGCGCCTGTGCACTCTCATCACCGCGTATCTCCACATTTTTTGCCAGCAGCCTTTCACAGATAGCCGGTATTGCTTTTTCCGCTGCCTTTTCGTGTATCACTAATGACTCGCAGGCATTGCATACGCCAAGCCTTTGAGTCTTCGCATTTTCAATAATGTCTACCGCCATTTTCATATCTGCAAATTCATCCACATAGATATGACAATTTCCCGTCCCCGTCTCAATGACCGGCACTGTACTGTTCTGCGTAACGGTGCGTATCAGTCCACCTCCGCCTCTCGGAATCAGCACATCTACGTACTCATTCATACGCATCAGTTCTCTGACAGCCTCCCTTCCCGTATCCTCCACAAAAAGCAGGGCATCCTGCGGCAGTCCCTCCACGGCAAGTGCGCTCCGTATGATATCTGAAATTGCCTTGTTCGAATTGTAGGAATCACTTCCTCCTCTTAGAATTACTACATTTCCAGTTTTAAAGCACAATCCGAATGCGTCTGCCGTCACATTTGGACGAGATTCATAGATGATTCCCACTACTCCCAACGGAACTCTTCTCTTCCCAATCCGAAGCCCGTTAGGCCTAACCTTTGCGGCAAGCGTCTCCCCGACAGGATCCTGAAGTAATGCAATCTGCCGCAGTCCCTCGGCCATGGCTTCAATCCTGCCCGTATCCAATGTCAGGCGGTCTATCAAGGGTTCGCTTATATTTCTTATATGTGCGTTGGTAATATCTTTTCTATTTTCTTCTATTATATATGCTGATTTCCTTACCAGTTCTTCCGCAGCACGAAAAAGTCCTCTGTTTTTTTCTTCCGCTCGCAAGAACGCCGTCCGCTTCTCTGCCCGCTTTGCCTTTTTCCCAATTTCCATAAGTGTCATCATAGCTACCGCCCCCCTGCTGCACTTTTCTGTATTTCCATTTTTCTCTGGTGACGTGCTATCCCACGGTATGTTTCCTTCTCAGGAGCCATCTCATTTTCATTTTCGACGCCGCCGGACACAAATAATGTTCCAATCCGTTTCCCTGCCATGATGTCATTGATAATATAAATATTATCCCCATTGGCTAACACCATATCAGTCCCCGCTGCCACTGCTGTTCTGGCCGCCTCAATCTTGGTCGTCATGCCGCCTGTTCCAAGTTCACTGCCGGCCCCCTTCCCCATCCGCTCCAGTCTCTCGTCAATCTGGTAAACTGTATGGACAAAGCGTGCCTTCGCATTCAGTTTTGGGTCATCGGTATAAAGTCCCTCTATGTCAGACATCATAATCAGTAAGTCCGCCCCCACAAGCGCCGCCACATCCGCCGACATGGTGTCGTTATCTCCAAAATTTCCATAGCTGTCCTCATCGACGGTAATTGCATCATTGGCATTGACTATCGGGACCACATTCATGGCCAGCAGTTCCTCAAACGTCTTTTTTGCATGTCTTCTGCACGTCTCATTATAGACCGACTCTCTGGTCAGTAGAACCTGTGCTGTCAATTGACTGTACTCTGCAAAAAACTTTTCGTATATCATCATAAGCCTGCCCTGTCCCACCGCTGCACAGGCCTGCTTAACAGAACCTTTCGGACGCCCTTCTATCCCTAATACATTCTTACCGATGCCTACTGCTCCGGAGGAAACTACAATGACTTCCTTCCCCTGATTTCTAAGATTAATCAAAATTCGAACGAACTTTTCCATCTTTTCCAAATTGATATAACCCGTTTTTTCATAGGTCACAGTGGATGTACCCACTTTTATTACAATTCTTTTTTTGCCTCTCAAGGCTTCTCTTGCTTCCATTTTTCATATACCTCCATAAATATTTTTCAACAAAAAAAGGTAAACGTATATAGCTATACTTTTACCTTTTACAAATTATCTATGAAGTACAACGATACCCGTTCCCCGTCCGTATTCAATTCGTCCTAGTATACCCCGAAGGGACACGGTCGGCACGGCACCAAAAGAATACTGCGGGAAACACGCAGCTCATGAGCGGATGAAGCACATATGTCTTTCCAGCGGTATTCCAAATCCGTCATACAATAGCAATTTATTATGTCAAACATAAAGCTCATCCTTTTCACTCCTTCGCCGCGCTACTTTGATACAGTTTCTTTTTTTACTATTTTACTTAACTATGGTCAAATGTCAAGCCCCTTTTTTCTTTTTTTCCAAAATCCTGCTGCCAATGTTCCTGAAATAAACAAAGCCAAACCTATCCATACCGCCTCTCTTGTATCCCCAGTTTCAACAGCTGATGTTTTTTGTGTATCGTCTGTTCCACCACCTGCCCTCCCACTATCATTCGCTCCGGCACTGTTTCCATCTGTCTTATCGCCTACATTGTCTCCCGGATTTCCTTCTTCATTCAACGGTCTTACCTCTGCTATTTCTTTTTCCAAAACCGCCGTTTTTTGATTGATTTCTTCCTGTAATGCTTCTGGATTTTCTGCCGTCAAACGAGCTGATTCCAATGCTTCTGCAAGTCCTTCCAGTGTTGCGGCCTGATAGTTCTCCTTCCTGTCAAGGATATACTGCGCCGCCGCGATTGCGCTGCTCAGCTGGGATTTGTCTGCCGGCGTTACCGTTTCCTTAGCTTCATATCTAACTGCTACGGACAAATCTTCTTCTACATTACCGATTGTAAGTAGATTCTCTGCAAGCGTATACGCTTTCGGCCCATTTTCCCCGGCAACAATCACCTCTTTTACTTTGTATCCCTCATTGGGTATCAGCGTAAACTTTGCCTCTGCTCCAGCCAATACCGTCATCTCTGAAGGACTAATTTTTCCATTTGCATCAGCCACAGCCGTAATCTTTCTCTCATCAGCAATCTTATGACCGGTAAAATTAAGTTCCGCCGTATATGCCCATTGCTTTCCTTCGGAGCCTTCTTCCTGTGACAGATATGTATCCAGCATAGCAACTTTTATATACCTTCCAGTCATGGATTTTCCAAATGCAGCAAATGCATCCGTCTTATCCGCAAAGCTTCCCTCTGCCCTTTGGATCTCTCCGCTTCCGGATATTAGTGCTTCCATATTATCTGATATCTCGACAATAAAATTCTTGATATAGTCCCGGTTTTCTCTTCCAAGTCGTTCAATTCCACTTAAAGAGTAGTCTTCCTTCATATCAATAATGATATAGTGTGGAAATGGATATGCCGCCGCCCCACCATTGCCTGCACTCCAGTTTGTATGCCATGCCGTATTATTATTTCCGTCAATCGCCTGCTCCGGTGCATATAGACGGGTTGTTCCATAATCGTTTTCATCATGATCCCCATGCCAGCTATCGCACGCTTCTACGGTAAATCCGCTCTTGTCGATTGCATTCCAAGTGCTCTCCGTCCTCATCTTCTCAATCAAATAGCTCAATTCTGCACAGGAAACTTGCATTTCCTCTTTCGTCTGTGCATTTTTTGCAACCGCTATTTCTTCATACAACCGTACAGCTGTTTTCTCATCGAAGTAAACGCCTTCAATTCCGCTTTCGTACTCTGCAATGACAGTCTCTGCTTCTTTCAAAAGCTCCTGCAGCTTTTCTCCGTAATCCGTTGTATCTTCTTCGTAAACCATAGTGCCGTACATTGCGAAAATCTCTTCATCTGTCAGCACTCTTCCCCACATCTGAAGTTCATCCATGAGAAAATCTGCATTTCCATTGCCGCCGTTTCCATCAACACCAATTTTTACCGGATAATCTGTGGACAATTCTCCTATTGCTGACATATCCTTCTGTGAACTTTCTCTCCCGTCAATATAAATCTTGCTCACTTTATTTTCTCTGTCAAATAAAATTGTGACCATCTTCCAGTTACTTGAAAATCCAGAATATCCATCAAAATCAATTCTGTTGCTTCCGTCGGCCGCATTGACGCCGATTGAATTCAAATTACTAAGCCGGTATCCTACATACCATCCCCGATTCTTTCCGCTGTTCCAGTTCTTGTTACTAATAACGGCAGCGTCACCGCTGGTACTTTTAGAATTCACCCAGAAATTAATTGTAAGGCTTCCTCCGTTCTCCAAATTCATATTTGGATTTTGCCCTAAGCTGATATAATTACGGTTTCCCGCAGGCACATGGGCTGCTTTACCTTTCATTCCTTTTTCGTAAGTTACATTTCCTGCAGCCTCTCCCTGAACCTGCCCTTCGCTGTCTGTCAAATCGCTGTTGTCAAAACTCATATCCAAAAACTTGCCATTTTCGATTGTTTCCGGCAAAGTATCCGGCAGTACTTCCGTCACACCCTCCGTTTTGAACACAATGTCCTGCACCTTGGATGCATTGCCAAAAGAATCATATGCCTGCACAAGAATACGGTACCGCGTGTTTTGCTGTAAGCCAGAAAAATAAAATTTCATCTGCTCCGGATAGGGACGCAGATAATATCTGGAATATGCCTTAAAGCTTCCTGTCATACCCTTTGGTGATTCATAATCCGCATTTCCTGCATAGTCTGCATTTTCAGGCAGAACCTTATATGCTGCCTCCTCATTGGTGAGGAAATCGCGTACTGTGATCTTGTAGTACTCAACCAGCTGGTCATCTGCGGCCTGTCCAAAAGTCAGATTCGCTGTCGTCTCCCCTATCTGGTCCACTGTCATATCATTATTTTCAAACCATGGAGATACTTTATTGTACTTTTCTGCAGTGTAGCGGAATCCTTCTTTGCCCGCACTGGTATCAATCACCCATGGAATTCCCATCCAGCGCTTATTGGTCACGTCGAACCGTCTGATTATCGTGGTACCATCCTCCTGAACTGTGACATAATTGCAAGTTAATTCGTTACGCTTATCTTCCAGATTACCCTGTACCCAGTTGACAACTTCATTTTCTATGCCATTTGTACTGTCTACTTCCACATAGTCCATGGAGCCGTTATTTACAACAGTAAAGTTCTTCTGATAGATTCCCGTCTCTACCTCTGCGCTGTAGTGAGAATGGGCTGTCATGACCACTGCCTGCGGCCATTCCGTCAACGTTTTCTGCAAGTATGCCGCCGTATTTCCGCAGTCCTGATAGCTTCCCGTCGTGGTGCCGGAAAGGCCACTGTGTATCTGAATGAAAATCGGCTTACTGGAATCATAATCTTCTTCCCTGCTTATGCTTTGTAATGTATCTTTCAAAAATGTATTATAGGTACCGGCACTATGGTAATCAAGCGTAATAAAGTCAATGCCATTTATTTTTAAATGATAATTGTTATAGCGGTTTCCTGTTTTGGATCGGTAATGCCAGTACTCATTCTGTCCAGCATCGTCAAATACCTGTTCCATATTTTTCTGTATGTCATGATTACCAGTGGCAAACTGTACCGGCAGCTGCCCGAACGTTTCTTCAAAGAGCTCTTCTACCGCTGTATAAAACCTCACACTGTTTCCCGGTGATTCCTCCCGCTCGTTTGCCTCTATATCCCCGTCCACCATAACAGTATCTGCTGAAAACCCAATCTTCTCAGACCATGCTCCAATATTTTCAAATGCCCACTTTTTTGATTCATAGCTCGCCACATGGGTATCCGACATGCTGATGAATTCAATCACAGCATTTTCGTTATTATTATACTTATTATTCTCCTTGTCCACTTTTTCCTGTGTAAGCGCTTCCGGCTTATTTTCCGCCGCCTTCACTTTCGGGCTCAAGGCTCCCGTATTGGAAATCAGAATCCCTGCAGCCAGCACTATACTTATCAATTGTCTTGTTCTCATATTGCCCTCCTTCATTTTGTTACATTACTTTAGTCACAGCACAGCCTATCATACTAATATTATCCACTCATAAAGTCATCGTAAAATCACCGTAAAGCCACATCAGAAGCTTCATCGTTTTATTCTTTTGTTGTATTTTATTCATCATTAGTGCATATTTTTTCATTTTTAATGCATATTTAAAACTTTTTTCATTTTTATATTGCATAATTATAAAAAGTGGTGTATAGTAATTTTTGTAAATTACGAACGAAATATTTTAGGAGGCATATAGCAATGAAAGAAAAAGTTATTTTAGCATATTCCGGTGGTCTTGATACTACCGCAATCATCCCATGGTTAAAGGAAAATTTTGATTACGAAGTTATCTGCTGCTGCATCGACTGCGGACAGGAAGAGGAACTGGACGGATTGGAAGAGAGAGCTAAATTATCCGGTGCTTCTAAATTATACATAGAAGATATTACCGATGATTTTTGTGAAAATTACATTGTACCCTGCGTTCAGGCCGGCGCTGTTTATGAAAACAAATATTTGCTGGGAACATCTATGGCCCGCCCGGGCATTGCGGCAAAGCTGGTGGAAATCGCCCGCAAGGAAGGCGCTACCGCTATCTGCCACGGCGCTACCGGTAAAGGAAATGACCAAATTCGTTTTGAGCTCGGCATCAAAGCTCTTGCCCCGGATTTAAAGATTATCGCTCCGTGGAGAATGACAGACGTCTGGACCATGCAGTCCCGTGAAGACGAAATCGAATATTGTAAGGCCCACGGCATCGACCTGCCTTTCGACGCAAGCCACAGCTACAGCCGTGACCGTAACTTATGGCATATCAGCCACGAGGGCTTAGAGCTGGAAGACCCTGCCAATGAGCCGGATTACAGCAACGTGCTCGTACTCGGCGTCACACCGGAACAGGCTCCGGACGAAGGGGAATACGTGACCATGACATTTGAAAAAGGAGTTCCCACAAGCATCAACGGTGAAAAAATGAAAGTAGCCGATATTATCCGCAAGCTTAACGCACTTGGCGGCAAACACGGTGTAGGAATCATTGACATCGTGGAGAACCGTGTAGTAGGCATGAAGTCCCGCGGCGTATACGAAACACCCGGCGGAACCATTTTAATGGAAGCACACGATCAGCTGGAAGAACTCGTACTCGACCGTGCCACCATGGAAGTCAAAAAAGATATGGGCAACAAATTTGCTCAGATCGTTTACGAAGGAAAATGGTTCACACCACTCCGCGAAGCCATTCAGGCATTCGTAGAATCTACACAGGAATATGTAACAGGTGAAGTGAAATTCAAGCTTTACAAAGGAAATATCATCAAAGCCGGAACAACTTCTCCTTACTCACTGTACAGCGAATCACTGGCCAGCTTCACAACAGGTGAATTGTACGACCACAACGATGCATCCGGATTTATTACCCTCTTCGGACTGCCGTTGAAAGTTCGCGCAATGAAAATGGCTGAAATAGATTAAATCTTCAAAGGGGACAGGTCCCAACGCGTTGGGACCTGTCCCCCTCTACAATTCTGAATATAATCTGACAATTAGCTCCAAATAGTCTTGAAGCTTTTTCACTTCTGTTATAAAATAAAGTGACAACCCTTGGGGGACCTTTTGGAGGTGGGTATGCATACATTTCAATTTATTTTCCATTACATAAAAAAACATAAAAAGAAATATCTGGCGGGAATTATCACTTTATTCATTGTGGATTTTGCTAATTTGTTTATTCCGAGACTGACGGGTACGATTACCGACGGGCTGACCGCACGTACGATGGACTGGGAGGGTGTTAAGCGCTGCCTGATTTTTATTTTCCTTCTAGGCCTAACTCTGGCGGTGGGGCGTTTCCTTTGGCGCTATTTCCTGTTCGGGGCCTCACGTTCCATCGAATACGAACTGCGCAACGATATGTTTGCCCATTTGGAAAAAATGAGCGTGGAGTACTACAATGAGCATAAAACAGGGGATTTGATGACCAGATTCACCAGTGACTTAAATGCAGTCCGGCTCTCTATCGGTCCGGCTGTCATCTGTATTTTCGACGCGGTCGTCATGACAATCATGATTATCTGCCAGATGATGTATTATGTGAATGTACAGTTGACACTCTTGGCCGTTATTCCTATGTTCTTCATCTGTGTGGGGGAACTTTATTACGGGGAAATGATACACAAGCGTTATCTGGAACGACAGGCCGCCGTCTCGGATTTTACGGATTTTGTTCAGGAAAGCTTCTCCGGCGTCCGTGTCATTAAAGCGTTTGTCCGGGAAAAGGCGGAGCGCTATGCATTTGCGAAGGCCAACAAACATGCTATGGATAAAAACCTGCACGTCATCAAACTGCAGGCTGTCGTGATGCCGCTCTTGGATGTCGTAATCGGCCTCTCCAGTCTGATTACCCTCATATACGGCGGATACTTAGCGCTGACCGGCTCCATTTCTCTGGGACGCTTTGTCGCGTTCAACCAATATATTAATATGCTCGTCTGGCCCATGCTTGCATGCGGGGAAGCGATTAACATGTTTTCGCAGGGTGGTGCGTCTCTGGAGCGGATTCAGACGGTATTTAACGAAGAACCAGAAATTTTCGACCGCCACGATGTGGCTGATGTGGACGAAATCAAAGGCGAGATTGATTTTTCCCATCTCACGTTTATCCACAGAGGGCATACCGAACCAACGCTCAAAGATATTACGCTTCACGTCCCTGTGGGTACTACGCTCGCGATTGTGGGGCGCACCGGAAACGGCAAGTCCACTTTGGTGAATCTTCTGCTCCACTTATATAACACGAAGCCGGGCATGCTCTTGATTGACGGGCGGGATATCAACAGTATCCCCTTAAAAGTGCTACGTGAAAACATTGCCTATGTCCCCCAAGACAATTTCCTATTTTCAAATACCTTGAAAGCCAACATCGCTTTTGGCGCGGAGGACGAGGATATGGAGGCTATCACGAGGGCTGCCCGCCTGTCCTGCGTCCACGATAATATCACCGCTTTCCCGGATGGCTATGAGACCATCGTGGGCGAGCGCGGCGTCACCCTCTCCGGCGGCCAGAAACAGCGCAGCTCCATTGCCAGAGCCCTGATTAAAGACGCGCCCATCTTAATTATGGATGACGCATTATCCGCTGTGGACACAGACACCGAAGAGCATATCCTGAAAAATTTAAAAGAAAACCGCAAAAACAAGACGACCATATTGATCGCCCACCGCATTTCCACCATACAGAATGCCGATATTATTATGGTTCTGGACAACGGGGAGGCAAAAGAGATTGGCAGTCATGCAGAGTTAATGGAAATAAACGGAATTTACCGGGACATTTTCGAAAAACAGCAGTTGGAAGGAAGTGACAGTCTATGAAACGATTACTCGCCTATCTAAAACCGCATAAATGGGTAATGACGGGGGCTACCCTTCTGGTGCTTCTTATCATCGTCGTGGAATTATACCGCCCAATTATTATCGGCGACGCAATCGACGACAATATCAACGGCTACTACCACCCCTATCAGACTGCCTCCCCCTCTGCACCCGAAGCGGTGAAGTACCGGGGACAGTGGCTTACGAAGACCCGTGGTGCTTTAAAAAACGGTGAGGCCTACTATCAAATCCTGCTCTATCAGGATGAATATTATATGGCCGAAGAACTCACTGCCAAAGAATGTGAGCAGCTTTCAGCCGGAGACAACGCGCTGTCAAAAACATATGTAGAAAACGGTGCTTCAAAGCTCACGAAAAATGAATTGAAAGAATTGCGCCATTACGACTTTGTAGGCATCTTGAAAGCCGCCGGCCTCTTCCTTTCCCTTCTTCTCATCGGTTTTGTTTTGAATGCCCTTGACACATGGATGCTTCAGAAAATGGGACAAAAGATTGTCTATCAGATGAGAGAGGAAGTATTTACCCACATTCACAGCCTTTCGCTAAACTTTTTCAACAACACCCCTGTGGGGAAATTAGTGACCCGTGTCTCCAATGATACCGAGGCCGTCAATGAGTTGTTTTCTACCATATTAGTAAAACTGTTTAAAAACATCGTCAAAATTTTAGGTTACGCTGTCATCATGCTTTCTATTGATGTGCGCATGGCCGGAGTTTCCTTTCTTCTCCTGCCACTGGTAACGGTACTCACCTTCTTCTTCCGCTTTCTATCCAGAAAAGCCTATCAGCTGACCAGAACGAAAATCACCGAAATCAATACCTTCTTGTCAGAACATATATCAGGAATGAAGCTGATACAGATATTTGCCAGAGAAGAGGTGAAATATCAAGAGTTTAAGCAGAAATCCTGGGAATTGTATCGAGCTAACTGGAGGGAGGTCATGACATTTGCCATCTTCCGCCCTTCCATCTATCTTGTCTCCGTGCTGGCAATGGTTATCGTTATCGGAACCGGAAGTTTGTCTGTGCTTGGCAACACCTTGTCCCTCGGTACACTTTTTGTATTTATCACCTATATCAGTTCCTTCTTTGAACCTATTCAAGAACTGGCCGAGCAGTTCGGCACACTGCAGTCCTCTCTGGCGTCCGCGGATAAAATATTTTCCATCCTCGACGTCGAACCGGAAATCGTGTCCCCAGTGCGCCCTATTGACGTCTCTATAAAAGGCCGTATCGAATTCAGGTACGTCTGGTTTGCCTATGAAAAGGATGACTACATTTTAAAAGATGTTAGCTTCGTGATTGAACCCGGAGAAAAGGCAGCGTTTGTCGGAGCAACCGGGGCCGGCAAAACCTCGATTTTAAATCTGATTGGCCGCTATTTCGATATACAAAAAGGTGAAATCCTCATTGACGGCGTGGATATCCGTTCTATAGACACAGATGTCCTGAGACGCGCCATCGGTCAGGTCCAGCAGGATGTATTTATTTTCACCGGAGATATAAAAAGCAACATCACACTGAACAACGATGCCATTTCCATAGAAGAAGTTAAAAGAGCGGCCCAAGTTGTCAACGCGGATTCCTTCATCACTCAAATGCCCGGCGGATACAATGCGCCAGTCACGGAAAGAGGAAGCACCCTCTCCGCAGGCCAGCGCCAGCTTCTCTCCTTCGCCAGAACTCTGGCATATAACCCCGCCATTCTTGTTCTGGATGAAGCGACTGCAAATATCGATACCGAGACAGAAAGCCTCATCACCTCCGCGCTGGAAAAACTCATGGAAGGACGCACCACGATCATGGTCGCACACAGACTCTCCACCATTCAGCATGCAGACAAGATTATGGTCATGCACAAAGGGCGCATCGAAGAATCCGGCTCCCATCAACAGCTGCTGCGTCAGAATGGTTTGTATAAAAAACTGTACGAACTACAATTGGTAGATTAAGGGCAATAGTTGTATGAATATTTCCTGAATTGTAGAGGGGGACGGGTCCCAACGCGTTGGGACCCGTCCCCCTTACATCACATAAGGTGTGTGGCTCATATAAAGGCACAGCCATCCATCATCGGACCTTCCCCAAACAGACACGCTCAAATATTTAATTTCGTCTATCTTGACAATCGTTCCGGCAGGAAGTGTACCGTCAGTTTTCATTTTTTTTGCCGTCCGGCAGTCATAATTCAAACCAGCGCCCTTTCTCAGTCTGAGTGGATACAAAAGCCGGTATGTCCCCGGCTGCATATCCGGGAGTACAACCTCCCTCTCTCTTTTGCGGCTTCTCATAGATTCACCTGCATTCGGCAGCATACTTACTATCAGTATATTCAAAAAACCGCCGTGGGTGTCTACATAAGCTTTCTCTCAACTTCAGATTCAATTTCATCCATTTGATCCAAAATCTCTTTCTCCGCTCATCGAGAAGCAGTCCCTTATTATATTTGTAATATTTATCGCAGTCATTGTCTTTTAGAAATTGTACACTATAGAAGTTTGTGTTCAGCTCCGTAATAAAGACAACCATCTCCTGCCCTTCTCCAAAGGCATCTTCCATAAAATCAAAGGCCGCGTCAAGGGCTCGGGCGGCATTCTCAATCAACACTTCTCTGTTTTCCGTCTCCTTGGCGAACAGCTTCTTTATCTCTTCGAAACCGGCTTCTCCTGAAAGGCGGTGTTCCTTCAAATGCTTCCAGTATGTCTCCAAAGTGTGGACTACCCGCTCTTTCATACCCCTTTCTTGTCGGCTCAGCTCTTCTTTCCGCTTTGTCTCCTCCAAGTCAGCCGCCGCCTGCCGGTAAATAGTTTTCATGACTCCGCCGTTGGCGTAAAGCTTTTCGTCCATCCCCTCCCACTCAATGTCCCCGAGCATTTCCTTATACTGTTTCATATAACCGTAAATCTCCGTGACATAGCGGTCGCACGCATAAGAATCCTTCATCATCTCGCCCAGCCTGCCAAGGAGCAGGCTCACCACGCTGAGTCGTTCATCAAAGGCGGCAAATTTTATTTTTTCAAGCGTACTCTCATCATTCTGCCCCGCCAGAATGCGCTCCAGACCATAGTCTTTCTTATACTTAGTATACAGCTCCAGATAATTAGCGAAATCCTTCGCGATCTTCCAATGCTGAATATACTGATAGACTACATCCCTGTCCACTTTCTTCCCCAGCTTCTCATAGACTTTAATCAGTCTGGACAAGTCCTCCCAGCCTCTGGCCGTGGCGAACAGCTTACCGTCTACCGTAGTCTCTATCTTGTAAAAATAGTCCCTTTTAATATCTAGATAGGAAATCACTGCCGGATGCACTTCGGCCTGATAAGCATATTCCTTCCACACCTCAAAATCGGCTTCTATGTCAATCTTCTTGATTCTGTCCAGCGTAACTACATCAAACTCCCGCACAGACTTGTTATACTCCGGCGGATTGCCTGCCGCCACGATTATCCACCCCGACGGCACACGCTGATTGCCGAACATCTTACATTGCAAAAACTGAAGCATGGTGGGAGCCAATGTCTCCGAGACACAATTAATTTCATCGATAAATAAAATCCCTTCCTTGTGTCCGCTCTCTTCTATCTTCTCATATACCGAAGCTATGATTTCACTCATAGTATATTCGGTCACTGAATACAGGCTGCCCCCAAATTCCTTCTTTTCAATAAAAGGAAGGCCGATGGCGCTCTGCCGGGTATGATGGGTTATCGTATATGCCACCAGTCCTATTTTACACTCCCTTGCAATCTGCTCCATAATCTGGGTCTTCCCCACTCCGGGAGGCCCCATGAGCAGAATAGGCCTCTGATTAATGGCCGGAATCATATACTCTCCAAATACATCCTTGTGCAAATATGCCTCGATAGAATCCTTAATCTCCTTCTTTGCACGCTTAATGTCCATATCTCTCAATCTCCTCTTCCTCTATAATCAGTTTCATCGCCCATGGCGGTACATCCACCTCTTCATAGTTCTCTCTCATAAATACAAAGGCCGTCTCATAAGCCGGCTTCTGCGCAGGGAAAACGCCCTGACCGTCCGTAAAATATATAACACCCTTCAGTCTGGAAAATTGCCCCGCCTCTATCAGGCTGTTAATATAAGCGAATGCCGGCCGGAAATCCGTGCCGCCCTCCCCCACAAGTTCCAGATTGTCCATATATTCCTTCAATTCCCTTTGATTCGTTATCTTCCTATCCATCTGTACCTCCTCATCACATTGAAGAATATGGATATTAACTTTTTGGAAAAAGCTCTCATTCTCACGCAAGATACTGTATGTCTCCTCGAGAAACTTTTTCACCAAATCCCCAGAGCAGGACATGGAGGTGTCTATGACGATGACAAAATCCTCTACCTTTGAAACTTCTTTCCACTCCTGCGGCTCCACGAGAGGCATGTTGCCATAAAGCTGGAGGCCGTACGTGTAAAATACATAGTCGAACGTATCCTCATCCACCGACATCTCCTCTTTTAAGACCGCGAACTTCCTCAAAAACTTTCTATAATCATATCTGTCTGCGTTTTCCACTTGAACCTGCTTGAGAAAATGTCCCGTGGACGAAGAAGCCTCCTGCGAGAACGTTTCCATGTCCGTCTGCATCTCTTCACTGATATCCTGCCACTTTTGGTTCAGCTCACTCTTTTTATCCTTCTCCTCATCCTTGGCCCAGTACTTATGGTCATCCACCACGAATTCCCCGGACAGCGCAAGAAACTCCCTCTCTGCAAGCTCCCACGCCTCCAGCGCACGGTAGACCCGCTCCGCGGTCAACACCGGATTGCCCTCTTTCAGCCTGCGGTACGTCTTCTGCCTCAGCCAAGACTGGGGACTCCGGATACTGCTCAAGCTCCATTCATCTATGACAGACTCAACCGTAATATCGCAGGCTAGATTCCAACGGCTCTCTTCCCTTCCATTCCTTCGGAGCATGTGCCGGAAAAGGCAGTGAAGCACCATGTGAAGATAGAGCCGGTTGACCTTCACCCTGCTCTCCCTGAAGAGTCCCCCAAGCTGGGACGGACGATAGTAAATGCAGAACCCATCGGTGGCCGCCAAATCTACAGAATCGTCACGCACATACGCAAAGCTTGAGAGGGCCACATCCATAAAACGCATGCGAAGATACAGCTCGTTTCTTGCCAGCATTAAAATCTGCCTGCCTACTTGTTCTATTTTTTCTTCTGTCTCTTTATTTCCCACGTCTGCCTGTCCTCCTGCCCGCCGCAAAATGTTTATAACTCAAATACCTTCTTTCTCCTGACACCCAGTCTGCGCCGCTCGTCCATCAAAATTCCGGCTATCTCGGCCTGTCCGTGCTCCATAGCTGTATGCAGGGCGGCCTCCAGCGTCTGTTCCGTAAACAAATGCTCCCGGCAGCAGTAATCCAGTATGGCCGCGCTTTCTTCCCTGAGCGTCTCCAGCCAAACGGCCACAAGTTCTGCCATGTGAGTCCTAAGATACTCTTGATACACCGCCTTCGCACTGTCCGACAGCCTGTAAGGATATAGAAGCCTGCCTACAGCCAGCGACGCAGTCGCGCTTATCTCATCCCGCGCCTGAGACAAAATAAACATACTGTCATATTTTTCAAAATCTAATTGTTTTCTATAAAAACACTCCCTGTAATCTCCGCCCGAACCATAATAATGGGTCTCTACGATTCTTGCAGGCGTATTTTCCACCGCATCCGCATAATACTCCGGGAACAATACCTTCGCCACAGCATTCTTATCGCCATGGCAGCACAACACCGCCCTCACCTCATAGCGTATTTCTGTAAGTATTTCCTTAAGGCAGGACTGCTCTCCGTCATAAAAATCAATCTGGACCTCGGAAAGCCTGCAGCCGGTAAACACACCGCTCCCCATTGAAACAAGCCTGTCCGTGGCATGAAACAGTCTTAGATTCCTACAGCCATAAAACGCGTAGTTACCGATTTTCCGTACATATTCAGGCAGATGTATCTCCTGAATATTCTCCCCACATAATATGGATAAATCATCCCCGAAAATATACTCCTCACATGATTCGTCCTCCCAAATCAAGACATCTAAATCTTCACAGTCCTTCCGTGCCGAAAACGCATATGGCGCGATTTCCACAATCGGCTCCCCCGCTATACTCTCCGGCACCTTGACTGTCCCTTCCTGCCCCCAAAGACGCACCAGCTGCACGCCTTGCTCTATTTTTCTATAATGGATCCTCATATCACTATCCTCTTATCCTGCATAAATCCCACGGTGCGCGGCATACTAAATGATAAATGGCCTGTTCGGCCACCACCGCATTCACTTGAATCTATGAGGTATTGTCTATGAATAAAAAACTATTTTACTACACAATCATCGGTATTATTTTCACAACTGTAACTGGCACTCTTTTACATTTTGCATATGAGTTCAGCGGGCAAAACCCAATCGTCGGCATGTTTGTCCCTGTCAGCGAGTCCACCTGGGAGCATATGAAGCTGGTTTTCTTCCCGTCCTTCCTCTATATGCTTGCCGGATGGCCCTTTTTTTATAAATCTTATCCAGCTTTTTTTCCTTCCTATCTGGCAGGAACCTTTACCGGCACACTGGCCGTGGCAGTCATATTTTATTCGTACACCGGCATCCTCGGAACCCATTATCTTATCTTAGACATCATAACCTTTTTGGCCAGCGTACTAATCGACTATTGCCTGAGCTATCAGCTGGCCGTACAGAACTGTCGTCCTGTTCCCACTCCACTGCTGGTAGCGCTGACAATCACCCTTATGGTAGGCTTTTTTATTTTCACCTATCATCCCCCGGATATCGGTCTGTTTATAATTCCGGATAAAAAATAAAAGATTTTTTATCGAATCGTCTCGAATTGAATCGAAATCTGTATTTTGTCATATTTTTCCAGTATTGTATTGATTAGTGGTTTTCTCAAGAGGTCCATACAAAGGAGGAAAAATATGGAGAAGGCATTACAGCTGCTTCGGAGAATCGGTATGCGTTCCACTTATTCCGGATATAATTATCTGGCCTATGCAGTAACGTTAGTTCTGGAACATCCCGATTATCTGAGGAATGTAACAAAAACACTTTATACGAAAGTAGGGGAGGAATATGGCGTTACCGGGTACTGTGTGGAAGCCGCGCTTCGCACACTGATTACCAACTACTGGAATCTGAACAGCGATAAAATCCTCAAATCCGTCATCGGCTTTCCGCTGTTTGACAAACCTACCGCAAGTGAACTTATATCTATTCTTGCAGATTATTTAAGAGATCAGCGGTAAGATAGGAAACAACAAGTCATATGTTGGCATCCTTGAACCTAAAAGTTCCCTTGTACATGTCAAAAAGGAATTTCCATCTGGAAATTCCTTTTTCTGGCATGGAGCATACGGGATTCGAACCCGTGGCCTATACGTTGCGAACGTATCGCGCTCCCAGCTGCGCCAATGCCCCATGCCGTTATTGTATCACATTTTTTTGTAAAATGAAATACTATTTTATTACTCCGCACGCAATCTTTTTTCCACTGTCCCCTGACGGCTGTGTCTTAAAATCATCCGGCTTATCATGAATTACCACTGTCCTGCCAATAATCTCCTCCGGATAGAACCGGTCGGTATAAAATACACTCAATGCATAACCGTCATTTCCCATAAGCGGTGGAAAATCTCCCGCATGTTCAGGATGCCCGCAGTCTGCCGGATTATAATGCTTTCCGGTATCTGCAAAGGGGTCTTCCTCATTGCCGGTACAGGACGATCCCTCGTGAATGTGGAAACCAAAAAAACGTTCCCCACATGGCTTTTCACCCTTTGGAAGACCGGAGATGCTGGCGACAACAAGGCTCCCCCTCCAAAGCGGATAAAAGATAACCTCTCCCTTAATATCAGGATACTCTTGACTTCCTTCCACCTCCGCAAAGGCTTCTGGTTCTCGCTGCATGAGAATTATTAATGTTTCATTCAGCACTTTATTCATACTTATTTACACCCACAAGACGGACCTTTATCAAATTCAGGGTTGATTGCATAGAAGTTTCTACTGTCCAGATTATCCTGAACGATTCTCAAACTCTCCCCGAACCGCTGATAGTGCACGATTTCACGCTGTCTCAGGAATCGAATCGGATCGCAGATTTCCGGGTCTTTAATCAGTCTCAGAATATTGTCATACGTTGTACGCGCTTTTTGCTCTGCTGCCATGTCCTCATGAAGGTCTGTTATCGGATCGCCTTTAGACTGAAAATAGGTTGCCGTCCACGGCGTACCGCTGGCCGCCTGCGGCCAAAGGGCAAGTGTATGGTCTACATAGTATTTGTCAAAACCTGAAGCCTTGATTTCCTCCGGAGACAAGTCCTTGGTAAGCTGATAAACAATCGCACATACCATTTCCATATGAGCCAGTTCTTCTGTGCCGATATCGGTAAGGATACCAGTAACCTCTTTGTAAGGCATCGTATATCTCTGAGAGAGATAGCGCATGGACGCAGCCAGCTCACCGTCAGGTCCGCCAAACTGGCTGATAATTACCTGCGCCATCTTTGGGTTAGTCTGTGTGATTTTTACCGGATACTGTAAACGTTTCTCATAATTCCACATAATCTAGCACCATCCTTCCTGCCACGGCCATGGCTCATTGATCCAGTTCCACCTGTCGGTACAGGAGGCAACGGTAGTGTCAATTGTCAGAGGTCCATAATACTTTGCATATTCCTTGAGTGCCTGATTACGGACCCTGTTATACTCGTGAAAATATTCCAAAGCAGCGGCATCACACGGGTGGGTATCAAGATATAATTTCACATCGTCCACTGCGAAGCTGGCCTGATTGATCGTACAGAGTAAATCTTTGCGGCAAGGTTTTCCATTATTCATATCACTCATTGATTACACCCTCCCATCCCTCTAAATGGCTTATCCAATTCTTCAAATATAGTTCCTCTGCACAATGCTTTTTCAGGATCATAGACTTTCCTCCAGTTCTGCCACGGTACATAAGCCATGGCAAGCGGCATGCCCTCTAATGCGTCATCTCTGTCACAGCAGGGAGATGCGTCATTATATGCCGGATAAGGCGTGGGAACAACTGGTCTTCCACTCTGGTTTGCTCCACAGTTCCGCCCGTTGTTTCCACGCCTCATATAATCGTTCGTATTACAGCGATAATTTTGCATGAGTAATAGCTCCTTCCATAATGGTTTGCACTATTATAGTATGGCTATTACCCGAAAATGGTTACCCTATTATGCCACGCTGCCGTCAAAACCCAAATCATCCAAAATCTCCAGCGCTGTTTTCACGCATTGGCCGCATCCCTCTACAGTGACCGTCTTATCCTCCAGACTTACCTGAAAATCAAGCTTTGCTTCTTCCATCGCCTTTGTGATTCTCTCCACACATTTCCCACAGTGCATTCCTTCTACATTGATAATCGTCATTTCCTTTTTCCTCCATTCTTATTTCATCATTTTACCAATCAACTGGCAGAGCTCATCTACACTCTCCGCCTTATCATTTTTTATGTCTTCCACCACACAAGTATGGATATGAGCTTCCAAAAGCTGGCGGTTAAAAGAATCCAGCGCAGCCCGGATAGCCGCGACCTGTGTGATAATGTCCACACAATAACGCTCGTCCTCCACCATTTTCTTCACTCCGCGCACCTGCCCCTCTATCCGGTTCAGTCTGTTTATCAGCTTTTGGTATTCATCCGTCTCCCTGTGTTTCCTGCGTTCTTTTGTCTCCATCCTATTCCCCTTTCTCCTCGTATTTGTTTATTCATCTAGCTTTAAAGTCCTGAGCCGCAAAGCATTTCCTACAACGGTAACCGAACTCAGGGACATGGCCAGTCCCGCGAAAACGGGATTCAGCAGATGTCCGCTGACTGCATACAGCGCTCCTGCGGCCAGCGGAAGCCCACAGGAATTGTAGAAAAATGCCCAGAATAAGTTTTGTTTAATATTTCGTATGGTAGCATGGCTCAGTTTGATGGTCCGGTAAACATCCAACAAGTTCGATTTCATCAACACTACGTCCGCGGAATCCAGCGCAATATCACTTCCGCTTCCAATTGCGGCTCCAACATCTGCCTGAACAAGCGCCGGAGCATCATTGATTCCGTCTCCTACCATCATAACGCGCTTTCCTTCCTTTTGCAATCGTTCTACAACCCCAGCCTTATCTTGAGGAAGAACTTCCGCAATAACATGGTCTACTCCCACCTGACTGCCGATATATTCTGCGGTACGGACATTGTCGCCTGTCAGCATATAAACTTCTGTATTCAGGCTTCTTATTTTAGCGATTGCACCCTTGCTGGTCTCTTTGACCGTATCCGCCACAGAAACCAGTCCGATTACTTCCTTGTTCTTCGCCACGAACATAGGCGTCTGTCCTTTTCCGGCAAGTCCTTGCGCCTCTTCCACATACGCATTCATCTTCAATCCCTGTTCCTCACACAGCTTTCGATTTCCGATGTAGTACACTGCTTCCGAATCCTTGGCCGGAATCTTAGCCGCAATTCCCTGACCGGTAATACTTTGGAAGTCTTCTATCTTTAGAAGAGAGAGTTCCCGCTCCTTTGCACCCTCCACGATAGCCCGACCAAGTGGATGCTCAGATACAGTCTCACACGACGCTGCTATCTGCAGCAGCTCCTCCTCCGGCAGGGTATGGCTGATAACTTCTGTGACTTTCGGCCGCCCTTCGGTTATCGTTCCTGTCTTATCAAGAACAACCGCGTCCACCTTGTGGCTGATTTCCAGCGCTTCTCCGCTCTTAATCAATATCCCTCTGCTGGCGCCAAGCCCTGTTCCTACCATGATAGCAGTGGGTGTCGCAAGTCCCAGAGCGCAAGGGCAGGCAATCACAAGCACTGACACAAAAATATTTAACACGAAAGCTAAATCATATCCAAGAATCGACCAAATAATAGCCGCTACAACTGCGATTGCCATCACAACCGGCACAAAATACCCTGCGACCGTATCTGCCAGCTTGGAGATGGGCGCTTTCTTGCCCTGCGCATCCTCCATAAGCTTCACAATCTTAGCAAGGGTGGTGTCCTGCCCGGTCCTCATGACCTTGGCAATCACAGCGCCTTGGTAGTTCATGCTGCCGCCGATAATCTCATCACCCTCAGCCTTCTCCACCGGTATACTCTCTCCGGTAAGCATAGACTCGTCTACAGTTGTGTTCCCTTCTGTCACAACCGCATCCAAGGGAATCCTGCTGCCCGGGCGAATCAGAATCTGTGTACCGGCCTGTATCTTTTCCACCGGCACCTCTTCCTGAATACCTCCGCTAATCACAATCGCCGTATCGGGGGCCAGCTGCATCAATTTCCTGATAGCCTCGGAAGTCTTGTTCTTACTTCTCCCCTCCATATATTTGCCTACCATGACCAGCGTTACGACAATGGCAGCGGATTCATAATACAGCTGATGCACCGCGTTCATATCGGAAGGTATGCGCACAGTCATTACAAGACTGTAGAGAAAGGCACTGCCCGTGCCTATCGCGACCAGTGAATCCATATTCGGATGTCCTAGAAATAAGCTTTTAAAACCTACCAGATAGAACTTCCTGCCGTTAAACAAGATAACGGTCGTCAACAAGAGCTGTGCCAAGGCAAAGTTCAACGGGCTCTCATGCATATCCAGAAACGCAGGAAGCGGCATGGGAAACGGTACCATATGTCCCATAGATATATAGAGCAGCGGCACTGCGAATATAATATTCGTAATTAAATGCTGCCTTGTTTTTTTCACCTCTTGGTCAAGGTGTTCCTCACTTTTTTCCTTTTCTTGTTTTGTCTGCTCCAGATGAAGCGCGGCGCCAAACCCCGCTTTTTCAACTTTCTGTATAATAGCGTCCCGTGTGAGCACATGTTCGTCATAGGTAATTGTCAGAAGCGCCGTAGTCAGATTCACACTGCTTTCAGTGACACTTTCTAATTTCCTAGTCACACGCTCCACCGCACTGCTGCAGGCCGCACAACTCATTCCGGTGATGTCATATTGTTCCGTAATCATATATTTCCCCTTTCCTCCTGCTTTTTGTCAGGATGATTATTATATCAACTCGATATATACATATACCTTGTATAGGTATATAGTAGTCCTGATTTTCCAGTTTGTCAAGAGCCTATTTTTCTCAATAAGACTATTCACATAATATATAAAGGCAGTATATCTCCTCGATACACTGCCCTTATGCTTAATCCCTATCTACTATGAGTTTTCACCTAATGTTATAGTATATTCCTTTTCCGTGTAATCACCATTATTGCCCGGAACCTGCACCTTAACCGTAACCTTCTCACCAATTTTGTAGTAACTCAACTGGTTCTTGAGTGTTTCCATATTATTTACCGCAGAACCGTCTATCTCTGTGATAATGCTGCCTTTTGCAAGTCCGGCATTATCAGCGCCGCCGCCGGCTATAATTTCAGACACATAGACACCTATCGGCATGTTATACATCTGAGCACTTTCTGAATTTACATCGTATCCTTTGATTCCAAGATATCCTCGTTCACTTTCTGCGACCCTCGTTCTGGTCTCCTTGTTCATCAGATTCGTTATGATATCACTCACATCGGAAACTGGAATGGCATATCCCATGCCTTCAACCGCCGAATTATTAATCTTGGCAGAATTGATACCTATGACCTCACCGTTTGCATTCAAGAGGGCTCCACCGCTGTTTCCCGGATTGATTGCCGCGTCAGTCTGGATATAGCTGCCGTCAAATCCTTCGATGGTACGCCCGGTAGCGCTGATGATACCGGTAGTGACTGACTGTCCATAGCCCAATGCGTTACCAATTGCGATTGCAGGTTCTCCAACTTTCAGCTCATCGGAATCACCTAATGTTGCAATTTTAATATTGTTCATTGTCTCACTTGAGATATTTTCAAGAGGCACTGCCACCACTGCAAGGTCTCTGGCCGCGTCTGTGCCCTTTATTTGAGCTTCCACACTAGTCTCATCGTTAAATGTTACCGTAAGGGTGTCACTGCCGTCTACAACGTGATTATTCGTCACTATAAGAAGCTCTGAGTCGTTCTGGCTGATAATGATACCGGAGCCGACGCTCTTGCTCTCCTGCTGGCTTGTACCGCCGAAGAAGCTCTGTACCTGCTGTACACTCATGTTCGTGATAGATACGATTGATGGAATCGTACTGTCGACTACATCGGATACATCGGAACTGATGGTGCTCTTTGCCGTCGTAAGCTGCGTATTGCTTACTGATGTTGAATTTTCAGTTTTCTTATTGTTGGTTCCCAACAGTCTGCCTGTCACATAACTGGTTCCCTGAAAGGTCAGGCCGCCGATTACGCCAAACATCACGGCCAGACCTGCGACTGCCAATATTTTCTTGGGGGCTTTTTTGTTCTTTTTCGGAGGCTTCGGCGCCTCCTGATAATAATTATTTTCTGGTGCTCTATCTTCATCCGGTCTATAGTAGTTGTATTGATTGTCCATAACTAAGACTCCTTTCTTTTATCTTTCTGTAGAAAAGTTTAACCTATAATTGTGATGAAATTGTGATTAAAGGGTTAAAAAATGTTGAAAAAGGCAGGAATTAATACATAACTCCTGCCTTGAATCATTATTCTTCGATATCGTTTATCAGCATCTCATAAAATGTAGATTTTGCCAATAAGCCTTCATCCAGTCCATCCCGTCCGTACTTTTCAGCTAATGTCTCTGTATCTGAAAACAGATTTACCCCCAATGCAAGACGATCACCTTCTATTTGAACACCCAATGCTGCCAGTGTTGTCGGAAACATATCCATTGTTGACAATTCCCGATAATGAGTCTTTTCATATGTAGTGTCTAAACCTTCCGGAAGATTGATAAATGCATTATAGACACCTCGCTCATAGTCATCTAAGCCCTCACAAAAATCAGAGTCCATAGTCAGATGGTCACCACAGAGAACTATTGTAGTGTTTTCATAAAATGGCTGTTGCTGAATCCATTGAATGAATTCAGATACCTGACGACTAGAGCAAGCCATGACATTGGCATATTGGTTATCTCCAAATTCATTGCCGCAATATTCACATACATATCCATCTTCAAAATGAGTGTCTACAGTCAACATCGTTAAATTGAATGGCTCCTCCTGTTGACTTAGATTCATCAATTGTTCTTGTGCATATGTAAATAATTTTTTATCCTCGTATCCCCACCAAACATAATAATCAGAATCTATATATCCTAATTCTTTCGCTGTATTATAATCCCATATGTTGCACTTCCCATGACTTTCAAAATAAGCCTTTCTTCCACCAAATGTGGCATCAGACCCTATCAAAAAGCATTGATTGTATCCCTCTTCAGCTAAGATATCTTCTAGGTTATATGCCATCGAAGAAAAACCACCTTGGTTTCCTAAAGTCACATTAAGATTTTCGCTACCAGTTATATTTTTAATTGGCAGTCCAGATGTTTGAGCAAAAATCCCTCCCATTGTCCATGTACTCCCCGCTGAAGGATACCCTCCGCCTAATTTGTCTGTATTAGAAAAATTAGTATATTTCAAGGCTATATCTGTCAACTCTGGTATACAGTCATATCCAAAACCGCCGCCTTGCTCCTTTGACATAAAAGTGTTTTCCATTGATTCTAAAAAAATATATACTAAATTTCTTTTCTGTTCCGGAAAACTTATTATCGTATTCCTTGGATCAACGTAATTATCCTGTATGAACATAGATTCTGTCTTCTGTTTATCAAGATACTCTTTCACATCCAATTCCGTATACAGATTATACGCACCTTGTACCGCTGTTCCTACAGACAGACAACAGACCACCAATGTAATTGTTCCCGCTATCAGTTTCCTTTTTCTCATTCCTAGAATAAATGTAAAAACTAGCAATAACAATAAAAGCGCAGAAGGTAAACATGTACTTATAGCATCCATTATAAAATCCGAGTTCGTTCCTTCTAAAGGAACCTTCAAATGAAATACGATTTCATCCATTGAAAGGAGTCCCCATGTATCGGACACCCATATAACCAAATTATAAATAATCAACCCAATAGTTGATATCAATAGCATTAACACACAATACAGAACATATAAACTATTTGATAAAATCCTTTTTCTCATATACTCATCCTTGATCACTGCTTTTTAGGATGCAATACTATTCAACTGTCACAGATTTCGCAAGATTACGAGGTTTATCCACATCACATCCTCTTCCTATTGAAACATAATATCCAAACAATTGCAAGGGGATAATCGCTAATGAGTTTGTAAAATACTTGTTAGTTTTTGGAATATAAATAACATAATCAGCTGCTTTTTCTACTTCAGTATTTTCGGTGTTGGTAACCGCCAGAACAAACGCACCTCTGGTCTTTACCTCCACCATATTACTTATCATTTTTTTATACAGTTCTTCCTGTGTAAGAACTGCGGCAACCAAAGTCCCCTCCTCAATCAAGGATATCGTTCCATGCTTCAGTTCTCCTGCGGCATAAGCTTCAGAGTGAATGTAGGAAATCTCTTTTAATTTTAAAGAACCTTCTAACGAAATCGCATAATCAATGCCTCGTCCAATAAAGAAAATATCTTTAGCAGCCAAATATCTGTTAGCAAATTTCTGAATCTTTTGCTTATTATTTAACAGCATCTCCACCTGTGCCGGAAGTTTCCGCATATCATCAATTAACGCTGCAAGTTCTGCATCATTCAGTTTTCCTCTTACATAAGCAAATTTCATCGCCAGTAAATATTCTGCTATCAACTGCGCGGTATATGCTTTTGTTGTGGCAACGGCAATCTCGGGCCCCGCCCATGTGTACATGACATTATCTGCTTCTCTGGCAATAGAGCTGCCAACCACATTAACAATTCCCAGCACCTTTGCCCCCCTCGCTTTTGCCTCCCGCAAAGCTGCCAAAGAATCCGCTGTTTCTCCCGACTGGCTTACAATAATCACCAGCGTTCCTTCCTCAAGCAGTGGGTCACGATATCGGAACTCTGAGGCCAAATCTACTTCAACAGGAATCCTCGCCAATCCCTCAAGAATATATTTACTGGTCACTCCCGTATGGTAAGCAGAACCACATGCAACAATCATAATTTTTTTAATTGCCTTAATTTCTTCATCCGACATATTAAGCTCATCTATTACAATTTTCCCCTCCTTGATCCTAGGTGAAAATGTATCTGTTATAGCTTTAGGCTGTTCATACATTTCCTTCAGCATAAAATGCTCATAGCCGCCCTTTTCGGCTGCATTCACATCCCATTCTATTCTGGTAGATTTCTTCTCCAACGGCTCTTCGTCCACTGTGAAAAATTCCATCGTCTGATCTGTCATTCTGACAATTTCTTCATTCTCAATAAAGAAAACATCTCTTGTATATTTAAGTACCGCCGGCACATCAGAGGCAATAATACTACCACTTTTAGTATGGCCTACAATAAGCGGACTATCTTTCCTGACAGCGTAAAGTTCGTCCGGATGGTCTTTGAAAATAATTCCAAGCGCATAAGATCCCTCCATACGGTGCATGACCTTAGTGACAGCTTGCAGCGGATTCCCGGTATAATAGTAATCTAAAAGATGTGCGATTACCTCGGTGTCTGTATCCGATAGAAATTTATATCCCTTATCCTCCAATTTCCTTTTTAGCTTCAGATAATTTTCAATTATTCCATTATGGACTACGACAATGCTCTCATCCTTATTGCAATGAGGATGTGCGTTTACATCAGAGGGCTCCCCGTGAGTTGCCCATCTTGTATGTCCTATTCCCAACGTTCCCGGCATGGTTGCACCATCATGGGTAAGCTCACTCAATACCTTCAAACGCCCCTTTGACTTTACAACTTCTATATCCTCTCCATTATAAACAGCCATTCCGGCTGAATCATATCCCCTATATTCCAGCTTTGATAATCCATCCAAAAGAATCGATGCTGCCTGTTCTTTTCCAATATATCCTACGATTCCACACATATCTGCCTTACCTCCATTTTATTTGTACAAAAGACCACTTTTTTTGCACTATGTTATGTATTGTAACAAATTCGTAATATTTTGTAAATAGAAAAGTGTTAAGCTAGTACCCATTAAACAATATTTAGCAAAAAAAATCCGATAGCCTCAGTATTTTATAAGTGCTATCGGATTTTTACAATTCTATAAGTATAGAAAACGAGCTGTTTTCCAACAGGTATCGTTCTCCTTATCCCAAATCTTTATTCATTATTAGTCTATGCTTCATTTGCAGTTTCTCTTACTTATATTCAGTGTCTGCGATTACAAACATTCCTTGTTTGTAATTGTCTCTGCATCAGATACGTAATTCCTCTCTTCTTCAGAAGAAAAACTGATTGCTATAAAAAGAGGAATTCCTATAATCAACGAATATATATATCTAAATTCTGCATAAACCGGGGTAGCTATCATTAGCGATCCCCATAATGCCAATACCGGTAAAAATGGAAGTATGTTTTTCTTCTTTTTTATTGTTATTGCCAGCATTAGCAGCATAATCCAAAAATAAAATCCTATACTCCACAAAATTCCATAAATAGGTATTTCCATATATGCATTTTCCCCCCACTCCATTATACGTACTATTCCTGAAGGCAATTTCGAATCCCTGTACATTCCTAATATTTCCGCATGTTCTGTCACTTCAGTAGTTATTACCCAATACTGCTCATCCGTAGTCCAGTACCCTCTTGTTTGGTCTATTTGAGCTTTTATATATTCCTCTGGATAGCGCAGTCCAAGCTTTAACCATAGAAAGAAAAATTCCTTTTTATTATCTTTAATATACTGTTGATTATCTTTTTCACGAATCAGAGTTTTTATTGGGTCTGAAATATAATTCAGATACTCTTCAGGTATTCTGTCTATCTCAATCACTTGTCCCAGTAATTTTTCCTCCTCATCCGTTAACTCACATCCATCAGCGACTACACGGGCAATATGTTGAATCGGTATGGACAGATTTTCAACTATGTCGGGCTGAATAACATGCTTAGCTTCCATAACCGGACCTTTCACAATCCCAACTATACTTAAAGTAACAATACAGCCTAAAATAACTCCTGCCCTCCTCTTTTTCAACATTAAGACCATAAAAGGAATACAAAATAAATATGCATAAAAGCCATTACTTCTCAAAAGACATACCAATATCCCCACGACTATAAATCCAATAATCTGTCCAATCTTCGTGAGTCTATTGTCATCATGACTATCCTGTAGTTCCCATAAAATTATGGAAAAAAGAAGTATACTTCCCGCAAAAAAAATGTCCTTCCAAATGGCTATAGAATACAAAGCATTAAAGGGCATAATACCGAAGAAAATTATGCACAATGCAAGGTATTGTTTTCTGATTTTACGCCAATATAAAATTACTATCAAAAATGCAAAAATAGAGGCCATTACTATCATCTGTACAAAAACACAAACTGCCATCCCTCCATTAGGATTATGAAAAATCTTAATTCCCAAATTGTAAAACAACTTTAAAAACAATGTATGAAGCACCGGCTGGTGATTACTATAAGAACTGATTCCTAAAGCCTGCTCAAACTGCCATTCTGTATCCCATGTCAATATACCCGGATAATAGGCAATAAAATAGGGGAGCCAGCACAGTATTAGAATGCCAAATGATGCTCCAAAAACCTTTATTCCTTTAGAATTCTTCTGTGCCGCACACACCAAATCCTTCTCTTCTGCCATTTTAAAGATAATTGCTATTAATGTGTAAAAAATGCAGCACCAACCAGCTATAGCTAAGATATATTTAATCAACAACACTAATTTTACATCTACAAGTAAAAGGAAATCATCATAATTACCCGCCACTTGAAAAACTGCCAACAGTACAGACAAGACTCCTGCAATTATTCGCTCCCTCTTTTCAGAACAATTTATTTCATTTTTATAAAAAAAATAAAAAAGAACAACCAAAAGAACGGATGCAAAATTAGATGTCTTTAATCCCAATGTCCAAATAACCGCTATCGTTGATAATAATATTTTAAAATAGCAACTTTTCAAAAATTTTCTCATTTTTACTCGCATAGTTAAACCTCTATTTTTCCAAAACCATTTTTCGACTTATAAAATTATAAACCATCACAATTGCAGTTGCCCCTATTTTAGCCAGCATATAGTATATTTTTATATATTCAACTGCGGCCCACATAACAACCTGATTAATTCCAAGTCCTATGACACTTAGAATAATAAACACTACAAACTCTGCACTCTTATTTCTTTTGTCTTCAACATCAAAAACCCATTTAACGCTTAAAATGTAATTAAAAATTACAGACACTGAAAAAGATATAATATTTGAGATGTAGTAGGGCATCCCTATAAATTCTGTACATAAAAATAGAAGCAGATAGTCAATGACAAAGGCACTGCCTCCGACAACTGTAAATTTCAGAATCTGCTTTCCCAAATTATTATCATTCATGAACACTTCTCCGGCTTACTTCTTGAATCTCATTCAATTTCAATTCATACAACTGTCTGTGTTTCTGTACAATTACCTGTAAAATAATCCCACATATCCACATCAACATTGACCAAAGACCAACAACACCCGCGACAATCAACGTTGGAAAACGAGGAACAACCCCTGTATTTAAAAATTCGATTAATATAGGAATAAACAGTACCAATGCTAAAGTTGCAAGAAATCCCGAGATTACAGAGAAAAAAGTAAATGGTTTATATTCTCTGAATAATGTAGCTATTGTCTTTAATACTTTTGCTCCATCTGACACTGTACTAAGCTTTGACTCGCTCCCCTCCGGTCTATCGCGGTATGCGACCGGAATCTCCTCCAACAAAAAATTTTTATCTAACGCGTGAATTGTCATCTCTGTTTCTATTTCAAAACCTTTAGAAAGTACTGGAAATGATTTTACGAATAATCGACTGAATGCCCTGTATCCAGTCATAATATCCTGTATCTCATTTTTAAATAGTTTATTAATAAAAAAACGCACTGTTCTATTTCCGACATTATGAAAGGGCCGTTTATTCTCTTTAAAATAAGTAGAAGACAAACGATCCCCAATAACCATGTCCACCCCTTTTTCCAGTACAAGATTGACCATTTGTCTGGCATTCTCAGCAGGATATGTATCATCTCCATCTATCATCAAATAACAATCCGCATCAATATCACGGAACATGCTTCTTATAACATTTCCCTTTCCCTGTCGGTATTCATATTTGACAATTGCCCCTGCCTGCTTGGCAATCTTGTCGGTACTGTCCGTAGAATTATTGTCATATACATATATATCTGCCTCTGGAAGAACCTTCTTATAATCCTCTATAACCTTTTTAATTGTTACACTCTCATTGTAACACGGAATTAGCACTGCTACCTTGCACATTCTATTTACCTTTCGCACATAACTACTTTGCATTTTTTCATTTCATCATAAGAAAATACACATCTACTTTTTTCTTGAATTTCCGTAATTTTATCGTAAACGCACCATAATAACACGTTCCTCTAATTTAAGGAGCCACTCCTAAGAGTGGCTCCTTATTTATCCAGCATCACTTCTCTGCCCTCCAAAAAAGCCCTTAAAAATTTCCTTGATTTATGGAACAGGTCATACCATTTGCTGTTTTGCTTTTCAGCGCGCCATGTAAAATATCAATATCGAGGACAGCAATATCGTTTTCTATCCCCTATCATATACCTTTCTGCGTTCAATCTAAGTCAATAAAATCCATTGTAAATGTGTCATCCTTCGATTTACTAGATTTCCTTGGTCGTTCATCTTCATAACCTTCTTCAAAATCGTCGTCATCATAATATTCATCATAAGTCTTTTTTCTATCTAATTCTGACATGAAATCCCTGCGAAGCTCTGATAAATCGTCTTCATTATCATCGTCATCATAATATTCGTCATCCTCATAATAGTCATCAAAATCATCTTCGTCATCCTCATAGGACGCTCTAGCATGATTTCTGTTTGTACCTTTAGGCAGCGACTGAGAATCCTGTTCGTCGTCAATCCCATATTCATCATATAAATCGTCCAGTTCAACATTTCTATGATGTAATTTAACAGCAAAAACTATCAGGAAGATAACAAGTATTAATAATAAACATACCACTCCAACAACGAACCAAACCAAATAATTTGTAATAACCTCAGACATTTTTCCCCATAAATTAGACGCAGTTTTCTTTTCAGAACTTACTGCTTTGGGAGTTTCCATTCTTTGATATGTGTGTTCTAATGAATCATAAAGGTATAGTGACTTTTCACCCTCATTATTTACAGCATACAATATATAGAATCCATCTCTGTCTGGTTCAGTCCATACTGGATACGATGTTCCGTTAATCTCCATCGAAACCTCTTCATATTTATCGGGCATCTTTACTTCATTTCTTCCATTCAAAACAATAATGGAGTACTCATCAGATATAAGGAGTTCGTCACACGGAGAAAATGTTCCATCCGTAGAATTATATACCCAGAACTTTCCCGCCTGATTACTGTCGATGAGATATGCCAGCGCAATATCACTGTTTGCCTGAACTGCGCCCTTGTATGTAGTCCCCTCATAAGTTATATCGCCCGTTGTAAACCCTGCCGGAATCTCATTGTCAGAAAATGCTTCTGAAAGCGTATAGGACTGTCCGTCAATTGTAACTTCACTGGTATTACCCGTATCAACAATCTTACTTGGGTCACCGGCACCTATGGTCACATCAGAATAGCCATTGGTACAGCTGAGTGTCTCCCCACTTGTAGTGGTAACCGTAGCTGCCTCCTGTGTCATTCTTGAACTGCCTTCCTGCAGTGCCTGAAATGTCATGGTGAATTCTAATCTGTCACTACTTCCAGTTCCTGTATAAGTGAGCTTTCCTTCACTGTCAGCGTTAACACCATCGCCACTTACAAATCTCATATATGAAGTATCATAGGACATCTGAACAGATACATCTTTCAACGTTCCGCCCTTTGATACTACCGTACCAGTAATGTCAAACGTATCGCCGACCTTGGTTTCCAAATCAGTGAAAAATATTACTCCTTCTGCCGCTTTTGTTACCATGGAAAAGCATGGTACGATTAAGCATATTGCCAGCAACATGCTCGCAATTCTTTTCATTATCTTCATGTGCTTTCCTCTCTCTTCTATAATATTTTATCTCTTTAATCTTAAATTTGAAATGTTCCTTGTCCATTATATCTTTTTTTTAAATGATTGTCTATATATTATACCTAAAAGTTTTTAGTGCCAAATAACTCTTTTTATTCTCATATACAAGTCTTTACATTCATTCGGCTCAGCAATATAATTTACAATTCCAAACAATACCGTGCTCAGTAAACCTAAAATTATTGCATATATAAACCACATTATAAAAGATGTCAGATTCTGAGGCACAAGACTCCAACTCAACATCATTAACAAAATAATTAAAACAAAATTTCTTAAAAATCTTGACATTGTTTTTTTTCTGGAATTTCTGACCAGATATTTGCTATTATATAAAATTACATCAAACGACCGGTATCCATATGAACAAATTGTTCCTATCAGCACACCGGATATTCCCAACTTCCCTATAAGTAAAATCGAAACAACAATGTTAATAACGGCCTCTGCTATTGCCTGATATCTTGTCTCTTTATAATGACCGGCAGCGCATATAATCGTAAGGCCAGGTATCCTCAAATTCTGCAAGAAAACAATAACAGTAAATAAAAATCCTACCACAGGACGCACATAACTCACATCCGACATGTTTTTAGTATATATAGAAACAAACGGCAAAATTAGTGCCCCCATACATATCACTACTATAGCCAAAACAATCATATACACATACTCATAGCTGGCATAACTCTTTTCAAGTGTTTCATCTTCTCCTTTCGATATCACCTCACCGAACCCAGCCGTCAATCCATTTGTAAAAGACGTCATAAACATATTCACTGCGGTAGCCACAAGGTTATAAACACCGTACACGCTTACCTCCAGCAAAGAATTCTGGCCAATTAATATCGTAAGTAATACCACATCTGTATTGTTCACAATAACGCCTACAACTTGATGAAGAAGCGCAGCGCCCCGCTGGGGTAACGCTTCCGGCTTGGGTGCTGCTTTAAAATTCAAGTGGGGATATCTCTTCCTCACATATATCCTCACTAATATCAAACGGAGCATATATACTCCAGTTGCAACCGCTTTTACCAATATTACCGGTGTATGGTGATAAATTAGCAGAATAGAAACAATTATATTTACAACTGTTCCAATTGATTGAATAATTGCGACCACGTATCCTTCTTGATTTGCAGTCAAAAGTACTCTATATTTTCCAAGGAAAAAATAATCTACCAGAGTACTACTAGCTAATACTAAAACCATCCCCCGAACCATCCCTGAATCCAATTGCCGCGAAATCAATATGGGATAAAAGAAAGCAAGCACTAATACCAACACCAAGAAAAGCACTCCTGAACGATTATAAAACTTCCGAGTAGCCGACAGAATAGAGTTAACTTCTTCTTTATCATCGCAAGCCAAAGGTGAATATAACGCAACAACAGAAGCGGTTCCCACTCCCGCCTCCGCTAATCCCAAATAGGCAAGAAACTGATTAACTGACGTAATCATTCCATTCACCCCTGAACCATATGCCTCCATGAAAAAACGCGGAAGTATAATTCCAGAAGTAAAAATCACTATTTGTAGGAACACATTAGCAATCATATTTTTCATTGCTTGTTTACTTCTCATACTATTCATTAACTCCAATTATCTCTTTTTTGACTCACTAATAAATACTAATTTACGATATGCTGTTATACTGAACAATAAAATTAGCGATGACAGTTTACGTTCTCTCAAAAAATATGGATTTTTTAAAATCCGGATTGTGTGCCTGCGTATAAACAAAACCAAATCTTTAAATCCATCCAGCGACTGGTAATCCGGCTCCAACAGCATTTTATCCAAGACAATAAATCTAGACCATATCCACAAGCACTGCGCTTCTTTCTCGAGTGACGGAAATACCCTTTTTACCACTTGATAATTCTTGGTATATCCGTCTATGATATCAAACAGCTGAGGTGTATACGCCCTGCCGGTAATACTCTCCTGACGATGCAGATAATAATATTTCGGTTTTGTGCCTACAGCAACTTTTTTAATGTTTTGCATTAAATCAACCGTATAATAGATATCTTCATATAATCTTCCTTTGGGAAACTGCAAACTTTTAATACAACATTTTTTTATAAGCTTATTCCATATCTCCCCCCTAATTGTATGGCCTCGAAGTATGCAACGAAATGCTTCCTCTCCTGAACATATAAAGTCTGCTTCCTCTTTTTGTGCTTCGATTCTGTCGCTGTAAACTTCATAGATTCCGCAAGTCGCCATATCTGCATCCGATTTTTGAATATTGTTGTGCATATATTCAAACATATCCAATTCAATATAATCATCGCTATCTATAAAAATTACATATTTCCCAGAGGCATATCGCATTCCTACGTTCCTCGCATCACTTAATCCGCCATTCTGTTTGTGAATAACCTGTATGCGCATATCCTGTTTGCTATATTCATCACAAATTTCTCCACAACTATCCGGACTTCCATCATCAACTAAAATCACTTCAAAATCAGTAAAAGTCTGTGCTAAAATGGAGTCTATACATTTATGAATATATTTTTCCACTTTATACACTGGAACAATTACACTTATCTCCGGCATATTATACTCCTCCATTTAAGCTAAATAGTATTTCTTTAATCTCTTGGCCTCTTCACAAATATCATATCCTGCTTTTTTAAACTGTTCTAGAATAATAGCATTTTGCATGTCGTTTCGTTGATAATCTGCACACTGCAGAATCTGTTGCACCCAGTATTCTTTACCTTTGTTTAACGATACAAACTTTACATTATCTGTTATTTTTACTTCCTGTGTGATAGCATCCGATAAGATACTATATACACCTGCAGCCTGTGCTTCCAGTGCAACAATCGGTAATCCTTCAAATAAGGAGGGAAACAAGAACAAGTCTATCGCTTTCCAAATTCTTTCCACATCATTACGAATGCCAAGAAACTTCACTTTATCCTCTATTCCATACACCTTTACTACTCTTCTTGATTCTTCCAGCAGTTCCCCGTTCCCTACCAATATAAGTACAGCATCATCCCGCTTCTTCACCACTTCATGAAAGATTTCCAGCAAAAATTTGTGATTTTTTTGTTCTTCAAATCTACCAATATGCCCTATCACAAATTTTTCCTCTATAGCAAGTTCTTTTCTTATGTTTACACTCTCTGGCTCTGAATACAAGAATTTTTTTATATCCAGCGCATTATGCACAACATGAAATTCAGAACTCTGAAGACGCTTTTCATCAAATAGCCATTGTCCTGCCACGTTACTACACGCAAAATAATCGGTAGCATACCTCGGAATAAGATGTTTATTCACATAATGTAGAACATTTCGTATAATTCCTGGAGAAGATGAATTATGTGAATGTGCAATTACCTTCGGAATCCCCGTTTTTTTTGCTACAATCAATGGTACAATATTTGCTGCTGAAAGCATATTTACATGTACAGCCATATATTTTTCATTTGTCAGTATCTCCATGAGCTGCTTTCTGAATTTCAAAGGATATTTTCTCGCATCTACAGTATGATACACTCTGCCACCCATTTGCAGAATCTCATCCTCATAAGCAAGCTTAGGAAACATACTGACAAAATCAAATTGTACACCCTCCCGGGAAATCTGACGATAATAATTCATTACAAAGCTTTCAATTCCTCCGGGATTATAGGATAACCCTACCTGCAATACCCTCATGCTTGTTTCCTTTTCAATCATGTAACAACTCCTCTATCAGCTCTATCCATTGCTTATATATCTGGTTTTTTTCAAATTTTTGAATGTTCTTCTGTGTGTATTCAGAAAATCTTTGCCTTCTTACACTATCTTCCATCAACTCAATCATTCTCTCTGCCATTTGCTCCAAATCATATGGTGCAACCAAATACCCATCTTTTCCATCCTCTATAATTTCTCCCGGGCCTGTAGTGACATCAAAACTTACCATCGGAAGACCACATGCTTTTGCTTCCAGTAAAGTAAGCGGTAGTCCTTCCCGATAAGAAGGAAGAACCAAAAAGGCATACTTGTGAAAGTGCTGATATGCATTCTTTATATTTCCTTCAAAAATCACTTGAGCATCCAATTTAAATTCCTTCACCCTATTTACTGTTTTCTCAAGAGTGTCTCCATTCCCATACAGATGCCATGTCCAGTCAGGAAATTCCGGCAATACTTTTTTTGCAACTTCCACCAGCATATCATAACCTTTTTCTTCACTGAATCTCCCAACTGTTATTATTTCTTTTGTATTCAAGTCATATGGCCGTCTGGCGCATAGTACTTCCTGTGGAATCCAATTATATATACTTTGTATTTTTTTAGGATTTAAATGAAATTTTTTTATATAGTCCAAACGCGTTTGTTCTGTTAATGTTACCACTTTATGTGAAATTAGTGAATCCCAAAATCGAAACAACGTAATATCTTTTTTCTTCCATTCGTTCATCAGTGCCCCGTGATCACAAAATATATATTTCGCTTTTGTAAAAAACCTAACTGGTGAGACAATAAGTGCCGGATGATTTTCCATCAAGAAAACAATATCTATCTTATTTTCTATGACAAATTTCTTAAAAGGGGTAAACACCTGCATTATACGTTTTCTGATTCTACAGTCTTCTGTCAACTCAGCCTTATAGATGATACGCTTATCCCAATCATATGGTACTTTTTTACCTTTTCCAAATATTGCATAAATATAAACCTCATAATCATTGCAGAAGGCATTGGCAAGTGAAGTAGTCACCTGCTCAACGCCTCCTGTAACTGTCATATCATAATTTACGAAACATAATTTTTTCATGTCGGTCTCCATATGCTTTATAATACAAGATTTTGTGCATAAATACAATCCACATTACCACCTTTTCCTCAAACTATATTCATTTATAGCTTACGGGAAAATATCATATTGGCATTTTCACATTCTCAGGCTATCAACTTATATATTTTTTTAATACCATTACAAATTGTAATGACATTTATCTCCCCTTTATTTATTTTAGTCTTCTCTACCGTTACTCTATAAGTGTTATCTGCCTTTGCCATGCTGAATTCTTCGTCGCCAATAATCAAATATGCATACTCTACATCATCCCCCAAATTTTTCACGGTAATATTTGCCAACTGTTTTTCCTCTTCAATATTTATAGAATCCTTTTTTAATTCATCTTCTTCTACCACATACGCTTCAAATGCTTTTAAGGATGGTGGCAACTCCATTTTTTCCATCCCTTCTTGAAAGAAAAAGCTACCCGACAATGTAGCTTCAGCGTTTTCCAAAATCACAAAATCTGGTTTAAAAATATTATAATAATAGTCAAAATTTATCGCATTTTGATAGGCATGCACATAAATATATTCATTTAAACTATTCATCATAAATTTATATCCCATTCCATTCATATAGCTACCTTGAAAAACTAAAGTTTTGGGATTTTCTTCACTCTTCCTATTTTCATTCACAAAGTACCCAAACGTTGGAAAATCTGGGTGCATACTTAATTCATCTCTATATAAATCTGACCTATTCTCTACCTCATCCTTAAGTTCAAAAACCGGCTCATACTCATGAATTGGAAACTCAGAAACCGGTAAACTAGTATTTAAAACCTCATTAATTAAAAATTCTTCCTTACTATTTATGTGTAATTGAGGATAAGATTCCTGCATACCTTTCAATATATTATTTACACCAAAAAACGCTCCCAAATCATTCCAGTGACCTGCATTATACTTTTTATTAAATACCATCTCACCCTCGTTAATTTTTTGCTGTAAAATTTCAGAATTGTCAACATATTTAATACCACGTTTATCCAGCTCATCAAAAAACGTCTCCAACCACTCATTATTATAATTTATCCCATCCTTTAATTCATTTCTCAATATAGAAATCTTTGAAGGATTTAATACAAAAATAAAAGGAATACTTCTTTCTGAGCAATATGTATTGATTTTTTCAAGCATATCTACATATGCCAGTTCAAAGTCCCCAAATTTTCTATTTCTATCAGACTTCATAAAAAC
Organism: Bariatricus massiliensis; assembly: GCF_900086725.1. Taxonomy (GTDB): domain Bacteria; phylum Bacillota; class Clostridia; order Lachnospirales; family Lachnospiraceae; genus Allocoprococcus; species Allocoprococcus massiliensis. Next base: position 154,534 of record NZ_LT574836.1, on the reverse strand, counting down.
ATATCCGTCTTTACCATATTCATATGAAGGATGTACCATATTATGTAATAATGCATCATTTAATACAGTATATGCATATATCATCTGATCTCTCAAACCTATCCGATCTTGTAAATATTGTTCAATCTCTTCTGTAATATCTCGCTCCTCTCCATCCTCAGGAATATAGTTATTTCCAAATGGATTATTCATCAGTGCTCTATTATCAATAGTCGATATAGAGTTTTCTTCCCAATTAAATAAAACCATTGGTGCAACGAGCAAAAAGCAAAATATTGTAATTATCAAAATCCTTATTTTTTTCATAACGTGCTCTCCTAATATTGGAAGTAAAGAAATGGACTATACGTCGAATTAATCATAAATAATATACTTAATATGAACAAAAATAATGCTCCTATTTCCTGTACTAAAAAAGCTATATTGTATTTTTCTATTTGCTTCTTGCATTTGACAAAACATTCTGTCGAAAAAATTGTAGCTCCAAATACGGCTATAACCAATAATACAAGGATTCTAAAATCAAAATAATAAGCAAACGTAAAGTTAACTGTTGGGAATGAAATATTGCCAAGCATAATTTTTACATATCTTATAATTTCTGACAAACTTTGTAGTCGGAAAATTTCCCATCCAATATAGACTATAAACATTGTAAAACTCCATTTGATATATTTAGGTATTTTACAATAAATTCTAGTATTTCTAATACAACGCTCCGCTACAATAAAAACTCCGTGAAATGCTCCCCAAATAATATAATTCCATCCCGCACCATGCCAAATACCTGTAACTGTAAATACAACAAATAGATTCAATAAGGTTCTTATCTTACCTTTTCTATTCCCACCTAACGGTATATAGAGATATTCTCGAAACCATGTTCCCAACGAAATATGCCATCTTCTCCAAAATTCAGTTATTGAACTTGATATATACGGAAAGTTAAAATTTTCCTTAATTCGAAAGCCAAACATATTACCAAGTCCTATGGCAATATCCGAATATCCTGAAAAATCATAGTATATTTGAAACATATACAGCAACGCGCCTCCCCATGCAGTCAGAACATCAATTCCATAAACGGAATCTGCTTGAATAGTCTCAACTAATATACCAAATGTATCTGCTAAAATTACTTTTTTAGCTAAACCAATAATAATTCGATTGATACCATATACAAATTTTTCTAAATTTATTATCCTGTCACGATTCTGAAATTTAAAATCTTTATAAAGCATAATAGGTCCCGAAATCACTTTGGGGAAAAAAGTTAGATACAATGCTGTGTCCAGAATATTCCCTGCCTCAGCTTCCCCTCTATAAATGTCCACAATATATGAAATTGTGGAAAACACAATAAAAGACACTCCTAATGGGGCTAGAATATTTTTTTCCTTCACACCAGTGGCTAACAGATTATTCCAAATTTCTATAAAAAAGTTATAATACTTAAAATAAAATAGCACGGCAATTAATGCAATCACAGACATAATAGTCGGCAATTTTTTCTTTGCTTTTACTTTATGTAAACAAATACCAGCTCCCCAAACTATTATTACATAGACGATTAACTTAAACACATCATCAAAGCACGCCCAACTGTAAAAGAACAAGCTTAGTATTACTAATATACAATCTAGTAACCGAAATTTTTTTAACATTCTCCAATGCGCTTCTAGTGCATAAAAAAAATAATATATCATAAGAGTTATAGGTAAAAAAACAAATAAAAATACTATACTTGTAAAAGTCATATTTTACTATCTCCCTATTTTTCGTTAATCAGTTTCTCATATTCGCATCGTAATTGTGAACAAATTTTTTCTGAGCCATAATTTTCTTTACATAACATACTTATTTCCTTCGGATTATATAAATCATAGTTTACATATATCTTTTTAAGCCCCCTAACTATACTTTCAATATCTAAACTGTCCAAAATTACACCATTATCTTTATTAACAATATCATTTATCCCACCATTATTACTACCTAATATAACATTCCCTGTAGCCAGCGCTTCAATATAAGCAATTCCAAATGTTTCCACCTTACTTAGTAAGACCATCACTTTACTTCTTTGCAATAATCTCACTACCTCTTTTCTTGATATCTCCCCTAAGAGGAGAATTTGTTTTTGCATTTGATATTTGACTATTAATTGGTTCAATCTATCTCGTTCTGGACCATCTCCAGCAATATACAGTAAAACATTTTTTTGGTTTTTAAATGCTTCTGAAAATGCTTCCACCAAATAATTCATCTGTTTTAATGGTATCAAATTTCCTACACTGGCAAATATGAAATCCTTTTGCATTTTCTCTTTAAAAGAAAAAATGCAATTTACCATGTTAGGTATTACCAAAATTTTCTTTTTCTCACCAGTAATATTTTCAATTGCTTTTTTTAGATTATTTGAAACAGAAATAAAAATATCACTGTTCTCAACACACTTTTTAAGAATAGATTCTTCATAATCATTTAATTGATGCAATAATATCTTTGAACTGTGCTCAGTTATTACACATTTACAACCAAATTTTTGTTTTAGCTGGATTGCAATATAACCACCACTAATGAATGAATGTGCATGAATAAGATCAAACCCTTTGTTCTGCAATTCTCGTTTATATAAATATATTGCTATTTTTCTCAGCAAAAAATAATATATATTAGAAAAATGTCTGATTCCTACTGGTGGTAAGCAAAAGCGATACACCTCTATACCTTCTTCAACACAATGACAAAGTTTAAAGTAAGGAAACTCTTTTGGTGTTTTTCTATAAGGTATATTTATACACAAAACTGTTATATCTATTCCCTGTTTTTTCAACGCTTTTACTTGTTCTTTAAAAAAAACACCATTATTGGGATATTTTTCACTTGGATACCACGATGGTATAACCAAAATTTTCATTTTAATGTTGTATGACAATTGCTCAACGAAATTATCACACTTTCCTTTCTTTTATATTTTTGTATTATGGTTTAATACATTCAAATACTATAGTAATAATCTTTTCCGCATTTTTAGGTATTTTATCTAAATTTAGTTTTTAGAATCGCAAATAGCAACATGATCAAAATTGTATTTTATCATCTTCCTAATAATAATGTATTATAAAAGATACTATTAAGGAAATATATGCAGAAATAGCAGAAAACACTGTAACATACCGAATTAAATCCACATTCAAATTTCTTTTTTCATACTTCCCTTTCTGCTAAACAATAATGCATTAACTATTCTTTAGGAAACAACCTTAATTTTTTAAATAAGACATATATCCATTGATTATTTTCTATAATCCATGCCCCTACATAACATCCAACAGTACACGCCCAAAACTGAATTGTAACTATAAAAGTGAGCCACCCTGTTGCCTCGGCCCGGGGTATATAAAAAATCCCTGTAAGAGAAACCATAATTATAATATTTAGAAGATTATTATATTTAATTCCCCTCATAAAATAAATAAGAATCCCTCCTAATACTAAGCTAAAGACTGCAACGCCAATATATCCGAAATCAATGTAATTTTCCAGTAAATAACTGGATCCCAACCCTTGTCCCTTGAGATAATTATCCTGCATAACCGTATAGGAAAGATTATGTGCTAGATTATTGCTTAATCTGCCATTTGTATAGCAATTCCCATCGGGCAACGGAGATGTACCAAACAAACGCTGCCCAACCGTCCCATGAACAAAATAATCAATGATTCCACCAAAGGTATAATTTCTAAAATCTCTTTCTGGCAAATTCAAACAATAACCATATCCTCTGCTCAAAACATTTATTGTAACCCCCTGTCCCTCAAAAAATCCGAGTAAAAGTTTAAACGGATTGGCATTTCTTACAGAAGCCCCTGAACGTATGAATGCAAATGCAGTCATGAAAATTAATGTTGAAGGAATTCCAACCACTAAAATAATCTTTTCAATTTTTCCAATCCATTTCTCTTTATTATCAATTACATTTCTTAATACATAATAGGCCAAAATAAACAATGCGTTTTGTATGAATGGATTGCGCATTCCTACTAATAAAGATGGTATAGCAGAAAACTCGTACAACACCAACGGGATAATTGTTCTTTTTTTATATGGCATAGTTGCTAAATAAATGCACAAGCTATATTTCATAAATGATGCGATAGTATATACAATTCCCGGAAGTTGACTATGAAATCCGGTATAGTAATCTAAATATGATTTTCCCGCCATATAAATTAATTTTTCGCCTTCCTGTATAGCAAAAAATATCATTGTAACAAAAAACATCAACAATGCAACGGACTGTAAATTTTTTTTAAACTGAGCTTTTTTTTCTTTTTCCTTTTTTATTGCTTTATTACTTTTAATACAAAGCTTTTCAGTCAGATATGCTCCTATCAACATAGCAACTAAAGATAGCGCCATTACAGTTAATGCAAACACATTATTTTTTGTTACCTGTTCTGCTTCAAGCCACCATTTTTTACCATCTAAGTAATTTACTACCATTCTTCCCATCAAAAAAGTAAAGAAGGTTATTTGAAATACAAAAAAGTGAAATCTTTTCTGAAAATCCATAGCTGCATACCAAACATTATCAAGCCAAAGAATAATCACTCCTGATGACATGACATCTAAATTACCAGTTGTTCCTCCCGTTATTGTTACTGCCCCCCCCAGTATAAGCAATACTAATTGAATAACCTCTTTTGCCTTCTTATTAACCTTCATTTTTGACCTCTACTTTATTTAAAATACACATTATAAACTCCTAACACCGTTAACATTATCATTTTATCTACTGCATTTCCTTCGTTATGCATTGTATACAAATTTTCTTTTATCTCAACATTATCTACTAATTCTATAGTGTTCTGAAAATATTGCTCTATAAAATTTGCAAGTGTTTCATTAGTATTACACCAATAATCTACGGGATTCATTGTTCCTCTATAATTTAATTCTATCTTCGAATTAAACTTATGCAAAATGGGGAGAATCACTTTAAAATACGCGATTTTCCAAGCTGCCATACACTTAATTTTCCATTTAGAGCTTGTCGGCTTACATAACGTCTGTGCATATTTAACCTTAACTGCTTCAGGATATTTTTTCTCCAACCATTTCACATATATTCTATCTGTAATCCTTTTTTCCAAAGGTATTTTAAACATCAATTCTAAAACTTCTATATCTTCAAAAGGTGAATATGTCTCAAAATAATTTTGTCGGATTAAATGTGTGGTTACGGCCCCTAAAAGTCCTCTTGTATAAAACCAAAGGAGTTCGTTTTCAGCAAATTCATTAAGAAAGTCTGTTTTTATATCTATATCCAGCAAATGGGTGAAACGCTGCTTGTCCATAATATATGGTTTTTCATAAACAGGATGCACACTAAAGCTTCCGCCATATACATCTCCCAATATTCCAGTATGTTCAATACCAAATTGATTAGGATTTAAAGTCTTTAATAGTGAACGTCCACCTGTAATCCCCGCATAAAATGTTAAACCATAATTTTCTTTTATTGTCTCATCAATATCATACAAAAAGCTTGCATTATTCAAAGATTTAAAAATATAATCATTACCAAGCTGTCTGATTAGCTCTTCTGTTATCTTTCGCTCATCTGCATTCATTTGGCTGTAACAAATATTAGTAACATCGGTATACCCCAGTGCTTTAGCAACAAAACAAATTGCTCTTGCATCCATTCCTCCGCTAATATCTACTAAATGTTTGTATCCGTATTTTTTATCTTTTTCGAATTCTCTTCTTACTGCTTTTACAAAAGTTGTATCAATCAATTCTATAAGTTCGTCGTCGGAAACATCCAGTACGTCTGAATTGTCAAACCTGAAATATTTCTGCTCTTCTGGTACTCCTTTCTTATAATGCACTATATTACCTGGAAATACTCTTTTTATACACTTCACAAATGTCTTGTTATCCATCATATAACCAAAATAAAGCATATTTTTTATGGCATCGTAATCTGGCTTACATTCTAATCCATTATTCTTCAAATTCTCAACCAACCAATTAAAATTAGAAGAGACCACCAATTTTTCCTCACCACTGTAATAAAAAACTGGACGTTCCCCAAGTTGATCTACAAAAGCATTTATCGAATGCTCTATTTTATTAATAAATATCCCATTAAAACTACCTCTTAAACTTTTCAAAAAATTCTCTTGATCTTTTTGAATACTTGTTAACGCATATTCCTCCCATCCCATTGGTGAGTCTGCTAATAGTTCATCCACATTAAATATAACCCCATCCAGAAGTAAAAAAACATACTCATTATCAATACATACCTTATCTTCTAGAAATCTTCCATTATGTTTATATTCAAACCACAATTCTGTTCCAATAATTTGCTTCTTGCCCAGTCGCTTAGTACCATTTTCTTCTATAATCCATCCAAGCATTCTTTTTTCTCCTTTTTTATCGCTTTATTGACATAAAAGATTAAATATGGGAGTGAGATAAAAGAAGAAACAAAAACTACTAATAGTGTAGCAATGGCTGCCCCTACAGACCCCCACAATTTAATCAGTATGATATCAAATATAATGTTACAAATCCCCGAGACAATGCTAACAATAAGATTTACATTTACTTTCCTTAACATAGCCAAAATATTTCCGCAGGGGATTCGCAACGTACCTGAAACAAAATAATTAAACATCAAAATACGAAACGGTAAAATAGCATCACTATATGTATCCCCCCACAATAATTTAACTATAAAAGGCGCCAAAATTATTCCCACAAGACTAATGACCCCATTCACTACAGCCAGCACACCTATAACCCGCCTATAATTTTTTTTAATCCATTCCATATCTTTATTATGACTTGCAAAATACGGATAAATAAACACCATAATGCCACTTGGTATGAAAATTAAAGCTGTTGGTATCTGAGTTGCCACTTTATAAGATGCAATAATTGCAGGACTTCCAACAAAAACTCCAATCAGAAACACATCTAAAAGATATAATAATTCCGAGATAGAATTACTGGCACATGCTGTAACAGAATATTTCATAAGAACTTTTGACTGCCTATATTGTTTACCGTTCACAAGACACATTGCTCTGATATCTTCTTTTAAATATATAAATGCTATTAAAATAGAGGCTATAAAAGCAAAATATCTGGCAATTATAATTCCCATCACCCCAAACATCTTGGCCCCTATAACAGAGCAAAAAAAATAAATCACTGTATTAATGTTAGTAATACGGGCATACCATATATTGTTCTGTTTAATTCGAAAAATTGATGTGACATAATCAAACATCCATTGTAAAATTGGTACAATTGCCATAGCTCCCAAATATATTCTTGATGAATCAAGCTTCACATATCCAAAAATTGACCAAAGCAATAACCCGATTGATAAAAGAATATTAATCTGATTACCTTTAACAAGTGTATATTTATAAATTTTTATACGCTCTTCAACAGAAGACTCCTCTGATGCAAACTGTAAAAGGCCGCTTACCAATCCCAATCCTCGCACTAAGAGAAAGAAACTCATAATATTATTAGCATAAGTATATACGCCATATTCATTTTTCGAAACTAAATGAACAATAAAAATATTTGTCAAAAACTGTATAATATTATTAACTATACTTGTTCCAAATATATGAAATAAACCTCTCTGTATCAATAAGTTTATCTTCCCCTTTATATCTTCCATAATCATTTCCCTTTTCTTGATACTGAAATCTCTGATTTGTCCCAAAACGAGTCATCGCTAAATAGGATTGCATAAGTAAAATAATATACAAAACTAGTCTCATACAAAAATGGTAAATTTGTACTGGTAAAAAGTGATAAGCCTAGATACGCAATTTGAACCAACAATATTTCTTCTCCGATTCCCGCGGAATGTTTTTTTTCTTTAACCAACAAGAAGCATTTAAAAAGAGCCACAATGTATAAAACGCTAAATAAAATGCCTGCAAATACCCCATGATCATAAGCAAACTGCAAAAAAACATTATGTGCATTATTGCCCACATCACCGTTCCGTACAGTAATAATGTGATCACGGCTTGGATGTCCTTTTATATTTAACTTGCGAATAACTTCTTCCCATATTCCCGTTCTACCAGACGAATAATTTTCAATTCCCGACTCATGCTTATCATTACCTTCAATCCTATCTATATAGTTATTCAAAATCTTTTTCGGATTCTCTGTCTCAGTTTTTTGCTCATAATGCTGAAAATTAGGTAGATATTTTACTGACAATGTATTTATTCCCCACAGAGAAACACAAATCAAACCACTCCCTGCAATGATTATAATTAAATCCGCCAAAGTCTGTCGAAATGGCTTTTTCTTAAAAATAATGTTTACTAACATTCCAGCCAAAAACGTCCCTGCAATGGTAACTGTAGCAGTTCTACTTCTTGAAAAGAACGCAAAACTCACAATAACACCAAAAATAATCCCATTTTCTATCTGTTCTTTTTTATTAGCTGCATATAAGAATCTTGCCACCACCAGTGCCACAATAGCAACCAAATGTTGTCCAAGGGAATTAGGATTTACTGTAATACCTGTATACGCTTCTGTTCCTATCGGGGCAAATAATATGGAAATGCAAAAAAACGCAATGCTGGGATATACAAATCCATGATATAAAGATTTAAATAGAACATTGTAGTCCTTTCTGTTATTCCATACTAAAAATATACTTGGAAATGCTATTAGCCAAATGCACGCTAACGGAATAAATTCTATTGAGGTAACAATGCCGGAACTTAAACGTAATATACCAAACATAAACCATAGTACTGTAATGGGCTTGCTCCATCTAACCGGTTTTACCTCTCGCTCTATCGAACAAAGAAGAATGCCAAACATAATTACTGCTCCTATGATACATTTATATAGCAAATGCACATAGATTGGAAAAATAGAATATATATAAGAAGTTATACTAATCAATCCAAAGCAACAACTTAAAAAGAATTCTCGTCTTTTTTCATCAAGCTGTGCCGTTATAGTCGCACATTTATTTAAAATGCAACATAACACAAACTGCATTTTAAACTCCATATTCTTCAGCAATGCTACTTACCTCACTTTTATCTATTATTGTTTATATGCACTTTTAGTTTTTTTCTCCAATAAGGCATTTTAAATATTCCTATTAAGGTTCCTATCCCATAAGAAAGATGCAAGGATAAAAATATAATCGGCAAAAGTAAGTAACACCAATGCCACTTTTCTCTTAAAGCCGTTGCAATTGACATCAAAACATTCATACTTCCATAAATAATTCCCAGTGTTTTAAACCAAATAGGAAAGCCCACAATCAGAAGAATCACACATAATATAATCCCCACCAAAAAAAGTAATGGCACAAAATGAAATAAAGAAAAACACCTTGGACATATCCCAGTAGTCAATCCTATCCATAACCCATTACCATATTTCTGTTTTATCATTTCTTTCCAAGAACTTCTTGTTTGCTGGTAAGATATAATTTTAGGGTTATAACAAATCCGATACCCCGCTTTTCTAATTCTATAATGCATTTCATTATCTTCTGTACGACCTAAATTTTCATTAAATAATCCAGCCTTTTCAAACACTTCACGTCTGTATGCTCCATGAAACACTGATTTCACATACGTTTTGTGGTGTCCTGTCCTATATGGTGCAATACTACTTCCAAACATAGACTTCTCCGCAAGTAACAGTGTATGTTTCCAAGGGGTATCTTCTTCGGCTATATTAGGTCTCTGCCCACCTACAACCGATTCTCCTTCTTCCATACATTCTACTACTTTTTTCACAAAATCGCTTGGTATTTGAGTGTGGGCATCTATCCGTATAATAATATCTTCCCGAGCTGTGTTAATCGCAATATTCCATCCTGCCGCCTGAACTTTTTTAGGATTATCAGCAATTAGCACACGTATAAAATGATTATTTTCCTCTGCGAACCTTTCCATCATCTTTTTTGTATTATCTGTAGACATGGAATTAACAAATATAATCTCCATTTTTTCATGAGGATATTCTTGATTCCTTATGTCCTGAAAGAGAGACGAAATCGCTTTCTCTTCATTATATGCAATTACGCAAAATGATACTGTCATTTATCTAATCCTCATTTTCTTGCGGTCTAAGATTTATCATTTCTATAATATTCAATAAATTTTCTTATATTATCAGTTACCGACTCAACTTCTTGTTCTGTCAAATATGGATGCATCGGTAATGACAAAACACAACCACATAATTTTTCTGATATAGTGAGCTCAGTATATTGTCTGGAATTTGCAAATGCCTCTTGCTCGTGCATTCCTTTGGGGTAATAAATCATTGTCGGAATACCCTTTTGTTTCAGATAATTTTGCAGTAACGCTCTTTCTTCCTGTGTTCTAGTTAAAACTGTATATTGTGCCCAACTTGAATAAAAACCCTCTAGTATTTTAGGAGTTTTTACAATTCCGTTTAGCATATTTGTATATTCTTCCGCGACATTATTAACTGCCTGTAATTCGAAATTCTTGAAATGAGAAAATTTCACTTGCAGAATTGCGGCTTGAAGAGTATCCAACCTTGAATTCCATCCTATCCTTATATTATCATACTTATAATTCCCTTTTCCATGAACACGAATAGAACGTAAGTAATCTGCTGTTTCATCATCATCAGTAAATATAGCACCGCCATCTCCGTAACATCCCAAAGGTTTAGCCGGAAAAAATGATGTAGTTGCCGCATCGCCAAAACTACACGCTTTTTTATTGCCAATTTTCCCTCCAAATCCTTGAGCAGCATCCTCCAGCAACAACATATTATACTTTTTTGCAATTTGTTCAAGTTGTGGATAGTTCGCCGGCTGTCCGAATAAATCAACTGCTATAATAGCCTTCAAATGCAATTTGTTTTCTTTGAGCACCGCTTGTATTGCTGATTCTAATGAAAGTATATCCGCATTAAATGTCTCCTCACACACATCGTAAAAGATTGGTGTTGCACCTTCGAAAGCCACCACTTCCGCTGACGCAAAAAATGTAAAATCTGGAACAAATATCGCATCTCCTTCTCCAATATTCCACGCCATCATCATCATCGTCAACGCATCTGTTCCATTTCCACAACTTATACAGTGTTTGACTCCCACATAATCCGCCAGAGTTGTTTCCAAATCGCTGACTTGACTTCCACTTATAAAATTCGCTTTATCTATCACAGCTGCAATCGCCTGATCCATCGCTGGCTTTAATTCAGTGTATTGAGCTTTCAAATCTCTGAACTCCATGAATACCAATCCTTTCTTCAAACACTTAAAATTCTCCCTGCATATCTGTACTTGCGAAATGCTCCATGGGTATTTTTACTGCTCTGCCTTCCTTCTGGCTTTTATAAATTGCCAATACCAGTTCTAAGGCATCTTTTCCAGCATGAGCATCCACGTACGGTGTACGATTTTCATTGATGGCCGAAATCATATCTTGGTATAAGCTTGTATGCCCATTCCCGTATACATTACTGGTCTCTTCTACCAATCCTTTATTATGTGTATCCGCTTCTGTCTCATCAGCGAAATCCCATACATCAATATTATTAGTGGATTTCCCACCTATTTTAACAGTACCCTTTTCGCCAAATAAATACAAAGTTTCTTCCAAATTACGTGGATAAACATTAGTCGTTCCTTCTATAGTTCCTACAGTTCCGTTTTTAAACTTGACGACCGCCACACCAACATCTTCTGCTTCAAGATAATGATGAAACTGCTGTCTGGTAACTCCATACACCTCATCAATTTCGCTTCCCAGCATCCAACGCAACAAATCAATACCATGAATGCATTGATTCATCAGCGCTCCTCCATCCTGCGCCCAAGTCCCCCTCCACGGAGCCTGTGTGTAGTATTCTTCATTTCTGTTCCAGCGAACATGAATAGAACCGTGAGATAACTTTCCAAATCTCCCCGCCTCCAATGCTCTTCTCATCTCTTGTATAGCAACATTAAAACGATTTTGATGACATGCAGATACCTTTATCCCCATTTTCTCTGACAATTCAATAATTTGATCTGCATCAGAAATACTCATAGCCATAGGTTTTTCAATAATGCAATGAACCCCTTTTTCTATGCAATACAATGCAATTTCTGCATGTTTACCACTCTCTGTCGCAATACCAACTAACTCAATCTTGTTTTCTCGGAGCATTTGTTTATAATCCATATATCTTTTAATTGTATTTTGCTCTTGTAATCCGTGTTTCTCCAACAATTCCTCCATCTGCTCAGGAACAATGTCACAGACCGCAATCAGTTCTAAATTATTATTCACAGCTGCTTTGATATGGTTTGTAGCGATTCTTCCGCATCCTATTAGTGCATATTTCATCTCAATTTCTCCTCTATCATCTGTTATTTTTTAGATTTTCTATAAACTTACTATGTTCAATAGCAAAATTGCCTGTAACACTCTGCTCATCTTGTACACTTCGTGTAGCAACTGAACCAATATTTACTCTTGCATTTCTCCCTATAATAAGTCCATTGCTAACAGTAGCACCAAACCCTATCCACGTTTCTGGCTTAATGATTGTTCTTCCTCCAATACCACTTTGTGCCACAATCATAACATTTTCTTCAACTTTTACAGCATGGCCAATGTGAACCAAATTATCTATTTTAGAATAATTACCAATCACAGTATTATCCCACGGATAAACAGCTCTGTCAATACATGTATTATATTGTATCTCAACATGATGTCCAATAATAACTCCTCCCAAATGTGCTACACTTACAATACTGTCCTGAGTTCGTTTAAATTCAAATCCCTGACCACCTATTTTTGCCCCTGCACGAACAATACTGTTATTACCTATAACTGTATTCGCACGTATAACAGCAAATTCTTCAATAATAACATTATCCCCTATAACAACATTTGATTCACTGATTGAAGCTAATGGACTTATTTGACAAGCTTTTCCCATTTTGGTTTCAAACACGGGTCGCACATAATCAACACTATTTTCTAAATAATTATGAATTTCAAAGAATAACAAACGTGGTTGTTTTACAACGCAAAAACCACCTTTATATTCTGTTTGCTCTTTCACATAGGTTTCTATTTCTTCTGTGGTAAGCACCATTGTTACATTTTCCCGGATATCCTTTGCATATTTAACATCATCCAAGAAAATACAACAAGATTCCGGTATGTTTGATGCACTCAATGCAAGTGTCTCAAAATCCTGTTCATTTTTCAGCAAGTATTCTAAAGAATTTTCCATAGTCTTCAATATTTTATTGAGTTTCATTCTATATCCTCCTATAGGATTTCTATATTCTCTTGATTTTTTAAATTTTTCATTACATTTTTTGTATCAAAAACTACTTTCGCATTCTTCTGCACCATTTCATAATCAACATTCGAATGTGCAGACGTCACCATAATCAAATCATAAGATGCTATAATGTCTTCTGTAATATTTTTGAGTCCACTATGTTTTTCCCCTTTATATTTATATTCTGCAATCCATGGATCGAAAAAGTCTACTTTGGCTTTTTCTCTTTTTAAGACCTCAATAACTTTGAGTGCAGGGCTTTCTCTGTAATCATCAATATCCTGCTTATAAGCAACTCCTAAGATAAGTATCTTTGCTCCATTTAAAGATTTTTGATACCGGTTTAATATTTTACCTGCTCTCTCGACGCAATATTCTGGCATTTGATCATTAATCATCATAGAACTTTCTATCATTGAAGTATGAAATCCATATTCTCTTGCTTTCCATGTGAGATAGTATGGATCTAATGGTATACAGTGACCGCCAAGTCCTGGGCCAGGATAAAACGCTTGAAAACCATAGGGTTTTGTCTTTGCAGCATCTATTACTTCCCACATACTGATGCCCATCTTTTGACAGAGCATTGTCAATTCATTAATCAATCCTATATTAATGTTTCTATAAGTGTTTTCTAATATTTTTTCCATTTCTGCAATGGCCGGAGATGACACTTCATATACATCCCCCTCCAAGACTGCACGATACATAGTTGCAATTACCTCTGTTGCATCTGCACCAATTGCGCCTACAACTTTAGGCGTATTCTTAGTTTTATATATCAAGTTTCCCGGATCTACTCTCTCCGGTGAAAATCCCAAATAAAAATCCTCGCCACATTTTAATCCAGACCCCTGCTCCAAAATTGGCCGAATCAATTCTTCTGTTGTTCCCGGATACGTTGTCGACTCCAAAACTACCATAGTTCCTTTAGTTAAATACTTTGAAATTTCTTCTGTGGAAGACTGTACAAAACTAATATCTGGCTGTTGATGAAGATCCAGTGGAGTAGGTACACAAATAGCAATAAAATCCACATCTTTTACAAAACTAAAATCCGTAGTAGCTTTCAACATTTTTCTTTCTACCAGCTTTTTCAAATCGGTGTCTACTACATCTCCAATATAATTATGCCCTTGGTTGACCATATTAACTTTATCTTTCTGAATATCAAATCCAATGGTCACAAACCCTGCTTTTGCCTTTTCTACTGCCAATGGAAGGCCTACATACCCAAGTCCCACCACACCAACTTTAATCTTTTTCTCATTAATCTTTTTCAATAATTGTTCTTTCATTTTTTCCTCCTATTACCGCTTTTGACTCTTGTTTGAGTTTATTGTACAAAAGCTCCATTACATCAACATTTTTCTTCCAATTGTATAGCTTCTCCACTCGTTTTCGTCCATTTTCACCTAAACGCTCTCGTTCCTTTTCGTCTAAAACCAAATGCTTAAGTGCTCCCGCTATTTCACTTATCTTTTGTCGATTAACTATGACTCCTGTTTCTCCATCCACTACAACTTCTTTAAATCCTGCAACATCAGTAACCACCACTGGTAACTTCATCGCCATTGCTTCAACCACAGCCACCCCAAAACTCTCACTTTCATACATACTAGTTGCACAAAAAATCGCAAAATGACTCAATGCATTCGGGACTTCATTATTGGGTATTTTCCCTTTTATCAGTACAACATCCTCTAACCCATTGAGCATTATTTTTTGTAAAATCAACTTCTTCTGTTCGCCGTCCCCATATATTTCTACCTGAATTTTTTCCGCTATATCCTTTTCTCCAGCCTCCTTAAGCATATCCAAAAGCATCGCCACCGCATCTATAAACTCTAATATTCCATATTTAGCTTTTAATGCTTTGACATTACCAATGACAATTTTATCTTTTTGTTTTTCGAATCTTTCTGGATTAAACAATTCCAAATCTATACCGAAGGGAGTGATTGTCACCTCCAGAGAACTATCATCCATTACCTCTCGTAGCTTATCTGCCATACAATTACTTGTAGATGCTAACCGTTTAGCATAACGTACATTCTTTTTCAAAATTTGGTTTTTCAATTTACTTTCATACGGAAAATCATAAACATCGCTTCCCCACACCGACAATAAAACCGGTCCAATCCCAGCTATTCTTGCCAATGTTCCATATCCACTGGCATAATGAACATTGATTATCTCAGGTTTTATACGTTGTGTTATCTTTTTTAATTCTTTAGCGTTCAAATAGTACGCCACAATCCCTTGAAATTTCAATTGATGAAGTGTAACCTGCCTATCAATTTCACCATTTTTCGGTTCGTGCCCTTTATTAAAAATCAAATGTACTTCATGCCCACGCATCGCCAATGCATTTACCCATTTAACTGTATGCACACTGCTCGCTGCCGATAAAAACAATATTCGCATTTTATCCCCCTAACTCTACTGCAACCTTCTTCGCCCGACATTCCCATGTGTTTTCATATAGATAAGACACTACTTTCAAGTGCTTTTCCTTTAAAACATCTTGGTTCTCATAAAGTTTATCCAAGAAATCAGAGAATTCGTTTTCTTCATACTTTAGACTCCATCCTATTTGATGTTCCTCCATAATCCGTCCTGCTTCAGTATTTTTTGTAGCTATAATAGGCGTCGTATAACTTACATATTCAAAAAGTTTGATTGGCATAGCCATACTTCTATATTCGGTAGCTTCAAAAAAGCAGCTACATATATCTGCCTGTAAATAGTATGGCTGCAAATCTTCTCCTGATTTATGTATAATCTGTATCCGTTCTGTTAAATATGGTGCATAATAACTTTTATACTCTTCCCACTCTTTCTCTCTACAGCATATAGTCATGTTTACAAACGGTTTTTGCTTCAATACTTTTAATGTCAACGACAAATCATATACTCCATTTACTCCTCCAACATAAAATATTTTGATACTTCCTTTTTGTCTTGTTTCAAAATATGTTCTTCGTTTTTCCAAAATATGCTGATTCAACACAGCTCCGGGCGGCAGGCATACAACATTAGGAGTATAGCATTCTGGCAGATATGACCTAACACCAGAAGATGGAATATATAAAATATCCAACAATTTATTGTACATTTTTAAATCATATTTATACATTGGCACTGTTATCGTTCTCTGGTGTACCGGAACCGCCTGTTTATATTCACCAAACTTCCAATACATATCCCTATAAAAAAGTCCAATTTTTATTCCTCTTTTTTTACAAAACTTAAAAAAGTCGAAATCCAAAAATGGGTGCAACGGCAAATGATTCTTATCTGTTAATAGTGTAGGCATTGTGCTACTCTCACTGTATAAAAAATCATATCTGACTCCATTGTTTATATTATGTTTGATTTTTTTAATCGCAGCTTTCCGCGCTTTACTTTCTCCCATCACGAAATCCACTTGAAACCCTATATTTTCAAAAGCCTTCTTTATTTTCATTGGTCTAACCTGAGACCCTGACTTTCCTTGTGGATCAATATAATTGGGTACATGAAAAATACATCTTTTATTCATATTTACCCTTTCTTCAATATTTCAAGAATCTTTTTTGCTGCGTCTCCATTACCATAACATCTTTTCCATTTTGACTCATCAATCTTTGTATCATATACTTTTTGCAAAATATCCTTTCTATCAGGGGAAGCAAGCACATTCCAACTACCATCCAAGGTCTCTACCCACCCCGTATTGCGAAGAATAACAACCCCCGGCACTTTCATCAAATAGCTTTCTTTATGAAGTCCACCTGAATCTGTAATTATCTTACATGCATTCTTACAGAAGAAAATCATCTCCATATATCCTAATGGTTCAACAAATAAAATATTAGTGTACTTATCTGCCATTTTGTTATTCAAAACGCTCTTTTGCGTTCTGGGATGTACCGGAAAAACAACTGGCTTATCCAATGCATTCAATGCTTCTACTATTTCAATAAACTTTTCAGCCTTATCCGTGTTTTCGGGTCTGTGTATAGTGCTTAGATACCATCCATTCTCTAAATTAATTTCTATCTTTTTGCCATCCAAAAGTTCAAGTTTATTATAAAATATCCAAGATTCTACTTTGTCCACCATTTTACCATAATATAACAACGCATCATACATTACGTCTCCAACAAAATATCCCGTTTCTCCGATTCCTTCACTCTCCAGTCCCTTTATTCCATCTATAGAGGGTGCAAAATTCCATTGCGCCAAATGATCTGTAATAATCCTATTTTGTTCTTCTGGCATATCCTTAACTCCACACCGTACACCTGCTTCTATATGTGCAATCGGTATATTTAATTTTCCAGCTGCAATAGCCCCTGCTAAGGTTGAATTAGTATCTCCATATAGAAGAACAG
The DNA here is from genome assembly GCF_900086725.1 of Bariatricus massiliensis. Taxonomy (GTDB): domain Bacteria; phylum Bacillota; class Clostridia; order Lachnospirales; family Lachnospiraceae; genus Allocoprococcus; species Allocoprococcus massiliensis. The sequence continues at coordinate 136,793 of NZ_LT574836.1, read as the reverse complement.
CATCCGGGTTTTCTTTAATCATCACTTCTTCCAATTTTACAAGCATCTCCGCTGTTTGTTTTGCATGTGAAGCAGATCCCACTCCTAGATTTACATTTGGTATAGGAATATGTAGCTCATCAAAAAACACTTTCGACATATTATTATCATAATGCTGACCAGTATGAACTAAAAATTCGTTTATCTCACTTCTAATAATTCTTGAAACTGCTGCTGCTTTAATAAATTGTGGTCTAGCGCCCACAACGGTCAATACTTTCATCTACTTTCTCCTTTGCATTGAATACTCTCTTCAAGTATACGTTCAATTTCATTTGTCAAAATTGTATAATCAAAATAAGTTCCTACTGCTTTAGCATTATTGCAATACTCTTCATATTCAGAAGTCGACAATTTAGAAAATTGTATAATTGCGCTGGCGTATTCTTCCGCCGTATTAAACATTTTACTTTCGCCAAAGTGGTAATTACAAATTAAATCATAACTGGTTGGCAAATTACTTAATACTGGTTTTTCACTCGCAGCATATTCAAATAATTTATTCCAACTGCACCCATATTTTACCAATCCAGAATTCTTAACATTGACAATATTCAAATCTGATTTAGACAAAATATATGGCACATATTTTTTTTCAACCCGTCCTCTAAAAAACATCCGAAGATTTTCTTGTTTACATTTTTCTTCTAACATTTCTTTTTCTGTTCCATCTCCATATATTAAAAACACAATATTATCATATCCCCATTCCCGTATTACCTTTGCCGCCTCCACTAAATCGCTCAGATGATTAACCAAACGAATTGAACCAACATACACAACTTTAAACAAACTAGCATTTTCAAGAATTGCATCACTAACTTTATATTTATCTTTGTTTATTGCAAACTCAGCTAAATCCACTCCATTATTGACATACTCAATTTTATCTAAAGATATTTTTTTATCCCACTTTTTGTCAATAATATACTTTTTCCCGCCTTCAAATGTAAATATAAGTTTATCAGCTTCCTTATACATCCATCTTTCCAGTTGATACAATGTCCAAATAATAGGATTGCTCTTTTTCATACCATTATAGTGAACAATTGATTCCGGCCATAAATCCCTTACTTCCAACACCACTGGTAGTTTATACCTTTTCCCAAAAAGCAAAGCAAAAAAAGCAACAAACAAATCTGGAGATGACGCATAAATAACATCTGGCCTGTTTTGCTTGAAAAAAATCTTCAATGTTTTCCACATTTTAAAAGGAAAATCAATCATATTTATTATACGATCTATTCCATTTCCATGATATGCTCTGCTTTTTACAAATGTATATTCAATACCATCCTGATAGCTTTCTTTAAACAATTCTTTACCTTTAACTAAATTGATATTTGTATTGTGAATAATGCCAGAAGTAAATATCTTAATATTGTGCCCTTTCTTTTGAAGATACTTTGAAAAATAGTAATGTCGCACCAACCCTCCCATACTTGGAGGTATAGCATAATGATTTACAATCCAGACATTCATTCTTGTCTCTCCTTGTCTATATCCTATCTCTTAATAACTGCTTTCACTGTAAGTAACATTGTTTTAATGTCTTCCCAAAAATTGAACTCTTCTATCAAAGCTAAATTATACTTCATTTTTTCTGGAAGAATAATATTAACATATACTTCATCAGCATCTTTTGCCTCATCCAACAGTTTCTCTTCATCTTTATACAATATACTTGTTCTTGATGTTACCCCGGCTGGTAAAAGCAGTGTTGCTTTCATAGCATCTGTATAATAATGCACATACTTTTCAACTTCTGGACGCGTTCCTACAAAAGTCATATCTCCCAAAAATATATTAATTAACTGTGGGATTTCGTCAATCCTATATTTTCGCAAAAACTTTCCCACCCGAGTAACACGCATATCCCCTTTTGTAGTAACCTGAGTTCCAACCTGCTCAGCATTTTCCACCATTGTACGAAACTTAAAAATCCGAAATTTTCTCTCATACTGTGTTATACGCATTTGACGGAACATTACAGGCCCATGTGAATCCACCTTGATTATAATTCCAACTAATAGAAATAGCGGAAGTAAAATAATAAGTAAAATAGCAGAAAGTAAAATGTCCATTACTCGTTTCATTATTAAACTAGCTTTTCTACTCTGCAGTATTTGATAATAATATTTTACTTCCATATTTTTCATATCTCGAGGTAATTCATCCCATTTTCTCATGTAATTTCTTCCTTAACTAACAAGCCGCGCAAACTCTTGAATAATATACTCAATCTCTTCATCTGTGAGTTTTGTATGCAGCGGCAAAGTAATTTCGTTTTCATATTGTGAATATGCATTGGGAAAATCTTGAACATTGAATCCCATTTTTTTGTATCCAGTAAAAATTGGTAATGGTTTATAATGTACATTTGTAGCTATACCTAAATTGGCCATTTCAACAATAATCTGATTACATTCTTCTCTATTCTTGCCATTAATACGAGTCAGATACAAATGGCCGCTTGACGAATAATCTGTTCCAAAATGTTCTAGTACAGTCACAGGAAGATTCTGAAATCCCTGATTATACTTTTCTATAATATGCTTTCTTTGATTTAGCAACTGTGTATATCGCTTTAGCTGAGCCAATCCGATAGAAGCCATTATATCTGTCATATTGCACTTATAATAAGGAGCAACAATATCATATTCCCATGCTCCTAATTGTATTTTAGATAAAGCATCTTTAGATTGTCCATGAAGAGACATAAGCATAATTTCTTTATATATTTCTTCATCCGAAATCCCATCTATACTTCTCCAAGCCAAAGCTCCACCTTCACCAGTCGTTAAATTTTTTACAGCATGAAAAGAAAAACTGGTAAAATCTGCAATCTCACCCGCACATTTCCCATTTTTATGTGCGCCGAAAGCATGCGCACTATCAGCGACAACGGCAATTCTCCCTATTTTCTTTTGAATTTCACTATTAGGCTTAAACAGAAAACTTTTTCTTTCAACTATTTCAAATATCTTATCGTAATCACATAAAATTCCTGCAATATCTACTGGTATGATAGCCTTTGTATTTTCAGTTATGGCATCTTCCAGTTTTGTATAATCCATTTCAAAAGAATCTTTCGCCGTATCTACTAATACAAGTTTAGCTCCTACGTGACACACAACACTGGCTGAAGCTGAATACGTATATGCTGACGTTATCACTTCATCCCCCCCCCCAATTCCAAGGACACGCAATGCCAGTTCCGCACAAGCCGTAGCCGAATTAAGGCACGCCACTTTATTTACATGACAATATTGTGCTAACTGTGTCTCAAATTGTTTTGTTTTGGGTCCTGTCGTTATCCATCCACTTTTTAATGTATCCACAACTTCTTTAATTTCTTCTTCCGTGATATCCGGCGGTGAAAAAGCTATATGTTTATTTTCCATTTTTATTCCTCCACAACTGGCCCTTCATGGCTAAACTTTCCCAAATTACATAATTGTCTTTTTGTCTCTTCATCTCTTTTCTGATCTTCAGGGCGAATATGATATGTTGGAATAATACCAGAAACTATTTGTTTTATGTCCCAAGATTCCTCTATTGCTGCCTGTTCAAGCTTTTTTAATTCAGAAAGGAAATGTACTTCATCAAATTCCAACGGTTTACCTATATATATCAAATCGTTTTTAGTTTTCTGTAGTCCTTCTTCCTCAGTCAAAATTTCCTCATACAACTTTTCCCCCGGTCTTAAACCTGTGTAGACTATATCCATATCTACACCTAAAGTATACCCCGATAAGCGAATTAAATTCTTCGCCAAATCGGCTATTTTCACTGGTTCCCCCATATCCAACACAAAGATTTCTCCTCCATTAGCAAAGGCTCCTGCTTGAAGCACAAGAGATACAGCTTCTGGGATTGTCATAAAATAGCGAATAATATCCGGATGTGTTACTGTAACTGGACCTCCTTCCAGCATCTGCTTCTTAAATAAAGGTATTACACTTCCATTACTTCCAAGTACATTGCCAAAACGTACTGCAACATATTCAGTTGAAGAATATCGGTTAAATGTTTGGATTACCATCTCGCACATTCGTTTAGAAGCTCCCATGATATTCGTTGGATTGACTGCTTTATCTGTTGAAATCAACACAAAACGCTTCACCCCATATTTATCAGCCGCACGTGCGGTTTTATATGTTCCAAAAACATTATTTTTGATTGCTTCATTAGGACTATCTTCCATAAGGGGCACGTGTTTATGTGCCGCTGCATGATATACAACATCTGGACGATAATACTCCATCACCGTTTCTATTCTTTTTGTATTTCTCACTGACCCAATCAAAACTTCAAGCTGTAATTCAGGATACTTTTTTTTCAACTCTTGCTGTATGTCATAAGCATTATTTTCATAAATATCAAAAACAATCAAACGATGGGGGCCATACGCAGCAATCTGACGGCACAATTCGCTTCCAATAGAACCTCCCCCGCCTGTAATCAAAACTGTTTTCCCTTTAATATATGCAGCAACACTATCTAAATCAATATTTATTGCATCGCGCCCTAGTAAATCATCAATAGATACATCTCTAAGTTTTGAAACTGTCACTTCGCCAGTAATAAATTGATACATTCCCGGAAGCACTTTCAGCTTGCAATTGGTCTGATTGCAAATTCGCAGAATTTCTTTTGTATCTTTGGCCTTTGCAGATGGAATTGCCAAAATTATTTCATTAACGTCATATTTCTCTGCAAAGTGAACAATTGTACTTCTATCCCCAACTATTCGTACTCCATGCAAATACTTTCCTTTCTTAGAAGGATTATCATCAATAACACAAACCACCCTGCTACTCAATCTTCCACTTGTCTTCAGTTCATTGATAATAATGCTTCCAGCTTCACCTGCCCCAATGACCATGGTGTTGTACGCTGCCCTTTGACCTGTCCTTCCCCACTCTTTTCTAATAATACGTAATCCTCTATATGAGAATCGTGTAACCATAGTGGTTAAAATCAACAAAAAACAATAGTATACATAATAACTTCTTGGTACTTGCAGTACAAGGAATGTCATACCCAACGCTTGAAATGCCGTAGATAAAACACAAGCCCCCACAATAAGAATTGCTTCATGAAGTCCAGCAAACGTCCAAACACTACGATACAGATTCATTAAAATAAATATGATAATTGTTGTAATAATATTGATTACCATATAGGTACAAATGTCATGAATATATTCATGTGGTATCCAATCATAATGCAACTCATGCCTTATCAAAAGAGAAAGGTATGAGTTAACTATAATAGTAATAATATCGACAATACTTAAAATAAACATTCTTGTTCTTGAACTTCTTAAATTTATTATTCTTTTCATTGCAAACCTCTTCATCAAATTGTTACATCTTTTTTACATACAATTATTATTGTATCAAATACGCATTCATTATACAATGATGTTTTCGTTAATCTTCAATTTTTTTCATCTTTTTGTAACATTTTTGTAATGTTACATTTTGCATTCCCTACCTACCATAGATGACCAATGCCGATTTATTATATCATACATATAGTGTCTTGTGAACAATTTTGTCAATTATGTCTTATAAGCCTTATAAATAGATACACAAAAAGGATAGCTAATGGCTTAATCCTTTCAGCTATCCCTCTTTATTTTACCTCTTCCTAAACTACTAAGAAACACTTTCCACTACATATTTTATCTACCGCAAGCAAGCAACTTATCAATCATTTTATGTAAATCAAACCCATACCCTTCAGCACTTGCCCATCCTTTTCCATCAGGATTATCAGGAATCCCAAGCCACTCGACATAAATCGCACTACCCCTTTTTACATATTCAAAACGTTGATCAACGCAGATCTGATTTAATGGTAATACCGAGCCATATGCCTTTAAATGTTGTATTTGGGCTCTTACTCCTGTCTCAACATCTTTAAAGCTATTTCCACTGACACCATTTCCAGTAGCCCCCAATCCGGCAAAATTAAATTGCTCTATTTTTACATCCCCTCCAAATTGAAGCCAACCTGTTTCCTTCATTGTTTGCACAAAAGCAACCTCTGCTTTTATATTTTCTTTCAACGCCTCATTATAAAATATAGTACAAAATTTTTCAAGCGTTTCTGCTCCACCTTTTTTCAGTACTTCCGCTGGATATCTGTGCCCACTACTTTGGTAATAATTAATCATTTGATTGATTGTTGTTTCTGTGGCACCTTCTATCATATAATACTTTGAGCATTCTCCAATCAGTATACCCTTACTATTAAACTGATATTGGATTCCCTCCACCGTATAAACCCCTTCTATCATACGGCCATTTCCATCAAAATAATATCTTTCTCCTCCAAAGCTTGCCCAGCCAATCCACATATAGCCTTCCGGCATAAAATAATATTTTGTTCCTCCAAAGCTTGCCCAGCCAGTCCACATATAGCCTTCCGGCATGAAATAATATCTCTTGCCGTCTATGTCCTGCCAGCCAGTCTGCATCTGTCCATTCCTATAATAATATTTTTTCCCTTCTTTTGTCTCCCAGCCACTCTTCTGATTGCTCTGAAGTATTCCTTCGCTGTTAAAAATGTATTTCTCCCCTTCTATTGTCTGCTCCCCTGTTAACATACGGCCCTGATTGTCAAAATAATATTTTGCTCCTCCAAAACTCGCCCAGCCAGTCCACATATAGCCTTCCGGCATAAAATAATATTTTGTTCCTCCAAAGCTTGCCCAGCCAGTCCACATATAGCCTTCCGGCATGAAATAATATCTCTTGCCGTCTATGTCCTGCCAGCCAGTCTGCATCTGTCCATTCCTATAATAATATTTTTTCCCTTCTTTTGTCTCCCAGCCACTCTTCTGATTGCTCTGAAGTATTCCTTCGCTGTTAAAAATGTATTTCTCCCCTTCTATTGTCTGCTCCCCTGTTAGCATACGGCCCTGATTGTCAAAATAATATTTTGCTCCTCCAAAACTCGCCCAGCCAGTCCACATATAACCTTCAGGCATAAAATAATATTTTGTTCCTCCAAAGCTTGCCCAGCCAGTCCACATATAGCCTTCCGGCATGAAATAATATCTCTTGCCGTCTATGTCCTGCCAGCCGGTCTGCATCTGTCCATTCCTATAATAATATTTTTTCCCTTCTTTTGTCTCCCAGCCACTCTTCTGATTACTCTGAAGTATTCCTTCGCTGTTAAAAATGTATTTCTCCCCTTCTATTGTCTGCTCCCCTGTTAGCATACGGCCCTGATTGTTAAAATAATATTTTGCTCCTCCAAAACTCGCCCAGCCAGTCCACATATAACCTTCAGGCATAAAATAATATTTTGTTCCTCCAAAGCTTGCCCAGCCAGTCCACATATAACCTTCAGGCATGAAATAATATCTCTTGCCGTCTATGTCTTGCCAGCCGGTCTGCATCCGGCCTGCGGCATCAAAATAGTATTTCTCATTTCCGAAAGATGCCCAGCCGGTCCACATATAGCCTTCCGGCATAAAATAATATTTTGTTCCTCCAAAGCTTGCCCAACCGGTCCACATATAGCCTTCCGGCATAAAATAATATTCTTTTCCTCCAATATTCTCCCACCCAGTAACACGATATCCACTTTTGTTGAAATAATATTCTCTCCCGTTTATGCTTCTCCAATCACTAACTACAAAAACTCCATTTTCTTTATACTTCCATTTATCTCCCTCCTGCACCCATTGCCCCTTAGTCAACCCAAAATACTTAACAATTCCATTCGCATCTGCAACACCCAACTTTTTTAATCCGGCTTCAGTTTTTAAATATGTATTGGCATCATTCACATTTGTCAAAAAGGCATGCTCAATAATCAATCCTGGAAAACCGTATATAGCAGATTCTGTATTCACAGAATAATCTGCCGATTCAGTCCCCCTATTATAAAGCCCTATCCCTACCAGTTCATTTTGAATGGCATTTGCCAAATTTGCGCCCTGACTAACAATATTATTATTTGCGAACCAATCGCCCGGGTAATAAACATGTGCCCCATGTGCTGAAGCACCTGCGGAATCTAAATGAAAACTCACAAAAGCATCTGCTCCTTTAGAAGCTGCCCATTGTACCCGCTTTTTTATATCCAAAATATTTCCGCTTCCTACTCCTACAGTTTCTGGAAAGGGACACGCAGCAGTTGTCCTTGTCATATAAACAGTTACACCGCTATATTTTTCCAATTCCTCTTTACAATACTGTGCAATTTTTAATGTAGCGATTTCTTCCTGCACTCCATTTCCCTGTGCTCCTGCATGTCCAGAATCGTGCCCAGGATCCAACACAACTACTACATTTCCACTTTTAGCAGAGCGATAACGCAATTGCGTACTTTTTGTTTCTTTTCCTAGTTCTGTCAGTGCCTCTGCAACTCCTAACTCAGCTGTTTCATTTAAAATACCATTCTCGTCAATTGTTGCGACTGTTGCCGAAACTTCAGGCTCCTGACCCATAGGTTCCATCTCCAAGCTCTCACTTGAGTTATTTCCATCATATTCACAATTTATCCCAAAAGAAATATTCATATCTATGTCTGAAAGTAACATTTCTTTTTCCTCTCCACTTTCAGTGTAATTAATAGATATAATGTGATAAATTCCTTTTGTTTCTTCTGCAACAGTTTTTTCAAACAAAAACAGTCCCGAATTGTCTTTTTCACTTTGCCATTGATATTTATTCCCTGCATCGTCAGAATAAACTAAAACCACATTTTCAATCTGAGATGTTCCTTGATTCAGAGAAAGAACTACATTCTGTATTTCTCCCGAATATACGCTCAACTTATCCATATAGATATAGTTAACGCTCAACTGTGTCTCTTGTGATTTTTGTAATTCCGGCGTTTGTGTCTCGGTTTCCACATCTATTGCCGCATCATCCGATGATTGCTTCTCCTCTTCCGGTTCTTGGAGAGCAGGCTCCCCCTCCGACCCCGTTTTTGACTCGGTATTATCACTTCCTCCGGTATTCTTTTCTTCCTGAATGTCTTCATTATTTACATTTTCTTGCTTGTTAGTCTGCATTTCTTCTTTCTGAGTTCCTGCTTCATCTCCCTCAAATGCCAATGCAGTTCCTGAAATATTTCCGCTAAAAATCATCGCTGTCACCAGACATGCTGCCAATATCCTTGATAACTTTTGTCTCATAGTCTATTCTCCTTATTCTCTACCCAAATATCCTTCATACTCTTTATGTCCAGAAGCTAACACGCCCCCTTCTTCTGTTAACTTTATTTTATCGCATTGAAACGCATCCAGATAAGTATTAACAATAGAATTTAGAAGTTCCTTTTCTCCTGTTGTCCCCATACTTCTTAATTGGATACCAAATGCCTCGTTCAAATCCAAGTCTATTGTGCTATTACCACTGTTAATTTCTATTCCCAGAACGGCTGTCTTATCTTCTACCACTCCCACTTTCTGCAACTCTTCCCATATAAGTTGTGCATCTAACTTTTCTATCGCCACAGACTTAGAAACTAATTCTCCGCTTTCTTCGTGTGGATAATACACACTAATACTTATAGTACCTTGCGATTCCGTTTCTACTTCATGGTCCGGCTCATTCAATTCATTATTACCGTTCTCCTCATCTTCTTCCTTGGATGTTTCTTGTTCATTATCCTTTTCACTCACAACAGAATCTTGCGGTTTGTCCACCTCATTATTAGCATTCTTCTGCTGTCCACATGATGTCAAACTAATCAAAAGTAACATTATTCCACATACAATTCCCTTTTTTTTCATATTCTAATGCTCCTCGTTTCTAAAAAAAATCTACAACTGACATTTTTTATTATAACATACTCATTTATTCTTGAAAACCTTTTCTCTGTTTGAGCTTTCGTAGTTGTGTTTCCACGAATTTATGCAGCATTTTATAATCGCCTGTCTTTCTTTGTCGAACAATGACTTTTTACGTCCCCATATTACTTTTTTGGCTTTTTTGTTGTATTATAATATATGATTTTCAATGTAAGGAGAAAGGAGTATTATGGATACAGTAACTCAAACTGTGCGCGCACTCGGCATCAACGCCACTTATCTGGGATACCGCTACTTAATCGAAGCTGTATATCTTGCATCAGAAAACGAGGACATTCTCCTCTCCGTATGCACAAAGCTCTACCCGATAATCGCTGAGAAATTTCATACCACACCGGACAACGTGGAGCGCAATCTACGTACGGTAATTAATGCTTGTTGGGAGAGGGGGAATCGAGCTCTCCTTGAGACCATATTCCCATATCCATTAGTATCCCGCCCAAGTGCCAGCGAACTGATTGATGCTTTGGTCGGTTATTGTAGGACTTTGGATACATAATCCAGATTCTATGCTAATGCAGACAGGCTATATCAGCCCAGCACCACTGTGCAGCACGTTGCCCGTGGATATTGTATATCGGACATTCTTGGACTACTTTCACATAACATAATAAAAAGTGCCACATCGGGCACTTTTTATTATGTTAACCTTTTAATTACTATCGGTACTCAGATAATCTGCCAAACGTCCAATAAATTCTGTGTTCGTGGGCCGTTTGTCGTAAGCTTTCTCATCAAAATATTTTTCAAGCCGCTCCGGCCTTGTCTTTTTCCAGCAATTCTCAATCACTTTACGTATATCAGTCTCTATCATCCAGACAGATGCATGATGCTGTTTCGCAAGCTCAGGATATATGTCCTTAGTGATATGCTCCAGACCTTCCTTGTTCTCAACGGCAAGAAGTACAGCATCCAGCAAATATCTATAACCCGAATACCGGGACGTTATCCCTATATCCCGTAAAATCAGGCCTACTCGTATATCCATTATTCATCCAGCCCGCTTTCCACCAGCTCCACCATTGCCTCTAGAGCTTTTACTTCATCGGCACCATCACAGATAATTTCTATCTCATCGCCTTCTTTCACACAAGCCCCCAGAACGCTGAGAACGCTTTTGGCATTTGCCTCTGCATTTTTGTACAAAAATGTCACTTTGCATTCAAAGCACAATGCTTTTGTACAAAACAGCCCTGCCGGGCGCAAATGCAAGCCCGTAGGATTGATTATTTTTACTTTTTGACTAACCATAAACTGCCTCCTCTATTGTTTTTCCATGGTAATCTGAATAGTATAATTATTCGATACCAAGGAACACTTTTCCGGAAGATTGACTTCCAGCGGCACTTCATACGTTCCCGCGGTCGTATACGTCAGCAGGTTCACTGACACATCCGATTGATCCAGCTCCAATTTTTCCAGTTCTTCTTCCGGCCCTTGAACCACAATTTCAACAGAACCCGTAGTGCCCAGAACCGCTTTAAATCCAGTCGGTACATTTTTCAAATAAATGGAGCTGAACGGAACTTCAAAATTCTTAGTACCCTGCATGGAAATCCCTATTGTCACCACGATGTTGCCCGGGTTGTCTTCTATCACCTCTGCCCAATCCGGCAGGTACTCTGCGATTTCTTCCAGTGGAATATTCTTTTCTGTTTTCTCTTCCAAACCGCTCACTGCCAGTACTCCCGCTGGTATCTCGATGTTGCTTATAGACGCCAGCTGTTCCGTTGTCCCTGAAATACGCACGGTCTGCGGCTCTATCGTAATCTCCTCCACCTGATATCCTGCTGCCGCCTTGACCAGCGAGGTATCAAAGTCCAATTTTACGGCTGCAGTCTTCTTCACGCTGACTTTGACAATGGTACCCTTCTGCCCAATATTGGTCTCCAGCATAGTAGAATCAATAATCTTGTTGTTTGCGTCATACATAATTAATTCTGCATTCAGCTCTTCATCCTGAGACAAGCCGGATACATCCACTTCCGCAACCACCTTGCTGATTGAGTTCACCAAAGTCTCCGGACCGCTGATTTCCACTTTCTCCGGATCAGCCTTCACTTCACCAAGTACATACCCGTCCCGCAGAGTTCCTGAAGTAACGGCAGTAATTGCCATTTTTCTACTTTTGTTGGCATCAATAGACACCTGAACGTTGGCCGGTGTCGCCTTGGCATCTTCTATTACATATTTTGGTACTGTTACATTGATTTCTACCAGCGAATTGTTAGTAAGGTTCCGCATATCTGCAATAGCTTTTATATCTTCGCTTCGTATTGAGTTTAATGTCTTACGCTTCGCTTCAATCTCCACAGATACTGTCTTTGTATCATCCGACACTTGATAGGTCTTGGCCTTATTGGTAATCACTTCACCGTGAATGACTTCCACCGGAATTCCGGTAAAAGTCTTTTTCATGATTGGATTTTCCATGTTCATTACGAGCAGCCAAAGAAGTGCAGAAAAGACCAAAGCCAAAACTTTAAGACCCAGATTCTTAGTCAGCGCCTTTTTCATGTTTCTGCCTTCCTTTCCACAATGTCTTCCATTTACTTGTTTCTGCCCTTCTATTCTGGATTGACTCCAATCTTTCCCTCAAATATTCCGGAGTAATATTGCGCACCAGCTGTCCGCCAAGCGCGACCGATACATACCCTGTCTCTTCTGACACGGCGATTACCATAGCATCGCTCACCTCGCTCATTCCGATGGCGGCGCGATGTCTGGTTCCCAGCTCCTTACTGATTCCCATATTGTCGGAAAGCGGCAGATAACATGTTGCCGATACAATTCTGTCCCCACGTATAATAATCGCGCCGTCGTGAAGCGGTGTGTTATGCTCAAAAATATTGAGCAGAACCTGCGGAGACACGATACAGTCCAGACGGATTCCTGTCACTTCATATTCCGAGAGCATAATAGCCTGTTCTACCACGATAAGGGCTCCTGTCTTTACAGCTCCCATGGCGAATGAAGCTTCCACGATTCCGTCTACCGTCGTTTCACTGAAACGTACATTGTCTCTCCCTTTTTTATCAAACGGAACGACCGATGTAAGAAACTGCTTCTCCCCAAGCTTTTCCAGCGCTCTCCTCAGCTCGGGCTGGAAAATAATAACAGCCGCAGTGGCCATGACTGGAAGAAGATTCTGTGCAATCCATAATATGGTGTACATACGGAAAATTGCAGCGCCAAGAATGAACACACCTAATACAAGAATTCCTTTTAAAAGCATCCATGCTTTTGTATTTTTGATCCAGAGTATAATCTGATAAAGCAGAAAAGCAATGATAATGATTTCCAGAATATCTGTCAACCGCAATGTGGGCAGATAAAATCCAGTCATATACTCATTCAAATACTTCATGATGAACTGCTTCATTCTTGATTCTCCTTCCTGTATACTGTGTCAGTATACGTTTTATTTATCTTCTAATTCTTTATTGACAATATTCTGTATATCCAATTCTTCCTTCAGGCTCTTTGCAAGCAGAAGCTCATCTGTGTTATCCAAGACCTGAGGCCTGCGCTGCTGCACTGGTCTGCGCTCTACTCTATCAGGACGTCTTTTCACATTCCTTCTGGCCTCTGATTTGCGCGGTGCCCTTCTGCGGATTTCCTCGGATTCCAAATCCTGCGTATTGCGCCGTTCATTGATTCGTTTCACAGTTTTTTCAGGCGCCGCAATAGAAATTTTTGGTACGGCTTTTACATAGTAATAATATTCATCATCTTCATACTGCAAATGTTCGGTTCTGGAATAGTCCACAGAAAACACAAAGAATTCCAGCACAAGCCCAATCACCACTGCTGCCACATTGCCCAATATAAGCTGGGCATAAGATGTATGTATATTGAACGCAATATCACCAATCACTATAACGACAATATTAATCACAGCTCCCGCTGCCACGGCAATCTTCCACGCATGGTCAACGGACATGCGGTGCAGAAAATATACGGCAAAAACACATATAATAAATGCAACTGCCGTTATCCACAGCTCCTTGTTCTGGAAAACCAGTTTGACAAACAAAGAAATCTGTCCGTTAATTCCTTCAGCCCCGGTGATAGCCGCCGCTGAGTTCTTTACGCAAAATATCATATAATAAACAATCGTACCAAAGACAATAGGAATTGCCGTTACCGGAGTCATCACGAGCCCACAGGCAATCGGCACCACATAAGGAATCTTCAGCATAAACGCAACCGGGACAATCAGCAGGATCAACGCCCGCTTCGGCGTGAATCTGCAGTAAAAGATAAACATCATGATAAAGATTGCCGCTGAAACTGCAGTCACTCCGATGGAGAGTGTAAATAAGTGGGCCAGAATTAACGCTGCCGCTGCGAGAGCGGTAAATACTGGCGGCAAAAACATGCAAATGATTGCCAGTGCCGCCGTGACCACCGGCGTTGACGCGGCCTTCATCAATCCAATATTGGAATTAATCAAGTAAAATGTCACAAAACCCAGAATGAACTGAATTGCTTTATCGACATAAATGGATTGGTTTGCATAAAACTTCTGTAACTTCTCTTTCCATTCCAACAAACTGCTCATTATCTTATCTCCTTTTCATACATTCTGTTCAATCTGGTCAAATCGTGATTAAACTTTTTCACCCGCTGACGGGCGTCGTTATGTTTTTTTTGATAAAATTGGGAGGCAACTATCCCGTATAGGACAACCGTTACAATATATCCGGTCACCAGACAAATGCAGAGCATAATGAGAAACGACATGTTGAAGCGTTTGATAATCTCATCCATAAAGGCGACCGCCCCGATTCCTACGGCAATGATATAGCCGATAGTCACCCATATTATCGTAACTATTGTATGAAATCCCGAATAATCCTTTCTATAATAAGCACTGATTTTAAAATCTTCCGTGCCTTCCTTGCTTTCGTACATCGCCATTCTTGTCATCAGTTTTACTTTGTCTTCATTTAGCATAGAGTCACCTCGATATATTTTCCTCTCGTATATGCGCTATTTTTAGTATAGCAAAAATCAGTATCCTTGTCCAATACTAATGGTCAAAAAATAGACATTTTCAGCCCCTCCGTTCAGCAGCACACGTGCCGCCTCATCAAGAGTACTCCCCGTTGTATATATGTCGTCTACAAGCAGAATATTTTTCTTCCCCCCCAGCTCCCCCTTTAGGGAAAACGCGCCGCTGATATTTGCTTTCCTTTGTCTATCATCCAAGCTCTTCTGGGGTTTTGTCTTTTTTCTGCGCGCCAGTTTCGTCATATCCATAGGAATTCCAGTCCGTTTGGCCAATTCACCGGCAACAATTTGAGACTGGTTATATCCCCGCAGGCGTTTTTTGCTCTTATGAAGCGGTATGGGTATGATAAGCTCAACCCCTCTTTTTTCCATGAATCCATTATACTTCTCTGCCAGCTCCCTGCCAAAAAATTGTCCATACACTCTCCTGTTTTGATATTTCATGGCATAAACTGCTTCTGAAACTGGACTTTTATGTAAGAACAATGCTCTGCCCTCTGTGAAATAATGTCTGTTTTTCCCACAGTCAAAGCAGTATTCCTGCTCCTCTGTACGCACGGGCTTGCCACATTTTTTACAATATGGTTCTTGAACATAGACCACTTTTTCCTCACATTTTCCGCACATTCCTTCCCTGACAAGGCTGCCGCAGAAGGGACATACATTTGGATAGAGCAGCTCATAAAATAAATTCTTGTATTCTTTCATCTAAACTTGTATTCCGGTTTTGTTCATTGGTGTTCTGTATCATTCCCTGAAATGTCTCCTCACTTCCAACCAATGTCACGCACTTTCTTGCCCTTGTTATCGCAGTATAAAGTAAGTTCCGATGAAACAGCTGTCTCGGCCCTTTTAGAAGGGGAATCACTACCGCCGGATACTCGCTGCCTTGAGATTTGTGTATCGTAATCGCGTAGGCAAGCTCCAGCTCTTCAAGCAGTTCAAACGGATACTTCACCTTACGCTTCTCATCGTACTCGACCTCCAACGTTTCAGTATATGCATTGATTTCACGAATAATTCCCATGTCGCCATTAAATATCCCAGTCCCTCGGTCTACAACAAGCCCGAATTTAGTGGTGATTTCCCACTCCAGCTGGTAGTTATTCTTTATCTGCATCACTTTATCCCCGACACGGAAGATTCTGTCCCCGTATTCTTTCTCTGCCTTCTGGGGAGACGGCGGATTTAAGTACTCCTGCAGGATTCCGTTTAATCTCTCCACGCCCAGCAGTCCTTTTCTCATAGGCGTCAACACCTGAATATCATATGGCTGGGCATCCACGTACTTGGGCAGTTTCTTTTGTATAAGCGTGAGCACGACACTGATAATTACATTGGCATCTTGTCTCTTCAGGAAAAAGAAATCACGGCTTTGATTGTCAAGTACAACGGGTTCTCCCCTGTTTATCTTATGTGCATTGACCACAATATCGCTTTCCCTTGCCTGCCGGAATATTTTCGTAAGCATCACCACCGAAAAACATTGTGACGCAATGAGGTCTTTGAGAATACTCCCCGGGCCTACGGAGGGCAGCTGATTACAGTCTCCCACTAGAATCAGCCTTGTTCCGGGAATAACCGCACGGAGAAGGGCATGCATCAGAGGCAGATCCACCATGGACATCTCGTCGATTATTATCACGTCGGCTTCCAGCGGATTTTCCTCATTTTTCGCAAATCCATTTCTTGCATTCTCATCCTCCGGATTCCCACTGACCTCCAGAAGGCGGTGGATTGTCTGGGCTTCATAGCCGGTAGCTTCCGTCATCCTCTTGGCGGCACGCCCTGTAGGCGCTGCCAGCATCAACTCCATATTTTCGCTCTTAAAATAATGAATCATCGTGTTGATCGTGGTGGTCTTACCTGTTCCGGGTCCCCCGGTTAGCACCATAATGCCGTGCCTCACGGCTGAGATTACTGCCTCCTGCTGCTTCTCATCCAGTTCCATCCCGGTATTCTTCTCTATCTGCGATAACCGGTTCGTGATTACCACATCCGCCTCCTCGTAATCCAGATTCAAGTCATGGAGCATCTTGGCTGTATTCAGCTCCATGTAGTAGAAATGGGCCGCATACACCCGGAGTCCGTCATTTCCTTCTTTTAGAATAATCTTCTTCTCCATGGATAAGTCCATAAGGTATTTTTCCATATCTGGTATTTCCACCTCAAGCAATTCTGCTGCACGGCAGAGGAGCGCATCTTTTGTCAAGTAAATATGTCCCTCTGCCACACTCTGCTGCAGTGTATAAAAAATACCGCTTCGAATACGGAAATCTGAATCTGTATGAATACCAATGCGGGCCGCTATCTCATCCGCCGTCTTAAAGCCAATTCCTTGAATCTCATCCGCCATCTGATAAGGGTTCTCTTCCATCACCTTATAAATATTCTGGCCGTAATGCTGATAAATCTTAGCGGCCAGAGTAGTGCTGATTCCATACTTTTGAAGGTAGATCATGGCCTTACGCATATCCTTTTTGTCTTCCACCTGCTCCGCGATCTCTCTGGCCTTACGCTCACTGATTCCCTTGATTTCCGCAAGTCTTTCTGGCTCTTCCTCAATGATGCGGAATGTGTCCTCGCGGAATTTCTTCACGATACGTCCTGCCAGCGCCGCTCCGATTCCCTTTACAGCGCCGGAACCTAGATATCTCTCAATTGACAGCAGATCCTCCGGCGCTTTGACTTCATAGGAGCTTACTTTAAGCTGCATCCCATAAACGCTGTGCATCGTATATTCGCCTTTCAGTTCCAGCATCTCACCTTCAGCAATATAATGAAAACTGCCCACACAAGTCAAATCACCGTCATCATTATTCAAATTAAAAACTGTATAACCATTGTCTTCGTTGCGGAACACGATATGCTCCACGTAGCCTTTTATAACTTCCATATAGTCTCCTGCCAAAAAGGCTGTCTCCTACTCAGAGACAGCCTACATGTATATGCGACAATATCAAACTAACCCAAGACCTTATCAGCTATCAATTAAAGGTCCTTTCTTCCACTCATGAACTCCACGAACTGGCCTGTACCGATTGCCACTACCTTCATGGGATCTTCTGCTGTCATAGTATTGATTCCTGTCTTCTCTTCAATCAACTCCTCCAGCCCGCGCAGCATGGCGCCTCCACCCGTAAGGACAATCCCTCTGTCAAGAATGTCCGCTGATAACTCTGGGGGGGTGCGCTCCAGAACCGCAATAACTGCCTCAACAATCTGACTCGTAGTCTCACGGAGCGCTTCCTCTGTCTCAGAGGAAGTGACAGTCACGGTCTTAGGAAGGCCAGTCACCAGATTACGTCCACGCACTTCAAGCATCTCATCCTCCACGAGAGGATAAGTTGTCCCTATTTTAATCTTGATATCCTCCGCTGTGCGCTCTCCAATCAAAAGATTGTGCTTTTTACGCATATAACGGACAATGGCTTCATCGAAGTCATCCCCTGCAATTTTAATAGAAGTATTGACAACCGTTCCGCCCAATGAAATAACTGCAATATCAGAAGTCCCTCCTCCGATATCCACAATCATATTGCCGCATGGCTTAGCAATATCAATGCCTGCGCCAATAGCCGCAGCCACCGGCTCTTCAATCAAATTCACTTCTCGCGCTCCGGCAGCAAAGGTGGCTTCCTCCACCGCCTTCTTTTCTACCTCCGTAACTCCGCTGGGTACGCAGATACTGATGCGCGGCTTCTTAAAGGTACGCTTGCCCAGCGCCTTCTGAACAAAATATTTAATCATCTTCTCAGTAACTGTATAGTCGGAAATAACTCCCTGTCTCAGCGGTCTTACAGCCACAATATTGCCCGGAGTCCGTCCAAGCATCATTCTTGCATCTTCACCGATAGCCCTGATAACATTGGTGTCTCTGTCGAATGCAACTACAGAAGGCTCTTTCAGCACAACACCTTTGCCCTTTACATAAACGAGCACACTCGCTGTTCCTAAATCGATTCCTATATCAACTGACATGCTGATTCCCCTTTCATTATACTATCTATATCCATTATCTTTCGTTACTTCATCTCCACAAACCTGTATGGGTCACATACATATCTCATTATAATAAAAATTGTAATAAATGGAAAGAACTTTTTTTAATTTTAGATTTTCTTAAGGTTTATCCCTTTTTCAGCATCGCATTGATATATTTTCCTGTGTAGGACTTAGGATTGGCGGCTATTTCTTCCGGTGTTCCGGTAGCCACTATCGTGCCGCCCCTGTCTCCTCCCTCCGGGCCAATATCAATAATGTAATCCGCCGTCTTGATGACATCCAGATTATGTTCAATGACAATCACCGTATTGCCGTCCGCAGACAGCCGATGCAGGATTTCCGTCAGTTTATGCACATCCGCAAAATGAAGCCCCGTGGTAGGTTCGTCTAAAATATACACTGTCTTACCTGTGCTGCGCTTGCTCAGCTCTGTGGCCAGCTTGATTCGCTGTGCCTCTCCGCCCGACAAAGTCGTAGACGGCTGCCCCAGCTTGATATAGGACAAGCCAACGTCGTACAGTGTCTCCATCTTTCTTCGGATACTGGGCACATTCTCGAAGAAGTGCAGCGCCTCCTCCACCGTCATATCCAGCACATCATAGATGCTCTTTCCCTTATATTTTACCTCCAGAGTCTCTCTATTATACCGTTTTCCTCCACAGACTTCACAGGGCACGTAAACATCCGGCAAAAAATGCATCTCGATTTTAAGAATACCATCTCCGCTGCAGGCTTCACACCTGCCGCCCTTCACATTAAAACTAAATCTCCCCTTTTTGTAACCCTTAGCCTTGGCATCCGCGGTAGCCGCAAATAAATCACGAATCAAATCGAATACCCCGGTATAAGTAGCCGGGTTAGAGCGGGGTGTTCTTCCGATAGGGGACTGGTCAATATCAATGACCTTATCCAGCTGTTCCAATCCCTCCACGGCCTTATGCTTACCGGGAATCACCCTTGCCCGGTTCAGCTTGCGGGCCATTTTCTTATATAGAATTTCATTGACAAGGGAGCTTTTCCCTGAGCCCGAAACACCAGTCACGCAAGTCATGACTCCCAATGGGAATTTTACATCAATGTTCTTCAAGTTATTTTCTGCCGCTCCTACTACCTTAATCCATCCGGAGGGCACCGCCCTCTCCTTCGGCACCGGTATCTTGATTGCGCCGCTCAAATAAGCGCCTGTAATGGAGTCCTTCACCTTCATAATCTCCTCGGCAGTCCCCTGCGCGACCAGTCTGCCGCCGTGTTCTCCGGCGCCGGGGCCGATGTCAATCACATGGTCCGCAGCCAGCATGGTGTCTTCGTCATGTTCTACGACAATCAAGGTATTCCCCAAGTCCCGCAGGTGCTTCAATGTGCCGAGAAGTTTATCGTTATCTCTCTGGTGCAGCCCGATACTTGGCTCATCCAGTATATAGGCCACTCCGACCAGACCTGATCCGATCTGTGTGGCAAGACGGATTCGCTGTGCCTCCCCGCCCGACAGGCTGGCTGTCGCACGCGCAAGCGTCAGGTAATCCAATCCCACGTCAATAAGGAACTGAATCCTCGCAGTAATCTCCTTTAAAATCTGTCCGCCAATCAGCAGCTGAGTCTTTGTTAGTTCCAGACCGTCCATAAATGTCTTCAAAGTTTCAATGGACATGGACGTCACCTCAAAAATATTTTTATCCCCGACCGTCACGGCCAGCGCTGCCTTTTTCAGCCTCTGCCCCCCACACTCACGACATGGCGTAATACGCATAAAACTTTCGTATTCTGCCTTCATCGTCTCCGAGCCAGTCTCACGGTAACGCCGTTCCACATTCTTTATCAAGCCTTCAAAAGCAACGTCATATATACCAACGCCCCTCTGCCCGGCATAATGAACCTTTACTTCCTTCCCGTTCGTTCCGTAAATCAACACGTCGTGAATCTTTTTCGGATAATTTTCAAAGGGCGTATCCAGACTGAACTTATATTCCTCGCAGAGTGCTTCTAAAATGGCATGGGTAAAGCTCGACTTATCCGTGCAGGACTGCCAGCCGGTCACCGCGATTGCCCCTTCATTAATACTCATGCTTTTATCCGGAATCATCAAGTCTTCATCAAATTCCATCTTATACCCCAGACCAAAACACTCCGGGCACGCTCCGAAGGGATTGTTAAACGAAAAGCTCCTCGGCTCAATCTCATCAATGCTGATGCCACAATCCGGGCAGGAAAAACTCTGGCTGAAATTCATCGGTTCCCCACCGATCACATCGATCACCAGCAGCCCTTCTGATAAAGCCAGTACGCTTTCTATGGAGTCCGTGAGCCGTTTCTCTATCCCCTGCTTGACTACAAGTCTGTCCACAATAATTTCAATATTATGTTTAATATTCTTGTCGAGGGTTATTTCCTCCGTCAGCTCATACATATTACCGTCCACACGCACGCGCACATAACCACTGCGCTTTGCCCGTTCAAACAGCTTAGCATGGGTTCCTTTCCTTCCCCTTACGACAGGTGCAAGCACTTGGATCTTCGTGCCTTCCGGCAGTTCCATCACATGGTCCACCATCTGGTCTACCGTCTGTTTTTTTATCTCTTTCCCGCACTTTGGGCAGTGGGGAATTCCGATTCTGGCATAAAGCAGACGAAAATAATCATAGATTTCCGTCACCGTCCCAACCGTAGAACGTGGGTTTCTGTTTGTTGATTTCTGGTCAATGGAAATGGCCGGCGACAACCCCTCGATACTTTCAACGTCCGGCTTTTCCATCTGTCCAAGAAACTGCCTCGCGTAAGAGGACAGAGATTCCATATATCTTCTCTGTCCCTCCGCGTAAATCGTATCAAACGCAAGGGAAGATTTCCCTGAGCCGCTGAGCCCTGTCAACACTACCAATTCATTTCTGGGAATATTGACATCCAGATTCTTCAAATTGTGCTCATTGGCACCTCTTATCTTAATATATTGTCTGTTATCCTTTTTCATCGTCATCTCTTTACCTCTGTTACTCCATATCATTGAGCTGCTTTTTCAGCTCTATTAATTTATCTCTCAACTCCGCAGCCGCCTCAAAATTAAGTTCCGCAGCCGCCTTCTTCATCTGTTTTGTGATATCCTTCACTAGTTTTTCCAATTCCTGTCTGCTCATAGATTCTGGATCTTTTTCCATGCGGAGCTCTTCGGCCGCCACCTTCTTCGAGATGCTGATAAGATCACGAACAGACTTCTGGATTGTCTGAGGAGTGATGCCATGCTCTTCGTTATAGGCCATCTGTACCGCGCGCCGGCGCTTTGTCTCATCGATAGCAACACGCATAGAATCCGTAATCTTATCGGCATACATGATAACATGTCCCTCCGCGTTACGTGCCGCACGCCCTATCGTCTGAATCAGTGAAGTTTCAGAACGCAGAAATCCTTCCTTGTCCGCATCCAGTATGGCAACCAACGTAATCTCCGGTATATCCAGTCCTTCTCTCAGCAAGTTGATTCCCACAAGGACATCAAACACATCAAGCCTCATATCCCTGATAATTTCAGAGCGTTCCAGTGTATCGATATCGGAATGAAGATACTTGACTCTGATTCCCAGCTCCCGCATATAGTCCGTCAAATCCTCCGCCATTCGTTTCGTGAGCGTGGTAATAAGCACCTTGTTCTTCTTTGCGGTCTCCTTATTGACTTCCCCGACCAAATCGTCGATCTGTCCCTCTATCGGGCGCACTTCCACCTCCGGATCAAGAAGCCCCGTGGGCCGGATGACCTGCTCTGCACGCAGCAACTCATGCTCCTCCTCATACGTCCCGGGAGTCGCGGACACAAACATGACTTGATCAATTTTACCCTCGAACTCTTCAAAATTCAACGGCCGGTTGTCTTTGGCCGAGGGAAGGCGGAACCCATAATTCACCAAGGTTGATTTTCTCGACTGGTCTCCGTGATACATGCCTCCAATCTGAGGAATTGTTTTGTGGGATTCATCAATAATCATCAAAAAATCATCCGGAAAATAGTCAATTAACGTGTGGGGCGGCTCTCCCTCTTTCAACCCGGTCAAATGGCGGGAATAGTTTTCAATTCCTGAACAAAATCCTGTCTCACGCATCATCTCTATATCAAAATTCGTCCGCTCCGATATACGCTGTGCCTCGAGCAGCTTGTCCTCGCCTTTGAAATAGCGTATCTGCCCTTCCAGTTCCTTCTCAATTTCCACGATAGCACGCTCCATGCTGTCCTTAGATACAACATAGTGCGAGGCCGGGAAAATAGGAACATGGCCAATCGAATTAAGAATCTCTCCGGTCAAAACATCGATTTCTGTAATCCGTTCTATCTCGTCGCCGAAAAATTCAATCCTGAACGCAATCTTTTCAGAGTATGCAGGAAAAATCTCCACCACATCCCCCCGTACCCGGAAAGTACCACGCTTAAAATCCATATCGTTCCGTTCATATTGAATCTCAATTAGTTTTTTTAACATTTCGTCCCGGTCTTTCGTCATCCCCGGGCGCAGTGAGATAACCATCTCCTGATAGTCGATGGGGCTTCCCAATCCATATATACAAGATACGCTGGCTACGATGATAACGTCATTTCTCTCTGAAAGTGCCGCTGTGGCAGAGTGGCGCAGCTTATCTATCTCATCGTTGATAGCCGAATCCTTGGCAATGTATGTGTCAGAAGACGGAACATATGCCTCCGGCTGATAATAATCGTAATAGGAGACGAAATACTCCACCGCGTTCTCTGGGAACATCTCCTTGAACTCCCCATACAACTGAGCAGCAAGTGTTTTATTATGAGCGATTACGAGCGTTGGTTTTTGTAATTCCTGAATGACATTCGCCATTGTAAATGTCTTTCCTGAACCCGTAACCCCTAGTAAAGTCTGGCATTGATTGCCTTCTTTGAAACCTTTTACTAAGGCTTCAATAGCCTGTGGCTGATCGCCTGTCGGCTGATATGGGGCCTGTAATTTAAACTCTGGCATATATCCACCTCCGTCTGTGACCTGTAAAAAAGTCCTAAAAATATACTTGTTCACTAACGTAGATAGTATACCATAACAACAAAAAAAAGTATAGAGCAAATATGAACATTTGTTCTGTGTTTTTCTTCCATATACACACTTGTGGACATAACCAGCACAGCGGGGTAGGTTTGACCTACCCCGCTGTGCTACGAACCGGAATTTACCATTCACTCATATATTATCTTCAAATGACACCGTTTATCCTTTCAGATTTTTCAGAGCGTCCGGATCATTTGAGATTACCATTGCAACAGTCTGACACTTTTCTATATCTGGACATTCGCCACATGTTGCCATACCTTTTTTCAACGCACACTGACGAATGCCACAAAGGCTATTGCAGTATACCGTTTTTACCCCATCAACACGGCAGCCCTCACAGTTGATATGTTCAGGGAGAATGGGGGCATTATTTAACTCGGCCCACAAATTTGCAGTCTTCTCACGCAATGCCTGATCGTCATTGATTGTTGCAATATATGCGTCACATTTTTCACAGTCCAGCCCACAGTATCCAATCATATTCCTCATGTTATGTACCTCCTAAAATCTCTGTTTGCCATTTTACTTTGCATCATCCTCTTTTGCCGCTTCTAAAAAAGCTCCTAAGATCTTCCGGCTCTCCCCACTTTTGCGATACGAAAATTCGGGATGCCACTGTACGCCCCATACGAAACGCTTCTCCGGCATGTAGATGGACTCAATAATCCCGTCCTCGGCCTGCGCCATAATCCCGAACGGCTCCGCAAGCTTCTTTACTGCCTGATGATGACAACTGTTAACGGGGCATTCCTCAGCCCCCAGCACTGCTGCCAACGGCGTATCCGCCAGCACTTTCACACAATGGGCCTTTCTGTCATAGGGGGCTTCCATGCGATGTCCTATATTTTCCGGAACCTCCGTCCCCAAATCTTGGTATAGGCTTCCCCCAAAAACCGCATTCATCATCTGCATTCCTCTGCAGATTCCAAGCACCGCTTTATTCTTCTTTACTGCATGGATAAGAATATACTTATCCATTGCATCACGGAGAGGCACCGTTTCCTTGCAGTTGCTGCTCTTCTCTTCGCCATATAAAGACGGATCCACATCAGGCCCTCCCGTCATAAGAAACCCGTCACAAGTCTCCAGAAAGTACTCCAATTCCTCAGCCTTATCCGTCAAGGGCAGCATAAGTGTAACCGCCCCTTGCTCCTCCAGCGCCTTCATATAGCCGGGAAGCATCCAATAGCTATCTCTTTCCGTATCATATAAAGGCATAATGCCAATCACGGCTTTGTCTTTAAACATCCTGTTCTCCTCCAATAAATTTTATTATTTTCCAAACATGAAAGGCTAACTGCAGTTCAATACCTTCCAAAGGGTCTGCTTCATCACTTCAATATCAATAGGTTTAGCTATATGTCCATTCATTCCGGCGGCAGCAGCCTCCCTCACATCTTCCGCAAAGACATTAGCAGTCATCGCAATAATTGGAATGCCTGCGGCGTCCGGCCTTTCCATCTTCCTGATAGCCCGGGCCGCTTCATATCCATTCATGACAGGCATCTGTATATCCATCATCACTGCATCATATATTCCGGCCGGCTTAGAAGCAAACTCCTGAACTGCCTGAAATCCATCCCGCTTCACCACAGCCTTTGCCCCATACATCGCCAGCAGCTCACACAAAATTTCCGCATTGATTGCATTGTCTTCCGCCACCAGAAACAAACGTCCCTCAAATATTGCTTTATCCGCAACATCGAGAGAACGTCCCGTATCAGTTTCCCGGGGATTCTCTTCCCACTGTTTCAGGCCTTCCA
Organism: Bariatricus massiliensis; assembly: GCF_900086725.1. GTDB lineage: Bacteria > Bacillota > Clostridia > Lachnospirales > Lachnospiraceae > Allocoprococcus > Allocoprococcus massiliensis. The sequence goes on along the minus strand of NZ_LT574836.1, from coordinate 111,072 downwards.
CTTCCAGTTCTACTTGAAATCTGGTTCCCTGATGGACTGTGCTCTCCACAGAAATCTGGCCTCCCATAAGCTCGACCAGCCCCTTTGTGATACTGAGCCCCAGCCCTGTGCCTTCCACCAGCGACGAACTCTTGCTCCTCATAAACGGTTCAAAAACATGGGCAAGAAACTCTTCCGACATCCCTACCCCCGTATCGCTCACGATAAAACGATAGCGTATCCCAGCACTATCCTTCAAGGATGGAATCTCCTCCACCTTGAACTCTACGCTGCCTCCCTCGGGTGTGTATTTCACTGCATTACTGAGTATATTAATCAGAATCTGATTGATGCGCAGCCCGTCCCCGTAAAACCAAGTATGCTCTATCTCTCCGCAGTCCACTGTGAATTCAAGGCCCGCCTCCCTCGCCTGCGGCTCCATAATGGCAGAAATCTGTTCTATCAATTTTCTGATGGAAATTCTCATCCTGTTCAAACTTATCTGAGACCGCTCAATCTTGCTCATATCTAAGATATCATTTATAAGACTGAGCAAATGTCTGGAAGAGAGCTCAATCGTACGCAGATATCCTTCTACTTTTTCTCTGTCCCCCAAATTAGCCTGTGCCAGCGTGGTCATGCCCATGATAGCATTCATCGGCGTACGAATATCATGGCTCATGGCCGACATAAATTCACTTTTTGCTCTGCTTGCTTCCTCCGCCAACGCAAGCGCATTTTCCAACGTCTTCTTTGTCTGCCGTTCGGCCGCAAGCATATCCGTGACATCCGCTCTTACAAGACAGATTGTCTTGTGGTTCACATCTCCCCACATAACATTTATCTGTTTATACCGCTCCTCCCCATTCTTATAGGAAAAAAGGAAATCATATCCCTGCGGTTTTTCACGCAGGCATCTTATCATCGTATCAATCTGGAACTCCTCGCGGGCATTACTAAGATTCGTATCCGCACCATACTTTCCCACGAAACGCTGAATCGCCTCCGTATAATCTTCCACGAAGTAAGGCGGCAAATTGGCAAGTACCGTCTTCCTTGAATACAAAGTGAGATTGTGGTTCTCAATATTGACGAAACCAGCCAATTCAAACGTGTAAGCTATCACATGCAAAAGCCCCTGCTGCTCCCTGACCGAGTCCGTAATATCCGCTCTTGAAAGACATACCCTTCCCAGACGGAGGTCGGCGGCTGAAACCGTGATATTCTTTGTCCGGATGTTTCCACAATCATCATAGACCGAAAACGCAAACGTATAAGTCCCTCTTTTTTCCAAACGTTCCAGCATATGCTCAGGCGCCAGCCCTTCGATGTACCGCTGCCTGTCGCTTGGAACCACTCTCTTCTCCATCATATAAGCAATCCACTGTGAATGGCTTCCTTTGTTTTTGGGAGACAAACCATCCTCATCATTACTCATTAAAACCGTGTAAGTATCCTCTGTCAAATCCACATCTACGATAAAATCATAGCCAGCCGCCGACAATCTGTGTAATATACGTTCCCTTATCGTCTTCTCTGTAATGTCTGTGATAGTCAAAATCCCCGTGACATCTCCACTGTCCGGCGTAGCCACAAGATTTACCACTATCTGGACATATCTTCCCCGCTCTTCCTTTGGAAGCTTGACAAAACAAGAAAGTTTCTGTTCCGTTTCTTTCCTCTCGAACGCTTCCAGCGCCGGCTTGTTCAAGTACATTTTCAAAAACGCACTGCGCTCTTCTTCCTCTACAATAAGGCTGCTTATTCCAGTAAAAAATTCTTCCCTTACAACACCGAATGTCTCCAGCAGATCAGAATCCGTGTGGTCGATAATTTCCAAAATTAAATTTTGGGTGATATTACAGTGTCCCAAAACAAGTGTGTTTGGCTCCTGAACACGATAATGCTGCATAATTAAATCCTGATACTGCTGCCGAAGCCTGCTCTGTTCTTCCAGCTGCTTTGTCATATCCTGATATACGGAATATATTCTTCTCTCTCCACCCTTACTTTCAATCAGTGAGAGTACATTTTTCACCCACACATATTCATCGGCGCCCTTTTTTATGCGGTATACAATCTCACAGTGGCTTTCCCCGCTGGCTATATACAGCTCCATCTGTTCATTGACATATCTCTGATCCTCCGGATGCACTCCCGACATAGCGTCGTTCCGGTATAAATCCCATGCCTCCTCCAGCGGCATGCCTGTCATTGCGGCAAATCCTTCTGATAAAAACTCTGGTTTCATGACACCATCTTTTTTATCATAACAGACTACCGCTACCCCTCCCGGAAGATGCTGCAGTACAGTTTGAAAATATTTTTCAAGCCTTTCTTTCTCCATGCGGCTCAGCACTTCATCGGTGATTTCCCTGACAGACCTGACATAAGCCTCCAGACCATTCCAATTTGTCTCACGGAACCGGGTACTGTAATATCTCCCGGTCTCCTCGATTTTCATCACATGCTCCTTCCCATCCGGCGCATGATTTTGCAGAGTACAAAATTCACAAGGAGCATCTTTTCCGTGAAGAGCGGCATAGCACTTCTGCCCCACACAGTCTCTTCCCTCCAGAAATAGTCCGCTTGCTTCGTTGGCATAGAGCAGATCATAGTTGCTCTTATCTATCACATAAATACCCTCGGCAGTTTCGTTAGAAATAGCCTGCATCAAATGTGACTCACCCGACATTCCTGTGTAGACAGCATAGAACTTCATATTACCTGCCCTCGGACCCATTCTTCGGGCATTGAGGTGAATCCAAATCAGCCTCCCTTCCTTGTGCCACACCCGGAAAGATATATCCATCGTCTCCCCGCTTTCAAGCGCCGTCTTGAGCGCTGCTTTTACCCTCTCTTTATCACAAGAATAGACAATACCGGGCATATCCTGCCGTACTATCTGCTCATACTCTTCTCTCGTATGGCCCGTCAATGACGCAACGCCATCAGAAAAGTAGGTAAGGGAAATGCGTGATTCCTCAATCTGATAGCTGGCAATACCCCCGGGAATGGAATTCACAAGATGATCCAATTCCAGTTTCGCTTCTTTTAAATCAGAAATATTATGGAACACACAATGCAGAAGCGGGCACCCGTCCTCTTCCCCTATCCATTTGATTTGGACACGTACCCAGACAATATGCCCGTCTCTGTGCTGTTTACGAAATTCAATCTGGGAAACCTCATGAGTACGGATGACTTCTCTGGCTTTTGACACCACCATCTCTGTGTCCTCCCAGTAAGTCATTTCCGCCGCGTCTTTCTTAATTAATTCATGGTATTCTTCCACCGTATACCCCGACAGTTCCGGCACGCCATCGGAGAAATATACCGTTTCAAAAATGTCAGAAACCTTATATATTGCTACCCCGCCCGGTATGGCGTTGATAATATCCTGCATCTTCTCATTGGCTTTTGTCAGCTCCCGTTCCAACACATTAGCCTGCATCTTCTGTTCCTCCTTTAATAAAGCTGTCAATCACCCAATTCTACAGGTTGCCGTCAGTTTTTCTCCTATCCGTCGTCATAAATTCCAGAAACTCTTTTTCTCTCTTTGTAAGCTGATAATTCTTAGAAATCACGTAACAGGAAGTTAAGTAAAGCTTCTTGTCCCTTATGGGGATAAGTTTCACCCCACTTTTTTGAGGAATATTTTTGTAGGCCATGATAGTGAGATATTCTCCGCTCATCACCGCATCGTAAAAACTCCCCCTGTCCGAGACCTCCAACAGCTGTTCATTTTCTTCTATACCTAATAGTTTTAAGAACATCTTGGAGCTAGTATCATCGTAAGATACATAGGGATACCCGCCCAATTCTTTTATCTCTATCTCCTCCGTCTTTGCCAGCTTATGGTTTTCCGACATCATAGCGAACATGGGCATAGGCTGAAACAGTCCCTCCATCTGTAGTCCCATATTTTCAGCTAATTTATAATACTTTCCTTTTTTCTCTTGAGCAAAAAATACAATTCCCATTGTACTTTCTCCCGCCAGAACGGATTCCAGCACTTCTCGGTTGCCCATCTCCCGAATTTTATCCGGGAGCCTAAGTTTCGTACTATTTTTAAATTTAAGGAACATTTCCATTATGTACGTTGCATAATAGCAGGAAATACTTAAAGGTTTTTCATCCGCATAGTTCAGTTCCCTGATTTTCTTTAATTCCAGCAAAATTATTTTTGCACTTTTTATGAATTCTTCCCCTAGCTCTGTCACTTCAATTCCAGATTTACTCCTATGGAAAATCTTATATCCCAGCTCTTCCTCCAGCCCTTTTATCACCCCGCTCAAATATGGCTGAGATAGGTAAAGTTTCCCCGACGCTTTGCTGATAGAGCCATATTCTGCCGTCTTTACAACATATTCCAAATGGTTAAAATTCATCTCGTTCCCTCCCCGCAGACACGTTTCAGCCTCTGCACCCTTCTCTCTAAATATGCCATTGTCCATAACCAATAACTTATAGATATTAAAATTTTGTAGATTACCAATTTTTCACAAGACATAGTATATTTTTATTATAACAATTATGCATTTTTGCCATAAATCAATTCTATTTATTAACATTCATTATATATAAGTATTCAGGCGAATGCAAGAATTGTGAAGGAGAAACTAAAAGAGAAAAAATCACATCTCAAAGGAGGCCCTATGAAAAACTATCTGTCAATAGCAAACTCACCAGTTATGTTTTTTGTCTGTTCCATTGTTATACTCTACGTCTTCATCCAGTCTTTCGTCTTTATGAGGCGTGCCTGGAAACGTGGCAAAGAAATCGGGCTGTCAACGCAGGTAATGAAGAGCACTATTCTTGGCAGCGGGCTTTTTTCCGTTGTTCCCAGCATACCAATCCTAATTATACTGGTTATGCTGATGTCCGTACTGGGAAATTATTTTCCTTGGCTGCGTTTATCCGTAATCGGCTCCAGCTCCTATGAAAATGTGGCAGCCAATATCGCCGCGCGTTCATTCGGACTCCTGTCATACACCGACAGCGGATACAATGCCTCTATCTTTGTCAGCACTATGTGGGCAATGTCCATCTGCATCCTCTACGAGCCACTGCTTGTAGTCTTCGGCAAAAAAAGCCTCGACCGCGGCATGACCAGCCTGCGCAAGCATAAGCCTGTTGTCTACACGCTTCTGATCGACGGCATTTTTATCGCTATGATGGGATGGTTCTGTGCACCATATTTAACTTACTGGACGGAAAAACCGGAGCAGATTCTTGCCTTGGTTGCCCTTATCACCGCCGGAATATCTGCACTTGTACTGAATTGGCTGGCTAAAAAAACAGGACGGCATTTTTTTATGGAAATGTCTTTTCCGGGCGGTATGCTGATTGGTATGCTCGGCTCTTACATCGCCAATCTGTTCCTGTAAATCTTTTTATGAAGGAGGAAAATAATGAAAAATAAAGATACGAATAAAAGCGAAGCTTACCTCAATACGACGCACCGTCTCGGCAAAATCAGCACTGTCATCGCGATTTTACTGATTCTCATGGTTCCTACCGTCATAACAGCCGTTTACGGCAAGGATATCGAATTCGACATTCCTAAAACAGTAAGCGCAATCGTTACTTTAACAGCAATTTATGGTGTAGTCAGCATAGTGGAGGTTGTCTCTTTCTCTCCATTTCTTGGCTCTGCCGGTACATACCTGTCTTTTATCACCGGTAACATTATGAATATGAAGCTGCCTGCTGCCACCAACGCGCTTCGTGTCAACGACATGGAACGCGGAACAGATGAAGGTGAAGTCATCACTACACTTGCCATCGGAGCATCCTCTATTGTCACCACACTCATCCTATTTCTGGGAATGCTCTTTCTGGGCAATCTGCTGGTGCCGATTATCACCGGCCCTGCCCTCGCGCCGGCTTTCAACAACGTAACGCCGGCTTTGACAGGCGCGCTGGCAGCCCCCTATTTTATGAAGAACAAAAAGCTATCCATACCCACCATCATAGCGGCTGTCCTGCTCTATCTCATTCTGGGCTACAGCTTTATGTCGGCAAACTACAGCTATTTTATGCTTGGATTCATCGTAGTCAGCTTCCTATGTTATCTAGGTATGTATAAAATTGGATTTATCAAGGAAGCGCCAAAAAAATAACTAGGATTAAGGAGAAGTCACTATGGAAAATCAATTATTAAAAGAAGCTCAGGCAATGCAGGCACAATTGAGCGAATGGCGCCGGGCGCTGCATCAAATCCCCGAACTTGGTCTGCACCTCCCCAAAACCGTAGACTTTGTCAAAGAGAAACTGACAGAAATGGAAATCGACTATCATGTCTATGAAGACAGTTCCTGTATCACCGCCTGCATCGGAAAAGGAAACAAATGCTTTTTACTGCGCAGCGATATGGATGGGCTCCCTATGCCGGAAGAGTCCGGTGTCTCTTTTGCCTCACAGAATGGCTGCATGCATTCCTGTGGACATGACCTGCATACCGCCACACTGCTCGGGGCCGCCAAGCTGCTCAAAGCACACGAAGAGGATTTGAGTGGAATCGTAAAGCTGTTCTTTCAATCCGGCGAGGAAATATTCGCCGGCGCATCGGCCGCGATTGAAGCCGGAATACTAGAAAAACCGACGGTGGACGCAGCCTTTGGAATGCATGTGGCTTCCGAGATGGCCAGCAATATCATCATCTACGGACCGCAGCCCATGTCATCCGTCTACGGCTTCAAAGTAACTCTGACAGGAAAAGGCGCTCATGGCTCAACGCCAAATCTGGGAATCGACCCTATCAACACGGGAGTCCACATATATCTTGGACTGCAGGAATTGATTGCACGGGAAGTCTCTTCCGCCGAGGAGGCCGCTCTTACAATCGGACGCTTTGTGTCAGGAACTGCCTCAAACATCATCCCCGAGCGGGCCATACTTGAAGGGACACTGCGTACCTTTAAACCAGAGGTGAGAGACAACCTCATACAGCGAATTCATGACGTCATCGACGCGGTCTGTAAGGCCTACCGAACTACCTATGAAATAGAAGTCTTGAGTGATGTGCCTGCCGTCACCTGTGACGCACAGATGGTAGACGCTTGTCTGAACAGCATTCACAGCCTCAGCGATTCTATTAAAACCTATCCGCTGTATCATGTAATGGGCTCCGAGGACTTTGCTTTTATCTGTGAGAAAGTTCCCTCCGCTTACTTCTGTCTGGGGGCAGGCGTGCCGGATAAGAGCAAATGGGTAGGACAGCACAATCCCAAGGTTTTATTTAATGATGACTGTCTGCCTTTAGGCGCCGCTGTCTACGCAAAATCTGCCATGGACTGGCTTGACGCCCACGCAGCAGATAAATAAGTATCCCCCCATCATGAATCAAAAACAGCATCGCCCTATGGTGGATTTTCCACTACAGGACGGTGCTGTCTTTTATTTTTCCCACACTTTATCGAGAAAATGAATGACCTTTCAGCAATACTGTGATATGATGCAGATAGGGATTGTACACTGGTCTAAACCGAGTCTACACAAATTATTATACAGAGCGAGAGGAACATATGTCATGAGAAAAGAGAAATCAAATACGAATCAGATAACGGAAGGTGTTATCTGGAAGCAATTACTTATCTTTTTCTTTCCTATTGTCATAGGAACTTTTTTTCAGCAGCTATATAATACGGTAGATGCCGTTATCGTCGGGCGTTTTATCGGCAAGCAGGCGCTGGCAAGTGTAGGAGGGTCGGCGGCGGTGCTCTCCAATTTAGTCATTGGATTTTTCACCGGACTTTCGGCCGGAGCAACGGTAATCATCTCCCAATATTTTGGTGCAAAAGATGAAGCGAATCTAAACAAGGGACTTCACACGGCATACGCTTTCTCAATTTTAGCAAGCGTGGTCATCTCCGTCGTGGGCTGGTTTTCCGCTCCTGCCCTTCTCACTATGATGAAAACACCGGCGGATGTATTGCCAGATTCTATTTTGTACCTGCGCATTTACTTTCTTGGCATTTTATTTGTACTGATTTATAATATGGGTTCCGGCATCATGCGTGCGATCGGTGATTCGAAACGCCCGCTCTACTATTTGATTGTATGCTGTTTCTTAAATATTGTACTGGACATTGTCATGGTACTGGTGTTCCATCTAGGTATTGCCGGAGTCGCAATTGCAACTATTATCGCACAGGCAGTGAGTGCTCTTCTGGTCACCTTCTCACTTATGCGCTCCTACGACATGTTGAAGCTGCGGCTAAAAGCCATAAAAATCCATCCCGATTTGCTGAAAGCAGAATTCCGCATCGGTCTTCCCAGCGGACTTCAATCATGCGCATACAGCATAACTAACATCATCATTCAGACATCTATCAACAATTTTGGGACAGACACAGCGGCGGCGTGGGCCGCCTTCGGAAAACTGGACGCTATCTTCTGGACGATATGTGGGGCCTTCGGAATCTCCATCACCACTTTTGCCGGTCAGAATTTCGGAGCAAAGCAGTATGCCCGTGTACGCAAAAGTGTACGCGTCTGTCTCTTAATGGCGCTGTCCATATGCGGGGCAATGGTCGTCTTCCTTATGATTGCCTGCCGTCCCCTTTACCATATATTCACCTCCGATCAGGCGGTCATCGACATCGGAGTATACATGCTCAAGTTGATTACACCGAGCTACCTTATCTACATATTCGTAGAAATATATTCCGGCGCCCTGCGGGGAATCGGAGATGTCCTGATACCGGCGCTGATTACCATGGGCGGTGTTCTGCTCGTGCGGATTCCATGGGTGCTTTTTGTCACACCTATGCGCAACGAGGTATCTACCCTGCTCTTCAGCTACCCTATGGCATGGTCAGCCACAGCGCTGCTGCTGATCCCTTACTACTTTTACCGCAAGAAAAAGGTGCTGGAATAAGGTAATGATTCTATTTACGACAAATGAAGAGCGTGAGCGGGAAGGCAGTACGCCCCCCCGTTCACGCTCTTCTTCTGTTGTAAACTAAATTCTATAAAAACTCTCTCTCGACCAATTCCCAAATCTCATCCCGTCCCTGCTTCGTCTCAGCCGAGAAGGGAATCACAGTGGTTCCGGGCAAAAGCTTCAATCCGTCCTTCACGGCCTTTAGCTGCTTCTGAATCTGGCTCCGCTTGATTTTATCAAGTTTCGTGGCAATGATAATCGGCTCAAATCCCTGACTGACAATCCAGTCATACATCAACTTGTCATTGGCAGACGGGTCATGCCTGATATCGATCAACAAGAACACCGCTTTTAACTGCTTGGAGCCGTGGAGATAACGCTCGATCAACTTTCCCCACTGCTCTTTTTCCTTCACCGAAACTTTTGCATAGCCATAGCCCGGCAAATCCACAAGATACAATTCCTCATTAATATTATAAAAATTGATTGTCTGGGTCTTCCCCGGCTTTGCCGAAGTCCGGGCATACGCCTTTCTATTCATCAATCCGTTAATTAAAGAAGATTTCCCTACATTCGATTTTCCTGCAAAAGCAATCTCCGGCATTTGGTTGTCGGGCAGTACGCTTGTAATTCCACATACTGTCTCTAGGTTTACATTTTTTATTACCATCTTTTATGTCCTCTCTATTTGGAGTCTGACGACCGGCCTTTGAGCGCCGCCTTCAACACCTCGTCCATCTGGGATACAAAGATTATCTCCAGACCCTTTGTGATTTCTGTGGAAATCTCTTCGATATCCTTTTCATTCTCTTTCGGAACCAGCACCGTCTTTATACCTGCGTTTTTCGCCGCCAGCAGCTTTTCCTTCAAGCCGCCGATGGGAAGCACTCTTCCCCGAAGTGTAATTTCCCCGGTCATAGCAATATCTGCCCGGGCTTTGCGTCCGGTGATTGCCGAAATCATAGCTGTAGCCATAGTTATACCTGCCGACGGACCGTCTTTCGGCACCGCGCCTTCCGGAATATGGATGTGAATATCATGCTCGTCAAAAAAGTTTTCCGGCACCTTGTATTTGCTGCTGATGGAGCGGATATAACTGATTCCGGTCTGTGCCGACTCTTTCATGACATCGCCAAGCTGTCCGGTAAGCATGATATCGCCTTTTCCCGGCATAACATTCACTTCGATCTGAAGCGTGTCTCCACCCACACTCGTCCACGCGAGGCCACGGACAATTCCTATCTCGTCTTCCGCGTTGGCCATCTGGTATGTAAACTTTTCTTTCCCCAAGTATTTCCAGAGATTCCGCTCCGTCACCTGTACTTTCTTTTTATTACTCTCGTATATTTCTCTTGCGGCTTTCCTGCATATATTGCCTATTTCCCTCTCAAGCTGACGAACACCGGCCTCTTTTGTATAATTGCGGGCCATCTTCCACACAGCGCCTTTGCTGATAGTTACTTGTTCTTTTGTCAGCCCATGGCGGGCAAGCTGCTTTGGTATAAGGTGGCGCTCCGCTATATGGAGCTTTTCATTCTCCGTATAACTGTTGACTTCAATTACCTCCATACGGTCAAGCAGCGGCCGTGGTATCGTCTGAAGCGTATTGGCAGTCGTCACAAAAGTTACCTCAGATAAATCCAGAGGCACTTCCAGATAGTGGTCGCGGAACTTATTGTTCTGCTCACTGTCCAATACCTCCAGCAGTGCAGAAAATGTATCCCCCTTATAGTCTGTGCTTACTTTGTCAATTTCATCCAGAAGCATCAAAGGATTCTTTATCCCGGCGCTTTTAATCCCGTTGGCAATACGCCCCGGCATGGCTCCTACATATGTTTTTCGATGTCCGCGGATTTCCGCCTCATCTCTTACACCGCCCAGAGAGATTCTGACATACGGCTTTTTCAATGCCTTCGCCAATGATTTTGCGATAGAAGTTTTCCCAGTTCCCGGCGGCCCCACAAGACAGAGAATCGGGCTGTCCCCTTTCTTTGTCAATGCACGGACTGCAAGATATTCCAGAATACGCTCCTTGACTTCCTCCAGTCCATAGTGTTCCGCCTCCAGAAGTTCCTTCGCGTATTTGATATCGGTAAAGTCATCAACCCGCTTATCCCAAGGCATCTCCAGCATTGTTTCAATATAGGTGCGGATAACGCCCGCCTCTGCCGGGCTCTGCATAGAACTTTTAAATCGATTGATTTCTTTCTTCAGTTTTTCTTTGATTTCGTCCGGGGCCTGCATTTCCGCTACAGACTGCTCAAATTCTTCTGCATCCGAAATCGTAGTATCCTCCCCCAGTTCCTCGCGAATCAGCTTCAACTGTTCCCTGAGAATGTACTCCCGCTGATGCTCGTCCACCCGCTCTTTCACCTTAATCTGAATCTCATCGCGGATATTCATGATCTGGACTTCATTTACCAGCTTAAAAGCCAGAAGTTCGTAGCGCTTCATAAAATCCGTTTCGTCTAAAATCTCCTGCAGCTCTGTATAGTGTATGGGGAGATTGGCAGAAACCTGATTCACCAGCTTCTTCAAATCTGTAATATCCTTGATTTGATTGGCCATATCTTTTGTCACCTTGGGATTTCTCATGGCATATTCAAGATACATATCTTTTAATCCCCGGACCATAGCTTCTTTATTGATGTCACCGGCAATCTCAGGTTCATCCTCTCCGATCACAGTGACATTCGCCCGCATATAAGGGTCGGTCACCTCTATGTTATCAAGAATCGCACGTTCTTCTCCCGCAACCAGCACACGCAGAATCTGACGTGGAAGCTTGAGAATCTGTTTGACCGTCGCGATTGTTCCCACTCGGTAGAGGTCGCTCTCCTCCGGGTTCTCCACCTCAATGTCCCTCTGCGTCACAAGCATAATCTTCTGCTCTTCCGCCATGGCTTCCTGTACCGCGTCAATTGACCGCTCTCTGCTGATGTCAAAATGAACCACCATTTCCGGAAGAATCGTCATTCCACGAAGTGCGACCATGGGAATACTTATCTTTTTCCTCATCTTGTAATCTCCTTCTGTAATTGAACAAAGTTTCCTACTGTTATAAGAAAAGGGTGCATCTGGTTTCCCCGTTTGCACCCGTTAATCTCTTTTCATAAACGCAGTTACATGCATCATCTCCTGCGAGGCTGATTATGCGCTCTGCGATTTTATATCTTCCTGCTCTGTTTCAGGGATTCCCTTGCCTAGAACCGCATCTTTGGTAATTTTGCAGTACTTAAGCTCCTCATCGGAAGGCGCACGGTACATGACATCCAGCATAACATTTTCCATGATGGCCCGAAGCCCTCTGGCCCCCGTCTTTCTTTTGAGGGAAGTCTCCGCAATTGCCTCCAATGCTTCCTTATCGAATTCCAGCGCCACATCATCCAGCTCCAAAAGCTTCTGGTATTGTTTGACGATAGCATTCTTGGGCTCTGTAAGAATGCGCATCAACGCTTCTTTATCCAGATGATTCAGTGAAACATTTACCGGGACACGTCCCACCAGCTCCGGAATCAATCCAAATTTGACTAAATCCTGCGGAAGAATCTGGTGAAGCAGGTGGTCGATGTCATATTCATGCTTCGCACCGATCTCCGCGCCAAAGCCGATAGACTTTCTGTCCACACGCTTTTCCACAATCTTGTCAATACCTTCAAAAGCTCCGCCGCAGATAAACAGGATATTGGTAGTGTCTATCTGAATCAGCTCTTGATGCGGGTGCTTTCTTCCTCCCTGAGGCGGAACGTTGGCCACAGTGCCCTCCAAAATTTTCAAAAGTGCCTGCTGTACGCCTTCTCCTGATACATCACGGGTTATGGACGGATTCTCAGATTTTCTTGTAATCTTATCAATTTCGTCGATATAAATAATTCCATATTCCGCCCGTTCCACATCACCGTCGGCCGCCTGAATAATTTTCAAAAGGATATTTTCCACATCCTCACCGACATAACCGGCCTCTGTCAAAGCAGTGGCATCGGCGATGGCAAAAGGCACATTAAGAATGCGGGCAAGGGACTGCGCTAAAAATGTCTTTCCGCATCCCGTAGGGCCCACCATGAGGATGTTGCTCTTCTGCAGCTCTACCCCCAAATCCTTCTCCGCCATAATTCTTTTATAATGATTATAGACAGCCACGGAAAGTACCTTTTTAGCCTCCTCCTGTCCGATTACATACTCATCCAGAAACGCCTTGATTTCTTCAGGCTTCAAAAGGTTGATATCGTCAAACTTTCCCGCGTCTTCATATTCTAATTCTTCTTCAATAATCTCTGCACAGACTTCAACGCACTCATCACAGATATAGGAACCATTCGGCCCGGCTATCATCTTACGCACCTGCGCCTGCGTCTTGTTACAGAACGAACATCTTACAATGTCTTCATTTCTACCTGCCATACTCTCACCTCATATTTTACACGTAAAGGGAATGTCCGGTTCTTCGGACACCCCCTTTCCTTTCTAACGGCTTACTACTACTTCGTCGATTAAACCATAAGCCTTTGCTTCTTCTGCAGTCTTCCAGTTATCTCTTTCCGTATCTGCCGCAATCGTCTCATATGACTGACCGGTATTCTGGGCCATCAGCTTATTCATGCGCTCTCTCACTTTTAAAATGTGTTTGGCATTGATTTCAATCTCTGTTGCCTGTCCCTGAGCGCCGCCGGATGGCTGATGAATCATAATCTCAGCATTAGGGAGTGCGAAACGTTTGCCTTTAGCTCCTCCTGCCAGCAGGAACGCGCCCATGCTGGCCGCCATCCCCATGCACATAGTGGAAACATCACATTTTATATAATTCATGGTATCATATATCCCCATACCCGCCGTGATAGAGCCGCCCGGGCTGTTGATATAGAACTGAATATCCTTTTCCGGGTCTTCTGCCTCCAAAAACAGCATCTGTGCAACTATAACGCTGGCTGAAGCATCATTCACCTCGGTGTCAAGGAAAATAATTCTTTCTTTTAAAAGTCTTGAATAAATGTCGTAAGAGCGTTCTCCACGGCTTGTCTGTTCAATGACATAAGGTACTAAACTCATGTACACGCCTCCTAATCTTGACTAACAATTATTTATTTTTCTACAGCATTCTCCACAACGAATGTAATCGCTTCCTGAACAGCCATATCCTGCTTCATCTGGTCTTTTTCTTTATCTCCCATGAACTCTTTCAGCTTATCGGCTTCCATCTGATATGCCTTTGCCATCTTAGCGATCTCTTCGTCGAGCTTTTCGTCAGATATCTCAATATTTTCTGCTTTTGCAACTGCCTCGAGAACCAGTCTCGTCTTGATGCGCTTCTCAGCCTGCGGACGCATCTCTTCCAGCATCTTCTCCGCAGTCATGCCTGTGAACTGCATATACTGCTCCATGCTCAAGCCCTGCTGCTGCAGTCTCTGTGCAAAGTCATCCACCATCTGTCTTGTCTGCGTATCAACCATAGCCTCCGGAATATCCATCTCGGAATTTGCAATGATAGCTTCCACCGCCTGATCTTCCTGAGCTCTCTTGCCTTCATTCGTCTTCTGCTCTTTGATTTTAACCTTGATATCTGCTTTATATTCATCTAATGTATCAAATTCAGAAACTTCGGAAGCAAACTCATCGTCAAGTTCCGGCAGCTCTTTTGCTTTGATTTCATGTACTGTACATTTGAACACGGCATCTTTGCCCTGAAGTTCTTCCGCCTGATATTCCTCCGGGAACGTAACCTTTACTTCCACTTCTTTTTCCGGTTCAGCTCCGATCAGCTGTTCTTCAAATCCCGGAATAAATGCGCCGGAACCGATAGTCAGCGGATAATTTTCTCCTTTGCCGCCCTCGAAAGCTACGCCGTCAACAAATCCTTCGAAGTCAAGAATAACTTCATCCTTATCCTGTACCGGGCGTCCTTCTACTGTGATTGTTCTCGCGTTCTTCTGCTGTTCTTCTTCTAATTTAGCATCTACTTCTTTTGCCGTTACACGGTTGGAAATCTTATCTACTTCCAGACCTTTGTACTGTCCAAGAGTCACTTCCGGTTTAACAGCCACTTCCGCTGTAAAGATAAATGCTTTTCCTTTTTCAATCTGTACAACATCAATCTTCGGCTGTGATACGATATCCAGCCCGCTCTCATCATAAGCTTTGGAATACGCTTCCGGAATCAATGCATTAGCGGCATCATCGTAAAAAATCTCCGGTCCGTACATCTTTTCAATCATCTGACGTGGAACTTTGCCTTTGCGGAATCCCGGGACACTGATTTTTCCTTTTTGCTTCTGGTATGCCTTCTGGAGCGCTCCCTCTAATTCTTCTGCTGAAACTTCTACTGTAAGTTTTGCCATATTGTGTTCTAACTTCTCAACTTGTAAACTCATTACCATTTCCTCCTAATATGCTATATGAGAAAAGTCGGGCAGACTTATCTACATTACACTCATTTTATTACTATAACACAGTTCTTACAGTTTATCAAGTTCTAAAATCTTCTCAATAAACGCGGCAATCTCCTCGTTATCCATAGTGACCTTGCTTCCCTTTCCTTTGGTGAGCGTGAAGGTAAACTCCTGCTTTCCGCCGTACTGTATGTCCAGATATGCGCTTTCCAAAAGCGTATAGGATTCGCTCATATAATCTAGAATCATCGCTGACTGAATCTCATCTTCCGTTCCGGTGTATCCTCCATTTTTCGCTTTCTCTTCTATCTCTGCCGATTTCTCCTTCAGCTTTGGAATAAAAGAAGTAAACACATCAGCCGGTTCATAGGTAACCGTCACCTCATAAGTATTTTTATCTTTTTTCTGAGCCTCTCCGACCTGATAATGCATAACAAGAAATATTTTCTTGATTATTTTTCCATAGGTCTCTGAAAATGCTTCCCCGGTGTCTACCCCTCCCGTGAGGTAACTCTGCACAAATGCATTGATACCGTCCTCATAAATCTGCTCCAGCCCGGATACTGCCGCTCCGGTCAGCCGGTGGGCTTCCTGTGTTTCACCCTGAAACGTAAGATCTAACTGCGCCTGCACATATCCCGACGCATCCACTTTGCTTCCCCCGCACGCTCTCAATCCCAGAATAACCACCAGCACAACTATGACCACAGCAATGCCGGCCGCCGCATATTTTTTCATTGATTTCCTGCCTCTCTTAGTTTCGTCTATATACAATTTTTTCAGCCGTCATATCGGCCGTCCTTTTATCCCTGAGAATCTCAATCAGCCGCAGGGAAAAATCAATGGCTGCCCCCATGCCTCTTCCGGTCGTTATGGCGCCGTCGGTAACGGCGCTCTCCCGCACGACCTCCGCTCCGGTCAGCCCATCTTCCATCGTCGGATAGCAGGTCGCCTTCATCCCTTTCAGAAGTCCCAGCGCTCCGAAGACCGTAGGCGCGGCACAGATAGCCGCCAGCTTCCTGCCTTCGCTGTTAAATGCCAGAATCTGTTCCTGCAGCCCTTTGTGAGCCTTTAAATAATCAGTCCCCGGCAGTCCCCCCGGAAGCACCAGCATCTCTGCAGTCGCAAAATCCGCCTCCTCGAATAGAATATCCGCTTCTACTTTAATGTGATGTGAACCTGTAATCTCTTTCCTTCCCATGATGGATACAGTTTGGACCCGTATATCCGCCCTTCTCAACAGATCCACTACTGTCAAGCCTTCAATCTCCTCAAAGCCATCTGCCAAAAACACGTAAACTTCACTCATGATTTATTGTACCATCCTTTCCACGCTTAATTAATATGTTGATTCTATCAAAATCCTTTGCACTTGTAAACTCTTGTATAATTTCTTATACTATTAGTAAATACTATAGCAAGGAGTAGAAATTATGGAAATCGAACGTAAATACCTCATTCATTCTATCCCCTTCCGTCTGGACGACTACCCTCACCGTTCCCTTGAACAAGGTTATCTGTCCACAGAGCCAGTGGTGCGGGTGCGGAAAGATGATGATAGCTATGTTCTGACTTACAAGTCCAAGGGCTTTCTTGTAAGAGAAGAATATAATCTTCCCCTGACAAAAGAATCTTACGAACACCTGCGGGAGAAAATTGACGGCCGCCTGATTCAAAAGGAGCGGTATTGTATCCCGTTTGCAGATAATCTTACAATTGAACTGGATATTTTCAAAGGAGACTTATCGCCTCTTGTGATGGCTGAAGTGGAGTTCCAAAGCGAAACATCTGCCAGTGAATTCCAGCCTCCTTCCTGGTTTGGCGAGGAAGTCACCTATTCTCAAAAGTACCATAACAGTATGTTAAGCCGGGAAATACCGTAACTAATTTGTTGCCACCAATGTATATGTTGCGTTTCGTTGCCTGTCGCCACTTTTGTTATAAAAACTGATATACTGTATTGGTGTGAGAGGGTAATTTTACAGGGAACGGAGGTACAGCGATGCCCAACATTCAATTGTCAAAGAATTTGCGCACGCTTCGCAAGATGCACCATCTGACTCAAGCTCATTTGAGTGCAATATTGAATATTTCAAGACAAGCCTATTCAAATTATGAGAATAGCAAGCGTACGCCTGACTTAGATTCTTTGATTCACTTGTCCCGTCTCTATAATGTAACGCTAGACCATTTGGTTAATCGTAACATTGGTGGCTCATCAGCGGAGGATCCACTGCCGGATCTGCCGGCTATCGACATTACGACAAAGCATACTTTATATCTTACAGACGATGAGACTCACTTAATTATGAAATATCGCGATTTACCACCGGATAGCAGGAAAATCGTAGTTGGTTTTCTTGAATCTCAGGTAAAATGAAAGAGGCTCTGAACTGATCAGAGCCTTTTATATATTAGCATTAATCTTCTAGGCCAAAGCCATCATGAACAGCTACCAGCGCATTGTCTGCGTCTTTTTCATCAATCAGCACGGTGATGCGGATTTCAGAAGTAGAAATCATGTTTATATTAATATTTGAATTACAAAGTGACTCGAACATGGTGGCTGCGACACCCGGATTGCTCAGCATGCCCGCGCCCACAATTGAAATCTTTGCCACCTTCTCATCATGAGTAATATCTTTAATAGTCAGTGCCTGCTTTCTTTCTTCCAGCACCGCAAGCGCCTCTTTCAAATCGTCCTGAGAGACAGTGAATGAAATATCCTTCGTTCCTTCCCTTCCTACAGACTGAAGAATAATATCCACGTTTATATTGTTTCTGGACAGTGTATTAAATATTTTAAAAGCAATTCCCGGCTTATCTTCCACACCGATCACAGAAATTCTTGCTGTATTTTTGTCCGCCGCAACGCCGGTAATTAACATCTTCTCCACTTTCACTACCTCCTTGACTACGGTTCCCTCTTCTGTATTTAAGCTGGAACGTACTACCAGTTCTACTCCATATTTTTTTGCCATCTCTACAGAACGGTTATGCAGGACTTTTGCCCCCGATGTGGCAAGCTCCAGCATCTCGTCGTATGTAATTTCTTCAATCTTTCTGGCATTTTTTACTACCCGTGGATCCGCCGTATACACTCCCTCCACATCTGTATATATCTCGCACTGGTCCGCATGGAGCACCGCTGCCAGCGCGACCGCAGTTGTATCTGAGCCGCCTCGTCCAAGGGTCGTGTAATCATCGTATTTGTTCACCCCTTGAAATCCAGTCACGATCACGACCTTACGGTTGCCAAGCTCATGCTGAATCCTATCCGTGTCTATCCGTTTGAACCGGGCATTTCCGTTTCTTGATGTGGAATGCATCTGAACTTGAAACGCGTTCAAGGATATAGCAGGTATATTCATCGCCTGAAGGGCCATGGCCATAAGCGAAACCGATATCTGCTCCCCTGTCGTAAGCAGCATATCCAGCTCTCTTTTTGACGCATTGGGATTAATATCCTCCGCTTTATCCAGAAGCTCATCCGTCGTGTCCCCCATAGCTGACAGCACGACGACCACGTCATTCCCCTTCTGATATTCTTCTGCGCAGCGTCCTGCTACATTGAAAATTCGTTCTTTATTCGCAACGGAGCTGCCTCCAAATTTTTTCACTACCAGCATAACTTCCTCCTAATCGCCCAGCAGATGTTCTATGAGACGATATCCATCCTCCCACATAATTCCACTTATCTTTGCCTTCTTCTCGTTGTATGTCTCCTGTCCTTCCACTGCTTTTCTACTGTCGTAAAGCAGATAGGGAACAGGTTCTTTTGTATGCGTTCTGGCACAGATCGGCGTGGGGTGATCCGGGAGTATCAAAATCCGAAAATCCTCCCCTGCTTCTCCAAGTCCTTTTACCACATTCTTGATTACCTTTTCATCCAGCCACTCAATGGCCTGAATCTTATTTTCAACACTGCCTTGATGCCCCATCTCATCCGGCGCTTCCACATGGATATACGCAAAATCATATCCGTCATTGAGCAGTGCATTCAGAGCCGCCTTAGCCTTCCCATCGTAGTTCGTATAAAGGCCTCCATTGGCCCCTTCCACAAAGAGAGGCGTCATGCCGGCGCCCACAGCGATTCCCTTGAGCAGATCCACTGCCGATATCATAACCGCCTTTTTCCCTGTCTTTTCTAAAAAAGAAGACAAGGCCGGCCTTGTGCCCGCGCCCCAGAACCAGATGGAATTAGCGGGATGAAGTCCGTCCCGCCTACGCTTTAAGTTGACCGGATGATTCTCAAGTATATCGAAGCTTTTTTTCATCATCTCCAAAAGTACCGGGTCTTTTGGAAGATATGCTCCAATTCGTCTTGTCAAAATATCGTGAGGCGGCGTAAGTTCCAGAACCTCTCCTCCATGCTGAATCAGCAGATGACGATAGCTGGTCCCTGCATAGAAGTGGTAGCCTTCCCGGGCGAACTCCTTTTTCAGTGCCTCTAAAAGAATGACTGCATCCTCCGTGCTGATTTCATCCGAGCTATGGTCTATGATAATGCGGTCTTCATATGCACCCGCCTCTTCACTGAGTGTCACAAAATTGCACCTGAAAGCGACATCATCCGCCTTCATATCCACCCCGATGCTTAGTGCCTCAAGCGGCGAACGGCCGGTATAGTATACCTGCGGGTCATATCCGGCCACTGATAAGTTAGCCGTATCACTCCCCGGAGCCATTCCCTTCGGCACCATGCGGGCCATTCCTTGCTCCGACATTTTAGCCAGTCTATCCATAACCGGAGTTTTGGAAGCCTCCAGTGTGGTCATGCCTCCCAGCTGCCCGACAGGCTCCCCCGCCATTCCATCACCCAGTACGATAACATATTTCATCCAGTCCACCTCATCTTAAGCCCTATCGTTCACTACTCTACTCTTATCATATGCAGGATATTCCGATATGCATCTGCTTTTTCTTCATATCCCTTTTCGTCCATCATCGGCGTAATAAAACCAAACTCTCCGCTGAGCCCGCCGGCTTCCACAAATTCTACAGCGCCGAAATCCGAGCGCACACGCGCCTCGAGCGCTTCTCTCTCGCCTTCCATGCGGACAAAAAATCTTTTCACCGTGTCTTTGTAGCTCTCGAGCTCCAATTTATCCATGCTCCAAAAGTTCATAATATCTTTATCCGGGTTCTTCACCGCCGCGATCACATCCGCCACCACTGCGCTCGCAGTCGGCAGCTTCCCTGCGCCGCTTCCATAAAACATCGCGTCTCCCAGCATATTTCCTTTTACAAACACCGCATTAAACACATCATTTACACTGTACAGCGGATGCTCAGCCCCCACTAGAAACGGGGCAACCATTGCGGATAACTGGCTGCCTTCCCGCCTGCACTGTGCCAGAAGCTTAATATTCATGCCCAGCTTTCTGGCATAAGCCATATCTTCCGTAGTAATCTTTGTGATCCCCTCTGTATAGATATCTTGAAAATCAACCATTTTACCGGAAATAATAGAAGAAAGTATGGCAATCTTCCGGCAGGCATCATGCCCCTCCACATCAGCCGTCGGGTCTGCCTCCGCATACCCATTGGCCTGAGCTTCCTTGAGCACCGTCTGATAGTCGGCGCCTTCATAGAACATTTTTGTCATCATATAATTAGTAGTACCATTTAAAATACCTGTAATTTCTTCTATCTCATCTGCCGTCAAAGAAGAGCCGAGAGCGCGTAAAATAGGAATGCCTCCGCCCACACTGGCTTCGAACAGGAAATTCACTCCCTGTTCCCTCGCCACAGCCAGCAGCTGGGCTCCCGTCTTTGCCACCAATGCTTTGTTGGATGTGACCACATGCTTGCCCGCAAGCAACGCTTTTTTCACAAAAGTATTGGCCGGCTCCACTCCGCCCATCACCTCGACCACGACCTCAATCTCATCATCGGTCAGAATCAAGTCGTAATCATGTACAATTTTTTCCTGAATTTTATCTCCGGGGAAGTCCCTGAGATCCAACACATATTTAACTTCAATTTCTTTCCCGGCACGCGCCTTGATGAGCTCTTTGTTCACATCCAGAACTTCCACGACACCGGAGCCTACCGTCCCATAACCCAATACTGCTATTTTCATCCTCATTACTCCCTGCCTACTATTTTCAGATAATAAACGCCTGTGTTTTCTTCCAGCTCCTCCACAAGTTCCGACATATTGCCTGTTGTAGAGAGAACTTCCACGCTGATTGTCAGGGTGGCTATACCGTTGATTGGAATACTCTGATGAATCGTCAGAATATTAGCCCCATAATCGGCCACCTTGCCCAGCAGCTTCGCCATCAGGCCCGGTGTGTCATCCATCTGGATGACCATGGTAACGTTCTGTCCTTTCTCATTCTCATGAAATGGAAAAATATCATCCTTATACTTATAAAAAGAACTTCTGCTGATTCCGATCTGGTCTGTTGCTTCCTGAATAGTCATCCCTCTGTTCGTCGCTAACAGACGCTTTGTCTCTACTACCTTTAACAGCACTTCCGGAACCGCCTTCTTTTTCAGCACAAAATACTTGGTATTATCCATGATTGCTCCTTTGCTTCAGATACGCATTAATAAATCCGTCCAGTTCGCCGTCAAGCACGGCATTCACATTACCGTTTTCCACATTAGTCCTGTGATCCTTCACCAGAGTGTAGGGCTGCATGACGTACGACCGTATCTGGCTCCCGAAATTAATATCCCGGACTTCGCCCCGGATACCGGAAACCATCTCTTCCTGCTCCTGCTTTTTCAGCAGATAAAGCTTTGCTTTCAGCATCTGCATCGCTTTGTCCTTGTTAAACAACTGCGAACGTTCATTTTGGCATTGCACCACTATCCCGGTGGGAAGGTGGGTAATCCGCACAGCCGACGAGGTCTTGTTGATATGCTGGCCTCCCGCGCCGCTGGAGCGGTAAGTGTCAATTTTCAAATCATCGTCGTTGATTTCGATATCGATTTCATCCTCTATATCCGGAATCACATCACAGGACGCAAAGGACGTCTGCCGCTTGCCGGCCGAATTAAAGGGTGATATCCGCACAAGCCGGTGCACTCCCTTCTCGGACTGGAAATACCCATAAGCATTCTCCCCATTCACTTCAAACGTAATGGCCTTAAGTCCTGTAATGTCACCATCCTGATAGTCCAGCACTGTGAGGGAAAATCCTTTTGCAAACGCATAGCGTGTATACATTCTATAGAGCATATTCGCCCAATCGCAGCTTTCCGTTCCGCCTGCACCGGCGTGCAGAGTGACAATCGCATTGCAGCGGTCGTATTCTCCCGAAAGCAATGTCTGGATTCGAAAGTCTTCAAAATTCTTTTCAAACTCCTCCAAATCCTTTTTGATTTCGGGAATCATATCCGCGTCCTCTTCCTCCTCGGCAAGCTCGATCAGCATCCCCATATCTTCATACGACGCAGTTAACCCGCCTACCGTTTTCAAAAAATCCTGCAGACTTTTCATCTCTTTCATGATTTTTTGAGATTCATCGGCATTATCCCAAAAGCCCGGTTCTTCTATCTTTCTTTCCAACTCTTCCAGCCGCTGCTCTTTTGCCGGTAAGTCAAAGTGAATCCCTCAATTCTTTCAGAGGTTCTTCGTACGCATTCAAAGTCATTTTATATCCGTCTAATTCAACCACATTCTCACCTCAAATCTTTTTTTCGGATAACGCCTATCCGCTGCCGCATCTGCCTATTTGCGTCCACAGCACTGTTTATATTTCTTCCCGCTTCCACACGGACACGGGTCGTTTGGATATACTTTCTTCTCGGAACGCACTTTAGGCGCTTTTACGGCGCTGTCATCTTTGTTCGTTCCAGTCACCTTGGCAACCTGCTCACGTTCTACCTTCTGCTCGATCTTCACATGGAACAAAAGACGGACTGTATCTGTAGTGATAGCCCGGGTCATCTCTCCGAACATATCATATCCCAGCATCTTATATTCTACCAACGGGTCTCTCTGCCCATAAGCCTGCAGTCCGATTCCTTGGCGGAGCTGATCCATATCGTCAATATGGTCCATCCACTTCGCGTCAATTACACGCAGCAGGAATACACGTTCCACTTCACGAAGATGCTCTGCCTCAGGGAATTCCGCTTCTTTTTCTTCGTAAGCCTTTGCTGCCCGCTCTTTGAGCATGTGCTTGAGCTGATTGACCTCCATGCCTTTGACGTCATCCGTGCTTACCGGCTTGAGAATCGGAATGACATTCAACAAATCTACATTCAGCGGCTTCAAATCCCATTCTTCATAGTCCACGTCAGGAGATATATTGGAATCCACTGTATTCTCCACATACTCCGTAATCATATGGAAGATGGAATCCCGCATATTCTCTCCGTCCAATACCCGGCGGCGCTCCTCGTAGATGATTTCTCTCTGTTCATTCATGACTTGATCGTATTCTAACAGGTTCTTACGAATACCAAAGTTATTGTTCTCTATCTTCTTCTGTGCTTTTTCAATGGCATTGGAAAGCATCTTATGCTCGATCTGCTCGCCTTCTTCCACTCCCAATGTGGTAAATACATCCATCAGCCTCTCGGAGCCGAACAGACGCATCAAATCGTCCTCCAGAGAAATATAAAATCTGGATTCACCCGGGTCGCCCTGACGGCCGGAACGGCCGCGCAGCTGATTATCGATACGCCGGGATTCATGGCGCTCGGTACCGATAATCTTCAGGCCGCCTGCCTCCCTCGCCTTATCGTCAAGCTTGATATCCGTACCACGTCCGGCCATGTTGGTAGCGATAGTAACTGCCCCATGCTGTCCGGCCTGCGCGACGATTTCAGCCTCCATCTCATGAAATTTGGCATTCAATACATTATGCTTGATGCCCTGTCTTGTGAGCATCTTGCTCAGAAGCTCGGAAGTCTCAATCGTAATCGTGCCGACCAGTACCGGCTGCCCCTTCTTGTTGGCCTCAATTATCTCCTCGATTACCGCATTATATTTTTCTTTTTTTGTCTTATATACGACATCATCTAAATCCATTCTCTGTACAGGTACATTGGTCGGAATCTCAATAACATCCATCCCGTAAATGTCACGGAACTCCTTTTCTTCTGTCAAAGCAGTACCGGTCATACCGCTCTTCTTATCATACTTATTGAATAAATTCTGGAAAGTAATAGTCGCAAGCGTCTTGCTTTCCCGTTTAACTTTCACATGTTCTTTCGCCTCGATGGCCTGATGCAGGCCGTCTGAATAACGGCGTCCCGGCATAATACGTCCGGTGAACTCATCCACGATCAGAACCTCGTCATCCTTGACCACATAATCCTGATCACGGAACATCAGATTATGTGCCCTGAGGGCCAGAATGATATTGTGCTGGATTTCAAGATTCTCAGGATCGGCAAGGTTGTCAAGATGGAAAAATTTCTCCACCTTCTTGACGCCATCTTCTGTCAGATTGACATTGCGCTCCTTTTCATTGACAATAAAATCTCCGGTCTCTTCGATATCCTCGCCCATAATAGCGTTCATCTTAGAGAATTCTCCGCTGGCTTCCCCTTTTTCCATCTGTCTTGCAAGAATATCACAAGCTTCATAAAGCTTGGTAGATTTTCCGCTCTGTCCGGAAATGATAAGAGGAGTTCTCGCCTCGTCAATAAGGACAGAGTCGACCTCATCGATGACGGCAAATTTCATCCCCCGCTGTACCAGCTGTTCCTTATAAATTACCATGTTATCCCTCAGGTAATCAAATCCTAATTCATTGTTCGTCACATAAGTAATATCACAATTATACGCCGCACGCCGCTCATCATTATCCATAGAGTTCAGCACAACGCCCACCGTAAGTCCTAAAAACTCATGTACCTGACCCATCCACTCAGCATCACGCTTTGCCAAATAATCATTGACCGTGACGATGTGTACGCCCTCGCCGGTCAACGCATTCAAATAAGCCGGAAGTGTAGAGACAAGTGTCTTACCTTCACCGGTTCTCATCTCGGCAATACGGCCCTGATGCAGTATAATACCACCGACGAGCTGCACGCGGTAATGGCGCATGCCAATGCTTCTGACCGCCGCTTCACGCACAACGGCAAATGCCTCCGGGAGAATATCATCCAGAGTCTCACCCTTTTCCAAACGCTCCTTGAACTCACGTGTCTTGGCCTTTAATTCCATGTCGGACAGCTGCTGCATCTCCGGCTCCAACGCTTCAATGTGATCTACAATCGGATAAATCCTTTTTAACTCATTTTCACTATGTGTTCCAAATATTTTTTCAATTAAGCCCATTTTATTAACTCCTTATCCACAACTCTATTCCACATTCTAGCACTATTTGCTAACTTCTTCAATCAATTTATAATATGTTAACAAACTCTTTCCTGCTTGTTCATAACTTTCTTATGTCCGCATAGGGAATACTCCCTCCGAACAAATCCAGCGCGCTTCCGATTGTAAAATCCAGCTTCTTTTGGCTCAGCTCCGCGAATCTATCCAAATCCTGCACCGTCCCGATTCCTCCCGCGTAGGTGATGGGCAGACCGTCCCATGTTGCCAGCAGGCGCACCAGACCTTCGTCCATGCCTGCCCCTTTCCCCTCCACATCAACACCGTGTATGAGGAATTCGGCACAGTATTCGGCAAGCGTATCCAACAGTGCGCTGCTCAGCGATACATTTGTAAATGTCTGCCACCGTTCAGTCACGATGTAATAATCATTCCCCCGCCTGCGGCAGCTCAGATCCAAAACAGTCTTATCCCGCCCTGCGGCCTGTGCCAGCGCCTTTAAATTGTCCCACTTAATTTCCCCGTCCCGAAAGACATAAGAAGTCACAATCACATGGCTTGCCCCCGCCTCAAGATACTCTTCCGCATTTTCAGCCGTGATTCCACCGCCCAGCTGCATTCCACTGGGATATGCACGAAGCGCCTTAAAAGCCTGCGCCTTTGTATCTGCATAATAAGGAGATGTGGCCGGGTTGAGCAGAATAATGTGCCCTCCCCTCAGTCCATCCTTTTTATACATATCCGCGTAGTAATCCGCTCCATAAACCGATGTAAAATTTGTCTGGGCCGTATCATTTTTGTCTTTCAGGCTGCCACCTACAATCTGTTTGACCGCCCCGTTATGTATATCTATGCATGGCCGGAATTTCATATCTTATTTCCTCCTCTGTTACCCGCTAATTGTATCACAGCTGCGGACATTTTTCCATAATAAAAAGACAAAGGGGGGAACCGGTTTCCCGGTTCCCCTGCTCCCTTTCACTGTGTTACTCTGCTGCCGGTGTCCTGTTCCCGTCGGTAGCATTGTCTTTTGCGTCATCTACATGATTAGCCGCGTCATCTATGCCGTCACGCACGTCGTCAGCCGCGTCATCCAAAAGATTTCCATTATCGTCTGAACCATTTGTAGCGTCATTTACGTTGTTGTCCTTTTTATCATTGGCGCCGTCTGTGGTTCCGTTATTATTCGTTGTGCCGTTTTCAGTAGTTCCATTCTCTGTAGTTCCGTCTGTTGTGTCCTTATTACTTCCACATGCTGTCATACATCCCATTGCCAGTACACAGATAAGCAATGCTATCATTTTCTTTAAGTGTTTCATTTTCCTAATCTCCCTTTCTGTAAATGTAAATTTTAGGTTACTAATACTATTTGCAGATTACAGAAAAATATGCCTTGGAAAATTTTACAAACTTAAACTTTTTCAATGATTGTACCACTTCGGTAAGCAGCCAGAAGAGCCTCCAAATCCTCAATACGCTCTCGGAGTTCTTTGCCGACATCCGTATCGCCCACCGTCTTTCTCGATACGACCCGCTTGACGATCACACTGTCTGAGTGGATATCTTTTTCCTTTTCAATAGCTGCCTCTGTGGATTCAAATGGCTCATGGGCGGCCAAAATCAATCCGTATGAATTGTAAATCAAGGTATATCCTGCGATGCCCGTCTCTTTCTGGTACGCTTTCGAGAATCCGCCGTCTATGACCAGAACTTTCCCGTTACATTTGATAGGATTCTCTCCATTTTTTGTTTTCACGGGAATATGTCCATTGATAATATGGGACCGCTCTGTGGACAGGCCGAACTCCGTGAGTATCTTGTTCATGACCGCCTCATTTTCCAAAAAGTTATAATATGGATTTTTCTTCTCTTTATGCAGTTCTTCCTCCGCAAGGAAATACCGCTCAAAGGTGGCCATCTTATCCTTGGCGAACAGCGGGGAGTTTTCTCCCTGCCAAATATACCACATCAAGTTCTTGCCCAGCTCTTTTTCTCTTTGATCAACGGCAAAAAAACCTTTTCTCACATAAGATTCTAAAATTTCATAGAGCGCACGCCCTTTATAACGCTTCCCATCGACCACAACGCTTTTAAAATTCCCTTCTTCATCCAGTGGCACACAGCCATGATAGAGGAGGTTTGAATTATAAATCTTGAACAGACTCCCCTTATTCAGGAGGAAACGCATATGGCACTGAAGTTTCTCGCAGTTCTGGAACGCACTGACAAGCCTGTTCATAATATGCTCTTCTTCTTCCGAAAGGGCATATGGATTCTCCGGGTCTATCGTCGGGAAATAATCGTCCAGCAGGCTGTACTCTTCCCCGTCTATCGTAATCTCACCTTCATTATAATCAATCAGATGCAGAAAATTACGCCGCTCAAATCCAAATTCCGGATACTCCTGTGAAATCTGTCCTTCCACTTTAAACTGGATAATCGAGATGGCTTTATGCATCTTCATATTCAGCTCTGTCTCCTGCGGTCTTTCTTCCCCCTGGCCTTTCAGCTTGAAACACTCGCATGGATCCTTTGCGTATTTTTTCCAGGAAAAGGTTGCCAGAGGCAGGAGGTTAATCCCATATCCATCCTCAAGGATATCCAGATTCCCATAGCGCGCGCAGATGCGGATCACATTTGCGATGCAGCACTTTTGTCCCGCTGCCGCCCCCATCCAGAGCACATCATGATTTCCCCACTGAATGTCGATAGAGTGATGCTCCATAAGCTTATCCATAATGATATGCGGTCCGGGCCCTCTGTCATAAATGTCCCCCACAATATGCAGATGATCTACCGTAAGCCTCTGAATCAGCTCACAAAGCGCCACAATAAATTCTTCCGCACGCCCGATGCGGATAATCGTACTGATGATGGAAGCATAATAAGATTCTTTATCCATCATCCCCTGTTTTTCCGTAATCAATTCTTCGATTACATAGGCAAAATCCTTTGGAAGCGCTTTTCTCACCTTGGAGCGTGTATACTTGCTTGCCGCGCCTTTGCTGATTTCGATCAGCCGGTAAAGCATGATCTTATACCAATCGTCCATATTAGGCTCTTCCTTTTTGATACGCTCTATTTTCTCCCGCGGATAATATATCAGCGTCGCCAGCGTCTGTTTATCTCTTGCGCTCATCGTGTTCGCGAACACATCATCAATTTTCCGTTTCACAGAACCCGAGCCATTTTTCAGCACATGAGAAAACGCTTCATACTCTCCGTGAATATCGGTAAGAAAGTGCTCCGTCCCCTTCGGAAGATTCAGAATAGCCTGCAGGTTGATAACCTCCGTGGAAGCCGCCGCTATGGACGGATACAGCTCTGACAGCCTTTCCAAATACTTCTCCATCAACATTTCCATTTTCATTTCCTCCCAAATGTATATCTCTTCTATTTAGAACTGGATAACATCACTCATATCATATCTCCCCGCAGGCTTTCCCGCGAGGAATTTAGCAGCTTCCACAGCCCCCTTGCCGAAGACAGCTTTAGAGTACGCTGTATGTTGGAACTCAATGACTTCATCTGCCCCCGCAAAGATTACATCATGCTGTCCTACGATTGTTCCCCCACGCACCGCGACAATGCCGATTTCTTTCTTTTCTCTCTTTTTCCGCTCCTTGCTGCGGTCGTAATTATAGACATATTCATTGTCAAGCGCTTCATTGATAGAATCCGCCATAGCAATGGCCGTACCACTGGGTGCGTCCACTTTCAAATTATGATGCTTCTCCACCAATTCAATGTCGAATCCGGCCGGCGCAAGTACGGACGCCGCCTCCTTCAGCAGTTTCATTAAAAGGTTCACGCCAAGCGACATGTTGGCAGAGCGCAGCACCGCCGTTTTTTCACTGATACGCTGTACATTCTGCAGCTGTTCTTCAGAAAGCCCTGTTGTACACAGTACCACCGGAAGCACCCTCTCCGCGCAGACAGCCAGAAGCTCGTCCACCGCCGCGGCATTGGAGAAATCAATCACTACATCCGCTTCCACATCACACGCTTCCAGCGTATCAAATACAGGATAAGTGTTCTCGACTCCCCGGTACTTGTCTATGCCGGCCACAATCTCAATTCCACTGTCATCTCTGACGAGCCCGGTTATCACCTGACCCATTTTCCCGTTACATCCGTGCATAATTGCTTTTACCATTTTGTTTCCTCCCTTTGTAAATATTTTCACAATTGTCTACATACAATGAAGGCGAAATATCTTTCGACATTTCGCCTTATACTTTATGCTGTGTTCCTTCTATATTTATGCGAGCTTAAGACCGAAAGCCTTCATCTCCCCGGCAAGCTTAGCCGCATTAGCTTCTGTCATCTCTGTGAGCGGCATACGAAGCGGGCCGGCTTCCATCCCCATAAGGTTGAGCGCCTTCTTCACCGGTATCGGGTTTACTTCGCAGAATAATTTCTCTATCAGAGGAATCGCATCCAGCTGCATCTTACAGCTTCCCTTCGTGTCACCGGCAAAATACTTCGCACACATCTCGTGTGTATACTTCGGTGCGATATTGGCAAGTACGGAAATCACGCCCTTGCCTCCCAGCGCCAAAAGAGGAACAACCTGATCGTCATTGCCGGAATACAGATCAACATTCCCGTCCGTGAGATGCATGATCTTCGCGATCTGAGAAATATTGCCTGACGCTTCTTTTACCGCCACAATATTCTCCACGTCCTTCACAAGGGACGCCACTGTCTCCGGTGCAATATTAACACCTGTACGGCTCGCTACGCTGTACAAAATAATCGGCGCCTTAGCTTCTTTGGCAACCGCCGTATAGTGTGCCGCAAGTCCGGCCTGTGTACACTTATTGTAATACGGAGTGACAAGAAGTAATCCGTCGGCCCCGTCTTCCACTGCCTCTTTCGACATCTGAATCGTCGTGTATGTACTGTTGGACCCGGTTCCGGCTATGACCGGCACCCGTCCTTTCACTCTCTCAATAGCAAATTTGATGCAGTCCATATGTTCTTCTTCCGACAAGGTGGAAGATTCACCCGTGGTACCGCAGATAATAATACTGTCTGTTCCGTTACTGATCTGAAACTCGATCAGTTCATCCAATTTATCATAGTTAACGCTCTCATCCGCATGAAACGGCGTAACGATCGCAACCCCTGAACCCGTAAAAATAGACATAATATGACCTCCTGACTATACCTTTTTGACCATTAGCAGCGCGGCACGCATGCTTTAATCGACTAAATTAAGTGTATCATTAATTAATTCTCGTGTCAATCAAAGAAGTCCTGTCTTTGGGTATTACAACTCTGCCTCTTCCAAACATTCCAGCTTGCTCACAGAAACCTCATAGGCAATTCGTTTATCGGTTTCTGTCTCCGATAATTTCTTCACATATTCCCTGCTCTGAATCCGTCCCAGAACCTGTACGTGCTCTCCCACTTCGAAGCTGGACGCATATCTGGCATTACGTCCCCAGCATATACAGGGAATATAATCGGATTTCCCATAAGGACGGTTCACTGCAAGCAGAAGGTCCGCGATTTCCCTGCCAAGAGGTGTCTTTCTGTAAATAGGTTCTTTACATATGTAGCCGTCCAATAGGATACTGTTCGTCTTTGACCCGTCCGGCTCCTCCTCTACAAATGAAACTTCCCTTACGAAAACAGATAATATCAGGCGGTTCTTCTGCTCCTCATGCCTGTTGTATGAGCGGAACTGGCCTTGTGCTGAGATGAATTCCCCGGTATAATCCTGTGTCACGTCAATGAGCCTCTCGGAAATCATCAGCGGAATGGTGTCGCAGGAATTACTCAGGCGTTTTACGTTCACCTCCACCATATAGAACCCTTCTCCGAACACTTCATGGCTGAACGTAAATCCTGTCGCCACCTCTCCCATAATAGTTACCTGATTGTTTTCAATAATCTTATCTGACATTTTAATGTAAATCTCCTTCCTTTTCGTTTACGTATTTTTTAGTCAATACTTAATCTATGATTGGAATTCCATATTTAGAACTAAAATCCAAAAAAATTTTTTAGTACTTGTAAATTTTCGAAAATGTGATACACTATACGGGTTACAACATTAAATAGGTAGGAAGAAGGACATATTAATATGAAGACAAAGCGTGAAGACATCAGAAATATCGCTATTATAGCCCATGTTGACCACGGAAAGACAACATTGGTGGACGAACTTTTGAAACAAAGCGGCGTATTCAGAGAAAATCAGGATGTGGCAGAACGTGTCATGGATTCCAATGATATTGAGCGTGAACGTGGAATTACAATTCTCTCTAAGAATACAGCTGTATTTTATAAAAACACAAAAATTAACATCATCGACACACCGGGACATGCTGACTTCGGAGGAGAAGTCGAGCGTGTGCTGAAAATGGTCAACGGAGTGGTTCTCGTTGTTGACGCCTTTGAGGGCGCAATGCCACAGACTAAATTCGTGCTGAAAAAAGCGCTTGCGTTAAAACTCCCTGTTATTGTGTGCATCAACAAAATTGACCGCCCGGAGGCAAGACCTGATGGAGTAATCGACGAAGTTCTGGAACTCTTGATGGATCTGGGCGCCACCGACGAGCAGCTGGACTGTCCATTTCTCTACGCATCCGCAAGAGACGGGTACGCGACATATAACGAAGAGGATGAACCTGCCGATATGATTCCCCTGTTCGAGACAATCCTTGACTATATCCCCGCTCCGGAAGGAGACCCGGATGCAGGCACACAGATGCTGATCAGTACGATTGATTACAATGAATATGTGGGGCGTATCGGAGTCGGTAAAGTAGACAACGGAACGATTTCTGTCAATCAGGACGTGATTGTTGTCAACCACCACGAGCCGGACAAACAGAAAAAAGTAAAAATCAGTAAGTTATATGAATTCGACGGATTGAATAAAGTAGAAGTAAAAGAAGCCGGTATTGGCTCTATTGTGGCAATTTCCGGAATCGCAGATATTTCCATCGGGGACAGTATCTGTTCTCCCGATAATCCGAGCCCTATCAAATTCCAGAAGATTTCCGAACCGACTATCGCAATGCAGTTCGTTGTCAACGACAGCCCCTTTGCAGGTCAGGAGGGCAAATATGTCACTTCACGCCACCTGCGTGAGCGTCTCTTCCGTGAACTGAACACCGATGTGAGCCTCCGTGTTACCGAGACAGAGAATACCGACAGCTTCACCGTAGCCGGACGTGGAGAACTACACCTTTCAGTACTGATTGAAAATATGCGCCGTGAAGGCTATGAATTTGCGGTCAGCAAAGCAGAGGTTCTGTACAAAACTGATGAGAACGGTAAGCGGCTGGAGCCAATTGAATTGGCTTACATTGATGTACCGGATGAGTTCACCGGAACCGTCATCGACAAGCTGAGCCAGAGAAAAGGGGAACTTCAGAATATGGGAATGTCTAACGGCGGCTATACACGTTTAGAGTTTTCCATACCTTCAAGAGGCCTCATCGGCTATCGTGGTGAATTTTTGACGGATACGAAAGGTAACGGCATCATGAATACCTCCTTCGACGGCTACGCCCCATATAAAGGTGATATCCAATACCGGAGTCAGGGTTCATTGATAGCATACGAGGCGGGAGAATCTGTCACCTATGGCCTGTTCAGCGCACAGGAGCGCGGAACACTCTTTATCGGGCCCGGCGAGAAAGTATATGCCGGTATGGTCATTGGCCAAAACGGAAAGGCCGAAGATATTGAGCTCAACGTATGTAAGAGCAAACACTTGACCAACACTCGTTCATCTGGCGCCGATGAGGCTCTGAAGCTGACACCTCCCCGCATTTTAAGTCTGGAGGAGGCTCTGGACTTCATCGACACCGACGAACTTTTGGAAGTAACCCCCAAATCTTTGAGAATCCGCAAAAAAATTCTGGATTCTAAAATGAGAAAACGAGGAATCAAATAGTATGAATTTTTTATGGGCACTGTCTGAAATCAGAACTCCCTTTCTGGATACTTTGTTTCAGTTTATCACCTATTTTGGTCAGGAATTACTCCTCATAGGTGTTATCTGCGCACTCTATTGGTGCGTTGATAAAAAACTGGCCACTCAGATCGGCTTCACCTATGTCACGGCAGGGTTATGCGTACAAGGCCTAAAAATCACGTTCCGCATCCCCCGCCCTTGGGTCTTAGATCCTGATTTTAAAGCTGTAGAAAGCGCCATTCCCGCAGCAACCGGATATTCATTTCCCAGCGGGCACACGCAGGGCGGCACAAGCCTCTTTGCCCCGCTGGCATTGAATGCCAAGAAACTCAGCATAAAGCTTTTATGTACGGCAGCTTTTCTTTTGATTGGGTTTTCACGCATGTATCTGGGATGCCATACTCCAAAAGATGTATTGACCGCCATCGGGGTTTCCTTACTGTTTTCGTGGCTGATTTGGAAATACAAAGATTTATTTGTAGGTCCCGATTCACATGTCGGCTTGATAGCGCTGCTGGTGACTGCTGCCGCTGTCGGAATCTGTATCTATTCCTATATCTTGTATCATGGCGGCGTGATTGAAGCCCGTTATGCCTCAGACTGTTTCAAAGCCTCCGGCGCCGCACTAGGATTTGCGGCCGGATGGTATCTTGAGCAAAAATACTTAGATTTTTCGGCGCATACCGGAACACGTGCAGAAAAAATTCTCCGCTTTATCGCCGGCCTCGCCGTTACCGCCGCGCTTCAATTCGGACTTAAGGCTTTGATCGGGCACACACTGGCGGGCAAAACAATACAGCATTTTATAGTAATCTTGTGGATTATTTTTTTATATCCGTGCATTTTCAGCAAACTCAAAAAATAATTTTTTATCTTTACAGTTCCCCTTTTATTCGATACAATTTATTTATACACTTGATAAAAGGGGGACATTTATGAAAAAGTATGCCACTGCCTTTTTGCGGAAGGTTTCTGTGTTTTTGGAAATGTTCATATCTCTAATGCTTGCCGTAGGTATCACTTTACTGGCAATAAAACTTGCTTTCTCTTTGCGGAATATCCCATATCTGGATATCTACCCGAATTATGAAGATTTACTTGAGACATGTTTTAACTTAATAATCGGCGTAGAATTAATCCGTATGCTTTACCAGCACCGGCCGTCAACTGTGTTTGAAGTGCTGTTGTTCGCCATCGCAAGACAGATTATCATCGACCACGCCAATCCTCTCAACAGTTTAATCGGCGTCATCGCCATCGCAATTTTATTTGCCACAAGAAAATTTTTATTCTCAGAATTCGAAGAATCAGAGAAAGTCATTTTCCGAGCTACATCAAAAGTGCGCCATGTAAACAGCATCATTCATGTCCACATCCCTTATCACGACGAGCAGACACTGCTGGATGTCCTTAAAGAGCGCTTTGCTCAGGAAAAGACCGATGTCGGTGTCGGCGCATGTACATACTATGACAATTTTGGCCTGAGAGTAGCTAAGATGCACAATGGTGAAATCTCCAGAGTCGAAGTTATCCGTTCTATCCACTAATTGTCAGTCTTTTATTATTTTTTAAGATTTTTTTCCGAAATTTCGTTGCATGTCCATAGCTAAATAGAGTATAATATGGTCATAGCTAAGGAATATATACTCCCTTAGTACTACTCCTGTGAAAGTTGATTTCTGCTTACACGGGAAATACCAAAAAAGGAGTTGAGCTGTATGAATTTTATCATTAGCGGAAGAAACATCGACATCACACCTGGCTTAAAGCAAGCCATCGAACAGAAGTTAGGCAAATTAGAAAGGTATTTTACTCCTGGAACTGAGATTATTGTAACTCTGAGCGTAGAAAAAGAGCGCCAGAAAATTGAAGTCACGATACCTGTAAAAGGTAATATCATCCGTTCCGAGCAGGAAAGCAATGATATGTATGTATCGATTGATTTAGTGGAAGAGATTATTGAGCGTCAGCTGAGAAAGTATAAAACCAAACTGGTCGCTAAGCATCAGGGCGGGCACGACCTTCGTCAGGAATTCATCGAAGAAGATAATTCTAGTTTTGATGCAGATGAGATTAGAATTGTCCGTACCAAACGTTTTGGCATCAAACCTATGTTTCCGGAAGATGCCTGCATCCAAATGGAGCTTCTTGGACATAGCTTCTATGTATTCAGCAATGCCGAGACAGACGAAGTCAACGTTGTATATAAGAGAAAAAATGGAACTTACGGATTAATTGAACCTGAATTCCAATAAATGTCCGTAGGATTTGTCAAGTAAAGTGTGTAAATTTATTAATTTTTTTGGGTGGCCGAATAACTCGGCCACCCATTCCTTATCTGGACACGAACCTATAATGGTACTCCTTATGCGGAATAACCGTTAAATCAAATACCTTATTTAACGCACCGGGAAAAACAGAATACTCTATTTTATCTCCTTTTACTAAATTTAAGTTCTCATATTCATCACATTCTAATATAACTATCTTTTCTTCATACAATTCAAACTGATTACACAATTCCACTGTTAATTCTTTCTCATTTTTATTAACACTAATAATTGTCGCCTCCACAAAATATAGGTGCGCATTAGAGACACCAACATCTTTAAAAGCACTGTAACAATGAAATATGCCGCTACTTACAATAATAACTAAAACCACAAAAACTACTTTCCTTCTTTTTCTCATTGAAGTTTAACCCCATTCCCTTGTATGGCTGAGCCCTCCTTTATAGAACTTTACTTACTGTTTTAGTTACATAGAGTTAATTTGGATGGAATCTGACTTTTCTTTCCTCTTCTATTCCTCAAAAATCAAGATTTCCTTCTCATGCTCTGCGAACATGCACGCTCTCCCCACGGTAAGTCCTGCCTGTCCGTTCGTTCCCTCTGTTATCTCCCCGATGACAGCCTGCTCTTCATCCAGCGGTATCAATACACTTAGCTTAACGCTGTCCGTGTACTCTGTATCCATAATACGCAGGCCTCGCTGTCCTAAGATGTATTGAATCTTGCCAAGCCCCGTATAATCGGTAAGAATTTCCAGCATGTGTCCTCTTTTCTTCGTGATAATGTCACTGGCATTGATACCTGCTTTTGTCGCTCCCTGATATGCCCGGACCAACCCGCCGGTCCCTAAGAGGGTACCTCCAAAATATCTGGTTACAACAACCACTGTATTATGGATATCTTCGCCCAGAAGCACATCCAGCATCGGCTTCCCTGCCGTTCCCCCCGGCTCCCCATCGTCATTATAGCGCTTTAACTCATGGTTCTCTCCAATCACATAGGCAAAGCAATGGTGTCTCGCATCCCAATATTTTTTTCTTACATATTCTATAAATTCAACTGCCTCTTCTTCCGTGGCAACCGCCTCTACCGATGCAATAAATCTGGATTTCTTTTCTACAATTTCTGATTCTTTTCCCTCATAAACTGTCTTATATTCCAACAACATTAAAATTCACCCGCTCCGTCGTCCCTTATATTTCTATTATAAAATCTGCTATAAACAGTATACAAAGCTTAGAATTAAGATGCAAGAAAATTACAAAAATGTTACATCCGACTTTATTCAACAGAATTTTCCAAACTTTTTCTTAAATTTTTCATAGGAAATACGAAGTTTTCAAATTTTGCTTTATTTAGATAGGTAAGTTTGTTATAATATTGCAGTATGAAGGAGGCAAATATTCATGAATTATGGAAAAAGAAAAGCTTCTAAAAAGCAAAAAGATATCACATCAAAATCCAATATGCGAAAGAAAAAAATAGGCGTTCGCCTGTTCAAAGGATTTTTGCTCTGTCTGCTGGCTTTTTGTATAATCGGAGTAATCGGGGGCGGTGTTTTTCTAAAGAAAATCATCGATGACTCTCCGGAAATAACACCGGCCAGTATTAAGCCGTCCGAATTTTCGTCCACCGTACTCGCAGATGACGGTTCCACAGCGACAGCCAGCTTTACCGCCGCCGGCGCTAACCGTGTCTATAAAACTATCGATGAGATACCCTTGGATCTGCAGCATGCATTTGTAGCTGTCGAGGACTCCCGTTTTTACAAACACAACGGTATTGATATTCAAGGTATCGCCCGTGCCTTTGTAGTCGGCTTGCAGAATGGAGGAAATTTTTCCGAAGGTGCAAGTACGATAACACAGCAGCTGATTAAAAATAACGTATTCCCGAACTTTGTCAATGAAAATACATTCTGGCAGAGTCTGGAGCGTAAAATTCAGGAGCAGTATCTTGCTATTCAGGCAGAAAAGCAGATGGACAAAGACACGATTCTCGAAAGCTATATGAACACGGTCAATCTTGGGCAGAACACGCTGGGCGTGCAGTCCGCCGCAAAAAGATACTTCCGGAAAGACGTGTCCGAGCTGACCTTGTCCGAATGTGCGACAATCGCCGGAATCACACAGAATCCGGGAAGATTTAACCCGATTACCAATCAGGAGGAAAATGTAAAGAGACGTACAAAAGTCTTGGATGATATGCTGGAGCAGGGCTATATCGATCAGGCGGCTCATGACGAAGCTCTGGCAGACGATGTCTATGCCCGGATTCAGACCGTGAACACGGAAATCGAACAGCAGAGTACCGTCACTTCCTATTTTGTTGACGCATTGTCCGAGCAGCTCATGGATGACTTTACTACTAAACTGGGCTACACAGATACACAGGCTTATAACACGATCTACAGCAGCGGATTGACGATTTTCTCTACCCAGAATATGACCATCCAGTCTATCTGTGATGAAGAGATGAACAACGATTCCAACTATCCTTCCGGTGTCGAATGGGGCCTTGACTATGCGCTTACCGTTACCCGGGCAGACGGAACTGTAGAAAATTACAGTGCAGGGCACATCAAAAAATTCGGGAAAGAGCAGTACAAC
This sequence comes from Bariatricus massiliensis, assembly GCF_900086725.1. Classification (GTDB taxonomy): domain Bacteria; phylum Bacillota; class Clostridia; order Lachnospirales; family Lachnospiraceae; genus Allocoprococcus; species Allocoprococcus massiliensis. The sequence goes on along the minus strand of NZ_LT574836.1, from coordinate 72,729 downwards.
GACGACCAGCCGCTGCTGTTCTCTTCTCAGGAGGCTGCTCAGGAGCGTATTGATGCATTTAAGGCAAGCATCGCACAGGAGGGGGATACCTACGATGAATATATGAACCTATCCCCGCAGCCGCAGGCGTCGCTCACCGTCATGGATCAGGCCACCGGCCAAATTAAAGCCCTCGTGGGCGGCCGTGGCGCTAAGACGACGAACCGCGGGTTGAACCGTGCCTACAAGGGTTCTATGAGACAGGCTGGTTCTTGTTTTAAGATTCTCGCCGTGTATGCTCCGGCCCTTGACTCCGCCGGAAAGTCTCTGGCGACTGTTATAAAGGATGAACCATATAAGTATCAAAACGGTAAATCTGTCCGTAACTGGTGGGGCGATTCCTACCGCGGCAATGTGACCATGCGCAAAGCTATTGAGCAGTCCATGAATATCTGTGCGGTCAAGATGCTGGATGACATCGGCATTAACCTCGGCTATGATTACTGTACGCAGAATTTCGGCCTCACAACAATGGATGATACCGATAAGGTACAGGCTCTGGCTCTGGGCGGTATCACCCACGGTGTATATAACTATGAGATTACCGCAGCTTATGCCGCAATTGCCAATGGCGGCGTTTACAACAAGCCGGTTCTCTATACAAAGGTACTGGATCACGACGGCAATGTCCTGATCGACAATACCGGAGAATCTAAGACCGTGCTTAAGGATTCTACAGCCGCTCTTCTTACCAGCGCAATGGAAGATGTCGTGACAAAAGGAACCGCTACCGACGCACAGCTCAGTAACATGCCGGCGGCCGGTAAGTCCGGTACCACATCCGACAACAAGGATTTGTGGTTCTGTGGATATACTCCTTACTACACCTGCTCTATTTGGACAGGTTATGACGAAAACAAAGAACTTTCCGACTACCAGTGGAATTATCACTTTAAAATATGGGCCAATGTTATGAATCGTATTAACAGCACTATGGGGCTTCAGTATAAAGATTTCACCATGCCAAGCTCATTGGTGAAAAAGACAATCTGTACAGAGACCGGTCTTCTGGCGGTGGCAGGTTCCTGCCCAGCGGTTACTGAATGGTTCGCTGCTGATACAGCGCCGACTCAAAGCTGTCCGGGACATGGTTCTACCGATGAGGAAGAGGAAGACGATGACAAAGACAAGGATCTGGAAAATCCGGACAACCAGACTCCGACAACTCCTACTCCGGATCCAAATCCAAATCCGAACCCGAACCCTGACCCCACTCCGGATCCCGAACCTACTCCGGATCCCGAGCCCACTCCTGACCCGAATCCGAATCCGGATCCCGGAGGAAGCACCACTACCCCGTAGCATCTGGTCACCAGTAATATCAGAAGGGCTGTGTATAAGAAATTATACACAGCTCTTTTTAATATTAAAAACTATTTTATCTATAAGTAATTGCTTATAGTCAATAAAAATTTGAGAATAGTCGTTTGCCATAAATATATGTTAAGATAATTTCAACAAATTTTATGCATAAATTTCCAAATAATTGTGCAAAACCAAACAAACCGCACAACACATATCATATTGATTGGAGGAATTTTTTATGGAAACAACTAAGAAGAATAAAAGCATCTATCACTGGGTAATACTGGTCTGTTGTGTATTGACGCTAATGTTCGCCTATTCCACACGTTTTGGCCTGTCCCAGCTGTTCACCACAGAAATTATCAAAGAGACTGGCTTTGCAACAAGCGCCTATTTTTTGTGTACGACTATTGCCAGTGTCATATGTATTTTTACTGGTCCCGTTGCCGGTAAGCTGCTGCGCGGTAAATATATGCGCCTTACTTTCGTCATCTGCTGTATCGGGACTATGGGCTTTTATTCCTGCTACGGACTCTGCCATTCACTTTGGCAATTCTATCTGGTAGGCGCGCTTCAAGGTTTTTTCGCCATGGGAGCCTGCACCATACCGGTAACCGTACTTATCACAAATTGGTTTGAGAAAAACCGCGGTCTCATGATCAGCATTGCCATGATGGGCATCAGTATCGGGGGAACCGTACTAAGCCCAGTCCTCTCATGGGTAATCACTTCCTACGGCTGGCGCAAGGCTTATTTTATCCTTGGCGCGGCAAGCTTAATTGTCCTGATTCCAATTTCTGCTTTTATTGTCCGCCGCTCTCCTGAGGATGTAGGGCTGCTCCCATATGGCCACGGCGAAGAATCGGCAGGCAAGCAGAAAAAGACAAAAAATGTTCCTGCCAGCAGCTGGAACGCGACCCTGAAAGAAGCACGAAAGACGCCTATTCTCTGGATGTTCGCTGTCGGTGGATTCCTAATCTACTTCACCTCCTGTATCATGGGACATATGAGCTATTATCTGCAGACTACAGGTTTCAGCGCTGCTTCAATCGCGACCTATATTTCACTCTTCTCTGCCGTTGCAATCATCGGTAAGCTTGTTTTGGGACATATATTTGACCGCTTTGGCCCAAAGGGCGGTATTCTCTTCGGATGTGGAACCTTTTTCCTCTTTCTGGTTGCGTTTATCATGGTTCAAGGCAGTCCGCTCATGTTGTATGTGGCTGCTGTCCTTTATGGCTTCGGGACATGCACTGCGACCATCGCCGTCCCGATTATGACTACGAATATCTTTGGCGCTAAAAATTATAGTGAACTCTATGGCTTCGTCTCCGCTTTCACCATGACCGGAAGCGCTATCGGAAGCTCAGGCATCGGCCTTATTTATGACATTACCGGGTCTTACAGGCCTGCCCTGATTATATTGGCTGCACTGACTGCACTGACGATTGTCGTGATGTTCATCTGTATTGATATGAGCAAGAAACGCACCGCCTCTGAAAATATTACTGCGGCGCAGGGACAAGAGGCTTAGATTTTAAATCAATTTACTAAAAGCGAAAAGACCGTACCTCCTGCAGTTACAGCACTCAGCAGGAGATACGGTCTTTCCGCTCTCAGTCGTCAATTTTCATTTGTAAATATTAAATCCTCAATATTTTGAATGGTAATGTGAGACAAATAGTCCACGCATACCGTGTTCAATTCAGCGGTGATACCGTCCATAATCCCAGCCATTCCTGATGCTACTAAGCACTCCATATCCGGATCTCCGGAGCGCCAAGACGCTTTGACCATATCCGCATGCAGCACTTTACTGATTTTAGCAAGTGTGATATCCGAAGCAGGCGCCGCCATCTGATATCCACCGTTCATTCCTTCTTTGGTATGGACAAATCCCGCTCTCTTCATGCAGGCCATGACCTTGCGTATTCTCGCAGGATTTGTACATACATTCTCCGCAAGCGCTTCACTGGAAAGCGTTGTATTCTTATGGTCAAGATATACTAACGCATGTACCGCTATTGTGAATTCACTTGTCATTTCATCCCCTCCTATTCTGTCTCATACGTCCATTCGTTGATTCCCCCGAAATCATATACATTCGTATATCCGGCCTCTATCAGCTTTTCTGCCGCCTGTCTGCTTCTGTTTCCACTCCGGCAGTACACTAATATCTCTTGCTCCAAATCTGGTAATTCCTTCAAAGTTTCTTTTTTTATAGTCTCATTGGGAATTACCACCGCCCCCGGAATATGCTTTTCATCATACTCTTCCAGTGTGCGGACATCCAATATAACGATGTTTTCGTCATTGTCCATTTTTTCTTTTGCTTCTTCTGCAGATATTTTTTTATACCCTGCTTTTTTGGGTTCCTTATCTGCAATCTTATCACGCTCTCAGCCACACCCTGAAAAGCCAAATGCCAGTGCCGCCAGCATGACCCCCAAAATCACCTTATTTCTTTTCATCATTTCTTACCTCCTTCCTTCTTATGAGGAAGTCTTTCCTTCCATTGTCTGTTCAATAATATTTCTTATCATCTCCTCGGTCAAGGAGCCAGACACATATCCAAATACATTGCCGTCTTTATCTATCATGAAGGTAGTAGGAAATGAACTGATGCCATACGTGCTGAAAACATCTCCCGTGGTATCCATAGCGACCGGATAGTCATATCCGTTATCTTCTAAGAACTGCTTTATTTCTTCCTCGCTCACATCAGAGTTCTTAGGATGGGAATCTGTTCTGGGATTTGCCACTCCAAGTACTACCAAATCATCTTCATTCTTATTATACTCCTCATATATTTTTTGTATATGGGGCATTTCCTGACGGCATGGCCCGCACCAAGTAGCCCAAAAATTAAGAAATACCGTCTTCCCTTTATATTCCGACAAGGTGTGTGTCTTTCCTGACTGGTCCGTCAAAGTAAAATCCGGAGCCGCTACCGTCTTGGCATCCGACTTCTCTTCTTTCGAATCCTCTTTGTTGGAAGTATTCTTCTCCTCCTTTTTTTCATCTTGGCCGGCATCCTTTTTCACGGTATCCTTCTCCTCACTGACACTGCTGCTCCCGCCGCCAAAGGAAGACAGATATCCGGTCAAACCGTTCATCCATCCCGTTATGGTCATAATACCCATAAATATTAAAAGTATGCCGCCAACCTTTACGGTGTACTTGATGACTCCCTGATGCTTCTTGAAAAAGCCCAGAACCGTGCTGGTGAACAGTCCCACCGCCAAAAACGGAAGCACAAAGCCTATCAAATAGACACCTATCAATAAAAATCCAGATACAGCAGAACTGCTCGATGATGCCATGAGAAGTACACTTGCCAGCACCGGCCCCACACAGGGCGTCCAAGCAAAGCTGAAAGTGAATCCAAGTAAAAGTGCCATGATTGGGCTCATCGCCCATTTCCCCATATTAAAAGGCAGGCGGTGTTCGCGTTCAATAGCCTTTGCCTTTCCAAGTACACCAAGCTGGTACAGCCCGAAGAGAATCATGATCATCCCGCCGGCCCGCACGAACCAGACCCGGTATCCACTGAAAAAATGTCCGATTGCTGTGAATCCAAGCCCCAGCAATATAAAAGCGAACCCGATACCCAGAATAAAAAACACGGTGTTTATCATGACTTTTTTCCTCGGATAGCGGACATTTCCATTTTCATCTACCGTCTTTGTCCCCCCTGCTAAATAACTGATATATAGAGGAACCAGCGGAAGTATACAAGGGGAGAAAAAGCTAAGCAGCCCCTGAAGGAAGACCGTAAGAAACGGGACTCCTGTGTTAATTGATAAGTTCATAACAACCTCCATCTAAACTATGTTTATATGATACTTTATTATCTCAATGTGCCAAACAAATCATTCAAAGCCTCACACATTGTAGGGTGCGTAAAAATACCGTCTTGAAATACATTGTATGGTAAATCTGCGTCTATGGCAAGCTTAATTATATTTATGATTTCATGGGACTCAGCGCAGAATAAATGCGCGCCTAATATACGCCCTGTGTCTGCATCCACAACTGCTTTCATAAAACCAGTAGTTTTTTCCAGCACTTGTGCTTTGGGGACTGCCTGCGCCTGCAGTTTTGCCACTTTTATATGATAGCCCTTGTCTTTAGCTTCTTTCTCAGTCAATCCTACTCTGGAAAATGGAGGATCCAAAAAAATACTATATGGCACAGCGCCACGGTTTTCCGTACTTCTTTCCGCTCCCCCGATCACCTGTGACTTTACAATTCTGGAATCATCCAGTGAAATATAGGTAAACTGCTGTCCTCCTGCTGCATCTCCCATGACCCAAATGTTAGGGGCTGTGGTCCGCAAATATGCGTCTGCTTTTATGCCTCCCCGACGGTCAAGCTCAACTCCTGCCGCCTCTACATTCAGGCCCTCAACGTTAGGCCGCCTTCCCGCTGCCACAAGAACTGCGTCCGCAATGACCACATGCCTGCCTTCCGGGCTCCGATATGCTACTTCCGCCCTGTCTTCTAAGTCTTCTACTTTTTCAATCTCCGCCTCTCCCACAATCTTTACACCGCGCTCTACTAGACTGTCATATACATACTTTGCAGCCTCTTCATCTTCTCTGGGTAAAAATCCATTCCCCCTCTGTAGAACCGTAACTTCCGCTCCAAAGTTAATATAGTATGAGGCAAATTCCAGACCAATATAACCTCCCCCTAAAATAACTAAATGCCGGGGAAGTTTTTCCTCGTCCATCAGGCTCTCGCTCGTATAAACAAAACGGCTCTCCACCAGTCCCGGTATATCCGGTATAAACGGTCTGGCTCCTGTATTGATGTAGAACTTTTCTGCCTCTATCTGTTCAGATGTCCCGTCTGAATAGCTGACATTTATATGATTCGCATCGATAAATGACGCCATTCCCGTCAATACATCTGCCGAACTCCCAATCAGCTTGTCGTAGTTTTTCTGTCTGAGCGCTGCCGTCAGCTTACGTTTTTCTTCCACTGCCTCTTTGTAAAATATTGATTTATCGAAAAAACTGCCGCCTCTCGCCATAGAAAAACGGGCTTTTCCCTCCAGATATTTCGAGGGAATACATGCAACATTTATACAAGTACCTCCATACATATCTGCAGACTTTTCTATGAGAGCGACAGATTCTCCTTTAGCCGCCAAAGCCGCTGCCAATGTCTTTCCACCTTTTCCAAAACCAATAATAACATGTGTATATTTTTTCATTGCATTCACCCTTTCTTATATCTGTAATTTTTTTAGTTACACTTTATACTGTAACAATATCATATACAGTTTGTTTTGTCAATGAAAATTTATACATATAAAAAGCAGACAGGGTGGATTGATATTGTTCTCCATTCCTGTCTGCTTTTAAATGCTAAATTCTTGTTATTTCAAAATCAGCTTGGCCGCCCCACAGATTCCGGCATCATTGCCCAGCTCTGCGAGAGCGAACTTTGTATCACGGTTCGCAAAAAATGCTTTCTCTTTGAAGGATTTCTCAATGTACTCAAAAAGAATAGGACCCGCTTTGGAGACTCCGCCTCCTATTACGATTACAGCCGGGTCGCATACGGCCGCGATGTTGGCTAACGCATACCCAAGAATCTTTCCAAATTTAGTGGCAATCTCTATTGCCACCCTGTCCCCTTTCTTTACCGCATCAAACACAGCCTTAGCTGACAGCGCGTTCTCTTCACGCAGGATGCTGGGCTCGCTGTCCTCCGCCAGTCTTCTCTTGGCAAGGCGGGTAATTCCCGTTGCGGAGGCATACTGCTCCAGACAGCCCTTTCCGCCGCATCCACAGTGCTCCTCCTCCTCGTAGTTCACGCATGTATGCCCGATCTCGCCGCCGGCCCCATGCTTTCCTACCACACACTCACCGTTTATGATAACTCCGCCGCCCACACCAGTTCCAAGGGTCACCATAATCATATTACGGTGTCCTTGTCCGCCGCCGAGCCACATCTCTCCAAGCGCCGCCACATTGGCATCATTTCCAGCCTCTACATGCATGCCCGTCAGCTCTTCCATCTCGCGCTTTACTTCCTTGTATCCCCAGCCGAGATTCGCCGTGTCCGGTACAATCCCCGCTTCCGTCACAGGGGCGGGAATTCCAAGTCCGATTCCGAGAATATTATCCTTTGTCAGGCCTTTTTCACTCATTTTCTTATTGATTGCTTTTGTCACATCAGGAAGAATCGCCTCCCCTTTATTCTCAGTGCGGGTTTTAATCTCCCATTTATCTACCAGCTTGCCGTCAAACTGAAACAATCCCATCTTGACGGTCGTCCCCCCGATATCAATCCCAAAACAATAATTCATTCTGCCTCTCTCCTCCTATTTCCTCTTCAGATTCTCCTGCACCCGGCGGTAAAGTTCCTGCGCTGCATTGTATCCCATCTGTTTCTGCCTGTGGTTGACAGACGCAGATTCAACAATAATCGCCAGATTCCTTCCCGGACGGATTGGTATATTGTGGCATACCACTTTGTTCCCCAGAAATTCCGTGTATTCTTCCGTCAATCCCAATCTGTCATATTCTTTATCTTTATTCCAGTCTTCGAGTGTAATGACAAGATCAATATTCTGTGTCTCTTTGACGCTCTGAACTCCGAATAATGTCTTGACATCCACGATTCCGATTCCCCTCAACTCTATAAAATGCCTCGTGATATCCGGAGCGGTTCCCACCAAAGTGTCATCGCTTACTTTGTGGATTTCAACAACGTCGTCGGTGACAAGACGATGTCCTCTTTTAATCAGTTCCAGAGCTGCTTCACTTTTACCGATTCCGCTCTCTCCCATAATCAAAACACCGACTCCGTAAACATCCACAAGCACTCCGTGAATAGAGATACAGGGCGCTAGTTCCACCTTGAGCCAGCGGATAATTTCCGCGGAAAAAGAAGACGTCTGCTGGTCCGTACTGAACACCGGAATATCATTGGCAACCGCTTTTTCAAGAAACGCCGGCTCCGGCTGCAGGTTCCTGCTGAAGATAAAACATGGTATAGCATAAGAAAGAAGGGTGTCATATATCTTCATCTTATGCTCTTCGGACAAGGTTTCCAGATATGTGTATTCTACATACCCGATAATCTGTACCCTTTCTGATTCAAAATGGTCAAAAAAACCTGCCAGCTGCAGCGCCGGACGGTTGATATCCGGTACCTTTACCTCCCGCTTTGTCATATCTACATCAGGTGTCAGATTCTTCAGGTTCATTTTCTCTACTACGTTCTGCAGTTTCACTCCCATTATCTCTTTCTCCTTCTTCATTTTTATCAGCTTTACTGTTATTTAGCATACCACATTCATGAAAAAAATTATAGACATCCTGTGCGGATTTTTCATTCATAGACGGTATTTTTTTCAACTCTTCCACACTTGCACTTTTCAGATTGTCAAGACTCATAAAATGTCTCATCAGCGCCTTGCGCCTTGCAGGCCCTACACCCGGAATATCGTCCAGAATAGAATGTACCTGTCCCTTGCTTCTGAGGCTTCTATGGAACTCAATAGCAAAACGATGGGCCTCGTCCTGTATCCGCGTAATCAAACGGAAAGCCTCGGAATTCCGGTCGATTGGAAGTTCAACGTTATTATAATACAGCCCTCTCGTCCTATGATTGTCATCTTTGACCATGCCGCACACTGGAATCGAAAGTTTTAGCTTATCCATCACTTTGAGAGCTACATTGACCTGTCCTTTTCCCCCGTCCATAAGAATCAAATCAGGGAACACTTGAAAACTTCCCAATTCTTTTCCGCTCTCCTGTTCCTCGAGTCCATGCCGGAGCCGCCGTGTGAGCACTTCTTCCATGCTGGCGTAATCGTCGGCTCCCACCACACCCTTGATCTTGAATTTGCGGTAATCATTACGCTTCGGTTTTCCCTTCTCGTACACTACCATGGAGCCAACCGAAGCAAATCCATTGGTATTTGAGATATCGAACGCTTCCATCCTTACGATTCCTTTCAAGCCCAGAAGCTGCTCAATCTCTTTCACTGCCCCGATTGTGCGTCCTTCCTCACGCTTTAGACGCTCCTTGTCTTTGCTCAATACCAGCTCCGCATTCTTTTTTGCCAGTTCCACCAGTTTCTCTTTTTCCCCTTTTTTAGGAACCCTAAGCGTGACCTTGTGCCCTCTGCGGGAACTAAGCCACTCCTCCAGCACCTCTTTGTCTTCCACTTCCACAGGAAGCATCAACTCTCCGGGAATATAGGGGGTGCCGCCGTAAAACTGCTTAATAAAGCTTCCCAGCACTTCTCCTTCGCCGTCGCCTTCCGCGATTTTCAGATAAAAATGGTCTCTTCCTATCAGCCTGCCCCCTCGTATAAAGAATACCTGTACAACTGCGTCCTCCTGCTCCGAAGCAATTGCGAGTATGTCTCTGTCCTCGCCTCCCGTATCCGTAATTTTCTGCTTCTGTGCAATTTTCTTGACACTATTGAGCAGTTCCCTGTATTCTATCGCCTTCTCAAATTCAAGCTCTTCGGAAGCTTCCATCATCTTTTCTTCCAGACTTTTCAAAAGTTTCTCATAATTTCCATTCAAGAAACGTACCACCTCATCGATAGAACGTCTGTATTCTTCCTGAGAAATATACCCCTGACAAGGGGCGTCGCATTGCTTAATGTGATAATAAAGACAGGGCCGTTCTTTCCCCACATCCTTAGGCAGATTCCGGTGGCAGCTCCGGATGTGATAGAGTTTTCTTATCAACTCGATGGTATCCTTCACCGCTCCCATGCTGGTATACGGGCCGAAATATTTGGACTTATCCTTCTTCATCTGCCGGGCCATCATAATCCGAGGGTATGCTTCATTTACTGTGACTTTAATAAAAGGATAACTTTTATCATCCATCAGCATCGTATTGTATTTGGGACGATGTTCCTTGATCAGGTTGCATTCCAGCACCAATGCCTCCAGCTCAGAGTCTGTAACGATGTACTCAAATCTACAGATATGAGTCACCATCTGCTCTATTTTGGCTCCTTTGTTCCTGCTGCTCTGGAAATACTGGCGCACACGATTTTTAAGGCTTATGGCCTTACCTACATAGATAATGTCATCCTTCTCATCGTGCATCAAATATACTCCCGGCTTTTGCGGAAGCTTTTTTAGTTCTTCTTCAATAATAAATGTTTGATTTTCCATAAGCTTATTATACTAAAAGAAGGTATCCTTTTTCAAGATACCTTCTTTGTCTCCTGCGCAATATTCAGAGTCTATTCTGGAAGAATGAACCCATTTTCATCTGTCTTAGGACTATCTTGTTCCGGCTCTGGCAGCTGGTGATTCACATCCTCTGTCGTATCTTCATGCTGTTCCTCTTCTTTCGGAGATTCCAGCAACTGTTCCTTTTTATCCGTATCCTTCTCTTCCGGCTCCGGCAGCCCTTCACATTTACGGAAAATTTTCATAAACTCTTTTCCAGTGATAGTTTCTTTTTCTATCAGGAATTCGGCAATCTGATCCATTGTCTCCCGATGTTCTGATAAAAGACGCTTTGCCTCCGCATAAGACGCCTTCAACATTGCCATTACTTCCTGATCGATCTCTGCGGCTGTAGCTTCTCCACAGTTCATAACGGCCCGGCCGTCCAAGTAACGGTGCTGTATAGATTCCAGACCGATAAGCCCAAACTTCTCAGACATACCATACTGGGTAATCATTGATCTTGCGACCTTTGTGGCCTGTTCAATATCATTGGAGGCCCCGGTCGTAACAGTGTCGAAGACAAGTTCTTCCGCAGCGCGCCCTGCCAGCATCCCCACCAGCATCGCTTCCAGCTCTGCTTTGGTGTTAAGGAATTTCTCCTCCTCAGGCGTATGCATTACATAGCCCAGCGCGCCCATAGTTCTGGGCACAATCGTGATCTTTTGTACCGGTTCCGCATCTTTCTGCAGTGCGCTGACCAGTGCATGCCCTACTTCATGGTAGGAAACAATGCGCCGCTCCTTCTGGCTCATGATACGGTCCTTCTTCTCTTTACCTACAAGAACGACTTCTACGGCCTCGAACAAATCTGCCTGCGTAACAACATGCCGTCCATTCTTAACCGCATTGATGGCGGCTTCATTTATCATATTCGCTAAGTCTGAGCCTACCGCTCCGGACGTAGCCAGCGCAATCTCTTCCAAATTCACTGTCTCGTCCATTCTTACATCTTTGGAATGTACTTTTAGTACATCGATTCTCCCCTTCAAGTCCGGCTTGTCTACAATAATACGACGGTCAAAGCGTCCGGGTCTGAGAAGGGCCGGGTCCAGTATCTCCGGGCGGTTTGTAGCCGCCAGCAGAAGAAGTCCCTTATTCGTATCAAATCCATCCATCTCTGCAAGAAGCTGATTCAATGTCTGCTCACGCTCGTCGTTGCTGCCCATCGCATTATCTCTGCTCTTACCAATGGCGTCAATCTCATCGATGAAAATAATACATGGCGCCATAGACTGGGCCTGCTTGAACAAGTCACGTACCCTCGAAGCACCTACACCTACATACATCTCCACAAAGGCGGAGCCTGACAGTGAAAAGAACGGAACCTTCGCCTCACCAGCAACTGCTTTCGCAAGAAGAGTCTTACCTGTTCCCGGAGGACCGACTAGAAGCGCTCCTTTCGGAAGCTTTGCCCCAATCCCTGTGTATTTTCCCGGATTGTGCAGGAAATCAACAACTTCCTGCAGGGACTCTTTCGCCTCATCCTGCCCCGCTACATCTTTGAAGGTCACACCGGTCTGCTTCTCCACATACATCTTGGCATTGCTCTTTCCAACGCCCATCATACCGCCGCCCTTGGACATCCTTCTCATGATGAAGCTGGCCAGAATCACGAACATTCCGATTGGAAGAATCACGCTGATAAAAATATTCAGCATCATGGCAGATGTAGAATCCGGAATCTGCTGCTCATACTTTACACCTGCTTTGTAGAGACGGTCTGACAACGTATCATCTCTTACTATACCGGTATAGTACTGCTTCTGAGAACTGAACAGTCCTCCTTCTTCCTCCTCTGAATCTGATGTTTTACTGTCATCCAGCGTCCCTTCCACCACATCACTTTCATCGTTTTTCTTGGAGCTGTCTTTTTTCATCTCCTTCTCGCTTTTCGGCGTGATGACGATGCGGTCATTCTGTACAACTACCTTTTTGACCTCCCCTGCATCCACCATATCAAGGAACTGGTCATAGCTTATCTGCTGCGCCCCCGTATCCTGTCTCAGCTGGTTCAGGGCAAAAACAAGAACCAGCGCAATAAGCGCAGTCATGGCGATAACTCCCCAGCCTTGCTTGTTATTCTTATTATTCTTATTGTTCTGGTTATTATTTCTATTATTCGGATTATTCCGATTATTCTGATTATCCATAAGTACCTCCTACACGTTGTCTCTTCTATTATAAGGAGCATAAAATCATAAATCAATAAAAAGATTATGAAAAGATTGTAAACTAGCCATAATTTATAGTATACTAGTAATGTTAATTACAGCAGAGAAGGATGGATTTTTGTATGAAAATTGGATTTGACAACGATAAGTACCTGAAAATGCAGTCTTCACATATACGTGAACGAATCAATCAATTTGACAATAAACTGTATCTTGAATTCGGAGGCAAGCTCTTTGACGATTATCACGCTTCCCGTGTTCTCCCGGGATTTTGCCCCGACAGTAAGCTGAGACTTCTTAAGGAATTGTCCGATATGGCTGAGATAGTCATTGTTATCAGCGCCTCTGATATTGAAACCAATAAAATGCGCGGTGACCTTGGTATCACTTATGACTCCGACGTACTTCGCCTGAAAGACGAATTCGAAGAGAGCGGGCTTTATGTGGGCAGTGTTGTCATCACCCAGTATTCCGGCCAGAACAGCGCCGACCTCTTTAAGGGGCGTCTGGAAAAGCTGGGCATCAAAGTCTATCTTCATTATGTAATAGAGGGATATCCGTCTAATATCCCGCTGATAGTAAGCGATGAAGGTTATGGGAGCAACGACTATATTGAGACTTCAAGGCCACTGGTAGTCATCACGGCGCCCGGCCCGGGAAGCGGCAAGATGGCCACCTGCCTTTCCCAACTCTACCATGAGCATAAGCACGGCATCCGAGCCGGATATGCCAAGTTCGAGACATTTCCCATATGGAATATACCACTGAAGCATCCTGTCAATCTGGCATATGAAGCCGCCACTGCCGACTTGAATGATGTGAATATGATCGATCCCTTTCATCTGGAGGCCTATGGGGAAACTACAGTCAATTATAACCGGGACGTAGAGATTTTTCCGGTTCTCAGCGCCATCTTTGAGCGTATCTATGGAGAGAACCCTTACAAATCTCCTACCGATATGGGCGTTAATATGGCCGGAAATTGTATCTGTGATGACGCGGTGTGCCGTGAGGCATCCTGTCAGGAGATCATCCGCAGATATTATCATACTATGGACCGTTTTCTGACGGGGGACTGCCCGAAAGATGAAGTGTATAAGATTGAACTGCTGATGAATCAGGCCGGTGTCACTGTCCATGACCGCAGGGTTGTGGATGCCGCGCTTGCAAGGGCCGAGGAGACCGACGGACCGGCGGCAGCGCTCGAACTCCCCAACGGCAGCATCGTCACGGGGAAGACCTCTAAGCTTTTAGGCGCTTCTGCTTCCTTAATCTTGAATGCACTGAAGGAGCTGGCAGGAATAGACCATAAAGTCCATGTCATCTCTCCGGAAGCCATAGAGCCTATTCAGAAGGTGAAGACCGAATATCTTGGCAGTAAAAATCCACGGCTTCATATTGATGAAGTACTGATTGCCCTGTCTATTAGTGCCTCCGCTGACCCGGTAGCCGGATTAGCGTTGAATCAGATTCCCAAGCTGAAAGGATGTCAGGCGCATACCTCCGTTATGCTGGCAAGTGTGGACGTAAAATTATTCCAAAAACTTTCCATACAAGCCACATCGGAACCAAAATATGAAAAAAAACCAATTTACCAATAAATAGGTGTTTCATTTTTTTGCTAAAAGGTGTATAATTCAAAAGTATTTTTTGAAAACTTAATATAAGACATGTTCAAAAAAGAACATGAAAATGACGAGTGAGCCACATAAATATTTATTTTTGTGGCTTATCTCTATTTTATATGTAACAAGATAACCATGCAATGACAGCTAAGGAGGACACTATGGCAGTAAAATACGTTTTTGTTACCGGAGGAGTTGTATCTGGTCTGGGGAAGGGCATCACCGCCGCTTCTCTGGGACGTTTGTTGAAATCCCGTGGATACACCGTTACCATGCAGAAGTTCGACCCATACATCAATATCGATCCCGGTACGATGAATCCGGTACAGCACGGAGAAGTATTTGTGACAGAAGACGGTGCTGAGACGGACTTGGATCTCGGACACTATGAGCGCTTTATCGATGAAAATCTTACAAAGAATTCCAATGTGACAACCGGAAAAATATACTGGTCTGTTCTTCAAAAGGAGCGCCGGGGTGATTTTGGCGGCGGCACAGTTCAGGTCATTCCCCATATAACCAATGAAATCAAAAGTCGTTTCTACCGCAATCCTGCCGCTCAGGACACAGAGATTGCCATTATAGAGGTTGGCGGCACCGTTGGCGATATTGAGAGCCAGCCCTTCCTCGAGTCTATCCGGCAGTTCCAGCATGATATCGGGCGGGATAACGCAATCCTTATCCATGTGACTCTTATTCCCTATTTAAAAGCATCTCAGGAAATGAAAACAAAGCCTACACAGGCCAGTGTAAAAGAACTTCAAGGGATGGGAATCCAGCCTGACATTATAGTCTGCCGTTCTGAATACCCGCTGGAGGACGGCATCAAGGACAAAATCGCACTCTTCTGCAATGTGCCCGCAGACCATGTCCTTCAAAATCTTGATGTGGAATATCTTTACGAGGCACCGCTGGCAATGGAAAAAGAGCATTTGGCCTCTGTCGTATGTGAATGTCTGCATCTGCAGTGCCCGGAACCAGATTTGAAGGACTGGGCCGAGATGGTTGACTGCCTACACCACCCGACTCAAGAAGTGACCGTGGCACTTGTGGGAAAATATATCCAGCTCCACGATGCCTACATCAGTGTGGTAGAGGCGCTCAAACACGGTGGAATCTACAGTCACACTACCGTCAACATTAAATGGATTGATTCTGAGACAGTGACCGGCGAGACAGCGCCCCATCTATTCGAAGATGTCAGCGGTATCCTTGTACCGGGAGGCTTTGGCGACAGAGGAATCGACGGCAAGCTGGAAGCGATTAGATACGCTCGGATTCATAAAATTCCTTTC
Source organism: Bariatricus massiliensis (assembly GCF_900086725.1). GTDB lineage: Bacteria > Bacillota > Clostridia > Lachnospirales > Lachnospiraceae > Allocoprococcus > Allocoprococcus massiliensis. Next base: position 57,067 of record NZ_LT574836.1, on the reverse strand, counting down.
CTTGGCCTTTGCCTTGGCATGCAGTTATCAATAGTGGAATTTGCCAGAAACGTGGCCGGCTATCATGATGCCCACAGCGTGGAATTGAAGCCGGATACAACCCATCCGGTCATTCATATTATGCCGGAGCAGATAGGTATTGAGGATATTGGAGGGACGCTGCGGCTAGGCGCATATCCCTGTATCCTTGACGAAGATTCTAAGGCTTACAAACTTTATGGCACCAAGGAGATTAGGGAGCGCCACCGTCATCGCTATGAGGTAAATAACGACTACCGTGAGGCACTGGTAAAGAACGGTATGAAACTGTCCGGACTTTCTCCCGATGGAAGGATTGTAGAAATGATAGAAATTCCGGAACATCCTTGGTTTATTGCTACGCAGGCACATCCGGAGCTTAAATCGCGTCCGAACAAGCCCCACCCCCTGTTTAAAGGCTTCGTTGAAGCGGCAGTGGAATACGGCCGCCCAGCGAAATAAAAGGGAAGGGCTTTATACTTTCTTCCGTGTCAAGAAAATTCCAGCGGCGGCTCCTACAAAAATAACCGGCGCTAACCTGACAAACAGCCATTCAAACACGTGAAAAGCTGACCCTGCGACCGCGGTTTCAGGGTCATTATAATTCCAACTCAAATAAGGACTATTTAATACAATTAAGACTGCAGAAATGATTACTATGGCCACACACAATGAGATAAGCAGCCAATGAAGTATTTTTCGTCTCATAGTCTTTTTTTGTGCAAGCTGCAAGTTTATAATCTCCAGTTTTTCAGAAATCGCTTTTAAGTCACTAACTTCTGCCGGCACAACCGTCCCTCCAAGTAAAGTGCTTACGGGTGTTTCAAGAGCTTCCGATATGAAAATTAACATGTCAGAATCAGGAACTGACAATCCTTGCTCCCATTTAGAGATGGTTTGCCGCACCACATTCAGCTTGACAGCAAGTTCTTCTTGTGAGAGACCTTTTGATTTTCTGATTGCTTTTATGTTTTCGTTCAGCATTAGTGATAACTTCCTTTCTTTTTGTCGTTACCACTATTGTATGGGAAACTGCCCGTTGCTACAAGCAACGCATGTTAACATTCAGACTTTATAGTCATAAATAAAAAAATTCATTTTTGCTTGTTGTCCTTTTATTATAAAAACATGTTCTCGCTCACAGCGGCGAACCATTCCTTGATGTTCATAAAATCCATAGTTGCAGCTTGTATCTGTAAACAGATAGAACTCATTGAGACCTTGCTCTTTTAAGTATCCAAGGGCAGAGTCAAACAATCTTTTTCCTATACCTTTTCCTCTGCAAGAGGTATCGACCGCAAATAGCGCAAGTTCGGCTGGATAGGATTTATCCACATCAGCTAAAAGCCGTTTATCAATACCATTTACGTTAGCAAATATTTGTGTTACTTTTCTTCCCTCTTTGGAAAGATACAGCGATAAAATAGACTTCATTTGTTTCAATCTATATTTTAGAGGGCACCTATGAATGGCTATATTTTTGACTAGAATAATTCCAATGGGTTTATCATTCATTAAAGCTACACGGGAAAAAGTATGATTTGTTAAGCAACTGCTTAAAAATACTCTTGCCAATTTTACCGCTGTCCTAGGACTACTAAACTCATCATAGTGCCACGTTTCACGGATAATGTTTTCTAACACTTTAAAATCTTCTTTTTGATACTCTCTTAATGTAATTTGCATTTTTAATCCTCCTTGTCATTTCCGTTTATAATTTGTATAATAGTCTTTACAGTTACTGTAAAGTCAATAAGGAGATTAAAAAGTGAAAAAAAGTAACATTCAGTTAACTACTGCCCAGTTTGCAAAACTTCATGAAGTGAATAAACGTACACTGCATTATTATGACAGTATCGGTCTTTTCTCCCCTAACACCAAAAAAGATAACGGGTATAGATATTATGACTTATCACAAAGCATTGCCTTCGAGTATATCCGTATGCTGAAAGAATTGAATATGAGTATCGAAGAAATTGAAGCATATCGTAAAAATCCCACTAATGACAGTTTTCTCAAAATCGCAAATTCCAAAATAAAAGAGATTGATGTAGAAATTCAAAAATTGAAAACTATCAAAAAGATATTGCAAGCAAAGAAAGACAGTATAACTCTTTGCGAAAACTTGCAGGAACAAACAATTAGAATTGAAGAGTACCCGTCTGAAAGTATTTTGTTTGTGCCTATTGATTTTGACGAAGCTGATATATCAGAATTATTTGTTTATCTGAAAGATATATGGAGTATGGAACAAATCCGTATGGGAATTGGAGGGGTTATTTCCCTCGATAAAGTTATCAATGAAGACTTTGAAAAATATGATGGACTTTATACCCCTGCTTTAAGAGATTCTTCATCAACAAAGAAGCGAATCAAACCAAAAGGCAAATATTTATGTGGTTACCAAAAAGGAACGTGGGACAAGTTACCATGTATGTATAAGAAAATGATTGATTATGCCAAACAAAATAACTTAATCCTTACAGGCTATGCTTACGAGATAGGTTTGAACGAATTTGCTATCTCTGACTCAGCAGAATATGTCACGAAGATTATGATCAAGATTCAAGATAACTCTTAACTTAGCAGTTTCATGGTTACGCTGTGCCCACCTCGATTCCGCTTCGCTTCATCTCGGTGACGGCTTGCGCCGTATATAAAACATCAAAGGCAGAAAAGTATGTAAACATACTTTCTGCCTCTTCTGTTTTATGCACAGCTTGATGCTTGTGCAAACTGTGAATTATACAATTCTGCGTAAAATCCGTTTTGTTTTATTAGGTCGTTGTGGTTGCCTTGTTCTATGATGTCTCCGTCTTTCATGACTAGGATTAGGTCTGCGTCGCGGATTGTGGATAGTCTGTGTGCTATGACGAAGCTGGTTCTGCCTTTCATGAGGTTATCCATTGCTTTTTGTATCTGGACTTCTGTCCTTGTGTCTACGGAGCTTGTGGCTTCGTCGAGAATGAGTATTTTGGGGTCTGCCAGTATGGCTCTTGCTATGGTGAGAAGCTGTTTTTGTCCTTGGGATACGTTGCTGGCTTCTTCGTTTAGTACCATATTGTAGCCGTTTGGCAGTGTCTGGACGAAGCGGTGTACGTGGGCTGCTTTGGCCGCTGCTACTACTTCTTCATGGGTCGCGTCTAGTTTTCCGTAGCGGATGTTGTCTTCGATTGTCCCGTTGAAAAGCCAAGTGTCTTGAAGTACCATGCCGAACATCTGGCGCAGTTCACTTCGGTTAAAATCTTTGATGTTGTGGCCGTCTACCATAATGGCTCCACTGTTCACATCGTAGAATCTCATCAGCAGTTTAATCATTGTTGTCTTTCCGGCTCCTGTCGGTCCAACGATTGCGATTTTCTGTCCATGTTTTACTTTGGCAGAGAAATCATTGATAATTATATGATCTGGATGATATCCAAAGTGTACATGCTCAAATTCCACATTGCCGTTCAAGCCTTCGATTGGAGTGGGATTCTCCGCAAACTGGTCTTCCTCTTCCTCATCCAAAAATTCGAAAACACGTTCTGATGCGGCAGCGGTGGACTGCAGCATGTTTGCCACCTGTGCCACCTGTTGGATCGGCTGGGTAAAGGAGCGGACGTACTGGATAAAGGATTGGATATCTCCCACCTCTATCACATTCTTGATTGCCAGATAGCCCCCAAGGATAGATACGCCTACATAGCCCAGATTACCGACAAACTGCATAATGGGCATCATCATTCCTGAAAGGAACTGTGACTTCCACGCTGATTGATACAGCACGGCGTTTGTCTCGTCGAACACTTGAATGACATCCTCTTCTTTATTAAAAGCCTTGACAATATTATGTCCGCCGTATACTTCTTCCACCTGTCCGTTGATGTGTCCCAAATATTCCTGCTGGTTTTTAAAGTACTTCTGTGAACGCTTCACTATTGCAGAAATCAGGACCATCGAGAGCGGAAGAACCAAAAGTGCAATCAGTGTCATGAGCGGGCTGATGCTGAGCATCATAATCAGGACACCAATAATCGTTGTGACAGAGGTAATCATCTGTGTGGCGCTCTGGTTGAGACTCTGGCTCAATGTGTCCACATCGTTGGTGACACGGGACAGCACTTCGCCGTGGGTGGTCGTATCAAAATAATTCATCGGCATACGGTTGATTTTTTCAGAAATCTCTTTTCTCATCCGATAAGTCATCTTCTGAGAGACTCCGGTCATAATATATCCCTGTATGAAGGAGAACAGCGCGCTCACCGCGTACAGGCAGAGAACGGTCAACAATATCTGTCCGATTTTGGTAAAATTGATTCCGTCTCCTCCGGAAACCTTACCTACCAGACCATTGAAAATCTCTGTGGTCGCCTTTCCCAGAACTTTGGGGCCGACAATGGTAAATATCGTACTTCCTACGGCAAATGCCATCACAAAGAAGATACCGATTTTGTATGCACCCATATAGCTCAACAGTTTTTTCATGGTACCTTTAAAATCTTTTGCCTTCTCCCCGGCTCCCATTCCGTGGCCCATTCCGCCTCGGCCCATCGGGCCTCTTCTTGGTCTTGTTCCCTGATTACTCATAGTCTGCCTCCCCCTTTCCGTCGTTTTCTATTCTGTCATTTCCCATATGGTCAGCAAGCTCTGCCTCCGACAACTGGGAAGCCGCTATCTGATAATAGGCCTCGCAAGACTTCAAAAGTTCTTTGTGCGTACCGATTCCGGCTACTTTTCCTTCGTCCAGTACGATAATCTGCTCTGCATGTAAAATGGTACTGATTCGCTGTGCTACGATAATCACCGTGCTGTCCTGTGTCTTCTGCTTGAGTGCCGTACGCAGGGTGATATCGGTCTTATAATCCAATGCGGAAAAGCTGTCGTCAAAAATAAAGACATCCGGTTTCTTCGCGATTGCTCTGGCGATGGACAAACGCTGTTTCTGTCCTCCCGACACGTTAGAGCCGCCTTGGGCTATCGGGCTGTCATATTTCTTTCTCTTCTCTTCGATGAACTCTGTCGCCTGTGCGATTTCGGCTGCCTCTACCATCTCCGCGTCCGAACCGTCCGGGTTTCCATACATGATATTAGAAGCAATCGTTCCTGAGAAAAGTACACCCTTCTGCGGAACATAGCCTAATTTCTCCCGAAGTTCATGCTGGGAAATATCCCGTACGTCCATTCCGTCCAGTGTAATCTTCCCTTCACTCACGTCATAGAATCTCGGAATCAGGTTGATCATCGTAGATTTACCACTTCCGGTACTTCCTATGATAGCAGTTGTCTGCCCGGGTCTTGCGGTAAAACTGATATCATGGAGTACATCCTCTTCCGCCTGTGGATACCTAAAGGATACATGGTCGAATACCACTTCTCCCTTCCCGCTTTCCGGTACATGTGCCGGATTCTCCGGATCACGGATCGCTGTTTTACTGGTGAGCACTTCATCCACACGATTAGCGGAAACGGCCGCCCTCGGAAGCATAATCGATATCATACAAATCATTAAGAAGGCCATAATTATCTGCATCGTATACTGGATAAACGCCATCATGTCACCGACCTGCATCTGTCCGTCATTAATTCCGTGCGCTCCGGTCCATACTATCAGTACAGAAATTCCATTCATTACCAGCATCATGGCCGGCATCATGAACGTCATCGCACGATTGACAAACAACTGTGTCTTCATCAAGTTTTTATTAGCGGAATCAAACCGCCCCTCTTCGTACTTCTCTGTACTAAATGCACGGATGACCGGGAGGCCTGTAAGAATTTCTCTTGTCACCAAATTCAGTTTGTCGACCAAGTTCTGCAGAATCTTGAATTTTGGCATGACCGTTGTAAAGAGAACAATAACAATCAAGAGAATTAGTCCTACCGCCACCGCGATAATCCAGGACATATCCACATTCGTATGGAATACTTTGAAGATACCACCCGCAGCAATAATCGGCGCATAGAGCACCATCCTCAAGAGCATGACTACCAACATTTGAATCTGCTGAATATCATTCGTACTTCTTGTAATTAACGAAGCGGTGGAGAATTTATCGAATTCTCCATTAGAAAATCCAACTACTCTCTTGAATACTCTTCCTCTCAAATCACGTCCAGTGCTGGCAGCGACTCTGGATGCGAGAAATCCAACTAATACACTTGCCGCCATTCCAAGGAATGCGAGGCCAATCATCTTTGCCCCGGTAGTTAAAATATATTTATATTGTATGGAATTTGTGTTTACACCGAGGTTCTTATATGCCGTCTTAATATAGGCCGTAGCCGCCTGTTCCACCATCGTCTCAGGCATATCTGCCATACCCTTGCTTATATTTTCAGTAATCTCCGAGCGCTGTTCGTCCGGAATCATTTCTAAGAGCTGGAACGCATCTGCATCATCGATTTTCTTTAATTGAGCGTCGATTTTTGCCTTCGCTTCTTCCTGCTGCTTCTGTGCCGCCTCCGGATTTGCCGCAAGCATTGCCTTCTGCTCATCGGTCATCTGGCTTTGCGCCGCCTCCATCTGAGCCTGCGCCTGCTGCTCCATGGCAGACTTCATGTTCTCCTTCATTGAGTCTTCCATCTGTTTTGTCATATCGCTGTCAGACTCAAAACCGGATGTCAGAAGCATTGGTTTTCCCATGATTTCAACCAGTTTATCTACTGTCTCCTCGTCTTCCTTTTTACTGGAATCCAGTACATACACGGCCCCGTCATAGTCATACCCGGTGTCGGTGCTCTTCAGCTCATACGCTTGTTTCACAACCGCGGCATCTTCCTCGCTCATGAAAAGAAGAAGCTTATCCATATCCTCTTCCCTCAAAGCCTGCGGAATTTTATCATCAATCCCCCCCTGCTGGATTCCAACATTTACAATGTCGGACGTATAAGCCGGCAGAGATAAGTCGCAAAATGCCTGCACAATCAAAATAGCGACAATCGCTGCAATCGATGCGGCATAAGGCTTCAAATACTTAAATAATTTACTCATACACCTGTTGTCCTTCCTTTCTAGTTCTTACATAATGGATGCGTCAAAACAGTCATCCTTAAAATTCATCGTGTTCACACTCCATATGGGGTGGCTTCCTAATACCTGACATGTCAAAGCCCTTCACAGCCAAAATATTGTCACGCATCTGGAGCAGCAGCCTCCGCAAAAGCATAAGCTCCTCACTGCTCATATTGCAGAAAAGCAGCTCCTCCGTCTGCCCTACGATCTGGCTCATGTTACTTACACAGTCTTTCCCCTTATCCGTAATTCCGATGCGGGTAATCCGCTGGTCACATTCATCCGGCCGCCTGACTATATACTGGTTCTTCTCCATCTTCTGCAGCGCTACCGTCACCGACGGGGGCTTCACACCTATCCTGTCCGCCAGCTCCCGCTGAGAAAGCTCTCCATATCTATTCAGCACAAATAATATTCCCGCCTGCCCCGGCTTCAAGTTCATCTGCTGCAGAAGCTGCATAAAATAATGTTTATGCATATGCCCTACTTGATGAAACAACATCTGCAATGGCATATTTTCAAGATTCATATTCTTCGGATCAAAATCCTCCGGTTCCACATTATCACCTCCATTAGTTAGATGTCTAACGGTTATTCTATGTCTATTACCCAAAAATGTCAACCTGATTTCTATATAATTTATAATTTTATAATATTTTTTACCAAATATTTGTTTACATACCTAAGTAATTAAAAAGACGCAGGAGCCAGTTCCTAGAACGAGCTTCTGCGCCAAATACTCTCTCTATTTTGTTACATATCTGACAAAAATTCTTTTACATTCTCCTCTTTCGTCGCCCAGCTCGTACACAGCCGGATGACGCTGCGTGACTCGTCATATCTCTGGAGATAGGTCACACCGTATTTTTTCCTGATTTCTTCTATCTTTCCATCCTCCACTATAATAAACTGCTGGTTCGTATCGCTCTCCATAAAGAACGGATATCCCTTTTCTCTCAGTCCTTCTTTCAACAGCATCGCCATGTCAATGGCATGTTTTGATATTTCATAGTAGAGTCCGTCCTCAAATAACTCTAAAAATTGGATTCCCAGAAGTCTGCCCTTTGCCAGCATGCCGCCCTTTTGCTTGATAACATAGCGAAAATCAGGCTTCATTGCCGAATTGGTGATAACGACAGCCTCCCCGAACAGCGCTCCAACCTTCGTTCCGCCTATGTAGAAAACATCTGTAAGCTCTGCGATATCAGCAAGGGTCACATCCGTTCCCGGAGCCATAAGGCCATACCCCATACGTGCTCCGTCTAAAAACAAATAAAGACCGCAGGCCAGACACACTTCGCGGATGGCCTGAAGCTCCGCCTTTGTATACAGTGTACCCAACTCTGTAGGATGAGAAATATAAACCATTTTCGGCTGTACCATATGCTCATGGGACTCGTCGCTCCAGTGGAGGTCGTATTCCTTTTGAATCTGCTCTGCCGTGATTTTTCCCTCTTCACAGGGCAGCGCTAACGCTTTGTGGCCACACGCTTCGATTGCGCCCGTCTCATGTACATTGATATGTCCCGTATCCGCACACAGCACACCTTGATGTGCCTTAAGCACGGATGAAATGACGGTCAGATTACTCTGTGTCCCGCCCACAAGAAAATGCACATCCGCATCCGGAGCATCACAGGCTTTACGGATGGCCGTGCGAGCCCGCTCGCAGTATTCGTCCTCGCCATATCCCATTGTCTGCTCCATATTTGTTTTCATGAGCCGCTCCATGATTCTCGGATGGGCTCCTTCTGTGTAATCGCAATTAAATAGAATCATTGTAAAATCCTCTCTTTCATTCTTTTCCTTCTCTATATACTCTACCGCTCAGTGCGTACATCTAAGCGGTAAATTTCCACATCCAGACGTTCCCCGAACTTTATGCCAGAGCTGCGCAGGACCCCGTCGTGGGAAAATCCCATCTTTTCATGAAGACGGATACTCCCCTCATTCGTCGCGGTAATCAGTGAGAACAGCGCTTCAATCTGCCCTTCCCCCTTCACTCGTTCGATTAAAGCTCCCAAGAGCCTTTCTCCGATGCCTTGACCGCGAAACTCTTTTGCAATATAAAGCGTTACCTCCGCAGAAATATGATAAGCAGGCTTTGGGAACAGCTCGTAAGCGCCTGCATATCCGACGACCTTCCCGTCCCGCACTTCGACCAAAAGCGGATATTTACCGGTAAAATGAGAAAACCATTCTTTCCTCTGCCCGTAGGTTTCCTCCACCTCATCAAAGGTCGCGTTTCCATTAAGCACTTCATAATTATAGATTTCCAGAAGCTCTGGCAAATCTTCTATGACTGCATCTCTTATCATGTCATTCTCCCTTTCGTGACTGTCTGACTCTATTTTAGACTTGAAAAGAGCATTTCGCAACCCGAAATGCTCTTTTTCCCTAAAGCTTTGCTAATATTTCTTTTTTATAATCAAGAAATTCTTCCGTCAAATTAAAATCCTTCCGTCTGGGCTTTGGTTCTTTTATCAAAATCTCCTCCGTAATACGCCCCGGGACCCCGGTCAGAAGATAGATTCGATCCGACAAAAGAATGGCCTCATCGATATCATGTGTAATGAACAGCGTAGACAGGTGAATCTTATCCATTACATCCAGATACCATTTGTGCATCTCGGCCTTTGTCAATGTATCCAGTGCGCTGAAAGGCTCGTCCAAAAGCGCAATATTCCTTGAGAACATGTAGGTTCTGAGAAGTGCCGCCCGCTGGCGCATACCGCCGGATAACTGATGAGGATACTTTTTCTGTGTTCCTTCCAGCCCGAACTCCTCAAAGAATCCGCCTACCCGCTCCCGTGCCGCCTTCTTTTTTTCGCCTTTGATAAAAAGCGGCAGAGCCACATTGTCCTCGATTGTCTTATATGGAAGCAGCAAATCCTTCTGCAGCATATAGCTGATATGCCCCGGCTGTCCGGTGATATCTTCCCCGTCCAGCACTACCGTCCCCTTATCAGGCGTATTGAGCCCTGCGATTACATTAAATAAGGTAGTCTTCCCGCCCCCGCTGGCGCCCAGAAGGCAGACCAGTTCATTGTCATGGAGCTCAATGGTAATATCTTCGATGACATTCTTCTTTTCGTATGAAAGCGTAACATCTGTTACTATTAAATCTGACATAAGTTTTATTTCTCCAGATATTCATTGGTAAATCCGGTATTCTCAGGTATCTCTGACTCAGACAGGCCATTTTCATTTACCCAGTTATAAAATGCATTCCAGCGTGCCGGTTCAATATAGCCCCATTGTTTGGCGTCTGCGATGTACTGTTCCTTCATATACGCCTGACTCGCTTTTACGAGTTCTTCGTCAAGCTCAGGAGATGCCTTCAGCAAGATGTCGGCCGCGTCGTCCGGACTCTCCACGGCATATTCGTATCCCTTTTGAACCGCGGACAGAAACGCCTTGGCTGAATCCGGGTTCTCTTTCATCCAATCACTGTTGCCGATAATAACCGGGGTGTAAAAATCAAGCGCCGGGTTGATGTCTTTAAACGCAAAATAGTCTGTCTCAAGTCCAGCTACTTCACAGGCGATTCCGGCCCACCCATAGAATATCCAGATAGCGTCCACCGATTTGCTCTCCAGCGCGGACACCTCATCTGTGACCGTACTCGGAATCATCTCAATCTTGCTGAAGTCTCCGCCGTCGGCTTCCACCACGTTTTTGATAGTAGCCTTCTCCAAATCCAAATCCCATGTAGCGTACTTCTTACCTTCCATTCCCTTCGGGCGGTCCATCCCCTCCCCTTTGCGTGATACGATTCCTGACGTGTTGTGCTGAAGAATGGCGGCCACGGCCTCGATAGGCATGGCATCCTCTCCAGTAATGGCCGGCATCATACTGTCCTGAAAGGATACGCCGAACTGGGCTTTTCCAGATGCCACCAGCACCTCCGCCCCGTCTTCCGGCGGCTGTACGATTTCAACTTCCAAACCAGCCTCCTCAAAATATCCCTTTTCCTGCGCCACATATAATCCCGTATGATTGGTATTCGGAGTCCAGTCAAGCACGAAAGTAATCTTCTCTTTTTTCTCCGTATCTTTCCCTTTATCCGCACAGCCAATCAGCGCGCCTGTCATGGCAGCCGCCAATACGATTGCTAATATTCTTTTCTTCATTCTACTTCTTCTCCTCCCAAGGCATACATTTCTTCTGCAGCAGATTTACAGCCCACATCAACAGCAGACTAATCGCAGATATCAAAAAAATAACCGCAAACATCTTGTCAAAAGAAAATGCCTTCTTTACTCTTGTCATATATACGCCAAGTCCTTGAAATCCCCCCAGCCATTCCGAAATCACCGCTCCTACAACCGCATAGGAGACCGCAATACGGAGGCTAGCGAAAAACTGGCTCAAAGAACCGGGGAATTTCACGAACCAAAATATCTGCATTTTTGATGCACCCATGGAACGCATGAGGCTGATTGTATCTCTGTCCGCCCCGCGGAATCCGTCCAGCAGGCTGACCGTAATCGGGAAGAATGTCACAATTACAATCAGAATCACCTTGGGAAGCATCTCATAACCGAACCACAGCACCAAAAGCGGCGCAATCGCCACCGTAGGCACGGTCTGAGTCAGCACAATCAGCGGATACATCGCCTGATACATCTTGTCAAACCTATCCATGAGCACGGCCATCAGAAATCCAATCAGAATTCCCATCGCCAGACCGATAAACGCTTCCAAAAGTGTTACTTTTGCATTATCCATCAGAAGCGGGAAATCCTGAATAAATGCTTTCACCACATCAAGCGGCGAGGGCAGCATAAATTTCGATATGAGCCCGGTACCGCTCGCCGTCTGCCAGACAGCCAGAATCATCACAACAGCCAGTAACGGCCATATCTTACTGGTGGTGTTTTGTGACTTTCTTTTCAATGGTCAGCACGTCTCCTTCCGGTTTGTAAGACACCTTGATATAAGCGGCCACAGATGGCGCCCCCGCCCTGACAGCGATGTGCTGGCACTCTTTAACGATATCCATCAGCTCATCGTAGTCGCCTTCGATTGCCGTCTCAAAAGGGCCTACATAACAGTTAAGCCCGGTGCTCTTAATATAGGCAATCACCTCATCCACAATACGGATTAACTCCTCGTCATTTGCCGCTTCCGGCAGTGTCTGAATTGCTACACTTGCGTTCATAATCTTATTTCCTCCTCTTTCTAATCTCTCCGGCAGAATCTGAAACGAAGTTTCCTATGGTATAATAGATTGCACATGCGTGCAATCAAAAGAACCCTGCCGGGTTACTGTTACAACCTGACAGGGTTTTACGCTCAAAAAATGAATGTTATTTTTTGTTCCTACGCTGGCATTATCCAGATCAGGTATATGGGTTAAAGACACTTACAGTCTTACTCTCAGCCGGCTTTCGCGCCAGCACCCCGTTTCTTTTGTTTTCTTATTCAGTTTAGACTCCGAATTCATAAATGTCAATAGAATTTTATTATTTTTTTAGATACACACCCTCTATCTACATTCATTCTATATGATAAAGTTTTGCTCAAATACTTCCGGCGGAACTGGCTTTCCAAAAAAATAACCTTGGATTAATTCCAGCCCCGTCCCCCTTACCACGGAATATTCAGGTTCCGTCTCCACCCCTTCAAGGCAGACCGTTTTCCCTACATTATGGCAAAGTTCCGTGATGGAACGGACAAAAGTCACACTGAACAAATCTTTTACAATATCTTTGGCAAATCCCTTGTCTATTTTAACGATATCCACCGGTATATTTTTCAAGGAATACAGGGAAGAATATCCCACTCCGAAATCGTCCATGGCTATCCGGATTCCCTTTTCCCGCATTTCGCACAACATATCCAAGATGTCTCTATCCGCTTTCACAAGATACGTTTCCGTCAATTCTAGTGTAATATTGGACGGCGAAAGGCCAATGTCCTCAAGTGTATCAAACACAAACGAAGTAATGTCTCCTTCCAGTAGCTGTAGATAGGAAAGATTTACGCTCATATGAAAATCCGGAATCTTCTGGCACCATATTTTACACTGCTCTGCAGCTTTCCTGAATATCCATCCCCCGAACGGTATAATCATACCGGTCTCCTCCAATATTGGAATGAACTCGAACGGCGAAACAGTTCCGAATTTAGGGCACTTCCATCTCGCTAACGCTTCCGCTCCATACAGCGCTCTCGTCTGAGAATCAATCTGTGGCTGATAGTATACAGAAAATCCTGCAAATCCTCTCTCCACGCTTTCCCTAAGAAGCTCTGTCAATTCCAGTTTACGTTCTCGCCCCTCCAATATGTCTGCGGAAAAAATAGTATTTCTGTTCTTTCCGGCATGCTTTGATGACTCCAGCGAATAGTTGGCAAACTTCATCAAGTCAAGGTATGTGTCTGCGTTCTGCGGATAACATACGGAACCCGCGGAAAGCGTACAATAATATTTCTTCCCAAGATACTCCTGCTGCTTTCTATACTTTTTCTGTATTTTTTCATAGATACCGCCACACGCCTCTGCATTACCGTTCACAATAATAATTCCGAATTCATCCCCGTCCAAACGGTAAATCTCTGCTTCCTGAGGGAGCATGTCCGCAATCCTCTGCCCCGTTATCCGGAGTACTTCATCCCCGAAAGAGCGATTATAGAGATCATTAATATTCCGGAATGTGTCCATATCAAGTATCATAATTCCAAGAGATTTCACATTCTCATAATCTACCAGATATTTTTTAATATCACCCTCAAATTTGAATCGGTTCATCAAACCGGTCATGTGGTCAATCTGATCCCTTTTTCCTAGATTAGATATCATTCCGGCAAATAATGCCGGCTCACCGTTCGTGTCACGAATCATCTTCCCTCTGCACCTGAGCCATATCCATTCTCCCAGAACATTGCGGGCACGGTATTGAATGTCATGATATTCTGTGCGCCCGTCAGCTATTTCCTGATTACTCTCAAGAAAATCCTTTTCATCATGGGGATGTATCAGTTTTCCCCAAAACGCCGCCGCATTTTCTACGATTTCTCCCGGAAGCCCAAATTCATCTACCATGGCAGGAGGATAACGGAACGTCCCTGTCTTCATATTTCCAACAAAGATATAATCGTCCGTCCCCTCGATCAGAGCCTCGTATAGATGCTCCTTGTCATATTCAAAGAGTTCCGCTTTCATGCCTCCGATTGTCATTGTCTGGATATCCCGCTGCGCCCGCAGAATGTGGTACTGCTTCTTCTGACGGTACATCTGCCCATCCGCCTCAGAGATAATGTTGGACACTGTAATGTTCTCCTCCGGGCATACCTCTTTCAGTCCATAACAATACCCTACCTCTGACTGGCCGGAGTAATACCCCGTGTTATCTCTAATCTGTTCCAACGCTTTCTTTATGCGGCCGTCAGCCTCTTTACGGCTCTTCCCATAAAAGACTACAATAAACTCATCACTGCTTAGACGGAATATATAATCCTGTTCATCGAGATTTTTTTTGGTCATATCCGCAAGGAAACGCAAGACCTTATCGCCCTCTGTGCGGCCATAAACCTCATTAATAGACTGTAATCCGTTCACATCATACATAGCGACCGTAATAATTTTATTTTCTTCTCTTGCTTTCTGCAGTTTTCTCTCTAATTTTGCTTTTCCTGATCTTCGGCTTGCCACATTAGTCATTTCGTCCCACGCAGCCGTTTCCAGCAGTAACTGTTCATATAAATTATCTTTTCCCATAACTTGCTACCTCGTGAACCGCTCATTTGTTTCTATCCTCTCATTGTAATCCATTCTAACAGTCCCTACAAGTATTTGCCGGATTTGTTTCTCTACTTTTGTATTAATTTTTATATTTCGTAACATTTGTTACAGAAATTCAATTCCATTTTATGTATTCTGTAAATATAAAATTGATTAATTTATCAGGAGGATATTAAAATGAAAAAATATGTTTGTGAACCTTGTGGATATGTATATGACCCTGAAGTAGGTGATCCGGACGGCGGAATCGCACCGGGAACAGCCTTTGAAGATATTCCGGATGATTGGGTTTGTCCTATCTGCGGCATGGGAAAAGAAGTATTTATTGTTGAATAATACATATCTGTTAATGACGGCGTCTTGAATCAATGAAAGACGCCGTCTATTTCTTTCTGCAGACATGTAAAGTCTTGTATCTGCACACGCGTGCGGTCTTTAATTTTTATCATTCCCTCTCTCTGCATGGCGGACAATTCTCTCGATAAGCTGGGACGTGTAGTGTTGAGATGGGCGGCCAATTCCTCTCTTTTCATCGAAAGCACGATTGTTTTGCTGCCCTGACTCTGGCTCATGAGATAGTGCGCTATCCTCTGACGGAGAGTGCCGCTCGTCAAAAGCTGTAATTTTTGGATATTCTTTTCCGCCTCCTGCGCAAAAAGGCGCAGCATATTATAGATAATTTTGTTATGATGCGCACAGTTTTTAGCACAAGTACTTTTAAAGAAATGTTTGGATATTGCAAAAAGCGTCACTTCGTCTTCTGCTTTTGCGTAATACGCATGTGTTTCGTGCTCCAGAAACAATTCAATTTCACCAAAGGCTTGTCCTTGCGTTAGATGCTCAATATTGCTGAGTCTGCCCATAGGCTTATTCTGCCCTAATTCCACACTTCCTTCTAATATAAAATACAGTTTACCGGGCTTATCCTCCTCATGATAAATAATCTCTCCTTTTCTGTACGTCTGTGTGGTCGACTGGGAACAGGCGATACTCTTTTGCATCTCTTCTTCTGTTAGATTTTCAAATAATATCAAATCTTTTATCCGCATATGCTTACTCCCCTTATTCCTCGCTGCGGCGCAGTTCTTCAACCGCCTCCGCTGTCTCTCCGGTCAGATTGTCAAACAAGTAACTGCGTCCGCTCAGCTTTTTCGATAAGTATTCCGCCCTCAATTCAGTCTTTGCGGCTTCTACCTCCTGCCTCAGCCCTTCCGCCGAAATCCGATGTCCGCCTTGGCCGAGGATGATCACCTGCTCCAAAGCATCTGACGTAGCCACCGTTACATGATATTTTTTCCCGATTTTGTGCACTGTCTTTTCTATATACTGGTCTGCTGTCTCAGCCTCTTTTGTGTAGACCACATGAATATTATGGTATTTGAAAATAGTCCCCGGATTTCCCGCCACTTTATAGGCGTCAAATACAAGAATTAATGTCATCCTGCGATAGCCTTGATAGTCACTCAAAATATCCATCAGCTTATCCCTTGCGCTCATGATATTTATCTCCGCCAGTTCTTTTAATTCTTCCCACGCAAAGATAATATTATAACCGTCCACCAACAGGTAACTCTCTTCCTCTTGCTTCTTCTTTTTAGGCGGACGATACTCGCTCTCCTTCGCGCCTGCGGCTGTTCTTCTTATCTCCGGTACCTGCCTTCTTTTGATGGGCCCATACGTCCGCTCAAAGATTCTTTCCAGCTCCTTTTCATTCTGCCCATACTTCTGTGCATCATATACCGGCTGTTCCACTATTTTGCTCTCATTCTTTCCACTCACTTTGTCCGCGTCTTCCCAGCCGCTCTCCACGTGCATGTATTGTTCCACCTCATCCCAGCTCACTGTGAATCCGGCGCCATGAGCACAGAAGACAGAACCTGTGGGATTATCCAGATCACGCTCTGAATCATATCCTATAGCCTCTATAACTTCTTCCGTATTATGACAAGGCTCATATCCCTTGATTCGGGAGGACATACGACCTCTGCCTTTTGTATAAGCAATAAATTCTCTTTGATAATCCCGCATCTCTGATACGGGTGCGCTGCCTGACAAGACTGCCAAATCTGTCCCGGGCTGGAGCGGTTCAAAGCTGCCGCTCATCTTTTGAATGTCAGCCATAGCCCTTCCCACACATTCCGAGGGCATCTCAAGCCGGAAGGAATAATATGGCTCCAAAAGAATACTCTCCGCCTTCTTTAAGCCCTGCCGTACTGCCCGGTAGGTAGACTGCCGGAAATCTCCCCCCTCTGTATGCTTTTTATGGGCCCGTCCCGCAATCAGAGAAATTTTCATATCTGTAATCGGAGAGCCGGTCAAGACTCCCAGATGTTCCCGCTCTTTCAAATGGGTGAGAATCAGGCGCTGCCAGTTGCCGTCCAGTTCATCTTCACTTAATTTTGTGCCAAATACTAGCCCGCTTCCGGGTTCCCCCGGTTCCAAAAGAAGATGTACTTCCGCATAATGCCTAAGAGGCTCAAAATGGCCGATTCCCTCCACTGGATTTAAGATGGTCTCCTTGTATACAATATTTCCGGCGCCAAATTCCACCTCCATATCAAAACGTTCTTTCATAAGGCTTTTCAGTATCTCAATCTGTATCTCCCCCATGACTTGAACATGAATCTCACTCAACTGTTCATTCCAGACAATATGGAGCTGAGGTTCTTCCTCCTCGAGCAGCCGCAAATTTTTTAAACTTGTATGTACATCCGCCCCCTGCGGCAGCACGATCTGATAGCTGAGCACTGGCTCCAGCACCGGCGCTTCGGACGCCGCCTCCGCCCCCAGCCCTTGCCCGGGATAGGTATATTCCAATCCTGCGACAGCACACACTGCCCCCGCCGGCGCCTCATTTACCACCTCATATTTGTCACCGGAGTAGACGCGTATCTGGTTGATTTTTTCACCGATCACATCCTTTACCCGCAGAGTCCCGCCGGTGATTTTCATGTGGGTCAAACGGCTTCCCTGCTTATCTCTCGATATCTTAAATACCTTGGCGGCAAACGCATCCGGATACTCAGGAGCTTCTGTGTAATGATTCAAACCTTCCAGCAATTCCTCCACCCCGGTAAGCTTAAGGGCCGATCCAAAATAGCAGGGAAATACCTTCCGTTCATGAATCATCCTGATAATATCGCCCTTATTCACCGACCCGTGCTCCAGATAATGCTCCAAAGCAGATTCATCGCACATTGCCAGCTGCTCCAGAGCCTTCTCTCTCTTGGCTTCGGATACACTCTGCCCTTTGCCGTCCCCTATACATATAAAATCAATGCATCCGTTATCCAGCTCACTTGACAGCTCGTTTAAAAGTCTGTCCCTGTCCGTTCCTTCTTGATCCATCTTATTAATAAACAGAAAAACAGGAATCCCATATCGCTCCAGCAGCTTCCAGAGCGTAACCGTATGACCCTGCACCCCGCTGGCTCCATTGATGACAAGCACTGCATAGTCAAGCACCTGAAGCGTGCGCTCCATCTCCGCCGAGAAATCAACATGCCCCGGTGTGTCGAGAAGTGTCACTTCCGTGTCCCCAAGGGGAAATACCGCCTGTTTGGCAAAAATAGTAATCCCTCTCTGCCTTTCCAATTCATGTGTATCTAAAAAAGCATCTTTATGGTCTACCCGTCCAAGACTTCGGATTGCCCCGCTCATATACAGGATGCTCTCTGACAATGTAGTTTTTCCCGAATCCACATGAGCCAGAAGCCCCAGACAAATATGTTTTTTTGGTTTATTGTCGGATGTATTTTCCATAGAAAATGCCCCTTTCTGTGTTCTATAATACAGTGATTATAATATCACAGAAAGGGGCATAAGTCGATAAATGAATCATTGAACTTATTTCTTCCTATAAAGAATAGCGGCCTCGTATGGTTTGACTACCTCTTTTTTCTTACTTCTCTCATTGCAGATCAGAACTTTTGCTCCTACCCACTTTTCAGGCAGTGTGAATGCGGCTTCTTCCCCGCTGAAATTGACATACACCAGAATCTCATCCTTCTCACTGCTTCTTGTATACGCAAAAAGCTGTTCATCCTCCTTCATCAGCATTTCAAACCTGCCGTCCGTGAATACAGCGTATTGCTTCCGCAGCGCAATCAACTGTTTATAACAATAAAAAACAGAATCGGTATCTGCCAGCTGCTGCCTGACATTGATTTCCGTATAATCCGGATTCACCTTTATCCAAGGATTCCCTTCTGTAAATCCGGCATTCTCCTCCCCACTCCACTGCATAGGTGTTCTGGCATTATCCCGGCTTCTGGCATGGATAGCATGCATCACATCCGCTTTATTGTACCCTTTTGCCAGCCGCTCTTTATACATATTGAGCGTCTCAATATCCCGATAGTCCTCCTCCCCATACTTTACGTTCTTCATGGCCAATTCTTCTCCCTGATATATGTAGGGTGTTCCCTGCATCCCGTGGAGCAGGATAGCCAGCATCTTGGCCGACTGTCTGCGGTATTCCCCGTCATCCCCCCAGCGGGAGACACTTCTGGGCAAATCGTGATTCTCCCAGAACAGGCTGTTCCATCCGCATCCATAAAGCCCGGTCTGCCATTTCTCCATAATCTCCTTGAAACGTGACAGAGAGAAGGGCGCCATATCCCACTTCTCACCGTCTTCCTGCTGGTCAATACCCATATGCTCGAATTGGAACACCATGGAGAACTCGCTGCCGTCCGGGCTGCTGTAGAGCTTCGCCCGCTCCACATCTGCCCCCCAAGTTTCCCCTACAGTAATCAGACAGCCCTTTTGAAAGGTCTCTCTGCTCAGTTCACGGATGTACTCATGGAGTCTCGGCCCATTGCTTGTAATCAGCCGGTCAGGCTCCTTGGCAATCTGGTCGATGACATCCAGCCGGAATCCTCCTATCCCTTTCTCCATCCACCAGAGAATCATATCATATATCTCCCTGCGTACTTTCGGATTCTCCCAGTTTAAATCCGGCTGTTTTACAGAAAATTGGTGAAAATAATACTGCTCAAGTTCCGGCACCCATTCCCACGCAGATCCGCCAAAGCCTGCTTTCAGCCCATTGGGAAGTATTCCTGCCTTCCCGTCACGCCATATATAATAGTCATGATATGGATTCTCTTTCCCCTTCAGCGCCTCTTTAAACCATCGGTGCTCGTCAGAAGTATGGTTGAGGACTAAGTCAAGGATAATCTTTATGTTCCGTCTTCCGGCCTCCTCGATCAGCTCCTCCATATCCGCGAGTGTGCCGAACATGGGATCTATATCTTGATAATCCGAGATGTCATAACCATTGTCATCCTGCGGCGAACAGCATACCGGGGAGAGCCAGACCGCATCCACACCCAATTCCTGCAGGTAGTCAAGCCTGCCGATGATTCCTTGGATATCTCCGATACCGTCCCCGTTGCTGTCCTGAAAGCTGCGGGGATAAATCTGATAGATTACCGCCTGCTTCCACCAATCCTTTTTCCTGTTATCCGCCATATACTTATTCCCCTTTCTCATCCTTCTTTACCGGTTTCCTTTTCGCCCACACAAAGCCATGGGCCGGCAGCCAGACATCTTTCATCTGCCTGTCCTCCCCCGTCAGCAAATCTATATAATCTCCCTCTTCCTGCATCCAAGCCGTCCGCATCTGACTTCCAAAGTTGAAAATGGCAAAAAATTTATCTTCTCCCAGCTCCCGCATGATGCAGAGCACCGCATCGTCTTTTACATCATAAGTATAGACATTTGCCGCCGGTGAAAATACCGTTTCCCGCCTTCGTATATTCTCTAATTTTAAAAGAGCTTGAAATATCTGGCCTTCTACAGATGCTGTATCGTCACGGAGTTCCGCCAGCTCCCAGTGGAATTTTCCACGGTGCACGTACCGTGAATCCATGTATTTAGCCGCATTTTCTTTATAACTGTAATCATTGACCTGCCCAATCTCATCTCCGCTGTATAGCATGGGAATACCTGTCTGCGTCAGCATATAGGCATGAAGCATGATATCCATCTGGACTGCTTCCTTAAGCTTAAGTGCGTTGCACTCGAATCCCGCACTCTCGATTCCACACATGGAAGCCGTTGTCCCACAAAATCTTGCGTCCTGAGTCACCGGATCATCGTTATATAACTCACCTCTGCTTACGCTCCCCGGTATTCTGCCGGTAAAGAAGTCATTTAAAAATCTCTTATGGGGTATCTCTTTCATCCCCCACCATTCTAAAGTATCATAGTCCAATCCCCAGCCAATGTCATCATGGCATCTAAGATAATTCAAGAATGTATATTCCTTGGGTAGGCTGTTCACCACATCCATCTGCTTTCTCAGGAGCCGTATATCATTTGCCGCCACACTGTTCCAAGTAGTAGCCATCGTCGTTACATTGTAGAGCATATGACATTCCGGTTTCTCAACTGTCCCAAAATACGGGACCACCTTTGCCGGTTCCATCACTACCTCCCCCAGAAGAATGACACTGGGGCACACAATCTCACTGATTATCCTCATCATCCTGACAATCGTATGTACCTGCGGAAGATTACGACAGGATGTTCCAAGCTCCTTCCAAATATAAGGCACCGCATCGATACGGATAATGTCGATTCCCCGATTCGCCAAATATAAAAAGTTGTACATCATTTCATTGAATACCCGTGGATTCCGGTAATTCAAATCCCACTGATATGGATAAAACGTAGTCAGCACATGTGCGTTCCGCTCCGGAAGGTATGTAAAATTCCCCGGCGCAGTGGTCGGAAATACTTGAGGAACTGTCTTTTCGTACCGGCTGGGAATCTCATAGCTGTCATAAAAGAAATAACGGCTCATATATTCTCCGTCCCCGCCTCTGGCACGCCTTGCCCACTCATGCTCGTCAGAGGTATGATTCATCACAAAATCCATACAGACATTCATCCCTTTTGTGTGGCATGCGTCCGTGAGTTCTGACAAGTCTTCCATCGTCCCTAGCTCCGGTTTCACTTTCCGAAAATCTGCTACGGCATACCCGCCGTCCGAGCGTCCCTCGGGTGAATCTAAAAACGGCATCAGATGCACACAGTTCACATTACAGGACTTCAGGTAATCCAGCTTCCTCTGTACCCCTTTCAGGTCTCCCGCAAAATTGTCAATATAAAGCATCATCCCCAGCATATCGTTTTTCTTGAACCATTCCGGCTCCCGCACCCGTCTTTCGTCACGGTTATGTAACTTTTGACGACGCATATTATAATAGGCATACATCTGGGAGCACAGTTCCGCAAACATATCTCCGTTCTGGTACAGCTCCATGTACAGCCACCGAAGCTCGTCATGGTGCTGCTTCATTCTTTTCTCAAAAATATCTGCTTTTTTGCCCATATCCTCTCTCCCTACACGTCACCGCTCGCTCCTATATAAATCTCTTCAATATGTCCGTCAAGCCGGCTCCCCAGACCATACACTATATTACTCAAGACATATTGTCCTCCATTGACAAATATCTCGATCAGGTTCGGCTCAACAAAAATATCCAGCTCATACTTTCCATGAAGTGCCGGCGTACTGCTTATCATACGGTAATTATCTACGTCCTTCGTATCCGCTCCATAGTCTGTCCTTACAAACACTTTGCTCCGGTCTGTCCTGATACAGTCATCCTCTACCCAGATGCGGTATCCGCCGATGTCAATTGTTTCCCCTGCCTGAACCTTAGTCTTCAGGCGAAAGGGTGTGCGGAAATCAAGCTCTTCTCTGTCTTCCACCCTTTTGCAAAAATATGACTCGACCTCGGGATGAACACAGAAATAAACATGGCTCTCCTTTAGTTCTACAATTCTCGGAAGGCACATCATCCCTCTCCACATCGCTCTGTCATCCGCCTCTGCCGCATAAGGCATCCTCATCCACGCAACCATGACCCTCCTGCCCTCTTTGTCAAGACAAGTCTGAGGCGCATACAAATCCAGCCCACAATCCACAAATTGATGCTGTCCCGCCAGCTTAAGCTCACAGACTTCCTCTGTGAATTCCGCTTCTGTACAGATAGAATGAGCAGAATACTCTAATCCGTCATTCATAATTCCCATGGGGGAACCGATAAATACATATCTGTCACCAACACGGAAAATATCCGGGCACTCCAGTATCTCCCCGAACGATTTGTCGCTGTATTGGCTGACATACTCCCAGTCATTCCCGTCCTCGCTCCGGTAAAACAGCACACGTCCCTGCTGTCCGTCCAAAGTACTTCCCAGCACCATATAATATTGATTTCCGTACTTCCACACTTTAGGATCCCTCGTGTGGGTGGCATCGGCATATCTCCTGTCTCTGACAACCGGAATAATCTGCCTTTTGTCCATCCAATTGTCGAAGATATAACCGTCCGCCGAGCTTATCATGGCCTGACTGCTCTCAAATCTTCCCTCGGGGCATCTGTGTATATTTTCTGCGTCTTCTTCCAGATACCGCACCGCTGTATAATAGAGCAGCATGCGCCCGTCTCTTTCCACAGCGCTCCCCGAAAAGATTCCGTTCCTGTCATAGTCTTTTGACGGAAACAATGCAATGTCTTGATGCTGCCAATGAACCAAATCTTCACTGACAGCATGCCCCCAATGCATGGTCCCCCACGCCGGAGCGTAGGGGAAATGCTGATAAAAAAGATGATATTTTCCTTGATAATAGATAAAACCATTGGGGTCGTTCATCCAGTTTCCCGGAGCCTTGAGATGTAAACTATCTTTTATCATATTCTTCCTTTTCTTTCTATTTATTATTTTACCGCACCGGCAACAACACCGCTGATTATCTGTCTCTGCAAGATAATATACAATATGAGAATCGGAACGACACATAAGAGCAGCCCTGCCATGATTGTTCCGTAATCCGCGGAATAAGTACCGTAAAAGCTGTACGTGGACAATGGCAGTGTCAGAAGTTTCTTATCCGTCAGTACCAGAGACGGAAGGAGGAAGTCATTCCAGAATGCAAGCGCATTTAAAATCACCATGGTAGAAATAATGGGCTTCAAAAGCGGAAATACAATCTTAAAGAATGTCTGTCTCCGTGTGCAGCCATCTATGTAAGCCGCCTCCTCCAGCGCTATCGGTACACTGCCCTTGATAAAACCGTGGAACATGAACACGGACATTGCCATAGAAAAACCAGTATGCATGAATATCAAAGTCAGCCTGTGGTTCAAAACATTTAAAGTCCCTCCATAAATGCTGACCAGCGGAATCATAATTGCCTGAAAAGGAATAATCATCGACGCCACCATGAGGGCAAATGTTATTTTAGAAATCATATTGTTGTGCCGTACAATGTAGTATGCCAGCATAGCTGCCAACAGTGTGACAAGCAAAGTAGCGGATACTGTAACTATCAATGAATTCTTAAAAGCATTGAGGAAGTCCATCTGAGTGAATGCCTTCACAAAATTGTCAAAAGACAGGCCTTTAATTGTATAGAGCCATGAAAAAGGACTCTTGATGATGTCCCGCTTCTGTTTTAAAGAATTAATCACTACCATCACAAAAGGAAACATGTATGCAAGGAAAATAATGACCAAACCAGTGGTAGCCAGTATGTTTGCCGCTTTTCTTTTATTTCCGCCAATAGATGTCTGCTTCATTATGCTTCGACCTCCTTCTTCTTCGTCAGATAAACCTGAATACCGCTGATACATGCAACAATGATAAAGAGAATAAATGCCTCCGCCTGGCCTACGCCAAACTGTCTGGATGTAAACGCCTTCTCATATACATGCATTGCCGCCATCTCCGTTGTCCCATAAGGCGCGCCGGCCGTCAAGGAAAGGTTCACGTCATATACCATAAATGCGCGGGACAGTGTGAGGAATAAACAAATGGTAACGGATGACATCATAAGAGGCATGATAATGCTCTTCATCTTGACCCACCCGGACGCTCCGTCAATACTTGCGGCCTCCATAACATCCTCGCTGAGCCCCATAAAGCCTGCCACGTAGATGAGAATCATATAACCCGACAGCTGCCACACAGATACAGCCACCAACGCCACAAAGGCTTTCGTCGGATCGGACAGCCAAGATACGCCGAACAGCTTCCAGCCTGTGGCCTCTCCAACATTTACGAACACTCTGGAAAATACAAACTGCCAAATATATCCCAGAACAATGCCCCCTATCAAGTTCGGAGTAAAAAATCCTGCCCGGAAAAAGTTTTGTCCCTTGATTCCTCTGGTCAGTAAATACGCCAGTAAAAATGCGATTACATTGACGAGCAGAACTACCAATATTACATATTTGAAAGTCAGCCCCAAGGAAGTCCAGAACTGGCCGTCCTTCATGACTCCTTTAAAATTCTCAAGGCCGATAAAGTTTTTTACTTTCGCAACACCATTCCAATCTGTCAGAGTAAGATAAACACCATAGACGAACGGTATGATTACCACGGCAAAGAAGCAAAACATACCCGGTAATGCAAACATACAGAAATCTTTTCCTTTATTTTTATTTCTCATCCTTTTCCCTTCTTTCCTACTTCTGCTCTGCCCAGTATTCTATAATAGATTCAGTCAGTTCTTCCCGGTCGCTTCTCTCCGCAAGGTATTTCTGCATTGCGGAGAGAAGTACTGCCCAATGGTCATTCGGCACAATCGCCGATGCGTTAAATGTCCCTCCAGACTGCACCTTCTCGTAGATATCCCGGCTCAGCGGGTCCGCCGGCTCATAAGGGTTATTGATAAACGGCGGTATGACGTTGCAAGTCTTTACAAGCATCTGCTGTCCAATCTCTGAAAATACAATCCAATTCAAAAATTCCTTGGCCGCAGCCTGTTCTTTCTCCGACGACATCTGGCCGTCCACCATCACTTGTTTTGACGGCGATGCCTGTATTTTTTGATTGGCAAAATCATCGGTATCATTATTCAGGAAGTAAGGAAGAAATCCATAGTCGTCCTCCTCTTCTGCTCCGGCCTCGGCAAGATTCGGCCATGCCCAGTTTCCATTGAACCAAAAGGCTGTCTTTCCGTCTGCCAGATCGATAGCCATCTCGTCATAATCTGCTCCCAGCGGGTCACCTTTCGCCACATTATACGCTTTCAAGACATCGAACATATCAAGAAATTCACCAAGACGCCCATAGGTATCCAGCTTAAGCTTCCCGTTTTTAATTTCATCGATAATTCCCTGTGCTCCCTCTGATGTGCCGTCATATGTCTCATAAATATACTGCAGATGATGGGCTCCAAGGGACCAATCCTCTTTTGCCAGCGACACCGGTTTTTCTATTCCGGCCTCTTTCAACGTCTCCAGCAGTTCTTCAAATTCATCCAGACTTCTGATGGATTCCGGGTCAAATTCCCTGCCCAGCGCCTCTTCAATTACAGCTTTATTGTAAATAATCCCCCTGCCTTCAATGCAAAGTGGAAAACTATAAATTTTTCCATTCACCTCAGTCAAGTATTCCTCTGCCTCAGCATTCCAATCTTCCCCGGTCAAATCGGCCGCCTTTTCTTCCGCCAGTGCAATGACATCTGTTGTGTCTAAGATTGCCATTGTAGGCGGTGTCCCTGAATTGTACATGCTGACTACCTTAGTATACGGAGAATCGCCGTCCGTCACCGGCATAACTTCCACATGCACCCCGGATTTCTCTTCAAATGCCTGAGACATTTTCTCTAAAGCCACCTGTATCTCTGCCTTAGAATTCAGCAGAGTAATTTTCGTCCCCTGCAGGCTGCTGTCATACACAAACGTGTCAATAGACGTATCAATCGGCACTTCCTTCACCTCTTCATTCGGGTCGTCCGGATCGCTCGCAAACCCAAACCGGCATCCAGTCAGCATCGTTGCGGCCATCGCTGCCGCAAGAATCACTGCTATCCCTTTTGCCCCTGCACTCTTCTTCATTCCATCAATCCTCCTAATCGCTCTTTCCGGAATAATGTTTCTTCCGATTATGCCAACATTTTCTTTTTCCAGTAACCGGTAAAGTAACCGGTTACTTTATGCTTATATCATAGCATAGATATTTTTCCCCGTCAATCTGCAAGCTAATTTTCAGCAATTATATACGAGTGGTACGGTCAAAATTTGTAAACATGTCACAAAACCGGTTACTTAACCGATTACTTATTGCCCATATATTTGAATTTTGTTATACTTGTACATAAGAATACTACATGAAATCATTATAAAGAAAGCAGCGTGATCCAATGACTCCGAAAAAAAAAGTTACATTTGACGATATTGCAAAATATACAAATTTTTCTAAGACAACCATCTCCAGATATTTTAACAATCCAGATTCTTTGACCTTAGAAAACCAGCAGATTATCTCCGATGCGCTTGTAAAACTCGACTACAAAGAAAATAAAGTAGCGCGTATCTTAGCAAGCGGCAAAACAGAATTCATAGGTATTATCGTGCCCAATCTCTACCTCAGATATTACTCCGATATGCTGGATCAGATACTCTCGACCTACGAGACCTTCGGTTACAAATTCCTTGTCTTTATCAGTAATGGGAACGAGGAAAGTGAACGCCGCTACATTCAGGAATTGCTTAGTTATCAGATAGAAGGCATGATTATCCTAAGCCACACGATTCCATCCGAAGAATTGGCGGGGCTCCAGATACCTATTGTTGCTATTGAGCGTGAAGACCGCCGTGTCTGCAGTGTCAACACCGACAACTATATGGGGGCTGTTCAGGCCACAAGCCTTCTGGCCAGACATAAATGTGATGTCCTTATACACATAAATACTCCCACGCCTGAGGAGCGCCCCGCTTACGGACGTATCAAAGGATTTCAAGATTTCTGTGAGGAACATCACTTTCCCCACCGGGTAATCATCGAAGAATTAGGCAGCACACATGAAATCAGTCAAAGACAGATGCTGCGGATCCTCAGCGAGATAGAAAAGGACTATCCAAATCAGAAAAAAGGTATCTTCGTCTCAAGCGACACCTATGCCAACGTACTGCTCAATCTTTTGTTCCGCAGATACGGAACCCTGCCGGATGATTATCTTATTATAGGTTTTGATAATTCTCCTGTTTCCGAGGAGGCAGTCATCCCCATCAGTACAATAGGACAGCAGATTGAAAAACTGGCTTATGAAGCAGTCGGCCTGCTCGTAGAACAGATGAACGAGCGTAAAAAAAGAAAACCGGTACCTTTGAATGAGCCGATTCATAAAATGATAACTCCAATCCTCATCCGCCGTGAGACCACGGAAGGGTTTATCGAATGAACGTGAAAGAAGCCTCCCATATAGGGAAGCTTCTTTTTACTATTCGTTTTGAATCTCTATCCTTTTAAATCTAATCTCCACTTTATAGAGGTCTGCTTCTGTCTCTATCTTAAGCGTGCCTCTCTGCAGCTCCACAAAACTTTTGGCTATAGCCAGCCCAAGCCCTGAGCCTTCCGTATTTCGAGAAACGTCTCCCCGCACGAACCGCTCTGTAATTTCTTCCGGATTAAAATTCAATTCTGCAGCCGAGATATTTTTCATACGGATCACAACATCCTGCCCTTCTGTCATCATCTCAATGTAGACCCTCGTATGGGGCAGCGCATATTTTGTAATATTGACGAGCAGGTTTTCAAAAATGCGGTATGTCTTCTGGCTGTCCAGCGTCAAAATAATTTTTTCCTCCGGCAAAGTCATTCTAAAATCAAGATCCGCCTCTTTTATTTTATCGTCCAGTTCTAATTTTACTTGTTTGAACAGATTGATAATGTCAACACTCATCAAGTCCAACGTCACATTTTGACTGCTGGCCTTGCTGATTTCGAACAAGTCTTCTATCAACGCCTTCAGCCGCAGGGACTTGCGCTCCAACACATCCACATAATCTTTCCGTCTCTCCTCATCTTTTTCTTCTTTCAAAAGATTGACATAAGTGATGATAGCGGTCAGCGGTGTTTTTAAATCATGGGACACATTGGTTATCAATTCTGTTTTCATCTTCTGACTTTTTACTTCCTGATCCACTGCTTTTTTGAAGCCGGACTGAATCTTCTCTATCTCCGTTCTGAAGGGACTGAATACTCCTAATTCCCCCTCTATCTGGACATCAAGATTTCCCTCTGCAATTTCGTTGGTAGCATTTAACAAAAGACGGTATTTATTTTTCAAATCATTAAAATACTTGCGAAGTACATAGAATAGAATGGCAGAATATATAAGCAATCCCAGCGTCCCATAGTACCCAAACGTACAAAATATAACTAATATGACAAAATTTATAAGAACTATTTTAAAAATGATTCTATTATTTTTATCGTCTAAATTTATATCATCCAAAGTATGGTATAAACGGTTTAACTGTTTTCCGCTCCAATTTTTGATGTTTGGAAAGATTCTCTTAAAGCCGTGCCAAAGTTTATACGTCCACAGACGCTCTTTTGCGTATCTTTTGAATCCATATTCTCCCGCCCAGCGCAGAGAACCTGCCAGCCAGTATATTATCGCAAAGAAAACTGTCCAAATCCAAAAATCCAGAACTGTTGAGTTCCCGCCCTCTCGCGTGACCAGCCAATGCATATTCTCCGCAAGGAATGAAGATAGGAACAGACATAACACTGCGGGTATCTCAAAAGACATCTGAAAGATTTTTTCCCGTCCGGTGTTGAGTGATTTCCACTGCGGAAGCAGAAGGGCACCCGCCCCCACTATCAATACAAGTACCATAATCTCCGCCGACATCAAGGGAAGTGCATTATCACTGTTATAATAGTAAATATAATCCCCTTCCTCCATAAACTTCAGAAGGTTATCCTCTGTAATTCCATACATAAATGTCCTGTTTTTTGGTGTTTCCAGTACAAGCTCCTCCCCTGAAACTTCTTCCTGTCCATGAGTTTCTTCTATTTGGGGATTATTTGCAAGCCGCTTCAACACGATGTTTTGTGTTCCATTGTCATCATCTGTGACAACCTCCACCTGCGGCGTGCCTTGGGCATCATAGCTGATAATAAAACCTAATTCATAATCTTCCATCTGCTCAATGGACATCTCTTCCGTTGACCCGGAAATACTTTTTTGAAGAATCTTCTTATTCTCATCCATCACCTGATAATCCATATAGGGATAAATGCTGTCAAACGCTTTCCAAACATTACTGAAGGTCTTCTCCAATGCCGCTTCATCCTGCCCGCTCCCGCGGTTGAACAGAACATAATTACTATCAATAAAAAGGGTTAGGAACTGCTCCGAACTGCGGTAGTCCGTTCCGGTTACTTCTTTCTCTTTTACCGTCTCAGAATAAAATTTACCGTATTCCCCCGTTATCACGGAGGCCGGTATTATTATGAGCAAAACTATTAAAAATACTGCTAATTTATGCCTGTTTTTCAATCTTGTATCCAACGCCCCACACCACCTTCAAATATTTTGGTTCTTTCGGGTTGATTTCAATCTTCTCCCGGATGTTTCTGATATGAACCATAATTGTATCTGTAGAGATAGCATATTCGTTCCATACTCTCTCATAGATCTCCTCTGCTGAAAATACACGTCCCGGGCTTTTTATCAGTAGAAGCAATATTTTATACTCTGTCGGCGTCAGCTTTACCGGCTCCCCGTCCACCGTCACTTCCACTGTATCCTCATTCAGCTCCAAGCCGCCGATTACATGTATGTTTGATTTGACTTCCTTCTGCTCCAAACGCTCTGCAAATTTTCTATACCTGCGAAGCTGGGAATTCACTCTCGCAAGAAGCTCCATCGGTGTAAATGGTTTCGTGACATAGTCGTCCGCCCCAATGTTCAGTCCCATAATTTTATCCACTTCTTCTGACTTTGCCGACAGCATGATTACCGGAAAATCATACTTTTCCCGCAGCTTAATGGTCATGGCGATTCCATCCATCCGAGGCATCATGATATCTACTATGGCAAGATGGATTTCTTCCTTATTAATAATTTCCAGCCCTTCCACACCGTCTGCCGCCTGAAATACTTCATATCCCTGACTTCTCAGATATATCTCAACACCTTCCCGAATTTCCTTGTCATCTTCTACAACTAATACATGATTCATTTCCATCTTTCTATATCTCCCTCTCATTATTTCTATATGCCGGCACTATGCCTGATTGATAGTCTTCGTAGAGATTATACTACATTCTGCCGCTTTCTGATAGACCTCCGGAACTTAATAAGACTAATATAACTGCAATATCTTAAATGCGGCAGAATAAAAAACGAAAGAAATTCTAAAGAAGGACTGGTAATGCCGCAGCCTTACCAGTCCTCTCTTTAACAACTCTTATATGTACTATAATTTTACTTGAATTCCTGACCCTCTAAAGGCATCTGGGGACATCCATATTTTTTGGCCCACCAGCTCGTGATAATCGGTACAAGAATACAGCTTACCACTACCGACGCGGCGACCTGAACAGTTGCAGTTGCAGCAACCGCTTCCAGACTTGGATCTACCAGCGCTACTGCTGCCGGAACCGCAACTGCATTCCCCGCGGTGGTAGCGACAGCCCATCCAGCATACCCCGGCCGCCGGGATATAAAACGGTCACAGAGAACAATGAAGATACCGCCGATAAATACGGTGATGAGACCGAGAATGATTCCGGATGCACCGCCCTTTACAATATTCATCAGATTGATTCCTGTACCGAGGGCGAAGCCAATCAATGGTATAATCGCCGTTCCCATAGGAGCAAAAATATCTCTCATGCCGTGGTCAAGATTACCGATAAGCATGCCCAGCGCTACCGGTATAATGGCTGCCAGCAGGGACATGAACGGAATATTGGCAAGACCCGACGCGCCAAGTGCCACCAGTGTAAAAAATGGTCCGTCATTGAGCGCCAGCAGCGGGAAACATCCTGCATCAGCCCGGTCGCCGTAATTGCCCATCAATGTCAGGTAAACACTGCCGTTGGAGTTAGTGACCGCACTGACTATAGCCAGCGTAGAGAGACCAAAAAATCCGGCGTCCCCGAAGAGTTTTCCGACTAATATTCCGAGTCCTGCGCCGATTGCAAATTTCGCAATAAGAAGGACTCCGCCACGCTTTAGCACAGCCGGCATATCTTTGACTTGAAGTGCCGTTCCCATGCAGAACAGCTGTGCCCCAAGCAGTGTATTCGTCCCCACACTGGAAAATACAGCTGCCGTGAGTCCGCCAATCTCCCAGATATTCGGGAAAATCGTTGTAATAATACTGCCTAATAATAGAGGTACTACCATCATACCCGCCGGGATTTTCTTTAAAAAATTAAGTATCATAATAAAGCTCCTTCCTGATTTGTTTTATTTTGCAGCTTCTTTCTGCAGACGTTTTACAATATCTATACCGATTGTGTCGTAGCCACAGAAACCGCCTTTTACGACAATCGGCATCCCTTCATATTTACCGAGGATTCTTCCCACATCAACCTGCGCGACAATATTGTCCACAGCCTTGATGCAGCTTACACCTATTTTCCTAGCCACACATTCCATCGTGTCGCCGCCGGTAAGCATGAGTCCTGTTAACTTTTGGCTGTATTTCTCCAAAACTTTTTCAGTTATAGCCGCCAGACCTTGATTGATCAGGTCAGAACTCCTCCCGCTCTCATACCCGTTTCTCCGGTCTTCTTCCTGAAGATCCACGAGTGAACCGTGAAATGCAGTCTCAATAATAATACACTTTGGGGGCAGTGGCTGTTTCATCAAAATACTAAACTCCGTTACCACCCTATCTACTTCCCTGTCTTTTGACTCTCCACCGCCTGCCAAAGCTTTTGGGTCGGCACTCAGCTGAATATTCTGCGCGTCATCTTCACAAAGTTTACGAAGCTGCAGTCCGGTCTGTGGATTGGCGCTCCCGACTACCATGAGGGTGGTTTTATCACAGGAAATGTTTTCTTCTTTTGTCTGCGGATCAGGTGTCTCATCCGCAATCCCCCTCACGGCTGCCAGCTTCATAGTAAACGGTCCTGGATCTACAGCCAGTAAATTCTGCCACTGAAGCGCCGCACATGCTTCTGCAATCACCTGTACATGCTCCATGCTGACAGCGTCAACGATAATAATACCACTGCCGCTGCACCGGCTCTGTCTCAGGCATTCCATCAAATGGGACTTTCCTTTCTTCACATCCCTTATTGAAATCCAGTCCACCTTACGTCTGCTCTGCGCCTCAATCAATTCCGGCACATAACAATCTTTTACCGGTGTTTTTACATCTCTGGCGACAGGTGTTTCATTCAAAATCACACTGTCAATAATGGAATATCCTCCCACACAGATTCGTTTCGACTGCGGCATTGCCGTTACCATGACCGCGATGGCGTCTTGTCCAAGGTAGTCCAGCATTGCGTCAATCTCATATCCGATTCCTCCTCGAAGAGTGGTGTCAATCTTTTTGGAGAAGTAGGTTACTCCCATAGTGCCCAATGTTCTAGTCGTATCAGATACAACCCGATATGCCTCCGGCGGCGGAAGATGTCTGCTGTTTGTACTGACATAGACAGCTTCCAATTGATTAAGTTCTTTGAATTCCTTCATCTGAGCGTCATCAGAGAAAAGGCCGGTTTCAACATGTGCCTTGGCCATCAGCATACCGGCGCTGGCGGTTCCGGTGAAATCATCTGTTACTACACCTATTACTGCCATATCATCACCTCTTACTTCGTTGAATCATGCATGGCTTTTGCATATTTCACTGTAGAATGAATAGCAGCTACCATACTCTTGTTGGTTGCGATGCCTTTTCCGGCTTTGTCAAAGGCAGTTCCATGATCCACGGAACCGCGGAGGAATGGAAGTCCTAACGTAATAGAAACAGATTCCTCCAAATCTAAAGTCTTGCACGGAATATGTCCTTGATCATGGTAAAGTGCAAGGATAGCATCGAATTCACCTGCTTTTCCTCTTGCAAAGATTGTATCCGGCGATACAGGCCCTACCGCATTAATTCCCAGCTTTTGCGCCTTTTCAATTGCCGGGATTATCTCGTCAATTTCTTCTGAGCCAAATAATCCCCCCTCTCCACAGTGAGGATTAAGTCCGGCGACTGCAATCTGCGGTTTAGGAACTCCGGCCTTTTCTAGTTCTTGATTGATACGGACAATATCGTTGAAGACGTGTTCCTTTGTTACATATTTGATTGCATTGCTAAGAGACATATGTCTGCTTAGATGAAAGACCCGCATCTTAAAACAATCGAACATAGTCAGGACAAATGGCGCGCCGGTCAGATCCCTGTAAATCTCAGTATGCCCTTCCTGCTTTGTGCCCACCATCTTGATTGCAACTTTGTTGATAGGTGCCGTGGTGACTGCATCAATTTTTCGAGCCATTCCGAGTTCAATTGATTTCTCAATAGCATCAATGGCAATCTGCCCGGCCAGCGCTTGTTCCTTTCCCCATTGAAGCCCGGTGATATCATAGTCGGCGGTTTCTAATACATCTACCTGTCCAAACTCATATTTCCCATCTTCCGGCTCTTCAATCGTGTGAAACTTCATTTCAGAAGCGCCGATGACGGCAGCCGCGCGTCTTAATACTTTTTCACTACCAATTACCAGTGGACGGCATGTCTCATAAATCTCCTCTTCATTCAGTGCTTTCAAGATGATTTCCGGTCCAATTCCTGAGGGATCACCTATTGTTATGGCAAGCACCGGTCTGTACTCATTTTCATTCATAAATCCTTTATACCTCCTGTACTTTCAATCGATAGCTATAATATACATCATTCTTCAATCGAATATTTTGTGGATTTTTACTAACAAGATTTTTATGTACTTTTTCTTTCAAACATTATATAATGAATCTATATATATTTTCGTTTGAAAGAGGGTACCTATATGAAGCAGAGCGAACGTCTGGAGAAAATCATAGAAACATTGCAGAGAGACGGAATCGTAAAAGTATCTGAAATCAGCAGACTTTTAGGCTGCTCGGAAGTTACTATCCGTACAGATATCAGAAAACTGGACGAGCAGGGTGTACTAAAAAAAACATATGGGGGCGCAGTCCCCAAAGAAGATGGGCTTACCGTATCCTTCGTGCCCGGCGAATTCTTTTTAAACAGCGCCGCCAAACAGCGTATTGCCCAGAAGGCTTATGACTGTATTGAGCACAGGGATTCTATTATTATTGATGATTCTACCACTGGATGCTATCTGGCCCGCTATATCAAGGAGCATTCTGATAAGCATCTCATTGTTGTCACCAATTCTCTGTATGCCGCGGCAGAATTATCTCTGGCAAAACATGTAGATCTTTTCGTTATCGGAGGACAGGCAATCGGCACTCCCCCATCTACCCTTGACAGCTTTGCCATCAGCGCACTGCAGTCTTTTAACGTAGATAAAGCGTTTGTCGGTGTTAATGGTATTAATCTGGAAGTGGGGCTCACTTCAATCGGTACGCCGCAGATGGAGACGAAAAGAGCCATTATACGGAGCGCCCGTAAGACATATGTCATAGCAGACAGTACCAAATTCGGGAGCAGCAATTTATTTACGGTATGTCCTATTGGGCAAGTCCATAAAATTATCACCGATACCGGCGTGTCAAAAGATATCATGCACTTAGCGAAGAAGCTGCAAGTGGATATTAATGCCGTATAATCGACAGCCTTATAAGAACTATTTTACAGCAAATGAAACAGCCCCTAATCTCATGGAAAAGGGGCTGTTTTATATATACCATAAAATATTCCTCTGTAAGGTTGACATTACACTCAAATGTGGCTATACTGCAAGTAATGTTAACATGACACAAAGGAGATTATTAAGTGAAAAATAGAATCAAGGAATTGAGAGAACAAAAAGGGCTGACTCAAGAGCAGTTGGGCGAAATGGTAGGAACTTCCAGACAGGCGATTAACGCTATTGAAACAGAAAAATTTGAACCCTCGATCTGGCTCGCGTATGATATTTCCCAAGTATTTGAGTGCCCTATCGAAGAAGTATTTTTATTTGAAGAAAGTCCTAGAAAGTCACGTGCAGACAGAAGCAGGAGGGATACCAATGGCAATAAGGAATATTCGATATAACGACGACAAAATTTTACGTTTAAAGTGTAAAAAAGTACCTTGTATAGATGATAAAATCAGGCAGATTTTAGATGATATGATGGACACACTTCACAATACTGAAAATGGCGCTGCTTTGGCGGCAAATCAGGTGGGAATTTTAAAACGGTTAGTTGTGATAGACTATTACGACTATGTCCTCAAATTAGTCAATCCACAAATAATCGAATGCAGTGGTGTTCAAGAATGTATAGAAGGATGCCTTAGTTTTCCGAATCGTTTTGTCAAAACAATCCGTCCTCAAAAAGTCACTGTCCAAGCACTGAATGAAGATGGTGCAGAGGTCATAATGACTGTTGAAGACGAAATGGCTAAGTGCTTTTGCCATGAGTTAGAGCATTTGGACGGAGAAATTTTCCTAGATAAAGCGGTTGAGTAAATAAATGAACTTATCCACATCCCTGCATCATTAAATTTTTATAAAAAACGGAATCTCCCCTAAAAGTTGAGGTTCAGTTGAGAATATGAAAGTATTCTTGTTAAGAATACAGAAACATCCAGCAAGGAAAGGAAACCTATATGCTTCAAATAAAAGAAATTAGCAAACAGTATAAGACGGGAGATTTGATTCAGACGGCCCTTAATCAGGTGAGTCTGAATTTAAGAGATAATGAATTCGTCGCAATTCTGGGTCCCAGTGGTTCCGGAAAGACAACGCTTCTGAATATCATTGGTGGACTGGACCGCTATGACAGCGGTGATTTGGTTATCAACGGAATTTCTACGAAGAAATATAAAGACCGGGACTGGGATTCCTACCGGAACCATACGATTGGGTTTGTATTTCAAAGCTATAACCTGATTCCCCACCAGAATATATTGGCAAATGTGGAACTTGCACTGACGATTTCGGGAATCAGCAAGGCAGAACGCAGAAAACGGGCCAAAGAAGCTTTAGAACAGGTGGGACTGGGGGAACAGTTCCATAAAAAGCCCAGCCAGATGTCGGGCGGACAGATGCAGCGGGTGGCGATTGCCAGAGCGCTGGTGAATAATCCAGATATCGTGCTGGCGGATGAGCCGACAGGCGCTCTGGACAGTGAGACCAGCTTACAAGTCATGGAGCTTTTAAAAGAAGTGGCCAAAGACCGGCTTGTTGTGATGGTCACCCACAACCCGGAGCTGGCAGACCAATATGCCAACCGCATCGTAAGGCTGAAAGACGGAGTGATCCAGTCTGATACCAACCCCTTTCAGATAGAGGAAGGAAGCCTTGACGAGGCCGTCCATAAGAACATGGGAAAATCGTCCATGTCATTTCTGACGGCACTGTCACTGAGTTTTAATAATCTTCGGACGAAAAAGGCAAGGACACTTTTGACCTCCTTTGCAGGTTCTATCGGAATTATAGGAATCGCCTTGATTTTATCCCTTTCTACGGGGGCAAATACTTATATCCAGTCTGTGGAGGAGGAGACACTTTCCGAGTATCCGCTGCAGATTCAGAGTACCGGATTTGATATTTCCTCGCTGATGGTCGGCAATGGTGGGCCCGGGAAAAGCAAAGAGGATTCGGGAGATATCCATGTTGTACAGATGGTGACGGATATGTTTTCCACCATGAATTCCAATGACCTGAAATCCTTGAAGCAGTACTTGGACAGCGGTGACAGCGGGATGGATAAGTATACAAAAGCAATCGAATATTCCTACAATGGCGTACCGCAGATTTACCGTCAGGATGGAGATAAGATTCGTCAAGTCAATCCCGACAAGTCCTTCGATTCGCTGGGTCTGGGCTCTTCGGCAGGCTCAAACAGCATGATGTCCTCCATGATGAGTACGGATGTGTTCTATGAGATGCCGGAAAATGACGCTTTATATGACAGTCAGTATGACGTGAAAGCCGGACGCTGGCCCAGTAATTATAATGAATGTGTGGTAGTACTGAGCGGAAGCGGCGGAATCAGTGATTTCATGCTCTACAGCCTCGGATTGAGAGACGCTATGGAGCTGGATGAAATGATTCAGCAGTTCGCCAAAGAGGAAGCCATAAAGACGCCCTCAGACATGGGAAATTATGACTATGAAGATATACTTGGAATCACGTTCAAGGTAGTGAACAGTACAGACTATTATGAATATGACGGACAGCATCAAGTTTGGACGGACAAGACGGACAATGAAAACTATATGAAGAAGCTGGTGGCAAACGGAGAAGACTTAAAGGTAGTAGGGGTAGTACAGCCGTCAGAAGACGCCAATGCTGCGGCCTTAAAAACAGGTATCGGCTATCCGGTATCCCTGACACGGCATGCGGCAGAGCAGGCGGGTAACAGCACAATCGTAAAACAACAGCTGGAACAGCCAGATGTCAATGTATTTACCAACGAGCCTTTCGATAAAAGAGACAATCAGAATGCTTTGAATATGGAATCTCTGTTTTCTGTAGATACAGAGGCGATTCAGAAGGCCTTTCAGTTTGATGGGAGCGCTCTTTCCGGCGGATTGCCAGATTCTATGGATCTCTCCGGGGCTTTTCAGCTGGACGGAAATTCTCTGGATTTATCCAGCATGCTCCAAATGGGAGATTTGAACATGGATTTGCCGGAGATGGATGGACTTAGTTTGGAGACGCTGCTGTCCGGCCTGAATCTCACAGTTTCAAGAGAAGGACTGGAGCAGATG
This sequence comes from Bariatricus massiliensis, assembly GCF_900086725.1. GTDB lineage: Bacteria > Bacillota > Clostridia > Lachnospirales > Lachnospiraceae > Allocoprococcus > Allocoprococcus massiliensis. Next base: position 18,663 of record NZ_LT574836.1, on the reverse strand, counting down.
GTAAGCGGTCTTCTGGAGGGCTATCAGAAGTATACCGCAGGGAATCCGCAGGCTGATTATACGAAGCTTGGGGATGCAATAGCCGGCTATCTCGCCTCCCCGCAAGTGCAGAAAATCTTGTCAGATAATATACGGGACATCATTCAGGAAAACGGCGGCATCACGGTTTCAACGGAACAGCTTCAGGCAATGGTCAAGGAACTCATGGCCGGCTATCAGCAGTATGCAGCGGAGAAGGGCTATACAGATGCAGACAAGTTCGACCAGTATCTGATTGAATATCTGCAGACAGCACAGGCACAGGAGATTCTTATCCGCTGGGGAAACGAGATTTTTCAGAACAATTCGAATATAACGGTTTCTCAAGAGCAGATAGAGAAACTGGCCGGGGAAATTGCGGCCGGCTACCCCCAGTATGCAAAAGACAACGGACTTCCGGAACCGGCTATGCTGGCGCAATATTTTATGGAATATCTGAATACAGATGAGGGGCGGAAACAATTGTCCGACGGGATTTACAGCATGGTCGATACAGACAGTCTGGAACGTCAGATTTCGGCTGTTATTCAGGAGTATATGCAGAAAACCATGGGCAGTCTTACGGAAGCTGTATCACAGACCTTGGAGCGTCAGGTTTCTTCTTTGATGCAGCAGATGGTCAGCCAAATCAGCGGCAATATGCAAGGCGCCCTCCAGAAAGTCATGAATCAGATAGCCGGGCAGCTTGAGAACGCTCTAGGTGGGGCGATGAAAATTGATGAAACTGCCTTTGCGAATGCATTCCAAATGAACATGGATCAGGAGGAAATGACAGAACTTCTGATGTCGCTTATGTCTACAAAAGGAGCAACCTATGAAGGGAATCTGGAAAAGCTGGGCTATGTGGACTTTGAGCAGCCGACCGGAATCAGCATTTATCCACTGAATTTCGAAAGTAAAGAAAAAGTGGTTGACATCTTGGACGATTATAACGCCCGTATGGAGGAAGAGGGAAAAGAGGAACAGGTGATTTCTTATACGGATATCGTCGGAACTATGATGTCATCGGTGACCAATATCATTGATATTATCAGTTATGTGCTGATTGCTTTCGTGGCAATCTCACTTGTAGTTTCGTCTATTATGATTGGGGTCATCACTTACATCAGCGTGTTGGAACGGAAAAAAGAAATTGGAATCCTCCGCGCCATCGGGGCATCAAAAGGAAATGTCTCCCAGATATTTAATGCAGAAACATTTATCATCGGTTTGTGCGCGGGCATTATCGGTATCGTGTTGACGCTTCTGCTGTTGATACCGGGAAATGCATTGATTCATCATTTGGCTGACACAACATCTATCAGCGCGGTTCTGCCGGTACCGTCTGCAGTGATACTGATTCTTCTCAGTGTACTGCTGACGATAATCGGAGGATTGATTCCTTCCAGCAAGGCGGCGAAGAATGACCCGGTGACAGCACTCAGGGTTGAATAAAAGAAGAAGGGGCACTGCAATCGGCAAGCGGAAGCGTGACGGTAAAGGCAGTGCCCTTTCCTATTTTGCTGGAAACTTCTATCGTGCCGTTATGCAAATCCACAATCCGTTTCGCCAGTGTCAATCCCAAACCGTTTCCGGCATTTGTGCGGGAGGAGTCCGCCTGATAAAATTTTTCATAAATTCTTTTCTTCGCATCTTCATCCATACCGATGCCGTTATCCATAATAGACACTGTCACATTGGAGTGTTCATCCTTTAAAATAATATGTATTTCACCTTGGCGTGGTACGAATTTGATGGCATTTTCTAAAATATTCTGCCAGACTTGCATGAGCAGTTCTTTATTGCCGCTGTAATCGACAGCGCAAAGATCGATATCCAGCTCCAGTTCCTTGTCCGTCCACTGGGATTCAAAAAGCAGAATTGCCTCACGGAGCTGTTCATCGAGAGAATAGGTTTCCTTTTTCACCGCAATTTCCTGATTCTCCAGCCGGGCGAGCAGCAAAATATTGCCCGTCAGGGTAGAAAGCCGTCTGGTATTTAAAAGAATTCTCTCCGTATATTCAGCGCGCCGCTCTTCCGGTAAAGACCTTTTCTGCAAGAGCGTCACATACCCCTCGATAGCCGAAAGCGGTGTCTTAAATTCATGGGATACATTTTCTATAAAATCTTTCCGGAAGATTTCCGTATTTTCCAACTCTTTTACCATGACATTAAAGTTGTGGGCCATGGAGCGCAGCTCTGTGACCTGAATGTCTTCATTTAGTTGAACCTCAAAGTTACCCTTTACAACTTCTTTTGTGGCCTCATTAATCTCGAGGATAATACTTAAAGGGCGTTTACCTAAAACCCGTGAGAAAAAAGTACCGGCCAGAATGCTTACTACACCGGATAAAATGAAAATCACTTCCAGCCGCGGATTATGGATAATTCCCAAGTTCAGCAGTATCATCGTAAAAAATCCCATCAGAGCGATTGTTATAAACAGGATGATGAAAACTAAAATGGAGAACATGGCGGAGACCTTAAATGAGTGTTTATTCATGTTGCTTTTTCACCACCTTATAGCCAAGCCCCCGGACTGTCAAAATGTCAAAGTCGGGATTCGTCTTAAACTTTTCCCTCAGACGGCTGATATGCACATCAAGCGTATGGGAGTCCGTCTTGGAGTCAGGCCCCCAGATTTCTTCCATCAGCTGCCTTCTGGTAAAGATACGGTTGGGGGAAGCCACGAGCTTAAAAAGAAGTAAAAATTCTTTTTGGGGCAGCTCCGTCTCTGATTCGGGAGTTCTGACAGTCAGTGCATCATAGTCAAATTCTGTAGCGCCGAGGTGCGTTTTACGCTGGCTTACAATCTGCGAGCGGCGGAGTAATGCTTCTACCCTCCAAATCATTTCATTGACATCGATCGGCTTAACCATATAGTCGTCGATACCGGCCTGAAATCCTTCCTGCTTATCGGGCGCATCTTCTCTTGCCGATATAATAAGCACAGGAGTCGTATATTTTGCTTCACGAATCGTCCTTGTCATTTCAAACCCATCCATAACAGGCATCATGACATCTGAAATAATCAAATCCACATAGTTCTTCTCAAGAATGTCAAATGCATTCAAGCCGTTGGATGCCGGGATTGCGGTGTAGCCATTCTCTGCAAGAACGGTACAGAAAAGGTCACGTAACTCTTTGTCATCTTCTACTACTAAAATCTGAAACATACAATTCACCTCCTGAGCACTATTGCAGCTTGAATGCTAGTACTTTACATTGATTCTAAAATCTGTTTTTTCTTTTCGTCAAACTCCTCTTGAGTTATTAGATTCTCATTTCTCATTTCCTGTAATTCTTTTAATCTTTGTGATGCAGTTTTGTTATTTTCTTTTACATTTTCGTTTTCATTGACTTGACTGTTTCCAGCCGCCAAAAAACCTGCTATTAAAATAATTATTCCAATCAATAATACGATGGCTCCAATAATAATGCAAATTTTATAGTTTGACATATGTCCTGACCAAATATCGGCACTATTAACGTGTCCAAATTCTTCTGACACTCTGTACTGGCCTGCTGCCGCATCGTATTTTGTTTTTCCGAAGATTGTGATTCCTGCACCTATAACTGTTCCAACACCACCAAGTACTTTCATATTTCTATTATCCATTTACTATATCCTCCTTTTAGTTTATGATACAACACTGTATATCATATTACTAGAGAATCTCTAAAAATTTGCATTAAAAAAGCACCGTAAATACGGTGCTTTTCCAGCAGGGGATGAGAGAATCGAACTCCCGCTAAGAGTTTTGGAGACTCCTGTCATACCATTTGACCAATCCCCTTTATGGTATGTGGCTCACTCACAGCCGAGTTATACTATATCATAATCCTGTAGTATTGTCAATATTTTTTCACTTCTTTCTTCATGTTTGAACTCACCTTTTTTCTTGAAACACATACAATATATAAAAATTACAGATGGTGAATTCTATGCGCAATGATCCTAGGGGAACTATAATTACCCAAGGAAACATCAGCCGGATAAACAACGCTTTTATCGAAGAGGTTTCCTGTTTTAATAATTCTACCGGATATATCTTAGTCTCTTATTCTGTACCCGAGAGAAACAATACAACTTCCATACAGACACTCCGCTTAAATTTGTTACGAAACACCACCGTTCTAAATTCCTTCGGACAAAGTATGTGTGTGTGCTGCCTTCAAAAAGGCATGTGGGTAAATGTTATATTTTCCGCCCGCATGACAAAAAGTATACCGCCTCAGTCCAACGCACTTGTGGTCATGGTTCAAATGACGCCCCAGCGTCCACCCTCTCCGCCCCAGCGCCCCTCATCGGTAACGACCGGACGGATTGTTCTGATTGATTTTGACAATGACTATCTCATTACAGCGAACCCCGACAATATTAATAATCAAACTAGATTCAATATTACAAATGAAACCACTTTCACAAACCGCTCTGGCGCTCCCATAAGATTCCGCAATCTGATGCCGGGGCAGATGGTTCGAGTTACACACGCAAATTTCCAAACAGCCAGTATTCCTCCACAAACCACTGCCTTCAATATAAGACAGCTGTAAAACTCCCGGCCGCTGGGGCAGAATCCCAGCGGCCGTCTCTAAGCCCTCAATACTGCATCCTTCATCTTCTTCACATACTCTTTTACATACGGCACACATTCTTCACCATACTGCGCTATTATCTTCACAATTGCAGAACCCACAATTGCCCCGTCAGACACTGCTGCCATCCGCTCGGCCTGCTCAGGCGCCGCTATGCCGAACCCTACCGCACAGGGTATGTCGGTAACTTCGCGCACTTTATCAATCATATCTTCTATATTAGTCGTAATCTCGCTCCGCACCCCCGTTACACCCAATGACGACACACAATACAAAAATCCTTCCGCCTCTTTTGCAATCATCCTAATCCTGTCATGGGATGTGGGGGCTATCAGCGACACCAATTCTACACCGTATTCCCGGCAGCTCTCTGCAAGTTCTTCCTTCTCCTCAAACGGCAGATCCGGTACAATAACACCCGCAATCCCACATTCCACACAGCGTTTCATGAATTTTCTTTTTCCATATGCAAAAATTGGATTCACATAAGTCATGAAAACTATTGGCACATTCATTTCATCCTGTACTGTCTTTACCATATCAAACAATTTGTCGGTCGTACATCCGGCGGCTAACGCCCGCTCGTCCGCGGCCTGAATGACCACGCCCTCTGCGATGGGGTCTGAAAAAGGAATTCCAATCTCTATCAAATCCGCTCCCGCCTCCTGCATGGCGATGAGCAGCTTTTTTGTCACCTCAAGATTCGGGTCTCCGCCTGTTATAAAGGGGATAAATGCTTTTTTATTTTCAAACGCTTTTTTAATTCTATTCATAAATGTCCACTCCTCTATATCTTGCAATTGCCGCTACATCCTTATCTCCCCGCCCGGAAATATTGATCACGATAATCTTGTCTCTTCCCATTTCAGGGGCTAGCTTCATGGCGTATGCCACCGCGTGTGAACTTTCTACCGCAGGAATAATTCCCTCCGTTCTGGATAGATACTCAAAGGCCTCCACTGCTTCTTCGTCTGTTACCGGCACATACTGCGCCCGTCCTTCGGCCGCCAGCATAGCATGTTCCGGCCCGATTCCCGGATAGTCAAGCCCGGCTGAAATAGAGTATACCGGAGCGATCTGCCCATATTCATTCTGGCAGAACAATGACTTCATGCCGTGGAAAATCCCTTCACTCCCCTTGGCGATGGTCGCAGCATGTTTCTCTGTGTCAATTCCTAAACCTGCCGCCTCACATCCGATAAGCTGTACCTCCTCGTCCGGTATGAACTCATAGAAGGCTCCTATGGCATTGCTGCCACCGCCCACACAGGCGATTACAGCATCCGGCAGACGCCCTTCTTTTGCCAGCATCTGTTCTTTTATTTCCTGACCTATTACCTTCTGAAAATCTCGCACAATTGTAGGAAATGGATGCGGCCCCATGACAGAACCGAGAACATATAAGGTATCATCCATGCGATTCGCCCATTCACGCATGGTCTCATTCACCGCGTCCTTGAGAGTCATAGTCCCAGAAGTCACAGGATGGACTTTCGCCCCGAGAAGCTCCATGCGGTACACGTTGAGCGCCTGACGGTCCGTATCCTCTTTCCCCATAAATACTTCACATTCCATTCCCATGAGCGCCGCGGCTGTGGCCGTGGCCACTCCGTGCTGCCCCGCACCGGTCTCAGCGATGACTCTTGTCTTCCCCATCTTTTTTGCCAAAAGCACCTGTCCCAATACATTATTGATTTTATGTGCCCCTGTATGGTTCAAGTCTTCTCTTTTTAAATATATCTTAGCTCCTCCCAAATCCTCCGTCATCTTCTTTGCCTCGTACAGGAGTGACGGCCTTCCGGCATAATTTTTCAACAAATCAGCAAGTTCTGCCTGAAATTCAGGGTCATTTTTATACATTTCATAAGCTTCTTCCAGTTCATTCACTGCATTCATCAGTGTTTCTGGAACATACTGCCCGCCATATCCTCCAAATCTTCCTTTACTCATAGTTTCGAACCCTTTCTATAAAATCTTTTATTTTACCTTCATCCTTCATGCCGTCTGTCTCAACCGCGCTGCTTATATCTACGGCATAGGGACTGCACAGTTTCAAATTATCTATAACATTAACAGCAGACAGTCCCCCGGCCAAAAAATAAGGTTTTCTCAGTTCTGGTATCAAGGTTTTGTCAAATTGTTTCCCGCTGCCTCCATATACATCCTTCGTAAAGGTATCAAGCAGCAGATAGTCACAATCCAGTTTCTCTGTCTTCAATATCTGACTTCCATTTCGTACTCTTACGGCCTTGATAATGGGCACTTCGGGAATCTCCGCCTTAAGACTCCTTATGTACGCTTCTCCTTCATCTCCATGAAGCTGAACCGCATCAATTATCCCCTTTCTGACTAAACGGACTATCTTTACCTGCTGCTCATTCACGAACACCCCTGTGGGGATAATCCGCTCATCCAGATTCTTTCTTAACTCTGCTGCCTGCTCCTCGCTTACTTTCCTCCTGCTTTCGGCAAATACAAAGCCCACATAATCCGGAAGATATCTATTGACCGTCTTAATATCCGCATCCTGTCTCAGACCACATATTTTAATCTTGACCATCTAAAGTCCGCCTCCGTTCAAAGCACAGAGTGCAGCTTTTTTATCTTCACTCCTCATCAATGTTTCACCGATCAATACTCCATTCACCTTCGCAGCCCGAAGCCGGGCAACATCTTCCGCAGTCTGAATCCCACTCTCAGCCACAAAAAGAATTTCCTCCGGCGCTCTATTCCGCAGACGAAGGCTGTTTTCTATATCTACCGTAAAGTCCTTTAAATTCCGATTATTCACGCCGATTACCCTCGCACCTGCTTCCAGCGCCCTATCCATCTCTTCCTCATCATGAACCTCCACAAGGGCCGACAGCCCCAGCCGGTGGCAAATGCGCAAATACCGCTTTAGTAACTCGTCATCCAGAAGCGCACAGATCAGAAGCGCCGCGTCGGCTCCTAATACTTTCGCCTCATAAATCATGTATTCATCAATTATAAAATCCTTTCTCAGGACAGGGATATCGACAGCCTCGGAGATTTCCATTAAATATTCGTTTCGTCCTTGAAAGTACTTCGGCTCTGTCAGACAGGAAATTGCCCCTGCTCCAGCATGTTCATACTCCTTCGCTATCTCAAGATAAGGAAATTTCTCCGCAATCACTCCCTTCGAGGGCGATGCCTTTTTCACCTCACAAATATAATGAATACCCGGTTTTGCCAGCATTTTTTCAAAAGGAAATCCGGTATTGCTGTTTTTTAAATGTGCCTGCATTCTCATCTCGGAAAACGGCACTTTCTTTTTTGCTTTTTCTACACGGATTTTTGTGTCCGCCGCTATATTATCTAAAATCATAATTACCTCCGTGTGGCCATACGAAATTCTTCATATTTTTTCATTGCGGCGCCGCTGTCGATAAGCTCCTCTGCCATGTGGATTCCCTCCTCCAGCGTAATCCCATCGATTCCGAGATACAGGCTCATCCCTGCATTTAAAAGTACTACGTCTCTCTTGGGCCCCGTCTCTCTGCCAGTAAGAATGTCCAGCGTAATCCCCGCGTTCTCCTCCGGCGAGCCACCTATCAAGTCTTCCAGCGGACAGCGTTTCAAACCAAACTGCTCTGGAGTGATAGAATAGGAAGTGATTTCTCCGAAACGAATCTCGTGAACCTCCGTCTCTCCAGTCAATGTTATCTCATCCAATCCATCTTCCCCGCAGACAGCAACCCCTCTGGTCACTCCAAGATTTGCCAGCACCTGTGCCAATGGTTTTCCTAATTTTTTGTCATATACGCCCAAAAGCTGCATGGTAGCTGCCGCCGGATTGGACAACGGTCCGAGAATATTAAATACAGTCCGCACGCCCAGCTCCTTTCTGACGGGAGCCGCATATTTCATGGAGGCGTGATAGACAGGGGCGAACATAAAGCACATTCCGGTTTCATTGAGAATCCGCTCATTCTGTTCGGCGCTTAAAGACACGTTGATTCCCAGCTTTTCCAGTACATCCGCCGCTCCACTTTTGCTGGATACACTGCGGTTTCCATGCTTTGCCACAGGCACACCGCCTGCTGCTACCACAAAGGCCGCTGTTGTAGAAATATTAAATGTCCCTACCTTATCTCCCCCTGTGCCTACAATGTCAATCACCTCACGTTCCGGTTGGATTTTCACACCTTTCTCCCTCATCACCGTGGCAAAAGCCGTAATCTCGTCAATGGTCTCCCCCTGCATGCTCAGGGCCATAAGAAATCCTCCCATCTGTCCTTGTGTCGCTGTGCCATCCATTATTTCTTCCATCACCGCTTTCGCTTCACTGTATGTTAAATCTTGATTTTCTGTCAATTTTGCAATCGCTTCCCTAATCATCTCACTGCCTCCTGTAAAAAATTTTCTAGTATTGCTCTTCCTTTTGGTGTCAATATAGACTCCGGGTGGAACTGCAGCCCATAGACCGGATACTTCCGGTGCCTCACTCCCATAATCTCTCCATCCGCCGTTCTCGCTGTCACAATCAGTTCCTGCGGAAGGCTCTCCTCCAGTACGGCCAGAGAGTGATACCTTGCCGCCTCTATTGTATTTTCCAGTCCTTGAAATAATGAAGTTTCACAATCTAGTTCAATCAGGCTCTGCTTTCCGTGCATTAATTTCTTGGCATGGCGGATGTGGCCGCCATAGGCCTCACAGATAGCCTGATGCCCTAGGCATACCCCCATGATTGGAACCTTCCCCTGCAGATTTTTCACCACTTCTTCACAGACACCCGCATCCCTTGGATATCCCGGTCCGGGTGAAAGAATAATCTGCTCCGGCTTCATTGCGCTTATCTCTTGCACATCCATCTCATCATTACGTATGACTCTGATATCAGGATTGATGCTTCCTGCAAGCTGAACTAAATTATAGGAAAAGCTATCATAGTTATCAATCAAAAGTACCATTACTTCAACACCTCCCCCGCAGCTTTCACGGCGTTCATCACAGCCGCGGCCTTATTGGCAGACTCTTCATACTCCATCTCCGGAACGCTGTCTGCCACAATACCTCCCCCTGCCTGCACATAAACTTTTCCGTCCTTTTTCACCGCCATTCGAATGGCGATACAGGTGTCCATATTACCGGTGAAATCAATATAACCAAGTGCTCCTCCGTAGATTCCCCTCGCCTCGCTTTCCAGCTCTTCAATAATCTCACATGCCCTGATTTTGGGTGCCCCAGAAAGAGTTCCTGCCGGGAGCACCGCCTCAATCGCACTCAGCGCATCACATTCCTTACGTATATCGCCCTCCACCTGTGAACATATATGCATGATTCTCGAATACTTGTGCACCATCTTATATTTCGTGACCTCAACAGTCCCAAACTTCGAGATACGCCCCAAATCATTTCTCCCTAAATCTACCAGCATATTATGCTCCGAGAGTTCCTTTTCGTCTGACAGAAGTTCCTCTTCCAGCTGCCGGTCCTCCCCCTCATCCTTTCCTCTCGGTCTTGAGCCAGCCACTGGAAAAGTAGTGAGCCGGCCGTCCTGCAGCCTTACTAACGTCTCAGGAGATGTACTCATAATCTCTAGACCGTCTAAGTTCAAATAAACCATATAAGGCGAAGGATTTGTAGTCCGAAGGACACGATAAGGATTCATCAGGCTTCCCTCAAAAGGAGCCGTGAACTGCCGGGATATTACAGCCTGAAAAATGTCGCCCTCCACAATATATTCTTTTGTTTTTTCTACAATCCTGCAATATTCTTCTTTACTTACATTGCATGTAAAGTCTGCCTTTGTGTTCCCTCCTGAAATATCCGGCGCCTCTCCGTTTCTTATCAAATTGACCAATCCCTCTATCTCAGCCGCTGCCTTCCCATAGTTTTCCATCACTTTATCGGTCTTCATATTTACGATGACATTGATCTTCTGCTTCAAATGGTCATAAGCAATCACCTTATCAAAAAGCATCAAATCACAATCGTCAAAGGCGCCTTTTTTTATTTTTAACTTTGGCTCCGTATATCCAATCATCGCATAAGAAAAATATCCCACGAACCCGCCGGCAAAGGGGGGAAGACCCGGTAGCTTTGGAGCCCTGTATTTTTGAAGAATCCTTCTCACTTCATCAAGCGGCCGTTCACTCTCCTGCTCTACAGTACTATCTTTTGTCTCAATCGTTACCTTTCTGTCTCTGCAGGATATCCTCATAAGTGGGTCAAATCCTAGGAAAGAATAACGTCCCCATTTTTCTCCGCCCTCTACACTCTCTAACAAAAAATACCGCTTGCTGACTGCTGCAATTTTCCCGAGAAGGGTAATCGGTGTAATAACATCGGCAAAAATCTCCCTGCTCACTGGAATAATATCATAGCTCGAAGCTAGCTTTTGAATCTGGTCACAATCTGGATACATACTTTCGTCCTCCTGCTGCTTTCATGTTTATATTGCTTCGTGTATGTAAAAGAGACATCCGCCGTGCGCACGCACCTCGATTCCGCTTCCGTCTTTTCGAAGATGGCGCACGGCTCAGTTCCTGCACGCAAAGAAAGCTTCTGCCCCTTTCTTGTTGAAAGGGACAAAAGCTTTGTAATCTACTTCTGCGGTACCACCCAAATTGCCGATTATATCGACCGCTCTTTTATGTACTGACATACACATCTCCTTGGTAACGGGCGAGAATCCCGTCAGCGTCTACTCCTGAATGCTCAGTTTCAAGCTGCCCTCACAAGTCCATTCGGTAAAAACTGTTATTACTGCAATCACACCACCTGCAGCTCTCTGTGAATAAATATCTCTACTTACTTCTCTTGTTCATCGGTTTATCACTTTGATGTTCTATAGTATATGCTCATTTTTTTTAAATGTCAACCCTAAATTTAGAAGTTCTTGTAATCCTACCCTCCGAGCAGCTGGCGGAGTACTTTTGTCTTCTCTCTTCCAACCGGCAGGATATCTTTGTCATATCCTTCCAGTTTAAGCCCTAGGCTATTGTTTCTCCACGGAAAAACTTCTCTTACTTTTTCGAGATTAATAAGATAGCTTTTATGACACCTGAAAAATTTTTCTTCCGGCAGTTTCTTTTCAAATTCTCCTATATTTTTGCCTTCAAAATATTCTTTTTCTTTTGTGTGGATAATGCATCCTCTATTGTAAGTCTCCACAAATATAATATTGTCAACTTCTTCAAATATTGTTTTCCCTTCGCAATTAATCGCGATGCGTTTCAGCAGCCCGTTATCTTTGTCTTGTTCTTTGGCGAACTCCATATGTAATCTTCTAAGGACTTTTTTTAAGCGTTCTTTGTCATAGGGCTTTAATATGTAATCTTCCACACCAAGCTCAAAAGCTTTAACAGCATACTCAGAATATGCCGTCACGAAGATGATTTTCATCTTCGGTCTCATGTTTTTCAGTGCATTCACCAGAAGTGTGCCATTGATATCGCCCAGATTTATATCCAGAAAAAAAAGATCGAACTTAGCTTCTCCCGCAAGTTCCAATGCCGCTGCGCCTGAGTCCCCCTCCTCGATTACAGCCTCCGGCAATAGCTCCTTTAGCTGGTGTCTGAGCTCACTTCTCGCCGGTCTTTCATCATCGATAATCCCTATCCTCACAGCCATAGTTTCAACATCCTTTCTTGAAAGTAAGCTGCACACAGCTTCCTTTGTCAGAACTAATTATCCTTGGTCTACAGTCATCTCCATAGATACTTTCCATTCGCTTATACACGTTATTCAATCCTACGCTCTTCCCCATGCTCTCTCCCGATTCTAATGCTTGAATCACATTCGGCGGAAATCCCTTTCCTTTGTCGCTGATACTGACTACAAATTTTTCTTTGTTTTCTTCCACCTTTATTTTGACGATTCGGCGCCCTTCATGATTAATGCCATACTTTACCGCGTTTTCCACGACAGGCTGCAAAATCAAAGTGGGAATCAGAATATCCATTTGGGGCGGCAGCTCGTAAGTTACTTCCAGCTTTTCTTCAAATCGCCCCTTCTCCAGCGCAAGGTAATCTCTTACATGCCGTATTTCTTCTTCCATCGGCACCATGCCCGTCGTCCCATCCAGATTATAGCGGAAATAATTGGCCAAAATTACCAGCAGCTCTCTGGCACGTTCCGAGTCCTCCCTGCATACGCTGGAAATAGTATTAAGTGCGTTAAACAGAAAATGAGGATTAATCTGAAATTGTAGGGCCTTTAATTCTGCCTGCTGCCACATAGCTTTCTGGTGCTCCAGCTCTGCCATGGCAATCTGATAGGAGCCTAATGTGACGACATGCTGGAGCAGTTCCAATTCACTTGTCCGGAAGACCCACGTCTTTTTCATCCACACAATCAAGCATCCAACCGCCTGTTCTTTCAGCATGAACGGAGCGGCGACCATAGAATATTCCTTCATCCACTCGTACCAAGAACTGCTCTTAGGCACATGGTACATCGTCATCAGCTCACCGGCCCGCATAGCATCTTTCCCGACTCTGGGAATCCGGGTCAAATCTTCCGGCTGATATTCGATTCCCTTCTGCTGCCATTCTAAAATCTTTGTTCTGTCAGTAAGCATGACCCCCATCCAGTCGGTCTCTCTCAATATAACCGAGGCCAGCTCATGCATGTCCTCCCCTTCGTGAAACCCATGGCTCAGTAATGGAAGGCATTTTCTAGACAGCTCAGAAGCCTGCTGAAGCTGCCGGCTGCTCTCTATATCCTGTAAAATAAACACATTATTAAAACTGGAGATGAATATCAATATCCCGATTGAGTTGAGCAAAATCATAGGAGCCGCAATCTCCAGCACCGTATTCAATGCAATGTCAAACGGAGAGGAGAGCCTTAGCAGGGCAATCATATCACAGATTTCAGCAAAACACGTCAAGAGAAACAAATCCCGGTACTTCCATTTGCCCCGTTGAAAATAGGGATAAAAACCTCCCCCCAGCAATCCAAACAAAACAGTGGAAAATGCGGAAGCCATCGCGAACATCTGAGGCTGTGAAAAAAAATAAACATAGATAGCGCTCAAAAAAGAAGCGTACAAACCTATAATAGGACCACCCAGTACTCCGGCCGCCATGGCCCCGATTACCCGGGTGTTCAGGCTATAACCTCCAATGTCAATGCTTGTATATGTAGACAATATAATAATTCCGGCAAACACCAGTGATAAAAGCGCCTGACTCTTGACACTTCTGCGCTCCTGCAGGATGATATTCTGGATAATCCTTAATTTAGAAAGGAGATTGGCCACAAGCGCCAACAGCCCAATATTTAATATCAGTTGAAATACCAAATTATCTGCTTGCATAAACTTCCTCTCTGCTCCGCCCTCACTGTACCAAAGATAACTTTTGTAAATCTATCATAGCACATCTTAAATAAAGGGACAAGAAACATGTGCAGCCCCCGGTACATCCCAGAGATATACCGGAGGCCACAAGGCTTTGTATGATTTTTTTCACGTCGACATACATTAATTCAAATATTTTAATATGTAACTTCTTTTTTACCATTATAGACATCACGGTCAAGTTCACCCAGTTTGTTTGCAACCAGCATTCCGACCATGACATCCACGTCTACATTCATCAATGTACGGAACATCCCTGAGAACCAGTCGATACCAATCAATATAGCTATGCTTTCCAGCGGCAGCCCCAGTGATGAAGCCAAAAACGTATATACAATCACAGAACCGCCGGGCACTACGATGGTTCCCATGCACATGAGGCAGGAAAGGAGAATTGCCATCCCCATCTGATAGATTGTCAAGTTAATACCTGTGGACTGTGCCATAAAGAAAATTGCAACGACATAACACATTGCAGCGCCACAACTGTTCATGGACATGGTGATGGGCCCAGTAAAATCAGCCACCTTACGGCTCACACCGAATTTTGTAACCGCATCTTCCATCTTTGTAGGCAGGCAAATCGCGCCTGACGTGGTAGTGACAGCCATCATTGACATCTTTGCGAACTTCTTAGGCATCTTTGCTGGATTCACTTTACATAAAGTGGCTGTCAAAGGCCCATAAATAAGGAACTGAATGACATCGCCTATAAAAAGTACGCCTAAGAACTTCATCATTGGTATAATGACTTTAAATCCGGTGGAGCCGGCAACGTCTGCCAGAAGACAAAAAATACCGATTGGCGCTATGTTCATGACCGTTTTAATTATGTTCGTGATAATTGAGTTAAAGCCAGTCACCCACTCTACCATATTCCGGTTGCCGCTCTGTCTTGTATACGCACCCATAGCCACACCAAAGAATAATGCAAAGACGATGCAGGGCACCATAGCGCTGTCAGCCATAGAGCCTATAATGTTTGTAGATACAAATCCTAATACCGTATCCTGCAGAGACGTAGATTCTACCGTGGCCTTCGCAATCTCTTCGGCACTTGCGATCTGTATTCCAACGCCCGGCCGTACCAGCATCGATAAAAGTATACCTAAGCTTGCAGAAATAATAGTAAAGAAAATAATCCATTTGAAAGTATGGAATCCCATCTTTCCTACATCCTGTCCGTCTCCACTTCCTACAGCCGCCGCGACAGCAGACATAACCAGCAAAATAACAGACATTTGAATCAACCGGATAAAGATATCACCGATAAATTTTAAATTTGAAGCCCATGGACCTACAACAGCACCGAATACAATACCTCCTACTGTCGCTATAAGTATCTGGGTCGTGAGGGATATTGACAATTTTTTCTTTTTTTCCACTTTTTCTTTCCCCTTTTCCTAATTCCTTTTTCTTGAACTCTGCTCTCATATTCCGGCCGGATATGTTCTGTTTATATCTATATTTTATATATTTTTTACAACTGAGCAATAGATTTTGTAGGAAATGTAAAATCTTTTGTTTTAAAGGGGGAATTTTTAGTTTTAACAGGCCGAAAAGATGCATAGTATTTATAAAGACTATGTACATAAATGGAGCGCTTATGATACCCAAATCCCGTATCAAAAAGATTCTCACCGTTGCCTTTGTCTTTGCTCTGGCCTTTTTAGCAGGTGATATAGCTGGGCGTGTTGAAGAAAAGATTGCGCCAGAAACAGTTATGACTTCAGCCGAAGGTAACTGGGGCTTAAGTTTTCAAGACGAAGGGCAGCCTCCTGTAGCTAACGCTACATTCGAGGAGTTAAAGAAATATGACGCATATTACGCCGAGGATACCGAGGAGAAAGTTCTGTATCTTACCTTTGACTGCGGTTATGAAAATGGCAATACTGCCCCCATTTTGGAGGCCCTCAAAAAGCATAAAGTACCTGCCACTTTTTTTGTCGTTGGTACATTTCTCTCCGAGAATCCAGACTTGATTAAACAAATGGCTGCGGAGGGGCATACTGTTGGAAATCATACGAATCACCACAAGGATATGTCGCAGATTTCTACAAAAGAAGCTTTTGCCGAGGAAGTCCAATCTGTAGAAAAGATGTATAAGGAAACTACCGGGCAGGAAATGGTTAAATACTACCGTCCTCCTCAAGGAAAATACAGTGAAAATAATTTAAAAATGGCTCAGGAGTTAGGCTATAAAACATTTTTTTGGAGCCTTGCCTATGTGGATTGGTATCAAGATAACCAGCCCAGCAAAGAAGAAGCCTTCGACAAGCTGCTGACCCGTATTCATCCCGGAGCTATTGTACTTCTCCACAGCACCTCTTCCACAAACGCTGCAATTCTTGATGAACTACTCACCAAATGGGAGGAAATGGGATATACTTTCAAGTCTCTTGATCAACTGACTTCTGAATAGAAATAAAAGAGGGTAAAATCATTTTGTTGATTTTACCCTCAAAAATCTTATGTTTGACTATAGGGGTACTTTCCTTCCAAGCCCCATCTCAAATGCTCTGTCTAATATTGCTTTCCCCATAATAACATCACTAACTGAAATTCCGATATTGCTGCAGACGATCAGTTCATTTTCATTCGTCCGTCCCGCATGAAGCCCCGCAATCACTTCTCCTGTTTCACAGGTTATGTCCGCCAGACCGTCCGGGAAATATCCCATGTTCTCAAATAATTTATGCTCATCGATGCTGTCCACAATATACTTATCAGCCATTCTACAGATTTCAGGCTCCCAAAATGTATTCAAATCACACGGTAATATCGTCTGCCCTTTTCTGACCCATTCTTTTTTCACTACCTTTAAAGGCCCCAGCAAGATAATTGTGGCCGAGCTTATCACCTCGCAGCTCTTCACAAGTTCTTCCGGCCCTGATGCTTTGACAATAGGAACGGAAACTTCTTCTGACACCTCACTTATCAAATTTTCCATGCTCTTATCATTGACATCGTAGATAAATATTTTCTCAAGGTTCTTTAAAGTTTTGGTGATATATCTAATATGCCCAATTCCCTGCACACCACAGCCGAACATTCCGAATGTCTTTGCATCCGGATGGAGCGCTTCCGCCGCGAGAGCAGTAACCGCGGGCGTTCTCATTGCGGTAAGCCATGCGGAATCCATAACGGCAATCGGTATCCCTGTAAGAATATCATTCAGTATCAGAAGGCCTGTAGTCTGGGGCAGATCGTACTCTGACGGATTTCTCGGAAAACATTCTATCCATTTCATGCCGCAGGCCAGATTGTTGGGAACATACGCAGGCATCGCATGAAAGAACACATCAGAGAATGGATGTATCCCAATCTTAGCCGGCATCTCATACTCCTTCTTCCCATGAGCCTCCAACGCCTGCCTGATCAATTCAATGGTTTCCTCCACATTAGGTCCCGCTTTGATACACTCTTCCTGCGTCAGCCACAAAACTTCTTTTCCTAAATTCAGTTTCGTCCCTAACTCGTCATGCTCCTTCTGAAACGCCTCGACTTGCAATTTCGTCGCACTGTAAGACATAATAAAACCTCCTTTACACTATAATCAGCATCCTGTTTCCTTTTCTGATTTCAGTATAAAGGTTGGAGTTACTACAAGGTCAATCACATTTCATCGTTTCCCCTAAAAAAACTTTTACCTCACAAGGATATCCATGTTCAAGATACTCAAAGAGCTGCAGCCCCACTTCATCGGCTACAACGAATTGAGGCTTGATTTTATGTTCCTGCAGCCACTGGAGCAGCGCAGTAAAATCCGCAGAATCCTGAACAACATGAGTCATATAACAGGCATAATACCCTTCTGGTAATGTGACAACATACTCCGTATCCACATAGGCAAGTGCGCTCTCTGGTAATTCTATGTACTCTCCTTGTTTTACAAACTTATTTTGGCTGATCTGGTTATAGTCAAGGATAAAGCCATAATTCCGTCTGATAGAATCATTATGGTGAATAGCGTCACGACATATCTCTTGAAGTTTCAAATGATATGCCCGTGCGTCCTGCGTATTTTTTCCATAAATAACAGTCTTTTTAGGAAGCTTTTTCACCTTTACCGCCTAGTGCAGCTCCGCTTGACATATTTGACTGTGCTGCTTCACATACCATTCGATGTCCTCCGCCACATGTTTAAAATAATTACTTAAATCCAGAGCCTCCTTTTGGTGCTCTTTCATTAACTTGACGACAATGTCATTATCCTCAGAAGACAGAATCTCCCGGATTTTCTGAGTGGAAATATTTAGCTTACGGCAGCAAACAATGATATCTATTTTCCAAAATTGGTCATATGTATAGTATCGGTAACCATTATTTTCGTCCACAAAGGATGGCTTAAACAAGTCAATTTTATCATAAAACCGCAAGGTATCCTTCGATACCCCCGTAATCTTGCTCACCTCGCCGACCGTATACCTCTTCTCCTGCATATCCGTTCTCCATCTGTGTTATTAAAAAACCTGTGAACAAAAAGTCCACAGGCTAGTCTGTCTATTATATTGTATATTCACTAAGTTGCTTTCGGTGTACCCTCAAAACCGCATACAAATCTAATCATTCCATCCATTTTTCCCTTCCTACCTCTTGGTTATGCCCTCGACCGATTAGTGACAGTCAGCTCCGTACATTGCTGCACTTCCACCTCTGCCCTATCTACCTTGTCGTCTTCAAGGGGTCTTACTACTTTCGTAGGGATATCTCATCTT
>NZ_LT574835.1:2500-274842 GCF_900086725.1 Bariatricus massiliensis | reverse complement strand
GTCACGAGTTCGAATCTCGTATTCTCCATTTCCGGTGGCGATGCGGTCAGGGGCAACACCCGTTCCCATCCCGAACACGATGGTTAAGACCTGACCGGCCGATGGTACTGCACTGGAGACGGTGTGGGAGAGCAGGTGGCCGCCGGATTTAAAAAATAAGAACTGGCCTTTACCAGTGATCAGAGATTGAAAAAACTTTTGATTTCTGATGACTGATAAACCTCAGTCAAGATGTGACCTTTGCACCTCAAGAACAAGTTCTTTCGGTCATGGCATTACATGCCAATACATAAGAAAGCAATTTTGCTTGNCAAACTCCGAATGCCGGAAAGATAGTCATGGGAGTCAGACTACACGAGATAAGTTGGGTAGTCGAAAGGGAAAGAGCCCAGACCTGCAGCTAAGGTCCCAAAATGTGTGTTAAGTGGAAAAGGATGTGGGATTTCAAAGACAACTAGGATGTTGGCTCAGAAGCAGCCATCCATTAAAAGAGTGCGTAATAGCTCACTAGTCGAGAGGTCCTGCGCCGAAAATGTCCGGGGCTGAAACACACTACCGAAGCTCAGGAATTACGAATGTAATTGGTAGAGGAGCATTCTTAGAGGGAGGAAGCAGTACCGTAAGGAGCTGTGGACTTCTAAGAAGAGAGAATGCCGGAATGAGTAGCGAGAGGAAGGTGGGAATCCTTCCGGCCGAATACCCAAGGTTTCCAGAGTAAAGCTGATCTGCTCTGGGTAAGTCGGGGCCTAAGGCGAGGTCGAAAGACGTAGCCGATGGACAACAGGTTGAAATTCCTGTACTGCAGTATGACAGAACTGTGGGGACGCAGAGGGAGAGCACAACCCGGGAATGGGATCCCGGGGCAAGCGGGGTAGGAGTGAAATTGGCAAATCCGTTTCACAATCCGAAGACGTGACGCGTACCGAACTATAAGTAGGGAAGTGTGTGAGCCAGCTGCCAAGAAAAGCCGCTATCGTTCATACTGTACCCGTACCGTAAACCGACACAGGTAGGTGAGGAGAGAATCCTAAGGCCGACGGGAGAAGCATTGTTAAGGAACTCGGCAAAATGACTCCGTAACTTCGGGAGAAGGAGTGCCAGCGAGAGCTGGCCGCAGAGAATTGGCCCAAGCAACTGTTTAGCAAAAACACAGGTCTATGCAAAACCGAAAGGTGAGGTATATGGGCTGACGCCTGCCCGGTGCTGGAAGGTTAAGGGGAGAGGTTAAGGACTCGTCCTGAAGCTTTGAACTTAAGCCCCAGTAAACGGCGGCCGTAACTATAACGGTCCTAAGGTAGCGAAATTCCTTGTCGGGTAAGTTCCGACCCGCACGAAAGGCGTAATGATTTGGGCACTGTCTCGACAATGCACCCGGTGAAATTGAAATACCAGTGAAGATGCTGGTTACCTGCGCCAGGACGGAAAGACCCCATGGAGCTTTACTCCAGCTTGATACTGGGATTCGGTATTGTATGTACAGGATAGGTGGGAGGCTAAGAAGTGGTGACGCCAGTCGCCATGGAGCCGCTGTTGGGATACCACCCTTGCAGTACTGGATTTCTAACCAGCAGCCGTGACCCGGCTGGGGGACAATGTCAGGTGGGGAGTTTGACTGGGGCGGTCGCCTCCGAAAGGGTATCGGAGGCGCTCAAAGGTCCTCTCAGAATGGTCGGAAACCATTCGCAGAGTGCAAAGGCAAAAGAGGGCTTGACTGCGACACCGACGGGTGGAGCAGGTACGAAAGTAGGACTTAGTGATCCGGTGGTATAAAGTGGGATTGCCATCGCTCAACGGATAAAAGCTACCCTGGGGATAACAGGCTTATCACTCCCAAGAGTTCACATCGACGGAGTGGTTTGGCACCTCGATGTCGGCTCATCGCATCCTGGGGCTGAAGTAGGTCCCAAGGGTTGGGCTGTTCGCCCATTAAAGCGGTACGCGAGCTGGGTTCAGAACGTCGTGAGACAGTTCGGTCCCTATCCGGCGTGGGCGTAGGATATTTGAGAGGAGCTGACCTTAGTACGAGAGGACCGGGTTGGACTGGCCGCTGGTGTATCTGTTGTTCTACCAAGAGCATGGCAGAGTAGCCAAGCCGGGAAGGGATAAACGCTGAAGGCATCTAAGCGTGAAGCCCCCCTCAAGATGAGATATCCCTACGAAAGTAGTAAGACCCCTTGAAGACGACAAGGTAGATAGGGCAGAGGTGGAAGTGCAGCAATGTACGGAGCTGACTGTCACTAATCGGTCGAGGGCATAACCAAGAGGTAGGAAGGGAAAAATGGATGGAATGATTAGGTTTGTATGCGGTTTTGAAGGTACATGGAAAAAGTAGAAGAAGATACTTGTAAAATCAGAAAAAATGTATATAATATAAGAAGTGATCCTCGATAGCTCAGTGGTAGAGCATTCGGCTGTTAACCGAAGGGTCGTTGGTTCGAACCCAACTCGGGGAGCTGAGAGAAAGCCTGCAAACTTGATAGTTTGTAGGTTTTTTTGTTTTTCCGGAATACTATGAAATACTTTACATTTATATTTTTAAGTATGTTATAATCAGATAAATTAGTGTCTAAATAGTACGAAGGAGTAATCGCATATGAATATAAGGTTTCTGGGGCAGATTGTATTACAGGTAATTGGTTTGGTCTATGCAACAATCAAATCCGGTAAGAAGGATATTGATAATATTAGCAGCTATATACCCGAAGTAGAGTATACACTGCCTTTCGATGGGGAATGGTACACGGCAAATGGAGGTGTTACAAAGAATACATCCCATTCGTGGGAGATTCTTCCTCAGCGTTTTGCCTATGATTTCTTTATTGTGGATGAAGAAGGGAAGAGTTACAGCGGCGATAAAGATGATTTGTGCAATTATTATTGTTATGGAAAAAACATTCTTGCTCCTGCAGACGGTGTAGTTGTTTCGATTAAAAATCATTTTCCAGACTGTCGTATTATGAGTGATGGGCAGCCGGATCCCAATACGCCGGATATTGGTGGCAACCGTATTATCATAAAGCATTCTCCAAATGAATATAGTACTATTTGTCATCTTAAGCCAGAGCGTATATCTGTAAGGAAAGGACAGATGGTAAAAAGGGGGGACATCATTGCCAAATGTGGAAATTCAGGTAATACAACAGAGCCTCACATTCATTTTCAGGTGCAAAGCAGCGCTGGCTTTTATTCCAGCCTCGGTCTCCCAATCCTGTTTACAAATATAGAAAAAAGGATATACGAAAATTACCATATGGTTGATACGCGTCCGTTTCCAGAAAAAGAGGATATAAAGGAAGGGTATATCTATCGGGGGTTATTGGTAAAGAACTATAGAGAAGAATAAGCTGGCTGGTTTCCTGAAAACGGAAATCAGCCGGCTTTTTTCTATTCTCCTGCAGTATTTGGAATAAAATTCAATATTTGCAGCATGCTATATATATTAAGCCAATATCGGGCTGACAAGGTGGAGCGGAGGTTGGAATATGGACAGGACATCAGTATGGAGAAAAGATACGTCCATTGCAAAGTGCAAGGAGCTTGACGCAGATTTGAAGACGGATACTGCTATCATTGGAGGGGGAATGGCAGGAATTTTGACTGCATATTTGTTGAAGGAAGAAGGGATAAACTGTGTTGTTCTGGAAGAGGGCAGAATCGGCTGCGGGCAGACGGAAAACACAACGGCAAAAGTTACTTCTCAGCATAACTGTATTTATGATACGCTAATACAAGAAAGAGGACAGCGTATTGCGAAACAATATGCGGATGCCAATCAGAGCGCTATCCAGCAATACCGTGCGCTGATACAGAAGTTGAATATTCATTGTGATTGGAGCGAATGTGATGCCTGCCTATATACGAAGGAACAGGCAGAAATATTGAAAAGGGAAGGCAGGGCAGCTGAAAGTCTCGGGATTCCGACAAGATTTTCTGAATATACAGAACTGCCCTTCCCAGTCAGCGGGGCACTATATTTTGAGGGACAGGCCAGATTTCACCCGCTGAAATTCTTGCAGGCTTTATCAGCCGAAATAAATGTCTATGAAAATACAAAGGTGATAAAGCTGGACGGTAATCTATTGTTGACCAACAGAGGAAATATAGAAGCAAAAAAAGTGATTTTTGCCAGTCATTATCCCTTTGTCAATGTTCCGGGGTATTATTTTCTCAAGATGCATCAAGAACGCAGCTATGTCATTGCCGTGAAGGGGGCTGGGAGAGTTCAAAATATGTATCTTGGTATTGACGAGGACGGCCTTTCTGTGAGGCCTTACGAGGATATGCTTTTCATAGGAGGCGGAGGGCACCGTACAGGAGAAAACATAAAAGGTGGCCAATACAGGCGGCTGTACCGTGCGGCACAACGTTATTGGGATGGATGTAAAATGACAGCCTGCTGGTCTGCGCAAGACTGTATGACTTTAGATAAGGTACCATATATAGGAAGGTACGCACAATCTAAAAGCCACTGGTATGTAGCGACCGGTTTTGGAAAATGGGGAATGACATCCTCCATGGTGTCAGCAATGATTCTGACCGACATGATTTGTGGGCGAAATAACCCTTGGCAGGAGGTGTTTTCGCCTCAAAGAAAGAAGATAAAGCAGATGGGGGCATTGGCGAATGAAGGAGGACATGCAGTGAGGGGACTGAGTGGATTGAAGCCTGAAGCTGCAGGCGAGCTTAGATGTACACATCTCGGATGCCGCCTGACGTGGAATCCAGAGGAAGAGAGCTATGACTGTCCATGCCATGGCTCGAGATTCGATAAAAACGGTAACAAGATTGACGGCCCTGCACAGTGCGGCCTTGGAGAAAAAAGGAGAAAAAAGTGAGACAGTTTCAGAGCAAAAAGGTAAAATATCCATACTTTGAAGGCTGGTATTTCAAGCATCAGTGTGGAAATAATACGCTTGCATTTATTCCGGCCCTGCACACAGATAAAAAGGGAAGATGCTCGGCTTCTGTACAAGTAATAACAGATAAAGGGGCTTGGTATTTTCCTTTTCATGCAGACAGTTTTGAGGTGGATAGAGAAAGGTTCTGCGTTAAGATTGGAGCAAATAGCTTTTCCAAGAAGGGAATAAATATCAATTTGGAAAATGAGGAGGTATCCATTTCCGGGGAAATAAGCTATGGATGTTTTGAAGAAATTCATGGTGATATTATGGGGCCGTTTTGCTGGGTTCCGTTTATGCAGTGCAGGCATAGTGTGCTGAGTATGTATCACAGGACGGCGGGCGCACTCTATATAAATGACAAAAGGCTTCCGATGGACGGTGTAGGATATATTGAGGGAGACAGAGGATGCTCTTTTCCCAAACGTTATTTATGGACACAATCAATCCTAAATGAGAGCAGAGGAGACAGTATTATGCTGTCTGTAGCAGATATTCCTTTGTGGGGCGTCCACTTCCGTGGCTGTATTTGTTCCATTTATTATAAAAGGAAGGAGTATAGGCTGGCTACCTACAAGGGGTGCCGTATTTTAAAGTATGGGGCAGGAAAAGTTTTAGTAAAGCAGGGGAAATATTTATTGTGCGTTACGAATAAAAAGAATGGCGGGCACCCCTATTCGCTGCATGCGCCCGACAGCGGTCAAATGACACGGATGATAAAGGAAAACCCGTCATGCACGATGCGGTATCAGTTTTGGCGTGGAAAGGAAAAATTATTTGACGTCACAAGTTGTAATGCATCTTTTGAGAAGGTGTGTTGTACGGAGAAAAAAATTGCTGAAAATTCTAAAAAAGTGTTGCAAAAACAGCATTAATATGTTATTATAATTTTCGGTCACTGTTGAAGACAAGCTGGCCGAAAAGTTATAAGGCTCCTTGGTCAAGCGGTTAAGACATCGCCCTTTCACGGCGGTAACACGGGTTCGATTCCCGTAGGAGTCATTTGTCTAGTATGCCAGATTTCTGCAGTATCTTCTAATAAAATATACGGCAGAATGAATGTGCCGATGTGGCTCAATTGGCAGAGCAGCTGATTTGTAATCAGCAGGTTATCGGTTCGAGTCCGATCATCGGCTTTGTTCCGGTTATGGAACATATTGAGTGTGGACCTTTAGCTCAGCTGGTTAGAGCAATCGGCTCATAACCGATCGGTCCCGGGTTCGAGTCCCTGAAGGTCCACTCATTTTAAAAAGTTTATATGGCCCGATGGCTCAGTTGGTTAGAGCGCCGCCCTGTCACGGCGGAGGTCGTGGGTTCGAGTCCCATTCGGGTCGCTGACATTGAAGGTTCAATGTCTCACAGTTAAATATGGGATCATAGCTCAGCTGGGAGAGCATCTGCCTTACAAGCAGAGGGTCATAGGTTCGAGCCCTATTGGTCCCATTTGCAGCAAGTAATTGTTGCAAACCTGATAATTGTATAAGCTGCAAATGTGACGCTGTGCTTCAGCACAGATGCACACAGTCCTGTTGGGACTGGCGCAAAACATTTATCTGCCGCAGTGGCGGAACTGGCAGACGCCCAGGACTTAAAATCCTGTGGGATTAACTTCCCGTACCGGTTCGATTCCGGTCTGCGGCATTAATTAAAAGTGAGAGAAACGCTGTAAAATCAACGTTTCTCTCACTTTTTTGCTTTAAATGTTTGAACACCTTTGAACACTTTATGAAATGCCAAGTTGTTGAAAAGCGAGTATGTCATTTTCCCCTTTACCTCAGATACAAGGCATGCAGAGATAAGAAAGTCACGCATACCTTTTTTATTGCAAATTATATAATATGGAAGTATACTATAAATAGCAAACTAAACGAATTTCAATTTGAGGTGATGATAATGGAAAAAAAGTTGGGAATCATAACAGGAATTTTGGGGATTGCTCTTGTTGCTATTGGAGGTGTTCTTAATCAGAAAGCAAATCCAGTACTATCTGTTATAGGAGGGGCCGATGGTCCAACTTCTGTTTTTATAGCAGGTAGGTTAAATGTAGATGTATATATTATTGTAATTGGAATTATTTTAGTGGCTATAGGTGGGATTGTTTTGTATAAGCATAAACATTAGTTCTCCAGTGTTTCCAGCAAAGGCAGCTAAACCATTGTAGAAGCTGATTTTATGACTGGAATAATAAGGAACTTCTGCTTCTTTACAATAATGTGAAGTTGGCGAGTTGATTATTTATGTAAGAGAATAATGGTATGTCAATGTACTGCATGAGACAGATAAAAAGGTGGGTATCTAGTGGACTTTAAATTCACAGATACCTTTTTCTTTGATTGCGTCTCTTATAAAGCTGAATTATAATGTGAGTAGTGAGGCTTAGACAAATTAGAGTAGAGGCTATTGATAAGCTTGCTAACTCTTAGTTTATCGAGTCGAAAATGAATAGTTGTAGGAGAAGAAATGGAATTATTTAGTCTAAACGGGTATAACGGTGAACATATTTCATTGACATTAAAAGAAGTTTTAGGATTTCCCGATAAAACTTGTTATGAAGGAGGATATGATATTGTTTGCACTTTAGAAATTGTTGTAGGTTGTTATCATGTACAATGTGATAAATATTATTCTGCAACAGGAGCCTTGTATCGTTTTGCGGATGAATTAAAACGATGTTATGATAGTTTGGAGGGTAGTGCAAAATATACACTTTTATTAGAGAATGATTTGGTTTTTGAGGTTACAATGACCGGATGTGGTCATGCTGTTGTTGCTGGAACCTTCCAAGAACGTCCGGATTTAGGAAATATATTTACTTTTGAAATGAAAACAGATCAATCATGTTTTCGTTCGGTCATTCAAGATATTGAAAGAATAAAGAGGGAATATGGCGGAATGAGAGGGATTAATCAGTAAAAGACTATAGCCTTGCTGGGATTAAATCATCATAGGTTATAAGAAATGAAAGAGGTGCTATTTTTGAAAGATATACCTTATGGTTTCTGTGGAATGCCATGTGCTTTATGTCCTTATTATCATACGAAAGGAATAAGCCGATGTAAAGGTTGTTCACATGATGGCTTTTTTAATGGGGCTTGCAATATTTATAAATGTTGTAAAAGTAAAGATTTATTACATTGTGCCATATGTGCGGAATACCCATGTAAAAAGTGTACCTCATTAAAAGAATTTAATTGCTTGGATACAGGTAGTGTGTGGCTAAGAACAGTATCAACAATACAATCCAGTACTTTTGAGAATTGGTATACTGAATATCAAAGAAGAACAGAACTTCTTGATTTGGCTTTAGAGCAATATAATAATGGAAGAATGAAGCGTTACTTATGTGAATTGTTTATTAACAATGATATTGAAAAATTAGAACTTATTATGAAACATGCATCATCACTTACAGGTAATAAAAGAGAATTATCTCTTAAATTCAGAGAATTAGTCATAACTATTTTAGAGAAGTAGATCTTAATCTGCAGCATTCTTTAAAAGTAGAGGAAAAGTTGAATTTACAGCGTTTCCTCTATTTTTTTGTCTTATCATATTCAAAAATTTTTAAGGATTTTAATAGGAGGATATTAAGAGGTGTCTGATATTGTGTTTACAGAGCGATTAAATGGTTGTGAGGAGGCTTTATATGGGTGTTGTATCAAGTAGTCAATCAAGTACCGAAATTCAAATCGGGTTATTTGAATCTATCATAGACTTACTATTGATTGAGCCTTTTCTTTTGTTGGGGATTGTCTTAATCTGCGTTTTGTTGATTGTGATTTTTAGAAAGGACAGCAGTATTCCTAAAGTTAAAACGTCTATCTTGTCATTGGCATTTTATTACTATTTATGCATCATGCTTACACATATTGTAGGTATTCCCACTCTTAGTGAATTTGTAAGGCTGTCACGGTTAGGCGAAGCTTTCTTCAATCCCAATATTAATGTTATTCCGTTAAGCGATGGAATGGGTTTGGGTTTTATTTTGAACATTTTCCTTTTTATCCCGTTAGGATTTTTGTGCCCGCTTATGAGCAAGACTTTGGAACGTGCGGGGAATACATTTTTTATTGGTTTGGGGCTATCCCTCTTCATCGAAATCGTTCAGTTATTCACATTGTACAGGGCAACAGATATAGATGACTTAATTACAAATGTAATTGGGACCATGATAGGCTATCTTTGTTTTAGACTGATTGCAAAGCTGCGAATTGTAAAACTACATTCCAGCCTAAAAGCAGTAGAACGTGATTATACGGTATATATACCTATCGCTATTATAATAGTCGCGTTTATTTTAGGTTTTTTCAGCTAGAACCATAAATATTTCTGATGTATTATAAGGTGGAAATATGAATGGCGGGATTTCATTGTATAAGTCATGAAGTTCAGCTATACTAGAGATAGGGAAATTAATGGATACTTGTAAAAGAGGAGACTAATAAAATTATGGATAACTATCAGGATATAAATAAAGAAACAATAGACAGATGGGTGGAAGAAGGCTGGGAATGGGGAATTCCGATCACGCATGAGGTATATGAGGAGGCTAGAAAAGGGAGATGGAATGTGCTGTTAACGCCGACCCGTAATGTTCCCCACGAATGGCTGGGGGAATTAGAGGGTAAAAAAGTTCTTGGGCTTGCTTCAGGCGGCGGACAACAAATGCCTATCTTCAATGCTTTAGGTGCAGAGTGCACCGTGTTGGATTATTCTCCTAAACAAATTGCCTCAGAATTGTATGTGGCTGAAAGAGAAAATTATCAAATTCATGCCATTGAGGGGGATATGACAAAAACGTTACCCTTTGAAGATGAAACATTCGATATTATTTTTCATCCTGTTTCCAATTGTTATGTAAAAGATGTCCAGCATGTTTTTCGCGAAGCATATAGGGTTCTTAAGAAAGGCGGGGTTCTCTTGTCCGGTTTAGATAACGGAATTAATTATATAGTGGACGGAGAAGAAAAAGAGATCGTATGGAAAATGCCATTTGACCCTTTGACAGATGATAAGGCGAAGCAATTTGTGATAGAGGCGGACTGTGGTATGCAGTTTTCTCACACTCTTGAGGAGCAGATCGGTGCACAGCTAAAGGCAGGATTTACATTGCTGGATTTGTATGAAGATACGAATGGGGAAGGACGGCTTCATGAGCTGAATATTAAAACATATATAGCGACTAAAGCACGAAAATAATGTGCATTTAATTCATCTGGATACCATTGACTTTCATCAGGGGAAACACCATTTGAAAGTAGATTTGGAGGAGCATATGGCACAAAGGAGAAGGAAGCGTATCGGTGGGAAAATTGTTGTTACTGTGGCAGTTTTTATTTTAGCGGGAACTGCAATTTTTACGGGATATCGTATGCTTGGTAAAAAGAGTCCGAAATCAGACAAGAAAAATACAAGTTCATCGGATAAAAAGAGAGAGATACCGGCTATCAACACCAACGTTAGTGTCCGGGACCGCATCGCCGAAAAGGAAGCGAGAAAAAAGCAGAATAATCGTGAAGATTTTGCGGTTCAGCCGGGGGATGTTCCGGGGGTTCAGGAACAGACGCAGGAGAAAGTGGTCTATCTGACATTGGATGACGGTCCGTCACCCAACACACAGGCGGTGCTGGATATTCTTGATAAATATCAGGTCAAGGCCACCTTTTTTGTGACCAACGGAATGCCTGAATACAGTTATATGATTAAAGAGGCTTATGACAGAGGCCATACAATTGGCCTTCACACATACAGCCATGATTATGCGGTTGTCTACGCGTCTCAGGATGCCTATTTTAAAGATTTGGAGGCGATTGGGGAGGTCGTGAAGGGGCAGATAGGATACGTCCCCTGCTTTATACGTTTTCCGGGAGGTTCATCAAATACCGTATCAAGGAAATATACTTCAGGCATCATGACAGCTCTGGCGCAGGAAGTACAGAACAGGGGATACCAATACTACGATTGGAATGCAAGCTCCGGTGACGGGGGAGTGCTGTCCACAGAGGAGCTGGTGAATAATGCGACAAGTTTTAACGAAAATAATATCATACTGCTCTCCCATGATTCGGCGGCAAAGCAGACGACGGTGGAAGCCCTGCCCAGAATCATAGAGCATTATCAATCACTGGGGTATGAGTTCAGGGCTTTGGACAGAGATACATATGTGCCTCATCACGGAATTAACAATTAAAAAGTGCTGAAAAACAGTTCAATGGATTCGAACTGTTTTTCAGCACTTTTTAAAATACGGTGAACGCCGCAGGAGGGATTCGAACCCCCGTGCCCGGTAAAGGGACCAACGGATTTCGAGGCCGTGCCATTCGACCGCTCTGGCACTGCGGCATAATGTGCCCCATATAATTAAGGGGCATTTATTTATTGATAACAAACTTAATGTTGCTGTCGCTCCAAATACTTTCTGAATAGTGTATCTCTATAGTAGTCCAGTCTGCCGGTACTTCCAGACACAGGTAACCGTTCAGCTTCTTTCCGCTCGCGATGCTTCCGTCCATCTGTTGCTTTTCAGAATCGGTGGCAAGGGCTGTAAAGGCATTAGAACTATAATCCAGCTTATAATCGCCGCAATAATTTGTAAAGCTTGCCATGCTGCTCACGGATATCTCGCTGTCAGAATTATTGGTCACTTCCAAATTGACAAAGACAAATATGTTGCCCTCTGCCGGAGCGCCCCAATCATTGCCTGCAGATTCTTCATAGCCTATCAGCTGTATCTGTACGTTCTTATAATCGGCAGTTTCCCCTACGGAATAAGTATCCTTTGCATCTGTGCCGGAATTATCTTTGTCTTTAGGCTGAGTCTCAGTAGTCTTGTCATTTTTTTTCGTGTTGTCTTTTTTTAAATCTATCAGGCCAAGAGCGTTGGCGGCAAATCCCAGCATGATCAAGGCAAGCAGTATCAGCAGGATAACTTTTAAGATTCCGCCTTTCTTCTTGGAACGGTTACTTTTTCGACTCCCTTTCCGTGCTTTTTTGGCTTTGGAAGTCGATCTTGCCCTTGGGCTTGGGCCGCTTTTTACGCTCTTTGGTGTATCATAGTAGTCATAAGAATTGGCGCTATCGGGCTGAGATGTATTATCTGACTGCTCATAGTCTTCATAATCATCGTAGTCGTCCTCGTCCGCAAGAACAGAAGAGGCCGCATACCGTTTTTTACATGTATCACAGAGGTAATAGCCCGGATACTTCTTACTTGGACGAACCTCATTTCCACATTTGGGACATCTCATGTTCTTTAAACTCCTTTAATCTACGCAGTAAAAACGTTACTATCATATTATACCATTTTTATCGAGGAAAACAAGAGGGGAATTATTGTCAGGGAGGAAAGAAAGTGATAAGATAACCTTACGGTAAACAGTAAGACAGGGCAAGGACAGCTGTTTAAATGTAAATATGGAGGATGAAATTATGACATATCAGGAAGTTTTAGAAAACGCAAAAGAATGCATGGGTACATATTGTAAAGCCTGTCCCGTATGTAACGGGAAAGCATGTAGAAACCAGATACCGGGACCGGGAGCCAAAGGGGTTGGGGACACTGCCATCCGTAATTATGAGAAATGGCAGGATATCCGTGTAAATATGGATACTATCTGTGAGAACCGGCCAATTGATGCAAGCTTAGAGCTGTTTGGACAGACTTTTGCCTATCCGTTCTTTGCCGGACCCGTTGGGGCTGTCAACATGCATTACAGTGAAAAATATGACGATATCTCTTATAATCAAGAGCTGGTAAGTGCCTGTGCGGAAGCTGGGATAGCCGCCTTTACAGGAGACGGAGTGAATCCGCTTGTCATGGAAGGAGCGACTGCTGCAATAAAAGAGAGCAAGGGGATGGGGGTACCTACCATCAAGCCTTGGAATTTGGAAACGATTCAGGAAAAATTAGCATTAGCGGCTGAGTCAGGTTCTTTTGCCGTGGCGATGGATGTGGATGCGGCAGGTCTGCCGTTTTTGAAAAATATGACGCCACCGGCGGGGAGCAAGACGGTAGAGGAGCTGGCGGAGGTTGTGCATATGGCAGGAGTTCCGTTTATCGTGAAAGGCGTTATGACAGTAGGAGGCGCTCTTAAGGCGAAAGAAGCAGGAGCGGCGGCTATCGTA
Source organism: Bariatricus massiliensis (assembly GCF_900086725.1). GTDB lineage: Bacteria > Bacillota > Clostridia > Lachnospirales > Lachnospiraceae > Allocoprococcus > Allocoprococcus massiliensis. Next base: position 261,820 of record NZ_LT574835.1, on the reverse strand, counting down.
GTGTCCAACCATGGCGGGCGCGTGCTTGATCAGTGCCCAGCCACCGCGGAAGTGCTGGAGGAAATAGCAGATGCAGTGGGAGATTCCATGAAGATTTTAGTTGATGGCGGAATACGTTCAGGGACAGATATTTTTAAAGCGCTGGCGCTGGGGGCAGACGGTGTGATTATTGCCAGACCATTTGTGACTGCCATTTATGGCGGGGGAAAGGAAGGAGCGGCGGCCTATATTGAGAAGCTTGGAAGTGAGCTTAAGGATACGATGCAGATGTGCGGCGCCCATACCTTAAAGGATATCACCAGAGACATGGTCCGTTATTGTTAATCTTTGTTTTAGAAAGATAACGTATCATGGGAAGAAGGAGACAACTATGGCAATGACAATCAACAATGAACTGCCGCTTCCGGCAGAGCTGAAAGCGGAATACCCCCTTTCGGAGAAATTACAGAAAATTAAGGTGGCAAGAGATGCTGAAATCAAGGATATTTTCACAGGTAAATCAGACAAATTTGCGGTGATCATCGGCCCGTGCTCTGCGGATAACGAGGATTCGGTGTGTGAATATGTTAATAGGCTGGCGAAATTAAATGAAAAGGTTTCTGACCGTGTAATGTTGATTCCCCGGATTTATACCAATAAACCCCGCACTACGGGGGAGGGGTATAAAGGAATGCTGCATCAGCCTGATCCAGATAAAAAACCAGACCTTCTGGCAGGTATTATCGCTATTCGAAAGATGCATATCAGAGCAATCGAGGAGAGCGGACTGACAGCTGGTGATGAGATGCTGTACCCGGAAAATAGAAGTTACCTCGATGATATCCTTTCCTATGAAGCAATTGGCGCCCGTTCCGTGGAGAATCAGCAGCACCGGCTGACGGCCAGTGGTATGGATATCCCTATTGGCATGAAGAATCCTACCAGCGGAGATTTTTCGGTGATGTTGAATTCCGTGGTGGCAGCTCAAAAGGGGCATCGGTTCATTTACCGGGGATACGATGTGACTACCAATGGGAATGAACTGGCACATGTGATATTGCGGGGAGGTGTAGACAAATACGGGACAAATATTCCCAATTACCATTACGAAGATTTAATCCGGCTCTATCATATGTATAGACAGAAAGACCTGCAGAATCCGGCAGTCGTAATTGATGCGAACCACTCGAACTCAAACAAACAGTTCAAAGAACAGATTCGCATTGTAAGTGAAATTATGCATACGCGGCATTGCAATCCGGATCTAAAAGTGCTGATCAAAGGTGTGATGATCGAAAGCTACCTAAAAGAAGGCAGGCAGGATATTGGGGGCAATATGGAGTATGGGAAGTCTATAACAGATCCGTGCATCGGATGGGAGGATACAGAGAGGCTTGTTTTAAAAATAGCAGAAGACTGCTAGCAGAATAAGATAGTGAGGCAGGTATAGAAGCCTCACTATCTTTTTTGAGCAGTTAGGGCAGGCCGATAGCCCTGCGGACTGCCTGCACATCTCCCGAGAACACGATACCATCCATACCTAGAGATCTGCCGGCCATGATATTGTCGCTCCGGTCGTCGATAAAAAAGCATTCTTCAGGTATGAGACTGTAAGTGTCAAATAAATATCTGTAGAAATCAGGATTCGGTTTGCCCATTTTTAGAGGGGCGGAAAATAGTATACCTGTAAACTTTTTCGTGATTTCATAATAATCTGCTTTGGCGGCAAAGAGGGTGGGGGCGTTGGAGAGAATGTATAAAGGAATGCGTAAATTATGCAGTTCTTCAATCAGGCTCCAAATTTCTTTAATAGGCAGTAAGCAGCGGTACCAGTTATCATAAAAATTCTCTACGGCTTCTGTCAGATGTGAAGGTACTGACTGCATAGCCTGTTCTTTTACTTCCTGATAATCTAGGCTTCCGTAGTCCAATTGGGGCCAAGTGGGTAAGATGGCTTGGGCCATAGTTGGTAAGTCTTTGGCATCCGCGCAGAATTGGCGGAAGATGTAGTCCTCATTGTACTCTGCAATGACGTTTCCAAAATCGAAAATAATATTTTTATAATTTAGCATATGTAATAACCTCCATTATTTGTACAATTTAAGTGTAGCATAGCGGTAAAGGGTTAGGACAGGCTTACTAATGAGAAATTTTCTCTGTTCAGACAGTGGACAAAAACCTAGTAATATAGTAAAGTATTGGTTAGTTAAAACTAACTAAAGATAGCCGCTTTGGGACAGGCGGATGTCCAATTTAATGAACGGAGGTCAAAGTATGAGTGTTGTGATTGTTGGAGGACATGACAGAATGGTCTGTCAATATAAAAAAATATGTAAGCAGTTTCGGTGTAAGGCAAAGGTCTTTACTCATATGTCGGCAGATTTGAATAAGCAGATTGGTTCGCCCGATCTATGCGTGCTGTTCACGAACACGGTATCACATAAAATGATTAAATGTGCGTTAGATGAGGCGAAGCGCAATAACACGAAAGTGGTTCGCTCGCATACGAGCAGCGGCGCGGCCCTTACGGAAATTTTGAGCAAAGAATCAGGAGCCTAAAGTAAGGAAAGAAATATACGTCACCCGTTGCGAAATAGAGTTTCTGGTGTTATACTTTGGGGGATATAACATAAATGGTCTGCCGTATGTGTGAAATTCACGAAGTGGCAGGCGTGTCAGGAGGATTTTATGAGCTTATTTGTCGGGGTGATGATCCCATTTGTGGGCACTACGCTGGGCGCCGCGTGTGTGTTCTTTTTGAAAAATGAAATGAAGCCATTTGTGCAGAAGGCGCTTTTGGGCTTCGCGTCGGGTGTTATGGTGGCGGCTTCTGTGTGGTCGTTGTTGATTCCGTCGATGGATATGGCGGAGGGGATGGGAAAGTTTGCGTTTGTTCCGGCAGCAGTTGGTTTTCTGTTGGGAATCGCATTTCTTCTTTTTATGGACAAGGTGATTCCACATCAGCATCTGGACTGTAATGAACCAGAAGGAATGAAATGCAAAGCTTCGAAGACGAGCATGCTTCTCTTTGCGGTGACGCTTCATAATATACCGGAAGGGATGGCTGTCGGTGTGGCTTTTGCGGGTATGTTGAATGGGAATTCGGGAATTACTATGGCAGGGGCCTTTGCGCTTGCGATTGGAATAGCTATCCAGAATTTTCCGGAGGGGGCTATTATTTCGATGCCGCTGAAGGGGACGGGATTGAGCAGGAAGAAATCCTTTGTGTACGGGACGCTTTCGGGTATTGTAGAGCCGATCGGCGCGTTTCTCACCATACTTTTGGCATCATACATCGAGCCTATGCTTCCCTATCTGCTGGCCTTTGCGGCAGGAGCGATGCTCTACGTAGTAGTGGAGGAATTGATACCGGAATCAGCGGAGGGAGAGCATTCGAACATTGCGACCATAGGATTTGCGGTTGGCTTTGTAATTATGATGGTTCTGGATGTGGCACTGGGCTAATCGATTAATATCCCGCAGGCAATTTTCTGCCTGCGGTTTTTGGTTTCAGCAGGTTATGACTTTTTTTCAGTGCAATCTGACAGAAAGCCGGATTTTTCTTGTAAAAAATGGAAATTATGTTAGGATAAGAACTAGGCATAATATTTGTTGGAGGGAAAAAATGTTAGAGTTGAAGAACGTGTCTTTTGAGGTTCCAGAAGAAGGAATGGAGAAAGAAATTATTAAAAATATCAGCTTTGTAATACCGGAAGGAAAGTTTACTGTTATTACAGGGCCAAACGGGGGAGGCAAGTCCACGCTTGCCAAATTGATTGCGGGCATACAAAAGCCGACTTCCGGACAGATTCTGCTGAATGGACAGGATATAACCGGGCTTGATATTACAGAGAGGGCAAGACGGGGAATCAGCTATGCTTTCCAACAGCCGGTGCGTTTCAAAGGCGTGACCGTGCTGGATTTGATACGCCTCGCAAAAGGAGAAAATATTTCTATAAGCGGAGCCTGTGAATATTTGTCACAGGTCGGGCTGTGTGCAAAGGATTATATCAGCAGAGAAGTGAATGCAAGTCTCTCGGGAGGAGAGCTTAAGCGGATCGAGATAGCCACGGTTCTGGCAAGAGGAACGAAGCTGTCGGTGTTCGATGAGCCGGAGGCTGGAATCGATTTATGGAGCTTTCAGAATCTGATTCAAGTATTTGAGAATATGCACAGGGAAGTGCACGGCTCTATTCTTATCATTTCTCATCAGGAGCGTATCTTGAACATTGCCGATGAAATTCTTGTCATCACCGACGGAGAAGTGACAAGCCATGGCCCCAAAGATGAAATTCTGCCAAAGCTTCTTGGAAGTTCCAGTGCGGTAAATATTTGCGACGGGAGGAAATAAGGATGGATACTATACAGAAAATGCTGCTGGAACAGGTGGCCGATCTTCATGCCATACCGGAGGGGGCATATAATATTCGTACCAATGGGGAAAGTACGGCAAGAAATTCAACAGAGCATATTGAAATCGTATCAAAGTCTGAGGTCTCTGGAATAGATATTAAAATCAAACCGGGGACTAAGAATGAGAGTGTGCACATTCCGGTTGTACTGAGCCAGAGCGGGATGGAAGAAATGGTGTACAATGATTTCTATATCGGGGACGACTGTGATGTGACGATTATCGCCGGGTGCGGTATCCACAATGAAGGAGATTCCGACAGCCGCCATGATGGGATTCATCGGTTTTTTATCGGCAGAAACGCACATGTCAAATATATTGAAAAGCATTATGGAAGTGGTGACGGGCGCGGAGGGCGCATCATGAATCCGCAGACAGAAGTAGAGCTGGGCGAGGGCAGTCTGGCGGAGATGGAGATGGTACAGATAAAGGGAGTGGATTCCACTGTTCGTACTACAAAAGCATCGCTGTCAGAAGGCGCTAAGCTGGTGGTCACGGAGCGATTGATGACGCACGGAGAACAGAAGGCGGAAAGCCAGTTTGATGTGAACTTAGATGGAGAGGACTCCAGTGCAAATATAATATCCCGGGCAGTGGCGAGAGACCGGTCTGTACAGATATTCAAGTCTGTAATCAACGGAAATGCCAAATGCAGCGGTCATACAGAATGCGACGCCATCATTATGGACAACGCAAATATCAGCGCGATACCGGAAATCACAGCAAATAATCCTGACGCGGCCTTGATTCACGAGGCGGCCATCGGAAAAATTGCCGGAGAACAGATAATTAAGCTGATGACGTTAGGCCTCACTGAAAAAGAGGCAGAGGAAGAAATTGTCAATGGATTTTTAAAATAACAAAGTTTACTATGTCATAAAATAACGGGGATTTCATCAATCAAATCCCCGTTTTGCGCTGTTCTACATGTTGCTTTATGGCCTCGAAACTTTTGGGGCTTATGACATGTTCCATACGGCAGGCGTCTTCGGCAGCAGTTTTCTCATCTACTCCGAGGGAGGTCAGCCAGCCGGACAAGAGGGTGTGCCGCTCGTAAATCGTGTCGGCTATCTGGCGTCCGGTGTCGGTAAGCGCGATATGCCCCTCTTCGTCTACCGTTATATAGCCATTCTGGCGAAGATTCTTCATGGCCACGCTCACGCTTGGCTTGGAAAAACCAAGTTCACCGGCTATATCGATAGAACGCACATAAGGCATACGCTTATTCAGTACCAGAATGGTTTCTAAATAATTCTCAGCGGATTCTTTTATCTGCATGTTCTGTATTCTCCTTTAATTAAAACTAAAGTAACAACTTCCTTAACTCATGAGTATGATAACATATCTTACTAAAAAAGACAAATGAGATAAAAACTTGAAAAACATATTGACAATGCACGTTAGTTTGTGCTAACCTAAAAGCGGTTAGAAAAAACTAACCAATTTTTATCACTTTGAGTTAGCAAAAACTTACTGATTTGGAAGAAAAAGGAGGAAACATGATGCCGTTAACAATGTTAAAGCCGGGCGAGGTCAATTGTATTAAACGCGTAGGCGGTAAAGACGAGGTAAGACGTTTTCTGGAAAGCCTCGGTTTTATAGAGGGGTCAGATGTAAAAGTCATATCCGAGAATAATGGAAATGTCATTGTCAATATCAAGGAATCCAGAGTTGCCATCAGTAAGGAAATGGCCAACAAAATTCAAGTATAGGCCTATAGAGGAAGGAGCAGGATACCATGCAGAGCTTAAGAGAGATTGGCTGCGGCCAGAGTGTTTCCGTAGTGAAGGTTCATGGAGAAGGCGCGGTCAGGCGCCGCATCATGGATATGGGAATCACCAAGGGAACGAACATATTTGTGAGAAAGGTAGCGCCACTTGGCGACCCGATTGAAGTGACTGTGAGAGGATATGAACTATCACTGCGAAAAGCAGACGCTCAGATGATAGAGGTGGATGCTTAATTTTTTTATTGGAGAGTTAGAGAGAACTAACTATGTGGAGGAGGATACAACATGTCAGTGAAAATTGCGCTTGCGGGCAACCCGAACAGCGGGAAGACAACATTGTTTAATGCACTGACCGGTTCTAATCAATTTGTTGGGAACTGGCCGGGGGTAACGGTAGAAAAGAAAGAAGGGAAATTAAAAGGGCACAAAGATGTCGTCATCATGGATTTGCCCGGAATCTATTCGCTTTCGCCGTATACACTTGAAGAAGTAGTTGCAAGGAATTATTTAATTAACGAACGGCCGGATGCCATTTTAAATATTGTGGACGGAACGAATCTGGAGAGGAACCTGTATCTTAGCACGCAGTTGATGGAATTAGGAATCCCTGTCATTATGGCGGTCAATATGATGGATGTAGTGAGAAAGAACGGAGATATCATCCATATGAAACAGCTCGGCAGAAAACTTGGATGTGAAGTGGTAGAGATATCTGCGCTTAAGGGTGAGGGTATTGATGTGGCGGCAGAAAAAGCAGTTAAAATTGCCCGCGGCAAGTATGCGGAAGCGCCGGTACATAAATTTTCAGAAGCAGTAGAGCGTGGGCTGGAGGAGATAGAGACTTATTTAAGCCCCGCAATACAGGAGGAGCAGCGGCGCTTTTACGCAATCAAGCTTTTTGAGCGTGATGACAAAATCAAGGGAAATCTGGCAGCCGCGCCAGATGTGGAGCATATTATCGACAGACTTGAGAAGGAAGAGGATGATGATGCGGAAAGTATTATCACCAATGAACGCTACAGCTATATCACTTCTATTATAGACGGCTGCTATCAGAGAAAATATAAGGGTGATATGAGTGCCTCTGATAAAATTGACCGGATTGTTACAAATCGATGGCTGGCGCTGCCGATTTTTGCGTTGGTCATGTTCGCGGTATATTATGTGTCTGTGACCACAGTGGGCACATGGGCCACGGACTGGGCTAATGACGGTGTGTTTGGGGAAGGCTGGAATTTATTTGGCATCGGTGCGCTCCATATTCCGGGCATTCCACAGATGCTGGAAGGGCTGCTGTCTACAATTGGCTGCGCGGACTGGCTTCAGAGTCTGATATTAGATGGGATTGTAGGCGGTGTCGGCGCCGTGCTTGGATTTGTACCTCAAATGCTTGTGCTGTTCATCTTTTTAGCATTTTTGGAGGCGTGCGGCTACATGGCGCGTATTGCTTTCATAATGGATCGTATTTTCCGAAAGTTTGGTCTTTCTGGCAAATCTTTTATTCCGATGTTGATTGGAACGGGATGCGGTGTCCCGGGAGTTATGGCCTCTAGAACTATTGAGAATGACAGAGACCGCAAGATGACAATCATGACAACCACATTTATTCCATGCGGTGCAAAGCTCCCGATTATTGCCTTGATTGCCGGCGCGCTTTTTGACGGCGCGTCATGGGTGGCTCCAAGTGCTTATTTTGTAGGGATCGCCGCAATTATCTGCTCGGGGATTATTCTAAAAAAGACTAAGATGTTTGCGGGAGATCCGGCGCCATTTGTCATGGAACTTCCGGCTTACCATATGCCTACTGTGAAGAATGTACTTAGAAGCATGTGGGAAAGAGCTTCGTCCTTTATTAAAAAAGCGGGGACGGTAATTCTTCTGTCCACCGTATTGATTTGGTTCCTTCAGAGCTTTGGACTCGAGGGTGGAAATTTTGGTATGGTGGAAGATATGAATCATTCTCTTCTTGCAGGACTTGGCAATGGTATTGCCTGGATATTTACGCCTCTTGGATGGGGGGATTGGAAGGCGGCAGTGGCAGCCATCACCGGTCTGATCGCCAAGGAAAACGTGGTGGGAACATTCGGCGTTCTCTATGGTTTTGCGGAAGTTGCGGAAGATGGAGCGGAAATTTGGGGAACACTGGCGGCAAGCTTTACCACTGCCGCGGCATATTCATTCTTAGTTTTCAATCTCCTATGCGCCCCTTGTTTCGCGGCAATCGGAGCTATCAAGAGAGAGATGAATAACGCGAAGTGGACTTGGTTCGCGATTGGATACCAGACAGGGCTTGCATATGTAGTGTCACTTTGTGTTTATCAATTAGGAACCTTCTTTACAGGAGGCGGTTTCAATGTATGGACTGGAATGGCAATCATACTAGTTATTGGATTTATTTTCCTGTTGTTCCGGCCGTATAGAGAGGGACAGCCTTTGAAGGTGAAAATGAAAGGAGCGGCGAAAGCATAATGGGAACTGTAATTGTAGGTATTATTATTTTATCAGCAATTGGACTTGCGGCAAGAAGCATCTATAAAGATAAAAAGACCGGTAAATGCTGTGGCGGTGACTGCGGACACTGCGGAGGCGCCTGCCACTGCAATGATACAAAGTAAGCAGGAGGCAGGGCTGATGTGGGAAAAAGAAGATATTATCAGGGAGTTGAAGAGTAGAGGGAAACGGATTACTCAGCAGAGGGAGACGATGATTGACGTTATAACAACGGAACAGTGCGGTAATGCAAAGGAGCTGTACTATAAGGCGGCCAAAATTGATTCTGGCATTGGCCTGGCAACTGTCTACCGCACGCTGATGACACTAGAAGAGATAGGCGCTGTCGAACGCACAAAAGGTTATGTTGTGACAGAGCAGTGACAAGGTAAAAGAACCTTTCGTAAATAAGAACGAAGGGTTCTTTTTTTATTATGGATGGCTTGGCTGAGAAGACAGAATAAATTAATACAAGCAGTATATGAAAAATATATATACATTGACAGGCGAGGTAATATATGCAATAATGTATAATATAAGAAGGAGGTATATATATGTCGATAGCATCTGATTTGATACGGGGGCATACGGACACAATTATTCTGGCCCATCTCACAAGAGAAGACAGTTATGGGTATAAGATTAATAAAGATATTCAGATTAAAACAGACAGTAAATATGAATTGAAAGAAGCTACCTTGTATACGGCTTTCCGAAGGCTGGAAGAGAATGGATATATCAGTTCCTACTGGGGGAATGAGAATACGGGAGCGAGAAGAAGATATTACACAATTACTGCTGAAGGAAAGGACGCCTATATCAGAATGAAGAAGGAATGGGAAGAGTCCAAGTATTTGATTGATATTTTGATTGAGAATGAGGAGGTCAAGGATGGAAGATAAGTTGAGAATGTATATGGATGATTTGTTCTGTGAGGTAAAGCCGAGCAGAAAGTCGGTGGAGCTAAAAGAGGAGATTCTGCAGAACCTGACGGATAAGTATAATGACCTTCTGACTGAGGGCAAGTCGGCGGATGCGGCATATAATATTGCCATTGCAAGTATCGGTGATACGGAAGAACTGTTGGGGGGACTAAAGGACAGTGGCATGTATTCGACGGTTACATCTGAGGAGATAGAGCGTGGAAGACGGAAGTCGGCGATGCTCACCGCCATTGCAGTGGCGCTTTATATCGTATCCATACTGCCGCCAGTGCTGCTGAGTGATACTATATTTGGTGATAACGTTGCGCCGGCCATGATGTTCACGATGATAGCTATAGCCACAGGGTTGATCGTATATGGGCATATGAGCCGTCCCCGTTATAGGAAAGCGGACGATTCCATTGTGGAGGAATTTAAGGAGTGGCAGTATCAGACCGACTCGGACAAAAGGGCATATAAAGCGATTATAAGTGCAATGTGGTCCATTACTCTGGTAATCTATTTTATTGTCAGCTTTATGACGATGGCATGGTACATTACATGGGTAATCTTTCTGATAGGATGTGCGGTACAGGAAATCATGAAGGCAGTATTCGAATTGAAAAGGCGGGGTGGCAATGAATAAAAGACAGTCGGCAATTATTAGAGTTATCTCATGGTCTGTGGTAGCGGTGGTACTGGCCGGTTTACTGGTTCTAGGAATTAACGGTCGTATAAATTGGTGGTCGGGAAGTTTTCCTTTTTCATTTGGGAGCAGTTTTAGCTATATGAATGCGAATAAATACGAGGCAGGGCCGGGACAGGTGGACGCGGATAATATCAATGCTCTTGAGATTAACTGGCTCGACGGAGAAGTGGCGGTTCAGACCTATGAGGGAGATTCCGTGCGTTTTACTGAGACGGCTGACAAGAGCTTGAAGAAGGAAGAACAGCTTCGGTACTATAATGACAGGGGGACGCTTAAAATCCAATATAAAAAAGCTGGCAGGACTTTCTTTTCATTTGGCGGAAGAAGCTTAAATAAGAAACTTGTCGTGGAGATTCCTGAATCACTGGCGGAGAATCTCAGAGAACTGAGCGTAGATACCGTTTCTGGCGATGTGAAAATAAGTGGAGTCCATGCGGAAGATATAGAGCTGGATTCGACATCCGGCGATTTGATATTGATGCAGTGCAGCGCGGTCGACTGCTCAGCGGACAGTACCAGCGGGATTTTTGAGGCGGATGACTTTGTGGTCGAGAACGAGCTGGAAGTAAGCACGACCAGCGGGAACTTTAAGATGAAGGGCAGCGTTGCGAAGCTGGAATTCGATACAGTCTCAGGAGATTTAAACTTAGACAGTGAAAGATGCCCGGAAAAGGTCGTGACAGATTCTGTCAGCGGCAGTGTAACGCTTATAATACCGGAAAACGAAGGATTTACTTACGACAAAGACACGGTCAGCGGCTCGCTGCAGTGTGAGTTTGAAGTTACTCAACGTGAAGATAAAGGCACATATAGGGATGGCGATGCCTCCTTTAGCTTTGATACGGTCAGCGGTGATATAACAATTAAAAAGAAATAGCTGAATCAGTTAACATGCTTTTTACATAAGATTAAACTTACTGTGATAGTTCCACTTTTATCAACTTGTTATAATAATCTCGTAAAATACGGATTGATAAGAGAGGAAAGCTGATTATGAAAAAATATAAGTTATTGACTCCGGGACCGCTTACGACAACAGAGACAGTAAAGCGGGAAATGCTGTTCGACCATTGCACTTGGGATGACGATTACAAGCAAATTACACAGGACATACGCAGGGAGCTGCTGGAACTTGCCCATGTCACGGAAGCGGAGTATACGGTGGTGCTCATGCAGGGAAGCGGCACATTTGGGGTGGAGGCCGTTCTCACCAGCGTAATCGGAAGTACAGATAAGCTGCTGATTGTGGCAAACGGCGCGTACGGGGAACGTATGGAGGACATTGCACGCCATGCCGGGCTTGATTTTGAATGTTACCATGAGCAGTATGATAAAGTTCCGGATGCGTCAGCAGTGGAGGAGCTATTGCTAAGTGACAGTAGTATCACGCATGTGGCGATGGTTCATTCTGAGACTACTTCCGGAATACTCAATGATATCGAGGCAGTGGGCAGAGCAGTGAAGAGACATGGAAAAGCATTTATTGTTGACGCTATGAGCAGCTTTGGAGGAGTAGATATTCCGGTCAAAGAATGGGGAATTGATTTTCTTGTAAGCAGTGCCAACAAATGCATACAGGGTGTTCCCGGATTTTCATTTATCATAGCAAGAAAAGATTTGCTGACGGCAAGTGAAGGGAAGGCACGCAGCCTGTCGCTTGACTTGTATGACCAGTGGAAAACGATGGATATTGACGGAAAATGGCGTTTTACTTCACCTACACATGTAGTTCTGGCATTTGCACAGGCCCTCAAGGAGATGAAGGAAGAAGGAGGTATTGAAGCCAGAAGCAAAAGATATACAGAAAACAACCAGTTGCTGACAGCAAAAATGGGGGAGATGGGAATATATCCGTATATTGGAGGAGTACATCAAGGCCCCATTATTACGACCTTCTTTTATCCGAGCGAATGTCATTTTTCTTTTCGAGACATGTATGATTATATAAAAGAAAGGGGCTATGCGATTTATCCGGGAAAAGTGACGGAGGCAGAGACTTTCCGCATCGGAAATATAGGGGAAATCTATAAAGAAGATATTGAGCAGCTCTGTAATATCGTAAAAGAATTTTTGGAGGCGTATAACCATGAGTAGAATAGAAGCAGTAATCTTTGATTGGGCGGGGACAACTGTCGATTATGGCTGTTTTGCCCCGGTTGAAGCATTCGCCGAAGTTTTCCGTCATTACCACCTTGCTCCTACTTCTGAGGAGATTCGTGAACCCATGGGACTGCTTAAGATCGATCATATCAGGACTATGCTGGAAATGCCGAGGATTCGTCAAAGCTATTTGGAGATATACGGAAGTGAGCCGTCCGAGGAGACGGTAAAAGCTATGTTCGACATATTTGAAGAGAAGCTTTTAAAAATATTACATCTGTTCGCAGAGCCAAAACCGGGAGTTCAGGAGGTAGTGGCGAAGCTCCGCAAACATGGATTTAAGATTGGCTCCACAACAGGATATACGGATAAGATGATGGACATTATCGTGCCGATTGCTAAAGAAAAAGGATATGCACCTGATATCTGGTTCAGTCCGGATGCGGTAGGTGGAAAAGGGCGTCCGTATCCTTATATGATTTTTAAGAATATGGAGGCGCTGGGCGTCAAAAGTGTACGCAATGTGTTAAAAATCGGCGATACCGTATCCGATATTAAAGAAGGGAAGAATGCAGGTGTATGGACCGCGGGCGTGGTAGTCGGGAGTTCTGAACTGGGACTTTCCCTCGCTGAATTTGAGGAACTTTCTGAAGAAGAAAGAGAAGCAAGATGCAAAAGGGCCGCGGATAGATTCACAGAGGCGGGCGCGGATAAAGTATTTTATACTTTGGAGGATATGGTACAATATCTTCTGTAATTATATGGAAAGACCGGTTGTATTTACTGCACCGGTCTTTTGTTATTTCTTGGAGTATGGTACAATAATTGTACATGAGTATGTAGACGAATTCCGGGAGAGTAGATCAATGAAAAATGGGATGTTTGACGGCAAAGAGATTTTTAGTGAAGTTTTAAGTGAAACAAGGATAGGGCTTTGGCGGATTCAGCTGGATGAGGGAAAAGAACCGCGTATGTATGCAGATGCTACAATGCTTGAACTGCTGGGAATCGAAGAGACACCGACGCCGGAGGAATGTTATCAGGCTTGGTACAGCCGGATAGAGGAGCCTTATTATGAGATGGTGGAGAATTCCCTTGCCAGAATGATGAATAACGAACATGCGGAAGTGTCATATGCATGGAATCATCCGGTGATGGGGCGCATTTTTGTGCGCTGTGGCGGAATTGAGGAGAGAGATTATGAGGCCGGCCACAGTTTCAGGGGGTATCATCAAGACATTTCGCAGACTGTCATGTTGGTGCAGGAAAGAAAGATGCTCAAAGAATATAACACTATGTTCCTTGAATCCCTCAAGAAGCTTTATTTTGCTGTCGGCATGGTCAACATGGCGGACGGCAGAATTACAGTGTTGAAAAAGCCGGGCGATGTTTCATTGGATACAGGGAGCGCGATGCAGTTGGACGAGCTCATAGCTTCTATATCTACTTTGTTTCCGGAGCAAGAGCGGGAGAGAATAAAGCAAGATTTTTCTATAGAGACATTTAGGAAGAAATGGAAAAAAGGAAACGCCCAGTTTATGGGAGAATACCGCAGGCTTTTGAACGGTAGTTACCGTTGGATGGCCGTCGACGCGTATTTCATGAAGAGAGAAGGGGAAGCGGATCTTGCCCTCGTGACAATTCAGGATATACACGACAGAAAACAGATGGAAGAGCAGAATGAGGAACTTCAGTCTATCTACAAATTTACAGTGCAGAATGAGTATGACTGTGTAGCGATTACAGATTTACGTACTCAAAGGTGCAGGATGCAGCCGTCTCAGCGTTTTGGAGGAGATGGCGGTTTTATTGAAGGGGAAGAACGAATTATCAACGAGGTATTTCTTGACTTCTTTGTGGGGAAAGAGGACAGAGAAGAATTCCAGAAGGAAACTGCTGTTGCCAATATTTTAGAGCATTTGAGAGCGGGAGAAAAGGTGTTTTATACTTATTTCCAGAGTCCGGCCGAACGGGGCGGACGCCACAAAGAATTTACCGCTCGTTTTTACAACGAAGAAAAGACTAAGCTGTTTACCTGTGTGCGTGATATTGAGCAGAGAGTATATGTGGAAAATAAAAGCCGTGAAGTGCTCATCGAAGCCTTCCAGACGGCGAACAGCGCCAACGAGGCAAAAAGTGAATTTCTATCTAAGATGAGCCATGATATCCGGACGCCTATGAATGCGATTATCGGTATGACCGAGATTGCGGAGCGCAATGTGGATAATCCTAAAAAGGTGGAGGAATGTCTGGGAAAAATCAATATTGCCAACCAGCATCTGATGAGCTTGATTAATGAGGTGCTGGATATGAGCAGTATTGAGAGCGGCAAGGTAGATTTAGCGCTCAGGGAATTTAACATGTTAGTTTTCATGGATGGAGTGCGCAGCATGATGTCCCAGCAGGCAGAGGAAAAAGCGCTGGATTTTACGGTGGAGGCGAAAAATATCAAACATCCTCAGGTTGCGGGAGATTTTGTGCGGCTGCAGAAGATTGCGATTAATATCATAAGCAATGCGATAAAGTATACACATAGGGGAGGAAGAGTTCATGCTGTTCTGGAAGAAATCCCGTCAGCCCACCGTGATTATGCCGGTTTTCATCTGACGGTAGAGGACAATGGAATCGGGATGAGCAGCGAATTTCAAGAAAAAATCTTTGAACCGTTCAGCAGGGAGAGCACGGTCGTCAACCGTGTGGAAGGCACAGGGCTCGGGCTTTCTATTGTAAAGAATATTGTACAGATGATGAAAGGCAATATCACTGTTAAAAGCCAGCCGGGTGAGGGAACCACTATTTGCGTGACTGTCTATATAAAGGTGGCAGATGGGAAAGAAGCAGATAAGCAGCCGGAGAATCAGAAAGATTATGAGAATATTTTTCATGGTGAGAAGGTTATGGTCGTGGAAGATAATGACTTAAATATTGAAATTGCACAAGAAATACTTCATATGCTTGGGGTCTGTCCGGTCGTAGCGCTCAACGGTCAGGAGGCGGTCGATAAGTATTTGGAGGATGAGGACGGGACTTATGCCATGATATTAATGGATATCCAGATGCCTGTCATGGATGGATATCAGGCGGCTCAGGCCATTCGGAATACCGGGAAAAAGGACGCCGGGACAATCCCCATTATTGCCATGACGGCAAATGCCTTTGCAGAGGACGTGAACAAGGCAGCCGAGTGTGGTATGAATGGGCACGTGGCAAAGCCGATAGTGATCGGTAAGCTGGTGGAAGAAATGAGCAAATGGCTATAATATTGTGCACATCCTGCCTGAAAGACTTTTGCTACATAGGTAAGTTCAGAGAACTTACCTATGCAATAAAAAAACCTGCAGGACATATGTCTTGCAGGTTTTTGCCGTGCGCTAGAGGATTCGAACCCCCGACCTTTTGGTCCGTAGCCAAACGCTCTATCCAGCTGAGCTAAGCGCACATATTAATTTTGCTGAAGTTGTTTTCGTTCCACAGCAAAAATTATTATACAATAGCATGTCCGGGATGTCAAGCGATATGTTATAAAAAATTTAATATTTTAGTCCATTCACTTAAAAGCCGGTCCATGTTCCATGCGGCGTTGGCAGGGCTGGTGGATGGGAGGCGGATTGCCGGAAGCTGTGTCTGAGGAAGACAGTACTTTTTATATAGCTTATCCGCAGTCCCACCGTTGGTAAATATCTGGCGGATAGGCGAGGCGTCTGTAATGCGCTTTAAATCGGCCGGTACTACATTGCGTATGCTGCTGTCGCTGGAACCTGTAATTTCGCAGGAGGCAACCACATCCCACACGGCCGTGTGGTGGGAGCGCAGCATTGCCTTTTTCTCTTCCACTGTCAAGGGCAGCGGTTCATGAAAGAGGGTGGACAGTACCTTCCAGAAACGGTTTTGAGGATGACCGTAGAAAAATTGGGCTTCCCGTGATTTCACGGAGGGAAAGCTTCCCAGAATTAGAATACGGGATTCTTCGTTATAGACAGGTTCTATTTCGTGTACGGTATATATGGAGTGAGTCATAATGTATTTTCCTTTACTTTTGCAAATAAATGAATGATAATGAAAGGTATCTTTGAAAATAATAGCATGAATGTGTTGAACATACAAGAAGCCGCTTCCTTTTCTGCGTTTGTGGCATAATAATTATCGAGGTGAAGAATCAATGCAGTATAAAATTTTGATGGTGGACGATGATTTGGAATTGTTGAAAATGCTTGGCAGTTATTTTGAAATTAAAGGTTATATGGTAACAAGGGCGGAAAATGGTATAGAGGCTATAGAAAAAGTCAGGGAGCGCCCTGACATAATTCTTCTGGATGTAAATATGCCCCAAATTGATGGACTGGAGGTGTGCCGGCAGATAAGGGACAAGACATCTGCGCCTATCATATTTCTGACGGCCAAGGCTGAGGAAGAAGATAAGGTGAACGGCCTTATGTCCGGAGGAGACGATTATATTTTGAAGCCGTTCAGCCTGAAGGAACTTGAAGCCAGAATCATTGCGCATTTGAACCGGGAGGAGCGTCACCGGGGGAATGTAGAATATAGATTCCGGGATGGCCTGATGATTGATTACAGCGCAAAAAAAGTGCAGTTAGGGGGAACAGAAATCCAGTTGACTAGAGTGGAATATGATATTTTGGAGTTTCTTTCCATGAATCCCGGGCAGGTGTTCGACAAGGAGCGTATCTATGAGAAAGTCTGCGGATATGATGCAGAGGGTGACAGCCGTGTGATAACGGAACTAATCAGGCGGATAAGAAAGAAAATCGCGAATCTTACAGAAACTGAATATATAGAGACTGTTTGGGGGATGGGATATCGATGGAAAAAATAAGAAACCTGTCTATTAAAAAATCAATTATACTATATTTAACGGTCAGTTTGGTATTCGGGTTTTTATGCGGCGCGTTGGTCATGGGGGCAGCAGAGGATGCCCAGCAGATGATTTGGCATAAATACATTGATGATGAAGAATATGAAAGGGCCATGGCCTCGGAAAATGATAATTATGAAGTTAAGGTAGCCCGCGTCAGCCAGTATGATATGACGGAGCAAGATGTCTTTTTTTCGGAGCTGTGCGATTTTTTACAGACATACAGCATTCTTGTTCTTTCAGTGATCAGTATGATTGTGGCGGTTGTATTGTTCTACCGTAACAAAATAGCAATACCGCTGGCCGAATTATCTGCTGCCTCGGAAATGATTGCGAAGAACGAACTGGAATTTCAAGTTACTTACTCGAATCGTGACGAGTTGGGCAGATTGTGTGGTGAATTCGATAAAATGCGGGCGGCGCTGGCCGAAAATAACCGGCATATGTGGAAGATGATCGAGGAAGAAAAGGCGCTGCGTGCCGCCATTGCCCACGATATTCGTTCACCCCTTGCGATTTTGAAAGGCTATCAGGAAATGTTGATAGAATTTGTCCCTGAAGGACAAATTGAGAAGGAAAAAATCGTAGAAATGCTAGATGCCGGAAGGAACCAAATAGAGCGCATGGAAAAGTTTATCGAAAGCATGCGTAAACTTCCCCGGCTGGAGGAGCGGACTATGGATAGGAGTGAAGTTACACTTAATTTCTTGACGAGACAGATTGAAAGCAGTATGAAAGTATTTGAGAAGGATACGCAGAAAAAAGGCTTCGTGAGACAAAAATCACCGGATAGAAAACTTTGGGCAGATAAGGTAGCCGTGCTTGAAGTGGCGGACAACCTGCTGTCTAATGCTTTCCGCTATGCCGCGCATGAGGTGTATGTAGACATTACGGCAGACGAAGGGGAACTGTCCATCTCCGTTTCTGACGATGGATGTGGATTTAAAGGAGACACTGACAAAGTTACGGAGGCTTATTATCACTCCAATCCACAGGATAATCTCCATCATTTTGGACTGGGAATGTATATCAGCCGGATTTATTGTGAGAATCATGGCGGAAGACTGCTGGTATCCAACGGCAGGGCCGGCGGGGCCAGCGTGAAGGCCGTATTTTCAACAGCAATGCAGGAATGCTCATAAAACATTCCTGCATTGTTTTTTTGTTGTTAATTGGAATGTATCCTGTCTTTAGAATAGAAAGAAAGGTGGGAGAACATGAAAGCGGTCATTAAGCGTGAATTAAAAAATTATCTGAAGAATCCGGTTTTATGGCTTGGACTTATCGTTGTAATACTCATGTTGTATCAGATGCTGAATCCATACTTGAAGATTCATTATTTTCAGTCAGAGCGGGAAATGGAAGGACTTCATCCGAAAAACATTGATGATGCGGATATCAGTGAGGGATACGTGGAATCTACAGAAGAAGAGCAGATGGAGCTGGCCTGCAGGCTCGTAAAAAAAGAAATGGTGAAAATGCTGGGGATGAAGGAGCAGGAAGCCGAACAAATTTTGAATGCAATGCTGCAGAAGAAAATGTCTGCCGAAGAGATAGAAGCAGAGCTCATTGATAAGTATGAATTCTATGGGAAGTACGGCATTAAGTATTATTTCCAAATTTCCGAGTACCGCAAAGCCAGTGTAGAAGAAGCCAACCAGTATATAGATGAGAATATGAAAGAACACTCATTTTCCTTCTATTTTTCCAGAAAATTTGCTGATTTCTGCGGACTATTAATGGGCTTTTTTTCTGCGGTACTTCTGGCATTTTTGTTCATCCGTGATACAAGGAAAGATATGTATGAGCTGCTGCACACGAAGCCTGTGAGCGCGGCAGGTTATGTATGTGGGAAAATCGGGGGCGGCTTTTTAGCAATGATGGTAGTGTGGGGAATTCTTGTTATGATTTTTGGAGGACTGTGTGAATTTTATGGAAGAAGGGCTGGATTTCCGGTAAGCATGTGGGATTTTCTGAAGACAGCCGCTGGCTATATTCTGCCAAACATGCTGATGATAACTTGTATTTATGCGGCGGCAGCATTAATTTTTAAAAATCCACTGCCTGCCGTGCCGCTCATATTTCTCTATATTATTTATTCTAATATGGGGAGCAGGGGACCGGACGGGGAATATGGCTATTATGGAAGGCCGTTTGCCATTATGGTGCGCTTTCCGGGTAAATTCTTTGACACTTCACCGCCGCCCATGGCACTTCTTAACCAGATTGCACTTATTTTTGCGGCATTTCTGATTATGATACTGACGACTGAAATATGGAGAAGGAGGAGAGTCTATTGAAGCAGGACATAAAAATATGTCTTCCGCTTTACAAATTAGTGTATTCAGTTATGTTTTTGATAATCTTGAGTCTGGTCCGGGGCATTTCGACAGTATTTGAAATAGGGGGAGCGCTGGACTCGAATATCGCACTGCTGGCAATTGTATTTTGCGCAGAGACATATGTGATGGAAAAAAGCGGAGGACGAGGAGAGATATTTAGATTATTTCCGGTAAAGAACAGAGTAAAGGCAGTACGGAGGAGGCTGCTGATACAGAATCTATATCTGTATCTCCTCTCCTATATCGGGTTCTTTTTCTTTTTTTGGCAGAGGCCTCAGAATATGATAGGGATATCGTTTTGGTATGAGTATGGAACTTATATGCTGGCGGTAACGGGGACAATTTTATTCTGGAGTACGTTGTCTATGACCATTTCTAATCTTTTTGGAAACCAGTGGGGCGGAATCGCGGTCAGCCTTATTATTTGGATGGTAGTAAATTCTATGTATGGTCAAGACGTGTTAGGGAAATTTAATATCTTTGCGTATGGATTTAGAAATGTTATGGAGGTGCATGATGTAAGCTGGCTGTTCGGTAAATTAGCTGGAGCGCTGTCTGCGATGCTCATGATTGGATTGATTCCATATATTATGAAGAAAAGAGGCTGATAAAATGATGATTAATATCAATGATTTAACGGTGACCTTTAAAAACAAAGTAACGGCAGTCGATCATGTAAACCTGTCGATCGGTTCAGGTATTTATGGACTGCTTGGTGAAAACGGCGCGGGAAAGACGACCTTGATGCGTGTGCTTGTAACGGTTCTTAAGCCAACCTCAGGAAGCATCACAATGAATGGCGTCTTATATGGGGAACAGAACTATAGAAGATTACAGAAAAAAATAGGGTATCTGCCGCAGGAGCTTAATCTCTATCCGAACCTGACGGTGAGAGAATGTCTGGAATATATGGGCGAGCTGTCGGGCATTGAAAAACGGGAATGCAGAAAGAGGATTGATTTTTATCTAGAAAAAACAAGTCTGGCAGAACACCAGCATAAAAAGAACCGTCAGCTGTCGGGGGGGATGAAGAGGCGTGTTGGGCTTGTTCAAGCTCTTTTGAATGAGCCGAAGTTCCTGATTGTAGATGAGCCGACGACCGGGCTGGATCCGGAGGAGCGCATCCGTATCCGCAATCTTCTTGTTGACTTTTCAAGAGACAGGACCGTGCTGTTCTCCACTCATGTCGTGGAGGATTTGGCGGCGACCTGTAATCAGATTGCCATTATGAAAAAGGGAGCCATGATCTACAGCGGGGCTGTCAGGGATTTGGTAAGTGAAGTCAGGGGGCATGTATGGATATGTACTGTCAAGAACGAAGCGCAGGCAAGAGAGTTGGAAACCAAATATCACGTTTCTGCAAAACAGTATGTTGATGGTGGCTTACAGATGAAACTGCTCAGTGAAGAAAAACCAGAGGTGGAATGTGCACTGGCGGAGGCCACGCTGGAGGACGCGTATATTTACTGCGGACAGTTTCAGAGTTTATAAAATTTCTTCAAAAAAATTAAAAAAATTAGCACTCGGGGGTTGACAGTGATAATTATAAGTGTTATAGTACATATAGAACAAATGAAAAGCATTATAAAATGTCAAATATAAGAATGGAGGAATGACTTATGTTAATGCCTAGTATTTTTGGAGAAAACTTATTTGATGAGATGATGGATTTCCCGTTCAATGATCGGTTCTTCACAAGACGCAGCCCATTTGGCGGAAACAATAGAACAGAGTTGATGAAGACGGATGTAAGGGAGACGGATGGAGTCTATGAATTAAGCATTGAGCTGCCGGGATTTAAGAAGGAAGATGTCTCCGCAAAGCTTGACAATGGATATCTTACTATCAATGCTTCTAGAAATGAAGAGAAGGAAGAAAAGAAGGAACAGGACAAATATATCCGCAGAGAGCGCTATACCGGCCAGTGTACACGGAGCTTCTATGTCGGGGAAGGTGTAAAGCAGGAGGATATACAGGCGAAGTTTGAAGACGGTATCCTCAGATTAAAAGTACCAAAAGCAGACGCAAAGCAGGTAGAACAGCAAAAATATATAGCGATTGAAGGATAACCGTCAGGTTTACCGAACAGCCTCTGGCAGTAATGCCGGGGGCTGTTTTTATCATATAGGAAAGTCCTTTGAACTTTCCTATATGACAAAAACCCTCCGGGGGGATGCACACAATGTGCAGAGGAAAGCTGCTTCGCAGCCGCACTTTGTTCTTATTTTAAGGGCAGTCCCCAATATGTATTTGACAACAATAGAATATTTATTGTATTTTTACAATAGATAGACTTAAATGATAGAAGCCCCGGAGAAAGAAAATGAAAAATATTATGATTATTGATGACGATATGAATATAGGAAATATGCTGGAAGAACTGCTTTCGGAGGAGGGGTATCGTGTGACGCGCGCATATTCGGGGACGGAGGCGCTGCTTGTACTCGCGTCTGCCAAGCCTGACCTTGTGCTGCTGGACCTGATGCTGCCAGGATTGAATGGGGAAGAGGTTCTGAAAGAAATCCGCGGTATTCCTGTTATTGTAGTGAGCGCTAAAGTCGATGTGGACGATAAGGTGGAGCTGCTCATGAATGGGGCCGCCGACTATATCACGAAACCTTTTGCCCCAAAAGAACTGCTTGCAAGGATAGCGGTTCAGCTCAGAGACTGCCATCGCGGAAGCGGGGGAACCGTACTTCATTTTGCCGATATCGCAGTCGACATTTCTGCGCTGAATGTCAGCGTTGGGGGGCGGCCGGTCAGGCTGACGAAGACGGAGTATGCCATTTTAAAGCTGCTCATGCAGAATCCTTCTCAGGTAGTCACGAAATCCCTCATACTCGACCGTATCAGTGAGGACACCCCGGATTGTGTGGAAGGTTCTCTGAAGGTGCATATCAGCAATCTGAGGAGGAAGCTGAGGGCCGCCGGGGGGAAAGACTATATTGAGTCCGTTTGGGGCATCGGTTTCAAGATGAAGGAAGAATAATCTTTACCTTTTCTTAACTGTTTTCTTAACCGCTTCCTTAACCATTTACTTATACAATCATAGAGACAGCAAAGGTATAAAAAGGAGGCAGAAAATTATGGACTTTTGTTTAACGACGGATGCCCTGTGTAAGCAGTACGGGCATTTTAAAGCATTGCACAATCTTTCTATGCATGTGCCGAAGGGCTCCATTTATGGATTTGTGGGAAAGAATGGTGCAGGAAAGACTACTTTGATCCGGCTGATATGCGGACTGCAGAAACCGACGGCAGGCGGGTATTCCCTGTATGGAATCAAAAACACAGAGGATAAGATTGTTAAATCAAGAAGGAGGATGGGGGCTGTAGTTGAGAGTCCATCTATTTATTCTGATTTGACGGCGGAGGAGAACCTGAAAGAACAGTATCAGATTTTAGGGATTCCTTCCTTTGAGAATATACCAGAACTCCTAAAACTTGTGGGGTTAGAAAATACCGGAAACAAGAAAGCAAAAAATTTTTCGCTGGGCATGAAGCAGCGGCTGGGCATTGCCATCGCGTTGGCGGGAGAGCCGGATTTTCTCGTACTGGACGAACCAGTAAACGGGCTGGATCCACAGGGAATCATTGAGATGCGGGAACTGATTCTGAAGCTGAATCGGGAGCGCCAGATAACAGTTTTGATTTCAAGCCATATTTTAGATGAGCTGTCCAGACTGGCGACGCATTATGGATTTATTGACAATGGACACATTGTAAAAGAAATCAGCGCCAGAGAACTGGAATCGGCCTGCCGCAAATGTATGCGCATACAGGTATCCGACACAAAGATACTGTCCCGGGTATTGGACAGTATGGATATAGAATATGAGGTTTTGTCCAACACGCTTGCGGATGTTTATGCGAAAATTAATGTTTCACAGCTGGTGCTCACACTGGCTGATGAGAAATGTGATATTATCTCGGTGCAGGAACATGATGAAAGTCTTGAGAGTTATTATGTCAGTCTGGTGGGAGGTAATGCACATGAATAAACTATTACATGCAGGATTTTACAGATTTAAGAAAAGTAGGATTTACGCAGTATGTCTGGCAGGCGTTTTGCTGTACTGTATTTTTGTAAATGCCACCCAGTATTTCAATAAGGTAAAATATGGATACGAGCTGACGGTTGACCCATTGATTTTCAATTTTCTTACCATGATAGGGGTTGTCTTTTCTGTGTTCATCGGCCTGTATGTGGGGACGGAATACGGCGATGGCACAATACGGAATAAGTTGATTGTGGGAATGTCAAGAACGGGAATCTATTTATCCAACCTGATTATTTGTACTGCAGGCGGTATGATTATTATTATAACTGCTTATATATTGAATATTGGACTTGGAATACCGCTGTTTGGCACACCGGAAATGGGAGCGGCACAGTTTGCAGTCACTCTGCTCAATGGAATCTGTCTTGGCATCGCGTATATTTCTATTTTCAATATGATTGCAATGATAAATTCCAACAAGACGAACGGGGCAGTTCTTTGTATATTGGCAGCTTTCGCCATTGTATTTATTGGTATCCTGCTTTTCTCTCAATTGTCACAGCCGGAGTTTGTAGAACATCTGGTCATGAAGAATGGGGAAAGTATGCTGGAGACCGTGAAAAATTCTAATTATCTGTCGGGGACTAAAAGAGAGATATATCAGAATATGCTGGAATTGCTGCCCAGCGGACAGGCCATGATGCTTGTGAACCATAACGAAATTCATCCACTGAGGATGATAGCGTATTCCGGACTTGTCACAGTAGTAACCAATGTCATCGGTATTAGTATATTTAGAAGAAAAGATATAAAGTAGAGGAGTTCGGAATATGGATGTATGGCTCTGGGGACTTGCCGTTGTTCTCTTATCAATTATAGTCATCTTACAAGTTAAGATTTATTTACTGCGTAAAGCGGCAGATGAAATAAGGAATGCGCTTTCCGACAGGCTGACGGAGGACACCAATGTAGTGATTGATATTTCCAGCCGTGATGCCTGTATGCGCAATCTGGCCGAAAGCCTCAATGTCCAGCTGCGTCTGCTCCGGGGGGAACGCCGGCGTTTTCAACAGGGGGACATGGAGCTGAAGGAGGCGGTGACGGGGATATCCCATGATCTTAGGACCCCATTGACCGCCATTTCCGGCTACTTAGAATTACTGTCAAAGCAGGAGAAATCAGAAACTGTGGAGCGTTATCTTGGTATCATTGAAGAACGTACGGAGTCCCTAAAGCAACTGGCGGAAGAACTGTTCCGTTATTCCATTGCCGCTTCCGGGCCGGAGGATATGAGCCGCGAGGAGTTGGAGCTGAACCGGGTATTGGAGGAGAGCATTTCCGCATATTATGCGGTTTTGAAAGGCTGCTGTATCACGCCGTCCATCGAAATGCCGGAGAAAAAAATTGTACGTTCACTAAATAAAGCCGCCTTGTCACGGATTTTTGCAAATATTATAAGCAATGCCGTAAAATATAGTGACGGTGATCTGCGGGTTACATTGTCGGAGACGGGAAGCATTCTATTTGCCAACCATGCTTCCGGACTGGATGAAGTACAGGTGGGAAGATTGTTCGACCGCTTTTATACGGTGGAAAATGCAAAGAAATCTACGGGGCTGGGACTTTCTATAGCAAAGTCCCTGACAGAGCAGATGGGTGGCATCATAACAGCTGGCTATGAGAACGGAATGATACAGGTACAGGTATCCTTCCCCGAATAAATTTTCATTGTCAAACAAGGGGATTTATGTTATTCTTGACATAGATACAAATAGTAGCTGAGACGGAGAGCGCAAGGATTGATTGGCAGAGATGCCAGTTCAATAGTTGCGCTTTTCTTATAACATAGGAGACAGGCATGGAACAACGTTTTTATGACGCGGTGGAAGGCAATCCGGTGATTGCGGCGGTGAAGGATGAGACGGGGCTTGAGGCGGCTTTGAGCTCGGAAGATATACAGGTATTATTTATCCTTTATGGAGACGTATTGAGTATATCAGGAATCGTGGAGCGGGCCAAGGAAGCCGGAAAGCTGGTATTGGTTCACATGGACTTGATCAATGGATTGAGCGCCAAGGAGATTGCGGCAGATTACATCTGCTATCAGACGAAGGCGGACGGGATTATCACTACCAGACCTGCTATGATTAAGCGGGCAAAGGAGCTGGGGTTATATACCGTGATGCGGTTCTTCATCATAGATTCCATGGCCCTTTCTAATATCCATAAGCAGTATGCCAGTGTAAGGCCAGATTTTATTGAGGTTCTTCCCGGTGTGATGCCTAAGATCATTCGGAGAATCTGCAGGGAGAGCAGGATACCCATTATTGCCGGGGGACTGATTATGGACAAAGAGGATGTGGTGTCGGCGCTGGACGCCGGGGCGATTTCTGTCTCTACGACGAACCGGGATGTGTGGTTCATGTAACTCGGCTGCAGATATCTGCATAGACTATTATACATAATCAAGGGGGATATACAAATGGCGAAGTATGTAATGGCACTGGATGCGGGGACGACGAGCAACCGTTGTATCCTGTTCGATGAAAAGGGAGAAATGTGCAGCGTGGCACAGAAGGAGTTCACCCAGTATTTTCCGAAGCCGGGCTGGGTAGAGCATGATGCGGATGAGATATGGTCTACCCAGCTGGGCGTTGCGGTGGAGGCAATGAGCAAAATTGGCGCGACGGCGGAGGACATTGCGGCTATTGGAATCACGAATCAGCGGGAGACGGCAATCGTCTGGGACAAGGAAACGGGAGAACCTATCTATCACGCGATTGTCTGGCAGTGCAGGAGAACATCCGAGTATTGTGACAGCCTGAAGGCGAAAGGGCTTACGGATATCTATAGGGAGAAAACGGGATTAATCATAGATGCTTATTTTTCAGGCACAAAGGTAAAATGGATTCTCGACCATGTTGAGGGGGCGAGAGAACGGGCCAAGCGTGGAGAACTCCTCTTCGGTACGGTGGAGACATGGCTGATTTGGAAGCTGACCAAGGGCAGAGTCCATGTGACGGATTATTCCAACGCCTCGAGAACGATGCTGTTCAACATTCGGGAGCTTACGTGGGATAAGGAGATATTGGATGAACTGGATATCCCGGAGTGTATGCTGCCCGAGGCGAGACCGTCAAGCTGTGTTTACGGCGAGGCGGATTCCTCCTTCTTTGGCGGGGCCATTCCCATTGCGGGGGCGGCGGGTGACCAGCAGGCGGCCCTGTTCGGCCAGACTTGTTTCACGGCAGGAGAGGCGAAAAATACATACGGTACCGGGTGCTTTCTTCTGATGAATACCGGAGATACGCCGGTATTTTCAGAGAATGGTTTGGTGACCACGATAGCTTGGGGATTGGACGGGAAGGTAACTTATGCGCTGGAGGGCTCCATTTTTGTGGCAGGCGCGGCCATCCAGTGGCTGAGGGACGAGATGCGGCTCATTGATTCGGCTGCGGACTCAGAATATATGGCGAAAAAGGTAAAAGACACGAACGGCTGTTATGTTGTGCCCGCTTTTACAGGCTTAGGTGCTCCCCACTGGGATCAATATGCAAGAGGTACCATAGTAGGGCTGACCCGAGGAGTCAACAAGTATCATATTATCCGGGCCACGCTGGAGTCGCTGGCATATCAGGTCAATGACGTTCTAGTGGCAATGCAGGCGGACTCGGGAATCAAGCTGGAGGCGCTCAAAGTAGACGGAGGCGCCAGCGCCAATGATTTCTTAATGCAGACGCAGGCGGACTTGAGCAGTGCACCTGTGAAACGTCCACGATGCGTGGAGACGACGGCCATGGGAGCGGCATATCTTGCGGGGCTCGCGGTGGGCTACTGGGGGACAAAGGAAGATGTCATCAAGAATTGGGCGATCGACAGAACGTTTGAGCCTTCTATTGCGGAGAAAGAGCGGGAGAAGCGCATCCATGGATGGAACAAAGCCGTAAAATATGCATACGGCTGGGCAAAAGAAGAGATATAATTGAATCAGAGAAGCCAGAGTTGAGAGCACGGCGGAAAACATACGGAAGAGGTATGTTTTTTGTCCGTGCTTTTTGTTTGGCACATAAAGTGCACTGTTTCACTTTGGTTTAAAAATTTATCAAGGCAGGAGGAAATAGGATGAAATATGATGTGATAATTATTGGAGGCGGGGTATCGGGATGTGCCACTGCCAGAGAGCTTTCCCGTTATCGTGTAAAGGCCTGTGTGCTGGAGCGGGAAGAAGATGTCTGCTGCGGCACGTCGAAGGCCAACAGCGGAATTGTCCATGCGGGGCATGACGCTTGGCCGGGGACGTTGATGGCACAGTTGAATGTGCGGGGAAATGCACTGATGGAGCCGCTGTCGGAGGAACTTGATTTTGAGTTTCGGAGAAACGGTTCGATGGTAGTGTGTACAGAGGAAGAAAAGCGTGGGGATTTGCAAAAGCTGTTAGAGCGGGGAGAAAAGAACGGGGTACCGGACCTGCGTATTCTCGAAAGGGAAGAGGCATTGGCGATGGAGCCGAATCTTACGGAGGACACCGTGGCTGTGCTGTATGCGCCAACAGGAGGAATCGTCTGTCCTTTTGGACTGAATATTGCGCTGGCAGAAAATGCGTACACGAACGGAGTGGAGTTTTATTTTGACACCGAGGTAACACGGATAACACGGCGGCCAGACGGCTTCCTCTTGGAGACGACACAAGGGGAATATGTAAGCGACTATGTTGTCAATGCCGCCGGGGTGTATGCCGATGTCTTCCACAATATGGTCAGTCAGGAAAAGATGAACATCACGCCGAGAAGGGGAGAATATATGCTGCTCGACAAGACCGTGGGAGGACATGTATCTCATACGATATTCCGGCTGCCCGATGAACTGGGGAAAGGAGTACTTGTGACACCCACGGTTCACGGCAATCTTTTAGTAGGGCCGACAGCCCAGAACCTGCAGGAAAAAGAGGCCGTCAACACGACGCAAGAAGGTCTTCGGACAATCAGAGACAGAGCTGGAAAGTCGGTGAGAGGAATTCCTTTTCGGCAGGTGATCACTTCTTTTGCGGGGCTTCGAGCCTGTGCCCAGACCCACGATTTCATCATTCAGGAGGCGCCGGACGCGCCGGGATTTATCGATTGTGCGGGCATTGCGTCGCCGGGGCTTACCAGTGCGCCGGCCATCGGTGAGATGGTGGCGGAGATGCTGAGAACTAGGATGAATCTGGAAGCAAATCCAGAATTTTGCGGCAGGAGGAAAGGGATTTTGAATCCCGCAAAGCTGCCCTTGGAAGAGCGAAACAGATTGATAGAGCGTGAACCGGCCTATGGGCAGATTATCTGCCGATGCGAGATGGTCACGGAGGGTGAAATCGTCGATGCGGTGAGGCGGCCGCTTGGGGCTAAGTCGCTGGACGGGGTCAAGCGGAGGACACGGGCCGGTATGGGTAGATGTCAGGCGGGATTCTGTTCGCCGAAGACGATGGAGATTCTGGCCAGAGAACGAGGGATTTTGATGGAAGCAGTAACAAAGAGCGGTGGAGACTCGACGCTCATCTGCGGGATAAACAAGGACATATGGCAGGGGGACGAATAGATGGAACATTATGAAATCATCATTATCGGAGGAGGTCCGGCAGGCCTTGCGGCCGCGGTGGGAGCGAGAGAAGCCGGGGCAGAGAATATATTGATTCTGGAGCGGGACAGGGAGCTTGGCGGAATTTTGAACCAGTGTATACACAATGGATTTGGGCTTCACACGTTCAAAGAGGAACTGACCGGCCCGGAATACGCGTCACGATTTATTGAGCAGGTTGAAGAAAAAGGCATTGCTTACAAATTAGACACCATGGTTATGGACATCAGCGGTGATAAAATTGTGACTTACATGAACAAAAAGGAAGGGATGCGTCAGATACAGGCGGAGGCGGTGATTCTTGCCATGGGGTGCCGGGAGAGGCCAAGAGGGGCCCTTAATATTCCCGGATACCGGCCTGCGGGCATCTATTCTGCGGGGACGGCACAGCGTCTGGTCAATATGGAAGGCTTCCTTCCGGGGCGGGAGGTAGTCATATTAGGCTCCGGGGATATCGGACTGATAATGGCAAGACGGATGACCTTGGAGGGGGCGCATGTACAAGTGGTTGCGGAGCTGATGCCCTACTCCGGCGGACTGAAACGAAATATTGTACAGTGTCTGGACGACTTTGACATTCCGCTTAAATTGCGCCACACGGTGACGGAGATTCACGGCCGGCAGCGTGTGGAGGGCGTGACACTCTCGGAAGTGGATGAAAACGGACGGCCGATTGCCGGGACAAATAAGTTCTATTCTTGTGATACCTTGCTTTTGTCAGTGGGGCTCCTTCCGGAAAATGAACTGAGCCGGGAGCTGGGTGTTGAGCTGAGCTCTGTGACATCGGGGCCTGTTGTGGATGACAGTTTAGCCACCAATGTGGAAGGGGTATTTGCCTGCGGCAATGTGCTTCATGTACACGATCTGGTTGACTATGTGTCTGAAGAAGCAGCGCTGGCGGGGAGGCATGCCGCCCAGTTCGTGAAAGGGAAAGAAGAGAAGTGGAAGGGCGGAAAGAAAAAAGTACCGGTCATCGTGGAGAACGGAGTACGCTATACGGTGCCTGCGTTTATAAATCCAAAAACAATGGAGAAGGAAGTGACCCTCCGGTTTCGCGTAGGGGCAATTTATAAGAATGCATTTCTCAGTGTATATCTTGACGGTTCCCGGGTAATACACAGAAAACGGCCGGTGATGGCTCCCGGGGAGATGGAAAAGGTTGTCCTTAAAAAGGAGTGGCTGCTTTTGGCTGATGGCTTGAAGAATATAACGGTAAAGGTAGAGGAGGCGTAGAGATGGAGAGAAAACTGACATGTATCGGATGCCCGCTTGGCTGTGAGGTAACGGTAGAGCTGGCCGGAGAGGAGGTTCTTTCCGTTACCGGCAACACCTGCCCCAGAGGGGAGGCCTACGCCCGAAAGGAAGTCACGAGCCCGACACGTATCGTTACGACCACTGTCCGGGTGGAGGGTGGGATGCTCCCAGTCGTTTCTGTAAAGACAAAAAGTGACATACCGAAGGATAAAATTATGGATTGTGTCAGAGAGTTACAAAAAGTAACCGTGAAAGCGCCAATCCAAATTGGAGATATTATTTGCGAGGATGTGGCTGGGACCGGAGTCAGCGTGGAAGCAACTAAAAATGTAAAAATGGACAACTAGAAAATAGTTATGCTGGACAAATCCGTCATTATGCACTAAAATAGATTTATTGACAGTAAATGTAATACGGAGGTAGCTAAAATGAAGGGAAATGTCATTGTAGGTCAGTCCGGGGGACCGACTGCAGCAATTAACTCAAGTCTGGCGGGAGTATACCGTACAGCAAAAGATCGTGGGGCAAAAAAGGTATATGGTATGCTTCACGGTATTCAGGGACTTTTAGAAGAGAGATATATCGATCTTTCTGAACATATTACCAATGAACTTGACGCGGAGCTTTTGAAGAGGACGCCGGCGGCATATTTAGGTTCCTGCCGGTACAAATTACCGGAGATTCATGAGGATATGGAGTTGTATGATAAGATTTTCCGGATTCTCGATAAGTTGGAGATAGAAGCATTTATTTATATCGGTGGAAACGATTCTATGGATACGATCAAAAAACTGTCGGATTATGCCATCATTAAAGGACATCCTCAAAAATTCATCGGATGCCCGAAGACTATTGATAACGATCTTGCCCTGACAGACCATACGCCGGGATTCGGAAGCGCCGCCAAATATATCGGTACTTCTGTAAAAGAGATTATCAGAGACAGTTTCTGTCTGGAATACAGTAAGGGACTTGTGACAATCGTAGAGATTATGGGACGTAATGCCGGCTGGCTTACGGGCGCTGCGGCGCTGGCCCAAGGAGAAGACTGTCAAGGGCCGGATATGATTTATCTGCCGGAACTGACATTTGATCTGGATAAGTTCATGGAAAAGATCAACAAGCTTCTGGAGAAGAAAACTTCTGTTGTCGTGGCTGTTTCCGAAGGAATCAAGCTGGCAGACGGACGTTATGTATGTGAACTGGGGCAGAGCGCAGATTTTGTGGATGCGTTCGGCCATAAGCAACTGTCGGGTACAGCGGCATACTTGGCGAATTATGTGGCGGCAGAAGTGGGATGCAAGACCCGGGCGATTGAGCTTAGCACGCTTCAGCGTTCGGCTGCGCATTGCGGTTCCCGTGTAGATATTTTGGAGGCTTATCAGGTCGGCGGAGCCGCGGTCAAGGCTGCGGATGAAGGTGATTCAGGCAAGATGGTAGTCCTTGTCCGTCTTTCTGACGATCCTTATCAGTGTGGAACAGAAGTGAAAGACGTGCACAAAATTGCCAATGATGAACGTTTAGTTCCGAGAGAATGGGTGAATGAAGAAGGCACTTATGTGACGGACGATTTTGTGACTTATGTAAAGCCGCTGATTCAGGGCGATGTTTCACCGGTCATGGTAGACGGTATTCCGAGACATCTGTATAAACCGGGGCATATGGGACACAAGACGGAAGCTTAGGCTTTTAAGGTCAACATGTTCTGAAAGTAATGAGAACAGCAAATTTCACAATGAAAGAAGTCCAGTAAATAAGCTGGTTTCCAGTGTGCCCGGCGGGAGAATCATCCCCTGCCGGGCATAAAATTTTGTGTAACATTTCTGTACAGAACCTATTGTCATTTCTAAAAAAATCGGGTAAGATATGAATCACTCTAATTCAATTCACTGTCTGGGAAGACAGGATTCTAATGTTTCAGTAATATCAGATGTACCTTGCGCCGTTGGCGGGGGCTCGTTTTAAAATTCCAGATTTACATTCATTTTACAAAAAAATAAGGAGGGATAGATTGGAGCAACGATGTGAATATGCGGTGCTGCGCTTTGTGGATAAAAATGGGTATTGCCATATGATTCATGATTATGTTGAGGGGACTTCTCTGGCTCAATATCTAAAAGTGCATCCCAAGACGGATAAAACTATATTTTTTGGATGGCTTGCGAAGATAGGCGCGCTGGCGGTGCAGTTTTATAAGTGGAAGGATGGTGAATGCTTTGGATATTTTAACCCTTACGCGATAGTACTGACAGAGGAGGGGCCGGTTTTCCTTGACACAAAGGACGAGGAAAATGAAGAATTAATAGGGTTCATGCAGAAAAAAAGTGTGCGTTCCTTCTTTATGCGGCCGGAGAGAGTATTGTCTCTGAAAATGACGTTTGATGATGATATGTACAGCTTAGGGAAGACCATTCAATTTCTTGCGGCTAAATGTGTGACAGTGCCCGGATTCACAAGAAAAGAGGAGAGAAGCCTCAGACGGGTAATATCCAAATGCACGGATAAACGGGAAAAAGAACTTAAGGATTTGAAAGAGATTCACCGGGAATTAAAAAAACTGAGTGATAAAGAGGTGAAGATACCGGAGAAGGGGCACAACCGCAGGAGAATTCTCGGGGCAGCGGCGTTCCTTATCATTGTGGCAGTTATCATTGTATCAGCCAGAGGCGGAAATAAGGCGTCCACGGCCAGAGCCGGGGACAAGAATGGGGCGGCCCGGACATCGGAGATTGAAGAGGTTACCGCTTCCGGGCAGAAGAAGGAAGTCAAGGAAAATGAACATATCCATACGCAGCTTGAGCTGGGACTACTCTATTTGACCGAGCTGGAGGACGAGGAACAGAGCCTTGCCTGCTTTGAAGAGGCTGCAGCGTACTCAGAGCTGGCAGAAATTTATTTAAAGATTATTCATTATATAGGGAGAGAGAAAAATGGTACCTATGCGGGAAGAGAATTGGAGCAGGCACTTCAGAAGGGGAGCGAAGAATTAGAGAAAGTAAAAGCTGAGGAATGGTGGGAGCAAAAGCAGGTCTTGTATCAGATTCCCTTTCTTCGGGCATATGGGCTTCTGAATACAAAATCTTCGGCAGAAGCGGCTATATATACTTGTGCGGAACTACTGGAAAGTGATGCATGGAAAAGCAGGGACAGAGGGAAAAAACATGAATTAGAGGTCAGGACTTATCTGGCCGGAGCTTTTGAAACGGCAGGTGAGGATGAACGGGCAATTGAAGAATACGAGACAGTGAAAGAGTTGGAGGAGGAACCTGCCGCGCTGGAGCAAATATACGCAAAGCTGGAAGGGCTATATGAGAGGGCGGGACAGAAAGAAAACGTGTGGCAGATACTGAAAGAAGGAACGGAGAAGATGCCTCAGTCAGAACAGACATGGGTGCGTTACCTTAAGCAGTGCTGTGCGGATAACGAAATTGATAGAGAGGTCTGCGCCGAATACGTTAAGAATGCTTTGAGTATGCTGCCGGATATCAAGGATAATGTGGAGTTTCAAAAACTGCAGAAGGAGTATGAGATTACGGTGGAAGGAGAAAATGTATGTGTCGGAAGATAAGGGCAACGATGATTGTACTGACGTTTGCGGTACTTTGCTGCTGTCAGAAAGTGTACACAAGAACGTGGGGCGTACTCATGACTCTAGCGGCCGAGGGCGGGGAAGAGCCGGAATATACGGAAATCAAAGGGTACCGGCTGCTGTATGACGAGCCGGACGGGGAGAATGGATTTTATAAAAGCATGCCTCGCTTTGAACTTTCTCATCAAGATGAAGGATTGATTACCAAATACCGCATAATCTGCCCGGATGGAGAGGTGGCAGAGGGCCAGCTCGATACAGAAAATGAAAATCTATTTTGGGAGGGAACAGCGGGCGACGGTACCTATCATCTTTCCGTGTGGCTGGAGAAGATACAGATTCCGGAAAAGCCGGATACAGAGCCGGAAGACTCAGATAACGAGGAACCGGAGGAAGAACTGCCTGAGTTTTCCGAAGAGGAATTAAAGACATGGGAGAAAAATTTTGTATGGCAGGTAGACAGTACACCCCCGAAGATACAGTTTTTGTCACCGGCAGGGGAGGGCTGGTTCCGTCAGGCGGTATTAGTAGAAGTGAAGGCAGAGGATGAGGGGAGCGGTATCGCAGGCCTGCATGGCGGGTATGGAGAAAAATACTTTGAGAATGGTGGGGGACAACTCCGGTTTAAGGTGGAGAGTGCATCCACGGCAGGGAAGCCTATTCGTATCTGGGTGAGAGCCAAGGATCAGGCAGGCAACATTACGGAAGAGGAACGTGCTATCTATATCGACATGACAGCGCCGGTACTCGATATTTCCGGTGCAGATAATTATTTAATATCTGGCAGGAACTTAGAACTTACGTTTACAGTTCAGGAAGAAAACCGATGCGGGAGCATGGAAGTTGTCATGGAGCAGGAGAACCCAGAAGGTGTAAAAAATGAAGAGCGGCTTTCACAGTGGCAGGCAGCGAACGGCGGGTACGTGACAGGAGCACGGTTAGAGCAGGATGGAATTTACCGGTTTAAATTTATGGCTTCGGATGAGGCGGGGAATAAGACCGAGCTGTACAGACAGGTCATTCTGGATAAAACAAATCCTATCATACGTGGAGTGGAACTTTTTCAAGGCAAGTGGCTGAAAGAATTCTGCTGGAATTACGATGTGGCGGATATTGTCGAAGACTTTACTACATATACTTACCACCTAGAGCTTGACGGCAGGCTGTATGCACCGGGGCAGCGCATACGGAGGGAAGGAAAGCATATACTGAAGCTGGCCGCCAAAGACGCGGCCGGCAACGAGGCTTTCAGCAGTGCAGAATTCATGATTGACAACACACCTCCAGTGATTCAATATGAAGAGCAGAATGGACGGAAAGAACTAAGAGAAGGTCAGGAGTTCGAGAAAGAGGCGGACATTCAAATACGGACGGAAAACGTGCAGGACAAGATTGTAGAAATACGGATCAACGGGAAGAAACAGCTGGTATCAGATAAGAGTAATGTGTACAGGTATAATTTAGACGAAGAGAAACCCTATGAAATTATAACATCTGCCGTGGACAGGGCAGGAAATATGGCGGAAAAGGAGATTCGGATTCAGGTAGTAAAAGAAAAAAGCACGATGAAACGAATATTTTCAAGCGGAGATTATGGGAAGAGGGAGGGCAACGGAAAAGCTGAACGTTCTGAGAAGAAAAAAACTACAGAGGGGACAGTACTTGGCTTTGGTGTTTTTCTGTTGTCTGGCAGTATCGCGGCAGGGATATATTTGATAGGCTGGAGACAGAGGAAAAAATAAAAAGTACCCCAGAAAAGGGAGGATGCCGGGTAACTGTTCTCCAGTTCCCGGCATGTATTATGAAAAAGTTTATTCCAATAGTAAATTACTAGTTATTGTCTTAAGGTTTGTTGCTTGTTTTTCATTTGATAAGTTTAGTATAGAAGATAGTTGTGAAGAAAAGATGTTTAACAAATGAAAGAATTTTTAAAGATAAATGAACAAACTATGAACGAGGGCAACAGATATTATCTACCTCTGCAATATCTAGTTTTAATAAATGCTTCTTCATAAGTATAAAGTAATCTCCAGATAATCTTTTGAAAGCGGCAGCGAAATTACCGCTTTCTCTTGAGTCAAGGCTCTGGGACAGCTGCCGGCGGATATCAGGCCAATCGGGGAGCTGCATAGGGATACTGTCATTGAAATGCAGGATGCTTCCGTTAAGTAGCAGCAAGGTAATCTTACCATATATTTCACGAATAGCGGCTAAAGGACAGTGATGTACTACAGCTTGAAGACAGGCTCCGGTAATCAGCGTGGGGGCAGCCAATTGTTCTTCTGTACTGATGGCGGCGGCTATGGTGTCCAGCGAGGAGGGGGAACAGTATGTAAAAGTGTACTGCATGACAGGCTCGCATGTGATGACAAGAAACTGAAGTGCTTCTAAAAACATTTTGAAACTGTCATCGGTCATCAGGCTTTTGATTCTATAAGGGATGGAAGAATCACTTTTACAGATTACGGAAGTTCCGATACCATTGTAAGTCTGAGTAATTTCCAGCTTATCCAAAAGCTCTATTGTCCGGCGTATTGTAATTTTAGAGACATGGTACATATCGGCTAGGGCGGATTTTCTGGGAAGGAGTGTATTCACAGGGTAGACTCCTTGATTGATCTTTCGCAGTAGATCCATGGCAATAATATCGCAATATCGGGCGCGGCCCTTGTAGGGCTCCCATGTAAATGGCTGATATATTTGGTCGGAAGAATCGGCCGGACAGTCGGTGAAATAGTGTTCTAAATCCTCGAAAAATTTCTGCTCTATTCCTTTTAACAGGTTGAATCCCTCAATATAATGATGCGCATGACAGTCTTTCAGGCTTCTCAGAAACGTTTCTGATAATTGATTGAAATAAGCACCGGCTTTTTCCTTGCCATATATAGCATACAATATGTCTTGAAAAGAGCTTTCTGCAAAAGCCCCTATATCATAGTATAGACTTTTGACTGTCCGGCTTCCAAGAGCATCGAGTGATATATTGAATAATTGGTACAAGCGTTTCATGGAAGGGGGGCAGGAGTGTTCGATACCGGGCAGCCTGGATATATCTTTTTCCTCGACAGCGCACAATCCCTGAAAGGAGATAGATGATGAGATGAGCTGCAGAGAGTAAAACAAATCTTTTAAGGCAGGACGCCTCTGATAGAAGACGGCGCTCTCCAAATAATTGTCATAGGGTTTGTCGAGAACGACAGTTTCTTTTCCTCTGGCAACTTTTATAAGGCCGTCTTTTTTCAGTTCTTTGAGCGCTCTTTGCGCCGGGCAGTATGACACTCCATAACGGTCGGCTATCTCCTGAATAGTTGGGAATCGTTCACCGTCTTGATAAAAACCAAGCTGTATCTGGCCGGCAAGGCTGCGGTAAATCATCTGTTCCTGACTGTTGAAGTTAGACATTGTCGATCCTCCTTTATTCTGTCCATTTTTGGAGCACGGTCATCAAGTGTTTGATGTCTATTGGTTTTGCAATGTGTTCGTTCATTCCGACACTGCGGGCCTTTACTACATCGGCCGTAAAAGCGTCGGCCGTCAGAGCGAAGATTGGGATTGTCCGGGCATCGGCCCTGTTTAAAGAACGAATAGCTGAGGTGGCGTCGTAGCCATTTAAAACGGGCATTTGGATATCCATAAGGATCGCGCTGTACTCACCGGGTGAGGAAGCTTTAAATGTTTCTACAGCCTTCTGGCCATTTTCCACGGCGTCTACGCGGATATTCTGCATTTCCAGCAACTCCACTGCAATATCACGATTGATATCGTTATCTTCTGCGAGAAGGACTCGCTTTTCGATGGCGGAGGAGCAAGTCTCTATAGAAATTGATTCCGTTGCGTCACTTCTATTTTCTGTGACGAATAGCAACAGGACTTGCAGCATACGTGATTTGAATAAAGGCTTGGTGATAAAGGCATCTGCGCCTGCCTGAAGGAATTCTTCTTCAATTTCTGAATAGTCGTAGGCAGATATAATAATGATAGGGACATCATCCCCCAGCCTGCCCCGTATAGCCCTGACTGTCTGAAGTCCATCCATCTCCGGCATTTTCCAGTCGAGGATAACGGCGAAAAAATCATCATGCTGTACATGTGCGTCGGAAATACGGCTCACGGCTTCTGCACCTGAAAGAACCCAGTACCCCCGCATCCCTAATTCATTGAGAAGAGCCGTTGCATTTTCACAGGTGATTTGATCATCATCTACAACAAGCACAGGAAGCCCTGTCAATTCATCACTGTTCAGCTCTTCCTCAGCGCAGTATTCCAGAGGAACGGAAACTGTAAACTTGCTTCCGCTGCCAAGCTCACTCTCGACTTCGATAGTCCCGTTCATCATATGTACTATATTTTCCGTTATAGTCATTCCCAGACCGGTTCCTTGAAGTTTACTGATGCGAGGATCCTCTGCGCGTGAAAATGGTTCAAAGACAGAGGGCAAGAATTCACTGGAAATTCCGATACCGTTGTCTATGCAGATAAACTCGTATTGACTCTTTTTGGGAGTCTGAGAAGGTAATTCATTAATTCTTAAAATAATTGTTCCTTTTTCGGGCGTATATTTTATTGCGTTTGAAAGGAGGTTCATTAAAATCTGGCGCAGGCGGTCTTCGTCGGCTATTACATTCTCATGCCGCACCTGTCCGATACTGATTTGAAAATCATGCTGTTTTTCTGACAGTAAGGGGCGGCACATATCTGTGATGCTCTGAATTAAAGTGGGAAGATTGATTTGCTCCAGTGTAAGTTCGAGCTTACCGCTCTCAATCTTGGACATATCAAGTACTTCGTTGATCAGACTGAGCAGGTGCCGGCTGGAAGTACCGATTTTGTTGAGGCAGTCATGTATTTTTTCGGGATAGTTCAAGTTGGCCTGTGCTATGGCAGCCATCCCCATAATCGCATTCATAGGGGTTCGTATATCGTGGGACATAGAGGAGAGGAAATTCGTTTTCGCGGAGCTTGCCACACGGGCTGCCTGATAAGCTTCCTCCAGAGCTTTCCGCTGCCGTTCTTGCTCTTCCCGCTCTTTTGTGACATCGATACCTACACTGTAAAAAGAAGGAATACCATCCCAGCTATCCTCGCTGCTGACATAGCTGAAAGTCATAGTCAATATTTTAGTATTGCCGCTGCGTGTGATGATACGGGTTTCAAATGAGGTGTCGGAGCCGGAAACTTTTGCGTTCTGCATGATTTCAACTGCACGGTCTAAATCTTCAGGATGGACATAGGTGCACTGGGAATGAAGTTCTTCTTCGAATTGTTTTGGAGTATAACCTATTAAATTTAGAAATCCGCCTCCATACCAAAGAATGGTACGCATATCTCTGGCGTCGACACGGGCAAAGCCTCCGGGTATGGTTCTGATGATGGCATCTCTTTCCCGTTCTTTTTTGGCCAGATTATATTCAGGGCTATAATTGTCATGGGACAATTCCAGACGAGCCATGCGGCCGTCCCAGTCAATGAGACGGTTTTTAATCATAAAAGTGCGGTCCAATGTTTTATTATAAAATTCCCATTCATAGAATTCTGTTTCCGTGAGGAGTTTGTTTGTACAATAGGGGCAGGGTGAAGTCCTTCCTTGAATGATTTCATAACATTTTTTTCCGAGCGCCTCTTTGGGCGGAAGACACAGGGTCTCACAAGAAGTTTTGTTGAGATATAGAAGCTCATAAGTTGTTATGTCGGACACATAAGCATTACCGGCGTATTCATCCAGCATCCATTTGAAATAGCCGGCCTTCTTTTCTAGATTATCATGTTCCATGTTTGTTTCTCCTTCTATGCAGTGACTGCCCCGGATTTCATGCAAATTCGTATGAAGAATAGGAGCGGCAATTTTGTCATTTGGTAAAATTAAGCTTGTTCATATTATATCTAATAAGGTTTACAAAAGCAATAAAAAAGATGTGGAGCACATAAAGTGTCCACATCTCATAATATTCTGCGCAGATAGCCAGAAGGCTTATTATTTTCTATATGCGAATCTGGGAAGACCGTTCTCCAGCGGAACGTCTACTTTACCCATGAGAAGAGGGGCGGCATACGCGATGAATTCTTCACCGATGTCGGAGCCATCCTCTGTAATCCATGTAAGTGGAACGGGCTTTTCCATATTACAGATTAGCGCAACATCTGCGGTTCCGAATTCCACTTTGTAAGGAGCGGAAGATTTGCGTATGAAGGTGATCATTTTGCCTGTTTCTCCTTCGAGCGCTGCTTTTACTGCATATCTTCCTGAACCTACGGCTTCGTCTAAGTCTGTGGCGGAAAGACAGGAAGAAGAACAGCGCTGACTTACATTAAGCTCGACAGAGCGGACTTTGATGCCTAGTTTTTCTTTTACTAGATTCTCCAGATACTTACCGGAACCAGTCAGCATCTTGTGGCCGAAATTATCTACGCCTACATCACTTGCAAGTTCACAGATAAATGTGCCTTTCCCGTCATTGATTCCTTCTGAGATGCATACCACCAGATTGTTGCAGCTTTGCAGTTTTTCTTTGACTTTATTGATAAACGCATCTGTGTCAAAGGCAACTTCCGGAAGATAGATGAGAACCGGGTTATCCCCCTCGAACTTCCTTGCCAGAACACTGGCAGCAGTAAGCCAACCGGCGTGGCGTCCCATAATTTCTACAATAGTTACGGACTGTTTGTTGTCGTATACGGAAGCGTCAACGGCAATTTCACGTACTGTGGAGGCCACATATTTAGCGGCACTGGCAAATCCCGGCGTATGGTCCGTCTCTACAAGGTCGTTGTCGATTGTCTTGGGAACCCCAATGATTTTAATGTCACTTCCGATGGAAGCGGCATAGCGGGATAGCTTGCTCACGGTGTCCATAGAGTCATTTCCACCGATATAGAAAAAATATCCGATTTTATTTTCTGAAAACATTTCGAATAACTTTGGATAGACGGGATCACTTAGGTCTTCTGGTAATTTGTAGCGGCAGGAGCCGAGAAAAGAGCCGGGAGTCGTGCGGATATACTCTAATTCACCATTTTCCCTCAGCGGTTCCATAGCCATCATGCG
This sequence comes from Bariatricus massiliensis, assembly GCF_900086725.1. Taxonomy (GTDB): domain Bacteria; phylum Bacillota; class Clostridia; order Lachnospirales; family Lachnospiraceae; genus Allocoprococcus; species Allocoprococcus massiliensis. The sequence goes on along the minus strand of NZ_LT574835.1, from coordinate 220,765 downwards.
TCCATTCAAAAATCCTTCAATACCATTTACCATACCGATAACCTGTCCGATGGCCGGGTTATCCAGTCCCTCGGAAACGACGCCGTAAAGACTTCCGTTTATAACAGCGGTGGGGCCGCCTGATTGTCCTACCAATAAATTGTTGTTCATGTATCATTCCTCCTCCTAATATCTTGCTGTAAGGCGGCAAAGCCTGACAGTATAGTATAACTATACCGGAATTATGAGAAATTTACAATATTTGTTGGAAAACAAAACGAAATGGGATATACTAATAAAAATACGAGAGTAGAAGGAAAGGAAAAAAACGTTTATGAAATATATATCATTTGCGATCCCTTGCTATAACTCAGAGAGCTATATGGAGCATGCGATAGAATCTATACTGACAGGTGGGGACGATGTACAAATTATAATTGTAAATGACGGTTCTAAGGACAGGACTTCTGAAATCGCACATCAATATGAAGAAAAATACCCCACCATAATCAAAGCGGTTGACAAGGAAAATGGCGGACATGGGGACGCGGTAAATACAGGTCTTTCCTATGCGGAAGGAAAGTATTTTAAAGTAGTGGACAGCGATGACTGGGTGGATGAAGATGCCTTGAGCAAGATACTACAAGTGTTGCATAACTTTGAGGACACGGACCGGCAGGTGGATATGTTTGTTGCCAACTATGTCTATGAAAAAGAAGGCGTAGAGCATAAAAAAGTAATTAATTATAAAAATGTCCTACCTCAGGATGAGATTTTTGGCTGGAGCGATATCGGCAGATTTCGTCTTGACCAGTATATTTTGATGCATTCCGTAATCTATCGGACGGAGTTCTTGAAGTTATGTCAGCTCAAGCTCCCTAAACATACTTTTTATGTAGACAATATTTATGTATACTATCCGCTGCCGCATGTGAGAAAAATTTACTATATGGATGCAGACTTTTACCGCTATTATATAGGAAGATCCAATCAGTCTGTCAATGAAAAGGTGATGATAAGCCGTGTGGACCAGCAGATATTTGTTACGAAAAGTATGATAGACATGTATGATATGAAGCGGGTTACCAACAAGAAGCTTCGCCAGTATATGACCAATTACCTTGCGATTATGATGACGGTTTCCTCTATTCTGCTGATTCGTTCAAAAAAACCTGAGAATCTGGAGAAGAAGCAGGAACTTTGGAAATATTTAAAAATGAAAAACTACAGGACCTATTGGAAAATCCGCTATGGAATTCTGGGACAGACTATGAATCTGCCGGGAAAACCAGGAAGAAAAATATCATCCCTCGCATATAATGTGGCAAGAAGACTGATAGGATTTAATTAATGACAAACCAAAATGTAGAAAACCTTTTGAATCTGGCGCTGGACGCAAGTGAGGAGGAGCGGGAAAAATCATTGAATCTTGATGTGGGCTTTAATCCCATAGAACGGGACTGGGAAGTTATCGTAAAGTATTCGGGTTCCCTTGACCCGGTGAGGGAGTTTGCCCTTCAAGTTGTAGAGTTAAGAAATGAATATGCCGTATTGACTGTGAGGGAAAGCGATATTGAGCGGTTGTCCCGCACGCCGCAGATAGAGTATATTGAAAAGCCGAAGCGGTTGTTTTTTCAGACGGAAAACGGAAGACGGGTGTCCTGCATTAACGAAGTGCAGAGTTCCCGTCTTTCTTTGGCTTCTAACGTACTTTTCGGTGAGGGTATACTGGTTGCGGTCATTGATTCTGGAATTGACTATGCCAATGAAGATTTTCGAAATGAGGATGGGAGTACCAGAATACACAGATTATGGGACCAGACAGTCCCGGGAAATCCGCCGCAAGGATATTTCTTGGGCAGCGAGTATACCCGGGAGCAGATTAATGAGGCGTTAGGCGCGGGTTCGGAAGCGGAGAGAAGGCGGATTCTTCCAAGCGTAGATACGTCGGGACATGGCACTGCCGTCGCCGGAATTGCCGCTGGAAATGGCAGGGGAAGCGGTAGCCAGAGCCGGGGCGTGGCCTCGCAGAGTGAGTTGTTGATCGTGAAGCTGGGCAGGCCAAGAGAAGAAGGATTCCCAAGAACTACAGAGCTGATGCAGGCGCTGAATTATGCGGTGGAGGAAGCGCTAAAAGCAGGCAGACCGCTGGCGGTAAATTTGAGCATTGGAAATACCTACGGCTCTCATGACGGTTCTTCTCTCTTGGAGCGTTTTATCGATGACCTCTCCAATTTTTGGAAGAGTGTCATCTGTATTGGTTCCGGCAATGAAGCGGCCGGGGCCGGGCATACGGCGGGGATACTGCGGGAGAATGAAGAGGCGAGGATTCAGCTGGCCATACAGGCCAATCAGGCTACGGTCAATGTACAGATATGGAAATCTTATGTGGATGATATGGAGATATCACTTGTCTCACCGTCCGGCGCCCGGGTAGGGCCGCTGTCCCCTGTGCTTGGGCCACAGCGGTTCCGCATCGGCGGCACGGAAATTTTGCTGTATTATGGAAAGCCGAGTCCTTACAGCACCGCGCAGGAAATTTATCTGGATTTTCTTCCTGTTGAGAGCTATATTACGTCGGGGATATGGGAAATCGTACTTACACCGGTCCGCATTGTCCGTGGAGATTACTATCTCTGGCTTCCCAGTGAAAATGTGCTGAATGTAGGTACAGGATTTCTTTATCCCAGTGAAAATACGACGCTTACGATTCCCTCCACGGCATCACGTGTTGTGACCGTCGGCGCATACAATTCTCTGACATTTTCGTATGCCGATTTTTCGGGGCGCGGATTTACGAGAGAAGAGAACAGAGTGAAGCCAGATATTGTAGCGCCCGGAGTCAATGTGACTACTACTGCGGTGGGAGGCGGAACAGTCACGGTGACCGGCACCTCTTTTGCGGCTCCGTTCGCGGCCGGGGCCAGCGCGCTTTTGATGGAATGGGGAATTGTGAAAGGGAACGATCCGTTTTTGTACGGGGAAAAGGTGAAAGCCTATTTGCGGCGAGGCGCACGGCCATTGCCGGCGTTCACGGAATATCCAAACCCGGTGGTGGGATACGGGGCGCTGTGCCTGCGGGACAGTCTGCCGGTATGAATGACCAGAACACACACATTTTGTAAGAATTATATTACTCCATGGAACCGCGCATAGGATGAGGATTTTGAGGATATGTAATAGGTGATAGGGCGAAACAGCAATTTGTGCAATGCTGTTTCGCCCTTCTTTAAATGTTACCAATATCTTTTTCGTTTGAGACACAGTGCTGAGACAATGGCTGCTGAGAGCAGCAGGAGTGTCCATGGGGTATTTGTATCCCCGGTAGGAGCTGCCGCTCCGGGACGTTTATTGTTTTTGCCGGCTGTGTTCTTATCGCCGTTGCCCTTGTCGCCGTCATTGTTATCATCGATGACGGGTTTATCGGTCACTGTGACGTTAGCCGTGCCGCTCACGCCGGCGTTGGCCGTTGAGGTGGCTCTGACGGTCAGGGTCTTAGCTGTCTCGTTTGCGGCGATGGTGAGGAGGCCTGTGTCGGAAAGGGAAGTGCCGTCGGTATGGCTGCCTTCCAGAGTCCAAGTCACGGTCTGTGCCGGGTTATTACTTCCGATAACAGTGGCCGCAAATTGTTGGGTATCGCCTTTCTCTATCTGAACCTCGGCCGGGAGTATGGTTACACCGGTGACAACAGGTTCAGGTGAGCTGGCGATTGTAAAGCTGATGCTGTACTCTTTCGTTGTAGTGCCGTCTTCTGCCGTCACAGTGAGAGTGGCTGTGACGCTGCCCTCGGAGAGGGTGACTCCCGCATTGGAGGTTATGGACGCACCGCTGTGATTGACCGTTCCGTTCAGGGTAATGACGGCTTCGGGTGAGGTGCCGTAAGGCAGCTCTATCTGATACTGTACCGTGTCGGCCGTAAATCCGGGAACGTCCGTTGTCTGGCCGTCTATGGTGTAGCTCAGAGCGGAGAGCGCAGCATCGTCGCTCAGTACGATTTTTTTAGCTATAATATTACCGTTGTCAAATGTCAGTGTCTGGTCGTCCGCACCTGCTCCTGTGAGAGCAAGCTTTGTCAGATCATCCGCGGTACCTGTGGCAATCGTGCCGCCGGGATAGTTCTCAGGGAGTACCACGTATACGCTGCCGTCGTCTCCGGTGAGCTGCGGGGAAATGGTGAAGCTGTCTATGCCGTTCGTTATATCACCGCCGTTGACTACAATACCTGTGCCGCTTGCTCCAATCTTAGCCCCAACGCCCACTGTGAGGGCCTTCGCTCCGTTCGTACTGCTGTTTTCACCGCCGCCAAAGACGTTGCCGATGATGGCGCCGCCGGTGATGGTGATATTGGTTCCGTTGCTTACAGAGCCTCTATAGCCGCCGCCATAAATGTCGCAGTTGACTGTGCCGCCTGTGACGGTGACCTTAGTTTGGCCGTTTATGGTGCCACTTTCGCTGCCTCCATAGATATAGTCGACCGTGCCTCCGCTTAGGGTAATATTGGTTTCCGTGTCTATAGTGTCTTGATGTCCGCCGCCGAAAACGAAATCGCGTACTGTACCACCATTTATGACGATATCAGTTTTGTTATTGACACTGACCGTCGAATCGTACCTTCCGCCGTAGATTCTGGCGACGGAGCCGCCGTTCATGGTGATTACGGTGTTGGCGGTAGTAACGTTGTGTCCGAAGATTTTGTATTCGGAGAGCTTATAACCGTTTTCCGCAGTGCCGATTGCATTGCTTACTTCAAAGAGCGTGTAAGCGGAAAATTCTGTGGAGCCTGCAGGCCGGTAGTAGACCTTCGTCTTGCTGTCGTCCTCCCCTTTTTCTAATAGGATATCATTGCCGTTGGCAAGAATATTCAAGTAGAACACGGTTGGAGTGACAGCATTGGAGTCGGCAAGGCGGATACTCTTGTCGATGTGGTAAGCCAGCGTCAAGCCTGCTGTGTTGCCAGTAAGAGCAAGCTTGGACAGGTCGGATGGCGATGCGTTGGTTGTAATTGCAGTTCCTGCTTCTGCGTCCGCAGGCGGTACCACATACACCTTAGCATTGTTCGTGAGCGGCGCTTCGATGGTAAATTCTTTCACGCCGTTCAGAACAGGGGCTGCGGTGACCGTTGTGCTGTTGAGGATGATGCCGTTGCCGCCGGCATCTCCGATTTGGGCATTACCGCTTACGGTAACTGTGGCAGTATTGACTTTGCTGTTTTTAGTGCTGCTATAGACGCTGCCCTTTACCGTGCCGCTTATGGAAACGGTGACAGAACCTGCATCGGAGGATTGACCGCTGCCGTAGACATTGCCTGTTACTGTGCCGCCGCTTACGGTGACCATGGCGTCGATGACATTGGTGCCGGTGTAACCATTGCTGCCACCGTAGATGGTGCCTACTGTGCCGTCCGTGACGGTAACAACCGCATTGCTAACGGAGCTGTATATGCCGCCGCCGTAGACAGTGTCGGAGACTTCGCCGCCGTTTACGGTGACGTAAGCCGTACCATTGACCGGACTGTCAAGAACTCTGCCGCCGCCATAGACACTATCCTTTACGATACCACCATTGACGGTGACGTTGGTGTTGCCGTTAACGGTACCTTTGCTGCCGCCCCCATAGATACTGTCGCACACTGTGCCCCCATGGATGATAATGCTGGTTCCGGCATCCCCGGTGACATCCGCATTGGAGCCTCCACCGTAAAGTGTATTTACGGTACCGCCATTCATGGTGATTTTGGTGTTAACGCTGTTTATTAACCAGCCACCGCCGAAGATGGCATAATCTTTGAGGTCATAACCCGCTTCTGTGCTGCCGATGGCCTTGGGAATTTCGTAGATTTGGTAAGCATCTCCATCCGCAGAATCTATGGGACGGTAGTAGACCTTTGTGGTACCGGCAGTTGTTCCCTCTTCCAGCTTGAGGTCGGTGCCGTTTGCATAGAGATTCTTGCCCACTATCGTGGGGGTAATGACGTCATTAGCGGCAAGAATGATGTTGCCGTCCTCCAACGTCATTTTCAAGTTCACAGCGTTGTTGCCCAGCAGGCCAAGCTTTGTAAGGTCACTCTCTGATGCGCCGGAGGCGATGACCTTGCCTGCTCCCACATTATTAGGTACTACAATGGATACATAGGCGGTATCACTAAGCGGCCCGTCGATGACAAACTGATTCACGCCGTCGGCGCAGCCGGAGCCGTTGAGCTTGATGCCGTGGTTATAGCCGTCGCTGTCAATGCCGCCGATTTTGGCGTCGCCGCCGATGGTGAGTGCTCCCGGATTGTCGGGAGCGCCCGAAGAGCCGCCGTAAACGTTGCCTACAACCGTGCCGCCGGTGATGTCGACGGAGATAGTGCCGTCGATTTTGTAGCCACCTTGGACGTCCCTTTTTATCGTACCACCGGTGATGTTGACGGAGACGTCGCCGGTGAGAGGACTATATTGGCTACTACCAAAAACATTGCTGTTTATCGTGCCGCCCTCTATCGAAACAGTGGAACTCCCGTTTGTTTTTTGGAGACCACCGCCACAGAGTTGGTTCACCGTGCCGCCGGTCATAGTAATCTTGGTGTCGCCGGTCAGCTCCGTGTCCCCATTGCCGCCGAAGATGCTGTAGCCTGAGAGGTCGTAACCGTCATAATAACTGCCTGTAGCACCGGCTACCTTAAAGAGGACATAATCATTCTCAGAACCCATAGGACGGTAGTACAGCTTTGTCTTGTCCGGGTCTGCCCCCTCCACCAATTTGAGCTCGGCACCGTTGGCATAGATATCTTTGTTGTTCAAGCCGCCTACCGTTGGAGTGACGGCGTAGGAGGATATCAGCTTGATATTGCCGTCTGCGTCTGCCGCCAGTTGCTTGTCCATTTTGCCTGCGCCTGTCAGGGAGAGCTTGGCCAGATTGGCTTCCGCTGCGCCGCTTGTGTCACTGGCAATGACGATACCTGCCGCAATGTTCTCGGGCAGTACGAGGTATATGCTGCCGTCGTCTCCGGTGAGCTGCGAGGAAATGGTGAAGCTGTCCACGCCGTTTTTGATTTCGCCTGTGCCAGAGTTGCCGTTTAGGAAGATGCCTGCGCCGTTATTGTTTCCCACCTTGGCAGAGCTGCCCACGGCGACGGTTCTTGTGCCGGTAACGCTACCTTCCTTTCCGCCGCCGTAAACATTGGTTACCGCGCCGCCCGTGAGGGTGACCGTGGTATCACCGTCTACCGTTTTCTCAAAGCCACCGCCGTAGATGGTATTGACCGTGCCGCCCTCCATGGTGACTTGGGTCTTGCCTATCGGGTCGGAATCGTTATTGCTGCCGCCGCCGTAGACTGTCCAGCCAGAGAGGTCGTAGCCGTTGTCCAAGGAACCGTCTGCACCGGTTATCGCAAGCAGGGTATAAGCCTCCGTGTCAGCGTCCATGGGCCGGTAGAATACCTTGGTATGGCCGTCAACCACGCCTGCCGTCAACTTGAGGTCCAGTCCGTTGGCGTAGATGGCCTTTGGATTATTGTTACTATCCACCGTGGGTGTTACGATGGAGGAAGTGAGCTTGAGGACATCTCCGTCCTGTATAAGCTTTTTATCCGCTGCGCCGCCGCCAATCAGAGTAAGCTTGGCGAGGGAAGCCTCCAGCACATTTGCATCGCCGGTGGCAATGACGGCATCTTCTGCAATATCCTCAGGCAGAGAGACATAGACGCAGCCGTCGTCTCCGGTGAGAGGACTTTCAATCGAAAAGCTGTCTGCGCCGGTTTGAATCCTATCGCTCTTGATGTTGATACCAAAGGATGCGCCGAAATCCGTCACACCGCCAATCTGAGCGTTTCTACCAATGGTGATGCTGTCGCCGGCCGCCGTGACGCTTTTGGTCACGACACCTCCGGTGATGTGGATAGCGGCGCTTTCTGTAGCGCTGCCACCGCCGCCGTAGACATTGGTGACCGTGCCGCCCGTAATATGAAGGGTGGTGTTGTCAATCGTGCCTTTGGAGTAACAGTTGCCGTAAAGACTGGCAACCGAAGCGCTGTCTGCGACGGTTACCTTAACGCCGCCTGTGATGGTGTTAGAGCCGGTATTGCTGCCGTAACCGCCGCCGTAAAGGCTGCCGGTAATCTTGCCGCCATTGACGGTAATCTCGATGCCGCCTGAGATGGTGGATGCGCCGAAGCCGCCGCCATAGAGGCTGTTTATTTGACCGTCATTGACGGCAATCTCGATGCTTCCGATGGTGTCGTCGGTTCCGCCGCCTCGGATTGTCTTTACCTCGCCGCCTGAGACGGTGATGGAGACTTTCCCTGAGACGGTGGTTTTTTTTGTGCTCCCGCCGCCATAGATGTTCGTTATCTTGCCGTTCTTCATCTGAATATTGGTTGCTCCGACTGTGCCGCCTGAAAGACCGTTGCCGTGATTGCCGCCATTGAGGGTACTCACATTGGCTGTGCCGTCTGTCGGAGCGTTTGCATCGATGATGACATTTGTAGAACCGTTGACGTCGGAGAAGGCTCCGCCGCCGAAGACGGACTGTAACGTGCCGCCTGTGACGGTGACATGGGTATCGCCTGTGACCGCAGCGTCGTAGTTAAAGCCGTAACCGCCGCCGTAGACAGTGTCCGTGACCTTGCCGCCTGTAATGGTCACATAAGTATCACCATCTATCTTTTTCCCGTTGCTTCCGCCGTAGATTGCCTCTACCTTGCCGCCCTCCATGGTGACCTTAGTATTCCCTGTGACGGCTGCCATGCCGCCGCCGTAGAGGTATTTGACTTTTCCACCGTTCATGGTGATAGTGGTATCGCCTGAAAGGTCGGCGTCTTTGCTTCCGCCGTAAACCATGTAGGAGGAGAGGTCGTATCCTGTTTCTGTATTACCTGTGGCTCCACTTACGTCTAAGAGATAGTAAGGTGTATGCTCTTCAGACCCCGCCGGGCGGAAGGAGACGATGGTTTTGGTGTCATCCTCGCCCTGTTCCAGTAAGAGTTCCGTACCGTTGGCGTATATATTTTTGCCCTCTACATCGGGGACTATGCCCCGCGGGTCGAAGACCGTGATGCTGTTTTCGTCTGCGTTAAACTGCGTGGCTAACTTTCCGGCGCCGTTTCCGGTCAGGAAAAGGTGGGTTTCATCACCTTGGCGTGCTCCGGTAGCAATGACCGTATCCTTGACAAAGTCTGAGGGCAGAACAACGAATATTTTACTGTCGTTCGTAAGCGGTGTATCTGGTGCAAAGGTGAAGTTGTCCACGCCGTTTTTGATATCGACGCCGTTTAGACAGATGCCCATGAGATTGTCACCAATCTTAGCGCTGCCGCCGACTGTGACGGTGCTTGAACCCGTGCCCGTGCCGGCTTTAGAAGCAGAGTCGCCGCCGCCGAAGAGATTGCCTTTGATGCTTCCGCCTGTGACGGTGACCTTGGCGCTGCCTGTGACTTTGCCGTCAGTGCCGTTTAAGCTGCCGCCGCCGAAGACGTTCGTATTTATCGTACCGCCCGTTATCGCAACCGTCGTCCCGTTTTCGCCCGTGACATCGCCTCTGTATCCGCCACCGTATACACTGCCCGTGACCGTGCCGCCGGTTACCGTGACCTCGGTCTCAGACACGGAGCCTTGGAATTCATATCCGCCGCCGTAGATACTTCCGTCTACGGTACCGCCTTCATTGTCGATGCGTACCGTGGCAATATCCTGAACAGAGGAGAAGCGGCCGCCGCCGTAGACGCTGCCGTGGACGGTGCTGCCGCCTGTTACGACAACTTGCGTGTTTTTGGTGACCTTGTTGTTTCCAGATCCGCCGCCATAGACATTTTGGGCGACGGTACTGCCACCTGTTATAGTCACATTTGTGCTGCCTTCAAGGATGCCGCCGTTGCCGCCGCCGTAGACGTCTCCGGAGACGGTGCTGCCGCCGGCTATGGTGACACCGGTGTCGCCGGTGAGACTGCCGCCGTCAGTATTGCTGCCGTAGACGCTCCCGCCGACGGTACTACCGCCGGCTATGGTGATGTTTGTGTTACCGGAAAGAGTCCCCCTTTTTGAGCCGCCTATGATTGTACCGCCTATCTTACTGTTCTCGACGGTAATATTAGTGCCGCCTTTGACGTTATTGGCGCCGATATTTGCACAGATGGCTCCGTTAACTGTAGCATCTTTAATCGTGATATCGATGCCGCCCGTGACGCTATTGCTACTGTTGCCGCTGACATCCTCTATAACTGTGCCGCCGGTGATGTTGATTTCGATGCGGGTAATCGTTACGGGGGTGGTGGATGTTTTACAACCTTGGATGGAATTGACCGTGCCGCCCTCCATATTAATTTTTATCGAATCGCCTGTGGAAGAAGCCTCCTTACTGTCGCCACAGATTGAAATATTAGAGAGGTTATAACCCGTCTCCGGGCTACCTCCCGGGATATAAGAGGGGTAATAGGGTGAGTAATCAGCGCCGGAACCCAGTCTCCGGTAGAAGATATGGGTGTACCCCTCTTTTTCCGTACTTGCTACCAGTTTGAGTTCAAGACCTTCGGCGTAAATCGCGGTCGTATTGTTAGGATGACCGGCGGAACTGCCGCTGCGTCCGTCTTCTGTAGGGATTAAGCCCGCCCTGCCGGTGGCGGCTCGATTGTTGCCCCTAGTCTCGCTGAGCTCATTGTTCGCCGCCGAGGTGTCTTCAAGGGTGGCTGTATCGTCGGTGGTATTTGCTTCCTTCTCGTTGCCGTCAGGGTCTCCTGCATTAGGTGCAGGCTCGCTCCATTGTGCATACAGGGTATCCACACCGGCAGGAACACTGTCCGCCGCCGCGTAGGCTTCGCCGCTTCCGTCTGCCGATGTATTCCAACCATAGAAGTCGTCCGTTATAGAACCCGGCTTGTCCGGCGCAGTAAAAGCCGCCCCTGCCCCGGCTGCCAGAAGCAGGTTCTCACTGCCGTGGAAGCTCTTCCCGTTTAAGTGAAGCGTCACCGTCCGCAGAGATACGCCGCCTGCAGGCTTCAGCAGTGGAGTGAGGCCGTCTCCGGTATCAGAGGCCTGCAGCTTATACGCCGCGCCTCCGTAGGTGTAGTCCTTGCCGCCAATCAGACCGGCGCTTTCCAACTCACTCTGTCCGGCGCCTCCCGTGACGGCTTTCGCTGCTGTGAATTGCGGGTAAGTTCCGCCCTCGCCATTATCAGCATGCGCCGTATAGGTAAAGGGCACATAGTTGAGCGCGGCATCAGGCAAAGAGCCACTGACCGTACCGGGCAAGCCTGCCCCGGATAAGTCAAAGTAATAAGTACCGCCCTCCGTCAGAGCAGAAGCCCCCTCACTGGCCAACACTGTAAGCGGCATCTGGGCCAACGCCATCATACATGACATCAACAATGCCGCCACACGCCGCAGAGAGCGCAGCTTTCGTTTGTTTCGTGCAATCATTTTACACATTTTCATTCCTCCTAATCCTTCTATACTTTTATTAACCGTTCATGGAGTACAGTTTGACTCCAAGCACAGTTTTTTGATACAATGAGCGCATAGTGACGAACGCAAGTTCCGAAGCGGTGTTCGTCGCGGAAGATTAAACCATGCTCTTCGACGCTAAAGTTGTGCTAATATTATAATGAAAAACACTCAGTTTGAGGGGGTCATCACTTAATTGACACCCCACATCACTTAATTGACACAAAATCAAGAACGTGTGAGAAAAGAGGAGGAAAAGCGGTGGTACAGATTGCAATCTGTGATGATGAAGTGAAGGAATTAGAGCATACATATATGCTGGTGGAAAGGTATCGGGAGAATCACCCGGAACTGGATATCTCGGTGAGGAAATTTCAGTCTAGCTATGATTTACTGGAGGCCATCGATGCCAGAGGGCGGTTTGACATTTATATCTTGGATATTCTTATGCCCATTGCGAACGGGATTGAGGTCGGGGTTAATATCCGGCAGAAGGACGGCGCCGCTATTCTTATCTATCTGACTTCGTCGCCGGATTATGCGGTGGAATCCTACGGGGTGGAGGCGCAGGGATATCTCCTGAAACCGCCTGACGGACAGAAGATATCTCAGGCTCTGAACAGGGCGGTTACCCGTCTGGATGCAGAGGACAGAAGGAGACTTGTGATTCAGATGCCGGGGGGCAGCGTGGGGGCTGTGCCCTATTGCAATCTGCTCTATGTGGAATATGCGCGGCACAGGCTCATGGCTCATCGGACGGACGGGGAGATTGTGGAGAGCATCTATCAGAGGGACTCCTTTGAACAGCTTGCCGCACCACTTATTGCGGACGGCCGGTTTGTCAAAATCTCTGCCTCTCATATCGTCAATATGCAGCATGTCAGCGGCGTCAGTTCTCGGCAGTTCAGACTGAAGAATGACGAGACGCTGCCTTTATCCCGTACCTACGCAGGAGCGAGACAGACTTACATGGATTACTTATTGGAGAGGGGAATATAAGGATGGAGTTTACCTATTATTTTTTCCGGCTCGTGGGCCTTGTCATGGCGATGTTTATCTGTTATGCTCTGACAGACCGCCGATATTCTGCCCGTACGACAATTCTCTGGTTTGTGGTGGGAACGGGCGTCTTTGCTCTCTCGAACTGGGGGATATGGTTCTTTGCCGGAAAGGAGCTGTTCGCCCGGGTATATCCGCTGACTATGAACTTTACCTGCTTTCTCTTTCTTCTGTTCTTCTCCCGGCAGAGGTGGGCCGCCGTGGCTTTCAACGTGCTGACGGCGATTCAACTCTGTGCGCTCATCGGTATCCCCGGACGTTTCTGTGCGGGATTTTTCACGGGGAATGAGGCAGTTATCGTGGAACTGACGGTGCGTGTCCTGATAGGCGTACCTCTGATATATTTGGTCTACCGTTATTTCCGCCCGGCGTATATGGCGGTTCTGAACTCGCTGAGATTTGGGTGGGTAATGTTGTGTGTGATTCCCTTATCTTTTTATACAATTTTCTATATTTTATTTATGAAGAATACTGCGGTGAATCCGACGCAGAACTTACTGGTGACGGCGCTGGCACTTGTGATTACAGCGGCCGCCTACGGGATGATATTCATCTTCTTCAGGGAATATATTCAGAGAACAAGGCTTCAGGAAGAGCGGCAGATGTTGAAGCTACAGGCGCAGGCGCTGGAGCGTCAGTGTGACGCTATCCGGCGCAGCGAGGAGCAGATGAAAATCTATCGTCATGATATGCGTCACTATATAGGCAATGCGGTGGAGCTGCTCCGGGAGGGCAATACAGAGGAGGCACTGCAGGTGCTGGGTGATTTCAATGAACGCAGCAAAGGGACAAAGCTTCCTAATTATTGCCAGAATCCCACGGTAAATGCAATTTTAACTTTATATTTGCAGCAGGCTGAAGAGGCGGGGATTGAAGTGGAGGCAAATTGCAGCGTGCCGGAGGCGCTTCCTGTGGAAGCGGCGGAGCTTGCGATGGTGCTTGCCAATGCGATAGAGAATGCCGTCAACGCCTGCAAGAAGCTGCCAGAGAAGGCGGAGAAGAAGATTATCGTGAGGGTGCTTACGTCGCCGAATCTTGTTCTGGAGGTGGCCAACACTTACGATGGAGACGTGCAGCTCGACGAGCAGGGAATGCCGGTGGCAAGGGAACAGGGCCACGGAATTGGAACGAGGAGTATTATGGTTTTTGTGGATAAGTACGATGGGGTTTTGAACTATAAGGCAGGCAAGAGCATGTTCCGGCTCCGGCTGTTAGTCAGTCCGACTTAATGGATTTGGGAATTTGATTTTATCATATAAGAAAAGTATTTTAAAATAAGCAAATATGAAGTATAATAATGCAGGAAGAGAGGAGAAGACATATATGGTTGATATAGGGGTTGTATACGGAAGATTTCAGGTGCTGCACCTGAAACACATGGAATATATTCTGGCAGCAAAAATGAGGTGCAAAAAATTATATATAGGAATTGTCTTTCAAGATGATATGCGGGCTGCAGAGGAGGATAACCTGAATTACCGGACGAAGAGAAGTGCGAACCCGCTCACGTATCTGGAGAGATATGAGATGATCCGAGACGCGCTTTTAGACTTCAAAGTACCGAGAGAGGACTTTGATATTGTTCCTTTTCCGCTGGAGAGGCCGGAATATCTTTGGCAGTATGTGCCGAAGGACGCCACTTATTTCTTGAGTATCTGTGACGAATGGACAGAAAAAAATCAAAAGATATTTGAGAGCAGAGGTTTTAAGACGGAAGTGCTTTGGAAAAGAGCGCCCGAAGAGAAGGGCACGACGGGCACACAGATCCGGCAGAGGATTCTCGCCGCAGAAAAGTGGAGCGATTTGGTTCCTAAAACAGTCTATGAATATGTAATTGAACACGGAATCGATAATCGGATTAAATTTACCAAATAGAGCGACTGCAGATAGGAGTATCTGCTGATACCAGGAGGCAGCTATGGCTAACAGGGATTGGGAAAGGTTCGGGGAAGAAATCAGGCGCACCGTGCAGAATGCAGTGGATTCTCAGGACTTTGAGAGATTGAATCAGACGATAACAAACACGATTAACAGGGCTGTGGACGGTGCGGCTCAGGGGATGAAAAATGTCGGTGATGTGATGGGCAGAGCCGGTAGATACGGTTATCATGGTGATGACCGGGCAGGCATGACAGGACGAAATAAATTCAGGGATGAAGAACGGAAACGTGGAGCGTATGGACAGACGGAGGAGCGTTTTGGATATCAGCCACAGGTTCCTATGCTTTACGGCAAGACCACATCCTCCAAAGTGGCGGCGGTTATTATGGCGGCGGTGGGCTACAGTCTTGGTGCCTGTTCCTTTATTCTTTTTATTATATTTATGATTACCGGTTTTACTGTGAACGATTTTGGATTGGGTTTTCAGATTCTCGTCGTGGTTTTCGGGATACTGACGGCAGGGTTCGGCATTACCGCAGGGATAGGTACTTCTATGCTGGGCAGGCTGAAGCGGTTCCGGGCTTATCTTCAGACGCTGGCGGGAAAGGATTACTGCAATATAAAAGAACTGGCACAGAATATAAGAAAATCGCCCCAGTTTGTCGTGAAAGATGTGGAGCGTATGATAGCAAAAGGCTGGTTCAGGCAAGGGCATCTTGACCGCCAGCAGACTTGCCTGATAACAAGCCACCAGACATATAAGCAGTACGTCCAGATGATGGAACAGGCTGAACAGAGCAGACAGGAAGAAGAGCGCCTCAGAAAACAGAGGGAGGCGGACAGAGCCAAAACGCAGCAGGAATATGCGGATATGCCGGAGGAGGTACAGCGGATCATCCGGGAGGGAGATGCGTATATTCAAAAGATTCATCAGTGCAATGATGCGATTCCTGGGGAAGAGATTTCCGCTAAGATATCACGCATGGAAACACTGGTAGACCGGATTTTTGACCGGGTAGAGCAGAATCCTGAGACCGTATCGGACATACGGAGGCTCATGGAATATTACCTGCCGACAACGGTCAAACTTCTCGAGGCGTACGAGGATTTGGATGCACAGCCTGTGCAGGGAGAGAATATTCTTTCATCAAAAAAAGAGATTGAAGGGACATTGGATACTCTGAACATGGCTTTTGAAAAGCTTTTAGATGATTTGTTCCAAGATACGGCATGGGATGTTGCGTCGGATATTTCGGTATTACATACGATGCTGGCTCAAGAGGGACTTACAGGAAATGATTTTGAAAAATAAAAAGGAGGAACGGGATGAGTAACGAATTTGAAGAGTTTGCATCGGCGCCGGAGCTTACGCTGGAACCAGAGCTTACACTGGAGCCTTTTAAGGAAGAGCCGCAGCCGCCCGCAGCTGTAGAAGCGCAGGAAGCCGTCTTTGATGACAATATACTGTCGGCGGAAGAAAGAAAAATGGTGGATGATTTTGCGGGAAAGATTGATTTAACTAACTCAGCAGTGATTCTTCAGTATGGAGCAGGGACACAGAAAAAAATGGCTGATTTTTCTGAGACAGCGCTGGAGAATGTCAAGACAAAGGATTTGGGTGAAGTCGGCGACCTGCTTTCCGGAGTGGTAAAAGAATTGAGGAACTTCGACGAGGAAGAAGAGAAGGGGTTCTTTGGCATCTTTAAGAAGACATCTAATAAGATTAATGCCATGAAAGCGAAATATGCGAAGGCGGAGACAAATATTAATCAGATCTGTAAGGTTCTGGAGTCTCATCAGGTTCAGCTTTTGAAAGATATCGCTATTTTGGACAAGATGTATGAATTGAACTTGACTTATTTTAAAGAATTGTCCATGTACATTTTGGCAGGCAAGAAAAAACTGTCCGAGATAAGGGCCACTAAGCTGAGAGAACTTACGGACAAGGCGCAGAGGACAGGGCTTGCCGAAGACGCGCAGGCTGCCAGAGATTTAGATTCCATGTGCAGCCGCTTTGAGAAGAAGATACATGATCTGGAGCTGACCAGAATGATTTCCATCCAGACGGCTCCCCAGATTCGTCTAGTTCAGGGAAATGACACTCTGATGGTGGAAAAGATACAGTCCACGATTGTCAATACAATTCCTCTTTGGAAGAGCCAGATGGTGCTGGCGCTTGGGGTGGAACATTCTTCTCAGGCAGCCGCGGCACAGCGGGAAGTGACGGATATGACCAACGAGCTTCTAAGGAAGAATGCAGAGAAGTTGAAAGTGGCAACAGTGGAGACGGCAAAAGAATCTGAGCGTGGAATTGTGGATATGGAGACCTTGAAGGTGACCAATGAGTCCTTGATCAGCACACTGGATGAGGTGATGCATATTCAGCAGGAGGGACGCCAGAAGCGCCGCGAGGCAGAGCAGGAAATGCTGCGTCTTGAAAATGAACTAAAAGGAAAATTATTGCAGATACAGGGATAAAAGATGATGTTGAATATAAGATTAGCTACAATGGAAGATTTGGAACAAGTGACGGCTGTGGAAGCCGCCTGCTTTCCGCCTGCGGAGGCGGCGCCTAAAAGCGAGTTCGAAAACAGGTTGAAAGTGTACCCAAACCATTTTTGGGTGCTGGAAAAAGAGGGGAAGATTATCGGATTTATTAACGGTATGGTCACCGATGAGAGGACAATACGGGATGAAATGTTCGAGAATGCACTCCTTCACAATGAAGAGGGGGCGTGGCAGACCATTTTTGGAGTCAATACCCTTCCAGAATACCGGCGGCAAGGATATGCGGCCAAAGTTATGGAGAGAGTGATTGCGGACGCCAAGGTACAAGGACGGAAGGGCTGCATTTTGACATGCAAAGATAAGCTTCTTCACTATTATGAGAAGTTTGGCTATCAAAGTCTGGGAATATCAGAATCGGTGCATGGAGGCGCCGTCTGGTATGATATGTATTTGGAATTTTGAAGGAGGTAGTTACATAATGGATAGTAAGCTGACCCGGGAGGAAGCTTTGGAATTACTGAGAAAATACAATAAGGAAGAATTTCATATCCAGCATGCCTTGACGGTGGAAGGTGTGATGCGCTGGTATGCCAGAGAGCTTGGATATGGAAGTGATGGGGATTACTGGGCTGTCACCGGGCTTCTGCATGATATTGATTTTGAACGATACCCCGAGGAACATTGCCAGAAGGCCCCCGAGCTTCTGCGGGCGGCCGGTGTGGGAGACGATATGATTCGCTCCATATGCTCCCATGGCTATGGAATCTGCTCAGATATTGAACCACAGCATGAGATGGAAAAAGTTCTTTTTGCGGCGGACGAGCTGACAGGGCTTATCGGGGCAGCGGCTCTTATGCGTCCGTCCAAGAGTGTGATGGACATGGAAGTGTCCAGTGTAAAGAAAAAGTTTAAAGACAAACGGTTTGCGGCAGGATGTTCCAGAGACGTCATCCGTCAAGGGGCGGAGAACCTTGGATGGGAGCTGAGCGAACTGTTTGAAAAAACGATATATGCCATGCGTTCCTGTGAGGAAAGCATTCAGGAGGAGCTGAAAAAGCTTTTTCCTTAAATAGAAAATTCCTCATTTGTTCATGGTATTATCTGACGGTGAGTGCGGCCGGTGTCTTTCTCAGAAGGACATCGGCCGTTTTGAGCCTCAAATCCAGTTTCACTGCACAATTTTGAACATATTGCGAAGGCCTGCATTCCTGTGATATGATAGCATTAAATGACGAAGAAAATAGGAGAGATAGAAATGGGTGAAGAAGAAAAAATATTTGCCGGCCGCTTGTTTGACAATCGGGCGCCGGAGCTGAAGAACATCAAACATAAGGCTCATGTGCTTTGCCAGAAATATAATACCATGGATGAGTATGACGGGGGACGTCTTCCACTGATAAAGGAGTTTATCGGAGGAATCGGGGAAAAATATTATTTTCAAGGACCGATCCAATTTAATTACGGATCGCATACATATATTGGTGATAATTTCTTCGCGAATTTTAATTTGACAGTCATGGATGACGCGCGAATCTATATAGGCGATAACGTAATGTTCGGGCCAAATGTGTCATTGATGGCTACGAACCACCCGCTGATAGCAGAGGAACGGACGGCTATGCAGTATCCGGACGGCCATGTGTCGATGTCGGAGTTCGCGGAGGAGATTCATATTGGTCACAATGTGTGGATTGCGGCCAATGTGGTGGTGACTGGAGGAGTACATATCGGGGATGGGGCAGTTATCGGGGCCGGCAGTGTAGTGACAAAAGACATTCCGGCTGGATATGTAGCTTTCGGAGTTCCCTGCAGGCCTGTCAGGAAGATAACCGAACAAGATTCTAAAAAACATTTACTTTGAAACCAGCAGTGGCGGCAAAGGTTGCCGTCTGTCTGCTGTGCAATTTCCATCGGGATATTGATATTCTACTTCATTTTAGGAATACTATATGGGCAGTTAGAAATGGGAACGGCCATTATGATGATTGTGACAGCAGTCATGATGCAGGCCTTTGTGCATCTCTATTTTTCCAGTGCTGTAAAAAGCGGAAACTTCGGAGGGATTGCCGGGTATGACTCCAAGACGGAATACAATGTTCCGGAGGTGAAAAAGCTTCTTATTCGTATAGACCGGCATATAGGACTCGTGTCGTGTGGCTGTATGCTGCTGCTCTTTGCAGGCGCGCTGGGACAGATGCTCCTGCCGGAGATGGGAGAAAAGGAATCGGCTGTTATGATTGTAGCCGTGTCGGCAGCATATATATTGGAATTCATACTCAGTATTGCGTACTTCAACTATCAGAGCATTGACGATATTTTTGTGTATGAAATTGACAAGCAAAGAAGTCGCTGTGGATGGATTTCTTCCGCAATTTTTTTGTTTCTTATAGTAGCTGTTTGTGGCGAGTGTATTGCTTTATTTATCGGGAAAAGGATTGAAAATAATACGGAGCCGGCGTTACAATGTGCGGCATATATTATATTGATCTGTGTGATTGATTGTGCGGCCCTTTTCTGGGAGCAGAACCGGATAAAGAAAATGAAATCGTTTGAGCGGCCATACAGATTGGGAAAGGGATTTATAGCAGGTATCATTGTATCGATTGTATTCATGATACTGATGGCAGTGTCGTGGTAGGTTTTAAGGAGAGTTCGGCAAAAATTCTTTGTATACATGACATATAGCTGTCATCTTAACAATGTATAATGATATAAAAGGCAGAAAAGAGCAGGAGGTACAGACATGAGCTGGAATGAGCAATACCCGATGGGCAGAAAGCCCTCAGAAGAGGAGATTACAAGTTATATCCACTCCCCACTGTGGAGAGAGCTTTGTGATTTTGTGGAAGAAGGCTGGTCTTCCACGCCGTCAATAGAATATAGCAGATGCAGCGGGGCGCCGGGGTGGAATGTAAAGTATAAAAAAGGCAGCAGGGCAATCTGTACGCTTTACCCTAATGACGGGTACTTTACGTGTATGGTATCTGTCGGCAGAAAGCAGGCGGAAGAAACAGAAATACTTCTTTTGTCCTGCACAAAGTATCTTCAGGGATTGTATTCTAACTCATCTTTATTCAATGGAGGACGGTGGCTCATGATTGATGTGACTTCTCCGGATATTTTAGATGATGTAAAAGAATTGATAAAGGTAAGGATGAAATAGAAAAGGAATGAAAGTCCGTGAAGCTTATAGCTGCACGGACTTTCTTCATAACATTAGAAAATCGCTATTTAATGACGGTTCCTGTCCGTCCTTTGAGACTTTCTTTCAATTTGTCAAAAGATGTAATCAGAGCGCTCCTGCCCTCACGGTTCTCGATAAAGGCAACGGAAGCTTGGAACTTCGGCAGCATATTATAAGCGCCGAAATGACCTTCGTCCATATATTTTTTCGCTTCTTCTACAGAAATCTGGCCTAACTTTTCTTCGTTGTCAGCAGCCAGATTGATACATACTTTTTCTACGCTTGTCAGAATAATCAGCTCGTCTGCGTCAATCTGCTCAGCCAGCTTCCCGGCGGTGAGATCTTTTTCGATTACGGCGCTGGCGCCCTTTAAATGATTGTTCTGCTGGAGAACAGGAATACCGCCTCCTCCGCAGGCGATGACCACCTGATCTGCATTTACGAGTGTGCGGATAGCGTCGATTTCTACGATATCTACGGGATTCGGGGACGCCACAACACGGCGGTAGCCTTGTCCCGGAACTTCTACGACATAATTTCCTTTTTTGCGCTCTGCAGCCGCGTCCTCCGCATTCATGATACGTCCCAGCACTTTAGTCGGAGTGTAGAATGCTTCATCGTAAGGATCTACGGTAACCTGTGTGAGGACAGTGCTGACGGTGCGGAAGATGCCGCGGTTCAGAAGTTCCTCACGAATTGCGTTTTGAAGGTCATATCCGATATATCCTTGTGTCATAGCGGAGCAGACTGACATAGGAGCGGGAGTGTAATCCTCGTGTGTCTTGCCGAACTCGTTCATAGCAGTGTGGATCATACCGAGCTGCGGTGCATTACTGTGAGTAATGACGACCTGATATCCTTCTTCTACCAAATCCGCGATAGAAACCGCAGTTTTCTTCACTGCAGTCATCTGCTCCGGAAGTGTGGCACCGAGGGCTCGATGACCAAGTGCAACTACAACTTTTTTCTTCATATGATTTACCTCTATTTCTCAGATTTTTCTTACATTTATAGAAAAATTATATTATCTTTCAGAGGAAAATGCAATAGATTCATGAAGGAATCAAAACACCCCACAGTATACTATGGGGTGCTTGAGCCTGCAAAATTTATTTTGATTGGACAAATTTCGCTTTTCGTTCCGACGCGCATATTGGGACCGAAGAGTCCGACGCCGGATGTGACGATATTATGCATATCATCTTTCTTTAGATATCCACACGCATTTTCCCAGAGTAGTTTGATAGTCAGATTGCCGGGAAACATTTGGCCGTCATGGGTATGGCCGCACAAGTCAACGTCCACGCCCGCGTCGGCTAATTCCTGCAGCTCCTTGGGCTCATGGTCTATGACAAGGATTGGTTTTGACTGGTCAAGGCCTGCAGTCAGCTCTTTCGGTGTTTTCCGGGCAGTGATTCCACGTCCGGGACGCTCATAGTCGGGACGTCCGTAGAGGTAAAAAGAATTGTCAATCAGTACATACTCGTCCGAGAGCAGCCTGATTCCGGCTTTTTCCAAGAATTCATCCATTCTCAGGTCGCTCATTTTCTTTTTGCCCTTCTGACTGAAAGTAAAACCCGCCAGAATCTTTTCGTCGATGTCATGGTTTCCGTAGCAGGCATAGACACCGTACTTGCTTTTAATACCCTTCAAAGTAGAAATCAATTTTTCGGGATTGTCCAGAGCGTCATATTCGTTGTCGAAAATGTCTCCGGCAATCACCACCAAATCCGGGTTCTGGCGGTTGATTTTTTTCACCATCTGCTTCATTTGAGGAGTTCCGATATTATAACCAAGGTGAAGGTCCGCGATTAGTACGACATTCAGAGAATCCATACCGGCGGCTTTTTTGTTGACCGTAACCTCATAGCCGGTTGTCCGTATGACCCCGGCGTTGACGGCGCCCCAGATACTAAGGGCGGCAATTATGATAATGCAGGCGGTGCCGGAGGCCACAAATGTCCGGCGGGAACGTAACTTTTCCTGATTTATCTTTTTAGAACGCCGCAGAATCATACGGATGACATCCGCGATGATTACCGTGAGAATAATATACAGCAGAGTTCCGAGCCAGTAGTTGCTCAGCAGTTTCATAAAACGGCGGAGATTGCCGGCCGGCAGAAAAAATGCGGTAAGGAGCGACGTAGACACAAATATATATAGGGCAATGACGGTTATACGGGGCCATTTTTTCTTAAAATGATGGTGGCAGGCGCCCATCCAGCGAATAAGCCAACGCAGAATGTAAAAATTTAAAAGAAGGTAAAGTGGAGATAATAAAATGGCAATCATTTGTAAGAATCCCTTTCTACAGCCGCACTACGTGGTAGGAATGTCCGGTTGCTTTTAAAAACTTTTTCAGAATGTCCTCTGTTTTAATCTTAAGGCTGGTCGAGTTGATACAGGGATGACAGCCAATGTATTCATTCTGAAGCAGGTCCTCATCGATTAGAAGGTCTACAGCCTCATCGGTGTCATTCATCAGGCCAAGGACACTGACAGAACCCGGTGTGATATCAAGAAATTCTTCCATATATTCCGGCTCAGCAAAAGAAAGACGGGAGATACCGAGTTGATGAGATAAATCTTTAGTGACAAACTGTTTGTCCCCCGGCATCATCAGAAGGAAGAACGTGGTCTTCTGCCGGTTGCGCAAAAACAGATTCTTGCAGATCTTCGTGTCAAGAGCTTTGTCTATATCCTCGCAGTCCTCGATGGTATCCGCGAAATCATGGTCGACCCCTTCATATGAAATATTAAGCTTGTCCAACATATCGTAGACGCGGATTTCTTTTGCAAGGCGGCCGGTGCAGTCTGGCCTGCTCGTAAAATGTGTATCATTGATAAAAATCTTTCCCATAATATAGTCCTCCGGTTAGTTATCATAAAATATATGAATATATCATAACATGACTGTTTAGCTTTTCAAGAGAATTTGTTTTAAAAAATATGAAAGAATCCCGAAACACTTCTTAAGAAAAAGACAACTTTCTTTCTGGCGTTAAGAACCATATAATAGAGAATAAGAAGGTTTTGAAAGGCGTGACAGAGATGGAAAAAGGGATTGTCCGGTTCTGTGACTTAAGAGAAAGGGAAGTCATCAATGCCTGCGACTGCAAACGGCTTGGCTGTGTGACCGATGTGATTTTAAATATGTGCGACGGCCGTGTGGAGGCGATTATTCTGCCCGGTCCGGGGAGAATATGCGGGTTTTTAGGTTATGACGCAGAGTACATTATTCCCTTCGAATGTATTCGCAAATTTGGGCCGGATATTATACTGGTAGAAATCTGTGAGGAAAAATGCTTGAAGAAGTGTAAATAATAGAACAATAGAGTTGTAGACAAGACTGTTTTTCGTTTGACAAGTAAATGTCGAGCATTTATACTATAACTGATATCACAGCTGTGTGAAAAGCTGGTGTTGAAGGAGGATATGAGATGAAGTGTCCATATTGCGGAAATGACGACACACGGGTAATCGATTCCAGACCTGCGGAAGACGGTAATTCAATCAGGAGGAGACGTTCCTGTGACACTTGTGGAAAGCGTTTTACAACTTATGAAAAAGTAGAGACCATTCCGCTGATTATTATCAAAAAAGATAACAGCCGGGAACAGTATGACAGGGCTAAGATTGAAGGCGGAGTTCTGCGCGCGTGCTATAAACGTCAGGTTTCGGCAGCGGATATCCAGAGAACTATCGATTCTATCGAAACAGACATTTTCAGCAGAGAGGAAAAGGAGATTCCAAGCAGTATCATCGGGGAGATTGTTATGGAACGGCTGAAAGAACTGGATGCGGTGGCTTATGTCAGATTTGCGTCGGTGTACCGGGAGTTCAAAGACGTAGATACTTTTATGGCAGAACTAAAGAAAATACTAGGTTAGACTTGATTTCCCAAATGGAAGCAGGGGAAACAAGGCAGGAAAGGAAGCAGCTTTATGAAAGATGCAAAAACCGTAGTGCTGGGAGTCACCGGCGGGATTGCGGCATATAAGACGGCGAGTCTTGCCAGCATGCTTGTAAAGAACGGGTATGATGTACAGGTCATTATGACACAGAATGCGACCAATTTTATCAATCCGATTGTATTTGAGACGCTGACAGGGCATAAATGCCTGATAGATACCTTTGACAGGAATTTTGAGTTCAGTGTGGAACACGTAGCGCTTGCCAAGCTGGCGGACGTTGTGATGATTGCGCCTGCTACTGCCAATGTCATAGGGAAACTGGCCCACGGGATTGCGGACGATATGCTGACAACTACGGTGATGGCCTGCAGAGAGACGAAAAAGATTATAGCGCCGGCGATGAATACGGAGATGTATCTGAATCCAGTAGTACAGGATAACCTGAGGATTTTGGAAGGATACGGATACCAGATTATCAAGCCTGCCGAAGGATATCTTGCCTGCGGGGACACCGGGGCGGGTAAGATGCCGGAGCCGGATGTTTTATTTGAATATATATACCATGCGATTGCTTTTGAGAAGGACATGGCGGGGAAGAAAGTGCTGGTGACAGCTGGGCCCACAAGGGAATCCATCGATCCGGTGCGGTTCATTAGTAACCACTCCTCGGGGAAGATGGGATACGCCATCGCCAAAGTGTGCGCGGCGAGGGGGGCCGAGGTCACTCTCGTGACCGGGCCTACGGAGATTGCCAAGCCTCTGTTTGCGAAGGTAATTCCGGTGACAACGGCTAAAGAGATGTTCGACGTGGTCAAAGAAGAGGCAGTGCAGGCAGATATTGTGTGTAAGGCGGCGGCGGTCGCAGATTACAGACCCGCACATGTGGCAGAAGAAAAGGTGAAGAAATCCGGAGAAGAGATGACTCTTCAGATGGAAAAGACGGACGATATCCTAAAATATTTAGGGGAACACAAACGTCCGGGACAGTTTCTGTGTGGTTTTTCCATGGAGACAGAAAATATGGTCAGTAATTCAAGGAAAAAACTGGAGAAAAAGAACCTAGATATGGTGGCGGCAAATAATTTGAAAGATGCTGGCGCCGGATTCAAGGGGGACACCAATCTGGTAACCTTGATTACGAGGGATGAGGAGATTCAGCTCCCACTGTTAAGCAAAGAGGAGACTGCAAACCGCATTCTGGATAAAGTTTTACAACAACTGAATAAGTAACCCGTCAACCAAATGTATTGTATCTCGAGAAAGAGAATAGTAACAGGAGGAAAACAACATGAACAAAACAACAACAGTTAACAGAGGCACATCTATGGCAAAGACCAGAGGACTGGTTCAGCTGGCAATCTTTTCAGCCATCATTGTAGTACTTGCGTATACACCGTTTATCGGGTATATTCCGCTTGGATTCACGAGGGCTACCATCATTCATATTCCGGTCATCATTGGCTCACTGATGCTGGGGCCAAAGAAGGGGGCGGTACTGGGAGGCGTTTTCGGACTCACCAGTTTTATCAATAATACGATTAACCCCACCGTCACGTCATTTGTATTTACACCATTTTACAATTTAGGAGAGTACAGCGGAGGAATCGGGAGTGTTATCATCTGTTTCCTGCCAAGAATCTTAATCGGTGTCGTACCATTCTATGTATATCACTTGATTAGAAAAATGTCTAAAAAGGATGGCGTATCATCCGCAGGGCTTGTGGCGGCAGGACTTGCCGGCGCACTTACCAACACGCTGCTTGTCATGAACCTGATTTTCTTCTTCTTCAGAGATGCCTACGCGTCTGCCAATGGTGTGGCGGCAAGTGCCGTTTACAAATTTATACTTGGCATTATCGGAATCAACGGAGTGCCCGAGGCTATAGTGGCCGCAGTTATCACCCTCATTCTTGGAAAGACACTGATGAGAAAGGGAGTACAGGAAAGATTAGGAGTGTAGAATATGATTTTAGCGATTGATATAGGCAATACCAATATTGTTATCGGATGCATAGACGATGAAAAGACTTATTTTATTGAGCGCCTCTCCACAGTCCGCACGAAGATGGAGCTGGAGTATGCGATAGACATCAAGATGGTCTTGGAAATCCACGGAATTTGCATGGAGGATATTGAAGGCGCTATCATAAGCTCTGTAGTTCCTCAGATTACAGATGTAGTAAAAGAAGCGGCCGAGAAGATTATCAAGAAAGAAGCCCTTGTAGTAGGGCCCGGAGTGAAGACAGGCCTGAATATTCTGATGGACAATCCGGCCCAGCTGGGGAGCGATCTGGTCGCGGACGCAGTCGCTGGGATATCCGAATATCAAGCGCCGCTGATTATTTTTGATCTGGGAACCGCAACTACAGTCTGCGTAGTGGATGAAAAGAAGAACTATATTGGCGGTATGATTTTCCCGGGGATGCAAGTCTCCTTGAACGCACTGACGGCCAATACATCCCAGCTTCAGGGTATCAGTCTGGAAGCCCCTAAACGGCTCATCGGGAAGAATACGATTGAATGTATGAAGAGTGGTATGATCCATGGCAACGCTGCCTGTGTGGACGGGCTGATTCAGAGAATAGAAGAGGAACTGGGACAGAAGGCTACGTCCATAGCAACGGGAGGACTGGCTAAAAAGATAATACCATATTGTAAGATGCCGATTATTCTGGATGACGACTTAATGCTGAAGGGATTAAGGGTAATTTATAATAAAAATAGATAAAGTAGACGGGAGCGGCTTTTAAGGCCGCTCCTGTTTTGGATATTAAGATTATATTGTGGAAATATCAGACAATATTAGTTATAATAAAAGAATAAATAGCATAATTGACACACAAAATAAGTTCTGAAAGAGGAGTGAGGAGAATGGAGAACAATAATTTGGCTGTCATGCTGGATTCATTGGCAGAAGCTGGTATCTATGTTATAGAGAGAGATTCACACCGGCTCCTTTATTACAATAAGCGGGTAAAAGAGGTGTCGCCGGATGTTGAAATCGGCAGGCGGTGCGATGATGTCTGGGCAGGGACCTGTGAAGACTGTCCGTTACTGGCCATCGGTGAAAAAGAATCAAATCACAGGATTCATTATAACGATCCGTTCGGTGAGGTCGTGGATATTGTGGCAAATAAAATGATATGGGATGGAATACCGGCGTATGCGATTATCGTCATGCCCCATAAGATGAACCATGAGGAACAGCGGGAGCCAAGACGAATCGAAAAAATGTATTTACGAAGCTTGGTGACGGTATTTGGTGAGTGCATCATTGTAAATCTTAGTGAAGACTTTTATGTAAACTGTCAGAAGGATGAGGTGTGGGAGGCGATTCCCGAGCGGGGGGATTTTGCCCGTATGAATCAAAGGTATGCGGCTGCTGCGGTACACCCTGAGGATTTACATATTTTCAATAAATATTTTACAAGGGAAGCTATGCTGGCCAATTTTAAGATGGGCAGGCAGCATATTATTAAAAAGATGAGAAGGCTGATGGGCGACGGCACCTATCACATGGTGGAATTTACGGCGGCCAGAATCAAGAGCTACGATGAGGAGGAATATTGGGGTGTTCTCGTCTATCGTGATGTGAATGAAGAATTCCTTCAGGAACAGAAACGCAGTATGGAGATAGAACAGCTGGCGACAGCGGCCAGAGGGGCATATGAGATGCTGATTTCTGCAAATCTCACACAGAATACTTACTATATGTTGGAGTATGACCGTTTTGACACAAAAAAAGCTCCCGTGGAAGGATGCTTTGATGAGCTGATCAAGATAGGGGCGTCCACCATTCACCCGGAACAAAGGAGCGACTTCGTAAGAAAGTTTTCAAGAGAAGCACTTTTGACAGCGTTTGAAGCAGGTGAGAGACAGGTAAGCCTTGAACACCGGCAGCTGGGAGATGACGGCATTTACCACTGGAATTCTACGCAGGTGGTGAAGGTACATAATCCTTACAATGAGGATGTGCTGGAGATTACTTTATCAAAAAATATAGATGAACAGCGCCGTCAACAGGAAATAGAGCTTGAAAAGGAACGGAAGGCGAAAGAGCTTTTAGAAGAGGCACTGCGCAAGGCAGAGTCAGCTAATATTGCAAAAAGCGAATTTTTATCCAGAATGAGCCATGATATACGAACTCCTATGAATGCTATCATGGGAATGACTACCCTTGCAAAGCTTCATTCGAATGACGAAGAGAAACTGAATGATTATCTGGAAAATATAGAAGTTTCTAGCAGACATCTTTTAAATTTAATTAATGAGGTGTTGGACGTCAGTAAAATAGAGAGTGGGAAATTAGAACTGTATGAACAGGAGGTGGATTTGGAGCGCCTTGCACGGGAAGTAGTACTTATAGTGATGCCTGTTGCCGAGAAAAAGCAGCAGAATATTTCTATAGATATTGATGAGGAAATGTATCGGATTGTTTTGGCGGATGAAGCACGGCTTAAACAGGTCTTGGTCAATATTCTGGAAAATGCGTCCAAATATACCGGGGCAGGCGGAGAAATCCATTTTTCTTTAAACGAGTTGAAGAAAGAAGAAAAGAAGTTTGGCACGTATCAGTTTGTCATTGCAGATAACGGAATTGGCATGAGCAAAGACTATCTGGAGCACATTTTTGAGCCGTTCAGCCGTGCGGAGGATTATAGAGACAGCCAAATATCAGGTACGGGGCTAGGAATGACGATCGTACACAATATCATTAGCATGATGGACGGAGATATACAGATAGAAAGTGAGTACGGAAAAGGCTCGTGTTTTACCATCACCCTTTGTTTACAAAAGAAGGAATTGTCCAAAAGCATAGTGGATGAGTCTTCATTGCCTGATGAGGAATTTGAGGGTATCCGGGTTCTACTTGTAGAAGATAACAAGCTGAATCAACAGATTGCAGAAGAGATGCTGACTCTTTTGGGGGCCGATGTGGAAATCGCAGAAAATGGCAGGGAGGCAGTTTTGACAGTTATGGAAAAGCCGCAATATTATTATGACATTATCTTTATGGATATTCAGATGCCTATTATGGACGGTTATGCGGCGACAGAAGCAATCAGAAATTCCGGTAAGCCTTGTATAGATGAATTACCTATTATTGCTATGACAGCAAATGCATTTGCAGATGATGTTAAACGCTCAAAAATGGCGGGGATGACATCCCATATGTCAAAACCTGTAGATATGGAGAAGTTAAAAAACGTACTTCGCAAATGTTGCTCATGGAGGAGGCAGAAACGGGGAAAAGGAGGTATGGTACATGAAACATAGGATAGTCACGATCAATAGACAATATGGGAGCAACGGCAGGATTATCGGGAGAGTGCTTGCAGATCGGCTTGGAGTTCATTTTTACGACAAAGATTTATTGCATCTAGTACAAAAAAATTATGATATTCCTTATGAAGAGCTGATCAAAGTGGATGAAAAAGCGGCGAGCAAATGGCGTTACCCTGTGGAGGATGCTTATCAGATGCAGGGCAAATATCGGTATGAGCCGATGAATGATGTTCTGTTTCAGGCAGAATCTGAATTGATTTATAATTTGGCCGATAAAGAGCCGTGCATTATTATTGGCAGATGCGCTAACTATTTGCTGCGGGATATGAAAGAACATCTCAGCGTGTTTATATATGCGCCCTATAGCGAGCGTGTGAAAACAGTGATGGAGCGTTCGGACATCGGAGAAAAAGAAGCGGAGGCGCTGGTCAAGAAGATAGATAAAGAGCGCCGGTACTATTATAATTACCACACAGATGAACGCTGGGATGATATAGGACAGTATGATGTGTGCGTGGACAGCAGCAAAATGACAATTGAGCATATAGTGGATATGATAGAAGCTGTGGTAGATAAATAAAGATAAGCCCCCTATTCACACCGAATAGAGGGCTTATCTCCATTTCTAAATCCATAATAAAATGGAGTATACGGGACTTGAACCCGTGGCCTCTTGAATGCCATTCAAGCGCGCTCCCAACTGCGCCAATACCCCGCACGGGAATCGGTATGACTCCCGTATAGAATATATTCTATCATGTTCAGCAAAAAACACAAGACTTTCCTGCCGAGAATTTATAATTTTTTGTTATAGAATTTAGGTCATTGCTGCCCCGTCCACGGACAGGATAGCTCCTGTGACATAGCTGGCCATATCACTTGCCAGATAGAGGAAGGCATCCGCTATTTCGTCCGGTTCACCCACGCGTCCGAGTGGTATGGTCGAGGAGATACGTTCCACCATCTCTGTGGGAAGCGCAGCCACCATATCAGTTTTGGTCACACCTGGAGCAACGGCATTGACACGAATCTGATCTCGTCCAAGTTCACGGGCCAGAGATTTTGTCAGACCGTTCACGGCAAATTTTGTTGCGGGATATCCGCAGCCGGCAGCTTGTCCATATAGGCTTACCATGGAGCTTGTGTTGATAATCACCCCGCCGCCTTGCTTTTTCATGATTTTAGCGGCGGCTTGTGAGCAGATGAATACTGACTTCAGATTCAAGTCAAGAATTTTAGTGAAGTCGTCCGGACTGTAGTCATAAATACTTTCTCTGGCGGAAATGCCGGCGTTGTTCACAAGGATATCCAAGCTTCCAAAGGCGTCTGTCACCTTAGCAAATGCTGCCTCGATTTCGGTGGGACTGGCAAGATCGGGGCAGATGCCCATTACACGGTCCTTGTATTCTTTTAATTGTTCGAGAGCTTTGTCTACCGTCTCCTGCCGGGAACCCGTCAAGACAACATTGGCGCCATTCTCAAGATACTTTTTTACGACCGCGAAACCTATTCCGCGTGTTCCGCCGGTTACTACGGCAGTTTTTCCTTTTAACATCATAAAACCTCCTTTAATGTGTTATAATGAGTACGGGAGCATTATGCTGCCGCACTCATTCTTCTTGCAGTAATCTTATTATAACATGTATTATTTAAAATGTGAATATATTAACAATTAATGGAAAATGAAATGGCAGAGAGGAAGTTTATGTATACTTACAGATTAACCATCTCTTATGACGGCACGAGATATCAGGGCTGGCAGAGACAGATGAATACAGACAACACCATACAGCGCATCATAGAATGGACGCTGGGAAAGATATTGGGATATAGTGTTCATATCAGTGGCGCGGGGCGTACCGACAGCGGCGTGCATGCTTTTGCCCAAGAGGCAAGCGTGGTTCTTAAAGAAGCCATTGACATTCCTTTTGTCTGGCCGGCTTTAAATAATCAGCTTCCAGAAGATATACGGATCATAGGCCTTGTTCAGATGAAGGGATATTTTCATGCAAGGAAGAGCGCCGTGGCCAAGTGCTATGAGTACTATATAGATACACGTGAGAAACCGGATGTATTTACGAGGAAATATTGCTTTCATTTTCCGAAGAAATTAAATATAGATTTGATGCAGGAAGCGGCCGGGCTTCTTATTGGCACTCATAATTTTCAGAGCTTTACAGATTTGAAGGGAAATATGGATACCATCCGCACAATCTATGATATACAGATTGTCAAGGAGGCATCGAAGATAAAGCTTTCTTTCACCGGGGAAGGATTTTTATACCATATGGTACGTATTTTGACAGGAACCCTTCTGGAGATGGGGACTGGGGAAAAGTACCCGTCACAGATACCCGTGATTATTGCGGCGGGAGACAGGGCTTGGGCGGGATTTCCGGCTCCGGCAAGAGGATTATTTTTGAAGCAGGTATACTATGAAAAAATGGAGGAACAGATATGAAGTTGATTTCGTGGAACGTAAATGGGATTCGCGCGTGTGTGCAGAAAGGATTTTTAGATTTTTTTAGAGAGGCTGATGCTGATATATTTTGCATTCAGGAGACAAAGATGCAGGAGGGACAGTTGGAGCTAGAATTGCCGGGATATCACCAATATTGGAATTATGCTGTGAAAAAGGGGTATTCGGGGACGGCTGTATTTACGAAGGTAGAGCCGCTAAGCGTAGCCTATGGTCTCGGCATTGAAGAGCATGACCAAGAAGGACGTGTGATAACACTGGAGTTCGAGGATTTCTATTTGGTCACAGTGTATACCCCGAATTCTCAGGACGGACTGAAGCGTCTTGATTATCGGATGGAGTGGGAAACGGCTTTTTTTACTTACTTGAAAGGGCTGGAAGCTGCCAAGCCTGTGGTATTCTGCGGAGATTTAAACGTAGCGCATAAAGAGATTGACTTAAAGAACCCTAAGACAAACCGGAAAAATGCGGGGTTCACGGATGAAGAAAGGGCACGGTTTACGGAACTTCTGGAGGGTGGTTTTATTGATACGTTCCGCTACTTCTATCCGGACATGGAGGGAATCTATTCCTGGTGGTCTTACCGCTTTAGCGCCCGCGCTAAGAACGCAGGGTGGCGCATTGACTATTTCTGCGTTTCTCAGGCATTAGAGGGGCGCATTCAAGACGCCAAAATATTGACCGATGTACTGGGCTCCGACCACTGTCCGGTAGAATTGGACATGAGATAATCTACAGGTAAATGTCTGTTATTAATAAGCTGCCAAGAACGGGAGCAGAACAAAAGAGCTGAGGAAAGCCTGTGTAACTAATATAGGCTGCTCGCGTCTTAATGCTTTAGAAACGGGGAAGCCACCTCCGTTTTCCAAAGCGAAGGCATTGGAAAGGTAGGGGGCCAGTTTTCGGAAGAGGACAAAGACAAAAAAGCCGATGCATGTTCCCAGTGTATTCATTAAAAGATCGTCTATATCTGTGACACGGAATGTAAAAATCTGGCTTACTTCGATTAACAAGGAGAGTGAGAAGCCGGCAAGCACCGTCCGATACCAGAATCGTTTTGATTTCCAAAGCAGAGGGCACAGAAAACCAAAAGGAATAAATAAAACAATATTCAAAATATATGGAACCACATCTTCACCTATGTAAGTAAAAGGAATTAAATTTAAAGAGTCAGGCCAAAAATAGAGGCCATCTTCTAACAGCTGTCGCAGTGAAGGGACACCTGTGAGTATAAATATGAAAAGCAGGAGAAGCTGAAAAAAGCAGACGCCTGTGATATGGCGCGCGGATATATGATACCGGCGCTTTCTGGCATAGCATATAAAAATGATTTCCAGAGGGACAAACAACAGCAGAGATTTCAAAAAATCGGTACAGGCACCGCCTAATGAATACAAAACAGAATATAACATAGATAATCCTCCTTTAAATAGCTTACTAAAAGAATAACGGATAAAGCTTGGCATTTTCTGTAGAAATTCTTAATAAATAATTAGGAATAAAGTAGTTCTTTTTAAAGGCCTGTCCACATACACTATTATAGTAATAGTCTGTGCGGGGAGGGGAAGTATGAAGAAAAGGAAATATGTATATCTCACAGTTTTGTGCATGATAGTCATGTTTTTATGCATGTCATCGAGCAGTATGGTAAATGCAGAGGAATATCCGGAGGGAGTGGAACTAATCCGTTTTCACCTCCATAAATCACTGAACAGAGAAGTGGGAGCGCCTGCGGGGGTTCCCGGATACTTTACCTACTATTATGCCGGGAAAGAATACCACTATGGATTCCGGTTCGACAAAAATGGAGAAGGGCTGGAGAGCAAGGTGTTCGGTACGGCTTATGTTTGGGCGCCTTATACGATTATCCATTATGACGCACTGAAGGGGAAGATACCGGAAGATGAAGTGGAGAAGGGACGAGCAAAAGATTCTACAGCATATTTAGGGAATGTTGTGCTTAAGAATACTAGGGGAGACGGTGCAAAACTGCAAAATAAAGGAGACAGTAAGCAGGTCTCCGGCCGGTATGGCACGGATTATACAATATACGGCAACAGTTTGGCGTTGAGCGAAGGGGTGATGCCGGAACCGGTGCGGGAAGGATATCGTTTTGCAGGATGGTACATAGAGACAAAGAACGGGGAAGTTAGAGCCGATGAGACAAAGAAATTAGCGGAAAAAGGCAAATTTAAAGAATTGGAGAAACTGCTGAATACGGAGGTGGACGAGAGCACGAAGATTCTGAGTAATCTGCAGCGGAAGGACAAGCCTGCAGCAGAAATTACACTTTATGCAAAATGGAAAAAGGAGGCTTAAAGAAAGCCTCCATCGAATCCAATAATCTGCCCCGTCATATATTCAGGGGCGTTGGCAATGTCCCAAATCATCTGTGCCGCCTCGTCAGGAGTGCCGAATCTTCCGGCTGGAATCTCCTCCCGGAGGGCGGCTTTTTCCGTCTCATCAAGTGTCTGGTTCATCGCGGTATCGATGACTCCGCAGGCGATGGCGTTTACTTGAATATTGCTGGGCGCAAGCTCCTTGGCAAGGGCTCTGGTCAAGCCGTGTATGCCTGATTTTGATGCGGAATATGCGGCCTCACAGGAAGCGCCTGCAGTTCCCCACATGGAGGAGACGTTGATGATGCGGCCTCTCTTTACTTTGACCATATGTGGGATAGCCTGACGGCAGCAGTAGAAGACGGAGGAGAGGTTTGTGCTTATGACTTGGCTCCAGTCTCCATCGCTCATCTCTGATAGAAGTCCCATATAAGCGACGCCGGCGTTGTTTATCAGAACATCCAGCCCGGCGCATGAGAGCGAAATCACATCAAATATACCTCTCACATCTTCGGGATTACCCACATCTCCGGTGACAATCTCACATGAACCCAGCTGCATGGAATCGATCTGCGACTTTACTTGATGCAGATCCTTCCAAGTTTTCCTGCAGTTCAGAAAAACATGATATCCTCCGGCGGCAAAAAGGAGGGCGGTGGCCTTTCCGATACCCCGGGAAGCTCCTGTAATCAGAACAGTTTTTTTATTCATCTCTTATAGTCTCCTCTTTTTATTCTCTTTAATTATACACGTTATTTGTTGTTATTTAAAGTGCCAGATGATATGATAGATGTAGAAATAAAATATATTCTGCAGTAGATACGAGGAGGAATATCATGGTAGACAAAGCCATCGAATTCGCAACCAAAGTACACGACGGACAGTTCCGCAAAGGAACGAAGAGACCGTATATTGTGCATCCCATAGAAGTCGGGGATATTGTGGCTTCCATGACCCGGGATGAAGAGGCCATCAGTGCAGCGATACTGCACGATACGATTGAAGACTGTGAGGAGGTGACCGCAGAAGAGCTTGCCCGATTATTTTCGCAGCGTGTCGCGTCGTTTGTCGCACAGGAAAGTGAAGACAAGTCTAAGTCATGGCTAGAAAGAAAAGGCGCGACAATTGAGCATATGAGGCATGCGCCCCACGAAGTCCAGATGATTGGCCTTGCGGACAAGTTATCGAATATGCGGGATATTGACAGGGATTATCCTGTCTGCGGGGAGGAGCTGTGGAACCGTTTCCGAATGAAAGATAAGGAAATGATAGGCTGGTATTATAAGGGGGTGCGTGATGCGCTTCGGGAAAGCTTTGCGGAGACGCCGGCATTTGAAGAGTACTGCCTTTTGATTCAGAAAAATTTTGAATAGATAAAGAGAACCGGACGGCCCATAAGGCCGT
The DNA here is from genome assembly GCF_900086725.1 of Bariatricus massiliensis. Lineage (GTDB taxonomy): Bacteria > Bacillota > Clostridia > Lachnospirales > Lachnospiraceae > Allocoprococcus > Allocoprococcus massiliensis. The sequence continues at coordinate 185,318 of NZ_LT574835.1, read as the reverse complement.
CCGGTTCTTTATAGAAAACAATGCGGGTAAAGCATATTTTCAATTCTAGATTATATTTCTTCATCGGTAGATATATGCAGCTGTTTTTTCAAAAAGTACAGGAACCATATACATATCAGGAAGCCTTTGACAATGCTCGAGATAGAAACGCTCCACCAGACACCGTTCAGACCAAGTACAGTGTCCGCCAGAAGAAATGCCAAAGGAATTCTTGCGGCTGTGAAGACGATGCTTACGATTGACGGTGGAACAGTTCTGCCAAGTCCGGCAAAAGCGCCTGCGGTCGTCAGTTCAACGCACATGAACAGCTGAGACAGTCCGAGAATCTTCAAATAGCTGACACCCATAGGGAGAAGTTCTGCCTCCGGGATAAATAGCCGGAAAATAGGTTCTGGAAAGAGAATCAGCACAAGAGTGCACATCAGTCCCCAGAAGAAAGTGACGGTCAGGGAGACGCGGTAACCGCTCACGATTCGTTTGCGGCTTCTCGCCCCAAGGTTCTGGGCTAAGAACGAATTGACCGCCGCTCCGAAGCCTTCGGCCGTGACCCATGAAATCCCCTCTATCTGTGAGCCTACACGCTGTATCGCGATGGCGGCGTCTCCAAAGTTCGTGACAAGTCTTGTCAGAATCATAGAGATTCCGGTAAATGTCATGCTTTGGATAGAAGTCGGAAACCCTATTTTAACAATCTCTGCTATGTGGGAGGCCTCCGGTCTTTTCAACAGATGTATGTGGGAAAAGAGCGTGGTCTCATGCATGGCGTAAACTGCGAAAACGCCAGTGACAATCATCTGTGCGATAACTGTTGCAATGGCGGCGCCGGTAACGCCCATTCTGGGGAACGGTCCCACACCGAAAATCAAAACCGGATCCAGTACTATATTAATAATCAGGCCTGCAGTGGTCGCCAGAAAAGAGATACGGCTGTTACCCATAGCTGTGGTGATTCCGGTCAGTACTTGGTTCGTAAAAGAAAATACCACCAATCCACAGGTTATTTTTAAATAGATTTCAGCCTGTCCGATAATCTCACCGCTGTGCAGGTTAAAAAAGCCAATCAAAGGCCCGGAGAACAGAAGAGCGATAATTCCATATAAAATACCGGCAAATATGGCAATCTGAATCGCGCTCTTAGCATAAGATGCCGCTCCCTCAGAGTCATCCGCGCCGATGGAATAGCCAGTCTTCACTTGTCCGCCCATTTTAGGCATGGTGGCAATGCCGTTGGCAAGCCACATATACATACCGGAAGCTCCTACGGCGGCGACAGCGCCGCTTCCGATACGTCCAATCCATATCATGTCGGTCATATTGTAAGCCATCTGAACAAAGGAAGTCGCCATAATGGGCAGAGCTAATTTGGTCAGTGACGGAAAAATAGGACCGTGCAGTAAATCAATATTTCCTCTCATAGTAAAACACCCCGAACCAGTATATCATTTCCAGTAGGTTTTGCCTATCCCGTTTTTTATTTTTATAGAGATTTTTTTGGATTTCAAAAGCCCCGGGTTGTGGAATGGAGGCGGATATAGTAAAATATAGAAGGAAAACGGTTCTGGACTGGGGAATACAGCGCCGTAATACGAAATGTCAGGGAGAGAACATATGAAAAAGATTTTAATGATTGGAACGGGTGGAACAATAGCGTCTAGGCAGACGGAACAGGGGCTTGCGCCGGGCTTATCGCCGGAGGACATCCTTTCCTACATACCAGCAGTCAAGGATGTATGTGAGGTTCACACGATTCAGGTGTGCAATCTGGACAGCACCAACGTAGCGCCGGAACATTGGAAGCTTATGGTGGAGGCGGTAGAAAAGTATTATGACAGCTATGACGGATTTGTCATCTGCCATGGGACAGATACGCTTGCTTATACGGCGGCGGCCCTGTCCTACATGATTCAGAATTCAAGAAAGCCGATTGTGATTACCGGAGCCCAGAAGCCTATCAACATGGATGTGACCGATGCGAAGACAAATCTGCTGGATAGTTTTATCTATGCGGCGGACGAGGAGTCGCAGAATGTGAATATCGTATTTGACGGGAAGGTCATAGTGGGCACCCGCGCAAAGAAGGAGCGTGCGAAAAGCTACAATGCATTTTCCAGCATTAATTTTCCGTATCCTGCAGTTATTCAGGACGGCATGCTGGTCCGCTATATTTCAGAGGCGCCCTGTGAGGGAGACGTGCGCTTTTATTATGATATGAAGGACAGCGTTTATGTATTGAAATTGATTCCGGGAATGAAGCCGGATATTCTTCCCTATTTATTCGAGCATTATGACTGTCTTGTCATTGAGAGCTTTGGAGTAGGCGGGATTCCACAGAATCTGTTAGAGGTATTTTACGCCGAGATGGAGAAGTGGACGGCTATGGGCAAGCTGGTCGTTATGACTACTCAGGTGGCGAATGAAGGAAGTAACATGACGGTCTATGAAGTGGGGAAGAAAGTGAAGCAGGACTTTAACCTGATGGAAGCATATGACATGACGCTGGAGGCGACTATCACTAAGCTGATGTGGCTTATGGCTCTGCCGGAGACAGACTATGAGAGTATGCGGGAAAAGTTTTTCACAAAAATTAATCACGATATTCTTTTCTCCAAGCGTATTGAAGCAGAAAAGGCCTTTAAATAAAGAAAAGAGGTTCCACCTAATGAGCGGGTGGGCCTCTTTTCTTTGTTATCGATGTTCCAATGGCGGACGGCCGTCTAAGCTATAGGCCGAAAGCTGGCTGACCGTCTCGTTCGGCAGCCTGCCTGTAGTTTGAAAAACAGCAATCATCCGTTTGATTTCTTCCATGTGGCGGTCGGTCTCATTCACAGTCTCTGCACACTTGCGAAGCTCGGATTCGATCGCTTCAATTGCTTCTCCGGTGCCGATATCCTTTTTGTAATGGAGCTGATGGTCAAGGCTGGCCCAAAAATCCATGCCAATCGTGCGTATCTGAAGTTCGGCCCTCATGGGCATCTTACCTTCTGAGAAGAATACGGGAATCTCAACTATCATGTGGTAGCTGCGATAGCCATTGGGCTTTGGACTCTCTATGTAGTCCTTGATCTTGAGTACGGTAATGTCATCCTGTGAAGTGAGCAGATTGGCCACTTCATAGATATCTTTGATAAATGGGCATATGACCCGTACACCTGCAACATCATCTAAATTTTCTACAATACTTGCCTCTGTAAATGGAAAACCGCGGCGGCGCAGCTTATCGTAGATGCTGGCCGGTTTTTTAATCCGTGACTTGATAGAAGAGATAGGATTCCTCTGATTGGCAACGGAAAATTCATCGTCAAGAACTTCCAGCTTGGTCTGCAGCTCCCGGATGGCACAGCGGTATTTCATCATCAGCCGGTTGAAATTTTTATTATTTCGGATAAAATCTTCCGGATTTTCTGAATTCAGCCATTGGGCCTCAAGATTGTCGGCTTCCATTGAGGCTGTCTTATAGTCTAATGTTTCCATGCATTTTCCTCCTTGTCATTCGTATTACGGCCGGCTTCCGGTCCATGCATTCTATGTACAATCATAACATATTTTTGACAGGAAAGGAACATTTTGTGTTAGAATATAACTATACTGTATTTCATTCGTTAGAGTTCAAACAGAGCAAGAAAGAAGGGATAAGATGAAGATAGTCGTTCTTATAGAAAACAGAGGGCCGGATCAACTGGAGACGGAGCATGGATTGTCATTTTACATTGAATATGACGGCCGGAAATATCTTTTGGATTCAGGCAGCACCGCTAAATTTATGGAAAATGCAAAGCTCCTGAATGTGGATTTAAAGGAGGTGGATGAAGCGGTCTTGTCTCATGCCCACTATGACCATTGTGGCGGGTTCGACGAGCTGCTGAAATATAACACGAGAGCCGGCCTTTACCTGCGGGCGGGAACTAAGGAGAATTGTTACAGCATGGTGACAAAGGGAGAGGAATATATCGGCATTCCCCGTGGATTTTTGAAGAAGTGGTCCGAACGGATTCATTACATAGGGGGAGATTACTCTTTGGCGAAAGGAGTCTACCTGATACCCCACAAAATCAACTGTGAGGCACGCACGCAGAAGTCGGGGATGTTCGTCAAGACCTCAAAGGGCGACCGCCCGGACACATTTGCGCACGAACAGACCATGGTATTCCACACCCTAAAGGGGATGGTCCTGATAAATAGCTGCAGCCATGCGGGAATTGATACGATTATAAGGGAAGTGAAAGAAACATTTCCCGACAAGAGTATATATGCCGTATTGGGTGGTTTCCATCTGATGAGACATACGCCGGAGCAGCTGGCCTATACGGACGGTGAAGTGCAGAAGCTGGCACAGCTTCTTCTCGAGGAAGACATTGAGCATATCTATACAGGGCATTGTACCGGGACGAAGGGGTATGAGATTATGAAAAAGACGCTGGGAGAGCGGATTGAGTATATGGAGACGGGGAAGACGATAGAACTGTAATAAAGACGGACACAAAAATATCGTGAAGTATTGTACTTCACGATATTTTTGTGTTTATTTTCATCAAATTCTTAATTATCTTAACACAAGTCAATTTTGTTGTAAAGGTCAGAACATTGTTTTTGACAATAAATGGTGACATTTTAGGTCAAAAAGAATCTCTGAATTAAAATCTAACAAAAAATCATCATAAATATTTCGTAGAGTACAATACTCTACGAAATATTGAAAGGAAATAAGGATGTTGAAGCATGGAAAGTAAAACTTATTATGCAACAACAACGAAAAGATTTATCCTTCGTACAAAGCATCAGGACTGGTTGGTCGAGACCCAGATATTCTACAATGAAATATTGGCGTTTTATTATAATCTGTATCTGAAAATGTCGGATTTTCATGAAGAGGGCGGCCAGAGAGTTATGAGAGAGCTGGAGAAGCTGACGATTGTGGGAAGAGATAAGCAGGAGGTCCTCTATCCGCTACCGTGGTGTAAAGTTCCACTTTATTTTCGCCGGGCGGCAATTAACGCAGCTATTGCGGCGGGAAAAAGCTATCTCTCAAGAGACGAGCAGCAGCAAAGAACACAAACATTCACAAAATCCGTAACATTTTATAAAGGAATGTACAGAAACCTCAACGAAAAAAGTGTGGAACTGAAAGTCTGGAGCGGTGAGATGTGGACATGGTTACATTGCCGAATTTCTGGAAATGTATTTTCAAAGGGGGAAGAACAACTGTCACCCTCGGTGGTTCTGAAGGAAAAGCAGGCGGAGCTTCATGTCCCGGTTAAGTCTGTGGTTTCAGATGGAAGAAAAGCAAAGCTCAGGATACAGGATCAGGAGAAGATAGCGGCGGTTCAGTTTATTAATCGAGATCGGCTGGCCGTCATTGCGATACTGGATGCAAAGGGTAACCAGTGTGCTGTGCATTTCCTTAAAGGAGGCACAGTGTATGAGCGTCAGTGTCAAAAGATATTGACAGCAATTGAAAAATCCGAAAAAGCAACCGGATATGAAGAGAGCCACCACAGCAATAAAAAATATTGGATGAAGCTGAAACATTTGAACGAATATTACTCTCATAAGTTCAGTAAAGATATTGTGGAATATTGTAATGAGCAACAGGCGGGAATTCTGGTGCTTCCTCTTTATTCGAAAACGTATACAAAGTATGTAATGAATGCAGTTGGGAATTGGTCTGTGCTTCATTTGAGCGGTCAGATTCGAGAGAAACTGAAATATAAGGCGTGGAAATCAGGAATCATAGTGCTGGAGACAGAGGCGGCCGGTATTAGTTCTAAATGTGCAGTCTGCGGGCAGAAGATACAGAAGAATGGCACAGAGTACATATGTAAGGAAGGACACAGAGGCAGCCGTTACTTGAATTCTGCTGTGAATCTGGGAAGAAAGTGTCTGAAGAGCTTTGAAAAACAGGCGGTATGACCGCTGTTTTTATACAGATACAGGAAACTGTATAAGAAAGCAGAGGCCATGAGCTTCTGCTTTCCGGTTGAATGCCGCCGGGCGGCCCACTTTCACGGGTCGTCAAAGAAGCGCCTGTTTACAGGCGGAGAGCATTCGAAGTTATTTTTTATTTTTGTGTTTGGAGGAATTTATCAAGGGAGACAAGAGATGAATTATATTATTTTTGGTGGTTCCGGTTTTATCGGAACCCATTTGATTAAACTGCTTCAGAAAGAATGTGTGGCTTTGGGTGATAAGATACTTAATCTTGATATTGTAATGCCCGGAGAAGAAGGCGTTGTTCCGGGGAAGGTTGAGCATATTGACGGAGTGGAATATATCCGTCTGGATGTCCGTAAGCCTATCGAATTTGAGTATGAGCCCTCTGCAAAGGATGTCATTTTCAATTTGGCAGCAGTGCATCGCACACCGGGTCACCCTGATTATGAGTATTTTGAAACCAATATCCGTGGAGCAGAAAATATAACTAGATTTGCCGATAAATATGGAATAAAGAGGATTTTGTTTACCAGTTCTATTGCGCCATATGGAGCGGCAGAGGAATCAAAGAAAGAAGACACATTGCCAACGCCCAACACCCCATACGGTATCAGCAAACTGGTAGCAGAGACAATTCATATAGGATGGCAGGAAAAAGAGGCAGATCGAGAATTGACAATAGTACGACCGGGCGTTGTATACGGTAAGGGCGAACATGGTAATTTCACACGTCTTTACTGGGGGCAGAGAAAGCGATATTTCTTTTATCCGGGACGCAAAGATACCGTTAAAGCGTGCATGTACGTGAAAGAATTGGTTCGGTTTTTCAAATATCGGATGATTGATAATGATTTTCCGGGAAGCGATATTTTCAACTGTACATTTGAGCCCGCTTACACAATTGAACAGATATGCATGACTATGCAGAAAGCAACGAACATGAGGCGCCATATTCCGTTAGTTCCGGCATGGATATTAATGAGTGCAGCAACCATTCTAGGACCAATTGGCGGGAAAAAGGTCGGGCTACATCCGGCCAGAGTAAAAAAGCTGATGATTTCCACTAATATCTGCGGGAAAAAGCTTGCTGCAAGCGGATACCAATTTTACTACACTTTTGAAGAATCATTAAGAGACTGGTATAAGGACTGTGATGGCAGAGGATTGAAGTAAGGAGAACAAAGGAAAATGATTATAACACAGACACCCTTTAGAATGTCATTCTTTGGCGGTGGAACAGACATGGAAGAGTTCTTCCGGGAAAATGGAGGAGCTGTTCTTTCAACAACTTTTGACAAATATTGTTATGTAAACGTACGCCACCTTCCACGTTTCTTTGAGTATTCTACGGAACTTACATATTCCAGAATTGAACGAGTATCTTCAGTCGAGAACATAGAGCATCCGGCAATTAGAAATGCAATGGAATATCTGGATATGCATGAAATTCGGCTTACATATGAAGCTGATTTACCCGCTCGTTCCGGTCTGGGGACAAGCAGTTCTTTCGCAGTAGGAATGCTGAACGCATTCTATGCGTTGAAAGGAAAATATGCCGATAAAAAGAAACTAGCTGATGATGCCATCTACTTAGAGCGAAAACTCTGCCATGAAGCAGGAGGCTGGCAGGACCAGATTGCGGCCTCATATGGTGGGCTGAACCGTATTAATTTTAATGCAGAAGGATATGATGTTTTACCAGTCATCATCTCACCGGAGCGAAAAAAACAATTGAATAGTAACCTGATGATGTTCTTTACCGGATTTACCCGATTCTCCTCAGATGTGCAAAAGGCAAATCAAATAACTGCCGGTGAAAAAAGGGCGCAATTGCAGGAAATGCTTTCTCTTGTTGATGCAGCAGAAAACGTGCTCAGTGATAAGTATGCCGATTTGGATGAGTTTGGTCGTCTTTTAGATGTTACATGGAAATTAAAGCGTCAGACAGGAAGTAACATTTCTACTAATAATATTGATACATTATATGAAGCAGCTATGCGGGCTGGCGCTCTTGGAGGTAAATTGCTTGGTGCCGGAGGAGGCGGGTTCTTTGTCTTTTATGTTCCACAGGATAAACAGAATGCAGTCCGTGAGGCAATGCATAATCTCATGTATGTGCCGTTTGAGTTTGAAGATGGAGGGACAAGAGTGATTCATTATACACCGGAAAACTATGTCCCGCAGGAAGAAGATTGAGGACTTATGAAGATGAAAGTTGTGATAATGGCTGGCGGAAAAGGGACAAGAATATCATCTATTGCAAGTAATATCCCCAAACCAATGATTAGAGTTGAGGGGAAACCTGTTTTGGAACATGAAATAGAATGTCTATGTGCTCAGGGATTTACGGATATTATTTTAACCGTTGGTCATCTGGGAAACATTATTATGGATTACTTTGGTGATGGTAGCAATATCTCGCCTGTTACTGGCAGAACATTTGGTGTTCATATTGAATATTTTGTTGAGAATGAGCCGCTTGGAAATGCAGGAGCTTTGTTTCAAATCAAGGACAGGCTTTGGGATGATTTTCTGCTGCTGAATGCAGATGCAATGTTTGATGTGGATTTCAATAGATTTACAGAATATCACAGGAAACAAGGCGGACTGGTTACGTTGTTCACACACCCCAATAATCACCCTCATGACAGTGGACTGATTATTGCAGACAAAGAGAATGTAGTACAGCGATGGCTGGCCAAGGAGGATGAACGTCCTAGATATTACAAGAACAGGGTAAACGCCGGTCTTCATGTCATGTCACCTGAGATTTTAAAAACTGATATTCATACATCTAAAATAGATTTAGACCGCCAACTACTGAAGCCGCTGGCAGGCAAGGGAAAAATGTTTGTTTATGACAGTCCTGAATATGTAAAGGATATGGGAACACCGGAACGTTACGGTGCTGTATGTGATGATTTTGCGTCGGGGAAAGTAAAGCAAAAAAATCTGTACTATTTGCAAAAAGCTATTTTTCTGGATAGGGATGGGACTATCAATAAATATGTAGGATTCCTCAGAGACAAGGATGAATTTGAGTTGATAGATGGTGTAGCTGAAGCTATAAGGATAATCAATGAATCCGGTTATCTTGCAATCGTTGTGACGAATCAGCCGGTTATTGCACGTGGTGAAGTAAGTCTCGAAGGCTTGGAAGAGATTCACAATAAGATGGAAACGCTTCTTGGAGAAAAGGGAGCATATCTGGATGCAATATATTTTTGCCCGCACCACCCTCATAAAGGGTATGAGGGTGAGAGAGTCGAATATAAGATTGACTGTCAGTGCCGAAAGCCAAGACCGGGAATGCTACTTGAAGCGGCACACGAATTCCATATTGATTTGGCACAGTCGTGGATGGTGGGGGACGGTGAAAACGATATACAGGCCGGAATGAGAGCCGGGTGTCATACCGCACTGCTGGGAGATGGAGGGAAAGATTATGGACAACAGATTACAACGTCTTCTCTTTTAGAGTTTGCGAAAACAGTAATGGCCGGAGCTTCAAAAAACGAGACTAGGTGCGGAGGAAACTTATGAATGTATGGAATAACAAATTAGATAAACATATTGAGTTACTGTTGCAACGGTATCCGATGCTTGATGCAGTTAGAGAAGATATTGTGAATGCATATCTTATTATGGAAGAAAGCTACCAGAAGGGCGGAAAATTGCTTATTGCAGGGAATGGAGGCTCAGCGGCAGATGCAGAGCATATCGCAGGCGAATTAATGAAAAGATTTAAGACACCAAGACCTGTGAGTGAGAAATTTGCCAAAAGTTTAAAAGCAGTTGATGCTAAGCGGGGAGCCGAGCTTGCTAAGAATCTGGAATGTTCACTTATGGCGATTCCTTTAGTTGCACATGAAGCATTGACCACGGCATATATCAATGATGTGGATGGGCTGGGTGTCTTTGCACAGCAGTTATTTGGCTATGGGAGAGAAGGAGATGTGTTTCTTGGTATCTCAACCTCAGGAAACAGTAAGAACATTATGAATGCGACAGTTGTTGCAAGAGCACAGGGAATTAAGATAATCGGATTGACCGGAGAAAACGGCGGCGAGCTTGCCAATGCAGCAGATGTGACAGTCAGAGTTCCGGCAACAGAGACTTATATGATTCAGGAATTGCATCTGCCGATATATCATTGCTGGTGTTTGATGCTTGAAGAACATTTTTTTGGAGGAGAATAAAATTATGAGGGTATTAGTGACAGGAGCCGGAGGAATGGTCGGTTCTCATATGGTCGAATTGTTACATAGTCAGGGACAAGAAGTGGTTGGAACATATTATAAGCCGACTACTGATATTGAAGAAATTCCTTCAGAGATACAGATGATTGAGTGTGATGTGCGCTATTCACAGAATATAGAAAAAATTATTTTGGATTTCCAGCCGGAACAAATCTTTCATCTGGCGGCACAAAGTTATCCTACTGTTTCATGGGAACGCCCTTATGAAACGATAGACACAAATGTAAACGGCACGATTGCAGTCTATGAAGCAATCAAAAAGGTAAGAAAATTTTTTTATGCCAAATACGACCCGATAGTCGTTGTGGCATGTTCCAGCGCAGAATATGGTGAAACCCTTAATCAGATAGAGGGAAAAGAAATCTATGTCAAAGAGACAGCGCAGCTCCAGCCGCTGCATCCTTACGGTGTCAGTAAGGTGGGGCAGGATTTACTCTCATTTCAGTATTATGTGAATGATAATATTCGTTGTATCCGTGCACGTATCTTCAACTCTACGGGAACACGAAAGGTGAATGATGTTACCTCGGATTTTACCTATCGGGCAATTCAGGCGGAGCAGACTGGACGTTATGAAATGAGAGTGGGAAATTTGGAGACGCGCCGGGCAATTATGGATCAAAGAGATTTGGTGGAGGCACTTTTGCTGCTCGCAAAAAGAGGTATTCCCGGCGAGGTGTATAACATTTCATCAGAGCATATATACAAAATAAGCGATATTCTAAAAATGATTGAGACACAAATAGGGCATACGTTTGCTGTCTATGTAGACAAGGCACTGCTCAGGCCGACTGATGAAAAAGTGATTGTTGGAGACGTGACCAGATTAAAGAAGGACACAGGATGGAGTCAAAAGATTCCGATGGAGCAGACAATTAAAGATATGTTGGATTACTGGAGAAAAAAACAAGGAGTATAGATAATGGCAAATGAAAGAATCTGTTTGATTACATTTTCTGACAATGCGGACCATCAGAACGTCGTATACAGTATGTTTGAGGCGTTATACCCTAAACATAAGATTTATACGGTTGGTTTGAAAAATCCCAAATCACTGATAGCGCCGCATACAGACAACAATTTTTATTTTGATTGTCCTTTGCGTCCCGGAATCACAAAAGGAACATTCAGGCTACGTGTTCTGAGGAAAATTGCAAAAACAATCAAGGAACATAAAATAAAATATCTTTATTTTGAAAGTATGCATTTGTGGAATGTGCTTTTGATGATGTTGTGTCCGCGTACAGTGAAGGTGGTCGCGGTACATGATGTGATTCCACATGACAAGAATCATGCCATGGCCGCATGTAACTTTGTTACGTGCAAAATGGCAGACCACATTATCCTGAGGAACAAGAAGTATAAAAAGGTTCTGGCGGAAAAATACCGTTTACCAGAAAGGGAGATAACCTGTTTAGAACTTTGGAGACATTTCCCACCAGAGATGTGTAGCCCTCATAGCGGCAAATTTTTATGCTTTGGGCGAATTCGCAAGTATAAAGGGTTTGATTTATTAGAGGGGATTATAGGAAGAACGCCTCAAATACAATATCAGGTTGTCGGTGAACCGGATGAAGAAAGCATTGCAATAGTTAATAAATTAAAAAAGTATCCGAATGTATTTGTTGATGATAGAGAAGTATCGGATAAAGAAATGGAAAATTATTTTAAAGGTGCTGATTGGGTTGTATTACCGTATGCCTCAGCTACTCAATCAGGTGTCATTGTGGATGCATGCAAATATTCAAGACCAGTGATTGCTTTTAATGTGGGAGCAATTAGCGAACAAGTGAAAGAGGGAGAAACAGGTTTTTTGGTACCACAGAAAGACGTGAAAGGCTTTGCAAATGTTATCAGTAAAGTTAATAAGTTTTCAGCAGAGGAACTGGATGATTTTTCCCATAATGCATATATGTTCGGGTATCAGAAATATGCGGCGGAGGCGGTGGCAGAATGTTTTTTAAGTACAATTTTGTCAACAAAATATTAAAAGGAAAAATTCATGAAAAGTTATCCTAAAACGTTAATTGTCATTTTGAATTATAGTACATACCAGCTTACTTTGCGGTTAGTCGAAGAGCTTGGTAAATTGATATATCCTAATTATAAAATTATGGTTGTGGACAATGCTTCACCAAATGAATCGGCAGTAAAATTGGCAGAAATGGCAGAATTGAAAAATTATATATTCTATAAAAATGATGTGAACAGCGGCTATGCAGCAGGTAACAATATCGGTATTCGTTATGCTATTTCTCATGGCTTTGTGTATACATGGATTCTTAATAATGATGTGCTTATCAAGGACATGCATATTTTAAGAAAAATGGTAGAAGTAGCTGATATGAAAACAGATATTGGATGTGTTGGACCCCAAATTTATTATCTGGATGGCATTGTGTATTCACCATATTGTACACGTCCTAATTTGTGGAGTATGACATTGGGGATTGCTTTTGATAAATATAAAAGAAAAAAGCAAAGTGGCATTTCTCAAAAAGTGTACCGTGTACATGGGTGCTGTATGTTGTTAAGGAATAGTGTGATGAGACAAATTAACTGTATGGATGAGAGTACATTTTTATATGAGGAAGAAAATATTTTGGCGGAACGGATGCTGAAAGCAGGGTACTATACTTTTTATTACCCGGAAACCAGCATTATACATATGGAATCTGAAAGTGTGAAAAAAACACAAGGCAACAGAAGCATTAAGCGGTTAAAGACTACTTTTAGGAGTATGGATATTTATCTGAAAAAATACAGGCATTATAACTATTTTTCCAGACTGGTTTGTAAAGCAGTACGTGGACTGATTATTATTTGGAGAGGATAAAGAAAAGTAATTGATAAATTGATAGGGGGACTATAATGGGGATTGTCATTTTTGCAATTGCATTTAACTTGTTTTGGAAAAGGATAAAACAGGAAAAAGGAAAGACAGTGCTAATGTTATTAGGTGCTCTTGGTTTCTATATAATTTTTTCGATAATTTTAAATATATATTTGGAATCGGTATACCATTGGAAATATGGAGTGCCAGGTGCGGATTTATCAATACATTTTGAGGGCGCAAAGGCTATTGTTAACGGGATGCCAATATATAAACTTTCCAGAATTAGTACACGTTATATTATTTCAATTAATAATTTTGGATATATAGCATATGCGTATATGATTGCATTTGTTGTGTTTATGCCCACTATAATTTCTGTGCAATTTTCTTTACAACTATTGTATGTAATTCAAGCAATTGTTGCAATATGTGCTATGTTGAATATAGCAGATTTTTTTGTTAAAAGTAATAAAAAAAATCGAAATATACTGTGCATTATATTACTGTCATGTACTGCTGTTTTGCAAATGTCTGCTGTTTTGATGCGGGATATCTGGATAGTTTTTTTTATTTCTTTATTAATGAAAAATGTACAAAAACATAAAGTGAATCATATTTTTTGTTCTATTTTAATATTGTTAAGCACCCTTTTAAGAATATATTCGCTGTTAATTACAGTACCCATTTATATTGCATATGCATTAAAGAAAGAAAAAACAGCAGTTATTACTTCTATTAGTTTTCTAGGGATTTTTTTTGTGTCACAACCATTGATTGACTATTTTGCTAAAATCTTTTTTGTTTTTTGGGAATATTCTTATAACTTTGATATTGTTGAGATGGTAAAATATATTTTTTTCCCTAATATTGTTTCTCAATCATATAATGTTATGCATATGAAAAATACTTATCATGCTATCTTTGGGGGAAATACGGAGTGGATATATTTTATGTTGTCTTGTTGGAATGTATATATTATGCCGCTTGCCATTTTAGGAGGAGTGCAGTGTATTCGAAAAAAACAATTTAAACAAATTGGGTTATGGGGGGTAATCTTTATAAATATTGCAATGTTATATGGTGTTTTCTACGGAAGTGTTTCAGAACCACGGCATAAATTAATGATTATTTATCCGTTGGCTTTTTTGGTAAGTGTAGGAATTGAGGAAATGTCTCAAAGAAGAAGAGTACTTTATTTTATATTTGTGACACTGATAATTTTACTGATTTTTGCTTTGGCCAGTTGAAGGAGGCTGTTGAGAAATGGTGAGACTGTTATATTTGACAAATGCAATTCCTTATAAATCTATTTGTCATGCAGGGGGAAAGACATTTTACTATTATGTTAATGCCGCAAACGCAAATGATGGTATTGATTTGAAAGTTATAGGTTTATGTAAAGCGGATGAGCGACAGTTTATTAAGGAAATAAGAGAAAAAATAGACTGCCGGTTTGTACTTACTATGGGAACATCATTATTGAATATAAAAAGAATTTTAATGGACATTTGGGGAATATGTACGTTTCAAAGGTGTTTTGAACAATCATATTTTAAAAAATATTATATCTTAAAAGAAGTAAAGCAGTTACATGAAGAGGGATTCGAACCGGATGTAATTATTCTTGAATGGACTAATATGGTTTTGTTGGTTAAATCAATAAAAAAGGTGTTCCCATATGCTAAAATTATTGCATCCGAACATGATGTCAGTTTTCTCGGGGCACAGAGAAAATATATACAAGCAGACGGGAAAGTACGCCATAGGCTTAAAAAACGTTATCTTAAATTAAAAAAATTGGAGCTTGATGCAATATCGGCTTGTGATATAGTTATGCCACAAAATGAAAAAGATAAAAAATTGTTGATGGAAAACAATGTTCCGGAAGAAAAAATCCATGTATTGACAGCGTATTTTCATAATATGTCCCATATAAAACGGGAGCAAGTAAATCATGACATTCTGTTTTGGGGAGCAATGTACCGTCAGGAAAATTATGAGGCTGCAATTTGGTTTATTGATAATGTTATGTCTTTATTAGAGGACACAGATGTTCGTTTTATAGTAGCCGGAAATCGCCCGCCCAAAGAGCTTCAAATAAGAAGTAATGACAGGGT
This sequence comes from Bariatricus massiliensis, assembly GCF_900086725.1. GTDB lineage: Bacteria > Bacillota > Clostridia > Lachnospirales > Lachnospiraceae > Allocoprococcus > Allocoprococcus massiliensis. Next base: position 170,178 of record NZ_LT574835.1, on the reverse strand, counting down.
TATTGTTACTGGATTTATTGAGGATGAAACGCCATATTTTGCAAATAGTCTTTGTTTTGTATCACCATTATTGACTGGAGCAGGGATAAAGGTAAAAGTGATTGAAGCCTTATCAGCGGGAATACCAATTCTTACAAATTCTATTGGAATTGAAGGAATACCAGCAGAAGACGGTGTTTCATATTTCCATTGTGAGACCGCACAGGACTACGCATATTTTATAAAAAAATTCTTAAATGGAGAAATAGAGAAAGACAGTTTGCTGGAAAATCAGTATCAAGTAATAGAAAAATATTTTGACTTGGAAAAATCAGCAAAAGACTATATTTCACTAATAAAACATTTAGGGGAGAAAAATGCCACAAAAAAATAAAAATATAAAAAAGGCTAAGGCAGATGAACATATATATTTGTATGATTATATAAGAATAATCGTAACGATTTTGGTTGTGATAGGGCATTGTTCAACATTAGTGATGTTGAACTGCAAGGGGCAGGTGATTTCAAATCAAAGGCACATGGATTATAGCAAAATATGGATTGATGATATTTTAGAAATGCTAAGAATTACTATTTATTCGTTTCATATGCCATTGTTTGTTTTACTTTCAGGCGCTGTTTTTGAATTTAGCTTTAAAATATGTAACATAAATTATATTCAAAAAAAGATTAAAAGATTAATTTTTCCATATTTTGTAGTTGCTATAATAATCTTTATCCCAATCAGATTTTTGGTGGGCTACTATAGTTTAGATATCAATTTTGTAAAAGCAATTATATTGGATGTTATTTGGGGAAGAGATATTAATTATTTGTGGTTTCTTCCAATGCTATTTCAAGTGACTATATTAGCTGCCATTTTAAAAAAATTTAAAATATTTGATAAAAAAGGATTATGTATTATAGTACTGATTTTGACATGGGGATTATGGGCAATTGCTCCACAGCTTTATGATTTACCGTTTCAAATAGGGAGAAGTGCTGAATTTCTATTTTGGTTTTTATTAGGAATCTTATTTGAAAAGAGACGGGAATCTCTTTCAAAGCATTTTGGTAAATACCGGAAACAATATTTATGTGTTTTTTCAGCTATGTTTCTAGTAAGTCAACTGATAGACATATTGGTAAAAAAACAATACTGTAAAGAATTTTTGATAATTATTATACTTAAAGTTTTTAGTAAAATTTTTGTATTTATTACAGCTATAATGGGATGTATATCAATTATTGGGATGTCCAATTACTTAATTCGTTATGAGGTTAAAGGTATAAAAAAACTAATATTAGAGAGTTCCTTTGAAATATATTTATTTCATTTACCACTTATCTATTTACTAAAGTGGGGATTTGCTTTTATATTAGTGGATTGGAAAGTTCCGAATTTGATATATTTAGTGGTGGTGATAATTATTTCTATATTATCAATATTACTTCCGGTATACATAACAAAAAAAATAAAAGGATTAGAGCTAAGAAAGAGGGGATACAAATGAAAGTGGCATTCATTACAGTGAGCTGTTCAACAAACTATGGAGCAGTGTTACAAACCTATGCTCTATATCATTTCCTGAAAGAAAAGGGGATGGTATAACATTAATAGTTTATATTACAGAACGCTATAACATTGATGTGAAGAATATTGTGTATCTTTTGACGAAGTGAAAAAATTTTTAATTATTATTTGAGATGCCTTGCAAAAAGAACAGATTTTCAATTTTCACTAGTTGCATTTGGAAGAAGAAGTACTCTTATGTAATCTGATTTAAACGAATATAAGATTGAGCATACTTTTATCCTGTCTAGTGGGACGCTTAAATCTAATATTGAACTTGCTATTTTGGATTGTTTCGGGAAATTCCTTGTAAAAGAAAAGATATTTTAACTAACAAAAAAGTGAAAATATTACAATATCTGCGAAAGTTAGAAAGAGAAAATGAACTGCCAGATGTAATTCAGCTTGAATGGAAAATTTCTTGCTGTCTGCTGGAAGTATAAAAAAGCGCTATAGACTTAAAAAGCATTATCTGAAAATAAAAGAGGTAGAGCTTGATGCGATATCAGCTTGTGATATAGTTATGCCACAGAGTAAAAAAGATAAAAAATTATTGATAGAAAACAGTGTCCCAAAAGAGAAAATCCATGTGCTGACTTCCTACTTTCATAATATGTCACTTATAAAGAGAGAGCAGGTAAATCGTGACATTTTATTTTGGGACGCGATGTATCGCCCAGAAAATTATGAGGCTGCAATTTGGTTTATTGATAATGTTATGCCTTTATTAGTGGTCACTGATGTTCGTTTTATAGTAGCGGAAAATCGTATCACCACTTTTGAACGGAACAGGAATCAAAGTAAAAGTAATTGAGGCGTTGTCGGCAGGTATCCCTGTTCTTACAAATGACATTGGTATAGAAGGAATTCCGGCTGAAAATGGGATAAATTACTTTCATTGTTCGGAGCCTGAAGATTATGAGCAAATCGTAAGACTCCTTTTAGCAGATGAAATTGATAAAAAGAAACTCTTACAAGAGCAAAGAATGTTGATTACTAATTATTTTAACTTGGAAGAATCTGTAGAAGATTATATTCAAATGATAGAAAATATAGAAAAGTAAATTTTATCAATAGCAGAGGAGAAAACATGAGAATTAATGTATTGATTTCAACAACAAGGCAATGGAATCCCGGAGATGAATTTATTATGCTGGGATGCATTAATATATTGAAGCAAATATATGGTGATGTAATTAATCCAATTATCTTTAATCGCAGCCCGGACATTAGAGGTGGCAGTAAATTAAGAAACAAAACTCAACGGATGAATTACACCTATGAATGGGATAAGAAAACCTTTAAGGGTAAGGGGATTTTACAGGATGTATTGAGAATTGGACATTATGACAATTCATACAAGGATGACATGAACGCGGAGAATATTGATATTGCAATATTTGCAGGCTCTCCAGAATGGTATGGAAGGAGACTCCTTCCAATGTATAGAATGATTGAGCAGGCTGATATTCCAACTTTGTTCTTGGGAATTGGGGCAGGAGACAGTACTGCATTTGAAAAAGCAAATCCAGTTGTAAATAGAGTTCTTCAAAAAGCAAAATTAATTACTACACGAGATTTGGTGACAGAAGAATTGTTAGAACAATATCATGCAAAATATCTACCTTGTCCAGCATTATTGGCAGCACAATCTAATCGTCTTGTAGAGAAAGTTGAAAAAATAGGGTTAATTTATGCAACTGACCGAACTCTTAAGGGAAATAATGTTTCGGGGGATTTACATAAATATCTGCTAAAATTATATCCTGAGATAATAAAAAGATATGATGTTAGCCTTATCTGTCATTATATAGATGAAATTGATCAAGCAAAAAAAGAGTTCCCCAACACAGATATTTGCTATTCTTACGATGCCAGAGACTACACAGATATATATAACCAGTTTGATCTGGTATTGGGTGGAAGAGTGCATGGTATTGGAATGGCAGCGTCATTAGGAATTCCGGGTATTATGATTAAGCATGACAGCAGGTCAAGCACAACAGATGGGTTTCTGGCAACGAATATTGAGATTGGAACCAGTGTAGAAAAGGTCATCAACTTGATTGAAATGTTCGTCCGCGTGAAGCCTGTTGAAAAATCACATCAATTGATTGAACATAAAATAAAAGTAATGCAGCAGTATATTACCTTGATTTGCAATAACGTTTGAAACGTAAAACAGCATATGTATGGATAAACTAGTTGTCTAGGAGACAAGACTTTATGAGTAGAGAAAAGACATTGGTAAAAAAAACAATAATTTATGCGATAGGCAACTTTAGCTCTAAAATACTGGCATATGTAATGGTACTTGTGTACACCTATTTCATCGATCAGAAAGAGATGGGGTACTATGATTTGATACTTACAACCGTATCCTTGGTTCAGCCGATCATTATTTTTCAGATGAATGATGGTGTTTATCGTTTCTTGGTTGAGGGAGTCAATAAAGAGGGTGTCCTCAGTACAGGATTTAGATTCCTTTGTTGTACGACCGTAGTAGCTGAGATTTGTTTGCTTATATTTTCAACGATACACTATTTGGAATATACAGGACTAATAGCGCTGTATCTGGCCAGTACCATGATATATCTTTATTTTCAGGATTCAATACGTGGACTTGGCGATAGTAAGCTATATGCGTTTTGTGGTGTTTTTAACAGTGTTTGTATGCTGATATGTGAAGTTATTGGACTTGTTGGGTTGAAATTAGGCGTGGCCGCATTGCTGGCATCTAAGACAATCGCAAACATTGCCTGTATTATTCTGCTTTTTATAAAAGAAGAGCAATTGCGGTGTGTGTGGAAAAATAAGTTTGACAGAACAGTTTTTCGGACATTATTTCATTATTCGGCACCATTGGTTCCTAATACAATCTGTTGGTGGATTGTAAACTCATCTGACCGATACATTATTCTCTTTTTTCTAGGAGCAGCGTATAACGGGCTTTTTTCAGTGGCTTATAAGTTTCCAACAATTTTGACGACTGTAACGAGTATTTTTTACTTGGCGTGGCAGGAATCCGCAATCAAAGAATATAATTCGCCTAACAGAAATGTCTTTTTTAGTAATATTTTTCGGAAATATTATATTTTACTGTTTTCTATTTGTATCTGTGCAATTCCGGCAACAAAAATTGTTATTGAATTATTTGTATCCATTGAATATAAAACAGCATGGATCTATACAGGTTTTTTGTATCTGGGAGCGGTTTTCAGTGCATTAAGCAGCTTTCTTGGCATGGGCTATCAGATTTCTCAGGAGACAAAGCGAAGTGTTATGACAACAGTATTGGCAGCGTTAATAAATGCAGCAGTCAATTTAGGAGCTATTCATTTTATTGGTTTGCAGGCGGCTAGTTTGTCTACATTTGTTTCATACCTGTTTCTGTTTATAGTTCGAATTCAGCATACAAAGCGTTATTTTATATTAAAGGTTAACTGGGGGCAGTTTATCTGGTTGACAATTCTAAATATATTATTAATTGCTACTGTCATATTTACGGACAGTCTTCTGCTTAGTCTAGGATTGTGTATTGCCGGGGGAGCATATTTGTTCTGGCTGAATCAAGAGTTGATTGCCCCTGTGGTAAATACGGTTTTAAAGAGATTTAAACTTAAATAGAGTACATTATTAGGAAAGGGAGGGGTATATGATTAAGAAATATTTGCGTAGAATTACAGGGAGGTATTGGCACTTATCCAGAATATTGTTGAAATGAATTCCAATTTTTACTATGCATGATATTCCATTGTTGAATAATAATTAGTACCCGTGTGACGAAGTAGTATTTGTAGATAAAAATGAATGCGGGGAATTCAGTCTGTATGCGCTGGCTGATTTGAAGGTACGTGAGAACGCAACGTTTAATAAAGGTTATTTATAAGTAAATAGGAATGGCTAAAAGTTATCTTGGAAACCGCTATTGCAATGAACAGTGCTTATTCGAAGGGGAATAAAAGGAAAAGTATATTTATAAATATTAAAGAATTGAATCCATTTGCGAGAAATAAAATTGTCGTCCTCTCCATTTTCCTATATGGAGGGGACGACAATTGTCTTTACTGGATTAAATACTATGGAACCCTTTCCCGATAATCTCGCTTGTGTTGGAAATCAGGATGAATGCCGCTGGGTCTTCTTCTTTTATGTAATTACGGAGCTTGACGGCCTGCTGTCTGTTGAGCGCCGTAAAAATAATATATTTTTTAGAACCGGAAAACGCGCCCTGCGCGTCGCATACGGTAGCTCCCCGGTGCAGTTCGTGGACGATAAAGTCACAGATAGGATCGGGCCTGCTGCACACAACATTAAAGTATTTGGACAAGTTCAAACTTTCGATAAAGTTGTCGATCAAGAATGAGCGGATGGCAAGTCCGAAGCAGGAATACAGTCCCGTTTTCATATCGAAGATGAAGAAACCTGCTATGGTAATTGCAACGTCGGTGAGCAAAAGAGCGCGGCCGATGTTGAAGCTGGTATACTTTTTCATTATCATTGCAATAATGTCGGTACCGCCGCTGGACGCACCGATATTGAATAAAATTGCTGAGCCGAGAGACGGCAGCGCTATGGCGAACATTACCTCCAGCATAGGCTGGTCGGTGAATGGCTTAGTCATAGGGTAAATACGCTCCAGAAGTGAGAGCGTCACAGATAGAAGGATACTGCAGTATGCAGTCTTAGCGACGAACTTTTTGCCGAGAATCAGGGCTCCGACAACAAGCAGCAGCATGTTCGCGATAAACGAAAAATCTGCGGCCGAGATAACGCCTGTCTTGGCTACGAGAACAGCGAGACCAGTAATTCCTCCGAAGGTGAAATTATTGGTAAACTTAAAAAAGTAAGTCCCGATGGACATAATAAGAGTTGCGAATGTCATCATGATAAAACTTTGTAGTTTTTTTTTCATTTTTAAATTCCCCAAGTTTTGTATTTGAAACATTTACGGTTTAGAAAAGTGGACTAGGCCGACATTTCTAAACGCATTGTACCCCCACTATTTTCGAATGTCAACAGTTTTTTCGAATCAACTTGAATGTATACGATGATACAAAATTTGCGTGTGTATTTTGCCTGTTAAGCGGATATACTAACTCCCAAAAGGAGGAAGAAATCAATGTATAAATATTTACCGATTACAGACATATACGCTAGAGAAATATTAGATTCAAGAGGGAATCCTACGGTGGAAGTAGAGGTTCTTGCGGGGGAGAACTGTTTGGGAAGGGCATCTGTTCCGTCCGGAGCGTCCACCGGCAAGTATGAAGCAATCGAGTTGAGGGACGGAGAACATCGTTATCAAGGGCTTGGGGTCCGCAAGGCAGTAGAACATGTCAATGACCGTATTGCGAGGGAGATGATCGGTGTCAATGTATTTGATCAGGCTAAAATCGACCAGCTACTGATTAAGTTAGATGGAACCGATAATAAAATCAATTTAGGCGCGAATGCGATGCTCGGTGTTTCTATGGCGGCAGCCCGCGCGGCTGCGAAAGCGCTCCGGATTCCACTGTACCAATATCTGGGCGGGACCAACGCGAAACAGATGCCAGTCCCGATGATGAATATCATGAATGGAGGCCGGCATGCCGACAACACCATTGATATTCAAGAGTTTATGATTATGCCTGTAGGGGCCAAATCATTTCAAGAAGGCCTGCAGATGTGTGCGGAGATATACAAGGCGCTGAAGTATCTGCTGAGCAAGCAGGGCTATCAGACGGCGGTGGGAGACGAAGGTGGATTTGCGCCGAACCTGCCCGACGCGAAGGAGGCTCTCCGGTTTATTATGGACGCGATCCGAAAGGCCAGCTATCTTCCGGGAGAGCAGGTAGTGATAGCGCTCGACGCGGCGGCCAGTGAACTTTACGACAAAGACATGAAGAAATATGTGTTTGAAGGTGAGGGGAGGATGCACGGGCATAAAGTAGTGCGCTCCACCGAAGAAATGATTGATTATTATGAAGACTTGGCGGGAGAATTTCCTATTATGTCCATTGAGGACGCACTGGATGAAGAGGACTGGGAAGGCTGGGAACTTCTGACAACACGCCTCGGAAGGGATATGCAGCTGGTGGGCGATGATCTGTTCGTGACGAATGTGAAGCGGCTGAATGCGGGTATTCTCAAGGAAATAGCCAACGCTATCCTGATTAAGGTCAACCAGATCGGTACGCTGACGGAAGCCATCGATGCGATTGAAATGGCAAAAAATGCAGGTTACAATGCGGTCATTTCCCATCGTTCCGGTGAGACGGCGGATCCGTTTATCGCCGATTTAGCGGTAGCATTCAACACCGGCCAGATCAAGACTGGGGCGCCCTGCCGTTCAGAGAGAGTGGCAAAATACAATCAGCTTCTGCGTATCGAAGGACGGCTGGGGGAAATTGCGAAGTATGAGAATCCTTTCGTAAGATTTTCTTAGATTCTAATTTTAGGAAAAGGCGTGCAAATACTGCCAAAACTATTTATAATGGGAGTCATAAAAGAAAAAGGAGTCAAGGACTATGTACGATTATTTAATAGTGGGAGCCGGTTTGTTTGGCGCCGTATTTGCACATGAAGCCCATAAAGCGGGGAAAAAGGTTGTAGTAATTGATAAAAGAGCACATGTTGCGGGGAATATTTACACGGAGGAAGTGGACCAAATACAGGTACATCGGTACGGCGCGCATATTTTCCATACGAGCAATAAGGAAGTGTGGGACTATGTGCAGCAGTTCGCCGAATTTAACCGGTACACCAACTCACCGGTGGCGCGCTATAAGGACGAGCTTTATAATATGCCCTTCAACATGAATACATTCAGTAAGATGTGGGGCGTGGTGACACCTGCGGAGGCCAGAGAGAAGATTGAGGAGCAGATTCGTGAGGCAGGAATTGCGGAGCCGCGTAATCTGGAGGAACAGGCTATTTCACTGGTCGGGCGTGACATCTATGAGAAGTTAGTCAAGGGCTATACTGAAAAGCAGTGGGGGAGAAGGGCCACGGAACTTCCTGCATTCATTATCAAGCGTCTGCCGGTGCGTTTTGTGTATGATAACAATTATTTTAACGATAAATATCAAGGCATTCCGGTGGGCGGTTATACACAGATTGTGGAAAAGCTGCTGGAGGGGATAGAGGTAAGGCTTAATACCGATTATTTTACACATCGAGAAGAGCTTTGCCCACAGGCGGATAAGGTCGTGTTTACCGGTATGATTGACGAGTATTTCGGATATTGTTATGGGGAGCTGGAGTACAGAAGCCTGCGGTTTGAGACGGAAGAACTGGACTGTGAGAATTATCAAGGGAACGCGGTGGTGAATTATACTGAGTATGAAGTGCCGTACACGCGTATCATTGAGCACAAGCACTTTGAGTTCGGATGCCAGTCGGGAGAGAGTAGTCTGAAAACTGTCATCACGAAGGAGTATCCTGCGGAATGGAAAAAAGGGGATGAACCTTATTATCCAATGAATGATGAAAAGAATAATTTGCTGTACGGCAGATATAAGGAATTGGCTGAAAGGGAAAAGAATGTAATTTTTGGAGGCCGGCTGGGGATGTACAAATATTTTGATATGCATCATGTGGTAGCAGAAGCTCTTGCGTGTGTCAAAAAAGAATTGTCGGACAATTAGTTTCTTTTGCATGTAATAATGGAAAACGATTGAATGAAGCGTCTTTATTCTGTATAATGAATCTCAGGTACTAATATTCAGGAGGGAGAGATGCAGAATGAAATGGATGCAAGAGCTTCAGAAAAATGTAACTACGGGTGAAGAGCTGGCATGTTGTTTTCCGGATATCCAGAGCGATAGACGGACTGAGGAAATGATCAGGAAATACCCGGTGTCTATTCCGGCATATTATTTGTCTCTGATTGACAAAGATGATGTACAGGATCCAATCCGAAAAATGTGTGTTCCCTCTTTTGGTGAGCTGGATCTCGAGGGGGATATGGATACCAGCGGTGAGGGAGAGAACACGGTATTACAGGGGCTCCAGCATAAGTACAGCCAGACGGCGCTTGTGCTCTCCACGGACAGGTGCGCGATGTACTGCCGGTATTGTTTCAGGAAACGGATGGTAGGCAAAGTGGCGGAGGAGACAGCCGTGGACAGGGAGAGTGTCTACCGGTATATCAGAGAGCATCCCGAGATTACCAACGTGCTGGTGTCCGGGGGCGATGCATTTCTGAATGAAAATTCTGTCCTGCAGGAATATCTTGAGAATCTAACGGCAATTCCACATTTGGATTATATCCGTTTCGGGACGAAGACACCGGTCACATTTCCACAGAGGATTACCGAAGACGGGGAATTGAAGGAATTATTGTGTCGTTACGGGAAGAAGAAGCAGATTTACGTTATCACACAGTTCAACCACTCAAGGGAGTTTACGGAACAGTCTGAGGCGGCGGTGAAGTGTCTGCAGGAGGCAGGAATCATTGTCAAGAATCAGACGGTACTTTTAAAAGGTGTCAATGACAGTGGAGAAGTGCTTGGAGAGCTGCTGAAGTGTTTTACAAGAATGGGTATCATTCCATACTATGTGTTTCAATGCCGTCCGGTGACGGGAGTGCTGAATCAGTTTCAAGTGCCTTTGCTGCGAGGGTATGAGATTGTAGAGCAGGCGAAGAATATGCAGAATGGAAATGGAAAGTGTTTTCGGTATATCATGTCCACGCGCCGGGGGAAGATAGAGATCTTGGGAAAAGGTGCAGGGGATAATGAGATGATATTCAAATTTCATCAGGCAAAACGGCAGGAAGACAAGGGCAGGATTTTTGTCAGGACGCTGGGGCCGGATGACTGCTGGATAGAATAAGGAAACCCTCCGCCGTTATAGGCCGAAGGGTTCAAGGCTGCGGGAAAGTATTCCGTTCATGTGTGCGATTGCGGTGCCATAGTTGGTCATGGGAACACCTTGGTCTTCCGCACATCTTAAGCGGAACTGCATTTCCCGCTCATTTAATGTACAGCCCCCGCAGTGAATGATCAGGGTATAGGGGGACAGGTCCAGTGGAAATTCTGTTCCGCTGGTGAAAGAGTAGGTGAGCTTTTTGCCGGTATGGCGGTCTATCCATCTCGGCAGCTTTACCGTTCCGATATCCTCACATTGCCTGTGATGCGTACAGCCTTCACAGATTAAAATGTGGTCTCCGTCCTTTAATTTATCTAAGGCATAAGCCCCATTTACGGCTGTGGCAAGGCTGCCCTTATACCGTGCAAAGAGTATGGAGAAGGACGTGAGGGGAATCCCTTCCGGGATATCGGCAGACACTTTAGCGAATGACTGACTGTCGGTGATGATTAAACGGGGGGCTTTTCCTAATGAGGCCAGCGTTTCCTTGAGCTCGGTGTCCTTTACCGCGATGGCAGCCGCGCCGGATTCGAGAATATCGCGGATGGTCTGCTGCTGTGGTAGTATCAGCCTGCCTTTGGGGGCGGCTGAGTCAATGGGGATTACGAGTATTACAAAATCCAATGGAGAGAGCAGGTCTCCCACAATACGCTTTTGGCAGTCAGTCTCCGGGACTTGCCGGGCAATCAACTCTTTAAGTTCATGTATATTTTGTCCGGTCACTGTGCTGACTTCGATAGAGTTAGTCTCGCCCAGAAGGAATGTATTTTCTGTGCGCTCATTATCGCACTTTGCGGGCCGTGTTTGGAAACCGCATAAATCCACCTTATTTTTGACAACCACCCATGGGATGCCCTTTTTTTGGATTTTGTCCATAATATCCAAATCCTCATCGGTCATACCTAAAGAAGCATCGATGACCAGAACCGCAATGTCCGTCTTGTTAAGAATCTGATAAGCTTTCCGGACACGCTGGCTCCCAAGCTCGCCATTGTCATCCAGACCCGGCGTATCTATCATCACCACCGGCCCAAGAGGCAGAAGCTCCATAGCCTTCGGGACAGGATCTGTGGTAGTGCCCAGAACATCCGACACAATAGCCAAATCCTGCCCGGTGAGCGCATTGATGATACTAGATTTCCCGGCATTTCTCCTTCCAAATATTCCAATGTGGATTCGCTCAGAAGAAGGGGTATTGTTTAAACTCATGAATAAACTCCTTTCCAAATTATCAGAATTTTCTCAGAATTGTAGTGGGGGACAGTCCCCAACGCGTTGGGACCTGTCCCCGACGGTGTGTCCCCGACGGTGTTAAAAGCGGAAATCTCGGCCTGTCCCGTTTTCGATTGCCTTTAAATGTTCTTGTACGACTGCACGGGCTTTTTCGTTGGGTACATTGAGGATTTCTTTTTCAATCAAGGCATCTCCCAGAGCTTTTGTGGCAGGTGAGGCATAGTCTACGAGATATTCTTTTAGAGTCAGGAGTGCATTGGGGTGGCAGCAGTTTTGAATCTGTTGCTTTTTGCATAACTCCATAAAACGGTCCCCTGTGCGTCCTTCCCGGTAGCAGGCGGTGCAAAAGCTTGGCAGGTAATCCATGTCCATCAGCCATTTTACGATTTCATCCAACGTCCGTGTGTCGCTGACATCGAACTGGGCGGAACATTCATCCTCCGGCTCCGCCTCGGCATATCCGCCAACGCTTGTTTTGGAGCCGCCGCTTACTTGGGAAATGCCGAGATGCAGGACACGCTCCCGGCATTTCTGGCTTTCTCGTGTAGAGACGATCATGCCGGTGTAAGGAACCGCTATCCGAATACAAGCTACAATTTTTGCGAAAATGTCGTCGTCAATGCCGTTTGTGAAAGCGGAGGCGTCGATATCGTCGGCATCACGAAGTCTGGGCACGCTGATAGTATGGGGACCGACTCCGAAAGCAGCTTCCAGATGTTCGGCGTGCATGAGCAGTCCGGCGAATTCGTAGCGGTACTTATCAAGGCCGAATAATACACCGAGCCCTACGTCGTCGATGCCGCCCTCCATGGCGCGGTCCATCGCCTCAGTATGATAGTCGTAATCGTGCTTTGGGCCGGTCGGGTGGAGCTCCAGATAACTGTCCTTGTGGTAAGTTTCCTGAAATAAAATGTAGGTTCCGATGCCGGCTTCCTTGAGCTTTCTGTAATTCTCAACGGTGGTGGCAGCGATATTGACATTTACTCGGCGGATAGCCCCATTTTTGTGTTTGATGCTGTAAATGGTTTTAATACTTTCCAATATGTATTCAATCGGATTATTTTTGGGATCCTCTCCGGCCTCCAGCGCAAGGCGTTTGTGCCCCATATCCTGCAGGGCGATGACTTCACGGCGGATTTCTTCCTGTGTCAGCTTCTTGCGGGGAATATGCTTGTTCTTCATGTGATAGGGGCAGTAGGTACACCCATTAATGCAATAATTCGAAAGATATAGGGGAGCGAACATGACGATACGGTTCCCGTAAAAGTCTTTTTTAATCTGCTCGGCCAGCCGGTAGATTTCCTCGTTTTTCTCCTCAGACTGACAGGCGAGGAGCACGGAGGCTTCCCGGTGCGTCAGCCCTTTCCGGCATTTGGCCTTTTCGATAATCTGGTCAATTAAGGCTTCATTGTCTTTATTAGCGTCTGCATACGCCAGCGTGTCAAGAATCTCCTGATGGTCGATAAATTCCGTTGCTTTTTTTGATTTTACATTATACATTTTCCTTCTCCTTTTGAAATATCATTTTGGGGAACCGACTAACGAATCTCCCCGTGCGGTCACAATTCGGTATCCGATACGCTCCATCCTCTTTTCCAAACATTTGCGGCATTCCGCTGCTTCGTCTCCGGTACAGATTTTGTTGTCATAGAGACTATAATCCTTACGGTTTGCCACCGGTGACAGGTTCGGCATGACCACGTTAGCCCCGGCCAGAATGCCAAGCTCTCTCCCGTCCGGCGCAATGGTGCCCAGCGCGGTAGTGGAAGGAAGGAGAGTAGTAGGAAGCATGAGGCGTAGCAGGCCGAGCATGAATAGAGTTAACTCTAACGTCCCCGGAAGTTCTTGGGCAAAGGGCGTATCATGGTGGGGGATAAAAGGCCCGATTCCCACCATATGTGGATTCAGCTCCTTTAGAAATAACATGTCCTCCGCCAGATGCGCTGCTGTCTGTCCCGGTGAGCCCACCATAAACCCGCTGCCTACCTGATAGCCGATGCGACGGAGTTCCCGAAGGCACTGTTGCCGGTTCGCGGCAGACAAAGGAGCGGGGTGCAGGCTGGCATAGTGCAGCGCATTACATGTCTCGTGCCTCAGCAGGTAACGGTCTGCCCCGTACTTGTAAAATAATTCATAGCTTACGACACTTTTTTCTCCGATGGAAAGCGTGATAGCACAGTCTGGATAAATAGCTTTTATGGAAGAAATGATATCTGCCATTTTCTCGTCGGTGTACCATGCATCTTCTCCGCCCTGCAGCACAAAAGTCCGAAAACCGAGTTCATAGCCGGTTCGGCAGCAGGATAGGATTTCTTCCTTTGTCAGCCTGTAGCGCCGTACATTGGCGTTACTCCTTCTGATTCCGCAATAGTAACAGTCATTCCGGCAGTAGTTTGTGAACTCGATCAGACCCCGCACAAAGATATCATGCCCGTAATGCTGGGTGCTCACGAACCTCGCTCTTTCAAAAAGAAATTCAGACAGCGCCTCGGTACGTCCGTTGATAAGAGCAATCCACTCATCGAAGGAGAGAGTTTGGGTAGTTTCCAGCTTTTGGATTAATTCCTTCATGTTGTGTACATCCTTTTATGTTGCTTTTGCATAGATTGTTTTTGTACTGATACCGGGCAGCATGCCTATTTTACCGGAAAGTGCGCTTATGACATCATTGGGAGCATCCATCGCGACACTGATGATTGAAATTCCTTTTTCCCTATAAGGGATTCCCATTCTGCCGACAATGTAGTCGCCGGATTCGCTGAGCAGAGAATTGAGCTGGTCTACAGATTCGTGGCTTGTGAGTATAATTCCGATTAATGCAATTCTTTTAGTTGGCTCCGACATTTTTAAACCTCCTTTTCTCAAAAATACAGAATAAAAAGAAAAGCCTGCGCATTAGCGCAGGCTTAAAAAAGGGTATAAATCCCCCTTTTAATGTTCTGTTCTATGCGCCTTTTCACTCAGGTGTGACCCTTTGTAATCAGTACGTGTAATTTCATTCAGTATATCATAAGTCGTGGATACATACAATAAAGAAAAAAGGATTATAATCATGGAAATATATGTGGTAAAACCGGGGGATAATATCTACAGCATCGCACGGCGTTTTGGGGTGTCGCCGATAAGGCTGGCTTACGACAATCAGATAACCAGCCAAGATTTTCTGGTCACCGGTCAGGCACTTCTCATTTTATTTCCCGAGACGATACATACGGTTGAGGCAGGCGAGACATTGGCGCAGGTAGCCGGGCAATATGGAATAGAGGAAAAGCAGATACTGCGGAACAATCCATTTTTGATCGATCAGACTTATTTGATTGCGGGACAGCAGGTCGTGATTGCATTTGAGGAAGGGGAGAAGACAGCTATGGAGGTGATTGGGTATGCCTATCCTTTTATAGCACGCTATATCTTAAGAGAAGCACTTCTTTATATAGAAAAGCTTTTGATTTTTTCCTATGGTTTTACTTCCGCGGGAGAATTGATTCCGCCTCTTGCCAATGAGGAATGGCTAATCGAAGAAGCCAGACGCTTTCAAGTAAGCCCCATTCTTGTACTGACGCCATTTACAGAGACCGGGGGATTTAACAATCAGCTGGTGAAGGAGGTGTCAGAAGACCGGACTATGCAGGAACAGTTGATTGCCAATCTGCTCTCTGTGGTGGAGGAGAAGGGCTACGATGGGGTAGATGTGGATTTTGAATATATCCTTCCGGAAGACAGGGTGGGATATGCGGATTTTGTGGGCAGGCTCAGAACCGCGATGAATGAGACCGGGCGCAGCGTATCGGTTGCGCTGGCCCCGAAGATATCGGCGGATCAGCCGGGTCTTCTGTATGAAGGGATGGATTACCGGCTTCTGGGCGAGAATGCAGACCGTGTGTTCCTGATGACTTACGAATGGGGGTATACATACGGCCCGCCGATGGCTGTGGCGCCAATCAACAAGGTACGGCAGGTCCTAGATTATGCAGTCACTGAAATACCGGTCGAAAAAATAATCATGGGTATTCCAAATTACGGATATGACTGGCAATTACCATATGAAAGGGGAGTTACAAGAGCGGAGCTGATAGGAAATGTGGAGGCTGTGCGGATTGCGGCTCAAAACGGGGCCGAAATACAATTCGATGAGACGGCACAGAGTCCTTATTTTACTTATTGGGCAGAAGGACGGCAGCACGAGGTATGGTTCGAGGATGTACGGAGCATGCAGGTAAAGATAGACACGGCTGTTTCATATGGATTCAAAGGATTCGGATATTGGAATTTGATGAGGCCGTTCCGTGCCAATTGGCTGCTGGTCAATTCAAAAATAAGTTTGTGAAAATTGTTTCGGAAAATGAGAGCGGGACTCCATACGGAGCCCTGCTTTTATTTTGACTTTGACTACAGTAAAAAAGGTTGATAAATTATTGACAGGATTGTTAAAATTTGTTATAATTAGACCAAAGTTCAAACGTCGGTCTAAAAACCAAAAAGGAGATAAGGAAAATGCCGTTAGTTTCTAATATACAAAGATATTCCATTCACGACGGTGACGGAATCCGTACAACTGTATTTTTTAAAGGATGTCCTCTCAAATGTGTTTGGTGCCACAATCCGGAAACCCAGAGTTTTCATAAACAAATACTGACAAACAGAGAGAAGTGCGTGGGCTGCGGCTCCTGTGAGAAAGTCTGTCCTACTAAAGCTATCTCTATGGTGGACGGAAAGGCGGTCACAGATCAGTTGAAATGTAATGGCTGCGGCAATTGTGTGACTTTCTGCCTGATGAATTTGAGGGAAGTGGCCGGGACAGAATATACAGTCAAGGAACTACATAAAGAGTGTAAAAAGGATGAGATGTTCTACGAGCAGTCCGGAGGTGGTGTGACCCTTTCCGGCGGGGAAGTGATGGTTCAGGATATGGACTACATAGAAAAGTTAGTGAAGCGTCTGAACAAAAGGGGATTCACTGTCACGATCGATACATGTGGTTATGCGCCGTACGAAAATTTCCAGAGAATACTCCCTTATGTGGAAACGTTTCTCTATGACATAAAAGCAATTGACAACAATGTACATAAGAAGTACATTGGAGTAGACAACAATTTAATCTTAGATAACCTTGAAAAGCTTAGTGCAGACGGTGCCCGGATTTACATCCGTATACCGACTGTGAAGGGGGTAAATGCCGATGACGAGAGTATGCATGCGATTATTGATTGGCTTTTGACCCACAAAATAAATGTAGCGCAGGTCAACCTTCTTCCCTATCATAATACGGGCAGCAGTAAATATGCCAGACTGGAAGGGAAATATGAAGGGGAAGAGCTGCAGACACCTACGCAGGAAGAAATGGAACATTTTATGGCTATGTTTCATGACGCAGGATTTCATCACACAAAAATAGGAGGCTAATATCATGGAAAAAAGAGGTATGAATGAACGTATACAGGCGCTTCGCGAGCTGAGCGTAAGCACACAGCCGCATATCGATCTGGAACGGGCAAAAAGTGAGACAGAAACTTACAAGAAATATGAAGGAACCTTATCTGTTCCTGAATTGAGAGGACAGGTGCTTTACGACTATTTTGCGACCAAAACTCTTTATATAGGAGAGGGGGAACTGATAGTCGGCGAAAAAGGGGATGCGCCTCAGGCTGCGCCTACATTTCCGGAGCTTTGCTGCCACACGGTAGAAGATATGCATGTCATGAACGACCGTGATTTGATCAATTTCTCGGTGAAGGAAGAAGATTATGGATATCAGGAGGATGTGATTATTCCTTACTGGGAGAGACGTTCCATCCGTTCCAAGATTATTGCCAATATGACTCAGGAGTGGAGAGACTGCTATGAGGCAGGGATTTTCACAGAGTTTATGGAGCAGCGCGGGCCGGGGCATACAGTAGGTTCTGTAAAGATTTACGAAAAGGGATTTTTAGACTATAAGGAAGAGATTCAGAAGTCCATCGATTCTCTTGATTTTATAAATGACACAGAAGCGTATGACAAGAGGAACCAGCTGCGTGGTATGGCGAAGTCCTGTGATGCGATTATGGTTCTCGGCAAACGTTATGCCGAATATGCGAGAGAGCTGGCGGCAAAGGAGACGAATGAGAAGCGTAAAGAGGAGCTGCTGCAGATTGCGGCAAACTGTGACGTGGTTCCGGCGCACAAGCCTGAGACATTTTGGCAGGCTATCCAGATGTACTGGTTCGTGCATCTTGGAGTTACGAGCGAGCTGAATCCTTGGGACGCATATTCTCCGGGACGTCTTGACCAGCATTTGAACCCGTTCTATAAAAAAGGCAAAGAGGACGGAAGCCTGAACGATGAGAAGGCTCTGGAATTGCTGGAATGCCTGTGGGTGAAATTCAACAATCAGCCGGCTCCGCCGAAGGTTGGAATCACATTAAAGGAAAGTTCTACATACACAGATTTTGCAAATATCAATACCGGAGGCATCACACCGGACGGGGAAAATGGAGTCAACGGAGTAAGTTATCTGATTCTTGACTGCATGGATGAGATGAAGCTTCTGCAGCCGAGCTCCAATGTGCAGATTAGTAAGAAGACACCGCAGAAGTTCTTGAAGAGGGCCTGCGAGATTTCACGCAAGGGCTGGGGACAGCCGGCATTCTACAATACAGAAGCGATTATACAGGAGCTTTTGAATGCAGGAAAGTCTCTGGAAGACGCAAGACGCGGTGGAACAAGCGGATGTGTTGAGACAGGAGCCTTTGGAAACGAAGCATACATTTTGACAGGATATTTTAATATTCCGAAAGTGTTTGAATTGACATTAAATAACGGATTTGATAAGATGACAGGAAAGCAGCTTGGCTTAAAGCTGGGATACGGCACAGATTTCAAGACATATGACGAGCTTTTCGAAGCTTTCCAGAAACAGATGAAATACCTTATCGATATCAAGATTGAGGGAAGCAATGTCATCGAAAAGATTTACGCTGAGCATATGCCGGCTCCGTTCCTTTCTATTATTACAAATGACTGTATCACGAATGGAAAGGACTACAATGCGGGCGGCGCCAGATATAATACAAAATATTTACAGGGCGTGGGTATCGGTACGATTACGGACTGCCTCGCAGCAGTAAAATATAATGTCTATGATGAAAAGAATTTCACCATGGAAGAGCTTCTGGCGGCGTTGGATGCCAACTTCGAGGGATATGAGAGAATCCTCAACCAAGTGAAGAATCATTCACCGAAGTACGGCAATGACGATGATTATGCGGATGATATCATGAAGAGCGTATTTGGTTTCTACCAAAAAGAAGTGACAGGCAGAAAGAACATGGTAGGCGGAACTTACCGCGTCAATATGCTTCCGACTACATGCCACGTATACTTTGGCGATGTGATGATGGCAAGCGCAAACGGACGTCTTGCACACGTGCCGGTTTCCGAAGGGATTTCCCCGGAAAAGGGCGCCGACGTGAACGGACCTACCGCAGTTATCAAGTCCTGCGCTAAAATGGATCATCTTCAGACAGGCGGAACACTTCTGAACCAGAAGTTCACACCGGGCGTAGTAGCCGGAGAAGAAGGACTCGACCAGATGGCAAACCTCGTGCGCGCATACTTCAACATGGACGGACACCATATTCAATTCAATGTCATCGATAGGGAGACATTGATTGCAGCACAGAAAAATCCAGAAGAATACAAAGATTTGATTGTGCGTGTTGCCGGGTACAGCGATCATTTCCGTAACCTAAGCAAAGCATTACAAGACGAAATTATTAACAGAACAGAACAAAGCTTCTGCTAATATCCAAAAGTATCCAAAAGGGACAGGTCCCAATGCATCGGGACCCGTCCCTGTCGACAATTTAAACGGTTGTCAGATTATTAAAGAAATTGTAGAAGGGGACGGGTACCAACGCGTTGGGACCTGTCCCCTATGGAGGAGAAAATGAAAAGAGAATTTTACATTGAGAACAGAAAAGAGTTATACCGCAATTTGGAGCCGGGGTCTTTATTGATTATGTTCAGTGGGCATGCGCCGATTAAGACGAATGATGAAAATTATCCATTTTTTACGAATCGTAATTTTCTGTATCTGACGGGGGTTGAACAGGAGAATACGATTTTGATGGCGGTAGTCGGGGACAGTGGGGCGAAAGAGACCTTGTACATATTGCCGCCGGACGCGCATGCGGAGAGATGGAACGGCCGCCGTATTAAAGTAGATGAGGCGGAGGCTATTTCTGGTATACAGGATTATAAGTTCTTGAATGAGTTCCGGGATGATCTCTCGAAAGAGTTGTTTGCTTGGGACAGGGAAAGGGTATATCTTGATTTTGACCGTGTATATGAGAAGGAGCCGGGCAAGGAAGCTTATGAACTTGGACGCTATATTAAAGAGCATGCTCCGTTTTTGAAGCTGGAAAATGTATATCCGAAGCTTCGCACGCAGAGGACGATTAAGAAATCTTGTGAAATCGAGGCGATGAAGAAGGCGGAGACGATTACGAAGGCCGGAATCGAGGCGATGATGAAGGCTTCGAAGCCGGGAATGTATGAGTATCAGTATAAGGCAGAATTCGATTATGCGCTCGCCCAGCACGGTGTTCTCTCTCCGGGATTCCCATCAATCATCTCTGCAGGTGACAATAACTTCTGCATCCATTACTATGGGTATAAGGGACAGGCGAAAGACGGAGATATGATTTTAAATGATGTGGGCGCTGTGTGGGATTACGAGATCAACGATGTTTCTCGCGCATGGCCGTGCAACGGAAAGTTCTCTGAGCGCCAAAAGCTGCTATACCAGTGCGCTTACAACACGTCCGAGTATATGTTCAAAACACTGAAGCCGGGTGTGCCGCTTATGGAAGTGGACAATATGATTCGGAAATACAATTTCGAACAGTTGAAAGAAGCGGGCGTATGTAAGAACTTCGATGAAATCGGAACCTATATGTGGCATGGCGGAGCGCATCATGTGGGATTTGATGTACACGATGCCGTGGATGGAAGAGGACTTGCAGTACCGGGCGTCGTATTCTGCGTCGATATCGGAATTTACCACGAAGAGTGGGGAATCGGATTCCGTTTGGAGGACAACTGCTTGATTACAGAAAACGGATGTGAAAATCTTTCCAGAGCAATTCCAAGAACAATTGAGGAAATCGAAGCGTTTATGGGTAAATAATAAAGTTACAGGCAGGCGAGTTTCGCCTGCCTTTTAACATTTTTGATAAGTATTGTTTTGATAATCAGAAAAATAAATGTATCACCGCTGCAGCCAATGGGATTGCGATAATCGTGCGCTCCAAGAAACAGATTACAATCTCCCGGAATTTAATCGGTGATTTTGTGGCCAGCATAACGGTAGCCGTCTCAGAGAAGAAAATAATCTGTACCATAGAAACTATGGTGACAAAAGCCCTTGCCTTCACACTGATTGCTCCAATATTTCCTGAAATGAGCAGGACAGGAAGAAACATTTCCGCGATGCCGACAGGCAGCGACGGTGCGATAGCAGCCACATCAGGAACCCGGAAGAGTATTAACAAAGGCTGGAAAATATAACCGATCCATTTGAAAATGGGAGTATAATTAGCCAGAATCAAACCGGATACCCCTATTGCGGAAAGCATGGTAAGAACCTGAGGAAGAATCAAAAAACTGTCCTTCAGGCTGGCGATAACCTCGCTCGGAACCCCTTTCGCAATATAGGCCCTTTTTACGGCCCGTGTACAGCCCTTCGGTATCAGGCTCAGACTCATCTTAGTGTCTTCCCTGCGCTCCGCCTCAGTCTGCTCATGGCCGTTGTAGAAAACATTCTTTTTCTTTTTTATAGGCCAGATACGCACCATAATCATTTCCATGATAAAGACAAGTACGAAACTGATGCCATAAACCTTAACAAATTGATGTCCCAGTCCGGCAGTGTTGATGACTAGATAGGCAAATCCGATGCTGACAGCACTAAAACCAGTCATGATGGACACCATTTCTTTTTCCGTGTAAACATTTTTCCGCCACAGCCGGTTGGTTATAAGTACACCGAGAGAGGAGGAGCTTACAAAAGATGCCACAGCATCCAGAGCTGCCTTTCCCGGAACTTTGAACAATGGCCGCATCAATGGCTCTAAGAGCGCGCCGATGATTTCAAGAATTCCATAGTTCAATAAAAACGGCATAAACAAAGCGCCGACAATAATAATTCCAAGTACGCCCAGAACAATGGAAGGCATGACACTTTCACCGGTGGCGGCGCCCACGATGATCTCCGGTCCCTCGAACCCCGGGATATTGACCTTCATGGCATATAGAACAACATATACAAGTCCAAGCGCGTAGAGCAAGGTGTGTAGAACACTGTCGTTATCATAGACCTTTGCAAACGCAGACTGACAGCTTCCTTTTTTTATGTATTTGTAATACAAATGGCAGACAAAATTTGCGGCGATGATGAGAACAAGAACCCAATAGGCAAAGTTTCCCATCAATCCGACCAATTTGTTATATATAATACTGAAAACAATCTCGGTATCTCCATTGTGCGGTACCGATACGAAAAACACAAATATACCAATGGCAGAGCACAAGATTAAACGTAAAAGACCGATTTTCTTTTGAGCTGAATCCAACTCCAGATGGTCCAAATCGGCAGACTGCATATCACTGTCATAAGTTACGGCAGTATTGTTTGAGCGTTCCATAGGCGTTCCTCCTTTCAGCTCTGGTAATGGCATCATTGTTTTTCTTTCTTAACTGCCAGAATCGATAAGTATTCAAACACGATGTTAGCCGCCAGATACGCAGTGATTTCACCGTGGTCATATGCCGGCAGCACTTCTACGATATCGAACCCTACAAAATTCAAATCCTTGATACTGCGGACAAGATTCAAAGACTCATAGGAGGTGAACCCGCCTACTTCAGGGGTACCGGTGCCCGGAGCGTAAGCTGGGTCGACGAAATCGATGTCAAAGGTCAAGAAGCACTTCGTGTCACCTACCCGCTCTAATATCGTATGGATCAAAGCATCGAATCCCATTTCCCGGACTTTGTGTGCCGGTATCAGAAGCATTCCGAGCTGGGCCGCCAATTTGTGTTCATCAGGGTCATACAACGAACCACGCATGCCAATCTGAATAGAGTGTGCCGGATCAATCAGCCCCTCCTCTATCGCCCGGCGGAACGGAGTCCCATGGTTGTATTTCTGACCAAATACTTCATCGCACAAGTCGGAATGGGAATCAAAATGTACAAGGGACACAGGGCCATATTTCTTTGCCACAGCACGCAGTTCAGCCAAAGTAATGGAGTGGTCACCACCGAGAATGATTGGAGTTGCGTTTTTTTCTAAAATACTTGTGACACCTGCCTCTATGGCATCATACGTTGGATGGATATAACCCGGTGTAACATTAAAATCCCCCATATCTGCGCCCTTTAAGCTGTCCATGATGTTTACCTGAAGAAGTACATTATTTGGTTTCATCATGGCAGAAATATTACGGATGGCGTTTGGGCCAAAGCGGGAGCCTGAGCGGAAAGAGCTGGCTGTATCAAATGGTGCGCCTGCAATCGCAAAATCCAGTCCCTCCGCAGTCTCTGACTTTGGCATCCGCATAAAGGTACCCATGTTACAAAATCGTGGTGAAGATAATGCACTTGCCGGTTGTTTTGTGTTACTCATAGTAAAACCCTCCTTTAATCATCACTTTTTTCTATTCGTTTCTGTTTCTAATGATAGCATTGAGGACGGTAATATTGTTATATGAGAAACGATATGGGCATATGAATAGTCATATGGCATACGACCTTGTTATTTTATTCACTATCATTTATAATTGAACATAGATGAGAGTCGGAAGGAGTCGAATAGTAAATACTGAAGGGTGCGGAAAACATGAGATTGGAGAATTATTATAATATTGTAGAGGTTTGGAAAAGCGGTTCTATCAGCAAAGCGGCAGAGAATCTGTATATATCCCAGCCTAATTTAAGCCTTTCTATCCGTAATGTGGAGATGGAATTAGGATTCGATATATTCAAAAGAAAAAGTACGGGCGTAGAACTGACGGAGGAAGGAAAGCTTTTTATACAGTCTGCCCAGAATATTCTTAATGAGGTAGAAAATATAAAAAAGATACCTTTCCGTTTCACTAAATATAAAAATCTTTCTGTATCTTGTACTAATTCTGCTTTTTTTATGAAAACGTTTATCTCATTTAAAGAAAAATTTCCAGAAGAATCCAGCCGGGATTACTTTAAGGAAACTGGGCTTCGGCAGACGATATCGGATGTAATTGAGCGTCGGTACAGACTTTCTCTATTCTATTGTTTTGAAGAGCGCAAAGAGCATTACCAAGAGATGGCAAAACAATATAATTTAGAGATGCTGACATTGATGGAAGGGCTTCCGGTCGAATTGATTTTATCTGCCCAAAGCCCTCTTTTGCAGGAGACATGCATTCCTTTTTCAGATATTACACGGTATCGCTTTGTGACATACGAGGACTTCCCCTTTGAGGACTGGCTGCATATATTGGGCTTTAAGAATGGACGGAATATAACTTATATTTATGACCGGGGTGGACTTGTGGACACCATCCGCCAAGGGGGGTATCTGTCGGTAATCATGAAGGGAGGAATTCAGACCGGCAAAGAGACTGGCTGTGTGTCACTTCCCATATGCGGTCTGGATTCTTTTCTGGGGGTCTATATGATGAAACAAAAGCCTTACTGTCTAAGTCCCCGTGAATACCGGTTTATAAAATATATAAAAGAGAAGTTAAAAACATTAAAATAAAGTCAGTAGAGATAAAAGGGGTCTCCCGTATTTAC
Source organism: Bariatricus massiliensis (assembly GCF_900086725.1). Lineage (GTDB taxonomy): Bacteria > Bacillota > Clostridia > Lachnospirales > Lachnospiraceae > Allocoprococcus > Allocoprococcus massiliensis. The sequence goes on along the minus strand of NZ_LT574835.1, from coordinate 145,718 downwards.
TTTTCAGTGAAAACGGGAGATTTTTTGCACCCAGTCAAACTGTGGGGGCATTTCTGCCGTGGGATTGATTAATTGTTATGGCAGTGCTACAATCGAAGTAGTATGAGTTCGCCGGAATACCGTGGCGAAAGTGGGGGACAAGTCAATGGATAACAGTATTCTGGAATTGAAAGAAATTCTTTTTGCCTATCAAGGGAAGGGCAAAACGAAATGGATATTCAATCATGTATCCTATAAATTTTCTGCCGGTACAATGTATACAGTTTACGGAGAGAGGGGAGCGGGAAAAACAACATTATTGTTGCTTTTAAGTGCACTGGAGGTGCCATCCGTCGGAATGATGTATTATCTGGACACGGAGATATGGAGAATTGGGGGTACCCGGTACAGGAAGTATTATGTTTCTCTTATAAAGGAGAAGGACAATTTGCTCCTGTATTACAACGCGCTTCAGAACGTTCTGGAGGCAGCCAAAATTTCCGGTAATAAAGAGTATGAAAGCAAAGAGACTGTCATAAAGCTTTTGGAAAGCATGGGAATTGGACAGGAAACAGCGCTGAAACATATCAGTGAATTGACGCAAGGAGAGCAACAGCGGGTTGCCATTGCGAGAGCAGTGGCATCCGGCGCACAGATTATATTGGCGGATGAGCCGGTTGAAGGACTGGAGAGCGAAGAAGCCAGTACAATCGTTCATTTGCTGAAAAAAACAGCGAGAGAAAATAATAAGTGTGTTATTTTTACTACCGCTGACAAGACGCTGGCCGGTCAGGGGGATGTTGTCCTTCAAATTAAAGATCAGAATTTGATAGAAGAAGGAAAAGAAGAGACGCAGGGGCAGAGGCTTACAAGAGAGCATCTGGGCAAACGCTACGAACGAAAGCAGGTAAAACAGAAAAATTCTAGTCTTCTTTATAAAGTATTGCTTAAGAATTTTAAGAGCAGCTGGGGAAGTTTTGTACAGTTCTTTTCCAGTACAATGCTTGCTGTAGCCATGGTCTTTGCGGCGTTTTCCATTCAATATATGCTGAAGGGGTTCTATAACCGAGAAGGTGGAGACGCGCTTCATGAAGGCATGGGAGGCATGATTATGTCCTCAATCACTGTGATCGGCGTGTTGACCATGTTTTTAATGATGTTCTCCCAGCAGAATTACATACGGAACAGGATGAAAGATTATACTGTTTTCAAAATTGTCGGTATTCAGTCAAGGACCATTAATTTTATGATGGCGGTAGAGTATATTGGAAGCTTTCTCGCCTCTGTTGTGGTGGGACTGCTTTTGGGAAATGTGGCTGTGCTGATTTTCAGGCAGATATTGATCAGAACTTATCCGCAAAATATAAAACTACCATATCCCGCGGCCTCGGTCTATCTGGCGGCGGCTGGTGTCTCGGCGGTAATCTTTCTTCTGTCCTATATTATTACGCAGGAATACTATGTGGAAGTGGAAATGGTCAAATCCTTGCAGATGGGGATACGGAAGGAAAAAATGTCTAGCAGATCAGGGAACTGGCTGATGATTTTAGGCCTTATTCTGGTGTGGAGATCGTTGATTATCTATGCAGGAAGAGGAACTGGTGAGCTGTGGTATTTTCTGGCGACATTTTTACTCGGAGTTTATCTCATGGTGAAGAATGCTGGGATGAAGATTCTGATAAGACTTCGTGCAAAGAGAGAATACTACTATCGCAATCTGTTGTCTTTGAATCAGTTTTATTACCGCTTTCAGAGCAATGCAAAAAGTATGCTGTTTCTTTTCATACTGCAGTTTCTGCTTTTGTTTTATCTGCCGGTTCAGATTTTCACAATGTTTCCTATGAAATTGGAGGAAGAGTACCCCTATGATTACATGATGTACTGTGGGGAAGAACAGCTTGATTACGTACAGGAATTATCCCAAAAGTATCAAGTAAAATATATAGCGCTGCCGGCGGTAAAACTGAATGTGGCAAAGGGAAGCGCGCATCCGATGGACTATACAAAGATATGGAATCAGGGAGAAAATATAGGCCTTTCCGAGAGCTCCTATTTAAAACTAAAGGGAGAAAATTCAACGGAAAGACATTTAAAAGGAAAAGAAATTGAGGTGGTATTTCAGGAAAGCAAGGCCCAGGAGGCGCACCCTCTGGATTGGACAAACCTGAAAGACCAGCCTGCGATTCGTCTGGGGCCAGCCAGAAAATATGATGTGTTCAGCGAAAAAAATATTTTTTCAGAGGATTATCCTCTGGTCAGCCAGAAACGACAGATAGATATAGGGGTGTTTGGGCATGGAATGCATGAAAATATCGTTGTTTTTTCGGATGCATATTTTCAGGAAATCAATGAGGGCAATATGCTGGTGCTCATCCGCGTACCAAAGGAGTATGCTGTAGAAGTGAACGCCGGCCTTACTAAGTTTGCCAAGGATAACCTTCCAGTTCATGCGTTTAACCGCCAGATAAAAAGTCTTTACAGCAAAACTGAGAAAATCGAGACAAGAAGGTCGGAGAACTTCTTGAAAATTGCTATAGACATATTTTTCTTTCTGGCATTTGCGTTCAGTAACTTTTTCATAGCGTATCAGAAACTGTGTTCTGATATCCCGTATTTAAAGAGAAAGTATGAAATGTTGAACTGTGTAGGTATGGGGCTTCATGAACAGAAAAAACTGCTTGGCAAAGAAATTTCTGCGTTTTGGATGCTGCCATTGATTTTAGCGCTTATTCTGGCGGCAGTCTTCACGGGCGTCACCTTGCATATGCGATTTTATACAATGAGCGAATGGAGGACTTACTTAAAACTGGCCGTGCCGTATACTATTTTATTCTCTGCGGTACAGATAATCGGAATCATTGTTATGAGAAGATTTTTAATCCGGCAAGTCATAAGAAAAGAGGAATGAGAATGGGAGTTTGGAGACGTGCTTTTTATAATTTAAAAACAGAATCACGCAGATATTGGTATCTGTTTATGACCTTGTTTGCTGCTTCGTTTGTAGTAATTGGGGTGTTGAAAGTAAGACAAAACAGTTTAGTTCTTTCTAACGATACTGCCAGAACTATCATTGTGCTGTCGGCAGGGATAGCCGCGCTTATTCTGGCTTTGCAGCTTCGCCGCACCCTTTTGAACAGAGATTATGAGATAAGGATTCTGCGCTCAATGGGGGTGGACTGGATTTTCCTGCTGGCACAGTTTAGCATGGAACTGATGATACCGCTGGTGATGGCAGCTCTATCAGGCTGCCTGATCGGGGGAGCGCTGACATCGGCGGTGTTCCAGAAGCAGCTTCAGGGACAGATTACCGGTTTTCAAAGCATTACTATGGGAATCAGAGGCAGAGAGTTTTGGACGGTTTTGGGAATTGACTTCTGTGCTGCTGTGGTGGCAATCATGATTATGGCTCTCCGTGTGAAGGAATATCTGCCCAAAAAACTTAAGGTCAAAAAGTAGCAGGGAGGGAAATCAGGATGGAGCTTATCAGAGCGGAACAGTTGTTCCGGAGTTACGGAGCGGATGATGAAGTGTTAAAAGGAGTCGATTTAACCGTGGAAGAAGGAGAGTTTGTCGGCATTATGGGGCGGTCAGGATGCGGAAAGACAACCCTTTTAAGGACTTTGGGAATGATTGACCGTCCCACAGAAGGAAATGTTTATTTTAAAGGAGTAGATACGGAACAGTTATGGGCGGATGAGCTTTCTGACATCCGCCGGACAGATCTTGGGTTTGTCTTTCAGGATTTTTACCTGATGGACAGTCTTTCTGTGAGGGAAAATATTATGCTTCCGATGATTCTGGACAAAGCAGAAGCAAAAAAGTGTATGGATAGTGCAGAAAGATTGGCTGAACAATTTGCAATCTCTCACTTGCTGAGTAAGAAACCCTGTGAGTTGTCGGGGGGTGAAAAACAGAGAGTGGCAATCTGCAGGGCGCTTATCAACAATCCACAACTGATTTTTGCCGACGAGCCGACGGGAAATTTGGACTCCAAATCGGGGAAAATCGTAGTGGATGTGATGGAAAATATTAATAAAAAAATGAATAAAACAATTCTTGTGGTCACGCATGATCCTCAGGTGGCAAGCCACTGCACGCGTATCATTCTGCTGAAGGACGGAGTGATACTGGAGGAGCTCCAAAGAGAGAGCGGCACAGAAAAATTTTATCAGCAGATTCTGTCCAAAATGACAGAGCTGTAAATTATGTAAGGCGCTTCTCAAAGTTGCCCGCTACAGAGCAGCCCTCCGTTAAAATCATAAATGCATTTGGGTCTATTGTTTTGACAATCCGCTTTATCTGGTTCACCTCATATTTGGATACAACACAGAGCAGTATATAGGAAGTAGCATTTGTATAGGCGCCCGCGCCATCCCAGTTGGTGACTCCCCGCCCGGTCTGCTCCAAAATAGCTCTGGAAATCCCCAGTTTTTTTGTGAATATCATAATACTCACATTGATGTTCTGTACATGCACCTTGTCACAGGCCAGAGAGTAGATGACACCGTAGATCAGAGAGTAGATTGCGACTTCTATATTGAACATGAAGAGGCAGATGCCGTAAACAAAAATATTGATGATCAAGGATACCTTGCCCACGCTGAACCCCGGAAATCTCTGCGTCATATAGATGCCGAGAATATCCTGTCCTCCGCCGGAACTGCCTCCGCGCAGAGTGAGGCCGGACCCCCCTCCCGCTATAATGCCGCCGATGACGCACGCAGTCAGATAATCGTCGATAATCGGCACTTCAGGAACCGGCAGAGCCGTCATGGCTATCGTCTGGATAACAATAGTAACAACAGAGCGGAAGAAAAAATTCTTGCCCATCTTGGACCATGCCAGAATAATCAGAGGGACATTAATCAACAGATAGATAAAACCTGCAATATCGGTGTGGCCCAGCGACAAGTTGAATACTTGAACCAAAAATGTCCGCAGTAATTGGGCAATACCCATGAAACCGCCGTTATATAAAGATAATGGGATGATAAAAACGTTGAGTCCGAAAGCAAACAGGACAGCACCGAGGGCTGAGGTACCAAGACCAGCCAGATTTTGCTTTTGCTGAGATGTAAATGACATTTGGAAATCCCCTTTCGTAATATATATGCAAATTTATGCCTATTAATTTGAGTATAGAAAAAGATGATAAAAAAAGCAACAAAAATTTAGAGTATAGGAAGTGAGACAATGAACATACAAGGATTGCAAAAATTGACACTATTGGATTATCCGGAAAAAGTGGCCTGTACTATCTTTACTGGTGGGTGCAATTTCCGCTGTCCCTTCTGCCATAACGCATCCCTCGTCGTAGGAGAAAGAGGCAAAGTGATACCGATCGGCAGGCAGGATTACCATGGGTTTACGGAGGAAGAGATTTTTACATTCTTACAAAAACGCCGAGGTGTGCTGGACGGTGTGTGCATTACGGGAGGAGAGCCATTACTGCAAAGGGATATCGAAGACTTTATCGTCAGGGTAAAAGAGCTGGGGTATTTGGTAAAATTAGATACGAACGGAAGTTTCCCTTCCAAACTCAAAGACTTGGCAGAAAAGGGGCTTTTAGATTATGTAGCCATGGATATTAAGAACAGCAGGGAGAGATATGGCCAGACGATAGGAATAGAAGGTTATGATACGGCGCCTGTCGAAGAGAGTGTTTCTTTTTTAATGAAGGGGACGGTACCCTACGAATTCCGGACAACGGTGACCAGAGAATTCCACAATGAGGAATCAATGAGGGCGCTTGGAGAGTGGATTGCGGGTGCTGGTAAATATTACCTGCAGCAGTTCGTGGATTCGGGGGATTTGATTCAGCCCGGCCTGCACGCATGTGAGGAAGAGACGGTAAAAGAATGGGTAAATGTTTTAAAAGCAAAGATTCCGTTTACTGCTTTAAGAGGAATAGATTGAATAATCAGATAAAACTGGTAAAAACGATTCAATAACAGTAAAATCAACAATATGTAGAATGGGAGAAAAACGTTGCACTACATCTTGTAGATTTTATTGACAACATCTGGAAGCGGTGATATCATTAGAGATACATTCGATAAACAAAGGAAAGGGGAACTTGGGTAAATGTATCAAGTAGCGAAAAGAGACGGAAAGGTGTCAGAGTTTGACATATCTAAGATTAGTGAAGCAATAAGAAAAGCGTTTGAGGCTCAGGAAAAAGAGTACCATCCGACCGTAATCGATCTGTTGGCTTTAAATGTAACATCGGATTTTGAACATAAAATTAAAGACGGTTTTATTCAGGTAGAAGATATTCAGGACAGTGTTGAGGAGGTCTTGATCAAGGCAGGATATGCAGACGTAGCGAAAGGTTATATCCTCTATAGAAAACAAAGAGAAAAGATTCGTAATATGCGTTCTACGCTTCTTGATTACAAGGACATAGTAAATAGTTATGTGAAGATAAGTGACTGGCGCGTGAAAGAGAATTCTACGGTGACTTACTCAGTGGGAGGGCTTATCTTAAGCAATTCCGGAGCTATCACGGCAAACTACTGGCTGTCGGAGATTTATGACAATGAGATCGCGAACGCGCACAAGAATGCAGACATTCATATCCATGATCTGTCCATGCTGACCGGATACTGTGCAGGCTGGTCCTTAAAGCAGCTGATTATAGAAGGGCTTGGCGGAATCTCAGGCAAGATTACTTCTGCTCCGGCCAAACATCTAAGCGTACTCTGCAATCAGATGGTAAACTTTCTCGGCATTATGCAGAACGAATGGGCGGGGGCGCAGGCGTTCTCTTCCTTTGACACTTATCTTGCCCCGTTTGCTAAGGTGGATAACCTGACTTATCCGGAAGTGAAAAAATGTATCGAAGCGTTTATTTATGGTGTGAATACTCCTTCCCGCTGGGGGACACAGGCGCCGTTTTCTAATATTACTTTGGACTGGACAGTGCCACATGATTTAGCGGATACTCCGGCCATCGTCGGCGGAAAAGAGATGGATTTTACGTATGGAGACTGTAAGGCGGAGATGGATATGGTCAATAAAGCATTTATTGAAACCATGATCGAGGGTGACGCCAACGGGCGTGGATTCCAGTATCCGATTCCTACCTACTCTATCACCAGTGACTTTGACTGGTCTGACACAGAGAATAACAGATTGTTGTTTGAAATGACAGCAAAATATGGTACTCCTTATTTTTCTAACTATATCAACAGCGATATGGAGCCTAGCGACGTCAGGAGTATGTGCTGCCGTCTGCGTCTGGATCTCCGGGAGCTTCGCAAGAAGTCCGGTGGATTTTTCGGAAGTGGAGAGAGCACTGGTTCTATCGGGGTGGTCACTATCAATATGCCTAGAATTGCTTACCAGTCTGCGGATGAGGCTGAATTTTTCCACCGTCTGGACAGAATGATGGATATCTCTGCCCGCTCATTGAATACAAAGAGAAAAATCATAACAAAGCTTCTGGATGAAGGACTGTATCCATATACCAAGCGGTATCTCGGCGGTTTTGGGAACCACTTTTCCACAATCGGTCTTTTGGGCATGAACGAAGCAGGATTGAACGCGAAGTGGATCGGAAAGGATATGACTCACGAAGAGACGCAAGAGTTTTCGAAAAGAGTTTTAAATCATATGCGGGAGCGTCTGGCAGACTATCAGGAAGAATATGAAGACCTTTTCAATTTGGAAGCGACGCCGGCAGAATCTACGGCATACCGCCTTGCAAAACATGACGTAGAGCAGTTCCCGGATATCATCACCGCGGCAGAAAAGGGGGGAGCACCTTACTACACCAACAGTTCCCATCTGCCAGTCGGATATACAGAGGATATCTTTGAAGCATTGGATATACAGGATGAACTGCAGACACTGTACACATCCGGAACGGTATTCCACGCGTTCTTGGGCGAGAAGCTGCCGTCATGGAAGGCCGCAGCCAATTTGGTAAAGAAGATCGCAGAGAATTATAAACTGCCTTATTATACGATGTCACCCACCTATTCTATCTGTAAAGAACATGGATACCTCTCCGGCGAACAGTATATCTGTCCGGAATGTGGAGCAGCAACCGAGGTATACAGCAGAATCACCGGATATTACCGGCCGGTACAGAATTGGAACGACGGCAAGGCAGAAGAATTCAAGGAGCGCAGAACTTATAATGTAGATGGCAGCGCCCTTGAGAAGCTGGCATAATTCTGGACATATCAGCGTGAATGTAAATGATATAAGTTTATGCTTAAGATGTGAGACAAAAAGCCGGAGTACCTACAACGCCAACGTGTAGGGAACTCCGGCTTTATTGCGTGCATTTTATTCCACCCAACCTAGAGCCTTATCTTTTCCAATTATAAAGTGATCGTTTCTTAATATTTCAAAAGCTTTTTCATAATTATTCTTGCGCATAAATTCAATCATCTTTTTGAGATTGGCGTTTGTGGCTTCGATTCTCATACCATTTTTTACGGAGTAGAGCCCCATCCGAATCAATTCAGAAAGATTAGATTCATAGAACTTGGTAATTCTTTGGTTTTCGAATATGCTTACAATTTCCAGATGCATATTTGTGTCGGCGAGTTCCCACTCATAGATATTGCCTGCCGACGCACACATCTGCACCAGCTTTGCCTCGATGCGGTAGGAGTATTCTTCGGCCCGCCCGGAATCGAAGATCAACTTAAAGGCGGCGCCTTCAAAAAGTTCCCGGAGCTGGTATATTTCCTGAATATCGTTGTCAGTGATTTCCTTGACGGTCATGGACTTATAGTAGTCAGTTACGATAAGTCCTTCCGACTGAAGCATTTTGAGGGCTGTGCGGACCGGGTTGCGGCTCATCCCAAGCGCGTCGGTGAGCATTGCTTCGGTCAAAGGCATCCCCGGGGGATAGGTGAGATTAAGGATTCTGGTTTTGATTGTCTCGTATGCCTGATCGGCAAGAGATTTTTTGGCAGCCATATGCTTCCTCCTATCAATTTTGTTCCACCCTGTTTAAATTTTCAATATTTAGCAGGATATACATTTAATGGTATTGTATACAACTATACACGTAATTTCAAGGTTTTCTTTTATTTTAAAATTGTTTGAGTAAATGATATTGACATTTATGGCCAGAAGTGTTACATTGTATGCAAATGGAAGAATTGTATACAAATCGATAAAATGTATACAATCAGCTTTCTTGAAAAACTATAAAAATTCACGGACAGATATGTCGAGGAGTTTAAAATCAGGAGGAAGTAAAGATGAAATTAGGTTTTATCGGAACAGGTAATATGGCAGGCGCTATGATGGGAGGAATCATCAAGAATAATGTCTTCAAACCAGAAGAAATTATAGGAGCAGACCTATTTGCACCCGGAAGAGAGAAAGTTCAGTCTTTATATGGAATTCATGTGACAGACAGCAATATGGAAGTAGTAAAAAGTGCAGAAGTGATTGTATTGTCTGTAAAGCCTCAATATTATGAATCCGTTATCAATGAAATTAAAGATTCTATTACACCGGAACAGCTGATTATCACGATCGCACCGGGTAAGACACTGGAATGGCTGGGTGAAAAGTTCGGCAGAGAAGTGAAAATCGTACGTACGATGCCAAATACACCGGCTATGGTAGGCGAAGGCATGACTGCGGCCTGCCCGAATCAATATGTGACCAAGGAAGAACTGGATTACGCATGCAAGATTCTTTCCAGTTTCGGTAAAGTTGAAGTAGTATCTGAAAACCTTATGGATGTTGTTGTGTCAACAAGCGGAAGCTCCCCGGCTTATGTATTTATGTTCATTGAGGCGATGGCAGACGCGGCAGTTGCGGACGGTATGCCAAGAGCACAGGCTTACAAATTTGCGGCGCAGGCAGTTCTCGGAAGCGCAAAGATGGTTCTTGAGACAGGAAAGCATCCGGGAGAATTGAAAGATATGGTCTGCTCACCTGCCGGGACTACAATCGAAGCAGTGCGTGTCTTGGAAGAAAGAGGATTCAGAAGCGCAGTATTTGAAGCCATGAAGGCCTGCGTAGATGTTGCAAAAGGGATGTAATTCATGTATACTAAAGCGTAGAGCTATGGATGCTTAAGCAAGTGTTCAAAGTGAACGTCGAAAGCGGCCGGCGAGGGCACCATATGGTGTGAAACGGCCGCTTTTCCATTATAAATTAGGAGGTGTAGGGCAAGTGGCGGCAAAACAGAATGTGAAGAGCAGAATTGTGGATGCGGCTTGGGAGCTGTTTTACGAGAAGGGGTATGACGATACGACAGTGGAGGATATTATACGTTTGTCAGAGACATCCAAAGGTTCTTTCTACTATTATTTCGGCAGCAAGGACTCGCTTCTTGATACTCTTTCCGATGTTCTGGATGAGAACTACGCAAAATTGGAGGAGGAGCTTGACCCGGAGATGGACAGCTTTGAGAAGTTGATGTACTTAAATTATCAATCCCATCTGTTTTTGGAGACAAAGATAGATATCCAGCTGCTGGCATCTCTCTACTCCACACAGTTGATTTGCAAGGGAAGCAGGAACCTTCTCGACCAGAACCGGAAATATTACAAGCTGATTAGTAAAATCGTGGAAGAGGGACATGTGAGAGGACAGATAAGCAGGGCTAAAACGATACAGGAGATTACAAAGTATTATTCTCTGTGCGAACGGGCCCTTGTTTCCGACTGGTGCCTGAACAGGGCCAATTATTCTCTGGCAGAGTACAGTAAGGAATATATGCCGATTTTGATGGAGCATTTCAGGGTACGGTAAGATACTATCATGGGTTTACAAATACAAATAAGATAAATTAGGAAGAGAGATTATGGGACATATGGAACGTAGAGAAGCGCTGCGCGGCACGGCTTTGACTTTGCTGGGCGGCGTTTTCTGGGGACTTGCAGGGGTGTTCGGACAATATTTGTTCGTACACAAAGATATGTCGGCCAAGTGGCTGGTGAGCGTCCGGCTTGTGCTGGCCGGGCTTTTGCTTCTGTCTACGGTTTATGCGAAGCAAAAGAAAGAAATGTTTAATATTTGGAAAAATAAAAAAGATGCCGTGCGTTTGATTACATTCGGCTTGTTTGGCATGGCATTCTGCCAGCTGACCTACTATATGGCGGTGGAGCAGTCCAATGCGGGCACGGCTACGGTGCTGCAGTATACGGCGCCGGTTATGATTATGGTATATCTGTCGTTCAGGAGCCGGAAACTCCCTTCGGCCATAGAGATGGCGGCTTTAGTACTGGCTCTGGGCGGTACCTTTCTGCTGGCCACACACGGACATGTGACATCACTTACAATGTCACGGTCTGCGCTGATATTAGGCTTGGCATCCGCTGTGGCAATGGTGCTGTATAATCTACTCCCGGGGGGACTGATGGAGCGTTATGGAACGTTTTCTGTCATTGGATGGGGGATGTTGATCGGCGGCATCTTCCTCTGCGCGATTATCCAGCCGTGGCATGTGGAAGGTATCTGGGACTGGCAGACCATCGCGTGCATGGCGACGGTCATCATCGTGGGGACCGTGTTATCTTTCGGCACCTACATGGAAGGGGTGCGTTTGATCGGGGCGGCAAGGGCAAGTCTTTTTGCATCGGTGGAACCCCTTACGGCGACGATTGCGACGGTATTGTTCATGAATGTTGCGTTCGTGAAAATGGATCTGGCCGGGTTTGTATGTATTATCGGGGCTGTGGTCATGTTGTCACTGCCTAAAAAGGAGACCGCATAGCGTATAAGTATGAAAAGAGTATATGAAGAGAAAAATAATAATATAAAAAATCTGGCGGCTGTCCATGTGGCGGTAGTTTTGTTTGGAATCGTGGGACTTTTTGCCAAACTGGTAAATCTTCCCGCGGTTATCCTTGTGCTCGGACGGGTATTTTTTTCCTCTATCTTTCTCTGGACGTTTCTGGCGGTAAGGAGGCAGAAAATCCGTCTTGAGAAAAAGAAGGATTATCTCTGGATGGTCGGCGCTGGGATTGTACTGGCTCTTCACTGGACCAGTTTCATGCAGTCCATACAGACTTCTACAGTGGCTATCGGGACGCTTACATTCTCCACATTCCCGTTGTTCGTGACTTTTTTGGAGCCTTATGTTTTTCGGGAGAAGCTTAAGATTTCTGATATTGTCTGTGCTGCCATAATGCTTGGCGGCGTTGTTTTGATCGTGCCGGAATTCAGGCTGGGCAATCAGATGACTCAGGGAGTGCTGTGGGGGCTGTTCAGTGCGCTTACCTATGCGGTGCTGTCGCTTATGAACCGCTGGTTGTCCAGCCGGTATTCAGGAACGCTTACGGCTTTTTATGAGCAGGCGGCGGCAGCAGTCGTGCTGCTCCCGTCTCTTTTTATACTCCGTCCTTCGGTTACGGTCACGGATATCGGAGTTTTGATTGTACTGGGAGTAGTATTTACGGGGCTTTCCCATTCTCTGTTTATCAGCGGCCTGCGCACGGTCAAGGTGCGGACTGCGGGCATCATTTCCGGCTTGGAATCGGTATATGGTATTGTGGGAGCGTTCCTTGTCTTGGGGGAAGTGCCGGGAAAACGGGAGATTCTTGGAGGCGTTGTAATTCTTGGAGTAGTATTTTATTCTACGATGTGTTCATCAAAGCAGTAGAGAAGAGGTGCGGCATTGAAAATAGAATTAGACTATTTTACGATTGATGGAGAGTTTGGAGGAAATCAGGACTGGTTTACCAATGTGGTGATGCATATCGGAGGATGTGCTGCTGCGGCCGCCTGTGACACTTGCGTCTATCTGGCTCGGAGGTGGGGGATGAAAGAATTGTATCCATTTGACGCAGATAACTTGAGCAAGAGAGCGTATGTCCAGTTCAGCCAGATGATGAAGCCTTTTTTGAAGCCTAGAGTGCGGGGCGTGTGTAAGCTGTGGATGTACACAGAAGGATTTGGAAAATATTTGGACAATGTATACAGTAGAGCTAGGGCGCAAACGGGTGTAGAGTACGGGGATGGCAGACTGTCTGCAAAGATGATGGAGTTCTCGGGAACTCATTCTAAAGAAGAAGCAGAAAAGTTTCTTAAGACGCAGTTAGATAGACAACTTCCTGTCCCTTACCTTATGCTTCAACATAGTAACCGTGACAAATTTAAAGATTTTATCTGGCATTGGTTTCTGGTCGTTGGGTACGAAGAGCGTATGGATGGATTCTATATTAAGGCTGCCACTTATGGCGAGGAGACGTGGTTCTGTTTGAGCGAAATTTGGAATACCGGAGTCGAAGAAAAAGGAGGAATGATTGGTTATGAAATTGTTTCAGCAGAGGCCTGAGGTACAGAAGTTTGATACAATGAAAGCGTTCCTAGAGGCATTTTCAGTGGGTGAGGGAGATTTTATACTGGCCAGTAAATCGATTTACGATACGTATATGAAGGGACTGTGCAGCGGCGCGGTGGTGCGTTTTAAGAGTGAATACGGGGCGGGAGAGCCAACTGACGGGATGATCGACGCACTCTTGAAAGAGTTCCGCCGGCTCGATTGTAAGCGGGTCATCGCAGTTGGAGGAGGCGCGGTCATCGATATGGCAAAGCTCCTCGTACTGGGGACAGACGCCGGTGCGGAGGAGATTTTTGGACGTCAGGTTCCCCTTCAAAAGGAGCGAGAATTGATAGCGGTTCCCACGACTTGTGGGGCGGGAAGCGAATCCTCCAATGTGACAATCGCAGAGTTTACAGAACGACGCTCCAAGATGGGACTGGCGGACGATGCTCTTTATCCGGACTATGCAGTTCTCATACCGGAACTTTTGAGAGAGCTTCCCTACTCTTTTTTTGCGACCAGCGCTATCGATGCGTTGATACACGGGATTGAATCTTTTGTTTCACCGAAAGCGAGCCTTTATACACAGATGTTCAGTGAGAAGGCGGTGCGGATGATACTGGATGGTTTCCGCAGGATTGCCTCGGAGGGGCTGGAAAGCCGCTTTGAGCTGCTGGAAGAGTTTCTTGTGGCAAGTGACTTGGCCGGGATAGCCTTCGGCAACGCGGGAACAGGTGCGGTCCACGCAATGAGCTATCCGCTGAGCGGGGAATACCATGTGGCCCACGGAGAAGCCAACTACCAGTTCCTGACAGCGGTATTCAGAAAATATAAAGAGCTGCAGCCGGAGGGGAGGATTACAGAACTTGACCGTATTCTCGCACAAGCTCTGCTCTGTGCCCCTGAAGATGTGTACCGGGAGCTGGAGTGTCTGTTGGACCAGATCATAGGCAGAAAGCCGCTCAGAGAATATGGAATGAAGGAATCGGAGACGGAGAGCTTCGCGAAAAGCGTAGAGAAGAGCCAGCAAAGACTTTTGAACCAAAGCTATATTAAATTTGACGCGGCACAGATGGCGGAAATTTACCGGGAACTATATTAAGTTTCTCTAAAAACTATTTACGAATCTAGAAAGATTCGTTACAATAAACAAACAGAGATTAAAGAAATAAAGGAGATTATCTAATGGCAAATCCAATTGTTACATTTGAAATGGAAAATGGTGATATCATCAAAGCAGAGTTATATCCAGAGATAGCGCCAAACACAGTAAATAATTTTGTGTCTTTGGTAAAGAAAGGATACTATGATGGACTTATTTTCCATCGAGTTATCAGCGGTTTCATGATTCAGGGCGGATGTCCGGACGGCACAGGAATGGGCGGGCCGGGGTACAATATCAAAGGAGAATTCAAGCAGAATGGCTTTGCAAATCAGCTCAAGCATGAGCCGGGCGTGTTGTCCATGGCAAGAGCGATGCACCCCGATTCAGCAGGAAGCCAGTTCTTTATCATGCACAAGAATTCCCCGCATCTGGATGGCTCTTATGCAGCATTCGGACAGGTTACAGAGGGAATGGATGTCGTGAATAAGATTGCGGAGACGGCAACCGATTACAGCGACAGGCCGCTGGAAGAGCAGAAAATGAAAAAAGTGACGGTAGAGACCTTCGGAGAAGCGTATCCGGAGCCAGAAAAAGCGTAGACGGTTTGTGGTGGGCCCTCGGCAGAATGTAGATTCTGCCGGGGGTCTTTTATCATATAGGAAAGTCCTTTGAACTTTCCTATATGACAAAAACCCTCCGGGGGATGCACACAATGTGCAGAGGAAAGCTGCTTCGCAGCCGCACATTGGCGCGCAAAGTGTACAAGTCCCTCATGAGTGAGGGATATAGGGAGTTGAAGTGGACTTGTCCACTTTGTTATAACACAGGAAAATTTATTCCAATGTCATAGCCCGTTGTATTGGTCGATTAGATAAGATAGCCTTAGGAGCAGGCAGGTGTCCGGATCTTCCAGATTGATTTGGCATACTTCGGTTATGCGGTTCAGGCGGTAGACCAAAGAATTCCGATGGATGAACAGCTGCTGGGAGGCCAGTTTTATACTTCCGGTGCAATGCAGGAATACTTGCAGAGTATGATAAAGCTGTGTGTTGTTCTTGTGGTCATACTGGCGGAGAAGCGCAAGGGCAGGATGACAGAAGCGTCCTAGAGTTTCGGGGTTTTTTGTCTCGGAGAATAAGTCAAATATCTGGTAATCAAGGTAATAGTAGACAATCTCTTGAGCAGAGAACTTTTGCCCCAATTCCATAGCGGCGTAAGCTTGTTCATAGTGCATGACAAAGCTTTCCATATTAGAGAATGCGTTGCTGATTCCGATCCGGATATGCTCGGTGTCGGCAAATTCCTTTAATTCCTGCAAAAGCCCGCCGGTTATATGGACTGCATTTTTTAATGGGAGCAAGGCTGCAATCCCATTTTGATGATAGGCCACATGGCTTCCCGGAAACCGTGTTTTGAGCTGTCTGGAAGTATGCTCTTTTAAGTGGCGCCTGCCAAGGTATTGGGCCGGGCGCAGATAGGCAACGGCCATTCTGGAAGGGAAGACGAGCTTGCTCAGGGTTGGCAGTACTTCTTTGGAGGGCGTGCCGATCAGCAGGTCGTACAATACTTGCTGGTAAGGGCTGACACCCTCGATCAGATCCGGCATATAACGGGTGATGGTATAACTTACCGCATGGCTTACCGTACTTAGCATTTCTCTGTGGGAAGGCATGAACAGAGATTCCCCTTCAATCATTAAAAGAAAGCCAATTTGAACCCCGTTGTGAAATACTTTACTGCTCAATTTGCGGTAGGGTGATTCACTGCATGACACTTCAATGGCATCGGTGGTCAATGAAGCATTTTTAACCGGCTCCAACTCTTTAACCGCACTGATAAATTCATAACTGCAGTATCCCTGCCGAATGTTCTCCTTCCAGATAGGATCGGTCACAGGGATGGAGGTGGAACTTGCGATTATTTTAAATGACATATCACTAAAAATCAAAGAATTCCCCAAGTGTATGGAAGCTGAATTAAGCACGGAATCCAGCGATTTGGTCTGTGCGGCCAGCGAGGTGAGCTCTTCGTAGAGGCTGCTGCTTCTGGTAGTTTCTATGACATTTTTGGTCTGGTTAAACAGGGCAAATAAATCCTGTTCCAAGACAAGCGCGATATTGGAGGCGTCCGTGACAAAGCCCAACGATTCTATTGCCGTATCAGAAATATCAGGTACGGCTATAATAGATTGGGGTGGCCACCCGGGCTTTTGGCCTAACTGTTCATAATAACCAAAGTAAAGCGTATTTTTGTTATAATGAAGCTGGCGGTTGTCCAGAAGGGCCACGTCTTGGATTTCCCAGTCTGCACAGTTGGAAACAAGATGAATATGTAAGGTTTTTCCTAGATAATCGGTCAATTTTGTAAAGTTCATTTCTCTCACCTTTCTTAGGAAGACACTAGGGAGTGCTGTAGTCTGTATTACTTGAGGACAGTATAGTGCACTGTGCACAAAATGTCAATTGTGAATCATCCACCGTATACGATGAAAAAAATATGGATTTAGTATATTTTGGATGTAGATAGTAGTATCGGAAAAGGAGGCAGACGAATGTATCAAAAATTATTTGAGACCGGACGTATCGGAAATGTAACTATAAAGAATAGGCTGGTGATGTCGCCCATGGGGATTGGGCTGGCAAACTTNAGATGTTTAAAAGAGACAGACATGGGGCAGGGCTTATGCGTCAGCTGTCTGTGACAAAGGACCGCCATATCAAGCCACTGTCCAGACTGGCGGAGGCGGTTCACCGGCACGGCGCGTCCATTTTTATTCAGCTTCATCATCCGGGCAGGGAGACCGTGTCCGCTCTTATCGGGGGGCAGCCGGTGGCGGCGCCTTCACCCATTCCGTGTAAATATCTGCAGCAGGAGACAAGGGCATTAACAATAGAGGAAATAAAGCAACTAGTCCAGCAGTTCACAGACGGGGCCGTGCGGGTAAAAAAGGCGGGATGTGACGGGGTAGAGCTTCATGCGGCCCATGGATATCTGCTTCAGCAGTTTTTATCTCCTTACACAAATAAGCGTGAGGACGAATACGGAGGGAATTTTGAAAACCGTATGAGGATTCTCTTGGAAATTATCGAAGGAATCCGCCGGGAATGTGGGACTGACTTTCCTATAGGAGTCCGGCTTTCGGTGGAAGAATTCCTCGACCAGACGGGAGTCACGGAAGATTATATTCATATTCAGGACGGAATCCGTATAGCGGCCGCCCTTGAACAGGCGGGAATTGATTTCCTTGACGTGAGCTGTGGCTTGTATGAGACGGGAATCACCTGTGTAGAGCCGATTTCTTACCCGCAAGGCTGGCGGCATGATATGCTGGCCGCAGTGAAGGCTCATGTCACTATCCCGGTCCTTGGCGTGTCCGCCATCCGGGAGCCGAAGACTGCGGAAGCCTTTCTGGAGGAGGGCGTGGTAGACTTTGTATCTCTGGGCCGGGCATGGCTGGCGGATGAAGAATGGGGAAAGAAGGTGCAGGAAGGACAGGAATCCGAACTGCGGAAATGTATTTCCTGTCTTCGCTGCTTTGAGAGCCTGAACGAATACAATGCAGCAGGGCTGCCGCCGGAATGCGCGGTGAACCCGCGGCTTGCAAAGGAGCTTAAGTACAGAGAGCTTCCCTGCGATACCATGAAACATACAGCCGTTGTGGCGGGCGGCGGGCCGGCCGGCATGTGTGCGGCGGAGACACTGGCAAAACGCGGCGTCCATGTGGTTCTTATGGATGAGGGGCAGGAACTGGGTGGAACGGTAAATCTGGCCAAAAAGCCTCCGCTGAAGGAGCGGATGGAATGGGTGGCAGATTATTACCGGGAAGCGTTCAAAAAGCTGGATGTGGAAGTGAAGCTTGGAACAGCTGCCGATGTGGACTCTGTGATGGCGTACAATCCGGATGCGGTTGTCGTGGCGACGGGCTCTGTGCCTATCGTGCCGGAAAAGATACCGGGGATTCACGGAGAAAATGTCTATTCTGTGAAGGAAGTCCTTGATGGAAAGCAGGAATGGAAGGATAAAACAATAGCGGTTATCGGTGCAGGACTTACCGGTCTTGAGACTGCTGAATATGTGGCGGCTTTAGGAAACCGGGTCACTATCATCGACATGCTGGGGGAGATTGCGCCGGGCGCCAACCATACCAATGTGGCGGACGTGTGCGGAAGGCTGAAGAAGTATGGGGCGTCCTATCTTCTCGGTCATGCGTTGAAAGAAATAAGGGAAGGATGCGTGATAGTCGAGCAGGTGGAAGACCATCAGGTCAAGGAAGTAGCGGCAGACGCGGTCGTACTCTCATTGGGGTACCGCCCGGATGATACACTGGCCAAGGCCCTTCGGGAAAAGGGTGTGGAAGTAAGAATCGTGGGAAGCGCGGTAAAGGACGGAACGATTGCTCCGGCGGTTCGGATGGGATATGAAGCCGGAAGAGAACTTTTTGAGCATAAAAAGAAACTTACAAGTTTTCATATACCGGCTCAAGACATTGCAAACTTTGGAAAGGTATCGTTGATGGATGAGCAGGAGGGCCTGTACATGGCTTACCTGACAGAGCCTGCGGCAATTGCTCGGATTTTACCGCCGCCGCTCAAACCATTTTCCATGCCGGTGGTCACACTGTCAGTGTGCCATATCCATAGGCCTACCTTCGCGGACGACTACTATGAGGCAATCCTAGGTGTCTATGCGACTTACGGGCAGACGCTGGGACTCTACCCGCTGGGGCTCGTGCTTGGAGGCCCGGGAGCAGAGATGGCGGTACAGTGTGGAAGAGACAACGGCAGTATTCCGAAAAAAATGGGCGCAGAGTTCGTCATCAGAAGGAACGGAGCAGTAGTGACCGCAGAAGTGGCCAGAAGAGGGACACAGCTCGTGGAGGCCAGTATGGAGCTGGGAGAATACAACAGTCCTCTCACACATGTACTGTATCAGGCGCCGGCTGCAGGAAAGAAGACATTTGGAGGCGGGTTCTATTATCATTTTGACAGGCGGCCGGATAAGGAAGGGACTGCGCACTTTGAAAATGGAGCGCTGCTAATGAACCAATGTGAATACAACTATCAGTCATGGGAGCCGGGATTTGTAAATCTTCAGTTAAAATCCAGTATAGACGATCCTTGGGCGGAGCTTCCAATCAATACGATTATCGGCGGAGCCTATTCTAAAAACAGCCTGCTGGTACATAAATTAAACTTAGCGGAAGAGCTGGATGCGGATACGATTGTGCCGTATCTGCTGACCGGCTGGTATGACCGGACCGCGTTCATGGAAACAGGAAGGATATAATTTCATAAGGAGGCAGTAAGTATGGGAAATTTGTTTGATTTAACAGGAAAAGTAGCAGTAGTGACAGGGGCCAGCTCAGGACTTGGCGCAGACGCGGCCCTTGCATATGCGGAAGCGGGCGCAGATGTGGCAGTTCTCGCGCGCCGTGCAGAAAAAATTAACGGGGTGAAAGAAGAGATTGAGAAGCTGGGCAGAAAATCCATTGCCGTGGCATGTGACGTGACAAATGAGGAAAGCGTCAAAGTGGCAATACAGACCGTCCTCGATACATTCGGGCACATCGACATTCTCATGAATAACGCGGGAGTTGCTGTCCGGGGCGGCGTAGACTCTATGACAGAGGAGGACTGGGATAAGTCCTTCAATACAAATGTAAAAGGTATATTTTTCGTATCCAAATACGTAGTGCCGCAGATGAAAGAGCGGGGATATGGAAAGATTGTCAATATTGCCTCTGTAAATGCGGTTATTGCAGACAAGAACGATATGTTCATACGGCATTCTTACAACGCATCCAAATCCGCTGTGCTTGGGCTGACAAAAGGAATGGCATGCTCTTACGCAAGATATGGAATCACTGTGAATGCCATAGGGCCGGCATTGTTTGAGACCGAGATGACGCAGGGGACATTATTCAAATCGGAACAGTTCCTCCAAGGATATTCGGCTATGAATCCGGCGGGACGTCCCGGGAAGAAAGGGGAGCTGAACGGAACCGTACTCTACCTCTCGAGCGACGCGTCCAGTTACGTACAAGGACAGTTCATCATTGTCGACGGCGGCGGTGCGATTGTATAATTTGTAATGTATTTAGAATGAAAAGGCGGAATCTGCAGCTGCAGATTCCGCCTTTTCATGGGTCAATAAGGTATTCTAATCTTAATTTGGGTTCCTTGACTTTCTTTGCTTGCTATCTGGAAGTCTGCGTTATCTTTATAAAAAAGCATGAAACGACGGTAACAGTTATAGAGCCCCACATGGGATGTGTCCGGCAAATTGTCTTTTACAAGTTGTTTTTGTATCATTTCAAGACTTTCTTTAGAGATGCCAACACCACTGTCAGAGATATCTATCAGCACACTGGCGGCTGTGCAGGTCACATGGACAGTGATGGTTCCGCCTTCTGCTTTTGCTAGAATCCCATGTTCCACAGAGTTCTCTACCAGCGGCTGTAATGCGAAAAAAGGAATCTGTACTTTTTTTGCTTTTTCGTCGCAGCTTATGCGGTAGTGGATTAAATCGCCAAAACGATATTTTTGTATGGACAGGTAATTCTTAATATAAGTCATTTCTTGTTCCAGTGTAACTCCCGTATGAATGTCTGACAGACTATAGCGCATCATATGGGCAAAGGAGTCGACCATCTTCGAGGCGGTATCATATTCCCCGAGAGACAATAAGCGTGAAATAGAACTTAGAACATTGAACATAAAGTGAGGAGTTACTTGCTTCTGCAGTGCGTCCAATTGGGCTAACTTTAGCTGGTGCTCCAGATTAAGCTGCCGCTTTTCTGCTAATAGCAGTTTCTCACGGTTGTCGGCGTAGTCTTTTACTACTTGATTGTAAGCAAAGCTCTGAATAATAAAATTAGAGAGATTCATAAGTGCTGTTGTAGCGGCTTCAATCTGCTGGCGCGATAAAACAGGGATTTCCTTATAGTATTCGGCCAGTTGAGGATCGTCAAGCCAATTCACCGAGGCAGATATGGCGTCCTTAGGGTAAAAATCCATTTCGGGGCACAGCACTTGACCGGCTGTGATAGCGCCGACATAGTAGTTTTTGTAAATTAATGGAATTTCAATATTGATTAAGTTGGCATGGCAGACATAAATACTAGGTTTTTTTGATTTTAATGCCAAGCTGATGGCGTGCTGATTGGAAAGAGTGCAACAATGCGCTCCGTCCTTGCGGGCATTTATACATCGACAGAACTTGGTGAAATTACTTCCGGGGCCGATATGCTTTCCCGCGCGGTCGAGAAAAACAACTCCAAATCCCGTTGCATAGGCAAAAGAGTCTTGGATTTCTTGTTGAAATGATTCGGTAACAATGTCGTGTAAATCAATTGGAGTCATCAGCATGCATCTTCTTTCTTAATTCCATAGGAGAATTTCCGGTGTACTTTTTAAAGACTCGGTTAAAATGTGAGATGTTGGAAAACCCGCATGCCTTGGCAATTTCCCCTACCGCTGATGGAGACTGTTCCAGCATCGTGAGGGCATGGGAAAGGCGGACTTTGCGGATATAATCGGTTATGGTCATGCCGGTTTCCTTGCGGAATAATGAAGAAATGTAGGCCGGACTGAAATGGACGGACTGCGCAATCTCTTCCAAGGAAAGCCGCCGGGAATAGTATGAATCAACGTAATCTTGAACTTGTGTTACAATATTTTCCGAGCCCGATTTCTGATGGTTTGGACAAGTATCAGAAGAGCCAGTGCTTCTTATTGATTTTTCTATTGATGCAAGAATATCCGTTTCACTAGATGGCTTTAAAAGATAACCATCCAGTTTATATTCCAGAGCCAGACGGGCGAATTCAAATTCTGCAAAAGCAGTATTAAGTATAATGATAGTAGTGGGAGCTGTATCCTTTATGGCACGAGCGGCTTCTAGTCCGTTCAGGGCGGCCATATTGATATCCATAATTATAATATCCGGGTGCAGCAGTCCTGCTTTCTTGACTGCATCATTCCCATTCAAGGCTTCACCGACAACTTCAAATTGGTCACTATGTTTTTTAAATATTTTTCTTAAGTATTTCCGCTCGATATATTCATCCTCGGCAAGTAAAACTCTATACATATTTCATCCTTTATTATACTGATAATTTTATCTTTTTAATTATAAAGCATAAAAAATGAAAAGTCTATACAGGAAATTAAGAATAATTTGTCTTTTGTTAAGATAAATTTTGCAAAATTTTATGTGTCGGTTAGAGACTATAGAAGACGAAAATTTAATTTAATATAATGATGGCAGAAGGAGGGATTGTTATGAGAGTAAATGATAGATATCTTTCATTTTATTATGAAAATGATTTGGATATGGAACAAATCATAATCGACAAAAAGAAAACAGCGTTGCTGATTGTCGATATGCAGCATGCATTTGTGTCTAGACCGGATACTGTAAGGGGGGTTGACAGAGAGAGAGAAAGGTGGGAGCCGTTCTATCAAATTATTGACAGCCGGGTAATACCTAATAATGTGAAAATATTAGAATGTTTTCGAAAAAAAGACATGGAGGTCTGCTTTGCGAAAATCCAAGGGCAGAAGAAGAATGGCATGGATAGGTCTATTGATCAAAAGGCTACCGGATATAATGAATTGCTACTGCTTCCGGGAGACAAACGTACGGAGATTATACCGGAATTGACACCAGCGGAGGATGAGATAGTGGTTACGAAGACAACGGACAGTGTTCTGACCGGCACAAATCTTCGTCTGACACTGACTAATATGGGAATTGATACAGTGGTCGTAACCGGTGTCCTGACGGACCAGTGTGTGTCGGGAACCGTTAGAAGCCTTGCGGATGAGAGTTTTAAAGTGTGGCTCATCGAGGACGCCTGTATGGCGGCGACACAGGAGCTGCAGGACAATGAACTGACTGCGCTCAACAATATATATTGTCATGTCATAAATACGGACGAATTGTTGGATGCGATCAATTGAGGAAAAGGAGGAAAATAAATGGAAGCATTGTTTCAGTCAGAGGGAGTATTGCTGACAATTATCTCGATTATTGTAGCTTTCTCGATCTTTGCAAGTCAAAAATTGCCCGTATTTAAATCGATGGGCTCACCGGTCACCGCAGTGTTGATAGGGATACTATTAGTCAATCTGAAAATTGTTCCCAGCTCGGCTCCGGTTTACGACTCTATTATGAGTTATACAGTCTATGTATCAATAGTTATGATGCTTTTAAACGTGGACTTTAAAGCGATGATGAAGCTATCAAGGAAACCACTTCTCGCCATGATACTGGCATGCGTCGCCATTTCTATAGGCGCTATACTTGGCGGTCTTATTCTTGGCGGAAGTGTAGAAGAAGGATGGAAACTTTCCGGGATGTATGTGGGCTCTTACACGGGAGGCAGTGCAAACTTGACAGCAATCGGTTATGCTTTAAAAGCATCCAGTAATACTTTGGCGGCGGCAAATGCTGCAGACTATGCAATCGGTATGCCGATGGTTCTTATCTTATTTAGTATGCCTGCATTCTATAAAAAATCGAAGTGGCTTCAGAAGCATTGGCCTTACACGCTTCCGAAGGAAAAGCTGGAGCAGGGTGATGAAAAGGAATTGATGGGAGATAAAGAGTGGAGCGTACTTGATGTGGCGAAAAGCATTGCGCTTTCATTACTTATCTGTGAGATTTCCCGTTTTCTTGGCTCCTTTGTACCAGAATCCATATCAGAGGCAGTTACCGTATTATGTGTAACTACATTGGCCATTATCGCGGCACAGTTCAAACCGGTCAAAGAGATAAAGGGAAGCATGGATTTGGGCATGTTCTTTGCATTATATTATCTGGTCATAATCGGATTCATGGTCAGCATACCTGTGCTGCTTCAATCAGCAGTTAATATTGCGCTTTTGTGTTTCTTAATCTGTGGAAGCAGTTTTGTGATACATCTGTTACTGTGCAGGTTGTTCAAAATCGAATATGAGTATGTAGTGTGCGCTATCGTAGCTGCGATTTGGGATGGCCCCACATCTGCACTGGTGGCAGCAGGTGCACAGTGGAAGAGCCTGATAGGGATATCGGTGATTTTAGGAGTGATTGGACATGCGGTAGGTAATTATCTTGGAATTGGTATTGCCTACTTACTACAGGCGATTTTGTAGACTGACAGGAGGCGTAAAGATGGATGATGGTTTATACATAAAAAGAAATGTATGGGAACAGCTTGGAGCGGATGAAAAAGCTGAGGTATTTACACTTGGAGAAAAATTCAAGAGTTTTATGGACGCTGCGAAGACAGAGAGGTTCGGTGTAAAGGCGATTATTGAAGAAGCAAAAAAACATGGGTTCGTCTCCTTAGAAGAGGCAGGAGCGCTGAAAGCAGGAAGGAAGATATATTGTGAGAATCGTGGAAAGAATGTGATACTGGCCGTTATCGGAGAGGAGAGCCTTGAGGAAGGGGTCAATGTGGTCGGATGTCATTTGGATTCTCCCAGACTGGACATAAAACAAAATCCGCTGTATGAAGGGGATGGTATGGCGCTTATGAAAACGCATTACTATGGGCTGCTGAGAAAATACCAGTGGGTTGCTTTGCCGCTTGCATTATACGGGGTTGTGATTACCGGCAGGGGGGAGAAGCTGGAGATAGCGATTGGTGATGAGGAGGACGATCCGGTATTTTATGTTTCAGATATTCTGCCCCATCTTGGAAAAGACCAGAATATAAAATCTCTGGAGCAGGCTGTCACGGGTGAAGATATGAATTTGATTGTAGGAAGTCTTCCGGCAGATGGGAAGGATAATAGATTTAAAAGACAGGTATTGAATATTCTTAACAAAAAATATGGGATTTGCGAAGAGGATTTTCTGTCTGCCGAACTTCAGGCTGTGCCCGCCGGAAAGGCAAGAGATGTGGGATTTGACAGAAGTATGGTGGCGGCTTATGGGCAGGATGATAAAGTGTGTGCTTTCACAGCGTTAGAGGCTATATTGAATGTTAATAATAATAGAAAAACAGCAGTTGCGTTTTTCGTGGATAAAGAAGAAATAGGAAATGTCGGAGCAACCGGCATGCATTCTCGATTTTTCGAGAACGTACTCACGGAGCTTCTGTTCAAGGAGAATGAAAAATACTGTGATGTGCGTCTTGGAAGGCTTCTTACAAAGAGTAATGTATTATCTGCAGACGTGGCGGCTGCAATGGACCCGACCCATCCCGAAATTCTGGAGAGACAGAATGCGGCTGTGATAGGACATGGAATTTCTATTGTTAAATATACCGGGGCAAATGGAAAGGAAGGGGCAAACGATGCCAATGCAGAATATCTAGGTTATATCAGAAGAATATTTCATGAAAATCATATTGTGTGGCAGACGGCAGAGCTGGGGAAATGCGATCAGGGCGGAGGCGGAACGATTGCCTACGTCATGGCAAATCATAATATGAATGTGGTAGATGTGGGAGTTCCGGTACTTAGTATGCATGCACCATATGAGCTTACGAGCAAGCCGGATATTTATATGACGGTAAAGGCATATAGAAGTTTTTGGGAAGAAGGAGCATAACGCACGGTACAATACCGCAAAATATTGTATATATATTTATAGAAGGAGAGAGCAAATCAAGAGATTTGGTCTCTCTTTTATGATGACAGATATTTAGAAATTCAGCGAATTCAAAGGCTATATTAAACGGAATCTCTTGACAGCGGAATGGCATCGGGACTATTATGAGAGTCAGTATACGAGAAGGAGTTCGCGGATGGGACGCTTAAAAAATCAGCAGGAAATCATAGACTATGGGGCAACCTTGCGGGAGTGGCCTAAAAAAATTTGGTCATGGGAGGAAGTGCCGGAATATTACCGCGGCTTCACAGATTCTTTGAGAGAACAGGGGATGCCGCTTTCGGCTATGGTCTGGGTTCCGTCCAAAGGTTACGAGCGTGATTCCTACGAGTATCTGGGGATACATTTTGACGGCAGAATCATACTGCTTAAGCCTGAGAAGAATGGGAAAATCTGCCAAATATCTTTTTCGGCTAAGGATATCGTCTACATTCAAGATTTAGAATATATGCTCAACTGTGAATACCGCTTCTTCTATCGGGAGAACGGGCAGATGAAAAGAGCGGAGCTTCCTTATAATCAGGCGGTGCAGTATCTGTTTCTTCCATTTTTGAATATGGCGCTGGGATTGGAAGAAGAATTTACTTTTTCCCAGAGGATGAAGGAACATCCCAGACCGGAGCATCTTCTTCATGATGATCATGCGCTCTACAGTTACAGCGAGGCGGCGTTTCGTCTGGGGGAGAAGATAACGGACTATCATTGGGGAAAATACGAGGTGTCTTCTCGACGGTTATTTTTTCATACAAAGAAGCAATGTGCGTGGATGTTGTGCCACACAGAGGGCGGGGACTGCCTGATAGAGTACGGGGCTAATTATCATGAAACTATCTATCTTCCCGGCAGGGCCAGCAGGGTCTCGTGGCAGGAGGAGAGGCAGCTTCTCAGGCTGGAAGCGGCTGTGGATGAAGAGGTATATCCAGTAAAAGAGCTGTACTACAGCACAAAAAATTAAATATGCAAAAAATATTATTTGTATAATAGGGCATAACGAGTTATAATTGCTTAAAAGAATATAAAAAGTCTTCGGGGCAGGGTGACGTTCCAGATATCAGGTCTGGCAAACGGGATTCCCGACTGGCGGTAAAGTCCGCAAGCGCAAGGCGCAGATTTGGTGACTCTCTTTATTTTCCTCTATCAGGGAAGATATTGTGACAGAGGATTCCGGAACCAACAGTAAAGTCTGGATGGAAGAAGATGCATGAAATAAAAGGACGGCAGAGATACTATGTTTAGTCCTGCGGATGATTTTGCACCTGAGAGACTTCGGTTTTTCAGGTGCGTTTTACTTATCGAATTGTGAGGAACAGACATGAGTATGATTAAGACGAAAAAATTGATATTTGAGTATGAAAAGCGTGATGAAGAGGGCAAGGTCATCGGCATGAACCGGGCCGTGGATGAAGTGGATTTAAAGATAGAGCCGGGGCAGTTCATCGCTATCCTAGGGCACAATGGCTCTGGTAAATCAACGCTTGCCAAGCATATGAATGCAATATTGGTGCCGACAGAAGGAACGATGTGGGTGGACGGCAAGGATACCAGACAGGAGGAGACGCTTTGGGATGTCAGACAGAGCGCGGGCATGGTATTCCAAAACCCTGACAACCAGATTATTGGAACGGTAGTGGAAGAAGACGTAGGATTCGGCCCTGAAAATCTGGGGATTCCCACAGACGAAATCTGGGAGCGGGTGGAAGCGAGCTTAAAGGCGGTGGGTATGATAGAGTATCGTAAAAGCTCGCCCAACAAGCTTTCCGGCGGGCAGAAGCAGCGGGTGGCGATTGCGGGAGTGGTGGCCATGAGACCGAAATGCATCGTGCTGGACGAGCCTACAGCCATGCTGGATCCCAATGGGCGCAAGGAAGTGCTCCGCACGGTGGAGGAACTGCGCAGGCG
Source organism: Bariatricus massiliensis (assembly GCF_900086725.1). Classification (GTDB taxonomy): domain Bacteria; phylum Bacillota; class Clostridia; order Lachnospirales; family Lachnospiraceae; genus Allocoprococcus; species Allocoprococcus massiliensis. The sequence continues at coordinate 117,882 of NZ_LT574835.1, read as the reverse complement.
GGAGAAAGTGACAGTCATTTTGATTACTCATTATATGGAAGAAGTGATTGACGCAGATCAGGTCTTTGTCATGGACCATGGTCATATCGTTATGCAGGGGACGCCCCGGGAAATATTTTCGCAGGTGGAACTGCTTAAAAAGTATCGGCTGGATGTACCGCAGGTTACGATTCTGGCAGATGAACTGAAGCGGCGGGGGCTTGATATCCCGTCAGGCATTTTGAGAAAAGAAGAGTTGGTGGAAGCATTATGTCAATTAAATTAGAGCATGTCAATTATATATACAGCGAGGGGACAGCATACGAGAAGCATGCGCTCAAGGATATCTGTCTTGAGATTCCACACGGACAGTTTGTCGGAATCATTGGTCATACCGGGTCTGGGAAATCCACACTTATACAGCACTTTAATGGTCTCATAAAGGCCACGGACGGCGTGCTGTATTATAATGGGGAAAATATTTACGCGGACGGATATAAGATGAAGGAACTGCGTAATCAGGTAGGGCTTGTATTCCAGTATCCGGAGCATCAGCTATTTGAGGTGGACGTGATGAAGGATGTCTGCTTTGGCCCGAAGAATCAAGGGCTGTCTGATGAAGAATGCGAGGTGCGCGCGCGGGAAGCCCTTCAGCTGGTGGGGCTGAAAGAAAAATATTATGACCGTTCCCCCTTCGATTTGTCGGGCGGCCAGAAGCGGCGGGCGGCCATTGCGGGCGTTCTCGCAATGCGGCCTAAAGTGCTGGTGCTGGATGAACCTACGGCTGGGCTTGACCCGAAAGGGCGGGACGAGATTCTGGATCAAATTGCCTACCTGCATAAGCAGAGCGATATGACAGTCATTCTTGTTTCACACAGTATGGAGGATATCGCGAAATATGTGGATAGGATTATCGTGATGAACCAAGGGCAGGTCATGTATGATGACATCCCGAAACGGGTATTTTCACACTATAAAGAGTTGGAACGTGTAGGCCTTGCGGCACCGCAGGTCACCTATATTATGCACGAGCTTAAAGAGAAAGGACTTGCTGTGTCTGCAGAGGCAACTACTGTGGAGGAAGCGGCGGACGAGATTATGAAGGCACTATCAGGCGGCAAAGGAGAGCGGGACAAATGATTCGAGATATTACGATTGGACAATACTATCCGTCGGACAGTAGAATTCATAAGCTGGATCCGAGAGTTAAGATTGTAAGTACACTGTTGTATCTGATTTCACTGTTTACATTTAAAAGCATCATCGGCTATGCTTTGGCTACCTTATTTTTGTTTTTTTGTGTCAGGATGTCCAAGGTGCCTTTTAAGTTCATCGTGAAAGGACTAAAACCAATTATCATCCTGCTCATGATTACGGTTGTATTTAATTTATTTCTGACGCCGGGAGGGAAGCTTCTCTTCCATGCAGGCGTGTTTAAAATAACAGAGCAGGGACTGCGGACGGCGGTCTATATGGGGATAAGATTGATTTATCTCATCATGGGTTCTTCCCTTATGACGCTGACCACCACACCGAATCAGCTGACAGACGGGATTGAGCGCCTTTTGCGGCCGCTCAACCGGCTCAATGTACCGGTACATGAGATCGCGATGATGATGTCCATTGCGCTGCGCTTCATCCCGATTCTTTTGGAGGAGACGGATAAGATTATGAAGGCTCAAATTGCAAGGGGAGCTGATTTGGAGAGCGGCAACATTATACAGAAGGCAAAGGCTATGGTGCCGATTCTGGTACCTTTGTTTGTGTCGGCATTCCGCAGGGCCAACGACCTCGCCATGGCCATGGAGGCCCGCTGTTACCGGGGCGGCGAGGGAAGAACTAAGATGAAACCGCTGGTGTACAGGAGCAGTGACAGGATTGCTTACGGGATAGTGCTTGCCTATGTCATCACTGCATTTGTGGCAGGAAGGTATATTCCGTTTAAAATCTGGATATTTTAAGGAGGCTTCATGAGACGGATCAAGCTGACCGTTGCCTATGACGGTACGAATTATTGTGGCTGGCAGATACAGCCCAATGGGATTACGATAGAGGAAGTTTTGAATAAGGCAATCACTGCCCTGACCGGAACTGAGACCACTGTGATTGGGGCAAGCCGTACGGATTCCGGCGTTCATGCGCTTGGAAATGTGGCTGTGTTCGACACCGGGAGCAGGATTCCGGCGGAGCGCTTTTCTTATGCACTGAATCAGAGACTGCCGAAGGACATTCTGATTGTAAAGTCAGAGGAGGTGCCCCTTGACTGGCATCCCCGCTATCAGGACAGTTTGAAAACTTATGAATATCACATCATCAATAGCAGATTACAGCTACCGACACAGAGGCTGTACCATTATTTTGTCGGTTTTGAATTGGATGTAGAGCGGATGCGGGAAGGCGCGGCCTGTCTTCTGGGAGAGCATGATTTTGCGTCCTTTTGCTGTATCCGTACGAACGCAAAGACTACGGTGCGCAAAATTACGGATCTGCAGATTCACCGTCAGGGAGATGAGATTGTAATCCGGGTCACGGGAAATGGATTTCTCTACAATATGGTGCGGATTATCGCGGGAATACTGATTCGGGTTGGAAGAGGATTCTATGAACCGGAGAAGGTAAAAGAGATTCTGGACGGCAGAGAACGGACGAGGGAAGCCGTGACGGCGCCGGCACAAGGGCTATTCCTAGTGGAAATCGCATACGGGGCCCCGGAGGAGCAGATAGTGTTCCGCCGAGCAGAGGATGCAGATATTCCGGCGGTTATGCGGATGATGGATGCGGCAGTTTCCGGGCTGCCGAACCCGGACTGGTTTGCGGTGGATGACGAGGAGACGGTCAGACGGCATGTGGAAAAAGAAGGATTCATTCTGCTGGCCGAGCATGTTTGCGGAAATTCGAAAGAACCTGCCGCTTTCTTGATTGTACGCTTTCCGGGAAAGGCAGAGGACAATCTGGGAACATATCTGGAGCTTTCCGAAGAAGACATGAGCAGCGTGGCACATTTGGAGACTGCGGTGGTCGCCGAGAAGTTCCGCGGTAGAAAGCTACAGTACCAACTTTTCCTCGAAGCTCAAGAGCTGCTGGAAGGCGGGCCATATAAATATCTGATGGCCACGGTACATCCTGAGAACAAATACAGCCTTTACAATATGGAAAAGCTGGGCTGCAAAAAAGCGGCGGCAGCCATAAAATATGGAGGAAAACAGCGTCTTGTAATGTGGAAGGAATTAGGCGGGGGAGAGTTTAATGCTGTAAATTGTTAAAGACAGTCTTGACAAATTCTGCAGTATACGGTAGTATTTCAGTCAGATAGAGAAAAAGGCTTGGAAAAGAACAAGTAGTGATGAAGACACCCATACAGAAAGCAGCCGGCAGATGAGAGGCGCATGAAGGAACGATTCACGAATACATCTTGGAGCTGCGCACCGAACGAGGGTAAGACAAGTAGGCTGCGACGGACTGGCAGACGTTAAGATGCCCCAGTAATGCTAGTTACTGACAGAGGCAGCAGGTGTGAGCCCGCTGCGAAATAAGGTGGTACCACGGGAATATACCCCGTCCTTACGTGAAAGTAAGGACGGGGTTTTTTGCGCGTAAGAACTGAGCCGTGCGCCAGCTCCGAAAGGCCTTAAGTGTGTTTACACACTTAAAGGACTTACGGAGCTGGCATGGGGCGAAGCCCCGCGACCGAGAAGCTTTGCTTCGAGGTGGCAGGCACGGCGGGAATTCAGAGAAGAGTGCAAGGCCTTAAGTGTGTTTACACACTTAAAGGACTTACGGAGCTGGCATGGGGCGAAGCCCCGCGACCGAGAAGCTTTGCTTCGAGGTGGCAGGCACGGCGGAAACTGTTCTTTCGCCGGGAACTGAATAATAAATGGAAGGGAGGAGTCTATGGCAAAGAAGGAGAAAATTAGTCCTGCAAAGCAGAGGATAATAGATAATTATGAGATGCAGAGGCAGATGCTTATTAAAGAGGGATACGAGGAACGACTTGAAATCATCTCGATATTAAAAGCCAATTTGATGGTCTTTGTGACTGCACTGCCGCTGGTAATCGCAGGAATCGTGTTTTGGGGTGTAACAAAGAAGCACGGCGCTTTTTCTTTCAGCATATTTGACGGAATTTGGTTTTTGCTCTTATATTTTGGAACTATGTTTCTTCACGAGGTTCTGCACGGCCTAGGCTGGAGCATTTGGACAAAAGAAGGCTGGAAAAGCATTTTTCTAGGCGTTATGTGGGAGTCGCTTACACCATACTGCCACTGTAAAGAACCGCTCACGCCGGGGAAGTATATGTTCGGCGGGCTGCTCCCGTTTGTTGTTTTAGGGATAGGGCTTTATGTATTGGCCTTTTCGACGGACAGTCTGCTGATATTATGGCTGAGCCTGTTTAATATTCTGGGAGCAGGAGGCGATTTGGCAATAATGCTTCATGTCTTTAAGTATAGAAATGCGTATTTGCTGGACCACCCGACAGAGTGCGGTTTTGCGGCTTTCGAATGTTTTTAGGATTTTGGTAGCACGGAGTGCGGAGAAATCCGTAGACATCAGGGTCAAAGAGTGTTTTGACCCCAATATCATTATATTTAATAAAGAAAAGGAGATTATATCATGGGAATTTATGAAGAACTTCAAGCAAGAGGTTTGATTGCACAGGTGACGGATGAGGAGCTTATCCGTGATTTGGTTAACAGCGGAAAGGCGACATTTTACATCGGATTCGATCCGACGGCAGACAGCCTTCACGTGGGACATTTTATGGCGCTCTGCCTGATGAAACGTCTGCAGATGGCAGGAAATAAGCCGATTGCGCTGCTGGGAGGCGGAACAGGATATATCGGCGACCCATCCGGAAGAACGGACATGCGCTCTATGATGACGCCGGAGATGATCCAGCATAACTGTGACTGCTTTAAGGAGCAGATGAGTAAGTTTATCGATTTCTCAGAGGGGAAGGCGTTGATGGTCAACAATGCTGACTGGCTGCTGGATTTGAATTATGTGGAAATGCTTCGTGAGGTAGGGCCTCATTTCAGCGTAAACAGAATGCTGACAGCGGAATGTTACAAGCAGCGTATGGAGAAGGGGCTTAGCTTCTTAGAGTTTAACTACATGATTATGCAGAGCTATGACTTTTATATGTTATTCCAGAAGTACGGATGTAACCTGCAGTTCGGCGGGGATGACCAGTGGAGCAACATGCTGGGCGGTACAGAGCTTATCCGCCGGAAGCTTGGCAAGGACGCCAGCGCCATGACAATCACTCTGCTCCTCAATTCGGAGGGCAAGAAGATGGGAAAAACCCAGTCCGGCGCCGTATGGCTTGACCCGAACAAGACCTCACCGTTCGAGTTCTACCAGTACTGGAGAAATATCGCTGACGCAGATGTGCTCAAATGCATTCGTATGCTGACGTTCCTTCCGCTGGAGGAGATTGACAAAATGGATGCGTGGGAAGGGGCGCAGCTCAATCAGGCAAAAGAGATTCTTGCATATGAGCTGACAAAGCTTGTCCATGGTGAAGAAGAGGCGGAAAAGGCTCAAAAAGGTTCTCGTGAGCTGTTCAGCGCAGGGAACGCTGCGGATATGCCGACGGCAGAATTGAACGACGAGGATTTCACGGACGGTAAGATCGATATTTTAACACTGCTTGTAAAGAGCGGTCTCGTACCATCCAAATCCGAGGCAAGACGTGCAGTTCAGCAGGGCGGCGCGGCAGTCGACGGCGAGAAGGTCACCGATATTGCGGCGACATTTGCAAAGGAAGATTTTGAAGGAGAAGGAAAAGTCCTCAGACGTGGAAAGAAGAATTTCAGAAAAGTTTTAGTGTAATATGCTGTTCCTTGAGGTTAGATTGTGAGATAATAAAAGAAAAACCGTAGAGGAGGAGTCGCAATGAGTTTTAGAGAAGTAAAAGCAGAAGCAGTAAAAGAGAATCCGTTTCATCTGATAGCGAGTGACTGGATGCTGGTGACTGCAGGTGATGAGAAAAAATGCAACACGATGACCGCGAGTTGGGGCGGTGTGGGTATTATGTGGAGCAAGCCGACGGCTACCGCATATATCAGAGACTCTAGATACACGAAAGAATTTGTGGACAATGCGGAATATTTTACCTTATCCTTTTTTGGGGAAGAATACAGGAAAGCGTTGAATCTCTGCGGAACAGTGTCGGGCAGAGACTGCGACAAGATAAAAGAAGCCGGACTGACACCGTATTACATCGACGGCACTACAGCATTCGAAGAGGCCAAGATGATATTTGTCTGCAAAAAAGTATACCACCAATATATGGGGCCGGAGAACTTTGATTTGAAGTCCAACATAGACAAGTGGTATTCCGACGGAGACTTTCATACCATGTATCTGGGAGAAATCGTGAAAGTACTGGTGAAAGAATGATGAGTGAAAAGACTCAAAGGGAGACTCATCGGGGACAGGTCCCAACGCATCGGGACCTGTCCCCGATGCGATTTGACCTGTCCCCTTTGACATCAAAAGAGGTTATTTTAGCTTCGGCATCCCCGAGACGAACGGAATTGCTTAAACAGGCAGGTATCGAGCATGTAATTATGCCTTCTGAATGTGAGGAGATTATCAAGTCAAATATTCCACAGGATGTAGTGCAGGAATTGGCGGGGCAGAAGGCTTGGGAGGTTTATCAGAGATATCTGCGGGAGCATAGGACAGAAGATTTTCTCGTTATAGGAGCAGACACGGTCGTCGCACTGGACGGGAAAATACTGGGAAAGCCGAAAGATGAAACGGATGCGTTTGGCATGCTCTCTTTGCTTCAGGGAAGGGAACATCAAGTATATACGGGCGTTTCGCTGATTAGATACGAGGATGGCGCAGTACTTAGAAAATCGTTCTATGAGTGCAGCAATGTTCAGGTATATCCGGTAAGTGAGAAAGAGATTTACGAATATATCGCTTCAGGAGAGCCGCTGGATAAGGCAGGAGCCTATGGGATACAGGGGCGATTTGCCGTCCATATCAGAGGAATTGAAGGAGACTATAACAATATAGTAGGCCTTCCCATTGCCAGAATTTATCATGAGATAAAAGTGTGGTAGAAGACGATGGGGACAGGTCCCAACGCGTTGGGACCTGTCCCCATCTACAATTCTTTGAAATATCTGACACTATAAGGGGAAAGAGCCAATTGTCCGTTTGATTCGAGAGTTTCTTCCGTCAGCAAGTCTTGGAAGCTTCCGTTCAATTCTTGGCTGTTGGCAGTGAACGCATCAGGGGAGGCGTTGATTGCGACTAATACTCGCTCGGTGTCGGATTTTCTTTCAAATATAAGTTGGTGATTGGTAATCACTACGTTATGGTATGAGCCATTACAGAGTGCGTCGCTCTGGGTGCGTATGTGAATCAGTTGTGTGATAAATTCGGTCAATTCGTTGGGCTTGGGTGCCTCAAAACAGGGGCGGAGTGCATAATCATCGCTGGTGCCCTTCACACCCTCTTCTCCCCATTCGCTGCCGTAATAGATGCAGGGAACGCCGGGCATTCCTAGGAGCAATCCATAGGCCAGAGGTAAATGTTCCTTTTTCGTCAGTATGCTAGCAATCCGTGTGACATCATGGTTGTCTACGAAGGACATGAGATGCTTGCCGCGGTACAGGCACCATTGCTCGGAACCATACTGGCGGTTTAGGGAATGCGCGATTTCGAATAAATTCATGCTGTTGAAGCTAGAAAAAATCCCCTTGTAGCATTCATAGTTTGTGCAGCTGTGAAGCATCTCGTCGTTGACGATTAGGTTGTAGTCACCAAAAAGAACCTCGCCTATCAGCGCAAAGTCTTCCTTTAACTCCTGACAGTAGGCCCTGAGACGCTTCATGAAATTCCGGTCCAGACTGTAAGCCACATCAAGCCGCAGGCCGTCGATGTCAAAGTCTTCAATCCAGCCACGGACACAGCTTAAAAGATAGTCTGCTACCGCGGGATTCGCAAGGTTTAGTTTCACAAGTTCGAAATGCCCCTCCCAGCCCTCGTACCAAAAACCGTCGTCGTAACAAGAATTTCCATCAAAATTGACATAAAACCAATCTTTGTAGGGAGAGTCCCACTTCTTTTCCTTCACATCCTGAAAAGCCCAAAAACCACGCCCGACGTGATTGAACACCCCGTCCAGAACTATTTTTACATTGTGCGCATGCAAATCCTTACAGACATCTGCAAAATCAGCATTTGTCCCAAGCCGACAGTCTATTTTTGTAAAATCTCTTGTGTCATATCCGTGATTATCAGATTCAAAAATTGGATTCAATAGAATAGAAGTAATACCAAGATTCTCCAGATAATCGCTCCATTCCTTCAATTTCGTAATTCTCGGAACTGTTTTCCCATCATTGGCTGTCGGAGCTCCACAGAAGCCAAGGGGGTAAATCTGGTAAAATATACCGTTATAAGCCCACATAATCAAGTACCTGCTTTCTTGTCAATATAATCAGCTGTTCAGCTTTTTATATTATATCAAAAATTGAATAGATATACTATAGAAGTGTAAGTTTTGATAGATTTTTAACAGTAAAAAGTGTATAATGTATATAAATCATGAGAAGGGGGGATTCGCATGAGACAGCAGAGAAAAAGAGTTGTAAGCGTTTTGATTATGCTGTTCTTTTTGTGCCTTCTTCTGGGGGAGACCACATACTATCAATATAAAGCGGTAAACAATGTTCCTTCACAAAATCAGACGGAGACGGTGGTGAAGACTCCCGATTCGGTCCTCCATTTAATCGAGCAGTTCCAGCCGAGACAGACCTTGAATTCCCGCGCTATTCTTTCGCATTTGTTACGGAATATGCCGGAAAGATTACGTGTAGGGGCGGTATTTTTGGTTCTGATAATTCTTGCTGCATTTACCATAGAGATAAAAAGAGGGGAGCAAGAACAATCCTCATGTCAGTTTCAGACATTTTTTCAAAATATATTAAATATTCTGCATAGGTGGGATGGAAAAAAAGATGTTCTTTTTCTGTGTAACTATTCATAATAGATAAAACAGAAAAAGGAGAATTAAATATGGAATTGATTACGAATATTGTGCAGATGATTAACAAAATTCTTTGGGATTATGCACTTCTATTTTTGTTGTGCGGAACAGGCATTTGGTTTACATTCAGACTCCGATTTGTACAGATTAGAAGGTTTAAAGACGGATGGAATAAGACTTTTGGCGGCCTGTTCAAAAAAGGTGATAAAGCAGATTCTGACGGTATTTCATCATTTCAGGCGCTTACGACAGCAATAGCGGCGCAAGTAGGAACCGGCAACTTGGCAGGCGCTGCAACAGCGATAGCGGCAGGTGGACCGGGAGCTATTTTTTGGATGTGGCTCAGTGCGTTTTTTGGAATGGCCACTATCTACTCTGAGGCGCTGATGGCCCAGAAATTCAAGACGGTGAAGGAAGGGCAGATAACCGGAGGCCCGGTATATTACATAAGAGGTGCGTTCAAAGGAACCTTCGGCAAAGTTCTGGCTGCAATATTTTCCGTGCTCATCATATTTGCTCTTGGATTTATGGGAAATGCAGTGCAGGCAAACTCTATCGGTGATGCATTTGCAACAGCCTTTGGCATTAATCCGGTTATCATCGGTGTGATTGTATCATTGGTTGCCTTTTTCATTTTTGCGGGAGGAATAAGCCGAATTGCGACGGTAACCGAAAAGCTTGTTCCGTTTATGGCATTCTTCTATATTATTGGTTCTTTGATTGTTATCGGAGTTAATTTTAAAGCGGTGCCGGATGCATTCTACAGCATTTTCGTAGGGGCATTCAATCCGCAGGCTCTTGCCGGAGGTGTGATTGGCGTCACTGTTCAAAAGGCAATGAGATACGGTGTTGCCCGCGGCCTGTTTTCAAATGAAGCCGGTATGGGGTCTACTCCTCATGCCCATGCAATTGCCAAGGTGGAACATCCGGGCGATCAAGGATGTGTAGCAATCGTGAGTGTATTTATTGACACATTCGTAGTTTTGACTATGACCGCATTAGTAGTCATTACGACCGGAGTTGTCAGGCCGGATGGTTCCCTTATCGGTACGGCGCTTACGCAGGCTGCATTTAGCTCCGTATTTGGCAAATTTGGGAATATATTTATTGCGATATGTATGTTCTTCTTTGCATTTTCGACTGTAATTGGCTGGTACTTTTTTGGAGAGGCCAATGTGAAATACCTTTTTGGAAAGAAAGCGGTTAAGATATACGCGGTGCTTGTGTGTGTAATGATTATTGTTGGCTCTGCGTTAAAGGTGGAATTAGTTTGGGATATGGCGGACGCGTTCAACGGAATGATGGTAATTCCAAACCTGATTGCCCTTCTGGCACTGACCGGTATGGTCGTCAAAGTAAGTGACGAATATGATTTAAAACATAAAAAATAATTGAAATAGCAGGGGAAAGAGGATTTCATCACGATGGAAATCCTCTTTCTACGTAGTTGAAAAAATGTATACAAACTTGAAAAAAATGGTTGACATGAAATGAAGCTCATAATATAATGATAAAGTATGACGTAAGGATGAAACAGTTTACACCAAAGCCCCGGAGTGAGCTGCTTTCCAAATAGAAATATCAATAACAAATTAGGAAAATGAAAATTCATAGGAGGTCAACCAATGAAAACTTACATGGCTAATCCAGATAAGATTGAAAGAAAATGGTATGTAGTTGACGCAGAAGGCCAGACATTAGGACGTCTTTGTGCAGAAATTGCGAAAGTTTTAAGAGGAAAAAATAAACCGGAATTCACACCGCATGTTGATACAGGTGACTATGTAATAGTTGTGAACGCTGAGAAGATTAATGTTACAGGTAAAAAATTGGATCAGAAAGTTTACTATCATCATTCAGACTATGTTGGAGGAATGAAAGAGACTACACTGAGAGAGATGATGGCTAAGAAACCGGAAGCAGTTATCGAACTTGCTGTTAAGGGGATGCTCCCGAAAGGACCTTTAGGAAGAGCGATGATCAAAAAACTTCACGTTTATGCTGGACCAGAACACGAACAGCAGGCTCAGAAGCCGGAAGTTTTAACATTTTAATTAGAGGTTTGAAAGGAGGAAATAAAAGTGGCTAAAGCAAAATTCTACGGAACAGGAAGAAGAAAAAAATCAATCGCAAGAGTATATCTGGTACCTGGAACAGGTAACATTACTATTAATAAAAGAGACATCAACGACTATTTCGGACTGGAGACATTAAAAGTTGTAGTTCGTCAGCCGCTCGTTGCGACAGAGACTAGTGATAAATTTGATGTATTGGTTACAGTTAAGGGTGGTGGATACACAGGACAGGCTGGTGCTATCCGTCATGGTATCTCCAGAGCACTTCTGGAAGCAGATGCAGAATACAGACCTACATTAAAATCAGCTGGTTACCTCACTCGTGACCCACGTATGAAAGAACGTAAGAAATACGGACTCAAAGCAGCTCGTAGAGCTCCGCAGTTCTCAAAGAGATAATTCAAAGGTTCAGAGAACAAAACACAAAAGCCTTGGAAATGCAATGTTTCCAAGGCTTTTTCTTTTTTTATGGACTGCTGAACAACTTCTGCAAACACCTGAAAATCTGTCTATTAGTAACACGATAGAAACAAATTAGTAACACAGAATCATTGGTCTTGTGCAAGACTTTTGGAATCTTGTGCAAGATATGAAATAACCGCTTTCCTGACTTCCAATTTGGTTCTGCAATGAACTTTGTGACCATCCTTGAATGTGATGTCATATCCATCATGTGTATTTCCTGTCAATAATCTGATTTGTTCCTTGTTCTTTTCTGCAATCTGCAAAGAATCAAACATTCCCATTTGGTCTTGATGCATCAGCTCAATGATATATGCATTCAATGACATTCCCTTTTCAGAAGCAAGTGTCTTGAAGACTTCCTTCATTCCCTTTGGCACTGCAAGATGTATTCTGTCATAATGTTCTTCATTGAATTTATTTTTATATTCTGTTTTCTTCATCATGACACCTTCTTTCAGATTTTGTTGATTGATTCAAGTTTGATTGGAAGTTCCAAATGTGTGTAAACAGTTTCTGTGACACCCTGACCTTTGTGACCAACAATCTTTTTGATTATTCTTTCATCAACACCTGCTTCTGTCAACAAGGACACACAGGTGTGTCTTGTGTCATGTGGGCGGTGCTTCAAGTTCATTTGTTCCATCAGCGGTGTCCAATATGAATCATAATAATTTCTATATGTGAAAGATTTATTGTCAGGTGTGCAAATCAGATGGTCACAATCTTTCTGCATCCAATATTCAAAGAATGGAACAATTTTTTCTGCAATCGGAACTTCCCTGATTCCTGATTCTGTCTTTGATTCTTTTACAAAGAACCATCTTTCATCAAGATGAATGTCCTTTTTTTCAAGGTCAAGAAGTTCACCAATCCTGACACCTGTGTATATCAGAAGCAGGATGACAGAAACATATTCATTCCCTTCCTGATTCTTCCACACAGTCTGAATCTGATTCTTGGAAAAAGGCTTTCTGTCATATGCGTTTGGATTTCCTGCTTTCTTAATATCAATATATCTTATCATATCCCTTTTGTCCTTGGACACAATTTCATGTTTGACAGCATAATCATACATCAGACCAAGTGTGACCTTCAATTTCTTCAAAGTTGGTGAATTCTTTCCTGATTCATCACAGACTTTTTGAAAATGGTCAAGTTTGATGTCAACCAATCGCATGTCTTTTATTTTTTCACACAGCTTCCATGAAGCCTTTACACCATTGATATTTGATTGTGATATTTCTTCAAAATGATGTTCAGACCACTTGTCATATAATTCTTCAAGTGTCATCTGTTCAATGTGCAGGTCAAATGGGTCTGCATTATAATCTGCAAGTGCTTGAAGTGCTTCCTGTCTTGTAGGATAAAAACCAACAAATTTGTATATTGGAAAAGACCTTTGCTTCACAGGGTCATCTTTCCATCCAACAGTTTTTCTTGCACACCAAGGATTCCTTCTGTGTCCTGAAAGTTTGTAAACACTTCCAAATCCATTTGGTAATTTCATAAAAAATCACATCCTTCCTGAATTTTGGTGCAAAAATCAAAGGGATGTGATATAATAAGATTTGCGGTTCTTGGACTATCACACCCAAGGATTTTCACAAAGACCATTCTGAATTGCAGTTCAGGGTGGTCTTTTTTTTGTTTGCGGTTCTTGGTCATCCTGTTCACCTTGAACCGCTGAAACATCAGTGAAATCAAGGTTTTTCAGGTTTTTTAGTTCAATCGGTTCTTGGTGTCCTATATACTTCTATATTATTTTATTTTTTGTAAAAAAATTTTTTCTTATATCCTTTTTTTATTTATCTAAAATATTTTGAAAAATAAGAACATCACCAAGAACTGCAAGAACTTTTTTTCAATTTTTCCTTATAAATAAAGGCTTTTCAGCGGTTCAATGTGGGTTCTTGCAGTTCCTGCTTGACCGCTTGTTTTTCTTCATCAGACAATGATTCATACATAGTCAAGACCATTTCAACCTTGTCTGAACTGAATTTCTTTGGTTCTTCATCAGTGTGAAGAAAAAATGAAGTGATGGAAGAAGTCAATGAACCAATCAGACCTATTCCAACAATCATCAACAATGATGCAATGATTCTTCCTGCATTGGTTGAAGGTGACAAATCACCATATCCAACAGTTGTTGCAGTAACAAATGACCACCAAAGAGCATCAGCAAATTTCATATGTTCAAAGTACATCATTCCAACTGTTGCAGAAAGAATTGATGCACCTGAAAGCATCAGGACATATTTGAAACCATTTGTGTTCATGAATCTTCTGACCTTTGTCATCATTCTTGCAGATAATGAACCGATTCTGAACAGTTTGGTGAATTTTGCAAATCTCAAAAGTTTGCTGAACTTCAAAATTCTGAATATCCTGAAAGCAGAATTGAATGGAATAATTGCAATCAGGTCAAAAATATTTTCTTTGAAAAATTTCTTTTTGTCATCAGAAATCAAAAATCTGACTATGTAATCAATTACAAATATTCCATATATAATATTGTCAATCCATTGCTGAACAGTAGTCAGACCTTTGGTGAAGTCAATAATTGCAAATGTTACAGATACAACACACAGAATGCAAATTGTGATGTTGTATATTTTTTTCTTCATTAGAATTTTCCCCTTAATTCAACCACTTTTCCAATGATTGTAACAGGTTTGTCCAAAACTTCCTGATTGCTGAAATACATTGGTTCATAGTTTGGATTGAAAGAAACAAGGCTGATTCCATCTTCATGTTTAATCAGTTTCTTGCAACATGCATCATCACCATTGACTTTTGCAATCACAATGTCACCTGTGTCTGCATCTGCTTGTTGTCTGACGATTACAACATCACCTTCAATCATTCTTGGTGACATTGAATCCCCTTTGATTTGCAATCCAAAGAATTCACCTGTTCTTGCTAACTTAACAGATATTTCTTCCCAATCAAGAATTTCTTCAACTGCTTCAAGCGGAATTCCTGCAACCACTGTTCCAAGGACAGGAATCAACTGACCTTTTTCATATTTCTTTGTTTCATCTGCAAGTACTTGTGTGTCAATTGTCTTGTTCCATCCCTGAATAATTGCTTCCTGTTCAGTTCTGAAATCTGATTCCCCTTGCAGGTATGCGACAGACACACCAAAGAAATCTGACAGTTTCTTCATAGAAGCCTGATTTGGTCTGAATCCACCTTTCCATTTGGAGGTTGAACCTGTCCCAAGTCCTGCTTCTTTTTCCATTTGCCTTCTTGAAATTCCCTTTTCTTTGCACAGTTCATTGATTCTGTCTAATAGTTCCATACTGATTCACCTTTCTTTCAAAATCTGTTCAAAAAATTTTTGCAGAATAAATTCAGCGAAACTACTTGACAAAGTGAACTTATTCACTTATAATAAACAGTGTCAGGTGAATAAGTTCAGCGGAAATCAAGAAGAACCGCAGAATAAAATCTGTAATTGTTGTTGGCACTTCATATTATAGTATTTAATTCAGCAAATGTCAATAATTTTCGCTGAATTTATTCTGACAAATATATTAAGAAAGGAAGTGAAGAAAATGAATCCTGATTTACATATTGTTTCATTTTCAGGTGGAAAAGATTCAACTGCAATGTTGCTTCACATGATGGAACTTGGAATGCAAATTGATATTGTTCTGTATTGTGACACTTGGATGGAATTTCCTGCAATGTATAGACATGTGGAAAAGGTCAAGAAGATTGTTGAAGATGCAGGAATTAAGTTTGTAACACTGAAAAATCCACAGTCTTTCAAATATTTAATGTTGGAACATCCTGCTGAAAGAAGACAATCCACAATTGAAAAACTTGGTGGAAATCCTGTTGGATATTCTTGGGCAGGAAGTCGTTCAAGATGGTGTACTTCAAAATTGAAAACTGAACTGTTAAGAAAATATAAGCAAGAACTTGAAGCTGAATTCAATGTTATTGAATATGTTGGTCTTGCTTCTGATGAACAGTACAGATTAGAAAAAGAGAGCAATAAGAATCATCAACATCCCCTTGTTGATTGGAGTTGGGATGAAGCAAAAGCATTGTCTTATTGCTATCAAAAAGGTTTTGATTGGAAAGGTCTATATGAACATTTTTCAAGGGTGTCATGTTGGTGTTGTCCACTTCAATCATTGGAAGAATTAAGAAATTTAAGAAAATTCTATCCTGAACTATGGAATGAATTGAATGAAATGGACAAGCAGACTTGGAGAAAATTTAGGTCTGATTATTCTGTTGAAGAACTTGAAAAAAGATTTCAGCTTGAAGATGAAAGAATAGCAAAAGGGCTTTCAATCAATGGTCACAATGCTGATTTCAGAAAAGCATTAAAAGAAAAATTAAAAGAAAGGGGTTAGGCAGATGTCAGAATTTGAAAAGCAAGTAAAAAAAGCACTGATTGACCGCAACATGACAATGGGTGACCTTGCAGAAGCACTTGGAATTTCTCTTTCATATGTTTCAGACCTTATCAAAGAAAAGCGGAACAATGAAGAACAGATTGCAAGAATCAAGGATTTCCTGAACCTGTCTGATGCAGGTGGAAGTGCATGAAGAACAGATTGACAGTCAAGAAAGTTGCTGAATTGATGGGTGCTTCTGAATGGTTTATCAGAAGGGGTTTGCAACAGGGTTTATTTCCTTGGGGATATGCAGTGAAGACTTCTTCAAAATATACCTATTGGATTTCACCCATTAAATTCACAGAATGCACAGGTATCAAAGTATAGAAAGGATTGTAAAGAATGCAGGGATATAAAGTTTTTGAACCTGATTGGACATGCAGGGGATTTCAATATGCAGTTGGTGAAACATTTGAAGAAGATGTGACACCTTCATGTTGCAACAGAGGATTTCATTTTTGCACAGAGTTAAAGGACTGCTTCAATTATTATTCCTTTGACCCAAACAACAAGGTTGCAGAAATTGAAGCACTTGGTGAAATTGATGCAGAAGCGGATGGAAGCAAGCACTGCACAAACAAAATTAAAATTGTTCGTGAAATTTTATGGGAAGAAGTTCTGAAAATGGTCAATATAGGAAAAGCCAACGCAGGACATTGCAACAGCGGTAATCGCAACAGCGGTGATTGGAACAGCGGTGATTGGAACAGCGGTAATCGCAACAGCGGTGATTGGAACAGGGGTGATTGGAACAGCGGTAATCGCAACAGCGGTGATTGGAACAGCGGTAATCGCAACAGCGGTGATTGGAACAGCGGTGATTGGAACAGCGGTAATCGCAACAGCGGTGATTGGAACAGCGGTAATCGCAACAGCGGTAATCGCAACAGCGGTAATCGCAACAGCGGTAATCGCAACAGCGGTGATTGGAACAGCGGTAATCGCAACAGCGGTGATTGGAACAGCGGTAATCGCAACAGCGGTGATTGGAACAGCGGTGATTGCAACAGCGGTAATCGCAACAGCGGTGATTGGAACAGCGGTGATTGGAACAAGACCAACTTTTCCAGTGGTTGTTTTAATACCAAGGAATCAAAGATTTTGATGTTCAATAAACCTTCTGATTGGACTTTCAGGGATTGGTGGAATTCAGAAGCAAGGTATCTGTTGAACAAGATTCAGCACAATGTTCTTGAATGGATTTGGTCTGATGACATGACTGATGAAGAAAAAGAACAGCATCCTGAATATGAAACAACAGGTGGTTATCTGAAAGAACTTGATGAATCTGAATGTGGTCAGATTTGGTGGAATAGCTTATCAGACCATGAAAAGGATGTTATCAAAGCACTTCCGAACTTTGATGAAGAAATCTTTGAACAGGTCACAGGGGTTCACATTGAATGATTTGAAACTGTTTCAGCACCAACAGCAAGCCTTGACTGAAACAGAAGGTCAGAACAAGGTTGCATATTATCTTGACATGGGACTTGGAAAGACATTTGTTGGTGCTGAAAAAGCAATGAATATGGGAACAGATATTTTGATTATTTGTCAGAAATCAAAAATTCATGATTGGATTGAACACTTTTTCACCTATTACATAGACAAGATGAAATGTGATGAAAGTGGTGCATGGTGTTATGACCTGACAAAGAACTTGGATATGTTCACACATTCAAGATACAAGGTCAGAATTGGTGTAATCAATTATGAACTTGCTTGGAGAAGACCAAAAGAATTGATGAACCTTGAAAATTTCACACTAATGTTGGATGAATCATCACTGATTCAGAATACTTCTGCAAAACAGTCAAAGTTTATTCTTCAACTGCATCCTGAAAATGTGATTCTGCTTTCAGGAACACCTGTTGGTGGTAAATATGAAAATCTTTGGTCACAGCTTCATTTGCTTGGATGGAACATCACTGAAAAGATGTATAAAAACCAATATGTCAATTGGAAACAAATTGATGCAGGTGGAATCAAACATTGGATTGTTGATAAAGATGACCCATACAAAAACACAGACAGGTTGAAGCGGAAAATGCGTGAACATGGTGCAGTGTTTATGAAGACAGAAGAAGTGTTTGACCTTCCTGAACAGATTTTCACAAAAATCAAAGTGGACAAGTCAAAGGAATATTCAACTTTCATGAAAGATTGCATTGTTTATGTTGATGACACTGAATTGGTTGGTGATACCACACTGACAAAAATGCTTTATGCAAGACAGTTGTGTGGTGTTTATAACAAAGAAAAGCTGACAGCATTCAGGGATTTGATTCAGTCCACAGAAGACAGATTGATTGTGTTCTATTCATTCAATTCAGAATTGGATGCATTGAAAGCGGTTTGCAAAGAATGTGAAAAGCCTGTTTCAGAAGTAAATGGACACATCAAAGATTTGACTGCATATGAATATGAATCCAACAGTGTGACATTGGTTCAGTATCAAGCAGGAAGCAAAGGTTTGAATTTGCAAAAGTGCAACAGAATTATATATTTCACACTTCCATTGTCATCAGAAGATTTTGAACAATCAAAGAAAAGAATTCACAGGATTGGTCAGGAACAGACATGCTTCTATTATCTGATGTTATGCAGGGGAAGTATTGAAGAAAGGATTCTGAAAACTTTGGAAGAAAGAAAAGACTTTACAGATGAACTTTTTGAAGAATGCTGAAATTAAAGAAAGAAGGTAAATAAATGATTAAGTGTAAACAGTCTGAAAATGCGGAATGTGGAAAGAACATCTGTTGTTTCCACTGTGATATGAAAGAAACTTGTGAATCAGCTTGTTCTTTGCTTGATGAACTGAAAGACAGTTCTGAATGTGAAGATGCAGTTGAAGTCACAGAAGAAACAAGCCTGACTGCATTCAATTCTGATGAAAAAGCGGTTGCAATCATGAAGAAGATTGCAGATTTGGACAGGCAGAAGAAAGCCTTGGAAGCACAGGACAAAGAAATCAGGAAACAATTGACAGATGTGATGAACATTTATGGTGTCAAGAATGTGGAAAATGACATTTTGAAAATTACATATGTTGCTGAAAGCACAAGAACCACAATTGATTCTGCAAAGCTGAAAAAAGACCATCCTGACCTTGCTGAAAAGTATAGCAAGACTTCCAAGGTCAGTGCATCAGTCAGAATCAGTGTGAAGGGGTGATTCCTTGGCATCTGAAAAGAATTTTGAAAACAAGGTGAAGAAGTTCCTAAAAGATGAAGGATGTTATTTCATCAAGTATTGGGGCGGTGGTGAATTTACCAAAGCAGGTGTTCCTGATGTTCTTGCTTGCGTTCATGGTTTTTTCTTTGGAATTGAAATCAAAGCACCAAATGGAAAACCTTCACCTTTGCAACTTCACAATCTTCATCAGATTGATGAATCAGGCGGTTTTGCAGTTCTGTTATATCCAAATCAGTTTGAACTGTTTCAGGAACTTGTCAGATGCATTTCTGATGATTTGGAAGAAAGTATCACAGAGAATTATGAAACATTAAAAGAAAGGTGGTGGACACAATGGGTGAAGTTACACAGGTAGTTTTAATTATTTGCGTGACCCTGATTATTCTTTCATGGATAAACAACAGACACAGCAACAACAGAAAGGACAGATGATTGCATGGACAGATTTCATTTTTCAACAGCAGAATGTTTTGAAAATTGTCCTGCAAGGTGGTTTTTCCGATATGGTGAGAGATTGGAAACCTTGGAATCTGATGACCCTGCAAATGCATTGAAAATTGGAACTGCACTTCATAGGGGTGTGGAAACAGATGTGGAAACAGCATTGCATGAATATTTTATGTCATATCCTGTTATCACAGATGACCATATAAATGAAGCATTTAAACTTCAACATTGGATTCCAAGGGTCAAAGAAGTCATTCCTGATGGACTTCATGAAGTGCAGATGCAATCAAATTGGTATGAAGGAACAATGGACTTGCTTGTTCCATGCACCAAACATGATGCAGACCTTCCACATGGTCAGTTTGATTTGTATGACTTCAAATATTCCAACAATCAACAGCACTATATGGAATCAAGACAACTGCATGTTTACAAGTATTTTTGCGAACAAATCACAGGAAAAAGAATCAGGAACTTGTTCTTCGTGTTTGTTCCAAAGGTCAGCATCAAGCAGAAGAAAACAGAATCCTTGGAAGATTTCAGAAAAAGGATTGAACAAGAAATGCAGGAACTTGATGTTGAAGTGAAGCAAGTGGAATATGACCCACAAAAGGTCATTGATTTCATGGAAACCTGCATGAACATTCAATTTGCACAGGACTTTCCAAAGTGTCAATCATACCTGTGTGAATGGTGTGAATACAAAGAATATTGTTTGAAAGGAAATGATTTTATGATTTTACCAAAGGCAGAAAGAAGACAGGTTGGACAGACAACCAAAAGAAAATTGTGGATTTATGGTGGTGCTTTCAGCGGAAAAACAACTTTCATGGATTCTGCACCAATGCCACTGAACCTGAACACTGATGGAAATATCCAGTTTGTTACACAGCAGTATCTTCCTATCAAAGACACTTATGAAGGAAGACAGAAGGTTCTTGCATGGGACAATTTCAAGAAGACCATTGATGAACTTGAAAAGAAGGACAATGATTTCAAAACCATAATTGTTGACCTGCTTGAAGACACATATGAATCATGCAGACTTTACATGTATGACAAACTTGGAATCACACATGAATCTGATGACAGTTTCAGGGCATGGGATAAGGTCAGAACTGAATTCTTGTCTACAATCAGAAGACTGATGAATTTGGACTATGAAAATATTGTTCTGATTTCACATGAAGACACAACCAAGGACATCACAAAGAAGTCAGGTGATAAAATCACAGCAATAAAACCAAACATTGCTGACAAGGTTGCAAATAAGATTGCAGGAATGGTTGATATTGTTGCAAGGGTTGTTGTGGAAGATGATGACAGCAGAACTTTGAATTTCAAGTCAAATGAAGTCATCTTTGGTGGTGGAAGATTAAAGGGAATCACCAAGACACAGATTCCTTTGGATTGGGAAGCACTTTGTGAAGTCTATGATGAAGCAAATGCAGGTTCACAGACAATCCACAGAGAGCCACAGGACACGAAAAAGGAACAGGTGGACAATTCCCCTTCTGATGATGAAAGCGGTCAGGACAAGCCACAGAGAACATCACGCAGGACAAGCAGAACAAAGAAGGAAGAAGAACCTGCACAGGAACAGGAAGCTGATGATAGTCAGGAAGAAGAAAATCCTGTTGATGGTGCTATGAATCCACCTGAACAGGCAGAAGAAGCACAGGAAGAAAAACCTGCAAGAACACGCAGGACAAGAAAAGCAAGGGGGACAGAATAATGGACAAGTTTGTTAAAGCACTTGAAGAAAAAGGAATCAAGGAAAGCATCATGAAGGTTCTTGAAAAGAATCCTGACGCAGACATTGCTGAAATTCTTGAATATGAAATCAGCAAGGATGAAAATTTGGAAGATATTTTCCTTGAAGAAGCACATGAATGTGCAGTAAATGCGGTATGTGGTGAAATCTTTCATGAATTTATTGCAGAAAAGATTTTCAATCCTGAAAAGGTCAATGCACTTGGTGAAGCACTTGCAAAGGCAAGTGAACAGATTGTTGATGCATTCAGTTCCGCATTCAGTGGACTGTTTAATGATAAAAATTAAGAAAGGTATAGGTGAATAATATGTCAGTATTTGATAAGTGGAACAAAGCAATTGATGTGGAAGGTCTTGCAAAAGACACAAAGGAAGTTGAAGCCAATGGTGGAACAGGCGAATATGCGGAAATTCCTGTTGGTACATATGAAATCAAGATTGAGAAGATGGAACTGAAAGAATCTTCCAAGGGTGACCCAATGTTTTCAGCTTGGTTCAGAATCCTGCATGGTGAATATGAAAATCAGCTTCTGTTCATGAATGCAGTTATTACACAGGGATTTCAGATTGGAAATGTCAACCGCTTCCTTCGTTCTTTGGATGCAGTTGATGAAGTGGAATTCAAGGACTATGCACAGTACAATGATTTGATTATGGACATCATGGAAGCAATTGATGAAGCAGGTCTTGAATATCTGATTGAGTTCAAGAAGAACAAGAAAGACTTCCCTGTTTATACCATCAAAGAAGTTTATGAAAGTTAAGGAAAGGGGTTGATGACAGATGGTGTTCTATGATTTTGAAGTGTTCAAATATGATTGGTTAGTTGTCATTTTGGACATGGACAATCAGAAAGAACATGTCATCATCAACAATTCTTCTGAACTTGAAGCATTCTATCAGGAACATGTCAATGACATTTGGGTGGGATTCAATTCAAGGGGATATGACCAATTTATCCTGAAATCAATCCTTTGTGGGTTGAATCCCAAAGAATGCAATGACCACATTATCCTGAAAGGTCAATCGGGTTATAGTTTTTCAGGTCAATTCAGGAAGTTCCCTTTGAATAATTATGATGTGATGCAAAATATTGACAGGGGACTGAAAGTCTTTGAAGGTTTCATGGGGAACAATATCAAAGAAACATCAGTCCCCTTCGATATTGACAGGAAACTGACTGATGAAGAAATTGAACAGACTGTTTTCTATTGCAGACATGATGTTGAACAGACTGTGTTGGTCTTCATTGAAAGAAAATCTGATTTTGAAGCACAAATGGAACTTCTGAAAATGTATAACATGCCTTTGTCATATATAAACAAGACAAAAGTGCAATTGTCAGCAGAAATTCTTGGTGCTACAAAACACAACTATGATGATGAATTTGACATTTCACTTCCACCATGTGCAAGGGTGGAAAAATACACAGATGTTCCTGAATGGTTCATGAATCCTGAAAATCACACATACAAGAAAGGAAATAAAGCAAACAAACTTGAAAAAATCATGGCAGGAATACCAATGACATTTGCTTGGGGCGGTGTTCATGGTGCAAAAGAATCCTATCATGACAAGGGTTATTTCATCAACATGGATGTTGGTTCACTTTATCCAACACTTGACTGCTTATATCCTGAATATTGTTTTTCAAGGTCTGTTCCTGAAAAAGGTCTTGAAAGGTACAAAGAAATTTTGCGGTTCAGACTTCAACTGAAAGCAGAAGGAAAGAAGAAGGAACAAGCACCATTCAAGATTGTTCTGAATGGAACTTATGGTGCTATGAAGGACAAGTTCAATAAATTATATGACCCAAGGGGTGCAAATAACACCTGTGTGTTTGGTCAGATTTTGGTTGGTGTGGACTTGCTTGAAAGATTGGAAGGTGTGTGTGAAATCATTCAGGTGAATACAGATGGTATTCTGATTAAAATGCACAGTTATGAAGATTATGATTTGATTGATGACATTGCTTATGAATGGGAACAAAGAACAGGTTTGTCCCTTGAATTTGATGATTATGGTTATGGTGAAATATTCCAAAAAGATGTCAACAATTATCTGATTATGGATGAATGGGGACATTACAAATCAAAAGGTGCATATGTGAAAGGTCTTGGAACACTTGACTATGACCTTCCTATTGTGAACACAGCATTGGTTGATTATATGACCAAAGGTGTTCCAATTGAAAAAACAATTTCTGAATGTAATGACCTGAAAGAATTTCAGCAGGTCAAAAAGATTTCAGGAAAATATGACTGCATCTTTCATGGTGGAACTTTCAGCACCAAAGAGGTCAGAAGCAAAACAGGGTCAAAAAGAAAAGTCAAGGTTTACAACAATGATGGAATTACCATCAAGGAAAAATGTGTCAGGGTGTTTGCAAGCCTGAATCACCCTGATGGAACACTTTATAAAAAACATTCTATCACAGGCGGTGTTGCAAAGATTGAAAATTGTCCTGAACACTGCTTCATCTTCAATGATGAAGTCAATGGTGTCACCTGTCCTGAACTGCTTGACAAACAGTGGTATGTGGATGTTGCAAAAGACAGACTGAAAGGATTTGGTGTGACATTATGAAAATAAACAGCGGAAAGAAGGTGAAGATTTGGAACTGTTCAAGGGATATGTGAAAACAAAAGACAAGAAATGCACAGAAAAATTCAAGAATGTTCCTGCATCTGACCTTCACACATATGATGAAGTGAAAGACCTTCCTGAATATGCAGGAATACTTGGTCAAGACACAGTTTTGATTGATATTGATGACAAAGAACAGTCAGAAGTATTGATGAAGATTGTGGAAGACAGACAGCTTGATTGCAGGGTTTATGTGACCACAAGGGGAAGACACTTCTTGTTCAAAAATACTGACATTGACCAATGCTTCACACATTGCAAGATTGCTTGCGGTCTGACAGCAGACATCAAGGTTGGTGTAAAAAACAGTTATGAAATTTTGAAATTTAATGGTGAAGAAAGATGGATTGAATGGGATGTGGAAGAAGGTGTTGAATATCAGGAAGTTCCATATTTCCTGAAACCTGTGAAATCCAAAATGGAATTCTTGGATATGGAAGCAGGTGAAGGAAGAAACAGCAGTCTGTTTGGTTATGAACTTGTTTTGCAGTCAGCAGGTCTTTCTGTTGATGAAGCAAGGGACACAATCAAGATGGTGAATAAATATGTTCTTTCTGAACCACTTTCTGATGATGAAATTGACACAATCACAAGGGATGAAGCCTTTGCAAAACCTGTTTTTTATCATGGAAAAACTTTTCTTCACAATGTGTTTGGAAACTATATGAAATCACAGTTCCATGTCAAAAGAATCAATGGTCAGTTGCATGTATATGATGCAGGAATTTATGTTTCAGGATATAAAATGATTGAATCCAAGATGATTGAAGTCATTCCAACATTAAAGGCAACGCAGAGAACAGAAACATTGAAATATTTGGAAGTGACAACACCAAAGAATGCACCTGTGTCTGATGCAAAATTCATTGCATTCAGGAATGGAATTTTGAACATCAGAACAATGGAACTTCTTCCATTCAGTCCTGAATACATAATCACAAATATTATTCCTTGGGACTACAATCCAAATGCATATTCAGAAGTTACGGACAAGACACTGAACAAGATTGCTTGCGGTGACCAATCTATCAGGAACATTCTTGAAGAATGTATTGGATATTGTTTTTTCAGAGAAAATGAACTTTCAAAATCATTCATTTTGACAGGAACAGGTGCAAATGGAAAATCAACATTCCTTGATTTGGTGGAATGGGTTCTTGGAAGGGACAACTATGTTTCACTTGACCTTGATGAACTTGCAGAAAAATTCAGCACAACAACAATGTTTGGAAAACTTGCAAACATAGGTGATGACATCAGTGATGAATTCTTGCAGGGAAAATCAATCAGTCAGTTCAAGAAGATTGTTTCAGGAAATGACATAAAAGCAGAAAACAAGGGTCAAGATGTGTATTTCTTCAAGCCAACTGTCAAATTGTTGTTTTCTGCAAATGAGATTCCAAGGGTCAGGAACAAAGGATTTGAAGCAATAAAAAGAAGATTGGTAATAATTCCATTTAATGCAAAATTCAGCAAAGATGACCCTGATTTCAATGCAAGAATAAAGTGGGACTTGCAGACACAAGAAGTTGCTGAATATCTGATTCAGATTGGTGTTCAAGGTCTGAAAAGGGTTCTTGCAAATCAGGGATTCACAACATCAGAAGCTGTTCAGAAGGAAATTGAAAGTTTTGAAAGGGACAACAATCCAATTCTTCTGTTCCTTGAAGAAGTTGAAGATTATGAAATTCTGAACAATGAAACCAAGGAAGTGTTTGCAAGATATGACACTTTCTGTCATGAAAATGGATTCACAAAAGTTGCAATGCAGACATTCAGCAAGGAAATAACAAGACACTTGGACTGCAAGATTGCAGATAAGAAAATCAAAGGAAGAAAGTGCAGAATTTTTGTCAGAAAGGATGATTGAATATGAAAATAAATGAATATCAGATGGAAGCATTAAGAACAGCAAGCGGAATGAATCAGGAACTTCCAATGTTTGTAAATGGTGTTCTTGGTCTTTGCGGTGAATCAGGGGAATGTGCAGACATTGTGAAGAAACACATTTTCCAAGGTCATGAACTTGATGCAGAACATCTTGCAAAAGAACTTGGTGATGTTGCATGGTATCTTGCAGTGACCGCTTATTCCATAGGTTATGATTTGGAAACTGTCATGCAGATGAATGTGGACAAGTTGCGGTCAAGATACCCTGACGGATTTGACCCTGAAAAATCACAGCATAGAAAGAAAAGTGATATTTGATGGATAACAAAATCATTGAAAGATTATTAAAATTTTTGATGATAAAAGGGATAATTCAAAAGTATGATATTCCTGCAATTATGAAAATGTCAGATAAAGATTTTGAAAATTATATCAAAGTTTATTATGAGAAAGAAAGGTGATATTTGATGCAATTACATATTAAATGGGAAACAGGAAACATGACCATAAATTGTGAAGCCTTCTTCCCTGCCACACAGAACAAGCTGAATGTTCTGATGAAAACCATTGACCTTGATTGGGAACACAAAGATGAAATCCTGCATCAGATGTTGCAGTTCCTGACACATTTGGAACAGGAAGCAGAAGAAAAGAAGCAGGAAATCAAACATCAATTTGGAAATGAGTTTCAGAAGATGAAAGACCTTGAAAGAATGATTTCTTCTTGCAAACATCCAAATGGTGTTCCGCTTTCCAAGGTGGAAGTGAAGGATGCAAAAGCTGACCTGAAAGAACAGAAGAAGTTGGTGCATGATTTGGAACAGTCTTTCAAGAGATATTCAAAGACTGCACAGAAAGCAAAAGTGAATGCACAGATTGTCATTCAGAAAGGCGGTTTGAAATGCTGATGTTCATTGCAGGTTTGGTTGTTGGTTCTATTTTTGCAACATTTGTAATGGCATTGATGAAGATGTCAAGTGAAGATGATGATTAAAGTTCTTGCTTGGTTCTTGCTTGGTTCTTGGTAAAAACAAGCACCTTGAACCGCTTGAAATCCTTTATTTATAAGGCTTTTGTGGTGGTAGGTTCTTGGTGTACCTGCTGAAACTGTATTTTTCAATAAATTTATAAAAAAAAGGATATAAGAAAAAAATTTTTTTATAAAAATAAAAGAATATAGAAGTAGCAGGTTCACCAAGAACTGCAAGAACATCTGTTGTGTTTTTCCCTTTATTTATAAGGGTTTGAAGCGGTTCAAGGTCAAAGGTTCAAGCAAGAACCGATTTGAAAGAAGGTGATTGATATAGATGCAAAACAATATTTGAAACAGGCATACAGATTGAATGAACTGATTGAAAGTGATGTGCAGGAACTTGACAGGTTGCGTGACCTTGCAAGTAGTATTTCTTCATCACAGTTTTCAGATATGCCACATTCAGCAAGCAGAAACACAGAAGCACCATTTGTAAAATATGTAGGAAGAATTATTGAAATGGAACAGAAAATCAAATCTGAAATTGATAGATATGTTGATTTGCAGAATGAAATCAGGGAAACAATCAATAAATTAAAAAACAATGATGAAAAATTGTTGTTGCGTTATAAATACATATTTTTTATGACATGGGAAGAAGTTGCTGAAAAAATGAATGTGTCAATGCGTACAGTTCATAGAATACATGGAAACGCATTAAACAATTTGCAAGTTCCAAAATAATGACACACTATGACACAGTATGCGATTGAATGCCTATGTATATATGATAAAATTGATATAGTTAGAATCCTGTCAAGAATCCCTTGACAGGATTTTTTGTTGTCCAAGAATCTGATGAAAGGGGGTTTCAGGATGACACCAAAACAGAAGAAGTTCTGTCTTGAATATGCAAGTTCAGGCAATGCAACGGAATCTGCAATCAAAGCAGGTTATTCCAAGAAGACTGCAAGAAGCATTGGTCAGGAAAACTTGACAAAACCTGACATTCAAAAGTTCCTTCAAGAATTAGCTGAACAGATGGCAAGTCAAAAGATAGCAAATGCAAAAGAAATGCAGGAAGTCCTGACTTCCATCATCAGACAGGAACTTGATGAAGAAGTGATTGTTGTTGAAGGTTGCGGTGATGGCATCAGTGAAGCAGTCATCAAGAAAAAGAAACCTTCCACAAGGGATGCTATAAAAGCAATTGAAACATTGGCAAAGATGCAAGGTCTGTTTGACACTTCAACCAATGTGAATCTTGTCATCCCTGTGTTCAGTGGTGAAGAAGACCTTGAAGAATAATCATGGAAAAGGGAACATAAAAGCACAGCGGAAAAGAAGAAAGGAAAGACTGAAAAACAGACCACCAAAGGCAGAAGAAAAAGTTCTTCTGATTGATGGGAATTATTCATTTTATCCTGTTGCATTCTGCAAATATCATGGTGCATATATGACACAAGGTTTGTGTGATATACACAGATGTGAAAAAAGGAAGTGTCCAAGGTTCAGGAAGGTGAATCAGAATGAAGAAACTGAAAATCAATCTTCCTGATGTTGTTGGAAAAGGCTATAAACAATTTTGGAACTTCAAAGGAAGATACAGAGTTGTAAAAGGTTCAAGAGCATCCAAGAAGTCAAAGACAACTGCATTGTGGTTCATTTATAACATGATGAAGTATAAGGATGCAAACACCTTGGTTGTCAGGAAAACATTCAGGACACTGAAAGATTCCTGCTTCACTGAATTGAAATGGGCGGTTCACAGACTTCATGTTGACCACTTATGGGAATTCAAGGAATCACCACTTGAAGCAACCTATGTTCCCACAGGGCAAAAGATATATTTCAGGGGTCTTGATGACCCTTTGAAAGTCACTTCCATAACAGTTGATGTTGGTGTTCTTTGTTGGATGTGGATTGAAGAAGCATATGAAATCATGAAAGAAGATGATTTTGACATGCTTGATGAATCCATAAGGGGTGAATGTCCTGAACCATTATTCAAGCAGGTAACATTGACATTCAATCCATGGAATGAAAGACATTGGTTGAAGAAAAGATTCTTTGACAAGCCTGATTCAGACACACTTGCAATCACAACCAATTATTTATGCAATGAATGGTTGGACAAGAATGACCTGAATCTGTTTGAAAGGATGAAAAAGAACAATCCAAGAAGATATGCTGTTGCAGGTCTTGGTGGATGGGGAATTGTTGAAGGTCTTGTCTTTGAAAATTGGAAGGAAGAAGAATTCAATTTCATAACACAGAAAGAAGCTGATGAAGGTCAGACAGGTGTCATCAAGGACAATTTGAAGTTTGCATTTGGTCTTGATTTTGGTTATACAAATGACCCTTCTGCATTCTTCTGTGGTGCATTGGATTTGGAACATAAAAAACTTTATGTGTTTGATGAATTCTATGAAAAAGGATTGTCCAACAAAGCAATTGCAGAAAAGGTTGGACAGATGGGATTCAAAAAAGAAAGAATCACAGCAGATTGTGCAGAACCAAAGTCCATTGATGAACTGAACACCTTCCACCTGCATGTCACAGGTGCAAAAAAAGGAAAGGACAGTGTGAACAATGGAATCCAATGGATTCAGGAATTTGAAATCATTGTGCATCCAAGATGTGTGAATTTCCTGACAGAAATCAGCAATTACACTTGGGACACAGATAAATTTGGAAAGAAACTGAATGTTCCAATTGATGACTTCAATCACCTGATGGATGCAATGCGTTATGCACTTGAAAAATTTATACTTGGAAACAAGTGGTTATATTAGAAAGGCGGTCAGACAAAATGAAATTCACAGTGAACAACCTTGAATGGACAATGGCATTTACTGATGCAGACAAGGCTTTTCTGAATGAGAATGGAAACACAATTCTTGGTCTGACTGAATATGTCAATCAAACAATATCAATCAGGAAAGGAATGACAAAGGAATTGACAAGAAGCACAGTCATTCATGAACTGTGTCACTGCTTCCTGTTTTCCTTTGGTTTTTGTGCTGAATCATATGATGAAGAAGCTGTTTGCAATCTGTTTGGAAGTCACGCAGATGCAATTCTTGACCTGACAGATAAATTCATGAAAGAAAGGGGTGAATAGGAATGCTTTCAGAAGCTGAAATTCTTCAATTTATCAATGAAGACAAGGTGTCAACAAAGAAAAGCCTTGCAAAAATAGGTCAAAAATACTATGAAGCAGAACATGATATTCTGCAATATAGGGTTTTCTATTACAATGCTGATGGAAAACTTGTGGAAGACACTACAAGAAGCAACATCAAGATTCCACATCCCTTCTTCACAGAATTGGTTGACCAAGAAGTTCAATATATGCTTTCAGGAAAGGATGGATTCATCAAGACAGATGTTCCTGAATTGCAGGACAGGCTTGATGAATACTTTGATGATGACTTTAATTCAGAATTGAATGATGTTCTGACAGGTGCAGTCAGCAAAGGTTTTGATTACATGTATGCATACATGAATTCAGAAGGAAGACTTGCATTTCAACATGCTGATTCAATGGGTGTTGTTGAAGTCAGGGCAAAAGACACAGATGATGGTTGTGAATATGTCATTTATTGGTATGTTGACAGAATTGCAAAGGAAAACAAAGTCATCAAGCGGATTCAGGTTTGGGATTCACAGCAAACAACATTCTATGTTCAGGAAGAAGAAGGAAAACTGATTCTTGATAAAAAAGAAAAGCTGAATCCAAGACCACACATCACATATCACAAAGATGGTGATGATGCAACCTATTATGAAAACTTTGGTTTCATCCCCTTCTTCCGCTTGGACAACTGCAAGAAACAGTGGTCAGGTCTGAAACCAATCAAATCATTGATTGATGATTATGACATGATGTCTTGTGGTCTTTCCAATAACCTTGCAGACTTTGACCATCCGCTTCATGTTGTCAAAGGTTTTCAGGGTGACAACTTGGAAGAACTGCAACAGAATCTGAAAACCAAGAAGATGATTGGTGTTGATGAAAATGGTGGTGTTGAAGTTCACACTGTTGATATACCATATCAGGCAAGACTGACAAAGATGCAGGAAGATGAAAAGAACATTTACAGATTTGGAATGGGATTCAATTCTGCACAGTTAGGTGATGGAAATGTCACAAATGTTGTTATCAAATCAAGATATGCACTTCTTGATTTGAAATGCAACAAACTTGAAATCAGGCTGAAACAGTTCTTGAAGAAAATCTTGAAGGTTGTTCTTGCTGAAATCAACAGAATTGATGGAACAGATTATCAAATGAAAGATGTTTGGTTTGATTTCCAAAGAGAAGTCATGACCAATGCTTCTGACAATGCACTGATTGAAAAGACTGATGCTGAAACACAGCAAATCAAGCTGAATAGCATCCTGAATGTTGCACAGGCATTGGACAATGAAACTGTTCTTCAAGCAATCTGTGAAATCTTGGAACTTGACTTTGAAGAAGTTCAAATGAAAGTTCAGGAACAGGATGAAACAGAACAGGCTGAACAGATGCTGAATTCAATGACACCTGATGATGACATTGATGATTCAGGCGGTGATGGCAATGAATAAAAGACAGTTGATTGTTCAGAAACAGTTTGTGCAGGATGAAAAAGCAGTCATCAGAGAACTGAAACATGAATATTCCAAGGCACTTGCAGAAATCAATGAAAGAATCAAGGTTCTTCAAGCAAGTGAAATGACACAATCAAAAATATATCAATTGGAATATCAATTGGCATTAAGACAGCAGGTTTCAAAAATTCTTGACAATATGCGGTCAAATAATTATCAGACAGTGCAAGCATATCTGAATGGATGCTATAAAGAAGGATTTGTTGGTGCAATGTATGACCTTCAAGGTCAGGGAATTCCACTTGCATTTCCTATTGACCAAAATCAAGCGGTCAAAGCGGTTCAACTTGATTCAAAAATCAGTCATGGTCTTTATAATAGAATGGGGGTCAATGTCAATGAGTTAAAGAAAAGAATATCAGATGAAATTGCAAGGGGAATTTCAAGCGGTTTGTCATTTGAAAGGATTGCAGGAAATCTTCAATGGATGATAAATGGTGATTATTCAAAAGCCTTGCGAATTGTCAGAACAGAAGGTCACAGAATTCAGAACCAATCTGCACTTGATGCAATGCACAAAGCAGTGAAAGTTGGTGCATCAATAGTGAAACAGTGGGATTCAACTTTGGATGGAAACACAAGGGACACCCACAGGGAACTTGATGGACAAGTTGTTGGAATTGATGAAGAATTTGTCATTCCATCCACAGGTGCAAGGGCATTATATGCAGGCGGTTTTGGTGACCCATCAGAAGATTGCAATTGCAGGTGTTGCATACTTCAAAGGGCATCTTGGAATATGGATGACTATGATGCAACAAAATTGGACAATGAATCAGGTCTTTTGGTGGAATTCAAAGAAAAAAATTATCAATCATTCAAAGATGCATACTTTGAAGCGGTTGGTGGTTGATTCATTTGGTGGAATGTAAAACCACATGTCCTGAATAAGACAATAAACTGTTCTTTTTGTATGTCACAACATCAGGGATGATGTAAAACATCCGCTTCAAATCTAACATGACATAACATGTAAAAATTGTATTGAAAGGAAGGAAATAAAAATGACATTACAGGAAATTTTGAAATCACAGGGTCTTTCTGATGAACAGATTGAAAAGGTAACAGGTGAAATGAAACAGAACAAGATTTTTCTTGCTGATGAAGAAAATCTTGGTATCAGATATAAGAAGTTAAAGGATGACCATGATGCACTTACAAAACAGCATGGTGAAGCAACTACATTGATTGAAGAACTGAAAAAGGGTTCAAAGGGTAATGAACAGTTGCAATCCAAAATTACTGCTTATGAAACGCAGGTTGCTGAATTGCAGTCAGAGTTGGAACAGACCAAGGTGGAAAGTGCAATCAAGGTTGCACTGCTTTCAGCAAAAGCAAAAGATGTTGATTATCTCACATTCAAGCTGAAAGAAAAAGGGGAAATCAAGTTGGATGACCAAGGCAACATCAAGGGAATTGATGACATGCTTGCAGGTTTGAAGACACAGTTTCCAACACAGTTTGAAACTGATTCCCAAAAGAAGATTGATGAACACAAACTTCCTGATGCAGATGACACCAAGAAAATCAGTCAGGAAGAATTCAACAAGATGGGTTATCAGGACAGGCTGAAAATTTACAATGACAATCCTGAACTTTATGCAGAATTGTCAGGAAACAAAACCAACTAATTTGAAAGGTATAGGTGAATTATTATGGCAGTAACAAAAATTGAAAATCTTATCAATCCGCAGGTCATGGCAGACATGATTTCTGCAAAAGTCACAAAGAAGATTGTTGTCACACCTTTTGCAAAGGTTGATACTACTTTGCAGGGTCAGGCAGGTGACACTGTGACAGTTCCTGCATTCAATTACATTGGTGATGCAGATGATGTTGCAGAAGGTGCTTCTGTCACTGCAAGTCAGTTGACCGCTTCTTCTACAACCTTTGGTATTAAGAAGGCAATGAAGGCTGTTTCCCTGACTGATGAAGCAGTTCTTTCAGGCTATGGAAATCCTGTTGGTGAAGCAACCACACAGCTTGCAAAGGCTATTGCATCCAAGGTTGATTCTGATGCAATGGATGCACTGACTGTTGCATACAATGCTTCTTCTGCACCACATGGGGTTCAGAAGGCCTATACAGCAGGTGCAATCATCAGTTATGCAGGAATCGTCAATGCAGTTGATACTTTTGAAGAAGAAGTGCAGTCTGACAAGGTTATGTTTGTTCATCCGAAACAGGTCACACAGCTTCGCCTTGACAAAGATTTCATTTCTGCTGACAAGTATGACAATGCTGTTATGATGCGTGGTGAAATCGGTATGATTGCAGGTGTCAGAATTGTTCCTTCAAAGAGAGTGAAGACCACAGGAAGTTCTTCCAATGCAGTTTACAACTGTCCTATTATCAAGTTGAACAATGATACTGAATCAGAAGATGATGCATCTGCACTGACTGTCTTCCTTAAAAGGGACACTAATGTGGAAACTGAAAGACAGACACTTTCAAGAACCACTGACATCAGTGTTGACAAGATTTATGGTGTTGCAATCACCAATCAGGAAAAGATTTGTCTTGCAAAGTTCCTTGTGACTGCACCTGCAAGCGAATAATTCCTACAATCAGTTGAAAGGCGGTGAATCAGATGATTGTTAAAATTGAAGATGTGATGTCACTTCCTGAATTCATGCACATGGATGAAAAACAGGTGCAGAAAAAACTTGATGCACTTGAACTTCTTATCAGGAAGTACACCAATAACAATTTTCAGAATAGACACATTAGGTTTTCCGCTTCAAGCCTTGGAAACAGAATCAAAGGGTGTCATCCATTCATCAGGGTGGATGACACCATTCAGATTTCTGAAAGTAATGTCAATGATGGTTTATATGTCATCACAGAAATTGGTGATGATTTCATCAGGGTGAATTCAGAACTGTTCCCTGTTGACCACAATCTTGTGACAAAAGTTGAATATCCTGTTGATGTTCAGCAGGGTGTCATCAAAATGTTACAGTGGGAAGTGGAAAGCATGAACAGAATTGGAATCAAATCAGAAACACTTTCAAGGCATTCAGTGACCTACTTTGACCAAGACAAAAACAATCAAGTCATGGGATTTCCTGTGTCCCTGCTTGGGTTCTTGGAAACATACAAGAAAGCAAGGTTCTGATGATGATTGGTGGAAATGTCACAGCATTGATTCAGGTGAAAGATGAAGGAAAGAAAAATGCTATTGGTGAAAGGGAACATGAATGGACTGATGTGATTGACTTTCTTGGTTGGTTAGATTATCAGGGCGGTCAAAATTCATATTCCACTTATGATGCAAAGGTTCAGGAAACCACACATGTTTTCATTTGCGGTTTTCAGAATTGCAAGCAACTTTCAAAGAAATGGGTTTGCAATCCTTTTAATTTCATCAATGGTGTCATCAAGTCAACATCACAGGATGAAAAAGTTGATTTGACATCAGAAAATGCAAGAATGGTTATAGATGGAAACATTTATGACATTCTATTGATTGATGACCCAATGCGGATGCACAAACACCTTGAAATATATTTGAAATATGTTGGGGGTGGTCTTGGTGTCTAATGGTGTTCAGTTCAATGATTATTCAATTCAGGTCAAGACTGCAATCAAGGACACAGCACTTGCATTTCTTGAAGAAGCAGGTGGTGAACTTAAAGCACAGACCAAAAGGAATTGTGCTGTTTTGTCAGGAAAAACAAAAGGTTCATTTCAGCATTCAGTTGATGAAAGTTCATTGACAGTTGCTGTTGGTTCAGATTATGAAAATGCTATTTGGGAAGAATTTGGAACAGGCATCTATGCAGTAAATGGTGATGGAAGAAAAGATGTTCCTTGGACATATTATGATGAACAAGGTGAAAAACATGTCACTTTTGGTAAACATCCAAAGCGGATGTTGTGGAATGCATTTCAATCCTTGCAATCTAAAATTCAACAGATAGCAGAAGAAAGGTTTGGTGGATTAGGATGACAAGTGAAGCATTAGGTTATATAAATGACTGCATGGAATCCTTGTCCATTCCTTATGAATTTATGCAATGGACAAAAGACCTGTCTTTTCCGTATTTTATAGGTGAATACACAGAAGTTGAATCACCTGATGAAGATGGAATGGAACAAGGAACATTGATTCTGACAGGCACAACAAATAAAAACTATATAACACTTGAATCTATCAAGGAAAAATTAAAAGAATTCTTTCCTTCTGATGGAAAAACAGCAATTCTTGAAAGTGGTTCAGGGATTGCTGTTTCATTTTCCACAGCTTTTCCTGTTCCAACAGGTGAACAGGGACTGAATAGAATTCAAATAAACCTGAATATCAAAGAATGGAGAGTTTAACACATGAAAACAGGAAAAACAGGTGTCAGCAAAGACACACCAAAAAATATCATGTTCGGTGCAGGTACTATTCACAAAGGTCTTGCTTATGATTCTTCAAGTAAAAGTTGGAACTTTGTGGAATCTTGCATTGGTGCAACACAGGGTGGTTCAAAAATAACCATTACACCTGAATTCACTGATGTTGAAGCTGATGGTGCATTGGTTCTTGTTAAAGGCTTGAAGGTCAAGACAGGTGAAACTGCATCCATGGAAATCAATCTTCTTGAATTAACAGAAGAAATCATCAAGGATGCACTTATTGCAAAAGATGGTGTATCAGAAGACACAAACTTTGACCTTATTGAAAGCAGGGCTGACCTTGCAGAAGGTGATTATTATGACAATATTGCCTTTGTAGGAAAGAATCTTGCAGGAAGGAACATCATTGTCATCATGGACAATGCACTTTGCACAAGCGGTTTTGAAGCAGAAGGAAAGAACAAAGAAGGTGCTGTTGGCAAATATACATTTGAATGTCATGCAGACCTTGAAAGTGATTTGGACACCCTTCCCTATCACATTTATTATCCAAAGGTGACCGCATAAAGGAAGGTGATTGTTTATGAAAGTAAAAGTTATCAATAAATTCACAGACAAGCACACTTCCAAAATTCATGAAGTCGGTGAAGTTTTTGAATGTGATGAAGCAAGACTGAAAGAAATTCAGTCCAACAGAAGAAGACTTGTCACAGTTATTGAAAAGGATGCACCAAAGAAGGTGCAGGAAACAAAGAAAGGTGAATGATTATGAGTGAAACAACCACTTTTGAACTTCGGAAACTCAAATCTGATGATGTTTTCCCTATGTTCAAAATTATCAGCAAAATTGGATTGAAGGAAATCAAGGAAAGTCTTGACCCT
The DNA here is from genome assembly GCF_900086725.1 of Bariatricus massiliensis. Classification (GTDB taxonomy): domain Bacteria; phylum Bacillota; class Clostridia; order Lachnospirales; family Lachnospiraceae; genus Allocoprococcus; species Allocoprococcus massiliensis. The sequence goes on along the minus strand of NZ_LT574835.1, from coordinate 81,132 downwards.
GCAACACTTGGAAAGATTGCAACTGCATTCAAAGCAGATAATGAAGGTGTAAAAGGTGATGACCTGATTTATTCTATTGGATTCAGTGTCATTCTTGACCTTGCACAGATTGTTATTTGCAATCTTCCTTCCTGCAAAAAGGAAATTTATTCTTTACTTGCACAGGTCAGCGGAATGACTGAAAAGGAAATTGCAGAACTTGACATGGTGACCTTCACTGAAATGATTGTTGCATTCTTCAAGAAGGATGAATTCAAGGATTTTATTGGGGTTGTTTCAAAATTGTTCAATTAGGTGATATGAAGATGATGGACTTGCTGTTCAGAGAATATGCAAGTCCATTTTCTTTGCTTGATGCTGTCATTGCATCAGGAAGGTTCACTGATTGGATTGACCAATTCCTTGAATCACACAAAGAAAAGGTTCAGTGGGAACATTGGTTGCACAAGATATATGAAAAATCTTGGTCTGACTACCTTGAAGAATATAAAAATCAGGAACAGACAACTGTTGAACTGATGAACACAGCATCATGGAATAGGTCAGACATTGAAACAACCATTCAAGAATCATATTCCATGATGGAAAATTTTATTCCTGATTAGAAAGGGGGAACTGACACATGGATTTGTTCAAACTTGTTGGAACAATAGCAATAAACAATTCAGAAGCAAACAGTCAGATTGAAGGAACAACTGAAAAAGCATCCACATTCAGTTCCAAACTGTCATCAGGAATTGGAACTGTTGCAAAATGGGGAACTGCTATTGTTGGCGGTGCAACTGTTGCAGGAACTGCATTGGTTGGATTTGCAACAAAATCTGCATCCACAGCAGACAACATTGACAAGATGTCACAGAAGATTGGTATTTCAAGACAAGCCTATCAGGAACTTGATTTCATATGTTCACAAAGCGGAACTTCTGTTGATACCCTGCAAGCAGGAATGAAATCATTGACATCTGCAATGGATGGTGCAAAGTCAGGCACAAAAGCAAATGTGGAACAGTTTGAAAGACTTGGTGTTGCTGTCACAAATTCTGATGGAACTTTCAGAAGTCAGGAAGATGTGATGTGGGACACACTTTCAGCATTGCAGGGAATGGAAGACCAAACAGAAAAAGCAAGACTTGCAACTGAACTTTTTGGAAGGTCAGGAACTGAACTTATGCCACTTCTGAATGGTGAAGCAGGTTCTATTGAAGAAATGAAAAAACAAGCACATGACCTTGGTCTTGTTCTTGATGATGAATTGATTGACAATGGTGTGAATTTGACAGATTCACTTGACCAAACAAAAAGAGCATTTCAGAGCATAGGAACACAGCTTGGTGCTTCTTTGATGCCTATTGTGGAACAGGCTTCTGATTATATTCAGCAAGCACTTCCTTCAATTCAAGCATTGATTCAGAGATTGTCACCAATTATTACAAGCCTGTTGGACAGTCTGCTTCCACCTTTGATGGATTTGGCATCAACTATTTTTCCAATTCTGATGGACTTGATTGAACAGTTGATTCCACCTGTGACACAAATTGTTCAGGCTATACTTCCAATCATAGTGCAGTTGATTCAGATGTTGCTTCCACCAATAGTTCAGATTGTGCAAATGGTGCTTCCAATATTGGTTCAGCTTATCACAGCACTTCTTCCACTGTTGCAACCTATTCTTGAATTATTGCAACCGCTGATTGATTTGTTGATGGTTCTTCTTGAACCTTTGATTGAACTTCTGAACTTGATTCTTCCACCATTGATTCAGGTCATCACAGCAGTTGTTCAGGTCATTGTTGGTGTCCTGCAACCTGTCATTGAAGCACTTGCAACAGTCCTTGGTGATGTTCTTGGTGTTGCTTTCAAAGCAATTGGAACAGTTGTGAAAGCGGTTGTTGATGCAATCAGCGGTGATTGGTCAGGATTGAAGAACATTCTGACAACAGTTTGGAATGCAATCAAGTCTGTTGCTGAAACAGTGTGGAATGGCATCAAAACATTCCTGTCAAACTTGATGAATGGTATTAAAACCACCATTTCAAATGTATGGAATGGAATCAAGAACACTGTTAGCACAGTAATAAATGCAATTAAGACAGTGATTGAAACTGTATTCAATGCGGTCAAGACATTCATTTCAAATGTATGGAATGGAATCAAGACAACAGTTTCAAATGTTGTAAATGGTATAAAAACAACAATTTCCAATGTTTTCAATGCTATAAAAACAACAATCAGCAATATTTTGAATGGTGTGAAAACAACTTTCAGCAATGTTTGGAATGGAATCAAAACTACTGTCACAAATGTCATCAATGGTATAAAGACAGGAATTTCCAATGGTCTGAATGGTGCAAAGAATGTTGTGACAAATGTGCTGAATGGAATCAAGAATTCTTTCAGTAACATTTTTGAAAATGTAAAAAATGTTGTGAAGGGTGCTATTGATAAAATCAAGGGATTCTTCCAATTCAAAGTTGAACTTCCTAAAATCAAACTTCCACACTTCGGAATCAGTCCTTCAGGATGGCAGATTGGGGACTTGTTAAAAGGTTCTATTCCTAAACTTGGAATTGAATGGTATGCAAAAGCTATGGACAAGGGAATGATTATGAATCAACCAACAATCTTTGGTTATGATTCTGCATCACAGAATTTCCTTGCAGGTGGTGAAGCAGGAAGTGAAACAGTAGTTGGAACACAGAATCTGATGGAAATGATTCAGACAGCAGTCAACAGTGAAAACAGTATCCTGATTCAGTTCTTCACAAAACTGATTGCACTGCTTGAAGATTTCTTCCCACAGGTTCTTGAAAATATGGGATATGACCTTGTTCTTGACACAGGTGCATTGGTTGCTGAAACTGCACCACAGATGGATGAAGAACTTGGAAAGATATTCAAGAGGAAAGGAAGACAATAATGAACACAGTCACTTTTGGAACAAAAAATTCATATAGAGATTTTGGACTGATTCTGACTTCAAAAGACATTGGTCTTCCTGAACCGAAAACAGAAACAGTGGATTTGACAGGTGCTGATGGTGTTATTGACCTGACAGAAGTCTTGACTGATGACATCAAATATAAACAGCGGAAACTGCAATTCACTTTTACAGTTATTGACCCAATCAATGCATGGTCTGCAACACTTTCAGAAGTGACAAATTATGTTCATGGAAGAAGACTTCGGATTCTGCTTGATTGGGACAAAAACTATTATTATGAAGGAAGATGCAAGGTCAATCAGTTCAAAACGAACAAAAGACTTGCAACAATTGTGGTTGATGCAGAAGTTGACCCATACAAACTTGAAGTGAATTCAAGTTCAACACCTTGGATTTGGGACACTTTCAGTTTCATTGATGGAATCATCTATCTGAACACAGTGACAGTCAGCGGTTCAGCAACAGTCAATCTTCTGAACAGAAGAAAGATTGTGTCCCCTACTTTCACCACAACCGCAAACATGAAAGTGAATCATAATGGTGTCACATATGACCTTCCAAAAGGAACAACAACAGTTCTTGGAATCAGGCTTCAAGAAGGTGACAACTTTGTGACATTCACAGGAAATGGAACAATAACAATTGATTATAAGGGGGGAAGTCTATAATGTATCAAGTATTATGTGACAACCTTCCATTGTTTGATTTGCGTGATGAAGAACTTGTGTTGAATTCCCCAAAAGTTGATTTGAAGGAAAACAATGCAGGTTCTTTTGAATTCACCATCTTTCCAACACATCCCTATTATGACAAGATTCAAAAAATGAAATCTGTCATTCAGGTGATGGACAATGAAGATGAAATCTTTTGTGGAAGGGTGATTGATGAATCTGTTGATTTTCGTAACAGAAAAAAGATAACTTGTGAAGGTGAACTTGGATATTTCAATGATTCTATTCAAAGACCTGCTGTTTATCACAATCAAACAGTCAGGGGATATTTACAAACATTGATAAATGTCCATAATGCACAGATTGCAGAACTTCATCTTGGAATCAAATTCAATGCAGAATGTGCAGGTGAATCCGCTTCTTTTGATTATGCTTCTTTGTATTATGTAAAGAATAATCAGATTTATTCTGCATTTTCAAGGAAAAGGGCAAATGACCTTGCAGGAAAGACATTTGTTATTCCTTCAACAGAATTCTATCTGTATTGGCATACAGATAGCAGTGTGAACAATTATTTTGGTCTTGCTATTGATTCAGTTGAAATCACAGATGCAACAGCAATCATTGGAAGCAAAGCAAGCCTTCCAAATTACACAGCACAGGATGTGTCAAATGTAACAGACATTGAAACTGCACACAATCCATATGAAAATGGAAGCAATCTTCTTTGGCATTATGCACACACCATTCCTTCCAATTATACAGTTGGAAAGATGTTTGTACTTGGAACAGTCACAGTTGTTGACAACAATGATTCCCTTTATAAATATACAAATTGGGAAACCACAATGTCAGTTATTAAGTCAGACCTGCTTGACACTTATGGTGGACATTTACGAATTAGAAAAGTAGATGGAATCAGGTATCTTGATTATTTGCAAGATTATCCAAACACCAACACACAGGTCATTGAATTTGGTCAGAATCTTCTTGATTTTACAAAAGACATTGATGCAACTGACATTGTAACTGCTGTCATCCCACTTGGTGCAAGACTTGAAGAAAGTTCCATTGAAGGTCTTGAAGAAAGACTGACAATCAAAAGTGTGAATAATGACTGTGATTTCATCTATTCAGAATCAGCGGTCAACACATATGGTTGGATTTATAGGACAGTAACATTTGATGATGTCAATGTTCCTGCAAATCTGAAAACCAAAGGTGAAGAATACCTGAAAGACATTCAATTTGAAAATGTCACACTTGAAGTCAAAGCTGTTGACTTGCACATGATGGATGTGGACATTGAAAGAATCAAAATGTTGGATGAAATCAGGGTTGTATCTGAACCAAATGGACTTGACAGGTTCTTCCCTGTCACCAAGATGACAATATATATTGATTCACCTTCCAAGAACACAATCACCCTTGGACAAAGTGTTTCAAATGGAATGACAGGTTCAGCTTCTTCTGCTAATGCTGAAATCATGAAGAAAATCAATGAAATTCCTTCTTCTGACAGCATAGTGAAACAGGCAGTGGACAATGCAACATCATTGATTCATTCTGCATTGAATGGACATGTTGTCATCACAGAAAATGCTGATGAACTTCTAATCATGGACACTGATGATATTGAAACCGCAAGAAAGGTTTGGCGGTGGAATCTGAATGGTCTTGGTTATAGTTCCACAGGCTACAATGGACAATATGCAACTGCAATCACAATGGATGGACAGATTGTTGGTGACAGACTTGTTGGTGGTTCTGTTTCTGCTGAAAAACTTGATGTTTCATACAAAACATCAGTTGAAAAGAAAATTTCTGATGCACAGGACAATGCAGAAGGTTACACTGATGACCAACTGAAAGCATATTGGACAAAGACAGAAGTTGAAACTGCAATCAAAAACACAGGTGATGCTGTCCTTCTTTCAGCAAAAGAAACAGCAACAGCATACACAGACAACAAACTGAAAAATTATTCAACATCTGCACAAATTAAGGTGACAACTGATGCAATCACATCAGAAGTTAACAAGAAGTTGAATGCTTCTGAATTTTCAACCAAGATTCAGCAGAATGCAACTTCTGTGAAAGTTGCATGGAATAACATCAGCAAATATATTCAGTTTGAAAGTGGTGAACTTCGCATTTATGACAGTGCAGTAACATCATCACAAAAACTTGTTTCAAAATTCAATTATAATGGTTGTCATTTTTATCGTGATGATTATTATGTTGGAAAAATCGGAACAAACAACCTTCAAAGTGATTCATCAAAAAAAGGATTAAATTTTGACCTTGAATATAATGGTTCATATATGACATGGGCTTCCAAAGATTCTTCTTCTACAAATGTTTATACAATGAAATGGACATATGTTCAGAAGAATAAAGGTTGGGGAAATTACACAGCAGGTGAACTTCATGCAGGATGTAACATTGACATGCATGGTTGGACTTTGAAGAATCCTTCCTTTGAAGGTGGTGGAATAACAGGAACAATGACATTTGTTCAGGTTCTTGGTATTAGTAGTGATGGAAAACTTTCATCTTGGTCAAATAATTGTAAATTACAATTCAAAAATGGAATTCTTATTTCAGGAACTTGGTATTCAGGATAAAGAAAGGATTGATGTCAATGGCTATATATATCAATGGAAACAATGCAGAAACAGAAGAAAAGAAGCCTGAACAATCTGAATTGGTTCAGGCTTCTGAACAAAAAACATATACACAGGAAGAAGTGCTTGCAATGCTTGCACAAGTACAGAATCAGAAAAGGGAAGAAAAAGAATGATGGCTATGAAATTTGATGAAGAAAAACCAAGACCTTTGACAATGGAATTGGAAACCGCAAAAGGAATGATTCTGACAGCGGTCAATAAAGCAAAACAGGAATGTGGAATTCCAAATTTCATCATGGAAGGAATTATTGCAGACATTCATTCACAGGTTACATCACAGGCAAAAATTGAAATGATAAATGATTTCAATATGTATCTTGAAGAACTGAAAAAAGAAGAAAGGCAGGATGAAGAATAATGGCAGATATTAAACAGTACACAGACCAAATTGCACAAGCAGTTTATGGTGAAGAAGTCAGGTCTTCCATTATCAATGCACTGAACAAAGTCAATGATGACAATAACAGTTATCAGGACATCAAGAATGAAATTGTTCAGGCAAAAGATGATGTTGATGAACAGGTTGCAAATTTTGATGCAAAGGTTGCTTCTGCACAGTCTGTAACAACCGCATTGGAAAATGCAACAGCAACAGCAAACACAGCAAAGTCACAGTTGACTTCTGCAACTTCCACAGCAAACACAGCAAAGACCAATTTAACTAATGCTACAAGCACAGCGAACACAGCAAAAAGTAATTTGGAAACCGCAACAAGTAACGCAAACACAGCAAAGACTAATGCTGAAACTGCAAAGACAAATCTTGATGCATCCATAGCAACAGCAAACACAGCAAAATCCAATTTGGAAACTGCAATCGGCAATGCAAACACAGCAAAATCCAATTTGGACACTTCCACAAAGACAGGTCAGACTGCAAAGACCAATCTTGAAACTGCAATCAGTAACGCAACCACAGCGAAAAGTCAGCTTGAAACTGTGATTTCTAATGCAGATTCAATCAAATCAGATTTGTCTTCTGTGATTGTGTCTGCAAACACAGCAAAATCAAATCTTGATTCTTCTGTTGCAACTGCAAATGGTGTTTATCAGTCTTTACAGAATGAAAATGCATCTGCAAGTTCCAATCTTGAAGAATTAAGAAGTGAAAACTTCAACAGTCAGGAAATTCTTGCAGGTGTTGCTGACCTTCGTGCATATCTTGGTTTGACTGATGATGACATTCTTGGATTGCAGGTTGATTATAAAAATAAGACCTTCACAAGAATTGCAGGTGCAGTCAATCTGACAGCAGGTGCAGATTTTGACAAGTTCAAAATGTATGGTGGAAGAAAAAGATGCAATGTTTCTGATGATGGAACTATCACAGCATATTATGGTGATGATAACTATGCAGAAGATGGTTCAAATGGTCAGGTTATGGTGTATCAACCGAAATTCTATTATCTTGTATGTCCTGTTGTATATGACCCAATTGACACAGGAATTGGTTATCACCTGCGAAAAGCAAACTATTATGTCAGTGAAAAAGCAAGGGCAGGATTTAGACTTCACCCTGCATTCTATGATGCAAATGGAAATGAACTTGATTATATCCTTATTGGTGCATATGAAGGTTCTATTTATGACACTTCTGAAAGTGCATATTTGCTTCTTGATGAACAGGTTATGACTGTTGGTGAAGACAAGTTCTGTTCTATTGCAGGTGTAAAACCTGCAAGCGGTCTGACACAAAATCTAACAAGACCAAACATTGAAACAATGGCACAAAACAGGGGTTCAAATTGGCATCTTGAAAATTCAAAAATTGCTTCTATGGAACAGCTTCTTTGTATGATTGAAATGGGAACAATGAACTTTCAGACTGCTATTGGTCAGGGTGTTGTTAGCATTTCAGACAATAGTTCATACAACTGTGCATCTTTGACAGGTTCGACTGCAAGCCTTGGAAATGGCACAGGAAGGGCAACTGAAACCATCAATGAAAAAGGTGGTGTTCAAACTACTGAAACAGCAGATGGAAAGACTTCTGTGTCTTATCGTGGTGTTGAAAATGATTGGGGCAATATTTGGAAATTTATCATTGACCCTAATATTTGGGGAAATGGTGCAATGGGTGGTGGTGAACCATTCTATTGTGATGATTTCAATTTTGCAGAAAATAAGAAAACAGACAACTACAAGGGTGCAGGTTTCACTGTCACAAATGCAGGTGGTTATATTTCAGCAATGGGATATTCCACAGCTTGTGATTGGTTATTCATGGCTTCTGAATGTCTTGGAAACAGTTCCCTTCCTGTTGGTGATTATCATTGGGTAACACAGAACCTGAATGGATATAGGCTTGCTCTATTGGGCGGTATTTGGAGTGATGGCGGTCATGCGGGCGGTTTCTATTGGTATTTGAATGCTGGTGTCGGGTTTCGTTATCGGCATATCGGCGGTCGGTTGGTGTATGTTCCTACTGCAACCGCATAATTGAATATATGGGTCAGACAATGTTGATTTTCGCCTGTTGTGACTACCTGCAACAGCAAACATTAAAAAGATTGCTCAATTAGGCAGTAATTGGAATAATGGCAGTAATGCAGGCAGTTTCTATTGGAATTTGAATAATAGTGTCAGGAATCGTAATCGGAATATCAGCAGTCAGTTAGTAAATGCATTAAATTCATCAAAAACAGGGACTTCCAAGGCGGTTGTCCCTGTTTTCATATAGTCTGAATTGTCTGACCCTGCCACTTGGCAAAACACAAAAGTCCTGATTTCCAATCAGGCATAAAGGGAAGTTGTGTTAGTAGGTCACAGTGTTCTGTGATGCGAAAACTTGACTTTAATGCATACAGAAAAGAGAATATCAAAACATGAAAAGATTTGGGAATTTATATGAACGAATCTATGACATGGATAATTTGAGATTAGCACACCAAAATGCAAGAAAGGGCAAAGGGTGGTATCAAGAAGTTTTAATGGTCAATGAAAATCCTGATTATTATTTGGGATTGCTTCAAAATCAACTGAAATATAAAACCTATCACACATCACCATATGAAACATTCATCAAGAATGACAGCGGAAAAGAAAGGGAAATATATAAACTTCCATATTTCCCTGACAGGATTTGTCAATGGGCAATCTTGCAGGTGATTGAACCTATACTGATTAAAAACCTGACAATTGACACCTATTCAGCAATACCAAACAGGGGAATTCACTTTGGACTGAAAAGAGTTCAGCATGATATGCAGACAGATGTCAAGGGGTGTCAGTATTGTTTGAAGTTAGATGCAAGAAAATATTATCCTTCCATTGACCATGACATTCTGAAAGCAAAATATGCAAGACTTTTCAAAGACAAAGATTTGTTGTGGTTGCTTTATGAAATTATTGATTCCACAGAAGGAAACACAGGTGTTCCAATTGGGAATTATCTTTCACAGTATTCAGGCAACTTCTATTTTTCATCTTTTGACCATTGGTTGAAGGAAGAAAAGCATGTCAAGCATTATCACAGATATATGGATGACATTGTGATTTTTGGTGAAACAAAGGAAGAACTTCATCAATTATTGAAAGAAATTGATGTTTACTTCAAAGAAAAACTTCATTTGACAGTAAAGGACAATTGGCAGGTGTTCCCAACATATGTCAGGGGTGTTGACTTCCTTGGATATAGAATTTTTATGAATTATATTCTGCTTCGCAAATCTACATGCAAGCAGATGAAAAGGAAGATGACAGACATCAGGAAGAAAGTCAGCAATGGAAACATGATGAATTATTCTGAATGGTGTTCAATCAATTCATATAAAGGTTGGTTGATTCACTGTGATTCATTCAGATTGCAACAGAAATATATTCAACCATTGATTCCACATGCTGAAAAATATTATGAAACAAATATAAAAACAAAAAGAAAGGCGGTTTGTCAATCATGAAAAATTATGGACTTCAAAGAAGTGCTGTTGAACCAAAGGCGGTTGAAATCACAGAAAGCAAGGTCTTTGTTGCAACAGACATTGAACAGGTCACTGTGACCATGGATGAACAGGAAGTTCAGGAATATCAGTTCAACCTTGTGGAATATGACAAGGATGAATATATCAAGATTATTTCTGAAAAGAATGAAGAACTTGAACAGCAGATGACAGACACACAGCTTGCATTGTGTGATGTTTATGAAATGCTTGCTTGATGAAAGGACAGGTGAACAGTTATGGCAAAGATTTATGCAGACCTTATCAGAAAAGGTGTGAAGAAAATTGATGATGTCCCTGCAAAGTTGAAAGATGATGTTATTCAGATTTTGAATAATTGGGGCATTGCAACAGAAGGTGATGACTGATGTTTCAGTTTATCATATACAGAATATTGTTTGGAAAGGATGTGATGGAAATGGCAGTTGTATATGCAACACTTATCATCAAAGGCAAAAAGACCATTGGTGATGTTCCTGAACGAATCAGGGAACAGGTGAAGCAGGTTCTGATTGACCTTGACCTTCCTGAACTTGCAGAAGATGCACAGTAAAGGAAAAAAGCAATCAATACACAGTCCCCACAGGTTCATCATAACCTTGTGGGGATTCTTATTTCAGAAAGGATGGTACAGATAAATGAAAGAAGGAATCTGCACAAGTATTGGTGTTGTTGGTGCATTCATTGCTTCCTTATTTGGGGGTTGGGATGCAGGTTTGATGACATTGATTATTTTTATGGCAATTGATTACATCAGCGGTCTTTTGGTTGCAGGTGTATTTCACAACAGCAAGAAAACTGAATCAGGAACTTTGGAATCAAGGGCAGGTTGGAAAGGTCTTTGCAGAAAAGGAATGACACTTCTGTTTGTTCTTATCGCATATAGACTTGACCTTGTAATTGGTTCAAATTACATCAGAGATGCAGTCATTATTGGATTCATTGCAAATGAAACAATCAGTATTGTGGAAAATGCAGGTCTGATGGGAATTCCACTTCCTGCTGTTATCAGTAAAGCAATTGATATTTTGACACAGAAGAAAGATGGTGAATAATTATGTCTAAAATTAAAGGAATAGACATTTCTTATTGGCAAGGAAATGTTGATTTTAAAAAGGTAAAAGCAGATGGAATTCAATTTGCTATTCTTCGTGAAGGTTATGGAACAAGCGTTGATGGAAAATTCTTTGATTATGTCAAAGGATGCAAAGCAAATGGAATTGAAATCAAAGGTGTATATCATTTTAGTTATGCACTTAATGCAGAACAGGCAAAGCAAGAAGCTATTTTCTGTATTGAACAGATGAAAAAAGCAGGTCTTGGAAACAATTGTATTGTATTCTTTGATTTTGAATATGATACAGTAAACTATGCAAAGAAAAAAGGAATTTCCCTTGGTAAAAATGAATGTATTGCTTTTACAAAAGCATTTTGCGAAAAAGTAACACAGCTTGGTTATAAAGCAGGAATTTATTCCAACATTGATTATTATAAAAACATGTATGATGCAAGCCTGATTTCCAAATATGTCTTTTGGTTGGCACATTATACATCAGGAACACCTGCATATGCTTGTGCTTTTCAGCAGTACGGAAGCACAGGAAAAGTCAATGGTATCAATGGGAATGTTGACATGGATTGGTATTTTGGTAATGCAGAAACATCTTCTTCCAAGAAATCTAATTCAGAAATTGCAAAAGAAGTTGTTCAAGGTCTTTGGGGAAATGGTGAAGACAGAAAAACAAAACTGACCAATGCAGGTTATAATTATTCTGAAATTCAGAAGATTGTGAACAATATTGTTTCAGAAAATAAAGCACCTGCAAAGAAATCTGTTGATGAAATTGCAAAAGAAGTCATCAATGGAAAATGGGGAAATGGTGATGCAAGAAAGAAAGCATTGACTGATGCAGGATATGATTACAATGCTGTTCAAGCAAAGGTCAACAGTCTTCTTTCAGGTTCATCTTCTTCCAAGAAATCCATTGACACCATTGCAAAAGAAGTTATTCAGGGCAAGTGGGGAAATGGTCAGGATAGAATCAACCGCCTGAAAAATGCAGGCTATGATGCAACTGCTGTTCAGAAGAAAGTCAATGAAATGCTTTCAAAATAAGTCCAAAGTTTGATTTTAGACTGTTTTCAAGATTTGTCCATTAGAAACAGGATAGAAACAAACAGCACTGAAAACCGCATAAAATGAACCTTTGGAATTCTCAAAGAGATAATCAATTGCATATTTTTATTGCATGGAAACCCACAAGCACTATGTTTGTGGGTTTTTTGAAGTGATTTTTAAGGAAATAAACTGACTTGAAAAAATAGCGATATGGCGGTGGCGCCTATGAAAAAGTATTTTGTTTCTCGTATAATTAAAGAGTATTGAACAATATACTGATTATTTATGCAAATTGTGCTATAATGGAAATGTCCCTTTTGGTCAAACAGAGAAAGTGCAGGTAATTGGATGTATAATGTAAACGATATTGTTGTGTATAAAAATGGCGGCGTGTGCCGGGTAGAAGAAATTGGAACTCCTGCATTTATGAACACCGGGGAGGACTATTACAAGCTTCGCTCTCTTGTCTATGAAGGAAGTATTGTCTATGTGAAGGTCGGCCCGTCCATGAGGCGGATTATTTCGGCAGAGCAGGCTGGTGGTTTTTTGAAGGGGCAGTATAAGATTAAATCATGTTACCACAAAGACTATAAGGTCAGAGAACGGGAATTCCGAGAGATGGTCAATTCTTGTGAGCTGGAGAATTGGCTTGAGATGCTTAAGGGAATCTGTTCTGAGCGGACAAGAAGAAGTACGGAAGGAAAGCATTTGAAAGAAAGTGATAAGAGGTTTCTCAGCCGTGTAGAGGGACTTGTAGGCTCCGAATTTTCAGCAGCGCTCGGTATCTCAAAAGATGAGGCCACAGAGCAGGTGGAGAAGGTCCTGATGGCGCAGGACAATGTTTAAAACAGCGCCGATAAAAGGCTTAAAAAACTATAAAAGAAGTGCCGCAGATCAGATGAAAGATACTGTTCTGCGGCACTTCTTTTCCTAATGAAAGGGTGTGATGGGTATCGGAATTATTCCAGTACAGCATCCTTCGGGAAAGGGGCTGTCTCTGGTTTTGTGAAACGTCTTTTAAAAATAGCGGAACCTAAATATCCTGCAATGCACCCGCCCGCAATACCTAGAGCCAGAGCACATACTACTTTGACAGGAGAATTGAATGCGAACGGCGCCAGAAGTCCCGGAATGGGAGAGGCGGTTCCCGGTGCATTGTTTATAATGCCAAACGCTGCGGCAGCCATTCCGGCCAGTCCGCCGCCGACAAAATTAGAGCAGAAAATGGGAATCGGGTTTGCGGTAATTATATTAGCCTGAGTCAAGGGCTCCAGCATAACGGCAATAACATTACTCTTGTCCCCCAGCTTTAGACGGCTGAAAATCAGTCCGTTTGTGAAAGAACCGCCTACACAGGCTATGGAGGCAATTCCCATGGCGAGGCCGTCGAGACCTAGCATGGCGGTGAGAGCCATGGAACTTAAAGGGGAAGTACATATCATTTTCATAATTCCGCCGAGAAGAAGTCCCATTACAAGAGGAGACTGGTCAGCGGCGGCAGAGATAGTCTGACCGATGCGGACAAGGGTAGAATTGACTACCGGATTGACGAGCAGTGCAATCATACGCGCAAATGGCGCGATGATAAGGGCGCCTGCAATCATATTGAGTCCTTCAGGAAGTTTCTGTTCAATTACTGGGGCGACGAGACCTACCAGATAGCCTGCGATAAATCCGGGAAGAATCCCATAACCGCCAACGGCTACACCGGCCACAACTGCAAAAACCGGATTTGCCCCCATGCTAATCGGAACAGTTATAGCGGCTGCGACTCCGCCGAGGCTTCCGGCGGTGGTGCCCAATTCCTGAAAGAATGAAAGGCTGAGAAGATCGCCGGTTATATAACGGTGCACAGCTTCTACTAAAAATGTTGCAATCGCCGCATTGGCCATGCCTGACATTGCGGCCTGTCCTTTGGGCATTTTGAGACTAAAAAGAGAAAAGCCTGCCAGTGTTAAAAGTAAAAGTCCAACTCCAGAGATAATTGTTAACATGTAACCCTCCTTAAATTTTAATCGTTTCATCAACGTTATTTAACTGATTAAAATTTAACAAAGAGGTTTCAGAAAGATACAAATGGTATCAAAAATCTCTGGAAAATCTACGTATACTACAAAAAGTATTGTTATTTCTTATGCAATATGCCCCGGCTTTAAGGCTCCAGACATGCGACCATGAGCGCGTTTAAAAAACTTTTGATTTTCACATTGCCATGCCGAGAACCCTTTCCGCGGATATAGTCCATTTCCCGGCGTACTTGTTCAAAATTATAGAGGGTGTTGGCATAAGTGGTGAAGGTATCGTTGGAATAGTCTTCCAGTCCAAGATTGGCTAGGTTGACCATGCCGGCGCTGGCGCTCCTTCGGATACGCTGCTCGACGGACTTTGGATTGTCGCTGAAATTACTGCAGAGTTCTGTCAAGGTCGCCTCTCCTATATTGATATTGTGCTCCACCAGATAATCGACCAGCTGGATAATGTCCCGGCTGCCGCGTTCGCCGATGATACCTAATTTCTGCAGAATGCCCTTCAGACGCACAATGTGAGGGCGTTCCTGTGAAAGGGAGGAGGGGGAGGCAGGCTGGATTCCGGCAGGCTGCTGCGAGGTGAAAAGATTCTGAACCTGCATCAGCGTCCGCTGTGCGCTGAGTGACTGCCCAACTTTTCGGACTACGGTCTCCACCTCCACACTGTTGATCGGTTTCTGAATGTAGAATTCAATGCCGCTTTCATAGGCTCCCGCAATCATATCTTTGGAGGCCACCTGCGAAAGCATGATAAAGGCGGTGGAGGGCAGAAGCGTACGCGCTTTTTTGACAAAAGTAATGCCATCCATTTCCGGCATCAGCAAATCCACAATGACAATGTCTGGCTTTAGGACAGGCATATCTTCGAGGGCGTCTGCCCCATTGGAGGCGATACCGCAAAGTGTTCCCAGCGCCCTGTCACGAATAATCATTTTTAGTATATTTTGAATATTTTTATCATCATCGACTACATATAGTTTCATTATTTTGTTCCCTTCCATTGTTCTTTTGGTATCCATATAGAAAATACAGTCTCGCCGGGACGGGACTCAGCACGGATACATCCTTTCCACTGATTTTCAATTAAATCTTGTACCAGATTAAGACCCAGCCCCCGGTTGATTTCTCCAGTTTCATAGTTGATTTTCGTGGAAAAACCCGGTTGGAATATTTCTTCCAAATCTTCTGAGGCGATGCCGGGCCCGTCGTCGGCAACCGTAAAGAGCCAATTGTCTTTGTCCGAAACTTGCCGTATTTTCACAGATACAGTGTCCTTGCAGGAAGCCTCCATGGCGTTGGTGAGGAGATTACGGAAGATAGACATAAGAAAATAGTGGTTTTCTGTATAAAGATTCTCTTCCAGACGTATGTCCAAATCCAGTTTCCTGTTGGCGGACGCCTCAAATTCGGTAAGACTGTTTTTCAGAACTTGAAAGATATCTTCCAGATACATTCCTTCGTCGTTTAGATTTAAGTCCATGGCATCCGACAGGCCGCGCAGAATCAATGCATATTCCTTTTTGATTTCGTGTATATCCTTCGCTACTATAAGCGCTTTTTTTGACAGGGCCTCGTCGATACCCTGTTCCGTCATATCCTGATAGAGCCTGTAGGATATGTTCATGGTCTCTTCGATCAGTCCCGTATTTTTCTTCATCCACAGTACTTCCCCGTTCAGTTTGGAGATTAAAAGGAGCAGACGCTGGTATCTCTGCGAATGTTCTCTTTTTAGCAGGCTGAACTTGTAGTAGCGCAGTACAAGATAAAGGCACCAGATGATGACAGTACGGATGGCGGCCACCAGTATGATGCTGAGTTGATTTTTGCTGGTAAATGCTCCGGCTCCCAATCTGAGAAGGAGCTCCGTCAAGTTAGAAAAATAGTCAAAGAGAAAAAATACAGGGAACGCAAAACGGCTCCATTCATAATCTTGACTTCGGCAATACAGCCAAAAACTTATTCCGTAGACAAGATAGAAAACCATCTCGGGAAAATAATTTTGCAGAGAAGTGCCTAGTGCAGCGTGCTGAAACCAATACACGGCAATTCTCGAGGCGTAAACGCCTGCAGCGGACAGTAGGGTAACGGGAATTATGGGATATTTTCCCGTCAGCAACAAGAAAACTGAAAACATGATAATACCGATAGAAATTTTAAAGTTACTAATAAACAAATTCATATTCACTTGGGCGGCAAGCACAATGATGATACTGAACAATAATGTTGTAGTTTGATGTCTTTTCTGCATAGAGACCTCCCCTTTACAGTCCGGTAAACAGTTCTGCGAGAAAGACACAGACACTCGAGACCAGTGATACGGTTATCAGGCTTCTCCGGTGGTAAGCGAGTATGAGGGCCGTAGTAAAGCCGGCCGCCGCCGACCAGATATTTGCTGTTGCGCTGAGGATAGCTGGAAAAGTCATAACAGCCAATGTGACGTAAGGTACATAATACAGAAAAGAACGAATGTAATTGCTTTTGATTTCTTTTCGTATCAATGTTAAGGGCAACAGGCGGATTAAATAAGTGACTCCTGCCATAATAAAAATATAAATGTATATATTATGCCTCATCGGTTTCGGCCTCCTTTACAGGAAATAATGCAGCGGCTATCCCCGCGATTAAAAGTGTTAAAAGGATAATGCGAAAACCCGGGGAAACAGAATTCAGTACCGGAATCTTGGTGAACATTAGGCTTAGGATCATGGATACTATGATAATGCCTGCTATTACTTTATTTTCCCTTGCGGGAGGAATGATGACTGCGATGAACATACCATACAGCGATACACTTAACGCGCTGATAATTCTTGCTGGAAGTATATTGCCGGATACGATACCAAGAAATGTACCCAGCACCCATCCGGGAGCAGCCACGCTGATTAGCCCATAGTTATAAAATGGACTCAAACTGCCGCCTTTACATACGGAAACGCCAAAGATTTCATCGGTTATACCGTAGGAAATAAAAAATCTGTGGAAGAAGGGGGCACGGCTGTCTAATTTTTGCGATAAAGCACAAGACATAAGACAGTACCGAAGGTTGATGATCAGCTGGGTGAAGGCCATCTCCAGATAAGCGGCCTGTGCGGTGATCAGCGATATGCCGGCGAACTGCCCGGCGCTGGTCAAGTTGGAGGCGGAAATCAACACGGCTTCCCATGCTGACAGGCCCGAATTTTTTGCCATAATGCCAAATGTAAAAGAAACAGCGATATAGCCCAGACAGATGGGGATTCCGTCACGAATGCCGGCAGTAAAATAATCTTTTCTAGTGTTCTCCATAAATACCTCTCCTGTATAGTTGTTTTACGAATGGGGATGCCTTAATTCTGGCATGACGGTCGCACGCATTGTTATGTAACAGGCAAGGCCGCCTATAAAATTTGAAATCGGCTCTGCTAAAAATACCCCGTTCACACCCAGATTTCCAAGGCGGGGGAGCAGTAATGTCAGTGGAATGACGATGATAGCTTTTCGCAGTATGGAGAAGAAAACGGCATGCTTTGCCTTGTTCAAAGATTTGAATACGCTCTGCCCGGAAAATTGGAAAGCCATCATAAAAAAGCCGAAGAAATATATGTGCAGGGCAGGGACGGATACTGCAAGCAGCCCAGCGTCCCGGTTGAAAATCCGGATAAAAAAAGCGGGAAACGCCGACAAAAGCCCCCAGAATATTAGGGTGTAGCCGAAGCCCAGCTGCGTCATGAAGCGGATTGCCTTTCGTACCCGCTGGTAGGCTCCTGCACCGTAATTGTAGCTGATGACAGGGGAGGCACCGTCGCTGATTGCCATGACGGGTGTCTGGGCAATCTGGCGTACGCTGTTGATTACCGTCATCGCACTGATATAAATGTCCCCTCCATAAATGGAAAGTGTCGCGTTGCACACGATTTGCACAAGGCTGTCTGTGCAGGACATCACGAAGCTGGCTGTACCGAGTGCCGCAATCTGGCCGATGCACTTAAAGTCCGGTCTAAATCCGGAGAAATGAAGTCTCAGTTCTGCCTTTTCTCCGCGCAGGAAACCAAGTACCCAGACGGCAGATAGGAGCTGTGAGATAACCGTTGCAATTGCGGCGCCCTTCACCCCGAGGTGAAAGACAAAAATAAAAATAGGGTCTAAAATGATATTGGATACTGCGCCAAGAAGGACTGTCAGCATTCCTATTTTGGCAAATCCCTGACTGTTAATGTAGGGGTTCAGCCCCAGAGATGTCATGACAAATATGGTACCCAGCAGGTAGATAACCATGTAACCGGAGGCATAAGGATAGGTGGAGGCGCTGGCTCCGAATAAATACAGCAGAGGCCTGTGGAAAATGATTCCAAGAGCGGTAAGCAGGACCCCGCATGTAAGTAACATAAAATATGCGTTTGTCATAATCTTTCTGGCTAATGGGAGGTCGTTCTGCCCACGGGCTATGGAGCACAGCGGCGCCCCGCCGAGGCCGAATAGATTGGCGAATGCGGTGACCATGGTGATGATAGGAAAACACAAGCCCAGACCTGCCAGCGCGATGGTGCCCTCCCCCGGAATCTTTCCGATATATATGCGGTCTATAATATTATACAACAGATTCAGCACCTGCGCGGTCAGCATGGGAGCGGCCACGGACAGGATGCTATGGCGGATATTTTCGCCGGAAAAGTCTACTTGATTTGTATGCAAATCTCTTCACTTCCTTTTTGATATCTTTACCATTTTATCATGCCTTCGGCCTAACAGCAAGAATGTGGTGAAAAAGAGCGTTGAATCGTGTATAATAGGGGAAGAGAAAAAACAGGGGGAACAGAGGATGAGGTATGTGAAAATAATCATGGGAAATCTTCTTATGACGTCGGCCTATGCATTTCTTACGGTGCCGCAGAAGATTGTGAATGGAGGGGGTGACCAGTTTTTCTATGATCGTGGCCCCGCTTATTGGCTGGGATACTGCGGTGATAGCTGATTTGATAACTATTTTGATGTTGATACTCTGCTATGTTTTTCTGGGAAAAGAATATTTCAAAGGCACCATTGTGGGCGGCATCTGCTACATGGTGTTTTTTAGTGGATTCCATGCACTTGGAATGGACTTGCCGCTATTTCGCCCGGCCGCAGCACTACTGGCGGCGGTGATGGTGGGATGTGGGTACTATCTCTGTATCAGTCAAGGGGCGACCGCGGTGAGCTTTGACACAGTGGCGCTGATTCTGCACGAAAAAAATGAGCGCATCAATGTGGCGGCGGTGATGTTCGGAATCAACACCAGTGTGCTGCTGCTTGGAATATTTCAATACGGAGTATGGTCGGTCATACTTGGTATCGCATTTTCGGCGGTACAGTCATTTGTATTAAATGCACTGCTGAAACGACAGCTTTCGCGTAAATTGAGAAAAAATTAGGAGAAAGACTGGAAATATGTCATAGAATCGGGTTATAATATCAAAAGCGATAAATTATAAAAGGAGAATCAGGCATGGAAATGTTATCAATTGAACAAGAGCTTAAGGGCAACTCTTATCCTGGAAGAGGAATTATTATTGGAAAGTCAGCCGACGGTACTAAGGCGGTGACCGCCTATTTTATCATGGGAAGAAGTGAGAACAGCCGTAACCGTGTATTTGTAGAAGACGGGGAAGGAATCCGTACACAGGCTTTCGATGAATCCAAGCTCACCGATCCAAGTTTAATCATCTATGCACCGGTCAGAGTGCTGGGCAACAAGACAATTGTAACAAATGGGGACCAGACGGATACGATTTATGAAGGCATGGATAAGCAGATGACATTCGAGCAGTCGCTGAGAAGCCGGGAGTTCGAGCCGGACGGGCCAAATTATACTCCTCGGATATCTGGAATTCTTCATATTGAGAACGGAACTTATAATTATGCAATGTCTATTTTAAAGAGTAACAACGGTGATCCGTCCTCCTGCAATCGTTTTACATATGCTTATGAGAGCCCTAAAGCAGGGGAAGGGCGTTTTATCCATACATATATGTGCGACGGCAATCCACTTCCGAGTTTTGAGGGGGAGCCTAAGGTAATAGGCATACCCGACGATATGGACGCGTTTACCGGCACATTGTGGAACAGTCTGAACGCGGATAATAAGGTATCACTGTTCGTGCGCTATATCGATATTGCAACTGGTAAATACGAGACAAAAATTGTCAATAAGAACAAATAAAGGAGCAGTCTGGAAGATGAAAGAATTAGAATTAAAGTATGGATGTAACCCTAATCAAAAACCATCTAGGATTTATATGCAGGATGGAAGTGACCTGCCGATTCAGGTACTCTGCGGACGCCCGGGATATATTAACTTCCTTGACGCGTTTAACGGCTGGCTTCTCGTGAGTGAGCTGAAAAAGGCTACAGGGCTTCCAGCCGCCACTTCTTTCAAGCATGTTTCCCCGGCCGGAGCGGCAGTGGGGCTTCCGCTGACAGATACGCTGGCTAAGATATACTGGGTAGACGATTTAGGAGAACTTTCCCCTCTGGCTTGTGCGTATGCCAGAGCGAGAGGAGCGGACAGAATGTCTTCTTTCGGGGATTTCATTTCCCTGTCTGATGTCTGCGATGTGGACACTGCGAAGCTCATTAAAAGAGAAGTATCAGACGGCGTAATCGCTCCGGGGTATGAGCCGGAAGCGCTGGAGATATTAAAGCAGAAGAAAAAAGGAAACTATAATGTGATTCAGATCGATCCGGATTATGTACCGGCTCCACTGGAGCATAAGGATGTGTTTGGCATCACCTTTGAGCAGGGGAGAAACGAATTGAAGATAGACGAGGAGTTCTTCTCTAATATCGTAACTGAGAATAAAGAGATACCGGAGGGGGCCAGAATTGATTTGGCAATCTCTATGATAACACTCAAATATACCCAGTCCAATTCCGTGTGCTATGTAAAAGGCGGACAGGCAATCGGTATCGGTGCAGGACAGCAGTCCCGTATCCACTGTACACGCCTCGCCGGCCAGAAAGCAGACAATTGGTGGCTCCGCCAGAATCCGAAGGTTCTTGGCTTGAAGTTCAAAGAAGGTATCGGACGTGCCGACAGAGATAATGCCATTGACCTTTATATCGGTGAAGAATATATGGATGTGCTGGCTGACGGCGTGTGGGAGAACACATTTGAAGAAAAGCCGGAAGTGTTTACACGAGAAGAGAAACGCGCATGGCTGGACAAGATGACAGATGTGGCGCTCGGCTCAGACGCTTTCTTCCCCTTTGGTGATAACATTGAACGCGCACATAAGAGCGGTGTAAAATATGTGGCACAGCCCGGGGGCTCTGTGAGAGATGATAATGTAATTGCTGCCTGCAACAAGTATGGCATGGCGATGGCATTTACCGGAATCAGATTATTCCACCATTAAAAGGTTAAAGGGGACAGGTCCCAACGCGTTGGGACCCGTCCCCTTCTACAATTCTGACGCAATTCAGACAATTTGTGTGAGTTGTATAAAGCGTCAAGTATAAATAAGGAGTAGGCAATATGGATATAAAGAAAAAACTGTGGAATCTGGAGAACCCGGAATTTTTTGCGGAAAACCGCTTAAGGCCTGTCTCGGATCACCGTTGGTATGAATCTGTGGATGAGGCTCTTGCGGACAAGGGGATGAGTCTTTCGAAAAGTCTTGATGGGACGTGGAAATTTGTTTATGTACCAAATCCGGAGGCGGCGCCCGCTGGATTCGAGCGAGAAGACTATTCCTGTACGGGATGGGAGGAAATCCCTGTTCCGGCGCAGATGGAGTTATGTGGGAATGGGTATCCGCAGTATACGGATACGGATTATCCGTGGGACGGAAATGAGGCGTTAGAACCGCATAAGATTCCAAAGGAGAAGAATCCAACCGGATGTTATGTACGGTATTTTTCTATTCCGAGGCATATGGAAGGAAAACGGCTGCAGCTCCACTTTGAAGGGGTGGAAACCGCGTTTCACTGCTGGCTGAACGGTGAATATGTAGGGTATAGCGAGGATAGTTATACACCGGCTGTATTTGACATAACAGAGTACGTCAAAGCGGGCCGTAATAAGCTTGCGGTAGAAGTGTATCGGTTTTCTTCGGGCAGCTGGCTTGAGGATCAGGATTTTTGGCGTATGGGAGGAATCATTCGCTCTGTAAAAGTGACAGCCCTGCCCGAAGTACATATTCGAGATATTGACGCTGTGGTAGATGTGGAGGCGTCTTATACAAAAGGGATATTGAATGCGAAAATTATGCTGGACGGAGCGGGTGCGAACCAGAGCAGTCTGGGGTGGAGCCTATACAATCCGAAAGGCAAAGAAATTTTAAGCGGGTTCTGTGAACGGGTGGAGACAGATTCTGTCAACACAAACCAGTTTGCACTGTCCTGTGAAGTTCCGCATGCAGAGTTGTGGAGCGCGGAAGAACCGAACTTATACCGGCTGCTTTTGTCTGTGCTTGATAAAAATGGCGGCGTAGTGGAGGCTGTGACGCAGGGCATTGGATTCCGAAAAGTGGAAATTAAGGACGCGGTACTTTATATAAATGGAAAACGATTAATTTTAAACGGTGTGAACCGGCATGAGTTTTCGGCCAGAAAGGGCCGTGCCATCGGAAATGAAGAGATGGAGTGGGACATCTGTTTCTTGAAAAAGTATAATTTCAATGCGGTGCGGACGAGTCATTATCCGAACCAGAGATATTGGTACGAGCTGTGCGACCGCTATGGGATTTACGTGATGGATGAGGCAAATTTGGAGACGCACGGGACGTGGCATGTGAAAAACTTTGAGCATACACTTCCCGGGGACTACCCCGAATGGCGGGAGGCGTGTCTGAGCCGTGCGGAGGCTATGCTGGAGCGGGATAAGAACCACCCTTGTATCTTTTCGTGGAGCGTGGGGAATGAGTCTTGGAGCGGCCAGAATCTGTATGACATGAGTGAATATTTTCGCGGCAGGGACGCGTCCCGTCCGGTGCACTATGAAAATGTGTGCCATGACCGCAGGTGGGCGGGTACTACGGATTTCGAGAGCCATATGTACGCGTCGCCGGAAGCGGCAGAGACATATTTGAAGCATAATCCTGAAAAGCCATATATACTATGTGAGTATTCGCACGCCATGGGGAATTCTTGTGGAAATCTCCATGAGTATGTGGAACTTTTGGACAAGTATCCTCAGTATTGTGGTGGGTTTATCTGGGACTATATCGATCAATCCCTTTTTAAGAAGGATGTATTTGGGGAAGAGTATCTGGCATATGGCGGAGATTTTGGGGACCGGCCGACAAATTACAACTTTTGTACAGACGGGCTTGTGTACGGTGACCGGGGAATATCGCCCAAGGTGCAGGAGGTCAAATACCTTTATCAGCCTTACCGTCTGTACCCGGAAGAGCAAGGTGTACGAGTGGAGAGCAGGATGTTGTTCTCAACGGGGAACTATCTTCGGCTGAATTGGTCGCTGGAGCGGGAAGGTGAGACTATTCGCAGCGGCAGTATGCCGTTCGAGCTTGCGCCGGGCAAAGAAGCATTTTTTGCATGCGATTTGGCATGTCCAGCCGAGCCGGGAGAATATGTAAGGACGGCGGCCCTTGTACTAGCGGAGCAAAATGAATATGGCGAAGCGAACTGGGAATTGTGCTTTGGACAGGATATCGTGATGTCGGAAGTGAAAGGACAAGGTGTAAGGAATACCGGAGCGGAATTTGAACAGAGTAATTGCATCATTGATGGGGACAGCAATTTTTCGATAGTATGCGATGAAAATAAGGTACAGTTTCAAAAGCTGACGGGCAGACTTTCTTCTTATAAAATTGGCGGCAGGGAGCTGGTGTACGACATAAAAAATACCTTGCTTCCGAATTTCTGGAGAGCTCCAACGGACAATGATGAAGGAAATCATATGGCGGAGCGCTGTGCGATGTGGAAGACGGCATCTTTGTATCCCCAGCTTCTGGAAACTTCACAAAAAACGGTAGAAGGCGGAGCGTGTATCAGTGCCGCTTATAGCCTTGGCGACGGGGCCGTCTGTGAGCTGGATTATCAAGTGAACGGCAGTGGTGTGATGCAGGTGGAGGAGCGCTTTACCGGAAAAGAAGGTTTGCCAGATATGCCTTGCTTTGGAATGGCATGGAAGCTTCCACGAGAGTTTTCTCACGTGCGCTGGTATGGACTTGGGCCGGAAGAGACATATCAAGACCGGATGTGCGGTGGACGCATGGGAGTCTATGAGACCACGGCGGAAGCCGGGCTCCCGGGGTATGTGGTTCCGCAGGAATGTGGAAATCATACGGCAGTAAGATGGCTTGAGATTACCGATGAACAAGGCGTCGGAATCAGGATAGAATCGGAAAAGCCCTTTGAATTTTCGGTACTGCCCTATACCTGCCACGAATTAGAGCAGGCAAGACACTTGTACGAACTCCCACGCCCGTACGCTTCCGTACTTCGCTTGAACGCAGAACAGACGGGAGTAGGCGGCGACAATAGCTGGGGGGCATGGGCCCACGATGCTTATATTGTAAGGGGGAGCGAAGATAAAACATTTCGCTTCCAAATAGTACCAATTGACAGAAAATAGCTATAATTGTCGATGGGGACAGGTCCCAACGCATCGGGACCTGTCCCCATTGATGTAAGGTGAGGTGTATGGAGAGAAAAAGGGAATCGACGAGGAACCTATTGGGGGAGAGTTTTAAAGAGCTTCTGAAAAGGGGAACTTTTGATAAGATTACAATTAAAATGATTACTGACGGAGCGGGGGTGATCCGTCCCACTTTCTATCACTATTTTCAGGATAAATATGAGGTGATGGAATGGCTTCTGGAAGAGGAAATTTTTGGCAATGTGATGGAGCTTGCGGAAAATGGGATGGAGAAAGAAGCGATTCACGTAGTATTTAAAAAGATGGAGAAAGACCGGTTGTATTATCAGAAAGCGTTTGAAGTAGGGGGACAAAATGGTTTTGAAGAAATTCTTACCAAACAGGTAAAGCGGCTGGCGGAAGGAATCCTGAAAAATCATGATTTTAGTGTGGATAAGTATCCGGGGCCTGTGAACAGAAAAGTGTTTGTAGAATTTCAGGCCTTGACTGTTGTAGGGGGACTGCGACATTGGATAATGGATAAAGAGCACAATTTAAGTGCGGATGAGGCTATGGAATTTTATGTATTTTTAATGTCCAACTCACTGCTTGATATTATTAAATAGGCAGATATAGGAAATTAAAATTATTTCTTATAATCTGCCTGTATTTATTAGAAAAGGTTATAAAACTTAAAAAGAATCTCTAATGGTATTCTTGAAAAGACAGCGTCTAAATGCTATGATTAACTTTGTGGGCATTGATGTAAAATGCCCGAAAGCGAGGGATGATTATGGAAAATAATTATGATGTGATTATAATAGGAGCCGGGCCGTCGGGCATTTTCTGTGCGCATGAGCTGATAGAGAAGAGGCCGGATATGAAGGTGCTGATAGTGGAAAAAGGGCGTTCCATTGAGAAACGTGCCTGTCCAAAGCGAAAGACAAAGGTTTGTGTAGGATGTAAGCCGTGTTCGATTACGACAGGATTTGCCGGAGCGGGAGCATTTTCGGACGGAAAACTTTCTTTATCGCCGGACGTAGGGGGCAATCTGCCTGAAATACTGGGATATGAAGAGACAACAGCTCTGTTAAAGGAGGCCGATGACATTTATCTGAAATTCGGGGCAGATAAAAAAGTGTACGGCATTGAGGATCAGGAAGCGATAGAAAATATCCGGGCGAAGGCCATCCGCGCAAACTTGAAATTGATTGAATGTCCGATTCGGCATTTGGGAACGGAAGAGGGCTATAAAATCTATACCCGCCTTCAGGAATATCTTCTGGAGAAGGGGGTAAAGATTAAATTCATGACTATGGTGAAGGATATCATTATAGAAGACGGCGCGGCAAAAGGCATTGTCACCGAGAAGGGTGAGAGGTACTATGCGCCGGAAATCGTGTCGGGGGTAGGCCGGGAAGGGTCTGAATGGTTTTCGGGGATTTGCAAAGAGCATGGCGTGGAGACAAGAAATGGTACTGTGGACGTCGGTGTCCGGGTGGAAGTCCGCGATGAGATAATGAAAGAGTTAAATGAGAAACTTTACGAGGCGAAGCTTGTTTATTACACGCCGACTTTTGACGATAAAGTACGCGTTTTCTGTACAAATCCGTCAGGGGAAGTAGCAACTGAATACTATGACGGCGGGCTGGCCGTGGTGAACGGGCATGCATATAAATCAAAGGACATGAAGACGCATAATACCAATTTTGCGTTATTGGTATCCAAAAACTTTACGGAGCCGTTTAAATCACCGATAGAATATGGGAAGCAGATTGCACAGCTCGGCAACATGCTCTGCGACGGGAAGATATTAGTGCAGCGCTATGGAGATTTTAATAGAGGGCGCCGTACCACCGAAGAACGTCTGGTGCGGAACAACATCGTTCCTACTTTAAAAGATGCAGTTCCGGGGGATTTGTCCTTGGTATTTCCACATAGAATTATGGTCGCTATCGATGAGATGATAAGGGCGCTTGATAAAGTGACGCCGGGGATTGCCAGTGACGAGACATTGTTATACGGAGTGGAAGTAAAATTCTATTCTAATAAAGTCGTGGTAGATAAAGAATTTAAAACAAACATTCCGGGACTTCGTGCTATGGGAGATGGTGCTTCGGTAACAAGAGGCCTCCAACAGGCCAGCGCTAACGGAATAGCTGTGGCAAGAAGTATTTTAAGTTAAATTATAAGGTTTAAAAGGGACAATCCTCATACTCCAGGGATGTCCCTTTTATTATTTTAGGAACTATCTGAATATGGCAGGAATTGTCGATGGGGACAGGTCCCAACGCGTTGGGACCTGTCCCCATTGAGGTTTCAAATAAAATGTTTAGTAGAATTTAGTTAACAAGAAAACCTTAAAATCATTCAAAAATATAATTAATGCACATAATAATAAATTATAATTAGTGCAAAACATACGAAATATACAAAATAAATTGACCTTATACTTAAAAAATGTTAATATATGTTTAAAGAAAAACACTAAAAATTAAAAGACAGTTTGAAGTTACTAAACAATTACTAAACAACTGTCAAAGAAGGAGGAGAAATATGAAAAAAAGATTTTTGGCAACATTGATGGCGGCAATGATGGTATTTTCGCTTGCAGCTTGTGGTTCTGTTGATAAGCAGAATAACGAAAAGAAGGAAGACACAAAAAAGACAGAGGACAAAAAAGACGGCTATACGATTGCGGTAGTTCCCAAAATGACAAGTATCGCTTGGTTCCAGAGAATGGAAGTCGGCGTAAAGGAATACGCGAAGGAGACGGGGGAAGATGTATTTTACACCGGTCCGTCTGAAGGCGACGGAGCTCTACAGGCACAGGTAATAGAGGATTTGATTTCACAGAAGGTCGACGCGATATGCGTAGTTCCGTTTTCTACAGAATCGCTGGAGCCGGTTCTTAAGAAGGCGAGAGAGGCAGGCATCGTTGTAATATCACACGAGGCGGCAGGCATGGAAAATATTGACTATGATATCGAAGCATTCGACAACGAAGAATATGGCAAACATTTCATGGAGCGAATGGGCGAAAAGATTGGCGGAGAAGGAGAATATATCCTTGAAGTAGGAGCCCTTACCAGTGCATCCCATAATCAGTGGGTAGACGCATCTAAGGGAGTTCAGGAAGAAAAGTTCCCGAATATGAGTCAGTACGGCGATAAGATTGAAACAAAA
Source organism: Bariatricus massiliensis (assembly GCF_900086725.1). GTDB lineage: Bacteria > Bacillota > Clostridia > Lachnospirales > Lachnospiraceae > Allocoprococcus > Allocoprococcus massiliensis. Next base: position 53,005 of record NZ_LT574835.1, on the reverse strand, counting down.
GACGACCAGTCGGTTTCTTATGACAAGGTAAAAGAAGCTCTGACCGCTAATCCGGAAATTAAAGGAATTCAGGGCTCTGCCATGGCAGACGTTGCAGGTGCGGCTTTAGCGGCACAGGAACTGGGACTTGCAGGCAAAGTTGAAATCGTTGGAACTTCACTGGTATCCGTTTCCGGAAAATATGTCAAAGACGGAACAATCGATATGATTTCCTTCTGGGATCCGGCAATCGCAGGAAAAGCGATGATTAAGCTGGCTAAGAACGTACTTGACGGCGAAAAAATAGAATCAGGACTCAATCTGGAAGAAGAAGGTTATGAAGAATTGACGATGGATGGAAAAGTCCTTACAGGAAAAGCATGGATTGATGTCACAAAAGAGAATGTAGACGATGAGGCATATAATTTCTAGGCAGCAAGAGAAGTAACAATCTCTACACTTACATACAGGCAGACCCCGCCTGAGCCTCCCAAGGAGAGGTCCGGCGGGGCCTGCCTGCGTTATGGACAGCGGCTGCCGGCGATAATGCTACAGTTTGCGGTCCCCAGATGAAAGGAGAAAAATATGTCAGAGGCGTTTTTAAAATTAAAAGGGATTAAAAAGTCCTTTGGCGGTGTTCAGGCCTTGAAAGGCGTGGAGCTAGAAGTGAAACGCGGTGAAATACACGCCTTGGCCGGAGAAAACGGCTGTGGAAAATCTACCCTGATTAAAATAATATCCGGTGTACACGACGCCACAGAAGGAGAAGTATTCGTAGAGGGCAAAAAAGTAGGAAAAATCCAGCCCATCGATGCAATCCATATGGGAATCCAAGTGATTTATCAAGATTTTGCAGTATTTCCCAACTTAAGCGTGGCCGAGAATATTGCCATGAACAAGTCTCTTCTGATCGGCGCAAAGCGGATGAAGTGGAAAGAGGCAAAGAAGATAGCCGTAGAAGCAATGGACCAGATAGGGGCGCACATGGATCCCGATTTACCTGTAGAACGGCTGTCTGTGGCGAATAAGCAGATGGTGGCAATATGCAGGGCGATTATCACCGATGCGAAGCTCCTCATATTAGACGAACCGACCACAGCGTTGACGGCAAAAGAGGTACATAAGTTAAACGAGGTGCTGCGGCGGTTAAAAGAAAAAGGCATGGCGGTTGTAATCGTAAATCATAAACTGGACGAAATCTATGCCATCGCCGATACGTTGACTGTACTGCGAAACGGTGAGACAGTGGCTCACGGTATGATAGAGGAATTTGACAGGGAACGGTTTATCAAAGCGCTGACGGGAAGAAGTATCAGCGAAGAATACTACCGGCCCGAGGCTTCGGATGAGGAGATTCTAAGGGTAGAAGATTATACGAGAAACGGTGCGTTCCAAAAAGTCTGCTTTTCCATGAACAAGGGTGATGTGCTTGGAATCACCGGATTACTTGGCTCCGGGCGGGGAGAAATCGGAGATGCCCTGTTTGGACTTGCTCCTGCGCAGGGAGGCACGGTGTGGCTGAACGGAGAACAGATTAAGATTAATTCAGTGTCAGAAGCTATGAAAGCGGGGATTGGGTATGTACCTGAGGACCGTCTGACACAGGGGCTGTTCCTTGACCGCTCTATACAAGACAACACAGTGGCGGCATCCATCCCTAAATATCTCCATCGAGGCAGACTGGACTATACAGAAATGTATCGGGTGACGGAAGACTGGATTGAGAAGATTGGCTGTAATGCACCTTCTCCAGAGCCGAATATCCGCACTCTGTCAGGTGGAAACGCACAAAAGATGGTCATCGCAAAATGGCTCAATACAGACCCAAAGCTACTGATATTAAACGGCCCTACAGTCGGTGTGGATGTGGGTTCCAAATCAGATATCCATGCAATTCTACACGAATTGGCAGGAAAGGGTGTAGGGGTCATTGTCATTTCTGACGACTTATCGGAACTGATTCAGAACTGCAACAAGATAGTGATTATGAAAAACGGCCGCTCTTCCGGGATGATTAGGGCGGAGGAACTCGATGAGACACAGCTTGCCGGACTGTTGAGCGGCAGTGAGGAGGCAGAGCATGAACAGTAAAATAAAAAATACTCTGGCATCGAACGAAGCCATTGTTGTCTACATTATAATCGGATTGTCCTTGCTGATAGGTATAGTGAACCATTCCTTTTTCAGCGTTTCCACAGTAGTGACACTCTCGAGGGCAATTTTGGTGACGCTTACCTTTGCAATCTGTGAAATGATTGTTATTATCTCAGGAGGAATCGACGTATCATTTCCGGCCGTAGCCAGTATCTGTATGTATGCGACCTTGAAAATTGCGCTTGCATTCAATATCGATAATGTGTTTGTCGTATTCCTGATTGCTGCGGTGATTGGCCTTATGTTTGGCACGTTGAATGCAGTCCTGATTGCAATTTTCCGGCTGCCCCCGCTGATTGCCACTCTTGGAGTCAGCAGTGTGGCGAATGGCGCTACACTGGCGTTCTTGGGAACGAACGTCATTTCCAATATACCCGATAAAATAGATGCGGTATCCAGAATGTATTTATTTACATTCACCACAAAAGATGGAATGAGCTTTTCCCTCACCATATTGATTTTGATACCTATAGCAGTATGCCTGCTTGCATTTTTTATGCTGAAATTTACTATGCTTGGCAGAGGAATCTACGCGGTGGGCGGCGATGCCAACGCAGCCCGGATTGCAGGATTTAACGTCAAAAAAATACAATTTATTGTCTATATGTCTGCCGGAAGCATTGCAGGAATCGCAAGTATAGCATACATGATACTGATGAGGCAGGCCGACCCGTCTGTACTTATGGGAAGTGAAATGATGGTTATAGCCGCGGTGGTTATGGGAGGAACGCGGATTACCGGCGGGCATGGCAGTGTGCTTGGAACCGTGTTCGGCGTCATCCTGATTGCACTGGTGCAGAATAACCTGATTATGCTTGGAGTGCCGACCCATTTTCAGACGTTCGTAGTGGGGCTTATCATTGTTATCGGTACGTCTATCACTTCCCTGCGGGCTAAGAAAATATCCAACAGTGCGAAGGTCTAAGGAGGCGGGAAGATGGAAAAGATGAAAAAATCAATCAAAAATGCAGATAAAAACATTACGGCACTTTTGGGGATAGCAATCCTTATATTTGTAGCTATGGGGATACTTGCTCCCAAATCATTTCTCGGAATCACGAATCTTCAAGGAATGTGCATACAGTTTGCTGAGTTTGGTGTGCTGGCATTTGGCATGATGCTTGCCATGATTTCGGGCGGAATAGACCTGTCTCTCGTTGGTATTGCAAATTTTGCTAGTATTGCAGGGGCAGCCGTTATGATTAAGCTTGGCAGCAGTAATGCTTCTATCATAGCGGGCGTGCTGGCAGCGCTGGCTGTGGGCGGTATTTGCGGACTTTTCAACGGATTTATGATTGGGTATTTAAGAATCCCGCCAATGTTGGTGACACTGTGTGGTCTTCAGCTGTTTACTGGGTTAGGTCTTGTAGTCACAAAAGGACCGGCGCTTACGGACCTGCCGCCAGCATTTAACATGATAGCGGGCGGAACTGTGGCGTTGATACCGATAGCCGTTATAGTCTTTGCACTTGTGGTGTTAGGCGTGAGCTTTCTGCTGCGTTCGTCGGTGTACGGACAGCATGTGCGGTTTATGGGAACGAATGCTACGGCATCCAGATATTCCGGTATACAGAATTTGAAAATAACAATGATGACTTACGGGATTTCGGGAATCTTGGGAGGCGTTGGAGGTATCCTGATGGCATCCCATTATAATTCAGCTAAATCTGACTATGGTTCATCTTATACATTGCTGACTCTCTTAATCGTAGTGCTCGGCGGGACGAACCCTGACGGAGGACGCGGAAAAGTTGCGGGGGTTACCCTTTCCATTATTGTGTTGCAACTGGTCAGCAGTGCATTTAATATTTTAAGAATCAATGCATTTATTAAGACGTTTGTATGGGGAATGATTCTTTTGGCAGTCATGGTATCCATGAAATTGCTTGAGAATAAAAAAGAACGGAGGAGCCAGTGAAATGAGAATAATCAAAGCAAAACAACTCTCAAAGGATGAATTTGAAAAATATGGGAGCTACACGGATGTTACGTCGCCTAATGGTTACGGGCTTGGAGGTTTTTACCCGGACCGTGTAGGTTTTCCTGTCTCAGGAGAGATGGCCCTTGGAATAAGCGCTCTTAAATCAGAAAGAATAGAGCCTATGCGGGTGACAAAAGCAGAGTACCACAATAAAACCAGCGAGGGGATATGCTGTCTGAATGACGATGTAGTGATTCATGTTGCGCCGGCCTCCGACGTGCCGGTTCCGGAGTTGACAGAAGCGTTCTATGTACCGAAGGGGACATTTATCCGCCTAAATCCGGGTGTGTGGCATCTGGCGGCGCTCCCGGTTCATGAGGCAGAAGCGCAGGTGATGATTTTGCTTCCGGAAAGAACGTATGTAAATGATTGTATTGTTGTGGAATATAAGGAAGAGGACTGGATAGAAATTCAATTATAAGGAGGATATAACATGAAAAAAATTATTAACAAACCGGAAGATTACGTGAAAGAGATGATGGAGGGACTGTATATCGCTCATCCGGATTTGATTACTTACACAGGGGACGATGTGCATTGTCTGGTATCTGTAAATAAAAAACCGGGTAAAGTTGGAATCGCGACAGGAGGAGGAAGTGGGCATCTGCCGTTGTTCTTAGGATACGTGGGAAAAGGAATGCTGGACGGATGTTCTGTAGGCGATGTATTCCAGTCACCGAGTCCGGACCAGATGCTTAAGGTCACCAAGGAGATTGATTCCGGTGCGGGAGTGCTCTATATTTATGGGAACTATAATGGAGATATTTTTAATTTTGATATGGCGGCGGAGCAGGCAGATTTTGAGGAAGATATCAAGGTGGAAAGCGTAGTTGCAGGTGAAGATGTTGCCAGCGCAGGCCCGGCTGCACCGGGAGAAAAGAACACCAGAAGAGGTGTTGCAGGTATTATATTTATTTATAAGTGTGCAGGGGCGGCTGCGGACGCTATGCTAAGTCTTGATGAAGTAAAACGGGTGGCGGAAAAAGCTGCCGCAAATGTAAGGACTATGGGAGTGGCCTTGACACCATGTACGGTCCCGAGGGTTGGAAAGCCGGGATTTGAGATCGGTGACGACGAGATGGAAATCGGTATGGGCATCCATGGAGAGACGGGCATCCGTCGTGGAAAGCTGGAGCCGGCGGACCAGATTGTGGAAGAGATGATGGATAAAATTGTAGCGGATCTTCCATACGTAAATGGGGATGAGGTGGCAGTACTTGTGAACGGACTTGGCGCGACACCGCTGGACGAACAGTACATCGTAACAAGAAAAATAGATTCTTATTTAAAAGAAAAGGGAATCAAGGTACACCGTTATTATGTGGGGGAATATGCTACATCTATCGAGATGGCCGGTTTTTCGATTTCTCTGTTAAAGCTGGACGATGAACTGAAAGGGTATCTGGACGCACCGGCACAGACCCCATTCTTTGTACAGCTGTAGGGAGGGGGAACGGATGATGGATAATCAATTTTTAATTTGCTTTCTTAATGAACTGCAGAAAGTGATGAATGATAAAAGGGAGTATCTCATAGAACTTGACAGTGTGGTGGGCGACGGAGACCTTGGCCTCACTATGGGGGACGGATTTACGGCCGCATATGAGGCGGTCAGGGACAGCGGGGAGACGGATACCGGAAAGCTGCTTTACAGCGCCGGAAAAGCAATGTCCATAAAAGTACCGTCCACTATGGGCACGCTTATGGCATCAGGATTTATGCAGGCGGGGAAAGTCTTGAAAGGTAAAACGGAGCTCGCGGACGGTGATATAGCAGAACTTTTTGCGGCCTATGAAGAGGGTGTGCGGAAGCGGGGGAAAGCCGAAGTAGGTGATAAGACATTTCTGGATGGAATGGATCCGGCTGTCGTAAAGCTGAGCCATTCTTTGGAAAATGGAGACAGCCTTTTGCTTGCGGCACAGAAGGCTGAAAAAGCTGCGGAGGAGGGATTTAGACGGACGACGACAATGATCGCGGTGCACGGCAGAGCAGCCACACGGGGAGAGGCGTCACGCACACTTGAGGACCCCGGAGCGGCAGTTGCCATGCTGATGATGCAGGCATTTGCCAAAGCGGCAGAATCACTTTTTTAACTTTGCTTCTGCAAAAATACATGATACAATTTAGATAGCAGGGGGAACAAATAGAGGCTGCAGAAAGGGTGTGCACAGGTGAATATAAGAGAATTGGCCGAGGCGGCGGGGGTATCTCCGGCTACGGTATCGCTTGTACTGAATGAAAAACCAGGTGTGGGAGAAGAGACACGGGCTCGAGTCATGAAGCTGGCGGAAGAGCTGAATTACAAAGGAATGTCATCTACAAAGAAAGCGAAAAATATTTTATTTTTAAAATATATTAAGCATGGAATGATTGTTGAGGAAAATGCAGGATTTATTTCCACTATCATGGATTCGATTGAGAATGACTGCCGGGCGCAGGGGTATACCTTGAGTATTGTGCTTTCGGAGAACCAACTGGAGAAAACACTTTCTGAGATAGACTACGATAATTTTTACGGAATTATATTTTTAGGGACAGAATTGGATGAGAACACATATCCTCTGTTGAACGAGATTCCGATTCCGTATGTGGTAGTGGATAACGTGATGCCTCATTTTGACTGTTCCGCAATTGCAATTGATAATTTTGAGATTGTCTATGGCGCTCTGTCACACTTGAAAGAATTAGGATACAAGGAGATTGCGTATTTTCGCAGCAATATAAGAATTCAGAACTTCATTGAGCGTGCGGATGCGTTTTACAAATATTCTGGTAGATTTGGTTTTTCATTTGAGAAGGTTCATGAATTTAAAATGGTGCCGACACTGCTTGGCTCCTTCCAATCTATGACGGATTATCTTCGGGATAACCCCAGACTGCCTGCCTGCGTCTTCGCAGATAATGATACGATAGCGATAGGCGCCATGAAGGCATTGAAAAAGGCGGGATACCGGATACCGGAAGACATTGCGGTGATTGGATTTGACGATATTCCCTTCGCAGCTATCAATTCGCCTACACTCTCGACCATGAGAGTGCCCAAAAAAGCAATAGGCTCTTTGGCCTTGAGACAGCTTTTGATGAAAATAAATAATGACATTGACGCTATTCAAAAAACTAGGGTGGGCGGAGAACTTATTATTCGCCACAGCACTCAGAAATAGCAGATGGGGACAGGTCCCAACGCGTTGGGACCTGTCCCCATCTACAATTCTGAAAAAATTTTGACAATTCCTATTGACATCTTTGAAAGTGGGTTGTAATATAAACATATGAACAATCGTTCATATGAAAAAGTGAATGAACAAGAAGAGTTCAAGGAGGAATTCAATATGAAGAAAAAATTTAAAATGGTAGATTTGGATTGTGCGAACTGTGCGGCTAAGATGGAGGAAGCTATCAAAAAGATTGATGGAGTTGGTGATGCGACTGTAAGTTTTATGACTCAGAAGTTGACGATTGAGGCCGAGGAGAGCAGGTTCGAAGAAATTATGAAAGAAGTAGTAGCTGTATGTAAGAAGGTAGAGCCGGACTGTGTTATTCAAATGTAATAGATAAAAGCAGATGCCTGAGGGGGCAGAGGTGAGTCGTTAATTTTACATATAAATCTGAGAGGTGGATTATGACAAAAAAACAGAAAACGATGTTATACCGTATTATTCTTGCAGCTATAGTTTATATACCGCTTTTTGTTATGGACCACAAAGAAATGCTGGAATTTGACACGCAGGTTCCCGTCCGTTTTTTGTTGTTCATGATACCATATGTTATAATAGGATGGGATATCATATACCGTGCCATCAGAAATATCAGCCATGGGCAGGTATTTGATGAAAACTTTCTGATGTGCATCGCCACCTTTGGGGCAATCGGCGTAAAGCAGTATTCTGAGTCGGTGGCGGTCATGCTGTTCTATCAGGTGGGAGAGCTGTTCCAGAGCTATGCGGTCAGCCGTTCCCGGCAGTCAATCAGCGATATGATGGACATATGCCCTGAATATGCGAACATAGAACAAGACGGGCAGCTTGTGCAGGTCGACCCAGATGAGATAAATATTGGAGATATTATTGTTATTAAGGCTGGAGAGCGTATCCCGCTGGATGGCGTGGTGATTTCAGGCAGCTCTTTTATAGATACATCTGCACTGACAGGGGAATCTGTACCTAGAGAAGTAGGAGAAGGTTCTGATATTATCAGTGGATGTGTAAATGGAAGCGGTCTTCTCAAAGTGAGGGTTACGAAAGAATTCGAAGACTCTACAGTGGCAAAGATTTTAGAGCTTGTGGAGAATGCCAGCAGCAAAAAAGCAAAGGTGGAGAATTTTATAACTAAATTCGCTAAATACTATACACCCATCGTGGTGTGCGCGGCTGCACTGCTTGCAGTCATACCACCCCTTCTTATTGGAGAACCTTTTTCAAAATGGGTTGCCCGTGCATGTATTTTTCTGGTTATTTCCTGCCCGTGTGCTCTTGTTATTTCTGTGCCACTCGGATTTTTTGGAGGAATCGGGGCTGCATCCAGACAAGGGGTACTAGTCAAGGGCAGCAATTACCTAGAAGTGATGTCAGAGATGAAAACAATCGTATTTGATAAGACAGGGACATTGACAAAGGGAGAATTCACGGTATCTAAGCTATATCCCAATGGAGTCGGTGAAAAGGAACTTTTGGAAATAGCGGCGCTGGCGGAGGGGTATTCTGCACATCCAGTTGCAGGGGCTTTAAAAGCAGCTTATAAAAAGGAACTGGAAATGGAGCGGGTCACAGACACGCAGGAAATTCCGGGGCATGGCATCAAGGCGACGGTAGATGGCGCGACGGTCTATGCCGGAAATGCAAAGTTGATGGAAAAAGAGGGTATCTGGTTTGAGGAAAATCATGATATCGGAACGGTAGTCTATCTGGCAAAAGAAGATTTGTATCTTGGCTCTATCGTAATATCTGATACAGTGAAACCGGAAGCGAAGAATGCAATTAAGGAGCTGAAAGAAAATGGCGTGACAAAAACAGTTATGCTGACCGGGGACCGTAAAGCTGTAGGGGAAGCAGTGGCTAAGGAACTGGGAATAGATCAGGTCTATACAGATTTGCTTCCGGGAGATAAGGTGGATAAAGTGGAAGCTCTTCTGGAAGAGGTAAAAGGCAAGGGCAGACTTGGATTCGTCGGGGACGGAATCAATGACGCTCCGGTACTTACACGCGCTGATATCGGAATTGCGATGGGAAGCATGGGCTCCGACGCTGCCATTGAAGCTGCCGACATTGTTTTAATGGATGACGACACCACAAAGATATCACATACGATGCGCATTGCCAGAATGACACTGCAGATAGTGAAGCAAAATATTGTCTTCGCACTTGCAGTGAAGGTCCTTGTTCTTCTTCTCGGAGCGATAGGAATGGCCAACATGTGGGAAGCTGTTTTTGCCGATGTCGGGGTATCGGTGATTGCCATATTAAATGCAATGCGGACCCTGCGTGCTAAGTAGGAGAAGTTAATACTGAATTTCATTAAAAGGCGGGGCGCCAGATAACATCATATCTGACGCCCCGTTTTTAATTTTCGTGAACATTTCCCTGCTTACTTACAACTGCGGGGCGTGCTGAGTGACCTGTGGCAGCAGCATGGATGACAGCCGCAGCGGGGGCAGCAGCAATTTTGACATGGTGGAACGGGCGCTCCACATGAAGGAGTCACTGCACTGACGCGTGTGCTCTGTGCGCTGAACTGTCCGGCGGCGTATGCCTGCACAAAATAGTAATAGGTGGTGCATGGAGATAGGCCAGTGTCAATATAAGGAACAGTAGTGGTTATTCCCACAAGCTGGTAGGGACCGTCAGTCGTCTTACTGCGGTACACTTGGTATCCCTCCGCACCAGCGGATAAATCCCATGTGACAAGGATTTCTGTACAGCTTAACACCTGTGCACGCACATTTTCCGGAGCCTGCGGCACGGGGAGTACCGGAAATGTTGTTGCAGCGGCATAAGCACTCGGGCTTCCCTCCACACCTCCAACAATGGCGCTCACTTTGTAATAGTAGGTGGTGTTAGGCATCAGGCCCATATCACTATAGACGGAATCGTTCGTTGTACCGACGTACTGATATGTCCCGTCCGGAGTTGTACTGCGGTAGACCATGTAGGCAGTGGCGTTTGGCAAAGTGTCCCACGCCGTGTTAATCTGAGTGGGGCTTACTGCAGTTGCTGTCACGTTAGCCGGCATCGGGATGTCGGGGGCCGTCACGGCAGATGCGACATTGCTATGCGCGCTTTCCGCTCCTTCCGCTACTGCGGTCACCAGATAATAGTAGACGGTGTTTGGCGTCAGCCCTACATCAATATAGGAAGGCGATGCCGTCAGGCCGACTAATTCGTAAGGGCCAGAGGGGGAGGTGCTGCGGTATACATTGTACCGTTCTGCACCGTTTACCGAATCCCATACTGTATTGATCTGTATCGGGCCTGCGGCTTCCGCCCTCAAATTCTGCGGCGCATCAGGAGCCGAGGCCGTTGTGGCGTGGACTGACGCTGACAGTGGGCCGGTATCATCCCCGTTGTACGCCGCCACTTTGTAATAATAAGTGGTATTAGGCGCCAAGTGTGTATCGGTGAACCAAGTGTTGGGAGTATCGCCGACCTGTGCGTAGAGCCCATTTTCTGTAACGCCGCGAAATACATAGTAGCCGGCTGCGCCAGTCACCATATCCCACGTAATTTGAATGTTCGAAGTATCTATTGTGCCTGCGGTTACATTTGCAGGCGCATCTGTAATGGCTGTAACGCCAATCTTGCTATTTTCTTGTTCTTCCATAGTATTGCTCCTTTCGTAAAGGCTATAAGTAGTCTTCATAACAGTATATGTCTCCCAAATTCAGTTGGTCATTGGCTGGTGTGAATAGATGATAAAAAGGTCTTTACAAACTAACTACTATGTGAAACAATATAGTAAAGAACTACTATACAACGCAAAGTAGGTGAGCTTATGTATGACAAATCTCAATTAATGAGAGGGACATTGGAAGGATGCATTTTGAAAATACTTTCAGAAGAGGTGACGTACGGGTATGAGATTGTATCAAGGCTGACCATGTACGGCTTTCAGGATATTAGAGAAGGGACGATATACCCTCTTTTAGTACGGCTGGAAAAGAAAGGCTATATCATATCGGAGTTCCGTCCGTCGCCGTTAGGACCAAGTAGAAAATACTATGAAATTACGGTGGAAGGAGAACAGTATTTAAAAGAATTTATACTGTGCTGGGAGCAGGTGGAGGCTGCGATGGATTGCATTTTTAAAAGGGAAGGAGGAAAGAAGCATGAAGAGGCTGAGTAGGGAAGAAAGGCTGGGGATTGCGTTGGCTGTAGAAAATAGTGGACAAGAAGTGACACTTGGTGAAAAAAACAGGAGGTGATTTATTATGTCAATAGCAGGGGCAATCATGGTTCCTCACCCGCCGTTGATTATTCCGGAGGTGGGACGTGGAAAAGAAAAGGAGATATCGCTGACGATTAGGGCCTATGAGGAGGCGGCCAGACAGCTTGCGTTGTGGCAGCCAGAAAGCGTTGTGGTCGCCACCCCTCACAGCATCATGTATGCAGATTATTTTCACATTTCGCCGGGAGAATATGCTGAGGGGGATTTTGGACAGTTCGGGGCAGAGAATGTGTGTATCCAGTCAAATTATGACACAGAGCTTGTTGAGGAGCTGTGCAGAATTTGCGCAGCAGAACAGTTCCCAGCGGGTACAGCGGGGGAGCGGAATCCGAATCTGGATTACGGTACGATGATACCACTATATTTTTTAAATAAGTATTGTCATAATTACAAGGTGGTGCGTATCGGAATCTCGGGGTTATCCTTGAGAGAGCATGAAAGGCTGGGAGACTATATCCGACAGGCAGCCAAGAAGCTTGACAGGCGGATAGCATTCATTGCCAGCGGGGATTTGTCCCACCGCCTGAGGGAGGACGGTCCCTATGGATATCATCCTTCCGGACCGGAGTATGACAGTAAAATCATGAAGATTATGGGGGAAGGTGCATTTGAACAGATTTTTGATTTTAAAGAAGATATGCTGACAGACGCAGCGGAATGTGGACATCGGACATTTGCCATGCTGGCCGGTGTGCTGAGGGACAGTAAGGTGAGGGCGGAGAAACTATCTTATGAGGGAACGTTCGGCGTAGGATATGGGGTCTGTACCTTTGGAACAGCGGCGGGAGATGATGCTGCGTCTGCTTATCGGGATGACTATACCGCGCTGGCAAAATTGTCATTAGAGACATATGTTCGTTCTGGAAAAAAGTTAAAACTCACCGAGGAGCTGGAAGCCAAACTTCCGGAAGAAATGTTGACCCAAAGAGCGGGGGCTTTCGTCTCCCTAAAAAAAGAGGGTAAATTGCGGGGGTGCATCGGAACGATTCAAGGAGTGCAGCGTAACCTTGCGGAGGAGATTATGGAGAATGCAGTCAGCGCTGGAGTATATGACCCGAGATTTGCGCCGGTCGTAGAAGAGGAATTGCCGGAACTTGTCTATAGTGTTGATGTGCTGGGCGAGGCAGAGCGCATTGCCGGGCCGGAGCAGCTTGATGTGAAGCGGTATGGTGTGATAGTGACCAAAGGATATCGCAGAGGGCTGCTCTTACCCAATCTGGAAGGGATAGACACGGTAGAAGAACAGGTGGCAATCGCTATGCAGAAAGCAGGGATATGGGATGCGCAGGGAATGACCTTGGAGCGCTTCGAGGTGATAAGACATCAATAATCGATGCTGTAGGTGAGAAAAGCCAAAGGGGCATAGAAAGCAGGTGGCAGTATGAAGAAAGTATGTACGACGTGTATGCACCGCTGTATATTGGAAGAGGGGCAGATCGGAAGATGCGGTGCCAGAAAAAATCAGCAGGGTGATATCATCTGTGGGAATTATGGATGGGTTACCTCTATGGCGCTGGACTCGGTGGAAAAGAAGCCTCTCAGGAGGTTTATGGCTGGAAATATGGTTCTGTCGGTCGGGAGCTTTGGATGTAATCTGAGCTGTCCTTTCTGTCAAAATCATGAGATATCAATGACAGCGGAGGAGAAGGGAAAGCAAAATGCTGTGTATGTATCTCCACAGGAGCTGTGCAGGAGGGCCGAAGAGCTGAAAATCCGGGGAAATATAGGTGTTGCTTATACTTACAATGAGCCGCTGGCCGGCTGGGAATATGTGAGGGATACAGCGAAGCTGGTTCATGAAGCCGGAATGAAAAATATCGTGGTTACAAATGGCTCGTTCATGGAAGAAGTACTGGCGGAAATAGGGCCTTATGTAGATGCGATGAATATTGATTTAAAAGGCTTTTCGAAAGAGTATTATCGTAAGCTGGGAGGGGACTTGGAGACGGTCAAGCGCTTTATAGCCGCTGCTGCGGGGCGTTGCCATGTGGAGCTGACGACTTTGATTGTGCCGGGAGAAAATGATGCGCCGGATGAGATGAGGGAGCTGGCGGGATGGATAGCCAGTTTGAGCAGGAAGATTCCCTTGCATGTGACACGCTTTTTCCCGAGAAGGAAGATGAGTGACAGGGCGCCGACGAAGGTGGAGGATGTATACCGTCTTGCAGAAATTGCAGAAAAGTATTTAGAATATGTATATACCGGTAACTGTTAGTAGATGAAGATGTAGGAGCCTGACATTTTCCTTACTCTCGGCAGCGGGAAAGTTCGACAAAAATAACCCCTTGATTTAAACGCCGAACAGTAGTACTATACGGAATAAAAGGAGACAGGTACATGGATTTGTTTTTAGATATTTTACTAGATACAACGACAGACACTGTGAAACTTATTCCATTTCTATTTTTGACTTATCTGGCGATGGAGTATCTGGAGAACAAGGCGGGGGAGAAAACCGTTGATATGTTACTCAATGCAGGCAAGAAGGGGCCTGTCATCGGTGGAATTTTGGGGGTGTTTCCCCAGTGCGGCTTCTCGGCAGCGGCGGCCAATCTTTATTCTGGCGGTGTTATTACCGTGGGAACATTGCTGGCAGTTTTTCTTTCCACATCGGATGAGATGCTTCCTATCCTCATATCGGAACGGGCTAAGGCAGAGACGGTCGTCATAATTCTTGGAGCCAAGATTGTGGTAGGTGTGGCTGCCGGAATTTTGGCAGATATGGTGGTCCGCATCGTGGGCAGTAGTAAAAAGAGAGAATTGCACATTCACGAGATGTGTGAGCGTGAACATTGCCACTGCGAGGAGGGCAGTATCCTGCGTTCTGCTTTTTCGCATTCTATTGAGATTATAGGTTTTATATTTTTAATCTCGCTATTATTGAATATTGCGGTGGAGTTCATTGGTATGGAAGAACTGGTCAGCACGGTATCAAGATACCCTGTTTTTAGCATTTTTGTGGCCGGTTTGATTGGTTTGATTCCTAACTGCGCAGCTTCTGTTACAATCACCAAGCTGTACTTGGAAGGGGTGCTCAGTGTCGGCTGTATGTTTGCTGGCTTGCTGGCGTGTGCCGGTATCGGGCTTTTGGTCCTGTTCCGCACGAACAGGGATTGGAAGAAGAATGCAATGATTTTAGCCTCTTTATATGGGGTTAGTGTGGCAGGGGGAATCATAGCACAGATTCTGTTTTAAATGTTGGTAGAAATTTCCCGATAATGGTAAAAGTGTTGAACAAGGGACTATAAAAATTTAATATAGTATTGACAATGCATTTGCATAAGTCATCTCTGACCTCCCATACAGAGATAATTAAAAAAGAGAATGTAGATATGTTCCCGACGGCATATGTACCTTCTCTTTTTTGTTTCATTTTTTCTGATGTATGCGAATGTTACCGTTCTTCTTGACAGCGGCAAAAGCTCTGTCTATACTATATCTATATGTAAAATCAGCCAAAACTCAGAGAGGAAGACTAATATGGAAAAGATTATTTTAACAGGTGACAGACCTACCGGACGTCTCCATGTGGGACACTATGTAGGTTCTTTAAGGCGCAGGGTCGAATTACAGAATTCCGGTGAATATGATAAGATATTTATAATGATTGCGGACGCGCAGGCATTGACGGATAATGCAGATAATCCGGAGAAGGTGCGTCAGAATATAATAGAGGTGGCTTTAGATTATCTGTCATGTGGTCTGGATCCGGAAAAGTCAACATTGTTTATCCAGTCTCAGGTACCGGAGCTGACAGAACTCAGTTTCTTCTATATGAATTTGGTCACAGTATCTCGTCTTCAAAGGAATCCGACCGTGAAGTCTGAGATTCAGATGCGGAATTTCGAGGCCAGCATACCGGTTGGATTCTTCACATACCCAATCAGTCAGGCGGCGGATATCACGGCATTTAAGGCTACGACGGTGCCGGTCGGCGACGATCAGCTCCCGATGATTGAGCAGTGCCGGGAAATCGTGCACAAATTCAACAGCGTTTACGGTGATACACTGGTGATGCCAAAGGCCTTGATTCCGGAAAATGAAAGCTGCTGCAGGCTTCCCGGAACAGACGGAAAGGCCAAGATGAGCAAATCTCTGGGCAATTGTATATACCTTTCAGACAGCGAAGAAGAGGTTCAGAAAAAGATTATGAGCATGTTTACCGACCCGAACCACCTGAAAGTCTCCGACCCGGGTGAAGTGGAAGGGAATCCGGTATTCATTTACCTAGACGCATTCTGTAAGGATGAACATTTTGAGAGATATTTACCGGACTATAAGAATTTAGATGAACTGAAAGCACACTATTCCAGAGGTGGGCTTGGCGACGTTAAGGTAAAGCGATTCCTCAACTCTGTAATTCAGGAAGAACTTGCGCCGATCCGCGCACGAAGAAAAGAATTAGAAAAACAGATTCCAGAGATATATGAGATTCTCCGCAAGGGCAGCATCGTTGCGAAAGAAGCGGCCGCTGAAACATTGGCAGAGGTGAAAGCCGCAATGAAAATCAATTATTTTGATGATATGGAACTGATTCAAGAACAGGCTGAAAGATTCAGACAACTTTAAAAATTGTAGAGGGGGACAGGTCCCAACGCGTTGGGACCTGTCCCCATTGCATAAAAAGGTATTGCGAAAATACTAAAAAACCGATATAATATATCCGTTAATAGACTGATAGTGCAAAAAAAACGGTCGAAATGTCAAAAGGACATAAAAGGAGACAATAAAAATGGGTAAATATTTTGGTACAGACGGTTTCCGTGGGGAAGCTAATGTGAATTTAACTGTAGAGCATGCTTTTAAGGTTGGACGTTATCTTGGATGGTATTATGGTCAGGAGCACAAGGCGAGGATTGTCATCGGAAAAGATACAAGAAGGAGTAGTTATATGTTTGAGTATGCGCTGGCGTCCGGGCTTACTGCTTCGGGGGCTGACGCTTATCTTCTGCATGTTACCACAACGCCGAGTGTTTCGTATGTGACAAGAACAGAGGATTTTGATTGTGGCATCATGATCTCTGCGAGCCATAATCCGTTCTATGATAATGGAATCAAACTAATTAACGGAAAAGGACACAAGATTGAGGCGGAGGTAGAGGATAAGATCGAAGCGTATATTGATGGCCTTATCGAAGAACTGCCTCTGGCCCAGAAGGAAAATATCGGCCGGACTATAGATTATGCCGCAGGAAGAAACCGCTATATCGGGCATCTGATTTCTCTGGCAACCCGCTCGTTTAAGGATATGAAAATTGGTCTGGACTGCTCAAACGGAAGTGCGTTCGCGATTGCGAAAAGTGTCTACGACGCGCTGGGTGCGAAGACATATGTTATCAACAATGAGCCGAACGGTATCAATATCAATACAGACTGTGGTTCTACGCACATTCATGTGCTTCAAGAGTTTGTAAAAGAAAAGGGTTTGGACGTAGGATTTGCCTATGACGGTGACGCGGACCGGTGCATAGCAGTGGATGATAAGGGAAATGTTATAGACGGTGATTTGGTGCTCTACATCTGCGGAAAATATTTGAAAGAGCAGGGCCGCCTGAACGGGGACACGATTGTCACAACGATTATGTCCAATTTGGGACTCTATAAAGCGTGTGATAAAGCGGGCATCAAGTATGAGAAAACAAAAGTTGGCGACAAATATGTATATGAAAATATGGTTCAGAACAACTTCTCATTAGGCGGAGAACAGTCCGGCCATATTATTTTCAGTAAACACGCCACAACGGGAGACGGAATCCTTACATCGCTGATGATCATGGAAGTAATCATGGAGAAAAAGCAGACCTTGAGCAAATTGGCGGAAGAGGTAAAAATCTATCCTCAGCTCTTGAAAAATGTACGTGTATCTGATAAGAAGACGGCGAGAGAAAACCCGGAAGTAGTGAAAGCTGTGGAAACGGTTGGAGAGTGTCTGGGAGATGACGGACGGATTCTTGTACGTGAAAGCGGCACGGAACCGGTCATTCGAGTAATGGTAGAGGCTTCCACGGATGAGCTCTGCGCGAAATATGTAAATCAGGTGATAGATGTCATGGAACAACAGGGCTTGATTGTAGGTTAAAGATTTAAAATAATAAAACGCATCTGTTGAGGAGAACAATCAGTTCTGAGGACAGATGCGTTTTTGTTACTTTTTAGGAAAGCTCGTCCAATGAAATAGCAAGCCCTCCGGCGGATGCGTGCTCGACGCAAAAATGTGCCAAGGCACGTTCTTTATTCGTCTAAATCTAAATCTGAAGATGATAAATACTGCAGATAGTGTAGTGCAATTTTTTGCTTTTTGGGTGTCAAAGACGATGCCGTGATATTGATTTCTTTAATTGTCTCATTTTTGGGAGAGGTAAGAAATAAATCACAAATCAAAACTTCAATGCCGACATTCATCGCAAGAGCAATATGATAGAGGGAGTCCAGACTTGCGGCGCTGTCTCCATTTTCCACCCGGCTGATATAACTTGGAGAAAGGTCCGCCTCTTCTGCAAGCTTCTCCTGCGTTAATTTTTTTGACTGACGGACTGTACGAATCCGTGCTCCGATTTTTTCATTCAATAAAGCGTCCATATGAACTCCTCCTGTTGGTATAAATTTTAACAGGTATTAAGTTTAAATTGAATTCATAGAAACGCAAGTTTACTTTACTAATACGCAATATATAAGGCTGGAGAACTAGGAGGGACTTTAGTAAATCCCCAGCTCACTGATATAACGGTCTATATTTTGCAGCCGCTTTTCCAGCCCCTTTACCTTGTGGCTCAGTGTCTCGCACAATTCTTCCACTATAAATTGGGCGCCTACAAGAGAATTAAAAAAGTTATTGTTATCTACAGGCACTGTAAATAAAATGTCAGCATATCCTGCCAGCAGGGCGCTTGGCTTATCTGTTATCACGATAATCTGGGCGCCGCTTTTTTTGGCCATATCTGCAGACAGCTTGTCCAAAGATGAATATCTGGGGAGGCTGACAAAAATAATACAGTCCTCCTTTGACAGGTGGCACATGTGATCCATGGGGGCCGTGCTGATAAAGTCGGTAGCGCTCACGCTCGGAAGCATCTGCGACAGATAGAGAAGCAGATACGCGCCAAGTCCGGCGTTTCCACGCGAGGCAACGATGAATTTGCGCCGGCTTTTCACAAGCAGTTCTGCGGCAGACTCATAGGTTTCAGGTGGATTGTTTAGGAGAGCCTGTTCCAGATTGCTGACTACATTTTGAAAATGATTGTTGATATAGTCAGAATCGGACTTCAGCTTAGAGCGCTTCAGGACGCGCTGGGACGGCACGGTTATCTGACTTGAGATATTTAGTACATTCCGCTGGTAACCTTCCCGCAGAGCTTTTTGAAAATCCATGAATCCATCAAAACCAAGTGTACGGGTAAAACGGATAATAGAAGACTCGCTGACACCGATGGTGATCGCCAAATCGGTAGATGTCATAAAGCATGCGTCTGCGGCATGATCCAGAACATAATCTGCAATAAGAGTCTGAGTCTTTGTTAAAGTTGACCCCGCAATCAAGTCACGTAATTCTTTCATAACTACCTCCGAAGCTATTTCGCTACTTATTCATAAGTTTATTTAAGCATGAAAAACTATAAAAAGCAACCGGTAATTGTAAATACAATAAAAGAAAATGTGCTTAAATTAAAAGTTTTGTTAAAAAAATATCTTTTGTTGAAATGCGTATAGAGCTATGTTACCATTAAAACAGATAAATGAATAATATTCTTCACAGAACGAAAATAAAGAAGAAAAATATTCAATAAGAAAATTGGGGAAACGCCAAAGCAATTAGGAGGTATTAGAAAATGAAAGTTGGAACTGTCAAGGAAATTAAAAAGTACGAGTATCGTATTGGACTGACACCAGATAATGTAAAAAGCTATGTAAACGCAGGGCATGAGGTATATGTGGAGCGTGATGCAGGACTTGGGTCAGCATTTACAACGGAGGAATATGAAAAAGCGGGAGCCACGATTCTTGACACGGCAAAAGAAGTGTGGGATACCGTAGATATGATGGTCAAAGTTAAGGAACCCTTGGAAGCAGAATATGAATTATTCCATGAAGGACTGATTATTTATACTTACCTACATCTTGCGGCAGACCGGCCGCAGACCGACGCCCTGCTGAGCAAGAAGGTCAAGGGAGTTGCGTACGAGACACTTGTGGAGAGAAATGGAAGCCTGCCTCTGTTGGCGCCGATGAGCCAGATTGCCGGCCGTTTGTCCGTGCAGGAGGGCGCTAAATATTTGGAGAAGATTTTTGGGGGCCGTGGTGTCCTGCTTTCCGGTGTGCCGGGAACCCCGAAGGCTAATGTCGTGATCATTGGCGGCGGCAGTGTGGGAACCAATGCGTGCAAGATTGCAGTCGGCATGGGAGCTAATGTCACGGTAATTGATATGAATATCCAGAGACTGGCGTATCTGGACGATATCTTCGGCGCCAGAATCCAGACTCTGTACTCTACCGACGTTAATATTGAAAATGCTGTGAAAGAGGCGGATTTGGTAATCGGTAGTGTACTGATACCTGGACTTGCGGCGCCAAAGCTTGTGAAAGCTAAGTATTTGAAGGAAATGAAGCCGGGAGCCGTCATTGTAGATGTTGCCGTTGATCAGGGTGGATGCTGTGAGACGACAAAGGTAACTTATCATGACGATCCGATTTACGAAGTAGACGGAATTATTCATTACTGCGTAGGAAATATGCCGGGAGCGGTTCCACGCACCTCTACCATCGCGTTGACCAATGCGACTTTGAAGTATGGTCTTGAGATTGCTGGCAAAGGTCTGGAAAGAGCCTGTCGGGAAAATGACGTGATTTATTCCGCGATTAATACCTACGATGGAAAATTGACCTGTAAGAATGTGGCAGACAGCTTCGGGATAGAATATAGTGATATTAAGGAAATGTTCTAGAAGAAGTACTGCAAGCAGCCCCGTATGAGAGAAGGCAGTCTCGTACGGGGCTGCTTTAGCGTCCGGAAGTGGCGGGGAGAGGGGCGAAAGCCTCCTTTACAAAGCGGCGCATCTGTGCTAACATGTATATAACAAAGACGGCGAAAGAAAAAAGAGGTGTTTTTATGTTCATTGAGATTGATTTTAACAGTGATGAAGCAATATATATACAGTTGAGGAATCAGATTATCATGGGGATTGCCACTTCTTCCATTCAAGAAGGGGATACGCTGCCGTCGGTCAGACAATTGGCAGATAATATCGGCATTAACATGCATACAGTGAATAAGGCATACAATGTACTGCGTCAGGAAGGCTTTCTCCAGCTGGACAGGAGAAGGGGAGCGGTTATCTGTATCGATGTGGATAAGCTGCAGGCGCTGGAGGATATGAAGGAACAGATGACGGTGCTGCTTGCGAAAGGGCGCTGCAAGAATATTACCAAGGAGGAAGTGCACAACTTGGTAGATGAAATATATGCCGTTTATGAAGGCAGATAATGCAGGAAAATCAGACTTAAAGGAGACTTATTAGAATATGGCGGAGAATCAATATACCAGACAAGCGCAGGAAGCGCTGAATATGGCAAGAAAGATAGCTGAGGAGCTGAATCATCCTTATATTGGGACGGAGCATCTCTTGCTGGGACTTAAGCGGATATTTACCGGTGTGGCGGGGCAGGTGCTTGATATGAATAAGGTAGATGAGGCTGAGATACGCCGCACAATGGATGCGCTTGTATCTATGCCTGAGACAGATGTGCCGAAGAAAAAGCCGGTCGAGAGAAGTCCGAGGCTTAATTATATATTAGAAGAGAGCAGGAACGAAGCGGCCCGGTTTAAATCTAAAAAAATTGGGACGGAACATATGCTGATTGCCATGTTGAAGGACGTTGACTGTGTGGCGGCCAGAATGTTAATGACATTAAATATCAATATTCAAAAGATTATGCAGGATCTTTTGACCGCTATGGGCGTGGATCCAAAAGAATATGCCGAGAATCAGAAGGACAGCGACGCTCAGGGCGGCATCATGGAGCAGTACAGTACGGACTTGACGGAAGAGGCCAGAGAGGGCAAGCTGGATCCTGTAATTGGAAGAGACGAAGAGATTTACCGAATCATGCAGATATTAAGCCGCCGGACGAAGAACAACCCTTGTCTTGTAGGGGAGCCGGGGGTTGGAAAAACTGCGATTGTAGAAGGACTCGCGATTCAAATCGCACAGGGAATCGTGCCGGACAGCATGAAGGATAAGCGGATTCTTGTGCTGGATCTGCCGGGAATGATTGCCGGCTCCAAATACCGGGGAGAGTTCGAGGACCGCATGAAAAGGCTGATACGTGAAGTGAAAGCGTCGGGAAACGTAATCTTGTTCTTGGATGAGCTCCATACGATTATCGGGGCGGGAGGAGCGGAAGGCGCTATCGATGCATCCAACATCCTGAAGCCGTCTCTTGCACGAGGGGAAATGCAGCTGATCGGTGCGACTACAATTGTGGAATACCGTAAATATATTGAAAAAGATGCGGCCCTTGAGCGCAGGTTCCAGCCAGTGACGGTAGAGGAGCCTGATGAAGAGAAATGCCTGAAGATTTTGGAAGGGCTGCGGCCTAAATATGAGGCGCACCACAATGTATCTGTGGATGATGAAGCGCTTCAGGCGGCGGTACATTTATCGTGCCGTTATATCAATGACCGGTTTCTGCCGGACAAGGCCATTGATGTGCTGGATGAAAGCTGTTCCCGTGTGCATCTGCGTGGGTTCAAAGTGCCGGAGAATATTATGAAACTGGAGTCTCTGATACACGAGCTGTCTGTCAAGAAAGAGGAGGCTCTTAGAACAGCAAATCTGGAAGAGGCATCTCTTCTCCATAAGGAACAGCAGGAGGCACAGAAGAAGCTTGACGGAGCCAGAAAGCGTTTCGAAAAAAACAATGCCGGGAAGAAAGTCTCCGTATCGGAGGAGGATGTGGCGGAGGTCATTTCCGCGTGGACGAAAATCCCGGTGAGCCGTCTGAATGAGTCGGAAGGCGTACGTCTCCGGAATCTTGAGAAGACGCTGCACAAACGGGTCATCGGGCAGGAGGACGCAGTGCGTGCGCTTGCCAAGGCGGTGAAGAGAGGAAGGGTCGGGTTAAAAGATCCCACCCGCCCAATCGGTTCCTTCCTGTTCCTCGGGCCTACAGGTGTCGGAAAGACAGAGCTTTCCAAGGCGCTTGCCGAGGCTTTATTCGGTAATGAAGAGTCCATGATCCGCGTCGATATGTCGGAATATATGGAAAAGCACAGCGTGGCAAAGATGATTGGCTCCCCTCCGGGATATGTAGGACATGAGGACGGAGGACAGCTCAGTGAGAAAGTCAGGCGCAATCCGTATTCGGTTATTTTATTTGACGAGATTGAGAAAGCGCATCCGGATGTGTTTAATATACTGCTGCAGGTTCTGGACGATGGCCACATTACGGATTCACAAGGAAGAAAGGTGGATTTCCGTAACACGGTGATTATCATGACCTCCAATGCGGGGGCTAAGGCGATCATTGAGCCGAAGAAGCTGGGATTTACGAGAGTGGAAGATGTGGCGGGGGATTATAACCGTATGAAGAGCAACGTTATGGATGAGGTAAAGCAGCTTTTCAGACCGGAATTCTTGAACCGTATAGATGAGATACTCGTATTCCATCCGCTGAATAATGAGGACATGAAGAAGATTGTAGGACTGATGTGCAGGGAAGTGGTCGTGAGGGCCAAGGAACAGCTGGATATTACACTGGTCATACGGGATTCTGTAAAGAAACATATTGTGGAGACCGGAACGGATAAGAAGTACGGAGCACGCCCTCTGCGCCGCGCGGTACAGAATCAGTTGGAGGATAAGCTTGCCGAGGCGCTTCTGAGCGGTGAGATAAAAAGGGGAGAAAAAGTAGAGGCTGGTATTTCTAAAAAAGAAATAAAATTTGTCACAAAGGGAATAAACGACTAGCAAAAGAGCAGGTTTTATTATATAATGAAAACAACAAATTTGAGGATACTCAGATGAGAAATACCATTAGGAGGAGTAAAAAAAATGACAGCAGTCAAAGAGCTTATCAAAAGTGAAGCAGATGGAACATTAAGTTTTGGGGATTACACACTGGATTCCAAGACCAAGTTGGATGGGTTTGAATATCAGGGAGATTTATATAAAGTAAAGACATTTAAGGAGATTACCAAGCTGGAGCGGAATGGGATGTTTGTATATGAATCTGTACCGGGAACTGCTGTAGAGCATTTTGAAGTTACTGAAGACAGCGTATCTTTTGAAGTATCTGGTCCGGAAGACGCACAGATTACGCTGGAGCTGGAGGCGGACAGCGAATATACGGTTTATATGAATGATGTGAATGTGGGAGATATGTCTACGAACTTAAGTGCCAAGCTCAGTTTAAGCGCTGAGCTTGGCAAGGAAAAAGTGGCTGTAAAGATTGTGAAAAAATAAGTTACATATTCAAAGGGGACAGGTCCCAACGCGTTGGGACCTGTCCCCTTTGCTAAGGAGCGGATATGGCAAAGGCTAAAAAATCGGTATTTTTCTGTCAGAACTGTGGGCATGAGGAGAGCAAGTGGCTGGGGCAGTGTCCCATGTGCAAAGAGTGGAATACTTTTGTGGAGGAGAAGGTCACGGTGGCGAAGACATCCTCGACCAAATCAGTAAAAGAATCGCAGGTTGTCCCCTTGTCGGCAGTCAAGATGGAAAATGAGGAACGCATTAGTACGAATATTGAGGAGCTTAACCGGGTTTTGGGCGGGGGGATTGTTCCCGGCTCGTTAATTTTGGTGGGCGGCGATCCGGGGATTGGAAAATCGACGCTTTTACTGCAGGTGTGCCAGCAGCTGGAGAAGGCTGAAAAGAAGGTGCTGTATATTTCCGGTGAAGAGTCGCTGCGCCAGATTAAGCTGAGAGCGCAGCGGATGGGGGAGTTCAGTGACAGGCTTCTTCTGCTCTGCGAGACCAATCTCGACATAATCCGAAGCGTCATAGAAAAAGAGAGGCCCGATACCGTCGTGATTGATTCCATTCAGACAATGTACAGTGAGGACGTGACCTCCGCGCCGGGCAGTGTATCGCAGGTCAGGGAGGCGACAAATACGCTGATGCAGCTGGCCAAAGGACTCTGCGTCACCATTTTTATCGTGGGACATGTGACGAAAGAAGGGACGGTGGCAGGCCCAAGAGTTCTGGAGCATATGGTCGACACGGTACTCTATTTTGAAGGAGACCGTCATGCATCCTACCGCATTTTACGTGGAGTAAAGAACCGGTTCGGCTCGACCAATGAAATCGGCGTCTTTGAGATGAGGGAGAACGGGCTGCGTGAGGTGAAGAATCCTTCTGAGTTCATGCTCGACGGGAGACCGGAGCATGCCTCCGGCTCGGTGGTCGCCTGTTCCATGGAAGGGACAAGGCCCATTTTATTAGAAATTCAGGCGCTGGTCTGTGAGAGCAACTTTGGAATGCCTAGAAGAACCGCTGCCGGGACTGACTATAACCGTGTGAACCTGTTGATGGCGGTTCTGGAGAAGCGAATCGGTTATCATCTGGGCAATTACGATGCCTATGTCAATATTGCCGGGGGTATTAAAATTAATGAACCGGCCGTAGATCTTGGGATTGTTATGGCCATTGTTTCGAGCTATAAGAACCGGCCTGTCAGCGAGGACACGATGGTATTCGGGGAGGTAGGCTTAAGCGGGGAAGTACGCGCCGTAAATATGCCGGAGCAGAGGGTTGCCGAGGCAAAGAAGCTTGGCTTTCAGACATGTATCATCCCGGAAGTTTCCCGTGAAAGTGTGAAAAATATAAAGGGAATCAAGATAATCGGGGTGAGAAATATTAACGAGGCAATTCAGCAGATTTAAAAGAAATAGATACCTTATAAAAGTACGAAAAGCGACGGAGCTGTCAACCAGTTCCGCCGCTTTTTTGTTCCATATAAATCCTATAAATCTATTATGAAAAGAGTGAAATACCGTAGTAAATTCCGCACAAGGTGTCTATACCTGAAGAATGTCCGATGGCCTCGAAGGCAGTTAGTATTTCTTCCGGTGAAGCGGCCTGTGGAAGCGTAATCACGGCATAGCTGAAATAAGAATGGAGCGCGCAGCTGAGAAATGTCCGGCTGATATCGTTGGTGTCGGACAAGTGGGCGCGCAGTGTGCTTTGAAGAGCACGGGAGAAAGGATGCCAATGATTT
Source organism: Bariatricus massiliensis (assembly GCF_900086725.1). Classification (GTDB taxonomy): domain Bacteria; phylum Bacillota; class Clostridia; order Lachnospirales; family Lachnospiraceae; genus Allocoprococcus; species Allocoprococcus massiliensis. The sequence goes on along the minus strand of NZ_LT574835.1, from coordinate 27,237 downwards.
CCGGTGAAATTGAGACCGGCCAGTACACCGCAGAGAAAATCATCGCCGCTTGGAGTAAGGCCGATTCCGAGTCCGAGTAAAAGGGCCAGTTCCTGTGCCGCCATTTTGTATGAACCCTGTCTGAAATATTGTGCGCAGTTGGCGGTTCTCAGGCGTGCGGCGGAGAGTATCAGTTCTTGATTTCCGAAGCCGCGGATGCGGGAGCGTCTGAGAGCCTCCGCAATCAGTGCTTTTTGTACCTGTGGGAATGGATGCCTGAGCTCTAAAGTTATGATACGAGTGTCTGCAAACGAAAAGGAATAGGAAGATTCAGGTCCGGATAAGACAATAGAATTCTGTTCTGCCACAACAGGCTGGCCGGCTTCAAATTTCAAGGCCTCCATGTCCGCCTGATTAAGAGGAGTGATCAGGCTGACCGGGGACAGGGGAGAACCGGTTGTCTGCAGGGATAACAGACAGCTGCCGAACTGCAGGTTTACGGTCTTGCGGTAGATAGAATGTACGCTCCCACTAACGTTTGAATCCAGTATTTTTGCAGCGTAATCAGACATTATTGTAATAGGAAAGTGCATGAGTCGAACCGTCCTTTCTTCAAATATTCGTATATCGTGAATTTTACCAAAAGTAAGAAAAAAACACAATTGAAATTAACAAAATTATACATAGTGGACAAAAATTAAAAAATGTTTTTGCATTATTTTGCATTGTTTTTAAAGGAAATATTATCTAATATTAGGTAAAAATATGAGTCGCCAGTTTAGTTTTAAGGAGGAAAAATGATGTACGATTTGGTAATAAAGAATGGAAAGCTCGTAACTCCTGACCGAATTTATGAAGCCGACATTGCCATAACAGACGGTGTATATGCAGCGTTTCTGCAGGCAGGTTCCGATGCTCCGGCTAAAGAAATAATTGACGCCAAAGGCAATTATGTATTTCCGGGAATCATCGACTGCCACGCACACTTAAATGAGCCGGGATTTGAATACCGTGAGGATTTTGCCACAGGCTCCCGTGCCGCGGCAGCAGCCGGATGTACCACTTTGATTGATATGCCGCTGAACAATGATCCATCCCTGATGAACAAAGAAATATTTGATATGAAAATGGGGCTTATCAGCAAACATTCTGCGGTTGACTTTGCATTATGGGGCGGGATAGTAGGCGATTATGACAGCCAGCCGGGTTCTGTAAAAAATAATATGAAGGATCTTGTGGATCTGCATAACTGTGGAGTGGCAGCGTTCAAAGGATTTACATGCCCTAACGGCGATCTGTTCCCCACAGTCAACATGGGCAATGTGAGAAAAGCGCTGGAGATCTTGAAGCCTTACAATGCATTGTGCGGTTTTCACTGCGAAGAATTCGGGCAAGTATTAGAGAGGGAAAAAGAAGCAAAAGCGAAAGAAAATAGGACGAAGGAAGAAAAGATTCGGGATTTCCTTGACTCTCATGATGTATGGACGGAGTATGTAGCGACAAAAAATGTAATCGATATGGTCAGGGCAACCGGTGGAAGAGTACATATCTGCCATGTAAGCCATCCGATGGTGGCGCAGGTTGTGAAGGACGCGATTCATGAGGGACTTTCGATTACGGCAGAGACTTGTCCTCATTATCTTGGCTACACAGAAGATTTCGTGTTTGAAAAAGGAGCGCCGGCTAAATGTACGCCGCCGATGCGCCGTAAAGAAGACATGGAGAAGCTTTGGGATTATGTCCTCGACGGTACTTTGTCCTGTGTGGGAAGCGACCACTCTCCAGCAGCGGACGAAGAGAAAGACAACGAGACAAAAGACATTTGGCAGGCATGGGGCGGCCTGAATTCTATCCAATTTTTCCTGCCTATGATGTTTGATATGGTCGTACATAAAAAAGGTTTGAGCCCGAGCCTGATTGCGAAAGTAATGGATTATAATCCGGCGAAAGTATTTGGCCTGTACGGAAAAAAAGGCGCTTTTGAACTTGGGTTTGACGGAGACATCGTTATTGTGGACCCAGAAAGACCGTGGAAATGCAGTCAGGAAGAGCTGCTTACCAAAGGACATGTTTCCTGCTTCGACAAGGAAGAAGGAAAGGGAGCACCCGTATGTACTGTCATTAGAGGCAAGGTAGTGGCCGAGGACGGTATGTATAAAGAAGAAGCTATCGGTTATGGAGAGTTCGTGAGACCTGTCAAATAACGAGGGTAAGAGAATAGGAGAGTAAAAAATGAGTGAAGTGAATAGTGAGGTAAAAAAAGAATCAGGCTCGCTGCGGCCACTGTCTGACAGTGAGCGTTCCATGAATTGGAAATCGTATCTTGCCATGTGGCTCGGCGGCTGTATCTCAATTGGGACATTTACACTTGGTTCCGGTCAGATTGAAAAAGGTCTGAACCTTGTGCAGGCTTTTGCAGCCATGTTGATTGGCTCCCTGATATTGATAGTGTGCCTTTGCCTGAATGACCAGTTCAGCTATAAGACAGGAGCGCCATATGCGGTACAATTGAAAAGTGCGTTCGGACTGAAGGGCAATGTACTTCCCTCCATGCTGCGTGGCCTTCCGGCTATTGTATGGTACGGAGTACAGAGCTGGCTTGGAGGAAATGCGATCAACCAGATTTCAATTACATTGTTCGGGTATGACAATGTAGTGCTGTTCTTTATCGTGTTTCAGCTGCTTCAGATTATCATTTCTACCACTGGATTCCACGGAATTAAGTGGGTGGAAAATATCGGGGCCTGCGTTATCGTAATTGCACTGTTCTACATGCTTTATGTATGTGTGTCACAGTACGGAAATGTTATCGGTGAAAAGCTGCTGAACATTGAAGGGACATGGGGCATGCCGTTTGTCAGTGCGATTGTAGCGTTTTTTGGAGTAAACATCACGGTAATGCTGAATTCAGGCGACTATGCGCGTGAATTAAGGTCAGGTTACAGTACCCCGAAACGAGGTGTTGCATATTTTATCGCCATGGTTCCGGCGACCGTACTTATGGGACTTATCGGACTTATGATTTCTACGGCTACAGGAATTGCAAACCCAATCAACGCCTTTTCACAGGCGGTGGACAACAAGTTCCTTGTCGTAATCACACTGGCGTTTATTTTGTTCGCACAGATGACGACAAATCTTGCAAGCAATGTAATTCCGCCGGCATATGCGCTGATGGACGCATTTAAGATTAAACACAAAACAGCGGCAATCATCGTTGGAGTTCTGGCGGTCTGCAGCTGTCCGTGGATTCTGTCAAATGACAAATCTGCTGCAGGACTTGATTTGTTTGTTCTGATATACACGGCGTTCTTTGGACCGATTTTCGCAGTACTTATTATGGACTATTATATTATGCGGAAACGGAAGGTGGCTATCGAGCTGCTCTATGATGAGAACGGACCGTACAAGGGAGTCAATTGGGCTGCCATTATCGCCATACTTGTGGGCGCGGTTATTGGATTGTTCAACGTGGATATTTCTTTCTTGACTGCGACGATTCCGACGGCTTTAGTATATTATTTGTGTATGAAATTTATACCTTCATGTAAACGGTTTAGAAAAGGAACTATTTTAGAATAGAAGGAGAAGGCTTATGTATGATTTATTGATTAAAAATGGAAAGATTGTGACCGCAGAGACGGTCGCAGATGGAAATATTGCCGTAAAAGACGGTAAAATTGCGGCAGTACTGGCGAAGGACATCGAGCCGGAGGCGGCAAAGGTGATTGACGCAAAAGGGAATTATGTATTTCCGGGTGCCATTGACACCCATGCACACTTGAACGATCCGGGGTATACATGGCGTGAGGATTACGCACATGGCACGGCAGCAGCGGCGGCAGGAGGTTACACGACCATTATTGATATGCCGCTTCAGAATGAGCCGGCGCTCACCAACGCAGATATTTTCGATAAAAAGATAGATGCCGTGGACGCAAACGCATATGTAGATTACTGCTTCTGGGGAGGTCTTGTGCCGGATAATTTTGATGATTTGAAAGGACTCCACGACAAGGGATGTGTGGCCTTTAAGTCCTTTATCGGTCCGGTCTCACCGGATTATAGCTCGCTCAATTATGGGCAGGCGTATGAAGCTATGGAAAGAATAAAAGAGTTTGACGGACGGGCAGGCTTCCACTGCGAGGATTTCTCCATGATTAAATGGCAGGAGCAGCGCATGAAGAAGGAAGGCCGCCTTGACTGGCAGGGATTCCTCGATTCCCGCCCGGTGGCGGCAGAGATGCTTGCAACGGTTGATATGATCGAGCTTGCAAAGGCAACCGGATGCAAGGTCCATATATGCCATGTCAGCAGCCCGGACGTGGCTCAGAAGATAAAAGAGGCTCAGCAGGAGGGGTATGACATTACTGCGGAAACTTGTTCTCACTATTTGAGCCTGACCGACAAGGATGTGATCGCAAACGGACCATTGTTCAAATGTGCGCCGCCTCTGCGCTCTCAGGAGGAGGTCGACAGACTGTGGTCCTATGTGGAAGACGGAACTTTCAGCGGGATTGCCAGCGATCACTCTCCCTGCTCCTATGATGAAAAATTCAATGAGATTCTGGGAACGAAAATTGATAATGTATTCGACGTGTGGGGCGGAATCAGCGGAATCCAGAGCGGCTTTCAAGTAGCGTTCCACGAAGGCTGTGTAAAAAGAGGAATCTGCCCGACCATTCTGGCAAATGCGATGGCAAAGCAGCCTGCACAGGCATTTGGAATCTACGGGAGAAAAGGGGATATCAGACCGGGATTTGACGCCGATGTCGTGATTGTCGACCCGGACAGAGAATGGGAGATTACGGAAGACTCCTTATATTATGTCAATAAAATATCTGCTTTTGTAGGTATGAAAGGCAAAGGATTCCCGGTATGTACGATTATCCGGGGAACCGTTGTCGCCGAAGACGGCAGGGTAACCGGTGAAAAGGGATATGGAAGTTTCGTTGAACGATTGAATTAAACCAGTCTTTGACATGACCGAAAGGAGTAGATATGAGTAATATAATAGATAATCAGATATTAGATCAGGAACTTGTAAAAAATGTAGACCCAGACCTTCAGCCTACCAAACAGAGAATCATGGACCCACTTTCTTATGCGGCCAGCTTTATGGGCGGCTGTGTATCCATCGGGACTTTTTCTATGGGCGCCAGTCTCATCGGGATACTGACGGTACCGCAGGCGATTCTTGCGATGGTAATCGGATGCCTAGTTATCGCGGTGGCATTGGTGTTGATTGGCAACTGTGGCCACAAATATGGAATTCCATACACCGTGCAGCTCCGCAGTAGTTTTGGCACAACCGGAGTAAAGCTGCCCGGATTCTTAAGAGGTATCCCGGCTATTATCTGGTTCGGCTATCAGAGCTGGGTAGGCGCCGGAGCGATAAACAGCTGTCTGAAGATTTTATTTGGTTTTGACAATCTTCCAGTGATTTATGCATTATTCACTATATTGCAGGTGGCGCTGGCAATCAAAGGATTCAGTTCTATCAAATGGCTGGAAAATATTTCATGCGTGTTTATCATCGGCATTTTGATATACATGCTGTATGTTGTTAAGACACAGTTCGCGGTGGAAATCGGAGCGGTATTCGCAGACGTAAAAGGTTCATGGGGACTGCCTTTCTGGGCAGCTACAACGTCCTTCTTGGGCATTTATTCGACCATGATTATCAATGCTTCCGATTATTCCCGTAACGTGAAGGAAAAAGTGGGGCCGACGATGACGGGAAGTCTTTATACAGTGGCGATACTTCCTGTTACACTTTTTATGGGACTGATTGGACTTCTGGTAACTGCGGCCACGGGCAACAGCGATCCGGTAGTAGTATTTTCAACAACTATGGGCAGTAAGGTATTGACGGTTGTAACGCTTCTGTTCATCGCGTTTGCACAGGTGACGACTAACGTATTGAACAATATTGTTCCGCCGGCTTATGTTTTGATGGAATCTTTCCATCTGAAATGGTCACATAGTACAATCGCGGTCGGACTTCTCTCCGTGTGCTGCTTCCCGTGGAAACTTGTAACCTCAGACTCTGCGGCAGGGCTATCCCTGTTCACGAAAGTATATTCCGCCTTTTTAGGGCCGATTTTCGCGGTCATGGTCGTGGACTATTACATATTGCGTAAGAAAAAGCTGGATATCAACCATATGTATGATAAGCAGGGGCCATTTAAAGGTATTAACTGGGCGGCAGTAATTGCTATTATAGCAGGTTCCCTTTGCTCTCTTGTCGTGGTGGATCTGTCATGGTATGTGAGCCTTATTCCGACAGGAATCATATATTACTTGCTCATGAAATATATGAAGAGCGCAAAATCATTCCGGACAGGGACCGTATTTACAGAGAAATAATGATAACATGAAAATGAGGCCTACGCACAACGAGGCCTCATTTTTTCATAACATAGTAAACGTTGTTCTGTTAAGAATTTCTTTATTACTGCAACAGCTCCGGATTGTGTGGTAAAATATTGAAAAGCATTATTATTCTAAAATTCTAAGGGGCACCCCCCATACTGTTTATCATTTCTATATAAACGATTCAGGAATCTCAATGCTTTATTTCATCCATTAACAGCAGAGAGGTTCCCGTTAGATAAGTGAACGAAAGAATACCTCCTGCAAACGACATTTATTGAATAAGGAGGACACTTTATGGAAAAACCACTTATCAGAAAAATAGAACGGAGGCGAAAAAAGTGAGCATATATGAATATGATGAAGAAAAAGTCATGCGTATGATGCGTGAAGAGGCCCGTGAGGATGGATGGGAAGAGGGGCTTCAACAGGGAATAGAGCAGAAATTAAAAGAGCTTATTGGTAAAAAGCTCGCTAAGGGAAATACTCCGGAGGAGATTGCTGACATATTGGAGGAACCGTTAGAGCTTGTACAAACTCTTGCAAGGGAACTTGCAGAAGAAAAGAAATAGAAATAAAAGAAATATTTTTGAATCCCCCGCTTTGTATGAAGCGGGGGATTTTATGCAAGGCTATATTTTGGGATGAGAAACAGTTTGCCTGTCTAAATGACTTTCCATAAATTCTATGCTGTTCTGCAAAAGCTGCAAAGTAACGGAGTCTTTTTCAAAGCGGTCAAAATCGTGGGTATCTCTTGAGGCCACGAACCGTTGTGCATTGTATTTGCAACATAACTCTAAAAATTCGGAGTAAGGTACATCCGTGTCGTTGATGCTGTGCGCGCAGAATAGGGGGCAGGGAAGCATATTGCATGTTCGAAGGGAATAGTCTAGAAAAAAATATTTTTCTCTTCCTTCGTAAAAAAGTGATTTCCATGTCCCGCTTTGCCGGCCGTAGACGTAGGCGCTGTAGTGGGTGTCAAGGTCTCCTGTGGCATGAATCTCCGGAGGAAGTGCAGTCAAGCAGGAGGGACTTACACTTGGAAGGGAGCAATAATAGTTGCTGGGCATATTGAACCAGTTACCGTCAAGGAAGCCGTATCCGTAGTAAGAGAGGATTCCGAGCGGCGGTTGGGCAACTTTTTCACACGCGGCGGCGAGCAGGCACAGATAGGCTCCGGCCGACCGTCCCCAGAGAAAATAGGGAAGCTTAACTCTGCAATATTTTTCACAGGACTGAATATAATCGTTGATAGAGCCTACGACATCAGAGAGAATGAATTCTAACTTTGCGGCGGGAGCCAGCGGATAATCAAAAGCAATAATGAGAAATCCCGCGTCCGTGAACATATTTATATGCAGCCTTGGCAAATCCTCCCTTGAACCGTAAAGCAGGCCTCCGCCGTGAAAATAAAGAATACAGGCCTTTGGGGAAATCTGAGGGTTGGAATAAATAGTGGCCTGTTTAAAATATGGCTCCCGCCCTAGAATTATATTTTTTTGTTCTGTCATAAGTAGGTATCTCCTTTGTCATAATTCACGTTCTCTTCCGCGACGAACGCCCACTTCGGGACTTACGCCCCTCAGTGTCCGTTGCACTCATTATATCATGAAAGGGGCGGGGGGATATGGGGGTAAAAGTGGATAAAAATTATCTGCTCATTTATCCAAAATTCCGATTGCAAAAAAGGACATGAGCAAGGATAATATGTATTATAAAACTGGTTGGCTGATAGAAATAATTAACAGTAAAAAAGGAGAGTTAAAAATGAGTTATTTGAATGGACAGATAGGATACAGAGAAGATTTGCTGGAAACACGTTCCGTTGTTAAAAAGGAAAATTATGTATTGCTGGAGCCGGATGGAATTGTGAAAAATGCGATTCCGGGATATGTAGACTGTGATGTGACAATTCTTGGTTCTCCGGAGCTGGGCGCGTCTTTTGCGGATTACATTGTTACAGCTCATAAGGGTGGAAAGAATGAAGCCTTTGGAGGAGAAGGTCTGGAGACTTTTGTTTATATTTTGGAAGGACAGGTTGCGGTGAAGAATGCTGACAGCGAGGCAACACTTACAGAGGGCGGTTATATCTACTCACCGGTAAGCAATACGGTTTCTTTCACGAACGTGGGAGAAGGCGATGCCAAGTTATATATTTACAAGCGCAGATATGAAGCGATTGAGGGATACAGTGCCCACACTGTTATGGGAAATGCCGACGACCTTCCGTGGATTGCCTACGAAGGTATGGAGAACTGTTACATCAAGGATTTCCTTCCAGCGGCGGGAGACTTCGGTTTTGACATGAATTTCCACATCTTAAAATTCCATCTGGGAGCTTCCCATGGATATATTGAGACACACATACAGGAACATGGAATGTATTTCCTCACAGGCAAGGGCATGTACAGACTGGACAGCGATTGGGTTCCGGTAAAAAAAGGCGATTATGTATTTTTGGATGCATATTGCCCGCAGGCGTGCTATGCAGTAGGAAAAGATGAAGACCTCACCTACATTTATTCCAAAGACTGCAACAGAGATGTAAAACTATAAAATAGGTTAACAAGAAGAATCCGTCATATGCCCTCCATGTGACGGATTTTTCTTCATAACATAGGAGGCTTCGTCTCCTATGTTATGAAGACCCCTCCGGGGGGATGCACACAATGTGCATAGGAAAGCTGCTCCGCAGCCGCACATTGGCGCGCAAAGTGTACAAGTCCCTCATGAGTGAAGGATATAGGGAGCTGAAGTGGCCTTGTCCACTTTGTTATGACATAGGAGTCCTCGTTTCCTATGTTATGAAGACCCCTTCGGGGGGATGCACACAATGTGCAGAGGAAAGCTGCTCCGCAGCCGCACACTTTGTTGTCACTGTCCGTGAAAAAATTGACAATAGTGAAAAAAAAGGATAAAAAACCGTACCTCATTTATCTAGTCTTGTGGTTGAAAAAACAGGTGTAAATTGTGATAATTAACCTATAAAACTGGTTGACACACATATTTTTTTAAAACTAATTAACAGTCTGATTCAGACAAAAAGGATGGTAAGAAACATGAAGCTTTCAAGAACAGAATTGAAAAGCCTGATGCAGAACAAACTGATGCAGGCAGGACTCAGCGAGGAGCATGCTGATATCACATCGGAAGTGCTGACGTGGTCGGATGAAAGGGGATATCATTCTCACGGAGCAGTTCGTGTAGAGTATTATTGTGAGAGGATTTCAAAAGGGGGAATCACGGTGGCCCCTAAATTTGAGTTCAAGGAGACTGGCCCCTGTTCCGCTATTTTCGAGGGGGATAATGGATGTGGTTATGTGGCTGCAAAGCTGGCTATGGAAAAAGCGATTGAGATGGCGAAGAAAAACGGAATCGCGGTGGTAGGTTTGAGAAATATTTCTCACAGTGGCTCTCTGGGCTATTACACGGAGATGGCTGCGGATGAAGATATGGTGGCAATTTCTTTCTGCCAGTCAGACCCGATGGCGGTGCCGACAGGCGGAACAGAGCCGTATTACGGAACCAACCCGATTTCTTTTGCGGCGCCGACAGCTGACGGCAGAAAGGTAGTCTTTGATATGGCTACGACCGTTCAGGCGTGGGGCAAGATTTTGGATAAGAGGTCAAAAGGAGAATCTATTCCTGATACATGGGCGGTGGACGCAGCGGGGAATCCGGTCACTGACCCGAGTCTGGTAAATGCGCTGGTACCGATTGCCGGGGCAAAGGGATACGGACTTATGATGATGGTGGACGTATTTTCCGGGATTCTTACCGGGGTTCCTTTCGGCAAACACGTAAGCTCTATGTATCATGACTGTTCCAAGGGAAGAGAGCTTGGACAGATGCACATCGTTATGGATCCGAATCGTTTTGTGGGGATTGAGCAGTTCAAGAAGAGTATGTCTCAGTCTTGCGATGAGCTGAATGCCATGCCTACGGCTCCGGGATACGACAAGGTATACTATCCGGGAGAGAGAGCAGTTCTCCGCAAGGAAAAAACTTATGCGACAGGCGGTGTCGAGATTGTGGACGATATCTATGAGTATTTGAAAAGCGATGATATTCACTACAACAGATATGACCACAAAAATAGATTTGCAGATTAAGGAGAAAAGAAAATGTTAAAGACAGTTGTAAAAAAAGGGAGCTATCATGACTCGGTCGTATTGATGCTTCTGACAAATCAGATTTCAACAATTGAAGGCGTAAATAAGGTGTCCATCATGATGGCTACACCGGCCAATAAAGATATTTTCAAACAGAGCGGACTGGACACAGAAGAACTGATGGAATCGACGGCAAACGATATGGTCGTGGTTGCGGATGTCAACGATGACAGTCTGTTAGATACGATTATGACAGAGGTGGATGAGTTCTTTAAGAAACAGTCTACTGCAAACGAAGGCAAGAAAGGCGCAGAGAGCGTGAAGTCATGGGATAAAGCGCTGGCAAAGATGCCGGATGCGGATTTGGCAGTTATCTCTATTCCGGGAGCCTATGCGGCGCTTGAGGCGGACCGCGCGCTGGATGAAGGAATGAATGTCTTTATGTTCAGCGACAATGTCTCAATTGAAGATGAGAAAAGCTTAAAAGAAAAAGCACATAAAAAAGGCCTTGCAGTGATGGGGCCTGACTGTGGAACCAGTATTATTCAGGGCGTACCGGTTGCGTTTACCAACAATGTTACACCCGGCTCTATCGGTATCATCGGGGCGTCCGGAACTGGAATACAGGAGCTTACCACAATCATCGACCGTCTCGGCGAGGGTGTAAAGAACGCCATCGGAACTGGCGGGCGTGACCTGTCAAAGGAAGTGGGCGGAATCACCATGCTGGATATGATCGACGCCATGGAGGGGGATGACTCTGTCAAGGTGCTGATAGTTATCTCCAAGCCGCCGGCAAAGGAAGTCAGAGAGAAGATTTCCGCGAGACTTAGCGTCTTCAAAAAGCCGGTCATCACATTGTTCTTAGGAGAAAAGCCGGAATATCACGAGGAAAACTTCTACCACACTTACACTTTGGACGAGGCTGCGCGTCTTGCGGTAAGTCTCGTGCGGGGCGAGGAAGTGAAGGAAGGCGAGGTCGAGGTAGATAAATCTGAATTCTATCCGGCTGAGGCGAAGAAGACGATTAAGGCTTATTACTCCGGTGGTACACTGGCGGGGGAGGCCGCCATGCTGATAAAAGAAGCGCTTGATATGAAGGTTCCGCCTCAGAAGGCAGAAGGCTTTATGCTTAACACAGACGGCCATATCGTAGTAGATTTGGGCGATGATGTATATACACAGGGCAAGCCTCATCCGATGATCGATCCGGCAAAGCGTATCGAATGTATGAGAGAGGCGATGGACGATGCTTCTACCGGTGTTGTGTTATTAGACATTATGCTGGGCTACGGCTCTCACGAGGATATGGCAGGCGCGCTGCTTCCGGCGATTGAGGAACTTCAGGAGAAGGCAAAAGCAGAGGGAAGAAAGATATTCTTTGTGGCAACGGTCTGTGGTACGAGAAGAGACTATCAGGGTTATGACGAGGCGGTCAATAAGATGAAGGCGGCAGGCGTTATCGTGTGCGAGACAAATAAGCTTGCGGTACGCACGGCAATTCAGGCGATTGGGCTTGATTTTACCGAGCCGAAGAAAGAAATCCGCCCGAAACAGGCGGCAGATGTGACTCCGGGAACACCGTCCGAAAAGCTGCTTAAGATGTTGTCCGAGAAACCGAAAATCATCAACATCGGGCTGAAGAGTTTTGCGGAAGTGGCAGAGCAGTTTGGCTGCGAGGCGGTGCAGTATGACTGGATGCCGCCGGCAGGAGGAAATGTAGAGCTGATTAAGACCTTGAATTTCCTGAGAAATTATGAGGGATTTGATATTGATGAGGCGAACCGCGCCGTGATTGCAAAGGTAGTTGCGAGCCAGCCGGTCATCAAGAATGTAGTTTTGGCGAAAACAGTGATTAAAGAGCTGAATGAAGGAAAGGTAATCCTTCACGCAGGCCCGCCGATTGAATATAAGAATATGCCTGACCCGGTACAGGGTTCCTGTGTGGGAGCTGTTCTTTTTGAAGAATGGGCAGACAACGAAGCGGATGCAAGAAAGCTTCTGGAGTCAGGGGAAGTGAAGTTCATCCCTTGCCACCATGTGAAGGCAGTCGGACCTATGGGTGGTATTACGTCTGCAAATATGGCTGTGTTCGTGGTGGAAAATGTGACGGACGGCAACGAGGCTTACTGTACAATGAACGAAGGAATCGGAAAAGTACTGCGTTTCGGTGCATATTCCGAGGAAGTTGTGGAGAGACTGCGCTGGATGCGGGATATCCTTGGACCTACACTTGGAAGAGCGATTCAGGAGCTGGGCGGCATCAATGTCAATCCGCTGGTGGCAAAGGCAATCGCCATGGGCGACGAGTTCCACCAGAGAAATATTGCGGCGTCTCTTGCATTTTTAAAGGAAGTGGCTCCGGTTATCACCAAGCTTGAGATGGATGAAAAGGACCGTTACGACGTAATCAAGTTCCTTTCCGATACAGACCAGTTCTTCTTGAATATCATGATGGCGTCAGGGAAGGCTGTCATGGACGGAGCGAGAACACTCACCGAGGGAACCATTGTCACGGCAATGTGCAGAAACGGCGTGGAATTCGGTATCCGTATCGCTGGAATGGGAGATGAGTGGTTCACAGGCCCGGTTAATGTTCCGCAGGGACTTTACTTTACAGGCTATGACGGCGAGGATGCCTGCCCGGATATGGGCGACAGCGCCATCACGGAGACTTTCGGCGTAGGCGGGATGGCGATGATAGCGGCTCCGGCTGTAACGAGATTCGTAGGAGCAGGCGGCTATGAAGACGCGCTGCGCACCAGCACGGAGATGACGGAGATTACGATTGACCGTAATCCGAACTTTATCGTTCCCAACTGGAATTTTCAGGGAATCTGCCTTGGAATCGATGCGAGACTTGTTGTAGAAAAGGGAATCACCCCGGTCATCAACACAGGAATTGCTCATAAGATAGCGGGATATGGACAGATTGGCGCAGGTACGGTACATCCGCCGGTAGAATGCTTTGAAAAAGCGGTTGCTGCCTATGCGAAGAAGCTGGGATTCACTCTGTAGACAGAGAGAACAGGAGTGTATCATGGAAAAGAAAAAGATTGTCATTGCTCTGGGCGGAAACGCCCTCGGCAAAGACGTAGAAGAGCAGAAAGAGGCGGTAGAAAAGACAGCGAAGGTTATTGTCGATCTGGCGGAGCAGGGGGCGGATATGATTATCACCCACGGTAACGGACCGCAGGTAGGGATGATACAGGACGCCATGGATAATCTCATGGTCAAATATGAGAACTTCAAGCAGATTCCGCTTCCTACAAGTGTGGCAATGAGTCAGGGCTATATTGGCATCGATCTGCAAAATGCAATCAAGTATGAGTTATATAAACGAAACATGGACCGAAAAGTATCTACCATCTTATCTCAGGTGGAGGTAGACGCGGCGGACAAAGCATTTGAAAACCCGACAAAGCCAATCGGCCGCTTCCTCACAGAAGAAGAGGCTAAAAAGATGGAGGCAGGCGGCGTCCACGTTATGGAGGATGCGGGAAGAGGTTACCGCGTGGCGGTGGCGTCCCCGATGCCAAAGAGAATCCGGGAGCTTGGAACTATCCGCACGCTGGTGGAAGCGGGACATATTGTGATTACCTGTGGAGGCGGCGGCATCCCCGTTGTCGACAGAGACGGCAGACTGCAGGGAGTCAACGCGGTTATCGACAAGGATAACGCCAGCAGCCTTCTGGCGGCACAGCTGGGAGCCGACTATTTAATTATACTGACAGCCGTGGAGAAGGTGGCTATCAATTTCGGCAAAGAGAATCAGGAATGGCTCTCAGACCTCACGGTGGAACAGGCCAAGCAATATATTGAGGAAAATCAGTTCGCAAAAGGCTCTATGCTTCCGAAAATCGAGGCGGCTATCCGGTTTGCGGAGTCGGGCGAAGGACGGAAGACTTTAATCACGCTGCTGGATAAAGCTGCGGCAGGAATTGCAGGGGAGACAGGGACTGTTATCCATTATTAATAACAACCTAAAGGAAAGCGAGAAGAGATAAGACATGAATATACCAATTAATCTGTTTATGTGGGCAATGGCATTTCTGCCGATTGTCGTACTGCTGGTGCTGATGATTAAGTTCCAGTGGGGAGCGACAGAAGCCGCGCCGATAGGGCTCTTGATTACCGTTATAACGGGAGTTGTGCTGTTTAAGGCGGATATCAAGCTGATTGCGGCAGAGAGCGCGAAGGGAATCTGGAATGCGTTTATCATTTTGCTGATAGTGTGGACTGCTATCTTGATGTATCAGGTAGGCGACGAGGCAAAGGCCTTTCTGGTGATACGAAACGGCATGAGAAAGCTTCTGCCCAACGAACTTCTCTTGGTACTTGCGATGGGCTGGATTTTCGAGAGCTTTCTTCAAGGTATTACAGGGTTCGGCGTGCCGGTTGCGGTGGGTGCTCCCTTGTTGATGGGAATCGGTGTGAAACCTATGTGGGCTGTCATTATCCCGCTGTTTGGCCAGGCGTGGGGCAATACGTTCGGCACCTTGGGCGCGGCGTGGGATTCGCTGGCAATGAGTACCAATCTGGCCGTCGGCAGTAAGGAATATCTGGCAACTGCCCTGTGGACGGCTGTATTTATCTGGATGTGGAATGCAATCAGCGGCATAGCGCTCTGCTGGTTCTATGGTAAAGGAAGAGCGGTCAAAAAAGGATTGGCAGCAGTGCTTATCATGTCGGTGATTCAAGGCGGCGGGCAGCTTCTGCTCACGCAGGTAAACACCACGATTTCCTGTTTTGTGCCATCTTGTATTTCGCTGGTCGTGGTGCTGCTCCTCGGAAGAACGAAGCTTTACAGAGACGAATGGAGCCTGAAAGACAGTGGTATTATGGAGCACAGTTTCACCGAGGACGCCGCTGTCGATGTGCCGGAAGATATGACGCTGATACAGGCGTTCGTACCTTATTTTCTATTGTCTGCAATCACGATGATTGTGCTGGTCGTGAAGCCAATCAATCAATTTCTCGGGCAGTTCAAGTTCGGATTTGCATTTCCCGAGACGTCCACGGGATACGGATATGTCAATGCGGCAAGTGAAAGTTTTTCGCCGCTGGCGCCGTTTACCCATGCCAGTATGTTCCTGCTGGCGGCATCCTTGATTGGACTTGTATACTACAAAAAACATGGATGGATTAAAGAAGGCGGCATAAAGCGGGTATTTGCGAAATCTGTAGCCATGACCATGCCTTCAGGAATTGCGGTCATCGGGCTTGTGATTATGTCAAAGATTATGGACGGGACAGGACAGACGGTAGTTCTGGCCAATGGAATCGCCAATGTGCTGGGAAAGATTTACGTAGTTCTGGCGCCGTTTGTGGGCCTGCTTGGAACCTTTATGACAGGAAGTAATATGAGTTCTAATATTCTTTTCGGAGGATTCCAGATGACAACTGCCAATCTGTTGAATGTAGATCCTTCTGTGATTTTAGGGGCACAGTCTGCAGGAGGCGCAATTGGAAGCGCGGTCAGTCCAAGTAAAATCATATTAGGGACAACGACTGCCAATATCTTAGGCAGCGAAGGAAAAGTATTGAAAAAAATCATGTCCGTAACTGTTCCGGTCACCATTGTTATCGGCCTGATTACGTTCATTATTATCGGAATTCAGTAAAAGCGGGAGATGAGAAAAATGGAAAAGAAAAGCTTTTTTCAGACAAAAGAAGGCGGACTGACGGTTGCTTTTATCGCAATTATCATCGCATTCGCCATAATTATGGCCGGACTTGGCAGCGCTAATAATATGCTGTGTCTGATTGGATTTGCCATTATCGTTATCGCGATGCTTTATTCGCCGTTTAAAGTGTATGTGTTCGACCGTTTGAAAAAGAATAAATAATCGTTAAGAAAGAGGAAAGATATATGGCTATTGAAGAAGTTATTGGAAGAGTTGCGAGAGATTTAGAGCACTTGAAAAAATATACCGCAACGCCGGGAGAGGGGTGCACAAGGCTGCCGTTCACCAAAGAAGCGAAAGAAGCGGTGGAATATTTAAGAAGCCTGATGGAGGAAGCCGGGCTCGAGGTTCACGAGGATGCGGCGGGAAATGTCATCGGCATTTTGAAAGGGGAGGATCAAGAGGCGCCATGTGTAATGATGGGTTCCCATTATGATTCTGTTGTAAACGGCGGAGATTTTGACGGAATCGCAGGAGCGGTCTGTGCCATCGAAGTGGCGAGACAGCTGAAGGAAAAGGGTGTTACACCAAAACGTAATTTTGCGGCAGTGGGATTCTGTGACGAAGAAGGAATGCGTTTTGGGACAGGATACTTTGGTTCCGGCGCCATGCTGGGAGACCGTGACGTAGAGTATTGTAGAAAGTTCAAGGACACAGATGGAATCTCTATCTATGAGGCCATGAAGGGGTACGGACTGGATCCGGAAAAAATCGGGGACGCAAAATGGAAAGAAGGCTCTATCGGACACTTTTTAGAAGTACATATTGAGCAGGGCCCGGTTTTGGATGCAGAGGGCGTTGAAATCGGACTTGTGGACTGTATCGTAGGAATCCAGCGCTATATGGTAACCGTATACGGAAGAGCAGACCATGCAGGAACGACCCCTATGGATATGCGTATGGATGCCGTGGATGCAGCAACTAAAGTCATTTCCAAGATTCCGGACTGGGCGAGAGAAAAAGCAGACGGGACAGTAGCCACGATTGGATATATCAACACAGTTCCGGGAGGAATGAATATTGTTGCCGAAAAGTGCGAGTTCACCGTAGATATCCGCTCTAAAAATAATGACAATATCAACGACATCACAAGACGCATCCGGGCGGCGCTGGACCGCGAGGTGAAGCAGATGGGCGGAAGCTACGAGATGGACAACAAACTGACTATCACACCGGTACAGCTATCTATGGATATGCTGAAAGTGATGGAGAAGAGTTGTCAGGAGCACGAAATCAGTTATAAATATCTGCCGAGCGGAGCCGGGCACGATGCGTTAGAAATCGGCCAGACCATTCCTACCGCCATGCTTTTTGTGCCGAGCAAAGACGGACGAAGCCATTGTCCGGTTGAATTTTCTAAGTACAGTGATTTTGCAAAGGCATCCGTCCTTGCGGCAGAGCTTGCAGAAAAATTAGTGACGGAATAGAGTATCATAAGTTTACAAAGGTGTGAATTAACACAATTATAATGAATAAGACCGTGCCATAACAAAATGTTATGGCACGGTCTTATTTGTTTATGATACAATAGTATTGATTTTAACAAATGTACGGACGAGGTGAAAAGATGGGATTTACCGTAAAAGAGCTTTTGCAGACAGAAGAATTTGAGAAGATGACTCTGCTGTGTGGGGAAAAGGGCCTGAATAATGAGATTAAAGGGGTAACGATTATTGAAGCTCCGGATATTGTGAAATTCATCAATGGGGGAGAATTGCTGCTGACCGGGCTGTATGCGTTCAAGTCCTGTACGGTCGATGAATTCAGGGGATATATTTATGAGCTGGAGAAAAAGAAAATCAGTGGTCTTGTTCTGAAGAGGGGAAGAGTGGTCGAGCAGGTGGACGACAAGATTGCCCTGTTGGAAGAATTCGCGGAGGCCAACGCCATACCAGTGTTTGAAGTGCCCTTTGAGATTTCATTTCAGGCTATCATGTGCCTGATTATGGAGCGGTTATTTAATGAAGAAGTTACGCAGCTGAAATATTATAAGACGACCCACGATAACTTTATGGCGCTGTCCCTCTCGGGTGATACGAGAACTAATCCTGTTGCGGATATTTTGGACATGCTGGACAAGCTGATCCGCAATCCGGTAGCGCTTTTTAATCAGAATATGTCCTGCTGTGGGACGAGCAGCGAGGAGATTACAGAATTTGAACTGCTGGATAATGTGAAAAAGTATGAGCCGGGTATTTTTACTAATTACAGATATATGCGCCAAAAAGGGGAGCATGTCCAGTATATTGTTCAGATACATCTCAATGTAGGTGTGAAGATGTATCTTGTTATTACAGAGAAAGTGTCTACGTTTAACCTTATGGACTGCATCGCCGTGGAAAGTGCAATAGTGGCGCTTCAATATGAGTTTTCTAGAAAATTTGCAGTGTCCGAGCTGGAGAAAAAGTTCCAGAATGATATTCTGTGCAATATATTAAGCGGCAAGGTAAGCTCTGCTGAAGAGCTGAAGAAAAGTACGAGCCTGCTGGGGATTGACATTGACGGCTACTATCGGGTGCTGGTGTTCGGGGTCACCAATGAGGGAAAGAAAAAGAAGGATATCAATGAGAAGATCCGCCATATTAATCTTCTGGAAGAGGCGCTGGAGCGGCAGATAAGAGATGTGAAAATCCACAAAGAACTTGACAAGGTGGTGGTGGTTCAGGAGGTGAATCCGGATTTCACGCAGATAGAGCAGCGCGGGCAGCTAAAAGAGATGCTGGAGCGGGTACAGTCTTACATAGAGAAGCAGAACAAATATCTGAAGGCAAAGGCCGGGGCCGGCAAAGTGGTTCAAGGCATACTGCATCTTCCAGAGACATATAAAGAGGCAAATGACGCATTTGCTTTCGCTGATATTGCGGGAGACATTGCGGAGGATGGCGGCTCTCAGATTATGCTGTTTTCCGATTTGGGAATCTTTAAGCTCCTGTGCCAGCTGGACGACCCGGAACAGCTTTTAGAATATGTACCGGAATCACTGCAGAAGCTGTATGATTACAAGAAACCTCAGAGGGAGGATTTGATTACAACGCTCAAGACTTATCTGGAGCGCAACCAGAATCTGTCCAAGACGGCACAAGACTTGTTCATGCATTACAAGACGGCAGCCTATAGGATTGAGAAGATTGCAAAGATTACCGGAATGGATTTCGATAATGCCAATGAAATGCTGGCCGTGCGGATAGGGCTTGTGGTCTATAAAATGATTGAAAATTATAATAAAAGAGGGCTATAAAATGGTTCAGAAGACGGTTTATCCATTATGGATAAACCGTCTTCCTTTTTTTGTCTTGATACTCCGATGAAAATTGTTAAAAAAATATCTATAATGTAGCCATACAGTTGAATTGAGGTATGGATAAAGAAAAAGGAGGGATTTGGTGGAGGTAGATATAAAGAGAATTATCACCCGTCTGGAAGAACTCTATTTATGCGGACAAAAAGAAGACGGAACATTTACCAGAATGGCCTATTCAGACGAAGATATCAAGGGCCGGCAGAAGTTCAGGGGATATTTCGAAAAACTTGGAATTCCTGTAAGACTGGATGAAGCCGGAAATATGATTGCAAGGCTGGAAGGCGAAAACAAAGATCTTCCTGCTATCTTGATCGGTTCTCATCTTGACACGGTGCCGGACGGAGGCAAGTACGACGGAGTTCTGGGATGTGTGGCGGGACTTGAAGTCTGCGAGATGTTGGCTGCCAATAAAAAGCGGCTGAAACACCCGCTGGAAGTCATCGTATTCACTGATGAGGAAGGCTTCCGCTTCGGAAACGGGCTTCTGGGAAGTGGTGCAATCTGCGGGGAAGACCTGCATATTCAAGAGTCCGATTTAGATATGTACGGGCAGACAAGAAAAGAAGTGTTCGAGAAATATGGAATCAAAGTTTCTGATGTAGCAAAGGCAAAACGTAATCCAGAAACGGTACATTGTTTCTTGGAGCTTCACGTAGAGCAGGGAGTCTCTCTGTACAAACATAAAATTCCCGTGGGAATCGTTTCCTCCATCGCGGGAGTGAGCCGCTATGAAATACAAGTAAAAGGTCAGGCCAACCATGCGGGGAGCACGAGAATGGAAGACCGGCATGACGCACTTGTGGCCGCCGCAAGATTTATCGCGGCCGTGCCCAAGATTGTTGCCGAAAACGGCAATGAATTTACCGTGGCAACCGTAGGAACCATGAAAGTTACGCCTAATTCAGTCAATGTTATCCCGGGAAATTGTGAATTCCTTTTGGAAATCCGGGATCAGAGCGCAGAGGTCATGAAACTGATAGAAGAAAAGTTAAAAGCAGAATTGGAGACAATCTGTGGCGAGATGGAAGAAGAACTCACTTGGATCCATCTCTCCTATCACGCGCCGGCGCCTATGTCCCCACAGGTGAAGCAGGCCATAGAAAAAGCGGTGGCAAAGCAAAAGGCAGAGTATACGGTAATTCCAAGCGGAGCATTCCATGATTCTCTGCTCATGACAGAAGTATTTCCCACCGGGATGATATTTGTCCCCAGTGTGGAAGGAATCAGCCACTCCAGATATGAACTGACAATGGAGGAAGATATCAAGCGAGGCTGCAGCGTATTATTGGATACAGTTTTAGAGGTAGACAGCATGGAGATACCATGTTTGAAAAAAGAAAGGTAGGTAAAGTTATGGAGAAAAAGAAAATTGGTATTATCGGTGGAGGTATTTCAGGAACATGTCTTGGATATCATCTGAGTCTTTATGACAACGCAGAGGTTGTTGTATTTGAAAAAGATACGGTAGGTGGTGCTTCTACAGCAAAATCAGCAGGGACAGTATGTCTGTTTGACGATTCACTGAGAAACAGATACTGGGATGTGAGGCTCTATGGCTTTGAGTCTTATCTGAAGATGGAAGCAGAAGAAAAAGGTTCCGCAGGCTTTGATAAGACAGGAACATTGGTTGTCGCTACAAATGAGGCGGTGGAAGCAACTATCAAAACTGGAATCGCGCTTACAAAAGCAGCAGGATACACAGGGGAATACATAACAGACAAAGACAGGATTAAAGAGATTCTGCCGGACATTTCTACGGAAAATATTCTTGGGGCAGGCTATACACAGGATGATGGATTCTTTGACGGGACAATGATTTCCAATACCTACGCTAAGAAGATGCAGAAAAACGGTGGTACACTTAAGACAGGTGTGAAGGTCACGGAAATTAAAGTTGACAATAATAAAGTGACAGGCTTAAAGACAAGCGAGGGAGAGGACTACGAATTTGACTATGTAGTAGACTGCACCGGACCGTGGAGCAAGTTCACCGGTGAAATGGTTGGAATGGATGTGCCGATTTGGCATACAAAGGCGGAAGCATTCTTCCTGTCTCCTCCGGGAAAGAAGCTTGACTATACATTCCCGGTATTAAAATACCCAGAATTCTATGGACTTAGAGCAGGGGATAATATCTTCATCTGTAAGTCCCACTTATCCATGGACTTGAACAATCCTATGCATGCAGGCCAGTGGGATCCAGACAAACTTCCAGCAACAGGCGGAACGGACGATTACTTTATCGATTTCCTGTTAGAGCAGTTGGAGATGAAAGTTCCCGGAATTGTTGACAGCGGACTTGTTTCCTCATGGCTGTCCTACCGTGCAGAACCGAAGGACTTCCTTCCTCTTCTCGGCGAGACTCCGATGGAAGGCTATATGCTGGCGACAGGCTACGGCGGAAACGGCGTTATCGAGGCACCGGCAGCCAGCAGGGATCTTGCGAAACTTATTATGAGAGGCGAGTCCACACCGCTGTTGGAGGATTGGGCGTTCAAGCGTCTGTTGGGCTAATCGGCAACGTAGAATTTAGGAGGAAAAGATGAATATAGCGGTTCTTATAAAACAGGTGCCGGTATCCAATGATGTCTCTGTAGATCCGAAGACCCATGCCCTTGTGCGTGCGTCTTCGGAGGGGATGATCAATCCGGCGGATTTGAATGCAATTGAGGAAGCTATGGTGTTGAAAGAACAGACAGAAGGTAAGGTCGTAGTATTTACCATGGGGCCTCCGGACGCAGAAAAAGCGCTGCGGGACGCGATGGCGCTGGGATGTGATGAAAGCTGTCTGATTACGGACCGTCAGGTAGCCGGCGGCGACACCATCGCCACGGCAAAAGTATTGGCCGAAGCCATAAAAATGTACGGTCAATTCGATATTATCTTAAGCGGGGCACTTTCTGCCGACGGCGCTACTGGACAAGTGGGCGCTATGGTGGCGGAAAGGTTAGGGCTTCCACATGTCTCGGAGATTCAGAGCATTAAATATGACGAGAACCTCGCTGGCAAAATTGAAGTTGTTAAAAAAATGCACGAAGACAAAATCCGTGTCGGATGTACTCTCCCGGCGGTAGTTTCCGTGAATTTTGGAAGTAACACCCCTCGTCTTGCCACACTCAGGACGAAACGTGCGGCTAAATCAAAACCGCTTGTGACCTACACGAATGCAGAGCTTGCGCTGCCGGCCGATCAGGTTGGAATTGCAGGTTCACCGACGGAAGTTATTGATTCCTTCGAGCCGGAGAACGGAAGAAAGGCGCAGATGCTGACCGGAAGTGGAGCGGAACTGGCGCAGATGCTGAAGAACTTGATTGATGAGGAGAAAGGAAAGGTATAATGGCGCAGGGAATTTGTGTTTTTGCAGAAAATTATCATGGTAAATTAGAACCGGCGGCCGCGGAGCTGGTCACTGCGGCACAGCTTATCCGGGAAACCACAGGCGAAGACATCAGCGCTGTGGTTATGGCAAAGGACTGTGATGCAATCGTGGATGAACTTACATGCTTAGGCGTAAACAAAATCTACGTTGTGAAAACAGAGAAAGACATTCTGCTTCAGGACGATGCGGGAAGCCAGATTTTGGCAGATATGCTGAAAGTAATTGAGCCTTCCAGCGTTCTGATTCCGGCCACGCCTGTCGGACGCTCTCTGTTCTCACGGGTTGCCATGAAGCTGGAATGTGGATTGACAGCAGATTGTACAGAGCTTTTAGTCGGGACAAGAGAAGACGGTTCCTACTATATTAAACAGAATAAACCATCATTCGGGGAAAATGTGTTTGTCACCATCGTTACAAAAGAAGGATGTTATCCTCAGATGATGACGGTACGTCCCGGTGTATATACTATGCCGGAGATGCAGGAGGCGTCCGCCGAAGTAATCTATATGAATGACATAAAAGTTCCGGATTCACAGATTGAGGTACTGGAAGTACTGCCCTCAGAGGATGAAACTGACAGTATACTTTCGGCGGAAGTCGTGGTAGTAGGAGGAAGAGGCGCAGTAGAAAATGATAACTTTGAACTGGTAAAGCAGTTTGCAGATAAAATAGGAGCGGCAATCGGCGGTACAAGGCCCATGGTTGATTCGGAGCTGATTCCATTTGACCATCAGATTGGACAGACCGGTTATACGATTCGTCCAAGGATTTGTATATCGCTCGGAGTATCAGGCGCAATCCAGCACACCGAAGGATTGAAGGACACAAAACTTTTTGTCGCCATCAATACAGATGAACATGCGGCTATTTATAATGTGGCTGATTATGGGATGGTAGCTGATTTGAGAGAAGTTTTGGAAAATTATCTGGCATTGTAAGATTGACGAATGCCCCATCACAATTTAAAATATATGGTATGAAGAGATATCCGCTTTGGGTATCTTTTCTGCCGTGGAGATTTGTAAAGGAGGAAGAAGAATGGATTTATTAGAAGTAATGAGAACGAGACGTAGTATCAGAAGTTACAAGCCGGACAGCCTGCAGGAAGAAGATATTACTAAAATTGTTGAAGCAGGTCTGCTTTCCGCGTCAGGAAAGGCTATCCGCCCGTGGGATTTTGTTGTTGTGAAAAACAAAGATACGCTTGAGAAAATGGCAGGCTGCCGCGCCGGCTCAGTAAAGATGCTCAAAGAAGCAGCATGTGCGATTGTGGTCTTGGGAAATGAAGACGCGACAGATGTATGGACGGAAGACTGCTCTGTTGCAATGGCTAACATGCACTTGATGGCACATAGCCTTGGTCTTGGCAGCTGCTGGGTACAGGGCAGGCTGCGGACAGCAGAGGATGGAAGAACTGCGGAAGAATATGTAAGAAATATCTTAAATTACCCAGAAAACTATAAACTTCAGGCAATCCTTACGATAGGAGTGCCAAATGAAGAAAAAGAAGCTTATGAATTGGATAAGCTGCCCATGGAAAAGGTACATCAGGAAAGCTTTTAATTTTTTGAAATAATGTAAGCATATGTGTCAAGTAAAAACCCTGTCGACAAAAAGGAAGAAAACGGCAGGGTTTTCCTGACTAAATTGTCAAAATTGTACGAATAAAATAAAAAATAAAAATAATGTTGACAATTCATATCCCAGATGGTAAGATAACATTCGTTGACCGCGGGGACAGGAAACAGGCCGCCGGGGCAGCAAAAGAAAAATAAAAAAACTGTTGACAGATGCTGGCGAATTATGGTAATATAAATGAGCTGTCGCTGAGACAGGACAAAGAACTTTGATAATTAAATAATAGACAACAACCCTGAAATTCCAGATATAGTTCTGACAGCGTA
>NZ_LT574834.1 GCF_900086725.1 Bariatricus massiliensis | reverse complement strand
GTTGGTATTCAGGTTCGTTTTTTGAATTCGTTTTCTCGAATCGTGTTTCCACTGCTCTCACAGTGGATCCTCGGATGTCTTTTCTTAAATATTTCTATTTGAGAATTGATTATTTTTTGTATGCGATTTTCAAGGTACATGAAGATGTGAGCACATTTGTTCTTAAGGTTCAAGTTCACATCTTGTGACTGAGGTTTATCAGTCATCAGAAACTAAAAGCTTTCTTTTAATCTCTGATCACCGGTAAAAACCAGTTCTTCTTTTTTAGTGCTGGCGGCCACCTGCTCTCCCACACCGTCTCCAGTGCAGTACCATCGGCCGGTCAGGTCTTAACCATCGTGTTCGGGATGGGAACGGGTGTGTCCCCTGACCGCATCGCCACCAGCGGTATTAAGTTATATTCCGTGAGTGCCAGTCTTTCATCTAACTCGATTCCGCTCTGCTTCATCTCGTTAGATTCAATCCTTCTTATGCATCCTGTCTTCCAGTTTTGTTCCTGCAAGCCAGCTTGCGTCACAAACCTGTAATCCATTCTGCGCACTCACTCATTGATAACTAAACAATNGTTGCAGACTACAATCCGAACTGAGACGTTATTTTTGGGATTTGCTCCGCCTCGCGGCCTCGCTTCCCTTTGTTTACGCCATTGTAGCACGTGTGTAGCCCTGATCATAAGGGGCATGATGATTTGACGTCATCCC
This sequence comes from Bariatricus massiliensis, assembly GCF_900086725.1. GTDB lineage: Bacteria > Bacillota > Clostridia > Lachnospirales > Lachnospiraceae > Allocoprococcus > Allocoprococcus massiliensis. The sequence goes on along the minus strand of NZ_LT574834.1, from coordinate 9,862 downwards.
CACCTTCCTCCAGGTTATCCCTGGCAGTCTCTCTAGAGTGCCCACCTTAAATGCTGGCTACTAAAGATAAGGGTTGCGCTCGTTGCGGGACTTAACCCAACATCTCACGACACGAGCTGACGACAACCATGCACCACCTGTCTCCAGTGCCCCGAAGGGAAAGTACATTACATACTCTGTCACCGGGATGTCAAGACCAGGTAAGGTTCTTCGCGTTGCTTCGAATTAAACCACATGCTCCACCGCTTGTGCGGGTCCCCGTCAATTCCTTTGAGTTTCATTCTTGCGAACGTACTCCCCAGGTGGAATACTTACTGCGTTTGCTGCGGCACCGAATGGCTTTGCCACCCGACACCTAGTATTCATCGTTTACGGCGTGGACTACCAGGGTATCTAATCCTGTTTGCTCCCCACGCTTTCGAGCATCAACGTCAGTCATCGTCCAGTAAGCCGCCTTCGCCACTGGTGTTCCTCCCAATATCTACGCATTTCACCGCTACACTGGGAATTCCACTTACCTCTCCGACACTCTAGCTGCATAGTTTCCAAAGCAGTCCCGGGGTTGAGCCCCGGGCTTTCACTCCAGACTTACACAGCCGTCTACGCTCCCTTTACACCCAGTAAATCCGGATAACGCTTGCACCATACGTATTACCGCGGCTGCTGGCACGTATTTAGCCGGTGCTTCTTAGTCAGGTACCGTCATTTTCTTCCCTGCTGATAGAGCTTTACATACCGAAATACTTCTTCGCTCACGCGGCGTCGCTGCATCAGGGTTTCCCCCATTGTGCAATATTCCCCACTGCTGCCTCCCGTAGGAGTTTGGGCCGTGTCTCAGTCCCAATGTGGCCGGTCACCCTCTCAGGTCGGCTACTGATCGTCGCCTTGGTGGGCCGTTACCCCGCCAACCAGCTAATCAGACGCGGGTCCATCTCATACCACCGGAGTTTTTACCACCGCACCATGCGGTGCTGTGGTCTTATACGGTATTAGCAGCCATTTCTAACTGTTATCCCCTTGTATGAGGCAGGTTACCCACGCGTTACTCACCCGTCCGCCACTCAGTCACAAGAACCTTCTTTCCGAAGAAATCGAGTTCAGGTGCTTCGTTCGACTTGCATGTGTTAGGCACGCCGCCAGCGTTCATCCTGAGCCAGGATCAAACTCTCGTTAAAAGTGTTTGTATCCAGTTCAGAATCGCTTGGCAATTCTGTTCCTGTTTACTGTTCTAGGTCGACATTGAACACTTAATGAGGTCCCACACGAATTTAGTGTGAAAGTCGTTCGGCTGTGCCGAACTTCCTCTTAGTTTCCAACATCTTTGTTCTGAATTTCTCTTAGATACCGAAAGCTCACGAACAAGTTCGTTCGCTCCCGTTCGTTCTGCCAATGCACTCCGTGCATCACGGTACAATCTGTAAGTGCCCCTGCAAGCAAGCTTGCCAGGCCCTCCCAGCTTGTCCCTAGCGTACTTCGCACGCTGTCAGAACTATATCTGGAATTTCAGGGTTGTTGTCTATTATTTAATTATCAAAGTTCTTTGTCCTGTCTCAGCGACAGCTCATTTATATTACCATAATTCGCCATCATCTGTCAACAGTTTTTTTATTTTTCTTTTGCTGCCCCGGCGGCCTGTTTCCTGTCCCCGCGGTCAACGAATGTTATCTTACCATCTGGGATATGAATTGTCAACATTATTTTTATTTTTTATTTTATTCGTACAATTTTGACAATTCAGTCAGGAAAACCCTGCCGTTTTCTTCCTTTTTGTCGACAGGGTTTTTACTTGACACAATTCGCATCAATGATTCTGATGTAGATTTTCTTCTATCCCTTCATATTCTAGTTCATCTGCCAACTCCAGCAGAAATTTTCTTACTGCTGCTTTCTCTTTTCTTTCTGGCGGAACCCTTCTCACGCAGCGTTCTAATGTAACAGACGCAGCATTTACGATACTGATTTCATCACTCAAACGAAATCCCTCTTCATCCATTTGTACCATCCAAGTATTCTGTTTGCACCAGCAGTTAATGCCGGGAAGCGGAGCATGGTCTTCTTCCGACACTAAAACAATCTGTAGATTTTCATGTTTTTCCAAACCTTCTGCGAGACTTCGGATGCAGGCCGCATACTGATTTAAACTAACTTTTACGACCTTTCCACCGAGCAGAGTAAGGCTGCAGCTGATAAAAGGCCGGGTCTTCGCCCTTCGTACCATTTCTTCCAGCTGTAATATATGTATAAATGGTTCCGGCTTCTTCTCCAATCTGGAAAAATGACAATGTGTTATCTCCCGCATCATCCGATTAATAGTGAGACACTCTTCTAAGCACTCTCCACTGACCCCGTTTTCCTTCATCACTTCCTCCAGGAGAGACTCCTTGGCCGACAGAAAAGCCGGGGCAGGCAAGAAGGAATACAACGCGCCTCTTTTTCGTATTGTATAAATGTCATTTACTACTTCCCCGAACTGATTGGGTCTGAAGTTAATAAAAAGTTGTCTGCAATTATTAATCACATAGTCCGCCATGCCTTCATGCCGGATTACGGTTGCATTGTCGAAAAACAGCATAGTACTCGACGCATTCCTTCCTGCTGCCAGTCCCAGCAAGGATACCGCGTGATTCAGAATAAAAAAAGAAAAATTAAAAACATTTTCGTCATAATATTCATAGTAGAACCACTCTACGTTTCGATGAAAAATAAGGGAACTACAAGTTTCAAACAATCGAACAAACCTTTCTCGGTATGAGGAATAATGAATCACAAATTGAGCACGGAATCCCTTCTTGAGCAGACATTCCATCTTTAATGCAAATAGCCTCGCGAACTGCATATCTTCCAGAAGCCATTCATATTCCTCGGAATCAATAAAAACTATTTTCCCCGGCGTTGCCATACCTTCTGCATATTTAAGCAGCCTTTCTATTGCCGTCCGTCTTCCTGCGTTGCCTTCAAATACTGACAACGTAATATTTTCAGCTCCCTCCGTAAGCAGCTTTCTGTTTTCCGGTTTACTGTGATATTTAATTTTAGTCAAAGCCTGCCTTAACAACGGCTCTATCTGTATTCCTGCTCCTATCTCTTCATGAGGATACAGCTCTCTAAGCGCATTTCTTAAAAGTTGATGCCCCGACTTTGCGCTTTCTTCCATCAGATATGTAATAACTTCTTGAAAATATGTGGATTTGCCGGTCAGACTTCTGTCCCCGCTTTTCCATTTGCTCACAAGGCTGGCATCTACATGCAGAGCCCTTGCAAGTGAGACAGTCTGAATATCCAGACACTCCATAATAAATCCTAGTGTAGAAAGTTTTTTTTGTCTCATAAATAACCCTTCCGCGCGCATATATTTGTCAAACAATTGTCACTGTATCGTCTTTGACAGTTGGGCAACATCTATTGAAATGCTGTTGTTTTGCGACTATTATAACATAAAGAGCAATTTGAAACATCATTTTATCCGGAGAAATGAAAAACAAACGCTAAATTCTATTTTAGAAAGGAAAGTATAACTATGGCAGAGAATAAAGAATACAAATTTGTGGACAATTACAATTTTGATGAGGAATTATTGAAACAAGCATTCGCAGAAGCAAGAAAGATATATAAAGAACGTGGATTCATGCGCAAAATGGGTTACGGCAAAGCGCCAGCCATCACTACGGTAGATATGGCAAAGGCATGGATGAGCGAAGGACATCCGTTTACCTGTGACCACTCCAATGAAGTATGTGCTGAAGCATTAAAAGTGTTGGAGGCTGGGAGAAAAGCAGGTGTTCCTATCTTCCATACGACTACCGGCTATGTAGGCGATGCTCAATGGGATTTGCCTAGGTGGGATGAAAAAATTCCTATGAGCGCACTTGATATAGACAGCGAATGGATGGAGATAGATCCGAAGCTCAAACCACGTCCAGAAGAACCTGTTATACATAAAAAATTTGCGTCCAACTTCTTTGGAACACATCTGGCACAGACACTTAATTATCTGGGAGTTGACACATTGATCGTTATGGGTGCTACATCTTGTGCCTGCGTACGACATACCGTTATGGATTCTACAGGCTACGGTTTCAAAACAATAGTTCCGGAAGGCACTGTAGGCGACCGTGTTCCCGGCGTTATCGAATGGAATTTGTTTGATATGGAAGCAAAATTCTGTGATGTGGTCCCGGTAGATGAAGTGGTAGCATATCTGGAGGGCATTGATTCTTCCGTTTACACGAAACATGCGAGAGCGTTGGATAAATAAAAAGCAGTCTGTCAAAAAGGGAGTGTCTTCACCATAAGATTCTCCCTTTTTCTGAAGGAGGTGATTGTCATAAAAGATTATATGAATATAGCAAACTCTCTCGGCTTATGGATGACCGCAATACCCGCAGTTTTCATAGTCGGACTTCAAGCATACATTTTTTCAAAAAAAGCCTATAAAGCCGCCCCCTTATGTGGACTGACCACCCATCAGTGCAACAAGGCATTCCGTGTGGGCGCCACATCCGCCGTGGGTCCGGCGATGGCAGTATTCATTGTTATGGTTGGCATGATGGCAGTTATCGGCGGGCCTATGACATGGCTTCGTCTTTCGTTTATCGGCGCAGCTCCCACTGAGCTTACGGCTACTACTATCGGCGCCAAAGCAATGGGGGTAGAGCTTGGCTCAGCCGAATATGGTCTGACCGCATTTACCGCATCTGTATGGACCATGACGCTGAACGGCTGTGGCTGGCTCCTTTTCTGCGGACTATTCACCCATAGACTCGATAAAGTTATGGCTAAATTCACCAAGGGCAATATGAAGATAATGGCCGAGGTATGCGGCGCAGCTGTTCTAGGCACGGCAAGTTATCTCGCCGCCGATCAGGCTCTGAAGTCTTCGCCCGGACTGGCTTCCGTACTAGCTTCCGCCGTCACCATGATACTGCTGATTAAGATTTCTGAAAAACATCCCAAGCTCAAGGAATACAATCTCGGCATCGCCATGATTGTCGGAATGATTTCGGCTGTCTTAACACTAAACTTCACATAAGGAGGCAGATATGGAAGAACAAGCTTATAAAGAAATATTTACCAAACCAATTGTCCGGTGGGGTATGATTACATTACTCGGCTCTATTCCATTTTGTTTCGGACCCGCAATTTATCTGGCCGTGGTTTATCATGCTATCCCTCCGGTCCACACAATATTGACCGCGTGGTTTATGATAGCATCTATTTATGGAGTCGAATATTTTATGACCCCGATTTCCTATTTTCCTATTCTCGGAGTATCGGGAACGTATATGGCATTTTTATCTGGGAACATCGCCAATATGCGTGTGCCATGCGCCATTGTAGCGCAGGATGTCATCGGTGTGGAACCTGCGACTAAACAGGGTGAAATCATTGCCACTCTTGGAATGGCAGGCTCAATTATCACCAATCTTATCGTAGTGACTATCGCCGCAGTTGGTGGAAATGCATTGATGAGTCTGCTTCCAGAAGTAGTATTGACTGCATTGAACTATGTGCTGCCCTCTATTTTCGGAGGCCTTTTCGCAATATTTGCAGTTAAACATCCCCGCTATGCTGTCTGGGGCGTCAGTGTTGCCCTTGTCCTTTTAGGTGTAGTGAAGATTCTCCCCACATGGGCCGTTGTCGTATGCTGCTCATTCAGTACTATCGGATTTGCATTGTACTGCACAAAAAGAGATACGCAGAAAACCTCAAACCCCTAAGGATTCTAAGAAAGCCGCAGACGGTAAAAATCGTCTGCGGCTTTCTGCTTATACACGCTCATTACAAAGTTTTTCATTTCTCTCCAGCAACTGGCTCCATTGCTTTTCCGTCAATTGTAACGGTTTACTCATTCTGGACACTCTGCTTAAGTCAAGCTTTAGCTCCTTCTGAGCCCGCAGCCCGGCTTCTTCTAATGTACATATTTCTTCCGTCGTCTGAGAAAGAACGTTCAAATTATTAGAAAAAGCATGATCATGGTCGAATAAAGGGCAAAATCCTGTGATTTTACCGGTACTGTTTTCCATAAGAAATCCCCAGTTCTGCTCGTGTCTGTCATTATTATTTAATAAATAGTCGGCAACCTGCATTTTTAAATAAGCTTCCCTGTCTATATTAGAAGCTTCTTCATATGGATTCAATCCATACGCTTCACAAAAAATCTTAAACTCCTCAAAAGTTACCAGCGCCGTCTCTTCTGAAGTGAAGATTCTGGAGTTGACCACCATCTCCCCCACGCCTTCAATCCATTCTTTTCTTTCTTCTGACAGATAAGAGGCGACCTCCTCCTCAGTGGAAATCTGATAAGGGATATGTTCGATACCCACCGTAGACAATACCTCATCTGCTGGAATCTCATACTTGCCGACTTTGTGCAGATATATCCCATCCGTCTGGCGTATCCAACCTTTAGCGCTCGCCCCCAGCGTAGTAAGCTCCGGTGTATGAATCTCCTTTTTCAAATTGGCCGCTGCCTGATAATTTATATTTTTTCCCGACAGAGACACTTCTGTAATAAATAGAGATAACGGATTTTGAAATAGGTTAATCTCCTCCCATGTCTTCTCATCCCCATCTTGACGTATCCAGTATGAATCTTCAAGCGAAACACCCCTGCATGCTTTGCAGACAGCATATCGATTGCTTTGGGACAGCCGCAGTGTGTTGAGTATCTCTTTCGCATAACTCCTGCCGATAGAAAGCGTACGATTAGAAGCCCATTCTATAAAATCCGCCAGAGTGATATCCTGCTTCCTGAGAGCGAAAGGAAGACGTTCAAAATCAACGATTTTACAGAATCCATTGTCTTCTATCTCCAATATTGGATTGTTCTTTAACAAAAGTTCCATTTGTCTTCTCCTTCAACTGTGACATTAATTGCCTTTGATTGCAAGTATATGCAATTATTATACCACAAACGCAGGAAAGGAAGCGGCACATAGTGCCATTTACTTTCCAAGTGGTGGCTCGCCTGTATAATATGCCGCTTAGGCGGCACAAAGACAATGCAATTGTCTTTGATTGCACGTATGTGCAATTATTATACCACAAACGCAGGAAAGGAAGCGACACATAGTGCCATTTACTTTCCAAGTGGTGGCTCGCCTGTATAATGGAACAGTTTGTTCTTCTGAGCCTTAATTCTTTGATATATTAAAAAAAGAAACACATACCGTGTTTCTTTCCAAAGTTCTTATATACCTTCAAAACCGCATACAAATCTAATCATTCCATCCATTTTTCCCTTCCTACCTCTTGGTTATGCCCTCGACCGATTAGTGACAGTCAGCTCCGTACATTGCTGCACTTCCACCTCTGCCCTATCTACCTTGTCGTCTTCAAGGGGTCTTACTACTTTCGTAGGGATATCTCATCTTGAGGGGGGCTTCACGCTTAGATGCCTTCAGCGTTTATCCCTTCCCGGCTTGGCTACTCTGCCATGCTCTTGGTAGAACAACAGATACACCAGCGGCCAGTCCAACCCGGTCCTCTCGTACTAAGGTCAGCTCCTCTCAAATATCCTACGCCCACGCCGGATAGGGACCGAACTGTCTCACGACGTTCTGAACCCAGCTCGCGTACCGCTTTAATGGGCGAACAGCCCAACCCTTGGGACCTACTTCAGCCCCAGGATGCGATGAGCCGACATCGAGGTGCCAAACCACTCCGTCGATGTGAACTCTTGGGAGTGATAAGCCTGTTATCCCCAGGGTAGCTTTTATCCGTTGAGCGATGGCAATCCCACTTTATACCACCGGATCACTAAGTCCTACTTTCGTACCTGCTCCACCCGTCGGTGTCGCAGTCAAGCCCTCTTTTGCCTTTGCACTCTGCGAATGGTTTCCGACCATTCTGAGAGGACCTTTGAGCGCCTCCGATACCCTTTCGGAGGCGACCGCCCCAGTCAAACTCCCCACCTGACATTGTCCCCCAGCCGGGTCACGGCTGCTGGTTAGAAATCCAGTACTGCAAGGGTGGTATCCCAACAGCGGCTCCATGGCGACTGGCGTCACCACTTCTTAGCCTCCCACCTATCCTGTACATACAATACCGAATCCCAGTATCAAGCTGGAGTAAAGCTCCATGGGGTCTTTCCGTCCTGGCGCAGGTAACCAGCATCTTCACTGGTATTTCAATTTCACCGGGTGCATTGTCGAGACAGTGCCCAAATCATTACGCCTTTCGTGCGGGTCGGAACTTACCCGACAAGGAATTTCGCTACCTTAGGACCGTTATAGTTACGGCCGCCGTTTACTGGGGCTTAAGTTCAAAGCTTCAGGACGAGTCCTTAACCTCTCCCCTTAACCTTCCAGCACCGGGCAGGCGTCAGCCCATATACCTCACCTTTCGGTTTTGCATAGACCTGTGTTTTTGCTAAACAGTTGCTTGGGCCAATTCTCTGCGGCCAGCTCTCGCTGGCACTCCTTCTCCCGAAGTTACGGAGTCATTTTGCCGAGTTCCTTAACAATGCTTCTCCCGTCGGCCTTAGGATTCTCTCCTCACCTACCTGTGTCGGTTTACGGTACGGGTACAGTATGAACGATAGCGGCTTTTCTTGGCAGCTGGCTCACACACTTCCCTACTTATAGTTCGGTACGCGTCACGTCTTCGGATTGTGAAACGGATTTGCCAATTTCACTCCTACCCCGCTTGCCCCGGGATCCCATTCCCGGGTTGTGCTCTCCCTCTGCGTCCCCACAGTTCTGTCATACTGCAGTACAGGAATTTCAACCTGTTGTCCATCGGCTACGTCTTTCGACCTCGCCTTAGGCCCCGACTTACCCAGAGCAGATCAGCTTTACTCTGGAAACCTTGGGTATTCGGCCGGAAGGATTCCCACCTTCCTCTCGCTACTCATTCCGGCATTCTCTCTTCTTAGAAGTCCACAGCTCCTTACGGTACTGCTTCCTCCCTCTAAGAATGCTCCTCTACCAATTACATTCGTAATTCCTGAGCTTCGGTAGTGTGTTTCAGCCCCGGACATTTTCGGCGCAGGACCTCTCGACTAGTGAGCTATTACGCACTCTTTTAATGGATGGCTGCTTCTGAGCCAACATCCTAGTTGTCTTTGAAATCCCACATCCTTTTCCACTTAACACACATTTTGGGACCTTAGCTGCAGGTCTGGGCTCTTTCCCTTTCGACTACCCAACTTATCTCGTGTAGTCTGACTCCCATGACTATCTTTCCGGCATTCGGAGTTTGATATCCTTTGGTAAGCTTTGACGCCCCCGCGGGAATTCAGTGCTCTACCTCCGGCAGACTGTCATGAGGCTAGCCCTAAAGCTATTTCGAGGAGAACCAGCTATCTCCGGGTTCGATTGGAATTTCTCCCCTACCCACACCTCATCGCCACCCTTTTCAACGGATGTGCGTTCGGTCCTCCATTGCCTTTTACGGCAACTTCAACCTGGACATGGGTAGATCACCCGGTTTCGGGTCTACTCCGGCTGACTTGGCGCCCTATTCAGACTTGGTTTCCCTTCGGCTCCGCACCTTGGAGTGCTTAACCTTGCCAGCCGGCGTAACTCGCCGGACCGTTCTACAAAAAGTACGCGGTCGCACATATAAAGTGCTTCCACAGCTTGTAAACGCAGGGTTTCAGGTTCTCTTTCACTCCCCTCCCGGGGTCCTTTTCACCTTTCCTTCACAGTACTATGCGCTATCGGTCACTAAGTAGTATTTAGCCTTACGGGGTGGTCCCCGCATATTCCCACAAGGTTTCTCGTGTCTCGTGGTACTCTGGATACCGCCATGTCATTCGGACTTTCACGTACGGGGCTTTCACCCTCTCTGGCCGGCTTTCCCAAAACCGTTCTGTTAGTCTTCCTGAATCATTCCTGCGGTCCTAACCCCAGAGTGCACG
>NZ_LT574833.1 GCF_900086725.1 Bariatricus massiliensis | reverse complement strand
TTTCCCTTCCTACCTCTTGGTTATGCCCTCGACCGATTAGTGACAGTCAGCTCCGTACATTGCTGCACTTCCACCTCTGCCCTATCTACCTTGTCGTCTTCAAGGGGTCTTACTACTTTCGTAGGGATATCTCATCTTGAGGGGGGCTTCACGCTTAGATGCCTTCAGCGTTTATCCCTTCCCGGCTTGGCTACTCTGCCATGCTCTTGGTAGAACAACAGATACACCAGCGGCCAGTCCAACCCGGTCCTCTCGTACTAAGGTCAGCTCCTCTCAAATATCCTACGCCCACGCCGGATAGGGACCGAACTGTCTCACGACGTTCTGAACCCAGCTCGCGTACCGCTTTAATGGGCGAACAGCCCAACCCTTGGGACCTACTTCAGCCCCAGGATGCGATGAGCCGACATCGAGGTGCCAAACCACTCCGTCGATGTGAACTCTTGGGAGTGATAAGCCTGTTATCCCCAGGGTAGCTTTTATCCGTTGAGCGATGGCAATCCCACTTTATACCACCGGATCACTAAGTCCTACTTTCGTACCTGCTCCACCCGTCGGTGTCGCAGTCAAGCCCTCTTTTGCCTTTGCACTCTGCGAATGGTTTCCGACCATTCTGAGAGGACCTTTGAGCGCCTCCGATACCCTTTCGGAGGCGACCGCCCCAGTCAAACTCCCCACCTGACATTGTCCCCCAGCCGGGTCACGGCTGCTGGTTAGAAATCCAGTACTGCAAGGGTGGTATCCCAACAGCGGCTCCATGGCGACTGGCGTCACCACTTCTTAGCCTCCCACCTATCCTGTACATACAATACCGAATCCCAGTATCAAGCTGGAGTAAAGCTCCATGGGGTCTTTCCGTCCTGGCGCAGGTAACCAGCATCTTCACTGGTATTTCAATTTCACCGGGTGCATTGTCGAGACAGTGCCCAAATCATTACGCCTTTCGTGCGGGTCGGAACTTACCCGACAAGGAATTTCGCTACCTTAGGACCGTTATAGTTACGGCCGCCGTTTACTGGGGCTTAAGTTCAAAGCTTCAGGACGAGTCCTTAACCTCTCCCCTTAACCTTCCAGCACCGGGCAGGCGTCAGCCCATATACCTCACCTTTCGGTTTTGCATAGACCTGTGTTTTTGCTAAACAGTTGCTTGGGCCAATTCTCTGCGGCCAGCTCTCGCTGGCACTCCTTCTCCCGAAGTTACGGAGTCATTTTGCCGAGTTCCTTAACAATGCTTCTCCCGTCGGCCTTAGGATTCTCTCCTCACCTACCTGTGTCGGTTTACGGTACGGGTACAGTATGAACGATAGCGGCTTTTCTTGGCAGCTGGCTCACACACTTCCCTACTTATAGTTCGGTACGCGTCACGTCTTCGGATTGTGAAACGGATTTGCCAATTTCACTCCTACCCCGCTTGCCCCGGGATCCCATTCCCGGGTTGTGCTCTCCCTCTGCGTCCCCACAGTTCTGTCATACTGCAGTACAGGAATTTCAACCTGTTGTCCATCGGCTACGTCTTTCGACCTCGCCTTAGGCCCCGACTTACCCAGAGCAGATCAGCTTTACTCTGGAAACCTTGGGTATTCGGCCGGAAGGATTCCCACCTTCCTCTCGCTACTCATTCCGGCATTCTCTCTTCTTAGAAGTCCACAGCTCCTTACGGTACTGCTTCCTCCCTCTAAGAATGCTCCTCTACCAATTACATTCGTAATTCCTGAGCTTCGGTAGTGTGTTTCAGCCCCGGACATTTTCGGCGCAGGACCTCTCGACTAGTGAGCTATTACGCACTCTTTTAATGGATGGCTGCTTCTGAGCCAACATCCTAGTTGTCTTTGAAATCCCACATCCTTTTCCACTTAACACACATTTTGGGACCTTAGCTGCAGGTCTGGGCTCTTTCCCTTTCGACTACCCAACTTATCTCGTGTAGTCTGACTCCCATGACTATCTTTCCGGCATTCGGAGTTTGATATCCTTTGGTAAGCTTTGACGCCCCCGCGGGAATTCAGTGCTCTACCTCCGGCAGACTGTCATGAGGCTAGCCCTAAAGCTATTTCGAGGAGAACCAGCTATCTCCGGGTTCGATTGGAATTTCTCCCCTACCCACACCTCATCGCCACCCTTTTCAACGGATGTGCGTTCGGTCCTCCATTGCCTTTTACGGCAACTTCAACCTGGACATGGGTAGATCACCCGGTTTCGGGTCTACTCCGGCTGACTTGGCGCCCTATTCAGACTTGGTTTCCCTTCGGCTCCGCACCTTGGAGTGCTTAACCTTGCCAGCCGGCGTAACTCGCCGGACCGTTCTACAAAAAGTACGCGGTCGCACATATAAAGTGCTTCCACAGCTTGTAAACGCAGGGTTTCAGGTTCTCTTTCACTCCCCTCCCGGGGTCCTTTTCACCTTTCCTTCACAGTACTATGCGCTATCGGTCACTAAGTAGTATTTAGCCTTACGGGGTGGTCCCCGCATGTTCCCACAAGGTTTCTCGTGTCTCGTGGTACTCTGGATACCGCCATGTCATTCGGACTTTCACGTACGGGGCTTTCACCCTCTCTGGCCGGCTTTCCCAAAACCGTTCTGTTAGTCTTC
>NZ_LT574832.1 GCF_900086725.1 Bariatricus massiliensis | reverse complement strand
CATACCACCGGAGTTTTTACCACCGCACCATGCGGTGCTGTGGTCTTATACGGTATTAGCAGCCATTTCTAACTGTTATCCCCTTGTATGAGGCAGGTTACCCACGCGTTACTCACCCGTCCGCCACTCAGTCACGAGAACCTTCCTTCCGAAGAAATCGAGTTCAAGTGCTTCGTTCGACTTGCATGTGTTAGGCACGCCGCCAGCGTTCATCCTGAGCCAGGATCAAACTCTCGTTAAAAGTGTTTGTATCCAGTCAAGAATCGCTTGGCAATTCTGTTCCTGTTTACTGTTCTAGGTCGACATCATTATGATGTCCTTGTTCTGAAAAAATCTCTTTAAAGAATTTTCAGGGTTGTTGTCTATTATTTAATTATCAAAGTTCTTTGTTCTGTCTCAGCGACAGCTTTAATAGATTATCATATCCTTTGGCATTTGTCAACATCTTTTTTTGATATTTTTTCAAACATGTTTTCAAATGAAACGGAGAAAGAGGGATTTGAACCCTCGCGCCGGTTACCCGACCTACACCCTTAGCAGGGGCGCCTCTTCAGCCTCTTGAGTATTTCTCCACAGCCTGAATATTTAATCCATATTTTACTGCTTCTTTACAGGAATTATTTCCCGAATTTCACAGTGCATGGATTATTATACAAAAGAAGTCGACCTGTGTCAACGGTTTTTTTACTATTTATTTAAAAAAATTACAAGTTTTTTTAATGCTTCAATATATAGGAAGAAATCCCTCTTTCTTCCTATATATTGACTTCTATCGAACTGTTTATACGGCCGCCTTACACTGTATGTCCGAGTTTCAATTTCCAACAAAACGATATCCGACTCCAACCTCCGTTACAATATACTGTGGATGATTTGTATCCTTCTCAATCTTTTTACGTATATTTGCCATAAATACTCTCAAGGATTGGAACTCTTTTTCATCTGTGTATCCCCATATTTCATTTTGCAGATAACGGTGCGTCAATACTTTCCCCGAATTCTTCACAAGAAGAAGTAATATTTTATACTCTATTGGTGTCAAATGCACGGGAACCTCATCTACCGTAACCTGCCTCATCTCATAATCAATCTTCAATCCCCCTGACTCAAAAACATTTTGAATGGTGTTGTCCGGCATGACTTTTCGGAAACCCACACGGATTCGTGCCATAAGCTCCTGAATACTAAAGGGCTTAGTCACAAAGTCATCGGCCCCTAAGTCCAGCGCTTCCACCTTCTCCTCGTCCTGCCCCCTTGCCGAGATTACAATGATAGGTATATTAGAGGACATCCTAATCTGCCTAATCACTTCAGTTCCATCTATATCCGGCAGACCCAGATCCAGAAGAACCATGTCCGGCTTATTTGTAAAAAACAAAGACATTCCGTTGAGTCCATTCTCTGCCACATCTACTTTATAATTATTTGTCTTTAAAGATATTGTCAGGAAGTTTATGATACTTTTATCATCTTCTATAACTAGAATATGTCCTTTAGTCATTATTTGCCCCTTTCCATGGGAATCAGAAAGTATACTGTTGCCCCTTTTGAATGATTATTATAGCTTCCAATCATGCCATTATGGACTTTCACGATTTCACTGGCTATGCTTAATCCCAATCCCATACCTCTTCCGCAGTCTGCCCCCTTTTCAGTATCTGACGTAACAAAACTTTCAAACATTCGCTCCTGTATTTCTTTCGCGATACCTGTGCCATCATCTTCTACAGCAAATTTGGCGTAAACCGCATTTCTCTTTTCCTTTATCACAATCTTTTCTACTTCAAGATGAATGATTCCGTCGTTGTTCGTATGCTTGATAGAATTCTCAACCAGATTTACCAGAACCTGTATAATTAACTGACCGTCCATTGGAACCGACAGACATTCTGCAGGCGTTTTTATGAGCAGGCGTCGGTTTCCAAGCCTTCGCTGGACACGGCTGTTGACCTCGCTTACGATATCATCCACAACTTCTTCCTCATAGTGAATTTTAAGCTTGCCTTCTTGGATTCGTGTCATATTGAGAAGATTATCAACCATTCTGGCCAGCCAGATTGAATCATTCGTAATATCTTTCAACAGCGTTTCTCTGCTATCTTTATCAATTTCATCATAGCTTTCCATAAGGAAACTTGCGCTGCCGGTAATTCCTGCCAGCGGTGTACGCAGATCATGCGAAATAGAACGAAGCAGATTATTTCGCAAGTACTCTCTCTCAGAAGCAAGCTTACTTTCCTGCTCTGCCTCATTGGCACATTCTCTGTCCATAGCCATGGCAATTATAGAGACGATAGAATCCAGTATCTGTTTCTCCTTGTTCCTGACCGGCTGTGTCTCATTTTCCATCGCCAGCACACCAAATGTAATGCCCTTACTGACAATGGGCATCATATAGTAGTCTATACATGGGTAATCGCTAGTCCCTTTCCCACACACAGAGGATTGTTTATAGCTCCATTCTGCCGCTTTCATAATTTCATCCGGTATCTGCTCTTCAAAATTGCTGTAAGGTATTCTCTTATTTTTCCTACCTTCATTTACAAAGATAATATACCTACACTGATGGATATTCTCCAGACATTCAATCCCGTACTTTGCCACCTGCTTTAGCCCGGATACATGGAGATAGCCGCTGCTCACTTCATACATGATATTAGTAAATCTCTGAGCTTCCTCTAACTCTTGAACTTGTTTTTGTATCTTGATAGTCAGAGAGGTAACTATAACTGAGACTATCAGAAAAATAATAAAAGATATCAGATAATTTCTATCATAAACACGCAGTGTAAAACGTGGCTCTGTGAAAAAATAATTGAACAATGCTACCATTACAAATGCGGAAACAATACCAAATTCGTACCTCTTTGTCTCCATGATGATAATAAGGATACCAAACGTATAGACCATGAGAATATTCTCAGCGCGTATTCCCATAGAGTAAAGAACAAAAGAAAACATAGTGACCAGACCAATCACAATTGCCACAACGATAATTTTCTTCATATAATATACTATTTTTTTCTGCCATTCCATCTTCATTCCTCCGCACTTGGCACATTGCGTTCATTATACCACAAACTCAGAAAAGGAAGCGGCGCTTCGCGCCATTTACTTTTCAAGTGGTGGCTTGCCGGTATAACATACCGTTTTACGGCATAAAGGCGATGCAATCGCCTTTGATTGCACGCATGTGCAATTATTATACTACAGTCGATAATGTATGTTTCAATTTATTCTTTATACCTATGCATGCTCTGGCCGCAGTAATAAATACAATGTAAATCTCCAGACGACCTAAGAACATTCCTATAGTAGAAGTCCACAAAATCAATGGATGTGCATCATATCCCGTAATCCCCATCGACAGGCCTACCGTGCTTAAAGATGAAGCCATTTCAAACATAGAATCCTGCACAGAGTATCCAAAGCAGGTAAATATCATCGTTCCTATCCCCATAAAAATAATATATAAAAAGATAAAGTCCATGTTGCTGCGGTATAACTGCCCGTCCACTTCAATAGGTTCTCCACATCGGGTAATTTTTTCAGGAACGATAGTCCTTTTATTGCCGATTTTTTTTCTTAAATTCCAGAAAATTTCTTTTACCGCAATAGATACACGATATTGTTTGATTCCTCCCGCTGTTGATCCTGCCCCTCCTCCTATCATCATCAACATAATCATGATGAAAATCATAGGAGAACTCCAGCTTTTAAAAGAATCTACTGTCTGGAAACCAGTGGTGGACATAGCCGACACCGCTTGAAACAGCCCCATACGTACGCCCTCTGACATATTTTTCGCTGCCGGATATCCAGCCAATACAGCCAGTAGAACTGCTGACAGAGGATAGACAAACAGTGAAAATCTAAACTCGCAGTCCGTATAAACTTTTCTGAATTTTCCTTTTAGGAGAGCCAAATGTACCATAAAATTGGTCCCCCCTAGAAACATCAGTACAATCGTTACAACCTCTATGCCAGTATTGTGATAGTAGCCGATGCTTTCCGCCTGTGTAGAAAAACCCCCTGTCGAAATAGCCGCCACAGCATGATTCACTGCATCGAACCAATTCATGCCAAAGGCAATATAAAGTACGGTCCCCCCTGCTATGTAACCAGAATAGATAAGAAAAATCACCCTTGCTGACTGGAGAAGGTTGGGTACCATTTTATCTGAATGCCCCTCCGCCTCAAAAAGCTTCATGCCATAGCGGTCTGAAAGTACTGTAATCACGACCAGAACCAGACCAATACCTCCTACAAACAGCATAACGCTGCGAAAAAATAGAAATATATGGGAGGTCTTTGCCACATCCACTACCGAAAGCCCCGTCGTACTGTAACCGCTGGTACATTCAAAAATAGCCTGGGTGAAATTATATTTACCTGTAAGCACAAACGGGACACTGCTCAAAAGTATGACCATAATCCAAGCCAATGTGACAATAATATTTTCTTTATTCTTGTAATTTTTCCACTTGTACTTTTCTTCTCTCATATGAAAAAGAAAATATCCGGCCGCAATACATAGGGTGCCCGGAATAATAAAATATTTTGCTTCCCCGATTTCCTGCGGAAAAGGAATGAGCATAATAAGAGGCACAAGAAGAATGCATCCGATAACGATTGCCACCGCCCCAATATAATGCACAATCAGGACAAGACCGGAAGACTTTTTCTTATAATGAAGCATGGCTGTCCCCTCCTGTGATTACCTTAAGCATTTCTTTTTGAGTTTGGAGCGAAGAGATAAGCACTAATTTATCCTTTTCTCTGACAACAAAAGAACCGTTGGGCACTGTCATTTCCTTTCCTCTTACTATGCATCCGATAATCACATTATCCGGAAAATTAACATCCATGACCATTTCGTCACATATTGGATATTCTTTTTTTACGGCCAATTCTGTTATTACCGCAGAACCATCTTCCAAATCCAACGTCTTGGCAAGTTCATCCACCATCGATGCCTTTTCTATCACAGAAGCTACCATATATGTACCACTAATCGCGTTAGTCACGCCCAATTCCTTAAATAACTCTACATTTCTAGGGTTGGCGACCGTACAGATTGTTTTTTTGATCTGGTAGATTTTAGATGCCATCTGGCAGATAGCCAGATTTTCAGCGTCATCAGGGCGCAGGGCCACACAGACATCAAAGTTTGTAATGTCAGCGTCATCCAGCACATCTTTTTTACATGGATTTCCCTCAACCACCGGGATATCATATTTGCCTGCCAGATATTTACAGTACATTTCTCCGTCATTGATTGCCACTACTTGATTTTTTTTATCTACTAGAGACTGTATAAGAAAATCAGCCTTTGCCCGTCCTCCTGCGACTACGATTTTCATTAGACCGCCTCCACTTCTATACCGCTCAGACGTTCAAATTCTCTCATAGAAAGACGGAACGGGTAAATGACTTGAATACCATATCCCTGAATTATTTTCTCCATATTTGGGTCGGTCAGTCTCATATATACATTTGGTACATGGTAGATTCTGGAGGCTGCCTGACATACTATATTATTGGTACAGTCGTACCCTGTAGCCCCTATCACCATGTAAGCCCTGCCGATTCCCGCATTTTCCAATATATTTATATCTGCCCCGTCGGCAGCAATCTGGTAACCACTGTAACTCTCAGGCAACATGTCAAAGCTTTCTGGGTCTTTATCAATAACAACTACATCGCAGCCGTTCTCACAGAGACAACCTGCTAGTGCCGCGCCAAATCTTCCACACCCTACTACAATAACGAGCTTCACTTTTTGAAACAACATTTTATCACTCTCCTTAATAGCGTCATTGTAGCACCCAAGGAATAAAGATTCTATTTGGAAAGTATAAAGACAGCATAAAGATTATGTTAAGATGATTTATTCTGCTCAGAAAGGATTACATATTTTTCTACTGCAAAGGCTGTCTCGTTGATAATTGCCTTTAATATATTTTTTTCAAAGGGATTAATTTTCTCTCCTTCTCCAAGTGCCGCCCCATAGACGGCAAAAACTCTCTCTTCTCCCATAACAGGGAAATAATAACCTTGGGAACTGGGAAGGGTATCTGTCGTGCGTCCCGCCTTATGTTTTGACTTCATCACCCAGACTGCCACCGCCCTTTCTTCTTCTGTCATCATCGTAATAATATCATTCTTACGAATCACGACCGGCATATCTTTTGGAAATACCATCTCCACCCTTTTCATTTCTCCATCTATTGTGTTGTAGATGATAATACTTTTTCCGAGAAGTGCGGCTGTCTGGCATGCCCCCTCTTTTAGAATTTCTTCTGCCCCCATGGCACGTCTCAATTTCCAGCTTGTATTCAAAAGAATCTCTGTACGCCTTGACTTCAGCGCCTCCTGCCTCCCCTGTATCCTTAATTTTAAGGTCAGAAAACTAATCAATAAAGAAGCTGCACCTATTACTAGAAAAGTAAATGGATAAATGGGTTCTGAAGCCTGAAATGTAAACCTAGGCCCAATAAAAAATAAATAAGCACCAAATCCAATCAGTGTGCACAAAGTTAAAATAACTGCTGCCTTTGGAACATCTTTCCAATTTTTACCTAATTTTTTATCTGTTTTTCTTTTTGTCTTTCTGACAGCATTGGCATCAGGAATCACATACATATCAAGATTAGGCGCATAGGATGTTAACTTCTCTATCAGACTTTTCTTTAAAAAAAGGGAACGCCGTGCCGCAAATCCAGTTCTGCCAAGAACCACCTTTGAAATTCCATTTGCTTTTGCATACTCCGCAATCTGATATGCGATGTTATCTCCATAGACGATAGATGCCTTAGCTCCAAATTGTTTTGCCAGCTGGATATTATTATAGACGGCCTGCTTTATCTTTTCATCCACCTGCTCATATTCCGGAGTCTCAACAAATAATGCTGTAAGCTCTGCCTGAAAAGCATTTGCCATTCTGGCAGCCGTCTGGATTACTTTCATATTTGTAGGTGATGGCGAGATGCAAATAACAATATGTTCTCCTGTAAAATAATCTGCTCCGACACGTACTGCCCTGTCCTCCATCACCTTTTTATTTACTCTGGCGGCCGTCCTTCTAAGCGCAATTTCACGCAATGCCGTAAGATTTTCGGCAAGGAAAAAGTTTTGTGCCGCCCGGTTGGCCTGATTCTTCTTATATATTTTCCCTTCTTCCAACCTTTTGATAAGCTGAGCAGGTTCAATATCCACCAATTCTACCTGATCTGCACTGTCAAAAACCGAATCCGGTATCCGTTCTCTTACCGTCACATGCGTAATCGACGCCACAATATCATTTAAGCTTTCCAAATGCTGCACGTTCACCGTAGTGTAAACGTCGATTCCCGCCTCCAGAAGTTCTTGAACATCCTGATACCGCTTGGCATGACGGCATCCCTGTGCATTCGTATGGGCCAGTTCATCAACCAATATGAGCTGCGGCTTTCTAAACAGCGCGGCATCCAGATTAAGCTCTTTCAACTCTATTCCCTTGTATTCTAGTATTTGGGGCGAAAGCGTCTCAAATCCTCTCAAAAGTGCCATTGTATCTGGACGGTCATGGGGTTCGATGTAGCCTGCCACTACATCAATACCATTTTCTATATCCCCTTTTGCCGCGTCCAACATAGCATAGGTCTTGCCGACACCCGCCGCATATCCAAAGTAAATCTTTAGTTTTCCAAGTGTCTTTTTTCCGGCCATTTGTTATCCCCTGCTATTTTAATATTCCTTCCAGCTCCA
Source organism: Bariatricus massiliensis (assembly GCF_900086725.1). Classification (GTDB taxonomy): domain Bacteria; phylum Bacillota; class Clostridia; order Lachnospirales; family Lachnospiraceae; genus Allocoprococcus; species Allocoprococcus massiliensis. The sequence goes on along the minus strand of NZ_LT574832.1, from coordinate 42,377 downwards.
AATTTACCTCCAGTACATTGACTGTTTTTTCACCAAGCACTCCAAAAAACCTTCCTTCCGTATATTTGTCTATAATCTTCTGTACCTCTTCTGGTTCCATTCCCCGTGTATCAGCAATTCTCTCAACTTGATATTTCGCGGCCTCAGGGGATATATGAGGATCCAGACCACTGCCTGATACTGTCACCAAATCCACTGGTATCTCCTCATCCGCCTTTTCTGGGTTTGCCTTCCTCAACTTTTCCACACGTTTGGCAATCAACTTCTCATAATCTTCGCTGGCCGGCGTCAAGTTTGTTGGACCCGCGTACATTACTGTATCTCCATTTTCATCTGTATAAGTTGATGTATCGAGATTCATGACTCTGCCCCACAGATACTCATCTCCGGTAAACTGCTGAGCCAGCAGGACACTTCCATATTTTTTTCCGTCTACTTCTATAATCGAACCATTTGCCTTTTCTTTAAAAGCCGCCTGAGATATTGCTGTCACCACAAGTGGATAAATAACTCCGGTGATTAGCATAAGAATCAGGAATAGGCCCAACACTTTCCATACTGTCTTACTTTTCTTTGTTTCCATTTTTCTCACTCCTAATTTCTATGTTATAGTCTACATGCTAAATACCGAACAACATTACAAGTATGATATCTATTAACTTGATTGCAATAAATGGGATGATAATACCGCCCACACCATATATTAAAAGATTCCTTTTAAGCAGTGCGTCTGCCGCCACTTCTCTATATTTTACGCCACGCAGCGCCAATGGTATCAAGACTACGATGATAAGCGCATTATAGATCAACGCCGACAAAATTGCGCTTGCCGCACTGTGAAGCCTCATGATGTTCAATACGCCCAGAGCCGGATAAAGTCCCATAAAAAGCGCCGGAATAATCGCAAAATATTTTGCCACGTCATTTGCGATACTAAATGTTGTCAGAGCCCCCCGAGTCATCAAAAGCTGTTTTCCAATTTTAACAATTTCAATCAGCTTTGTAGGAGAAGAATCTAAGTCCACCATGTTGCCTGCTTCCTTGGCGGCCTGTGTACCGGTATTCATAGCCACGGCCACATCCGCCTGTGCAAGCGCCGGTGCATCATTGGTACCGTCACCCGTCATTGCCACCAGATGTCCCTGCTTCTGGAAATCACGAATCATGTCAAGTTTACCTTCCGGTGTGGCTTCAGCAAGAAAATCATCCACACCTGCCTCTGCAGCTATTGCGGCGGCGGTCAGAGGATTATCACCAGTAATCATGATTGTTTTGATACCCATTTTCCTCAAGTCAGAAAATTTTTCTTTGACACCAGATTTGATAATATCCTTCAAACGAATCACTCCAAGTATCTGATGATTCTTGGCAACTACCAGTGGTGTTCCCCCATGGTTGGATATCTCTTTGACAATTCTGTCACATTCCTTACTGTAAACACCACCGCTTTCCTGTACATACGTCCGGATTGCATCAGCGGCTCCCTTGCGGACTTCATTATCTTTATAATCCACCCCGCTCATTCTCGTCTTGGCCGTGAACGGAACAAACTCCGCCTTCATTTCCTCAAGATTTCTGCCCCGGATATTAAATTTTTCTTTTGCCAAAACGACAACACTTCGTCCTTCGGGTGTCTCATCTGCCAAAGACGCAAGCTGTGCCGCGTCAGCAAGCTCTTTTTCCGACACACCGTCTACCGGGAGAAAGGCATCCGCCTGTCTGTTTCCCAGTGTAATTGTACCTGTTTTGTCCAGCATCAATATATCTACATCACCGGCAGCCTCAATTGCGCGCCCGCTCATAGCCAGAACATTTGCCTGATTCAAGCGGCTCATACCAGCAATGCCAATTGCTGATAACAGCGCGCCAATCGTTGTCGGTGCAAGACAAATTAGAAGCGCTACCAACGATGTTACTGTAGTTGGATTTACTTTTCCCAGCTGTCCTGCCGAAAATAGAGAGTATGCGTAAAGAGAACAGGTAACCAACAAAAAGATTATGGATAACGCAACCAAGAACAGTTGTAATGCCAGTTCGTTGGGAGTTTTCTTTCTTGATGCTCCCTCTACCATAGCAATCATTTTATCCAGAAAGCTTTGTCCCGGCTCACTCGTCACTTCTATGACCAGCCAGTCGGATACCAACGTAGTTCCCCCTGTTACCGCGCTTCTGTCGCCTCCGCTCTCGCGGATTACCGGTGCAGATTCCCCTGTAATCGCACTTTCATCTACAGACGCGGCGCCGTCGATCACATCACCGTCCGCCGGAATTTGTTCTCCGGCATAGACAACCACAATGTCTCCTTTCCGCAATTCTGCTGAACGTACTGCCGTGACCTTATGTCTTTGTTCCGAGGAAGGAATCTTATTTGCCATTACATCTCTCCTGCTTGCACGCAGGGTATCTGCCTGCGCTTTTCCCCTACCTTCCGCAATGGCTTCTGCAAAGTTCCCAAATAATACAGTAAACCATAATATAATGGAAACCGCCAATATAAATCCCGGCTGTGCATCTCTGATTCCAAAAAGTGCAAATACAAACAGTATTAACGTCAATATAGCCGACACAAATACCATGAACATGACCGGATTCTTTATCTGGACTTTTGGGTTCAGTTTCTTAACCGAATCTTTTAGCGCCCTATTCATAATTGCCTTATCAGCAAAGATACTGTTGTTTTTCTTATTCATTGTCAACTACCCTCCATTATCCAATCATCTGCAGAAATTCTGCAACCGGTCCTAACGCCAATGCCGGAAAGAAGCTAAGTGCCCCAACCAATAATACAATGAATATCAATAAAACTATGAACATCGCATTGTGGGTCGGAAGCGTTCCAGAACTCACAGCAACTTTTTTCTTCTGAGCCAGACTTCCGGCTATCGCCAGTGTGGCAATCATCGGTACAAAACGTACGAACAGCATTACCAATCCGATACTAATATTTAGGAATGGCGTATTTGCATTAAAGCCGGCAAACGCAGAACCATTATTCCCTCCTGCGGATGAATATGCATACAGTACTTCCGACAATCCATGTGCCCCCGCATTATTTAAGCTGCCTACCGTAGCCGGAAGTAAAGCAGCAATGCCACTTCCTATCAAGATTGCTACTGGTGTGGCAAGACAAATAAATACCGCCATCTTCATCTCGAACGGTTCAATTTTTTTACCTAAATATTCTGGTGTGCGTCCCACCATCAATCCGGCTATAAAGACAGTCAATATGGCAAATCCTATCATTCCATAGAGGCCACATCCTACGCCGCCGAATACCACTTCACCCAGCATCATCAACAACATTGGTATCATACCGCCTATCGGTGTATAGCTGTCATGCATGGAGTTGACCGAACCATTGGACGCGGCCGTAGTAAATCCGGCCCAAGTGGCAGAAGTGGCAATACCAAATCTTGTCTCCTTGCCTTCCATGTTTCCTCCACTGTAAACACTGCTGCCTTCCATAGCTACCGTTGTCCCTTGTGCGGCCTGCGGAGTTCCAATCTGTTCATTATAGCCAATAATGCCAAGAGCAATTGCAAGCATAACGAACATTGCAATAAAAATCGCACGTCCTTGTCTTTTATCCTTAATATTTCTCCCAAAAGTGAAACATAATGCTGCCGGAATTAGTAATAAAGAAATCATTTCCAACAAATTCGTGAATATAGTTGGATTTTCAAAAGGGTGTGCAGAATTTACACCAAAGAATCCTCCTCCGTTCGTTCCGAGCTGTTTAATTGCTATTTGGCTTGCGGCAGGTCCTAAAGGTACAACCTGCTTTGTGACAGTCGTAATTGTACCGTCTTCGTTCTCTACTTCTATTGGTTCAAGAAGCTCTACTTCGTCATAAGCTTTAAATGTCTGCGGAACACCTTGTGCGGCTATTACGATTCCTATAACGAGAGAAAGTGGAATCAATATGTAAAGTACAGTTCTTACCATATCTTTATAAAAGTTACCAATTCCTTTTTGTTTTACTTTAATAAACCCACGAATCAGCGCAAAGAGTACTGCGATGCCTGTAGCCGCAGAAACAAAGTTCTGAACGGTCAATCCAAGCATCTGTGTCAGATAACTCAGCGTACTCTCCCCTGAATATGCCTGCCAGTTAGTATTCGTCACAAAACTTGATGCCGTGTTGAAGGCCAGATGCCACGATGTTCCTCCGATTCCTTCCGGGTTAAGCGGAAGAATTTTCTGAAACATTTGAAGAAAAAATAAGATTACAAATCCAAATATGCTGAACACCACACAGCAGACGGCATATTTTTTCCATCCCATATCTTCGTCGCTTTTATTGAGCCTAAGCACCCTGTAAATTCCTTTTTCACAGGGAACAAATATTCTAGAAAGAAATACTTTCTCTCCATTCATCACCTTACCAATATACTTTCCAAGCGGAATGGCGAGTGCAATTAAAATTACACAGTAAATAATCATTTGAATCGCTACATTACTCATTTCTTGTCACCTCTCAATAGTACTACGGTAAGATAGCCAAGCAAAAAAATTGCTGCCGCTCCAATTAGTACAAGCATTACATTCATTAATAAACCCTCCTTCCAAGTGGTTGCGCATTACTCATTTCTGTGTTAAAACAGACCTGATAAAAAATATATCGGCAATGCGCCGAGAAAAGTGACAACAAACACCAATCCAAGTATACCGGCTGCCGCCATCATATTTACGGCAACAAACGAAATCATTGGATGCTCTTCATATATTTTCTGTATTTTATCCAGATGATTATCTAAGTATTTTGTCAACATAACATCACTTCCCTTCTCACCTATAAATTACATCTACTCTGCGTTAAGATGCCATTCAAGGTTTCTGACGGGGATATAAAGTTTATATAAATAAAACAGACCATGATAAACAAACACGTATGTGTTGCTGTATCATGGTCTCTTATTGTTCAATTAAGTTAAGTAAATTTAGTTATTATCTAACCACTTCAAAGCCAAATCTGTATATAATGCTGCTCCAATGGATAACGCTGACTCATTAAATACAGCTTTTGGATGATGAAGAGGGTATTGATATCCTTCCTCTGGCGATCCTGTAGAAACGGAAAAACAAGCCGCTGGTACTTCCACAGAAACCCATGAAAAGTCTTCGGAACCCATATTTTTATTTTTTACTTTGGCCTCTGCCATATCCCAGACTCCTGATTCTCCGACCATCTCCTTGGCATAGCCTGACAGTTCCTTAAGCAGTGGCTCATTAATTTCAAAGCATGGACAACCACGCTCATACTCCACCGTAGCCTTTGCCCTGAAAGTTGCCGCAATACTTTCAGAAACTTCTACAATTCTACGTTTTACAAACTCCCGCACGTTATTGTCCAGAGTACGTAAAGTCCCGCTCATCATGGCTGTATCAGGAATTACATTAGAAGTTGCGCCACCATGCATCTGCCCTACCGTGAGCGCCGCTACATCCGCCGGAGAAACTTCGCGGGAATTAATCGCTTGTATGGCCAGATGAATATGGGATAATACATTTAAGGGATCTACTCCTGTATCCGGCATCGCGCCATGGCCACCCTTTCCTTGTACTGATATTTTGAACCAATCTGCGGCGGCTGCTCCTGACTCTGCATCTGGAATCATAATTGTTCCTGTTGGAAGAGGCATAGACCCTGTCACATGAATCATCATTGCGGCATCTACTTTGGGATTTTCCAAGACACCTGCATCTATCATCATTTTTGCGCCGGCCAACGTTTCCTCCGCAGGCTGAAACATTAATTTAACAGTTCCATTGATTTCATCTTCATGTGCTTTTAACAGTTGTGCTGCTCCCAAAAGCATTGCTGTATGAAAGTCATGTCCGCAGGCATGCATACTTCCGGTCTGACAGGAAAAAGGCTCACCGCTTTCTTCCTGAATCGGAAGAGCATCCATATCCGCCCGCATTAAAAATACTTTACCGGGCTTTTTTCCTCCAGCCATAGCAATGACGCCGCTGCTGCCTACACGCTCTGGTTCATATCCCAATTCACGTAATGTATTCATTACATACTCCGCTGTCTTTGGCAGCTCTAAATGCTGTTCCGCATTTTGGTGTATGTAACGCCGATGCTCTTTTAATATATCACTGATATTTTTTGCTTCTTCTAAAATAGACATTTTTATTCTCCTTTTAATCTACTGTTTTTTCTGACGACGTTTATAGAGGATATATCCCCATGCTACTGACAATATAAGAAAAACCGGCAGTAAATACGTCTGCATTGAAGTTACAGTCGCATATCCAAGCACGACAGTAACGATAGCTGCACCAATACATGGAACAGATGCCAGCGCCGGATCGCTTTTTATTTTCGGTACGAGCAAAGCTCCCATAATAGCAGGCATCAAATTATTAAATGCCGGCGCCATAGTTTTGGAAGTCAAAATAGGCATTAATTGAGCTGCTAATAACATACCTAAAAATATAATAGTCATTGTGACCAAAGAAGAAACACCAATACTGATAACGGAAACTACATCCGCCTCCTTACTTCCGGGTTCCACCTGCGCCAGCTTTTGTCCACTCTGGGCCGCCGGAAGTTTCATATTCATTGTATTACCTGTGATACATGTCTGGTACATACCACCCGCCCCTAAAATAGGTGTATAAGACAAAAATTCAATAATAGCAACGGGGCCAAATACTACCAGCGCGCCGCTCATAGCCCCTAAAACTTTACCAACATCTGGAGTCACACCCGACACCAACTGTATCGCCAACGGTACACATGCCAATGTCAATATAATGATAATAGAAGATATAAGTCCAAATTTATGAATTTTCTTATCATATTCGGAAAATCCACCGGAATTGTTTTCCATTACATTACCTCCTTTTCTTTCAATTATTGTTTAACTTGCAATCATGGCTGATGCCATTCCTAATATCATAGCCAATGGAAATGAAAATTCCGACAATACTTTTACGCCCGTCTTTTTCGCTATAAGTTCTAAAATCAACACAGAAATACCAGAAACTACAGCCACCAAAATACTGACCGGATCTGCAAAATTTAAAAATTTTGGAATTCCCATGATTCCCATCATTCCCATAAATAATGACGCAGCCAAAACCCCCATAAAAGGACCACTTATCTTTTTCATTCCCTTATCATAACCACGAAGTCCAATTACATTACATAAAGGCCAAACTAATGCAACAATACACATTACCCAAACGACTCCAACCCACGCTTCGATTGTGATGTCCGTACTTCCAAGCCCGGAAAATCCAAACGAAGTAATTGTAAGGTCAGCACACATACTTTCATACATTGCCGAACCGATAACCGATAATCTCAGCCATGGTATGAATTTTCCTAGTACCGGCATGAGGGCCGCCATAGTGATGATAATAGGCAAAGACGGCAAAATAGAAAAAACAGCACTGTTTGTCATCACTTTTTTTATTTTTTCATCTTCCATTCCTAATGATTTTGCTTCTTTTCTTGCAATACTGATAAATTTAAGTGACTGTAAAATAACAGCTATGATCGGCACAAGGCAAAAAAGAAAAACCGGCCATGAATTCGCTAATTGCAGATATTTTCCCATAAGGAACCTCCTTTACATTTCTGCTTTAAATAACCATAGAAACAACATGCATGTTATACAAAATATAACATATTTATTTTTTTCTACACTTCACATTATTGTTCTTTTATGTCGAATTTTTTACTTAATTTTATTTAATTGAGTACACAGTTAAAAAGATGCATCTTTTTTTTTACATTAAAAAATCTCCACAGATATTTTTATCTGTGGAGACACTATTTTAAGAAATTATAATTTAATGACATATAAAACAATACCGTTATATCGAACCAAACTTTCTAAAACCAGTTTACCGTCAATTACTCTTTTTTTCAACACGATTAAATCACCGACAGAAATATTTCTCATATAACTTAGTACATCTTCATCCCGCCAATCAGGATAACCGGAACTTGCCATTCTTGAGAAAGCGCCATTACTATCGGTATCTACCGTAAAACGTTTGATCATATACTCGCTTTTTTTCAACCCATAAATGCTGATTTTCATCTTTTTAGAAAGACTTTCTGTCAGATTACTGTCGATGGCATGTACAGGATTCAATAATTGGGGATTCCACAATGCTACAATCAATTCCCTATTACTATTGAATGTAGCCACTACGTTATCGGAATGATACAGCACTTCTCCTGCCATTCTTTTTAAAAATTCAGCTGCAAAATATACAGGCATCTTAGCGTCATATAAAATAAAAAGGTTTAACAGTGAACCATAATACTCTCCAGAATAAGGACACGTTTCACCGGTCGCAAAGCGGTAACCGATTCCTTCCACCTTATCACAGAGACGCAGCAAAGAATCCCAAATCAATGCTGTACGCACATACATGCTTATTTCCCCGTCATTTTTACCTGATAAAGTATTCCAGACAGTCAAATAGATAGGCGGCTCTATTCCGTATTTTTTACAGCTCAATAATACATTTTGCACGGTATTTGTATGATAATCGGCAGATCTATCAAAAAATCTTGTATCTTTTGGATAGCGGCTTTTTATACGGTTTTGAATACTATGGCAAGTAACAAATTGTGGTGGAAAACTCAATCTTATACAGTATTCTAGTAATTGTTCAAAGGAATCAAGAACCTTTTTATCCTCGTCTGTCTCCGCAAATAGGCCAATATCTGAATACGGATAATATTTGCGGATTGTTTGATACACTTCACGATAAAACAATTCACTTTGCTCATGAGTCAAAAAACTACATACGATTTCAAACTTCCAATGTTTTCTGTAATCACTGGTAAACCGTATTGCCAATGCTTCCAATGCTTTTCCCAAACACGAATGTATGTAATTGGTAATTTCACCATTATTCCCATGGAATCTGCTTTCAGCAAAATCTATCCGCACAAACGGAAATAGTCCAACTTCCCGAATTCTTTCCACTGCCATCATCAAATTTTCTGATACAATATAAGTAATGCCCTCTTTCGCGATTTCATAATTCAAAATTTGAAAATAAGCATATTTGGCATTGAGTTTCTTTTTTATTTCCGGTACTTGTGAAAAATTGATTCTCATAGCAGTATCTGGGGTGTCGATAAGCAATATAACATCCTTCTGCCGTATCTGCTCTTCTCCATGATGATCCAATGATATTTCTACATTTACTTCCGGTTCTGTTTTCATGACAGATTCTATATCGTATCTTTTAATATATCGAAGAAATTCAATCCGCAAATCTTCACCACTACTGTCAGACAGCATAATATCCGAATCTTCCGTTATTTTTCCTTCTAACATTTCCTGATGTTTTTTACGGTATACACTGGGTATTAAATTATACCGTTTAATAAAACAATTGGAATATGCTCTGGCATTTTTAAATCCATTGTCCAATGCCACCTCTAAAATAGACGAATTACTGTATAAAAGCTGGACCACTGACTTTTCTACCCGTATATTTTGTAAAAAATTAAGATATCCAGTTCCGGTAGCTTTTTTAAAATAACGGGAAAAATACGCGGGAGACATATAGAACCGTGCCGCAATCTCATCCAAAGTAAGTGTATCTTTGTAATGTTCATCAATATATGATAATATTTCTCCGATTTGTCCTTTATGTGGCCCTGCTATTGTTTCTTCACTATATTTATGTTCAGAAAAAGTAGTATATAAAAGATGAAGAAAAGTCACTAAATACATATTCATTGCAAGTTCATACCCATATGACTTTTCTATTTTGACAGCAAACATCTGCAGCATAATCCGTTTTAATTCAAAGTAACTTTTATCAAGTCCGGAATCATTTTCTAAACGCTCTTCTATAAAAATTTTATTTTCAAAAAGACTACCACATTCCTGCCTTAATTTGCTTTGCTCTATTTTTAGAATCAATACGATACTATTTTCTTGGCTGCTAACAGAATGTACTTGATTTATATTAATGACGACAAAATCATCTTCCTTCAGACAACGTGAACACATATCTGTCACTACTTTTACCTGCCCCCGAATAACCAAAATACATTCAATGCCGCCATGAATATGAAAACTACCGCTGACTGAGGCTTTTAATTTTAGAGTAAAATCCTTATTTTCCATACTTTTCAATCTCTGTTTCGATTCGCAGTTTTACTTCTTTCGCTATCTCTGTCGTCTTCATATCTTTGTACTCATCATAATACAGTGGTTTCAAGAAATGAACCTGAACAGTCACCGGCGCTATGCTGCTTGTATCAAATGGCTTAAACGAATCGATGAGAGCGATTGGGACGATTGGACATCTCGCCTTTGTGGCCGCTTTAAAGCTGCCTCCTTTAAATTCTAAAAGCTTGTTCCCCTCTCTTGACCGAGTTCCCTCAGCAAATATCAAATAATTTCTCCCTTTTTTCACCTGCTCTGTCACATCAAGAATCACCTGCATAGACTGCCTTACATCGTCCCGGTCTATCATATATGCCTTCATACAGGCAAATGTCTGTTTTAAGAGGGGCACATTGGCAACTTCTTTTTTAGCCACCACCGAAAATGGACGTGGACAGGCGTCGACGATTGCCAAAACATCATATAATCCTTGATGATTCGGAAAAAACATGAAACCACTTTTTTCCGGAATATTCTCTTTACCATATGTCTCTATTGTCACGTTTCCGCCCTTATTGGCTCTTTTTACAATATACTTCAATAATTTAAAACGAGTGATTTCCGGATAGTTGTCAACATGTGAAGCGTAATAGCATAACTTTATCCACATATATGGAACCAGCAAAATATTACGGATTACCATAAATATAATTCGTTTCATTTTATCCCCTTCTCTTTCCTCTTCTTACCTTTATCCGCGGCTGTATTTTGTAATTGCCGTCTCGTATAGATTATTTCCTTCACTGTCAATAACTACGATGACTGGAAAGTCCTCGATTTCCAGTTTTCTGATTGCCTCAGTCCCCAAATCCTCATAAGCTACCACTTCTGATTTTTTAATACATTTTGAGAGCAATGCCCCCGCACCGCCTACCGCCGCAAAATAGACACAGCCATTTCGTACAATACCATCGATTACTGCCTGACTTCTTTTTCCCTTTCCAATCATTCCTCCAAGTCCTAGATCCAGAAGTTTCGGCGCATATTTATCCATACGGCTCGCAGTCGTCGGTCCCGCAGAACCGATTGGCCGTCCTTCTCTGGCCGGTGATGGGCCCATATAATATATTAATTGGCCTTCTAAGTCCACCGGAAGCGCCTCGCCGCCCTTAAGTGCATCATCCATCCGTTTATGAGCCGCATCCCGGGCAGTATAAATTGTACCTGTTAAATAAACATAGTCTCCAGCTTTTAATTTTTTTGCTGTTTCTTTTGAAATCGGTACCGATATATGATTATCCTCTATATTTTTTAATTCGCGCATGATAATTTCCGCAGTCTTCGCAACAGCAACAGCCACATATGACTCACACTGCTTTTTACGCTCCGGAGAATTTCTTTCTTTCCCTTTTATTAAAGCCCTGCAGCATGCAGCTCCAAAGTTTTCTTTAAAATGGTCATATAATTCCTTTGAAAGCGCCTGACATTTTGCACCGCTTTCATCTCCCGGAAACTGTTTGCCAAAAAAATATCCCAAGCACATGCTGCCGCCCGCCATAGCCCCGCACAGACATCCGCCGCCGCCAAATCCCCATGGAAAACCAGAAGACATGGCGATTGCACTCTGCGGCATCCCAGCATCAAAAGCCCGGTCAATGGCATATATTACAGACTCAGAGCAGGCATATCCTTTATAAAATATATCCAACGCATCTTTTTTCAGTAGCTCTATATCAACTTCTCTTTTCATACAACACCTCCATCTACAAAGTTCTAACTACATGACGGTTCACATGGCAGCAAATATTGACTCCCACGGGCAGCCCAGCGATATGTGTCGCATAAGTATTGATGTTGACCGCCAAGGCAGTCGTAGTGCCTCCCAGACCTCCCGGCCCAATACCTGAGCAGTTAATTTTCTCTAAAAGTTCTACTTCTAGTTCCTTTATATAGGGAATCTCGGAATGACTGCCTACCTCTCTAGTTAAAGCTTCTTTTGCCATGAGCGCGCATTTTTCAAACGTTCCTCCGATTCCCACGCCTATTACCATAGGAGGACAGGCATTAGGCCCCGCATCTCTGACGGCAGACAAAACCGCATCCTTTACACCTTCTATACCATCCGCCGGCTTCAACATAAATACCCGGCTCATATTTTCACTTCCAAAACCTTTTGGTGCAACTTTTATTTTGATTTTATCACCTGATGTCATTTTATAATGTATCACTGCAGGTGTGTTATCTTTTGTATTCTCTCTTATGATAGGGTCCCCCACCACTGATTTTCTTAAAAATCCTTCTGTATAACCCCTTCTGACCCCTTCATTTACAGCATCTTCCAAAAGACCACCCTCAAAGTGTACATCCTGGCCAATTTCCAGAAAAACAACTGCCATTCCTGTGTCTTGACATATTGGTATCATGTCGTCAGCAGCAATCTGCAAGTTTTCCTGCAATTGATTTAATATTTGTTTACCTAAGGGTGATTTTTCCGTTTCAATTGCATTTTTTAATGCACAATCCATATCCCTGGAAAGAAAATGGTTCGCTTCAATGCACATCTCTTTAATATTTTCTGTAATCTCACTGACATTTACTGTGCGCATAAATGTACTCCTTCCATCTGAAAGTATAAATTTTATTGGTATTCATAATCTCCATAATAATAGGCAGAATAAATACTGTCTTCGGCATGTTCCTTGATATATACGTCAGCAGCCGTTTTTGCCTTTATTCTGGAATAATTAGCTTTTCTAAAATAAATTTCTTCATTATTATCCGCGATTGTACGAAAATAGTCATATAATTGACCTTTCATATTATAATTATCATCACCGGACAGATAGTCATAAGCCTTCTCTGCTATAACAGGAGCGGCATCCAATGATAATCCGTATATCATATAACTTAAGTCTTCCGCTCTCATATCTTGTATATGCTCCATATTATACTTCGCTATCTGATAGTCGGGGCGGGCCATGGTAAAAATTAAGTAGCCACATACCGAAGTTAAGATAATATAACGTACTAACTGAAATCCTTTCTTATATATACTAACAATAACTCCGCCCATAATCAATGCTAGAATGAGCAAAAACCAAAATACAAGCAGCCTTAAAATAGTCAAATGGTATATGCTGACATACAAATACATTCTGTACGCCGCTGAAGCCATCATGACAAAAGTACATCCGCAAATAATAGTAAGTAAAATTTTCAGATACTTATTTTCTTCAAACAAATACATACACAGCATAACGATTATTATATTCAAGGCAGCTACCGCCACCAACTGCCAAAATCCTTCTCTCGCATATTGTGAGTAAGTAATTCCTTCCGGCAGGCTTCCCGCATTTCCGAAAAACAGATATACAATTTGAATAGCCGAATATAAAAGATAAATAACTCCAATAACCGCTGAAAAAGAAATACCGATTATCGGATGGCACCGCTCAACAATTCTTTGTCTTTCGCCTGAAAAATCAACACGGCAGCACGCATAAAAAAATCCATAGATCAATACAAATCCAAGCAAGGCAGTTATAAGAATTCCTAATACTGTCTGTATGTTTGGTACCATTTTTTCAAAACTCAGCCAGCCGGTAAGACTTTCAAATACCTTCCGGAAAATCATATCAGAACTAATCAATAACGGTAGTATAATCAGTAAACTTCCTAAAGCAACCAATACCCCAATGATGACAAAAGAAACTTTTTTATTTTCTCTACGTTCTTCCCTTTTTATGAAGTTTTCAGTTTCTTTTATAGATAAGAAACTATATCCTATCGTTGTAATAAATAAAATAACCGAATTAACAACATATGATGGTATATCCCAATTAGATTTATCGAAAAACTGTCCTAACATACTTACGATGAGCAGCCCTATCACACAGCACCAATTTAAAAATTGAAGTGGTTTATTGCTAGTAATACAGGTGGAGATTCCACAAACAATTATAAGCATATAATACATTTTTGTTTCTTTTTTTATTTTTAAATCTACTTTTCTTATGAACAAATCAAGTACATAGACTGTAGCTATAGCGTAAACTAAAAATGTAGCTCCAAACAAATTCCTATACATACAAAACGCAAATAACAATCCATATAGAATACTGATTCCTCCAAAAAATTTAAAATTCGATCTTATTGTCTGTTCCTTATAATTCATATCACAAACCTCCTATCAATCTTAAAACTGCCGTTCCTACTTAATCACAATCAGGTACATACTCCAAGATATCTCCCGGCTGGCAATTCAGTGCCTTACATACCGCATCCAGAGTCGTAAAACGTATCGCCTTTGCTTTATTATTTTTTAGGATAGATAAATTAGCCATAGTGATATCCACTTCCTTTGACAATTCGGTAAGTCCCATTTTACGTTTTGCCATCATAACATCCAGATTAATTACAATTCCCATAAGACCCGCCTCCTTAAATTGTCAATTCATTCTCTTCCTTATAATTTACTGCTTCTTGAAAAACACAAGAAAGCACAACGCTGAAAAGAGCTGCTATAAAAAATACTAATACAATAATCATGGTCGCAGGCGTCGGTATAAAGAAAACCTTTATAATAAAAAATGCAGAAATACAAAGGCTTTCCTTCCCCATCCGCCGCAGGCTTCTAATATTCTCCCTCACAAAACAATTCTTTTGTACCACAGTGCGCATCATTTTTCTCAATTCATTGATAATCAAAATACCGCATATCCCTGATGCAGCAAATATAAGCAACATGGATATATAATACTCCCCGATTGCTTTCGAATAATGATTCCCCGCCCATTTAAGCCAGATTGGAACTGTAATCAAAACTACAATTCCAGAATAAAACATGATATCCAGAAAAACTTTTGTAAACTTTTTAATTTTTTCATATTCCATAAATCATAACCTCCATCGTTTTACTTGAAATTTATTATATAACAGTATTTCCTGTATTGCAATATATTTTTATCGTTTTTCAATAAATATATATTGATATAGTAAAAAAACTGAGCACCGTATGGCACTCAGTTTTCTTACTTATTTTAAATCATACTTTCTCTCTTTATTTTCTTCTATATAGGCCTTAACTAATTTCCATCTTTGGTATTCTTTATCGGTCATTTTATCGGTCACTTTACCGGCCACTTTTTTTGCCTGCTTTATTTCTTTCAGGGCTTCTTTCACCAGCTTCAACATAAAACATATAAAATCTGTTGATTCACCCTTATTGTTTGATAAATTTATGTGCTTTTAATAAGTCTTCCAACGAATATGGGTTTAACAGCTCCATTTTTTTCATATATTTCAAATGTATTTTGCTCTATAGCAAGAGACGAACAAATTGTTTTAATTCTGTTTATCCTGCGCAGTTTTGGATTTGATGTCATTCCTTCAGTCTCGGATATAGCTCCAACCAATTCTCCTTCTATGCTTATTCTCTAAGTGAAGAAAAAGAGGATGCCACTAAAAACAATTTTATTGTTTATGACATCCTCCCACCAGTTACTTATTCTTCTGTAATTTCATCTTCTATTTCTTCGGACTCTTCTTCGTCCATAACGTTATCTACTTTTCTCACTTTAGCGATACTTGCAACTTCACCGTTATCTTTCAGATTAATCAACTTGACACCGGAGGTCACCCGCCCTAGAACAGAGATTCCTTCGCATTCCATACGAATAATGATGCCATCTGTATTAATAATCATAATTTCATTATCTCTGTCCACAGCCTTCACGCCGACCACATTGCCAGTCTTCTCGGTAATCTTGTAACATTTTACGCCTTTACCGCCTCGGTTTTGCGCGGTGAATTCTTCCATCGCAGTTAACTTGCCCATACCCTTTTGGGATACAATAAGCAGGTATTCGCCCTGAATATCAAGCTGCATGCCCACGATTTCATCGCGGTCACTCAGATTCATTCCTCGTACACCCATTGACGTTCTACCGGTAGAACGGACATCGGTTTCATGGAAACGGATACACTGACCGTATTTTGTGACCATGATAATGTCTTTTGTATTATCGGTAACTTTTACTTCGATCAATTCATCATCTTCACGAAGGGTAATTGCGGCAAGGCCTGTTTTCCTTACATTCGCATATTCCTGAAGAGGTGTCTTTTTTACTAAGCCTTTCTTCGTCGCCATAAACAAATACTGGCCGTCAGTATAATCTTTGATTGGAATCATGGCAGTAATCTTCTCGTCCGGCTGCAGCTGCAGAAGATTGATAATCGCAGTTCCTCTCGACGTTCTTCCTGACTCTGGTATCTCATAGCCCTTCATACGATAGCAGCGCCCTGTACTTGTAAAGAACATGATATACTGATGTGTATTTGTCATAAACAATTCTTCCACATAATCTTCTTCCAAAGTCTGCATGCCTTTGATACCTTTGCCGCCCCTATTCTGGCTCTTAAAAGTATCATTAGTCATTCTCTTAATATATCCGAGCTTTGTCATAGCGATTACCACTTCTTGCTTCGGTATCAAATCTTCCATAGAGATATCAAATTCATCATAACCAATCGATGTTCTTCTATCATCACCGTACTTCTGGGCAATCACGAGTATCTCTTCTTTGATGACGCCTAACAACAGCTTTCTGTCAGCAAGAATCGCCTTCAATTCAGAAATTCTCTTCTGAAGCTCCGCATATTCCGCTTCCAGCCTCTCCCGCTCTAGACCTGTCAATGCACGCAGACGCATATCTACAATAGCCTGTGCCTGAGCATCGCTCAATCCAAAACGTTTCGTCAACTCTTCTTTTGCAATCTGGACATTTTTAGACGCCCGGATAATCCGTATGACCTCGTCAATATGATCCAGCGCAATCAATAAACCTTCCAAAATATGTGCGCGTTCTTCTGCTTTATTTAACTCATATTTTGTTCTTCTTGTAACGACTTCTTCTTGATGCTTTAAGTAATGATTCAACATTTCAAGAATGTTCATGACTTTTGGCTCATTATTGACCAATGCAAGCATTATAACGCCAAATGTATCCTGAAGCTGTGTATGTTTATACAATTGATTTAAAATAACATTTGGATTTACATCACGTCTCAACTCGATACAGATTCGCATGCCTTCCCTGTTTGACTGGTCACTTAAATCTGTAATTCCGTCTATCCTCTTATCTTTGACCATCTCAGCAATCTTTTCTATCAATCTTGCCTTATTGACCATGTATGGAAGCTCTGTGACGACAATTCGATTCTTACCGTTCGCCATAGGCTCAATATTCGTCACCGCGCGGACACGAATCTTGCCACGTCCGGTTC
Organism: Bariatricus massiliensis; assembly: GCF_900086725.1. Classification (GTDB taxonomy): domain Bacteria; phylum Bacillota; class Clostridia; order Lachnospirales; family Lachnospiraceae; genus Allocoprococcus; species Allocoprococcus massiliensis. The sequence continues at coordinate 24,990 of NZ_LT574832.1, read as the reverse complement.
TGTATGCCTCTTCAATTCCTCTTGTCCCGAGAATCGTAGCTCCCGTTGGAAAATCAGGACCCTTCACAACTTCCATTATCTCTTCGATGGTAGTCTCTTCCACATCCTCCAGCTCATTGTCAATAATTTTGACGACCGCTCCGATAATTTCACGGAGATTATGAGGCGGGATGTTCGTAGCCATACCGACCGCTATACCAGAAGTTCCGTTCACCAGCAGATTAGGAAATCTGGATGGAAGTACAACCGGCTCTTTCTCAGTCTCGTCAAAGTTCGGCGCAAAATCAACGGTATCCTTATTGATATCCGCAGTCATCTCCATAGAAATCTTGCTCAGTCTCGCTTCCGTATAACGCATGGCGGCTGCGCCGTCACCGTCCACAGAGCCAAAGTTACCGTGTCCGTCTACTAAAATATATCTTGTGGACCACTCCTGAGCCATATTTACCAATGCTCCATAGATAGAGCTGTCACCGTGAGGATGATATTTACCCATTGTATCACCGACAATACGCGCACACTTACGATGCGGCTTGTCAGGGCCATTATTCAACTCGATCATGGAATAGAGGATTCTTCTCTGAACCGGTTTTAGACCGTCCCTTACATCAGGAAGTGCACGTGCAGCAATAACGCTCATGGCATAGTCGATATAAGAATCTTCCATGGTCTTCTGCAAATCAACCTCATGGACTTTATCAAAAATATTGTCTTCCATCTTTATCTCCTTTTATTTGTTTTTACGCGAAAAGCCATCTCGAAAATCTTTGATTTTCTCGATGGGTTGGCATTTCTAATGCCAACCTAAATGTGCCGAATATAAAATTTTTAAGTAAACTTAAAATTTTATATTCATCACATTTGCTTTGTCGCTGTCTATGCTAGATATCCAAGTTATTAACATATTTTGCATTTTCTTCAATAAACTCGCGTCGTGGCTCCACCTTATCACCCATCAGAGTAGTAAATGTAACATCCAATTCGGACGCGGCTTCCTCGTCCATTGTAACACGTAGAAGAATTCTATGTTCCGGATCCATTGTCGTATCCCACAGCTGCTCTGCGTCCATTTCACCGAGACCTTTATATCTCTGGATCTTATTGTTGGTATCACGTCCTACTTCTTTTAAAATATTGTCAAGTTCTTCGTCACTGTAGGCATACCATACCTTTTTATTCTTCTCCAGTTTATAAAGTGGTGGCTGTGCCAAATATACATATCCCTCTTTTATCAAATCGGGCATAAAACGATAAAGGAACGTCAATAATAAAGTACTGATATGAGCGCCGTCCACATCCGCATCTGTCATGATGATAATCTTGTGATAACGAAGCTTTGAAATATCAAAGTCATCATGAATTCCGGTGCCGAACGCGGTAATCATAGCCTTAATTTCAGCATTTGCATATATTTTATCAAGTCTTGCCTTCTCTACGTTAAGAATCTTACCACGCAGGGGCAGAATGGCCTGTGTCGCTCTGTCACGGGCCGTCTTGGCAGAACCACCCGCTGAATCACCCTCAACGATATAGATTTCGCATTTTGCCGGGTCTTTGTCAGAACAGTCTGCCAGCTTTCCGGGAAGTGACATTCCTTCCAAGGCTGACTTTCTCCTTGTCAAATCTCTGGCCTTTCTTGCCGCCTCTCTGGCTCTCTGCGCCATGACAGACTTTTCTACCGTGGCCTTCGCCACCGCCGGATTCTGCTCCAAAAAGATTTCAAGCTGTGTGCTTACAATACTGTCAACAGCTCCACGTGCCTCACTGTTGCCCAGCTTTTGCTTAGTCTGTCCCTCAAACTGTGGATCTTCGATCTTTACACTGATAATTGCAGTGAGTCCTTCACGGATATCTTCTCCGGAAAGATTTGGCTCACTGTCTTTCAGCAGTTTATTTTTTCTAGCGTAATCATTAAAAGTTTTGGTCAGTGCATTTCGGAAACCTACAATATGTGTTCCACCTTCAGGAGTTGTAATATTATTTACAAACCCATAAGTATTGTCTGTATAGGAATCATTATGCTGCATCGCGACTTCTACTTCTACATTGTCTTTGTTACCTTCGCAATAGATAATCTGCTCATATAATGCAGTACGGCTCCTGTTGAGATATTGTACGAACTCTTTGATTCCACCCTCATAATGAAATACCTTCTCCTTTGGTTCTTCCTCTCGAAGGTCTGTAAAACATATACGAAGACCTTTTGTAAGAAAAGCCATTTCACGGAATCTTTGTTTTAGCGTATCATAGTCAAAAACAGTTTCCTCAAATATGGTATCGTCCGGCAAAAAAGATACTTTTGTTCCGGTCTTATCCGGCTCACATTCCCCGATTATATTTAACTTTTGTACTACATGTCCCCGCTCGTATCGTTGTTTATATACTTTTCCATCGCTGTATATTTCTACTTCCAGCCAGTTAGAAAGCGCGTTGACAACAGAAGCGCCTACACCGTGAAGCCCTCCTGATACCTTATATCCCCCGCCGCCGAACTTTCCGCCGGCATGAAGAACGGTGAATACGACTTCCACGGCCGGAAGCCCTGCCTTATGATTAATACCTACCGGAATACCACGGCCGTTGTCAATGACGGTAATAGAATTATCCGGATTGATGAAAACTTGAATATTATCGCAATATCCAGCCAGAGCTTCATCCACAGCATTATCCACAATCTCATAAACAAGATGATGGAGACCTCTTGCCGATGTACTGCCGATATACATACCGGGCCTTTTTCTTACTGCTTCCAATCCCTCTAAGATTTGGATTTGATCTGCACCATATTCTGCACTCATATATATCCTCCTAATTCTCTTTTGCTGCATGTCCATTCTGGACATGAAAGACTTTGTTTATAGAAAAACGATGATTAACAAACTCATCCAATCCCGTACAAGTAATCAACGTTTGAATATTATGGATACTGTCCAATAAATAGTTTTGCCTATTTTTATCCAACTCAGACAATACATCATCAAGTAATAGTACCGGAGTATCCTTGATCAGCAGTTTCACAAGCTCAATTTCCGATAGCTTCAAAGAAAGTGCTGCCGTGCGCTGTTGTCCCTGAGAACCGAATTTTCTGATATCAATATTATCAGCCAAAAAACAAATATCATCTCTGTGGGGGCCGGAAGAAGTGCTTTTCATCCTAATATCTCTGTCCCTGTTTTTTTTCAGCGCCTGCTCAAGTGGCAGGGTTCCCGTCCCCGGCTCATAGTAAAGAGAAATTCTCTCCTTTCCACCGGTGAGCTTATAATGTATTCCAGAAATAATTTCGTTTACTTGAGCTATAAATTTTTTTCTTCTCTCGATTATTTTATTACCATAAATAACAAGCTGCATATCCCACACTTCCAGCGTATCCAAAAGATTATTGCTCTGCCATGCGTCCTTCAGCAGCTTGTTTCTCTGATTAATTATTCGATTATAATTGGCCAGATCTTTTAGATAAATTTTATCTAACTGCGATAGCTCCAAATCCATAAATCTTCTTCTCTCCGAAGGGCCGTTTTTTATAATATTCAAATCCTCCGGCGAAAAAAACACAAAATTCATCAGCCCGAATAATTCACTTGCTCTTCTTATAGGCACTTTATTGATTGCTATTCCTTTCGGGCTGCTCTTTTTCAAATGCATATCGATTTGAAACGGGACCCCGCTTCTTTCAATCACAGTCTCAATATGAGATTCTTCACACCCAAACCTAATCAAATCCCTATCCTTCGTCCCCCGGTGGGACTTTGTAGTTCCTGACAGGTAAGCCGCCTCTAAAATATTCGTCTTTCCCTGTGCATTATCACCGTAAAATATATTGGTGGATTTATCAAATTCTATATTGAGTAAGTCATAATTCCGGTAATCTTTTAATTTCAACGATTTGATAATCATAAACCCACCAGCTTATTTTTCAATTTTAATCTCTTCTCCGTCAAAAGAAACAATATCCCCATCATAAAGTTTCTTTCCTCTTCTCATATCGATTTCTCCATTGACCTTTACAAGACCATTCATAATAACTTCTTTCGCCTCGATACCAGAAGAAACAAGTCCGGCCGCCTTTAAAGCCTGGCCAAGCTTGATATACTCATCTCTTAACTTAATCGTATTCATAATATTCCTTTCACATTCTATACTGCACCGCTGAAGTTCACAGGCAGAATCAAGTAAATATAACTTTCTTTCTCGTCCTTGATAAAGCAAGGCGCTTTTGCGTTCATGAAATATAAATCGACCTCTTCATCCTCGATGACACGAAGCGCGTCAATCAAGAACTTTGGATTGAAGCCAATCAACAAATCTTTTCCTTCCTTGCTGATCATAATCTCTTCATCCATAGTTCCAAGCTGTGATTTAATCTTAAGCTCCATTACCTCATCAAGAATATTGATGATGATAGGCTTTTTATCGCCCTCCTTCACTAAAAGAGTGGCCCTGTCTATACAGTTGAGCAATTCCTTTTTATTAATTCTTACCTTTGTCTCATAATCGTTTGAGAGCATCTGGTCGATGCGGAAATATTCTCCTTCAATTAGTCTGGATACTACAACCGTACTGTCGAACTCAAATACAATATGATTGTTGGTAAAATACAGGCTCACCTCACTGTCTGCCTCACCAGACAAAATCTTGCTGACCTCTATCAAAGTCTTCCCCGGAACAACTACCTTTCTGGGGTCGTAAGAACTTTTCAATTCGATATTACGGATGGAAATACGATGTCCGTCGAGAGATACTACCTTCATCACATCCCCATTGATTTCAAATAACTCACCAGTCATTAATTTATTACTGTCATTATCGGCAATCGAGAATATAGTCTGTCTTATGACTTCCTTCAGTGTGAACTGAGAAACGATAATCGGCTCTTCACGCTCTATATATGGCAGATAAGAAAAATCCTCACCAGATTTGCCTGAAATATTGAATTTTGCTTTTTCGCAAGTAATCAATGTCTGCTGATTGTCATCACACTCAATCATAATATCATTATCGGGAAGCTTTCTCACGATATCAGAGAAAATACGGGCATCAAGAGCAATCATACCTTTTTGTTCAATCGCACCTTCGATAACTGTCTCTATGCCAAGCTCCATATCATTTGCTGTAAGTTTAATAATATTTGTTGTAGCGTCAATTAAAATACATTCAAGTATAGGCATTGTAGTCTTAGTAGGAACTGCTTTGGATACAATGCTAACTCCTTTGGCAAGGTCTGATTTTTTACATCTGATTTTCATAATGTGTATAACTCCTTTCGACGAGCAAAATAAATAAAATATATAAAACAAATCCGCCTTATCCTTAATAGGGGCTGTGGATATGTGGGTAAGTACTTTAACCCCTTAAGAATCAAGTACTTCAGAATGGGATAAGCCTGTTGATATTCTTCCAGACCAATGTGTAAGAGGTTGGTATAACTTTTATACAGGATTTATCTTTTTCTTAATGATACTGATAGTATTACTCAATGTTTCATTGTTTTCCACATCGTTTGAAACTTTATCCACACCGTGATTCACAGTAGAGTGGTCTCTTCCTCCAAGTAGAAGCCCGATTGTCTTAAGAGGTGTGTCGGTCATCTTTCTGCAGAGATACATGGCAATTTGTCTTGCATTTGCAATCTCAGCATTCCTTTTACTGCTTTTTAAGTCGCTTATAGGAATATTAAAATGCTCAGAAACTACATCAATAATAAGCTCCGGTGTAACCTTGCGGTTCTCGTCTGGAGATATCAAGTCTTTTAAGGCCTCTGAAGCCAGCGTAATGTCGATTTCCTTCTGATTATTATTAATACGGTATAAAGCGATTAATTTATTGAGAGAACCTTCCAGCTCCCTGATGTTAGATTTAATGTTGGTGGCAATATATTGGATAACGTCATTTGGAATGTTATAACGCTCCAGCTGGTCAATCTCTATTTTTTTATAAAGAATTGCCATCCTTGTCTCATAGTCAGGCGCAGAAATATCAGCAATCAGCCCCCATTCGAAACGGGTACGAAGACGTGCTTCTAAAGTCTCCATATCCTTTGGCGGCTTATCGCTTGAGATAATAATCTGTTTTCCTGCGTTATGTAGATGGTTGAAGGTATGGAAAAATTCTTCCTGTGTACTTTCTTTACCGATAATAAACTGCACATCGTCGATGAGAAGGACATCATTATTCCGGTACTTGTCCCTAAACGAAGTCATAGCAAGTTCATTGCCGGTCTTACCAATACGGATAGCGTCAATCAACTCATTCGTAAATGTCTCACTGGTAACGTAGAGAACTTTTTTTGAAGGATCCTTGTCCAAAATATAATGTGCAACGGAATGCATAAGATGAGTTTTTCCAAGTCCTACACCTCCGTATAAAAATAACGGATTATATACTTCGCCCGGAGATTCAGCTACAGCAAGAGAAGCAGCATGGGCAAAATTATTGTTGCCCCCAACAACAAAGGTATCGAATGTATATTTAGAATTCAGATTGGCCTGCTCTGCTATATGATTTACTTTTTTATGTTTTTGTTTTATCTCTTCCTTATATTCTGTCTCACCGCTGGGACGGTAAGTTTCCATTTCAGATTGGGAAACATCTTTGGGAATAAACTTAATATCATATTCCACTCCTGTCACTTCCGCGATACAGACCTTCAAAGGAAGAAGATATTTATTTTGGATATGTTCGATACTTGCTTTGAAATTAATGGAAAGATATAAGGTATCATCGACAATATCATAAACTTCAAGTGGGCGGATCCAGGTTTCGAAAGATATGTTAGATAAAAAATACTCCACTTTTAGTTTTTGAATAATTTCTTCCCATTTTTCTTTTATTGTAATCATCTCTAGGCTCCATTCTTTCTTCAAGTGCGCATAATCATACACTTATATTCTACATTAAAATCGCAGCATAATCAATGGAAATTACTTTGGGATAACTTTTCAACATGAAAAAAGAGCGTGTTAAAGGTAAAATGGGAGTTAAAAAAAGTAAAATTAACATGTTTTCAACCAATTTCAACATAGTTATCCACAAAATGGGGATAAATAAAATGGAAAAAAGTGCAGTTTTGCTTGACTTACGGACATTTATTTACTATAATTTAAGGCGATGTCTTAAAAAAATAAACATGCTTATTTAATATAAGAAGTAATTGGATAGGAGGTGGATATCAATGAAAATGACATTCCAGCCAAAAAAACGTTCCAGAGCTAAGGTTCATGGATTTAGAGCAAGAATGAGCACAGCAGGTGGAAGAAAAGTTCTTGCAGCAAGAAGAGCAAAAGGAAGAAAAGTATTATCAGCGTAGGCCGCATATATGTGGCCTTTTCTTCTATAAAAAAATAAGGAAAACCATAATGAAATTTTCTGAATCGCTAAAAAAAAATAAAGATTTTCAAGTTGTTTACAGAAAAGGAAAGTCTTACGGGAATAAATATCTGGTCATGTATGTATTAGAGAATGATTTTCAGCGGAACCGGGTTGGAATTTCGGTAAGTAAAAAAGTAGGAAACAGCATTGTGAGGCATCGTCTGACAAGATTGATCCGAGAGAGCTACAGACTACAAGAAGAACACTTCCAATGTGGAATTGATATTGTCATTATAGCCAGAGCGAACGCAAAAGAAAAGACTTACAGAGAGATTGAGAGCGCGCTCATCCACTTGGGAAAACTTCATAATATATATAAGGTATAAGTTTTCAGACCGGCAGAGAGGCCGGCCTAGCATGTCAAAAAGATGGATATGCATGTATGAGGTCCGGAAAATATGAAAAATGTATTGTTATATTTGATTCGGTTTTACAGAAAGTATCTGTCTCCATTGAAAACGAGGACACACTGTATCTATATTCCAACGTGTTCAGAATATGCTTTGGAGGCGATCGATAAATACGGTGCACTAAAGGGCGGACTCATGTCCGCATGGAGGATATTGCGCTGTAATCCTTTTTCTAAAGGAGGGTATGATCCGGTACCTTAGAGACAAGCCCAAACTTCGGGGCGAACATCGTAAGATGTAAATCACATTATGGAGGAAAAATTATGGAAGGTATTTTATTGACACAGGTGAGTACACCGATTATCGGACAGGCTGCCTGGCTTCTCGGTAAGATCATGGACGGCATTTACCGGGTGATGGACGGAGTTTTCGGAGTCCAGAATCTAGGTGTTTGTATCATCCTGCTTACTATCATCATTTATACTTTGATGATTCCGCTTACTATCAGACAGCAGAAATTCTCAAAAATGTCCGCTGCGATGAATCCGGAGATTCAAAAAGTTTCTCAGAAATATAAAGGCAAAAAAGATCAAGCTTCTATGCAGAAAATGCAGGAAGAGACACAGCTGATCTATCAGAAATATGGAGTATCTCCTACCGGCGGATGCTTGAGTATGTTTATTCAATTTCCGTTCCTTTGGGCGATGTGGTATGTTATCCGTGGAGTACCGGCCTATGTAAGTCAGGTAAAGGATGTTTATGCACCTCTTATCAGTGGAATCATGGCTTCTGACGGATGGCAGAAAATTATGGAAGGTATCGGTAAAGCAAAGCCAATCCTTATGGATCCTTCCAGATATGATTATACAAAGACAAATACGTTGATTGACGTATTGTACAAATTCCAGACTACTACATGGGATACTTTGATCGATAAATTCCCTTCATTGGAAACAACGATTGAAAGCACTATGAAACAGCTTGAGCATATGAATAATTTCCTCGGGCTGAATATCGCTGAATCACCGTGGAATTTAATGAAAACTTCCTTTGCGTCGGGGGCAATTATTATCGGAATCTTGGCTCTTCTTGTGCCGATTTTATCAGGTTTGACTCAGTATCTTAGTATTAAGTTGATGCCGGCTGCATCTACTGGAAACGATCAAAATAACCAGATGGCTTCTACAATGAAGACAATGAACCTCACAATGCCTTTGTTCTCAGTATTTATGTGCTTCACATTGCCGACAGGTCTCGGATTATACTGGATTGTCAGTGCGGTCGTAAGGACAATACAGCAGATTGTCATCAACAGACATCTTGCTAAAGTGCCTATGGAAAAGCTGATTGAGCAGAACATGGAAAAAGCTGCAAAGAAGAGGGAAAAGAAGGGCGTTAACGCTAAGAATATCAATGAGATGGCTCAGAAGAATGTAAGAAATATTAAAGAGCCGGCAAAGAACATTGAATCTGATAAGGCAAAAGAGGAAAAAATAGCGGCTGCCAAGAGGGCAAACGCCAACGCCAAAGCAGGAAGTTTAGCATCCAAGGCTAATATGGTGAAGCAGTTTAACGAAGACAGCAAAAAGTAAATGTTTTCAAAATATGCGAGGAGGTCATTTTATTATGAATGAAATTACAGTATCAGCAAAAACATTAGATGATGCGATTACAGAAGCTTCCATACAATTGGGAGTTGCAAGTGACCAGATGGAATATGATGTTATTGAAAAAGGAAGTGCAGGATTTCTGGGCATCGGAAGCAGACAGGCAGTTATCAAGGCACGCATTAAAGTTGTAAAAGAAGAGCCAAAGCCCGAGGTAAAGGAAGTCTTCCATCATACGATAAAAGAAGAGCCAAAGAAAGAAAAGAAAGAATATAAAAAAGAAGTTAAAAAAGAGGTTAAAAAGGAAGTAAAGCAAGAGGTAAAGAAAGAAATACATGAAGAAGTACATGAAGAAAAAAAATCTCTTGAAGTTGCTACCGTAACAGAAGAAACAAAGAAAATCTGCGAAGCTTTTTTAATGGATGTTTTAAAAGCTATGGGTATGGAAGAGGTAGAGATTACTTCTGAAGTGGATGAAGACGGAGCTTTGAGTATCGAGATGAAGGGTGCTAATATGGGTATCCTTATCGGCAAGAGAGGCCAGACTCTGGATTCTCTCCAATATTTAACTAACCGTGTGGCCAACAAGTCACAGGAAGGCTATGTAAGAGTAAAGCTTGATACAGAGGACTATAGAAGAAGAAGAAAAGAGACCTTAGAGAATCTGGCATCAAGAATTGCTTACAAGGTAAAGAGGACAAGAAGACCTGTTTCTTTAGAGCCTATGAATCCATATGAAAGAAGAATCATTCACTCTGCTCTTCAAGGAGATGACAGAGTATCCACACATAGTGAAGGAGAAGAACCATACAGACGCGTAGTGGTAACTCCGAACAGACGATAGAATTAAGATTGGGGAGTAATTGAAAAATTACTTCCCATTCCTTATAAATAAGGAGATATTTATGGGATATAAATCAGATACAATAGCGGCAATTTCTACGGCGATGACTACATCCGGAATTGGAATTGTACGTATGAGCGGCGAAGAAGCATTTTCTATTATCGATCGAATCTATAGGGGAAAGAAGGAAAAAAAGCTTTCAAGTGAAAAAAGCCATACGATACATTATGGATATATAGTGGATGAAGAGGCGGAAATCGATGAGGTGCTTGTGCTTTTAATGAGGGGGCCTCACAGTTACACAGGGGAAGATACGGTGGAGATTGATTGTCATGGGGGCGTCTACGTGACAAAAAAGATATTAGAAACCGTTATAAAATATGGCGCCCGCCCGGCAGAACCCGGAGAATTTTCTAAGAGGGCATTTCTCAATGGAAGAATGGATCTATCGCAGGCCGAAGCAGTAATTGATGTCATTAATTCTAAAAATGAATATGCTCTGAAAAGTTCTGTTGAACAGCTAAAAGGCGCAGTTAAGAAAAAAATTGATGTTATAAGAAATGATATCATTTACCACACTGCTTTTATCGAAACAGCACTCGACGATCCAGAGCACATAGAAATTGACGGATACGGGAAAAAGCTTAAAGTAGTGGTAGATGAAAACCTGCTCAGAATCAAACAGCTCTTAGATACGGCAGATGACGGCCGGGTCATGAGAGAAGGAATCAAGACAGTTATCGTAGGAAAACCGAATGCCGGTAAATCGTCACTTATGAATGTACTTGTAGGGGAAGAAAGGGCAATCGTGACCGATATAGCCGGGACTACCAGAGATGTACTGGAGGAAAATATCCAGTTACAAGGAATCTCCCTTAATATTATGGATACCGCAGGAATACGTCAGGCAGAGGACTTGGTGGAAAAAATAGGGGTAGATAAGGCGAAACTAAATGCAGGGCAGGCAGATTTAATTATTTATGTAGTGGACGCTTCTCTTCCATTAGACGAAAATGATTATGAGATAATTGAAATGATTAAAGATAAAAACGCGATTATCCTCCTCAATAAAACAGATTTATCCACAGTGATTACGAAACAAATGTTGAAAACAAAAATAGAAAAGCCTATGATAGAAATATCAGCAAAAGAGGAAACGGGCATTCATGAACTTGAGAACACGTTAAAAGATATGTTCTATCACGGCAATGTCTCTTTTAACGATCAAGTATATATAACCAATATCAGACATAAGACAGCACTTAAGGCGGCTTATGAAAGCCTTATGAAAGTTAACGACAGTATAGAAAACCAAATGCCGGAGGACTTTTTTACCATCGATCTAATGGATGCGTATGAGGCTCTCGGCAGTATAACAGGTGAAACGATAGGAGAAGATTTGGTCAATGAAATATTCAGCAAATTCTGCATGGGTAAATAATGATAAATATGATGTAGTGATTGTGGGGGCCGGCCACGCCGGCTGTGAGGCCGCCCTTGCGTGCGCAAGGCTTGGCCTGAGTACAATCATATTTACTGTCAGTATAGAAAGTATTGCCATGATGCCGTGCAATCCGAATATAGGAGGCAGTTCCAAAGGCCATCTTGTACGGGAAATCGACGCCTTGGGCGGTGAGATGGGCAAAAATATAGATAAGACTTTTATTCAGTCAAAAATGCTCAATAAATCAAAAGGCCCTGCGGTACATTCTCTCCGTGCTCAGGCAGATAAAGAAAATTATAGCCGGCAGATGCGGCGTACTTTAGAAAAGCAGGACAATCTGGAGATACGTCAGGGTGAAATCGTAAATATCTTGACGGAAGAAAATAAAGTAACCGGTGTCCAGACTTATTCCGGAGCAGTCTATCATTGTAAGGCTGTAGTACTGTGTACAGGGACTTATTTGAAGGCGCGATGCATCTATGGAGATGTGAGTATGAATACCGGCCCAAACGGTCTTCAGGCTGCCAATTATCTGACCGACTGTTTGAAGGAATTGGGAATTTCTATGTATCGGTTCAAGACAGGAACACCGGCCAGAATCGATAGAAGAAGTGTGGATTTCAGCAAAATGGAGGAACAATTCGGCGATGAGCGGGTTGTCCCCTTCTCCTTTAGCACAAATCCGGAAGACGTGCAGATAGACCAAGTCTCCTGCTGGCTCACCTATACGAATGAGCATACGCATGAAATCATTAAGAATAATCTGGATAGGTCTCCCTTATTTTCCGGTATGATAGAAGGGACCGGCCCTCGGTATTGTCCGTCCATCGAAGACAAAGTTGTGAAATTCGCGGACAAAAACCGGCATCAAGTGTTTATTGAGCCGGAGGGATTGGAAACTAATGAAATGTATATCGGAGGAATGTCCAGTTCCCTTCCCGAAGATGTACAATATGCAATGTACCGCACTGTGCCGGGTCTCGAGCATGTGAAAATCGTGCGCAATGCCTATGCCATTGAATACGATTGTATCGACGCGAGACAATTGCATCCCACTCTAGAATTCAAGAATATAAAAGGGTTGTTCAGCGGCGGGCAGTTTAATGGAAGTTCTGGTTATGAAGAAGCGGCCGCACAAGGTCTGATAGCCGGAATCAATGCGGCCATGGAGATTATGGGAAAAGAGCAGATAATTTTGGACCGCTCACAGGCTTATATCGGGGTGTTGATCGACGACCTTGTGACAAAAGAGAGTCATGAGCCCTATAGGATGATGACATCACGCGCGGAATACCGTCTTCTGCTCAGACAAGATAACGCTGACCAGCGATTGACCAAAATCGGATATGAGATTGGCCTTATATCTGAAGAACGTTATCATGCCTTATTAGAAAAAGAACAAATAATTCAAGAAGAAATAGAACGTCTGGAACATACGAATATGGGAACAGGCGAGGAAGTGCAGAATATTCTGGAGCGTGCGGGAAGCACGCCGCTTACATCGGGAACTACCTTGGCAGAGTTAATACGCCGCCCTGAATTAAGTTACGAGCTGCTCGAATCAGTTGACTATCAGAGAAGGCCGCTGAGTGATGAAATCAAAGAACAGATCAATATCAACATTAAGTATGAAGGTTATATCAAGCGCCAATTAAAACAGGTAGAGCAGTTTAAAAAATTGGAGACCCGCAGAATACCGGAAAATATGGATTACGATAAAGTACCCAGTCTTCGTATAGAAGCTGTCCAAAAACTCAAGCAGTACCGTCCCGTTTCTATAGGCCAGGCATCCAGAATATCAGGAGTTTCCCCTGCAGATATCTCCGTGCTGCTAGTGTATATGGGACAAAAATAAATATAAGTACATTGTATACAAAATACTAATTGAAAGGAAACATCCTTTATATGAGTGAAATATTTCAGAAAAAGCTGGCTGATTTGGATATCGCATTGACAGAAAATCAGATAAATCAGTTTGACAGATATTATGAATTACTTATTGAATGGAATAAGGTAATGAATCTGACTGGTATAACGGAATATGAAGAAGTAATTGAAAAACACTTTGTAGACAGTTTATCATTAGTCAAGATAATAGATATCCATAAAATAGACACTATCATAGATATTGGCACAGGCGCCGGGTTTCCAGGCATTCCATTAAAGATTGCTTTTCCACATGTAAAAGTAACATTGCTGGATTCACTTAATAAAAGAATTAATTTTCTCAATGAAGTGATAGGACAGTTAGGTTTAGAAGATATCCACACAATTCACGGGCGTGCGGAAGATTTTGCACGTAAGGAGAATTACAGAGAGAGCTATGATCTTTGTGTATCAAGAGCAGTAGCTAATCTTTCAACCCTCTCCGAATATTGTCTGCCATATGTAAAATTAAGCGGGAGTTTTATACCTTATAAATCAGGTGACATTGACGCGGAGGTAAATGAGTCTAAGACAGCCATTAAGATTTTAGGTGGTAAGTTGAGTGACATTGTAAAATTTCAGCTTCCGGGAAGTGATATCAGCCGCTCGCTTTTGAAAATTGATAAACATAAAAATACAGGAAAGAAGTTCCCACGAAAAGCTGGGCTTCCTTCCAAAGAACCAATTAAATAAAAAAAGAAACCGGTAAAAAATACCGGTTTCTTTTTAATTGATATCAAAAAATATTTTAATTTGTTCAGCAAAATCATATGGTTTTTCTAATTGAGGAAGATATTTAGTATCGGGAATCGAAACAGTCTCAATAGCTGGAATAAAGCGTTTGTACTGTTCTGCAGTTTCTTCGTATTGAGGATTTCCATTTCCTGATATAACAAAAATACTATTATTAATGTTGCCGATGCAAGGAGAAATATTTGCTCTCGTAAATCTTCCCTTAATACTTGCAAACAAATACTTTGATTTGATTTTATCGGTATGAGCTGCTTCATAATATGCTTTTACGATTGTATTATCTATTTTTGCGCTGTCATAAAAGTAGTTAAACGCGAAAATTTCATTCAAAGACTTTTGTGATTGGAGTATATTATAGAGCAATGTTCCCAATATAGGTATATTTATTAAAAACTTCAAGGTCTTTGTTCTCTTTGTAGGAACTTTAGCTAGTTCATACATAGAAACAGGATTAACCATCGCTATTTTATCTATAGTGTCATCCCCTGTATTACATGCCATTATAACAAAGGAAGCAGACTCTCCTGTTGCAATCACATCTGTTTTTCTACCTATTATATGTTTGATAAAATCATTAAGCATCTGGACATACAAAAAATTAGTATATGTAATATTGGGCTTATCAGAGCGCCCACATCCGAGAAGGTCTATAGTATATACAGTGTTGTGTTCTGCCAGTATAGAAGCAGCCTTTTTCCATTCATATCCAGAACTATGAGCATTAAGATCATGAATCAATAGAATAGGCTCTCCTTCTCCTTGCTTTTTGTAAAATATTTTTCCGAAGCGCCATTCATAGTAATTGCCCTCAGTGTTGCCAAGAAGATTATCTATCGTTGAAAGATAATATATTATTCTATTTATGACATATATAGTACCTGTCGCCAAAGAAGCAAGAATAGCACAGGCCTTAAGTTTCTTTTTCAATATTATGACCACCTTTCTATTATCTTGTTATACCATCCCTCGTTCACAGTAAAGCTTATTGTTCAATTATAACATAATCCAATTAATGGTGAAAGAGATATGAAAAATATATTTTATTAAAAATATTACAAAATACAACAAATGTTTCACGTGAAACATTGTATGAAACAACAAAAAAGTAAAAAATAATGTTTCACGTGAAACATTGTATAGATAATAAAAAGATGATGTGGTATAATGATAACATATGGTGGATAATTGGATGCATAACAAAAGCATCCACTTTGTTTTTAGAAAGGGGTATTACTAAATTATGGGAAGAATTATTGCTGTTGCCAACCAAAAGGGTGGTGTTGGAAAAACGACTACAGCTATCAACCTCTCTTCTTGTCTGGCAGCAAAAGGCAAAAAGATTCTTGCAGTTGATATGGACCCACAAGGTAACATGACGAGTGGTCTTAGTGTAAATAAAGATGAAGTAGAATATACAGTATATGATTTGATTATTGGGGAGGCTTCTATCGAACAAGTTTTGGTGAAGGATGTTTTTGAAAATCTGGATGTATTACCCACCAGTATTGATTTGTCAGCAGCAGAAATCGAATTAATTGATGTTGATAATAAAGAATATATTCTACGTGATGAAGTACATAAAATCAAGGATAACTATGATTTTATTATAATTGATTGTCCGCCGTCTCTCAGTATGCTAACAATTAATGCAATGACTACAGCAGACACAGTATTAGTACCTATACAATGTGAATATTATGCTTTGGAAGGTCTGAGTCAGTTAATAAGGACAATAGATCTTGTGAAAGAGCGGTTGAACGACCGGCTGGAGATGGAAGGGGTAGTATTCACTATGTATGATGCCAGAACCAATCTATCACTACAGGTTGTTGAAAATGTAAAAGACAATTTGAATCAAGCGATTTATAAGACAATAATTCCTAGAAATATACGTTTGGCTGAGGCTCCCAGCCATGGACTGCCGATTAATTATTATGATCCAAAGTCATCGGGAGCGGAAAGTTATATGTTGTTGGCAGATGAAGTTATTCATAAAGGAGAAGAGTAAGTATGGCGGTAAAGCGTAGTGGATTAGGAAAAGGCCTCGACAGTCTTATACCTGATAATAAATCAGCAAAAACATCGAGAAGAGGAACAGAAGATGTAAAAAAGGATGAAATCCAATCTTCTGGGCCAATTATGATGAAAATCAATGATGTGGAGCCGAACAGAGAACAGCCTAGAAAAAACTTTGAGGAAGACGCACTTCTTGAATTGGCAGATTCTATTAAACAGTTTGGTATTCTTCAGCCATTAATTGTACAGAAAAGAAAAGACTATTATGAGATAATAGCCGGTGAACGCCGCTGGCGTGCCGCTAAGATGGCAGGAATAAAAGAAGTTCCGGTCATAATTAAAGAGTATACCAATCAAGAAATTTTAGAAATCTCTTTGATAGAGAATATTCAAAGAGAAAACTTAAATCCTATTGAAGAAGCCATGGCGTTCAGAAAATTGCTTCATGAATTCAACCTTAAACAGGATGAGGTTGCCGAGCGTGTATCAAAGAGCCGTACTGCGGTGACAAACTCTATGCGTCTTTTAAAATTGAATGAGAAAGTGCAGCAGATGATTATCGATGATATGATATCTACCGGACATGCGAGGGCACTTTTGGCAATTGATGATGAAGAACAGCAGTATATGATTGCCAATAAAATATTTGATGAAAAGTTGAGCGTTCGTGAGACGGAGAAGTTAGTAAAAGAGTTGAAAAATCCTAAAAAGGAAAAACCGGTTAAGACAGAAGTTAAAAATACATTTGTCTACGAGGATTTAGAAGAAAAAATCAAAAATATTATAGGTACCAAAGTACATGTAAATCACAAGACAAATGGCAAAGGAAAGATAGAAATCGAATATTATTCCGACAACGAACTCGAACGTATATTCGATTTACTTATGACGATTCGTGAAGGAGAATAAAATAAATGGAGAGTAAAATATTAACAGCTATCGGCATAGATCCGGCTTACATATTTATTCTATTGATTATGCTGATTGTATTGATGTTTTTATTATATATGAATGTAAATATGAAGTACAGCCGTCTGAAGAGCAGCTATTCCTCTTTCATGAGAGGCCGTGATGGCAAGAATCTTGAGGAGAGCATTCTGGAAAAATTTGATGAACTGGATGAAATTGCAGATATTGCAAAGAAAAACCGTCTTGATATTAAAGAGATTTTCCATATGATACAGAGCAATTATCAGAAGGTCGGTATTGTAAAATACGATGCATTCAATGAAATGGGCGGTAAATTGAGCTTCGCCCTCACTCTGCTGGACGGAAATAACAGTGGCTGGATTATCAATGCTATGCACAGCCGCGAGGGATGTTATACTTATATAAAGGAAATCGTCAGGGGACAGAGTTACATAGAACTGGCGGACGAAGAGGCAGAGTCGCTGGAACAGGCTATTTATCAAGAAGTTTATGACCCGGATGTTCAGGAAGTAGTGAAAAAGAATTTATAAAAGTGATTAAAAGTTTAAAGAAATGGGAAAGTTGAGAAGAGAAGGAGAAGGACTATGTTAGATATTAAGTTTGTGAGAAATAATCCAGATGTTGTAAAGGAAAATATCAAAAAGAAGTTTCAAGATGCAAAGCTTCCTCTGGTGGATGAAGTCATAGAGCTGGACAAGAAAAACAGAGAGATTAAGCAGGAAGTAGAGGCGCTTCGTGCTGAGCGCAACAAAATTTCTAAACAAATTGGCGCTTGTATGGCTCAGGGAAAAAAGGAAGAAGCTGAAGAGTTAAAAAGACAGGTTCAGGCAAATGCGGATAGAGTAGAAGCTTTATCAGCGGAGGAAAAAGAAGTAGAAGAACAGATTAAAAAAATCATGATGAGCATCCCCAATATTATCGACCCGTCAGTTCCTGTAGGAAAGGATGACAGCGAGAATGTAGAAATACAGAAATACGGGGAACCTGTAGTGCCTGCGTTTGAAATTCCCTATCACACTGAGATTATGGAGACATTTAACGGCATCGATCTTGAGAGCGCCGGGAAGGTTGCGGGTAATGGTTTTTACTATCTAATGGGTGATATCGCAAGACTCCACTCTTCTGTGATTTCTTATGCCCGTGATTTTATGATCGACAGAGGCTTTACTTATTGCATTCCTCCGTTCATGATTCGCAGCAACGTGGTTACCGGAGTTATGAGTTTTGCCGAAATGGACTCTATGATGTATAAAATTGAGGGTGAGGATCTATATTTAATAGGTACCAGTGAACACTCTATGATTGGTAAGTTTATAGAGACCATGTTGGATGAAGAAACACTGCCTCAGACTTTGACTTCTTATTCCCCATGTTTCAGGAAAGAAAAAGGGGCACACGGAATCGAGGAACGAGGGGTATACAGAATTCATCAATTTGAGAAACAGGAAATGATTGTTGTCTGCAAACCGGAAGAAAGCATGAAATGGTATGATGAGCTTTGGAAAAATACGGTTGACTTGTTCCGCTCCCTTGATATACCAGTGCGGACTTTAGAGTGCTGCTCCGGAGATCTTGCCGACTTAAAGGTGAAATCCTGTGATGTAGAAGCATGGTCACCGAGACAGAAGAAGTATTTTGAAGTAGGAAGCTGTTCCAACCTTGGGGACGCTCAGGCCAGAAGGCTTGGAATCCGCGTCAAAGGAGCAGACGGCAGCAAATATTTTGCCCATACGTTAAACAATACAGTTGTTGCACCACCTAGAATGTTGATTGCTTTCTTGGAAAATAATCTGCAGGAAGACGGTTCTGTGAGAATTCCAGAAGTGCTTCGGCCGTATATGGGCGGCAAATCAGAAATCAGATAATAATAATAGATGAGGATAGACCGTGCATAAATATATTAAGGCAATTGGTTTTCAGGACATTGATTCTGAAAAAGAATGGAATCAAATTTTGTATCAGGCCGAGGAGAACTTCAGCGGGTACGAAAGAATCTCTTTGGAGGAGAATCTGGATTACTGTGAGTTGAAGAAAGAGTTTGGAACAGGAATCGGAATCTGTTCCTATGGTCAGATTGATGAAAACGAAATATTTGATAGAGAGTATTATCTGCCATATTTTGAAGGAACCGGTATTACATCCTATGCGGACATTATCGTGGAGCGGAGAATTGACAGAGAGTCCTACGTGGGTATCTGTGAAGATGCGAAAGTCGGGGTAAGCCTGATTTTCCATCTTCAAAATGGGATGGATTACATAAAAGAGGTGCAGAATGGCCAGATACCGAAAAGCTCAACGTCCGTTACGCTAGCCGGTCTGGCAGTATCAGGAACAGTCTTGTTCCCCGTTCTGAAGAGCAAAGAACAGGAGCAGATGCGCAAAGAAGAGTCAAGAAACCGTATGATGCTGCTGAGCGCCGCAAGGCAGGGGGACACCGAGGCAATCGAGAGTCTTACACTGGATGATATAGACACGTATTCCCAAGTGTCAAAGCGTTTGGCGGATGAAGATATTTTCAGTATCGTAGACACCTATTTTATGCCTTATGGGGTAGAATGCGACCAGTATTCTGTTCTCGGTGAGATACTTGATATGGACACAGTAGAAAATAAGCTGACAAAGGAAGAAATCTATGTACTGACTCTCGATGTGAATGAGCTTCAATTCGATATATGTGTGCCTGTAAAAAGTGTAACTGGGGAGCCTGAAATTGGTAGAAGATTTAAGGCTAATATTTGGCTGCAAGGTTATATAAATTTTTAACTTCACAAAACAGCGAATTTGTGCTAGAATAAATTTTGCATGAATGAACTGTTTTGTGTAAGATCATTTAGAAAAAGTTAATAATGCTATTTTGAATGTTTCTGTAGCTCAGCAGGATAGAGCGTCCGCCTCCTAAGCGGAAGGCCAGCGGTTCGAATCCGCTCAGGAACGTTAAGAACACCGCCGAAAATCTGGAAGTGAGAAAAGCAGTTTCTCGTTTCAAG
This sequence comes from Bariatricus massiliensis, assembly GCF_900086725.1. Taxonomy (GTDB): domain Bacteria; phylum Bacillota; class Clostridia; order Lachnospirales; family Lachnospiraceae; genus Allocoprococcus; species Allocoprococcus massiliensis. The sequence continues at coordinate 4,768 of NZ_LT574832.1, read as the reverse complement.
GTTTTCGGCATTTTCTATTTTCTGAGAAAATTTGAACCCATAGCAATTTCCGATTAGCAGGAGCGATTCTTGCTAATGGAAATGCCCTTCCTGCTAATTTGAAAGGCGAGAGTTGCCAGTACAAAGGGGTGCTTTCTAAGATTAATTAGTCCTGATCATGGCATCTTTGAATAGATTTTTCTTTATAATGATGAAAAAGGATGGAGGTGCACTTATGAGAGATAAAAAATATTATTTGTATGTGGATGGCCAAGAAAGAACATTTTTGTTACAGAGCCTTGTGGAATTGAAAAACGAACTAATTCAACAAGGCAGATATACAGACTGTGTTGATGAACTTATTTTTAAGATGACAAAAGCACCTGTGAAGAAAGTCAAAGTGGATAGGAAATCTTGTGGGTGTGTGATATAATTAAAAAGACAATTCAGAATTTGTAATAGAACTTATTTATACTGGAGGAATTACCAATGCAGGATTTTTTTGAAGCATTAGCAAGTGAAAGTAAGAATGAAGCATTACCAGAAGCATTTAATTATTTTGGAAAACTTATCGGTAGTTGGTCGATAGACTATATAGAAAGTAGCAATTCTCTTACAATTAAAGGCGAATGGCATTTCTCATGGGTTCTTGAAGGAATGGCTATTCAGGATGTTATTATCTTGCCTAATTATGAATATGGGACATCGTTGCGTATCTATAATCCCAATACGCATGCGTGGGATGTAGCTTATGGTTATACTGGAAAAATAATACGACTTGAAGCAAAAAAACAAGATGACATGATAATGCTAACTTTCGTCAATGATGAAAAAAGAAAGTGGATTTTTACTAGTATAGAAGATAATCGTTTTCATTGGGAAAACATCACTGTAAAAGATAATGGCGAATGGTATATAAATGCAGAAATATATGCTGAACGTATCATATAACCACAGTTCACAATGTTACAAATTCCAGTTTGTCACTGAGCTAAAATTAATAAAACATGTTTATACATAGCCGATTGGTTTAAATAGCCAGTCGGCTTTTTTGTGTTCTAAGAACCTTACATAGCCGTCCTGACAAAGCAGGGCAACAAGGTTTTACTAATTTATGCAGATGCACAGGCAAATCTTACAATGGCTTTAGGCTACAACAGACCAGACGATATTCCCATAACTCTCTCCACGGTGATGCAGGACATCATGGATGATAAACCCGTTGACGTTCAAAAACGGTATCTTAATGACAATGGTCATGCCACGCACCAACATTTCAAAAGAAATCACGACTCTGGTTAAAAGTGCATACGGTCAGAAAATCAAAGTCTTTGACAGCGAGATACCCCTTTTATTGATTGACGAGTTTCCAGAACATCCATTTATAGTAGCTACAATCCGATTCAGATAAATGTTTATGAAGATAAAATGTATTTTTAAAAAGTGGTATGATTGAGGCATGGGGGGCGTGGATTTGATAAAATAAAAGTTGCTTGTGCTGTTTATGGCGGCTCATTGCCAGAATATGAGATTTCAAAGTCTGGAATAATGGTTTTGTGTAAGACATGTGATAAATATATGGGACTTCTTAACCGTCATGACCAATCTCCCAGTCAAGATATGGCCAAGATAATACTTGAATAAAATGCTTGCATCTGGTGAACTTAAAATGACTATACCTGATAAACCAAAAAGTAGAAATCAAAAATACTATTCATAAATTAACATAACTTAATTTGGTCAAATTGGTTAAGCTATTCTTGCTATTGTAAGCTCCCTGCTAATTGCTTGTTAATATGACGGGGTAAAATTAGTTAATATCAGAGTAACGTGGAGGTACGAGATAACATTTGTAATTGGGGAACAGTAGGGATATAAAGGGATTAGTTAAACTTATAAGGGAACTGCTTGATACCGGAAAAGCCATACTCCTAAGCGGAAGGCCAGCGTTGTCAGAGATAAGCAGTATGCCCTGCGTGAAGCAATGGCATACACTGATGTATCATTTATATGCGGATAGAAAATCTTTTGGTTATGTGATACAATGAAAACAATAAATTTGAATTTGATAAGGAATAAAAAGAAAGTGTAGGGGAGAGGTATGATTGAAGTAAAAAATGTTAATAAATTTTATAAAAACAAACAGGTACTTTTTGATTTCAGCGTAACAATAGATTTGACTAAAGATGGTATTTATGGATTGCTGGGACCTAATGGAGCCGGGAAAACTACCTTTTTAAAAGTATTGACCGGATTATTGGATTATTCATCTGGGACCATGCGGGTAAGAGAAGAGGACAATTATATGAAGTGGTGTAAAGAAAATATTGTTCTTATTCCAGCAGGAGAACGAGGAATACGATATAAAAATACAGTTTATGACAATATTATGTTTTTTGCTGCCATGAAAGGGAGCAAAGAAAAAGAAGTAAAGAATCTTATTGAAAAGTATGCAAATGAACTACATTTCTCCCAGTTTTTAAAAAGAAGGGTGGAGACCCTTTCAACGGGAGAAAAAAAGAAAGCTATGCTATTGTGTGGTCTATGTACTGATATGAAAGTCCTGATTATGGATGAACCGTCAAACGGATTAGATATTGAGTCACAGGTAGAAATGAAAAACTTAATTAAAGATTTGGCGAAGACATATCACAAAACTTTTATAATATCGTCCCATGACCTAGAGTTCTTAAATGAGTTAGTGGAGCACTATATTTTTATATTCAAGGGAAAAAATGGGGGAGAAGAGGACCGGGCAATGGGAACGGAAGAGATAAGAGAAATCTATTTGGAAAAGAGGAGGGGGATGGACAATAATGAAGTATTTTAATGCCATAAAGTGGGAGATGATTTTAGATACAAAAGAATATCTACAGTATCGTATAGGATTGTTTATGGATTTTCTAGTATTTACAGGAACCTTTCTCGCTGTCTATTTTATGGGGTCAACTCAAGGATTTGTATCATTTTATAATACGAGTGAGGCAGGTGGATATATTCTAGTTCTAATAGGATATATTTTCTGGCAAAATGCGAGTGCGGCTTTAGGATATTGTGTAGGGACAGTCTCCGACGAAACGTCTCATGGAATTTTTGAAATCAGGCTGCAATCTAAATTTCATATGGAGGGGATCTTGTTTATAAAATTAGTAATTAGCTGCTTGATCCATTTGGTAACATACGTTGGAATTATTATTTTTGGTAATGCGGTAGTGGGATATAGTAGTAACGATCTTAAAATTATTATATTGGCGATATTTGTCAGCTTATTTTCACTTGTTGGAATGTACGGAATAGGACTGATATTTGGGAGTATTTGCATATGTGAGAAAAAAGTGGGCTCTTTAATTTTAGTTGTACAAACAATGTTACTTTTTGTAACAAATGCAATATCACCTTCAAGGGCGTCCGTTATATATTTGATACCATTTACGAGTGGGATCGATATTGTAAGAGACATTTATTTGGGAAATAAAGTATCAAATTATCTGATTCTTGTATATGTTATTGTCAATATATTGTGGGCGATTGCAGGGACAGTCTGTTTCCGGTTTGCTTTGCGATATGAAAAGAGATATGGAGCATTTGATAATTATTAAAACATGAATACAATATGTGGAGAAAAAATTAGAGGTTGTCAAAATTAAGTGTTTCAGCTATGGAAGGAGAGATATAAGTATGAAATATATTATTAGGATTATTCAAGTTTCTACACTTTTAGGTGGAGCAGAGTTTATGCTAATGTTGCTTTTTGGAGATTTAACAGAAAGCGTAAAGCCAGTAGTATTAGGGGCAGTACTTGTCAGCCTGATTATATTTGGATTACTTGACATAATTGGAAGAAAATTAGAAAGTAAAAGAAATAAGGTGTCCAGTACTTTAGCATTGATAAAAACTAAAGGAGATTATGATGACAGAATTATTTGATGTATTTCCATATTTAGAAAACGATAAAGTGATTATAAGAAAAATGGAATCAAATGACATTGCAGCGTTGTCAGAGATAAGCAACAATGATAATGTGTATAAGTATATACCGCCTTTTCTATATAAAAAGAGTAAAAAAGTATTAGAGACAGCAATCAAAAATCTTGGCGGAAAAGATTTTGCAAATAAAAAGTATATAATTGCAGGGATTTATTTAAAAGATAGCCCTAATAGACTTGTAGGTTTAGCAGAAATGTTTGACTTTAAAAAGAAAGAAAATAAAATAACAGTGGGCTACCGTCTAAATGAGGACTATTGGAATAAAAAAATTGCAACAAACGCTTTGAAATTAATGATAGAATATTTAGTAAATGAAGTTAATATTACAACTCTTCAGGCATTTGTTATGCCAGAGAATATATATTCATCAAAAGTGTTATTAAATAATAAATTTGTAAAAGAAGATTTTACTTTGCAAGAAAAAAATTGGGGCGGTCAAGAAATTGTAACTGTTGATGTATACACATACACTAAGTATTAGATAACTTCCAATTTGTCATTGAGGAAAAATTGAATTTGCGAAGGAGACCACCCCTTGGAGTTTAATGAAAAATTACAAGAGCTTAGGAAAACTAAAGGAATGACGCAAGAAGAACTTGCAAATGAATTATATGTTTCGAGAACAGCAATATCTAAATGGGAGTCTGGAGTTTCCCAAAGTTAAAGATACCACATCAATCCCACGCGGACTTTTGCTCAACCGATACAGCCGGAGGGCTGGATAACAAGAAAAGGCGGTATGCGCCCCGTGGAGGGGTAGCGTACCGCCTTTTCTTGTGGGGGTTTCCAAAGGGGGCAACGC
>NZ_LT574831.1 GCF_900086725.1 Bariatricus massiliensis | reverse complement strand
GGAGTTTCCCAAAGTTAAAGATACCACATCAATCCCACGCGGACTTTTGCTCAACCGATACAGCCGGAGGGCTGGATAACAAGAAAAGGCGGTATGCGCCCCGTGGAGGGGTAGCGTACCGCCTTTTCTTGTGGGGGTTTCCAAAGGGGGCAACGCCCCCATTTGGCACACGACTTTGCGAAGCAAAGTGTAGTGTGTTATACGCTCTGTCGGCGTTGCCGTGAAAATGCCGTTGCCGCCGGGGAGGGCAAGGGCATTTGAAGCGGCAGGAAAACAGGGCTGTGCTTGCGTGGCGTAGAGCCGTAAGCACAGGTCTGGTTTCAACAGCAGACTGGGCGTATATGAAAGCCCCCGTCCCTCGTCCTACGCTCCGACTTGTGGACAAAGTGTCCCGAAGTTGTGGCTACACTCCCGGAAAAGTAACAGGACAGCGGGCAACCGTCAAGGCTGAAATGAACGGGCTTACACCCGGCCTTGACCGCCACCCGCCGTCCCGCTGAATGGGTGGACAAGGCGGCCAATCCCTCAAAGTGCTTGGCCGCTCTCGTTCTGATTTTGGAGCGTTTCTTTTCTCATAATGAAATGGGCGGGAAGCCATTTTAGGGCTTTCCCGCCTTGATTGCCCATCAGCAAAGACGGGCGGGACTGTCAACGGCGGCGCATGAAATGCGCCGTTCATCTTGACCGTTGACTGGCTTTGCTATTTCTCTGATAAATGAAATTTCGATTTTTAGAAATCGTTTAAGATAGCAATGCGGCTCCACTTGAAATTTTTTCTTTTACTGCAAAAACAGCCTCTTGGATAGAATAGGTTGTCGTTTCTATAACATTCGATTCATATATCCCCAAATTACAAAATTGCTCCCACATTGTTTCTACTAATTCAACATTTGTTTTTCTGTCTAATTTTGAACGTTCCACAGCTCGTTTCATAGTTTCTTCTTTACTGGCTCTTAAAACAATATAGTGTACTTCATAATCTTCTCGAACAAGGGCTCTCCATGGTTCTAAAAACCACGGCCCGACAATTCCATCTACAATTACATCATATCCGCCGCGGGCATAGCGCTTTGCAGCTTCTAAAAAGGCTTCAATGACAACTAAATTTTGTTCGTTGGACTCTGGTAAATGCGGCGGTATTGCTCCTTTGCTTAAATAATGAAAAAAGTCGTCTGTGTGCATATGCACAGATTTATCCATGTTCGATTCTTTTGCGACAATCGACGCAGTTGTTGTCTTTCCTGTTCCCGGCGAACCTGTAATCACAATAATTCTTCCTTGATTCATCTACATTCTCCCTCGCAATTCAGATTTACCGCTCTCTTTCTGATTTTGGAGCGTTTCTTCTCTCAAGATTGAAATGGGCGGGAAGCCATTTTAGGGCTTTCCCGCCTTGATTGCCCATCAGCAAAGACGGGCGGGACTGTCAACGGCGGCGCATTTATGCGCCGTTCATCTTGACCGTTGATTGGCCCCGCTAACTTTGCTACTCTGTTCTAAGTAATTCCTCAATTTGTTTTTTCATATATTCTACAAGTGCCATCGCTTCCTTTTCTACTGTCTCCCATTCATCAGACAAATTTCCCAAATAAGCTTCCTTTGCCGTTGTTAGCAGGGGGGGAAATCTCTCCGGCAATTTTAAAATTACCCATTTTGCGGCAACATCTTTTGTCGTGATTTCTTCTGTTACTAAAGTAAACCACATTCGTGATAAGGTTAATAACACATTTCTTTCATCACCCTTAAAGCTGGAAATCAAACCAGGTAAAGAAAACCGAATTGCTTTTTTAATTTCGTGAAATGGGATAGCGGGAATAAGCTCTTTGCTTTCCGCCCCCTTCAAAGTTATGCTATTTTTTCTTGCTTGCCATAATAAAATCATTATATCTGGGTCATTGCAGGCTTGCGGATATTCTCCTGCTTCCATCTCTCCCCTTAGCCATTCACCATACATATACTGACATTTTGGCGGAAATTGCAACGGAACAATATCAGATTGATTGATAATAGTTACCTCTAAAGGTCTTTTTTCAATACAGCCTACGGAGCCAGAAATTTTCAATAATTGCTTTGTTAGATCTGCTCTGATTGAATTACTCAATTCTTGTTTAGTAATTATCAGTATATCTATATCACTATCTGGACGCAGCCCATTCATTGTTGCTGAACCATATAAATATATCCCCAATATTTGACCTTGTAATATGGTTTCTGCTATTGAAATAACTTGATTTACTTGTTGTGGAAATTCATTTATATTCATTGTAACTCCTATATGTATTTATTTTTACTCCTCAACAACTGATAAAACAGCGTCTAAGGCTAATTCTAAGGCTATGGATATACTTGTTTTTCCCCATTCTCTTTCTTGGTATTTATGAGGGTCTGCAAGAGTATCGGCTGAAAAAAGCAGCATAGCCCATGTAACTTTTCTAAATTTTGCACACGCCGCCAATGCGGAACATTCCATTTCTACTACTTGACATCCCTCTTCTTTCCGATACTGAACCATTTCTACTGTTTCTCGATAAAAACCGTCTGTTGTCCATGTTTTAACTTCCCAATATGGTATATTCTTTTGGCTTAAAGCAGATTCAATCGCATTTATACCAGCCTTTGAAATCTCTACTTCTCGGGAGGGAGGAAGATAATGGTAAGATGTTCCCTCATCTCTCAATGCAGAAACAGGTATCAAAAATCTATTTTCCGGGATGTCTTCCAATACGCCGCAGGAGCCGACGGAAATAATCTTTGTTACACCCGCTGCAATTAAATATTCTAAAACTTGGACGGCAGCAGCACTTCCCACAGGAGCCGGACATAGACATATTTTCTCCTGATTATAAAGACATTCATAAATAGGATATCGTCTTGTTGCACTTTCAAATTCATCTATCTGTATTCCATCATGGGTATGTGCATAATTTTCAACCTCGTCTCCTAAAAAAGCAAACACTGCTTTTGCAGGAAAACATTTTTTCCCATTTCCCGGCTGAAAAACAGCTTTTGATGCGGTATCGTACTCTAAAACAGGGTAGTCATGCTTTACTAATGGCATATTATTATCTCGAATAACAGGCTATTATTCTATTCCTTTCATCATCTTTTTTGCCAACTGCTTGAACAGGTCGGCAGTTTCTTCATCCATCGGCGTAAGCTGTCCGATCTGTCCGGCAACCATCGCCGCTACATCGTCAATGGAAAGCGGGTTTTGCTTCTGTTCCGCCAATGCGTCCCGCATGGCTTGGAACATCGCGGCGGTCACAGCTTCTCCCGGCTGTTCCCCGTTGTCAATGGCTTTCTTAATATCCCGCAGGATAGCAAGGAACACATTTTTGATTTTCTCAATCTCCGCCTCATGTTCCCCCATCTTCTGGGCGTTCAAAAGCTGTAAATCCTGCTTTGCTTCCGCCCGGTGTTCCGGGTGTTCTTTCATCAGGTCGGACAGGGAAGCCGTTGCTATCTCGATAAGCTGGTTTCTTGCTGTTATGCCTTTTGCCGCTGTGTCCTGAAAATAAATCCGTATCAAATCTATCAGCTTAGGAAAATTCCTGTGTTCCAACAGGCGGTTGAGGATTTGCACATCAACAGCACCCGTCACGAGCCCCCTCACGGCTCCCTCGGACAAGCCTAATTCAGAAATATCGTAGCTTTTACGGACGCTCACGGTGGATAAGCCCAGTATGTAGTCTGTCGATACCTTAAATTCCTTTGCCACGCCTATGAGAATATCACTGCTGACCGTTCTCGTTTCGCCGCTGACAATGCGGCTCAACTGGGAAGCGGAAACCCCTATCTTCTCCGCAAGTTCCTTTTGTGTGATGTGGTTCCCGTTGCATAAATCGGAAATCCGCTGTCCGGGTGTTCCGGGTAAAGCCATAGATACGCACCTCCTCCGCATACTTCCATTATACAGAATGATTGCAAAAATGTCAATTTCCAAAGTGTAAACTTCATCAAAATGCAATTCTCGCAAAATTCCGGGGATTGCATTTTTTTCGTGTAGACTTAGGGTAGTTCATCGATGGACAGCACCTTGAAAACAGAATGACCGTCCGAAAAGGAATACCCCGGCTGGGGAAGCACCGCAAGGAACCGGACTTCGAGACAAAATGTCCCGAAGCTGCGGTGAGCGTGCCAACGCCGGAACACGCCGCAGGAATGGGGCAGGAAGCCTTTTCGGGGAGAACGGCAGCGGAAAGCAAAACGGAGGGAACGCATGAAAAATAATCCCTACAAAGACTTGCCGCCGCTGGAATGCAGGCCGGACGGTTCCCTTTACCGCATGACCCCGGCGCAGCGGAAACGGGCAAGCGCCCTGATACGCCGGGAGTGCTGTTGCTGTGAGGACGGCAACTGCATTGCCCTTGACGATGGGGACACCTGCACCTGCCCGCAGACGATTTCTTTCTCGGTCTGCTGTAAGTGGTTCCGCTGGGCGGTCTTGCCGCTGGACGGGACGCTGGAAGCGGAAATTTTCCGGGATAAGGACTTGAAACGCTGTGCGGTCTGCGGCGGTGTGTTCGTCCCCAAATCCAACCGGGCAAAATACTGCCCCGGCTGTGCCGCCAGAGTTCACAGGCGGCAGAAAACAGAAAGTGAACGGAAAAGGAGGTCTGCTGTGGACAGTTAGGAGCGAAAAAAGCCTTGATTTATCAGGCTTTGCAAGCCCCAAACCGGGGCAGGTGGTATAAAGTATCGCCCGCCCCGGAAAACGGGCTTCTAACCGTCCACAAAACGAACTATGACAAATACCATCTATATCCACCAGCCGGAAAAGGCGTTCAGCTTCACCCGGCTCCCGAATTTTCTCTTTGAAGCCCCCACCCTGTCCAACGAGGCAAAGGTTCTGTACGCCTTTATCCTGCGCCGGACAGAGTTATCCCGCAAGAATGGGTGGGCGGATGACTGCGGACGGATTTTCCTGTATTACCCTATCTGTGAAGTGGTCACACTGCTCCATTGTGGGCGGCAGAAAGCGGTGAATACCCTGCGGGAACTGCAATACGCCGGACTGGTGGAGATCCAGAAGCAGGGCTGTGGAAAACCCAACCGCATTTTCCCAAAATCCTATGAAGCGGTTCCAAACACCGACTTCAAGAAATCCGGTTCTGGTACGCCGGAGGACTGAAAACCGTACCCATGAAGTACGGAAATCACTCCTGAGACGTACGAAAACCGGACGGTATATAGAAATACAAAGATAAAAAGATTGATTTATATTCTATCCATTCCAATCCTATCCGAGCTATTTTCTGCGGGATTTTCCCTGTGGAAAACCCCGGATAGGAAAGGAATGGGGAAAGGAGCAGAATGGCAAAACACGCAATTTTACGGTTTGAGAAGCACAAGGGCAACCCGGCAAGGCCGCTGGAAGCCCATCACGAAAGACAGAAAGAACAGTATGCCAGCAATCCCGACATTGACACAAGCCGGAGCAAATACAACTTCCATATCGTCAAGCCGGAGGGACGCTATTACCACTTCATTCAGAGCCGGATTGAGCAGGCCGGGTGCCGAACCCGCAAGGACAGCACACGGTTTGTCGATACGCTGGTAACTGCCAGCCCGGAGTTTTTCAAGGGGAAATCCCCAAAGGAGATACAGGCGTTTTTCCAGAGGGCGGCGGACTTCCTCATTGGCCGGGTAGGACGGGAAAATATCGTGTCGGCGGTGGTACACATGGACGAGAAAACGCCCCACCTGCATTTGACCTTTGTTCCGCTGACAAAGGACAACCGCCTGTGTGCAAAGGAGATTATCGGCAACCGGGCAAACCTGACGAAGTGGCAGGACGATTTTCACGCCTATATGGTGGAGAAATATCCTGACTTGGAGCGTGGGGAGAGCGCCAGCAGGACAGGCCGGAAGCATATCCCCACCCGGCTTTTCAAACAGGCGGTTTCCCTCTCCCGGCAGGCAAGAGCCATTGAAGCCACACTGGACGGCATTAACCCGCTGAACGCCGGAAAGAAAAAAGAGGAAGCCCTCTCCATGCTGAAAAAGTGGTTCCCGCAGATGGAGAATTTCTCCGGGCAGTTGAAAAAGTACAAGGTCACAATCAATGACCTGCTGGCGGAGAATGAGAAGTTGGAAGCAAGGGCAAAGGCCAGCGAAAAAGGAAAGATGAAAGATACGATGGAACGGGCAAAGCTGAAAAGCGAACTGGACAATTTACAGCGGCTGGTTGACCGTATCCCGCCGGATATACTGGCGGAACTGAAACGTCAGCAGCGGCACACGGTAAAGGAAAGGTGATAGATATAAGCAGAAATTTTCGCCGCCTCTGTGCGGCATTGTACCTTGAAAACTGAATATGGAGGACACTGGATGGCAAAAAGTGAAAGCGATATTTTTACACCCCGAACAGGGCAGGTTATACAAGCAGAGAACGGCACGCAGTATTTTGTATGTGGGAACAACCGTATAAAAATCTCCGAACACTTCGCCGCAGGCGGGAAGCCCCTCGGTGATCTGATTGTAGATGTGGTGCGGCATACCGCAGAAAAAGCCGCTTCAACCTGATAGCCCATCATTGATAACACGCCCACGCTTATGATATAATTGCCATAGAGCAAAAGTATTGTAAGCGTGGGTTGTTTCTTTAGAAGGAGGATTTTTACGGTGAAACAACCTTACAATACTACGATTTACAACACGGCGCTTTATATGAGATTGAGCCGGGACGATGAACTGCAAGGAGAAAGCGGGAGTATTCAGACACAACGCATGATGCTCCGGCAATATGCCGCCGAGCATGGCCTGAATGTCATAGATGAATATATCGACGATGGATGGTCTGGAACGAACTTTGACAGGCCGGATTTTCAGAGAATGATTGATGACATTGAGGACGGGAAAATCAACTGCGTTGTTACGAAGGATTTATCCCGCTTAGGCAGAAACTACATTCTGACCGGCCAGTACACGGAAATCTACTTTCCCAGCAAAGGCGTCCGCTATATCGCTGTCAATGACAATGTGGACACCATCAACGGAGAGAATGAGCTTGCCCCATTCCTCAACATTCTGAATGAAATGCACGCCCGCCAGACCAGCAAAAAGGTAAAGGCGGCCATGCGGACACGGTTCGCAAATGGCGCACACTATGGAGCCTATGCTCCGCTTGGCTATGTCAAAGACCCAGATAAGAAAGGCCATCTTCTGATTGACCCGGAAACAAGGTGGATTATCGAAAAGATTTTTGACCTTGCCGTTCATGGCCGGGGAGCCGCCAGCATTACACGGATTTTGGTCGAAGAAAAAGTACCTACTCCCGGCTGGCTGAATTTCCAGAGATACGGCACTTTCGCAAATATCTATGCCGGAGCGCCGGAGGAAAAAGCCTATGCGTGGACGATAGCGCAGGTGAAAAGTATTCTGAAAGAGGAAACCTATATCGGACACAGCGTCCACAATAAGCAGACCAACATTTCATTCAAAAACAAGAAGAAAGTACGCAAGCCAAAAGAGGAATGGTATCGTGTGGAGAACACCCACGAAGCGATTATTTCCGAAGATGTGTTCCGTCAAGTACAGGAGCAGATTTGCAACAGGCGCAGACGGCAGAAGAACGGCACAACACAGATATTTTCCGGGCTGGTAAAATGTGCGGACTGCGGCTGGTCGCTGGCCTATGGTATGAACAGCCAGAACAAAAATCCCTATGCCCACTACCATTGTAGCAAGTACGGGCAAGGATTGCACCAGTGTTCCATGCACTATATCCGCTATGATGTGCTTTACGCCTATGTCCTTTCCCGTCTGCAATACTGGTCTGTGCTGGCACAGCAGGATGGGGACAAACTTCTGAAACGGCTACTTAACGCCAGCGACAAGGAACGCAATACTGCAAGGAAGCGGCAGACAGCCGAACTGAAAAAGGCGGAAAAGCGCAAAGCAGAAGTAGACACCCTGTTTGCAAAAATGTATGAGGACTGGTCTGCCGGACGCATTACAGAATACAATTTCAATATGCTGTCCGAAAAGTATCAGGGCGAACAGCGAGAATTGGACGTAAAAATTGAACGGCTTCACGAAGCGATGGAGACCGCCGCCCAGACAGCGGTTGACGCTGAAAAGTGGATAGGTCTGATGAAACAGTATGTCAATCCCACAGAATTGACGGCTGAACTTCTGAATACGCTGATTGAAAAAATCCTTGTCCATGAAGCGGTCAAAAGTGAGGACGGAAGCCGGGAACAGGAAGTGGAAATCTTCTACCGCTTTATCGGCAAAATCGAATGACACATCTTGAGATACCCAACAATATCTTTAACTAAGGGAAACGGGG
>NZ_LT574830.1 GCF_900086725.1 Bariatricus massiliensis | reverse complement strand
GAAAGCATTATTATTCTAAAATTCTAAGGGGCACACCCCAATACTGTTTATCATTTCTATATAAACGATTCAGGAATCTCAATGCTTTATTTCATTTATTGACAGCAGAGAGGTTCCCGTTAGATAAGTGAACGAAAGGATACCTCCTGCGAACGACATTTTTTGAATAAGGAGGACAATTTATGGAAAAACACACTTATCAGAAAAATACGGCAGTTAACCGTGTTTACAAATCGCGGATATTTGAGATGGTATTCAGCGACAAGAAGGAACTGTTAAGCCTGTATAATGCGGCGAACGGAACGAAGTATGACGACCCGGAGATGCTGGAAGTGAATACGTTGGAAAATGTAATTTACCTTTCGATGCATAATGATATCTCATTCGTGATTGACTCCAGACTTACGCTCTATGAGCATCAGTCCACCTATAGTCCCAATCTTCCGCTAAGATATCTGATGTATATTTCGGATCTGTATTCAAGCATGACGCGGGATGAGAATCTGTACGGCCCCCGTAAAGTGCTGCTGCCTCCCCCAAAGTTTGTTATCTTTTACAATGGCATCGAGGAGCAGCCGGACGTGCAGGAATTAAGGCTTTCTAGTGTGTTTCAGGTACCGGATGATAAACCGTCGCTGGAGTTAAGGGCCGTTATGCTGAATATTAATCCGGGGCATAATCCACAGCTGCTGGATAACTGCAAGACGTTGAGAGATTACTCTGAATATACTGCCAGAGTCAGGCGGTATGCGGAGAATGTTTCCCTGTCTGATGCGGTAGAACAGGCGATTACGGAATGTATTAAAGAGGGGATTCTGTCAGAATTTTTGAGCAAGAACAGAACGGAGGCGAAAAAGGTGAGCATATATGAATATGATGAAGAAAAAGTCATGCGTATGATGCGTGAAGCAGCCCGTGAGGATGGCTGGGAAGAAGGTCTTCAAAAAGGGAGAGAAGAAGGGA
>NZ_LT574829.1 GCF_900086725.1 Bariatricus massiliensis | reverse complement strand
TAAATTATTGTTTATTGCTTCATTGTTGTTTATTTTTTGTTCTAAACACCATAGAGTATCTGCTATTCTCTTTTGTTCTTGATAGTCAGGTGCAAAAATTTTGCATTTTAATAATTCCGGCTGACGTAATCCCACAACAGTTGTACCCGTTGCTCTGCCATCAAGTTCTGTTTGAAAGAAAGAAGATGTCATATAAAAATAAATGTATTTAGGATAGAATTGTTGATTGATTCTAACAGCAAATAGTCGTTGGCTCAAAACAATTTTTTCATCGCTATCCCAATAGTATATCTGACCAAATGGAGCTTCAGATGTTATAAGAATATCTTCTTTTTGAATCTCTTCTTTCATCCAACATCTATACATATCTTCGGAAACATATCTGATACTATCAGGCTGAACAATCTTTCCTGTTTTGATATTCTTAGCAGATAAAGCCCTATATCCTGAATCGCTCCAATCTCCACCCAACTTTTTAGGAGTCTTTCCTCTGTAATCAATAACAGTTGAAATCACATCTGCCACTGTGTATTCTTTCCATTCCGCCATAATCAAGTTCCTTTCTATCCAATATATTTTCTGTGTGCTATCTTAACATTGCTTTGTTTAACCATTGCATATTGCAAGGTCGTATCTATTTTCCTATGCCCCAAGAGCTGTTGTAATTGTTCTATGGGCATTCCTTTATCTATTGCCATAGTCGCAAGTGTACGCCTGAACTTGTGCGGGTGTACTTTTTGCAATCCTAATTGCTTTCCAAATTCACGCAGACGAACCTCAACTCCACCGATTTTCAGCCTTTCGTGCGGCGATTTCAGTGACACGAACAGCGCCGGATTATCGTCCGTTCTGCTTTCCAAGTAATTCTGCAAATGTATCTTTGTTCGAGCGTCAAAATAAACCACTCGTTCCTTGCTGCCTTTACCGAACACGATACATTCTCGCTCGTTGAAATCAATATCATTTCGGTTAAGCAACACCATTTCGCCAACACGCATACCTGTTGAAGCCAGCATATCTATAATTGCCAAGTCTCTCAGTTCGGTGCAGTTATCTCTCATCAGCTCTAACGCTTCATCGGAATAAGTTTCCTTGATGTTCGTGCCGGTCTTTACTCTGTGTATGCGTCTGACTGGGCTTTTCAATATGTAATCCTCATCCTCCAGCCACGAGAAAAAGCTGGACAGGATACGACGAATATTGTCTATCGTAACTTTGCTGGACTTCTTCTTTTCCTGATACTCGGTCAGGTATCCTCGAATGTCGTCCGTTACAATGTGTTTAACATCTTTGTTCAGCTCACCGAGCATTGCTTCAATAGTTGCCTTATAGTATTTAAGAGATTTCTCGGAACAGCCCTCAATTCGCTTTGCAGACAAGAACAGCTCCACATAGTTCTGCTCCGAGTTAGTCTCTTGGTTTTGTTTCTCGGTTACCTCATATTTTGCAAGAGTATATTGTAAAACCTCCTGCAATTTCTCATTTTGTGCGTTATTCAGAAAAGGTAACATTCCTTGAATAACATCTCTGATTAAATCTTGTTTCACAGTCAATTCTCCTTTGAATAATTCTTAGAGAACGACTATGGGGCGGAAGTCCCCCGATATTAACTCCCGCCACCCACGGAAGTTATGGGATATGTTATAAGCTAAACAATAATTTAGCGGCTTAGAGGTCGATGTTTGAGACATCAAGCTCGCCGGACATAAGTTTAGGTAGAAGCGTATCTCTTAATTCGGAGAGCCTACGATTTTCTTCTTCATTGCCCTTCATTAGAGCAAATAATGGACTTACTAATTCATCATAATTGTTCATTGTAGTCTTGCTGAGAACTGCAATAGGTAATGACTTAATGGTGGTAAGGCTTAAATTAGCTTGGACAGCTTGCTGAATCCTTTTTGAATAGTATTCATTATGCCAATTACCGATGAAGAAACTATAAAGATATGCCGGAGTCACCTTATTTTCATCAGGTCTAATAATAGCTACCGCCTGATTGGTATTTGCTGGAAGCACACTATTATCCACCATTGCAAATCTTCCCAAAGTGCCAGCAATAGTAAACACAATGTCATTCGCTTTGATAACCGAACGTTTCAATAGTGCATTTGTTTCTTCATCAATAAAAGCAAATTTGCTACTGTCGATAGAATGACTATCAAGTATTGACTCTGCTTTAATGAAATTTATGCCTGAACTTGTAAAGGGTTTACCCAGTGTTGTTGGCGTTGTTCCTTTTGTAACTACTTTGCAGAGTTCTTGAAGTGGAACGAACTTCATTTCAGGAGGTTGGACACCACCAAAAGGCTCAAAATCAATAAACCAAGATTTGAATAGAGCTTTGGCTTGCTGCTCTAAATTATTGTTTA
>NZ_LT574828.1 GCF_900086725.1 Bariatricus massiliensis | reverse complement strand
TCAAAAGTAAACATACGATAAAAGTAATACGAACCTTTAGAAAGGATAATCTTTTTTCGCTTTTTTTAGTTTGTTTATTACTTTTAATCTCCATAACTCGGTCACCTATCAATACTTTATTCTTTATCAAAGCCAACAAGGTACACCTTTTTGACAAAGTGAAATAGCGTAAAAAACATAGCTATCCATCTATTATTTTATCCCATAATGGTTAAAAAGGCAAGGTATTCATGTATTTGTACATCAGATCGGCTGAAGGACAACCTGTCAAAAAGGTGTACCTTTATACTATTTTTTATCACGGCAAATATTTATTCAACCTTCAGCCATACTAAAGGCAGGAGGTTTTTTTATATGAAAAATTTTTATGGATACATGAGAGTTTCAACTATAGAGCAGAACATGGAGCGTCAGAAAATCGAACTTTTGCGGTGGGGCATTATAGAACAGAACATATTTTGCGATAAGTTATCCGGCAAGGATTTTAATAGGCCGCAATACCAGAAGCTCAAGCAAAAATTGCACGAGGGCGATGTACTCGTTGTCAAAAGCATTGACCGGCTTGGAAGGAACTACGAAGATATACAAGAAGAGTGGCGCGAGATCGTAAAGGGCAAAAAGGCAGATATCGTAATTTTAGATATGCCGATTCTTGATACCCGCACCAATAAAGACTTAATAGGAACCCTTATCTCTGATATTGTCTTACAGCTTCTCTCTTATGTGGCACAGGCAGAACGAGAAAATATCAAGCAGCGGCAGTTGGAGGGCATTGCGATTGCCAAGGCTCAAGGAAAACATCTGGGTCGTTTTCCAAGTCCAATCCCAGACGAATTCTATCCCGTCTATGAGAAATGGCTGTCCCACGAACACACCTTAAAATCTGCAAGCTCTGAACTGGGCGTTACAGTCAGCCAATTCCGCACCATGATAAAAAAGCATAAAAACCAGTGAGGTCGATGATATAAAACTAGGGTGAAAGACTATTCTTCAAATCTTTCACCCCTTATAATTTAATTTACAATTTAGAATTTTTGCAGTTCATCCAGCTGCATGGTAAATATGGTGATGCCGCCTACTTCTTTCTCTATCGGAATCGGGCTGCCTACATTCGCGTACATATTTCCCGTGGCAGTGGCCGGTTCCGGCATAGCGTAAATTGTTTCTCTTCTCCGTCCCGCAGTCTTCTTGAGGATGTCCATCGTCTCCTGCCAGCGCTCTTCCTCAACACCTATCATAATAGTAACATTCTCTCTCTGAAGGAAACCACCGCTGCTCGATAGCCTTGTGACAAATATCTTTTTCTCATTCAATTCCTTCTGGGTCGTTTTAAAATCTTCCTTCTGCAGTACCGCCAATATCAGTTTACTTGCCTTTTTTGCATCACTCATATCTCTCACTCCTGTCTCACCTATAGAATGTGTTTTCTGCGGCAGAGGAAGCAATTTCTCTCCGCCTTCTATCTTAGTTATATTATAATGCAAACTCTGCGAAGTTTACATTACTTTTTTGCAAAAACTTATAAATTTAACATTCATTGACATTTGTTACAGAAATGTGTAAAATTTGATACATCAAAGCTGAAAGGAGCATTTGGAGATGTCAAATATAAACTGTTGTGATACCTGCACCTTTTATATCTATGATGATGACTATGAGTGTTACACTTGTGACCGCAATCTAGATGAAGATGAGATGGTGCGGTTTCTATCGGACAGCCAGTACCAATGTCCATATTACCGCTGTGGTGACGAATACCGGGTCGTCCGCAAACAAATGTAAGCATTACCGGTCGTTTGTAGTGTGGCACACTGTCATTTCAATTACAATGTTCCCGGAATAAGCTGCCCCATGATTTCAGCCAGTACCTTATTGATTTCTTTTGCCGATTCTTCCAGCTGCATCTTCTCGCTGTCATCCAATTCAATTTCAAGCACCTGCTCTGCGCCGTTCTGTCCTAATACGGCCGGAATACTCAAGCATAGGTCATACAGACCGTACTCTCCAGAGAGCAGGACCGAGACCGGCAGGACTGCGCGGCTGTCCCTGACAATGCATTCTGCAATTCTGGCAACCGCAATCCCAATACCGTAATAAGTCGCGCCTTTTCGCTCAATAATCTCATACGCACTGTCCCGCACTTCCCTATAGATATCGCTCCAAGGCCGTTCCTCCTCTTTCATCCCCCTGATTTCTTCAAAATGCTCCAGATCAATCCCGGAGACGTTGGCGGAACTCCACACAGCCAGCTCGCTGTCTCCATGTTCCCCTATGATAAAAGCGTGCACGCTTCTGCTGTCGACTTTCAAATGCTGACCAAGCAGATACTTTAGACGGGCGGTATCCAGCACCGTTCCCGAACCAATGACCCGGTTCTGCGGAAAGCCAGATTCCTTCAATGCGACGTAAGTCAGGATATCTACCGGGTTGGATACTACCAGCAGTATTCCTTCACACTCAGCCTCCTTGATATTTTGAATCACGCTCTTCATAATCTTCGTATTTTTATGCACTAAATCAAGGCGGGTCTCACCCTCCTTCTGATTGGCGCCCGCCGTGATGATGATAAGCGAAGCATCCCCGATATCCGAGTAATCTCCCGCCTAGATATCCATAGCA